>NZ_JAVIYS010000001.1:0-3569378 GCF_031453395.1 Microbacterium sp. SORGH_AS_0454 | reverse complement strand
CAACCCGCAGTACCTGCAGGTCATCTCGCCCGGTGAGGCCGTCGTCGTCGCGCGGTTCGCGATGCGGATGGGGGAGTCGCATTCGACCGCGACGGTCATGCTGCCCACCGCCGTCGTCGTCGACCAACTCGCCGAGAGCGAGCGCGATGCCGCCTCCGCCCACCGTGCGGGCGCGACGGCCGACCAGGTGCTCGCCACCCCGCTGGAGGTGTCGCTGCGCGTCGCGCCCCGCGTCATCGGCGCCGGAGAGGTCCTCGACCTCGCCCCGGGCGACCTGTTGCGCTTCTCTCACCCCGAGACCAAGCCCTTCGAACTCGTCGTCGGCGACACCCCGGTCGCACGTGCCGTTCCCGGTGCCCAGGGGTCGCGGCTCGCGTGCACGATCACCACCATCCTCGAGGAGACCACCCGATGAGCACCTTCCACGCCGCCGCCATGGCCGCCGCGATCGCGGCGAAACTCCCCTTCGGCTTCCCCGTGCTGCCCACGCCCTCCACCGATCCCGGGGCGACCGGCAGCGCGGTCGTCGTCGCCTTCAGCGGCACCCCGGGCGCGAGGATCGCGATCCAGGTCGCGGATGCCGCGGCCCTCGACGACGGCTCGATCGATCAGCAGCTGTCCGACCGCCTGCACCCCGCCTTCGAGGCGGCCGTGGCCGTGCTCGGAGCCGGCACCCTCGGCGAGGGGGAGGAGATGGATGCCGCGAGCGTCTTCACCGAGGCCGGTGTGCAGGTGTTCGACCTCGTCCGCGAAGACGGCAGCACCGTCGCCCGCGCGGCGATCCGCATCGACGACGCCCGCGTGGCGACGTCCACGACGGGCCCGGCCCGTCTCAGCCGGATCGCCGGGGTCGAGATGGAGCTGGTGGTCGAGATCGGACGCACGCGACTTCCCGTGCGCGACCTGCTGAGCCTCGAGCCCGGTCACGTCGTCGAGTTGGACCGCGCCGCGGGATCCCCCGCCGACATCACCCTCAACGGTCGCCTCATCGGCCACGGCACCGTCGTCGTCGCCGACGGCGACTTCGCGGTGCGCGTCGAGCGCATCATCGACCAGACCGGGACCGACTGATCGTGGACGAACTGCTCCTCGCGGCGCGCACCGTCGTCTCGCTCGCGGCGGTGGTGGGGCTTCTGCTCTTCCTGGCCCAGCGCGTGCAGAAAGGACAGGCCGCGGGTGGCGGGCCGTTCTCGGCGCTTGTCCCCCAGAGACTCGGCCGGCTGCGGAACCTCCCCGGCCTTTCCCCGCGGACGCGGACGGCGTCCCCCTCCCGGCCGCGGAGCGAGAAGATCACGGTCGTCGCCCGTACCGGTCTCGGTGGTCGCGCCCAGCTCGTCGTCGCGGAGTTCGGCGGCATCCGGTACGTGCTCGGCGTGAGCGAGAAGGGCATCGACGTCGTCGACACGCAGGAGGCGCCGATCGACGACGCCGAGCGGAGCGAGAACGTCGTGACGCTGACCGATGCCGGCAGCCCGCGCGGCGCCGAGACCTCCGGGGCCCACGCGGCCTGAACGGTTACCGCGTGCGGGCGGCGTCGCGATAGTCGGTCGCGAGCACGGATCGCTCGACCCCTGGCTACGGATCGGCCTCGTCACCCACGCACGGAGTGCCGTCTTGCCCGTTCCCTCGCCGCGCATCGCGCCCCGCCGACGTCGGCGCTCCCGCGGGCGTCGGGGTGCCGGCATCCTGATGCTGTTCGCGGTCGTGGCCGTGCTGTTCGTCGGCGACGTCGTCGCGGGCGGCGTGGCTCAGGCGGCCACCGGAGAGCCGGGCGGCGTCAGCATCAACGGCATCAACGCCACGCCCTCCGACAGCATCACGACACTGCTGGGCATCACCGTCCTCAGCGTCGCGCCGGCTCTGCTGCTGATGATGACGAGCTTCACGAAGATCTTCGTGGTGCTCGCGCTCACCCGCAACGCGCTCTCACTGCCGTCGATCCCCCCGAACCAGGTGCTCGCGGGGCTCAGCCTCTTCCTGACGCTGTTCATCATGTGGCCGGTGCTGACCGAGATCAATCAGCTCGCCGTCGCGCCCTTCACCGCGGGACAGATCGACTTCGGGCAGGCCTTCGACGCAGCTCAAGCCCCTCTTCGCACGTGGATGCTGCAGTTCACGCGCGAAGAGGACATCGCGCTGATGCATCGCGCCGCGCAGATGGCCAACCCGGACAGCCCCGAGGTCATCCCGCTATACACCCTCATCCCGGCGTTCATGCTCAGCGAGCTGCGTGCGGCCTTCGTGATCGGGTTCATCGTGTTCATCCCGTTCCTCGTGATCGATCTCGTCGTCTCGAGCGCGCTGATGTCGATGGGCATGATGATGCTGCCGCCGGTCATGATCTCGTTGCCCTTCAAGATCCTGCTGTTCCTGCTCGTCGACGGGTGGGGCCTGGTGATCACCTCGCTGGTGCAGTCCTATCGAGGCGGCGCATGAACCCCGAAGCGGTCATCGACGTCGGCGCGAGCGCCCTGATCCTCGCGGCCAAACTCAGTGCGCCTCTGCTCATCACCGCCCTCGTGGTCGGTTTCGCCATCTCGCTCCTGCAGTCGATCACGCAGGTGCAGGAGATGACGATGTCGTTCGTGCCGAAGCTGCTGGCGGTCGGGATCGCGCTCATGGTCTGCGGCAACTGGATGATCGCCGAGACCGTCGCCTTCACGCACGAGCTCTTCGGGCGCCTCCCGTCGCTCCTGAACGGCGGCGGATGAACATCCCCGTCGATTTCCGGTGGCTCGAGGCGACGGCCCTCGCGATCGTGCGCATCACGGCGTTCCTGGTGATCGCGCCGCCCTTCAGCCACGGCTCGATCCCCATGCGGGTGCGCGCGATGCTCGGGGTGGGACTCGGGCTGGCGGTGTCGCCCGTGGTCGTTCCGGGATACCAGCGTCTGGACACCGCAGGGTTCCTGTTCGCGGCCGCGGGCCAGGTGCTCGTCGGGGCGTTGCTCGGTTTTCTCGTGCTGGTGCTCTTCAGCGCCGTTCAGGGCGCGGGCTTCCTGGTCGACACCTTCGGCGGTTTTCAACTCGCCCAGGCCTACGACCCGGGCATGAACGTCAACGGCGCCCAGTTCACGCGTCTGTTCCAGATGACCGCCATCCTGCTGCTGTTCGCGTCGGACGCGTACCAGCTCGTGCTGGGCGGCCTGTTCCGCTCGTTCGACGCGGTCTCGGTCGCGGGGGCGCTGGACCTGTCGCGCCCCGCCGAGGTGCTGACCTCCGCGGTGGGGCAGATGCTGCTCAGCGCGGTGCAGATCGCAGGTCCGCTTCTGATCGTGCTGTTCTTGGCCGACGTCGGGCTCGGTCTCGTCTCGCGCGTGGCCCCCGCCCTCAACGCCTTCGCGCTGGGCTTTCCCATCAAGATCGCACTCACCTTCCTGCTGGTGGGCTTCGTCTTCGCCGCCCTGCCCTCGATCGTCTCCGCGATCGCGGACGAGGCCGCCCGACTCGTGATCGGGGTCACCCGATGAGCGGGACGGATGCCGGGGAGCGCACCGAGAAAGCGACTCCGGAGCGACTGAAGAAGGCGATCGCGAAGGGGCGCATCGGGCGCAGCCAGGACTTCACGGTGTGGGTGGGGATCGGCGCTGCCGGCGTGATGATGCCCGCGACGCTGTCCTCGGCCTCGGCGGAGCTCACGGAGCAGACGCTGCGGGTGGGGGCGGTGGCGAGAGACCCGTCGGTGGGCGCCGCCGTCGAGTCGCTGGGCGGCGCGATCGCCTCGGTCGGTCAGGTGCTCCTGCCGCTTCTGATCGTGGTGCTGGGGGCCACGACCCTCACGGCGATCGCCCAGGGCGGCATCCATCTGCGGGGCATTCCCGCGCGGGTCGAGCAGTTCGACGTGGTCGCGGGGCTCAGGCGGACCGTCGGCGTCGCGGCCCTCTGGGAGGGGATCAAGGCACTGCTGAAGACCGCGGCGATCGCAGCGGCGCTGTGGAGCGTGGTCGCCGGTCTTGTGCCGATCCTCATGGGCAGCGGTCGTCACCGCATCGCGTGGCTGCTCGAGGTGGCGGGTCAGGCCGTGGCGACGCTGCTGCAGGTGGCCGTGGTCGTGGGCCTGCTCCTGGCGGCGATCGACGTCTTCGTCGTGATCTCGCGCAACCGCAAGCACACCCGCATGACCAAGCAGGAAGCGCGCGACGAGCACAAGAAGAGCGAGGGCGATCCGCTCATCCGTTCGCAGCGTCGAGCGCGTCAGCTCGCGGTGAGTCGCAACCGCATGATCGCCGCGGTGGCCGACAGCGACGTGGTGCTCGTGAACCCGACGCACGTCGCCGTCGCCCTCCGCTACGAGCCGGGGACATCGGCTCCGCGCGTCGTCGCCAAGGGCGCCGGCGTGATCGCCCAGAAGATCCGCGAGCGCGCCCAGGAGGCCGCCGTGCCGCTCGTGCGCGACGTCCCGCTCGCGCGAGCTCTGCACGCGAGCGTGGAGATCGGTCGCGAGATCCCCGAAGAGCTGTACACCGCCGTGGCGCAGGTCCTCGCCTTCGTCCAACACCTGAAGACGAGGGGCTCGCGCAAGGGGACGTTCGAGATGCCCCCGGCCGCCCTGACCGGACGCGGCCTGTAGACGCCCGAGAACCATGACACGAAGGAATGGCACCGCATGATCGGTCAACTGCTGTCGAAGGGCGCCGTCCCGGTCGGCGTGGTGGGAATCATCCTGCTGCTCATCGTCCCCATCCCGGTGGGGCTGCTCGACCTGCTCATCGTGACCAACATCGCCTTCGCGCTGCTGATCCTGCTCACGGCGATGTTCGTGAAGAAGCCGCTCGATTTCTCGGTCTTCCCGAGCCTCCTGCTGGTCGCGACGCTGTTCCGGCTCGGCCTGAACGTCGCCTCGACGCGCCTCGTGCTCAGCGAGGCGCACGCGGGACAGGTCATCCAGGCCTTCGGGCAGATCACGATCAGCGGTTCGCTGGTGATCGGCTTCGTCATCTTCCTGATCCTCGCCGTGATCCAGTTCGTCGTGGTCACCAAGGGCGCCGAGCGCGTCGCCGAGGTGGGCGCCCGCTTCACCCTGGATGCGATGCCGGGCAAGCAGATGGCCATCGACGCCGACCTCAACGCCGGACTCATCACCGACGAGCAGGCCCGAGCGCGCCGCGCCGAGGTGGCGGCGGAAGCCGACTTCTACGGGGCGATGGACGGCGCCAGCAAGTTCGTCAAGGGCGATGCCATCGCCGGCATCGTCATCCTCGTCATCAACTTCGTGGGCGGCATCATCATCGGGATGACCATGCACGGCATGGCCATCGACAAGGCCCTCGAGACCTACAGCCTCCTCACCATCGGAGACGGGTTGGTCACCCAGATCCCCGCCCTGCTCATGGCGGTGTCCACGGGCATGATCGTCACGCGCGAGAACGCCGAGGCCGAGCTCGGCCGCGCGGCCGGGCGCCAGCTCCTGCAGTCGCGCACCGCCCTTCTGATCACGGCGATGGCGGCCATCGGGATGGGCCTGATCCCCGGCATGCCCTTCCTCGCGTTCCTCGCGATCGGCGCCGTGCTGCTGTTCGCCGCCTCGCGGGTCAAGGCGAACACCGACCGCGCGGCCGCCGACGTGGCCGACGCCGAGGCGCGCGAACGGGAGGAGGCCGCCTCCGCCGAGGGCCCCGACGACCTCATGGACACCATGCGCGTTCACGCCCTGGAGATCTCCCTCTCCCCGGATATCGTCGACCTGGCCGCCGGCGGCGCGGGAGACCTGCTGTCCCGGGTAAAGTCGCTGCGGCGAAAGGTGGCCCTCGAGCTGGGAACGCTCATGCCGCCGGTGCGCACCCGCGACAACGTGGGGCTTCCCGCCGAGACCTACGCGATCCTGGTGGCCGGCATCGAGGTGGGCCGCGGCGTCGTTCCCCGCGGGCACGTGCTCGCAATCGGCGCGGGGCTGGAGCACCTTCCGGGCACCGCCGTGGTCGATCCGGTCTTCGGCCTCGACGGAAGATGGGTGCCGACCGAGATGTCGCACGCCGCCGACATGGCGGGGGCCACCGTCATCGACAGGGCCAGTGTCATCATCACGCACCTGTCCGACATCGTCCACGCGCACGCGCACCGCCTGCTCTCCCTGGAAGACGTCCGCCAGCTCACCGACCATCTCAAGCAGACCCAGCCGAGCGTCGTGGAGGAGCTGACCCCCGCGCTGCTCCCGCTGGCTCTCATCCAGCGCGTCCTGGCCAGCCTCCTCGCCGAGCGGGTCTCGATCAACGACCTCGGCCGCATCTACGAAGCGCTCGCCCTGCGCGCGAAGTCGACCACGGAGGTGCCCGCTCTCGTCGAGGCCGCGCGCAGCGCTCTCGGGCCCGCGATCTCCGCACGCTTCGCCCAGGACGGGCGTCTGCGCGTGGTGATGTTCGACACGCTCCTCGAGCAGCAGATGCTCGAGGGGCTCCGGCACGTGGAGGGTCGCGCGCAGATCGTGCTCGACGCCGACCAGACGATGCAGCTGATCGAGGGCGTCCGCCGCGCGGTGGCCGCCGTCGAACCCGTGGGCGGCGAACCGGTGCTCGTGTGCGCCCCGTCACTGCGCCAGGGCGTGCGGGCGCTCGTGGCCGGACAGGTGGAGGGCATGCCGATCCTGTCCTACGACGAAGCTGCCGCGGGCGGTTTCGCCACCGACGTCGTGGGCGTCGTCCGCCCCGAGCAGATCGCCCTCCCGGCGTCGTAGGGGAGTCGAGAACGCTCGTAACCGAGAAGAAAAGGTAGTCTGGCGGGGGACGGCGCCGCGGGCGCCTCAGCCACGGAAGGCGGCCACACGCACATGCTCGTACTCACCCGACGCCCCGGTGAAAGCATCATGATCGGCGACGACGTGACGGTGACGGTGCTCGGGGTGACGGCGACCGGCGTGCGCATCGGCATCGACGCTCCCCGCGACACCCGCATCCACCGCAGCGAGATCGTCGTGGCGGTCTCGAACGAGAATCAGGATGCCATCTCGGCGTCGCGATCCGCGGACGCCGAGACCAACCTGCTCGACGCCCTGCGCGGGGGAGCGCGCGCCGGGGCATCGGACTGACGGGTTACTCGCGCGTCGCCGCGTCGCGATAGTCGGTCCCGTGGTGGGCGCACCCGCCCCACCACTCGACCCGAACGAGGTGACTCACGTGTCCGCTACCGACCTGAGCATGCAGCTGCTGCGTCAGCGCGAGGTGCTCGAGCTCATGCTGTTCAAGCTCGAAGAACTCGAGTTGCTCCTGTCGACGGGGAGAACGCGCTGGATCCAGCACGCCACCGTGGAGGTCGACCGCGTGGCCAAGGCCCTCACCGCGGGCACCATCGAGCGTGACGCCCTCTTCGTCGATGTCGCCGCCGAGTGGGGTGTCCCCGAGGCGACCTCGTTGCGCGAGCTCGTCGACGTCGCCCCCACCGATGCGTGGCGCGAGGTGCTCGGATCGCACCACGACGCCCTGTCGGGTCTCGCCGCGGAGATCGCGGAGAAGAAGGGGTCGGTCAACCAGCACCTGCGCACGGCCCTGCGGGTCACGCAAGAGACCATCGCGGGCCTCGGTGAACCCACGGGCGAGTACGCGGCGAGCGGATCGCGCGTCGCGGGCGCCGGGTCCCGACTGCTCGACGTGCAGGTGTAGACGATGTCGACCTTCGCAGGACTCAACGTGGCCGCTTCCGCTCTCGCCGCCGCGCGCGCCGGGATGACAGTCACCGGTCAGAACATCGCCAACGAGACCACCCCGGGCTACACCCGTCAGCGCCTCGAGCAGTCGTCGGTGAGCGCTCCCGGCACGGCGGGGCTGTGGTCGACGGGACTCTCCGTCGGAGACGGTGTCTCCGTGCAGGGCATCGCCCGCCTCGGCGACGAGGTGCTCGACGCGCGCGTCCGCGATGCCCTCTCGGCATCCGGATTCTGGTCGGCGCGGTCCTCGGCGGCGCAGAAAGCCGAAGCCGCGATGGCGGAGCCGACGAAAGACGGCCTGGCCGCCAACCTGAACCGCTTCTGGTCCGGGTGGTCCGACCTCGCCAACACCCCCGAGCCGGCGGCCGCTCAGGTCGTCCTCACCAACGCCCGCGTGCTCGCCGGCCAGATCGCGGCCGGCTACGACGCCGCCGTCGGGCAGTGGTCCGACCTGCGCGCGCAGATGGATCGCGATGTCGCGGTCGTCAACGTCGCCGCGACCCAGGTCGCCACGCTGAACGGACAGATCCGTTCGGCCCTGCAGGCCGGACGCAGCGCGAACGAGCTCATCGACCAACGAAACGTCCTCGCCCAGCAGTTGTCCACGACCGTCGGGGCGACGGGTCGCGTCGAAGACGACGGCACCCTCACCCTGCGGGTCGATGGCAACGCCCTGGTCAGCGGCGACTCGAGTCGCACCCTGCAGATCGAGGGGCCGCGTACTCTCGCCGATGCCGGGAGGCTCGCCCTCTCGTGGTCGGATCGGCCGGGGGTGCCCGTCGCGGTCACCGGCGGATCCCTGGGAGGGGCGATCGGCGTCCTCGCACCGGCCTCCGACGGGGGCACCCTCGCGCGTGTGGCCGACGCCTACAACGCCACGGCCACCGCGCTCGCGCAGGCGGTCAACGAGATCCACCGGTCGGGACAGACGTCGACGGGCGCCGCCGGGGGAGACTTCTTCGCGCTCGCGGCGGACGGGCCCGCAGCCCTCGGATTGTCCGTGGTGCCCACCTCGCTCGACCAGCTGGCCTTGGCCGCGCCCGGCGCGGGGGCTCTCGACACCTCCGTGGCCGACCGCATCTCGACCCTCGCCACAGCAGCGACGGGCCCCAGCAAGGGATGGGCGAGCTTCGTGACCGGGTTCGGAGTCGCCGTCGCCGGCGATGTCCAGCGCGCCGACACGGCCGACCGCAGCGCGATCGCCGCCGTCTCGGGTCAGCAGTCCCACGCTTCGGTCGACGGAGACGAAGAGACCATCAGCCTCCTCACCTATCAGACGGCCTACCAGGCGGCGGCGCGCGTGCTCACCGCCGTCGACGAGGCCCTCGACATCCTCATCAACCGCGTCGGCCTGGTCGGCCGCTGATCCGGGAGTCATCGTGATCGGACGAATCACCAGCAGCACCGTCAATCAGCAGGCTCTGCGCACGCTCCAGGCGGGCCTGGCCGACCGCGCGCGTCTGCAGGACCAGGCGACCTCGCAACTCGCCATCCGCGCACCCAGCGACGACCCGACCGTCGCCGCCGCCATCCTCGGCGTGCACGGGGAGCAGGCGCGCGCGTCCCAGTACGCCCGCAACATCAGCGACGCGCTGACGTGGGTCACCACGGCCGACACCGCGCTGGGCGCCAGCATCGACCTGCTCAACCGTGCGCGCGATCTCACCGCTCAGGGCGCCAACTCCGGGGCGCTCAGCCCTGCCGCGCGCGACTCGATCGCGGCCGAACTCGAGAGCGTGAGCCTCGAGCTCCTCTCGCACGCCAACGCCACCGTGCTCGGTCGCACCGTGTTCGCCGGCACCGACGACAGCGGTCGCGCCTTCGATCCCGCGACCTTCGCCTTCACCGGCGTGCCGGGGGCGGCGGTCGATCGCCGCATCTCGGAGAACGAGAGGGTGCGCGTCGACCTCGATGGTGCGGACGCGTTCGGGGTGGGCGAGGCCAGCGTCTTCGCCACCCTCCAGCAGGTCGCCGCGGACCTGCGGGCGGGAACGGACGTGGGCTCACGCCTCACCGAGGTGGACGCCCACCTGAAGCAGCTGGTCACCGCACGGGGAGTCACGGGCGCGCGCCAGGCGCAGATCGAGCGCGCGCAGGCCACGAACGCGAGCGTCGGCGTGGACATCGAGGCGCGTCGCGCCGAGGTCGAGAACGTCGACACCCTGGAGGTCTACATCAAGCTGAAGTCCGCCGAGCTCGTGTATCAGTCCGCCCTGCAGGTCACCGCCAAGACCCTGCAGACCACTCTCTTGGAGTTCGTGAGATGACGACCGCCCTGCCCCTGTCGAGCGTGGACGTCGAGTTCGCGAAGTCGCTTCCCGGTCTCGCGCCGCGCACGTCCTTCCTCCTGGAACCGATCGAGGGAGCCGAGGGCCTGTACGCCCTTCGCTCCACGATCGACGACGTGCGTCTTTTCCTGCTCGACCCCGCAAGCGGCGGTCTGGCCTACGATCCTCCCCTCGCCGCGGCAGCGCTCGTCGACATCGGCGCGGCGGCCGACGAGGTGCGGATGTTCGTCGTCGCGAACCCCGGGGAGGACGGCGTCTTCGTCAACCTACGGGCACCGATCCTCGTCAATGCACGGACGGGGGCGGCCGCGCAGGTCATCTTCGACGACACGGTGTATCCGATCCGTGCTCGTCTGACCGCGTGAGTCGACGAGCAGGGAGCAAGCCGAGTAACACGACGCTCGCACGTCGACGAAGCGAGTAGGATCGACGCGAATACGAGCAGAAACGACGATTCGCCCCCGCGACCCGAAACGCGGTGGCGTCGCCCGTCCGGCGGCCGGAGCTTCACCGCACCCGTCTGCCCACCCCGGTTTCGTCTACCCGAACGACGATGCCGATGACGTGCGCGTCGCGACCGGCGAGGCAACCCCCTCTGCCCGCGACGTTGTCGACGCATACGTTCGTAACCGAGCACAAGAGCAGGGGATGGTGAGCAATGCCCGTCATGAGAACCGATGAGCCCAAGGTGAGCAAGCGAGAATTCATCCAGCGCGTGTCCCACCGCGCCGGATTGTCTCCGAAGGTCACGCAGTTGGCGTACGAAGCGATCTTCGGGGAGATTCTCGATCTGGTGAATGCCGGCAACCGCGTCACGTTGACGGGTTTCGGCAAGTTCTACGCGCAGTCGCACAAGGGACACAATGTCGTGCTGAACATTCGCGACAATCCCGAGAGCCGGGGCCGGGGTCGAGGACTACAGCGTGCTGAAGTTCTCCGCGACCCGCGAGGTCAACAAGAGGGTCACGCAGCCCCGCGACCTCGACGACGGAGGGCCTCAGCGCTCGAACGAGTAGCTGGCCTGCCCGACGAGGGTGAGGGTGATGCGCGTCGGGAGCTCCTCCGGGATCTCTTCGTCCTCGTCCAACGCCTCGATCTTGTGGATGGGGACGGTGATGTTGCCGTCGTCCTCGAAGACCACATCCCGGGGAGCGAACGAGAAGAAGAGCACCCGGTGGGTGCCGCGCAGCTCGACGGTGCGGCTCACGTCGCTGCGCTCGTGCAGGTTGAGGACCGATTCGTCCGCGAGGACCGAACCGTCGAGGTAGGTGGCCTCGACGCGGTAGGTGCTCGGCTCGACCGCCTTGATGTTGAGATCCTCGACGATCTCGGTGAACGTGGCGTCGGGGTGGTTCATCTCGAAGGCGATCGCGCGCAGGTGATCGTACGTGAGGTTGACGCGGCGCGAGAACAGCGCGGCGTTCTCGATCTCGCACGCGGCGGCGTGCGGCGCCTGGTCGCGGAGGTACTCGCGCACGTCGTCGGGGCTCGGGTAGTCGAACCGCATGTGGTAGTGGAATCGACCCGGTCGATTGACGATGTAATGACTGACGTCCTGCACGTCGTTCACGGTCAGGCAGTAGATCCGCTTGACCGAGGACGTCCCGTCGAACAGCGTCAGGAACTGGTTCTGACGGTTGGGGCCGTCGAGCGGGGTGCGGCCGGACGAGAACGTCTTCTCGAACTCGTCGAAGATGACGAGGCACTCGTCGAGGGTCTCGAGGAAGTCGACGATGCCCTCGGCATCCTCGCTGACGAGAACGACGGGAATGTCGCTCTCGATCGCGCGAGCGGCCAGCATGCGCAAGAACATCGACTTGCCCTGGCCCTTGTTGCCCGAGAGCATCACGCCGAGGTTGCGTTCGAAGCGCGCGTAGGTGCGGAAGATCTTGTCGACCTTGGCCTCGCGGCGGCCGTAGACCTTCTCCGAACCCACGCCGAGGTTCTCGGTGCGCAGGAGGCTGAAGCCCTCCTTGATGCTGTATCGCACCCGGTAGGTACCGAGGGGGAGGGAATCGTGAGCCTGGACGCCGGAGTCGTAGACCCGAACCTGTCCGCCGGTTTCGATGTAGGTACTGCTCACTGCGTCGGGCTCCTGAGGGGGAAAGGCGTGCCGGTGGGCCGATCTCTGTCTGAGATTTACATTAGCGTCTTCTCATCTTTGTGTGAGGATTGCCCGAATTTCGGCGCAAGAATGCTGTTGGCGCCCGTTTTCGCGCGCTTTTCCGCCCGCCGCCTACCGCATACCACCTTGCATTCCCAGCGCGGAAGATGAGAAGTCCGGGGCACCGTTTCGCTATGGTCGGGAAAAAGCCGAGTGCCTCCCGACACTCCGACAGGCCGTGGGGGCCATATGGCAGAACAACCCGACCCGGATGCGACCGCGTTCCAGCTCACGCTTCGCACCACCGGCAACGACGTCGACCCCGAAGTCTGGCACGCGACGACGGTTCGTACCGGGGGCGTCGCCCTCCTCGCAGGCGAGCCCGGCTCGGCCGAAGCGACCGTGTACCGCGTGCATTACGCGAACCCGCGCTGGGTCGAGCAGCTGCGGGATGCCGGGGCGGACCTCACATCGATCAGTTCTGCGTTCGTCGACCGAGAACTCATCTCCCTGGTCGACGAATCCTCCTTGTTCACCGACAACCTCTGCATCATCTCCTCGGTCCACGTCGAGGATCCTCTCCAGGGACCGTCGCTGAGTCACGAGCTCGTGCGCATCATCGCGCGGGTGTTCGACGGCGACACCATCGCGCTGCTCACCACACGGCGAACGGGGAGCGACGGATCGACCGGGTTCTGGGCCGACCGTGCGCACTGGGCGGCGATCGGGTTCGTCGACATCCCGGGGACGACCTCGATGATCCTCCCGGTGGGTTCGCGCTCGTAGACGGCCTTCCTCGCCGCGCCCCCTAGGGTGAATGCAGACGAGGAGAGGAATCCGCCGTGACGGACGAACGCGAACGCCTGAGCTGGGACGACTTCGGGAGGGCCACCCGCGACATCTCCCGGGCGATCGTGGCCGACGGCTTCCAGCCCGAGGTGGTCGTAGCGATCGCCCGCGGTGGACTGCTGCCGGGAGGGGCCATCGCGTACGGGCTCGGGGCGAAGAACTGCGGAGCCCTGAACGTCGAGTTCTACACGGGCGTGGGCACCGTGCTCGATGCCCCCGAGGTGCTGCCCCCCGCCCTCGACCTCTCGTACCTCACGGGACGACGGGTGCTCCTCGTCGACGACGTCGCCGACAGTGGCCGCACGCTCGATCTCGCCGTGAAACTCCTGAATCGGCAGGGCGCCGACGTGCGCTCCGCGGTGATCTACACGAAGCCCACGACGATCATCGCCCCCGATTACTCGTGGCGAGACACCTCCCTGTGGATCGAGTTCCCCTGGTCGCACCTCGGATCCGTGCAGGAGGAAGACGCCGCGTGAGCGCGATGACGCTCGCCGAACTCGCGGACGCGGGCCTCATCGACCCCTCATGGGTCGAGGCGCTCGAGCCGGTGGCCGCCGACATCGCCTCGGTCGGGAACCGCCTGCGGGCAGAGGACAAGCCGTACCTCCCCGCCGGCGACCTCGTGCTGCGCGCTTTTCGCACCCCGCTCGATGCGGTGCGCGTGCTCGTCGTCGGGCAGGACCCGTATCCGACCCCCGGCCACCCGATCGGCCTGTCGTTCGCGGTCGACCCGCACGTGCGGCCGCTGCCGCGGAGCCTGTCGAACATCTATCGCGAGCTCTCCGACGACCTGGGTGTCGCCCCCGCGCCGCACGGTGATCTCTCGGCGTGGGCCGCGCAGGGCGTCATGCTGCTCAACAGGGTGCTGACCGTGGCGCCGGGGGCTCCGGCATCCCACCGCGGATGGGGGTGGGAACGGGTGACCGAGCACGCCATCCGCTGTCTCGTCGCGCGGGATTCTGCGCTGGTGGCGGTGCTGTGGGGCAAGGACGCCCAGGGTCTGACGCCCCTGCTCGGCGACACGGCGATCGTTGCGTCGCCGCACCCGTCACCCCTGTCGGCGAGTCGCGGCTTCTTCGGTTCCCGTCCGTTCTCGCGCGTGAACGCGCTGCTCGAAGAACAGGGCGCCGAGCCCGTGGACTGGCGCATCCCCGCCTGAGGTCCTCGACACGGGATGCCACGGGGCGGCGAACCCGCCCCGGGATCGTATCCGTCACACGCGCGAAACCACGACGCCCGTAGAGTTGCGGGGTGCTGGAAGAGGAGTACGAGAAGAGCCGGCGGCGGTTGCCGGCCCACCTGCGCCCGACGCCGAAGCCCGAGCAACCCTTCGCGTTCGAGATCCGCCCGGCGACCGAGGCCGACGTTCCCGACATCCGCGAGATCTACAACTACTACGTCCGCAACTCGGTGGTGACGTTCGACGAGAAGGCCTGGTCGCTCGCCAAGTGGCGCGACAAGTTCGCAACCCTCCACAAGCTCGGCCTGCCGTTCCTCGTCGCCCAGTCGCCCAGCGGTCAGATCCTCGGGTACGCGCTCGTGCAGCCGTGGCAGTCGAAGTCCGCGTACCGGTACACCGTCGAGAACTCGATCTATCTCGGCCAGGCGGCTGCGGGCAAGGGCCTCGGTCGCGCGCTGCTCGAGGCGCTGATCGCGGCGTGCCAGGAGCTCGGCATCCGCGAGATGGTCGCCGCCATCAGCGACAAGGGCGCCGACGCCTCGATCGCCCTGCACGAGAAGCTCGGCTTCACCGAGGTCGGCCGCATGGGACGCGTCGGCTTCAAGTTCGGGCGCTGGCTGGGCGTGGTGTACCTGCAGAAGAGCATCCCGCCGAAGAAGAAGCCTCGCCGTCGGCTGTTCGGCTGATCTCGCGGGTCGAACGTTCCTACCGGCGGACGGGTGTGGCGGGCGCGGCGCGGCGCACTTCGTCGACGAGCGCACGCCAGGGGCCCTCGACCTGGGTGTCGCCGAGTCGGGCCTCGTGCACGGCCGTGTCACCGTGGTGCACTTCGATGCGCCAGCTGTAGCGATCGGCTCCGGGGGAGGGTTCGGCCGCGGCATCCCACGGGCAGCTCTCGACGAGCGCTCGCCAGCGCGGAGCACCTTCGGGGGAGGGCTCGGCCCGCCACTGCTTCGACAGGCCCGCTAGCCCACCCGAGCGCACGACGATGACGACGAAGCGCCCCGCGCCCTCGGCGTCGTTCGCGGTGTCAGGCTGCGGCATCCTCCTCGACGCCGACCCCGGCCCACGCGGCACGGACGGCGGCGACCTCCTCCGACTTCTCACCGTACTCGCTGGCCGCGGCCGACAGGGTGGCGGCCGCGAACACCGAGAAATCGGCGGTGGGCGACAGCGTGCCCGCGGTGATCGTGCGGTACCAGATGAGACCGGCGCGCTCCCACGCGAACCCGCCGAGCGCGGTCGCGGCGAGGTAGAAGGCCCGGTTCGGGATGCCCGAGTTGATGTGCACCCCGCCGTTGTCGTCGGTCGTCTCGACGTAGTCGCGCATGTGCCCCGGCTGCGGGTCTTTGCCGAGCACGTCGTCGTCGTAGGCGGTGCCCGGTGCTTTCATCGAGCGCAGGGCCTCGCCCTGCACCGCGGCGGCGAAGATGCCCTCGCCGATGAGCCACGACGCCTGGTCGGCGCTCTGGCCGAGGTGATGCTGTTCGGCGAGGGCGCCGAACACGTCGGAGAGCGACTCGTTGAGCGCGCCCGACTGACCCTGGTACTCGAGCCCGCCGGAGGCCTCGGTGACGCCGTGCCCGAGCTCGTGGGCGATGACGCTGAGCGACCGAGTGAATCCGACGAACACATCGCCGTCGCCGTCGCCGAAGACCATGCGCTCGCCGTTCCAGAAGGTGTTGTCGTAGTCGTCGCCGAAGTGCACGGTGGCCAGCAGCGATCCACCGGCGGCGTCGATGCCGTCGCGGGCGAAGGCATCCCAGAAGAAGTCGTAGGTCTCGCCGAGACCGTCGTAGGCCTCGTCGACCGCGGCGTCGCCCGACGGGGCGTCGTCTTCGCTGCGCACGCGACGACCCGGGAGGTTCTCGGTGTTCGCCGCGTCGGAGACGACGCGATCGGGCACCGGCGCCGTCTCGGCCACGAGGGTGTCGCCCTCGATGGACAGCCGCAGGCGCGCTCGCGTCGGACGCGCCGGCCGCGGCACGGCGAGGGTCTTGCGCGCCGCTTCGGCGGCCCGTGCCATGCGCGGGTCGTCGGTGGAGGCGAGTCGGTCGAGCAGGAACGGGGGGACGATACCGGGGGTCATGCGCCGAGGGTAGCGCCGACCTCCGACGTCGAGGGATCCCTTGATCCCTCCGAGCGTGATCCTCCCGCGACGCCGGATGCCGGCATCCGGTGCCTCGCCCCCGGCACCAGAACAGGGGATGCGACGAGAACAGGGGAAACGGGGGCGAATCGGCCTGTTCCCGTGACGTTCCCCTGTTCTCGAGTCAGGGTCCGTCGTGTCTGAGACGGACCGTCAGGCCGGCAGCGTCGGAATGGATGCCAACAGCTGCCGCGTGTACGCCGCCTGCGGCTGCAGCAGCACCTTCTCGGTCGGCCCCTGCTCGACGACCCGGCCATCCTTCATCACGACCACCTGGTCGCAGACGTTCTGGACCACGCCGATGTCGTGCGAGACGAGCACGAGGGTGAGGTCCTCTTCGACCCGCAG
This sequence comes from Microbacterium sp. SORGH_AS_0454, assembly GCF_031453395.1. NCBI lineage: Bacteria > Bacillati > Actinomycetota > Actinomycetes > Micrococcales > Microbacteriaceae > Microbacterium > Microbacterium sp. SORGH_AS_0454. The sequence goes on along the minus strand of NZ_JAVIYS010000001.1, from coordinate 3,552,822 downwards.
GCGCGCGAGCAGGCGCAGGATCTGCGCGCGTACCGTGACGTCGAGGGCCGACAGCGGCTCGTCGCCGACGAGGATGCGCGGTCGGTGGACGATCGCGCGGGCCAGGGCGATGCGCTGACGCTGGCCGCCCGAGAACTCGTGCGGGAAGCGTGCGGCCATGTCGGCGTCGAGGCCGACCTGCTCGAGCACCTCGCGCACGCGCGCGCGGCGGTCGCCCTCGACCCCCAGCGCCCACAGCGGCTCGCCGACGATGCGTTCGACGCTCATGCGGGGATCGAGCGAGGCGTAGGGGTCCTGGAACACGATGCCGGTCGCCCGGCGCAGCCAGTGCACTGATCGCGCCGAACCCCGAGCATCGACGGGGCGTCCGTCGACCTCGACCGTTCCCGCGCTCGGCACGTCGAGGCCCAGCAGCAGGCGCACGAGGGTGGACTTGCCCGACCCCGACTCGCCGATGATGCCGACGGCGCTCCCCGCGAGCACCGAGAGGTCGACGTCGGCGAGGCCCACGGTCCGCTCGGCTCGGCCGACGCCCCGCGTCCGCGGGGTGGGGTAGGTGCGCGAGAGCCCTCGCGCCCGCATCAGCGTCTCGGTCACGGGGTCTCCTCGGCCTCTTCGGTCGCGATCTCGCGAGCGGGGAGCTCGGGATGCCACAGCGTCGCGGTCGCATCCCGCAACAGGGCCTGCGTGACGGGTGACGATGGCGCCTTCAGCAGATCGGCGACCGGGCCCTCCTCGACCGCACGTCCGTGTTCGAGGACCACGGCGTGGGTGGCGACCTGCGCGAGCACCGCGAGGTCGTGCGTGATGAAGACGAGGGACATCCCGGCATCCTGGACGAGAGATCGCAGCAGCGACAGGATCCCCGCCTGGATCGTGACGTCGAGGGCGGTGGTCGGCTCGTCGGCGATGAGCAGCCGCGGGCGGCAGGCCAGGGCCATGGCGATCGCGACGCGCTGCCGCTGGCCGCCGGAGAGCTGGTGCGGGTAGCGCGAGACGAGCCGCTCGGGGTCGGGGAGCGCGACGCGCTCCGCCTCGGCGACGGCGCGACGAAGCGCCTCGCGGCGCGAGACGCCCTCGTGGATGCGGACCGACTCGCCGATCTGTCGACCCACCGTGCGAATGGGGTTCAGGGCCGTGCGCGGCTCTTGGAAGACCATGCCGATGTCGTCACCGCGCAGGCGTGCGAGCTCGCGATCGGGCAGCCCCAGGATCTCGCGGCCGTTCCAGAGGATGCTGCCCGAGGCGTGCGCGCCGTCGGGCAAGAGCCCCAGGATCGCCAGGGCGGTCAGCGATTTGCCCGATCCCGACTCGCCGATCAGCCCCACTCGCGCGCCCCCGGGGACCGAGAACGAGACGCCGTCGACGACGGCGCGACCGCCGATCTCGATCCGCAGGTCTGTCACGACGAGGCTCACGCGACCACCCCCGGCACGTGCGTACGCGCGGCGGGAGCGCGCTCGCCCAGGGTGGGGTCGGCAGCTTCGCGCAGCGCGTCGCCCAGCAGGTTCAGGCCGAGCACCGTCAGCGTGATCGCCAGCCCCGGCCAGACCACGGTGAGCGGGTGCACGGCGATGTACGCCTGCAGGTCGCTGAGCAGCACACCCCACGAGGGCTGGGTCACGGGCGCTCCGAAGCCCAGGTACGACAGCCCCGCTTCGGCGAGCACGGCCACGGCCATGCCCCACGACAGCTGCACGATGAACACCGGCGCGACGTTGGGAAGGAGGTGCCTCGTGAGGTTCTGCGCGCTCGACAGGCCGCTCGCCCGTCCCGCGAGCACGAAGTCGCTCTGCAGCACGCGCCGCAGCTCGGGCCGCGTCACGCGGGCGACGTTCACTCCGAACCCGATACCCACCGACCAGATGACCACGGCGAGGGAGCCGCCCCACACGGCCGAGATCATCATGGCGATGATCAGGACCGGGAAGGCGATGAGGATGTCGACGAGGACCGCGACGCTCTCGCGGATCCACCGCGCGGTGAGCGAGCCGAGGGCGGCCAGGGCGATGCCGAGCACCGAGGCCACCGCTCCCGCGCCGACGGCGACGATGACGGTCGTGCGCGCCCCGGCCATCAGCAGGCTGGCGATGTCGCGGCCGCTGTTGTCGGTGCCGAGCACGTGCGGCCACGAGGGGTCGCTCCAGCGTGCGCGGGCGTCGACGGAGGCCGGGTCGAAGGGGGTCCACAAGAGCGAGACGACGGCCGTGACGACGACGAGAGCGACGATCAGGATGCCGAATCGCCCGGTGCCCAGACTCCAGAGGCGCCGGAGGGTGGTCATGAGGCCTCCCTCTGACGCGGATCGATGAGGCGGTGGGTGAGGTCGACGAGGAATCCGACCAGAAGGACGAAGCCCGTGAGGGCGAGCAGCTCGCCCTGCACCTTCGGCAGGTCGCGCGCGGCGACGTCGGTGACCAGCATGCGCCCGACACCGGGAAGGGTGAAGAGCTGCTCGATCACGACGGCGCCCACGATGATCCCGGCGATCTGAAGGCCGAGCACCGTGATGACCGAGAGTCCCACATTGGGCAGACCGTGGCTCAGCAGGGCGCGCGTGCGGGTGAGACCCTTCGCGGCGGCGGTGCGCACGTAGTCCTGGCCGAGTGCTTGGAGGGTGGCGCTCCGCACGAAGCGCAGCAGCATCGCCCCTTCGACCACGCCGATGGTGAGGGCGGGGAGGATGAGGGCTCGGAACGCCGCCGCGGGGTCGTTCCACCCCGCCCGGGGGAAGCCCTGGGGCGGAAGCCAGCCCAGCCACACCGCGAACACGACGACGAGCATCATTCCCGCCCACACCACGGGCACCGCTGCCAGGGCCTGCGCCCCGACGCTGAGCGCCGTCCCGCCGACGCGACGTCGTCCGAGAGCGGAGAGAACGCCGAAGGGGATGCCGACCATCAGCGCCACCGTGAGCGACATCGCCGCGAGCGGCACGGTGACGCGGGCCTTGTCTGCCAGCTCCGTGACGACGGAGGCGCCCGTGATGAGCGAGGTGCCCAGGTCGCCGCGCAGCAGCCCGCCGATCCAGTCGAGGTACTGCGTCCAGAGCGGGGCCTCCAGGCCCAGGCTCGCGCGCAGCGCGGCCACCTGTTCCGGCGTCGCCTCGGTGCCGGCGATCAGCTGCGCGACGTCGCCGGGGAGCACCCGGAGCGAGACGAAGATCAGCACGCTGGCCACGGCCAGGCCCAGCACCAGCAGGCCCAGCCGTGTCAGCGTGTAGCGGATCACTCCGCCGCGACCGTCACGCCCGCGAGCGGCAGGCGCACGTTGAGGGAGTTCTTCGGGAAGTTCGCCACGTTCGTGCCGACCGCGGTCAACGGTGTCGACAGGAACAGCCAGTCAGCGGCATCCTCGTCGCTCACGATGCGGGCGGCCTCGGCGAGCAGGTCGGAGGACTGCTGCTGGTCGGTGGTCGCCAACGCCTGGGCGTACAGGCCCTGCACCTCGGCGTTGTCGTAGCCGAAGTAGTACGAGGGGTTCGCCCAGTTGCCGAAGTCGCGGGCCTCGACGTGGCGCACGAAGCTCAGGTCGTAGTCGTGGTTCTTGTAGACGTTCTGGAGCCACGTGCTGAAATCGACCGAGTTGACCTTGAGGGTCACGCCCACGTCGGCGAACGACGACACGAGGAAGGTCGGGATCGTCGTGGGGTAGACGTTGGGGATGGTCAGCGTGAGGGTGAGGTTCTCGGCGCCCGCCTGCGCGAGAAGCTCGCGGGCGCGGTCGGGGTTGTACGAGATGCTTCCCGACAGGTCTTCGTAGCCGGGGTCGAGCGGGGCGATGGGGCCGTAGAGCTCGCTGCCGGAGCCGAGGGTGTCGATGAGCGCCTTGTGGTCGATCGCCAGACGCAGCGCCTCGCGCACGCGCTGGTCGTTGAGCGGCGCGCGCTGGTTGTTGAAGGCCAGCGTGCCCTTGTCGGTGGTCAGACCCGATTCGATCGAGAAGTTGTTCGTGCCCTCGATCTGGTCGCGCAGCTCGGGGTCGATCTCGAGGGCCACGTCGACGTCGCCGGCGACGGCCGCGTTGGTCGCGGCGCTCTGGTCGGGAATGTAGTCGAGCACGACCTCGGCGACGCCGGCCTTGTCGCCCCAGTATCCGTCGTAGCGCGAGAGGGTCAGGCTCTGCCCGGCGTTGCGGCTCTCGACCCGGAAGGGACCGGTGCCGTTGGCGGCGGTCTGGAAGTTGGTCGTGTCGCCGCTCTTGAAGATGAGGCCCGCGCGGCCCGTCATCGCGAAGAGGAAGTCGATGTTGGGCTTCGCGAGCGTCACGACCACCGTGGAGGCGTCGGGGGACGCGATCGAGGCCACGTTCGCCAGGTCGGAGCTGTTCTGGATGGTGGGGTCGTCCTTGGCCGTCTGCAGCGAGGTGACGACGTCCTCGGCCGTGAGCGCGCTGCCGTCGTGGAAGGTCACCCCCTGACGGAGGGTGAAGGTGTAGGTGAGTCCGTCGGGAGACACCGTCCACGCCGTGGCGAGTGCCGGGGCGATCGCGTTGGAGTCGTCGCCGTTGCGGGTGACCAGGCCCTGGTAGACGTTGTCGATGAGAGCCTGCTCGAGCGAGGCGCCGCTGGTGCGGCGGATGTCGAGGTTCGACGGCTCCAGCGACAGACGCACCGTGAGGGTGGCGTTCGGGTCGGCTTCTCCGGTGGGGTTCGGCGTCGTATTCGAGCCGGTGCACGAGGTGAGCAGGAGGGCTCCGATCAGGAGCATGCTCGTGGCGAGAGCGGTGCGGCGCAGCATTGCGGGGTGTGTCCTTTCGCAGGCCGAGGCATCAGGGTGCTGTGGATGCCGAGCAGGGGTGGCAACAGCCTACTTTCACCCGTATTCCCTCGACGCCGTCTGTGACGGTGCGCGACGCGGGACGACCGGGTTCGGGTCGGCGGGTCAGGGGGTGGTCAGGAGCGATCGGATCAAACGCGCCAGGCCCTCGGGATCTTCCTCCTGCGCGTTGTGCCCGGCGGACAGAACCCGGACGTCGGCCCCGGGCACACGCCGCGCGAGCTCCTCGGCATCCGTCTTCGTGACGAAACCGCGCTCGCCGCGCACGAGCGTGACGGGTGCGGTGACCCCGCCCAGGTCGTCCCATCCGGTTGCCGACAGCACAGCCTTCACGGCATCCGGGGTCGTGGCATCGGCCCCGGCGTTCGCGGCGGCCGCGGCGAGGTGAGCGAAGTGATGCTTCCACTCGACCCGTCCGTCGGGGCGCAGACGCGAGTTGAGGAACACCCCGCGCGCTGCGGCCTCGGGCGAACCGCCCAGGCCGAACGAGAGGGCGCGTTCGACGAGTTCTTCCCGCGACGACCAGTCGGTGGGGCCGGCGAAGAACGCGCGGATCTGCGCGGGACCCGCGCTCGGGTCGACCCCCGATGTGATGTCGACGACCGCGAGGCGAGAGACGAGATCGGGACGGGATGCCGCGACCGCGGCCGCCGTGAGACCGCCCAGCGAGTGCCCCACGAGCACCTGCGGCGCCGTCGTCCACCGCTCGAGGGCCGAGACGACATCGGGGGCGAGGACGCGCGCGACGTACGCCGCATCATCGCGCCACGACGAATCGCCGTGGCCGGGGAGGTCGAGAGCCAGAGCAGGCACCCCCAGGTGCAGGAGCGTCGTGTCCCAGGTGTGGGCGTTCAAACCGGCGCCGTGCAACAGCGTGACCACCGGGGGCGCCCCGCCCCAGCGCAGCCCGCTGAGCGTGCGGTCGTCGGCGAGAGTGAGCCGCACCCGTTCGACGGGAGGGAGGTCGCGGCCGACATCGGCCGCCTGGGCGGGGAGGAACGAGAACTCGTCGCGCTCGGGCATTGGAACAGCCTTCCACCGCGAACGGGATGCCGCTACCACCGCGCCACGGAGCGTCACCGTTTCCCTCCCCACCCGAGCGGAGCCGCCGTAGGCTGTGGTCATGGGCGAAGAACGGCGCGTGCACCTGTCGAAGTCGGCTCCCGAGGCGTACGCCGCTCTGCGCTCGTTCTCGAGCACCGTCGGCCGACTCGCCGCCGAGGCCGGCATCGACGCGCGGCTGCGCGAGATCGTCCAGATCCATGCCTCCCAGCTCAACGGGTGCGCCTACTGCGTGCGTATGCACGTGGATGCCGCGGTGAAAGCCGGGCTCGACGCCGATGTGATCGCCCAGATCGCGACGTGGCGGGAGTCGGGCGTCTTCGATGAGCGCGAAAGAGCCGCCCTCGAGCTGACCGAGTCGTTCACCTTCATCCACGAGGACGGCATCCCCGACGAGGTCTACGACCAAGCGGGCGGCATCCTGAGCGAGGCCGAGTACGTCGCGCTCAGCTGGGTGCTCGTGGCCATCAATTCCTTCAATCGCGTCGCCATCGCGGGTCGATACCCCGTGCCGCCCCGCGCTTCCTCTCCGATGCCGATCGCCCCGGATGCCGCGCCTGCGGCGACGACGCGCCCGCGCGAGCCTCACGTGCACGCGGACGGCGCCGCATGAGCGGCTCGCTCGTCTCGGGCGCGGTGAACTTCCGCGACGTCGGCGGACTTCCGGCGCGAGACCGTCGCACGCGCGCGGGCGTGCTCTACCGCTCCGGCAACCTCGTCGCCGTCGACGACGCGGGCGCTCGGACTCTCCGAGATCTCGGCATCCGACGCGTGATCGATCTGCGCGACGAATCGGAGGTCGCCCATGCTCCCAGCCGCCTCGATACCGCGGTCGAGATCCAGCACGAGCCGCTGTTCCTCGGCTCGGTCGCCTCTTTCTTCGCGCGCGACCTGAGCCTCGACGACATGTACGCCGCCCTCGTCGACGATTCCGCAGAGCGGGTGGTGTCGGCGATCCGCGGCATCCTGGGCGCGCAGCCCGCGCTCGTGCACTGCACCGTGGGGAAGGACCGCACCGGGGTGACCGTCGCGATCGCGCTCGCCGCGGCTGAGGTCGATCGAGAGGCGGTGATCGCCGACTACGCCCGCACCGAGGAGTTCCTCCCCGCCGAGCGCAATGCGCGGGTCCTCGCGGCGATCCGCGCCGTGCACCCCGACAACGTCCACGCCGAAGCCCTCGCGACCCGCTCGCCCGCCCCGGTCATGCGTGCGCTGCTGCAACGGGTCGACCGGGACTTCGGCTCGCCGGCGGGCTACCTCCGCGCGAACGGGATGTCCCAGGGCGAGATCGACCGATTGCGAGAGGTGCTGATCGACTGACCGGGCCGCCCCCGCGGCATCGTGTCGATGTCGAGATACTGGGCAGGGACACAGGTTAGGCAAACCTATGTCGCGGGTATAGTGGAGGCATCATGTCGATCCCCACCGAGCACAATGCGGCAGCGTGTCGCGCCTCGCGTCACACGCGCGTGCAGCACCTCGTGACGGCCGACGAGACCTCGCTCGCCGAGCTCGAAGCCCTGCTCGCGACGCTGCCGATCTGCTCGACCGGCCGCGTGTTCGTCGAAGTCCCCGACGCGTCGTGGATCGGGTCGATCACGGCCCCCGCCCGCATGACCCTGACCTGGCTCGACCGCTCGCGTCGCGGCGGTGCCCCCGGTACCGGTCGCGGCTGCGCAGCCGGTGAAGCCCTCGCCCGCGCCGTCTCGGGCTGGGCCGGCGAGATGCTGTGCTGCGACGACGACGCCACGCGCGTCATCCTGCTCGGCGCATACCTCGGCACCGCCGAGATCGTGGACGACCTCGTCACGCGTCACGGCGTCGACGCGCAGGCCATTCACACTCCCGAGCGCTTCGGCCTCGCCACCGCGCGCTGAAGCGCCACCCCCGCTCCTCGACGGATGCAAGCTGGGCGATACGCGCCGTCTCGCTCGGCATCCGCCCCGTTCGCTGTGATCGTGCGCGGGGAGAATCCCTCGGGCCGCTAGCTCTCGTTCGGTGGGTCAAGCCCCGCGGCGGACGTAGTTGCCCTCGACGAGTCCCGCCTCGATCTCGAACCGATTGCGCAGGGGATCGCGCCCGGCCAGGGCGTAGAGCAGCGGCATGAGGAAGCCGTACCGACGCCATTGGCGTTTGTGGACCGCCTCGTGCCCGAGCACGATGTCGGTCGGCCGGTCGTCGCCGGTGAGGAAGCAGCCGCCCACGCATACGCCCCCGCGGGGGAACGCCCACGACGGGAGCCCGCGGAACACCCACAGACCGAGACGCTTCTCGATGCGGCCCGTGCTCCACATCGACCCCCAGATCCAGCCCACCGCGCAGCCGTACCAGTAGCCGACGCGGCTGAGGGGGGAGTCGAGCAGGACGCCGGGGAGGAACCGGTCGAAACGGCGGCCGCGCGCCACCGCCCGTTCGGCTCGCTCGCGCCAGCCCTCCGGGGGCAGGGGGAGGGGGCTCATGCCAGCGCTCCGATCAGACGCAGGATCGTCCCCAGGTCATCGACGGCGGCCGCCGGGCTCGAGGGGGAGAACTCGGTCAGTGTCGCTCCCGCGAGCGGGAGCAGCTCGCGCAGGCGGCGAATGGATGCCACGACCTCGGCCGTGCGCGCGCCGAAGGGCACGGCCTGGGCGATGCCGCCGATGTCGGCGGGATCGAGGGCGTCGAGGCCGACGTGCACGTGCACACGTGTCGCTCCCGTGGCGGCGACGGCGTCGGCCAGAGCGTCGGGGGAGACGAGCTCCTCGGCGCGGACCACGGTGATCCCGTGGGCGGCGACGAAAGCCTCTTCTTCGGGATCCCACGCACGGGGGGCCACGAGCACGAGGCGCGAGGGTGCGATGCCGGGCTCGAGGCGCAGGAGCGCCTCGCCCTCCCCGGCGATAGCCCTTAGCACCATGCCGGTGAACGCTCCGCTCGGGGAGGATTCGGGGGTGTTCAGAGCGGGGTGAGCGTCGATCCACACGACCGCGAGATCGTCTCCCGCGATCGCCGACACGGCCCCCAGGGCGATTCCGCAGTCGCCGCCCACGACCACGGCGGGTTCGTCGGAGGCGCGGACGGCTTCATCGATGCGCTCGCGCATGCGGACGATCGCGCTGTGGCGCTGCACACGGGTGCCCTGCGCGTCGCCGGCTTCGGCCGGGGGTTCGAGGACGATCGTCGAGGCGCGCGGCAGGTCGCCGGCGATGGCCTCGGCCCCGTCGACGAGCTGCATCGCGCGCGAGGAGGACGACCCCTGCCACTGCGGAGCGACGATGAATCGGGTCATGGCGGTTCCCCTCGGCGGGAGACGCGAGTGCACCGCCTGATCGATCGGGCGGTGCACTCGCGGTCGTGGATCAGACCTGGTCGGGGCTCGGTGCGTCGATGGCGGCACGCTGCGGACCGCCGACCTTGAGAGCCGCGAGACGGGCTTCGACCTCGGTGAGCTCTCCGACGTCTTCGAGAGCGTTGAACTGCGCGTCGATGCTCGAGGCGGCGAGCTCCTGCTTGCCGGCGGCGAGGGCCTCCTGGCGGCGGATCTTGTCTTCGAAGCGGCCGAGCTCGCTCGTCGGGTCGAGCACGTCGATCGACTTGACGGCGTCGTGCACCTTGTTCTGCGCCTCGGCGACCTTGGCGCGAGCGGTGAGCTCGTTGCGCTTGGCCTTGAGCTGCTCGAGCTTGGTCTTCATGCCGTTCAGGCCGTCTTTGAGCTTGTCGACGACCTCGGTCTGCGCGGCGATGGTGGGGGCGGCGGCCTTGGCCTCTCCCTCGGCGGTGATCTGACGCTGGAGGGCGATCTTGGCGAGGTTGTCGAACTTGTCGGCTTCGCTCAGGTTGCCGCCGGCGCGCAGTTCGTCGCCCTTGCGGCTGGCGGCGAGGGCCTTGTTGCCCCACTCGGCCGCCGCCTGGACGTCTTCCTGGTGGTCGCGCTCGAGCAGGCGCAGGTTGCCGATCGTCTCGGCGATGGCCGACTCGGCGTCGGCGATCGAGTTCGAGTAGTCGCGGACGAGCTGGTCGAGCATCTTCTGCGGGTCCTCGGCCTGGTCGAGGAGCGCGTTGACGTTCGCGCGGACGAGGGTCTGGATGCGACCGAAGATGGACTGCTTGGCCATGCGGGGTGTTCCTTCCTGAGGGCGACGATGTCGAGTCTGGTGGCGGATTCTACGAATTGTCTGTGATCGGACGGCGTGGCCGCGAGGGGTGGACTAGCGGCGCGATCCCCGCCCGCCGCCGGCGCGGCTGCGACCACCGCCCGAGAAGCCTCCGCCGCCGCCGCTTCGAGAGCGTCCGCCGCTGGAGAAGCCTCCGCTGCGCGAGCGCCCGCTCCCGCCGGAGAACCCGCCGCCGAGGCCGCCGAGGCCGCCCAGTCCGCCACCGCCGAAGCCACCGCGCGAGCGCCCGCCGCCGAGAATGGCGTTCACGGCGATGCCGCCGAGGATCGCGCCCATCATGTCGCCTCCGCCGCCGGCGGCTGCGCCGCCGAAGGCGCCGACGTCGTTCTGTGCCGCGGAATCGGCGGCGGCCGCGAGCTGGGCCGCGCGCTGGGCCGCGGCGAGGGCCGCGACCGGGTCGGCGATGCGCAATTGCTCGGCCTGCACGAGGGCGGCACCGGCCTCGGCGAGACGCGTGCGCGCTGTGGCCCCCACTGCCCCGCGACGCGTGGAGATGAAGTCCTCGGTCGCGGTCACCCGGGCGCGCGCCTGAGCGAGTGTCGTGTCGAGCTCGCTCTCGGCGTGGCGTCGACGCTCGGCCGCGTCGCGGGCCTCGTCGAGCACCGCGTCGATGGTGGCGTTCGCCTGCTGCAGTGTCTCGATCGCTTGCGCGGGGTGGGGGCGCGACACTGAGAGCGCACCGCGCGCGTCATCGAGCTGCGACCGCGCCGAGGCCGCCGCGGCGGCGACTCGTCCGTCGGGATCGGGCAGCCGGGCGGCCGCCGCGAGGTCGCCCTCGATCTCCGCGACGAGGGCCGAGGCGCGTCGGTTCGCGTCCGACAGGGATGCCTCTAGGGCACCCACGGCGCGCTCGAGGGTGTCGGCCTGGGCCACGGCCGCTTGCGCTGCGCGGATGGCGACGGCCGCTTCTCCGGTGCGACCGGCGGCGAGAGCGGCGGCGGCTTCCGCTTCCTGGGAGCTTGCGAGCTCGAGCCGCGCTCGAGCCTGGGCCGGGTTGTCGGCGACGGGGGAGAGCGCGTCGTCGCTGAAGCGTTCGGTCAGGCGAGCGAGTCTCGCCTCCGCCTCGCTCAGGCCCGCGGCGACCGTCGCGTGCTGGCTGCGGATCGCGGCCAGGGCGCCGGGGGCGTCTGCCTCGAGAGCGCGCAGTTCGTCGAAGGCGGACGCCTTGGCATCCAGAGCCTCGTCGGCGGCCGTGCACAACCGCAGGATCTCGGTATAGCCGGCGCGCTGCTGCTCGGGGGTCTCGGGGGTGCTGTCGTCGAGCTGCTGCTGGATCGAGAACGCCCGGTCGAGGTCGGCCTTGGCCTGGTCGAGCACCTCGACGAAGGGAGCTGCGGCGGCGTCGCCGAACTGCGCGCGGGCGAAGCCGAGCTCCTGCTCGCTCGTCTTGACGGCGTCGTCGGTGGACACGAGGGCGGAACCGGCGCGACGGGAGAGGTCGTCGATGCTCTCGATCGGGGTGCCACCCGCACCGGGCGTCGTCGCTCGACGGCGTCGACGCACGGCCAGCCAGACGAGGCCGGCGGCGATAGCGAGCAACAGCACGCCGACCAGGACGATCGGCACGATGGCCGGGCCGCTCTGCGTCGCCGGCGTCGGGGGAGGGTTCGGCATGTTGCCGCCCGCTTTCGCGTGCGCGGTGCGCAGGCCGTCGGCCGCGGCGACCGCCGCGCCCGCGTCGTCGCCCGCCTCGAGCGCCGGCTGCACCTGGTCCTGCTCGATCGAGGTGAGCTGGGCCGCCGAGATCCCGCCCGCATCGACGTCGCCCGAGAGGTAGTACTGGAAGGTATCGCCCTCGATGGCGACCGCGAGCAGATACTGGTGAGGGCCGAGGTTGTTGCGGTTGGCGGTCTCGTTCGCCCAATCGTCCGCACCGGTCGGATCCTGGAAGCCGTCGACGTACACGACCCAGAGGTCGAGCCCCGTCTGCTCCGACAGCGTGAGCAGGCGCCGCTGGACATCGGCCTCTTGCGAATCGGTGAGCACGTTCGCCTGGTCGAGCACATAGCTCGATCCGAGCGTCGGCGGGGGGATCGCCGCGGCGCTGAGGGGAGCGACCAGGACTCCGACGAACGCGAGCAGCAGCACCGTCATCGTGCGCAGCACGTTCGGCTTTCGCATGCAGTCCCCTTCGGTTGCCGGATGCGTCCACCCTATAAACGACCGCCGACACCGGGGTAGGAGCGGCGCGTCCGCTGTGAGCGCACGCGAGCGCCGCTTAGGCTCGGACGCTCGGAGGTACACCATGGACGACCGCTACGGAACCGACGTGCTCGCCCGCGGGTGGCGCGACGCCGGACGCATCAGGCCCGCCGAGGTCGCGGCATCCGCGGATCTCGTCGTGGAGATCGCGGGCGACGGCTTCGTCGGCGCGGTGACCCGCATCGAGGGCTCGAACGTCGAGCTCGAAGACCGCTTCGGCAAGCGCCGGCTGTTCCCGCTCGGCGGAGGCTTCCTCGTCGACGGCAAGCCCGTGGTGCTGAAGGCGCCCGCCGCCGCGGCGAAGGGGCGCACGCGGACGGCATCCGGGTCCTTCGCCGTGGCCGACCAGCGCGCGCGTACCGCCCGCGCCAGCCGCATCTTCGTCGAGGGAAAGCACGACGCCGAGCTCGTCGAGAAGGTGTGGGGTGCGGACCTGCGCGCCGAGGGAGTCGTGGTCGAGTTCCTCGAGGGCGTCGACCTTCTCGAGCAGACTCTGGATGCCGAGCCCCCCACCGCCGAGCGTCGGTACGGCGTGCTCGTGGACCACCTCGTGCCGAACTCCAAGGAGTCGCGGATCGCCGAGAAGATCGCGCGGGGCCGTCACGGCGCGCACGTGCGCATCGTCGGCCACCCCTTCGTTGACGTGTGGCAGTGCGTCACGCCCCGGGCGCTCGGCATCGCCGCATGGCCCGAGGTGCCGCGCGGGATCGAGTGGAAGGTCGGCGTCTGCCGGGCGCTCGGCTGGCCCGCCGAGGAGCAGGCCGACACGGCTCGCGCGTGGCAGCACATCCTGTCGAAGGTCACCACCTTCCGCGACCTCGAGCCGGCCCTGCTCGGCCGTGTCGAGGAACTCATCGATTTCGTGACCGTCCCGTGAGCGGCCGCAAGGTGCCCGTGCGGCACACTCCCGACGCCGCGACGCCTAGCCTGGATGCCATGGACTCCACCCCCGTCTTCCGTGACAAGCCGGTGTCCTTCGTCCGCCGCAGCGGCCGCATGTCCGAGGCGCAGGACCGCGCGTGGGCCGAGCTCTCGCCGTTCTACCTGCTCCCTGTCGAGCGCGCCGCGGCCACGACCAGCGTGAAGGCGGGCACGGCCATCGACCCGGCCGAGGTCTACGGACGCACGGCCCGCCTCGTGGTCGAGATCGGCTCCGGTCAGGGCCACCAGATCGTCTCCGCCGCAGCGGCCGACTCCGACAGCGACTTCCTCGCCGTCGAGGTGTTCACCGCCGGTCTCGCCCGCACCATGCTCGACGCCGACCGCGAGGGCGTGAAGAACCTGCGCCTGGTCGAGGCCAACGCCCCCGAGGCTCTCGAGCACCTGCTCCCGCCGGCATCCGTCGACGAGCTCTGGGTCTTCTTCCCCGATCCCTGGCACAAGAACAAGCACACCAAGCGTCGCCTCGTCGCCCCCGACTTCGCGCGTATCGCCGCCCAGGCCCTGCGCCCCGGGGGCACCCTGCGCCTCGCGACGGACTGGCAGGACTACGCCGATCAGATGCGCGACGTGCTCGACGCAGCGCCCGGCTTCGAGCGCGCGTTCGCGGGGGAGTGGGCAGAGCGCTTCGACGGCCGCGTGCTCACCGCCTTCGAGCGCAAGGGGCTGCGCGTCGGCCGCGACATCCGCGACCTGAGCTACACGCGGGTCTCGCCGTGACCGCGCACACCGCGGTGCCGGTCCGCGAGCGTTCCACCTGGACGCCCAAGCTCGTCCCGGCGCTGTTGGTGTGCCTCGCTGCGCCGGCGCTGTTCGTCGTCCAGGTCGTATGGCTGGGCTGGATCCTGCTCGCGCTCGCGGTGGCATCCGGGATCCTGGTCGACCGCCGGGGCGGCGTGGCGCTGGCTCGCGGCGACGAGCCGAGCATCGCCCGCGATGTCTCGCTCGTCGCGATCGGCCAGTTCATCGTGAGCCTCATCCCGCTGCACGCCGAACTCGACAACGCCGCGTTCGTGCGTTTCACCCTCGCCCTGGGCGGGGCCGTCGTCGTGCCCTACGTCATCTCGCGCTTCGTCTACCGCGACAACGCGATCCGCTTCCCGTGGCGTGGCGGCGGACGATGGACCTGGTGGCAGTGGGCCTGGCTCGGCGGTGTCATCGTGCTCGGCTACCTGATCCTGCCGTTCTACTTCATCACCTCGGGCGTCTACCGCAACTGGCCCGAGGTCGTCACCCCCGAGCTCATCGCTCGTCTGTTCGTGGGCGTCGGCGCGGTCGGTATCTGGGACGAGCTCTTCTTCATCTGCACCGTCTTCGCGCTGCTGCGTCGACACTTCCCCGACCTCACCGCGAACCTGCTGCAGGCGATCGTGTTCGTGTCGTTCCTGTGGGAGCTGGGCTATCAGGCGTGGGGGCCGCTGCTGACGATCCCCTTCGCGATCGTGCAGGGGTTCCTCTTCCTCAAGACCCGCTCGCTCTGGTACGTCGTGACGGTGCACCTGCTCTTCGACGCCGTGGTCTTCGGCGTCCTCGTCCACGCGCACAACCCCGGGTCGGCATCCATCTTCCTGATCTGACCCCGGATGCCGGCACCCCGCCCCCCCCGGCCCCGCCGAACGCCCGGCCCAACGCCGGGCCCGCAGCGCCGCCGCCTCGTCGCCGCCTCGCCGCTCCGGTCGCCGCCCCCGCCCCGGCCGACGCCCCGCCGCCCCGGCCGCCGCCCCGGCCGCCCGCCCCCCCGCCCCGGCCCAATCCCCGCGCATAAACGCGATGTGCACGCAGAAACGCGAGCAGAGCGTGTTTCCGCGTGCGCAGAGCGTTTATGCGTGGCTCGAGAGGGGCGGATGCCGCGGTGCCCGGGTTTTGCCCAGGTCGGCGCGCCGCCCCGGCCGCCGCTCCGCCCCGGCCGACGCCCCGCCGCCCCGGTCGCCGGCCCAACGCCCCGGCCCCCCGCCCCGGCCCAATCCCCGCGCATAAACGCGATGTGCACGCAGAAACGCGAGCAGAGCGTGTTTCCGCGCGCGCAGAGCGTTTATGCGTGGCTCGAGAGGGGCGGATGCCGCGGTGCCCGGGTTCTGCCCAGGTCGGCGCGCTACCTTCGGGACTGGACGCCCCCCGCGTCCCCGGACGAGGGATCAGTACCCGGACTGCGACAAGACTGGCCAAGGAGCACAGCCATGTCGTGGATCGTCCTCATCCTGTCCGGCGTCCTCGAGGCCGTCTGGGCCACCGCCCTCGGCCGTACCGAGGGCTTCACCAAGCTCTGGCCGAGCGTGATCTTCGGCGTCGCGCTCGTGGCGTCCATGGGCGGCCTCGCCTTCGCGATGCGCGAGATCCCCACGGGCACCGCCTATGCGGTGTGGGTCGGGATCGGCGCGGCGCTGACGATCGTGGTCGCGATGGTCAGCGGGACCGAGACCGTCTCGGTGGTCAAGGCGCTGCTCGTGCTGGGGCTGGTGGGATGCGTGGTCGGTCTGAAGCTCGTGGGCGACAGCCACTGACCAGGTCATTTTCCCGAAAGTCAACCGGATGGAACGCACGGTTTCATCCGGTACCATCCTCTCCAACTGCACTTGTCCGGGCCAGACACCGTCGTCACTCGCCCACATCTTCCCCCTGTGAAAGGTTCCGAGTGAGCGCACCGCCGAGCGAGCTTGTCTCCCCGACGCGTCCGTCGCGCGTCATCGCACGACCGAGTCGTCTCGACCGTCTGCGCGGTTCGCGCCTCGGTCGTTCCCTGCGCCAGTACGGTCACGACGTCCTCCGCAAGCCCGAGGGCATCGTCCCGATCGAGCGCGGCGCGTTCACCAAGGTCCTGATCCTGTGGGCCATCGCCCGCGTGGTCAACTTCGCGATGCTGTGGGGCTTCTACTCGATCGCCAAGGCCGCGCGCTGGGGATTCGGTCCCGACAGCGAGCGACTCGGCACCTTCTTCGACTACCTCACGGGGTGGGATGCCGACCGCTACGGTCAGATCGCCGCCCAGGGCTATCCCATGTCGTTGCCGATGAACGTCTCGGGCGACATCCTGCCCAACAACTGGGCGTTCCTCCCGGTCTTCCCGACGATGGTCCGCGTGCTCTCGGGTGCCACGGGTCTCGGCTGGCAGCCCATCGCTGTTCTCCTGAGCCTGGGGGCGAGCCTCGGCGCCACCTGGCTGCTCTTCGTGCTGATGCGCACGGTCACCAAGCCGCAGCCCGCCTGGTGGGCCGTCGTCTTCTTCTCCTTCGCCCCGATGTCGTTCCTCTTCGTGATCGGCTACAGCGAGGGCCTGTTCATGCTGCTGATGTTCGCGGGCATGCTGCTCGCGATCAAACGGCGCTACCTGTGGATCCTGCCGATCGGCCTCATCACGGCCTACACCCGTCCGGGCGTGCTGGCTCTGGGCCTGGCTCTCGGCATCGTGTTCCTCGTGCGTTTCTTCCGCCGTAAGGTCGATCCGTTCCCGATGCGGGAGTGGCTCTCGCTCATGGCATCCGGTCTCGTCATCGCCGCGGCGGGTCTGTCGTGGAACCACATCGCGCAGTACGTCACGGGCACGCACAACGCCTACATCCGCACCGAGCTCGGCTGGTGGCTGGACTACGTGGGCAACGATGAGTTCACGCCGTTCACCCCGTGGTTCCGTCAGGCGGGTACGCACCTGGGCGTCGTCGGCATCGTCCTGGTCATCGCGTTGATCGTCGCTTTCGCAGCGCTGATGTGGTCGCGCCCCGTCCGCAAGCTCGGCCTCATGGTCGTCGCCTACGGCTTCAGCTACGGCGTGTACATCTTCGCGGTGTTCCTGCCGCAGCAGAGCACGTTCCGCCTGCTCATGCCGATGGCGCCCCTGCTCGGCGACGAGCGGTGGTCGTCGACCCCGCGTCGTCGCACGGCGATCCTGGTCGGATGCCTCGTGCTCCAGGCGGTCGCGATCCTGCTGCTGTGGACGCGCGGCAACCCGTGATCCGATACTGACCTGACAAGAGGGGCGGCGCCGAGTTCGGCGCCGCCCCTCTTGTCAGGCCCCGGGGTCAGTCGGGCTGTCCGCCGGGGTCGACGGCGTCGATGACGTCCTGTTCCGCGGCGTTGTCGGCATCCATCTCCGCCGACCCCGTCGCGTCTTCGTCCGTCCGTGCGAACGCTCCGGCGGAGGAGTCCGACGCGCCGGCGGGTGCGGGCTCCGTCTCGGGCGGGAGGGGAATGGTCGGCTCCGCGGGCGTCGGAACCGTCGGCTCGGAGGGGTTCGGGGCGGTGGGCTCCGAGGGAGTGGGCTGCGAGGGGTCGGACGGGGTCTGCGGGAAGGTCGGAGTACTCATTGCTCGACTCTCCGCGGTGTGGGAGGAGTTGGCGAGCCCCTTTCCCATCGGACGGCCGCGGTGTATCCCGGTGCGGATAGGCTTTCGGGCGGGGCTTTCGGGCGGGGCTCTCAGGGACGAGGGGACCACATGTCCACGGCACATGACGTGACGAGGCGCGATGCCATCGCGCAGTACCGCTTGGTCGGCGAGCCCACCGAGCCCGACCTCCAGGGGCTCGTCGAGCTCGCCGCGACCGTGTGCAACGTGCCCACCGCGGTGATCAACATCATCGACGACCGCATGCAGCACCAGGTCGCGGCGGTCGGCATCCAGGTCGCGTCGTGCGCCCGCGAGGACTCGATGTGCGCCGCCGTCATCAGCACTCCCGGTCGCGTCGTCGTCCCCGACGCCCGTCTCGATCCGCGTTTCGCGCAGAACGCCTTCGTGACCGGCGAGATCGCCCACACGCGCTTCTACGCGTCGAGCCCCCTCATCACCCCGGCCGGTGTCGCGATCGGCACGCTCTGCGTCTTCGACACGGAGGTGGGAGAACTCTCGGATGCCAGCAGCCGCGCCCTCGATCTGCTCGCGCACCAGGTGATCGACGTTCTCGAACTGCGCCGGGTCCAGCGCGATCTGATCGAGTCCAACGCCCAACTCGAGAGTTTCGCCATGCAGGTCAGTCACGATCTGCGCAACCCCCTCACCGCGTTGACGGGCTTTCTCGAACTGGCGGCCGACAGCCCCGAGATGGTCGATGCCCCGCGCGCCGCTCAAGCGCTGGCCCGCGCGGAGGCCGCGGCCGGGCGCATGACGTCGATGGTCACCGATCTGCTCGACTTCGCTCGAATGGGCGGCGCCCGCCCGCACATGACCCAGGTCGATGTGTCCGACACGGTCGACGCCGTCCTCGAGGACCTCGACGGCGCACTCACGAACACGGGTGCCGAGGTGATGGTCGAGAGCACGTCGTTCGTGCACGCCGATGACACGCTGCTGCGGGTCCTTCTGCAGAACCTCATCGCCAACGCGGTGAAGTTCACGGTCGCGGCCGAGAGGGCACCGCGTATCGCGGTGAGCGTCGAGGTCCTCTCCGACGGGTGGCGCATCACCGTCGACGACAACGGCGATGCGCTCGACCCCGAGTTGCGCGAGCGCGTCTTCGAGCCGATGCAGCGCGGCCATGGTGCCGAGGTGCAGGGGATCGGCATCGGTCTTGCGACCTGCCGGCGCATCGTCGAGGCGCACCGCGGCACGATCGGTCTCGACGTTTCTCCCGCGGGCGGCACGCGCGCGTGGTTCGTGCTCCCGTCCGCCGCCTGAGCGCTATCGGGCGATGCGTCCGGGCGCAACCTCCGAGACGGTTGTCCGAGAGGGGCCGTAGCGTGGGCGGTGTCGGTAAGGCCATCGGGTCTTCGCCGTCGGTCCGGATGCCGAGGAGGAACGCCCCATGGCACGAAACGTGCGTCTGATGCACTGCACGCCCGACGACGTTTTCCGGGTCCTCGCGAACGGATGGCTGTATCCCCTCTGGGTGGTGGGCACCTCACGCATACGCGATGTCTCCGAGTCGTGGCCCGCCGAGGGGGCGACGCTGCACCACTCCTTCGGCTCGTGGCCGCTCGTCGTCAACGACAACACGGTCATGCGCGAGTGGGATCCGCCGCGTCGCGCGGTGCTCGAGCCCCATGGCGGACTCATCGGCGTCGCGCGCGTGGCGATCGATGTGAAGGCCCGCGGTGATCGCTGCGTCGTACGTATCCAAGAGGAGCCCGTCACGGGCCCGACGACGCTTCTGCCCGACACGGTCTTCGATGCGATCACGCGCTACCGCAACGCCGAGACCCTGCACCGCCTGGCCTATCTGGCCGAGGGCGGCGCCCCCGGATCGACGGGCGGTGCGGCGGCGCTCGGCCACGAGTCCACCGCCGAGAAGGAGCCGATCGACCGATGAGCGAGAGCTACGACGCGATCATCGTCGGCTCCGGCCCGAACGGGCTCGCCGCCGCCGTCACACTGGCTCGGTCGGGGCTTTCGGTCGCCGTGTACGAGAGGAACGACACCTTCGGCGGTGCCGCCTCGACCGCGGAACTCACCCTCCCCGGTTTCCGGCACGATGTGGGCTCAGCCGTGCATCCGCTGGCGCTGGAGTCGTGGTTCTTCCGCGAGTTCGGTCTCGACCGACGTGTTCCTCTCGTCGTCCCCGAGGTCTCGTACGCCCATCCGCTCGACGGCGGCCGCGCGGGGCTGGCGTACCGCGACCTGTCGCGAGCAGCCGAGGGACTCGGTGCCGACGGTCCGGCCTACGAGCGCCTCATGCGCCCCCTCGTCGATCACCTGCGCGGGGTCGCCGACTTCACCGGGAATGCCCTTCTCCGCGTCCCGGGTGATCCCCTCGCGGCATTCTTCTTCGGCATCCGGGCTCTCGAGCAGGGCGGGCCGTGGTGGAACGCGCGTTTCCGGGAAGAGGTCGTACCGAGCCTCATCACCGGCGTCTCGGCTCACACGATCCTGCACCAGCCGAGCCTCGCCGCCGGGGGAGCGGGCCTCGTGCTCGCCACCTACGGTCACGGCCGCGGGTGGCCGATTCCCGTCGGCGGCAGCCAGGCGATCGCCGACGCGATGATCGCCGACATCCGCGCTCACGGGGGAGTGCTGCGCGCCGGTGTCGAGGTGACCTCCCTCGACGAGCTGCCTCCGGCCCGCGCCGTGCTCCTGGACACGACCCCGCGCTCGCTGATCCGGCTCTGCGGTGACCGGATGCCGGCGTCCTACCGTCGTGTGCTCGAGAGGTTCCGCTACGGCGGCGGCGTCGCCAAGGTCGACTTCGCCCTGTCGGATCCCGTGCCGTGGGCCCACGCCGATGTCGCCCGCGCCGGCACGGTGCACATCGGCGGCACGCGCGCCGAGATCGCCGAGGCCGAGAACGCGGTGGCCCGGGGAGACCTCCCCGACGCCCCCTACGTCCTGGCCGCCCAACCGACGCTGTTCGACTCGACCCGCGCGCCCGAGGGCAAACACGTCCTGTGGGCGTACACCCACGTGCCGTCGGGGAGCCCCGCCGATCGTGAAGAGGCGGTCGTGCGTCAGATCGAGCGGTTCGCCCCGGGATTTCGCGATACCGTGCTGGCCTCGTCGTCTCGGACGGCCGTCGATATCGCGGCGTGGAACCCGAACTTCCCCGGCGGCGACATCTCGGCCGGCGCCCCCACGCTCACGCAGCTCCTGGGACGCCCGGTCTACAGCCCCGACCCCTGGCGCACACCGATGAAGGGCGTATACCTGTGCTCGTCGTCGACGAGCCCCGGCCCGGGCGTGCACGGCCTGGCGGGATGGCAGGCCGCGCTCAGCGCACTCCGGCACGAGTTCGGCACGCGCCTGCGCCCCGACCTCGCTCCCCGCGACGACCAGCTGCACGTAGCCGCACGGTAGCCGTGCCCGAGGGCGACAGCGTCTACCGACTCCGGAGACGCCTCGAGGCCGCGACCCTCGGTGCGCGCGTGCAAGACGGGGAGCTGCGGTCGGGCAACGCCGCCGGGCGCTCTCTCGGGGGTCTTCGCATCGAGGGATACGACACCTTCGGCAAGCACCTGCTCACCCGTTTCGACGACGGGTCCACCCTGCACACCCACCTGCGCATGCAGGGGAGCTGGACCATCACGCGGGCAGGGCGTTCCCTGCCGTCCGCGGTGCGCGAGACGGCGCGGGTGCGCCTACGACTCGACGACGGGCGAGAGGTGTGGGGTCTCGATCTCCCCGTCGTCGAGCTCGTCCCCACCGCGAGCGAGAGCGATGTGATCGGATACCTCGGTCCCGACCCGCTGCGCGACGACTGGGATGCCGCCGAGGCGGTGCGCCGACTCTCGTCACGCCCCGACCGGCCCTTCGTCGCGGCGCTTCTGGACCAGACCGCCGTCGCGGGGCTCGGCAACCTCTGGGTCAACGAGCTCGCCTTCCTCCGCGGCATCCACCCCTTCGCCCCCATCGGGATGACCGACCTCGACGCGCTCACGGCGCTCGCCGCACGGTGCCTGCGGATCTCGGCGACCGTGCCCGGCATGTACCAGGTCACGACCGGTGACCGCCGGAAGGGGGCGTCGCATTGGGTGGCGGGGCGCGCGGGGCGGCCCTGCCTGCGTTGCGGAACCCGCGTGCGGGTGCGCGACGAGGTGCAGAACGACCCCGAGCAGCGGCGGACCTGGTGGTGCCCGCGCTGCCAGCCGATGCCCGGCGCCACCGATGTCGGAACCCCCGAGTAGAACAGGACCATGCCTGTCGAGCGCAAGGATCTGCTGCGCGTCACCCGCATCTACGCGGAGGACGCTGCTCTCGAGCTCGAGCGCGGCCGGGAGATCGTCGCGCGCTGGCCCGAGGCCGACATCGTGCCCATCGCTTCGCACTGGCAGATCCCCGAGGTGCACGGCGACGAGACCAACGTCGCGCGCTGGGTGCGCATCAAGACCGAGGCGCTGGTGCTGGGTGTGAAGAAGAGCGTGACGACGCGGGTGAACGGGCGATCCGCCGACTTCATCGCCCCGTCGCTCTCGAACGGCTGCGCGATGGCGTGCAGTTACTGCTACGTGCCGAGGCGCAAGGGGTACAGCAACCCCATCACGGTCTTCGCGAACATCGACCAGATCAGCCGGCATCTCGCGCGGCATGTGGCGGCGCGCGGGCCGAAAACCGAGCCGAACCAGTGCGATCCCGATTCCTGGGTCTACGACATCGGCGAGAACGGCGACTGCTCCGTCGACGCGATGATCAGCGACAACGTACGCGACGTCTGTGAGCTCTTCCGCATGACGCCCACCGCGAAGGCGTCTTTCGCGACGAAGTTCGTCAACCGCGACATGCTGGATTGGGACCCGGCGGGGCGGACGCGCATCCGCTTCTCGCTCATGCCCGCGGCCACGGCGAAGGTCACCGACCTGCGCACCTCGCCCATGGCCGCCCGGATCGCGGCCATCAACGATTTCGTCGACGCCGGGTACGAGGTGCACGTCAACTTCTCACCCGTCATCCTCACCCCGACGTGGCTGGCCGACTGGGCGGAGCTGTTCGACCAGCTCGACGCCGCCCTCCATGCCCGGGCGAAGGCACAACTCGCGTGCGAGGTGATCTTCCTCACTCACAACGAAGGGCTCCACGAGGTCAACCTCGGGTGGCATCCGAAGGGGGAAGAACTCCTGTGGACTCCCGCCGTCCAAGAAGAGAAGAGGTCGCAGAACGGGGCGGTGAACGTGCGCTATCGCCATCCGCTCAAGGCGCAAGCGGTTGCCGCTCTGGGCGACCTCATCGCGCTCAAGCTCCCGTATTGCCGGGTGCGGTACGCGTTCTGACGATCAGTCGATGCGGCCGGTGGGCGACCCCTCGGTGGTGACCGCCTCGTCGGCATCCTGCTGGGCTGCGGCGCCCTCTTCGGGAGACTCGCTTCCCGCCCCGGAGGAGTCGTGGTCGGGTGCGTCGTTCGCGCGTCCGTCGTGATGCGTCATGGTCATCCTCTTCGTCGTCGGTGTGGAGCGACGGTGTCACGGACCACCGTCCGTGTCCAGGGGGTGGACGCTCTCACAGGGGACGAACGCCGAAGCGCTCGGTGAAGTCCGCGCTCGCGGCATCCTCGAAATCGTCTGCTTCGTCGCGAAGCTCGATGTCGCCCACGACCATCACAGGTACGGTGCCAAGGCGCCGGCGGTCAACGCGAGGGCGAGGGTCGTACCGCCCACGCCGGTAGCGGTGAGCACGGTCGCGCGCTCGAACCGGCGACGGCGCGAGACGTTCGCCGGGTGAGTGGTCGAACGCAGCGACGCCTTGGCCGTGTCGAGGGTGTCGTAGCGGCCGACCGGTACGCCGTGAGCATCGCGGGAGACGAACCCACCGGCGACCTGGTCGACGCAGCCGAAATACTCGCCGCCGCGGTGAGCGACCCAGAAACCGGTGTCGACCTTCGCCCACAGGACGCGGGCCGCCGTCAGGGGAGCGGGGGACGTGGACGTCGGGGTCGTCATGTCAGGCCGCCGCGGAAAGGGTACGGCGGGCGGGGACGCTGGCGCGGACCGTCTGCGGACGCTGTGCACTGTCGCTCGCGGGAATCTCGACCTCGAGGTCGACGACGAGACCGGCCGAGGAGTTGGCCATGTCGGCCATGTTCTTCAGCGCGGTGGAATTGAGGGTCTCGGGCTCAGCGGAGTCGAAGACGAAGCGCAGAGGGATGGCGGGCTGCAGCCACAGGGTGGAGCGGCCGGGGGCGCCGTCTACGTGCGTCCAGCTGAGCGTGAAGCTTTCGCTGCGTCGAAGCTTGGTGGTCGTGACGACCTTGATGTGGGAGAGCAGGCGATCCGGGATCTGGATCGAGTCGGTCGAGGTGCCGTAGAACAGGTGGCCCATGGGGTACTCCCTTCGAAAGCGATTAACTGCACTTAGAACATACTAGGCTAGTAACTAGTTTGTCTAACTATTATTTCCGAGGTATAGTCGCGGGAAGAGCGGGGAGGAGTGTTTCATGACGGACATCGAAACCACGTCCCTTCGCCCCGCGCCCGCGGACGCAGCCGAAGAGGTCACGTACTGGTACGGCGACGAGCCGTCCGATCGGCGCCACCGCAGCAAGGCCGTTCTCGAAGCCCTTCGCATCTATCGCGCGGCCGAGGTAGCGATGCGCCGTCGTACGCGCGACTCGATGTCGATGGGCGAGAACGAACTCCTCGTCCTGCGATACCTGCTGCGCGACGCCAACCGTCAGGTGCGACCGGGGGAGCTCACCCGCTATCTCGGTCTCTCGACCGCCTCGACCACGGCGATCCTCGACCGGCTCGAACGCTCGGGGCACGTTACCCGGGCGGCGAACCCCGACGACCGGCGCAGCATCTTCATCCAGGCCACCCCCCGCGCGCACACCGAGGTGCGGCAGACGCTCGGTAACATGCACGATCGCATGCTCGCGGCCGTCATCGACATGACGCCCGACGAGTCTGCCGCGGTGGTCGCGTTCCTCCGACGCATGAGCGACGCGGTGGACGGCGTCGCGGTAGAGCACCCGGCGGTCGATTCCCCGTGATCTACGTGCTCGTCGGCGGCCCGCGCGACGGACAGCACGTGGACGACCTGCCTCGCGCCTATCGCCTGTCCCTCAGCGATCCCCAACCCGAACCCTTCGGAGATTTCGACACCGTCCGCGCGGTGTGGTTCGAGTTGGACGAGACCATGTTCCGCTCGCCCCAGCGTCGCGGCTGAGGGTCTATCTCACGCTCGCTCGACGAGCAAGCCACCCTGCGTCGGTCCTCACGACCCGCACAGTAGGCGTATGCGATGCGTGACCTATGCCGGCGAGACCGTGATCACCACCGACGACGTCGCCGCGTCGTTGATCGAGTTGACCGCGGCGGTGGCGAAGGAGGGGCAGTCCGAGGCCGTGAGCATCCCCATCGTCACGGAGGACAAGAAGGTCGCTCAGGCGGAGCTCGTGATCGGGGTCGGAAACGACGTGCTCTCCGCCCCGCTGGACTGGCACGAAGAAGAGCCGGATTTCTCGCACGCGGCCGCCGAGCTCGAGAAGCACCGGCTCTTCCCGCGTCCGCACCTTCGAGCTGTCGAACCTGTTTCCGACGCCGACGACGAGCTTCTCGATTACGACTTCGATCGGCCGACCGAGGCTTGAGTCGACGGGGTGAGGTTCGCCCGCTCCGCCCACGACCGCCGGGAGCCTTGTCATCGGCTCCCGGCATCCGCTATGGTCTCAAGTCCGTGCCACTCGGCACGGTGAGCCGAGGAAAGACGAGACCATGACCGCGATGCGCGATCTGCGTCCGGAGCAGCAGGGCAATTACCTGCCGTTCCTGCTCTCGTCGTACCCTCCGGCGCCGGTCGTCTAGACATCTGTCTCGTTTCGCCCCGCCCCGTCAGGTCGGGGCGTTTCTCTTTCCACCGTGTGGGGGAGTGCCTCGTCCGCAGGCTCGACTCCCCGCGCTTCGGCGCACCACACGAAGGAAAGGATCCATGCACAAGCTCACCGAACGGCTGGTGTCGTGGGCGAGCCTGATCGATGACAAGACCATCGAGCAGGCCCGTACCTCGTCCCGGATGCCGTTCATCCACCCCCATCTGGCCCTCATGCCCGACGCCCACCTGGGCCTGGGCGCGACGGTCGGGTCGGTCATCCCGACGCTCGGCGCCATCATGCCCGCGGCCGTCGGCGTCGACATCGGCTGCGGCATGATCGCCGTCAAGACGCAGTTCCACGCCTCCGCCTTCGACGGATTGGACCTCGCGGAGCTGCGGCAGCAGATCGAGCGTGCCATCCCGCTCTCGGCCGGTCGTGACAACCGCAAGATCGTCGCGACCGCCGAGCCGCGGGTGGCCGAGCTCGAGGAGCTCGCCGACGATGCCGGATTCGACCCCGCGTCGTACGCCGGCCACTGGCGGCACCAGCTCGGGTCGCTGGGCAGCGGCAACCACTTCATCGAGATCTCGCTGGACGAGAACGACGACGTGTGGATGTTCCTGCACTCCGGCTCGCGCGGCGTCGGCAACCGCATCGCGCAACACCACATCAAGGTGGCGCAGCGGCTCGCGAAGCAGTGGTGGATCGAGCTTCCGCATCCCGACCTGGCCTACCTCGTCGAGGGCACGCCGGAGTTCACCCGGTACATCAGCGAGCTCCGGTGGGCGCAGCATTTCGCCCTGCTCAACCGCGAAGAGATGATGGACCGCGTCGCGAACCAGCTCGGGCGATTCCTCGACGCCCCCGTCGAAGAGCGCGAGCGGATCAACTGCCATCACAACTTCACCGAGTCCGAAAGGCACTTCGGCAAGCAGGTGTGGGTGTCGCGCAAGGGCGCGATCATGGCCGACGCCGGTCGTCCGGGCCTCATCCCGGGGTCGATGGGCACGGCCTCGTACGTCGTCGAGGGTCGGGGCAACCCCGTCGCGCTGAACTCGTCGCCGCACGGCGCGGGTCGTGAATACTCGCGGTCGGCCGCCCGCAAGACCTTCACGCGCGAACAGCTGCGCGAAGCGATGGTGGGGATCGAGTACCGAGACACCGACGCGTTCATCGATGAGATCCCGCAGGCCTACAAGCCGATCGACCGGGTCATGGCCGATGCCGCCGACCTGGTCACGGTGCGGCACACGCTGCGCCAGATCGTCAATGTGAAGGGCGACTGACGGATGCCATGGCTGCCACGCCGCAGCCATGGCATCCGCCGTTCGGCCGGGGTGGAATACATCGCTCGGGGGATGCGCGGACGGACGTCGTTTCGCGACGATGGGGAAGAGCTCGCGAAGCCGCGCGGGCGGACACTTCCCCCGGAGTGAAGATTCATGACCCCTGATCGTGCCCAGACCATCGACCATCATCCCGACCCCTCCGACCGGAGTGAACGCCAGAGCACGTGCATCCGCCTCGCTCAGGCCCGCCTGGCGGCTTTCGTGGAGAGCACGGCAGACGACGTCGACGAGACCTCGGACGCGGCCGTGACCGCGCTTCGCTCCGCGGTGTCGTCGGGTGCCGACCTCGACCGCATCTCCGCCGAGCTCGAGGTGAGCACCGGTGCGATTCAGGCGATCGTCGACGGCTCGGTGCCGCTGCGCAGTCTGCATCCCGACGACCGGCTCCGGCGGGACTGAGGCCGGGCTCCCGGGCCATGTCCCTGGGTTCGCTGCGCGGCGGACCCTGTTCGCGTCTGCGGGGTTACGCTCGGGGCAGGACGACGGCGGAGGCGGCGAGATGGGCGAGCGCAGGTTCGAATGGGGCGGTCTCAGCGCCGACCGCGGTGACTACGTGACCGCGGCCGAAGCGCTGGCCATGCTCGAGGTGCTCGTCATCGCCCAGGCCGACCTCGATGTCACGACCGAGCTGCGTGACGGTGCCGCCTGGGCGCGGTTCTCGCGCGGAAAGCGCTGGGCCGTCGTGTCGACGCCCGGCTCGCGGTGGTTCTCGGTCGAGACCGACACGGGTCACCGCCTGCAGATCGTCGACGCCAACACCTCCAAAGACCAGAGCGCTCAGCTGCTCGCCGTCCACGTCGACGTCGCCGAGGCGTACGTCCGCGGCGAGGCCGAGCCGGTGCGAAGCGGAGGACTCGGCGGTTCGGTGCTCGCGGTCGACGTGAACGGTCGACAGGTGCTGCTGACGCAGTCCGTCGGGCGTCGCGTGCGCGGTCTGTTCGGTCGCTAGGCCCGGCGGACGCTTCGGTCAAGCCGGTGTTCCCCGTCGGCGCTCTTGACAGGCTGGAGAGGTACGCGACGAAGGGAATCCCATGAGCGACCCGCAGAACTCCGCACCGGCCGACGATGCCGCCGACCTCGGCGACGACCCCACGGTCAAGCCGAGCCAGGAGAACGACGTCGACGAGGAAGCCAAGGCTCCCTCCAAAGACGACCCGAATGCCGACCACCAGGCGACGGGCATCGGAGTCATCGGCGACGAGTGATCCGGATGCCGCGGGGCGGGCGTCGCGACAAGCCGATGGCCGCTCCGCGGGTCAGGCTCGACCGCTCCACGGTGCTAATCTTGACCGGTCCGCCTCCGTAGCTCAGGGGATAGAGCGTTGGTTTCCGGTACCAAAGGTCGCTGGTTCGATTCCAGTCGGGGGCACATCGAGAAGGCCGCGATCGTCACGATCGCGGCCTTCGGTCTTGCCGGGGTCAGCCCTCGTCGGTGACGGACCCGGTGGGCTCGGCGTCTTCGACGATGTGCCGCGAACCGAGCTCGTCCGCGACGGCCCGCCCTTGATCGACGGCTTCCTCGCGGCTGGAGAAGCTCGCCGAGAGCTCGGGTCGGCCCTCGACAGCGTTCTCCCACTGGCCTCGGTTCGATCGGGTGGTCACGTCGTTCTGGCTCATGGCATCCATGTCACACCCCGGGACGGGGGCACCGCCCCCGTCTTGACAGGCGTTGTCAAGACCGTCACGGGGTTCCGCAGGATGCTGCGATGCTGAGGAGACCTTCGGAAGGGGTCTGTCATGAGTGTTGGAGCCGGTATCGCGCTTTTCGTCGTCGGTGCCATCCTCGCCTTCGCGGTCAACCTCCCGAACGACTTCGTCGATCTCACCACGATCGGCTACATCATGATGGGCGCGGGCGTCGTCGTCTTCCTCATCGGGGTCGCGATGCTGGTTCGTCGTCGCCAAACCGATACGGTCACCCGTACCGAAGGAGTGGGGGCGGCGCAGGTCACGCGCTCGAGCACGCGCTCCTCGAACGACGACCTCGTCTGAGCCCCGCGGGGTCGATCCCCGGAGAGCTGATATGACCGAACCCACTCCCACCGTCGCGTACGACCCTGCCGTCGACGACCTGTTCGATGGGCGCTATCGCCTCGGGCGCGTCCTCGGCCAGGGCGGTTACGCGCGTGTCTACGAAGCCGTCGACACCGCTCTCGAACGCACCCTCGCCCTCAAGGTGATCGACGGCGACGGCGCCGACCCCTCCGACGTGGCCCGCGTGCGCTCCGAGATCCGGCTGCTCGCGTCCCTGTCGCACCCCTCCCTGGTCACGCTGTACGACGCCAAGCTCGACGCGCAGCCGGCCTACCTGGCGATGGAACTCATCGCCGGACCGACCCTCACCGACCGCATAGCGCGCGGACCGCTTCCGGGGCCCGATGTCGCCCGCATCGGTCGCGAGATCGCCGAGGCGTTCGCCGTCATCCACGGTCGCGGCATCGTCCACCGCGACGTGAAGCCCTCGAACATCCTCATCCGACCCGCCGCCCACGCCGGCGAGAGCCCGCGCGCGACCCTCGCCGACTTCGGTATCGCCTCGCTCGTCGGGGCGACACGCGTCACCCGAGCCGACACGGTCATCGGCACCGCGGCGTACCTCAGCCCCGAGCAAGCGCGCGGGATGCCCGCCGGCCCCGCGAGCGACGTCTACGCTCTCGGACTCGTCCTGCTCGAGGCGCTGACCGGCTCCCGCCCCTTCGGGTCCCGCACGCCGCACGAAGCGCTCGCGGCGCGGCTCGTCGGTCCTCCCGAGATCCCCGCGCAGATCCCGCCTGCGTGGCGTGGAGTTCTCGAGCGGATGACCGCGATCGAGCCGAACGAGAGACCGGATGCCACGGGCCTCATCTCCGAGCTCGGCACCCTCTCGGGGGTGACGGTGCCCGTATCGGCCCCGGCGAAGCCGGCCTCGCCTCTTTCGACGGCCGCCCTCACCGGCAGCACCGGCCCCACACGCGTCTTCGAGCCGTCCGTGAACCCGACTCGGCGCCGGGCCGAGAGAAAGCCCTCGCGTCGCGCGTTCGTCATCGGCGCTGTCGTTGCGGTTCTCCTGGCCGCCGGAGGCGTCGGCATCGCCGCAGCTGTCGGTTCCGGGGGCGGGGCCGACGAGCCCGCTCTGCCGTCCCTTCCCCAGCCCCTCGACCAGCACATGGACGACCTCTGGAAGCAGGTGGGTCCGTGATCCGCCGCGCCGCCCCCGCCGCGGGCCTCCTCCTCGTCGCGGTCATCGTCCTCACGGCGTGCACCCCGCCGGCTGCGACCCCCACGGCCTGGCAGCAGAACGTGCAGACCGTGGCCGATCAGGCCTCCGGTGGCGACTACGCCTCGGCTCTCGCGAGCCTGGATGCTCTCGAGGCCGACGTGGTCGCCCGTCGTGACGCCGGCGAGATCTCCGCGGACGAAGCCGACGGCATCCTGAGTCGGATCGCCACCGTCCGAGCCGACCTGACCTCCCTCGTGCCGACGCCGACGCCGACGCCCACAACGGATCCCGCGCCCACACAGTCGTCGGACACGGTCGTCGACGACGGTGGTGACGAGCCCGCCCAGCCGGCTCCGGACGACCAGAGTCCCGGCGGAAAAGACGACAAGGGACCGGGCAACGGCAATGGCAATGGCAACGGCAAAGGCCCCGGCAAGAAAGACGGCTGAGCCGCTTCGCCCGAGGCGCGCCGAGGGGGTCGGAACGCGTGCGAGGATTGCCCGGTGCCGCGCCGCGTGACCGCAGAACTCGACCTCGATCTCGGGGCCTCCGTCGACCTCATCTTCCAGATCACCGCCGCGCAGGGAGCTCCCCTGGCGAGCGAGAATCTGACATTCGCACAGGGAGACCGTCTCTACGCACCGACCGAGCTCGTCGACCCGTCCGGCAGTCGACTCCATCGGCTCACCGCCGACCAGGGGCCCCTCTCGGTGCGCTACGAAGCGCTCGTCTCGGGTCCAGCCCAGAGCCCCCGCACGAGCGATCTCGAGACCATCGGCTATCTGCGGCCGAGCCGCTACTGCCAGTCCGACGAGGTGTTCGCCCAGGCGCGGCGTCAGTTCCGCGGTCTGTCAGGGCGCGAGCTCCTGGCCGCGGTGTCGGACTTCGTGGCATCCACCGTCACGTACACGCCCGGGCTCAGCATGGGCACCGACAGTGCCGTGACGACCCTCTCGACCGGTCAGGGCGTGTGCCGTGACTACGCCCACGTCGTGATCGCCCTCCTGCGCGCGATGGACGTGCCGGCTCGCTACGCGGCGTGCTTCGCCCCCGGGCTCGACCCGATGGACTTCCACGCCGTCGCCGAGGCGTACCTCGACGGGGCCTGGTACGTCATCGACGCCACGCGCCTCGCCGACCGCCGCTCGCTCGTGCGGATCGCCACGGGACGCGACGCGGCCGACTGCGCCTTCCTCAGCTTCCACGGCGGCTATGTCGGTCTGGAGCGGATGCGCGTGGATGCCGTGCTCGAAGACGCCCCCGCTGCGGAGCCCGACGACCACGAGGCCCTGGTGCAGATCGCCTGACGCGGGCTCCCCGGCGACGCGCTCTAGACTTGACGGGTTATGGATCCCGCAGCCCTCTCCGCCGCCCTGCTCGCCGTCATCGCCCCGCTCGCCGAGGCGCGACGAGAGGGATCCTCGGCCGGGATCACCGCCGCCGACCTTCCGCTCGAGCGGCCCAAGAACCGCGACCACGGCGACTGGGCGTCGAACGCCGCCCTGAAGCTGTCCAAGGTCATCGGGGTCAACCCCCGTGAGTTCGCGGCAGAGATCGCCGCGGGCCTCGAATCCGTCGACGGCATCGCGAGCGTCGAGGTCGCCGGCCCCGGCTTCATCAACATCCGCCTGGACGCCGCGGCCGCCGGTGCGCTGGCCCGCACGATCGTCGAGCAGGGCGCCGCGTTCGGCACGAACGACAGTCAGCGCGGGAACACGATCAATCTCGAGTTCGTCAGCGCCAACCCGACCGGTCCCCTGCACATCGGCCACACCCGCTGGGCGGCCCTGGGCGACGCGATCGCCCGCGTTCTGCTCGCGAGCGGCGCGACGCTGGTCCGCGAGTTCTACATCAACGACGCCGGTGCGCAGATGGAGCGATTCGGCCGCTCGGTGGTCGCCGCCATCGCCGGTGAGCCGACACCCGAAGACGGCTACGGCGGCGCCTACATCGCCGCTCTCGCCGAGCGTGTGCAGGCGGCCCGCACCGACATCCTCGATCTCGACCGCGCGGAGCAGATCTCGGTCGCCACCGAGCTCGCCTACGGCTTCCAGCTCGGCGAGATCCAGGCCTCGCTCGCGCGCTTCAACGTGCACTTCGACGTCTGGTTCTCGGAGCGCGACCTGCACGCCGGCATCGAGGGCCAGCCGAGCC
Organism: Microbacterium sp. SORGH_AS_0454; assembly: GCF_031453395.1. NCBI lineage: Bacteria > Bacillati > Actinomycetota > Actinomycetes > Micrococcales > Microbacteriaceae > Microbacterium > Microbacterium sp. SORGH_AS_0454. The sequence continues at coordinate 3,520,829 of NZ_JAVIYS010000001.1, read as the reverse complement.
TCGTCGACGAGGCTGTCGACCGCCTGCGCGAGCAGGGCCACGTTTTCGACGAGGACGACGCCGTGTGGGTGCGCACGACCGACTTCGGCGACGACAAGAACCGCGTCATCCGGCGCTCGAACGGCGAGTACACCTACTTCGCCGCCGACGCCGCCTACTACCTCAACAAGGGCGACCGCGGGTTCGCTCACAAGATCTACCTGCTCGGCGCCGACCACCACGGCTACGTTCACCGCCTCAAGGCGCTCGCCGGAGCCGCGGGCGACGACCCCGAGAAGGACATCGAGGTGCTCATCGGGCAGCTCGTCTCGATCAACGGGGCACGCCTGTCCAAGCGGGCGGGAAACATCGTCGAGCTCGACGACCTGCAGGCGTGGCTCGGAACCGACGCCCTGCGCTACTCGCTCGCGCGTTACCCGGCCGACTCGCCGCTGACGCTGGACCCCGAGATCCTGCAGAAGCGCACGAACGACAACCCCGTCTTCTACGTGCAGTACGCCCACGCGCGCACGCACAATGTCGCGCGCAATGCCGCGGACTCCGGCGTCGACCGTTCAGAGTTCGCCCCCGAGCTGCTCGACCACGAGACCGAGTCGGCGCTCCTGGGCGCACTGCAGGAGTACCCGCGCATCGTCGCGTACGCCGCCGAGGTGCGCGAGCCGCACCGCGTCGCGCGTTACCTCGAGGAGCTCGCCGGGCTGTACCACCGCTGGTACGACAACTGCCGTGTCATCCCGCTCGGCGACGCCCCCGTCGAGTCCGTGCACCGCACGCGCCTGTGGCTGAACGACGCCACCGGCCAGGTGCTGCGAAACGGCCTCGATCTGCTCGGGGTCAGCGCTCCGGAGCGGATGTAGAGCATGACGGATGCCACGGCCCCCCGCCGCCGCACCGGTCGCTGGATCGCCGTCCTCGTGGTCGTCGTCGTCCTGCTCGCCGGGGCGGTCGTGGCAGCGGAGTTCATCGCCCGCTCGGTCGTGACCAGCACCGTGCGCTCGCTCGTCGTGAAGAACGTCGGCCTGCCCGACGATCAGAACGTCGACGTGTCGGTGTCGGGTCTGGTCCTGCCGCAGCTGCTGGGCGGACGCCTCGACGAGGTCGCCGTGTCGTCGAACGACGTGACCCTCGGTCCCATCACCGGCGACGTCCGCGTCGACCTGCGCGGGGTCCCCGTCTCGGGCGACGCCGCGGCGGACGGCGGGGTGGCCTCGGTGCGCCTCGACCAGGATCACCTCAAGACTCTGCTCGCCGAGGTCCCGGATCTCCCGGCCAGTACCGTCACCATGGCCGCCCCCGATGTGAATCTCGAGACCTCGCTCTCACTGTTCGGCATTGCGATCCCGGTCGGCGTCGGGGTCACCCCCGGTGCCGCCGAAGGCGATCTGACGTTGACCCCGTCGTCGTTCCAGGTGGGCGGCAACGCGATCGATGCCGATACCCTCCGCGGCCAGTTCGGCAGCGTGGCTGATTCCTTGCTCAAGACGACGAGCCTCTGCATCGCCGACCGCCTCCCGCGGGGGCTCACCCTGACCTCGGCCACCGTCCAGGGGCAGGATCTCGTGGCGACGTTCGACGTGGCCGGCGGCATCCTGAACGATCCCGCCCTGCAGAGCGACGGCGCCTGCGGCTGACCGCCCGGCTCGACACGGAGCATCGCCCGGACGTCCGCGTGTGCGTTCCTCCCGGTCGCGTGCCGCGACGCCCGCGCCCCTTCGGAACCGAGACAGCAGGGGCGGTCGTGGGAAAAGGGCGGCATACGTCGTGCCCTAGACTGCAAGGACTGCCCGCCGCGTGACTCTCCGCGCGGGTGGGAGCCGTGATCCGCGGCCGTCGCGTCGCCGCAAAACCCGATTGGTCCCCCTGTGTCCGCCTCGCACTCCGCGCTCGTGCCCGCCTGGCTCACCGCCCCGGCCGAAGCGAACGAGCTCGTCTCCTCCGTCTGGCCCGCCTCGGCGCACCGCGTCGCCGACGGCTCCGTCGAGGTCGGCGGGGTCTCGGTGTTCGACCTCCGCGACCGCTTCGGAACGCCGCTCTACGTCCTCGACGAGCACGAGGTGCGTGCTCACGCTCGTCGTGCTCGCTCCGCCTTCGATTCCGCGGCCGCACGCCACGGCATCCGGGCTCGTGTCTACTACGCCGGCAAGGCCTTCCTCTCGGCCGAGGTCGTGCGCTGGGTCGTCGCCGAGGGGCTCTCGGTCGATGTCTGCACCCGCGGGGAGCTCGAGGTCGCCCTCGCCGGGGGCGCCGAGCCCGCGCGCCTGGGCTTCCACGGCAACAACAAGAGCGTGAGCGAGCTCGAGCGCGCCGTCGAGGTCGGCATCGGTTCGGTCGTGGTCGACAGCCCGATCGAGATCGAGCGTCTCGCCGCGATCGCCGCGCGGCGCGGGGCCGTGCAGTCGGTGCTCGTGCGCGTGCGCACGGGCGTGCACGCCGAGACCCACGCGTTCCTGGCCACGGCCCACGAAGATCAGAAGTTCGGCTTCTCGCTCGAGGGGGCGGCCGAGGCCGTCGCCCGCATCCGCGAGCTGTCGAGTCTGCGGTTCGTGGGGCTGCACGCGCACATCGGTTCGCAGATCTTCGACTCCTCCGGTTTCCGGGAGTCGGCCGCGCGTCTGGTCGACCTGCACGCCGATCTGCTGGCCGGGGGAGAGATCCCCCTTCTCAACGTCGGCGGCGGCTTCGGCATCTCCTACACCTCGGTCGACGACCCGAAGCCCATCGAAGAGATCGCCGACGGCATCGTCGACGCCATCGCCGACGAGTGCGCGGTGCGCGGCATCCCGATGCCCGATGTCGCCACCGAACCGGGGCGCGTCATCGTCGGTCAGGCCGGCATCACGCTCTACGAGGTGGGCACGGTCAAGACCGTGACCGCGGGGGAGGACCTCGACCGCACCTACGTCAGCGTCGACGGCGGTATGAGCGACAACGCCCGCCCCGCGCTGTACGGCGCCGATTTCTCGGCGCGCCTCGTCTCGCGCACGAGTTCCGCTACCCCGGCGCTCTCGCGCGTCGTCGGCCGCCACTGCGAGTCCGGGGACATCGTGGTGGATGCCGAGTACCTTCCGGCCGATGTGACCCCGGGCGATCTGCTCGCGGTGCCCGCCACCGGCGCCTACTGCTTCTCTCTCGCGAGCAACTACAACTACACGCCGCGCCCGCCGGTCGTCGCGGTCCGCGACGGTCAGGCTCGCGTGATCGTGCGCGGCGAGAGCATCGACGACCTGCTCTCGCGCGACGCCGCCATCCCGGCATCCGATTCATCCTTCTCACGCGGCACGACCGCATCACCCCACGGAGACACCGAATGACCGACTACCGCACGCTCCGCGTGGCGCTTCTCGGCGCCGGCGCCGTCGGCTCGCAGGTCGCCGACCTGCTGCTCAAGCACGGCGACGAGCTCGCCGATCGCGCGGGCGCCAAGCTCGAACTCGCCGGCATCGCCGTGCGCAACCTCGACGCGAAGCGCGACGTCGACCTCCCGCAGGAGCTCTACACCACCGACGCCGAGACCCTCATCGTGGGCTCCGACATCGTCATCGAGCTGATGGGCGGCATCGAGCCCGCCCGCACCCAGGTGCTGCACGCGATCGCCTCGGGCGCCGACGTCGTCACCGCGAACAAGGCGCTGCTGGCCACGCACGGCTCCGAGGTCTTCGAGGCCGCCGACCAGGTCGGTGCCGAGGTGTACTACGAGGCCGCCGCAGCCGGTGCCATCCCGATCATCCGGCCGCTGCGCGACTCGCTCGCCGGCGACCGCGTCGTGCGCATCATGGGCATCGTCAACGGCACGACGAACTACATCCTCGACCGCATGGACACCGAGGGCGCCGACTTCGCCGACGTCCTCGCCCAGGCACAGGCCCTCGGGTACGCCGAGGCCGACCCCACCGCCGACGTCGAGGGCTACGACGCCGCGCAGAAGGCGGCGATCCTCGCGAGCCTCGCGTTCCACACGACCGTGCCCCTCGACGCCGTCCACCGCGAGGGCATCACCTCGGTCGATGCCGCGATGATCGAGTCGGCGCGTCACGCCGGATACGTCATCAAGCTTCTCGCGGTGTGCGAGCGCCTGGCCGCCGGTGTCGACGGCACCGAGTCGATCTCGGTGCGCGTGTACCCGGCCCTCGTCGAGCGCACTCATCCCCTCGCGAGCGTGCACGGTGCGAACAACGCCGTCTTCGTGCAGGCCGAGGCCGCGGGCGATCTCATGTTCTACGGTGCCGGCGCCGGCGGCGTACAGACCGCTTCGGCCGTGCTCGGCGACGTCGTGTCGGCCGCCCGCCGTCATATCGCCGGCGGTGTGGGCGTGGGCGAGTCGACCCGCGCGAACCTCCCGGCCGTGCCGATCGGGCACGTCATCACGCGCTACCAGATCACGCTCGAGGTCGACGATCAGCCGGGCGTCCTCGCGACGGTCGCCGGGATCCTCAGCGAGGGGCGCGTGTCGATCGCAACCGTCGAGCAGACGGTCATCGACTCATCTCCGGATGCCGCAGACTCGGGCGCTTCGACAGGCTCAGCGACCGGAGCGGGATCCGCCCGCCTGGTCATCGGAACACACAAGGCCCGCGAGCAGGATTTGAGCGAGACCGTCGAGCGTCTCGCCGCGAGCGGCGTCGTCGAGCGCGTGGTCTCCGTGCTGCGTGTGGAAGGGAACTGACATGGCACACCTCTGGGGCGGAGTCCTCCGCGAATACGCCGATCGTCTGGGTGTCACCGACGCCTCCACCGTCGTCACCCTCGGCGAGGGCGGCACGCCGCTGCTGCCGGCACCCGCGCTGTCCCGTCGTACGGGCGCCGACGTCTGGGTCAAGTACGAGGGGATGAACCCCACCGGGTCGTTCAAAGACCGCGGCATGACGGTGGCGCTCTCGCGTGCGGTCGAGCACGGCGCCAAGGCCGTCATCTGCGCCTCGACCGGCAACACCTCGGCCTCGGCGGCGGCGTACGCCGCGCACGCCGGCATCACCGCCGCGGTGCTCGTGCCCGAGGGCAAAATCGCCATGGGCAAGCTCAGCCAGGCCGTCGCCCACAACGGCCGGCTCATCCAGATCCGGGGCAACTTCGACGACTGCCTCGAGATCGCGCGCGAGCTCGCCGACCACTACCCGGTGCACCTGGTCAACTCGGTCAACCCCGACCGCATCGAGGGGCAGAAGACGGCGGCCTATGAGGTCGTCGAGGTCCTCGGCGACGCTCCCGACTTCCACTTCATCCCGGTCGGCAACGCCGGCAACTACACCGCGTACTCGCGCGGCTATCGCGAAGAGGCCGCCCGCGGCGTCGCCACCCGCGTGCCGCGCATGTTCGGCTTCCAGGCCGCCGGCTCCGCACCTCTCGTGCGCGGCGAGGTCGTCAGGCAGCCCGAGACCATCGCCAGCGCGATTCGCATCGGAAACCCCGCGTCCTGGGAGCTGGCTCTCGAGGCACGCGACGCCACCGACGGCTACTTCGGCGCGATCGACGACGCCGGAATCCTCGAGGCGCAGAAGATCCTCGCCGGCGAGGTGGGCATCTTCGTCGAGCCCGCTTCCGCCATCAGCGTCGCGGGTCTGCTCGAGCGCGCCGAGGCCGGAGTCGTCCCCGCCGGCGCGAAGGTCGTGCTCACCGTCACCGGCCACGGACTCAAGGACCCCCAGTGGGCCCTGCGCCGCGCCGACGGCACCGACGTATCGCCCACGGTCGTCGACGCCGCCACCTCGGAGGTCGCCTCCGTGCTCGACCTGCAGCCGGTGACCGCGTGAGCCCAGGCCCCGGTCGTCGGGTCGCCGTTCGCGTTCCCGCCACCAGCGCGAACCTCGGGCCCGGCTTCGACACCCTCGGCCTCGCCCTGAGCGTGTACGACGAGCTCGTCGTCGAGCAACTCGATGCGGACCGCCTCGAGATCGAGGTGGAGGGGGAGGGCGCGATTGACGTCCCCCGCGACGCCTCGCACCTCGTGGTGCGCGCGATGGCGCACACGTACGCCTCGGTCGGTCGTTCCCTTCCGGGACTCCGGCTGACGGCGCACAACGTCATCCCGCACGGGCGCGGCATGGGATCCTCGGGGGCCGCCGTGGTCGCCGGCATCCTGGCCGCGAAGGGACTGCTCGAGGGAGAGGTCGTCTTCAGCGACGTCGATCTGCTGCGCCTGGCCACCGAGATGGAGGGGCACCCCGACAACGTCGCACCGGGCCTCTTCGGCGGACTCACGATCGCGTGGATGGATGCCGAGGGCCCCCAGCACAAGCAGCTCATCGTGCACCGTGGTGTGTCGCCGCTCGTCTTCGTGCCCGGTTTCACGATGTCCACCGCCGTCGCCCGGAGCCTCCAGCCGCTGCAGGTGCCGCGCGAGGACGCGGTGTTCAACGTCTCGCGCTCGGCCCTGCTGATCGCGGCGATGACGCAGAGCCCCGAGTTGCTGATGGCAGCCACCGAAGACAAGCTGCACCAGAACTACCGCGCGCAGGCCATGCCCGAGACCGACCGTCTCGTGCGGTCCCTGCGTGCCGAGGGCTACGCCGCCGTCGTCTCGGGCGCAGGGCCCAGCGTGCTCGTGCTCGCCGACGGGCCGGGGCAGCGACTTGCGGCGGCGGATCTTATGGCATCCGTGGTCGACACCCCGTGGCAGGCGCTCATGCTCGCCGTCGACGTCAAGGGTGGTACAGTGAAAAACGCAGAGGGTTCCGCGTAACTTCGCGAATCTGAGCCTCTGCACCACCTGCGAAATCCGCAACACATCGCGAACCCGGTATCGGCTGCAGTCTCCCGAACCGCTGGTGTCCTTCGTCTGCGTTCTGCATGGCGAAGCGCGATCTGATCACGTTTCATTTTCTGAGGAGCACTCGTGGAGTCCATCTCCGAGACCCAGCCCGTCGACGCGCCCGAGGGCGTCGAGACCGACGAGCAGCCCACCGCTGCCGATCAGGGCACCGACACCGAACAGGCCACCGAGGCCGCTGCGGAGGGCGCTGGCGCCCCCGCTGTCGACGAGCCCGCCGAGGCGGACACCGCCGCTGCCGACGCGCAGCCCGAGGCGCTGTTCACCGACGACGCGCTCGTCGAGGCGCCTGCCGCCGACGCCGCGCCCGCGGCCGAAGAGGCCCCCGTCGAGGAAGCCCCCGTCGAGGAGGCCCCCGTCGCGGAGGCCGCCCCCGTCGAGAAGCCCGCTCGCGCTCCGCGCAAGCGCGCTCCGCGCCGTGCGAAGAGCGCCACCGCCGAGGAGACGGCCGCCGCTGAGGCCGCCGCCGCCGAAGAGAAGGCCGCCGCGGACGCCGCTGCGGCCGAAGCGCCGGCCGCGGACGAGTCCGCCGACGCCGCCACGCCCGTCACCACGGCGGCGGACGTCGCCGCTGACGCAGAGGCCGCCGCCGAGACCCCCGCCGTCGCCGAGACCCCCGCCGTCGCCGAGACGACCGCCGCCGACGAGGCGAGCGCCGCCGACGAGGCGAGCGCCACCGAGACCGCGTCCGCCGAGACCGGTTCGACCGACGACGCCGCTGCTTCGACGACCGACACGGCGTCGGCCGAGGGCGCATCGACCGACGCGTCGGCGCCCGAGAGCGCCGAGCAGGGCGACGAGACGCCGGCCCGCGGCCGCGGCCGCAGCCGCTCGCGCAACCGCAACCGCAACAAGGCCGACGCCGACAAGGGCGAGACGCCGGCACAGCCCTCCGCCGACGAGGCCGAGGCGCCCGAGAAGACCCCGCGCGAGAACGTTCAGCGCGACAACGCTCAGCGCGACAACGCCCAGCGCGAGAACGCGCAGAACGGCCAGCAGGCCCAGCAGCAGCAGGGCGGCTCGGCGAACAGCCGCAACCGTCAGCGCAACAAGCGCCGTGGCCAGAGCGTCGCGGGCGACGAGTTCGAGACCGAGATCGGTGAGGACGACGTCCTCGTCCCCATCGCCGGTGTCCTCGACGTGCTCGACAACTACGCCTTCGTCCGCACCACGGGGTACCTGCCCGGCCCGAGCGACGTCTACGTCTCGCTCGGCCAGGTGAAGAAGTACAACCTGCGCAAGGGCGACGCCGTCGTCGGTGCGATCAAGCAGCCCCGCGAGGGCGAGCAGCAGGGCCGTCAGAAGTACAACGCTCTCGTGCAGGTCGACTCGATCAACGGTCTGTCGGTCGACGATGCCGCCGCTCGCGTCGAGTTCAACAACCTCACGCCGCTCTACCCGCAGGAGCGCCTGCGCCTGGAGACCGGCCCCGAGAAGCTCACGCAGCGCATCATCGACCTGGTCGCCCCGGTCGGCAAGGGCCAGCGCGGCCTGATCGTCGCGCCCCCGAAGGCCGGTAAGACCATCGTTCTGCAGCAGATCGCCAACGCGATCGCCACGAACAACCCCGAGGTCCACCTCATGGTCGTGCTCGTCGACGAGCGCCCCGAAGAGGTCACCGACATGCAGCGCACGGTCCGCGGCGAGGTCATCGCCTCGACGTTCGACCGTCCGGCCGAGGACCACACCACGGTCGCCGAGCTCGCCATCGAGCGCGCGAAGCGTCTCGTGGAGCTGGGTCGCGACGTCGTCGTGCTGCTCGACTCGATCACCCGCCTCGGCCGCGCGTACAACCTCGCCGCCCCCACCTCGGGGCGCGTGCTGAGCGGCGGCGTCGACGCATCGGCGCTGTACCCGCCCAAGCGCTTCTTCGGCGCCGCGCGCAACATCGAGAACGGTGGATCGCTCACCATCCTCGCCACCGCTCTGGTGGAGACCGGCTCCAAGATGGACGACGTCATCTTCGAAGAGTTCAAGGGCACAGGAAACAGCGAGCTGCGCCTGAACCGCCAGCTCGCCGACAAGCGCATCTTCCCGGCCGTCGACGTCAACGCGTCGAGCACCCGCCGCGAAGAGATGCTGCTGTCGAACGACGAGGTCAAGATCACCTGGAAGCTCCGTCGCGCGCTGGCCGGCCTCGAGCCCCAGCAGGCCCTCGAGGTCGTGCTCGGAAAGCTCAAGGAGACCCAGTCCAACGTCGAGTTCCTCGTGCAGATGCAGAAGTCGATCCCGGCGCCCGCGCGCGGCGGTGACGACAACAGCATCCGCTGATCGGGGCGGGAGACGCGATGTCGGAGCCCGCGATGTTCGAGTCGGTCCGCGGACTGCTCGAGGAGCACAAGGCCGTCCAGGAAGAGCTCTCCGACCCGGCCGTGCACGCGGACGCCGCGCGCGCCAAGCGCGTCAACCGGCGTTATGCCGAGTTGTCGCGGATCGTGACGGCGCACGAGGCGTGGGTCTCGGCATCCGATGATCTCGAGGCCGCACGCGAGCTCGCCCGCGAGGACGAGGCGTTCGCCGACGAGGTACCTGGTCTCGAGGAGCGGGTCGCCGAGACGCAGGAGCGTCTGCGACGTCTGCTCATCCCGCGCGACCCCGACGACGCCCGCGACGTCATCATGGAGATCAAGGGCGGCGAGGGGGGAGCCGAGAGCGCCCTCTTCGCGGCCGACCTGCTGCGCATGTACCTGCAGTACGCGGCATCCATGGGCTGGAAGACCGAGCTCCTCGAGCGCACGGAGTCCGACCTCGGCGGCTACAAGGACGTCCAGGTCGCGATCAAGGGGTCCTCGAGCGACCCGGCCCAGGGAGTGTGGGCGCACCTGAAGTACGAGGGCGGCGTGCACCGCGTGCAGCGCGTGCCGGCCACCGAGTCGCAGGGGCGTATCCACACCTCCACCACGGGCGTGCTCGTCTTCCCCGAGGTCGACGAGCCCGAAGAGGTCGCGATCGACCCCAACGACCTGAAGATCGACGTCTTCCGCTCGTCGGGCCCCGGTGGTCAGTCCGTCAACACGACCGACTCCGCCGTGCGCATCACCCACGTTCCCACCGGGATTGTCGTGTCGATGCAGAACGAGAAGTCGCAGCTGCAGAACCGCGAGGCCGGCATGCGTGTGCTGCGCGCCCGCCTTCTCGCCAAGCAGCAGGAGGAGCGCGACGCCGTCGCCGCCGATGCGCGCAAGTCGCAGATCCGCGGCATGGATCGCTCCGAGCGCATCCGCACCTACAACTTCCCCGAGAACCGCATCGCCGATCACCGCACCGGGTACAAGGCGTACAACCTCGACCAGGTGATGGACGGCGCTCTCGGTCCGATCATCGAGTCGGCCATCACGGCCGACGAAGAAGCGCGGCTCGCGGCCCTCGCCGACTCCTAAGCTCGGGTGGTGCCCACCGCCGCTCAGATCGTGTCGTTCGACGACACCTCGCCCCCGCCCGGGCTCTCGCCGTGGGTCGGCCCCGCCGAGCAGGTGCGGCAGATCGAGATCGTGGATCCGGATGCCGCGTGGCCCGAGATCTTCGAGGTGCTCCGCGTCCGCATCGTCGGTGCGCTGGGTGACCGCGTCCTCGCGATCGAACACATCGGCTCGACGTCGGTGCCGGGGCTGGCCGCCAAGCCGATCATCGACATCGACCTGACGGTCGCCGATACCGACGACGAGGACGCCTTCGTCCCTGCCCTCGAGGCGCTCGGATTCGTGCTGCGCGTGCGCGAGCCGTGGTGGCTGGGGCACCGCTGCCTGGTCTCGGCGGAGCCGGCCGCCAACCTGCACGTGTGGCCGCCCGACAGTCCCGAGGCGGCGCGGCACCGCATCTTCCGCGACTGGCTGCGCGCAGACGAGGCCGATCGACAGCGGTACGCCGCGGTCAAGCGCGAGGTCGCGGCCGACGGCTTGATGAGCGAGTACAACGCCCGCAAAGAGGGCGTGATCCGCGAGATCTACGCCCGCGCCTTCGCGGCGGCGGGCCTGTTGCCCTGACGGGCGCCATTCCGGGACCGCGACACAGGATCCACGGCCGTGACCCGTCCGCAGAGCGGCGTCAGCGCTTCGGCGCGGGCGGATCTCCTGCGCTGTGCACTGATGGGCGTCAGTCGTCCCAGGCGGGCGGGTGGGGGAGCGGGCCTCGGCGGGCCTCGAGCTGCGCGGCGAGCGACAGCAGCGTCGCCTCGCCGCCCGGACGCCCGACGAGCTGGATGGACACGGGGTGGCCGGTGGTGTCCCTCGTCAGGGGCACCGTCAGCGCGGGTAGCCCCGCGACGTTGACGAAGCTCGAATACGGCGCGTACTCCACCTGCATCGCGAACGTCCGCTCGGGGCCATGTCCGGCGTAAGCCCCCACGGGTTGCGGCCGCTGCGCCAGCGCGGGAGTGAGCACCGCGTCGAAAGCGGCGAAGTCGGCGATCGTGCGGCGTTCGAACGCGCGCGCCGAGGCCAGACCGCCGAGCAGGTCCAGCGCGGACAGTCGGCGTCCCTCGCGGACGAGCCACGCCGTCAACGGCTCGACGAGCATCATGTCGTCGTCGCTCAACGGGATCCGCGCTGCGCTCGCCCTCCACAGCACGTGGAACAGCGACGCGTAGCCGAAGGGATGCCAGTCGGCATCCGCCACCGCATGTCCGGCGTCGCTGAGCCAGGCGGCGGCCGTGTCGAAGGCGGTGCGGGCGTCGGCGTCGAGCACGATGTCCTCGTCGTCGTCCCACGGCGACACGGTCGTGATCCCCACGCGCAACGCTCCCGGTGGCCGCCGGGCGGCCTCGACGAACGGCCCCGCGCCGGGCGCCGCCGTGGCGTACGTGAACGGCGCGAGGCCGACGAGCGCGTCGAGCAGCAGCCCGGCGTCCTCTGCCGAGCGGGCGATCGGTCCGGTCACCGACAGGCCGTCCGGGGAGTCGAAGCCGGATCCGATCGGTAGCCGCCCCCGCGACGGTTTGAGTCCGACGACACCCACGGTCGCCGAGGGGATGCGGATCGACCCACCGCCATCCGAGCCGACGGCCGCCGGCAAGAGCCCCGCCGCGACGGCGACGGCGGCCCCACCGCTGGATCCGCCCGCCCCGGCCGTGAGGCGCCACGGATCCCGCGCCGGCGCGTGGATCAGCGGCTCGGTGAACCCGGTGAGTCCGAACTCCGACGTGCTCGTCTTTCCCACGTTGATCGTCCCCGCGGCATCCAGCGCTTCGGCAAGGGGATCGGATGCCGCGGGCACGAGGTGCACGCGGGCTCGTGAGCCGTAGCGGGTGGGGACGCCGGCGCGGGCGACGAGGTCCTTGTCGGCGAGCGGCACGCCCCACAGGGGACCGGTGGCGGGGTCGAGGGTGGCGGCGCGGCGCAGCGCGGCGTCGGGTGTCACCTCGGCGAAAGCGCCCAGGTCGGCCAACCGGGCGATGCGGTCGAGGTAATGGGCCGTGAGCTCGGGCGGGTCGAGCGTGCCGTCGGCGAGGCCTCCGACCTGCGCGACGAGCGACAGGTCGTGCAGGCGGGTCATGTTCCGAGCCTACGACGGCATCGAGCAGCGCGTCTCTCGCCGACGCCACGCACCGATGCGACCCACGTTCGCGCAGCGTCCCCGTCGACCTGCCTCGCGAGGCCGCACGGGCCGCCCCGTCGCCGGCCCGGCGCCTGTCCACCGCGGACGGCTATCCGGCGCGCTCCCACGCCGCGCTGTCCTCGTCGAGCTGCTCCAGAATCTCGCGGGGCGTCTGCCCGAGGTGGTGGCGGAAAGCCCGATGCAGGTGAGACAGGTCGCTGAACCCCCACTTGGCGGCGAGCTGCGTCATCGTCATCCGCCCGCGCATCGCGCGCAGGTCGTCGGCACACCCCCGCACCCGCACGCGCATGACGGTCTGACCGAAGGTGAGGGGAGCATCCTCGTACAGCTGATGGAGTTTGCGCACCGAGACGGCGAAGTGCCGCGCGATCGCTGACGGTGAAGTGTCCACGAACCGGATGTGCCTCTCCAGATGGCGCGCGATGCTGCGACGCAGTTCCTCGTCCCCGCCGTGTTCCTGGCTGACGGATCCGGTCGACGCGGAATGCGAGAGTGCGCGGCTCAGAGACGAGACGGCGACCCCCACGGCATCCGCTTCGCTGTCGGTCATTCTCGACGCCTGCTCCCACGAGGAGCGCAGGGTGTCGGCGACGACCGCTCCGAGCCCGGTCGCGGCGGAGAACGCCCGTGCCGTGGCATCCGCCCGCAAGACGTCGGGGATGTCATGAGCCGGTACGCGGAACGACACCGTCCGCCACGGGTCGAGGTAGTCCAGCGTGAACGAGCGGGTGGCATCCACGATCGAGAACGTCCCCGGACCCGACATGCTGCGTCGGCCGTCCTGCGAGACGACGCAGCGCCCGTCGAGCATCAGGTTGACGAAGACGACCTCGTCGTCGACCCGGCGCACCTCGTCGGGACCGTGGTGGATGACCTGTGCGCACGTCGCGATCTCGGCACCGGTGGTGTGGCCGAAGGGCCTGCTCTCGACCCGGCCCTGCAGGCCCACGCGGGACCAGTCGTCGCGCGTGTCTCGCGCCGCGGGGCGGAGGGGCGTGAACGCGGCGCACACGACCTCGCGCCAGTACGCGAACTGCTCCCGCGGCGGTCGGTCGCGTGTGTCCCATCGATTCATCGGTTCCTCCTCGGCGGCCCGCGGATGTCGACGAACTCAGCAGAGCAATGCGCTGTTACCCGGGACGCCGCATCGCGTGTCGTGCCGGTAACGAAGTGCTCACCGCGGCATCGCGTGCACTGTCGTCCTCACCGTCGTGCACGCGCGTCCAATTGCTGCCGTCCGTGGCGCTGCGACGCTACCCACACCTCATCCGACGAGACAGGAGCTCATCCGTGGCCATCGACTTCACCCTCTCCGAAGAGCAGCTCGGTCTGCGCCTGCAGGCGCGGGAGTTCGCCGAGACCGTGCTCAGCCAGGTTCCCGACGTCATCGCGCCCATCCCCGACCCGCTCGACCGCTTCCGCGCCCTGAAGCCCTTCTACCAGCAGATGGTCGACGCCGGCTTCGTCAAGGGACTCATCCCCGTCGACAACGGCGGGCACCGCTTCAGCAACCTGCAGTTCGCTCTCGCCTGCGAGGAGCTCGCGCGCGTCGAGATCAACACCCCGACCATCGTCCTCGGCACCGGTCTCGGCACCTTCCCGATCATCACGGCGGGCACGCCCGAGCAGAAGGAGCGCTTCCTCGCCCCCTTCGTCGACGGCAGCCCCGCTCTCGCGGCGATCGCGTTCACGGAGGCGGCGGGAGGCGCCAACTTCGACCACCCCGACCCGAAGTACGGCGTGCAGACCTTCGCCGTCCGCGACGGTGACGAGTGGGTCCTCAACGGACGGAAGGCATACACGACCAATGCCTCGGGCTGGGACGACGAGGGCGCCGACATCATCAGCGTCGTCTGCCGCATCGACGAGACCAAGCCCCCGGCCGAGTCGCTCGCGATCATCGTCGTCGAGAAGGGCACGCCCGGTGTCACCTTCTCGGGCATCATCGACACGATGGGCCACCTCGCCACGAACTCGCCGTACGTGGACTTCGTCGACGTCCGCGTGCCCGTGGAGAACCTCATCGGTGCGCCCGGTGACGGGATGGCGCTGACGAAGGGATCGTTTTCGTGGACGTGCTCCAGCATCGCCGCGGCGGCGGTCGGCAAGATGCGCCGTGCCTTCGAGATCGCGTACGACTTCGTCTCGACCGAGAAGCGTTCGGGCAGTGTGCCGGTCATCGACCACCAGAACGCCGGATACATGCTCGCCGACATCAAGACGCGGATCGAGGTCGGCCGGTACTTCGCCTGGAAGGCCGCCGACCACTTCGACAAGACCGGGGGCCTCGACCGCGAGCTGTCGAACATGTCGAAGATCTACAACTCCGAGCTCGCCGTGCAGACGGTCTACGACGCGATGCGCCTTGTCGGGGTGGACTCCTACGGCGACCGCGTGCCGCTCGGCGGCATCATGCAGGACGTGCTGTGCCTTCCGATCTACGACGGCGGCAACATGGGCGTGCGACGCCGCCACCTGCACGAGATGCTGCGCACCCCGGGCTACGACCACCTGGCCGCGGCGGAGAACCGCCTGTCGGTCTGATCGACCCACCCCCGTGCGGGACCGCGGCGATGGCGGACCCGCACGGGGGTGTTCAGATCCAGTACTCGGGCGTCGTCAGCACCGCGCGGGTGTCCTCGCCGGCACGGCGTTGACGCGCTTTGGCGGGTACGCCGACGAGCACGCTGTCGGCCGGGGCATCCGCGGTCACGACGGCGTTGGCGCCGACCGCGCTGCGGGCGCCGATCGTGATCGGCCCGAGGATCTTCGCCCCGGCGCCGACCGCGACACCGTCGTGCAGTGTCGGGTGCCTCTTGCCGCCCTCGCGCTGACGACCGCCCAGGGTGACACCGTGGTACAGCATCACGTCGTCGCCGACCTCGGCCGTCTCGCCGACCACGACACCCATGCCGTGATCGATGAAGAAGCGTCGACCGATCGTGGCGCCGGGGTGGATCTCGACCCCGGTGAGCCACCGGGTCACCTGCGACAGGGCCCGCGCCGGGAAGCGCAGACCCCGTCGCCAGAGCCGGTTCGCGATGCGGTACGACCACACGGCGTGAAGCCCCGGGTACAGCAGCGCGATCTCGAGGCCGCCGCGCGCCGCGGGATCGCGGAGCTTGGCCGAGGAGATGTCTTCGCGGATGCGGGAGAGGACCCCCACGTCAGTCTTCGCGCAGGTGCTCGTAGAGCGCCGTCGAGAGGTACCGCTCGCCGTAGGAGGGGATGATGACGACGATGTTCTTGCCCGCCGCCTCGGGGCGCCGCGCGACCTCGAGGGCCGCCCAGATCGCCGCACCCGACGACATGCCGACCAGGATGCCGTCTTTCGCAGCCGTCTCACGGGCCAGGCGGATCGCGTCGTCGAACTCGACGTCGATCACCTCGTCGATGATGTCGCGGTCGAGGATCGCGGGCACGAAGTTGGGGCCGATGCCCTGGATCTTGTGGGGACCGGGGTGGCCCTTGGTGAGCACGGGGGAGTCGGCGGGCTCGACGGCGACGACCTTGACCCCGGGCACGCGCTCCTTGAGCACTTGGCCGACGCCGGTGATGGTGCCGCCGGTGCCGATTCCGGCGACGAAGTAGTCGACCTTGCCCTCGGTGTCGCGCAGGATCTCTTCGGCCGTGGTCTTGCGGTGGATCGCGGGGTTCGCCTCGTTCTCGAACTGGCGGGCCCAGACGGCGCCCGGCGTCTCGGCGACGATGCGCTTGGCCTCGTCCACGGCGTGCGACATGCCCTTGGTGGGATCGGTGAGTACGAGCTCGGCGCCGAAGGCCTTGAGCAGGATGCGGCGTTCCTTCGACATCGAGGCCGGCATCGTGAGGATGACCTTGTACCCGCGTGCGGCGCCCACCATGGCGAGAGCGATGCCGGTGTTGCCGCTCGTCGACTCGACGATCGTGCCGCCGGGCTTGAGCTCGCCCGAGGCTTCGGCCGCGTCGATGATGGCGATGCCGAGGCGGTCCTTGACGCTCGAGGCGGGGTTGTAGAACTCGAGCTTGGCGAGGATCTGGCCGCCCGCGCCTTCGGCGACGCGGTTCAGCCGCACGAGCGGCGTGTCGCCGAATGCAGAGGTGATGTCGGAGTGGATGCCGGGCATGGCTCGCCTTTCGCCGTCGGTCGGGACGCGATCATTTTAGGCGAGCCTTCCGACACCGCCGGCCCGTGTGACGCCGCGCGACTAGGCTGGGCTCCCGTCATGCCAGAGACCGTCCCGCTCCCCGTCCCCACGGCCCTTTCGGTCGCCGATGTCCTGCGCTCCGCCGCGCAGCGACTGCACGCGGCGGGAGTGCCCGATCCGCAGGTCGACGCCGAACTCCTCGTCGCCCATGCGCTCGACTCCTCCCGCGGCGGGGTGCAGGCCGCCGCCATCCGCGGAGACCGGATGCCGGAGCCCGCCGCGCGCGCCCTCGCCCCTCTGCTCGACCGCCGTGCGGCCCGTGAGCCCCTGCAGCACCTCACCGGTCTCGCGCCGTTCCGTTCCCTGGAGCTGGCGGTGGGACCGGGCGTGTTCGTCCCGCGCCCCGAGACGGAGATGGTGGCCCAGCTCGCGATCGACGCGCTGCGCTCTGCGGCATCCGAGGCGCCGATCGCGGTCGATCTCGGAACCGGCAGCGGCGCGATCGCGCTCGCGATGGCCACCGAGGTACCCCACGCCCGTGTCTTCGCCGCCGAGAACTCGGTGGACGCGTTCGTCTGGACGAAGCAGAACGTGGCCCGCGTCGGTGCCGGCAACGTCACACTCGCTTTCGTCGACCTCGCCGACGCGTTCCGAGAGCTCGACGGGACCGTGTCGGTCGTGGCATCCAACCCTCCTTACGTTCCCGACGACGCGATTCCGCGTGATCCCGAGGTGCGTCTCTACGACCCGCCTGCGGCGCTGTACGGGGGACCGGACGGACTGGATGCCGTGCGCCATCTCAGCCGCGTCGGACTCCGGCTCGGTCACCCCGGGGCGATGATCGTCATCGAGCACGGCGAGTGGCAGGGCGAGGCCATCCGCGAGATCCTCGTCGCCGACGGCTGGCGTTCGGCCGCGACCCACCGCGATCTGACGAGCAGGGATCGCGCCACCACCGCCACCCGTCCGTGACCACGCGGAGGGCGGCGCGCGACTAGACTGACGCGCGTTATGTCACCCGTCTACGACTGCCGTGACGAATCGCAGCTGCTGTCCGGAATGCGCCACGCGCGTCAAGCGATCGGCCGCGGCGAGCTCGTCGTGCTCCCCACCGACACCGTCTACGGAATCGCCGCGGACGCCTTCAACGCGCGTGCCGTCGCGGGCCTGCTCGAGGCGAAGGGCCGCGGACGCCAGCAGCCGCCGCCCGTCCTCGTCCCCGGAGTCGGGACGCTGCGGGCCCTCGTCGCCGAGATCCCTCCCGCCGTCGACGATCTCGTTCGCGAGTTCTGGCCGGGAGGGCTGACGATCGTGCTCCCCGCCCAGCCCTCGCTCTCGTGGGACCTCGGTGACACGCACGGCACGGTCGCGGTGCGCATGCCCGCGCAGAAGATGACGCTCGAACTGCTCGAAGAGACCGGACCGCTCGCGGTGTCGAGTGCGAACCTCACGGGTCGAGCAGCGGCGGTCGACATCGACTCCGCTCGTGACATGCTCGGCGACAGTGTGGCGGCCTACCTCGACGCCGGCGTCAGCGAGACGGGCGTCGCCTCGACGATCATCGACGCGACGACACTCGTCGGGGGAGCGGAGCCGCAGATCCGCGTGCTGCGCGAGGGCGCGATCTCGCGCGACCGTCTGCGCGCGGTGGTGGGCGACCTCCTCGAGCCGGACCCCGTCGACGAGGTCGTGGACCCCCTCGCGACACCCTCCGCAACGACCCCGGATGCCGAGGCGCCGGGTCCGTGACCCAATACCTCCTCACCATCCTGTTCACGGCGGCGGTCACGCTCGCGCTGTCGTGGGTGGTGTGGAAGCTCGCTCTGCGGTTCAAGCTGTACCCCGGCATCCGCGACCGCGACGTGCACAAGACGCCCACCCCGCGCCTCGGTGGTGTCGCGATGTTCCTCGGCGTGGTCGCCGCCTTCGCGCTCTCGAGCAGGAACCCCTACTTCGCGATCTTCTGGATCGACCCCGTCCCGGTGCTCTCCCTGCTCGGGGCGGTGCTGCTCATCGTGCTCGTCGGCGTCGCAGACGACCTGTGGGATCTCGACTGGATGATCAAGCTCGGCGCGCAGTTCGTGGCGGCCGGCATCATCGCCTGGTTCGGTCAGCTGCAGATCCTGTCGTTGCCGATCGGCGCACTCACGGTGGGATCGAGCTGGGTGAGCTTCCTGCTGACCGTGTTCGCGATGGTCGTCGTCATGAACGCCGTGAACTTCATCGACGGGCTGAACGGCCTCGTGGCGGGCGTTTGTCTGATCGCCAACGGCGTCTTCTTCGCGTACTCGTACCTCCTGGTGCGCGACACCGGAGCGAGTACCTACTTCAACCTCGCGTCCTTCATCGCGGCGGTGCTCGTGGGGGCGTGCCTGGGCTTCCTCCCGATGAACTGGACCCCGGCGAAGCTCTTCATGGGCGACGCGGGCGCACTCATGCTGGGGCTGCTCATGGCGAGCTCCGCCGTCGCGATCACCGGTCAGCTCGACCCCGCGGTGCTCGATCCCGAGAAGATCGGCCGTTCGCAGCTGCTCGGTGCCTTCATCCCGATCCTGTTGCCCGTGGTCATCGTGCTGCTGCCCCTGCTCGACTTCGGGCTCGCGGTCGCGCGGCGGCAGTGGGCGGGCAGATCGCCCTTCTCGCCGGACCGCAAGCACCTTCACCACCGCATGCTCGACATGGGGCACACCGACCGCGACGCGGTTCTCATCTTCTACAGCTGGACCGCCGTGGTGAGCCTCGCGTTCCTGCTGATGTACATCGGCACCCAGCAGGGCTGGCCCGGCGACTACGCGATCGGTATCGCCTTCGGCGTGACCGGTGTCGCCGCTTGCGCCGTCCTCACGCTCCTGCCCTCCCAGCACCGTCTGCGGTTGTCCCGCCGACCCCGACCCACCCGACCGGAGTCCTCCTCATGAGCAGTGTTTCGCCCGCCCCTCGTCGCCCTCTCTCCAGTACCCCGGTGCTGCGCACCGCCCTGGTATGGGGTGGCATCGTGACGGCGGTGCTGCTCGTGCTCGGGGCTGTCGTGGGCTTCCTCGTCGGGGGCGGGGGAGGCCTCGGCAGCGCCCTGTCGGGCGTCGCGGTCAGCGCGATCTTCCTCGCGGTGACGGCCATCAGCATCCTCGTGGCGAACCGCTGGTTCGGAGATCCCCTCTACGTGCCGATCTTCTTCGGAATCGTCCTGGGCGGGTGGCTGCTGAAGCTCATCCTGTTCATCGTGGCGATCGTGGTGCTGCGCGGACAGGGGTGGGTCGACCCGGTCGTGTTCTACGTGGCGCTCGTCGTCAGCGTCATCGCGTCGCTCGCCGTCGACGTGGTCGTGTTGCTGCGCATGCGTATCCCGAGCGTGAGCGATGTGACCCTGCCCACCGACCCCGACGCGGGCGATCGCCGATCCTGAGACCCCCGTATCTCATGAGGCGGCACGTCGCGGCCCATTAGTCCGTCGGCGAGACGATCACGGCACTCGGACTCATGGATCCGCCGGGAGTTTGATAGGGTTGCCGTAGTACCCACCCGCGATTGGAACTCTTCTCCAGGCTCGCACTTCGGGTAACAATCACCGACCATCGTCGCAACGGTTCACACCGATGCCCCGAAGCTGGAGCCAGCGCTGACTACTCAAGCTGCGACCCTGATCACGAACTTCGCGTCCGCGGGTGCCGAGTTCCACCCGCCGTCCATCTCGGAGTTCTTCCCGGATGCGGTGCTGTTCGAGGGCACGATCTTCGCGATCACGCGTATCAACCTCACGCAGATGCTGGCGACGCTGGCCCTCGTTCTCTTCCTCGTGCTCGGCACTCGCCGCATGAAGATCGTCCCCGGCCGCTTCCAGAGCGTCGCCGAGATGGGCCTGGACTTCGTCCGCGTCAACATCGCCGAGGACATCCTCGGACGCAAGGACGGCAAGCGCTTCCTGCCGATCCTCACCACCATCTTCTTCATGGTGCTGTTCATGAACATCACGGGTGTCATCCCGTTCCTGAACATCGCCGGCACCAGCGTCATCGCCGTTCCGATGCTGCTCGCGATCGTGGCCTACGTCACCTTCATCTACGCAGGAATCAAGAAGAGCCCCGCCGGCTTCTTCAAGAACGCGCTGCTGCCCTCGGGCGTCCCGTGGCCGCTGTACATCATCATCGTCCCGCTCGAGTTCCTCTCCACCTTCATCATCCGGCCCGTCACCCTGACGCTGCGTCTGCTGATGAACATGGTCGTCGGTCACCTCATGCTGGTCCTGTTCTTCTCGGCGACGCAGTTCTTCGTCGTGGGGCTCAGCGGATGGTGGACGGCTCTCGGCGCCGGTTCGCTGGCCTTCGGCTTCGCCTTCACCCTGTTCGAAATCTTCGTCGCCTTCCTCCAGGCGTACGTCTTCGCGATCCTCACCGCGGTCTACATCCAGCTCGCGGTCGCAGAAGAGCACTGAGCGGCCCGGCGCACGCCGAGCCACCCAACGAAAGGAAAAAACCCGTGGACGCAACTACGGTTCTCGCCCAGGTCACCGGTAACGTCGCCACGATCGGCTACGGTCTCGCCGCCATCGGCCCCGCCATCGGCGTGGGCATCGTCGTCGGCAAGACGATCGAGGGCGTCGCCCGTCAGCCCGAGCTCGCGGGCCGCCTGCAGGTCCTGATGTTCATCGGTATCGCCTTCACCGAGGCGCTCGCCTTCATCGGTATCGCGACCGGCTTCATCTTCACTTGATCCCGGCCGCTCTCGATTCACTGTAAGGAGACAGGATGCTGAACGCTCTTGTCACTCTCGCCGCGGAGCCCGCGGGGGAAGCGCACAACCCGCTGCTTCCTGCGGTCTACGACATCATCTGGTCGGCGGTGTGCTTCGTCGTCATCATCTTCGTGGTGTGGCGCGTCGCTCTGCCGCGCATGGCGAAGCTGCTCGACGAGCGCAGTGCTGCCATCGAGGGCAACATCGCGAAGGCCGACGAGGCCCAGCGTCAGGCCGAGGCCGCCCTCGAGCAGTACACGGCTCAGCTCGCCGAGGCGCGCCGCGAAGCCGGTGAGATCCGCGAGTCCGCCACTCAGGACGGTCGCAAGATCGTCGCCGAGGCGCGCGAGACCGCGGCAGCCGATGCCGCTCGCATCACCGCGTCCGCTCACGCGCAGATCGAGGCGGAGCGTCAGGCGACCCTCGTGCAGCTGCGCTCCGAGGTCGGTACCCTCGCGGTCGACCTCGCCGGCAACGTGATCGGTGAGACCCTGTCCGACGACGCGCGTGCGAACGCCGTGGTCGACCGCTTCCTCGCCGAGCTCGAGGCGTCCGAGAAGGCGGCCAAGTAATGGGCAGCGCGACCACTCAGGCGCGGACCGCGACGACGGAGGCC
Source organism: Microbacterium sp. SORGH_AS_0454 (assembly GCF_031453395.1). Classification (NCBI taxonomy): domain Bacteria; kingdom Bacillati; phylum Actinomycetota; class Actinomycetes; order Micrococcales; family Microbacteriaceae; genus Microbacterium; species Microbacterium sp. SORGH_AS_0454. The sequence continues at coordinate 3,499,042 of NZ_JAVIYS010000001.1, read as the reverse complement.
CTGGCCTCCACGTCGGGCGTCGATCTCGACGTCGCGCGCGAGCTGTTCGCGGCCGTCGGTGCCGTGAGCGGATCGTCGCAGTTGAGCGGCGCGCTGTCCGACTCGTCGGTGCCGGCCCCCGCTCGCGCGGGGCTGGTCTCGGCCGTCTTCGGCTCCACCTACCGTCCCGCCACGGTCGCCCTGCTCTCCAGCGCCGCCCAGCAGCGCTGGTCGAACGCCGGGCAGTTCGTCGAGGGTCTCGAAGAGCTGGCGATCCAGGCGACCTCGGTCGCCGAGTCGGCGGACATCGAGTCGGAGCTGTTCGCTTTCTCGCGCACCGTCGCGAGCAACGGCGAGCTCGAGCTCGCTCTCGGTGGGCGCCTCGGCGGCGCCTCGGCGAAGGGGTCGCTCGTCTCGACCCTTCTCGACGGCCGCGCGAGCACCGGCACCGCACTCATCGTGTCGTCGCTGGTGCAGCACGCCCGCGGCCGCCGCGTACGCGCCCTGCTTCGCCGGGCCGAGCGCATCGTCGCCGACCAGCGCGCGCGGATCGTCGCCACCGTGTACGCCGCGGCCCCCCTCAGCGCCGAACAGCAGACCCGTCTGCAGAACGCTCTCAGCGCACGTTACGGTTCAGCGGTCACGCTGAACACCGTGATCGACCCGACGGTGGTCGGCGGTCTGCGCGTGCAGGTCGCGGACGACGTCATCGACGCGAGCGTGTCCGCACGTCTCGCTGACCTCCGCCAGCGGATCGCAGGCTAAAGACTTTCCGCCCGAATGGGCGTGGATCTGGGGGCCGAGTGCCCCACGAACGAAGGAAGACAATGGCAGATCTCTCTATCAGCCCCGACGTCATTCGTGACGCGCTGAAGGACTTCGTCAACGCCTACGAGCCCACCGGCGCTGCGGCGACCGAGGTCGGCGCCGTCGTCGACGCGGCCGACGGCATCGCGCACGTCGAGGGCCTTCCGGGCGTCATGGCCAACGAGCTCATCCGCTTCGCGGACGGCACGCTGGGCCTCGCTCAGAACCTCGACGAGAACGAGATCGGTGTGGTCGTCCTCGGCGACTTCGCCGGCATCGAAGAAGGCCAGAGCGTCACTCGCACCGGTGAGGTCCTCTCGGTGGGTGTCGGTGACGGCTACCTGGGTCGCGTCGTCGACCCGCTCGGCAACCCGATCGACGGTCTCGGCGAGATCGCGACCGAGGGGCGTCGTGCGCTCGAGCTCCAGGCTCCCGGCGTCATGCAGCGCAAGAGCGTCCACGAGCCGCTGCAGACCGGCATCAAGGCGATCGACGCCATGATCCCCGTCGGTCGTGGCCAGCGTCAGCTCATCATCGGCGACCGCCAGACCGGTAAGACGGCGATCGCGATCGACACGATCATCAACCAGCGGGCCAACTGGGAGTCCGGCGACGTCAACAAGCAGGTGCGTTGCATCTACGTCGCGATCGGCCAGAAGGGCTCGACCATCGCTTCGGTGAAGGGCGCCCTCGAGGAGGCCGGCGCGATGGAGTACACCACCATCGTCGCCGCCCCGGCCTCCGACCCCGCCGGCTTCAAGTACCTCGCCCCCTACACCGGCTCGGCCATCGGCCAGCACTGGATGTACGGCGGCAAGCACGTGCTGATCATCTTCGATGACCTTTCGAAGCAGGCCGAGGCCTACCGTGCCGTTTCGCTGCTGCTCCGCCGCCCGCCGGGCCGCGAGGCATACCCCGGCGACGTCTTCTACCTGCACTCGCGTCTGCTCGAGCGCTGCGCGAAGCTCTCCGACGAGCTCGGTGCCGGTTCGATGACGGGTCTGCCCATCATCGAGACGAAGGCGAACGACGTCTCGGCGTACATCCCGACCAACGTGATCTCCATCACCGACGGTCAGATCTTCCTGCAGTCCGACCTCTTCAACGCCAATCAGCGTCCCGCTGTCGACGTGGGTATCTCGGTCTCGCGAGTGGGCGGTGACGCTCAGGTCAAGTCGATCAAGAAGGTGTCGGGAACCCTGAAGCTCGAGCTCGCGCAGTACCGCTCGCTCGAGGCCTTCGCGATGTTCGCCAGCGACCTCGACGCGGCTTCGCGTCGTCAGCTCGCCCGCGGTGCGCGTCTGACCGAGCTGCTCAAGCAGCCGCAGTACTCGCCGTACCCCGTCGAGGAGCAGGTCGTCTCGATCTGGGCCGGAACGAACGGGAAGCTCGACACCGTCGAGGTGTCCGACGTCCTGCGCTTCGAGCGCGAGCTGCTGGACTACCTCCGCCGCAACTCGACCGTGCTCGACACCCTGCGCGAGACCAACGTGCTCGGTGACGACACGCTCGCGGAGCTCGAGCAGAAGATCGACGCATTCGCGAAGGAATTCCAGCCCGGCAAGGACCAGGGCGTCGTCGGCGCCGAGAAGGTCGACGCTGCCGAGGCGGAAGACGTCAACCAGGAGCGGATCGTCAAGGGCCGTCGCTGATAGCGACGACACGAGAACGGAATCATGGGCGCACAACTGCGGGTCTACAAGCAGAAGATCTCTTCTGCTCAGACGACCAAGAAGATCACGAAGGCGATGGAGCTCATCGCGGCTTCGCGCATCCAGAAGGCGATGGCGCGTGTGCGCGCGGCATCGCCCTTCGCGCGGGCCGTCACGAGCGCCGTCTCCGCGGTGGCCACGCACTCCTCCGTCGACCACCCGCTGACGACCGAGCGCGAGAACATCCGCCGTTCGGCCCTGGTCGTGTTCACCTCCGACCGAGGCCTGGCGGGAGCGTTCAACTCGCAGATCCTCCGCGAGGCTCTCGAGCTGGCCGAGCTCCTGCGTTCGCAGGGCAAGGACGTGGTGTTCTACCTGGTGGGTCGCAAGGCCGTCGGCTACTTCCAGTTCCGCCGCATGGCGAGCGCCGCGCAGTGGGTCGGTGACACCGACACCCCGCAGTTCTCCACCGCGGAGGAGATCTCGGATGCCGTTCTCCAGGCGTATCGCGCTGGTGGCGACAACGAGGGCGTCGACGAGATCCACCTCGTCTACAACCGCTTCGTCAGCATGATGACGCAGTCGCCCGAGTCGGTGCGCCTGCTTCCGCTCGAGGTGCTCGAGGCCGACGAGGCCCCGGGTCAGGCCGAGATCTACCCGCTCTACGAGTTCGAGCCGGACGCCGAGACCGTGCTCGATGCGCTTCTGCCGGTCTACGTCCAGAGCCGAATCTTCAATGCCCTCCTCCAGTCGTCGGCCGCCAAGCACGCCGCGACGCAGAAGGCCATGAAGTCGGCCAGCGACAACGCCGACAAGCTCATCACCGACTACACCCGCCTGCGCAACAACGCGCGTCAGGCGGAGATCACGCAGCAGATCGCCGAGATCGTCGGCGGCGCCGATGCTCTGGCATCCGGCAAGTAAGTTCCCAAGGAGAGAAGAAGCCATGAGCCTCACCGCCGAGAAGACCGACGCGGCCGTCGTCGGACGCGTCGCGCGCGTCACCGGCCCGGTCGTCGACATCGAGTTCCCGCATGACGCGATCCCCGAGATCTACAACGCGCTGAAGACCACGATCACCATCGGTGACGAGTCGACCGAGATCACCCTCGAGGTCGCTCAGCACCTCGGTGACGACCTCGTGCGCGCCATCGCCCTCAAGCCCACCGACGGCATCGTCCGCGGTCAGGAAGTGCGTGACACCCGCGGCCCCATCTCGGTGCCCGTCGGAGACGTCACCAAGGGCAAGGTCTTCGATGTCACCGGTGAGGTGCTCAACGCCGCTCCCGGTGAGCAGGTCGAGATCACCGAGCGTTGGGGCATCCACCGCAAGGCGCCCAGCTTCGACCAGCTCGAGTCCAAGACCGAGATGTTCGAGACCGGCATCAAGTCGATCGACCTCCTCACCCCGTACGTGCAGGGTGGAAAGATCGGCCTCTTCGGTGGCGCCGGCGTCGGCAAGACCGTCCTGATCCAGGAGATGATCCAGCGCGTCGCGCAGGACCACGGTGGTGTCTCGGTGTTCGCCGGTGTCGGCGAGCGTACCCGTGAGGGCAACGACCTCATCGGCGAGATGGAAGAGGCCGGTGTCTTCGACAAGACCGCCCTCGTGTTCGGTCAGATGGACGAGCCGCCGGGAACGCGTCTGCGTGTCGCGCTGTCGGCCCTGACGATGGCTGAGTACTTCCGTGACGTCCAGAAGCAGGACGTGCTGTTGTTCATCGACAACATCTTCCGCTTCACGCAGGCCGGTTCCGAGGTCTCGACGCTGCTCGGCCGCATGCCCTCGGCAGTGGGTTACCAGCCGAACCTCGCCGACGAGATGGGCGTGCTCCAGGAGCGCATCACCTCCACGCGCGGCCACTCGATCACCTCGCTGCAGGCGATCTACGTCCCCGCCGACGACTACACCGACCCGGCTCCGGCGACCACCTTCGCTCACCTCGACGCGACCACCGAGCTGTCGCGTGAGATCGCGTCGAAGGGCCTCTACCCGGCCATCGACCCGCTCACCTCGACGAGCCGCATCCTCGACCCGCGTTACATCGGTGCCGACCACTACCGCGTGGCCACCTCGGTGAAGCAGATCCTCCAGAAGAACAAGGAACTGCAGGAGATCATCGCCATCCTCGGTGTCGACGAGCTCTCGGAAGAGGACAAGATCGTCGTGTCGCGTGCGCGTCGTATCCAGCAGTTCCTCTCGCAGAACACCTACATGGCCAAGAAGTTCACCGGTGTCGAGGGCTCCACGGTCCCGATCAAGGAGACCATCGAGTCGTTCGACGCGATCGTCAAGGGTGAGTTCGACCACGTTGCCGAGCAGGCGTTCTTCAACGTCGGTGGCATCTCCGACGTCGAGGCCAAGTGGGCGCAGATCCAGAAGGAGAACGGCTGACATGTCGTTGCGCGTGAGCCTGGTGTCGGCCGACGCCGAGGTGTGGACGGGGGAGGCCTCGCTCGTCGTGGCCAAGACCGTCGAGGGTGAGATCGGTTTCATGCAGGGTCATGAGCCGGTTCTCGCGATCCTCGCCCAGGGCGAGGTGCGCATCACCCGCACCGACGGCTCGAAGATCCTCGCCAACGCCGAGGACGGCTTCCTGTCGATGGCGAACGACGAACTCACGATCGTCGCCGGAAACGCGGCACTCGTCTCCTGACACCGTCTCTTTCCCTCGACGCGCGTCGCCCGATTCCGGGCGGCGCGCGTCGTCTGTCTGCGGAGAACCCATGCTCGTCCTTCTGCCCCCGTCCGAGACCAAGCGACCGGGCGGCGACGGCCTCCCTCTCGATCTCGCGGGGCTGCCCCTGCCCTCGTTGAGTGGTGCGCGCAAGACCGTCGTCGATGCGCTGGTCGCTCTCTCCTCCGATGAGGAACAAGCCGCTCGGGTACTCAAGATCAGCGCGAAGCGTCGGCACGAGATCGGCGACAACGCGGCCCTGCGTACCGCGCCGACCATGCCGGCGATCGATCGCTACACCGGGGTCCTCTTCGATGCCCTGGATGCCGCCGGCCTCGACGCCGCGGCGCGTGCCTGGCTCGGCGACCACGTGATGATCCAGTCCGCGCCGTTCGGACCGGTCGGAGCTCTCGATCACATCCCGGCCTATCGTCTCGCCGCGGGCACGTCGCTGCCGGGCACTCCGGCGCTGCGACGCATCTGGGCAGACGCCGTGAGCCAGGCGTGGGCAGAGCTTCGGCCGGACTTCGTCCTCGACCTGCGCTCGGAGGCGTACGCCGCGCTCGGTCCCCTTCCCGCGGGGGTGGCGGCGGTGTATGTCCGCGTGATGAGCGAGGACTCCGGCGGCGAGGCGCGCGCCCTCAACCACTTCAACAAACACGCGAAGGGGGAGCTGGTCCGGGCGCTGGCCGTGCAACGAGCGCGGATCGAGACCGTCGACGACCTTCATGAATGGGCGGAGGGCGCGGGGTGGACGCTCCGTGCCGGAGCACCCGGCGAGGTGGCGCTGATTGTATAACTCTCGCGCACCCCTGTCAGGAAAGTCTCAGGATCGCTAGCATGTGAGACGCGGGGGGCGCATGGATGCTTCCCGCGCACTCGCTTGGAAAGGAACTCGCATGAGTGACTCCTACTACTACGACGACGGGAGCGGTGCCGCCGCTCTCGCAGCAGTCTTGCTCGTCCTGATCCCGATCCTCTTCATCCTCGCTGTCGCGGCATACGTGATCTCGTCGTTCCTCTACATGAAGATCTTCGAGAAGGCCGGGGTGCAGGGCAAATGGCGCGCCTGGGTGCCCGTATACAACGGCCTCATCGCCGCCAAGCTCGGCGATGTCTCGCCGTGGGTGGTCCTGATCGTCGCGGTCGCCTCGAGCGTGCTCTCGAACATCCCGGTCATCGGCCCGATCTTCAGCCTCGCGATCCTTGCGGTCGCGGTCATGTACTCGTACCGCATCGGCCTCAAGCTCGGTAAGGACTGGCCGCTGCTCCTGCTGTGGTTGATCCCCGGCATCGGCGCGCTCATCTGGCTCGCGATCATCGCGTTCAGCAACAACCGATGGAACCCGGCGATCGCTCCCGCGCCGTGGGCCAACTCCTTCCTCGCCGACAAGACGGTGTGGAACGGCATCCCCGTTCAGCCGAGTCAGCCCGTCGCCGGCAACGGTGGCGGATACGCCGGCCCCGGCTACGGCGCGCCCCCGGCGCAGCAGCCGTACAACCCGCCGGCCACGGGTACGACCCCGCCGCCTCCGGCTCCGCCGGCAGGCCCCCAGGTCTGACGTCATCGAAGGGCTCCTCGTCATGACGGGGAGCCCTTCGTCGTGCGCGGCGATAGCGTGGAGGGATGACGTCTCCCGTTCTTCCCCTCCGCGGCGTAGGCCGTTCCGGACTCCGCGTCTCCGCGGTAGGCCTCGGCTGCAACAACTTCGGGCGCGCGGGCACGGCGACCGAGACGATCGAGGGCACGCGGGCGGTACTCGACGCCGCCATCGGGGCGGGGGTGACCTTCCTCGACACCGCCGACATGTACGGACGCGAGTTCGGTCTGTCCGAGAGCCTGCTGGGAGAGGCTCTCGAGGGACGACGCGACCAGGTCGTCCTCGCGACGAAGTTCGGGCACGCCGACTTCGCGCCGGCGATCTCGGGAGGGGCGAAGGGGTCCCGCACGCATGTGCGCCGCGCCGTCGAAGCCTCGCTGCGTCGCCTGCGGACGGACTGGATCGATCTCTACCAGCTGCACACGCCCGATCCGTCGACCCCGATCGATGAGACGCTCGACGCTCTGAGCGACCTGGTTCGTGAGGGCAAGGTTCGTTACGTCGGCCACTCGAACTTCGCGGGGTGGCAGATCGCCGAAGCCGACCACGCGGCGAGGGGGGTGCGTTTCGTCTCGACCCAGAATCAGTACAGCCTGCTCGCGCGCGCCGCAGAGCGTGAGGTCATTCCCGCGGCTGAGCGCTACGGTCTGGGTCTCCTGCCCTTCTTCCCCCTGCACAACGGACTGCTCACCGGCAAGTTCACGCGTGACGGCGGGCCGGAGGACAGTCGCATCATGCGCCAGAGACCGCACCTGTGGAGTGAGGCGCCGTGGGACGCGCTCGAGCGCTACCAGGCGTTCTGCGACGCTCGCGGCATCAGCATGCTCGAGGCGACCTTCGCCTGGTTCCTGTCCAAGCCCGTCGTCTCGAGCGTGATCGCCGGAGCGACGAGTCCCGAGCAGGTCCGAGCGAACGCCGCCGCGGCTACCGCGTGGACGCCGAGCGGGGAGGACCTCGTCGAGCTCGATGGCATCCTGCCCCTTCCCGCGGATCCTGCCGCGGGGTGATCGACACGGAGGTCAGGCGCACGTGCGGCGCGTCCGCGGATCGGGGGCGAGCGTCGACTAAGATGACAGGGCCGTGCGGTTCCGCCGGCGCAGTCGGCCAACCGGAGGATCGTTCGTGCCCGAGGTGACCACCCACACGCGCACCGTCTCGCTCGGCGAAACCGTCCTCGAGCTGTCGTGGGCAGCGAGCACCGAGGTCGGACGTCGCCGCGAGGTCAATCAAGATGCGGTCTTGGCCGACTACCCGCTGTTCGTGGTGGCCGACGGTATGGGCGGACACCTGGGCGGAGAGATCGCCAGCGCGAGCACCGTCGAACGTCTCCGCGCCGTCGTCGCGACCGGTCCCGTCTCGACCAAGAACATCGAGAAGGCCCTGTCCCGCGCGGTCAAAGACATCGTGGCCCACCCGGAGACGACCGACGAGGGCACCGGCACCACGCTCACGGGCGTATACCTCGAGACCCAGACGGACGAACCCCACTGGGTGACCCTGAACATCGGCGACTCGCGCGTGTATCTTCTGCGCGACGGCGAGATCGTCCAGGTGACGACCGATCACTCGGTGGTCCAAGAGCTCATCGCGGCGGGACGCCTCAGTCCCGAAGAGGCGGAGAACCACCCCTACGGCAACGTCATCACGCGGGCCGTCGGCCCGAGCGACAGCGTCAAGCCCGACTATCTTCGCCTCGACGTGCTCGACGGTGACCGCTTCGTCATCTGCTCCGACGGTTTGACCAAGGAGCTCACCGACTTCGGCATCCGTCATTTCCTCGAGGCGAACGCCGACCCGGCCGCGGCCGTCGACGCGATGATGGGGGCCGCGCTCGAGAACGGTGGGCGCGACAACATCTCGATCGTCGTGCTCGACGTCATCCGTCGCCCCGCATAAATTCATCTTGACCGCGGAGACCCGCGGATTCTACGTTCGGCATATGACCTCCGCACCCGAACGGACGGCCGGCAAAGGCCTGGCCGCCGGCACCCTCGGCCTCTGGGGCTCGACCGTGATCGGTCTGGCATCCACCGCTCCGGTGTATTCCCTCGTCGCCACCCTCGGATTCGTCGTGCTCGCGGTGGGGGCTTCGGCTCCGATCGCTTTCGTCCTCGCGTTCATCCCGATGCTGTTCATCGCCTTCGCCTATCGCGAGCTCAACAACGACGTGCCCGATTGCGGGACCACGTTCACCTGGAGCACGAAGGCCTTCGGTCCGTGGGCCGGGTGGATGGGCGGCTGGGGCGTGGCGGTCGCCGGAATCGTCGTGCTCGCCAATCTCTCGCAGATCGCGGGTGTCTACCTCTGGTCCCTCGTCGGCGACGGCTCTCTCGCCCAGAACGTGCCGCTCGTCACCGCCACCGGCGTCGCGTTCATCGCGGCGATGACCTTCATCAGCTACCGCGGTGTCGAGATCGGCGAGCGGATCCAGAACATCCTGCTCGCGGTGCAGTACGTCGTGCTCGCGCTGTTCGTGGTGCTGGCGCTGTGGAAATTCTTCGACGGCACCGCGCCGAACCCCACGCCTTTCGACCTCGCATGGTTCAACCCGTTCGGTTTCACGGACTGGAGCGGGTTCACCGAGGCGGTTCTGCTCGCCCTCTTCATCTACTGGGGCTGGGACACCTGTCTGGCGCTCAACGAAGAGACCAAGGACCCCCAGCGCATCCCCGGGCGCGCGGCATTGCTCACGACCGTCATCCTGCTCGGCACGTACGTCACGGTCACCGTCGCGGCGATGATGTACGCCGGGGTCGGAGAAGACGGGGCGGGCCTGGCCAACCCCGCGAACGCCGACGACGTGTTCCTCGCCCTCAAGGACGATCTGTTCGGTCCGTTCGGATGGGTCCTCGTCGTCGCGGTGCTCATCTCGGCGGTGTCGTCCACGCAGACCACCATCCTCCCCACGGCGCGCGGAACGCTCGCCATGGCCGCGTACAAGGCACTGCCGCATCGTTTCCAGACGGTGCACCCCCGCTACCGCACACCGTCGTTCTCGACCCTCGTGATGGGGATCGTCGCCAGCGTCTACTACGTGGGCATGACGCTCATCAGCGACAACATCCTGCAGGACTCGATCCTGTCGCTCGGCCTCGCCATCGCCTTCTACTACGCCATGACCGGCTACGCCTGCGTCTGGTACTACCGCCGCCAGCTGTTCTCCTCGGCGAAGAGCCTCGTCTATCGCGGCATCCTGCCCCTGCTCGGAGCCCTCATGCTGACCTACGCCTTCGTGCAGTCGGCGATCGACATGTACGACCCCGAGTACGGCAACACCGTGCTGCTGGGCATCGGGGGCACCTTCGTGGTCGGAATCGGTGCGCTCGCGCTCGGCGTCGTCCTGATGATGCTCTGGTTCGTGTTCCCGGCGGCCAAGCCGTTCTTCCGGGGGGAGAGCCTCAATCGCGAAACCGAGGTGCTCGTGCCGGACGAGCCGATCGCCCACCCTCGATCGGTCGACGGAGGTATCTGACTCGAAGCGCCCCGCGTCGCGCAGGACGAGATCGGGTCAGACGGCGGAGCGGATGGAGCCGACCTCGTGGCCGCCGCCCAGGACCGACAGCGAGAGCTGCGCGACGGTGTCGGCGACCTCCTGCGAGGTGAGGGCACCGACGCGTTCGAGCAGCCGCAGGGCGACGACGTGTCCGGCGCGGTTGGAGCCGTCGAGCATCTTCAGAGCGACCGTGGTGCCGTCGGGTGCGGTCATGACCTGCACACCCTCGGCGCCCATCTTCGAGAAGACGCCGAGTCGCTCGATGACCACCGTGTCGGGGCGACCGGGGCCGTCGATCGTCCACGGGTTCTCTTTCACCGCGCGCACGAGCGTGCCGGCGCTGCGGTGCAGCGCGAAGGGGGAGCGCTCCGACGACGTCGCGATGCGCTGGATGGCTCGAGCGAGCCCGACGAGGCTCATGGCGTAGACGGGAGCGCCGCAGCCGTCGATCGCGGTCGTCGTCATACGCTCACCCACGAGACGCTCGATGACCTCGCGGATGTGCGCCTGGAGCGGGTGCTGCGGGTCGAGGTAATCGCCCGTGCTCCAGCCGTTGGCCACGCACGTCACGAGCATCGCGGCGTGCTTGCCCGAGCAGTTCATGCGCAACGGCGAGGGGGAGGCGTGGTCGCGCACCATCTCGTCACGCGAGGCGGTGTCGGTGGGCCACGCGGCGGGGCAGCCCAGGTCGTCCTCGGTGAGGCCGGCGGCCTGCAGGATGCCGCGGGCCACCTCGGCGTGACGCTCGGTGCCCGCGTGGCTCGCCATCGAGATCGCGAGACGCTCGTCGGCCAGCTCGGCTCCGGCCGACAGGCACGCCAGGGCCTGGAGCGGTTTCATGCTCGAGCGGGGGAGGAACAGGGCGCCCGCCTCGCCGAGTGAGAGCTTCTCGGTCCCGTCGGGCGCGAGGACCACGGCGACGCCGTAGTGACGGGATTCGACGAAGCCGTTGCGGTCCACGACGGCGAGTTCGACGGAGGCGGGAGGTGTTGCGGGCATCCCTCCATCGTATCCGGCCGGCCCCTCTTCCACGGGGGCGGCCAGATCGCATGAGCGGCCGGGAATCGTCACTCCCAGGGATCGCCGGGCGGCGTTCCTCGACGCCTCCTGCCGCGAGGACGGGGCAGACTGGGGGCATGAACGGAGAGCATCACTACCGCCTGCGCTCGACCTGGACCGGCGATCTGGGAACGGGCACGAGCGGGTATCGCGACTACGAGCGTTCCGTGACCCTCGAGGTCGACGGCAAGCCCGCGATCGCGGCATCCGCCGACAAGCCCTTCCGGGGCGACCCGGCCAAGTGGAACCCCGAGGAGCTGCTGATCGCGGCGCTGAGCGAGTGCCATCTGCTGTCGTATCTGCACGCGTGCGTCACGACCGGTGTCGTCGTCACCGCCTACGAGGACGATGCTTCGGGGACGATGCAGGAGGACGGCAACAGCGGGGGAGCGTTCACCGAGGTCGTCCTTCGCCCCCGCGTGCGCGTGGCCGAGGAGTCGATGGTCGAGGCTGCGCTGGCCGCTCACCGGCAGGCGCGTGAGTGGTGCTTCATCGCCAACTCGGTGAACTTCCCCGTGCGACACGAGCCCGAGGTCACCGCAGGCTGAGCGCCGCGCGTCGCGGGAGGCGCGGTCGGGCGTCGTACAGTGAGCGCATGCAGCTCGAACCCGCCCTGCGCCGCCTCGACCGGATCGCCGGCGGGCGCCAGGCCGATCACCGCGTCTCCGTCTCCGCCGATCCGAAGGTGCACCGCGCCTTCCGGGCGATCACGTTGCTGCTGGTCGTGGGTTTCGTGCTGGGTGTCGCAACGGTCGCGGTCGCCTTCGTCATGACCCTGAACGGCGAAGACGTCGGTTTCGCGGTGTGGATGCGGTGCCTCGTGGTGCTCGCGATCACCACCACGCTGTTCTACTTCCTCTGGCGCGCCCGCGCCGGGTGGTACTGGGCGTTCCGCCGCCTGCAGTTGTTCAGCCGCATCTTCCCCATCGTCGCCCTCGTGCTCGCGGCGATCCCCGGTCTCTACCCCTTCTGGGTCGTGACCGAGCAGATCCTCTTCGCGATCCTGCTCATCGGCGTCTCGGACTACCTGCTCTCCGACGCCGTGCGTGCGGCGTATCCCAAGCCGCAGCGTTGAGGGTCGCGGCATCCGGATGCCGCACACCCGGCGTCTCGAGAGGGTGACGCCCCCGCCACATGCTCAGCGGCCTCGCCCCCGTGCGAAAGGGCACGCGAACGACGGAACCCCGCCGGCTCGAGGCCGACGGGGTTCCGTCGTGAGGGAGGGGCGGGATCAGCGCACGTCGTCGTCGATCCAGTCCATCGACTTGGTGACGGCCTTCTTCCACAGGCGCAGTTCGCGCTCGCGCTCGCCGTCGTCCATGTTCGGCTCCCAGCGCTTGTCTTCCTGCCAGTTGGCGCGCAGGTCGTCGAGGTTGTCCCAGAAACCCACGGCGAGGCCCGCGGCGTAGGCGGCCCCGAGGGCGGTGGTCTCGGCGACGACCGGACGTACGACCGGCACGCCGAGGATGTCGGCCTGGAACTGCATGAGGGCGTCGTTGGCGGTCATGCCGCCGTCGACCTTGAGCTCGGCCAGCTCGACGCCGGAGTCGGCGTTGACCGCGTCGAGGACCTCGCGCGACTGGAAGGCGGTGGCCTCGAGGGCCGCGCGGGCGATGTGACCGCGGTTGACGTAGCGGGTCATACCCACGATCGCGCCGCGGGCGTCGGGACGCCAGTACGGTGCGAACAGGCCCGAGAACGCCGGCACGAAGTACACGCCGCCGTTGTCGTCGACGCTCTCGGCGAGCTTCTCGACCTCGGGGGCCGAGGAGATGATGCCGAGCTGGTCGCGCAGCCACTGGATGAGCGAGCCGGTCACGGCGATCGAGCCCTCGAGCGCGTAGCGCGCGGGCTGGTCGCCCAGCTTGTACCCGAGCGTCGTCAGCAGGCCGTTCTTGGAGTGGACGATCTCTTCGCCCGTCTGGAAGATGAGGAAGTTACCCGTTCCGTAGGTGTTCTTGCTCTCGCCCGGGTCGAAGGCCGCCTGGCCGAAGGTCGCCGCCTGCTGGTCGCCCAAGATGCCCGCGATCGGGGTCTCGCGCAGCAGCGACGAAGACTCGACGGTGCCGTAGACCTCGGAGGAGGAGCGGATCTCGGGGAGCATCGAGACGGGGACGCCGAAGTCCGCGAGGATGTCCTCGCGCCACGAGAGCGTCTCGAGGTCCATGAAGAGCGTGCGGCTGGCGTTGGTGACGTCGGTGGCGTGAACGCCGCCGTCGATGCCGCCGGTGAGGTTCCACAGCACCCAGCTGTCGGTCGTGCCGAACAGCAGGTCGCCGGCCTCGGCCTTCTCACGCGCTCCGTCGACGTTCTCGAGGATCCACACGATCTTGGTCCCCGAGAAGTAGGTCGCCAGCGGCAGGCCCACGATGCTCTTGTAACGCTCGGGGTCGCCGTCCGCGAGGCGGTCGACGATCGACTGCGTGCGCGTGTCCTGCCAGACGATGGCGTTGTACACGGGCTTGCCCGTGTTCTTGTCCCACACGACCGCGGTCTCGCGCTGGTTGGTGATGCCGACGGCGGCGATGTCGTGGCGGGTGATGTCGGCGCGGCTGAGGGCCAGGCCGATCACCTCCTGGGTGTTGCGCCAGATCTCGGCGGGGTCGTGCTCGACCCATCCCGCGCGCGGGAAGATCTGCTCGTGCTCCTTCTGTCCGACGGAGACGACGCTCCCGGACTTGTCGAAGATCATCGCGCGCGTCGAGGTCGTGCCCTGGTCGATGGCGAGGACGTAGTCGGCCATGGATGGACTCCTTTGTCAGTGTCTGTTACGGGTGAAGAGGATGAGATGAGGGGAGGGGCGTCGGGAGACGTCCCGCGAGGGTGACTACTTGCCGAGGCTCAGGAGCACCGGGGCCAGCAGACCCGCCAGCAGACCACCGACGAGGGGGCCGGCGACCGGAACCCACGCGTAGCCCCAGTCGCTCGAACCCTTGCCCTTGATGGGGAGGAGGGCGTGGGCGATGCGGGGGCCGAGGTCACGGGCCGGGTTGATCGCGTAACCGGTCGGGCCGCCGAGGGAGGCGCCGATACCGACGACGAGCAGGGCCACGGGGACGGCCGCGAGGCCGCCGATGCCGCCGGGGACGCCGATGTCGGCCACGCCGTAGTCGCCGAAGCCGAAGATCACGAACACCAGGACGAAGGTGGCGATGACCTCGGTGAGGAAGTTGAAGCCGTACGAGCGGATGGCGGGACCGGTCGAGAAGACGCCGAGCTTGGCGGCTGGGGTCGGGCTCGTCGTCGAAGTGCTGCTTGTACGAGGCCCAGGCCAGGACGGCGCCGATGATGGCACCGACCATCTGCGCGGCGACGGCTACGAGGAACTGGACGAAGGAGATCTTGCCGGCGACCAGGAGGCCGATCGAGACGGCGGGGTTCAGCTGGGCGCCGGAGTATGCGGAGACGATGACACCGGCGAAGACCGCCAGGCCCCATCCCCAGTTGACCATCAGGGTGCCGCCGGCGTTGCCCTTGGTCTTGGCGAGGGCCACATTGGCGACCACGCCGCAGCCCAACAGGATGAGCATGGCGGTGCCTACGACCTCCGAGAGGAAGTACAGCCCCAGGTTCACTTCTTGCATGTCGTCATCGACCTTTCTTTCGTCACCCGGACACCTTCGGCTCGGGTGGTAGTGCGGCTCGGTGCTCCGAACCTACGGCTCACGTGCGGGCGTGCAACAGGTGGCACGCCCGCACGTTCTCTCAGATTCGGGCCACCCCGGCCTGTGCCAGGTCGACACGGTGGGCGGAGCGCAGAATCTCCGTCGTTCGAGCCACTTCTTCCTCGACACGGGTCGCGTCCCAACCGAGGGGCTCGGCGACCGCCTCGGCGACCTCCTGCAGCGTGCGCTCGCTCATACCGCCGACGAAGGCCAGGTGCGTGCGGCGCAGCACCACGTCGATCAGGTGCACGACCTGCTCGTTCTTCGCGATGAAGGCGAGCTCCTCGCGGTAGTACCCGGCAGCGTCGGGAACCGGCGTGGGCTCGGCGGGGAGGGCGGCCAGGACGGCGTCGGCGCGGGTGCCGTAGCGCTCGAGCATGGCCTCGACGAGCGCGGCCGAGTGCGCATTCGTGCGTGCGGCGATCCAGCGACGACGCTGCTCGGGGGTGGTGGGGAAGCCCGCGCCGCCGCCGATCGGCAGGCCCTGGGTGCTGACGCGGTGCGGACGACGCAACTTCTGCAGCGTCTTCATGCTGAGGTGCTCGGCGAGAGCGCGGAAGGTGGTCCACTTTCCCCCGACCAGGCTCATGGCCGGAACGCCCGCGATCTCGTCCTCGACGATCCGGTAATCGCGCGAGACGAAGCCGGGAGCGGTGTCGTCGTGGCGGGGGAGCGGGCGGATGCCCGAGAACGTGTAGACGATCTGCGAACGGTCCACGCCGATGCTCGGGAACACGTGACCGATGAGGTCGAAGAAGTACTCGATCTCGTCGTCGGTGCACACGACGGGCTTCGCGGGGTCGGCGTCGATGTCGGTGGTGCCGACGAGCACGCGGTCCTTGAGGGGGTAGATCAGCACGATGCGGCCGTCGGAGTGCTCGAAGAAGATCTCACGGCCACCGGTTGCGGCGAGCAGTTCGGGGTTGTCGAGAACGATGTGCGAGCCCTTGGTCCCGCCCATGAAGGTCGTGTCGAGACCCATGGCGGAGTTCGCGAGGTCGGTCCAGGGGCCGGCCGTGTTGAGGATCACCTTCGCCTTGACGCTGAATTCCTCGCCCGAGACCTCGTCGCGCACGCGGACCCCGTTCGCGTCCGCGCCCACGGCCGAAACATAGTTGACGGCCTGAGTACGGCCGGCGCCCGCCTCGATGCCGTCGCGCAGGACGTCGAGGGCGATGCGCTCGGGGTCGTGCATCGACGCGTCGAAGTACGTGGCCGTGTAGGCCAGGTCGGGGTTGAGCTTCGGCAGCTCCGTCAGGGACTTCTTCTTGCCGAGGAACTTGTGGCGGGGAACCGAGCCGCCGTCGCGCGAGAAGGTGTCGTACATGATCAGGCCGACCTTGATCAGCAGGGCGCCGCGCTCGTTGGGCTTGCCGCGACCGTGCGTCACGAGGAGACGGAAGGGCGCCGACAGGATGCCGGAGAACGTCTTGTAGATCGGGATCGTCGTCTCGAGCGGCTTCACGTAGTGGGGGGCCGTCTTGAGCAGGTCGTTGCGCTCGGTCACCGCTTCTTTCACGAGACGGAACTCGCCGTTCTCGAGGTAGCGGATGCCGCCGTGGACCATGTGGCTGGAGGCCGAGGAGGCGCCGGAGACGAAGTCGCCCCGCTCGACGAGCGCGACGCTGACGCCCTGGAGGGCGAGGTCGCGGAGAGTGGCGAGGCCGTTGATGCCCCCACCGATGATGAGGACGTCGAGGTCTTCGGCGTCGCGGAGCGCCTGGACGTCGGCGCGGAGCGGAGTTGCGGGGGACGACATGTCGACTGCGACCTTTCGTTGTTGGTACGACGATCACAATGCGCCTGTCTGCACGTTGTTGCAAGCCCCTTGAACAAACGTGCAGAATAGTGTTCATGAAGGTATTCCGACGGTGGTGACGCAAGCGGAGGAGCGCTCCCGCGACGCCCTGCGCGCGGCGCAGCTCTACTACATGCAGGACCTCACGATGGATGCCATCGCGCACGAGATGCGGGTCTCCCGTTCGTCCGTGTCGCGCCTGCTGCAGCATGCCCGCGACGTGGGGCTGGTCACCATCTCCATCAGCCCGCCCGACGACGCCCGGGGTCAGATGGCTCAGCGGATCGCGGACCGCTTCGGCATCACGGCGCACGTCGTGCCCACCCCCGCGCGCACCTCGGAGGCCGAGCGTCTCGAGCGCACGGCGCTGACCGCGGCGCGCATCCTCGCCGAGCGCGTCGAATCGTCGATGACGGTGGGCGTCGCCTGGGGTTCCACCCTCTCCGCCGTCGCGCGCCACGTCCCGCAGAAAGACGTGCACGACACCCACATCGTCCAGATGAACGGCGCGGCGAACGTCCGCACCTCCGGCATCCCCTACGCGGGGGAGATCCTGTCGAAGCTCGGCGCCGCGTGGTCGTCGTCGGTGCACCAATTCCCGGTGCCCGCGCTGTTCGACGACCCGCACACGAAGCAGGCGATGTGGCGGGAGCGGTCGGTGCGTTCCGTGCTGGAGATCCAGCAGCGCGTCGGGTTGTTCGTCTTCGGCCTCGGCTCGCCCCATGCCGACGTGCCCTCGCATGTGTACAGCGGCGACTATTTCGACGAGCGCGACCGCGCGGTCATCGAGCGCGAGGGCGTGGTCGGCGACTGCGCGACCGTGTTCTACCGCGCGGACGGCTCGAGTGACATCCCCCAGCTCAACGCACGCTCCAGCGGCCCCGATCTCGACACGGTCCGGCGCATCCCGCGTCGCTTCTGCGTCGTGTCGAGCCTGTCCAAGCTCGACGGACTGCGTGGAGCGCTCGCTGCGGACCTCGTGACCGAACTGGTCGTCGAGGAGTCGCTCGCGCGGCGTCTGCTGAGCGTCACGCGCTGACGCAGGCCGCGCCGAGCGCTCACCGCTCGCCGAACCCGTCGTCGACGAGCGCCCGGAGTTCCGCCAGCGCTGCCTCGGCCTCGGGGCCCGACGCGCGCACCCGCACGCGTGATCCCTGACGGATCCCCAGCGCCATCAGCGCGAGCAGGCTCCGCCCCGATACTTCGTCGGCACCGGTCTCGAGGTCGGCGATGCGCACTTCGGCATCGTGCCGCGAAGCGGCCTTGACGAAGGCGGCGGCCGGTCGTGCGTGCAGCCCGGAGGGGTTGGTGACGACGGCTTCGAACGAGAGCGCCTCTCCGGCCGGGTCGACTCCCGTATCGCCGACACCGGATGCCGCCCCCTCGGCGTCGGCGCCCAGCTGCCGTGCCTTCGCGGCGGCGGCGGTGGCGCACTCGCGGGCCACGGTCTCGATGTCGCCCCCACCCGCGGCGGTCACCACGGCGGCCACGAGCCCCTCCACGAAGGGGGCGGGACTCAGACGGACGCGCTCGGGTGCGGCGACGAACTCCAGAGCCGTCTCGGCGCTGAGGATCGCAGAGCCGAGGTCCATCAGCACGAGGACCCCGTCTCCGGAGTCGGCCTCGTCGATGGCCGCGGCGATGGCTACGGCATCCGTTCCGAGATCGTCGTCGGGACCGCCTGCGGCGACGCGAACCGTCGGCGGTGTCTCGCCTCCCATCTGCAGGGCGAGGTGCACGGCGGCCTCGGCGAGAGCGCGGGAGTGCGAGACGGCCACGAGACCGATCACTCGGCGGCCGCCAGGGTGTCGCTCAGCGCCTGCAGAAGCAGGGTCGCGGACGTCGCGCCGGGGTCGAGGTGCCCCGCGCTGCGTTCGCCGAGATAGCTCGCGCGACCCTTGCGGGCGATGAGCGGCTCGGTGGCGTCGCGCCCCCGGGCCGCGGCCTCGGCGGCGGCCCGGGCGGCCGTGGCGGGGCCCTCGTGGGCTGCGGCATCCCAGGCGTCGACGGCGGGCGAGAGGGCATCGATCATGGTCTTGTCGCCGAGCTCGGCCTTCCCGCGGGCGACGACCCCGTCGACGCCGGCGCGCAGGGCGGCGCCCAGGGCATCGGCATCGATCTGTCCCCCTGCGGCGAGGGCGGGGCCCATGCGGAGGAAGAACGTGCCGTAGAGCGGGCCGCTGGCACCGCCGACCGTCGAGACGAGGGTCATGCCGACGGTCTTGAACAGATCGGCCGCACTCGCCGGGACGGGGTCGAGCTTGGCGACCACCGCGTCGAGACCTCGCGCCATGTTCGAGCCGTGATCGGCGTCGCCGATCTCGGAGTCGAGGCGGGTGAGTTCGTCTTTCTGCTGCTGCACGGCCTCGTGGAACGCGCGGATCCATGCCACCAGATCGTCGGTCGAGACGGAGCCGCTCATGCGCCCCACCGCAGACCGGGGGTCACGACGGGGGCGTCCCACAGGCGGAGCATCTCTTCGTCGGCCTTGACGACGGTCAACGACGCCCCGGCCATGTCGAGGCTCGTGATGTAGTCGCCGATCAGCACGCGCTGGATGTCGACGCCGGCCGCGGCGAGCAGCGGTGCGACCTCGCCGTAGAGCAGATACTGCTCGATCAGCGGGGTGCCGCCGAGGCCCGACAGCAGCACGATCGCCGGCCCGACGGGCTCGCCGAAGTCGTGGACGATCGGATCGACCATGAGCTTCGCGATCTCTCGAGCGGATGCCAGCTTCACGCGCGAACGGCCGGGTTCGCCGTGGATGCCGACGCCGACCTCCATCTCATCGTCGGGGAGCTCGAAGGTGGGTCGGCCCGCCGCGGGGACGGTGCAGCTGGTCAGGGCAACGCCCATCGAGCGGCCGGCGGACGAGACGCGGCGGGCGAGATCGGCGACGGAGGCGAGGTCGGCTCCCTCTTCCGCGAGGGCGCCGACGACCTTCTCGAGGATCACGGTGGTGCCGGTGCCGCGGCGGCCCGCGGTCCAGGTGGAGTCGGTGACGGCGACGTCGTCGGCGACCACGACGGACTCGACCTGCACGCCCGAGGCCTCGGCGAGCTCCGCCGCCATCTCGAAGTTCAGCACGTCGCCGGTGTAGTTCTTCACGATGTGCAGCACGCCCGCACCCGAATCGACCGCCTGCGTCGCGGCGAGCACCTGGTCGGGGGTGGGGGAGGTGAACACCTCGCCGGCCGCTGCGGCGTCGAGCATGCCGAGACCGACGAAACCGCCGTGCAGGGGCTCGTGACCGGATCCGCCGCCCGACACGAGCGCCACTTTGCCCGCGCGTGTCGGCTCCGCCCGCAGAATGACGCGGTTCTCGGCATCCACCCGGACGTTCGGATGAGCTGCTCGGATGCCGCGGAGGGCCTCCGCCAACACGTCGGCGGGGTCGTTGACGAACTTCTTCACGGTGCCTCCTCGTTGTGGCGACGACGGTTCGGGCCGTCGGTTTCGACCCTGCTCGCGGGGGGCCGTCACGTCAAGGAGGAAAAGCCGGTGAGAGACCGCGTCTCAGAGGCGCTCGTGCGGCAGTACCTGCCTGATGCGCTCGATCGGGTTCTGCGCGGGTGCCTCGTTGTAGGCGTTCGCGAGCTCCTGCTCGCTCAGAGCGTGGATCGCGGCCATGATCTCGTCGGTGGCACCGCGACGCGCGCGGCCCGAGGAGGCGGCACCGTGCGGGGAGAGGTCGAGGGGCGTGCCGAAACGCACCGTGATGCGCTCCTTGGTCGTCGGGATCTTCGCACCGACCGGCATGACCTTGTCGGTGCCGATGAGACCGACCGGGACGACCGGGGCGCCGGTCTGCAGGGCGAGGAAGGCGACCCCGGTGCGGCCCTTGTAGAGGCGGCCGTCGAGGGAGCGCGTGCCCTCGGGGTAGAGAGCGACGGCCCGGCCGTCGTCGAGGAGCGCTCGCTGCTGGTCGAGGGCGTCGAGGGCCTTCTGGCCGGCGCCGCGCTCGACGGGTATCGCACCGATCGCGGTGAAGAACTGGCGCGACGCCCACTTCTCGAAGTACGCGGACTTCGCCATGAAGTGCACGGGGCGGGGAGCGGCGACCGGGATGGCGATCGAGTCGATGAACGACAGATGATTGCTCGCGAAGATCACGGGACCGGTCCGGGGGACGTTCTCTCGCCCCTCGATGCGCGGTCGATAGACGGCGCGCGCCAGGGGAGCGATCAGCAGGCGTCCGAGGCGGTAGGTCGCGCCCATCTGTTCCGGCACGGTCGCGGGGGTCTCGGCGGGCAGGTCGGAACTCACTCGACGAGGCTACTCGCCGCCGCATGCCCGGGCGTGCATGGTGCGCGCGTGTACGCGCGAACGCGCGCGCACCGGCCTCTCAGCCGCGGCAAAGCCGGATGCGCGAAGATGAGGGTTCTCTGTCTTTCCTCGAGAGGTCACCCGTGCGCTTCCGCCCGATCGCTTCCCTGTCCGTTGCCGCCGCCGCTGCCCTGCTGCTGGCCGGGTGCTCCGGCTCGCCCGACGAGACGTCGACGCCCGACGCGAGCGGGTCGGCGGACGCGGGGCAGTGCCAGAGCGCGCTCGCCGACGCGCCCGCTCCCGACGGTCTCGTCGTCTCGGGCGATTTCCAGAGCAAGGTCACCGTGACTCTGCCGGACGGGTACAACCCCACCGCCCTGCAGCGCACGACCCTCGTCGAGGGCACGGGCCAGCAGGTCAAGGCGGGCGATGTCCTCAAGGCCAACTTCACGCTGATCGACACCGCCTCGGGCGCCGTTCAGCTCCAGACTCTCGACACCGAGCCGAGCGGCATGGACACGCTCGTCTCTTCGCAGCAGATCTTCGGGGCCGCTCTCGAGTGCGCGCCGATCGGGTCGCGCACCGTCTCGTCGTTCCCCGCCGGCACGCTCGGTGAGGGCTCACCCGCCTTCGTCATGGTCGCCGACGCCATCTCGGAGCTGCCGACCCGCGCCGAGGGCACCGAGGTCGCCCCCGTCGACGGCATGCCGACGGTGACTTTCGACGACAACGGCGCCCCCACGACCACGACCGACGCCGACGGCAAGCAGATGCTGCCCAAGCCCACCGCTCCGGCTCCCACCGACGTGCGCATCGAGAACCTGCGCCAGGGAGCGGGCGAAACGGTCAACGCCGGTGACCAGGTCATCGTGCAGTACACCGGCGCCCTCTACGACAGCGGGCAGGTCTTCGACTCGAGCTGGCAGCGCGGCACTCCGGCGCAGTTCCAGACCGACCAGGTCGTCGACGGCTTCAGGCAGGCCCTCGAGGGGCAGACCGTCGGCTCGCAGGTCGTCGTCGTCATCCCGCCCGCCGCGGGCTACGGCGACAAGGCGCAGGGCGACATCCCGGCCAACTCGACCCTGTTCTTCGTCGTCGACATCCTGGGCGTGCAGCACGCCAACATGGCGGGCTAACTAGGCTGAGGGCATGCGCCGCGTCCTCATCCTCGGTTCCACCGGTTCGATCGGCACGCAGGCGCTCGACGTCATCGCCGACAACGCCGATCGCTTCGAGGTCGTCGGCCTCGCCGCCGGCACCGACCGTGCCGGCGTCGAGGCGCAGGCCCTGGCCTTCGGCGTCGAGCACACCGCCCTCGGCGCCGTCGAGGCCGAGCAGCTCGTCCGCGACGTCGAGGCCGACGTGGTGCTCAACGGCATCACCGGGTCGGTCGGACTCGGTCCCACCATCGCCGCCCTCGAGGCGGGGCGCCCCCTCGCCCTCGCCAACAAAGAGTCGTTGATCGTCGGCGGCGAGCTCGTCACCGCGCTCGCCGCCGAGGGGCAGATCGTCCCGGTGGACTCCGAGCACTCCGCGATCGCTCAGGCGCTGCGCTCCGGTCACGACGGTGAAGTGCGCCGGCTCGTGCTCACGGCATCCGGAGGCCCCTTCCGCGGACGCTCGCGCGACGAGCTGCAGAACGTCACCCCCGCGGAGGCCCTCGCTCACCCCACGTGGGACATGGGCCGTGTGGTCACGACGAACTCCGCCACTCTCGTCAACAAGGGCCTTGAGGTGATCGAGGCGCACCTGCTCTTCGACGTGCCGTACGACCGGATCGCGGTGACCGTGCACCCGCAGTCGATCGTGCACTCGATGGTCGAGTTCGTCGACGGCTCGACCATCGCGCAGGCGTCGCCGCCCGACATGCGTCTGCCGATCTCGCTCGGCCTCGACTGGCCGCATCGCATCGCCGGCGTGGGCGTTCCGCTCGATTGGACGCGCGCCTCGCAGTGGACCTTCGAGCCGCTCGACGAGAAGGCGTTCGGATCGGTGGCCCCTGGCCAAGAAGGTCGGACGCGCGGGCGCCACCTATCCCGCCGTGTTCAACGCGGCCAACGAGCAGGCCGTGGACGCGTTCCACGAGGGCCGGCTGAGCTTCCTCGAGATCGTCGAGCTGATCGAGCGCGTGGTGGACCGCCACGAGCCGCCGACGAAGCTCACGCGCGAGTCGCTCGCCGAAGCCGAGACCTGGGCGCGGCGCACCGCCGACGAGATCATCGCGGCGCGCTGAGTCCCGAGCGGGCGGTCGGCCGGCTCAGGCCGGGAAGTCGACCGGGCGCTCGGGGTCCGACGACGGAGTGCTGTCGGCCGGGTACGGCACGGGCCACTGCGGGTCGGGCACGGGCCAGCCGGCTGCACGCAGCGCACGACGCGACAGCTCTCGCGCCGAGTACGGGGTGCGCACGCCGCGGATATCCCGGTAGTCCTGGTGACCGGGACCGGCCCACAGGATCGCGTCGCCGTCTCCGACCAGCTTCACGGCCTCGAGGATCGCGCGCTCCGGCGGGGTGAATTCGAGGATCTCGGCGTCGGGCCGAGCGCGTCGCGCCCCCTCGACGAGCACCTCACGGATGGTGTCCGGGTTCTCGTGACGGGGGTGGTGGTCGGTGACGACGAGGATGTCACTGCCTTCGACGGCCGTGCGGCCCATGTCGTGACGTTTGGTGGCGTCGCGGTCGCCGTCGGCGCCGAACACCATGACCACCTTGCCGGGCGTCACGCGTCGGACCGCGGCGAGGGTCTTCTCGAACGCGTCGGGGGAGTGGCCGAAGTCCACGTAGACCGCGGGACCCTCGGTGCCCGAGACGAGCTGGGTACGACCGGGCAGCGAAGCCTCGATGTGCGAGCCGTCGAGGGTGCTGTAGAGGTGCTCCCAGGTGTACCCGGTCTCGAGCAGCATGACGATGGCGAGGCCCGAGTTGGCGGCCATATGCCGACCGATGACGGGAACGACGGTGGTGAGGGAACGGCCTTTGCCGTCGCTGAGGGTGAACTCGGTGCCTTCCTGGCGCTCGTCGACGATCTCGACGGTCCAGTCGGCGGATGCCGCAGCGGCCGCGTTCTCGCTGATCGCCGGGGTGGCGATGGTGACGACGGGGATCTCGGCGCGCGCGGCGATCTCGGCGCCGGATGCCGAGTCGAGGCAGACGACGCCGCGACGCGCGCGGTCGGGGCGGAACAGGGGGAGCTTCGCCTCGAAGTACTCGCGCATGTCGGCGTAGTCGTCGAGGTGGTCGTGGGTGAGGTTCGTGAAGCCCGCGACATCGAAGACGAGACCGTCGACCCGGTGGCGGGTGAGAGCCTGCGCGCTCACCTCGACCGCGACCGCCTGCACGCCGCGCTCGCGCATGAGGGCGAGGAGGGCGTGGAACTCGGAGGCCTCTGGAGTGGTGAGGCGCGAGACGATGACCTCGCCCGCGATGTGACGCTCGGCGGTCGAGGACAAGCCGGTGACGACGCCGAGCTGACCGAGGATCCCCTCGAGCAGGTGCGAGACGCTCGTCTTTCCGTTGGTGCCCGTGGTCGCCAGCAATTGGGGGAGTGCGTCGTCTGGCCCGGTTCCGTAGACCCACGCCGACAGATCGCCGAGGAGCGCGCGGGGGTCGTCGACGACCACGATCGGAAGACCCGCCGGGCCGGCGATCTCCGCCCCCGCGTCGTCGGTGATGACCGCGACGGCGCCACGCTCGGCGGCGATGGGGGCGAACTCCGCCCCGTGGCGGTTCACCCCGCGGATGGCGACGAAAGCCTCGCCGGCGCGGAGATCGGCGGTGGCCAGCGTGATGCCGGTGAGGGTGGTGCCGTCGACGTCGCCCACGGTGCGGACGCCGTAGCGTCGGGCGAGTTCGGCGAGGTCGCGGCGCGGCGGGTTCTCCGGGCGGAGGACGGGCGGCAGGTTCGAGGGGGCGGCGGAGGACATCGGATCCATTGTCTCATCCGGCATCGCACAGACACCGCATCGAGGCTGCACGGGCGGTTCAAAGGCGCGCGGCGGTATCGTCGGCGGGTGACTGCGATCGCGTTCCTCATCGGCGTCATCGTGCTCGTGCTCGGCCTGGCCGTCTCGATCGCGCTGCACGAGGTCGGGCATCTCCTGCCCGCCAAGCTCTTCGGCGTGCGCGTCGGCCAGTACATGATCGGTTTCGGGCCGACCCTCTGGTCGAAGCGGATCGGCGAGACGGAGTACGGCCTGAAGGTGCTGCCGCTCGGCGGCTTCATCTCGATGGCCGGCATGTACCCGCCCGCACCCGAGGACGCCAAGCCCGGAACCAAGCGCTCGCGCTTCTTCGCGACGATGGTCCAGGACGCTCGCGACGCGAACGCCGAGACCCTGATCGCCGCCGACGATCGGGTCTTCTACAAGCTGCCCGTCTACAAACGCATCATCGTCATGCTCGGCGGCCCGATCATGAATCTCGTGCTCGCGGTGGTGCTCTTCACGATCGCGCTGAGCGGTATCGGCATCCAGCAGGGCACCACCACTGTCGCCTCGGTCTCGCAGTGCGTCATCCCCGCGAGCGAGGGGCGCACCGACTGCACCCCCAGCGATCCCGTCGCTCCGGCGGCCGCCGCCGGCATCCAACCCGGTGACGAGTTCGTCTCGATCGACGGGACCCCCGTCTCGACGTTCGCCGAGGCCGCCGCGATCATCCAGCGCTCACCCGGTAAGCAGCTCTCGGTCGTCATCGACCGCGACGGCACGCAGCGCACCGTGGAGTTCACGCCCGCGACGACCGACCGCGCGGTCACCGACGCGAACGGTCGTCCCGTGGTCGACGCCGCGGGCGCCACCGAGTACCAGACCGTCGGATTCGCGGGCATCAGCCCGCAGAGCGCCCTGGTCCGCCAACCGATCGGGACGAGCCTTGCGGCGACGGGGCAGTACATCGGCTCGGTCGCGCAGATCGTGTCGCAGTTCCCCGTGCGCATCTACGACGTGGCCGTCGACACCCTCAACGGCCAGCCGCGCGACGCGAACAGCCCCATGAGCGTGGTCGGCGCCGGCCGTCTCGCCGGCGACATCGCCGCGGTCGACGCGCCGATCCTCGACCGCGTGCAGACGATGATCACGCTGCTGGGCGGCCTGAACATCGCCCTGTTCGTCTTCAACCTCATCCCGCTTCTCCCGCTCGACGGCGGTCACGTCGTCGTGGCGCTGTGGGACGGCATCAAGCGACAGATCGCGCGTCTGCGCGGCAAGGTCGCTCGTCCCGTGGATGCCACGAAGCTCGTTCCGGTGACCTTCGTCGTCGTGATCCTGCTCGTGGCGACGGGCGGGGTGCTGTTCCTCGCCGACATCTTCAACCCGGTGCAGCTGCTCTAGCCGCGCCCGGGGAGCGGCGGGCTCACACCCTCCCCGTGGGAAGGGCGTGAGCCCGCCGAAAGGCCGCGGGTCAGAGCGCGTGCGCGATCAGGCGTTCGAGGGTCCGCATGCCGTCGCGCGACAGGATCGACTCGAGGTGCCCCTGCACGCTCGCGAACGCGGGGCCGCGGAGGGCGTAGACGTCGCCGGTCTCGGGGTCGGCCGCGACCTCGGCCGGGATCTCGATGCGACCCTCCGGGACGGGGAGGGGAGCGCCCGTCGACTCCCCGCGCACGGTGATCGACTCGACAACGATCTCGCGCTCGGTCGTTCCCGGCGCCACGCGCGCCGTGAACGTGTTGTAGAACCCGATCGAGGCGTCCTCGCCGAAGACGTCGACGCTCTTCTGCAGGCCCTGGTGCGGCTGCGCGAGAGGGGCGAGATCGATGCCGAACTGGTCGGCGAGGATCTGGTGGCTCAGGCAGACCGCGAGAAGCGGAGCGTGGCGGAAGAGGCGGCGGGAGACGACGTGGCGCATCGCGGACATGCGCGGGCTGTCGTCGCGCGGGTCACCGGGGCCGGGGCCCGAGATCACGAGGTCGGCGGCATCGACCTCGTCGTCCGACGCCTGCGACCAGTGCACGATACGGGTGTCGAGTCCCAGGTGCCGCAGCTGGTGCGCGAGCATCGTCGTGAAGCGGTCCTCGGCATCCACCACGAGCGCCGTGCGGCCCGCGAAAGGGCCCGACCCGTCGGGGTCCTGCGGGTTCATCCAGAAGGGCGCCAGGCGATCGTTGCGCGATGCCAGCAGTTCGGCGATCGCGGGATCCTCGGCGAGCGGTCGTTGCGGGGCGGCGGGGGCATCGGCATCCGCCCCCTCGGGAACCGCGGGGACGCTTCGAGGGACCGCACCGATCGCGCCGAGCACGCCGGCGGCCTTGCCGTGGGTCTCGCCCACCTCGCCGTCGGGGTCGGAGTGGCGCACGAGCGTGGCCCCGACCGGAACGCGCAGGCGTCCGTCGACCAGATAGGCCGTGCGGATGAGGATCGGCGCGTCGAGATCGTGCGTGGGCCCCTCGGTCGAGCCGTTCGGGGTGAACAGGGCGGCGACACCGGAGTAGTAGCCGCGCGGCTGTGTCTCGTGCCGGGCGATCACGGTGCACGCGTTCTGCATGGGGGAGCCGGTGACCGTGGGGGCGAACATCGTCTCGCGGAGGATGTCGCGCGGGTCGAGATCGCTCGAGCCGCGCAGCATGTACTCGGTGTGCGTGAGGCGCGACATCTCTTTGAGGTGCGGGCCGGTGATGCGGCCACCGTCGCTGCAGACGGCGCTCATCATCTTGAGCTCCTCGTCGACGACCATGAAGAGCTCCTCGGTCTCTTTGGTCGAGCGCAGGAACTCGGCGAGCGTCTCGGACGTCGCCCCGCCCGCCGGGTGGCGGAAGGTGCCCGAGATCGGGTTCATCGTGACGATGCCGTCCTTGGCGCTCACGTGCGCCTCGGGGCTCGCTCCCACCGCGATGTGATCGGCCGCGACGACGGCGAAGGTCCAGTACGCGCCCTTCTCGTGCTCGAGAAGAGCCCGGAACCACGTGAGCGCGGCGATGCGCGGGTCGACGTCGACGCCGGCGACAAAGTCGCGACGGATCACGAAGTTCGCACCCTCGCCGCGACCGATCTCGTCCGCGATGACGCGGCGCACGATGGCGGCGTAGTCCTCGTCGGTGATGTCGAAGCCGGCGTCGGCAAGGGGCACGGGCGAGGAGGGGAGGGATGCCAGGGCCTCCGCCCGCGGCACGGAGACACGGTCGTCGATCACCAGGCAGCGCAGCGGTGCTCCGTCGTCGTGGCAGACGAAGCCGCGCTCGCGCACCTGGCGGTAGGGAACGAGGGCGAGCACCTCGCGGGCGCGGCCCTCGGCATCCGTCAGGGGGATGTCGGCGAGGAGGTCCACGTCGACCACGTCTCCCGTGAGGACCTCGACGGTCGCCTCGTCACGGGCGATGAGGGCGAAGGGGGCGGAGCCTGCGGCGAGGTCCGTGAAAGGGGAGGAGGGGTCGAGCCCGGTCATCGAGAAGTCTTTCCGTCTGTGCTGAACGAGGTCCGATGCGGCCGCCGAAAACACGAAGACCGCCCGGATTCCCCAGGGGGAGGGCGGTCTGTTGCATGCGTGCGCACCGCCTAAACGGTGAGCCACCAGGATGTGTGAGCGCGCATGGCGCCGAACCTACCACAGCAGCCTTTCGGCGCCGGTTCAGGCACCGTGCGGTGCGGGCGGCGTAGGCTGATCGCGTGCCTGCTGTGAACCTCGGAATGCCCCGCGTGCCGGAGACCCTCGCGCCCCGTCGCAAGACCCGCCAGATCCGCGTGGGCAAGGTCCTCGTGGGCGGCGACGCCCCGGTGAGCGTCCAGTCGATGACCACGACGCCCACGACCAACATCAACGCCACCCTGCAGCAGATCGCCGAGCTGACGGCGTCCGGCTGCGAGATCGTGCGCGTTGCCGTGCCGTCGCAGGACGACGCCGACGTGCTGCACATCATCGCGAAGAAGAGCCAGATCCCGGTCATCGCCGACATCCACTTCCAGCCGAAGTACGTGTTCCAGGCGATCGACGCCGGCTGCGGCGCGGTGCGCGTGAACCCGGGCAACATCCGCAAGTTCGACGACCAGGTCGGCGCGATCGCCAAGGCCGCCAAGGATGCGGGCGTCTCGCTGCGCATCGGCGTCAACGCGGGTTCGCTCGACCGCCGCCTGCTCGAGAAGTACGGCAAGGCCACCCCCGAGGCACTCGTCGAGAGCGCCGTGTGGGAAGCCTCGCTGTTCGAGGAGCACGACTTCCACGACTTCAAGATCTCGGTCAAGCACAACGACCCGATCGTCATGGTCAAGGCGTACCGCCTGCTCGCCGAACGGGGCGACTGGCCCCTGCACCTCGGCGTCACCGAGGCCGGCCCCGCGTTCCAGGGCACGATCAAGAGCGCCACGGCGTTCGGCATCCTGCTGTCGGAGGGCATCGGCGACACCATCCGCGTCTCGCTGTCGGCGCCCCCCGCCGAAGAGGTCAAGGTCGGCCATCAGATCCTGCAGTCGCTGAACCTGCGCGAGCGCAAGCTCGAGATCGTCTCGTGCCCCTCGTGCGGCCGTGCGCAGGTCGACGTCTACACCCTCGCCGACGACGTCACCGAGGGCCTCAAGGACATGACCGTGCCGTTGCGCGTCGCCGTCATGGGCTGCGTCGTCAACGGACCCGGCGAAGCGCGCGACGCCGACCTGGGTGTGGCATCCGGCAACGGCAAGGGCCAGATCTTCGTCAAGGGCGAGGTCGTCAAGACCGTTCCCGAGAGCGAGATCGTCGCAACGCTCATCGCCGAGGCCAACCGCCTCGCCGCCGAGATGGGCCCCGACGCCGCCACCGGCACCGCGCAGGTCATCACGGCCTGAGCCTCGCGCGTCGTCGCTGGCCCACCGGGCTCTCATCGCCTGCCCACAGCATTCGTTCACGTGGGTGACACCGGCCGTTCGACATCTCGGCGGCGGGCGAACCACCGATGCTCACGGAGCGGGCCTACCGTCTGATCCGGTCGCGGCGACGCGTCGCGGCCGATCCCATCGGACGGTCGGAGAGGAGACGCCGCGCACCCCGCGGCGCATCACGCATGGAATCACGCACCCACAGGCTCCGCACGGCGTGGCGCATCGCCATCGCCGGCGCGCTCGTCGTCGCCGGCACCGCGGCGCCGCTCTCGGCGAACGCGGCGAGCTACCCCAGCGACAGCGCCAAGCCCGATCTCGTCGCGCTGCTCAGCGGCTACCGCGACTTCTGGACGCCCAGCGGTCAGGGCGACTTCAGCGGCACGGTGGT
The DNA here is from genome assembly GCF_031453395.1 of Microbacterium sp. SORGH_AS_0454. Classification (NCBI taxonomy): domain Bacteria; kingdom Bacillati; phylum Actinomycetota; class Actinomycetes; order Micrococcales; family Microbacteriaceae; genus Microbacterium; species Microbacterium sp. SORGH_AS_0454. The sequence goes on along the minus strand of NZ_JAVIYS010000001.1, from coordinate 3,468,874 downwards.
GAACCCGACGGTGCTGGCCTACAACGACCGGCTGACGGTGTGGATCAATAACAACGCCACCGCCGCGCAGCAGTTCCGCGCTCTGCAGGACTCCGAGTACAACAACAACGCCAAGACCGCCTACGACCAGTCCTTCACCGTCTCGGGAGGTCTCGGCTCGTCGCTCGGCGCGATCTACGTCAACGGTCTCAACTCGGGTGCCCTGCCGCTGACGCAGGCCCTCATCAACAGCTCGAACGGGTCGTCGGGCGCCTACGTGTCGACGAGCACGGCGAAGAACACGTTCAGCTACGCGCGCCCCTTCGTCATGACCGATCCGAACGCGACGGCCGTCTCGGGCGACAACGCCGCCTGCGCGCCCAGCGTGAACAACGCCTCGTCGCTGAAGGCCATGCGCCAGGGAACGGCATGGGCCGACGCGAACGGCAACCTGCTCATCGGCCGTGTCGCACCGGTCACCGACACCACGCACCAGTTCTCGCCCAACGACGTGCCCCTCGACGCCGCGTACGGTCAGCCGGGCATCTGCAAGGGTGGCTCGTTCCCGTCCGGTCACACGACCACCGCCTATCAGGCCGGCATCACCCTCGCGACCCTCGTCCCCGAACTGGGGCCCGAGGTGCTCGCGCGGGCGTCCGAGAACGGCAACAACCGCATCGTGCTCGGTGTGCATTACCCGCTCGACGTCGTCGGCGGACGCATCGACGGCGAGGCCGCTCTCGCCGCCCGCTGGTCGGACGACGCCTACCGCACCGGCGTGCTGCAGCCCGCCCGCCAAGAGCTGACGACGTACCTGCAGCAGCAGTGCGGAAGCACCCTCGCCGCGTGCATCGCCGCCGAGACGCCGTACCAGAACGACCCCTACGGCGGGAAGGCCATGCCCGGCGGGACGGCGCAGAAGGTCACCGACCGCGCCTCGGCCGTGTCGGTGTACACCGAACGCCTCACCTACGGCTTCGCTCGCACGGGCACCGCCGGTCAGCCGGCGGCCGTGCCGGCGGGCGCGTCGAACCTGCTGCTGACCGCGTTCCCGCAGCTGACCGACGCGCAGCGCACGTCGATCCTCGCGCAGACCCAGATCGACTCGGGCTACCCGCTCGATCAGACGTCCGGCGGCAACGGCTCGTGGCAGCGTCTCAACCTCGCCGCCGCGATGTCGGCCAAGGTGCAGGTCAACGCCGACGCCACCGTCACGGTGCTCGGCGTCGGCGGCGCGGCCCAGGTGCTCCCCGCCCCGAGCGGCTCGACGAGCACGACGCCCGCGCTGACCGCTCCGAACGGCACGACCGTCGCCGCCGGTGGCCAGCTGCAGATCGCGGGCTCGGGTTTCGCCGCCGGTCAGCCGCTCACGGTGCAGCTGCACAGCGACCCGGTGACGATCGCGACCATCGCCGCCGATGCGAACGGCGTCTTCGCCACGACCGTCACGATCCCCGCCTCGACCCCGGCCGGTGCGCACACGATCACGCTCCTGGATGCCACGGGCGCCGTCGTTGCGGGACCGCTCGCGGTCACGGTCACCGGCGTGCGCCTGCCCCTGGTGAGCGGATGACGACGAGCCCCGCTCGTCGGCGCCTGGCGCTCGTCACGATCACCGCGACGGCGGCTGCGGCCGTCGTCGCGGTGATCGCCGCGTGGGCGCTGGCTCCCGCCGCCCCCTCGGTCCCGGCAGCCGATCCCACGCCCTCGTCCTCCCCGACGCCCGCGACCGCCGCGTCGCCTCGCCCGGTGCCCGCGGTCGACGCCGGCGCACTGTCGGCGTTGCCCGAGGCGCGCTACGACGCGGTGATCGGCGGGCTTCTCGTCGCCGACACGGCCGTGCCCGCGCACGCCGACGTTTACTCGACGGCATCCGACCTGCCCCTCTTCGGCGACGCCGACGGCACGGGACGCGCGGGCGGCAGCGGCGGTCCCGTCGCGCGTCTGGCCGCGCGCGACTTCTTGGGGGAGGCCACTCCCGTCGTCGTGGTCCGCATCGAGGGGTCATGGGCGCTCGTGCTGACGCCCGCCCGTCGCACGCTCCCGTCGGCTGCGCCGGCGGGTCAGCCCGCGGCGGCGCAGACCGCGGCCTGGGCCCCGCTGACGTCGTTGGCGAAGACGACCGGCCCGACGTCTCGCGTCGAGGTGTCGGTGGCGCAGCGGTCCGTGTCGATCGTCGCCGTCGACGGCACCGTGCAGGCGACGTTCCCCGCCGCCGTCGGTGCCGACGGCACGCCCACGCCGACCGGCGTGGTCGGGTACCTCGAGGCGCGCTACGTCGACCCGTCGCAGGGGACCGGCGACCAGCCGATCCACCTGACGTCGCTGCACTCGGCCGCCGCCGACGAGCCCTTCGGCGGTCACGACGGGGGACTCATCGGCATCCACTACGCGGACGAGCGCGACGGGGCGATCTCGCACGGCTGCGTGCGGATCGGTGCCGACGCGGTCGCGGCGCTCGCCGCGCTTCCTCTCGGCACGCTCGTCGTGCTGCGCTGACGCCCACCGCGCCCGCGGGGTGACCGCCCCGGGAGCGCCGTGAGCCCCGGGGGCACCCGGTCGCGGCCGGGGCACGGAGGGCTTCTGCGCATCCGGTAGCCTCGGGGGCCTATGGCCGACACCTCGCCGCCCTCGCTCGCCCGACCGCTCGTCGCCGGGGTCGTCACCGCCCTCGTCGGATTCACCAGCACCTTCGCCGTCGTGCTCACGGGCCTGCGTGCCGTGGGGGCGACTCCCGCCCAGGCGGCCAGTGGCCTGCTCGCGATCACGCTCGTCATCGGCATCGGCTGCATCGTGCTCGCCGGGCGCTACCGCATACCGATCACCGTCGCCTGGTCGACCCCCGGCGCCGCCCTGTTGGCGGCCACCGGCGCCATCGACGGCGGGTGGCCGGCGGTGATCGGCGGCTTCCTCGTCTCCGCCGCGCTGATCCTCTGCACGGCGCTGTTCCCCCCGCTCGGCGCGCTCATCGCGCGGATCCCGGCCTCGATCGCGCAGGCGATGCTCGCCGGTGTCCTGCTGCCGCTGTGCGTGGCGCCGTTCGTCGGCCTCGTGAACGACCCGTGGGGTGTGGCTCCCGTGCTGTTGGTGTGGCTCGTGGCATCCCGGTTCCTTCCCCGCTGGGCCGTCCCGCTCGCCTTCGTCGCCGCGATCGCGGTGGTCGGGGTGGAGCTGGCCCGTACGGGGGTGGACGCGGATGCCGCGACCCTGCTGCCGCGCCTGGAGTTCACCGCCCCTCTCTCACGGTCGGCGCGGTCGTGGGCATCGCGGTGCCGCTGTTCGTGGTGACGATGGCGTCGCAGAACGTGCCCGGAGTCGCCGTGATGCGCAGCCTCGGGTACACGATCCCGTGGCGCCCCGCGATGCTCGTCACCGGGCTCGGCTCGGCCGCCGCGGCCGGGTTCGGCGGGCACGCGATGAACCTCGGCGCGATCAGCGCGGCGATCGCCGCGGGACCCGACGCGCACCCCGACCCGAAGAAGCGGTGGGTCGCGGGGGTGTCGGCCGGAGGCACCTACCTCGTCCTCGGCGCCCTGTCGGCGGCGTTCGCCGCGATCGTGCTGCTGGCCCCGGCGGGCGTCATCCCGGCGGTCGCGGGCGTGGCGCTCTTCGGCGCGTTCGGGTCGGCGATCCAGCAGGCGATCGACGACCCCGGTGAGCGGGTGCCCGCCGTGGTGACGTTCCTCGTGGCCGCCTCCGGGATCGCGGTGTTCGGGGTGAGCGCCGCGTTCTGGGCCTTGGTCGCGGGTCTCGTCGTACGCGCGGTGCTGCACGTGGGGCGTCGGGCGATCTGAGCTTGCGGCCCGATGACGGTGGCGTCGCCGTGCGGCACGAACCTCGCGGACCGTCACCGTTTCGTTATCCATTTCGTCGCCGGAAAGGGAACCGATGGCGCCCCCGCGGACATTACTGGGTGTGGATGAAGACGACGCCTGGCTGTGGGACCGGGTACGCCAAGGCGACGAGCTCGCGCTCGCCGCGCTGTTCGATCGGCACGAGACGCGGCTGTTCCGCCATGCGTCGCGGCTGCTGAGTCATCGGGAGGATGCGAAGGATGCCGTGACCGTGGCCTTCTTCGAACTGTGGCGCAAGCGCGCCTCGGTGCGTCTGGTCGATGGGTCTCCGCTGCCGTGGCTGCTGACGACGGTGGCGCACAGCGCGCGGAACCTGGAGCGGTCGAGCCGGCGCTATCGCGCCCTGCTGGACCGCGCCCCGGTCGCCGAGCAGGTGTCGAGCGACGCTGCCGACGACAGCGGGGTGCTCTCGGCGCTCAAGCGCCTCCCCGAGCGCGAGCAGGCGGTGGTCGTGCTGTCGGTGCTCGAGGGCTACGCCGAGCGCGAGATCGCTCAAGCCCTCGGCATCCCGGCCGGAACGGTGAAATCGCGGCTCGCCCGCGCCAAAGCGAAGTTGCGCGACGAGCTCGCGCTGGAAGGGGCACGGGCATGAACGACGAACTGACGCCCTCCGAGCGCGCGGCCCTGCGCGCCCGCATCGTGGGCGGCGCCCACGACATCAAGCACGTCGGGGCGCACCGCAACGCGTGGATCGCTGGTTCGGTGGCCGCGGTGATGGTGGTCGCGATCGCCGGGGGAGTGGCGGTGACCTCGACGCTCAGCGCGCCGGAGATCGCGACGACGCCGTCGCCGACGGTCACCACGACGACGACCCCCATCCCGATACCTACCCCGACATCGGCTCCGACGCCGACGATGTCACCGACGACCGTACTGCAGGCACTTGCCTTCGGGGGCGAGTGCTCCGTCGTGCTGGATGACGAAACTGTCTCGGAGTTCTTCGGTGTTCCGATGAAGCCAGGGACGAATCTTCTCGGGGGTGCCCGGGTTCTCGGAGGGGGTGTCGTGCACATGGATTCCCGTGTCCGCCGGGGAGGGAGTCCCGGTGACGATGACTGTCGTGCCATGGGAGGCCGTGCCTGACTCCGTTCGCCAGGAAGTGGGACTCGTGCCCCCGTGCGTCGGCGGCAGTGTCTGTTCCTACAGCGAGCGCCACGGCGATGCATGGGTGAACGCGGAATCCGACGACGTGGAGGGTGCCGCGGCTGCGGTGCAGAACATCGGTCCGCGTGCAGCTGAGACGCCGGGTATCGCACGTGCGCTGTCCTCGGACGCATGGTCGATCCCCGACTGCGAGAGTGAGGTTCTCCCCGCCGTCCGAGAGGCGCTGGGGCGCGATGACATCGGCCCCATCCAGACCGATTACTTCCCGCATGGGCAGGCCTGGGACGTGTTGACCTCGAATGGGGCCGCGGGATGGTGCGGCTTCTCGGGACACAGCGAAGACGTCAGCACGCTCTTCACCATGGATCTGACGTTCTGGCCGGGCGGCACGCTCGACGAGGACGCAGCCGCCGGCGACGACAGACGACAATCGTTCCCTCTTGCTGGCGGCGTCTCCGGATGGCTTTATCCGGAGAACCCTCCCAATGTTGCCTCTGAGCTGGATGCCGCTGCACGCGGTGGAGTTCTGAACGTGCGCGGGCGCGGGCTCGATGATGCACAGATGCGCGCCATGGTCGAGGCTGTCCTGACAGAACTCGGCTGACCTGGGGATCCCGCTCGACCACCCCACGGCGTGATCTCTCTGGTTCCAGGGACGGTGAGCGGCGTGACTGTTGCCCAGAGGCCGGGTCTTCGGCATCCACCGCCCTAGACTCGACTCTCGTGGTCACCCGTCTGTCGAACTATTTCCTCCGCACGCTTCGCGAAGATCCCTCGGATGCCGAGGTCACGAGCCACCGTCTGCTCGTGCGCGCCGGCTACATCCGTCGCAACGCCCCGGGCGTCTTCGCGTGGCTGCCGCTCGGTCTGAAGGTCAAGGCCAAGATCGAGACGATCGTCCGCGAGGAGATGGCGAACGCGGGTGCCTTCGAGGTGCACTTCCCGGCGCTGCTGCCGCGTGAGCCCTACGAGGTCACCGGTCGCTGGGAGGAGTACGGCGACGCGCTGTTCCGCCTGCAGGACCGCAAGGGTGCCGATTATCTGCTCGCGCCGACGCACGAGGAGATGTTCACCCTGCTGGTGAAGGATCTGTACTCGTCGTACAAGGACCTGCCCCTGACGATCTACCAGATCCAGGACAAGTACCGCGACGAGGCTCGTCCCCGTGCCGGTCTCCTGCGCGGTCGTGAGTTCACGATGAAGGACGCATACTCGTTCGACGCGACGGATGCTGGCCTCGACGCCTCGTACCAGGCTCAGCGCGACGCCTACGAGCGCATCTTCACCCGCCTGGGGCTCGAGTACGTCATCGTGGCGGCCGATGCGGGGGCGATGGGCGGGTCGAAGTCGGAGGAGTTTCTCCACCCGACGCCGATCGGCGAGGACACCTTCGTGCGCTCGGCCGGGGGCTACGCGGCCAACGTCGAGGCGTTCACCACGGTCGTTCCCGATGCCCTCCCCATCGAGGGGCAGCCCGAGCCGGTCGTCTTCGACTCGCCGGACACCCCGACGATCGCGACCCTCGTCGACCACTCGAACGCGCACCTCGACGCCCCGGCTCCCGGGATCGCCGGTCCCGCCACGGCAGAGGCGAACCAGTGGACCGCGGCGCACACGCTGAAGAACGTCGTGCTCGCCCTCACGCACCTCGACGGCACGCGCGAGCTCGTCGTCGTCGGCCTCCCGGGGGACCGCGACGTCGACGACAAGCGCGTCGAGGTCGCCTTCGCTCCGGCCGAGGTCGAGGCGGCCACCGAGGCGGACTTCGCGAAGAACCCGCTGCTGGTGAAGGGCTACATCGGACCCTGGTCGCCCACCGGTGCGGTGCTGGGCGAGGAGTCGGCGACGAAGATCCGCTACTACCTCGACCCCCGCGTGGTCGACGGCACCGCGTGGATCACGGGCGCCAACATCGACCAGAAGCACGTGCACTCGCTCGTCGCCGGCCGCGATTTCGTCGGTGACGGCTTCGTCGAGGTCTCGACCGTGCGCGAGGGTGACCCCGCCCCCGACGGCTCCGGCCCCGTGGAGCTCGCGCGCGGCATGGAGATCGGCCACGTCTTCCAGCTGGGTCGCAAGTACGCCGAGGCCCTGGGCCTGAAGGTGCTCGACGAGAATGGCAAGCTCGCCACCGTCACCATGGGCTCGTACGGCATCGGGGTGACCCGCATCCTCGCGATCATCGCCGAGCTCAACAACGACGCGAAGGGCCTCATCTGGCCGTCGTCGGTCGCCCCGTTCGACGTGCACGTGGTGGCCACCGGCCGCGACGCGGTGGCGTTCGAGCTCGCGGCATCCGTCTCCGACCAGCTCGAGGCCGCGGGCCTCGACGTGCTCTACGACGACCGCCCGAAGGTGTCGCCCGGGGTGAAGTTCGGCGACGCTGAGCTCGTCGGCATCCCGCGCATCCTCATCGTCGGTCGCGGCGCGGCCGAGGGCCAGGTCGAGCTCTGGGACCGCCGCACGGGCGAGCGCGAGACGGTATCGGTCGACGACGCCGTGGCCGCGCTGACGCGCTGACCCCTCCTCCCCGGCTTTCGGAGGGCACGCCGACCGTACGCGACGCCGGCATCGGTAGCGTGGATGCCATGATCTCGGCTCCCCGTCTGTCCCTGTCCGACGGTTCCACCATTCCCCAGCTGGGTGTCGGAACCTACAAGGTGCCCGCCGACGCGACCGCCGGTCTCGTCGAAGGCGCCCTCGCCATGGGCTACCGCCACATCGACACCGCGGCGCTCTACGGCAACGAGGCCGAGGTGGGCGAGGGACTGCGCGCCTCGGGCCTGAATCGCGACGACGTCTTCGTCACCACCAAGGTCTGGAACGACGACCAGGGTTTCGACGAGACGCTCCGCGCCTTCGACACCAGTGCGGCCAAGCTCGGCGTCGACCGCGTCGACCTGTACCTCATCCACTGGCCCATTCCCAGCGCCGATCGCTACGTCGACACGTGGCGGGCTCTGCAGCGCCTGCAGGAGGAGGGGCGCGCCACCTCGATCGGCGTCAGCAACTTCTCCGTGCCGCACCTCGAGCGTCTGCGCGAGGAGACGGGTGTCCTCCCCGCCGTGAACCAGGTCGAGCTGCACCCGCGCTTCCCGCAGGACGAGCTCGTCGACTGGCACGCCGCGCACGAGATCGTCACCGAGTCGTGGGCACCGCTCGCACGCGGCGGCCTGCTCGACGAGCCCGAGCTCGCGCGCATCGCCGAGCGCTACGGCAAGACTCCGGCCCAGGTGGTCGTGCGCTGGCACCTCGATCGCGGCCTCGTCGTGTTCCCCAAGTCGGTGTCGCTCGACCGCATCCGCGAGAACGGCGACGTCTTCGACTTCGTGCTCGACGCCGACGACCACGAGGCCATCGCGACCCTCGACACGGGGGAGCGGACCGGTCGCGATCCCGACCTCGACTGAGTCGTCGGGTCAGGCGTCGAGGCGGGCGTACCGGGCACGGAACACCGTGAACGCTCCGTAGGCGAGGAACCCGAGGCCGACGAGCGACGCGAGAACGGGTCCGGCCGGAAGAGCGACGACGGCCGAGGTCGCCCCGTCCAGACCGCCCGCGGTGTCGGGCTCGACGGTGATGGCGGCGACGACCACGAGGACGCCCACGACGATGAGCGCCACGCCCTTCGCCGCGAAGCCGACGACTCCGAGCGCGCTGAGCGCGAAGCCGGCGGGGCCGTCGGGCGTGCGCACCTTCGAGTGGAACGACCGGCGCAGTCCCATCCAGACGAACCCGATGCCGACACCGGCGACCGCGAGGCCCACGGCCCCGAGCACGAACCCGCCGACGGGCCACGTCAACACGGCCTCGCTGAGACTCTCGGCCGCCTGTTCGGCGTGCGGACGCGCACCGAGGGCGACGGATGCCGACACCAGGCCGACGGCGACGAAGATCAGGCCCTGCGGCGCCTCGGTCGCGATCCGCCCGATGCGGCGCCACACCGTGAGGCGTCGAGGTGCGAAAGCCTGCAGGAGGTGCCACGCACCCAGGCTGACGAGGCCGATCGCGAGGGCCCACAGCGCGGCCGCACCCAGGGGTACGGCGGCGAGGGCGCGAAACGCGCCGGTCTGATCGCTGTCCTCCCGCGCTCCGAAACCGACCGCGATCACCAGCCCGCCGATCAGGAGATGCAGGATGCCGTTGGCCGCGTACCCGGCGCGGGCGATGACACGGAATGCGGGGTTGGCCTCGGCCTCGCGGGCGGCGCTGCGGGCGGAGGTGGGCACCACGGAACCGTATGCCGATTCCCGGGCGAGCGACAATCCGGGTGCGCGCCCGGGGTCGGCATCCGTTCGGCTCGTGCGGCCTCTCGGGTCGATAAGTGTGCGGCGAACGGGTGAAGATCGTGTGTCGGTGCCGTTCCCCCATTGGCGGGAGGGGGCGGTTCTGATTACGGTCGGAAGGTGCCCGAGAACACCCCAGAGCTGCGCCCCACCCACCCGCTCGCCATCGCGCCCGTCGTCGCCCCCGCGGCGTCCGTCGACGGCTTCGCGAAACAGTTCCTCCAGAACCTGAATTTCGACCAGGGCGTGACCCTGTCGACCTCCGACGTGAACGACCAGTACCTCGCCCTCGCCTACACGGTGCGCGACTACCTCATGGCGCGATGGTTCGACGATCGGGCACAGCAGAAGACGCAGCAGGCGAAGACCGTCTGCTACCTCTCGGCCGAGTACCTGCTGGGCCGGCAGCTCGACAACAACCTCCTCGCGGCGCGTCTGACCGACATCGCCACCGAGGCCCTCGCGCAGTGCGGCATCGACATCGACGACCTCCGCCAGGTCGAGATCGAACCCGGGCTCGGCAACGGCGGCCTCGGGCGCCTCGCCGCCTGCTTCATCGACTCGCTCGCCACCATGAGCGTGCCCACCATCGGCTACGGCATCCGCTACGAGTACGGCATCTTCCGTCAGACCTTCGCCGATGGTCAGCAGATCGAGCAGCCGGACGCCTGGCTGCGTATGGGGTCGCCCTGGGATTTCGCCCATCCCGAGGCCGCGCAGACCATCTCGTTCGCCGGCACCACCGAAACCTACGACGACGAGGGTGTCGAGCGCACCCGCTGGGTACCCGAGTGGAACGTCCTCGCGGTGCCGTACAACATGATGGTCCCGGGCTACCACAACGGTCGCGTGAACACCCTGCGCCTGTGGCGCGCGGTGGCGACGAACGCGTTCGACCTGCACACCTTCAACTCCGGCGACTACGTCGAGTCGGTGCGCGCGCAGACCTTCGCCGAGAACATCTCGAAGGTGCTCTACCCCGAGGACTCCACGCCCCAGGGCAAGGAACTCCGCCTGCAGCAGCAGTACTTCTTCGTCGCGGCATCCATCGCCGACTTCATCGAGAACGTCCTGCCCGAGGACTTCGACCTGGAGCGTCTGCCCGAGCGCGTGATCTTCCAGCTCAACGACACGCACCCGGTCATCGGGGTGCCCGAGCTGATGCGCGTCCTCGTCGACGAGAAGCATCTCGAGTGGGATGCCGCGTGGGCCATCACTCAGAAGTGCTTCGCGTACACGTGCCACACCCTGCTGCCCGAAGCCCTCGAGGTCTGGTCGGTCGATCTGCTCGGTCGCCTGCTGCCCCGCCACCTCGAGATCATCTACCGCATCAACGACGAGTTCCTGCTCGAGGTGCGAGAGCGCTTCGGCGACGACGAGATGCTCATCCGCAGCATGTCGATCATCGGCGAGCACCCGTACCGCTCGGTGCGCATGGCCTACCTGGCCACGGTGGCCGGCTCGAAGGTCAACGGCGTCGCCGAGCTGCACTCGCAGCTGCTGCGCGACAACGTGCTGAAAGACTTCGCCGCCATGTGGCCCGACAAGTTCACGAACGTCACCAACGGCGTCACGCCCCGTCGCTTCCTGCGCCTGGCGAACCCCGACCTCTCGGCGCTCATCACCGAGGCCCTCGGCGCCGGCTGGACGGTCGACCTCGAGCGACTCCGGGGACTCGAGGCCTTGGCCGACGACGCGGACTTCCGCGAGCGGTTCGCCGCGGTGAAGGCGTCGAACAAGCGTCGCCTCAGCCGCGTGCTCGAAGCCCGCGGGGAGGCCGCCCTCGACGACGGTCACATGCTCGACGTCATGATCAAGCGTCTGCACGAGTACAAGCGTCAGACGCTGAAGGTGCTGCACATCGTCAGCACCTACGAGGGCATCGTGTCGGGCCGCCTCGACGTCGCCGACGTGCAGGCACGCACGTTCCTGTTCGGAGCGAAGGCAGCCCCCGGCTACGGCATGGCCAAGCGCATCATCCACCTCATCAACGCCGTCGGCGAGGTCGTGAGCGCCGACGAGCGCGTGCAGGGCAAGCTCAAGGTGCTCTACCCGGCGAACTACAACGTCACCCTCGCCGAGAGCATCATCCCCGCCGCCGACCTGTCGGAGCAGATCTCTCTCGCCGGCAAGGAGGCCTCGGGCACGGGCAACATGAAGCTCGCCCTGAACGGTGCCCTCACCATCGGCACCGACGACGGAGCGAACGTCGAGATCCGGGGGCTCGTCGGCGACGACAACTTCTTCCTGTTCGGAATGAGCGAGCCCGAGGTCGAGGCCCTGTGGGCCGAGGGTTACCGCCCCGCCGACTTCTACCAGAAGGACGAGCGCCTGCGCAGCGCGATCGACCTCATCGCGTCGGGCGCGTTCTCGGGCGGCGACCGCACGGTCTTCGAACCGCTCGTGTCGAACCTGCTGTACGAAGACCGGTTCATGGCGCTCGCCGACTTCTCGGCGTACCTCGACGCCCAGGACCGCGTCGACGCCGCCTACGCCGACCAGGACGGCTGGGTGCGCTCGGCCATCCTCAACGTCGCGCGCAGCGGCTACTTCTCGTCCGACCGCGCGATGCGCGACTACCTCGATCGCATCTGGCACGCCACCCCGGTGCAGTGATCGATTCCGGATGCCGCGACCTCGAGGCCGCGGCATCCGGAGCGCTCTGGCAGGAAGACGTCGGCGGGTGACCGTGGCGGCACTGCCGCGCGGAGCGGGATCTTGCGAGGGTGGAGGGATCCAAACCTCGGAGGCCCCGTGCAGCTCGCAGACTTCCCCGTGCCCGATAGCTTCGCCGCGCGCGGTGCCCTCGCCCTGGCGCGGGAGTACCAGTCACCGGCGATCACCGCGCACGCCCTGCGCTCGTGGCTGTGGGCAGAGGCTTTCGCGCTGGTCGACGGGGTCGCGGGCATCGACCACGAGCTGCTCTACGTCGCAGCCGTCCTGCACGACATCGGCACGGTGACCGAGTTCGACAACCACACCCTGTCGTACGAGCACGCGGGCGGCCACGTCGGCGTCGCTCTGACCGCCGGCGCGGGGTGGGACCGCGAACGACGCGAACGCGTCCTCGACGTCATCGTGCGCCACAACTGGCCGAGCGTCGACCCCGATCTGGATGCCGAGGGCTACCTGCTCGAGACGGCGACCGCGCTCGACATCTCCGGCGCTCGTCCCGACGCGCTGCCCGCGGAGTTCGTCCGTGAGGTGCTCGCGGTGCATCCCCGGAGCTCTCTCGCAGCGGAGTTCGGCGCGTGCGTCACCGACCAGGCCGCGCGCAAGCCCGACACCGCCGCCCGGCGGCTCGTCGACGGGGGAGTGGTGCGAAAGCTCGCAGCCAACCCGCTCGAGCGGTACTGACCCGTCACGACGCGGTCTTCGCCCGGGGTGGGCGGGGGAGGCCGACATGACCGCTCACGCGAGCCGAATAGGCTGGCGCTATGGATATCGAGCGCCACGCGCGTACCCTGTCCGATCCCGACGCCCCCCTCTTCCATCTGGCGTCCCCGTACGGGCGGATCAACGATCCGAACGGTCTCATCGTGGTCGACGGCGTGGCGCACGCGTTCTACCAGTGGGGTCCGGCCTTCCCGGAACGCGGCATCGGGTTGGGGCCACGCGACCTCCCGCGATCTCCTCCGATGGACCCACCACGGCATGGCCTTCGAACCGGACGCCGCGTACGACCGCGACGGATGCTATTCGGGTTCCGCGGTTCCAGCGGGGGCCGGAGCGGACCTCCTGTACACGGGAAACGTGAAGAACCCGGACGGCACGCGTGAGGCTCACCAGGTGCGGGTCCACACCGACGACTTCGTCGCTTTCGAAAAGGACCCCGCCGGTCCTTTCCTCCCGGATGCGGACCGCCCGGCGGGCTACACGGCGCACTTCCGCGACCCGATGGTCTACGGCACCGAGGGGGGCCGTCTGCGGATGTGTCTCGGCGCGCAGCGCGACGATGAGACCGGAGCGGTGTTGCTCTACTCTGCGCCGGATGCCGAAGGCCCCTGGCGCTTCGACGGCGAGCTGACGGTCGAGGGGCTGGATGCGGCATCCGCGGGGTACATGTGGGAGTGCCCGAACATCTTCCGTCTCACCGACCTCGAGACCGGCGTCGAGCACGACGTGCTCGTGCTGTGTCCGCAGGGGGCGACGGACGCGGACGTGAATCCGTTCGGTGTCGCCGACGTCTGCGGGTACGTGGTCGGTCACCTCGACGGTTCGCGTCTGCGCGACACGGGAGGGTTCCGTCTGATCGACGCGGGGTTCGAGTTCTACGCCCCGCAGGTCTTCGCGGGCCGCGGCGATGCCGACGACGCACTCCTGCTGGCTTGGGCGGGCTTGCCCGCCCAAGACGATCAGCCCTCGCGGGCGCACGGCTGGGTGCACACGCTCTCGGCACCCCGCAGCCTGACCCTGCGCGGCGGTGTGCTGCACCAGCGTCTCGCCCCGGCCCGCGCCGACTTCGGTGCGACGACCGCGGTGCCCGCGGCGACGCTGAGCGACGGCGAGAGCGTGGGTCTTCTCGCTCCGGGCGACGCATCCGCGAGCTGGACGAGCCTGCGTCTGCGCGTCGACACCGGTGCATCGGCGCGGATCCTCATCGGTCCCGAGACATCCCCGGTGACCGTCGATCTGGATGCGACCTCGCTCACGGTCGATCGCTCGGCCACCCGTTACCGCGTCGGCGGTGCACGTCGCGAGGTCCCGCTGCCCGCACCCGGGGCCCCCGAGCGAGTCATCGAGCTGCTCGTGGACCGCTCGATCGTCGAGATCATCGTCGACGGCACGACGGCCTTCACCGCCCGGACGTTCTTCGCCGAGGGACCCGTCTCGGTGTCGTTGAGCGCGCGCGGCGGTGAGGTGGCGGTCCTCTCGGGAGAGTCGTCGCTCTACAGCCCCTGACCCCCGTCATCCGCCGACGTCTGCGCGGGTGGGAGAGCGGTTTTTGCTGTGGTGCATTTCGCGCGGCATACTGTGTCAAACGTTTGACAGCATTGTCACTCGGCCTCTCACCCTGTCTCCGACTTCCAGGACTCCCGATGCAGCACGATGTTGTCGCCCGCTCCGTTCTCACCGCTCTCGGCGGGTCCGAGAACATCCAGGCAGCCGCGCACTGCGCGACGCGGTTGCGCATCGTCACCGTCGACAAGACGCGCATCGACCAGTCCGCGCTCGATGCCGACCCGAATGTGAAGGGGACGTTCGAGGCGGGAGGGCAGTTCCAGATCATCATCGGACCCGGTGACGTCGACAAGGTCTACGACGAACTGGTGGCGCTCTCGGGGGTGCGCGCCGCCACCAAAGACGAGGTCAAGCAGGTCGCCGGCCAGAGCGGCAACGTCGTGGTGCGCTTCATCAAGATGCTCTCCGACATCTTCGTGCCCGTGCTTCCCGCCTTGATCGCCGGCGGTCTGCTGATGGCGCTCAACAATGTGCTCACTGCGCCTGGCCTGTTCGGACCCGAGGCGGTCACGACGACCCTCCCGTGGCTGGCGGACCCCGCCGCCCTCATCAACCTGCTCGCCTCCGCGGCGTTCGCCTTCCTCCCGGTGCTCGTCGCCTTCTCGGCCGGTCAGCGTTTCGGGGCCAACCCCTTCCTGTCCGCCGCGCTCGGTGCCGCGATGGTCATGCCCTCGCTGGTCAACGGGTACGCCGTGTCGGAGGCCATGGCCGACGGCACGATGACCTACTGGAACATCCTCGGCATGGACGTCGCCCAGGCCGGCTACCAGGGCACCGTCATCCCGGTCCTCGCCGTGGTGTACCTGCTGTCGGTGTGCGAGAAGCTGCTCCGACGCGTGCTGAAGGGAACCTTCGACTTCCTCTTCACCCCCATGATCTCGCTCCTCGTGGTCGGGGTCGCGGCCTTCGTCGCGGTCGGCCCGGCCATGCGGTGGGTGAGCGATGCCATCACGTTCGGGCTGTCGTGGGTGTACGAGAGCTTCGGCTTCCTCGGCGGTGCGCTCTTCGGCCTCGTCTACTCGCCCATCGTCGTCACGGGCCTTCACCAGAGCTTCCCCGCGGTCGAACTGAGCCTGATCGCCCAGGGCGGGTCGTTCATCTTCGCGATCGCGGCGATGGCAAACATCGCGCAGGGAGCGGCGTGCCTCGCGGTGTTCTTCCTGGTCCGGCGCGGGTCCAAGCTGCGCGCGATGGCGGGCGCGTCGAGCACCTCCGCCCTGCTCGGCATCACGGAGCCGGCGATCTTCGGCGTGAACCTGCGCCTGCAGTTCCCCTTCTTCATCGGAATGGGAGCCGCAGCCGTCGCCGGCGGTTTCATCAGCGCCCTCGGCGTGAAGGCCATCTCCCTCGGTGCGGCCGGCGTCATCGGATTCGTGTCCATCCAGCCGTCCTCGATCCCGCAGTTCGCGCTGTGCGCGCTCATCAGCTTCGTTCTGGCCTTCGTCGCCACCCTCGTCTACGGTCGCTGGCGCATCGCCCGCGGTAAGCCGCTGGATCCGACGGAGGGCGTCGCCCCGCTGGATGAGCCGACGGACGCCGACGCCTCGGCGTCCGACGTCGCGGAGGTCGCCACCGACACCGTGGCCGCCGCCGCGGCATCCGATGCCGACGCTGTCCGTCTGGACATCGTCTCGCCCGTCCGCGGCCGCCTGATCCCGCTCTCCGAGGTCCCCGACCCGATGTTCTCCGGCGGCGTGCTCGGCGGCGGCGCCGCGGTGGTGCCCAGCGACGGTGATGTCACCGCCCCGGTGGCCGGAGTGCTCACCGCGGTCTTCCCGACGGGTCACGCCTACGGTATCACGACCGATGACGGCGTCGAGGTCCTCGTCCACATCGGCATCGACACCGTCAACCTGAAGGGCGCCCACTTCACTGCCCTCGTCGCCGCACGGGAGCGCGTCGAGGTCGGCACCCCGCTCGCCCGCGTCGACTGGTCCGCCGTCCGCGCGGCCGGGTACGACGTCACGACTCCGATCGTCATCACCAACTCCGACGACTTCGAGGTCGACGCGGTCATCACCTCGGCCGACGTCGAGGCCGGCACCCCCGTGTTCCAGGTGCTCCGCGGCGCGGTGGAGGCCCCCACGGTCTGAGCCGAGGAGTGCGAGCCCGCGGGGACTGCGAACCCCCGCGGGCGCTCGCGGGATCGGACGGCGAAAGTCGCCGCCTCACCCGCGCGGCAGACTCACCGGCCCGGTCGGTCCGCGAGGGCGTCGTGCCCGCGCACCGTCGATCCGCGGCGCAGCGACACCGGAAGCACCGTCTCCGCCGGGAGATCGGCCGCGGGCTCGTCGATGCGCCGAAGCAGGAGTCGCACGCACTCGGCTGCCAACTGCTCGATCGGCTGGAGCACGGTGGTCAAGGTCGGGGCGAGGTGTCGCACGGTCGCGGAGCCGTCGTACCCGATGACCCCGAATTCCGCCGGGACGGGGATTGCGCGGGACCGCGCCCATTCCACCGCCATCAGGGCACTGACGTCGTCGGTGCAGAACGCCGCGTCGTACTCGCCCCCGTCGAGGGTCTCCTCGATGAGGGCGCGCCGTTCGTCCAGGCTCGAGCTGAACCCGTACGCCAGCACCGACTCGGGGAGTCCCCGTGCGGCCATGACCTCGCGATGGCCCGACCGTCGGGCGGAGCGGACGTCGTCACGCGGGCTCACGAAGAGGATGCGGCGATAGCCGGCATCCACGAGCGTCTCCGTGGCCAGGGCGGCGCCGGCCACGTTGTCGCTGCGGACGTCGGGGATCCCCTGTCCGAGGCTCCGGTCCAGAGCCACGATCGGCAGCCCCGCCGTCCGATAGAGGTCCACGCCGTCGTTGTGGGTGGAGGTGATGACGCCGGCCACCTGGTGGGCGAGGAGTAATTCCAGCGACGCCGTCTCGCGCTCGACGCTACGCAGGCTGTCGCACAGCAGGGTGCGGTAACCACGATCGGCGAGCCCCGCCTCGACGGCGGCGGCGAACTCACCGAAGAACGGATCGGCCACCGTGGGCACGATCAGCCCGACGACGTGCGTGCCCCGGCCGAGCAGCGAGCGGGCGACTTCGTTGGGCCGGTAGCCGAGCTCCTCGATCGCGCGGCGCACATCGCCACGCACCCGGTCGCTGAGGTAGCCGCGATCGTTGAGGACCCGCGAGACGGTCGTCACCGAAACCCCGGCGCGAGCCGCGACATCGCTGAGAGTCGGTCGTGCCACATGCCCTCCTCGGCCCGGACCCGCCGCAGCGGTCGGGTCCCGTCGAGCCTACCCAGCAGCACGCTTCGCCCTGGTCGGTCGGCGTGCCGGCAGGCCGCGTCTTCGCGTGGTCCGGTCGCCGTGTTCCAGAGTTCTGCACGTGCTCGAACGTCCGCGCGGCCGGGAAACGGCTGTGCGACGACGGCCGTGATCCTGCGACGGTCGCAATGCTCGCGGCATCCCGGGTATCGTAGGGGGGTTGTCGGCGCCGGTCGCGTCGAGGAGAGCTGAATAACGGAGGGCCCTTGTGGACATCGATCTCGCACTTCTGAAGACGATCGAACGCGAGAAGGAGATCCCCTTCGATGAACTCGCGCGCATCATCGAGCAGGCGATCCTGACCGCCTACGCCAAGCACATCTCGCCCAGCGGCGAGATCCCGACGGGCGCTCGCGCCTCCCTCGATCGCAAGACCGGTCACGTGGGCATCTTCACGCCCGTGACCGACGACGAGGGGGCCGTCATCGGCGAAGAGGAGCAGGCTCCCGACGACTTCGGTCGCATCGCGGCCTTCGCCGCCAAGCAGGTCATCAGCCAGCGTCTGCGCGACATCGCCGACGACGCCGTGCTGGGGGAGTTCAAGGGCAAAGAGGGCGACATCGTCGCCGGTGTCGTCCAGCAGGGGCCCAACCCGCGCATGGTGCACGTCGACCTCGGCACCGTCGAGGCCATCCTCCCGCCCGAAGAGCAGGTGCCCGGCGAGACCTACGCCCACGGCTCGCGACTGCGCGTCTACGTCACGAGCGTCTCCAAGGGCAACAAGGGTCCGCAGATCACCGTCTCGCGCACGCACCCGGGCCTGGTCCGAAAGCTCTTCGCCCTCGAGGTCCCCGAGATCGCCGCGGGCCTGGTCGAGATCGTCTCGCTCGCTCGCGAAGCCGGCCACCGTTCGAAGATCGCCGTGCAGGCGACCGACCCGACGGTCAACGCCAAGGGCGCCTGCATCGGCGAACTCGGTCGTCGCGTGCGCGCCGTGACCGAGGAGCTCTCGGGCGAGAAGATCGACATCATCGACTATGACGCCGAGCTTCCGCGCTTCGTCGCGAACGCGCTTTCGCCGGCCAAGGTCACCTCGTCCTTCGTCCTGGATGCCACGACCAAGGCCGTGCGCGCCCTCGTGCCGGACTACCAGCTGTCGCTGGCGATCGGCAAAGAGGGCCAGAACGCCCGCCTGGCCGCGAAGCTCACCGGCGCCAAGATCGACATCCAGCCCGACAGCATCCTCGAAGACAACTGAGGGTCCGATCGTCCCCACGATCACGAGGTGTAGAGTGGAACCCGTACGAACGTGCGTCGGATGCCGCGCACGCGCCCCCCGATCCTCGCTTCTGCGAGTGGTCACCGACGGATCGGTCCTCGTCGCAGACGAACGAGCGGTCCTTCCGGGTCGGGGAGCGTGGGTGCACGAGACGGACGCATGCGTGAGAAAAGCTCTTACGCGTCGCGCCTTCGTACGAGCATTGCGTGTGTCAGGCCCGCTTGACACGCAGACCTTCGAATCACACCTCCAGCGAAAAGGCTGAACGGCTATGGACACGAAGTGAACGGCTCGAAATGAGACCCGTCCGCAACTAGCGGTCTGCCCTGTCCGGGGTAGGCCCTCAGACAGGAGAATTGTGGCAAAACCACGCGTGCACGAGATCGCTTCCGAGCTCGGCGTCGACAGCAAGGTCGCGCTTGCGAAGCTGAAGGAGCTCGGCGAATTCGTCAAGAGCCCCTCTTCCACCATCGAGCCCCCGGTGGCCCGTAAGCTCCGCGCCGCCCTCGCGGCCGAGGGTTCTTCGGCGCCGGCCGCCGGTGGATCGCCCGCCGCGCCCGCGGCGCGCCCCGGCGCCCGTCCGGGCCCCGCGCGTCCCGCGGCGACCCCCGGTGCCCGTCCCTCGGGCCCGACCCCCGGCCCCGCCAAGCCCGCGGCCCCCGCCGCTCCCGCGGCGAGCCCGGTCCCCGAGACCGCTGCCCCCGAGAAGGCCGCTCCCGCAGCGGCCGAGGCCCCGGCAGCCAAGCCCGCCGCTTCGGCGTCGACGTCCGGTGCGCCGACCCCCGGTGCCGCCGCCCCCGGCGCCGGTGCCCCCAAGCCCGGCCCGAGCGCGCCCCCGCGTCCGGGTGGAGCGCGTCCGGGCAACAACCCCTTCGCCTCCTCGCAGGGCATGGGCCAGCGTCCCGCGGGCCCCCGTCCGGGGAACAACCCCTTCGCTTCGGCGCAGGGCATGGGCCAGCGCCCGACCCCCGGCAACATCCCGCGTCCCCAGGCTCCGCGTCCTGGCGCCCCGCGTCCCGGTGCCCCGCGCCCCGGCGGTGCCGGTCGTCCCGGTGGCGGCGGTCGTCCCGGCGCTCCGTTCCAGCAGCGTCCCGGCGGTCCCGGTCGTCCCGGCGGTGCCGGTGGCGGTTTCCAGCGCCCCGGTGGCGGCGCTCCGGCCGGTGGTTTCGCCGGTCGTCCCGGTGGTGGCGGCGGCCGTGGCCGTGGTCCCGGCGGTGGTACCGCGGGTGCCTTCGGTAAGGGTGGCGGCAAGTCCAAGCAGCGTAAGTCGCGTCGGGCGAAGCGGCAGGAATTCGAGATGCGGTCGGCGCCGGTCGTCGGCGGCGTCAACGTCTCGAAGGGCAACGGCGAGATCATCCGCCTGCGCCGCGGCGCATCCATCGCCGACTTCGCGGACAAGCTCGAGGCCCTGCGCGGCTACACCGTCCAGCCCGGCACGCTCGTGACCATTCTGTTCAACCTGGGCGAGATGGCCACCGCGACCGAGTCGCTCGACGAGGCCACCTTCGAGGTGCTCGGTGCCGAGCTCGGCTACAAGATCCAGATGGTCTCGCCCGAGGACGAAGACAAGGAGCTCCTCGAGGGCTTCGGTCTCGACCTCGATGCCGAGCTCGAGGCCGAGAGCGAGGACGATCTCGAGATCCGTCCTCCGGTGGTCACCGTCATGGGTCACGTCGACCACGGTAAGACGAGACTCCTCGACGCCATCCGCCAGACCAACGTGGTCGCGGGCGAGGCCGGCGGCATCACGCAGCACATCGGTGCGTACCAGATCTGGACCGAGCACGAGGGCATCGAGCGCGCGATCACCTTCATCGACACCCCGGGTCACGAGGCGTTCACCGCCATGCGTGCCCGAGGAGCGCAGGTGACCGACATCGCGATCCTCGTGGTCGCGGCCGATGACGGCATCATGCCGCAGACGGTCGAGGCGTTGAACCACGCCCAGGCGGCGAACGTGCCGATCGTGGTCGCGGTCAACAAGGTCGACAAGCCCGACGCCAACCCGGCCAAGGTCCGCCAGCAGCTCACCGAGTACGGCCTGGTCGCCGAGGAGTACGGCGGAGACGTCATGTTCGTCGACGTCTCGGCTCGACAGAACCTCAACATCCAGGCCCTCCTGGATGCGGTCCTGCTCACCGCCGACGCCGGTCTCGACCTGACGGCCAACCCGAACAAGGCGGCCCGCGGTGTCGCGATCGAAGCGAAGCTCGACAAGGGTCGCGGTTCGGTCGCCACGGTGCTCATCCAGTCCGGAACCCTCCGCGTCGGCGATGCGATCGTCGCGGGAACGGCTTACGGCCGTGTCCGCGCGATGATGGACGAGAACGGCGAAGCGGTCGAAGAGGCCTACCCGTCGCGTCCCGTCTCGGTGCAGGGTCTGAACTCCGTGCCCCGCGCCGGCGACGTGTTCATCGTCACCGAGGAAGACCGCACCGCGCGTCAGATCGCCGAGAAGCGTGAAGCCGCCGAGCGCAACGCCCAGCTGGCCAAGGCCCGCAAGCGCATCTCGCTCGAGGACTTCACCCGTGCTCTCGAAGAGGGCAAGGTCGAGTCGCTCAACCTCATCATCAAGGGTGACGTGTCGGGTGCCGTCGAGGCGCTCGAGGAATCGCTGCTCAAGATCGAGGTCGACGACAGCGTCCAGCTGCGCATCATCCACCGCGGTGTGGGTGCGATCACCGAGTCGGACATCAACCTGGCCACGATCGACAACGCGATCGTGATCGGCTTCAACGTCCGTCCCGACACGAAGGCCCGCGAGCGTGCCGCCCGCGAGGGTGTCGACGTGCGGTTCTACTCGGTCATCTACAACGCGATCGACGACGTCGAGCAGTCGCTCAAGGGCCTGCTCAAGCCGGAGTTCGAAGAGGTGCAGTCGGGTGTCGCCGAGATCCGCGAGGTGTTCCGCTCCTCGAAGTTCGGCAACATCGCCGGTGTCATCGTGCGATCGGGAACGATCACGCGCAACGCCAAGGCTCGCGTCATCCGCGATGGTGTCGTGCTGGCGGACGGCCTGGCGATCGAGTCGCTGCGTCGCTTCAAGGACGACGTCACCGAGGTGCGTACGGACTTCGAGGCCGGTATCGGTCTGGGCAAGTTCAACGACATCCAGATCGGTGACGAGATCGAGACCACCGAAATGGTCGAGAAGCCGCGAGGCTGATCACACACCGGAGGTCGTAGCTACCGGCTACGGCCTCCGGTTTCGTGGGTCTGCGGGAGCAGAGCGGGGCCCCTACCCCGATGCTCCCGCAGACCCACGAAACCTCCGTCCTTCGCCTATGCTTCGGCATCTGGCGTGTGACGTCTGGCTTAGTGAGAGATAGGAATTGACGTGGCAGGGGAACGACAGGCGCGAGTGGCGGACCGGATCCGCGTGGTGCTCGCCGAGCGTCTCGAGAAGGGGCTGCGCGACCCGCGGCTTGGATTCGTCACCATCACCGACGTGCGGGTCACGGGTGATCTCCAGCACGCGTCGGTGTTCTACACCGTCATGGGCGACGAGGCGCATCGCGCCGACACCGCCGCCGCGCTGAAGTCGGCGACCGGCATGCTCCGCAGCGAGGTCGGCAAGAACCTCAACACGCGGCTCACCCCGTCACTGGAGTTCATCCTCGATGGAATCCCCGAGAACGCCGACCACATCTCGGCGCTGCTGCGCGAAGCGCGCGAGCGCGACGAGTCGGTCGCGGGTCTCGCCGCCTCGGCCGCCTACGCGGGAGATGCCGATCCGTACGTCAAGCCGCGCGAAGACGAAGAGGACGACGACAGCGAAGACGACGTCGACGTCGA
Organism: Microbacterium sp. SORGH_AS_0454; assembly: GCF_031453395.1. NCBI lineage: Bacteria > Bacillati > Actinomycetota > Actinomycetes > Micrococcales > Microbacteriaceae > Microbacterium > Microbacterium sp. SORGH_AS_0454. Next base: position 3,446,401 of record NZ_JAVIYS010000001.1, on the reverse strand, counting down.
AGACGCGCCTCGCTCCTGAACTTCGAAGCACACGGCCGGACACCACCCCGAGGGGTCGTGTCCGGCCTTCGTCGTTCCTGGGAGGCTGCCTGTTGAGGACCGCACCGTCCGGCGGTGGCGACGGGCTCGATCCGCGCCGCGACGACGGTGTCGCCGGAGCGTCGCGTCCGGCACGGAGTGCACCGGGGCGGAGTGCCCCGGGGCGGATTCAGGATGCCGAGTGACCGGGCAGACGCAGGACGTCGTCGACCGCTTCGGCGAGGCCGTCGGCGATGAGCGAGTCGATGGCACGGTCGCGCTGCGCGGTGTCGGGCCAGTCGGGGAGCACCGCGAACAGCGGGACCGCGGAGGGGGCCGCATCGCGCAGCACCTTCAGCACGGCTCCGCGCGCCTGGCGGTCGCTCCCCTCGTACTTCGCCTGCCGACGGCGGCGGTCTTCGGAGGCGGGGTAGCCTGCGGCCCGCCAGGCGCACCGCGTGGCGAGCGGGCAGAGGTCGCACTTCGGCGAGCGGGCCGTGCAGACGATCGCCCCGAGCTCCATGGCGGCGGCGTTCACGATCGCCGCATCGATCATGTCGTGGGGGAGCTCGGCATCCATCCGCTCGAGATCCCGGCGGTGCGGAGGACCGGGCTGCGCCACGCCCTCGACTGCGCGGGCGAGGACGCGCCTCGTGTTCGTGTCGACGACCGGGTGGCGGTCGCCGTAGGCGAAGACCGCTACCGCGCGGGCGGTGTAATCGCCGATCCCGGTGAGGGCGAGGAGCGCCTCGACATCGCGGGGGACGACTCCGTCGTGCCGGTCGCGGATCTCGACCGCCGCCCGATGCAGCCACAGCGCGCGCCGCGGGTAGCCGAGGTTGGCCCACTGCGTCACCGCCTCGGACGGGGGAGAGGCGGCCAGGTCCGCCGGGGTCGGCCAGCGCTCCAGCCACGCTTCGAGGTGCGGGATGACTCGCGTGACCGGGGTCTGCTGCAGCATGAACTCGCTGACCAGCGTGCCCCACGCGCCGAAGCCCGGGCGGCGCCAGGGAAGGTCGCGCGCCGCGTCGCGGTACCACGCGATGAGCGGGGCGGCGAGATCTGGCATCCCTCCAGCCTACGGTCGCAGAACCCGGTCCTTCGGCACGCATAAACGCCCTCCGCGCCCGTAAACGCGAGCAGAGCGTGTTTCTGTGCGCGGGTCGCGTTTCTGCGTGGTTCGGGGCGGCGCGGCGCAGCCGTTGCGGGGCGGAGAGCGCGGTCGAGTGTCGGTGGTCGACCGTAGGCTGGAGGCATGCCCAGCGAGAACCCCGTCGAGACCCTTCAGCGCAGCTTGCGCGACCTCATGCGGCAGAACAACCGCGCGGGCCGCGTCGTGGTGGCCATCGAGGGGCTGGATGCCGAGGCGGCGCACGCTTTCGCCGAGGGCTTCGCGTCCGCGGTGGCCGAGGATGGCACGGCCGTGCACCGGGCGAGCGTCTCCGACGAGGCAGCCGACGTGCGCGACGGCGTCGTGGCGCCCTTCCGCGCGGGCGAGGGCGACGCAGTGCTCGTGGTCGACGGCGTGTTCCTCCAGACCCCGGCGCGGCGGGGACTGTGGAACTGGTCGGTGTGGCTCGAGTCCAACCCGCCCGTCGGACAGCCGCGCCCCGAGCTGCCCGACGCGCAGAAACAGTACGTCCACACCGCGCGGCCGCGCGTCGCCGCCTCGGTCATCGTCGAGAACTCCGACCCCTCGCACCCGGTCCAGGTGTTCGGAGACTTCTGCTGATGGTCCGCCCCGGCATCCTCCTGGTGGACAAACCCGGGGGTATCACCAGCCATGATGTCGTGTCGCGGGCCCGCCGGGCGCTCGGCACCCGCAAGATCGGCCATGCCGGCACGCTCGATCCGATGGCGACCGGACTTCTCGTCCTCGGCGTCGAGGGGGCGACACGGCTGCTCACGTACATCGTCGGCGCCGACAAGACGTATGAGGCGACGATCCTCCTGGGGGTCGAGACCGACAGCGACGACGCCGACGGGACCGAGACCGCCCGTGCGGACGCCTCCGCCGTGACCGAGGCGCAGATCCTCGAGGGTATCGCCGAGCTGACGGGCGAGATCGACCAGGTGCCGAGCACGGTGTCGGCCATCAAGGTCGACGGGCGCCGCGCCTACGACCTCGCCCGCGCGGGCGAGGAGGTCGAGCTGAAGGCTCGGCGCGTCACCGTCTCGCGCTTCCATGTGCGCGAGACCCGTCGGGGCGACACGACGATCGAGCTCGACGTCGTCGTCGACTGCACGAGCGGTACGTACATCCGAGCCCTGGCCCGCGACCTGGGCCGCTCGCTGGGCGTGGGCGGGCATCTGACGGCCCTTCGGCGCACCCGCATCGGTGCCTTCGACGTCTCCGGCGCGGCATCCGTCGACGACATCGCCGAAGACGCCCTCGTCGAGCCGGCCACCGCGGCCGCCGTCGTCGTGGGCGCCCTCGCGGTGGGGGCGGACGAAGCGCGCGATCTGCGTCACGGCAAACGCATCGACGGGGGAGGACGCCTGACGGGCGCCCTCGCCGCCGCGATCGACCCCGACGGTCGCCTCGTCGGCATCGTCGAGAAGCGGGGGACGCAGCTCAAGAGCGCCATGAACATGCCCGAGGAGGCCGCCCGATGATCCTGTGGTTCACGCTCGTGCAGGTGGGGATCGCGGTCCTCGCGGGCCTCGTCGCGATCTCGGCGGGGCTCGTCGGACGCCGCCCCGGAGACGTCACGGTCGGATCCCTCGCGCTCATCGAACTGCTGCTCATCGTGCAGATCGTGGTGGCGATCATTTCACCGTTCGCCGGCAACCCCCCGTCGGGGAGCCTGCTCGAGTTCTGGACCTATCTCGTCTCGGCCGCCCTCGTGCCGGTCGCGGGAGCCGCGTGGGCACTCATCGAACGCAGCCGCTGGAGCACCGTCATCATGGGCGTCGCGGCCCTCGCCGTGGCCGTCATGGTCTGGCGCATGCACATCATCTGGACCGTACAGCTGGCCTGACGCGGGCCGCACCGCTCGCCGCGGCCGCGGGCGAACTAGAATCGACAGGTCATGGCATCCACCACTCCCACCCGCTCCCGGGGGATGACCGGCATCGGCCGTGTCCTCGTCGTCGTCTACGGCATCATGGCGCTCGCCGCCACCGGCCGCTCCTTCGTGCAGATCGTTCGCGAGTTCGACGACGCCCCGCTCGCGTACTCGCTGTCGGCCCTCGCCGCGGTCGTGTACATCCTCGCCACCCTCGCGCTCGTCTTCTCGGCGCGACCGACCTGGTACCGCGTCGCGTGGATCGCCATCGGTTTCGAGCTGGTGGGTGTCCTCGTCGTGGGAACCCTGAGTCTCGTGCTCCCCGAGCTGTTCCAGCACCCGACGGTGTGGTCGGTGTACGGCTACGGATACCTGTTCATCCCCCTCGTGCTGCCCTTCCTCGGACTGTGGTGGCTCGTGCGTCACCGTCGGGCGACCCGGTGATCGTGTTCCGCGAGCCCGCGGAGGTGCCGAAGAACTTCGGTCCCTCGGTGGTGGCGATCGGCAAGTTCGACGGCGTCCACGCCGGGCACCGCGCCGTGATCGACCGGGCGCGCATCGACGCGTCCGACGGAGCGCGCGTGGTCGCGGTGACCTTCGACCGCAACCCGTTGAGCGTGCTGCGCCCCGAGAAATGTCCGCCCGATGTGATCGGACCGCACCAGAAGCTCGAGCTGCTCGAGCGGGCCGGGGTGGATGCCACCCTGTTGCTGACCTTCGACGAAGAGCTGGCGGCCATCCCCGCCCACGACTTCGCGCTGCGGGTGCTCGTGGAGGCGCTGCAGGCGCGAACGGTGCTCGTGGGCCGTGACTTCCGTTTCGGCGCCGGGGGAGAGGGCGACCCCGACCTGCTGACGCGTATGGGCGCCGAGCACGGGTTCCGCGTCGACGTGGTGGAGGATGTGCGCGCGGTGCACGCCGATCGGCGTGTGTCGTCCACCTGGATACGCGAGGCGCTGTCGGTCGGCGACGTCGCCACGGCTGCGCGCCTGCTCGGTCGTGCGCCCTCGGTGTGGGGCGAAGTCGTGCACGGACTCAAGCGCGGCCGCGAGCTCGGCTACCCCACCGCGAACCTCTCGCCCGAACTCGAGGGCTTCGTCCCCGCTGACGGTGTCTACGCCGGCTGGCTCGTGGACGTCGACGGCGCGCGGCGCATCAGCTACCCGGCCGCGATCAGCGTCGGCACCAATCCCACGTTCGACGACGTGCACGCCCGTCAGGTCGAGGCGTACGTGATCGATGAGACCGGCCTCGACCTGTACGGCCATCATGTCGAGGTGCGTTTCGTCGAGCGGGTGCGCGAGATGACGGCCTTCGACGGCATCGACGCCCTGCTGGTGCAGATGGCCGACGACGTGGAGCGGGCGCGGGCCATTCTGCGCTGAGCGCGGAGAGGGCGCGGTTTCGCGGCGTGGTCCGTGGCCTCGGGGCCGCTCGGGCACCGCTGCACCGCTCCGGGTGCGCGTGACGCCCGGGCTCGTCGCTCAGTCCTGCCGGGGCAACCGATTCCGGACGCCGAGGAACGACGCCGCAGCCCCGAGCAGCATCAGCGCCGCGGTGAAGACGGCAGCGCGGTGGAAGCCGTCGAGATCGAGCGAGCCGCCCACGACCGCCGACACCGCGGCGATCGCGAGGAGTCCCGCGACGCGCGAGACGGCGTTGTTGACGGCCGAGGCGATGCCCGATCGTTCGGTGTCGATCGCGCCGAGCACGGCCGCCGTGAGGGGGGACACCGTGGCGGTCAGGCCCAGGCCCCACACGATCACTCCGGGCAGCACCTGCGTCACGTAGGCGAAGTCGCCGCCCACGTTCAGCAGCAGGAGGGCGCCCACGGCCATCACGATCGGGCCGAGCGTCATGAACAGGCGCGGTCCGAAACGCCCCGCGAGCGCGCCCATCCGTGAGCTGAGCAGGATCATCAGCACCGTGCTCGGCAGCGATGCGAGTCCCGCGAGGGTGGCCGGCAGCCCCGCGCCCTGCTGCAGGTAGACGCTCAGGACGAAGCCGTTGAGCGACAGGGCTGCGTAGACGAAGACGGTGGTGAGATTTCCCGCCCAGAAGTTGCGCGAGCGGAACAGGTCGAGCGGCATCATCGGGTCGCGCGCCGTGCGTTGGCGCACGAGAAAACCCGCGAACGACAGGATGCCGATGACCCCGGGCGCCCAGATCACCGGCGAGGCCCACCCGAGGTTCGGCTGTTCGATGAGGGAGAAGACGATGCCGCCGAGTCCCAGGGCGCACAGCACGGCCCCGAGGATGTCGACGCGCGCGCCGGGACGCCGGTGGTCGCGGTGCCCGAGGCGGGCGAGCAACCACAGGGTCACCGCGATGGGCAGGACGTTCACGAGGAACACCAGGCGCCACGAGAGCGTGTCGACGAAGATGCCGCCGATGAGGGGACCGGCGAGCATGGCGACGGTGGTCGCGCCGGTCCAGATGCCGATCGCGCGGGCCTGCGCGGGTCCGCGGAACGTCGAGGTGATCAGGGCCAGCGAGCTCGGGACCAGGAGCGCTCCGGCGATGCCCTGCAGGGCTCGGGCGACGATGAGGAACTCGGCCGTGGGGGCTGCGGCGATCGCGAGAGAGGTGATGCCGAAGCCGATGAGGCCGATCCGCAGCACCACGACGCGCCCCAGCACATCGCTCAGCGAACCCGCGACGAGGATGAATGCCCCGAGGGTCACGAGATAGGCGTCCACGACCCACTGCTGCGTCGACAGGCCGCCGCCGAGTTCGCCCGCGATCGCGGGGAGAGCGACGTTGACCACGGTCCCGTCGAGGAACGACACGAACGACGCCAGAACGGCAACCGCCAGGACGACCCGCTGCTCGCGTGTCATCGTGTCGGCCATGACTCCAGCGTAGGGTCGCGCGGGCCGGCGCGGGCGGGCGGGCGGCCCGGACGGGATCCGGCCCCGGGAATACCCCCAGGGGGTATCGTGTTGAGAACGGAGTGACCGGAGGAGGAGCCATGGCCGAGAGCACCGAAGCACCGACCGCGGAGGCCGTGCTCGATATCGAAGGCATGACCTGCGCCAGCTGCGTCGCCCGCGTCGAGAAGAAGCTCGGCCGCGTCGAGGGCGTCGAGGCCGCGGTGAACCTGGCGACCGAGACCGCGCGGGTGCGCTACCCCGCCGACCTCGACCCCGCTGCCCTCGTCGACGCCGTCCGCTCCGCCGGATACGACGCCACCGTCCGTCCGCGCCCCGCCTCTCGGCCTGCGGCGGGTGTGGCGGCATCCGCCCCTCTGCCGACCCCAACGGGCGAGCGAGCGGATGCCGGCACCTCGGCGCCCGATTCCGTCGCCGTTCCCGCGCCCGGCGGCGAGATCGACGCGGCGACCGGCCACGCGCTCGACGCGGCAGCGGACCACGCCGGCCACGTCCACGACACCGGCGACGCGCCCGGCTCCACCCCGTTGCGCGTCCGGCTGTGGGTCTCGCTCGCCCTCGCCGTGCCCGTGGTCGCCCTCGGGATGATCCCGGCGTGGCAGTTCCCGGGCTGGCAGTGGGTCTCGCTCGTTCTCACGACGCCGATCGTGCTCTGGGGCGGCTGGCCGTTCCATCGTGCGACGCTGCGCAACGCGCGTCACGGCGCGGCGACCATGGACACCCTCATCACCCTGGGCACCTTCGCCGCCTACCTGTGGAGCGTGTGGGCGCTCGTCTTCGGAACGGCCGGGCGGATCGGCATCCGGCATGAGGTCATGCTCTTCGGCCCGGTGCACGACGCGACCTCCGTCGTCTACTTCGAGGTCGCGGCCGCGGTGACGGTGTTCCTCCTGCTCGGGCGCGTCATCGAGCAGCGATCCACCCGGCGGGCCGGCGCGGCGCTGCGCGCCCTGCTCGACCTCGGCGCTCGCGAGGCGGAACTCGCCGACGGGCGACGCATCGACATCGACCGGCTCTCGGTGGGCGATGCCTTCGTCGTGCGGCCGGGCGCCACGGTCGCCACCGATGGGGAGGTGCTCGAAGGGCGTGCCTCGATCGACGAGAGCATGCTGACCGGAGAAGCGCTGCCCGTCGACGTCGGCCCCGGGGACACCGTCACCGGCGGCACGATCGCCGCGGGCGGGCGACTGGTCGTCCGCGCGACGGGAGTGGGGGAGCAGACCCGCCTCGCCCGTATCGCCCGCCTCGTCGAAGACGCCCAGCTGGGCAAGAGTCGCGTGCAGCGGCTCGCCGACCGCATCTCGGGCGTCTTCGTGCCCGTCGTCATCGCGCTCGCCGCCCTGACCCTCGTCGCGTGGCTCGTCGCCGGGCAGCCCGTGGCCGCCGGCTTCACCGCGGCCGTCGCGGTGCTCATCATCGCCTGCCCCTGCGCCCTGGGACTTGCGACCCCGATCGCGATCCTCGTCGGCACCGGTCGCGGAGCGCAGCTCGGCATCCTCGTGACCGGACCCGCGGCGCTCGAGTCCGCGGAGCGCATCGACACGATCGTGCTCGACAAGACGGGCACTCTCACCTCGGGCCGGATGAGCGTCGCGCGCGTCACGACCGCCGATGCTCAGGATGCCGCCGACGCCCTGCGGCGCGTCGCCGCCGTCGAACGAGGGTCCGAGCACCCCATCGCCCACGCGATCGTCGCCGCCGCGGGCGAGGGGCCGGTCGCCACCGACCTCGAGGCCCTGCCTGGTCGTGGGGTCACCGCGACGGTGGACGGCGTACGGGTGTTCGCCGGTCGTCCGGCGCTCGCCGCGGACCTCGGCGCGCAGCTGCCCGCGGCGCTCGCCGACGCCGTCGAGGCGGGGGAGCGGCGCGGCACCGTCGTGGTGGCCGGGTGGGCCGGTCCCGACGGTGCCCCGCACGCCCGAGTCGTCATCGAGGTGGCCGACACGGTCCGCCCCGAGAGCGCCCGAGCGGTCGCGCAGTTGAAGGCCATGGGCCTGGAGCCGGTGCTCCTCACCGGCGACAACGAGCACGTCGCCCGTGCCGTCGCCGATGCACTGGGCATCGAACGCGTACGCGCGGGCGTCCTGCCCGAAGGGAAGGTCGACGAGATCACGGCGCTGCGCGCTCAGGGACGCACCGTCGCGATGGTCGGCGACGGAGTCAACGACGCCGCGGCGCTGGCATCCGCCGATCTGGGTATCGCAATGGGCGGAGGGACGGATGCCGCGCTGCACGCCAGCGACGTGGCTCTCATGCGCGACGACCCGCGGGGCATCGTCACCGCCCTCGCCCTCAGCCGGCGCACGATGCGGATCATCCGCGGCAACCTCTTCTGGGCGTTCGCATACAACGTCGCCGCGCTGCCGCTGGCCGCGCTGGGCCTGTTGAACCCGATGCTGGCCGGGGCCGCGATGGCGTTCTCGAGCGTGTTCGTCGTGCTGAACAGCCTGAGGCTGCGCCGCGCGGTGTGAGACCCGAAAGACGTGCGGAGGATCCTCACTCAGCGTCCTGGGCGGCGACGAATTCCTCCGCCTCACGCGGAAAGCGGCTTCCGGCCGCTAGAATGATCTCGACCCCGCTCTCCGCTGTCCTCGCGAGCCGTTTCGGCGTAGACGCGTTGCGGGTCGCCGACACCGCTTCTTCGGCGGCGGTTCGAGCGACGAATCCCCGGGGTCACTGATCCACCGGCATTCGCCGGACGCTCCGGATTGTCATCCGGACGACACGCTCAGGAGGAGCATGCCGACTACGGCAACCGCGTCCCGAGGCTCGAGCCAACGACGCAGGAAGACCACGTCATCCCGACGCGACGACGAAGCACCCGTCATCCCGATCCTCGCCCGCAAGGTGCGCGAGATCGAGGCGAAGGCGCAGCGCGGAAAGCTCGGGCCCACCAACCGCGTCAAGTTCCAGGTGATCGCCTTCCTCGTCCGCGAGGAGCGCGCCCGGGTCAAGGCCGACACCGAGATCACCGACGCCGCACGCGCCGAGCTGCTCAAGCGCCTCGACGGGGTCGCGACGATCCTCGCGAAGACCGCCGCCCGCGACACCTCGCTGATCCAGCTGCTCGAGGTCGACCAGGCCACCTCGCCGGTCGCCCGTCGCATGCGCCGCGACTGGCTGCTCGAATCGGGTGCCGAGCTGCCGCCCGACGAGCTCATCATCACCGACAACACGCCGAAGGTCGCCCCGGTCGTTCCCGCGGCGCTCGCCGAGAAGCAGGTCATCCCCGCCTCGATCGAGGCGCGCCAGATGGCGAACCCCTTCCTCGCACCCGACCTCACTCCCCGCTCGACCGGGGACGCCCCCCGTCGTCGCCTCGACGGCTGGGAGCTCATGGGTCCGCTGTACAAGGCGTTCGAGACCGGCGCCGGCGGGTCGGCCGCGAGCATGGAGCTGCCGCCCGTCCCCGAGTTCGACCGTCTCTCGCCGCGCGGGCTCGAGGTCATGCCGCACCAGTCGCGGTTCCTCGAGGCCGTCCGCACCGGCCACCGCTCGTTCCTGCTGGCCGATGAGCCGGGCCTCGGCAAGACCGCGGAGTCGGTGCTCGCGGCATCCGTCGCCGACGCGTACCCGCTGCTGGTCGTCGTGCCCAACGTCGTGAAGATGAACTGGGCCCGCGAGGTGCAGCGATGGACGCCCCAGCGGCGCGCCACCGTCATCTCGGGCGGCGGCGCCGACATCGACGCCTTCGCCGACATCTTCATCGTCAACTACGAGATCCTCGACCGACACCTCTCATGGCTGTCGTCGATCGGACTGAAGGGCATCGTCGTCGACGAGGCGCACTTCATCAAGAACCTCACGTCGCAGCGCTCGCAGAACGTGCTGGCCCTGGCATCCCGTGTCCGTCAGCAGACCCGCGACCCGCTCCTGCTGGCGCTGACCGGTACCCCGCTGATCAACGACGTCGAGGACTTCGACGCGATCTGGCGCTTCCTCGGCTGGACCAACGGCGAGAAGCCCGGCCCCGAGCTCATGGAGAAGCTGGATGCCACGGGTCTGACGCCCGCGGACAAGGCGTTCTACCCCGAGGCGCGCGAGGCGGTCATCTCGATGGGCATCGTGCGGCGCAAGAAGAAGGATGTCGCCGCCGACCTCCCCGACAAGCTCGTGGCCGACCTGCCGGTCGAGCTCGACGACGAGTTCGGCCGCTCGATCCGCCAGGCCGAGCGCGAACTCGGCGCCCGTCTCGCGGCGAAGTACCGCCGCATCATCGAGGCGCGCGGCGACCGGGGCTCCGCCGCCGGCGAGATCGACGAGGACATCGTGCGTCTCGTCGCCCACGGCGAGCTCGAGGAATCCAAGGCCGCGGGCTCGGGGAGCGAGAACGTCTTCACGATGGTCCGCCGCATCGGTCAGGCCAAGGCGCACCTCGCCGCCGACTACGCCGTGCAACTGCAGCGCTCCGTCGGCAAGGTCGTCTTCTTCGCCAAGCACATCGACGTGATGGATGCCGCGGAGGCCCACTTCAAGGCCTCCGGCCTCAAGGCCGTATCGGTACGCGGGGAGCAGACCTCGACCGCGCGCCAGGCCGCGATCGACGCCTTCAACGGCGACCCCGACGTCGGCATCGCGGTGTGTTCGCTGACGGCCGCCGGTGTCGGCCTGAACATGCAGGCCGCGTCCAACGTCGTGCTCGCCGAGCTGTCGTGGACCGCCGCCGAGCAGACCCAGGCGATCGACCGCGTGCACCGTATCGGTCAGGAGGAGCCCGTGACCGCGTGGCGCATCATCGCCGCGCACACGATCGACACCAAGATCGCCGAGCTCATCGACTCGAAGGAAGGCCTCGCGGCCCGCGCCCTCGACGGCCAGGCGATCGAGCCCGGCTCGAGCGATTCGGTTCAGCTGTCGGCGCTCATGCATCTGCTGCGTCAGGCGCTCGGCGCGGCCTGATCCGGTTCTCCCTCGAACGCCCCGGTCGCTTCGGCGTCCGGGGCGTTCGAGCGTGCGTGCGCCGGTGTTCTTCTGCGCTCGCGAGCGGGTTCGGCCCTCGGGACGTTTCCTCCGTCCCGTGCGCATCGAACAGCGGACCCGCCGCAAGAATTGCGCACGCGAGGGGCCCCTCGCGGGGTCGAGTGCTCGGCATCCGCCCGCCCCGTCCGTCACCGTGTGGCAGCGGTCCCGCCCGCGGCGATAGGGTCGAAGACGGCAACGGCGCCGACCCCTTCACCCGAACCACAGCACCAGAGGACTCTGCCCATGAAGATCGGCATCCTGACCAGCGGCGGCGACTGCCCCGGGCTGAACGCGGTCATCCGTGGCGTCGTGCTCAAGGGCACGACCAACTACGACATCGAGTTCGTCGGCATCCGCGACGGCTGGCGCGGAGTGGTCGACGGCGACTTCTTCCCGCTCACGCGTCACGAGGTGAAGGGTCTGTCCAAGGTCGGCGGCACCATCCTCGGCACGAGCCGCACCAACCCCTACGAGGGGGCGCGCGGCGGCGCCGAGAACATCTCCAAGACCATGTACGGGCACCGGCTCGACGGCATCCTGGCCATCGGCGGCGAAGGCACGCTCGCCGCGGCCGACCGTCTGTCGAAGGACGGCATCAACGTGCTCGGCGTCCCCAAGACGATCGACAACGACCTCCGCGCCACCGACTACTCGTTCGGTTTCGACACGGCCGTCAACATCGCAACGGATGCCATGGACCGCCTCCGCACGACCGGTGACTCGCACCAGCGCTGCATGGTGGCCGAGGTCATGGGCCGTCACGTCGGCTGGATCGCCCTGCACGCGGGTATCGCCGCGGGTGCTCACGTGATCTGCATCCCCGAGGTGCCGATGTCGATCGACGAGATCGTCGAGCAGGTCACCCGCGCGCACGACCGCGGTCGCGCGCCCCTGGTCGTCGTGTCGGAGGGCTTCAAGCTCACGGGCATGGACGAGGCCTTCAGCGACAAGGGCCTCGATGCCTTCAACCGTCCCCGCCTGGGCGGCATCGGCGAGCTGCTCGCGCCCGAGATCGAGCGCCTCACCGGCATCGAGACCCGCTCCACCGTGCTCGGACACATCCAGCGCGGCGGTTCGCCCTCGGGCTTCGACCGCGTCCTCGCCACGCGCCTGGGTCTGCACGCCGCCGACGCTCTCCACGAAGGCGCGTGGGGCCAGATGGTCGCGATGCGCGGCACCGACATCGTGCGCGTCCCCTTCGCCGACGCCCTCGGCGAGCTCAACAGCGTGCCGCTGTACCGCTACGAAGAGGCCGCAGCCCTCTTCGGCTGAGCCACGGTGCGTCGACGCCCCGTTCCGCCTCGTGCGGGGCGGGGCGTCGCGCTGTAGGGGGGGTGGCGCTGTGGGGACGGGCGGTCGGGGTGCCTCCTCCGGATTGTCACGAGAACAGGGCGGTGCGCCCGGAACAGGGGAATCGGGGCGGTTTTCTCCTGTTCTCGTGGCATCCCCTGTTCTGGTGACGTGGAAGGGCCGCGGTATCGATTCGGTGGGCGGGTCGGCCTGACGCATGCGCCCCCTCCGGATTGTCACGAGAACAGGGCGGTGCGCCCGGAACAGGGCAATCGGGGCGATTTCCTCCTGTTCTCGTGGCATCCCCTGTTCTCGTGACGCAGGGGGGCGGACCGGGCGGAACGACTCAGCGGGACGGGCAGAGGTGGCGTCCCTGCGCCATCGCGAGGCGCACGGTGTCGATCACATAGGCGGGCTCGAACAGGATCTGCACGTAGTCGAAGCGGAGGACCGTGTACCCGCGCAGCACCAGCCGGGCATCCTGGCGGAGGTCGCGGCGCCGGTCCGCCGGTGAGCTGTGGAAAGCGAACCCATCTATCTGAATCGCCAGGCGCTCGCCGATCACGGCGTCGACCGGGTGCCCGTCGACCCATACCTGCTGCCGCAGGCGGACGCCGATCGCGAGCATCAGCTCGCGGAAGTGCGTCTCGAGGCCCGAGTCGGAGAGGAACGTGGCGACGTGCGCGAACCTCGAGGCGCGGGTCGAGCGCCAACCCACCGCCGCCAGGGTGTCGGCATCCACCTTCTTCGACCGAAGTGCGGATTCCCACACGGCGAGACCGTCGACGGGAGGAAGGCAGCGGGCGACGTGGAACAGCACGTTGACGATGGGCTCGAGGGGATCGGTGCGCATCAGGGGTATGGGTGCAGTGGCGCGATGCAGTCGCAGACGTGCGTCGTCGAGGCGCGAGGCCGTGGCGGGCACCCACACGTGCACGTCTTCGCTCCGCGGTGTCCACAGGCCCATGTCGTGAGCCGCGCTCACGCACGTCGACCGACCGCTGACGGATGCCGCTCTCTTCCGGCTCGAGGGACAGTCGGGCGTGACGATCCAGGATCGCCGGATGCGTTCCACCTCCGACGTCGCCACGGCTGCCGCGATCGCCCGTGGGCCAAAGCCGGCAGCCGCAGCCGAGGTCGTGTGCGCGACGCCGCCGCGTGCCGTCAACCATGCGACCAGGCTGGGTTCCATCGCACCAGACTCGCGGCCGGGAGACGCCAGTCGTTCCCTGCTTCCACGAAATGGGGATGGTTCGGAGGAGGAGCGGCCTGGGGACGAGTGTCGGAGCAGCGCGTTCGTCACGAGAACAGGAGATGCGACGAGAACAGGGCGAAACCGGCCGATTCGCCCTGTTCTCGTGACTTCCCCTGTTCTCATGACGCAACGCCGCGGATCCAGACGCCGAACGCCCCGCCGCGCGAGGCGACGGGGCGTTCGAGACGAGGGTCGGGCTTACTCCGCCAGGCCCAGCACGTCGAGCAACCACGCGATCTCGAAGGCGCGCTCGCGCCAGGCGTTGTAGCGGCCGCTGACGCCGCCGTGACCGGCGACCATCTCGCACTTCAGCAGCGCGTCGGCACCGACTTCGCGCAGGCGCGCGACCCACTTCGCGGGCTCGACGTACATCACGCGGGTGTCGTTGAGCGAGGTGACCGCGAGGATGCGGGGGTACTCGACGCCCTCGCGCACGTTCTCGTACGGCGAGTACGACTTCATATAGGCGTAGACGTCCGCATCGTGCAGCGGGTCGCCCCACTCGTCCCACTCGATGACGGTGAGGGGGAGCGAGGGGTCGAGGATCGTCGTCAGCGCATCGACGAAGGGCACGTCGGCCAGCACACCGGCGAACATCTCGGGCGCGAGGTTCGCCACGGCGCCCATCAGCAGGCCCCCGGCGCTTCCGCCTTCGGCGACGATCCGGTCGGGGGTGGTGTACCCGGCATCGACGAGGTGACGCGCCGCGGCGACGAAGTCGGTGAAGGTGTTGCGCTTGGCCCGCATCTTGCCGTCTTCGTACCACTGGCGACCCATCTCGCCGCCGCCGCGCACGTGGGCGACCGCGAAGACGACGCCTCGGTCGAGCAGCGACAGACGCGGCACCGAGAAGCCGGGCTCGATCGAGTGCTCGTACGATCCGTAGCCGTACAGGTGCACCGGTCGGGGCGACTCGCCGGGGTCGCCGAACGAGCGCTTCCACACGAGCGATACGGGCACCTGGGTGCCGTCCTCGGCGGGTGCCCAGACGCGCGCCTGGCCGTAGTCGGCGGGGTCGAACCCGCCCAGCACGGGCTGGCGCTTGCGCAGCAGCAGTTCGCCGGTCTCGACGACGTAGTCGTACACGGTGCCGGGGGTGACGAACGAGCCATAGCCGAGGCGCAGCACCGGGGGTGCGTATTCGGGGTTGCCGCCGGTGCCGACGCTGTACAGCGGCTCGTCGAACCCGATCTCGGTCACGGCGCCGTCGGCGTACGACAGCATGCCCAGACGTGCGAGGCCGTCGCGCCGGTAGCCGACCACGCCCCAGTCGCGGAAGGTGTCGACGCCCAGCAGACGGTGGCCGGTGCGGTGCGCGATCACCGTCTCGCGCGGACCCTGAGGATCGGATGCCGAGACCCGCACGAGCTCGAAATCGAGAGCGCCGTCGTTGTGCAGGATGTACAGCACGTCCTCGCCGTCGACCACGGCGTGCGAGGAGGAGTACTCGACGCCCTCGCGGCGCGGCCACACCACGCGGGGTTCGCCGCGGAGGTCATCGGCATCGAGGATCCACTCCTCGCTCGTGATCGACGAGCCCATCTCGATCACGAGGAAGCGGTCGCTGCGGGTGAAATCGGCACCGATCCAGTACCGATCGTCAGGCTCGTGGAAGAGCTTCGCGTCGTCGCTGACGGGCGTCCCGATCTCGTGCAGCCACACGGTGTCGGGCCGCCACGCGTCGTCGACGGTGGTGTAGACGATGAAGCGCCCGTCGGGCGAGAACGTCGCGCCCGAGAAGGTGCCGGGGATCTCGTCGGCGAGCGTCTCGCCGGTGATGAGGTCGCGCACGCGAACGGTGTAGCGCTCGTCGCCCGCGACGTCGATGCCGTAGAGCATGCGCGTGCCGTCGTTCGAGACCTCGAAGCTGCCGAGCGAGAAGAACTCGGTGCCCTCGGCCTCGACGTTGCCGTCGAACAGCACCTGCTCGCCGGGGACGGGGGAGTCGGGCGAGAGGGTCGGCGGCGTCCAGTCGTCGGGGGAGTCGAGGGGGGCGCGGCATTGGATGCCGTACTGGGCCCCGGCGACCGTGCGGCCGTAGTACCACCAATCGCCCCGGCGCGCGGGCACCGACAGGTCGGTCTCGAGCGTGCGGCCCTTGATCTCACCGAAGACCGTGTCGCGAAGGGGGGCGAGGTGCGCGGTGCGCTCGCCCGTGTAGGCGTTCTCGGCCTCGAGGTGCGCGAGAACCTCGGCATCGTCCTTGGCGCGCAACCACTCGTAGGGATCGTCGAACGTGTCGCCGTGGTGGGTTCGCGCGACAGGGCGGCGGTCGGCGACGGGCGGGGTGAGCTTCGGGTCGAGATCGGTCACCGTCCCACGCTAGTGCGCCCGTGCGTGATCGGTCCGCGAGAATGCTCAGGATGCCGGCGCCTCGACGCTGCGCAAGTTTGACCGTCGCGGTCCTCGGTGAAAGGATGTCGAGGCGACCCCGGTGAACGGGTGTCGAACTCCAGGTGAACTCTTCGTTCGTCGCGCCGATCCCGTCGGCATCCCCTCTTCCTTCTCACGGAAAGCGAACGGTGGAGAGCGCAGCCCTCATCATCGTGCTGGTCATCGCGCTGGCACTGTTCTTCGATTTCACCAACGGATTCCACGACACCGCGAACGCGATGGCCACCCCCATCGCCACCGGTGCGCTGAAGCCGAAGGTCGCCGTCCTGCTGGCCGCCAGCCTCAACCTGGTGGGCGCGTTCCTGTCGACCGAGGTCGCCAAGACCATCTCGGGCGGGATGATCCGCGAGGACCAGCTGAGTCCCGACATCTTCCCGCCGATCATCTTCGCCGGCCTCATCGGCGCGATCACGTGGAACATGCTCACGTGGCTTCTGGGACTTCCCTCGAGCTCGTCGCACGCTCTGTTCGGCGGCCTGATCGGCGCGACGCTCGTGGGCGTGGGTGCCTCGGCGATCGACACCGGCGTGGTGTTGAGCAAGGTCATCCTGCCGGCGCTCATCGCGCCTCTCACGGCCGGGATCATCGCCTTCGCCGTGACCAAGATCGCCTACGGCATCACCCGCCGTCACGACATGAAGGCCGATGGTCGCGACGGCTTCCGCTGGGGCCAGATCTTCACCTCGTCGCTGGTCGCCCTGGCGCACGGCACGAACGACGCCCAGAAGACGATGGGTGTCATCACGCTCGCCCTCATCACGGTGGGCTGGCAGTCGACGTCGAACCCCGACCCGCAGCTCTGGGTCGTCTTCGCGTGCGCGCTGACGATCGCCCTCGGGACCTACATGGGCGGCTGGCGCATCATCCGTACGCTCGGCAAGGGCCTCACCGACGTGAAGCCTGCCCAGGGGTTCTCGGCCGAGACCTCCACGGCGGCCACGATCCTGGCATCCAGCGCCCTCGGCTTCGCCCTGTCGACGACGCAGGTCGCCTCGGGCTCGGTCATCGGCTCGGGCCTCGGCCGTCGCGGCTCGACCGTGCGCTGGAACACCGTGGGCCGCATCATGATCGGCTGGGTCCTCACCCTGCCCGCCGCCGGTGCGGTGGGAGCTGCCGCGGCTTTGATCGTCGTGTGGCTGGGCGGCTGGGGGGTCGCCGTCGACGCCGTCATCGCCGTCGTCATCGTCATGGGGCTGTTCCTTCGCTCGCGGCGGGACTCGGTCACCTCGGCCAACGCGATGAGCGAGGTCGCCGACTCGGGGGCCGCGGTCAACGTGCCCCGCAAGCCCGGACCCACGCGTCGTCAGCGCCGTCTCGAGCGCGACAAGGTCGGGAGAGACGCCTGATGCTGATCAACTGGGAAGCCTTCCTCCACGTCTTCGTCGCCGCGATCGTCGGCGCCGCGATCGTCGTGACGTTCTACTCGCTCGGCCTGCGACTGCTCGTGCGCGGTGGCCGCCCGCCGCTGGTGTCCCCGGCGGAGTTCACGGATGCCATCACGGTGCTCACCGACAAGCAGAAGCGCCGCGCCGAGAAGGCGGTGGCCAAAGCGGCCAAGAAGAACCCGCTGAGCGACGCGCAGAAGCGCGTGTCGTTGATCGGCGCGTACCTCTGCTTCGCGGTGTGCGCGGCAGCCGTGCTCGGTGCTCTGCTGCTGATCCTCTTGCGTCACTGAGACCTCGGACGCGATGTCGGAGCCCCCTCGTAGGCTGAAGACATGGCATCCGTGCAGTTCGGTCAACACGCGCCCGCGGCGCGCGTGATCCTCCATCTCAGCGACACACACCTGCTGGGCGGCGACCGTCTGCTCGGCGACCGATACGACACCGCGCTGCATCTTCGCCGCACGCTCGAGGCCGCCGAGGCGACCGGGGTGCGGCCGGATGCGGTGGTCTTCACGGGCGACCTCACCGACCTCGGCGAGCCCGAGGCCTATCGTGCGCTGCGCGACGCGGTCGAGCCGTGGGCCTCGCGCCTGGGCGCACCGGTGGTGTGGGTCGCCGGGAACCACGACGAGCGCCCCGCCCTTCGTGAAGGGCTCCTCGACGCCGAGCCGACGCAGCAACCCGTGACGGGGGTCTGGGATCTCGGCGGCCTGCGGCTCATCGCGCTCGACTCGAGCGTCCCCGGCTGGCACCACGGCGATCTCGATGCCGCGCAACTCGACTGGCTGCGCGCCGAACTCGCCGAGCCGGCTCCGCTGGGCACGATCCTGGCGCTCCACCACCCGCCGCTGCCCACGCACATCCCCTTCTTCGACATCCTCGAGCTGCGGGACCAGCCGGGCCTCGCCGCGGCCATCGCCGGGAGCGACGTGCGGGCGATCCTGGCGGGGCACCTGCACTACTCGACCTCGGGCACCTTCGCCGGCGTTCCCGTGAGCGTCGCATCGGCCTCCTGCTACACGATGGATCTCGCGCGCCCCGCGGACGCGGTCAACGGTATGGATGCCGGGCGATCGTTCCACCTCGTGCACGTCTGGGACGACACGATCACCCACGCCGTCGTCCCCGTGGTCGACGTCGAGGCGTCGGGATTGTTCACCCCGGAGTGGACGGCGCGCATGGCGGCGCTCAGCCCCGACGAGCGTCTCGAGGCGTTCTCGCGAAAACGGTCCTGAGCGGCGGAGTCCGGCCCCGCGTCCGCCTGCCCGGCCTGAGGCCCGGTCGGGCGCGCGCGGCGGCAATAGACACGACGGAGCGCGCAGATCCGTCGACCGGCCGCCGTGTCCACTGGCCCGGGTAGCCGTGCTCGTTAGGCTCGTGGCATCCCCTCTTCACCATGACACCCACGAGGACTCCCACATGGCTTTGGACGCAATGACGCGCACCCGTACCGAGACCGACTCCCTCGGATCCCTCGAGATCCCCGCCGACGCGTATTGGGGGATCCACACGGCTCGAGCGCTCGAGAACTTCCCGATCGCCAAGCGTCCCATCTCGGTCTATCCCGACCTCGTGCGCGCCCTCGCGATGGTCAAACAGGCGTCGGCGCGCGCCAACCGCGAGATCGGCGTGCTCGATCACGACAAGGCCGACCTCATCGACCGTGCCGCTCAGCGCGTGATCGACGGTGAGTTCCACGACGAGTTCACCGTCGGCGTCATCCAGGGCGGGGCCGGCACCTCGACCAACATGAACGCCAACGAGGTGATCACCAACATCGCCCTGGAGCTTGCGGGACGTGAGAAGGGCGACTACGCCTTCCTCTCGCCGATCGACGACACGAACCGCAGTCAGTCGACCAATGACGTGTATCCGACGGCGATCAAGATCGGCCTCGCCCTCACGCTTCAGAGCCTGCTCGAGGAGCTCAAGCTCCTGCGGCAGTCGTTCCTGTCGAAGTCCGAGGAGTTCCATGACGTGCTGAAGGTGGGTCGTACGCAGCTGCAGGATGCCGTGCCGATGACGCTCGGACAGGAGTTCCACGGCTTCGCCACGACCCTCGGCGAGGACTACAGCCGCCTCACCGAGAACGCCTACCTGCTCTACGAGATCAACATGGGCGCGACCGCCATCGGCACCGGCATCACCGCCCACGCGGGGTACGGGGGAGCGGTGCTGCGGCACCTGCGCGAGATCACCGGTCTCGACCTCGAGACGGCGACCGACCTCGTCGAGTCCACGAGCGACACGGGCGCCTTCATGTCGTTCTCGTCGTCGCTCAAGCGCAATGCCGTGAAGCTGTCGAAGATCTGCAACGATCTTCGCCTGCTCTCGAGCGGTCCCCAGGCGGGCCTGGGCGAGATCAACCTCCCCGCGCGCCAGGCGGGCTCGAGCATCATGCCCGGCAAGGTCAACCCGGTCATCCCCGAGGTCGTGAACCAGGTCGCCTTCTCGGTGGTCGGTGCCGACATGACGGTGACGATGGCCGTCGAAAGCGGTCAGCTGCAGCTCAACGCCTTCGAACCGGTCATCGCGCACTCGATCTACCAGTCGATCACCTGGATGCGTCAGGCCATGTGGACCCTTCGCGTCAACTGCGTCGACGGCATCACGGCCAATCGCGAGCGGCTCGGCGCGATGGTCGGCTCCTCCGTCGGCGTCGTGACCGCCCTCACGCCGTTCATCGGCTACGCCGCCGCCGCGGCCCTGGCCAAGACGGCGCTGCTCACGCACCGCAACGTCGCCGACCTGGTCGTCGAGGCCGGGCTGATGACGCGCGACGAGGTGCTCAAGCAGATCTCGCCCGCGCGCCTCTCGGGCCTGCAGGCCGTCACGGCCGCGATTCCGATCGTGCGTGCGGCGGACAGCGTCGTCGAGGGCTGAGCCCCGCGAACAGCGAAGGGCCGGGACGCGTTCGTCCCGGCCCTTCTGTTTGTCCCGACCTCAGTCGAGGATGCGGCAGTGCGTGGTCAGCTCGCCGATGCCGTCGATGCCGACGGTCACGGTCGAACGGTCGCGCAGGAAGATCTGCGGGTCGCGAGAGTAGCCGGCGCCCCCGGGACTACCGGTGGAGATGAGGGTGCCGGGCAGGAGGGTCGCCGACTCCGACAGCTTGTTGATGAGAGTCGCCACCGAGCGCACCATCTGGCCGGTGCTGGCATCCTGCACCGTGTGTCCGTCGACGACGGTCCAGATGTGGAGGTCCTGCGGATCGGGGATCTCGTCGGCGGTCACGACGAACGGGCCGGTCGGGGTGAACCCGTCGAACGACTTGCAGCGCGACCACTGCGCCTCGGAGAACTGGATGTTGCGCGCCGTCACGTCGTTGACGACCGTGTACCCCCAGACATGGTCGAGGGCGTCCTCCTCGGCGATGTCACGACCCGGACGGCCGATGATGACGCCGAGCTCCGCCTCGTAGTCGACGGCCTCGCTGAGCGAACGCGGCCACGAGGTGGTCTCGCCGTGGGCGGTGAGGGAGTTCGGCCAGAGGACGAAGACGGTGGGGCCGGCATCGGTCTTGAGTCCGAGCTCTCCCGAGTGGGCCGCGTAGTTGAGCCCGACCGCGAGGATCGAGGGCGGCGCGAGCACCGCGGAGGCGTATCGGATGCCGGAGAGCGGATGCCGCGAAGCGCCGGCCGTGGCGTCGCGAACGCGCCCCAGCAGCTCGTCGCCGCCGGCGATCAGCTGCTCGAGGGTGCTCGGGGCACCGGCGAAGAACTCGTCCACGAACGAGAACTCCTCGCCCTGGACGCTGACGAGACGGGGGGCTTCCGCCCCCTCCTGTGCACGGACGTGGGCGAAACGCATGCCTCCACGCTACCGGCCCGGGCCCGGTGGGGGAGTCCGCAAGCCCCGGATGCCGTGTCCGAGGCCGCCTCTAGGCTGTGCGCATGACCTATCCCTCGCCGCTGTCGCAGCCCGGATCGGCCGATGCGCCCCGCATCTCGACGGCTCCGCAGGCGGCCGTCTCGGCAGCCCCGCCTCGCTCGCGCCGGGGTGGCGTGGCGCTGTGGATCGTGGCGGTGCTCCTGGTGCCGCTGCTCGCGCTGTTGGTCCGCTACTTCACCGGATTCCTCGGCACCGCCGCGTCGTTCATCGGCCTCGTGCTCGCCACGATCCCCTTCGTGATCGTGTGGTTCGCCGTGCGCTACATCGATCGGTGGGAGCCCGAGCCGCGTCGCCTGCTGGTCTTCGCCGTCGCCTGGGGCGCCATCGCCTCGGTGACGCTCGCGCTCGGCGTCGACCTCGTCGTCACGCTGGTCGTCGGTCCGCAGCCGCCGGCATTCAGCAGCGTCATCCAGGCGCCGATCGTCGAAGAGCTCGCGAAGGGCCTGGGCGTGCTGCTCGTCTTCTCTCTTGCTCGCCGCGCGTTCGACGGCCCGGTCGACGGCATCGTCTACGGTGCGCTGATCGGGGCCGGCTTCGCCCTCACCGAGAACGTGCAGTACTTCGCCATCAGCTACCTCGAGGGAGGCCCGGGGCAGGTCGCGAGCACGTTCTTCCTGCGCGCCGTGCTCTCGCCGTTCGCTCACGTGATGTTCACGAGCCTCACCGGGTTCGCCTTCGGGCTGGCCGCGCGCCGGGGGCTGCGCACCGGCGCGGCACTGCGTTACGCGGTGCCCGGAGTCATCGGTGCGATCGTGCTGCACGCCCTGTGGAACGGCTCCGCCACCTTCTTCGACTTCTTCGAGCTGTACGCCGCGCTGCAGGTGCCGCTGTTCGTGTTGTTCATCCTCGGCATCCTGGCCCTCCGCCGCGAGGAGTCGCGATTGACCCGTGCGCGGCTGGGCGAGTACGCCGCGGCGGGATGGTTCACCCCCCAAGAGGTCGACATGCTCGCCACCGCCCCGGGGCGGCGTTCGGCCCTGGCCTGGTCGCGCACGCTGCCCGGAGACCGCTCGGCGGTGATGAAGGGCTTCATCGCGGATGCCACGGCTCTCGCCGCCGCGCGGCAGCGCACCCTGTCGGGTCGCGACCCGCACGCCCCGGCCACCGAGCGGTATCTGCTCGAACGAACGACGGCCGCGCGGGCGACGCTCCTGCGCCCCTGACCCGGCGCCACGGCGAGGTCTTGACACCGTCGAAGGGCAGGGGCACCATCGATGTAGGCCAACTCAGCGCCCGGTAGACACGCAGGCATCGCCGCGGCACCGGGCGCTGAGTCTTTTCTCGGCTCCGTGTCCAGGGGCTTCATGGGCGCGCTCGCCGTGCTTGGATGGAGGCATGACTGATCGCACCAAGCCGGAGTTCGACGCTCCCAGCGGCCCCGCCCCCTCCGACCTCGTCATCCGCGACATCATCGTCGGCGACGGCGACGAGGCCAAGCCCGGCGACACGGTCACCGTGCACTACGCCGGTGTCGAGTACGAGTCGGGTGAAGAGTTCGACTCCTCCTGGGGTCGTGGCGAGAGCATCCAGTTCCCGCTCCGCGGCCTGATCCAGGGTTGGCAGGACGGTATCCCGGGCATGAAGGTCGGCGGACGCCGCGAGCTCGTGATCCCGCCGCACCTGGCCTACGGACCCGCCGGCGGGCACTTCCTGGGCGGCAAGACCCTCATCTTCATCATCGACCTGCTGAAGGTCGGCTGATCGGCCGTTCTTCACGGAACGTTCACGAACCCGAGGGGGCGTCGGCCTCCTCGGGTTCGTTATTTCGCTCGATCGTGGAATACATTCGTATGAATGGGAGTTGACCCCCGGCAGGACGCCGATGCGGCTCCCCAGACCTTTAGGAGTGACATGACTGACACCACCGCCCTCGACATCCCCGGCTACAAAGCGGGCACCTGGGTCCTCGACCCGTCGCACAGCGAGGTCACCTTCTCGGTGCGCCACATGATGATCTCGAAGGTCCGCGGCACCTTCGGCATGAAGAGCGCCACGATCGTCGCTCCCGAGAACCCCCTCGAGGCCACCGTCGAGGCCTCCGTCGACGTCACCTCGGTCGACACCAAGGACGAGGGCCGCGACCAGCACCTCCGCTCCGCCGAGTTCTTCGACGTCGAGACCTACCCGACGATGGACTTCCGCTCCACCGGCGTTCGCGTCGAGGACGGCGACTTCCTCGTCGACGGCAACCTGACCATCCGCGGCATCAGCAAGCCCGCCACCTTCGCGCTCGACTTCGGCGGCTTCGGCACCGACCCGTGGGGCAACTACAAGGCCGGCGCCACCGCGAAGACGGTCGTCAACCGCGAAGACTTCGGTCTCACCTGGAACGCCGCCCTCGAGACCGGCGGCGTGCTCGTCGGCAAGGACGTCACCATCGAGCTCGACCTGCAGCTCGCGCTCCAGGCGTGATCTCGCCGCAGCTCGCGCTGCGGACCTGAAACATCGCGATGGCCCCGGGTGCTCGGCATCCGGGGCCATCGTCGTCCCCGCGGGGTGATTCTCGCGGGGCGTCAGGCGCGGGTTCGACCGGAGAGGCGGATCCGCTGCTGGACGAGGAGGATGCCCACGAACACGACCGCGGCGCCCACGGGCTCGTTCCACGAGATGCGCTCACCGAGCACCAGGATGCCGAGAGCCACCCCCACCACCGGCGTGATGTACGTCACGGTCGAGGCGCGGGTGGGCCCCCAGGCGCGGAGCGTGTTCTGGTTCCAGACGTAGGCGATGCCCGTGCCGAGGACCCCGAGGGCGACGATGCTCCCGACGACCGGCAGGGTCAGCTGCATCGGCTCGGCGAGGATGAACGGTGAGAGCAGCACCATGAACGCCGCCGCCGGCCCGATGTAGCCGAACGCGAACGCGATGCCCGAGAGGCCGGTGTCGCCGAGGAAGCGGCGCATGTACGCGAGGCTGAAGCCGTAGCAGGCCGTCGCCCCGAGCAGGGCGAGTTGCGCGACCGTGCTGTCACCGACGTCGGCGAGGGCGCCCGGCGCGATGATGACGACCACGCCCGCGATGCCCACCGCGATGCCGACCAGCTGGCCGACCTTCAGCCTCTCGACGCGGAACACCGCCCACGCCATGATCGCGGTCATGATCGGCGTCGTCGCGTTGAAGATGCTCGCCAGGCCCGACGACACGTGCTGCTCGGCCCACGCGAACAGCAGGAACGGAACGACGCAGAAGCTCAGCGACAACACGCTCAGGTGCCCCCAGACGCGTCGACTGCGGGGAAGGCGCTCGCGGCGGATCGCCACGATCGCCGCGAGGGCGAGGGCACCGAACAGCAGGCGCCCGCCGGCGACCTGCGCGGGGGTCATGCCGGTCAGGGCCACGGCGATGAAGAGGAAGCTCGACCCCCACACGACGCCGGTGAGAACGAATTGCACCGCGATCGAGACGGGCGAGGGAGCGGAAGTGGATGCCACGATCCCGACCCTAGGGCCGAGGTGCGACATCGAGTGGGCTCCGCCGATGCGACGTCCGTAATCCGCCGACGGTCGGCAGTCGCCGCCCCTCGCGCCCGGTCAGGGCTGGGGGTCGAGGGCGTCGTAGTTCCGGAAGCGCGGCGAGAAGCGCACCAGCGTTCCGACGAGGGCGAGGATCAGGATCCCGCCGAACAGGGGCGGAACCCACAGGGCGGCGAGGGTCGCCAGCGTGCCGGCGTACAGGGCGCCGACGCGGGGGCCACCGGCCACCACGACGATGAAGATGCCCTGCAGGCGACCGCGCATGGCATCCGGAACCGCCGCCTGCATCATGGTCGACCGGTAGATCGCGCTGACGTTGTCGGCGGCTCCCGACACCGCCAGCACAACCGCGGCAAGGGCGATGAGGGCGACCGCGGCGTGGGTCTCGTCGACGAGAGCGGGACGCAGCCACCCGAGGGTGGCGGCGAGCAGCACCAGCCCGAAGAGGCCGATGGACAGACCGTAGACCTGGATCGCACGCTCGATGCCGAGCCCCTGCCGGCGCACCCGGCCGACCGGGCCCGAGAACAGGCTCGAGAAGAAGGCGCCCGCGGCGACCGCCGCGGTGAGGATTCCGGTGGTGATGGCGCCACCACCGAGCAGCACCGCGCCGATCGCGGGGAACAGGGCGACCGGTTGGCCGAAGGTCATCGCGATGATGTCGAGGATGTACTGCAGGCGGATGTTGGGTGCGCGGCGCAGGAAACGCACGCCGTCGCGGAACGACTCCAGCCCCGGGCGCACGATCTCGCCCTCGGGGCGGAGCTTGGGCAGTGACCACAGGCCGAGGAACAAAGAGGTCATCAGCAGCACGTCGAGCGAATACGTCCAGGCGTAGCCGGCGACCGCCACGAGGACACCCGCCAGAGCCGGACCCGCCATGACCATGACTCCCACGGTGACGCCCTGCAGAGCCGCAGCGGCGGGCAGCAGATCGCGGGGGATGAGGCGCGGGGTGATCGCCGACTTCGTGGCCATGACGATCGAATTCGCCGCGGAGTTGATCACGCTGAGGGCGAAGAGCCAGGCCACGGTCTCGAGCCCCGTCCACGCGAGCACGGCGAGCAACGCCGTCGACGCGAACGTGACCACCGCGGCGAGCAGCGCGACGGTACGCCGGTCGAAGGCATCGGCGAGCATGCCGCCGTAGAGCCCCGCCGCGATCATGGGGAGCAGTCCCGCGACCGCGATCATCGACACCGCGAGAGTGCTCTGGGTGAGTTCGAACACGTGGAGCATGACGGCGACGACCGTCAGCTGGCCGCCGAGTCCGGCGAGCGTCGACCCGACCCACAGCCGTGCGAATGCCGGAGAGGTCGTGAGGGGCCGCAGATCGATGAACGCACCGCGCGCGCCTCGGCGCGGGGGAGCGGCGGGATCGGTCTGACTCACGGATCGAGGCTACGCCAGCCCTCCGACACCGGACGCCGCGGACCGGTGCGGTGCCGGCATCCCGATGCTGGTAGACTCATGCGGTTGCCGTTCGATCGGCCGCGGATAAAGAGAGCTCGCACATCGTGTGACGGGCGCCGCGCAATGAGAAGGAAGGGGATCCCATCTATGGCACTCGAAGCAGACGTCAAGAAGGCGATCATCGAAGAGTACGCGACGCACCCCGGTGACACCGGATCCCCCGAGGTGCAGGTCGCGATGATGACGCAGCGCATCAAGGACCTCACCGAGCACCTCAAGACCCACAAGCACGACCACCACTCGCGCCGTGGGCTCTTCCTGCTCGTCGGTCAGCGCCGCCGCCTGCTGGGTTACCTGCAGGACGTCGACATCAACCGTTACCGCTCGCTCATCGAGCGTCTCGGTCTGCGTCGCTAATCGCACCAGCGTTCTATCGCGCAAAACATTCTTGGAAGGCCGCCCCACGGTGTGGGGCGGCCTTCGTCATTCCCGGATGCCGTGCCCTCGCGGCGTGTGCTCGTCGTCGCGTCTCGATGCGTCGGCGTCGCGCGGCCACGTGCACCGGGTCGCACGCATAAACGCGATCGGCGCCCATAAACGCGATGTGCACGTGTTTATGGGCGCCGACGGTGTTTATGCGTGGCCTGGGGTCCTGCGGTCCTGGGGTCCTGGGGTCCTGGGGTCCTGCGGTCCTGCGGCCCCGCGGTCCGGCGGCCGCGCGGCCCTGTGGCCCGCGGCCACGCGAACGGTCGCGACCCGCGGCCACGCGGTGGACGGGTCAGGAT
This sequence comes from Microbacterium sp. SORGH_AS_0454, assembly GCF_031453395.1. Lineage (NCBI taxonomy): Bacteria > Bacillati > Actinomycetota > Actinomycetes > Micrococcales > Microbacteriaceae > Microbacterium > Microbacterium sp. SORGH_AS_0454. The sequence continues at coordinate 3,419,636 of NZ_JAVIYS010000001.1, read as the reverse complement.
GCCGTGCGCGCGGCGAGCAGGTCGGAGTGCCAGCGCTCCGCCACATCAGGGTGGGCGCGCAGCCGTGACTTGAGGGCGTTCTCGCCGTAGGTGGCGTGGATGGGGTTCGTGGGGTCGTCCTCGACGCCGCGGGCCTCGGCGGCGAGATCGGCCGGCAGCTCGATGATCGGCAGACGCGCATCCAGGGCAGGGTTGAAGAAGAACGGCACCGAGATGCGCTCGTCGGGGAACCGCGGCGAGATCACGCGGTGGTTCGTCGCGCGCAGGTACCCCTGCGTGGCGTACTCGAGCAGCTCTCCGATGTTGACGACGAAAGCTCCCGAGACCGGGGGAGCATCGACCCACTCTCCCTCGCGCTCGACCTGCAGGCCGCCCTTGCCGGGCTCGACCCAGAGCAGGGTGAGGACGCCGGAGTCCTTGTGGGCACCGACACCCTGCTGGGGCGTCGGGTCGTCCTTGCCGGGGTAGCGGACGATCTTGATGAGGGTCTGCGGGTCGCCGAAGTGGCGGTCGAAGTACTGCTCCTCTGCGCCGAGGGCGAGCGCCCACGCGCGCAGCAGCTTGCGGGCGACGCCGGTGAGGTGGTCGTGCCACTCTGTGACGACGTCTTTCAGCTCGGGCTGCGCCGACGGCCACAGGTTCGGGCCGATGAGCCGGTTGTATCCCGGACCGTCGGGGTCATCGATCGCGTCGCGCTCGGGGCCGATGTCGATCTGTTCGCGCCAGTCGACGCGACCCTGGGTGCGCTCGCCGCCGACGCGCGTGTAGCCGCGGAAGTGCGGGCTCGTGACGTTCTCGATCGAGAGCTTCTCGGCCTCGGGAAGCGCGAAGAAGTCCGTGGCCGCCTGGAGCAGGCGCGCCTCCAGCTCGGGGCTCACGCCGGTGCCGGTGAGGTAGAAGAAGCCGACGTCGTGGGTCGCGGCGCGCAGCTCTTCGCAGAAGCGGGCGGCGGCATCCGGGCCCTGGTCGAGGAGCGACAGGTCGAGCACGGGGAGGTTCAGGTCGGACATGCGTCGAGGCTAGGTCGTCTCTGCGGTGCGCGCCGAAATGTTGCCGACGGTTACCGACGACGCCGATGAGTCGGGTGAAGTGGGCCGATCCCCGCCGACCGGCGGGGTGCGGAGGGGCAGGGGATTGCGTAATGTGTACTGGTCAGGTGAGGCTTCCCTTACCTACCCGCAGCGCCGCGGCTCCCACCCGAGAATTGAAAGTCGGAACACCCGCCCGTGCTCGCCACCTTCCTCATCGGCCTTCGCGAAGGCCTCGAAGCCGCTCTCGTCGTCGGCATCCTCGTCGCCTACCTCACGCGCCTCGACCGACGCGACGCCTTGCCGCGCCTGTGGGCGGGTGTCGGTCTCGCCGTCGCCCTCGCCCTCGCCATCGGTGCGGTGTTCACTTTCGGTGCGTACATGCTCACGTTCGAGGCGCAGGAGCTGCTCGGCGGCGGCCTCTCGCTGCTGGCGGTGGCCATGGTGACGTGGATGATCTTCTGGATGCAGCGCGCCGGCCGCACGCTCAAGGCCGGCCTCGAGGGGGGTGTCGACAGGGCTCTGCGAGGCGGTGTCTGGGCGCTCGTCGCGATCGGGTTCGTCTCCGTTGCGCGCGAGGGCGTCGAGACGACGCTGTTGCTGTGGTCCATGGTCCAGTCGTTCGGCGACGCCCCGACGGTGCTCGTCGGGGCTCTCCTCGGTCTTGCGGCGGCCGTCGTGCTCGGCTGGCTCATCGCCCGCGGCATGCTGCGCCTCGACCTGTCGCGTTTCTTCACGTGGACCGGCGGATTCCTCGTCGTGGTGGCCGCGGGCGTGCTCGCCTACGCCTTCCACGACCTGCAGGAGGCCGGGGCGCTCCCCGGTCCCTTCGGTGCCGGCGCCCCGGTCGACGCGGCGACGGGTTCGGTCGCCACCGGCTGGGCGGGCCTCCCCTTCGGTTGGGCGTTCGACGTCTCCGGGGCGATCGCCCCCGGCGGGCCTCTGGCCGCGCTGCTGCAGGCCACGGTCGGCTTCATGCCGCAGATGACCTGGCTGCAGGTCCTCGCGTGGATCGCCTACGTAGCGGTCGTCGTGCCCCTCTTCGTGCGGGGCGTCCGCGCCAACCGCCGATCGCGTGGAGCCGCCAAGGCCGCGCCCGCCCCCGCCCCGACCCCCGACGCGGCGACCGCCGCCCCGTAGCCCCCGACGCCGCTCGCGTGCCCGACGCCGCGGCATCCACCCCTCCTTCCGAACGGAGCATCATGAACTCGACTCGCCTCCTCGCGGCCACGGCCGTGGCCGGCGCGGCCGCCCTCGTCCTTTCCGGCTGCGTCGCCAAGTCCGACGCCTCGGCCTCCGGAGCCCTGTCGGTCACCTCGACCGACGACGGGTGCGCGGTGTCGTCGGCCAGCGCGCCCAGCGGCACCGTCGCTTTCGACGTCAGCAACAAGAGCGATCAGGTCACGGAGTTCTACCTGTTGGCATCCGATGGTCTGCGTATCGTCGGCGAGGTCGAGAACATCGCCCCCGGCGCCTCGCGCAACCTCACGGTCGTCGCGCAGCCCGGTGACTACTTCACCCTCTGCAAGCCGGGGATGATCGGCGACGGAGTGGGTCGGGCGAGCTTCTCCGTCACGGGCGACGCGGTGGCCGTCACCGGACCGGATGCCGAGCAGAAGCAGCAGGCCGTCGACCTCTACGCGGCGTTCGTGAAGGACCAGGTCGGCCAGCTGATCCCCGCGGTCAAGGCTTTCACGGCCGCGTACGAGTCGGGCGACGACGCTTCCGCGCGCGAGCAGTTCCCGCGCGTGCGGGCGTTCTACGAGCGCATCGAGCCGATCGCCGAAGCGCTGGGAGACCTCGACCCGCGCATCGACTACCGCGAGGTCGACGCCGTGGCCGAGGGGCTCGACTGGACCGGGTTCCACCGCATCGAGAAAGACCTGTGGGTGCCCGCGAAGGACGCGCTCAACGCGGATGGCGAGACCCCGGCGTGGAAGAACTGGGCTCCCTCGACCCCGGCCGAGCGGGCGACCCACGCAGACAAGCTCATCGCCGACACGCAGGAGCTGTACGACTACGTCCACTCCGACGCGTTCACCCAGGCGCTGACCACGCAGGGGGTGGCGGGCATCTCGAACGGCGCGATCTCGCTGCTCGACGAGGTCGCCACCGGCAAGATCAGCGGCGAAGAGGACTGGTGGTCGGGTACCGATCTCAACGACTTCGCGGCGAACGTCGAGGGTTCGAAGATGGCGTTCTCGCTCGTGCGTGATTTCGCCGACTCGAAGGGCGACAAGGGCACCGCGCTGGTCTCGCGCATCGACGGCGGCTACGCCGACCTCGAGGCGGCACTGGCCAAGTACGGCTCGCTCGACGCCGGCTTCGTCCCCTACAGCCAGATCACCGAGGCCGACAAGCGTCAGCTCACCGACCTCATCAACGCCCTCGCCGAGCCGCTGTCGCAGCTCACGGTGACGATCCTGGAGTGAGCGTGACCGAGGAAGAACAGCAGGCGCCGGATGCCACGGGCCTGTCGCGCCGCGGATTGATGGGCCTCGCCCTCGGTGCCGGCGCCACGGGGCTCGTGGTGGGCGCGGGCGCAGGACTCGTGGGTGTGGGGCGGCGTACGGCCGTGAGCAGCAGCGGGCGGTGATGGATGCCGCGGCGGCACCGACCGGCATCCACCAGCCGGGGATCACCACGCCCGTGCAGGAGCACCTGCACTTCGCGGCGTACGACATGATGGCGCGCACGACCCGCGACGACCTCGCCGAGCTGCTGTCGGACTGGACCTATGCCGCCACTCGCATGATGCAGGGGCTCGAGGTCACCGCCACGGGAGCCGTCGGTGGATCTCCCGAGGCGCCGCCGGACGACACGGGGGAGGCTCTCGGGCTTCCCGCGAGCAACCTCACGATCACCTTCGGCTTCGGCCCCTCGCTGTTCGATGCGCGCTTCGGCCTGGAAGGTCAGCGACCCGACGGGCTGGAGCGACTCCCGGCGTTCCTCGGCGACGACCTCGACCCGCTGCGATCCGACGGCGACCTCTGCATCCAGGCCTGCGCCGACGACCCCCAGGTGGCCGTCCACGCGATCCGCAACCTCAGCCGCATCGCCTTCGGGCGCGCCACGATCCGCTGGTCGCAGCTCGGATTCGGTCGCACGTCGAAGACCACGTCGGAGCAGTCGACTCCCCGAAACCTCTTCGGCTTCAAGGACGGAACGGCCAACATCCTCGCCGACGACGCGGCCGCACTCGACGAGAACGTGTGGGTATCGGCATCCGAGGGCCCGGCGTGGCTCGCGGGCGGGTCGTACCTCGTCGCGCGTCGCATCTCGATGCTCATCGAGACGTGGGACCGCACGCGCCTGGCCGAGCAGGATCGCGTGATCGGGCGCGACAAGGCGAAGGGCGCGCCGCTGTCGGGCGGAGACGAGTTCACGGAGCCGGACTTCGCGGCGATGGGTTCGACGGGAACCCCGGCCATCGACCCCCGCAGTCACGTGCGGCTGGCGCACCCGGACATGAACGGCGGCATCCGCCTCCTGCGCCGCGGCTACAACTTCGTCGATGGAACGACCGACCTCGGGCGGCTGAATGCGGGGCTGTTCTTCCTGTCGTTCCAGAAGAGCCCGCAGCGCTACATCACCGTGCAGAAGGCTCTGTCGACGGATGCCATGAACGAGTACGTTCGCCACGTCGGTTCGGGACTGTGGGCGGTGCCTCCCGCTCCGGCCGCGGGGGCGTCGGTGGGGGCGGGGCTGCTCGGCTCCTGACGCCGAGTGCTCCGCCGGGTTGCGAGGGTCCGCTCGACGTTTCCGCACGCGGAATAAAGATCGGCGCGAGACGTTTCACCATGTATATTCAGATGCATACAAATAGGAGGCGCATCATGAGTGAGACGAGCAGCTGGCCCGGAATGCAGTTCGGTGTCATGACGGTGAGCGACATCACCCAGGACCCCACGACCGGCAAGACGCCGAGCGAAGCTCAGCGCATCAAGGACACCCTCACGATCGCCAAGCACACCGAAGAGGTCGGCCTCGACGTCTTCGCCCTCGGCGAGCACCACAATCCGCCGTTCTGGTCGTCGTCGCCCACGACGACGCTCGCCTACATCGCGGCTCAGACCGAGCGCCTCATCCTCACGACCTCGACGACGCTCATCACCACCAACGACCCGGTGAAGATCGCCGAAGACTTCGCGATGCTGCAGCACGTGTCGGGCGGTCGCGCCGACCTCATGCTCGGTCGCGGGAACACCGGCCCGGTCTACCCGTGGTTCGGCAAGGACATCCGTCAGGGGCTGCCCCTCACCATCGAGAACTACGACCTGCTGCACAAGCTGTGGCGTGAGGACGTCGTCGACTGGGAGGGCAAGTTCCGCACCCCGCTGCAGGGCTTCACCTCGACCCCGCGTCCGCTCGACGGCGTGCCCCCGTTCGTGTGGCACGGCTCGATCCGCACCCCCGAGATCGCCGAGCAGGCCGCGTACTACGGCAACGGCTTCTTCGCGAACAACATCTTCTGGCCCAAGGAGCACTACCAGCGCCTCATCACGCTCTACCGCGAGCGCTTCGCCCACTACGGTCACGGCACGCCCCAGCAGGCGATCGTCGGCCTCGGCGGCCAGGTGTTCATGCGCGCCAACTCGCAGGACGCGGTGCGCGAGTTCCGTCCCTACTTCGACAACGCGCCGGTCTACGGCCACGGCCCGAGCCTCGAGGACTTCAGCGAGATGACCCCGCTGACCGTCGGCTCGCCTCAGCAGATCATCGATCGCTACGCCGCGATGCGCGAGACGTTCGGCGACTACCAGCGTCAGCTCTTCCTCATCGACCACGCGGGTCTTCCCACCAAGACCGTGCTCGAGCAGCTCGACATCCTCGGTTCCGAGGTCGTGCCGGTGCTGCGCAAGGAACTGCAGGTCAACCGTCCGGCCGAGGTGCCCGACGCGCCGACGCACGCCAACCAGGTCGAGAAGATCTACGCCGGTGCGGCCCCGCGTCAGGCCGTTCCCGCCGCGAACCGCGGAGACAACCTCACCGCGGGCAGCCCGTACCAGGATGCCGCCCGCGCGGGCAGCGCGTTCGGTGCCGCCGCGACGAAGGTCGGTGCCTGATATGGCCGCTCGCCGCATCGCGGTCATCACCGCGGGACTCTCGACGCCCTCGTCGACGCGCATGCTCGGCGACCGTCTCTCTCACGCAGCCCTCGCCGAGCTCCGCGAGCGCGGGATCGACGCCACGAGCGACGTCTTCGAGCTGCGCGACTACGCCTACGACCTGACCGACAACCTGCTCACCGGCTTCGCCCCACCGGCGCTCGAGCAGATGATCAACACGGTCGTCTCGGCCGACGGCATCATCGCCGTCACGCCGATCTTCTCGACGAGCTACTCGGGTCTGTTCAAGTCGTTCATCGACGTGCTCGACCCCCAGGCTCTCAGCGGAACGCCCGTGCTGATCGGCGCGAACGCCGGCACCGCCCGGCACTCGCTCGCGATCGACTACGCGATCCGCCCGTTGTTCACCTACCTGCACGCCAAGCCCGTGCCGACCGGCGTGTTCGCCGCCTCGAGTGACTGGGGGGCGAACGCCGACGAGGTGGCCCCGCTCGGCTCCCGCGTCGACCGCGGGGCTCGGGAGTTCGCGGACGCCATCGCCGCCCGCGAGCCGGTGCGCGACGCCGATCCGTTCGACCCCTCGTCGTATCTCGGCGAGGGCCGGTCGTTCGGTCACCTACTGGGTGGTCTGTCGGGGGAGTGATCCCGTGGTGAAGCCCCGTCGCTCCCGTGAGCGGCGGGGCTTCGTCGTGCGTGCGGCTCGGGCGCCGCGTCGGGGGCACTGTCTCAGTGATCTGCGTATCCTCCGCTGCGATCGCGGTTTCGGGGCTGAGGTTGTGCGAATCGCCGAGCTTGTGACCGAGCGATGGGCCGGCGCGGGTGGGCGACGCGCGCGGCCTAGGGTGGGTCGAGGAGAGGGAGCTCGAATGGATGCCACGCAGTGGGACGAGCGATACCGGGCTTCCGCCGGGGGTGTGTGGGCCGCAGAGCCTCCCGCCGTGGTGCGCGAGATCGTCTCCGCGCTTCGTCCCGGAACGGCCATCGACGTCGCGACGGGCGACGGACGTACCGCCGTCTGGCTCGCCGCCCGCGGTTGGGGCTGCATCGGGATCGACTTCTCGGCGGCGGGGCTCGCGCTCGCCGCGGCTCGACCCGGCGGTGACGCCGTCACCTGGACCCACGCCGATGTGCACGAGTGGGAGCCGCCGGCACCGGTCGGACTCGTCGTCTCGTGCTATCTACACCTGCCCGACAGCGCGGCCGCGGTAGCGCGGATCGCGGAATGGGTCGCGCCCGGGGGAACGCTCGTCGTGATCGGCCACGACGTCGAGAACATCGCGGCGGGTGGTCACGGTCCGTCTGACCCCGCGATCCTGTACACCCCGGAGCTGCTGCGCGGTGCGCTCGACGACCGGTTCCGAATCGAGCGCTGCGAGCGGATCACCCGGACGACCGCGGATGCCGAGCTGCGGGGCGGACACGGCTCCGCCGCGATCGACACGTTGCTGCACGCGGTGCGGGTGGACTGACGGCTTCATCCGACCAGGCGATGGTCAGGTGGCACCGGGTTCCGGGCTCAGATGCTCGTGCGCGAGAAGCCAGCGGTTTTCGGCGGCGCGGACAAAGACGTTCGTCGCGCGACCGGAACCCGACCGGGGGAGACCGTCGATGATGCCGCGCCAGACGAAGCGGTAGCTGGCGACGGCCGTCGCCTCACTCGAGACCAGCCACTCGACGTCCTCGATCCCGTATTCCTCGTCACGCACCGTGTGCCAGGTGCGCTCGAAGTATTCCCGTGCGGCTGCTCGGCCACGGACGGTCTCATCCGTGAAGTGGTAGACGACATCGGGGGCGAGAAGAGGGGAAACCATGTCGAAGTCGTGCGTGTTCGTCGCCCCGATGAGGTCCGCGAGGGCGCGGGCCGCGGGTGTGTGCTCTTTTATCTCACGTCTCCTTTGTCTGGATGCCACCTCGGGTCCTGCCTCACAGCTCGATCTCCTGCACGTTCCGCAACTCCCGCGCCGCGACCGGCCGCAGCCCGCGCCGGATGAACGTGTCGGCCGCGGCCAGGGGGCCGACGTCGATACGTGCCTCTGTCGCGATGTCGGCGATCGGGGCCTGGAACGTGCGGAACGCGCCGAGCGGCGGCACCGTCAGCCCCTGGCGCGTGTCGACGAGCGAGGTCTGATCGAGCACGAATCCGGCCGCGGCCAGCGTCTCGCCCTGCCGCCACGCCGCGATCTTCCAGAACCGCAGTGGCACCCGGATGCCGCGGTACGGCGGATCGTCGTCGTCGAGCACCGGTGCCGTGAACACCGCCAGCCGCTGATCGGTGGTCTCGGCGTAGGCCAGGACGTGGTCTTCGAGCCCGAGCCACAGTTCTTTCGACTGATTGAACCCGGCCGCTTGCGGGGCGGCGTTCGTGTAGAAGAACGTAGCCTCGGTGGCATCCCGGGTCTCGGCCGCGGAGCCCCAGCCGGGGTCGCGGCGGCGCACCAGGTGACCGCGGTCGAGGTCGTTGCGGCTGTAGACCTCGGCCCCGGCCTGCGCGTCGTCGGGCACGCGCGGGTCGAGACGCCACTCGCCCGTCCGTGGTTGCTCGCGCAGGGTCGCGCCGTCGATCACGACGCCGGTGACCGCGGCGAATCGGCGCCGTTCGTCGAGCAGCACCGAGAATCTCGGATAGTCGAGCCGCGTGGTCGCCGCGGCGGGCGCGGGAAGCGGCAGGGGGATGCCGAGGAAGTCCGGGTCGTAGCCGTCGCTCATGCCTCCATCGTGCCGGTGACCTCCGACATCGCGACAGACTGGGGCGATGGAACAGCTCGTGAAGACCCGCGTCGACGCGCCCGCCGGATTCTTCGCCGCGGAAGCTGCGGGGCTGCGGTGGCTCGCGGCGGCCGGGGGAGCGCGCATCGCGCGGGTCATTGCCGTCGGCGAGGACCGGATCGCTCTCGAGCGCATCGCGGAGGCCGCGCCGACTCGCGCGGCCGCGGCGGACTTCGGGGCGGCGCTCGCCGCGACGCACGCGGCCGGGGCCGATGCCTTCGGCTCACCGTCGCCCGGATGGGAGGGGGACATCTTCATCGGTCGGCGCTCGCAACCCGCGCGTCCCGAACCGACCTGGGGTGCGTTCTACGCGGCTCAGCGCGTCGAGCCGTTCGTGCCCATCGCGGTCGCGGCGGGCAACCTGTCGGCATCCGGTGCCGAGGTCGTCCGACGCGCGTGCGCCCTGATCGCCGACGGCGCCTTCGACGACGACGAGCCGCCTGCCCGCCTGCATGGCGACCTGTGGGCGGGCAACGTGCTCTGGGCCGCGGAGGGAGTGGTGCTCATCGACCCCGCGGCGCACGGCGGGCATCGCGAGACCGACCTCGCGATGCTGGAGCTGTTCGGGTGTCCTCTCCTCGACGACATCCTCGCCGCCTACGCCGCCGTGCACCCCCTGCGGGAGGGATGGCGTGCCCGTGTGCCGCTCCATCAGCTGCATCCGCTCGCGGTGCACGCGGCGGGCCACGGCCCCTCGTACGGGCGGGCGCTCGTCAGCGCCGCGGAGCGCACGCTCGCATTGGTGTGAGGCGCGAGGTTCCAATTATTGAGAAACATTCTCAATATGATGGATGCCATGACCTCACCCGTCTTTCCCTTCACCGCCGTCGTCGGTCAGGATGATCTGCGACACGCTCTCACGCTGTGCGCCGTCGATCCGGCAGTGGGAGGCGTGCTGGCGTTGGGCGACCGCGGAACCGGGAAGTCGACGACCGTGCGCGGGCTCGCTCAGCTGCTCGCGCGTGAGGACCTCGACATGCCGGTCGTTGACCTGCCGCTCGGCGCGAGCGAAGACCGCGTGCTCGGATCGCTCGACATCGACCGAGCGCTCCGGGGTGAGGTCGCCTACGCACCGGGCCTGCTCGCGGCGGCGCACGGCGGCATCCTGTACATCGACGAGGTCAATCTTCTCGACGACTACCTCGTCGACCTGCTGCTCGACGTCGCCGCCTCGGGGGTGAACACCGTCGAGCGCGACGGCATCAGTCACACGCACCCCGCGCGGTTCGTGCTCGTGGGCAGTGGCAATCCCGAGGAGGGTGAGCTGCGCCCCCAGTTGGAGGACCGCTTCGGACTGTCGACGCCGGTCGCGACGATCCGCGACGTCGAGCAGAGGTGGGAGATCGTGCGCCGACGTTTGGCGTTCGAGCGCGATCCGCACGGGTTCCTCGCGGAGTGGGCCGAGCGCGAGGAACGCCTCGCCGCGCGGATCCGCCTCGCTCGTGACCGGTGCGCCGACGTCGACCTCGAAGACGACCTGCTCGAGGCCGCCGTCCGCCTCTGCGTCGACGCGGGAGCGGTGGGGCACCGCGCGGAGCTCGTCCTCGTGCGGGCCGCCCGGGCGGCCGCGGCGCTCGCGGGACGCCCCGCGGTCACCGTCCACGACCTCGCCGCCGTGGCGGTTCCCGCTCTGCAGCACCGCACGCCGCGCACCGCCCTCGAGCCGGTATCGGTCGCCGCTGCCCGCGTGCGGGTCGCCGCGACCGCGGTGCTGGGGCGGCGCGTTGCCTGAGAGGCACGTCGCACCACCCGATCGCCCCGTCGCCGCGACCGGCTCGCGCGCCGACGGTGCGGTGGCAGAGCTCCGCGCGGAGATCGCGGGAGACATCCCGCTCGCACCCGCTGCTCACGCGGTGATCGAGGCGTGGCGCTCGGGTGCCCCGTTCGGTCTCGCGCTGACGGGTGACGCCCAGCGCGCCGAGCAGGTGTTCCGCTCTCTGCGGCCGCGGGCCACCCGGGTCATCCGCCGCGTGGATGCGGATGAGCCGCCGCCGAAGACCGCCCGGGTCCTCGCGCTGTGCCCCGAAGGAACGACGCTGCCCGACAACGTGCGCCGCCTCTGCACCGTCGTCGTCGACGTGGGTGGACGGGTGGCGCCGGGGCGCAGGCCGGCGGGCGAGGAAGAAGCGGGGCTGTGGCGTCGTGTCGTCAGGGTGCTGGCGGCGCACGGTGTGCACGACGGGGCGATCGACGTCGCGGCCTGCGTCCTGGCATCCGCCCTCGTCGCGGAGGGATGGAAGGGCGACCCCGTCACCGTCGTGCGCGCGATGGTCGCCGTCCCCCACGGGCGGGCGATGGGGGCGAGCGGCGACGGCGACGTCGAAGGGACGGACGGCGCGTCGGATGAGGTGCCGAACGGGACGGATGCCGCTGAGTCGCCCGGTGAGTGGGCGGTGGGCGCGGAGGGGGACGACAGCACCGACGGCGAGGACGAGACGGCGGTGGAAGGGAGCGGGGGCGAGGAGCAGTCCGCGGATGGGGATGAAGCCGCCGCGCCCGAGGCCGGCAGTGGGGGAGAGGACACGTCGGCGGACGCGGATCCGGCGACCGACGAGGCGGCGGAGCAGGTCTGCGCCGCGGAGCCCTCGGCCGATGACGGCGGGGAGAGCCCCCGCGAGGCGGGCGACCCGCGTGCCCCGACGTCCGACGCCGCGCCGGCCACCGCATCGGCCGACGGGGCGCCCGAAGCCGGTGTGGCGACCCACGATCCCGACGAGAACCCCTCCGCCCGTGCCAACGCGCTCGCCGACCCCACCCTGAGCGACACCGTCGTTCGAGCGACGGTGCGGGCGGGGCGGAGCGCGCGTCGCGGTGCGATGCGGGCGGGTAGCGGTCGGGGCCGGCCCGGTCGCATCGTCACCCCGGAGAGGGCGGGCGGGCGCATCGCGATCCTCCCCACTCTGCAACGCGCTCTGCGCCGGCACGCGACGACCGGCGCGACGGGTGAGCTCGCCCTCGCTCGCGACGACCTGCGCGGGCGCTTGCGAAACGAGCCCACGGCATCGCACACGGTGATCGTGGTCGACGGCTCATCGTCGATGGGAACGGCCGGAGCCGCGCACGCGCGCCGCGTCGCGGACGCCGCCCTCGCGCACGTGTACCGGGACCGGGGCGATGTGAGCATCGTGCTCGCGGCCGGATCCTTCTCGCGTGTGGTGCAGCAGCGCACCGCCCGCACGTCCCGCGCCCGTGCGACCCTTCAGCGCGCGAGCGCCCAGGGCGGTGGAGGCACGCCCCTCGCGGATGCCGTCAGATGCGCTCTGGAGCAGTTCGGAGACGCGCCGCGCGAGCGCTGCCGCCTCGTGATCGTCAGCGATGGTCAAGCGACGGTCGACCTCGTCGGGCGCGCAGACCCGTCGACCGCGACGGCCGATCTTCGTGCCCAGCTCGATCGCGCGACGGCGCGCGCCGCGCGCACCGTGTTCGTGCCGCTCGATCCGCGGGGGTGGGCACCGCTGGAACGCACCCTCGCCCCGTTCCGGGCCGCGGGCGTCACGGTCTCCTCGGACTGAGCGCCGAGGGGTTCGGGGTGGGGGCGTGCCTCCCTCGTCCCGGTCCGTCCGGCCGCCGAGCATCCGCGCCGACCGGCGCGGCCGTCACGCCTCCACGCTCGACCGGCGTCGCGCCCGCCGCGCCAGCACGAGATCGATGCCCACGCCGATCCCGACCGCCACGACGATCGACACGATGACCGCGACCACCGGTCCGCCCGGGACGACCGCGGCTACGACCGCGCCGACCACCGCCTGGTACGCCGCCCACGCCAGGGCCGCCAGCGCCGCGACGCCGAGGTAGCGCACCGGATTCACCCGCGCGGCGCCGGCAGCAAGGTTGACGGCGAGCCGGGCGAAGGGCACGAAGCGCGCCGTGAACAGCACCACGGCGGCGTTGCGTTCGAGGCGCGCCCGGGCCCACTCGAGTGCCGCGCGCACGCGGGGTCCGCGCATCCACGCCCAGCGTTCGACGCCGACGGTGCGCCCCACGAGGTAGCAACAGGCGTCTCCCGCGAAGGCGGCGAGCCCCGCGACGACGATGACCCCGGCCAACGGCGGCGTCCCGTGCGACACGGCCAGCGCCCCGAATGCCGTCACCGCGGCCTCTCCCGGCACGACGACCAGGAACGCGTCGGCGAACACGAGGGCGGCCATGCCGAGCAGAGCCCAGGGGCTCGCCGCGATCGCCTGCAGCCAGGCGTCGACTCCGTCCATTCCGTCACTCTCCGCCGCCGATCGAGACGCCCCGCCGACGCGGCGGTGACGCCGAGCGGAGCATCCGGTGAACATCGCGAACGTCGGCCCCTCGGCGCTCCCACAGGAGGCGGATGCGCCCCACCCTGGTCACGTGAGAGTCGCGCTGCTGGCCGAATCCTTCCTGCCGCACATGAACGGGGTCACCGGTTCCGTTCTCCACGTTCTGCGCCATCTCGCCGAGGCGGGGCACGAGACGCTGGTCATCGCCCCCAAGTCCGGCGACGTCACCGCCGACCTGCACGGAGCCCGCACCGAGCTGCTGCGCTCGGTGCCGCTGCCCTCCTATCCCGAGGTGCGCGTGGTGTTCGCCCGAGCGGCGCGCCTGGGCGCGCTGCTGCGCGACTTCGATCCCGACGTCGTGCATCTGGCATCCCCCTTCGTGCTGGGCTGGCAGGGGCTCGCCGCGGCCGACGCGCTCAAGATCCCCTCGGTCGCCGTCTATCAGACCGACGTCGTCGCCTACTCCCAGAAGTACGGCCTCCCGCACGCCACGGCACTCGTCGCGGGCCACGTCTCGCGCCTGCACCGCCGCGCGACCCTGACGCTCGCCCCGTCGTCGGCCTCGACCCGTCAGCTCGAAGAGCTGGGCGTCGACCGCATCCGCCGGTGGGGCAGGGGAGTGGATGCCGTGCGCTTCGCCCCCGAGCACCGCGACGACGCGTGGCGAGCGCGGATCGCGCCGAACGGCGAGCGCATCATCGGCTATGTCGGGCGTCTCGCCCCCGAGAAGCAGGTCGACGACCTGCGTGCCCTCGCCGACCTGCCCGATACGCGCCTGGTGATCGTGGGGGACGGACCGTCGCGTCCGGCGCTGGAGCGGGCGATACCGGATGCCGTGTTCACGGGCCACCTGGATGGCACCGAGCTCGCATCGACCCTCGCGGGCTTCGATGTGTTCGTGCATCCGGGGGAGAGCGAGACGTTCGGCCAGACGATCCAGGAGGCGCTTTCGAGCGGTGTCCCGGTGGTCGCCACCGGCGTGGGCGGGCCGCTGGATCTCGTGCGCTCGAGCGTGGACGGGTGGTTGTACAAGCCCGGCGACCTCGACGATCTGCGCACCCGGGTCGCGGACCTCATCGGCGACGAGTCGAAGCGCCGCGCCTTCGCCCGTGCGGCGCGCGACTCGGTCGAGGGGCGGACATGGTCGGCCCTGACCGGGGCACTGATCGAGCACTACCGCGACGCCGTGGCTCTGCGCCGCGTCGACGACAGTCTGCTGCGGCGTACGAGCCCACGACCGGCGGGCATGACGGCGTCCCGAACCCGAGGGCGGTGGACGCGCTTCGTGGCCCTGGGCGATTCGCTCACGGAGGGTCTGTGCGACGCGTCGCGCATGCCGTCGGGTCAGTTCCGCGGGTGGGCGGACCGCCTCGCCGAGCTGCTCGCGGGCACCACGGATCAGGGGCCGTTCCGCTACGCGAACCTCGCCGTGCGCAGCCGGCGGGTGCGACACCTCATCGACGAGCAGATCCCTGCCGCGCTCGAGCTGAAACCCGATCTCGTGTCGATCCTCATCGGGGCGAACGACCTCGTCGGCCCCGCCCCGGTGCTGCCGGCCCTGGTGGCCGAGGTCGAGTCGGCGGTGCGGGCGGTCCGCCGCAGCGGCGCCGACGTTCTGCTGGTCACGACGTTCCTCCCGCGCCGGCCCGCGGCGCGCATCTTCGCCCGGCGTTTCGCCGCGTACAACGTGCACGTGCGCCGCATCGCCGCCGAGCAGGGCGCCATCCTGCTCGATCTCGAGGCGGTGGGCGAGATCGGTGAGGCGTCGATGTGGGCCGACGACCTCGTGCACCTCAGCTCGGCCGGGCACCGCCTCGTCGCCTACCGGGCGGCAGAGGCGCTGGGCGTGCCGGATGCGCGAGCGCTGCTCGGACTCGACGAGGCTCTGCACGCCGACGACGCCGAGCGGCCGCGAGGGACCTGGCTCACACGCGACGCGCTGCCGTGGGTGTGGCGGCGCCTGCGCGGGCGCACCGCGGGAGACGGGATCGTCGCCAAGCACACCGGCCTCGTCGAGCTGCCGACCCGCGGTGATCGCCAGCGCGCCGACGCGGTGTGAGCCCTCCGTTCGGGATCTCACGATCGGCTCGACGTCGCACGACGATGCGCGCTGAGCTGGTGTGCTCTCTCGCGTTTCGCGCGGGCTCGACCCGGACCGTCAGTACCAGCCGGTGCGCTGAGAGTGATCCCACGCCCCGCAGGGGGATCCGTATCGCGAGCTGATGTACGACAGGCCCCAGGAGATCTGGGTGTTCGCGTTCGTGCGCCAGTCCAGGCCGAAGGCGGCCATCTTGTCGCCGGGGAGCGCCTGGGGGATGCCGTAGGCGCCGCTGCCGCTGTTGTAGGCGTCGACCCGCCAGCTCGACTCGCGGTTCCACAGCGAGACGAGGCACGAGAACTGGTCGTCGCCCCAGCCGTAGCGACCGATCGCGCCGCGGGCCGCCGAGCGCGCTTCGCCGGGGCTCATGACCGGCCCCGCCGGGGCGGTCGACCCGCCGCCGGACCCGCCGCCCGGGCTCGAGCCGCCGGAGCCCGACCCGCCGCTCGAGCCCGAGCCGCCGGAGCTGGAACCGCCGGAGCCCGAGCCGCCGGACGAGCTCGACCCGCCGGACCCACCCGTCGACCCGCCGCCGGAGTTCGAGCCGCCGCCGGATGCCGCCACCGGTCCTCCCGCCGACCCGCCGGGCTGCTGCGCGTCGCGTTGCACCTTCTCCTGCTCGCGTGCCGCGCGTTCCTGAGCGGCGGTGGTCGCCCGCAACGCCGCGAGCTGGGCGTACAGATCATCGAGGCGCGCCTGCGCCGCCCGCACGGTTTCGGCCTCGGCCTCGGCGTCGCTCTGCGCGGTCGCGGCGGTGGTCCGTGCGTCGTCGGCGAGGCGCGCGGCTTCGTCGCGGGCCTGCTCCGCTTGCTCGCGCAGAGAGGTGGCGACGTCGGCCGCACTGCGGGCCCGGCCCGCGGTGCGTGCCGTGACCTCGGACACACGATCCAGGATGCCGAGCCGCTCGAGCAGCGAATCGGGATCGGCGTCCGTCAGGAGCTGCGCCACGAGGGGGCCACTGCCCACGGTGCGGTACAACCGCGCGGCACTCGCTCCCGCGGCGGCGGCGCTGGAGGTCTCCGCGGCATCGGCCGAGGCGCTCTGCGCGGTCAGCTCCGCCGCGCGCGCCGCGGTCCGTTCCGCCTGGAGGCGCGTCTGCTCGGCGACGGCCGACGCATCGAGGGCACGGTGCGACGCGGCTGCGGCATCGGCCTCCGCGGCATCCAATTCCTGCTTCACCTGGGCCACGGCGCTGTCGTCGACGACGGCGAGGGCATGGCCCGTGCGGACGCCCGCCGAGGCGGGAGAGGGCACGAGGGCCGCGCCGACGACGACGCACGCGAGAAGCGTGTGACTCGTGCGACGAATGAGGCCCATGAGGTCACGCTAGAGCACGATCCCGTGTGCTGCCCACCCCCGGACGGTGGTCGCTGATAGGGTGAGGAAGGATGCCGCCTCGGCATCGGCTCAACTACATATGAGCTCACGGAGCAGGCCGGCAGACGCTGGTCCCCTGTGGTGGACTCCCCGTCGGATCGCCGGGTGGTCGTCTACTGGTGGCCAGTCGCCGGGATTTCCGGGCCGATTCGTCGGCGCGCCCTTTCTGCCTGTTCCTGCTCCTTCGCATGTCAGCTCGTCGCCCACACGGGGCGGCGAGCCTAAACAAAGAAGGAGGGACCTCTTGGAAGGTCCAGAAATCACCGCCGCTGAAGCCGTTCTCGACAACGGCCGTTTCGGCACCCGTACCGTCCGGTTCGAGACCGGACGCCTCGCTCAGCAGGCTCAGGGCGCTGTCGCCGCCTACCTCGACGAAGAGACGATGCTCCTGTCGGCCACCAGCGCCGGCAAGCACCCGCGTGAAGGATTCGACTTCTTCCCGCTGACCGTCGACGTCGAAGAGCGCTCTTACGCCGCCGGCAAGATCCCCGGCTCGTTCTTCCGCCGCGAGGGTCGCCCCTCCACCGAGGCCATCCTCGTGTGCCGCCTCATCGACCGGCCGCTGCGCCCGTCGTTCGTCGACGGCCTCCGCAACGAGGTCCAGATCGTCGTCACCGTGCTCTCGATCGCTCCCGGGGAGTTCTACGACGCCCTCGCGATCAACGCCGCCTCGCTGTCGACCCAGATCTCGGGTCTGCCGTTCTCGGGTCCCATCGCCGGTGTGCGTCTCGCGCTCATCCCCGGCCAGGGCGAGAACGCCGACCAGTGGGTCGCTTTCCCGACCGTCACGCAGCTCGAAGACGCCGTCTTCGACCTCATCGTCGCCGGCCGCGTGCTCGACGACGGCGACGTCGCCATCATGATGGTGGAGGCCGAAGCCACCGAGGGCAGCTGGAACATGATCAAGGGCGGCGCCACCAAGCCGAACGAGCAGGTCGTGGCCGAGGGCCTCGAGGCTGCCAAGCCCTTCCTGCGTCAGCTGGTCGACGCGCAGAACGAGGTCGCCCGTACCGCGGCCAAGGAGATCCAGTCGTTCCCCGTCTTCCCGGCATACAGCCAGGAGACCTACGACTTCGTCGCCGGCCGTGCCTACGACCGTCTGGTGCCCGTCTACCAGATCGCCGACAAGCAGGAGCGCCAGAACGCCGACGACGAGGTCAAGACCTCCGTCAAGGAGCAGCTCCTCGCCGCCGTCGAGTCGGGTGAGCTGCCCGCCGTCGCAACCCTGGAGTTCAACGCCGCGTACAAGTCGGTCACCAAGACCATCGTCCGCGGTCGCATCCTCGCCGAGGGCGTGCGTATGGACGGCCGTGGCCTCGCCGACATCCGACCGCTCGACGCCGAGGTGCAGGTCATCCCGCGCGTGCACGGTTCGGCGATCTTCCAGCGCGGCGAGACCCAGATCCTGGGCGTCACCACGCTGAACATGCTCAAGATGGAGCAGCAGATCGACTCGCTCTCGCCGATCACGAGCAAGCGTTACCTGCACCACTACAACTTCCCGCCGTACTCGACCGGTGAGACCGGTCGCGTGGGCAGCCCGAAGCGTCGCGAGATCGGCCACGGCTTCCTGGCCGAGCGTGCTCTCGTTCCCGTGCTCCCCAGCCGCGAGGAGTTCCCCTACGCGATCCGTCAGGTGTCCGAGGCTCTCGGCTCCAACGGTTCGACGTCGATGGGCTCGGTGTGCGCCTCGACCCTGTCGCTGCTGAACGCGGGTGTGCCCCTTCGCGCCCCCGTCGCCGGTATCGCCATGGGCTTGGTCACCGACGAGGTCGACGGACAGACGCGCTACGCCGCCCTGACCGACATCCTCGGCGCAGAAGACGCTCTCGGCGACATGGACTTCAAGGTCGCCGGAACGAGCGAGTTCATCACCGCGATCCAGCTCGACACCAAGCTCGACGGCATCCCGTCGTCGGTGCTCGCGGCCGCGCTCACCCAGGCCAAGGAGGCTCGTCTGACGATCCTCAACGTCCTGAACTCGGCGATCGACGCCCCCGACGAGATGGCGCCCACCGCGCCCCGCGTCATCAGCGTCCAGATCCCGGTCGACAAGATCGGTGAGCTCATCGGGCCCAAGGGCAAGACGATCAACTCCATCCAGGACGAGACCGGCGCACAGATCTCGATCGAGGACGACGGCACCGTCTACATCGGCGCGACCGACGGCCCCTCGGCCGAGGCCGCCCGTGCCCAGGTGAACGCGATCGCCAACCCGACCAACCCTGAGGTGGGCGAGCAGTTCCTCGGAACCGTCGTCAAGATCGCGACCTTCGGCGCGTTCGTCTCGCTGCTTCCCGGCAAGGACGGCCTGCTGCACGTCAGCGAGGTCCGCAAGCTCGCCGGCGGCAAGCGCGTCGAGAACGTCGAAGACGTGCTCTCGGTCGGTCGCAAGATCCTCGTGCGCATCACGAAGATCGACGACCGCGGCAAGCTGTCGCTCGAGCCCGTGCTCGACGAGGAGGCCACCACGCCCGAGCCCGCCGACACGGAGAGCTCGGCCGCCGCGAGCCAGGGTCCCGAGGCTCCCGCCGAAGGCTGATCCTCTGATCACCGGATGCCCGTCCCGCTCTCGCGGGGCGGGCATCCGTCGTGTGGCCCGTGGGGCGGGTGTGACGATCGCCGCGCAAGCGTTACGCAATGTTTATCGCCACGGCGGGACAATGGGCTGGCCGGTCTCGCGGAAGGCCTAGCCTCGTAGTACGTCGGGGGGCGTGGTGATACGGGTGGTTCCGTACCGTCATCCGGCATCGCGGGGAGAGGACCTCACCATGAGCGGCTCGGGCGTCGATGAGACGGCCTCGCCGCGCCTGCGTCGGGATCGTGCTGCGCACCCCTCGTCGCCGATCACCCTGCAGGGCCCCGGCCTCGGCTCTCACGTGCGCGTGCCTCTCGGCGAGACGGGGTTCGACGTCTTCCCCCTGTTCCTCGGCGGGGGAGAGTTCGGCTGGAACGTCGACGCCCGCTCGAGCCACGAGATCCTCGACGCGTACGCCGAGCTCGGCGGCAACGCGCTGCATACGGCCGACAGCTACGCCGCCGGTCGCAGCGAGTTCATCATCGGCGAGTGGCTCCGCACCCGCCGCATGCGCGACGACACGGTGCTGACGGTCCGCATCGGCGGCCACCCCGACAACCCGGGGTTGGACTCCGTCAATCTCGTCCGCGCCGTCGAGGCCTCGCTCACGCGCCTGGGCACCGACCGCATCGACGTGCTCTCCCTCGACGCCGCCCGCGGCGACCGAGCCCTGCTCGAGGACACCCTGGCCACCAGCGAGTGGCTCGTGGAGTCGGGCAAGGTCCGCGCGATCGGTGCGCACGGCTATACCGCCGCGCAGCTCGTCGAGGCCCGCATCCTGTCCTCCGCCGGGTACCCGCGCATCGCGGTACTCGACGTCCCCTACAACGTGCTGCGCCGGTCCGAGTTCGAGGGCGACGTGCGCCTCATCGCCTCGGCCCAGAACATGGCCGTGACCCCCTCGCACCCGCTCGCCCACGGCTTCCTCGCCGGCGAGACGCGCACCCGCGGCCAGTCCTCGCAGTCGGTGCGTGGCACGCAGGTGGCGGCGCACCTGAACCGTCGTGGCTCGCGCGTTCTGCGCGCCCTCGACGCGGTGGGCGAAGAGCTCGGACTCCCGGATGCCGCTGTCGCCGTCGCCTGGCTGCTCGCGCAGAAGATCGTGACGGCGCCGATCGTCAACGCTTTCGCCCCCCGCCACGTCGTGGAGTGCATGCGCGCCGTGGGCGTGCGCCTGAGCCGCGCGCACCTGTCGGATATCGCCCGAGCCGCGGAGTGACCGGCACGGTGTCGGGGGTGTGACGTAGGCTTGTCGAGAGGGCCGGGGGACGGCAGATCGACGACGAAGTGAGC
This sequence comes from Microbacterium sp. SORGH_AS_0454, assembly GCF_031453395.1. Taxonomy (NCBI): domain Bacteria; kingdom Bacillati; phylum Actinomycetota; class Actinomycetes; order Micrococcales; family Microbacteriaceae; genus Microbacterium; species Microbacterium sp. SORGH_AS_0454. Next base: position 3,399,177 of record NZ_JAVIYS010000001.1, on the reverse strand, counting down.
TGACGTGACGCACTACATCTACCTGGTGCGCCATGGCGAGCACCAGGATGCCGAACACGGTCTGACCGACGGGCCCCTGTCTCCGAGAGGGCAACGGCAGGCCGCTCTGCTGGCGGACCGCCTCTCGGGCCTCCCTCTCGACGCTGTCTGGCACTCGCCTCTCGAGCGTGCGGCGCAGACCGCCCGCGCGGTCGCCGACCGCCTGCCCGCGGTCACGCCCGAGTCCTCGGCGCTGCTGTTCGACTGCATCCCCACCGGGATGACGCCCGAGACGCCCTCGGTGTTCGAGCCCTTCTTCGGTTCGGTGAGCGAGGCCGAGATCGACGCCGGTCGCGCCCAGATGGCCGACGCCACCGCCGAGTTCCTCGCCCGCAAGGCCGGCGAGGTGCACGAGCTCGTGATCACGCACAACTTCGTCATCTCGTGGTTCGTTCGCGAGGTTCTGCAGGCGCCCGACTGGCGCTGGATGACGATCAACCAGGCCTACTGCGGCCTGACGGTCATCGCGCAGAAGAAGGGGCGCCCCTGGACGCTGCTCTCCCACAACGACTTGGCGCACCTGCCGGTGGAGCTGCGCACCGGCCTGGTCGACCCGCTTCCCGTCTGAGTTCGTCCGCGGCGCGTCTGTGGATAACGCCGCGACGTCGGGTGCTCGCGCCTAGGCTGGACGCATGACGACGCGTGTGGCCATCGTGGGGGGAACCGGGAAGCTGGGCGGAGTGATCCGCGCGGTCGTCGACGCCGAGGACGGCTACGAGGTGACGGCGGTGCTCACCTCGGCCTCTCCGCTCAGCGAGATCGACGGCGCCGACCTCGTCATCGACGCCACCACGCCCGCCGTGTCGATCGACGTCGTCCGCGCGGCCGTCGAACGCGGCATCAATGTGCTGGTGGGCACGTCGGGCTGGTCGAACGAGCGCATCGCCTTGGTCCGTTCCCTCGTGGATGCCGGTGGCACGGGCGCCGTCTTCATCCCGAATTTCTCCCTCGGCTCGGTGATCGGCAGTGCCCTCGCCGCGGCCGCGGCGCCGTTCTTCCCCTCGATCGAGATCATCGAGGCGCACCACGAGACCAAGATCGACTCACCCAGCGGAACCGCCGTGCGCACGGCCGAGCTGATCGCAGCGGCGCGGGCCGATGTCGGACCCGTCGAATCGCCGCACGTCGATCAGCGAGCCCGTGGCCAGCGTGTCGCATCGGTCCCCATCCACTCGCTCCGCCGTCCGGGCGTCGTCGCCCGGCAGGAGACGATTCTCTCGGGTGCGGGGGAGTCGCTCACCATCGTCCACGACACGATCGAGCCGGCCAGGGCGTACGCTCCCGGCATCCGGATCGCCCTGGCCGCCGCCCGCGACGCGCGCGGGGTGCACGTGGGCCTCGACAGCTTCATCGACATCGGGGTACGCGTGCGACCCCTGCCGCCCGAGGCCCCCATCGCCGACGGCGACGTGTCGGGCCAGGTGGCGGGCGTCACCAGCGCATGAGAGTCCGCGTCGCGGTCGCCGTCATGACGGTGCTGCTGCTGATGTACGTCGTGCTGGCGGGGCAGCGGGCCATCGTGCTGCTCTCGAGCGGCGAAACCGTCGGCGTCGTCATGGGCGTGGCGCTGCTCGTCCTTCCGGCCCTGGCCATCTGGGCGATCGGTCGGGAGCTGTGGTTCGGCGTGCGTGCACAGCGATTGGGCGAGCGGCTGGAGGCCGAGGGCGGGCTGCCCGACGAGGACCTTCCCGTGCGTCCCAGCGGCCGCATCGAGCGCGAGGACGGCGACGCGCTGTTTCCGCGCTATCGCGCCGACGTCGAGGAGCACCCCGGCGATTGGCGCGCGCGCTACCGATTGGGGCTCGCGTACGACGCGGCGGGAGATCGTCGTCGCGCGCGAGACGCGATCCGCACGGCGATCCGCCTGGAGACGGCGGAGCGCCGGACGGCCTGAACACGAGCCAGCGCCGCGGGGACGACCGGCGTGGCGTCGGTCGTCCCCGCGCGTTCAGGCCGCGTCGCGCGCGGGAACGGCCGAGGCGACGGCCTCTTCGACCGTGCGATGCGTGAACACGAATCCGCTGTCTTCGAGGACGGCGGGACGAACGTCGGCATCCGAGGTGAGCAGGGCCTCCGTCGCGTCGGACCCGAGGGCGAGCTTGACGCCCCAGATCGGCGCGCGTACGAGGTAGGGACGGTTCATGCGGCGAGCCAGAGCGAACCCGAGGTCGTTCGCCGTCGCGCGCACCGGCCCGGTGAGGTTGACCGGTCCCGACACGTCGGCGTCGATGACGTGGCGGATGGCCCGTACCTCGTCGTCGAGCGAGATCCAGGGCCAGACCTGCGTCCCGCGCCCGATGGGGCCCGAGATGCCGAGCTTGGTCAGAAGCAGCAGGGGCTTGAGCACGCCCTGCTCGTGCACGACGGGCGCGGTGCGCAGCATCGCCACGCGGGCCGAGTCGCCGGCGGCGCGGGCGGCGTGCTCCCAGTCGACGCAGATGTCGGCCAGCAGACCGGAGCCGCGCTTCGAGGTCTCGGTCAGCACTGCCCCCGGCTGCGATCCGTAGAAGCCGGTGGCGCTGGCGTTCACGAGTGCGGGGGCGTCGGCACCGAGCGCGCGCACGGCCGCGGCCAGCGTACGGGTCGGCGTGATGCGCGACCACAGCAGGGTGCTCTTGTACGAGGCCGTCCAGGGGAAGTGCCCGATGGACGCCCCGTTCAGACAGACCACCGCGTCGGCCCCGGCGAGCACGTCGGGGTCGAGGGGTGCGGCGTCCTGCAGCCACTGCACCTCGTGGGGCGCCGTCGGCTCGTGGCGCACGAGCGAGGTGACCTCGACGCCGTCGCCGCGCAGCGAGTCGAGCAGCGCCGAGCCGATGAGGCCCGACGCGCCGGCGAGGACGACGCGTCGGGCCGGAGTCTCAGGCAAGCGTCGCCTCGAGGGTGATGTCGATGCCCGTGAGCGCCTGCGACACGGGGCAGTTGGCCTTCGCGTCGGCGGCGATCTTCTGGAACGTCTCGTCGTCGAGTCCGGGGACGACGGCGTTGACGTTGAGGTGGCTGCCGGTGATGCCGGTGCCGGGCTTGAAGGTGATCGATGCCGTGGCGTCGACCGACTCGGGCGGGGTGCCGTTCTCGGCCAGTGCGTTCGACAGCGCCATGCTGAAGCACGACGAGTGCGCACCCGCGAGCAGCTCTTCGGGCGTGGTGACCGAGCCCGATCCCTCGCTGCGCGCCTTCCAGTTCACGTCGAACGTACCGATTCCAGACGAGGTGAAGGTGACCTCACCCGATCCCTCGAACAGGCTGCCCTTCCAGGCGGTGGTGGCTTCGCTCGTGACGGCCATGGGGAACCTCCGTTGTCTCGGCGCGGCCAGGGGTGACCGCGACGCGGCCAGCCTAGTGAGAGCGTCGGCCGCCGGGCGGGTCTTGACAGGGCTCTGCTCGAAGACGCTCAGGCTGCGGCGGGACCGCGGCGACCGATGAGTCCCGCGCGCTGCAGCACGAGGTAGAGCTGGCATCCGAGGCACAGCCCGAAGACGGCGTTGAGGAACGCTGCGACGAACGCCATCGCCGCCGCGATCGGCAGCGCCCACGGCACTCCGACGAGGTGCAGGAACAGTCCCGCGGCGGTGACGAACAGCCCCACGCCCTGGGCGAAGCGGGGCGGACGGGGGTCCTCGAACTCGGTCGGCGGCGCGAGCCGTGGCTGCACCACCCGGCGATACACGACGCCCCAGGGCGCCGTGCGGGGCCAGGCGACCCCCCACACGAACAGCAGCGCGATGACGAGCAGCAGAACGAAGCCGGGGTCGGCGACGCGGTCCTGCAACGAGACCTGTTGAACGGTCCAGGCGTCGGGGCGGAAGGTGGCATCGGCCGCGGGCTGGTAGGCCACCCACCCGAGACCCCCGCGCCGCGTCGAGATACCGACCAGGCCGAGTGCCGTCGCCACCAGGAGCAGGGCGGCGGTGATGGATGCCGCGAAGCGCGGGCCGCGGGCGTCGATGCGCGAGGGGTCAGGCACGGGTGGGCTCCTTCTGCAGTCGGGTCAACTCGTTCTCGACCGCGGCGCGTTCGAGAGTCCCGCCGAAACGGGTGCGGATGGCTCCGCGTCGATCGAGCACGAGGGTGGTGGGGGTTTGCAGGACGTGGAACTGCTGAGCGAGATCGGGACGATGGGTCAGGTCGACGTCGATGTAGTGGACGCCCTCACGGGAGTCGGCGACCTGCGTGAGGATGCGGCGCACCCCGGGGCAGCGCGAGCAGATCTCGGTGCTGAACTGCACCAGGGTCGCCTCCGGGCCCAGGCAGTCCGCGCCGAGCAGGCCGGGATCGACCGCCTCGGCCGAGTCGACGGTCCGCGCGCGCCCCTGTCGTCGGCGGAACACGACACCGACGAGCGTCGTCAGCACGACCAGCACGCCGACCGCGAGAAGAGCGAAGGTCACGTCCACGACGGTCAACGCTAATGCGCGTGCGCGCGACGAGGGCCGATGAGTCCTCCCGTGACGGAGCCTCCTCCCCAGCGGTGCGCTCCCCGCAGCCGTGCACCGAGCTTCCTCCCCACGTTCTGGTGGGACTGCTTCGCGGGTATCGTGAGGGCCGTGACCGCCGACATCCCGACGCCCTACGAAGACCTGCTCCGCGACGTTCTCGAAACGGGCGTGCACAAGTCCGATCGCACCGGGACGGGCACCACGAGCGTGTTCGGGCGTCAGATCCGCTTCGACCTCGCCGAGGGCTTCCCGCTCATCACGACCAAGCGCGTGCACCTGAAGTCGATCGTGTACGAGCTGCTGTGGTTCCTGCGCGGCGAATCGAACGTGTCGTGGTTGAAAGACAACGGCGTCACCATCTGGGACGAGTGGGCCGATCACGATGGCGAGCTCGGGCCCGTCTACGGTGTCCAGTGGCGCTCGTGGCCCACCGCCGACGGCGGGACGATCGACCAGATCTCGCAGGTCGTGGAGCAGATCCGTCGCGACCCCGACTCGCGTCGGCTGATCGTGTCGGCCTGGAACCCCGCCGACATCCCGGACATGGCGCTCGCACCGTGCCACGCCCTGTTCCAGTTCTATGTCGCCGACGGCAAGCTGTCGTGCCAGCTCTACCAGCGCAGCGCCGACATGTTCCTCGGCGTGCCGTTCAACATCGCCTCCTATGCGCTCCTGACGCTCATGGTCGCGCAGCAGACGGGCCTCCAGCCCGGAGAGTTCGTCTGGACCGGTGGCGACTGCCACGTCTACGACAATCACCGAGAGCAGGTCCGCGAGCAACTCTCGCGCGAGCCCTACCCCTACCCGACGCTCCGCTTCGCCCGCCAGCCGGAGTCGATCTTCGACTACTCCTTCGACGACATCGTCGTCGAGGACTACCAGCACCACCCCGCGATCCGCGGAGCCGTCGCGGTATGACCGCGGTCGGCCTCGTGTGGGCGCAGGCGCACGGAGGCGTCATCGGCGCCGACGGAGGGATGCCCTGGCATGTGCCCGAGGACCTCGCGCACTTCCGCGCGGTGACCGGGTCGTCCGACGTCATCATGGGCCGGCGCACGTGGGAGTCGCTCCCGCCGCGGTTCCGCCCCCTCCCGGGGCGCCGGAATCTCGTGGTGTCGGGCTCCGAGGGCTGGACCGCCGAGGGCGCCGAGAGGGCATCCTCGCTCGATGACGCTCTCGCGCGGGCAGAGGGCGAAGACGTCTGGGTGATGGGGGGAGGCCGGCTCTATGCCGAGGCGATCCACCGCGCCGACGTCCTCGAACTCACACGCCTCGACGTCGAGGTGGACGGCGACACTTTCGCCCCCTCGATCGACGGCTGGACGCTCGAGGCCGCCGATCCCGTCGAGGGGTGGCACACCTCCGTAAGCGGCATCCGGTATCGCTTCGAGACCTATCGCCGAGGGACGCGCTGAGGTGGCCGTCGCCCTCATCACCGGCGCCAGCTCGGGCCTGGGCGCGGAGTTCGCCCGTCAGCTGGCCGCCCGCGGTGCCGATCTGGTCCTCGTCGCCCGCGACGGCGCGGCGCTGGAGCGGGTCGCGGACGATGTGCGAGCGAGATGGGGCGTCGGAGTCGAGGTGCTCGGCGCCGACCTCCTCGACGGCGAAGCGCTCGCCGTGGTCGAGAGGCGCCTGGCCGAGGGCGTCGACGTGCTCGTCAACAACGCCGGCTTCGGCCTCGATCTCGCCTTCGAAGAGAACCCCGTCGACCTCGAGGTGCGGCATCTCCGCCTGCACGTCGAAGCCGCGATGAGGCTGATGCACGCCTCCCTGCCCGCCATGCTCGAGCGGGGGAGCGGCCGCATCGTCAACGTCGCATCGGTGGCCGGGTTCGTCCCGCGCGGCACGTACGGTGCGGTGAAGGGCTGGCTCATCTCGTTCAGCCGCTGGGCGAACGTCGTCTACGCCCCGCGCGGTGTGAGCGTGACAGCGGTGTGCCCCGGGTTCGTGCACACCAACTTCCACGAGCGCCTCGGCCTGCCGCCCGGCCGAGAGGGCGTACCTGCGGGCATGTGGCTCGACGCCGAGCACGTGGTCCGCGAGGGCCTGCGCGACGCGGCTCGCGGTCGTTCGGTGTCGGTGCCGTCGTGGCGGTACAGGGTGCTCGTCGCCGCCTCACGCCTGCTTCCCGACGCCGTGGTCGTGCGCGCCGCTTCGCGAGGACGCTGAACCGCGCTCCCCGCACGGGCTCAGCGGAAACGGCCCAGCCGGATTCCCGCCAGGGCGAGCGCGCCGATCGTCTCGCCGTCCGACACCTCCCCGTTCGCGATGAGCTCGAGCGTCTCGGCGAAGGGGATCCACCGCACGGCGTCGATGCCCTCCTCGTGCTGCGAGGCCGTGGCATCCGTCGTCGTCAGGCCCCGCGCGAGGAACACGTACTCGGGAGCGTCTGCAATGCCGTTGAGCGCATTCATCCGGCCCAGCGAGCTCCACTCGGATGCCGTGACCCCGGTCTCCTCGAGCAGTTCGCGCTTCGCGGCCTCGAGGGGATCCTCCCCGTCGGAGCCGCCCGCGGGAACCTCGAGGGAGCGCCCGGTCGTGTAGCGCTCGAGCTCGACGAAGCACACGCGCTCCCGCTCGTCGAGGGCGACGACGAACACCGCGGGGTGCTGCATCCGCACGACGCCGTAGATCCCGTCGCCGTGGGGGCCGGTCACCTCGTCCTCACGCACGTGGATCCAGCGATTCTCGTAGACGGTGCGCGATGAGCGGGTGGTCCAGGCCATGACGCCCACCCTAGGACGCGGTCGCTGTCACGCATTGTTCACCCGAGCTGCGGGCGACGCCGAGGGTGGAACGCCGCGAACCGATAACCTGGACCCATGACGCACTCCGGCAATCCCTTCGGTCAGGTGCTCGTCGCGCTCATCACCCCGATGACCGCCGACGGCGAAGTCGATTGGCCCGCCACCGAGAAGCACATCGACGACGTCATCACCGCCGGAGCCGACGGCATCGTCGTCACCGGCACCACGGGTGAGACCTCGACCCTCACCGACCCCGAGAAGCTGCGTCTCGTCGAGGTCGGAAAGAGCGTCTCGGCCGGTCGCGCCAAGATCATCACGGGCGGCGGGTCGAACGAGACCGCGCACGCGATCGAGCTCTACAAGGCGAGCGAGAAGGCCGGCGCCGACGGCATCATGATCGTCACGCCGTACTACAACAAGCCGACCCAGGCCGGCATCCTGACGCACTTCCGTCTCGTCGCGGACGCGACGGACCTGCCGGTGATCCTCTACGACATTCCCGGTCGAACCGGTGTGCCCATCAAGTACGAGACGATCCTGCGTCTCGCCAAGCACCCGAACATCCTCGCCATCAAGGACGCCAAGGGCGACTTCAGCGAGGTCAGCCGCGTGCTGAACCAGACCGACCTCATGTACTTCTCGGGAGACGACGCCAACGTGCTACCGCACCTGTCGATCGGGGCTTCCGGCCTCATCGGTGTGACGGCGAACATCACCGCGACGCCCTACCGCACGATCGTGGACGCCGTGAACGCGGGGGATCTGGCCTCGGCCACGGCCGCGCACAAGAGTCTCGAGCCGTTGGTCCGCGCCGTCATGACGCACGTGCCCGGCACGGTCGCGGCGAAGTACATCCTCCACGGCCTCGGCCGCATCGGCAGCCCGCGCGTCCGCCTGCCCCTCGTCGGGCCGGAGGAGTGGGAAGCCGCCGTCATCGAAGACGAGCTGGCCCTCGTGAAGGACGTGGCCGGCGCCGACTTCTCCAACTTCCGCCCCGACCGCAACGCGGCCGCCGGCGGTGCCCTGCCGAAGGTGCACGGCACCACGAGATAAGCATCGGCGTCCGCCGAACCGCGGCCAGGGACGCCACACGAAGGGATGCCGCGAGGCGGTGTCCGAGGAGGCTCATATGCCCACTACCCCGTTCGACCCGCCCGCGCTCGCCGCGGGTACCCTCCGCGTCATCCCGCTCGGCGGTCTCGGCGAAGTCGGCCGCAACATGACTGTCTTCGAGTACGACGGCAAGCTGCTCGTCGTCGACTGCGGCGTGCTCTTCCCCGAGGAGCACCAGCCCGGCGTCGACCTGATCCTGCCCGACTTCGAGCCCATCAAGCACCGCCTCGACGACATCGTCGGTGTCGTTCTCACCCACGGTCACGAAGACCACATCGGCGCCGTTCCCTACCTCCTCAAGCTCAAGGGCGACATCCCCCTCATCGGCTCGGGCCTGACGCTCGCGCTCATCGAGGCGAAGCTCAAAGAGCACCGCATCCGCCCGTACACGCTGACGGTCACGGAGGGTCAGCACGAGAAGGTCGGCCCGTTCGATCTCGAGTTCATCGCCGTGAACCACTCCATCCCCGACGCGCTCGCCGTCGCGATCCGCACGCCCGCCGGCCTCGTGCTGGCCACCGGCGACTTCAAGATGGACCAGCTGCCGCTCGACGGCCGCATCACCGACCTGCGCGCCTTCGCCCGCCTGGGCGAGGAGGGCGTCGACCTCTTCCTCGTGGACTCCACCAACGCCGACGTCCCCGGGTTCACCCCCACGGAGCGGGGCATCGGCCCCGTGCTCGACCAGGTCATCGCCCGCGCTCCGCGTCGCGTCGTCGTGGCGAGCTTCTCCAGTCACGTGCACCGCGTGCAGCAGGTGCTGGACGCCGCCCACGCCAACGGTCGTCGGGTGGCGCTGCTCGGCCGCAGCATGGTGCGCAACATGGGCATCGCCGCCGATCTGGGCTACTTGAACGTCCCCGATGGCGTGCTGATCGACTACAAGAAGGCGCGCGACCTGCCCGACGACAAGATCGTCTACATGTCGACCGGTTCGCAGGGCGAGCCGATGGCCGTGCTCAGTCGCATGGCCAACCTCGACCACGCTATCGAGCCCGGCGAGGGCGACACGATCATCCTGGCATCCAGTCAGATCCCCGGGAACGAGAACGCGATCTACCGTGTGATCGACGGGCTGACCAAGCTCGGGGCGACCGTCGTGCACAAGGGCAACGCCAAGGTGCACGTCTCGGGCCACGCTGCCGCCGGCGAACTGCTCTACTGCTACAACATCCTCAAGCCCAAGAACGTGCTTCCCGTGCACGGCGAGTACCGCCATCTCATGGCGAATGCGAAGCTCGCACGCGAGACCGGCATTCCCGAGAAGAACACGATCCTCGGTGAGAACGGCACGGTCGTCGACCTGCGCGACGGCGTCGCCGAGGTCGTCGGTCAGGTCGACATCGGTTTCGTCTACGTCGACGGCTCGTCGGTGGGCGAGATCACGGATGCCGATCTGAAGGATCGCCGCATCCTGGGCGAGGAGGGCTTCATCTCGGTGATCGTCGTCGTCGATTCCGCGACCGGCAGCGTCATCTCCGGTCCGGAGATCCACGCGCGCGGATTCGCCGAGGCCGACAAGGTGTTCGACAGCGTCAAGCCGAAGATCGCCGCGGCCCTCGCGGAGGCCGCGAAGTCGGGGGTGCGCGACAACCACGCTCTCTCGCAGGTCGTCCGTCGCACGATCGGTCGCTGGGTCAATCAGTCGCTGCGTCGGCGGCCCATGATCGTGCCGATGGTCATCGAGGCCTGATTCTCTTCGAAGCGCCGCGGGTTCGCCCGCGGCGCTTCGTCGTTCCCGCTCCCCGCGGGCGCTCGCTATCATTCGGGCATGCCCGGTCTCCCGATCCGTGCGGCGCTCGCCTCCGACGGCGCCTTCCTCGCCGACATGACGGTCGAGGCCGCGACGTGGCGCGCGGGTGTCTCGCGGCCGCGTCACGAGATCGTCAGCAGCCCGGAGTACCGCCGCTACATCGCGGGGTGGATGCGCCCCGGCGACGCGGGGTTCGTCGCCGAGTCGCCGAGCGGCGAGCCCGTCGGGGCGGCGTGGTACCGCATGCTTCCCCGCGACGAACCCGGCTTCGGGTGGGTCGGCACGGGGGTGCCCGAGCTCATCATCGGCGTGCGACCCGTCTGGCGCGCGCACGGCACCGGTCGTGCACTGCTGCAGCGCCTGGTCGATCACGCCCGCGTGCAGGGATTCGCGCGCATCAGCTTGAGCGTCGAGCGTGACAACTACGCGCTCTCCCTGTACCGGTCGGAGGGCTTCGCCGTCGTGCGGAAGGGCATGGGGCGCGACGTCATGGTCAAGCGCCTGGGCTGAAGTCCGCGTCGGTACGCCCGAATGTCGGAGGGTCGGCCTACCGTGGAGGAATGCCTCGTACCTCGTCACCGTCCGGCGGCCGCGCTCCCGCCAAGGGGTCGTCGCGCGCGAAGTCCACGCCGCCCGCGTCGAAGCGCGCAGCCCCGGCGCCCAAGCGCTACGTCGACGAGCCCGAAAAGCCTGCTGCGGCGGCCCGCGCGTGGATGGCCGTCGCGCACGGCGTGGGCGGCATGTTCCGCGCCTTCGGCCCCGAGAACCTCGAGCGCGATCAGCGACGCGACGGCTTCCCGTTCTTCCTCGTCGTGCTCGCGGCTCTCGGTGCGGTGGTCGAGTGGTTCTTCATCGGGACGGATGCCGCTGCGCTGATCAGCGCGTACAGCTTCGGCGGATTGGTGGGCCGGGTCGCCTTCGTTCTGCCGGTTCTGCTGATTCTCCTGGCGGGCTGGCTGTTCCGCCACCCGGCCTCGGTGCACGACAACGGCCGCGTGGGAATCGGTTTCGCCCTGTTCGTCGTGACGGTTGCGGGGGTTCTGCCACGTCGCGGGGGGTCGCCCCGCACCGAACGTCGGTGGTCTGCCGGCGCTGAGTCCCGCCGGCGGGCTCGCGGGCTGGATCGTCGGAGAGCCGCTCGCGCTCGTCCTTCAGGACGTCGGGGCGTACATCGCTCTTTCCGTGCTCGCGGTGTTGAGCATCCTCATCCTCACCAAGACCCCGCCGAATCGCATCGGACGCCGCCTGGGCGACCTGTACGTTTGGATGTTCGGGGCCGAGCGTGCCGAGCGCGACGAGACTGCCGCGACCCAGGTGTTGCCCGCGGGTGACTCCGACGAGGAATCGGGCGAGAAGTCGCTGCCGTGGTGGCGGCGAAACAAGACGGGTCGTGAAGAAGAGACCGACGGCTCCCTCGGGTCGAACGACCTGACCGAGCTGCTGTCGCCCGGAACGACGCAGGGCGGCTTCGAATCCGCGGTGGTCGAGCCCGAGCCGACGACCCGTCCCACGCCGCCGCCCCTGCCCCCGACGCCCGACGCCTTGACCGAGGTGTTCGACGCCACGGCTCTGGCGGGTGTCGCAGCGGGTCGTGGTCTGCATGACGATTCGCCCCTCGAACACGCACCCGACGACGATCTCCCCGGGATCTCGGGTCTCGGCGGAGACCACGCCGGTGCGCCCCCCGCGGCGAACTACCGCCTTCCCGCGGTCACCGCCCTCGCCGCCGGGACGCCGCCGAAGGCGCGCTCGGCGGCGAACGACGCCGTGGTCGCGGCGATCGAGAGCGTCATGGAGCAGTTCAAGGTCGACGCGCGCGTGACCGGGTTCTCGCGCGGCCCGACAGTGACCCAATACGAGATCGAGGTCGGTCCGGGGGTCAAGGTCGAGCGCATCACCGCGTTGACCAACAACATCGCCTACGCCGTCGCCTCCAACGAAGTGCGTATCCTCGCGCCCATTCCGGGCAAGAGCGCGATCGGTGTCGAAATCCCCAACGCCGACCGTGAGATCGTGACCCTCGGCGACATCCTCCGCTCGGATGCCGCGACCTCGTCCACGCACCCGATGACCATCGGCGTAGGAAAAGACGTCGGCGGCGGGTTCGTCGTCGCCAACCTCGCGAAGATGCCTCACCTTCTGGTGGCCGGTTCCACCGGTTCGGGTAAGTCGAGCTTCGTGAACTCCATGATCACGAGCCTGCTGATGCGCGCCAAACCCTCCGACGTGCGCATGGTGCTGATCGACCCGAAGCGCGTCGAGCTGACGTCGTACGCCGGCGTGCCGCACCTCATCACCCCCATCATCACGAACCCCAAGAAAGCGGCCGAGGCGCTGCAGTGGGTCGTGAAAGAGATGGACATGCGGTACGACGACCTCGCGTCGTTCGGCTTCCGCCACATCGACGACTTCAACCGCGCCGTGGTCGCGGGAGAGATCACGCTGCCGGCCGGCAGCGAGCGGGTGCTGAAGCCTTATCCCTACTTGCTGGTCGTCGTCGACGAGCTCGCCGATCTCATGATGGTCGCCCCGCGCGACGTGGAAGACTCGATCGTCCGCATCACCCAGCTCGCCCGCGCGAGCGGAATCCACCTCGTCCTCGCCACCCAACGTCCATCGGTCGACGTCGTGACGGGTCTGATCAAGGCGAACGTCCCCTCACGCCTGGCATTCGCGGTGACCAGCGTCACCGACTCCCGCGTCATCCTCGACCAGCCCGGTGCCGACCGCCTCATCGGGCAGGGAGACGGTCTCTTCCTGCCGATGGGGGCCTCCAAGGCTCTTCGCGTGCAGGGCGCGTGGGTGAGCGAGCAGGAGATCGAGAAGGTCGTCGCGCACGTCACTCAGCAGGCGCGGCCCGAGTACCGCTCCGACGTGCAGGCCGCCGCCGAGAAGAAAGAGATCGACGCCGATATCGGCGACGATCTCGAGCTGCTGCTCGCCGCCGCCGAGCTCGTGGTGTCGACTCAGTTCGGCTCGACCTCGATGCTGCAGCGCAAGCTCCGCGTCGGTTTCGCGAAGGCGGGTCGTCTCATGGACCTCCTGGAATCCCGCGAGATCGTCGGACCGTCCGAGGGGTCGAAGGCGCGTGACGTGATGGTGACCAACGAGCAACTCCCTGCGGTGCTCGCGCGCCTTCGAGGCGATGACGCTCCGGCGGCCCCCGCACCCGGCGCCGACGACCGGTACGGCTCCGATCCCATCGAGGCGCAGTTCGAGGGTCTGCCCGTGGTGAACGCCGATGACGACGAGGGCTCCGAGGACGCCTGGCAGCTGACGGGTCGCGACTGATGGCCGTGCACCCGCAGCTGCCCAACGCGATCACCATCGCGCGCATCGTCTGCGCGCCGGTCTTCCTCTGGCTCCTTCTCGTCGACGCGGGCGCCGACGGCGGCCTCCGCTGGGCAGCCGCTGTGCTGTTCATCGTGGCCATCGCCACCGACGGCATCGACGGTTACATCGCCCGCAGGTACGACATCGTCAGCGACCTCGGAAAGCTCCTCGACCCCATCGCCGACAAGGCCCTGACGGGACTTGCCTTCGTGGGACTGTCGATCCTGGGTGAGCTTCCCTGGTGGGTCACCATCGTGGTGCTCGTGCGCGAGATCGGCATCACCGTCTACCGCTTCCTCGTCGTGAGCGATCACGTGCTGGCGGCGGCGTGGATGGGCAAACTCAAGACGGTCTTCCAAGCCATCGCTCTCTCGATCGCTCTGATCCCGTTCGCGTCGGTGTCGAGTGCGGGTGCGTGGCAGGCCACCGTCTGGTGGGCGGGCGTCATCACGATGACGATCGCGGTCGTCCTCACGATCGCTTCCGGACTCGACTACGTCGTGACCGAGGTCCGGGCGGCGCGGAAGAAGCGAGCGGCACGGTGATCGACGGCGTTCCCGACGACCTCGACGAGACCCTCGTCCGGACACCTCGTGAAAGTGCTGCCGTCCTCTTGGAGCGCCTCGTCGAGCTGGGGTGGACGATCGGCGTGGCGGAGTCTTTGACCGGTGGACTCGTGGTGTCTTCGCTCGTCGACATCCCCGGCGCCTCGCGCACGGTACGCGGGGGAGTGGTCGCGTACGCGACCGACCTGAAGCACGGTCTGCTCGGCGTCGATCAGACGCTGCTGGACGCGCACGGGGCTGTGCACCCGCGCGTGGCGCGTCAGATGGCCCGCGGCGTGCGCGACGTCCTGGGTCGAGACGGCGTGCCCACCGACGTCGGGATCGCCACGACGGGCGTCGCGGGCCCCGAAGAACAGGATGGGCAGCCGGTCGGCACGGTGCACATCGCCGTGTCGACGCCGTTGGGCACGCGGGTCGACTCCCTGGTCATCGCCGGCGACCGTGAGCGCATCCGCCGCGAGACGGCCCACCTGGCGATTCGGCGGGCGCTGGCGGCCTTGTGAAGACGTCGGCGTACCCGGTCGACGAAAACGGGAACAAATCATCGCATATCCCGGTTTCGTGTAGCGATTCCCATCCGGTGCACAGCGCACAGCATTAGGGTGACCACAGAAGGTGTTTCACAGCCGTCCACGGAGGGCGGCGACGGAATCAGCAGTGAGGAGGGCCCCAACATGATCCTGGTTCGTCAAGAGATCGGCGAAGTCCTGCGTGACCTCCGCCAGCAGAAGGGTCGTACCCTCCGCCAGGTCGCCAGCCGCGCGAGCGTCGCCCTCGGTTACCTCAGCGAGGTAGAGCGCGGTCAGAAGGAAGCGTCGAGCGAGATCCTCGCCTCGGTCGCGGAAGCCCTCGACGTTCCCATCTCGACCATCATGCGCGAAGTCGGCGACCGGCTCTCGGTGCTCGAGGGCTTGCAGACCTTCCCCGACGTGGTGCCCGACGAGCTCGTCGCCTCCGTCGAGCCCGAGCTCTCGCTCCGCTGAGCGACGCTCGTGCGTCGTAGCGAGTTCGATCGCGCCGTCCGTGACGAGTTCGGCGCGCGCGGGGGTTCGCTGTTGACCGATCTCGTGCTGTCGTCGGTGGGCGGGCGCACCAGCGTCGACGCTCTCGCGGCGGGCGTCGACCCGCGAGACGTCTGGCTTGCACTGTGCGAAGAGACGGACGTTCCCGCCACCCGTCGTTACGGAGTGGGTCGGCTGGAGCCGCGGCGCTCCTGAAGTGTCTTCGTACGTCCGACGGCGTGCCGCCGAGGCTTTCGGCTGTCGACGCCGTTCTTTCGGCGTGTCATCGAATCTACGTTCGAAACCGGCGTAGGCTCCTTCACACCAGGGTTTGTTCCTCGTCTGTCCACGGCCGGGGGGTTCTCCGAAGCCAATGTCGGAGGCCCTCTCTAACGTGAGAGATGTCGAACGACACTCTGAACGCCTTGTCGGGTGAACCCACCGTCGGTGGGAGGCGCGACAGCCTATAGGCGACCGGAACGCGAGAAGAAAGAAGACGTCATGCCCTCACCTGCAGAGCGCGAAAAGGCCCTCGAGTCCGCGCTGGCTCAGATCGACCGTCAGTTCGGAAAGGGCTCGGTCATGCGACTGGGCAGCGACGATCGAGCGCCCATCGAGACCATCCCCACCGGCTCCGTCGCTCTCGACGTCGCTCTCGGTATCGGTGGGCTCCCTCGTGGCCGCATCATCGAGATCTACGGCCCGGAGTCCTCGGGAAAGACCACGCTGACGCTTCACGCGATCGCGAACGCGCAGCGTGCCGGCGGAATCGCCGCCTTCATCGATGCCGAGCACGCACTCGACCCCGAGTACGCGAAGAAGCTCGGTGTCGACATCGACGCCCTCCTCGTCTCCCAGCCCGATACGGGCGAGCAGGCGCTCGAGATCGCCGACATGCTGATCCGTTCCGGCGCGATCGACCTCGTCGTCATCGACTCGGTCGCCGCACTCGTTCCCGAGGCCGAGATCAAGGGTGAGATGGGTGACTCGCACGTCGGTCTCCAGGCCCGCCTCATGTCGCAGGCCCTCCGTAAGCTCACCGGTGGACTGAACACCACGAAGACCACCGCGATCTTCATCAATCAGCTGCGCGAGAAGATCGGTGTCTTCTTCGGTTCGCCGGAAACCACGGCCGGTGGAAAGGCGCTCAAGTTCTACGCGTCGGTGCGACTGGACATCCGTCGCATCGAGACGCTGAAGGACGGCACCGAGGCGGTGGGCAACCGTACGCGCGTCAAGGTCGTGAAGAACAAGATGGCCCCGCCTTTCAAGCAGGCGGAATTCGACATCCTCTACGGCGTCGGTATCTCGCGTGAGGGAAGCCTCATCGACTTCGGCGTCGAGCACGCCATCGTCAAGAAGTCGGGTGCCTGGTACACCTACGAGGGTGAGCAGCTCGGTCAGGGGAAAGAGAACGCGCGCAACTTCCTCATCAAGAACCCCGACATCGCGGAAGAGATCGAGACGAAGATCAAGACCAAGATGGGCATCGGAGGCGCTCCCGCCGTTGCTGCGCCGGCGGACGACGAGCTGGCCGCACGGCGCCCGGCCTGATGACCGACGACACGCGGGGTTCCGGTCGTCGCCCGTCCGAGGAAGTGGGCGACGACCGGAGTCTCGGTGACAGCCCTGAACGGGGAAGCAAGAAAGACTGGGGCGGACTCGACGAGTCTCCGACGCGCCGTGAGCTTCGAGCCGTGGACGATACCGATCTTGCTCCGGTCATCCCTCTCTTCGGGGCGGGTGTCCGGCCGGGCGGCGACCACCCCTCGCGCCGAGACGAGGCCATCGCGGACGACTCGACCGGAATGCCCGGTGTGAAAGGGGCGGTCGCCCCTATCGCGGGGCGTCCCCGACTCTCCGTCGTCGGTGACGACACCGGTGACGACGAGTCTTTCCCGGAGCGGGCAGAGATCCGTGAGCGGGCGGAAGCGGTTCTCCTGCGCAAGCTTCGCTCGCGATCCTTGTCGCTGTCTGAGGCCCGGACCGTCGTGCGCGGCGTCGAAGGTGCCGATGACTCGACCGCGGACGAACTCGTCGACCACTTCGTCGACCTCGGGTACCTCGATGACGTCGCATTCGCGGACCAACTGGCGATGTCGGCGGTCGAGCGCAAAGGCGAGGGGCGACGCGCCGTCGCCGAGACCCTACGCAAGCGCGGCATTCCCAGGGAGGTCGCCGAGGCCGTCCTCGCCGCCCTCCCCGACGACGACGCCGAACGCGCACTCGATTTCGCGCGGTCGAAGGTGCGAGGAGTCGAGGGCAAGGACTACGACGCGGCTCTCCGACGCCTCGCCGGTCAGCTGTCGCGACGCGGGTACCCGTCGTCGGTCGCTCTCACGGCCGCGCGATCAGCTCTCGATGAGGCGGGGATCGGGCGGACCCGGTCGTTCTCGCGTCCCGCTTCGGGTGTGAGGTTCACGCCCGACCGCTGACGTCGAGCCTTCCGTGGTCGACGCCGCCTCTCAGCTACCGGCGCCGGACGCCGCTGCCACGAAACGGCCGAGCTCCCGCCGCGAGGGTGCTCCCACCTTCATCCGCGCTTGGTAGACGTGCGACTCGACCGTCCGGATCGACAGGAACAGGCGCTGAGCGATATCGCGATTGCTCAGACCCTCGTCGGCCAGGAGCGCGATCTCGCGCTCGCGCGCCGTGAGGTCGTCGATCGCCTCGGTCGGTGTGTCTCGCGAGGTGCTGCGCGCAGCGTCGACGGCGGTGCGCGCCGCGGGTGTCTCGGGGGCGGACCACAGGTCGTGGAGTCGGAGCTCGTCGACCGGAGATCGCGCTTCCGCGCTGGTGCGCGCCGTCGCTCGGCGCACGGCCGCGGAGGCGAGGGGAAGGTCGGTGGTGGCGGCGAGCTGCACGAGCTCGTCGATCTCCCCCTCCTCGGCCTCTCCGAGGGTCACCAGCCGGAACAGGTCTCGAATGCGAAGCGCGGCGGTGGAGCGCCCGCACGAGAGGTCGGCCGCGGCCCGGGCGGCTCGCCGCGCTCCGTTGATCCGTCCCTCCGCCGTGAGAATGGTCGTCTCTACATACAGTCGACTGCGCACCAGCAGTGGCACGGGTTGCGTTCGCAGGCGGTTCAGGATCGCCCGAGCCTGCCTCGTGCGGCCCGACATGGCGAGCTCGTCAGCCACGCCGAGCTCGATCATGGCCGCGTGCAAGGGAGGCACCATCGTCGACTCCCGCGAAAGCGCAGAGGCGAGTTCCCGTTGCGATGCCTCGGGACGACCGACGCACGCGAATGCGATCGCGCAGGCGGCGCCAGCGACCGAGAGGTCCGCCGATTCTCCCTCTCGGACGGCGATGCTCGTCTCGTCCTCGAGTCGCTTGCGCACTGCCGTGCCGTCGGCGCCGGCGATCTGATGGCAGGCGAGCATGGTGAGCAGAGCCATCAGGCGGTCGCGCACCCCTATGCCCTCCGGGCATCGACGGGCGTCGAGGACACGCTCGATCGATCGGAAGTGCTTCTGGGCTCGACGCCAATCTCCCCGGAACGTCAGTGCGGATCCCGCGGCGACGAGGGCGCGTAGTCGAGCCGCCGGGGACGCGGAGGTCTCCGCGAGCGCGTTCTCGGTCGCGGTCACCGCCCGGGCCCAGTCCATGTCCGCGGCTGCGTGAACGGCGTCTTGCAGCAGAACGTCGACGCGCTCATCGGCGAGCGTCGACGCCGCGACGCGGTGGCCGGTCGTGCCGCGGGGAGGTCGTGTCGCGCGGGACCGCGCGTCACGTCGCCGTGTGTCGGTACTCGTCATCTCGGCGGGCCCCGGCATCGGGTCCGGCCGATCGGCGGCGAGATGCGCCTCCCGTCGGAGTTCGGGATCCTCCATCGCTCGTAGGCCCCGAGCGGCGTACGCCGCCGCGCGTGCGGTGTCACCTCGGTCGTTGGCCTCTCGAACAGCGTCGAGCGCGACACGGGCGCGCAGTGCGGGGGAGCAGTCTGCCTCGCCTAACGAGGAGCTCCCATGCCGGTGCCAGCGCTCCGCGACCGAGATGGCGACAGCCGGACTCCACCACTCAGCCGATTCCCTCAGCATGCGATGTCCCGCCGACTCCACCACCTCGTCGACCCGAGCCGCACCGAGCTGCCTCTGCGCCTGCTGGGCGATGAGATCGTTCGCAGTGAGGCGGCGATCGGCGGAGGCGTCGGCGTGCAGGAGACCCCTCGCGACGAGAGCCTGAATCCTCTCGGCATCGAGCAGTCGCGCGGCGACCGCGAGCTCGAGGTGAGGCAGTCGCCGCACCGCGGCGAGGCACGCGAGATCCTCCGGTGAGAAGTCGGCGACGTGTTCGGACACGGCGATGGCGAGCCGACTGCGTGGATCCACTGTCTGCAGCTCTCTCAGCGGGTCGCGTCCGGCTCGGGCGGCATCGATCGCCTCGACGATGAGGTGTCGAAGAAGGGTCCGAGACCGGTCGGCCCGCCAGACGATCCCGGCACGGGTGGAGCTGTCGAGAACGTCGGCTCCCGGAAAGAGGTCGATCATGTCGAGGGCGTCGTCGTTGCTGAGGTCGGCGAGGTCGATCCGGTGCGCGAATCCATCGAGCCAGAGGTCGACAACGGTTCGGCGGACGACGCCCACGTCGTCGGGGAGACCGGTCGATCCAGCACGCGCCGTCCGCAGCCCGATCACGGCGATCACGCGGTTGGCGGCGATGCCCCGAGCGAGAGCTCGCGCCGACGCCGCATCGAGCAAGTCGACGTCGTCGACGACCACCACTCCCTCGACGACAGTGGTGGCGCTGCGGTCCGCGAGAGTGCGGAGCCCAGCGTGTCCGGAGGCATCGATCGCTCCGAAGTCGACGCGGGTGAGCGCAGGGGAGGTGCGCAGATCGACAGCCAGGGCGTCGTCCCGTTCCAGCTCAGCGGCGACGGCGCGCAGAAAGTAGCTGCGTCCGCTCCCACGCGGTCCCGCCAGGATCAGCGACGTTCCGCTCCGCGCTCGCTGCGCCAGCGCCGCGGCATCCCGGTCCGTTCCGACCAGCCCCCTCGACCACCTCGTCGAACGGTCTTCCCCCATGATTTCTCCCCCCGGAGACCGCCCGCAGACCTCGCGGACGTTGACGTGTCCCCAAGGTACCGATGAGGAGGGCGCGGCATCATTCCGATTGCGCATCCTTTGACCCGATAAGCGCCGATCGGTGCGTCCACTGCGGGAGGACGAGTGCGGACGATCAGACGTCCGTCGCAGGGGCGGCGTTTAGACTTGCTCGCATCATGACCACCCCTGTCTCGACCCCGACGCTGATCGCGCCGTCCATCGCCGCTCACGGCGTCGACGGTCCGCGCACCTACGAAGTCCGTACGTTCGGCTGCCAGATGAACGTGCACGATTCGGAGCGGCTCTCGGGCTCGCTCGAGAGCGCCGGGTATGTCCGAGCGGATGCCGGCACGGAAGCCGACGTCGTGGTGATCAACACCTGCGCGGTGCGCGACAACGCCGCCGGCAAGCTCTACGGAACGCTGGGCCACCTCAAATCACGCAAGGACGCGCACGCCGGGATGCAGATCGCCGTCGGCGGCTGCCTCGCCCAGATGGACAAGGACGCGGTCCAGCAGAAGGCCCCCTGGGTCGACGTGGTGTTCGGTACGCACAACATGGGCTCGCTCCCTGGCATGCTCGAACGCGCCCGTCACAACGGCGAAGCCGAGCTCGAGATCCTGGAGTCGCTCGAGATCTTCCCGTCGACGCTGCCGACGAAGCGCGATTCCGTTCACAGCGGGTGGGTGTCGATCTCGGTGGGCTGCAACAACACCTGCACGTTCTGCATCGTGCCGAGCCTGCGCGGCAAAGAGAAGGACCGTCGCCCCGGCGACATCCTGAACGAGATCCGCCTGCTCGTGGACGATGGCGCCATCGAGGTCACCCTGCTGGGGCAGAACGTCAACTCCTACGGCGTGGAGTTCGGCGACCGTCTGGCGTTCGGCAAGCTCTTGCGGGCGGCGGGCGAGATCGAGGGCCTCGAGCGTATCCGCTTCACGAGTCCTCACCCGGCTGCCTTCACCGACGACGTGATCGCGGCGATGGCAGAGACCCCCGCGGTCATGCCGCAGCTGCACATGCCGTTGCAGTCGGGCTCGGACCGCATCCTCAAGGCGATGCGCCGGTCGTACCGCAGCGAGAAGTTCCTCGGCATTCTGGACCGTGTGCGTGAGCGCATCCCGAACGCGGCCATCACGACCGACATCATCGTCGGCTTCCCCGGTGAGACCGAGGAGGACTTCCAAGAGACGCTTCGAGTCGTCGAGGCCGCGCGCTTCTCGAGCGCCTTCACGTTCCAGTACTCCATCCGCGAGGGCACTCCCGCAGCCACCATGGCCGATCAGGTGCCTAAGGCTGTCGTGCAGGAGCGTTACGAGCGTCTGCTCGCGCTGCAGGACCGCATCGCCGCCGAAGAGAACCAGAAGCAGCTCGGCCGCACGCTCGAGGTGCTCGTCTCTGCCGGCGAGGGCAAGAAGGACGCCTCGACCCACCGTCTCACCGGCCGCGCCGAAGACAACCGCCTGGTGCACTTCGAGCTGCCGGAGGGCTCGCCGCTCCCGCGCCCTGGCGACGTGGTGTCCGTCACGGTGACGCACGCGGCGCCCTTCCATCTGCTCGCCGATGCGCCCGACGGAGCACCGCTGCGCATCCGCCGGACGCGCGCGGGCGACGCGTGGGATCGGTCGCAGGCCGAGTCCTGCGGCATCCCGGCGCCGGCGGGCGAGAGCGGTGCCCCGCGCGCGGTGTCGCTGGGCCTTCCCACCCTCCGCGTCGGCGTGTGACCGCGCCGGTCCTGTGGGCCGTCGTCGGTGCGACGGGCACGGGCAAGACCGGGCTCTCGCTCGATCTCGCCGAGGCTCTGGCGGCCGGCGGTCGGCCGGTCGAGATCGTCAACGCCGACGCGATGCAGCTGTATCGCGGCATGGACATCGGCACCGCCAAACTCCCCGAGTCCGAGCGTCGTGGCATCCCGCATCATCTTTTCGACGCCCTTGCGGTCACCGACGAGGCCGCGGTGGCTTGGTATCAGGATGCCGCGCGCACCGCGATCCGCGAGATCCACCGGCGGGGAGCTGACGCGATCCTCGTCGGCGGCTCGGGACTGTACGTCTCGAGCGTGCTGTGGGACTTCCGCTTCCCGCCGCGCGACGAGAAGCTGCGCGCCGAACTCGAGGACGAGCTCGAGCGACACGGTGCGGGTGTGCTGTTCGCGCGTCTCCGCCAGGCCGACCCCGCGGCCGCCGAGCGCATCGATCCGCGCAACGGCCGCCGGGTCGTCCGCGCCCTCGAGGTGTTGGCGCAGGGTAGCGAGACGCACGGCGGTGCCCTTCCCGAGGCGCCGGAGTTCTGGCATCCGGACACCCGTATCGTGGCCACCGCCCTCGCCCGCGAGGAGCTCGTTCCGCTGCTCGACGCGCGCGTCGAGCGCATGTGGGCGGACGGGCTCGTCGACGAGGTCGCGCAGCTGCGCGCGCAGGGCCTCGAGCGCGGCGCGACCGCGGGGCGGGCTATCGGCTATGCGCAGGCCCTCGCGCAGTTGCGGGGCGAGCTGACCCGCGACGAGGCCGTCGCCGAGACCCAGGCGCTCACGCGGCGTTACGCGCGTCGGCAGGTGTCGTGGTTCCGGCGGTACGACACGGCCCGGTGGGTCGATGCGCGGGCGGTGGATGCCGGCCACCTGGCATCCCGACCGTGGGAGGAACCGTGACGATCGATATCCGTGCGTTCGCGCCGGCGGACGAGGACGTCGTCGTGGCGCTCTGGGAAGAGGCGGGTCTCACGCGGCCCTGGAACGATCCGCGCGCCGATATCCGCCGCAAGCTCGCTGTCCAGCCCGAGCTCTTCCTCGTGGCCGTCGACGACGGCCGGGTCGTCGGCAGTGTGATGGCCGGCTACGACGGCCACCGTGGCTGGCTGTACTACCTCGCGGCCGCGGCCTCGCACCGCGGGCGGGGGATCGGCCGCATCCTCGTCGCCGAGGCGGAGCGGCTGCTCGAGTCGATGGGCTGCCCCAAGGTGCAGCTCATGGTGCGTCCTGACAACGCCGGCGCACGCGGCTTCTACGACGCGCTCGGCTACGAGCCCTTCGACACGTGGGCGACCGGCAAGCGGCTCGTTGTCGACGGGCCGGGCGGGCCGTCGCCCTCGGCCTGAGCGACGAACGGACGTCGCCCCTCCCTAGACTGGGCGCATGGCGACTCTCGCGTTCACCAAGGGCCACGGCACCGGAAACGACTTCGTGGTGGTGGCCGACCCCGACGGCGAACTCGACCTCTCGGACGCGCAGATCGCCGTGCTCTGCGATCGTCACTTCGGTATCGGGGCCGACGGCCTGTTGCGCGTCGTGCGGTGCGCCGCGATCGACGAGGGGGCGGATGCCGCTGCCGCGGGTGTCGAGTGGTTCATGGATTACCGCAACGCCGACGGATCGAAGGCGGAGATGTGCGGCAACGGAACCCGCGTGTTCGCGCGCTACCTGAGCGACACCGGTCTCGCCTCGCTCGACGGGGGCCTGCGCATCGGCACACGCGCGGGAGTGAAGACCTTGACACGCAGCGACCGCGGCTACGAGGTCGACCTGGGCGTCTACGCGATCGAGGGCGACGAGACCCTCGTGCGCGCCAAGGGTCTGCCGGTCGCGCGACCGGGGGTGGGTATCGACGTGGGCAATCCGCACGTCGTGGTCGCCCTTTCGTCGGACGCCGAACTCGAGGGTCTCGATCTCGCCTATCAGCCGGTGCTCGACCCGGCGCCCCGTCACGGCGCGAACGTCGAGTTCGTCGTCCCCGCCGACCCGCTCGTGCGCGACGGGGTCGGGGCGATCCGCTTGCGCGTGTTCGAGCGCGGTGTGGGCGAGACGCTGAGCTGCGGTACGGGCGTGGCCGCGGCGGCTCTGGCCGTGCGCCACTGGGCCGGGGCGGCCGCACCCGACTCCTGGGTGGTCGATACCCCGGGCGGCACGCTGGGTGTGCGCGTGTCCGAGGGTCGCGTCTACCTGTCGGGTCCCGCGTCGCTGGTCTTCACGGGCGAGGTCGCGCTGGCCTGAGGCGCGCCGCCCTGTCCTGGGCATGCGCGATCGGCGCGAGGGGATACGACCGAGGCTCGCGCGGTCGGGTGGTCTCGCGTGAGAGGCGCGATCTTGGCATCCGGTCTCGGCGAGGCGGATCGCCGCGCCGTCAGGAGACGACGTCGATGAGCTCGCTCGGCGGCGAGCCGTGCTTGCGGACGCGCAGCACACGGAAGCCCCGGCCGGTGGCGGCGCGCTGTACGCCGTAGCCGTCGGGGAAGGTCGCCGCCAGCCAGCGCTGCAGCGAATCGGAGCCCAGGTTGCGCTGAACGACGAACCAGCCGTCGCTGCGCTCCGAGAGGCGCGGGATCCAGTGCCGCAGCATGCCGTGCAGCTCGGACTTGCCGACGCGGATCGGCGGGTTGGATCGGATGGTGCGGAACGAGACGTCGTCGGGAACATCCTCGGGCCGCACGGCGTTGATGTTGTCGAGGCCGAGCGAATCGGCGTTGCGTCTTACGAGATCGAGAGCACGCTCGTTGACGTCGACCGCCCAGACGGTCGCGTGCGGTGAGGCGAGCGCCAGAGACAGCGAGATCGGACCCCACCCGCACCCCAGGTCGAGGAAGTGCCCGCCGGCGGGAGGGGGCGGGGTGTTCGCGAGCAGCACCGATGTGCCGGCATCGACGTGGTCGGGACTGAAAACGCCGCCGGCCGTGACCACCTCGAGCTCTCGACCGGCCAGCGTCACGCGGAGGTGGCGGAGCTGCTCGGGACTCGACGGCGACGCGCTGAAGTAGTGCTCGCTCCCCATCACGCCAGGATATCCGACCGTCCGCCGCACCGCGGGGACGGATAAAGTGCCAGAACACGCGGGAACACCGCGAACGGAAGGAACCCATGACCGAACAGACCACACCCCCGAGCACCGACGCGTCTCCGGTGGATCCGGTGGACCGCGTGCTCTCGCGCGCCGAAGCGCACCGCGGGGTCCGGGTCTTCGGCGCCGCTCAAGCGCTCCAGGACGTGACCACGGCCTACGGCGGCGACTCCGACGGTGATCAGTGGGACCGCGAGGAACGTGCGGCGCTGCGCCGCGTCGCAGGTCTGTCCACAGAGCTCGAAGATGTCACCGAGGTCGAGTACCGGCAGCTGCGCCTCGAGAACGTCGTGCTCGTCGGCGTGCACCCTCAGGGCGAGCAGGCGGATGCCGAGAACTCCCTGCGCGAGCTGTCGGCTCTGGCAGAGACGGCCGGTGCCGTGGTGCTCGACGGTGTGCTGCAGCGCCGGCCGCATCCGGATCCGGCGACCTATGTCGGACGCGGCAAGGCGGCGGAGCTGCGCGACATCGTCGCCGCCGTCGGCGCCGACACCGTGATCGCCGACACGGAGCTCGCCCCGAGCCAGCGGCGCGCCCTCGAAGACGTCGTCAAGGTCAAGGTGATCGACCGCACGACGGTGATCCTCGACATCTTCAGTCAGCACGCCAAGAGCCGCGAGGGTAAGGCTCAGGTCGAGCTCGCGCAGCTCGAGTACCTGCTCCCGCGTCTGCGCGGGTGGGGTGACTCGATGTCGCGTCAGGCCGGTGGACAGGTCGGCGCCGGCGGTGCCGGTATGGGCTCACGCGGACCCGGTGAGACGAAGATCGAGCTCGACCGCCGCCGCATCCGCACGAAGATGGCGCTGCTGCGCAAGCAGCTGCGCGACTTCGCTCCCGCTCGCGAGGCCAAGCGCGCCGAGCGAAAGCGGCACACCATCCCGTCGGTGGCCATCGCCGGGTACACGAACGCCGGTAAGTCGAGCCTGCTGAACCGCCTCACGAGCGCCGGTGTCCTGGTCGAGAACGCCCTGTTCGCGACGCTGGATGCCACGGTCCGCCGCTCCGAGACGAGCGACGGCCGCGTGTACACGCTGACCGACACGGTCGGTTTCGTGCGGAACCTCCCGCACCAGCTCGTCGAGGCGTTCCGGTCCACGCTCGAGGAGGTCGGCGACGCCGACGTCATCCTGCACGTCGTCGACGCCTCGCACCCCGACCCGGCCGCACAGCTCATGACGGTGCGCGACGTGATGGGCGACGTCGATGCGAACTTCGGTCAGGAGATCGTCGTCTTCAACAAGGCCGACCTCGTCGGCGAAGACGACCGCCTCGTGCTGCGGGGGCTCGCGCCGAACGCGAAGTTCGTCTCCTCGCGGACGGGTGAGGGCATCGACGAGCTCCGCGCCGCGATCGAGGACGCCCTTCCGCTGCCGGCGGTCGAGGTGCAGGCGGTCGTTCCCTACGACCGTGGCGACCTCGTCTCAGCCGTCCACGAGAGCGGACTCATCGTGGCGCAGGAGCACCGCGAGAGCGGAACGTTCCTGCACGCGCACGTGGGCGCTCGTCTCGCGGCGGAGCTTGCGGCATTCGGAGCCTGACCCGAGGCGGCGTCACGGGCCCCCGCGCGTAGGCGCGGGGCCCGTCGCCTCTTCCCGGGGGAGCGGTGCCCCGCGGACGCGGGGCAGTTCCGCGTGCAGCGACGTCTGCGTCCGTTGCGTCCTGCGCGGACTCAGCCGAGCTCGAGCGCCGGAGTGCCCGGTGTCTCGAAGCCGAACACCGCGCCGAGGAAGCCGAGTTCGCGCTCGAGCGAATCGATCACCGTCTCGGACCGTCGGAACCCGTGTCCCTCGCCCTCGTAGAGGACGTAGGCGTGCGGCACGCCGTGTGCGGTCAGAGCATCGCGGATGGCCTCGGCCTGCGACGGCGGGACCACCCGGTCTTCCGAGCCCTGCAGGATGAGAAGGGGTACGCGGAAGAGCTCCGGGAGCCCCAGGGGCGAGCGCTCGAGGTACACCGCCTCGGCCTCGGGCAGGGGCCCGATGAGGCCATCGAGGTAGCGGGCCTCGAAGTCGTGCGTGTCCTCCGCCAGGGCCCGGGCGTCCCCGACGCCGTAGCGCGAGATGCCGGCCGAGAACACGTCGGTGCGGGTCACGGCAGCCAGCACCGTCCAGCCGCCCGCCGAGCCACCCGCGATGGCGAGGCGATCAGGGTCGGCGAGCCCCGCCTCGGCGAGGGCGGATGCGGCGGCCGCCACGTCGTCGACGTCGACCACGCCCCATTGGCCCCTCAGCCGGTCTCGGTACGCGCGGCCGTACCCGGTAGAGCCGCCGTAGTTGACGTCCAGGACGCCGATACCGCGACTGGTGAAGAACGCCGTCTTCGCCGAGGGGGCGGGGCCCACGTGCGAGGTGGGTCCGCCGTGGACGAGTACGACGTAGGGCGGGCGTTCGCCCGCGATCGGCGCGACGCCGGGGTTGGTGGGGGCGTAGGCGAAGGCGTGCACCGGGCCATGGGGTCCGTCGGTGGACAGGGCGCGGGCTGCCGGCATCCATTCGTCTCCCCACGAGCCGGAACCGCCGGTGACGAGCTCCACCGCGCCGGATTCGAGGTCGACGAGCCAGAGCCCCGAGCGTCCGCGGGCGTCGGACCCCGAGACGAGGACGCGCGAGCCTCGAACGTCGTCGATCGCGGCCCCCGCGACGACGGGCACGACGATCGGGCGCACGCCGCTGGGGGCGATCTCGACGATCTCGTCCGCCCCGTTCGTGCGGACCGCGACGACGCGTCCGTCGGCGGCTGCGCCGAACCAGCGGGTGCCGAGCACCCACAGACCTCCGCCGGTGTCGGCATCGGCCGGGGCGAGGGGCTGGGCGTCGCCATCGAGAGGACGGCGGAAGAGGTTCCAGCGACCCTCGGGGTCGTCGGCGTAGAGCAGCTCGTCGTCCGCGATCCAGACGGGCTGCAGCGGTGCGCGTCGTTCCCCGCCGGCCACGTCGAGGATGACCCCCGTCTCGAGGTCGGCGACACGGAGGGTCGTGGCATCCCACGGCATGTCGGGGTGGTTCCACGCGATCCATGCCAGACGACGGCCGTCGGGGGAGAGGGCGGGCTGCGCGAGGAAGTCGCTGCCCTCGGCGAGCACCTCCGTCGCCCCGTCGAGCGGGATGCGCACGATCTCGCGGCGCGGCACGCGGGACGCGCCGTGTGTCTCGCGGATGGCGAGGAGCCCCCCGTGCTCCCAGCGGAGGCCGCCGTGGCGTACGGCGTCGTCGGCGGGAGTGAGGGGTCGCGCGGTCCCGCCCGGGCGAAGCGCGTACACGCGTTGGTCGGTCTTCTCGACGTAGTACAGCTCGCCATCGTCGGACGCGGTCCACGCGCCGCCGCCGTACTCGTGGACGGCGGAGCGGGCGTTGGCGGGTGCGGGGAGAACCGTCTCTACGGAGCCGTCGGCCCGGCGACGCTTCACCGCGACACGACCGGCCTCGTGGGGGAGGGACTCGCCCCACCAGATCTCGTCGCCCACGAGCCGAGCCCCGTCGACGCGCGGTGACGCCTGCGCGACGGACTCGGGCGTGATCGGGGAGGGCCAGGAACCGTAGGGGAGGGTGTCAGCCATGACCCCAGCCTAGGCAGGGCCTACGACATCCACCCGCGTAGAACGGAAGAGGCCGGATGCCACCTCTCGGTGCGCATCCGGCCTCGAGTCGTCGGGCTCAGACGGTACGCAGCACCGCGACGACACGACCGAGGACGACGGCCTCGTCGCCGAGGATCGGCTCGAACGCGCTGTTGCGGGGGAGCAGCCACGTGTGGCCGTCGCGCCGACGGAAGGTCTTGACCGTCGCCTCGCCGTCGAGCATGGCGGCGACGATCTCGCCGTTCTCGGCCGTGGCCTGCGAACGGATGACGACCCAGTCGCCGTCGCAGATGGCCGCGTCGATCATCGACTCGCCCGAGACCTTGAGCATGAACAGCTCCCCCTTGCCGACGAGCTGGCGCGGGAGGGGGAAGATCTCCTCGACCTGCTGGTCGGCCGTGATGGGCACGCCGGCTGCGATACGACCGACGAGGGGCACCAGGGCGGCGTCGCCGAGGGCGGGAGCGGCGTCGGCGGGGTTCTCCGCGGCGGCGCCGGGGAGGTCGATGAGCACCTCCATCGCTCGCGTCTTGCCGGGGTCGCGGCGAAGGTAGCCGCTGAGCTCCAGCTGGTTGAGCTGGTGGGTGACGCTCGAGAGCGACTTGAGTCCGACCGCGTCGCCGATCTCGCGCATGCTCGGCGGGTACCCGTGCCGCGCGATGGATCGCTGGATCACTTCGAGGATCGCCAGCTGCTTGTCGCTGAGATTCTTGCGCCGCCGGGTCTGCGGCCGTTCGCGGCCGGCGGCGGTCGTCGCGTCGGTCATCTGTGCTCCCCTCGCGCCGCGCAAACCACGGCGGAAATTCGAATGTCGGAGGTTGGTGATGAGGTCTCCGTGTCGAAACCGTATCCGGTCGACGACCCGATTGATACGGAGGCCCACGCGTGTCGCGTTCGATTCGTCTGCGATACACGAGGTCTTGACACTCGAACAGGTTCGAATATAGATTCGGAATACAGATTCGCACCACCGCCCTCCCGGCCGAGGGTGGGGTGCGAATCTCTCCCCACCAAGGAGCACATCATGAGCAGCATCGCCCTCACCGCCCCGTCCACTCGCCTGCGCATCACCGCGCGCGGCCGCCGTGTCGTGGCGTTCCTTATCTCCCTCCCGATCGTCGCCGTGCTCTCCGTGGCGATCGTCGGTGGCGGATCCGCCCTCGCCTCCGGCGACGCCGGCGCTCCCGCCGGTTCGTTCACCGAGATCACCGTCATGAGCGGCGAGACCCTGTGGTCCATCGCCGAAGACGTGGCCCCCTCCGCCGACCCGCGCGACGTGGTGGCAGAGATCACGCGCCTCAACGCTCTGCCCGGCGGCTCGGTGTCAGCGGGTCAGCGCATCGCGATCCCCGCCGAGTACGCCCCCGCGGCCTGAACGGCGGGTCGCGGCTCGTGCGCCTCGACTCCGCTCGACGCCTACGATGGGTGAGGTGACCGTACGCCTCGACGACCTTCCTCTTCGCGACGATCTGCGGGGTATGACCCCGTACGGAGCCCCGCAGGCTGCACTGCCCGTGGCGCTCAACGTGAACGAGAACACGCATCCTGTTCCGTCCGAGGTGGCTGACGACATCCTGGACGCCGTCGCTCGAGCGCTTCGGGACGTCAACCGGTACCCCGACCGCGAGTTCACCGGACTGCGCGAGGCCTTTGCGGGATACCTCGGGCACGGCCTGAACCCCGAACAGATCTGGGCGGCCAACGGCTCGAACGAAGTGCTCCAGCACATCTTGCAGGCCTTCGGTGGCCCCGGCCGTACGGCGATGGGCTTCGCTCCCACCTATTCCATGTACCCGATCCTCACGCGCGCCACGGGTGCGCGCTGGGTCACCGGGGAACGGGAGCACGACTTCACCCTCTCGCCCGCGTCAGCTGCGGCGCAGGTGCGCGAGCAGCGGCCCGACGTCGTCTTCCTCTGTGCGCCGAACAACCCGACGGGAACGCCTCTGCGCCTCGATGTGGTGGAGGCGGTGTACGACGCCACCGACGGCATCGTGATCGTCGACGAGGCGTACGAGGAGTTCGCCCCGCGGGACGAGCCGTCGGCGGTTTCTCTGCTCCCCGACCGCCCGCGGCTGGTCGTCTCGCGCACCATGAGCAAGGCCTTCGCCTTCGCCGGCGCCCGGGTGGGATACCTCGCGGCCGACCCCGCGCTGGTCGACGCTCTCCGCCTGGTCCGTCTTCCGTACCACCTGAGTGCTCTCACGCAGGCGGCGGCGACCGCGGCTCTCGGCCACGCCGAGACGATGCTGTCGATGGTCGACGACATCGTGGCGCAACGCGACCGCATCTCGGCGACGGTGTCGGCGCTGGGCTACACGGCCCACGAGTCGTGGACCAACTTCGTCCTGTTCGGCGGTGTCGACGACCCGGCAGCCACCTGGAAGGCGCTGTACGACCGGGGTGTCCTGATTCGAGACGTCGGCATCGCCCACCACCTCCGCGTGACCGCGGGAACGGCCGACGAGACCACCGCATTCCTCGACGCGCTCGCCTCGGTAGGATCGCGATCATGACCGGCCCCGCCTCGCCCCGTACCGCTTCGATCACCCGGGAGACGAGCGAGTCCCGCGTCGAGCTCGAGCTCGACCTCGACGGTCGAGGCGTCAGCGACATCTCGACGACCGTGCCGTTCTTCGACCACATGCTCACCGCGTTCGCGAAGCACTCCCTGACCGACCTGCGCGTCCGCTCCACGGGTGACACCCACATCGACGCCCACCACACGGTCGAAGACACCTCGATCGTGCTCGGACAGGCCATCCGTCAGGCGCTCGGCGACAAGTCCGGTATCGCGCGCTACGGCGACGCTCTCGTGCCGCTCGACGAGGCCCTCGCGCAGGCCGTGGTCGACATCAGCGGTCGTCCCTACCTCGTGCACACCGGCGAGCCCACGGGCTTCGAGCACCACCTCATCGGCGGTCACTTCACCGGGTCGCTCGTGCGTCACTCGTTCGAGGCGCTCTCCATCCACGCCGGACTGACCGTCCACGTCCGTGTTCTGGGTGGGCGCGACCCGCACCACATCGCCGAAGCCGAGTACAAGGCGCTCGCGCGTGCCTTCCGCCAGGCCAAGGCTCTCGACCCCCTCGTCGACGGCATCCCGAGCACCAAGGGCGCATTGTGACGCGGAGACCCGTCGTCGCCGTCTTCGATTACGGTTCGGGCAACGTCCACTCCGCGGTCAAGGCGCTCATCGAGGCGGGAGCCGACGCGCGGCTGACTTCCGACCGTTCTCTGCTGCTCGACGCCGACGGGCTGCTGGTCCCCGGCGTCGGCGCGTTCGGTGCGGTCATGGGCGCGTTGAACGACAGCCGGGGCGGCGAGATCATCGATCGTCGTCTGGCGGGCGGTCGCCCCGTCCTGGGTATCTGCGTGGGCATGCAGGTCATGTTCGCGCGCGGTATCGAGCGCGGCGCCGACACCCCCGGCCTGGGGGAGTGGCCCGGAACCGTCGCGGAGCTCGAGGCGCCGGTGCTCCCGCACATGGGCTGGAACACCGTGGCACCCGGTGACGGGTCACGCCTGTTCGACGGCCTCGAGAAGGAGCGGTTCTACTTCGTGCACTCGTACGCGGCGCAGGACTGGTCGCTCGAGGTCGCCCCGCCGTTCCCCCAGCCCGTTCTGACCTGGTGCACGTACGGGGCGCCGTTCCTGGCGGCCGTCGAGAACGGCCCCCTGTCGGCGACCCAGTTCCACCCGGAGAAGTCGGGCGAAGCCGGCATCCGTCTGCTCGCCAATTGGATCGACGGGCTGCGCACGACTACTGTGTGACCTCGTGCCCCGGCTCGGCGAGATGCGCCGAAGGGTGCGAGGAGCCATGAACGATTTCGCGTCCACGCCCGAACTTGTGCTGCTTCCCGCGGTCGACGTCGCCGACGGCAAGGCCGTCCGTCTGACTCAGGGTGAGGCCGGTACAGAGACCAGCTACGGCGATCCCGTCGACGCCGCCGCGGACTTCGCCCGGCAGGGCGCGCAGTGGATCCACCTCGTGGACCTCGACGCCGCCTTCGGTCGCGGCAGCAACGCCAGCGTCATGCGCAAGGTGATCAAGCAGGTCAAGGGCGTGCAGGTCGAGCTCTCCGGCGGCATCCGCGACGACCGTTCCCTCGAGGCGGCTCTCGAGAGCGGCGCGAGCCGTATCAACCTCGGCACCGCGGCCCTCGAGAATCCCGAGTGGGCCGCCGACGTCATCAACCGCTACGGCGAGGCGATCGCGGTCGGTCTCGACGTGCGGGGCACGACCCTCGCCGCGCGCGGCTGGACCCGTGACGGCGGCGACCTGTGGACGGTGCTCGAGCGCCTCGAAGACGCCGGTTGCAGCCGATACGTCGTCACCGACGTCACGAAGGACGGCACTCTCCGCGGCCCCAACATCGAGCTGCTGCGTGAGATGACGCAGCGCACTCCCAAGCCGATCGTCGCCTCGGGCGGCGTTTCGAGCCTCGACGACATCGCGGCCCTGCGCGAGCTCGTCCCGCTCGGTGTCGAGGGCGCGATCGTCGGCAAGGCGCTCTACGCGGGCCAGTTCACCCTGGCCGAGGCGCTGGATGTCGCCGGACACTGACGATCCCCACGGCCACGCCCACGGCGCCCACGCGGATTCCGCAGGCGTCCCGTGGGAGGGCCGGAGCTTCTCGGCCAACCCCCACTCGGGGGACGCCGGATCCGCCGATCCGGCGCTGCTGGCGGCGCTCCTGACGTTCCGCGCGGGCGAGGGCGATGCCCGCTCCGTCGTCGACGCCTATCGCGACGCGCGCTTGCTCATTCCGTTGGTGGCGGAGAAGGGCGACCACGGCATCGGCGCGCACGGCCTCGAGGTCGACAAGACCCAGGAACTGTCGATCGTGACGGTAGCCGCGCCCGACGGTCGCAAAGTGCTCCCGGTCTTCACCTCGGTGACGGCTCTGCAGACGTGGGATGCCACCGCACGGCCGGTGCCCGCCGACGGACGGCGCACGGCGCTGGCGGCGGCATCGGAGGACACCGAACTCATCGTCGTCGATCCCGCGTCAGAGACGGAGTTCGTCATCCGCCGTCCGGCGGTGTGGGCGATCGCTCAGGGCGAGCCCTGGGAGCCGGCGCACACCTCGCCCTCGATCTTCACCGGGCTTCACGAGAGCATCGCCGGAGAGCTGGCCGTCCTCGATCTCGCCGTCGAGTCGGGAGACCCGACCGGGCGTCTGCGCGGGCCTGAACTCGTCGTGCATCTTCAGCTCATGTCCGGCCTCGAGCAGGAGGAACTGGATGCCACGCTGGCGCGTCTGGCGCGACGCTGGTCGGCGGACGATCGGATCGCTGTCCTCGTCGACTCCCTGACGGTCAAGCTCCACCGCAGCACCGAGTCCTGACCCCAGCACCGAGTCCTGACCCCAGCACCGAGTCCTGACCCCAGCACCGTCACCGCAACAGGACGGTGCGTCGAGAACAGGCCACCCCGGCGTCCGGACCCCTGTCCTCGTGGCATCCCCTGTGCTCGTGACAGCAGCCGGGGCGTCGCCCGCTCCCATACCCCTCGGGTGTCACGGAAGAGGTGGCCTGCGGCACAGCGCGCAGTGATGCCCCCTTCCCCAGGCAATCGGGGAAGGGGCCCCGCTCTTGCCTTGGGAAGGGGGCATCACGAAGCCCGGTACCCCAGAGCGACAGACTTACGTGACGGGCCCCGTCCACTTCTCGCCCGGGCCCTTGCCGATCGGATCCTGAATCGTCGACGCCTCGCGGAAAGCCAACTGCAGCGACCGCAGGCCATCGCGCAGGGAGCGGGCGTGCATGTCGCTGATCTCGGGAGCTCCGGCGGTGATGAGGCCGGCGAGGGCGTTGATGAGCTTGCGGGCTTCGTCGAGGTCGAGCTGCTGGCCGGGGTCGTCGGCGAGTCCGGTCTTGACCGCGGCGGCGCTCATGAGGTGGACCGCGGCGGTGGTGATGACCTCGACGGCGGGGACATCGGCGATGTCACGCGTGGCGGAAGAGGCTGCACGCTCCTGCTCCTCCCAGCGGGCGAGGCGCTCGTCTTCGGCTCCGTGGCGGTGTGTGCCCTGGTCGTGGGCGGGCTGGTCGGAGGGGATCGTGTCCACGTGAATCTCTCTGCTAGACTATGGCGGGCTTCGGAGTGTTTCACTCCGTACGAAAGAGGATCACATCCCACCCGCGCTTGCCGCTCCAGGCTACCGGGTTCCCGCACTCCGCTCCGTTTCGCACGGGGTTGCCTGGGTGCAGAAGCCGGTGCCGAAAGCACCGTGCCGGGTGGCGTGTCTCTCCTCTTCGCCCGCGATTCCGATGGATCGCGGCGGCCACCACCCGTATGAAAGAGGAGTTCCGCATCAGCGATCCCCGCACCAACGAGCGCATCCGAGTCCCGGAGGTCCGTCTCGTCGGACCCAACGGCGAGCAGGTCGGCATCGTCCGAATCGAAGCTGCGCTGCGCCTGGCCCAGGAAGCGGACCTCGACTTGGTCGAGGTCGCGCCGAGCTCGAAGCCGCCCGTGGTCAAGATCATGGACTACGGCAAGTTCAAGTACGAGGCCGCTCAGAAGGCCAAAGAGACGCGTCGTAACCAGGCGAACACCGTCCTCAAAGAGGTCCGGTTCCGTCTGAAGATCGAGGCTCACGACTACATCACCAAGCTCAAGCGCGCCGAGGGCTTCCTCCAGGCGGGCGACAAGGTGAAGGCCATGATCTTGTTCCGTGGTCGCGAGCAGTCGCGTCCCGAGCAGGGTGTCCGTCTGCTCCGCAAGTTCGCCGAAGACGTCGCCGAGTTCGGCACGGTCGAGTCGAACCCCACGATCGACGGCCGCAACATGGTGATGGTGGTCGCCCCTCACAAGAACAAGTCCGAGGTCAAGACCGAGCAGAACGCGCAGCGCACGGCGAACCGTGAAGCCGCGCGTAGCGCCGCTCGAGGCGACTCGGCACCCACAGACGAAGCTGCTCCGGCGTCCGCCGAGTAAAGCTCCCCGACTCCCGCTCCGGCGGGAACCCCAACGAAGG
The DNA here is from genome assembly GCF_031453395.1 of Microbacterium sp. SORGH_AS_0454. Lineage (NCBI taxonomy): Bacteria > Bacillati > Actinomycetota > Actinomycetes > Micrococcales > Microbacteriaceae > Microbacterium > Microbacterium sp. SORGH_AS_0454. The sequence goes on along the minus strand of NZ_JAVIYS010000001.1, from coordinate 3,363,752 downwards.
AAGACAGATGCCGAAGCAGAAGACCCACTCGGGCGCCAAGAAGCGCTTCAAGCTCACCGGTAGCGGCAAGCTCATGAAGCAGCAGGCCGGCATGCGCCACAACCTCGAGGGCAAGGCCTCCAAGCGCACCCGTCGCCTCAACCAGGAGCAGGTCCTGGCCAAGGGCGACTCCAAGGTCGCCAAGAAGCTCCTCGGCCTCTGAGCGCCGACGCACGTTAGGAAGAATGAGAAATGGCTAGAGTCAAGCGGGCAGTAAACGCCCACAAGAAGCGTCGCGTCATCCTGGAGCGCGCGTCCGGTTACCGCGGTCAGCGTTCGCGCCTGTACCGCAAGGCCAAGGAGCAGGTCACCCACTCCCTGGTCTACGCGTACCGTGACCGTCGCAAGCGCAAGGGCGACTTCCGTCGTCTGTGGATCCAGCGCATCAACGCCGCTTCGCGCGCGAACGGCATGACGTACAACCGCTTCATCCAGGGCCTCGGCCTCGCGGGTGTGCAGGTCGACCGTCGCATGCTCGCCGAGCTCGCCGTGAACGAGCCCGCCGTGTTCGCGTCGCTCGTCGCGACCGCGAAGGCCGCGCTGCCGACCGACGTCAACGCTGCGAAGACCGCGTAAGACACGTCTTCTCGAAACGGGCGTCCTCTTCGGAGGGCGCCCGTTTCATCGTTCCCGCGAGTCGTTCGCGCGGCGTGGGGAAAGCATTCCGTCTGCGCCATACACTGGGGTCGTGCTCGAGAACCCCCGTTCGCCCCGGGTGCGCGCCGTGGCGAAGCTCAGCAAGCGCGCTGCCCGCCAGGAGACAGGCCTGTTCCTGCTCGAAGGTCCGCAAGCCGCGCGCGAGGCGCTCGCCTGGGCGCCCGAGACCGTGCTCGAGGTGTACGCGACATCTGCCGCTCTCGACAAGCACACCGACGTGCGCGATGCCGCCGAGCAGGCGGGTGTCGACCTGCAGGTCACCACCGAAGCGGTTCTGGACGCCATGGCCGACACCGTCACGCCGCAGGGGATCGTCGCGGTGGCGAGGCAGGCGCCCACCGCGCTGAAGGACATCCTGGCGGGGGAGCCTCGCCTGGTCGCGATCTGCGAGGAAGTGCGTGATCCCGGCAATCTGGGCACGATCATCCGAGCCGCGGATGCCGCGGGAGCCGACGCCGTGATCCTGACCGGCCGGACCGTCGACCCCTACAACCCCAAGGTCGTACGCTCGACCACCGGCTCGCTCTTCCACCTGCCGATCGCTGTCGATCTCGAGCTGGCGGACGTCGTCGCCCGCGCTCACGAGGCGGGGTTGCGCATCGTCGCCGCCGATGTCGAGGGCACCGATTTCCTGGCATCCCGAGAGCTTCTGTCGGAGCCGACGGCCTGGCTGTTCGGTAATGAGGCCCGCGGTCTCGACGAGTCCGCCCTGGCTCAGGCGGACCTCGCTCTGCGTCTGCCGATCTACGGTCGCGCCGAGTCCCTCAACCTGGCCACCGCGGCGAGCGTCTGCCTCTACGAGACGGCTTTCGCACAGCGAGCACGCTGACCCCCGCTGTTACAGAACGGTTAAGGCGTGCGCAGGAATGTGGTCGGGCGCCCAGCATCCTCATAGGGTGAGGACATGGCATCCGTTCCCCCGAAGACCGAGCCCTTGGTCGTCGTCTCCGACGTCCAGAAGCATTATGGGCAGTTCCAGGCTCTGAAAGACATCGACCTCACCGTCGACCGCGGCGAGGTCGTCGTGGTCATCGGCCCGTCGGGTTCCGGCAAGTCGACGCTGTGCCGCACCATCAACCGTCTCGAGACCATCACGAGCGGGTCGATCACGATCGACGGCAAGGAGCTTCCCAAAGAGGGGAAGGGCCTGGCCGAACTGCGTGCCGACGTCGGCATGGTGTTCCAGTCGTTCAACCTCTTCGCACACCTGACGATCCTCGAGAACGTCACGCTCGGGCCCATCAAGGTCCGCAAGATGAAGAAGGCGGATGCCGAGAAAGAGGCGCGTGCGCTTCTCGATCGCGTGGGCGTGGGCCACCAGGCCGACAAGCTCCCCGCCCAGCTCTCGGGTGGACAGCAGCAGCGTGTGGCCATCGCCCGTGCGCTGGCGATGAAGCCGAAGGTCATGCTCTTCGACGAGCCGACTTCGGCTCTCGACCCCGAGATGATCAACGAGGTGCTCGACGTCATGGTCGGCCTCGCCAAGGACGGCATGACGATGATCGTCGTCACCCACGAGATGGGCTTCGCGCGTAAGGCCGCGAACCGCGTGGTGTTCATGGCCGACGGGCAGATCGTCGAGCAGGCGACGCCCGAGCAGTTCTTCACCCGCCCCGAGTCCGACCGTGCCAAGGACTTCCTCTCGAAGCTCATCACGCACTGAGGCTTTCCCCTGACGGCGATGAACGAGGAGGTTCTTCCGCCGACCGCATACGCACCGTTCCCCCCGGTCGATCTCGCGCGCCGTCACCGACGACCCCTATCCGCACAGCACACGTAACCAAGGAGACATCACATGCGTAAAACTCGTTTTCTCGCCGGCGCGAGCATCGTCGCCGCCGGCCTGCTGGCCCTGACGGCCTGCAACAGCGGCACCCCGGGCGCAGCCCCCGGTTCCGACGGCGGCAGCGGCTCCGACGCCCCCGTCTACGGCGCGGTCGCCACCGACGTGAAGATCGACGGCAGCCCCACGTTCGAGAAGATCACCTCGGCCGGCAAGATCGTGGTCGGTGTGAAAGAAGACCAGCCCGGCCTCGGCTACCTCGACCCCGTGACGGGCGAGCGCAAGGGCTTCGACGTCGACGTCGCGCGCTGGATCGCCGCGTCCCTCGGGTACGACCCGGCCGACACCTCGAAGGTGGAGTACAAGGCCATCGCCTCGGCAAACCGCGAGCAGGCCATCATCAACGGCGACATCGACTACTACGTCGGGACCTACTCGATCACCGACAAGCGCAAGGACCAGATCTCCTTCGCCGGTCCCTACTTCCTGACCGGTCAGGGCCTGCTCGTGGCCGCCGACAACGACACCATCACGGGCAAGGACTCGCTCACGGCCGAGACCACCGTGTGCTCGGTGACCGGCTCGACGCCGATCCAGCGGATCCGCGAGCAGACGCCGGCCAAGGTCGTCGAGTTCGACACCTACTCGCAGTGCGTCGAGAAGCTGAAGAACGGCGAGGTCGACGCGGTGACCACCGACGAGGCGATCCTCCTCGGCTACGCCGCGCAGGACCCCGACAACCTCAAGATCGCGGGCGAGCCCTTCAGTGAGGAGCGCTACGGCGTCGGCATCGCCAAGGGCGACACCGCCTTCCAGGAGTTCGTGAACACCATGTTCACCGATGGCGGTTCCACCTGGGAGGCCATCTTCGAGAAGAACCTCGGCGCCTCGGGCGTCAAGGGCGAGCAGCCGGCGGTCGACCCCGTCAGCTGATCTCCCGGTGCGGGCGGCGCACACCGCGCCGTCCGCACCGCCCGACGAGGACGACGAGAGAGAAACGGACAGCGTACGGTGAACCAGATCTTCGACTACCCCGACCTGTGGGCGCAGGCGCTCTGGGGGACGGTCGTGCTCTTCTTGGGCGGCGGCCTGATCGCGCTCGTGCTCGGCTTCATCGTGGCCGCCATGCGCGTGTCGCCCGTGCCCATCGCGCGCGCGGTCGGCGCGGTCTACGTGAACTGGATCCGCAACACCCCGCTCACGCTGGTGCTGTTCTTCTTCGCGTTCTGCGTCCCGCTGCTGATCGACGTCCCGCGCGGCAGCTTCTTGACGCTGGCCGTGTGCGGCCTCGGCATCTACACCGCGACCTATGTGGCCGAGACCCTGCGCGCCGGCATCAACACCGTCCCCGTGGGCCAGGCGGAGGCGGCTCGCGCGCTCGGCCTCGGTTTCGGCCAGGTCATGACGCTCGTCGTGCTGCCCCAGGCGACCCGTTCGGTCATCCCGCCGATGATGAGCGTCTTCATCGCCCTGCTCAAGAACACCACCGTCGCCGCCGGATTCTCGGTGGTCAACCTCGGAAACATCCGAGCGACGATGAGTGAGAACGGCGAGAACCAGCTCGTCACCATCCTCCTCGTGATGGCGGTCTTCGTCATCCTCGTCCTGCTGCTCGCTGGGCTGCAGAGCGCCGCCGAGAAGAAGTGGAAGGTCGCCCGATGAGTTCCTCCGTCCTCTATGACGTGCCGGGTCCCCGCGCGCAGCTGCGCAACCGCATCCTCGGCGTGATCACGCTCGTCTTCGTCGCCGCCGTCATCGGCTTCGTCGTGTGGCGCTTCATCGACACCGGCCAGTTCTCGGCGGCGAAGTGGAACGTCTTCAGCTACAGCGCGATCTGGGAGCGATTCGGTCAGGCGACGCTGGCGACTCTCGCGGCGTTCGCCGTCGCGGCCGTCGGCGCGCTCGTCCTCGGATTCATCCTCGCCATCGGCCGCATGTCCGACCACCGCTGGGTGCGCCTTCCGGTCGGGTGGGTCGTCGAACTGCTCCGCGCCGTCCCCGTCCTCGTCTTCATGCTGTTGCTGTACTACGGCCTGCCCGTCGTCGGTATCAAGATGTCGTCGTACTGGGCCGTCGTCATCGCGCTGATCCTCTACAACGGTTCGGTCCTGTCCGAGGTCATCCGCGCGGGCGTCGAGGCGCTGCCGCGCGGCCAGAGCGAGGCCGGGTACGCTGTGGGGCTGCGCAAGGCCGGCGTGATGCGCCTGATCCTGCTTCCGCAGGCGATCCGCGCCATGCTGCCCGTGATCATCGCCCAGCTCGTGGTGACGTTGAAAGACACCGCACTCGGCTTCATCATCACCTACCCCGAACTCCTGTACTTCGCACGTCTGCTGGGATCGAATGGCGAGTACGGGTCGCCGCTGATCCCCGCCGCGATGGTCGCCAGCGTCATCTACGTCGCGATGTGCCTCGCCCTGTCGTACACCGCGCACCGCGTCGAGATCGGTCTGCGCCGGTCGCCGAAGGGCGGCAACGTCGCCCCCGCCGAGCCGGCGGGGCAGACCGGCACCGACACCGAGCTGATCGTCGCTCAGCGCGGTCTCGGGAAGCACGACCCGGGTTCTCCCGCCTGACGCTCTCGGCAGACACTCCGAGTGACGATGTGACCTACCGACGGGCGGGGCAGTGTCCCCGCCCGTCGGTAGACTCTCATCTCGTGTCCGACGCACCCGAGATCACCCCTGAGGCCGTCGCCTCCGCGGTCGATGAAGCGCTTGCCGCCATCGCCGCAGCCGCGACCACGGCCGAACTGAAGTCCGCCCGTTCCGCGCACACGGGGGAGCAGTCCTCTCTCGCGCAGCTGAACGCCCAGATGCGCAATGTCGCCCCCGAGCACAAGGCCGCCTTCGGCAAGCTCGTCGGGCAGGCTCGCGGTCAGGTGAACCAGGCGCTCGCCGCTCGAGAGAGCGAGCTGGCCGAAGCCGAGACCGCCGCCCAGCTCGAGGCCGAGCGCATCGACGTCACCGCCCTTCCGCAGCGCGCACGCGTCGGGGCGCGGCATCCGATCTCGCTCCTCCAGGAGCAGGTGTCGGACATCTTCGTCGGAATGGGGTGGGAGATCGCCGAGGGCCCCGAGCTCGAGCACGAGTGGTTCAACTTCGACGCGCTCAACTTCGACGTCGACCACCCCGCGCGTCAGATGCAGGACACGTTCTTCGTCGACCCGGTCGCGCGCCACCTGGTGCTGCGCACCCACACCAGCCCCGTGCAGGTGCGGTCGATGCTCGAGCGCGACCTGCCGATCTATGTGCTGTGCCCGGGCCGGGTCTACCGCACCGACGAGTTCGATGCGACGCACCTGCCGGTGTTCACGCAGTTCGAGGGTCTCGTCATCGACAAGAACATCACGATGGCGCACCTCAAGGGCACGCTCGATCACGCCGCGCGCGTGCTGTTCGGGCCCGAGGCCAAGACGCGCTTCCGCGCGAACTTCTTCCCGTTCACCGAGCCGAGTGCCGAGCTCGATCTGTGGCACCCCACCTTCAAGGGCGGGGCGCGCTGGATCGAGTGGGGCGGGTGCGGGATGGTCAACCCCAACGTCCTTCGGGCCGCAGGCATCGATCCCGAGGAGTACTCGGGCTTCGCCTTCGGCATGGGCATCGAGCGCACGCTCATGTTCCGCAGCGACGTGCAAGACATGCGCGACATGGCCGAGGGCGATGTGCGCTTCAGCGAGCAGTTCGGAATGGTGGTCTGATGCGCGTCCCGCTCTCCTGGTTGCGCGAGTACGTCGACGTGCCCGCCGAGGCCACGCCCGACGACGTCCTCGCGGCTCTGGTGTCGGTCGGCTTCGAAGAAGAGGACGTGCACCGCTTCGAGCTGTCCGGCCCGATCGTGGTCGGTGAGGTGAAGGAGTTCATCCCCGAACCCCAGTCCAACGGCAAGACCATCCGCTGGTGCCAGGTCGACGTGGGCGCCGAGCACGGGGGAGTGCGCGGCATCGTCTGCGGTGCGGGCAACTTCTTCGAGGGCGACAAGGTCGTGGTGACCCTGCCCGGCTCGGTTCTGCCCGGTCCCTTCCCGATCGCCGCCCGCAAGACCTACGGCCACGTGTCCGACGGCATGATCGCCTCGGCGAAAGAGCTGGGGCTCGGCAGCGAGCACGGCGGCATCCTGCGCCTGGTCGATCTCGGGATCGATGCGCCGGTCGGAACGGATGCCATCGCGCTCCTCGGTCTCGACGATCTCGCGGTCGAGATCAACGTCACCCCCGACCGCGGCTACGCCCTGTCGCTGCGCGGTGTCGCCCGCGAGTACTCGCACGCGACCGGGGCGGACTTCCGCGATCCGGGCCTCGGGCACGATGAGGCTGCAGCGCGCACGCCCTCCGGTTTCCCGGTCACGGTCGCCGATCAGGCACCCATTCGCGGACGCCACGGCGCGACCGAGTTCGTGGCGCGGATCGTGCGAGACGTCGACCCCTCGCGTCCGACGCCGCCGTGGATGATCACGCGCCTGTCGCTCGCCGGCATCCGCTCCCTCGGGGTGCTCATCGACATCACGAACTACGTCATGCTCGAGCTCGGCCAGCCGATACACGGCTACGACCTCGACCGTCTGCGGGGCGGCATCACGGTGCGCCGCGCGGAGCAGGGCGAGAAGCTCGAGACCCTCGACGGCCAGGTTCGTTCGCTCCACGCCGAAGATCTGCTGATCACGGATGAGTCGGGGCCGATCGGTCTCGCCGGCGTCATGGGCGGCGGGCTCACCGAGATGAGCGACGCCACGCGCAACGTGCTCATCGAGGCCGCCACCTTCGACCAGGTATCGATCGCCCGCACCGCGCGACGGCACAAGCTGCCCTCCGAAGCCTCGCGCCGGTTCGAGCGCGGCGTCGACCCGCTCGTGCCGTACGTGGCGGCGGAGCGCGTCGCCACGCTGATGGTCGAGCTGGCCGGCGGCACGCTCGACACGGAGCTGGGCGCCTCGCTCGGTTCGACCTACCGTCGCGAGGCCATCACGCTTCCGGCGGGCTTCGTGCCCGGTCTGATCGGCGTCGAGTACACCGACGGCGAGATCGTCTCGGCCCTGCGCCTCATCGGCTGCACGGTCGACGAGCGCGACGGCGGCTGGTCCGTGACCGCACCGTCCTGGCGTCACGACCTCGGCGACAAGTGGACGTTGGCCGAAGAGGTCGCGCGCATCGAGGGTTACGACCGCATCCCGTCCGTGCTCCCGACGCCCCCGTCCGGTCGCGGCCTCACCTCCGCTCAGCAGGGGCGCCGTCGCGTGGCGAACGCCCTGGCCTCGGCCGGCTTCGTCGAGACGCCGTCGTTCCCGTTCACCACCGAAGAGCAGAACGCCCTGCACGGCTCGCCGTCGGGCGACCCGCTGCCGAGCGTGAAGCTCGCGAACCCGCTCGACGGCCTGGCGCCGTTCCTGCGCCGCTCCCTCGTCCCGGCCCTGCTGCAGGTCGCGCACCGCAACGTCTCGCGCGGCATCGTGGATCTCGCGCTGTTCGAGACCGGCACGGTGTTCCTGCCGAAGCCCGGCGTGCAATACGGCACCCCGTCGGTGCCGCCGCTGGCCGTGCGACCGGATGCCGCGACGCTCACGGCCCTCGACGCATCGATTCCGCCGCAGCGTCGCCACGTCGCCGTGCTGCTGACGGGAAACACCGTGGCCAAGCAGCCCGGCCAGGCCGCGGTGGCAGCGGACCTCGCCGCCGCCGTCGACGCCGTGCGCGTGCTCACCGCCGCCGCGGGTCTCGATATCGAGCTGGTGCAGGCGCAGCGTGCGGCCCTGCACCCGGGTCGCACGGCTCGCGTGCTCGCCGCGGGGACCGACATCGGCTACGTCGGCGAGCTGCTGCCCGCGGTCGCTGCCGCCGCCGACCTGCCCGGTCGCGTTCTCGTGGCCGAGCTCGACCTCGACGCGATGCTCGAGCTCGCTCACGCGCGTGTGGTCGCGGCATCCCTCTCGGGCTTCCCGGCCGCGACTCAGGACGTGTCGTTGACGGTTTCGACCGACGTCGCCGCCGGCGCGGTGCGTGCCGCGCTTCTCGAGGGCGGGGCTCCGCTTCTCGAAGGCGCGCGGCTCGTCGACGACTACCGCGGCCCGGGTCTGGCCGAGGGGACGAAGAGCCTGACCTTCGCCCTGCGCTTCCGCGCCGAGGACCGCACGCTCACCGCGGCCGAGGCGACCGAGGCGAAGCTCGCCGGTGTCGCCGTGGCCGCCGAGCGTTTCGGCGCCGCGATTCGCGACTGAGCATTCCACGCGTTCTGGAGCGCCGCCGGCTCGGGCCGTGCGGCGCTTCGGCGTTCCCGCTGTCGGCGGATTCTCTCTTCGACGGCGTGGTGTGCGTCACACGCTCGGGCGCGATCGCGCAGGGTGGGCCTGCCCTCACCGCCGGTAAGGGGGGCTGCCGGAAGCGCCCGGCGATGAGGGCAGGTACTTCATCATACCGGTTTCTTGTCCCCCATTTGGGGGACAAAGGGGGACGAGCCCCTAGATTCACGCGCGCATCGATCGTCGCCGGCCGGCGGGAGGCTCGATTTGCCCCCATCCCCGCGCTGCGGATACCCTCGCCACATGTCGTCGATCACCGTGCGCACCGAGGAGCTCTTCGTGAGCACCGGTGGCGAGCGTCGACGTCGGGTCGCGCGCCGATTCTCGGCGACCTCGTAACCCGCCTTCGGTCGGGCGTACGGGCGTCGCCGCCCCGGTTCACGCTGATTTCAGCACCAGCCCCGACTCGTAAGGTGGATACATGACCCTCTCGGTCGCCGTCTCCGGCGCTTCCGGCTATGCGGGCGGCGAGATCCTCCGCCTCCTGGCCTCTCATCCCGACGTCGAGATCCGCACCGTCACCGCGCACTCCAGCGCGGGGCAGCCCCTCGTCGCCCACCAGCCGCACCTGCGTTCCCTCGCGCACCTCGAGCTGAAACCGACGACTCCCGAGGTGCTCGCCGGGCACGACGTGGTGTTCCTCGCTCTGCCGCACGGGCAGTCCGCGCAGTACACCGACGCCCTGGCCGAGACCCCGCTCGTGATCGATGCGGGTGCCGACCACCGCCTCACCTCGGCGGAGGACTGGGCGGCGTTCTACGGCGGGGCTCACCCCGACCCGTGGGCCTACGGCGTCCCCGAGCTGCCCGTCGCGGGGGGAAAGCAGCGCGAGAACCTCCGCGGGGCCGCGCGTATCGCCGCTCCCGGCTGCAACGCCTCCACCGTCGCTCTCTCCCTCGCTCCCGGTGTCGCCGCCGGAGTCATCGATCCTTTCGACATCGTGTCGGTGCTCGCCGTGGGCCCCAGTGGTGCCGGGAAGTCGGCCAAGACGAACCTCCTCGCGAGTGAGATCCTCGGCTCCGCCAACCCATATGCCGTTGGCGGTACGCACCGTCACATTCCCGAGATCCGCCAGGCGCTGGTGGCAGCCGGAGCGCCGAGCGACGGCGTACGGCTCTCTTTCACCCCCGTTCTGGTTCCGATGTCGCGCGGCATCCTCGCCACCTCGTCCGCTCCCATCCGGGAGGGAGTGACGGATGCCGAGATCCGCGGCGCCTGGGAGACGGCTTACGCAGGCGAGCCCTTCGTCGAGCTGCTTCCCCAGGGCGTCTTCCCGCGGACGGCCGACGTGCTCGGCGCCAACATCGCATCGATGGGAATCGCGATCGATCGCGCGGCGAACCGGGTGACGGTCGTCGCGGCGGTCGACAATCTCGTCAAGGGCACCGCCGGCGCTGCCATCCAGTCCATGAACCTGGCGCTGGGTCTCGCCGAGACCACCGCCCTTCCCCTGAACGGAGTCGCCCCGTGAGCGTGACCGCCCCCGCAGGATTCGAGGCCGCCGGTGTGGCGGTCGGCCTGAAATCGACCGGCGCGCGCGACGTCGCCCTCGTGGTCAACCGCGGCCCGCTCAAGGTGGGTGCCGCCGTCTTCACGTCGAACCGCGCCAAGGCCAACCCGATCCTCTGGTCGGAGCAGGTCGTCAAGGACGGAACGATCGAGGCGGTCGTCCTGAACTCCGGCGGGGCCAACTGTTTCACCGGTTCGTTCGGCTTCCAGACCACCCATCAGACCGCTGAGCGCGCCGCCGAGCTCCTCGGTGTCGGAGCGGGCGATGTGGTGGTGTGCTCCACCGGCCTCATCGGCACGGGGGACGAGGCGTTCCGGGCCAAGGTTCTGCGGGGCGTCGACGAGGGCGTGGCCGCCCTGTCCGCCGAGGGCGGAGAAGACGCGTCGCTGGCGATCATGACCACCGACTCCCGGCCCAAGCGCGCGGTCCACGCCGGTGAGGGATGGTCGATCGGCGGGATGGCGAAGGGCGCCGGCATGCTCGCCCCGGGCCTGGCGACCATGCTCGTCGTTCTCACGACCGACGTCGTGCTCGACGCTGCCGAGGCCGACGCGGCCCTTCGCTCTGCGACGCGGGTCAGCTTCGACCGCCTCGACTCCGACGGGTGCATGTCGACCAATGACCAGGTCACGCTCCTCGCCAGCGGAGCCAGTGGCATCCGCGTGGATGCCGATGAGTTCGCCGCCGCGCTCGCCGCGGTGTGCGACGATCTGGCCGCGCAACTGCAGGGCGATGCCGAGGGCTCCAGCCACGACATCACGATCCAGGTCGTGAACGCCGCGAGCGAGGACGATGCCGTCGAGGTCGGTCGCTCGGTCGCTCGGAACAATCTGTTCAAGGCGGCGATCTTCGGCAACGACCCCAACTGGGGCCGCGTGCTCGCCGCGATCGGCACGACCGACGCGGCCTTCGACCCGTACGACGTGGACGTATGGATGAACGGGGTGCGCGTGTGCACCGCCGGCGGCCCCGACCGCCCCCGCGAAGACGTCGACCTCACCCCGCGCGCCACCGACCTCGTCATCGACCTGCGCGTCGGCGAGGCGACGGCGACGATCCGCACCAACGACCTCACGCACGACTACGTCCACGAGAACAGCGCTTACTCCTCATGACCCACGTCGACCTCCAAGACACCGATCCCGCCCAGGCGAGCGAACGGGCGGTCACGCTCGTCGAGTCGCTGCCCTGGGTGCGCAAGTACCGCGACCAGGTGGTGGTGGTGAAGTACGGCGGGAACGCCATGGTCAGCGACGAGCTGCAGAACGCTTTCGCCGCCGACATCGCCTACCTCCGCTACGTCGGCGTCAAGCCCGTCGTCGTGCACGGCGGCGGCCCGCAGATCTCGTCGATGCTCGACCGCCTCGACATCCCGAGCGAGTTCCGCGGCGGTTACCGCGTGACCTCGACCGAGGCGATCAGCGTGGTCCGCATGGTGCTGACCGGGCAGATCAACCCGCAGCTCGTGGCGAAGGTCAACGCCCACGGCCCCCTGGCCACCGGCCTGAGCGGCGAAGATGCGGGACTCTTCGGTGGCCGCCGTCGCGGCGTCGTCGTCGACGGCGTCGAGCACGATCTCGGTCGTGTCGGCGATGTCGTCACGGTCGACCCGCAGCCGGTCCTCGACCACCTGGCCGCCGGCCGCGTGCCGATCGTGTCGAGCATCGCGCCCGACCTCGACAACCCCGGCACCTCGTTGAACGTGAACGCGGATGCCGCGGCGGCGGCGCTCGCGACGGCCCTCAACGCCAAGAAGCTCGTCGTGCTCACCGACGTCCCCGGGCTCTACGCCGATTGGCCGAACCGTGACTCGCTGGTGTCGCACCTGACCTCGACGGAGCTGCGCACGATGCTGCCGAAGCTCGAGTCGGGGATGATCCCGAAGATGCAGGCGTGTCTCGACGCCGTCGACGGGGGAGTGCCCACCGCGGCCATCATCGACGGACGCGTACCGCACTCGGTGCTCGTCGAATTGTTCACCAGCAAGGGAATCGGAACGGAGGTGGTCGCATGACCACCGCAACCTGGCAGGACGACGCCGGACGCGACCTGGTCCGCAGCTTCGGCGACCGCATGGCGCTGTTCGTGCGCGGAGAAGGCGCGTACGTCTGGGACAGCGAGGGCACCAAGTACCTCGACTTCCTCGCGGGCATCGCCGTGAACGCCCTGGGCCACGCGCACCCCGTGTTCGTGAAGGCGATCACCGATCAGGCGGCCACGCTCGCGCACGTGTCGAACTACTTCGCCACGCCCCCGCAGTTGGCGATGGCCGCGCGCCTGAAGCGTCTCGCGGGCACGGGCGAGTCGGGCCGTGTGTACTTCGGCAACTCGGGTGCCGAGGCCAACGAGGCCGCTCTCAAACTCGCGCGCCTGCACGGTCGCGGTACCGACCGCACCCGGATCCTGACCCTCAAGGGCGGCTTCCACGGCCGCACGATGGGTGCTCTCGCCCTCACCGGCAAGCCCGCGTTGCAGGCCGATTTCCTGCCGATGGTGCCGGGCGTCGAGCACATCGACGCCACCATCGACGCTCTCGAGGCCGCGATGGACGAGCGCGTGGCGGCGCTGCTCGTCGAGCCCATCCAGGGCGAGGCCGGGGTCGTCGAGCTGCCCGAGGGCTACCTGCAGGCTGCGCGCGAGATCACCGCGCGCCACGGGGCCCTGCTGATCGTCGACGAGATCCAGACCGGTGCCGGTCGCACGGGTGCCTGGTTCGGCTTCCAGCATGCCGGGATCGTCCCCGACGCGATCACGGTCGCCAAGGGCATCGGCGGCGGCTTCCCGATCGGCGCGCTCATCACCTTCGGCGCGGCCAGCGACCTCTTCTTCCCCGGCACGCACGGCTCGACCTTCGGCGGCAACGCCCTGGGCACCGCCGTCGGCGGGGCCGTGCTCGAAGAGATCGAGTCGGCGGGACTGGTCGAGAACGCCGCCCGCCGCGAGATCCAGCTGCGCGAGGGGATCGCCGCCCTCGGCTCCCCGCTCGTCTCGGGCGTGCGCGGTCGCGGTCTGCTCCTCGGCATCGGGCTCAACAGCCCCGTCGCCAAGGCCGTGGTGGCCGCCGCCCAGCAACACGGCCTGGTGGTCAACGCCGCGAACGACGACTCGATCCGCATCGCGCCGCCCCTGACGATCCAGGATGCCGAGGTCTCGGCGTTCCTCGATCTCTTCGGTGCCGCGCTGGCCACCGTCTCCGATGCCCTGATCCTCGAAGGAGCCCCCGCGTGACCCGCCACCTGCTGCGTGACGACGACCTGACCCCGGCTGAGCAGGCCGAGATCCTCGACCTCGCGATCGAGCTGAAGAAGGACCGCTGGGCGCAGAAGCCGCTCGAGGGCCCTCAGACCGTCGCCGTGATCTTCGACAAGTCGTCGACCCGCACGCGTGTCTCGTTCGCGGTCGGGATCGCCGACCTCGGCGGTTCCCCGCTGATCATCTCGACCGCGAACAGCCAGCTCGGCGGCAAGGAGACCCCCTCCGACACCGCGCGCGTGCTCGAGCGCCAGGTCGCCGCGATCGTGTGGCGCACCTACGCGCAGGCGGGTCTCGAAGAGATGGCGCGCGGGACGCGCGTTCCCGTGGTGAACGCGCTCAGCGACGACTTCCACCCGTGCCAGCTGCTGGCGGACCTGCTCACGATCCGCGAGCACAAGGGCGAGCTGAAGGGCCTGACCCTGTCGTTCTTCGGTGACGGTCAGAGCAACATGGCCCACTCGTACGTCCTCGCGGGGGTCACCGCCGGCATGCACGTGCGTGTCGCGGCCCCCGCCGACTACGCACCGCGCGCCGACGTGATCGCCGACGCCGAGCGCATCGCCGCCGAGACCGGCGGGTCGATCACCCTGCTCGCCGACCCCGAGGCCGCGGCATCCGGAGCCGACGTCGTCGTCACGGACACGTGGGTCTCGATGGGCAAAGAGGAGGAGAAGATCGCACGCATCCGCGACCTGGGCGGCTTCAAGGTCACCGGTGAGCTCATGGCGCGCGCCGACGACGACGCGATCTTCATCCACTGCCTGCCCGCCGACCGCGGCTACGAAGTCGACGCCGAGGTCATCGACGGGCCGCAGAGCGTCGTCTGGGACGAGGCCGAGAACCGTCTGCACGCCCAGAAGGCGCTCCTGGTGTGGCTTCTGCGTCAGCAGTGACCTCTTCGCCGCTCGGCCGCGCCTGGTCCCGTTTCGACGGACCGGGCCGGCTGGTCGGCGTGGACCTCGCGCGCGGGCTGGCCGTCCTGGGCATGCTCGCCGCGCACCTGCTCGACACCGAGCGCACCCTCACACCGGATCCGAGCACGTGGGTCACCGTCGTGAACGGTCGTTCGTCGATCCTCTTCGCGGTGCTCGCGGGGGTCTCGATCGCCCTCGTCACCGGTGGACCGCGGCCGCTCGCCCCGCAGCGACGACCCCGCGCGGCTGCCCGGCTGGCGTTGCGCGGAGCCCTGCTCTGGGCGATCGGCCTGTCGTTGGTGATGACGGGAGTGCCCGTCTACGTCATCCTCCCGGCGTACGCGCTGCTGTTCGTGCTGGCGTTGCCGTTTCTGGGCATGCGTGCGCGGAATCTGTTCCTGACCGCCGGCGTGCTCGCGATCGTCATGCCGTGGATCCAGCCGTTCCTCGACGCGGCGCCGATCTGGGCGGGTCCGGCGGGAGCCGAGCTCGAGGCCGCCGTGGGGTGGGCGTACCCGTTCACCGTGTGGATCGCGTTCCTGCTGGCGGGTATGGGCGTGGGCCGACTCGACCTGCGCAACGTCACGGATCAGGCGCTGCTCGCCATGGCGGGCGCCTCGCTCGCGCTCGCCGGGTACGGTTTCGCGATCGCCACGGCCCCGGTGGCGGCGGGGGATCCGTATCTCGCGGCGGTGCTGACCGCCGAAGACCACTCTTCGGGACTGTGGGAGGTCATCGGTTCCGGCGGCTTCGCGCTGTTGACGATCGGGGTGTGCCTGCTGCTGTGCCGCACGCCGCTGCGCTGGGTCGCTTTGCCGCTGCGGGCCGTCGGGTCGATGCCGCTGACCGCGTACGTGCTGCAACTCGTCGTCTGGGCCATCGTCGCCTCCGCCCTGCTGGGCGACACGTCCGACCTCGTCGGCATCCGCGAGGCGGGGCTGTTCGTCCCCCTGACGCTCGGGCTCATCGTGGGCTGCACGGTCTGGGCGCTCACGATCGGCCGCGGCCCCCTCGAGATGTTCGTCGACGCCGTCGTGCGTCTAATCGTCGGCCGGGATACCCGGCCGCCGATCACACCTCACCGCTGACGCCGGGGGCCTGGCCTCGGGGTGCGCGGCGCGGGGTGTGCGGCGCGGGGTGTGCGGAACTCCGGAGGAATGTGCGCCGGGGCCGGTTTCTGGCGTGGTCGGTGCCGGCGGGCGCGATTTCTCCGGAATGTGGCACGGGGAGCGTCACCGGTTCGGGGCCGCGCGCCGACGGCGGCGTCGGTGGCCCTCGGTAGGCTGGACGGCATGAGCAGCGAGACCGGTCAATCGACGAACGAGGGCGCCCTGTGGGGAGCCCGTTTCTCGGGCGGACCGTCTCCCGAGCTGGCGGCGCTGAGCCGCTCGACCCACTTCGACTGGGATCTCGCGCTCTACGACATCCAGGGTTCGCACGCCCACGCCGCCGCTCTCGAGGCGGCGGGGTATCTCACGGCCGACGAGGCGCAGTCCATGCACGACGGCCTCGACGAGCTCGCGGCCCGCGTGCAGGACGGCTCGCTGCTCGCCGCACCCGGCGACGAAGACGTGCACGGGGCTCTCGAGCGCGTGCTCATCGAGACCGTGGGCCCGGCTCTCGGCGGCAAGCTCCGCGCGGGTCGCAGCCGAAACGACCAGATCGCCACTCTCGTGCGGCTGTACCTGATCGATCACTCGCGCACCATCACGCGTGAGCTCCTCCGCCTCATCGACGCCCTGGTCGCTCAGGCCGAGGCGCACGAGGGCGCGATCATGCCCGGTCGCACCCACCTGCAGCACGCGCAGCCCGTGCTCCTCGCCCACCACCTGCAGGCGTACGGCTGGGCTCTCGTCCGCGGCCTCGAGCGCCTGCGCGACTGGTCGGTGCGCGCCTCGGTCTCGCCGTACGGCGGCGGTGCGCTCGCCGGGGCGACCCTCGGCCTCGACCCCCAGCTGGTGGCCGACCGCCTCGGTCTCGCCCGTCCGGCCGAGAACTCCCTCGACGGCACCGCCTCGCGCGACGTGGTCGCCGAGTTCGCCTTCATCACCGCCATGATCGGCGTCGACCTCTCGCGCCTCGCCGAAGACGTGATCCTCTGGAACACCCGCGAGTTCGGCTTCGTCACCCTCGACGACTCCTACTCGACCGGCTCGAGCATCATGCCGCAGAAGAAGAACCCCGACATCGCCGAACTCGCGCGCGGCAAGGCCGGCCGCCTGATCGGCAACCTGTCGGGGCTGATGGCGACGCTCAAGGGCCTGCCGTTGGCGTACAACCGCGACCTGCAGGAAGACAAAGAGCCCGTCTTCGACTCGGTGCGCACCCTCGAGCTCGTTCTGCCCGCGTTCTCGGGCATGATCGCCACGCTCCGCTTCCACACCGATCGCATGGCCGAGCTCGCCCCGCAGGGCTTCTCGCTCGCGACCGACGTCGCCGAATGGCTGGTGCGTCAGGGGGTGGCCTTCCGCGACGCCCACGAGATCTCGGGGGCCCTGGTGCGGGCGTGTGAGGAGCGCGAGATCGGACTCGAAGACGCCGACGACGCTCTGCTCGCCTCGGTGTCGCCGCAGCTCACCCCGCGGGTGCGCGAAGTGCTGACGATCGAGGGGTCCGTGTCGAGCCGGACGGGCGTCGGCGGTACTGCTCCCGAGCGCGTGCGCGAACAGCGCGAAGAGCTGGTGGCCCGGGCGCAGGCGGCATCTCGCTCACTCATCGCCTGAGTATCAGCTATTCGCTTATCAAGACAAGATAATAAGCGTTAGGCTTATCTCATGACCGTCGCTGTGATCGCCGACATCATCGCCTCTCGGCGACTCGACGATCGCGCCGGCGCGCAGCGGGCCATCGTCGAGTCGGTGCGCGCGGTTCAGCATGATCTGCCCGTCGCCGGGGCCCCCCTCGCGCCCGTCGTGGGCGACGAGCTGCAGGGCGAGTACGACGACCTCTCCGGTGCGCTCGCCTCGCTCCTGCTGCTGCGCCTGGCCCTGCCCGACGACGTCGACTGCCGTTTCGGTGTAGGAGTGGGGGAGGTGCGACCGATCGAGCTCGCCGACCGCACCGTCCCCGAGGGCCCGGCATGGTGGGCCGCTCGAGAGGCCATCGACCACATCGAACGGCTGCAGACCCGCGCCGCGCCGCTCGCGCGCACCTGGATCGTTCTCGCCGAGGGGCAGGATGCCACCATGACCGAGACCATCGCGCTGGCCCGCGCCTACGCCCTGAGCCGCGACCAGCTCGTGTCGGCCATGAGCGAGCGATCGCGTCGGTTGACCTACGGACGCTGCGTCGGACGCTCTCAGCGCGAACTCGCCGACATCGAGGGCATCAGCCAGTCCGCGGTATCACAGGCGCTCTCCGCCGCCGGCTCCGCCGCTCTCGTCGAGGGCTTCGCGGCTCTCACCGCGCGGGTGCGCTCATGATCGCCGCCGGCCTTCTCCTGCTCGCGGTGGGCGCGGTCGACCTCATCCGTCAGATGATCCGCACGCGGCGCTGGCTCGCCTTCGCCGTGGCATCCCTCGCTCTCGTCATCGTCTCGGCGGGACTGGATGCCGTGATCGCCGGACTCCTCGCCGTCGCCGTCGCCGCCATCTGGACGTGGGTCGTGCCCGAAGACGGTCCCGCTCGAGCGGGGCTGTGGCCGGTCGCCCTGCTCGCGCTCGCCGCCGCGGCGTGCGTGGTCATCGCGCCGGGGCGCGAGCGGCCGGGCCTGCTCGGCGAGGCGTGGGCCGCCTATCGGCCGGGGGCGTCGGCGGTCGATCGACGTCGCCGTCCTCGTCATCGGCTCTCTGGTGTTCCTGCTGGAGTCGGGCAACGCGGTGGTGCGCATCGCGTTGCGGTCCGAGATGGGCGGGCGCGCGGCCGATCCCGAACGCGACGCGGTGCCGACCCTCAGAGGCGGTCGACTCATCGGGCCGCTCGAGCGCATCCTCGTCTTCGTGCTGACGCTGACCGGGGCGTACACGCTGCTCGCCGCGGTGCTCGCGGCGAAGGGAATCGTGCGATTCCCCGAGATCTCGCGCGACCGCGACGACGGAGACCGCGCCGAGTACTTCCTCATCGGCAGCCTCGTGAGCTGGGTCACCTCGCTCGCGGTCGCATTCCTCGTGTGGTGGGGCGTGCACGCGCACTGACACGTCGCGCGAGGGACACCGACTGAGGCCGACACGGTCGATGGTCATCACCGGGGGAGACGGCTTCGAGAACGCTGCTTCTTCCCGCTGAGCCGACCGCCGCCGGCCAGTCTCCGCCGCGACCCGCTGAGCGCCCGGGCGATGGCATCCGGACTCGGACACCCCCGCTGATAGCCTGAACCGGTGTCTGCCTCCACCGACGCGGCGCCCGTGAGCGCCCTCGCCCCCGCCAACGACCCGACCTTCGACAACGTCTGGGACGAGCTGGTGTATCGCGGTCTGGTGCACGTCTCGACCGATGAGGGCGAGCTGCGCGAACTCCTCGGTGGCGACCCCATCACGTTCTACTGCGGCTTCGACCCGACCGCCCCGAGCCTGCACCTGGGCAACCTCGTGCAGCTGCTCACCATGCGCCGGTTGCAGCTCGCCGGGCACCGCCCGCTCGGGCTCGTCGGCGGGTCGACGGGCCTGATCGGCGATCCTCGCCCGACGGCCGAGCGCACGCTCAACACGCGCGAGACCGTCGAGGAGTGGGTGGGCCTGCTGCGCGGCCAGGTCGAGCGCTTCCTCAGCTTCGAGGGCGAGAACTCCGCGCGCATCGTGAACAACCTCGATTGGACCGCGCCGCTCAGCGCCATCGACTTCCTGCGCGACATCGGCAAGTACTTCCGCGTCGGCACGATGCTCAAGAAGGACGCCGTGAGCGCGCGCCTGCACTCCGAGGCGGGCATCAGCTACACCGAGTTCAGCTACCAGATCCTGCAGGGGCTCGACTACCTCGAGCTGCACCGCCAGTACGACTGCGTGCTGCAGACCGGTGGCAGCGACCAGTGGGGCAACCTCACCAGCGGCACCGATCTCGTTCGCCGCGTCGAGGGGGTCTCGGTTCACGCCATCGGCACGCCGCTGATCACCAACAGCGACGGCACGAAGTTCGGCAAGAGCGAGGGCAACGCCATCTGGCTCGATGCCGAGATGTGCAGTCCGTGGGTCATGTACCAGTTCTGGCTCAACACCGACGACCGCGACGTGATCGAGCGCCTCAGGGTGTTCACGTTCCTCACGCGCGCCGAGATCGAGGAGTACGAGACCCTCGTCGAGACGGAGCCGTTCCGTCGTGCGGCGCAGAAGCGTCTCGCTCGTGAGGTGCTGACGACCGTGCACGGCGTCGAGGCGACCGAGGCCGTCATCGCCGCGACCGAGGCGCTGTTCGGGCAGGGTGATGTGACCGTGCTCGACGCCGCCGTGCTGCGCAGTGCGCTCGAGGAACTGCCCCACGCGACCGTCGCCGCCGGATCCACCGTCGTCGAAGCGCTCACCGCCACGGGGCTGTGCGCGAGCTTCAGCGAAGCGCGACGAGCGATCTCGCAGGGCGGTGTCTCGCTCGACGGCGAGAAGGTCACGAGCGACGAGGCGGTCGTCGGGGGCGCGCTCCCCGGCGGTGTCTCGGTGCTCCGTCGCGGCAAGAAGACGCTCGCCGGGCTGTTCCTGAGCTGACATGCCGTTCACGCCGAGCCACGCCGTCGTCGCGCTGCCCTTCCTGCGCACGCGGCTGGTTCCGGCGGCGATCGCGATCGGGGCGATGACTCCGGATCTGCCGCTCTTCGTCCGCGGGATGTGGCCCGGCTACGGACTCACGCACGATTTCGCGTGGGTGCCGATCACCGTCGTGGTGGCGTTCGTGCTCCTGCTCGTGTGGCGGTGCGTGCTGCGACCGGCGACCCGGGAGCTGCTGCCGCGCGCGGTCGCGGAGCGCCTGCCGGCGGAGTGGGATGCCGGTGCCCGCACGGCGCTGCGCGAGAGCGTGGGCGGGGGAGTCGTCGGCATCCTGTGGCTCGTCGTCTCGCTCGCGCTGGGCGTCGTCTCTCACATCGCGTGGGACCTGTTCACGCACGAAGGCCGGGTGGGGGAGCAACTGTTCCCGGCGCTCTCGGGGCAGTGGGGGATGTTCACGGGCGCAAAGTGGCTGCAGCATGCGTCGAGTGCGTTCGGCCTGCTCGTGCTCGCGATCTTCGCTCTCGTGTGGCTGTCGCGGCACGCGCCGCACCCGGTGCGGAGGGTGATCCCGGATGCCGCCCGCGCGGCGTGGTGGCTCTCGCTCCCGGTCGCGCTGGTCGGTGCCGCGCTCGTCGCGCTCGCGGTGCAGGGCGGGTTCGGCGCGGACTACACGCCCACGCACCTCATCTACGGCGTGCTGACGAAGGTCGCCGCGGCCTGGGCGGCGCTGACGCTCGCGCTGGCGGTGGTCGTGCAGGTGCGGCGCGCGCGGGCGGTCGACGCGAAGCGGGCTTCGGCGCACGGTCGGTGATTCGCGCAGCCTCAGTGGGATGCGGGCCTTTCGCGCGGAGGGTGTACGAATCACGGAGGTTGTGCGACGGGTTGCGGTCCTGCGACAGGTGCGGGGACCGCGGGCCGGGGTGCGGCGCGCGCGAGGTCGGGGATTCGCGCAGACTCAGTGGGACGTGGTCCTCTCGCGCGGAGGGTGTACGAATCACGGAGGTTGTGCGACGGGTTGCGGTCCTGCGACAGGTGCGGGGACCGCGGGCCGGGGTGCGGCGCGCGCGAGGTCGGGGATTCGCGCAGACTCAGTGGGACGTGGTCCTCTCGCGCGGAGGTCGTGCGAATCACGGAGGTTGTGCGGGGCGGATGGATGCCGTGTGCCGAGGCGGCGACCACCCGCGGGTCACACGGGCTCGGCGGCGGGCGGCGGCTAGACTCGGGGACGTTATGACGAAGGCGGGAGACTCGGTGTCGGCGAGCACAAAGGGCCAGAAGACGGGCGCAGACGAGGTCATCCTCGGACCCACCGGTCGCCCCTACCAGGGGTTCCCCACCCCGAAGCCGCTCGACAGCCACGGCCCGGCTCGCATCATCGCCCTCTGCAACCAGAAGGGCGGCGTCGGCAAGACGACGACCACGATCAACCTGGCGGCCTCGCTCGCGGGCTACGGCCGTCGCGTTCTCGCGATCGACTTCGACCCGCAGGGCGCGCTGTCGGCGGGCCTGGGCATCCAGACGCACGATGTGCCGACCATCTACGACCTGCTGCTCGACACCAAGCGCGACCCCCGCGAGGTCATCGTCTCGACGCGCGTCGACGGTCTCGACATCCTCCCCGCGAACATCGACCTCTCGGCCGCCGAGGTGCACCTCGTCAACGAGGTCGCGCGTGAGACCATCCTCGCCCGGGTGCTGCGCAAGGTCGCGGCGGACTACGACGTCATCCTCATCGACTGCCAGCCCTCGCTCGGTCTGCTGACCGTCAACGCCCTGACCGCCGCGCACGGCGTGCTGATCCCGCTCGAGTGCGAGTTCTTCGCCCTCCGCGGTGTCGCCCTGCTCGTGGAGACCATCGACAAGGTGCGCGACCGCCTCAACCCGGCGATCGAGCTCGACGGCGTCCTCGCCACGATGTACGACCCCCGCACGCTCCACTCGCGCGAGGTGCTCGAGCGCGTGGTCGAGGCCTTCGGCGACGACGTCCTCGAGACGGTCATCGGTCGCACGGTGAAGTTCCCGGATGCCTCGGTCTCGGGCATGCCGATCACCGAGTTCGCTCCCGAGCACGCAGCCGCCCAGGCCTACCTGCGGTTGGCGCGGGAGCTGGTCGCCCGTGGCGCCCGTCGCCTGACGACACCCCCGCCGGCACCGGCCTCGCGGTGCCATCGGTCCTCGAGGCCGTCGACGGGTCTGGAACCCCCGATGCCCCCGGCTTCCGTGTCACCCTCCCCGTTTTCGACGGACCCTTCGACCTGCTGCTCACCCTGATCTCTCGCGCCGAGCTCGACATCACCGAGGTCGCACTGAGCCGCGTCACCGACGAGTTCATCGCGTACCTGCGCGAGATGGGCCCGGAGAGCGACCTCGACGAGGCCTCCGAGTTCCTCGTCGTCGCCGCGACCCTCCTCGACATGAAGATCGCCGGTCTCCTCCCGCAGGGGGAGCTGGTCGATGCCGAGTCGGTGGCGCTCCTCGAAGCTCGCGACCTGCTGTTCGCGCGCCTGCTGCAGTACCGCGCCTTCAAGGAGGTGTCGGCGTGGTTCGCCCGGTGCCTGCAGCGCGAGGACAAACGGCACACGCGCAATGTGCGGCTCGACGAGAAGTACCGCAGCGCGGTGCCCGAGTTGAAGTGGACTCTCAGCGCCGACGATTTCGCCGCGCTGGCCGTCGTCGCCTTCGCGCCCAAGCAGATCCCCACGGTGGGTCTCGACCACCTGCACGCGCCCCTCGTGAGCATCCGCGAGCAGGCCGCGATCGTGGTGACGCTGCTGCGGTCGGCGGGAACACTGAACTTCCGCGACCTCGTCGCCGGCGTCACCGAGACCGGGGTCGTCGTCGCTCGGTTCCTGTCGATCCTCGAGCTGTACCGCCACGCGGCGCTGTCGTTCGAGCAGCTCGAACCGCTGGGGGAGCTGACACTCCGCTGGACCGCCGAGAGGTGGTCGGAAGAGAACCTCGCCGCCCTGGGAGCCGACTATGACCGATGACGCCATGTCCCCGTCGCCACAGCTCACCGACGCCGCTCCGGCTCCGCGCCCGAGCGACCCGGCATCCGTCGCCCGTCGCCTCGAGGCGATCCTGCTGGTCCTCGACGAGCCGCAGAGCCTTGTGAGCCTCGCCGCCGCCGTGGGCGCGCCCGTCCCGGCCGTCCGCCAGGCCGTCGAGGCGCTCGTCGCCGACTACGACGGACAGACCGGGGGACCGGTCCGCGGCTTCGAGCTGCGCGAGGTCGGCGGCGGCTGGCGCCTCTACGTGCGCGAAGAGTACGACGACGTCGTCGGCGAGTTCGTGAACACCCAGGCGCCCTCGCGCCTGTCGCAGGCGGCGCTCGAGACCCTGGCCGTCATCGCGTACAAGCAGCCCGTCACGCGCGGGCAGGTGGCATCCATCCGCGCGGTGAACGTGGACTCCGTGGTGCGCACGCTGCTGTCGCGCGGACTCATCACGGAGGTCTTCACCGACTCCGACACGGGCGCGATCCACTACGGAACGACCGACCAGTTGCTGGTCAACCTCGGCATCAACTCGCTCGACGAGCTGCCGCACATCTCGCCGTTGCTCGACGACGGCTCGGACGGATTCGACGGAGAGGTATTGAAATGAGCGACGATTCGACGGGAGCCGCAAGCGACGACGGCATCCGCCTGCAGAAGGTGCTGGCGAACAGGGGAGTGGCCTCGCGCCGCGTCGCCGAGCAGATGATCGTCGAGGGACGCGTGCGAGTGAACGGCGTCGTCGTCACCGAGCTCGGCCGCCGCATCCACCCCGAGACCGACCTCGTCGACGTGGACGGTACGGCCATCCAGCTCGACGAGTCCAAGCGCTACGTCATCCTCAACAAGCCCACCGGCGTCGTCAGCTCGATGAGCGACGACCGCGGCCGCCCCGATCTGCGCCAGTACACGAAGGACTGGGACGAGCGCCTCTACAACGTCGGACGACTGGATGCCGATACGAGCGGTCTTCTCGTCCTCACCAACGACGGCGACCTCGCGCACGTGCTCGCGCACCCCTCGTTCGGGGTGACCAAGGTGTACATCGCCAAGGTCGAGGGGCAGGTACTTCCCCAGACGATCCAACGCCTCATCAAGGGCGTCGACCTCGAAGACGGGCGGATCGTCGCCGACAAGGCGCGCCTGCTCGACGCCTCCCGCGGTGAGAGCCTGGTCGAGCTGACCCTGCACTCGGGCAAGAACCGGATCGTCCGCCGCATGATGGCTGCGGTCGGTCACCCGGTCATCGAGTTGGTCCGGCGGCAGTTCGGACCGCTCCACCTGGGAACTCTCCCGGTGGGCAAGGCCCGCGAGTTGACTACAGTAGAACGCGGTGCCCTGCTCACGCTGTCCCGCCAGGACGACAGCGCTCCGGCCGATCCGGCGGAGTGAGCCTCTCGGGCGCTTCGCGGTGCCAGCGGCGCCGCCCAGGGCAGGAGACCCGATGAGCGAAGTCAACGGAACGTCCGCGCGCGCGGCCGGGCCTTTGGCGACCCGTACGAGCGGCACCGTCCGCATCGTCGGCTCGGGGCTGCTGGGAGCCAGCATCGGCCACGCGCTCACCGCCCGCGGTGTCGACGTCGTGCTCGTGGACGCGTCGCCGTCGCAGCTGCGGCTCGCCATCGACTACGGTGCCGGTCGGGCCGAACGCCCCGACGACAGGCCCGCGCTGATCGTGGTGGCTGTTCCGCCCGATGTCACGGCCGACGTCGTGCAGCGCGAGCTCGAGACATTCCCGGATGCCGTGGTCACCGACGTCGCGAGCGTGAAGCTCGAGCCGCTGCGCACGCTGCGTGAACGTGGCGTCGACCTCACCCACTACATCGGCTCGCACCCCATGGCCGGTCGTGAGCGCGGCGGAGCCATCTCGGCCCGCGCCGATATCTTCGTGGGGCGCCCGTGGGTGGTCTGCCGCGACGGCGAGACCTCCGCGCACGATCTCTCCCTGGTCGAGGGCCTCGCTCTCGATCTCGGCGCGACCCTGATCGAGATGACGCCGGAGGAGCACGACGAGTCCGTCGCGCTCATGTCGCACGTTCCGCAGCTCGTGGCGAGCCTTCTCGCCGGGCGCTTCGTCGAGGCCCCCGACGGTTCGCTGCGTCTCGCGGGTCAGGGCGTGCGCGACACGACGCGCATCGCGGCCTCCGCACCGGAACTGTGGGTGCAGATCCTCGGGGCGAACGCGGCGCCCGTCGTCGAGGTGCTCGATCAGCTCGCCGCCGACCTCACCGCTGTCGCCGGGGCCCTGCGCGATCCCGAGGTGCCCGGTGCACGTCGCGCGGTCGCCGACACCATTCGCCGCGGCAACGAGGGCGTGGAGCGCCTGCCGGGCAAGCACGGCCAGAATCGCCGTTTCGATACCTTCGTCGTCATGGTCGACGACACCTCCGGCCAGCTGGGGCGCCTGTTCGGCGAGCTCGGCGACCTCGACGTCAACGTCGAAGACCTACGCCTCGAGCACTCGCCCGGAGCCCCGTTCGGCCTGGCCGAGATCAGCGTCGTCCCCGACGCGGTCCGCCGCGCCGTCGACGGCCTCCAGCAGCGCGGTTGGCGGATTGCGAGCACCACCCATGACTGATCCCACCTCCGCCCTCTTCCGGCCCGGTCTCGCCGCGCCCGCCGAGGGTTCGGCATCCGCCCCCGCGGTCATCGCGATCGACGGTCCCGCCGGCAGCGGCAAGTCCAGCGTGTCCAAGGCCGCCGCCACCCGTCTCGGGTACGGCTTCCTCGACACCGGTGCCGCCTACCGCGCCCTCGCCTGGCACGCCCTCGCGCACGAGGCCGACACCTCCGACGCCACGGCGGTGCTCGAGGTCTTCGGCGACTTCGACTACGCGATCTCGCTCGACCCCACCGATCGCTGGGTACGCGTCGGCGGCACCGACGTCACCGCCGCCATCCGCGAACCCCGCGTGACCGATGCCGTGAGCGGCGTGGCCCGCGTTCCCGCGGTGCGCCACGCGGTGAACGAGCTGTTCCGCCGGCTCGTGGCATCCGCTGCTCTTCCGGGCGTCGTGGTCGAAGGCCGCGACATCACCACGGTCGTGTTCCCCGACGCCCCCGTGCGCATCCTCCTCACCGCCGCTCCCGAGGTGCGCGCCGCGCGCCGCAGTGCGGAGCTGACGGATCAGGATGCCGCGAAGGTCGCCGCAGCCCTCCACCAGCGCGACGCCGCTGATTCCACGGTCGTCGACTTCCTCACCGCCGCCCCCGGCGTGCAGGTCGTCGATTCGACCCACCTTGATTTCGAAC
Organism: Microbacterium sp. SORGH_AS_0454; assembly: GCF_031453395.1. Classification (NCBI taxonomy): domain Bacteria; kingdom Bacillati; phylum Actinomycetota; class Actinomycetes; order Micrococcales; family Microbacteriaceae; genus Microbacterium; species Microbacterium sp. SORGH_AS_0454. Next base: position 3,337,425 of record NZ_JAVIYS010000001.1, on the reverse strand, counting down.
AGACCGTCGACGCCGTGTTGAGCGTCGTCGACTCCACGATGGGAGCCCGCGATGGGCGTTGAAGACGAGTACGAGGGCGGGCCCGACCAGCTCGCCGAGAAGATGGAGCAGCTCGACGAGGTGCTCGCCGAACAGCGGGCCGAAGCGTTGCGCGCGGGCCTCGAGGACTTCGACCTCGACGAGGAAGACGCGGCGCTGCTCGCCGGTCTCGCCTCGGGCGAGGGAGCGATCGAGTTCCTGCCGGCGCTGCCGGTGGTCGCGATCGTCGGCCGCCCGAACGTGGGCAAGTCGGCGCTGGTGAACCGCATCCTCGGCCGCCGCGAGGCCGTGGTCGAGGACACCCCCGGTGTCACCCGCGACCGCGTGACCTACAAGGCCGAGTGGCTCGACCGGCGCTTCTCGCTGGTCGACACCGGCGGCTGGGAGCCCGACGCGAAGGGCATCGACCGCTCGGTCGCAGCGCAAGCCGAGGTCGCGATCGATCTCGCCGACATCGTCCTGTTCGTGGTGGATGCCACGGTGGGAGCGACCTCGACCGACGAGCACGTCGTGAAGCTGCTGCGCAAGAGCGGCAAGCCGGTCTTCCTCATCGCGAACAAGGTCGACGACGCCCGCCACGAGCCCGAGGCCGCCGCCCTGTGGAACCTCGGACTCGGCGAGCCGCACCCCGTCTCGGCGATCCACGGCCGCGGCGTGGCCGACCTGCTCGACGAGATCATGAAGGTACTGCCCGACGTGTCGGCGGTCGCCCGATACGAGATCGGCGGACCTCGCCGCGTCGCGATCCTCGGTCGCCCGAACGTCGGCAAGTCGTCTCTCCTCAACAAGGCGGCCGGCGAAGAGCGCGTCGTCGTCAACGAGCTCGCCGGCACCACCCGCGACCCCGTCGACGAGGTCGTTGAGCTCGGTGGCAAGCTCTGGACGCTGGTGGACACCGCCGGCATCCGTCGCCGCGTGCACCTGTCGCAGGGCGCCGACTTCTACGCGTCACTGCGCACCTCGACGGCGCTGGAGAAGTCCGAGGTCGCGGTCGTCGTCATCGACGTGTCGCAGCCCATCAGCGTGCAGGATCTCAACATCATCGACCTCGTGCTCGAGTCGGGTCGCGCGCTCGTGCTGGCGTTCAACAAGTGGGATCGCCTCAACGACGACGACATGGAGAACCAGGACCGTCGCCGCTACCTCGAGCGCGAGATCGAGCAGGACCTCGCGCACGTCGCCTGGGCCCCGCGCGTGAACATCTCGGCCCGCACCGGTCGCCACCTCGACAAGCTCGTGCCGGCCCTCGAGCAGGCGCTCGAGTCGTGGGACACCCGCATCCCGACCGGAAAGTTCAACGCCTTCTTGTCGGAGCTCGTCGCCGAGCACCCGCACCCGCTGCGCGGTGGCAAGCAGCCGCGCATCCTGTTCGGCACGCAGGCGGCGACGCGTCCGCCGACATTCGTGCTGTTCACGACCGGATTCCTCGACCCGGGCTACCGCCGGTTCATCCAGCGGCGCCTGCGCGAGATCTACGGCTTCGAGGGCACGCCGATCGTGCTCAACATGCGTATTCGCGAGAAGCGCCAGCGCTGAGGCGCGCAGCGAGCGCCCCGATCCCCACGTGGGGGTCGGGGCGCTTTCGCGTGCTGGGGCGTGTGCCTCGCGCGCACGGCGGCGCGGCGGCGGCGTGCGTGCGAGGGGTCTGCGGGCCCGGATTTCGCGCGAGACTGCAACTCGCTGACGAGCCGGTTGCAGGCTGACGCGGGTGTGTCAGCGAGATGCCGTCTCGCGCGCGGTGGGTGCCGCGAGGCACGGACGGGCATGAGCGCAAGCGGGGTCGGGCCGGATCGGGTGGTCGATACAGTGCTCTCGCGACGGCGACGCCGTGGCATCCGCCCTCCACTGACGCCGGGAGACCCCATGACCGCCGCCGCCCCGCCGCTCGACCAGCCGTATTACGGCGCGCCGCTGGGCGCTGCGGTCCGCCGCGTCTTCGCGAAGTACGCCACCTTCCGTGGGCGCGCGAGCCGCAGCGAGTACTGGTGGTGGGTGCTGACCGCCGCCGTCGTGGGCACGGTGCTGAATGCGCTCCCCACGCTGACCGATGGCATCCGTATCGAAGCCGATGGCTCGACGACCATCACCGGACCGCTCGGGGTGATCCTCGGGGCGATCTGGCTCGTCTGGGCCCTCGCAACGATCGTGCCGACGTTCGCGGTGCTCGTGCGGCGCCTGCACGACACCGGTCGCAGCGGCTTCTGGGTGTTCATCGGGGTGGTGCCGCTCATCGGCGTCCTGGTTCTCTTCGTCTTCACGCTCCAGGGGCCGCGGCCGGAGGGCGCGCGCTTCGACGCCTGAGACATCCGAGCGAGCGCCCCGACCCGATGGGTCGGGCGCTCGTCGTTCCGGATGCCGTGGCCCCGTCGCTCCACTCGCGCGCGGGCCTCAGCGGTGGGGGATGACGGGCGGTGACCGACGTGACAGCGGGATGGCGTGTCGGCGGGGGGAGCCGGCATCCGGTGTCTCAGAGGGGCGCCGCGGGGCGGACGAGAGCCGTCTGGTCGGGCTCGGCGAAACCGAACTGGCGGTAGAGGCCGTGCGCGTCGCTGGTGAAGAGCGTCCATCGGAAGTGGGGGCCGGGGCCCTCATCGATCATGAGCGAGACCAGGCCCTTGCCGAGGCCGTGGCCCCGGTGCCCGTCGACCACGAACACGTCGGCCAGGTAGGCGAATCCGACGCCGTCGGAGATCGCCCGCGCGAAGCCGACCAAGTCGCCCGTGTCGCGGCGATAGGCGGCGACGACGCGCCACGCGCTGTCGAGCTGGGCCTCGACGTCGGCTCGGGTGCGCCAGCGCCCCCAGTACGCCTCGGTGCTCAGCCACTGCCAGACCGCGTCGCGGTCGACCCGTTCGGGGTCGTCGTCGAATTCGTACTCCATCCGACGATTGTGGCAACTCGAGGCGGTTCCGACTTCCCCGCGGGCGAGGAGCGGCCGTCATATTGCGATTCTCGGCGCGAACTGCGCGGCGGCGCGGGCGATCTCATGGCGTCTCGTGACGCTGGGCGGGGACCGTCGGTCGTGTGTGTGCCAGGCTGGAGCCGATGACGATCGAGCCCCCTGCCCCCGGCGAGCCGCGGCGTCCGCACGGACCCCGCGACCCCGGCGACGCCTGGGTCGTCGCGCCCACGGGCGAGAAGTACTGGGGTCGTTTCGGCGCCGCGGGGCTGCTCGCCCTCGACCCCGAGCGCGGAGTGCTGCTGCAGCATCGCGTCTCGTGGAGCCACTTCGGCAATACCTGGGCCCTGCCGGGAGGCGCGCGGCACGAGGGCGAATCCGCTCGAGACGGCGCCCTGCGCGAATCGGGCGAAGAAGCGGGGGTGCCGGCGGATGCCGTGAGCGCGCGCTTCGAGAGCGTGCTCGACCTCGGCATCTGGTCATACTCGACCCTGGTCGCCGACGTGACAACGCCGTTCGAGCCCGTGATCAGCGATCCCGAGAGCGTCGCCCTGGAGTGGGTCGCCGTCGACGACGTCGATTCCCTGCCGCTGCACCCCGGGTTCGCCGCCTCGTGGCCGGCCCTGCGCCAAGCGCTGACCGCGCGGCCGGCGATCGTCGTCGACGTGGCCAACGTCATGGGTTCGGTTCCCGACGGGTGGTGGAAGGATCGCGCCGGCGCCGCGACCCGCCTGGTGAGAAAGGTCTCGCGGCTGGCGGAGCGGGGAGTGGATGCCGAGGCGCTCGGGCTGTCCGCGACGCGCTGGTTCCCGGTGGTCACGGCGGTGCTGGAGGGCCAGGCGCGGTCTGCCGAGCCGGTGGCACCCCCGGTCGAGGTGCGGCACGCGCCGGGTGAGGGCGACGACGAGATCGTCGCGGTCGTGCGCGAGGTCGTGGCGGCGTTCCGCCCCGTGGTCGTCGTGACGAGCGACCGCGAGCTGTCGGCGCGCGTCGTCGAGCTCGGGGCGAGAGTGCGCGGTGCGCGCTGGTTGTTGGATCAGCTGGACTGACGGCTGCGGGGCGTCACCGGTCCGACGTCGTGCGTGCGTCGAGTGGGCAGCGGTGTCGTTTGGTCAGCGGTGTCGCTGGGTCGGCGATTCGCGCGAGGTCAGTTGGCGGGGCCGGGGGTCGACTGAGGTTGTGCGGATTGTGGAGGTTGTGCGGGGCGTGCGGGGGCGGCGCCTGTACAGGGTCTGAGATTCGCGCGAGGTCAGTTGGCGGGGAAGGGGTCGACTGAGGTTGTGCGGATTGTGGAGGTTGTGCGGGGCGTGCGGGGCGGGGCGTGCACAGGGTCTGAGATTCGCGCGAGGTCAGTTGGCGGGGCCGGGGGTCGGCTGAGGTTGTGCGGATTGTGGAGGTTGTGCGGGGCGTGCGGGGCGGGGCGTGCACAGGGTCTGAGATTCGCGCGAGGTCAGTTGGCGGGGGAGGGGTCGGCTGAGGTTCTGCGGATTGCCGAGGCTGTGACGCGCGGTCAGTCGGGATCGCGGCCGCGGAGCTTCTCGATGTCGCGGCGATCGCGCTTGGTGGGGCGTCCGGCGCCGCGATCGCGTACCGGCACGAACGGCATGCTCTCTTTCGAGGGCGGTGGGGGAGTGCGGTCGTCGACGGACTCGGCGACGAGGGCCGCCCCGACACGCTTCGCGATCGTCTTCTTCACGACAAGGATCCGGTCGAAGCCCTGGATCCGCACGCGCAATTCGTCGCCCGGACGTACGGGCTGCGCCGCTTTGGCGCGTTCCCCGTTGACCCGAACGTGCCCCGCGCGGCACGCGGTGGTCGCCGCAGACCGGGTCTTGTAGACGCGCACCGCCCAGAGCCACGCGTCGACGCGGGCGGTGGTCATGGCATCCGTCATGTCGGGTCTTTCGTCGGTGAACCTCCATCGTAGGTCGGGCGGTCAGTCGTGGAGAGTCAGCGCGACGAGCGCGCGGTCGGGTTTGGGGCGATCGACGACGTCGAAACCCGCCTGCTCGAACATCGACACCGTGCCGCGATAGAGCTGGTTGGCCGAGCGTTTCGTGACGGTGGGGTCGAGGGGATACGCCTCGACGACGCGGGCGTCGGCCGCGCGGGCGGTGGAGACCGCGGCATCCAGGAGCTTCTTCATCAAGCCCGTGCCTCGGTGCGCCGTGCGGACCACGAAGCACGAGACCGACCAGACGTCGTCGGCGTCGAGGGGCTCCTCTGTCGCGACCGTGACGTCGCGGGTGCGGAGGAGGCGGGCCTGGTCGACGCGGGGGCAGACGCGCACCCAGCCCGCGGGTTCGCCGTCGACGTAGGCGATGAGCCCCGGCGAGCGATCACCGTGCATCTCGGCATGAAAGCGCGTGGTGAGGTCGTCGCGCGAGCTCTGCTGGAACTCCGCGTTCGTGAGCAGCCACCACTGGCACTGGCACCCGGGACCGTCTCCGCTGTCGAGCGCCGTCTCTGCGTCGTCGAAGCGGTCGCCGGTGGCGGGGAGGATCTCGATCGTCATGCCCGAGACCGTAGCGAGGGGCTCCGACATCGACAAGGGAGTGCCCACACGCCCGGGGTGGCCGTTGGTTCGCGGGGGAGTCGGCGAGGGGCTAATATAGGGGAGTTGCCCGCTCGCGGGTAACGGGATGTGGCGCAGCTTGGTAGCGCACTTGACTGGGGGTCAAGGGGTCGCAGGTTCAAATCCTGTCATCCCGACAGAATAGCCCTGGTGAGAGAAAACTCTCACCAGGGCTTCGTCGTTTCTGGATGTGGTCACTGGCTGGTCCACTTTCTCGATCTGCTCCAGCCTTCCGCTGACTAAGTGGACCAATCCTTTTTCGAGCTCGTCGCCCGTGAGGTGCACCAATAGGTGCCCATGAGGTGGACCAGAATCCGGGCAGGCCGATGCTCCGGCCCCTTCTGGAAGGGTCGGAGCGACTGTTCCGCGGTGGTCATAGGCGGGGTCCGTCGCGGCGGGCTGGGTCCCTTCTGGTGGGTGCTGCGGAGAGGAACTGGTTGGCCTGTCTGGCGGCTTCGGCCAGGTGCCGGTGGTCGGGGTGCAGGTAGCCCTTGGTGGTCTCGATCGACTGGTGCCCGAGGATCTCTTGGAGCACGTGGAGAGCGATGCCGGCGTCGGCCATCCAGGTTGCTCCGGTGTGGCGGAGCCCGTGGCGGGTGAGGTTGTCGAAGCCGAGCTTTGCCACGAGGTCGTCCCAGTGGGTAGCGTCGCGGACGGTGGCTGTGGTGAGGACTCCGCCGCGTGGCCCCCGCAGGAGCGGGTCGTCGGGCTGCTTGTCTGCGGTGAGACGTTCGAGAACCGATTCGAGGGCGTCGAGCATGGGCATCTTTAGGGCTGAGATGCTCGGCCCGTCCGGGCCCAGGTTGGTGGCACCAGATGCGGTGATGATCCAAGAGGGCATCAAGCTTGCTCTCGGTGAACTCGGAGAACGTCTGGCCCACCAGATGACTTGGTCACTGATCCTGAGCGACACCGAGCCCGTCCTCACTTCAGACGAGCCAGTGTGCGGGTGGTCACCCGGTGATGCACCCGTTGGTTACGCGACTGCAAGCATCGTGTGGTTGCCTCTCAGCCCGAGAGTGATACTCCAGTTGCGTGACCGCGAGGTCGATCCTGACAAGCTTGGTCTCCCCTCGGTTGCCAGTGCTACTGGCCGCGACGAACTGATCCGCGTGGTGAATCGCCAGATCGCAGGCCAAGCACACCGATGGGTCATCCACCACCCCGACGACCGTCTACATGATGGCCTTCAGATGGCACCGCGCACGGCGTGGCGCGACCAACTCGTCAGCGTCACTGAAGACGGAGGTACAAGTCGTGAGCTTTGGGTCCAACGACGGCTGCCCGCCCAATAGATAAGACCTTCTCGTGGTGGGTCAGTGATACGCCGCGGATCGCCTCGATCATGAGCTGTCGTGTGCGATCTAGTCGCGCAGGCTCGGTTGGTGCGGCCGAGGAGATCGCACGCCACCGGTCTCTTGGCGCGTGTCGCCCGAGAGCGATGGAGAGGATGCGAGAGAATGAGTGCGTGTCGGACGGACAGTAGGTGACCTGGTCACCGGTAGGGGGTTTCCACCAGGTGATGTCACCGAATCTCCTCGTGACTGTTCGTCACCACGGCAGACGTTGGCGCTGCTGGTCCCGTACGGAGCACTGAGGTATGGCTAGGGCAAAGAGCGCTTCCACTCGAAGCGGTTCCACTGGGACAGAACGAGTACGCGCGTCACGTGACGGTGACCGATTCCACTACACCTGGGCTGCAGCCCGCCTGCTAAAGCTCCTGAGCCCCGCGACCGATCTCCAGCAGGTATCAATCGAGGGACTCGGCTCCGCTCCTTCGGACGCCGAGCCAGACGGTGCTGAGGTCATAGACCTTGTTGAGTTCTATGGACCCACAGACGAAGACTTTACGTCCCTGGAAGTGCGTCAGTTCAAGCACTCGACCCTGCGCCCAAACGAGAATGTCACCCTTGGCGAGGTTTGCAAGATCCTCAGCAAGTTTGCTCAGCTCGACGACACATTGCGAATGCAGTACCCGCAGGCCACGATTCGCTTCTCCATAGTCACGAACAAGCCGATTTCCTCTGACGCTGTCAATGCTGTGCGCGATTTGGCTAGTGGTCAGCCGACTGCCGTGGGGTCGTCAGCCGCCAAGCTGACGAGTGCAGCGAATCTCAGCGCCGATGATGCGGCGTCTCTATGCTCACGGCTCGACCTCCGAGGCCGTGAGCCCGGGGTTGCCGTTCTCCGACGCGGGCTTGACCGAGAAGTCGGCGGACTCACCGCTGACACCGACCTCCGCGTGTCCGCGTCTCTTGTTGACCTTGTCGCCTCAAGAGCGAGCACTGAGTCCAGTGGCCCAATGCGGAAGGCAGATGTCCTCACTGCTTTCGGTTGTCGGGAGGACGAGCTTGCACCGGCGCCGTGCCAGCTTGAGACTGCACCGTTCTTTGTGCGAGACGCATATGTTGAACTCGCGGATCGGATTCTTGGATCTTCCGGTTCGATAGTCGTAACGGCTGAGGGCGGAGCGGGGAAGAGCACGTTCGCTCGGGCGCTACCGGATCTTTTACGAGGTCGAGCCGACGTCATCATCTACGATTGCTTCGGCAATGGGTCCTACCGCAGACCAGACCGTACGCGGCATCGTCACCGCGACGGACTAGTTCAGCTTGCTACTGAAATCGCGGGAATTGGGCTTGGTCTCCCGATAGTTCACACCGGCAACCTCGCCCCCGAGGAGTACACCAAGGCTTTCGTTCGTCGCCTCGACGCTGCGAGCGAGATTCTCGTTCAGAGTGGAACTCGCCAGCTAGTGATAGTGGTAGACGCCGCCGATAACGCCGTGATGGCCGCGGAGGACAACGCGGAATCTAGAGCATTCGTGCGGGACTTGCTGAGGCTAGACGACGCTATTCCGACGAACGTTCACATCGTGTTGACTTGTCGACCAGAGCGTGCTCATCTTCTTGAAGCTCCTGCGGGCACGGCGACGTTCGAACTACCGGCCTTCGCACTAGAAGAGACGGCGAAGGTCGTTTCAACTTCACATCCATCGGCGACGACTCTGGACGTTGCAGAGATTCACGATCGAACCGCGGGTAATCCGCGAGTCGTGTCAACGGTGCTCTCTGAAACCGAAACGATTCAAGAGGCTCTCGGTCGACTCGCGGGGTTTACGGACAGCACTTCTCCGCTTGACGCTCTCATGCAAGAGCAAGTCACCAAGGTCTTCAACAACGCTGGTAGATCGCGATCAGAACTCGAACGTGCTGCCCAGCTCCTCACGTTATTGCGTCCGAGTGTTCCGTTGGGCGTGCTTGCGGAACTTGCCGGTACGCAGGTTGCTAACGTCCGCAGTTTCATATCCGACCTAGGTCGCGGCTTGATCCTGAGCGGGCAAAGCGTCCAGTTTCTCGACGAACCGACGGAAACGTACTTCCGCTCCCGGCACCGTGCCACACCTGAGGTCGCGGCCCAAGTCGCGTCTCAGCTGCGCACGCTGAGCGGCTCCTCTGCTTACGCCGCGTCTTCCCTGCCGGAGGTTCTCTGGAGCGCAAATCTCCACGACGAACTGCTCGCCCTCGTTGCCACGGATGATGCCCTGCCCTCAACGAGTGACGTCGAGCGTACCCAGGTCGAGCACCTACGCGTGGAGTTCGGTCTTCGTGCAGCTGTCCAGTTACGACGTCCGGATTCGATTGTGCAGTTGGCCATGCGCGCTGGAGCGGGTCGCGCAGGGAAGGGGCGGCAGTTCACGATCATTAGAGACAACCCTGACCTGGCGGGTTCGCGGATGGACGCCCGGGTGCTTGGTGAGCTGATCGCGTCGCGAGAGCTCCCACAAAGTTGGTCTGGCTCTACGCTCGGTGCCGAGGCGGCGATGCTTGCTCATTCCACCGGAGGTACGAGCACAGCCAGAAGCAGGTCTCGGCAAGCAGCTTCCGCCATCGCTGCCTGGGTACGCTCGCCGAGAGAGCGGTACTCGCGCGACGAGAATGTCACCCCAGAACAAGTGGCACACATCGCACTTGCGATCCTTCGAACGGATGGACCTCCTGCGGCTGTCCGTTACTTGTCGGGTTGGCGCCCAGCTCGATTTGTCCTCGAATCGAGCGCAGCGCTTGCGCGGATGCTCATCTCATGTGCCCCAGAGGAGGACGTTTCTGGCCTGATCGTTAGTTCCACCCATCCTGCGTTAATTCTTGGCGTCTTTGGCGAGATGCAGCGCGTTGGAATGACCGTAGATGCCAGTGTCGTTGGCGGCGCGTGGACGGTACTGGAACGATTCCGTGCTCGTCTCACTGCCGAAGAATACGATCACCGGAATGCGGAAGATACCGCGCTCCGGGGCGCTTCATGGCTTTGCGCGCTTGCGGTGCGTCACTCGATTGCCGACGCAACAGTGGCCGCAGAACGACTTCGCGAATGCCTGCCGCCATCGCTACCTATTGGACTCGGCGACAGACACGGCTCAGGCCGATCGGGTCTTCTCCTAGCGGTCGCGTTGCGTGCCGAATTAATGGGTGAGGTACTCGATGTCGGGCACTACCGGCCCCTTAAAGTTCCAGCGAAGCGTGGAAAGTACGACCCCGCGAAGTCCAATGACGACGATCTCAATCGCTATCTGCGCCCCGCCATCAGCTGGCTCAGTTCTTGGGCAAAATACGCTCGCGGTGACCTCGATCCGCAAGCCGCGGCAGCAGTGATCGCGAGTTACCCCAAACGCCAGTCACAAGATGACATCTGGTCAATGGCCCTCCGAATCGCCCGGCAGATCTTGCCCATGCTCGGCTCTTCCTACGAGGAAAAAGAGGTGACAGTCGCTTGCATTCAAGCGATTCAGACGTTCTCTGCCAATGCTCCGATTGCCGGGGCGCTCGACCTGATCTCAGGGCTGCGAGGCGACGCCCGTTTCGCGTCGGCGGTCCTCGAACTCTCCAACGCGGCACGGCATGCCCTGACGGGTTCCGCTGAAACGGCCGACAGCAAGGCCGAAACGCTCGTGCGCATAGCTCGGGGAATGCACCGCTTTAGTGAGGCCGAAGCTGGAAGCTACTTCGACCACGCTGTGAAAGCTGCCAGCGGAGTGGGTGATGATGCGATTTATCGATGGGATGCAGTAGTTGCCCTCACGCGGGCAGCTGCTGGCATCGACCCCCTCGACGCATTCACCCTCGCTGAGCGCGTCGCTCGCCTCGGCGAGGCCGTGGAACCGATTGTGTATGACGGATTCAACCAACAGCAGCTCGTCGCTGCACTCGCGCGGGTCTCGGGCGCCAACGTTCTGCGAATTCTCGGGCAGTGGAGGGATCGCCGGTTCGGGGCGCTCGACTGGCAATTCAGGGGACTAATTGAAGGGGATGGTGCCCTGCTTGCGGGACGGCCAGATCTCAGAATAGTTTTGGCGCCCTTCTCGACCAACTCTGACCTGGACGCCGCGCTTCGTGAACTTGACGTATCCGGCGCCCTCAACGCAAAGGCCCTGTCTGCCGTAGATAATCTCGCAAACCGACTTGGACGCTCCCTCGATCCCGAGTTCAGGCAGTCCCCACTTCCTGACCCCCTTCGTGCCAAGGACCCTGACGAGTTCAGGAGCACCACCATGGATCTCACGCCAGACGAACAAACAGAACGATCCGCTCAGATAGACGAATGCAAAGCGCAGATCGCGGCACTTGACCTCACTCGGACAAGCGACGTGAACGTGGCGGTTCGACTTCAGCAAGAGGCTCGTACGTACAGTGACAGTCTCTTCATCTCAGAAACTTTTTCGCGTCCAGAGCTTCAGTGGGGCCCGATCCTGGACGCCGCATTGGATTCTGATGCCCTCAGCGACTACGAGCTAGCCAAGCTCTTGAACGCGGCCCTAGTGCGTCCTCGAACGGCTCAATCGTTCGTCGATTCGCTGAAGAATGCGGTCGGCACCTACGTTGATCGACACGGTGCCCGGTTGCTTCACCACAACTGGATGAGTTTTGACCTGCCTGCGGCGGCCGACCTCTTGGAGGTGCGCACGACCGATCTCCTCCAACGTGCCCTCGACCACCTGAATCTTGAGGAAGCGTTGACCGATGCCGACCATTGCTACATGCTCGCAGCTGGAGCTTCAGCAGTCCTCGACCCTTCCACGGCTGCGCGCGTGCTCGACGAAGCGCTCGCCGCCTTCGAGGAAGAACTCAGAATTAGTCCCAGGACAGCTTCCGGGCAGGCGCCAGCAGACCCAATCGATACCGCAATAGCAAACTTCCTCTGGGCTGCACTTGGTGACCCGCGCTCAGCAGTTCGTTGGCTGGCTGCACACGCAGTGCGTACAGCCATCGAACTCGGCGTCAGCGACGTGATCATTGCGCTCGGCTCGGCAGTCACGCGGGGCGATGCAGCTGGGTACGCCGATGAACGATTCCTCTACTACCAGATGAGCGCAGCAGAGTGGTTCCTGGTCGCTGTCGAGCGAGTAGCACGCGACGATCCCTCTGCCGTCGACGCACTCATGTCCACAGTGATCGAACTAAGCGACCGCTATCCGGACCACGCCGCGATTCAACGGCACTGCTCATCAGTTGCACTACTGACCACCGCACCAATTGGCCGTTCTGTTGGGACAGACTGGAAGGCCAAGCTTGCAGAGCCGGTGACTCTCGAAAGCTGGCACCGCCCCACCCAGCCCGGTCCAATGATGAAGGGCGCACCATACGCTGAGCACCGATTCCATCCAGACTTCGACGAGTATGTCCTCGGAAGACTAACGAAGGCACTCGCCATCACACACCAAGAAGTGCTCGATGCGGCTAGCACGCTCATCCTCGACGAATGGGGATGGCGAGGCAAGGGCAAACGTCTAGAGGACCCGAGGCGGACCGCAGGTGTTTACGAGGACGGTGAAACCTACGGATACAAGTGGGAGATTCCTAAAGCTGAGGATCTCGACTACTACCTGGAACGCCACGCGGCACTTACCATCGCCGGAAGACTCATGAGGACCGTTGTTCCGTACCGCGACCCCGATGCAGAACAGCCCGACGTCCTAGAATGGCTCGCCGACTTCGACGTCGCACGCCACGACGGGCGATGGATTACAGATCAGCGAAGCTCGATCCCTGGTTCATTGGCTACTGCCGGACCGCGAGGAAGTAGCCGGGTTCATGAATCCGAGTTTCTGACCGCCCTCGAACCTGCTGACGGATGGGTGACGGTCTGGCAATCGGCCGCTGCCACTGAGTACGACCGATCCCTGAGCATCGACATCGCATCGGCTCTGGTCACTCCCGAAGCCGCGGGCGCGCTTGTACGTGCGCTGCAAACTGCTGACGGTTACTGGAGCTTCCGAATCCCATCAGCTGACCTAGATGACGAAGACTTCCAGTTCTCCTCGCCTCCGTTCCAGCTTCAAGGTTGGGTGTCAACGCCGAATTCTGAAGGCGGCATCGACCGGCTGGACCCCCTCGCCACCGAACTCACGCCCGAGCTCCCACGCCCTTCCGAGGACATTGCGAAAATGCTCAGCATTACCTCCCGAGACGGCGGCCTCCGCTGGCAGAGCGAGGAGGCGGACGTGGTCTTGGCGTCTGAGACCTGGGCAGAGATTAGCGCCGGCCGTGAACCACACGGCCCATCAGGTCACCGGCTGCGGATCACGACCGAAGCGCTCGACCAGTTGCTGGGACGCCTCCATGCCGCGCTCATTGTGGAGGTACGCGTGAGGCGCGAAGATCGTAGCGCTCGCTATGCCGACGTCTCAGACAACGACAATGAAGGAGGTGACGCCGATCATGGCAGCGACTTCCGAGTCTTCTCCTACCAGCCAGGAACAGGATGGAACGACTTCAACGGCTGTGTTGGAACTAGGTAAGCTGCTGGCGGCTGAGCTGGAACAGACCGACACTCTCGGACGCTGGATAGCTCACTATCTTGCGGAGCGCCTGACCAGCCTTGAACAGAGGGCTGGACCTGAGGGATCTACCGCTGAGGCTGAGGTTGCCGACCTAATCCTCCGACTCTGGTCGCTTCGCCGTCAGCTTCCCGGCAGTCGGTTACCCCTCGCTGAAGTGGACGAGGTGGAGGCGGCAATCGCGAGGCTGACACCCGGACGAAGACCGTGGGCATATTTCGGCGCCTTCGCCGCTGATGCCGAGCCAAGCACAGAGGAGACCGAGACAAGCACCACTCTGAAAGCCGCACTGCTCATCGATCGACTCGCCGGCGATCTCGTCCATGGACTGATTGGCCGGGCGGCCGCACTTGCCGAGGAAGACGGCGCGGCTTGGACGAAGCAAGCGGAGAAGATCGGAGACGGGGCGCTGCGGACACTCCGTCGCATTCGCTTCGCCGACAATGGCAGCGAAGACGATGTCGAGAGTCCGGACTGGAACAGTGAGGTCACGAGGAGAGCAACAGCGCTGTCATCGGTGGTGTCGACCCTGGTCACCGCATTTGAAGCTGAGGGCTCGGAGCTTCCGGGTAAGAGCGGTGGCTGACCTTTCCGGCACCGGTACTGCCAGCATCTGGTGGTTGCACACTGGAGGTCCGTTCTCGTCGACGAAGTGGACCAATCAAGTGACCAACAGCCTGCAAAACCTGCAATATGGGACGCGCGGAGAGCATCGCTGAAACAGGAATAGCCAGGTCACGAAGGCTAAGAACCTGGTCCTGGCACCTGGGGGTCAAGGGGTCGCAGGTTCAAATCCTGTCATCCCGACCAAGAGGACTGTTGGCGAAACGGTCCGGCGATGTCGGAGAACACGAAAGGCCCCTGCGGGTTTGCAGGGGCCCTTCGTATTGTCGTGGCGGTCATGCTCTTTCAGAACTCGCGGTACCGGAGTCGTTCCTCTCGAGCGGCGGGATCACCCGTGCGGGGTCTTCGAGATCAGCCGGCGTCGCCGGAACGCTGGAACCGAATGCGTCCTGCGCGCGCTGCGACGGCATCGATGCGGGTGCCCTCCGCGCCGGCTGCGTCCTCGACGAGCTTGCGTGCCGTGGCTTGTTCTTCGCGAATGTGCGAGGTGATCAGTGCGAATTGATCGGCGAGGACGGTTGCCAGTCCCGTCTCGAGCTGTTCGAGGGTCGTATTGCGGATCTCGAGGCGCCGGTCGGAGACGCGCACGGTCACGGAGGGGTATCCGGCGGTGGCCAGCGCCTGCTGCGTCGCTGCGGAATGGATCGCCGCCACCTCTTCCGGGAGGGGGCGGCGAGAGAACACCGCGTCGACCTGGTAGGTGTCGGGCGTTTCGGGGGTGCCCAGGGTTCGCGGAAGCGAGCCCGCCAACACCGTCGTGAGACCGAGCAGATCCGAGCGGTCGGAGGCGGGCGAAGGGGAACTGGTCATATGATCTCGACTTTTCGGCAGGCGTCGCAGAGCGAACTGGGCGCAAGGGTCCCCCGTCGAAATGGCTCGAACGAAGGCTGGTTCTAGGAGGCGCGCCGACGTGTCCGAGACCGGATCACGCCGAACAGGAACGTGCCGACGAACAGGATGATGCCGATGATTGCGAGCCAGAGCAGCCCCTGGAAGGCGAATCCCACGACTGTCAGCACCGCCCACACGACGAGCAGAATTACGAGAGTGCGCCACATATCGCCGACTCTACGCTCATTATTTTTTTCCCGTCATTTTCTTTTTACGGGCATTTTGTGAAATCGAATAGTTCACCGATTAGCGCGCCGCACTTCGCGGGGAGCCGGTGATTCCACGGTCGACGAATGATGTCGGGTGCGCATTCACAGCCCGTAGTAGTCTTCGTCGTCCCACGACGTGACGGGGGTCGGGTCCCAGGTTTCGGGTGACGAGGGCGCGATGGTGATCGCCGTTCGTGGGTAGGACGCCTGCATCCGCATCATGGTGACCTGATCGGAGAAGTCGGGCACCTCGCCGACCCAGGCGAGGGGCACACTCAGCATCGCGGGCGATGGGCCGACGGTCATCCACGCGGTTTCCTGGCCGCCACCGTCGCCCTCGACGACGATGGGCACCTCAACCCGCTGAGGAACGCCGGTCGCGGCGATCCCCACGATGAGGTGAAGGAGCGCGTCGGCGACTTCGTCGGTGGTGACGAACCGTCCACCCGCGTAGCTGACCTGTCGCATCTTCCCCAGTGTGCGCCCCGTCTTGCGGGGGCAGACGGTTTCGGGGGGTGGGTTGATTATCGTCGCATCTTGCCGCAGGGTTCCGAACCGTTCAGGCGGGCGGCTCGAAAGCACGTGCCGTCGAGGCCGTCGATGACACGCGCCACCTGATCGGCGGACGCACCGAAAAGAACGTTCTGTGTCCTGAGGCTGGCAATTGTCTGAGCAGAATGTGCGCGCGGGGCGGCGAATATGCGGATTTCCGCCGATTCCGGCGTCGGCGTATACGTCGTGGCGCATACCGCCCCCGTAGCGTGGCCCTCACGTCGTCGGCATCCGCTTTCGTCGTCGAAGACTTCGGTCACCCCCACCGAGGAGCACGCATTGGCTGCACCCGTCATCGAGTCCCGGATGGGACCGATCCGTCAGACCTACAAGGGAACGACGGAGTTCCCGCCCATGGCCAAGGCCTACACGGAGTTGTCGCAGGTCGTCCGAGAGACGGGCCTGCTCGTTCGCGCCCGCCGGTTCTACGCCCTGGTCGGCACCGTCCTCGCCCTCGGGTTCGGCGGGGCGATCACCGGATTCGTCCTGCTCGGCGACAGCTGGTTCCAGCTGCTCATCGCCGCGGCCCTCGGCATCCTGTTCACCCAGGTGGCGTTCCTCGCCCACGAGGCCGCGCACAAGCAGATCTTCTCCTCTGGTAAGGCCAACGACCGCCTCGCGCTGTGGCTCGCGGCCGGTGTCGTCGGCATGAGCCTGTCGTGGTGGACCTCGAAGCACACCCGTCACCACGCCAACCCCAACCGCGTGGGCAAAGACCCCGACATCGAGATCGACACGATCTCTTTCATCGAGGTCGACGCCGCCAAGGCACGCGGCCTGCAGCGCTGGATCACCCAGCGCCAGGGTTGGGCGTTCTTCCCCCTGCTCACGCTCGAGGGCGCCAACCTCCACTTCATCGGTCTGCGCCACCTGCTCTCGAAGGAACCGGTCAAGGGCCGCTGGACGGAGCTCGGACTCATCGCCCTGCGCTTCGCGGTCTTCGTGGCTCCGGTGTTCGTCTTCCTGCCGCTCGGAATGGCCTTCGCCTTCGTCGGCGTACAGCTCGCGGTGTTCGGTCTGTACATGGGCGCCTCGTTCGCTCCGAACCACAAGGGCATGGCCGTCATCGCTCCCGATGCGAAGCTCGACTTCTTCAGCAAGCAGGTGCGCACCTCGCGCAACATCACCGGCGGCTGGTGGGCCACCTGGCTCATGGGCGGGCTCAACTACCAGATCGAGCACCACCTGTTCCCGAACATGCCGCGCCCGCACCTCAGCAAGGCCCGTGCGATCGTCAAGGAGCACAGCCAGACGCTCAACGTCCCCTACGTCGAGACCACGTTGTTCGAGTCGTACGGCATCGTCATCCGCTACCTGAACCAGGTGGGGCTCGCCGCCCGCGACCCGTTCGAGTGCCCCATGACCTCGGCGGCCGCGCGGGCCTGACGCCCGCACGACCATCCATCCCAGAGGGCCCCGCATCGCGCGGGGCCCTCTGTCGTGGTTTCGGTGACAAATGTCACCGCGAGTGGTGACCGAAGGCTCTCCCGCCCACGGGCAGCCGCTGGTCGACTGGAGGAACCTCGACCCGAAGGACCTTCCCGTGAAGAAATCCACCCGCCTCGCCCTCCTGCTCCCACCCGTCGCGATCGTCGGCGTCTTCGCGGTGACGCTGGCCACCACGGCCACCGTCAACGCCGTGGCCACCCGCGCTGAGGCCGCGGAGATCACCCCGTACGGCGAGCGGGTGCCCGTGGGGGATCGTTCGATGAACGTCGTCATCAACGGTGACCACGCGGAGACCATCGTGCTGCTGCCGGGCCTGGGCACCGCGGCGCCCGGCCTCGATTTCGCGCCGCTCATCGACCAGCTCGACGACACCTATCGTGTCGTCGCCGTCGAGCCGTTCGGCACGGGGTTGAGCGATCAGACCGACGAGCCGCGCACGGCCGCGAATATCGCGCGCGAGGTGCACACGGCCCTGGAGTACCTCGGCGTCGACCGCTACGCGCTCATGGGGCACTCGATCTCCGGCATCTACGCGCTGACCTACGTCGAGGCGTATCGCGACGAGGTGACGGCCTTCGTCGGCATCGACAGCAGCGTGCCGGACCAACCCGGCGGTGACGAACCGATCGCGACCGACTCCCTCGCGCTCCTGGACACCCTCGGCGTCACCCGCGCCCTTCGTGCGTTCACCCCCGACCCGTACGAGGGACTGCCGTACGGCGCGAACGAGAGGGAGCAGATGCGTCTGCTCACGAACGCGAACTCCGCGGCGCCGACCGTGCTCGACGAGATGACCCACGCATCGACGAACGTCGCCGACGCGAGCGGTCGACGCTTCCCCGCCGACCTCCCGGTGCTGCTGTTCGTGCGCGAGGCCGACGATGACGTCGAGGGGTGGGTCGACCTTCACCGCGCCCAGGCGGCATCCGTCGACCGGGGCGAGGTGGTGCTGATGGCGGGCGAGCACTACCTGCACCACACGCTCTCGCGCGAGATCGCCCAGGATACGCGCCGGTTTCTCGAAGCCTCGCGCTAGGGCACGTTGCTGAACCCCCGGTTGCGCTCCTCGGGCGATTCTGGATGTCGTGTCGCGTGAGGTGATCTCGGATGAGGCGTGGGCCGTGATCGGTCCGCTGTTCCCGGAAGCGTAGGCCACCGGGCGGCCTCCGGTTGACCGTCGGACGGGGTCGCGGCGACCGCGGCTATCGGGCCGAGCGGCCGGTACGGAGCCTTTGCGCGAGGAGCACGATCGTCATCAGGAAGGCGAACAGCGGCAGTCCCACGGCACCGAGCGCGAGTAGGGTGCCGGCGGGATAGTCGACGTTTCCCATCCGTCCGAGCCCCACGCCGCCACCGCCGGCGGTCACGTCGCCGGCCAGCAGGAACTGCCCGTCGTACGCGTCGAGCCGCGACGAACACGTGACGGATGCGGCGGCGCCGTCCGCATCCGCGATGCTCTGCACAGGCGAGAAGCCGTCGCCGTGGGTCATCCACCACAGGGTGTCGTCCCACCCCGGTGACGGGACCGACCAGATGCCGAGCGCGCGCCCGTCGGCGGTCTCGGCCCGGCACTCGACGAGTCCCAGCAGCGGTGCCACGCCCGACGCCCACACTCCCGTGACGCCCTCAGCGGGCAGCTCGACCGTCTGGCCCAGCGGCACCTTCTGCGCCTCCGCGACCGACCGCGACACCGGCATGACCCACAGACCCCAGATGAGTGCGCTCGCCACCACGCACACCACGACGAGCGTCCATAGCAAGAGCACCCTGTGCCGCATGTGCATCCGCGAGTCCTGCGCGCGAAACGCTTCGTCGGCGGGCGGTGGGGTCACGTGTCGAGTGTACGGATCGCATGCTGGCGGCATGCGGACCATTCCCCCATACGAGGCGCTCCACACGGGCCCGAGGCCGCGCTGCTACACCGAGTCGCGCGCCCCGGCCGCCACCCCTCACACGACCCCCGCCAACGCCCTCCCCACCGTCCGCCCGGTGAACAGGCACCCGCCGAGGAAGGTCCCCTCGAGGGCGTTGTACCCGTGGGCCCCGCCGCCGCCGAAGCCCGCGGCCTCGCCCGCCGCGTAGAGGCCGGGGATCGGCATCCCGGATCCGTGCAGGGCGCGGCCGTCGAGGTCGGTCTGGATGCCGCCGAGTGTCTTGCGCGTGACGATCCAGAGCCGCACGGCGATGAGCGGGCCGTGGCGGGGGTCGAGGATCGCGTGGGCGGGGACCGTGCGGAACAGGCGGTCGCCGCGGAAGCGTCGACTGTTCTGGATGCCGATGGTCTGAGCGTCTTTCGAGTACGGGTTCACGACCTCGCGGTCACGCGCCTCGAGCTGTCGGCGGATCGAGTCCTCGTCGAGGAGATCGTCTCCGGTGAGGGCGTTCATGCCGCGCACGAGCTCCGCCAGGGTGTCGGCGACGACGAAGTCGGCTCCCTCCCGCTTGAAGTCCTCGACGGGGCCGGGAGCGGCACGCCCGAGCCGCGTGCGCAGCAGCAGAGCCAGGTCGCGGTTGGTGATGTCGGGGTTCTGCTCCGACCCCGACAGCGCGAACTCCTTCTTGATGATCGTCTGATCGAGCACGAACCACGAGTAGTCGTAGTCGACGAGGTCGGGCGTCGAGCGCAGGATCTTCAGCGTGCCGAGGGTGTCGTACCCGGGCAGCCCCGGGAGGGGCAACCGGCGACCGCGCGCATCGAGCCACATCGACGACGGACCGGGCAGGATCCGGATGCCATGACCCGGCCACACGGGATTCCAGTTCTGCAGCCCCTCGGTGTAGTGCCACATGCGATCGCGGTTCACCAGGCGCACTCCCTGGTCCGCGGCGATGTCGAGCATGCGGCCGTCGACGTGGGCGGGCACGCCGGTGACCATGGTGCGCGGGGGAGTACCGAGGCGCTCGGGCCACCACCGGCGCACGCGCTCGTGGTCGCCGCCGATGCCGCCCGACGAGATGACGACGGCCTGCGCCGAGAGCTCGAACTCGCCGACCACCTCGCGTGACGACGACACCCCGCGCGGGGAATCGTCGGGGGCGAGGACCGCGCCGCGCACGCCCGTCACGGCGCCGTCGGTGAAGACCAGTTCGTCGACCCGGTGGCGGAACCGCAGGTCGACGGCATCCGCTTCTCTCGCTCTGTCGGCGAAGGGTTCCGAGATCCCGGTGCCCGTTCCCCACGGAACGTGGAAGCGGGGAACCGAGTTGCCGTGGCCCCCGGCGCTGAGCGACCCGCGCTCGGCCCAGCCGACGACGGGGGTGAACCTCACGCCCTGCTGCTGCAGCCACGCGCGCTTCTCGCCGGCGGCGAACTCGACGTACGCCCGCCCCCACTTCTGCGCCCACTCGTCTTCGGGGTGTGCGCCGTCGAGGCGGTCCCAGCCTGCGGAACCCTGCCAGTCCTGCCAGGCGAGATCGAGGGAGTCCTTCACCCCGAGGCGGCGTTGCATGGGGGAGTCGACCAGGAAGATCCCGCCGAACGACCAGAAGGCCTGCCCGCCGAGGTTGGCCGCATTCTCCTGCTCGACGATGATCACGCGCTTGCCCGCGCGCACCAGTTCATTGCTGGCGACGAGGCCGGCGAGGCCCGCCCCGATGATGATGACGTCGGCGTCCATGTTCTCCCTCGGCGTCGAGTAGCGGGTCCACGTTACGCCGTCGACGCGTCCAGGGCCGGTGCCCGAGAATGTTCCCGCGCACCGGCCCTCGACTCACTCGTATCGCAGCGACTCCACCGGGTCGGCGCGCGCGGCACGCGCTGCCGGCAGTGTTCCGGCGAGGAAAGCGATCCCCATCACCGCCAGCGTCGTCACGACGATCGACACCGGATCGAAGGCGATGAGCTGCAGGCCGGGGAGGTCGCTGAACAGGCTCGTCGCGAGTTGGGCGCTGACCGCCGTCCCCACCCCGATCGCCACGACTGCGCCGAGAGCACTGCCCAGCAGACCGATGAAGATCGCCTCGAGGCTGAAGAGCGAGAACACGCGTCCGCTCCCCATACCCATCGCCTTCATCAGGCCGATCTCGCGGGTCCGCTCCTGCACCGACATGAGCAGGGTGTTCACGATGCCGAAGCTCGCGGCCAGCAGCGCGATGATCGCGAAGGCGTTCAGGACCAGCACGATCCCGTTGATCACCGCTTCGAAGGTGCCCAGCTGATCGGCGACCGTCGTGCCCGTGTAGCCGGCATCGGTGAGCGCGGCCTTCACCTCGGTCGCGTCCGCGTCCGCCGTCATCGTCGCGCTCGCCGAGGCGTACCGGTCGAGCTGGTCGGCGGGGACGCCGGTGTTCTGCGCGGCCGACAGGGCGTTCTCGAGCGCGGCGTTCGTCGTCAGCGTCGTGGTGCTGCCGAACGCCTCCTCGGTGACCCCGGTCACCGTCGCCTCGACCGTGTGTTGCGTGCGCACCGGATCGGTGACCGCGATGGTCACGGTGGCACCCACGGCCGCTTCGGCGTCGGCGAAGCCCATCGGCGCCACCAGGGCGTCGGGGAGGGCGACCTCCAACGTCTCGGAACCGTCGTCGGGCGCTGCCCCCGCGCCCAGCTGCGGCGTCTGTCCCGCCACGAGGCTCCCGGCCCGCGCGACATACGGGTCACCGCCGGGCGCCTGCACGTAGTCGATCGTCACGGACTTCACCGGTACGACCCGCGCGATGCCCGGCACCGCCGCGAGCGTCGTGATGTCCTGATCCGTGAGCGCTGTCACCTCGCTCGTCGTTCCCGGAGGGCCCGCCTGACGCCCCGACGAGATGGCATCCGGATCGTATTTCTGAGGAGCGGTGGATGCCGCGGCGTCGGTGCTCGTCTTCGTCACCGTCAGCGCGTCCGAGGCGCCCATCGCGCTCACGGTGCTGTCGATGAAGGCGTTGATGCCGGTTCCGAGTCCGTTGGTGATGGTGAGGGTGAAGGCACCGACGAAGATCGCCAGCACCGTCAGGATCGTGCGGGTCTTCGAACGGAAGGTGTTGGCGACGGCGGTGCCGACGAGGTCGAGGGTTTTCATGCCGCGCTCCGCTCTTCGGCGACGATCAGTCCGTCGCGGATCTGCACGCGGCGGTCGCACCGCGCCGCCAGGTCTTCGTCGTGCGTCACGACGATGAGGGTGATGCCGTGCTCCCGGTTGAGGCGGAAGAGGATGTCCTCCACCACCGCGCCGGTCGCCGAGTCGAGGTTGCCGGTGGGTTCGTCGGCAAAGATCACCTGCGGGTCGTTCACGAGCGCCCGCGCGATCACCGCGCGCTGCTTCTGTCCGCCCGACAGGGCCGTGGCCTTGTTGCGGGCCTTGTCGCCCATGTCGAGCTCGGCCAGGGCGGCCAGCCCTCGACGCTTGCGCTCGGCGCGCCCCACGCCGGCGATCTTCAGCGGCAGCACGACGTTGTCGAACACCGACGCGGTCGGCGTCAGGAAGAACTGCTGGAAGACGAAACCGAAGGTCTTGTTGCGCGTTCGGTTGAGCCGGCGTCCGCGCAGGGTCGTGGCATCCACTCCGTCGAGGCGCACGGTGCCGCGCGTGGGAGCGTCCATCAGCGCCAAGAGGTGCATGAGCGTGGACTTGCCCGAGCCGCTCTTGCCGAGGATGGCGATGCTCTCGCCGCGGTGGATGTCGAGGGTCACCCCGCGCAGCGCGTCGAAGCGGGCGGAACCTCGGCCGTACGACTTGTGCAGGTCGGTGACCGAGAGGAGTGGGGGAGCGGGATCGGATGCCATGACCCCACCCTCGCGCTCGGACCCCGGATGCCGCGTCCCACCGCCGGGGAAGACGCCTCCCCCCCACGGGGGTATTCGCGAATGACCCGCCGGGGCGATCGCCGGACAGGGAGCGAGGGGACAGACTGGTCGGGTGAGCGCCCCCGGATCGACGATGCCCGCGCGCCGCGCGATGCGGTCGGCGCGTCCGTGGCTCGTCGACCTCGGCTTCGCCCTCCTCATCGTCGGACCCGCGTTCGCACCGATCCCCGTCGCCGAGATGCGCCCCGCCAACACTCTCGCCCTCGTTCTGGTGCTGCTTCCGGCTGCGGTGCTACCGCTGCGACGCGTGCGTCCTCGGGTCGCGCTCGCCGCGTGCGCGGCCCTGTACCTGGGGGCGCTGAGCCTGGGGACCCTCTCGCCCGGTGCGACCCTCGCGCTGATCGTCTCGATGTACGCCGTCGCCCAGCGCACGACCCGGCGGGTGTCGGTCCCGGCCGGTCTCGTGGCCGTGGCGGTCGTGGCGGGGGTGAGCATCGCGATCACGCTCGTCACCGGCACGGACACGCGTTTTCTGCAGGTGGCCCTCGCTCTCGCGCTCGCCGGCGCGGTCGGCGACGCATCCCGATCGCGACGTGCGTACGTCGAGGCGGTGGAGGAACGGGCACGACGGGCCGAAGAGACCCGCGAGGTCGAGGCCCGCCGCCGCGTGACCGAGGAGCGCCTGCGCATCGCCCGCGACCTGCACGACGCGGTCGCGCACCGCATCTCGGTGATCAGCCTCAACGCCGGCGTCGCATCGTCGTCGCTCGAGACGCGGCCCGAGAAGGCACGCGAGGCGCTCGCCACCATCCGCACCACCTCGCGCGACGTGCTCGGCGAGATCGGGGCGATGCTCAGCGTGCTCCGCGCTCCCGACGAGGCCGCAGCGCTCGAGCAACCCGGGCTCGCGCGCGTTCCCGAGGTGGTCGAGTCGGTGCGTGTGGCGGGGTGGGACGTCGTGGTGCGCGACGAGATCGGAACGGATGCCGAGGCCTCCGGCATCCCGATCGGAATCGGCATCGTGGCCTACCGCGTCGTGCAGGAGGGCCTCACGAACGCGGTGAAGCACGGCGCGGCGCGCCGCGCGCACGTCCTGATGCGTCGCGACGGAGGTGCGCTCGAGATCGTGGTGACGAACCCGCTCGATCGCGTCTCCGACCCCGAGGACGCACCGCCGACGTCGGGGTTCGGGCTCCTCGGTCTGCGCGAGCGCGTCGACGCCGTGCGCGGCGAGCTCGACGCCGGCCTCGCCCCCGGCGGCTACCGGCTGGCCGCGCGTCTTCCCCTCCCCGCTGCCGCTCGATCGGAGACCGCCCCGTGACCACCGTCATCGTCGTCGACGATCAGTCGCTCATCCGCTCCGCCGTTCGCGATTTGCTCGACGCAGCCGAGGGGATCACGGTCGTGGGCGAGGCCGTCGACGGCGAGATGGCTGTCGCGCTCGCCCGGCGCCTCCGACCCGACGTGGTGGTGTGCGACATCCGGATGCCGCGGATGGACGGCATCGACGCCACCGCGGTGATCTGCGCCGACCCGGCCCTCACCGACACCCGGGTGCTCATCCTGACCACCTTCGAGGAGGACGAGTACGTCGTTTCGGCTCTGCGGGCCGGGGCGAGCGGGTTCATCGGCAAGGGCGCCGAGCCCGACGACATCGTGCGCGCGGTGCGCACGGTGCACGAGGGGGGAGCCCTGCTCTCTCCGACGGCCACGCGCGCGCTGATCGAAACCTGGGTGCGCACGGCTCCCGCGCCGGTGGGCGCGCCCCCGTCGCTCGAGGCATTGACCGATCGCGAGCGCGAGGTCCTGCTGCTCATCGCGCGCGGGCACTCGAACGACGAGATCGCCGCCCAGCTGTTCATCTCTCCGCACACGGCGAAGTCGCACGTGAAGAACACGATGCTCAAGCTCGGGGCCCACGATCGCGCGCAACTTGTGATCGCGGCGTACGAGAGCGGGCTGCTCCGTCCCGGTAATTGACGGTTCTCGCTCCCGGAGGCCCGTGTGCGGATCATGCGCGCACTCACTCGCCGGGGCCGGGTGATCTTCTCGTCGAGGATCGGGATGCAGGCCCCCGCGGTCGGCCGCCTCCGTCCCGCTCGCTGCCGGTTCTCAGCGCGGGACGACGGGCGCTCCCGCTCGCCGCGGTGGGTAGTCGCGAAGCGAGATCTCGCGGCTGTCGAACATGCCTCGACGCGCGCGGGCCATGGTCACGCCGGAGCGGCGCAGATTCTCGGCGAGTTCTGCCGCCAAGGGCGCGTGATGCGCTTTCTGCCATCCGCCCGCCAGCGTGTAGGTGTGGGTCACCGTGCGGGGTCGAGTCATGGATGCCTCCTGAGGGAACCGTAACGCCCGTGAATCGCACTCATCCCAAATGTCTCGCACCCGTCATCTGCCGGTTTTCCGGCGTAACCCGGTCGGTCACGATCGGAGCCGAAGCGCCCCCCGACAATGTCGGGATGACCACCGCGCGCATCGTGATCCTGTTCGCCCTGGCCGCGGTCGACGACGTCGGTTACCTGGAGCGGCGCATCCAATCTCTAGAGGGATGAGTAGTTAGCTAGGCGAAATATCGGTCGCTTGTCAAGCACCCTCCGTGGCGACGCCCTCTCGCGGACACTTGATCCATGAAGAACGAGAACACGCCTCACGAGGGCCTTGCCGACGACTTCGCCGATCTCGACACCTCGCGCCCCTTCGGGTCGTACCTGTCGGTGATCAACGGCGGCAACTAGTCGTCCGGAACCTCCGAGCGGGGTTCGTACGAGAGGGCCGGATGCCGATAGGCGTCCGGCCCTTCGTCGTTCGCTCACTCGTGGAACGTCGCCCCCTTGACCACCCGGTCGACGACGTTGCGCGGGCCGCGCACGGCGATGCCGACCAGATCGAGATCGGATGCCGGAACGGCGGCGACCGCGGCGCGGTTGGCGACGTCGTGCGACGTCCCGAAGAGCTCGCGGGTGTAGATCGCCAGGGCGACGTCGTCGCGTGCGGCGGCCTTGGCCCGTGCTCGGGAAAGGGCGTCGCCATCGGCCGTGAGCACGATGACCGGCTGACGGAGCATCGGCAGGTAGGTCGTGCCGTCGGCGTCGCGGTAGGGCTCCCCGATGAGGTCGTCGGCGCTGGTGGCGATGCCCGACATCAGGAAGGCCGTCACGTTGAGTTCCTGCCACGCCGCGAGGCCGGTTGTGAGCACCACGACCACCTTCGAGTCGAAGCGGGGTGGGTCGGTCAGATCAGTCATGGATCCAGCTTCTGCCCGCGGTGTCGGAGGCGTCTTGTACGTTTCTTGCATGGTCGATCGCGTGCGGGCTTGGCATCCGGAGGTGCCGTTCCTGCGCGAGACGTACCACGCCGATCTCGACCACTCCTATCCCGTGCACACGCACGACGACTGGGCGGTCATGCTGGTCGACCGCGGGGCCGTGTCGTACGGTCTCGACGGCGCGTCGCATCAGGCGGTGCCCGCAGCGGTCACGCTCCTGCCGCCGGGCATCCCGCACGACGGGCGTTCGGCGCGCGCGGGTGAGGGATACCGCAAGCGCGTGCTGTACCTCTCGGGCGACTGGTTGTCGGAGGCGACGGCGGCTCGCATCGCGCGACGGCCGACCCTCGCCCGCGACTCGGCGGTGGCCGCAGCACAGAGAATCCACGCGGCACTCCGGCATCCCGGAGACGAACTCGCCGCCGAGCACTGGCTGATCGCCGTACGCGAGGCCGTGTTGTCGCACGCGGGGTCGGAGACGGCGGTGTTCGCCGACGTACCGTTGGCGAGGCGCTTGCGCTCGTTCCTCGACGACCGGTGGGGGGAGTCGTTCACCCTTGCCGACGCCGCCCGTGAACTGCACGCGCACCCCAGCCACCTGGTGCGCGTGTTCTCGCAGACCTACGGCATCGCCCCGCACCGTTACCTCGTGACGCGTCGGGTCGACGCCGCGCGACGCATGCTCGTCGACGGCGGCCGGCCCGCCGAGGTCGCCGCTCGCACGGGCTTTCACGATCAAGCCCACCTCACGCGTCACTTCCGCCGGGTGTTGGGCGTCACTCCGGCGGTCTTCGCCGGCTCCGGACGAGGGATGCCATGACCCGGCGCACCATCGAGATCGACGGTGCGGCGGTCCACGGCATCCCGTCGTTGTACTCCGAACTGAACCGCGTGTTCATGCCCGACGAGGACTGGACGCTGGGGGAGAGCCTGGATGCCCTCGACGACCTGCTGTACGGCGGGTTCGGGGTGCTCGACGGGGCGGAGCCGGCGCGGGTGGTGTGGAAACGCTCGGACGTCGCTCGAGAAGCGTTGGGGGTGGAGGCCACGCGCGAGTATTACCGCGCGAAGCTCGCTCGGCCGCAGGTGTATTCCGTGGACACCGCCCAACGCGCCCTCGATGCGCTCGAGGCGGGCGCGGGTGAGACGTACTTCGAGCTGGTGGTGCGGGTGTTCCGGGATCACGGGAACATCGAGCTCGTGCCCGATTGAGTCGGCGCGCGGGGTCGCGAGGGCGAGGCTCACCGCGCCGTGCGGGTGAGGACGGATCGAACCAGACGCTCCGCGGCCGCGGGGTAGAGAGGAACGGCATCCGTTTCGGCATCGATCGGTCGCCAGGCCACCGGCACCACGGAACCGTCGGACTCGGTGAGGCTGCCGCCGTACTCTTCGGGTAAGGGGTCGAGTCCCCCGGAGTAGAGCGCGACGATCTCATGACCCCTCTCGCCGTCGTAGCGGAAGAGGCTCTCGACCGTGTCGAGGTAGGTCAGGTCGGTGATGCGCGCGCCGAGCTCTTCCCTCACCTCGCGAATGATCGCCTCGCGATGCGTTTCGCCGAATTCGACGCTGCCGCCGATCAGACGATGGAAGCCTCGCGGGTTTTCGAGGGTCGGGGCGTGGGCGCTCACGAGATGGGCGGGGATGCTCGGGTGGGGGATGACGAGCATGGCTTTCACGCGGATGAATGACGCGTTGTGAGGCATGTCGTCCTCCTCTCGCTCGCGCCTGCTGATGAGATCTACTTCATAATCTCAGTCAGCGAAAGGGATGGGACCGGCGAGCTGTGTGGTGACGGCGATGTGCTCGAAGATCCGGGCGCGGGTGACAGACTGAGCGCTCTCCACGCCGCCTGCGGGTAAGGGGAGCCCGTACGCGTAGATGTCGTCGAAGTCTGCGCGCGCCGTCAGTGGCCCGTATGTGGACGCCGCTTCGTCGTATGGAGCGGAGCCGTAGATCTCCTGACGCCAGTCGGCACTGATGATCTTGAGTCCGAGATGGCGGATACTCGAGCTCATCCCCGAAATTCGGGCATGCCGGAATTGTAGTATTCGGTAGTTTCCCGCCTCAGCCACCACGATATCCCCGAGACCGGTCGCGAACAGAGGAACCATATTGGGTCGCGGCAGATACTCGCCGATCATCTCTTTGTAGACCTCGGGGTCGATGATCTTCAAGAATCCATTCGCCGCTATTCCGAGTCCGTGGAGCTGCCACATCTCCAAAACCGCTTCCTCGAGAGTCCCCGAATATTTCTGGATCGTAGCTGCCGGGACCGAGGCGACGGGCACGAAATCTTCAAATGGTCGGAACGTCATGACTGTCCAATCGCGCGGCCGTTGAGTGTACTTTCGTCAGATGTTGGGGCCATAACAGTGCCCGATGAGGGGGCTTATCCAGCAAACGGGATCATCCCGGCGAGCTGCGTCGTGAGTGCGATGTCCTCGAAAATGCGGGAACGCCTCAAGTGCTCGACCCCCTCGACTCCTCCCGCGGGTAGGGGCAGTCTGTATGCGTAGATGTCATCAAACTCTGCGGGCGAGTTCAAGGCACCGTACTTCTCAGCTGCCTCGGCATACGGGGTGTAGGCCATGAATCTGTTGAGCCAGCTCTCCTGAGCCGCGAACAGTCCGATCATATTCAGGCTCGATCCCACACCACCGGTCGCGCGGGCATACCGGAACTGCAACACACGGTACGAGCCGTCGAAGAAGACGATCACGTCGCCCAGTGCTGTCGCGAGGACAGGAATCATGTCGGGGCGGGGAAGGAATTCTTGGATCATGGACGAGTAGTAACCCGGGTCGACAACCCGCAGGAAGCCGTTGGCTGCGAGCCCGAATCCCTGCTTTTCCCATAGCTCGACGAGAGCGGGCTCTACGACGTCTTGGTACCGGAGGATCACCTCTGACGGAGCAGGAGCGACGGGGACGAAGTCGCGTAACAACTCGACTGACATCTCTGGACGCTCCGGCTGTCAGCCGAGGTCGGACGCAGGCACTTCGCGTCCCGTTTCGTTGTCGAAGAACCGGATCCTGCCCTGGTCGCGGACGATCGCCAAGTCCGTGCCCACCGGCAGGTTGAGAAGGGGGATCACGGCCGGCTCGATGGCCGCGACTCTGTTGAACGACGCCACCTCGAGGTTCGAAGGATCATCCAAATACGACTCGTCGTCGATCTCCGAGAAGAAGCGCCACCCGTTGTCGGACGGGTTTGAAGGAGCCTCGCGTACGGCCCACTTGAGGAGCGCGCTGCCGTCGAGGACCCGCCGGGACGCTATCGACGCTCCCGACTCGCGGATGAATTCAGGAACGCTCGCTGACATGTTTCTCCATTCGCAGTATCTGGATCATCGCTAAGGTGGTGTTTGCCTGCTGGGTAATGAGCATTAGTGAGTACTCGTTCTCGCGCATTCCAGCACCTCGTCAGCGTCCTGCTGCTGTTCGTGATGGTCTTGATCAGCCCGCGAAGGGAATCGGACCAGACAGCTGGATTGTCAATGCGATGTGCTCGAATATCCGAGAGCGTGTGAGGTGGTCGACGCCCTCCGGTCCTCCGGCAGGAAGAGGGAGTTCGTATCCGAAGATGTAGTCGATGTCATCAGGAGAATTGAGCGGACCGTATGTGTTCACGGCTTCGAAGTAAGGCTTCGCGTCGAGGAACTCTTCGAGGTATTCACGATCTGCTGCTCGACGTCCGATGCGAGCGAGACTGGATCCGACTCCGCCGGTTGCCCGAGCGTACCGGTATTGGAGAACGCGGTATTTTCCCGAGTACGCGACGACTACGTCCCCCATCCCTGTTGCGAGAACGGGGATCATGTCGGGTCGCGGGAGGAATTCTCCGATCATGGTCAGGTAATGGTCGGGGTCGATCAACTTCAGGAAGCCATCTGTCGTGCAACCGATACCATGCACACGCCAGAGTTCTACGACGGCGGGCTCGACGAGGGGTGAGAACTTTGCGAGGGAACTGGCGGGCATTTCAGAGAAATGCACGAAATCTTCGAAGGGGGATGTGGGCATCGCTTGTTATTCTCTAGCTCTCACGTCGTGAAGTCATCTCTCCGTTGCAGCGATGTCTCGAACGTCTTGTTGTCCATGACGCCCCGGGTGTGCGCTGCCCATCCCACCGGGGCGACCGTGCTTCGGGTTGTGTCTGACGTCGACGTCTTGCTAAGTCGGGTAGCGGACCAGTCTCTTGGCTTCGGTTTCCGCGGCGTGCGCTCTGCTGTACCCGTTGCTGCCGGGGCGAAGCCGCAGATCTTGTGATCTGTCATCAGCCGAGGTCGGACGCAGGCACTTCGCGTCCCGTTTCGTTGTCGAAGAACCGGATCCTGCCCTGGTCGCGGATGATTGCCAAGTCCGTGCCCACCGGCAGGTTGAGAAGGGGGATCACGGCCGGCTCGATGGCCGCGACTCTGTTGAACGACGCCACCTCGAGGTTCGAAGGATCATCCAAATACGACTCGTCGTCGATCTCCGAGAAGAAGCGCCACCCGTTGTCGGACGGGTTTGAAGGAGCCTCGCGTACGGCCCACTTGAGGAGCGCGCTGCCGTCGAGGACCCGCCGGGACGCTATCGACGCTCCCGACTCGCGGATGAATTCAGGAACGCTCATTGACATACTTCTCCATTCGTGCGACAACGGTGCCGCGGAAAGGGAGTTTCTTAGCAAATGTGATGGGTGAGACTCCGTGATCCGAAACCGTTGTGAAGTCGGCATGCGGCTGTTCAAACCAGAGGTCGTAAATCGATTTCAGATCATCGTCGCTGTATTTCATGTTGAGAACTTCTAAAAACGGCAACCGCCCGTTGTCGTCACGAGCGTTCACGTCCGCGCCGGCGTCGATAAGACGTCGCGCGAGGTGCGCATCCTCGGTCACGTCGTGCGAGACCTGACCGAAGAGGACATGGAGGGCCGTCGCCCCTCCATTGCCGGAGGTGTTGACGGGGGCGCCGTGATCAAGGAGGAAGTTACTCACAGTGTATCGACTGGGCAGGTCTTTATTCTGCAGGGACATAAGCAAGAGACCGCGTCCTTTCGCGTCGACCGCCTGGGCATCGCCAGGTGTGAACTTCGCGAAAAAATCGTCCGCTGATTTCAAATGGGCAGTAAGAAATATATCCATTACTCGAACTTGTGACCTCTGTTATTCGCCGGCAATTCTGGTCGATAATTCTCGGGCGTATTGTACCAATCCCGGAATTCGGCGGGAGTCATCTTGCCCTCGACATACTCCACCCACATGTCATGGTACTTCTCCTGGGGGATGTGACCCATGTCCCACACGCCCTTTCGTGGTTGCCCCGGAGTCCAATCGATGCGTGCACCCGTGTTCGGGTCGTAGACGTGCCCGTCAAAGGACTTCGCGCGTTCCCATACCTCTTCCACCACACCCTTCCGGAAGGACGGGCGCGATCCCGGCTTCAGATAGGGGCGAGTGTCGGCAACCGTCTCAATGACGTGCTCGACTGTCGAGGAGCCTTTGCCACCCCCGGCCCACTTCGT
This sequence comes from Microbacterium sp. SORGH_AS_0454, assembly GCF_031453395.1. Lineage (NCBI taxonomy): Bacteria > Bacillati > Actinomycetota > Actinomycetes > Micrococcales > Microbacteriaceae > Microbacterium > Microbacterium sp. SORGH_AS_0454. The sequence continues at coordinate 3,305,855 of NZ_JAVIYS010000001.1, read as the reverse complement.
CAAGAACTGCAACGCCTTGCCCGCCATGCCGGTCAGCTCGTCGACGAGCCCGCGGAGCTTCGTGAAGGCGTTCACGACGGTGGTGATGGTCTTGCTGATGCGCGGGACGAGCGCGGAGACCCGCGAGCCGACCTGCGCCGCGATCACGGGTGTTGCGAGACCGACGGTTGCGACAGCGGTGATGGCGGCCGAGATCGCCATGCCGACGATCTGACTGATGGCGTCTCGCACGAGATCATGGGTCATCTGCACGAGCGACGACGCCATCGACAAGCCCGTCGAGATCGCCCCCGCCCATTGGCCCGAGGTCGTGAGGTGCTGCGACAGCCCCTGCACGTGCGCCGTGTACGCGGTGATGGTCTCACCCGATAGCCCGTCCAGGTCAGCGAGCCGGTTCTGCGCGGTGACGCCGAGCTCGCTCATCCGGGCGCCCACGTTGCTCCAGGTTGCGGCGAACGCCTGGACTTCGGCCGCGTTCCCCGTGAGATCGTTCAGCCATCCCTTGAGCGGCTCGATGTGGTCGAGCAGCCACCCCAGGCCGTTGGCGATCAGCGTGCCGATGGGGTCCATCACGGCGGCGACGGTGTTCATCGCGGCCGAGAATCCCGCGATCCCTCCCTCGACCCAGTTGCCGCTCTGGATGGCATCGGCCAGAGCCTGCCCGTCGGTGACGAGGAACGCGCCCGAGAACGCGGATGTCGTATCCACGGGAGCCGCCACGAGCGAGTTGCTCATCCAAGGCCTCCCTCGAGGTGCTTCGTCACCTGGATGACGGTCTCTTCGAACGTGTCGAAGTCGGCGACGACTGCGCGTAACTCCTGCCCAGTGCGTTCGAGTACGCCCTCCGCGCCGTTGATGTGCTGAGAGACCGCCCCCGACACCATTCCGACAGGGGGAACGATCCAGGCGCAGAGAACGCCGAACGCCCCTCCGCCGAGGTTGACGCTTTGAATCGCCGATGCGGCCTCGGCAGCATCCGAGGCCAGCTGCTGCACGCGCGAGGCGTGCTGCAGCAGAATGTCCGAATCCATCCGGATCTGCTGGCTCATCGCAGCCCTCCTCGGCGCGTCACTCCGTCGTCTTCCTGGTCGGGAATGAGCTCCGCGGCGACGACGCCGACGATGGGGTCGGATTCGCCCATGATCTCGGTGGTCACCTCCAGGGTGCGAACGCGGGCGTTCTTCGTCGCCTTCGCGATCAGCTCCATCACTTCGGCGCTGACGCGTCGGCCCCCGCGGTCGAGGGCCGAGTCCGCGATCTCGAGGTCGCGCACGACCCCCGCCGCGTCCACCTCGACCGAGATGTCCCGGGTGCGTGCCACGGCCTTCGCTCGTACATCGGCGATCGCGGCCTGCAGCACGGGCAGCTTCTCGCCGCGTTCCTGCGCCCGACGCGTATCTTCTTCGATCCGCGCGAGCGTCTCTTCCGGTGATCCGTACACGCTGCGCCCCCACCCAGGCCACACGCGGCAGACGTTTCTCCCCAGCGCGCGGCAATCGTCGCTTATACACAGACGAGGGTAGGTCGAAAAGCCGCCGGGCAGGATGAGAATCGTCTCATCCTCGTGCGAGCGCCTGGCTCAGTCATCCCCCCGCCCGCGCGCCAGTAGCCCAGGAACGGCACGCGCTCGCGCGGGATCCCGAGCTCTCGGACGAGGGCGCGGCGCGAGGCCGAAGGGGCGACGCGCTCCGTATTCGACGTCGCGCATGCGGTTCTGGGCGAGGACGGCGCGCTTTGACAGAATCGACGCGTGGCTGTCCAGAAGATCCTCGTCCGCCGTCTCTCCGGCGACACGCCGCACATCGCAACGACGGGCGACATGCGTCGCGCGAACGCGATGATGACTCTCGTCGCGCTCGCGATCCTCATCCCGGTGTTCATCGTCGTGGTCGACGACGAGCTCGGCATCCGGCTGGTGATGGGCGCGTTCGCTCTCTCGCTCGCCGCGCTCGTCGGGTTCTTCCTCCTCATGAAGCGACTTCCGCGTGACGGCGTCGTCTACATCGCGTCTCGCGGTCCGGGCCTGCACTTCCGGCCCCCGGTCTGGCCCACCGCGGTGACCGTGGCGCTCATCGTCCTGTACGGGCTGGTCGGGGTCGTGGCGGCCATCGCGGTGGGCCTGGACGGCGACGGCTTCGTGTCTCCCCGCCGCTCTTCTCTGCTGCTGACGCTCCTGGCGGTGGTCTTCCTCGGCGTTGTGCTCTGGCGTCTGCAGGTCACCCCCGGGCTGCTTCTGACGGTCGACGGCCTGCAAGGCATCCGCGCGCGCGGCGACGTCGACTGGCCGTGGGATCTCGTGGGCGAGGTCACGGTCACCGGGCCGCCCGCGACGCTGTCGCTCACGATGGTCGACGGGTACGTGCCGGTCACGTGTTCGATGCGCTACCTCGGCGCAGATCCCAATCAGGTCGCGGCGATCGTCCGTTTCTTCCGCGACCATCCCGAAGAGCGCGGTGTGCTCGAGACCGGGGGAGAGGCGGCGCTCAACCGCGCAGCAGACGTGCTCCGTCCCGTCGGGGGCTGATTACGACGCGGGACATCCCGCCGATCCCCCTACTCGCTCGCCTTCTCGAGCCCCCGCGTGCGGATCTCTTCGAGGTCGAGGCCCGCGAGGATCTTCCGCGCGACGAGGTCGTCGATGGTGCCCTCGCGGCGCAGTCGCAGCAGCACCTCGCGCTTGCGGTCCAGCACCGCCAGCCGCAGTCGCTGCGCCTCCTTGTGGCGAAGCAGGGGAGAGCGCTGGGTGACGTCGATGTCGTCGCTCACGGCGATCATCCGCAGGGGGCCGGTGAAGGCCGCTGCCTCGTCGGGGCTGTCCGCCGTGCTGTCGGCGCCCGCGCGGCGACGCTCGGCTTCGGGACCGTCCGGCGGTACTGGCCCCGTCGATGACGGGTCATCGCCGAGCGACGCGTCGAGCTCGGCGAGGTCGTGTTCTTCGATCGCGCGTTGCCGCGCGATCGCGCGGGCGTTCGCCAGCTCGAGACGCTCGTAGCCTTCGCGTCGCGCACGGTCGCGCACGCGATCGCTGATGCCGTGCTCGGTCGCCAGGTCGTCGAGGGCCGCGAGGGCGGCACCCGAGATCGCGCGCTCGGCGAGCTCGTACTCCTCGATCGCGGCGTCGTCGTTCGGAAGCTTCGCCCACCGGATCACGGCGGGCAGCAGGGGACCCTGGACGAGCAGGGTGAGCACGATCACGCCCGCCGTGACGAACACGATGGCGTCGCGACCGGCCACGGGTGCGCCCTCGGCCGTGGTGACCGGCACCGACAGGGCGATGGCGAGCGATACGGCGCCGCGGAATCCCGCCACCGTACTCACCACGCGAGATCGATGCCGCAGCGACCGCGATGATCCGGCGGCGGGGCGCGAGAACGGCGAGAAGAGCCACTGGAACAGGTACCGCACGACGAAGAGAGCGACCCACGCCGCAACGGTGACCAGGAGCAGCAGACCGATCTCCGACCCCGAGATCTCGTGCAGCACGAGCTGCACCTCGAGCCCGATCAGCACGAAGAGCGCGCCGTTGAGCAGGTAGACGCCGAAGGGCCACGTGGCATCCGCCGCTCGTCGCGACATCGCGGTGGTGATGCGCGGCGACACCCACGCCATGATCAGACCCGCGAACACCACGGCGAGCACCCCTGAGGCCTCGACGAGTTCGGCGATGAGGAACGACACGAACGGGACGAGCACCATCGTGAGGTTGATCGTGAGCGTCGACTGCATGCGGCGCAGGGCGAAGAAGGCGGCGGCCGCCACCGCGACACCGGCCGCCGCGCCACCGAGGTACGACAGCAGCACCATGCCGGTGATCTGCAGCGGCGTGATCTGGTCACCGAGGAGCAGGGCGACGGCGATCGCGTAGAGAACGAGCGCGGTGCCGTCGTTGGTGAGGCTCTCGGCCTTGAGTTTCATGAAGGTCCTGGCGGGCAACAGTCGTCCGAGCGCTGCGACGGCCGTCGCGTCGGGCGGAGCGACTGCGGCACCGAGCACGAGGGCTGCTTCCCACGGCACCCCCATCCAGGTCGCGACCCCGGCGACGGCGAAAGCGGATGCCACGACGAGAAGCGTGCTCATGGGGATGATGTAGCGCAGCGACCGGCGCACCGACCTCAGAGAGGTCGTCCACGCCTCGCGGAACAGCATGACGGGCAGGAAGAGCAGCAGCACGGTCTCGGGCGGGAGTTCGATCTGACGGAGCTCTGGGATGAAGCCCAGGGCGAGGCCGATGACGAGCAGCACGAGCGGTGTGGCCACGCGCAGTCGCGGTGCCAGGACCGTGCCCACGAGCATCGCGAGGCCCAGCAGAACCGTGATCTCGAGTCCCTGCATGCCTGCCGCCCTTCGTCGTGCCCCTGGACACAGCGTAGAGAGCGTGCGGGGAATTCCCGAGCGGCGTCAGCCGCGGGGTGGGAGGGCCGACATCTCCGTGCGCGCGTCGTCTTCAGTCGCGATCTCGATATCCCTCCCACGCGTCGGCGAGTCGCCGCAGTCCCTCATCGAGCAGGGGCGAGGTGATCGGCACACGAATCCGATCGTCGGTGTCGATGTCGGACGAGAACGCGGCCGACCCGGCCACCGAGACGCCGAAGGCCGCAGCGTGCCGCGCGAACGCCGCGGCCGAGCCCACCGGTATCCGGGCCCAGATGCAGAGGCCACCGCGCGGGGGTCGCCACTCCCACTCGGGCAGGTGCGACGTCAGGAGGGCGCCGGCGCGCAGGGCGGCCTCGCGGTGCGTCACGACGGCATCCCGTCGCAGTGCGGGCGCCTCGGCGAGCAGATCGAGCGCGAGCAGTTGGGCGGGCACGCTCGTCGACAGATCCGTCGTTTGGCGGAGGCCCCGTAACCGCCTCACCAGTACCGGGTCGGCGCGCACCCACCCCACCCGCAGACCCTCCCAGGCCCACTTCGACAGCGACTCGACGGCGATGATCGGCGCGTCCGGCCGCAGGGCCGCGAGCGAGGGGGGAGTGACGCCGTCGAACGACAGGTACGCGAGCACGCGATCCTCCACCACGGTGATGCCGTGCTCGGCCGCGAGGTCGGCGATCCGCTGTCGGACGAGCGGGTGGGTCTGGATGCCGGTCGGATTGTGATTGTGCGGGTTCAAGGCGATGAGCACGGGGCGGCGCACGACGATGGCTGCCTCGAGCTCTGCGACGTCGATCCCGTCCGCGGTCAGGCGGATGCCGTGCACCAGGCCGCCGCGGCGGCGCACCGCGTCCGTGAGTCCGGGCCAGCTGACGTTCTCGGTGAGCACGGTGTCGCCGGGGGAGACGAGCTCCTCCACGAGGAGGCTGAGCGCCTGCTGGCCGCCGTGCGTGACGAGGATCTGCGCGGGCGTGGTGGGCGTTCCGTCGTCGGTCACGGTCTGGGCGATCAGTTCGCGCAGGGCGGGCAGACCCGCGGGGTCGGCCTCGGCGGTGGTGGCGTCGAGCACCGGTCGGTGACGGTGCACGATCTCGACGGCGCGCGGCGCGATCGCCGGTACCGCGCGCAGCAGATCGATGTTCGACGACAGCGACGCGTAGAGGGCCTCGCCGCGCCCGGCCCGCGAGCGCGCGGCGGTGGGCGCCGCCCCCGCGATCCGCGTCCCGCTGCCTTGCCGGCGGTCCAGGATGCCGTCCTCATACAACCGCGCGTACGCGCTGACGACCGTGCCGCGCGAGACGGCGACGGTCGCGGCGAGGGTGCGTTCCGAGGGGAGGCGGTCCCCACCGCGCAGTTCTCCCTCACGGACGAGGCGAGCGATGCCGTCGGCGAGACTTGCGGATAAGGTCGCGTCGGTCGTCGCCCAGCGTCCGAGCCGCGCGGCGAGGGCTTCTGCCGACACGACAGCCGTCCGGTGGTCCACCAGGGCGGAAGTGGCTCTGTCGACGAGGGTCATAGCCCCCGATTCTGGACCAATGACCCGTCGTGAATCAGCCGAACCGTTCGTTCTCAGTCCACTGACCCTCGATTGGACCATTGGCGAGCTGCTCGCGTGGATCGGCGCCGAGGACGCGCGCTGTCACGAGGAGGGGCTCGCGGACGCGGTGCACGCCGTGAACCGAGCGCTCGGAGAGACGGCCGTGACGTCGGTGACGCCGGTAGTAGCCGTGCGCTCCCTCGCGATGCGCGTCGCGAGCGAACCGGCCCTGGGGACGTCGCGCGTGGTCGACGTCCTCGCCCAGATACCGGTACCTGACCTCGCGTGTGTGGAGCGCGGCGTCATGACGCCCGCGTGACGCCGGCGCCTCCGTGCTCCCACCGCGGAGCGTATCGCTGCTGGCCGCGATCGCGATCTCGGGAGGACCTCAGCTCTCCGCCGCCAGCCCCACCTTCGCCTTCGCCCACGAGCGCCCGCGCGTGTCCTTGAGGATGTCGTACTCGACGTCGACGTGCGGTTCGATCGCGCTGTACTTGTCGTTCGGCGCCCCGATGACGAGCTGGAAGCCGAGGCCGCGCCACGCGCCGATCGCGCGCTTGGTGAAGTGGGCGTCGGCCTTGATGAGCGCCTCGTCGAGGAACACGGGCGCGTACCGCGGCCGTTCGGCACCGGCATCCCCGAGCTGATACCGCAGAGCGGCGCCGACGATGAAGGCGATGAGCTCCTGCGACTCGCCTCCCGACTTCTCGCCGATGTGGTCGTAGAGGGCGACGTGCTCGCCGGTGTCGGCGCGGAAGCGCTCGGCGCTGACCCGCACGTGATTACGCACGTCGACGAGGTCGGCGAAGTCGGGTGCGGTCGGCCGGATGCGGCCGATGAGCCGCGCCATCCGCCCGTACACGGCTTCGCGCTCCTCATCGGATGAGGCGGCGTCGATCGCGGCCCGCACGTCGCGGAGCTCCCGGCGGAAGCGCTTGCGCACCTCGGACTGGCTCTCGCGCGGCACGATCTGCAGCCGGTGCTCGTCGTCGTAGAACGGCAGATCCTGCATGATGTCGTTGATCGGGGCGATGCGTTCGCGGATCTCGCGCAGGGCCCGGGTGAGAGCGGAGTCGAGGCTGGTGAGGTCGTTGCCCGACAGGCGCAGCAGCGAGTCGCGCCACTCCGCCTCGAGCTCGTGCAGGCCGCTGGCCTCGAGGTCGGCGAGGATCCGCTCGAAGTCGCCGAGCGAGTCGTCGGGGTCGGCGAGAAGGTTGGGGCTCGGCCACCGGTCGGTGAACGCGGTCATCGTGCGGCGGAGGCTCTCGCGTTGGTCGCTCCACGTCTCTTGCGCGCTCCGCTGTTCCTCGAGCAGGCGCTTCGACGCGGACTCGAGGGCCGCGTCGAAGCGCGCGAGCCGCTGCGACGGCGAGAGGTCGTCGCCGGAGGGCGCCACGAACAGCCCGTCGAGGTAGGCGACCTCATCGGGGGTGAGCGTCATCTCGAGGTCCTCGGCCCGTTCGAGCAGGATCTGCGCGGCATCCACGTCGTCGGTGATCTCGGCCCAGCGCGCGGCCAGCGCCTGCTGCTCGGTCTTGGCTCCGCCGATCTCCTCGCGAAGGCGCGCCACGCGGGCCTTCGCGCCCGAGATCTGCTCCTGCAGCTCGGCGATGCGGGGGTTGCCCGCGGTGATGTCGACCACGGTCTCGTTCCAGCGGTCGAGTTCGCGTTGAACGGATGCCACGTCCACCTGGTCCCACGACAGATCGGCGATCTTCTCGAGGGCACCGCGCCGGGCGTCGAAGGCGTCGAGGGCGGCGGCGGCCTCATCGACCGCGGTCTTGGCGGTGGCGAGGTCGCGGCGCACGGTGACGATCTGCTCGCCGAGCTCGGTGAGGCGCACGCGCGACGAGAACCCCAGGATGCTCTGACGCGCCGACCCGCCGTGAGCGCCGCGTGCGCCCTGGCTCGTCTGTCCCGAGATGGTCAGGGCCATGCGGTGCTGCGACAGCTCCGATACGGAATCGACGCACACGAAGGAGAACTGCTGCTCGAGCCGGTCCTGCAGCCACCCGGTGAAGGGGGAGCGGCGGAACTCGAGGCGCCCGGGAAGGGTCGCGGGGTCGAGCCCGCCGCGCTCGGGCAGGTCGGTGGGAACGCCCTCGAAGCGCAGTCGCTCACCGAGGCGCACGCCGTCGATCGCGGAGCGGAACGATGCCAGGTGCGCGGCGTCGACGAGCAGCGTCGTCGCGAATCCGCCCAGGGCGAGGGTGAACGCCCCGCGCCACGGCTCGAACTCGGTGCGGACGTCGACGAGCTCGGCGACGAAGGGCAGCTCGGCGGCGGTGAGTCCCGCGGCCTCGGCGAGAGCTTCGCGGGCTTCGTGCAGACGCTGTGGGATGTTGTCGTCGCGGGTCTGCGTGCGCCGGTGCTCGGTCTCGATGGCGGCGAGCTGCTGGCGCAGATCGGTGTGCCGGCTGCTGGCGGCGACGAAGGCGTCGCGCACCGCGCTCTTGGCATCCGTGTCCCCGAGCGTGCGACGCGCCTCGGCGACGAGGGCGGCGAACTGCTTCTCGGTGGCGACCTCGACCGACAGCACCGCCAGCGCCGCCTCGAACCGCTCGCGGTCGCGCTGCATGCCGGCGAGGCGCCGCTCAAGGTTCCGGAGCTCGCGTTGGGCGGCGTCGAGCCGGTCGCCGCCGGCTGCGCGCAGCACGTCGCCGAGTCCCTCGCGCTCGGCCTCCGCCGCATCGGCGAGGGACTGGCGTTCGCGCACGAGCGCGTCGGTGGCGTGGGTGCGCTCGCGCAGCTCGGCCTCGACCGCTTCGAGCAGGTCGACCCGGCGCTGGGCGCGCCAGAGCGAGGCGCGCGAGTCGGGGTCGCCCAGACGGCCGAGCGCGTCGATCAGGCGCAAGCGCTCGGCGGCGTCGTCGATGCGCGTCTTCATCCCGCGGATGGGCTGCAGCGCACGCACCTGCTGGCGGGCTTCGAGCATGCGCGTACGCGTCGACTCGAGTCCGTCGAAGTGCGTGACGACCGCGTCGGCGACGACGAGCGTCTCGGGCTCCTCGAGCACCATGCGCTTGTACAGGTCGTCGACGGTGGTGATCTGCTGCCCGGCCTGGATGCGCGCGAGAAGGCTCATGGCTTTCGTTCCCGCGCCCGCCGCCCCGATGCCGAGCACCGCGTGCAGCCGCGCTGAGAACTCGCGGTCGGTCGCGAGGGTGTCGAGGCCCGTGGCCCGGACCGCGGAGTCGGAGAGGTGGCTCTGCGCCGCCCGGTCGAGCTGGCGCAGGTCGAACGCGCCGTGCACGGTCGCGCGCACCTTGACGGCGTCGTCGAGCGTGCGCGCTGCCGCCGGGATGTACCAGGCGCGCACCGCGGTGAACCGGGCGCCGTCGTGATCGGCCCACGTCATGGCGATCGCGGTCCACGTGTCGACGCCGTCGCCGCGCAGCACCCGCACCTTGGTGCCCTCGTCGGTGCGCGACTCGTCGAGCTTGCCGCGGCCGTACGAGAGGATATTGCGTTGCTCCTGCCCGCGCGGGCGCCCCACGACCGCGCCGTTCGATGCGCCGTTGAAGGGGGTGGTGTGCGGCATCATGAGCGCCACGTAGGCGTCCATGAGCGTCGACTTGCCCGAGCCCGACCCGCCGCACAGTAGCGTCGCGGTCGGCGCGAAGCGCACACGGTGCGTGCCGTCGTAGCCGCCCCAGTTGATGAGCTGGAGGTCTTCGGCGACCCACTGCTGCCCACGCGATGCCGCGGGGATCAGCCCGAACAGCGTCTCGAGCATCGTCATGCGCTCTCCTCCTCGAATTCTCCGGATGCCACGACCTCGGTGTCGGCGTCCGCCTCGTCGAGGATCGCCGCCGGGGTGCCGGCATCCGGGATCTGCTCTTCTAGCCAGCGGTGGAGCTCGCGGAGGACCTCGGCGCTGAGCACGATCTCGATGAGCGGGCCGATGCGGTAGCGCCCCTCGGACTCCTCCTCGATGATGCCCTCGCGATCGAGGCGGGCGATGGCGGTGCGGACGGCCCGCTGCTGGCTCGCGCGCGTGCCGTCCGTTTCGCTGAAGTAGGTGAGCACGGTCTGCTCGACCTCTTCGACGTCGACGCGGGCCGAGGCGGTGCCGGCGGTCGTCTCGCGCTGGAACACGGTCCGCAGATAGACGAGCACGAGCGTCTCGGCGCGAGAGTACGCCTCGTCCTTGAGCAGGATCGGCACGTCGACGTCGTCGCTGCGCACCTGTTCCTTGTAGGCGACCCCGCGCGCGTGGTCGACGACGAGCCGCACGAACAGATCGTTCAGGCGGGACTCGATCATCTGCTGGTGCTCGAGCAGCAGCTTCCACTCGGCGGGGGAGTTCTCGGCGACGAGGAAGCGCCGCTGCAGGATGCGCACCAGCACGCGTCGCACGTCGGCGTCCAGGATGCCGCGGTCCCCGGCGAACAGCGCGTCGGGATCGTTCTCCATCGCGACGGGCGAGATGAACGCGGGGGTGTCCGTGTCGGGGGCGGACGGGGCGATGTCAGTCATCGGCATCCGTTTCTGTCGTGCGGGAGGCGGTGACCGCCCCGAAGGCGAAGCGACGGGTCGTGCCATCGGGGCGGACGGCCTCGACGATCGAGACGTCGTCGGTCTCGATCAGGCCGCCGCGGTGGACGATCTCGAGCAGGCCCACGAGGTCGACCGGGCGCCGGGTGTCGGCCCCGGCCGCGGCGAACGCGGTCGCGAGGTCGAAGCCCTCGCCGAGGGTGGCGACGTAGGCCTCGAGCTCGGGGTAGTGCGGCCCGCCCCACGCGCGCGTGTCGGCGTCGACGAACTCGACGTCCTCGTCTCCGGATGCCAGGGGCTCCGGCGCCCCGGGAGGACGCACGTCGCTGAGAGACCGGCGCAGATGCCCGATGTCGGCGAGGGGGAGCGTCCGCACGGGCTCGACGCGGCCGGGGGAGCGGGTCTGGCTCCAGCGGTGCAGGCCCGCCATGACCGCGCGCAGCAGATCGTCGACCTGGCGGTCGCGGATGGGGTCGTGGGTGCGCACCTGCGCGGTGATGACGTGCGAGGCCCGCCGCTGCGCGGTGAGCACCTCCTGCACGCCGGCCTCGACGCGGCGCGCGATCGCGTCGAGCTCGCCGCGCTGCTCGGGCGTCATGAGGCGCGAGAAGGGCTGGGCGAGCACCGCGTGCAGCTGGTCGGTGAGGTCGTCGATGTTCTCGGGGTCGCCGATCAGACGCAGCGCGCCCTGGAACGCGCGGCCCTCGGGGGTGGCCTGCATCACCTGGCGCCCGCGCTCGAGGTACTCGCGCAGCACCTCGCCGGTGGGGCGCACGTCGCGACGCAGCTCGGCGACCACGTCGCGCTGCATCGCGGCGATCGACTCGGCCACGCGCGAGAAGTCGGCGGGGAGTTCTCGCGCGAGGTGGATGACGTTCTCGGCCTCTTCGAGCAGATGATCGTCGTCGAGCGGTTCGACGATCCCCTCGTCGAGGGCGGCGATCTCGGCGTCCAGGGCCGCTCTCTCTTCGAGCAGGGCCTCGCGGCGACGGGCGGGGTCGCTCTCGGCGTCGCGCGCGAGCCGGTCGACGGCATCGAGCAGGGTCCGCACGCGAGAGCGCGAGACGCGCGCGCGCCCGCCGCCGGCGCGACCGGCGATCTCGAGGGCGCCGACCGCGTGCGCCGAGAGCCGGTACACCTCGACGTCGTCTTCGATCTGCAGACCGAGCCACCCCACGCGCACCCATCCGCGGCAGATCTCTCGAGCGGAACCCGCGGGGATCCGCCGGTCGTCGTCGGTGTCGATGCCCGCGGCCCGCAGTTCCTCGATCGCCTCGGCGACCTCGACGTGGGCGTCGGCGACCGCGACGGCGGGGCGGCCGGGGGTGAAGACGATCGACAGCACCGCGACGACGAACGGCGCGAAGCGTCCGTGCAGCAGGTCGAGGGTCGGGTTCTTGAACGCCGTCACCGAGCGCAGGTACGCGGCTTCGGTTCGGGTGCTGCTCACTGGCTGAAGTCTACCGGCGGCGCAGTGAGCGCCGTGGCGCGACCTGTCGGGGCGAGACCGCGCCGTTCGTCCGCCTGTTCCCGTGGCGCGCACGCGAGGCGGCACGGCCGCAGCCGGTCACCCACCCGTGCACTGATAGAGAGTGGCGCCGGTGACCTTGTTGATCTCGCCGCCCTCCTTCGACTGGCTGAAGTCCCAATCCTTCACCTCGTGGCAGCCGGGGCCGGTCGCCACGCGTCTCACCGGGTCGCCCTCGGGAGCACCGGATGCCACGACGAACACTTGCACGTGGCCGTTCTGGATCATTTGCTCCAGGTCGTCCGTCGTGAACACGGGTACGTGTCCGCTGTAGCCCCCGTCGGTCAAGACGCTCGCCCCGGTGGCATCGATCACCTGCGACGACAGGGCCCACGAGTCGGTGACGAAGAGCGGGGTGCCGTTCTCGCCGCCCCCGTGTTGACGGGCAGCCTCGGCGATCTGCGCGACCGCGGGGCTCATCTGCGGGGTTCCACCCCAGATCGAAGGGGACGAGACCGTGAACGTCTCGTCGGGGTGGCCGCCGCGCGCGGTGACGCCGACGTAGGCGTCGCCTCCGCTGCCGTCGCGCGCGTCGTCGAGCACTTGGAGGCTGGTCGCCACGGGCAGGCAGATCAGGGCGACGGCCAGAGCGGCCGGGGCGGCACGGCCGAGACGGGGGAGCGAACCGGGTGATGCCAGGGCGGCGGTCACGCCCACCGCGAGCCCGAGCGCTCCGATCGCGATCGCGGGGACCAGCAGCACCGCGGGCAGACGCGCCTGGCCGATGAGCGCGACCCACCAGGCGGCCTGCACCACGACGACGGCCGGCAGCGCGAGCCGCCACCGTCTGAGGGGCGCACGAAGCAGCCGTACCCCCTCGACCCAGGCGACGGCGACGAGCAGAACCATCGGGACGCCGAGGGCAGCGACGTACGCCGTGTGCGGCACGTGGGTGAGGGAGAGGACGGCCGCGGCAGTCGCGAACCACACCGCGGCGACGACGACGAGCGGCAGGCGGGCCGTGCTCAGCGGCGTGCGCGGGCTGCCGCGTCGGGGCAGATACCGCCAGAGGCCCAGGGCGATACCGGCGAGCGCCGCCGGGTACAGCCAGCCGATCTGGCTCACGAGCGGCAGCTCCAGCAGTTTCGTGAGGGAGGGGGAGCCTCCCGAGCCGGAGGGGGCGGGCGTCGTGAGCGCATGGCCGAGGGCGGCGAGGGTCGCGCCGAGCCCGCCCATGGAGCTCGAGGCGCCCACCGAGCCCGGGACCGCTCCGGGCACGAAGCGGTCGAGGCCGTTGTATCCGAAGACCATCGCGAAGACGTCGTTCGTCGTCGACCCGTCGATATAGGGGCGCGCGTCGGCGGGAACGAGGGCGACCACGGTGATCCAGGCGACGGATGCCGCGAGCGCGGCGCCCGTGACGGCACCGGCGCGAACGAGGCCATGACGCCATCCCGGGGTCGCGATCAGGGTGCCCCCGACGAGGGCGGGAAGGACGAACCACGCGGCCATCATCTTCGCCTGGAAGCCCACGCCGATGAACACCGCACAGAGCACCAGCGGCCACCATCTCGCGGTGAGCACCGCGCGCTGCCACCACACCAGGGCCACGGCGAGGGCCATCGTGAGCAGCCCGTCTTCCATCGGGTGGGCGAACATCGACACGAAGATCGGGGTCGAGGCCGCCGCGGCGGCGGCGAGCAGCCCGGCGCCGCGTCCTCCCCAGCGGAGGGCCAGCACCGCGCACGCGACGACGGTGACGACACCCTCGATTACCTGGGGGAGGGCGATGGCCGAGATCGACATCCCGAAGAGGCGGATGCTCAGCGCCTGGGGTACGGCGAAGCCGCTGAGCTTGTCGAGGGTGACCGTGGCATCCGGATCGAAGGCCCCGAAGAAGAGCGCGTGCCACGACTGCGACATCGACCGGGCCGAAGCCTCGTAGAAGGAGAAGTCACCGCCGCGCGAGAGGTTCCAGCAGGTCAGCACGACGAAACCCGCGACGATCAGCGTCAGCGCGATCCGTGCCCACCGGGGTTCGCGCCACCAGCGCGCGAGAGGGACGGGAGAGGTCACGACGCACAGATTCCCTCGGTGAGAACGGGAGCGGGTATCAATCGGCTATGCCGCCGCTGTGGGTGACACGACCGGCGAGAACCGCGCGTGCGATCATCCTGGGGCACGCACCGAGGACCGCCTTCCGAGACGACCGCGGCGGGCGGCGTCGCCGCGCCGAAAAGATCGCCGAATCCGCTCCGCCGCAGCGCTCGCGCCCCCTACGATGATCGCGGAGGTGCCGATGTCCGCTTGGCGCAAGAACCGCTCGTTCACGCGTCGTGCGCTGCGGCGCGCTGCGGCTATCGTCGCGGGCGCAACCCTCGTCGCCGCGGGGGCGATCGCCTCTCCCGCGTCTGCCACGACGACTCTTCCGGGCTGGCTCTCGACCAACGGGTCGACGATCGTCACGGCATCCGGTGCGCCGTTCACCATCAAGGCGGCCGCGTGGTTCGGCATGGAGACCTCGAACTGCGCCCCGCACGGGCTGTGGTCGATCTCGCTCGACGACGGTCTCGCCGCGATCGCGGGGATGGGCTTCAACACCATCCGCCTCCCCTTCTCGAACGAGTGCCTCGCCGCGACGGCGTCGAACTCGATCAATGCCGCGGTCAACCCGGGGCTGGTGTCGCTCACGCCCCTGCAGCTGATGGACACCGTCATCGCCCGCGCCAAGGCGCACGGGCTGTCGGTGATCCTCGACCGCCATCGCCCCGGCTCGGCCGCACAGAGCGAGCTCTGGTACACCGCGCAGTACAGCGAACAGCGGTGGATCGACGACTGGAAGATGCTTGCCGCTCGCTACAAGAACGAGTCCGCCGTCATCGGCGTCGATCTGCACAACGAACCTCACGGGTCGGCCTGCTGGAACTGCGGCGACCCCTCGCGCGACTGGCGCGCGGCGGCCACCCGCGCCGGCAATGCGGTGCTGGCGGTGAACCCGAACCTGCTGATCATCGTCGAGGGCGTCGAACGCCAGAACGACGGATCGAGCACGTGGTGGGGCGGCGGCCTGAAGGACGCCGGCGCCGCTCCCGTGACCCTCGCGGTGAAGAACCGCGTCGTCTACTCGCCGCACGACTACCCGGCGAGCGTCTTTGCGCAGCCCTGGTTCTCGGCCTCCAACTATCCCGCCAATCTCGAAACGGTGTGGGATGCCAACTGGGGTTACCTCGTGCGGGGGAACATCGCGCCCGTCCTCCTGGGCGAGTTCGGCACGAAACTCGAGACGGCGAGCGACCGCGCCTGGCTCGACGCGCTCGTGGGGTACCTCGCGAAGACCGAGATCAGCTACGCCTACTGGTCCTTCAACCCGAACAGCGGCGACACCGGTGGGCTCGTCGGTGACGACTGGCGGACCCCGCAGAAGGCCAAACTCGCCGCTCTCGCGCCGATCCTGACACCGGTCGCCTCGCCGGCGCCGCAGCCGAATCCCGCGCCGACGGCCACGCCGAAGCCGACGGCGTCTCCCACGGTGTCACCGAAGCCGACGGCGTCTCCCAAACCGGCGGCTCCCAGCCCATCGCCCACCGCGTCGCCCACCCCTGCACCCACGCCGAAGCCGGGTGCGAGCGCGGCGGCCGGCATCACCGCTACCTGGGTTCCGCAGAGCACCTGGGGTGAGGGATACGTCGCCGAGCTCACGGTGACCGCCACCGGGCCGGTGAAGAAGTGGTCCGTATCCTTCGACGCCCCCGGCACCACCGCGGTGTCGAACGCGTGGGGCATGAGCTGCTCCGTGGCCGCGGGCCGTGTCACGTGCACCGGAAACGCCTGGGCGGCTGCGCTCGCTCCCGGTCAGAGCGTGCGGGTGGGCCTGCAGGCGGCGGCCACGCGGGCACCGTCCGCTCCGAAGCTCATCGTCACGGCATCCTGAGGTCCTCCTGCGAGGTGACGACCTAACATCCATCGCTGGCGCATAAGGTGCCCAGGGCTGCGATGGGGGAAGCGCTGCCTACGATGCGCCGGTGGCCGCTGCATCTCCTCCCGTTCCCACCCCGACGCTTCCGCTGACGTCGGGTCTGCGTCGACCTCGACGCTGGACCGTCGGCCTCGCCGCCGTCGGACTCGTCGCGCTCGCCCTCACGGGGTGGCAGGTATGGGCGGGGGCTCCGAGCGAGTACTACGCCTCCATCGCCCTGTCGATGAGTCGCTCGTGGTCGAACTTCTTCTTCGGCGCCGTCGACCCCGCCGGCACCGTGACGCTCGACAAGATCCCCGGGTCGTTCTGGATCCCGGCGCTCTTCGTGCGCGCCTTCGGGTACTCGGCGTGGGCGGTGATCCTGCCGAACGCGTTCGCGGCGGTCGCCGCGGCACTCGTCGCCGCCTTCGCCGCACGACGCGTGGCGGGGGAGCGCGCCGGACTGATCGCCGGCGCGGTGGTGGCCGTGACGCCCATCCTGGTCGCGGTCGCGCGCTCGAACCAGCCCGAGACGTTCTTCGTGCTCGGTCTGTCGCTGACGGCCTGGGCGGCGGTGCGCGCCGTTCAGGCGCGCAGTCTCGGGTGGCTCATTGCCGCGGGCGCCCTGATCGGCCTGTCGTTCCAGTTCTACGAGCTCGAGGCCTGGGCGGTCTGGCCGGCACTGGCCGCCGCGTACCTGTGTACCCGGCAGTCGTGGTCTCGACGCATCGGCCACCTCGCGCTCGCGGGTGCGGTGAGCCTCGCGGCCTCGCTGTGGTGGGTCGCGATCGTGTCGCTCATCCCCGCGGGAAGCCGGCCCTACATCGGCAGCACCCTCACGAACAACCCGTGGGAGATGGTGTTCGGCTACAACGGTCTGGGCCGGTTCTCGGCGACCGCCGACAGCGGTGCGTACGAGTCGTTCACCCCTCCGTTCTCTGGTGAGCCCGGGGTGCTGCGCCTGTTCAACGCCCAGCTCGCGGGGCAGGTGGCGTGGCTCGTTCCGGCCGCCGTCGTCGCTCTCGTCGTCCTGTGGGTGCTGCGCTTCTCGCGACCGCTCACGGTGTTGCTGACGGTGTGGCTCGCCACCTTCGCCGCGATGTTCTCCGCCGTCGCGGGAATGCACCAGTTCTACACGGCATCGCTCGCGATACCCCTCGCCCTCGCCATCGGTACCGCGCTCGCCGTGGCTCATCGTGCGGGCAGGGTGTGGCCGCAGATCGCGATCGTTGCCTCCGCGGGAGCCACGGCCTTGGGTATCGGTCTATCGACCGGGGGATACAGTGTGCCCGTCTCGATCGCTCAGGCCCTCGTCGCCGTGATTGCAATCGTGCTGCTGTCGACACGCCACCGTGGGCGTCCGGTCACCACCGTCGCGCTGATGATCGGGCTGCTGCTGACCCCGGCCGTCTGGTCGGCGGTTACCGTCGCCCACCCCAACTCGATCAATCCCGTCGCGGGAGGGGTATCGGAGACCTCGGGTTTTGGTGGCCGCGGTTTCGGCGGCGGAGATTTCGCCGGCGGGATGCCGACCGGCGGACGCGGCAGCCAGGGACTCGGCGCCGCACCCGGGGGCGGAGGAACGCCGGGCCAGGGGTTCGGGCAGGGATCCGGCCCGGCGACGGCGCCCGGCGGCTCGGCCTCGGGGCACACGCGCGGGGGAGCGGGTGGAGCACCGACCGGCGGCGCAGGCTTCGGCGCCGGTGGCGGCGAGAACAGCGACGCTCTCGTCTCGTGGTTGCAGGCCCGTGGCACGGGATCCACGTATCTGGCCGCGACCTTCGGGGCGCAGTCGGCGGCGCAGTTGATCATCGCCTCGGACGGCGGCTCGTTCCTGCCGATCGGCGGCTTCAACGGCACCGACGATGTGCCGACCCTGCAGGCCTTCACCGCCATGGTCGACTCGGGCCAGGTGCGATACGTCATCGGCGGCGACCAGCGCGGCGGTGGTACGTCGATGGCCGCCGCGGCCACGACCACCGCGTCCTCGCAGATCCGCACATGGGTGACGCAGCACTGCGCCACCGACAGCTCCGCCCCCTCTACGGTCTACGACTGCGGTTGAGACGGCGCTTTATCCGGTTGAGTGTCCACGACACGCCGGCTCCCGGGACGCGCGTGCGGCGTGCCTGGGACACTCGACGGAGGGCACCGGCCGCCCGTGCATCTCGCGCACGTTCAGCCCGAGTACGTCGAGTGTCCAAAACACCCGGACGAATTCGAAATCTCTCCGGGTTTTCTGGACACTCAACGGGCGGGAGCGGGAGCGGGAGCGGGGGCGGGAGCGGGGGCGGGGGCGGGAGCGGCACACCCCGCGAGAGAACGCGGGATGCCGTCGGGACGGCGCCGCGGCAACTCCGCGCACCGCGGCTCGCGGCTCAGCGCCCCAGGAACTCCATGCCCGCTTCGCGGAACGCCCGAGCGCCGGGGGCATTCACGTGGTGGCGGCCCGGGATGTCGGCGAACTCGCCCCGGGGGAGGAGCCCCGCCAGGTGCTTCGACTGGTCGTGGATGGGGTCTTCCGTTCCCGTGGCGATGAGCACGGGCTGACGCGGAGGAGACGAGGGATCGGGGTCGGTCTCGCCCAGGCGCATCCCCTCTGCGATCGCGACGAGCGCACGCAGGTCGTTGCCCGGCACGCGTTCGGCGAGCGAGACGTAACGCTGGGTCGTGGCATCCTGAACGGGTTCACCGTGGTCGAGGAACGCCCGAGCCTGGTCGACCTGCAGCCGCGCGAGAGGACGACCGTCCGGGATGCCGCCCAGAACCGCGCGCTCCACGTGTTCGGGGGCGTCGACGGCGAGCTGCCAGCCCACCCGCCCGCCGAGGGAGTAGCCGAGGTAGCGCACCTGATCGAGGAGGTACGTGTCGAGCACGGCGACGAGGTCGCTGACGAGCGTGGGCATGGTGTAAGACGCAGCGTCGTGCGGTTTGTCGCTGGCGCCGTGACCGCGCTGATCCACCGCGATGACGCGGTAACCGGCGCGGAGCAGGTCGCGCACCCACCCGGTATTGACCCAGTTGTCGCGGGTGCTCGAACCGAAGCCGTGGACGCACAGGACGGGATCTGCCTCGACGTCGCCCCACGAGTAGGTCGCGAGGCGCACGTTGTCGCCGACGATGACGAACTGCGCGGGAGGGACCTCGGTCAGGGCGGGAACGGCATCCATTCCTCCGATCCTGGCAGAGCGCGCCGGCCCGCACCGCGTAGTGGTCATAGTGGTCTCATGGGGTATACGCGCGCCGAACTCGAGTCCTATCGGGATGCCACGAGGCCCGACCTCGTCGAGCCGGGCGTGCGATTGCTGTTCGTGGGCATCAACCCGGGTCTGTGGACCGCGGCGACCGGGACCCCGTTCGCACGCCCGGGCAACCGCTTCTGGCCGGCGCTGGTGAGGGCGGGGATCCTTCCGCGTCTGCCCGCCTACTCCGAGCCGCTCGGCGACGAGGACCGCCGCATGATCTTCGACGCGGGAGTCGGCGTGTCGAACCTCGTCGCGCGAGCGACCGCCCGGGCCGATGAGCTGTCACGGGAGGAGCTCCGGGCGGGTGCGGCGTCGCTCGTCGAGCGGGTAGCCGGGTGGCAGCCTCGGGCCGTCGCGGTCGTCGGGCTCACCGCCTACCGCCAGGGCTTCCAGCGGCCCCGAGCGACCGCGGGGCGACAGGAGGAGTCGATCGCGGACGTCCCCACCTGGGTGCTGCCCAACCCCAGCGGGCTGAACGCCCACGACACCGTCGACTCGCTCGCTCGCGCGTACGCCGACCCGGCGCGGGCCGCGGGGGTCATCCGCTGACGCGCGTCTCACGCCGCGGCGGAAGGTGTCACGATGGCAGGATGCCGCCCACTCGACGCCGCACGATAGCCCTGTTCGCACTGGCTGCGGTGGTCGCCGCCGGGCTCGTCGTCCACCTCGTGCTGCCCTCGAACACCGCGACCGATGTCGCCGGCGACGCGCTCTACACGGTCGCGGTCTACGCCGCGCTCGTGATGGTGCTCCCGCGCCTGCGCCCGTTCGTCGTCGGCCTGATCGCCGGGGGATGGAGTGTGGCCGTGGAACTCTTCCAGGCCACGGGAATCCCCGTCGACCTCGCGGAACGGTTCCGTCCCATCGCGCTCGTGCTCGGCACCGGGTTCGACGCACGCGACATCGTCGTCTACGTGTGCGCGGCGATCGTCGCCGTCGGCGCGGATGTCGCCGTCGGACGCTCGCCGAGGCGCGAACCGCGACGATGAGCGTCGACGTTCCTCCCCAGGGGATGACGCCGCCCGCCGTCAGCCGCTCACCGGTATCGTGACCACCTCGCACGACGGAGGGGAACGGCGATGAGAGTGCGGTTCGAGGGCGACGTCTTCCGGTGGGAGGCGCGCAGCGACAGCGACTGGTACTTCGTCGCGCTGCCGCCCGAGCTCAGCGCGGAGATCCGTGAGACGCAGACGTATCGGCGCGGTTTCGGCGGGGTGCGGGTCGACGCCACGATCGGCGCCACGACCTTCCGTACCTCGATCTTCCCGCAGGCCGGGGGCGTCTACGTCCTGCCCCTCAAGCGCGCGGTGCGCGACGCCGAAGCCATCGACCCCGGGTCGGTCGTGCGCGTCGACCTCTTCGTGATCGACGCCTGAGCCGTGCCGATGCTGATCGCACTGGCCGCCGGAGTGTTCGCCGTGGCGGGCATCGCGCTCGCCGTGGTCGACGTCCGCACCCACCGGCTGCCCGATGCGGTTATGCTTCCGGCGCTGCTCGTGGTCGCGGCGCTGCTGACGGCCGAAGCCCTGCGCACCGGTGAACCGGGGCGTGCGCTCGGGGTCGTCGGGGGGTCGGCGGCGGCGTTCGCCGTCGCTCTCGCGCTGCACCTGTCGCGTCCCGGTGCGTTCGGCGGAGGAGACGTCAAGCTCGCTGCCTTCGTCGGGGCGCCGCTGGGGTGGTACGGGCCCGAGGCCGTGGCATCCGGTCTGCTCTTCGCTGTTGTTCTCGGCGGCGTCGCCGCCACCGGTGTTCTGCTCGCGGGTGGACGGCGCACGCAGATCGCCTACGGCCCCTGGCTCCTCTCGGGCGTGTGGCTGCGTCTGGTGGGCGGGCCGGGAGAGGGGATGCCGTCGGGCTGACCTGTCGCTGCGCACCTCCGCGGTCAAGCCCGTGGGGCACGCCCCGCCGCGCCGATACCCTGAGCGCATGGCTGACCTCATCCGTCGTGTCACGGCGTGGGCGCTGCGGCTCCGTCTCGTGCGCGCGTTCCTCGTCTATTCGGGGGCGCGCGGCCCCATGCTCGCCGACAGCGTGACCTATCGCACCCTGTTCAGCCTGTTCGCTGCGGTGCTCATCGGGTTCTCGTTCGCGGCGATCTGGCTGTCGGGAAACCCCGATGCGTTCTCGGCGCTCGAGCGAGCGGTCAACAACGTGGTGCCGGGTCTCGTCGGACCTGATGGTCTGCTCGACGTGAGCAACCTCGATGCCCCGCGGGAGTTCACCGTCGCGGGGGTGATCGGAACCATCGGTCTGCTCGGCGCAGCGATCGGCGCCATCGGCTCGCTGCGCTCGGCCCTTCGACAGATCGCCGGCGTCGCCACCGACGACACACTCCCCATCCTCGTCATCGTGCGCAACCTCGCCGTCGCGATCGGCATCGGCGTCGCTCTCGTCGGCGCGGCCGTCGTGACCTTCCTCGCCACCGCCGGGCTGACGTTCGTGCGGGAGCTGCTGGGCATCTCCGCCGATTCTTGGATCTCCGCGGTGTTGACGTGGCTGGTCTCGACGCTCGTCGTCCTGCTGCTCGACACGACCGCCGTGGCCGTGGCCTTCGCCGCCCTCTCGGGCGTGAAGACGCGCCGCCCCACGCTCCTACGGGGTGCCCTTCTCGGCGGCGTGGGACTCGTCGTCCTGCAGCAGTTGTCGGGGTTGTTCGTCGGCGGAGCGGGCAACAACCCGCTGCTGGCGACGTTCGCCTCGCTCATCGCTCTGCTGCTGTGGCTGAACCTCTCCAGCCAGGTCATCCTCATCGCGGGCGCGTACATCACCGTCGCCACCGAAGAGGACCATGACCGCGTCCGCGCGAAGTACGGCGCGTCGACCATGATCCAGTTCCGCGTCCGCCGAGCCGAGAAGGCGGTGCGGGCTGCGACCGGTGAGCTCGACGCCGCCCGCGCCGCAGAGACGAAGGAGCGCGAGAACCTCGCGAAGAACGACCCTGCGGCGGCCGCTCGCGAGGACCGCGCCGAGGCTCGCGCGGGGTCCCCCGATGAGTGAGTCCGCGAGCGGGCTGCTGGCCTCGGGGGAACGTGTCGCCGCGTACAGCGCCGACGCCGTCCGTGCCGCCGAGAAGCCTCTGCTGGCGGAGGGGCGGCCGCTCATGCGCTGGGCCGCCGCGGCCCTGGCCGACATCGTCGCGCAGCAGCTCGTCGCGCGCCCCGGAAGAGTTCTCGTCCTCGTGGGCGCGGGCGACAACGGGGGAGATGCCCTGTACGCCGCGGCCGAGCTCGGCGCCGTCGCCGAGCGCGTCGACCTGGTGCTCGTGCGCGATCGCGTGCACCGAGCGGCGCTCGATGCCGCGGTCGCCGCGGGAGCGCGCGTGCGTTCGGCGTCGGAGGTCCGCGGTGAGCTGGCCGAGTACGCGCTCGTGCTCGACGGCATCCTCGGCATCGGTCGTCTGGCGGACCGGCGCCTGCGCGGGGGAGCGCGCGCTCTCGTCGAAGGCGTCCGCGGCCTTCGGGAGCAACCGTTCGTCGTCGCGGTCGACCTCCCCAGCGGCCTCGATCCCGATGACGGGACGGCGGATGCCGCCGTGCTCGCCGCCGACGTCACGGTCACCTTCGGGGCTCTCAAGGCGGGCCTGGTCCGTGGACGGGGTCCGGAGCTGTCCGGACTCGTGCACCTGGTCGACCTGGGGCTCGAACCCTATCTCCGGCTCGCGCATCCCGCGGTGACCGCTCCCGTCCAGGTCGTGCGGGTGACTCCCCGCGACCGCTCCTGACGAGAGGGGTTCAGCGGGCGTAGCGCTCGACGAAGGTCCGCAGCATGAGTGAGGGAGCCGTCACGGGCGCGCGGCGGACGGCGGCGAGGGTCAGGTCGAGTTCGTCCGACGCGAAGTAGCCGTACGAGGCGTAGGCGTGGATGCGCGTGACGATGCCGTCGAGGTCGAGCTCGGGGTGGAACTGCGTCGCGTACACGTTCTGCTTCACACGGAACATCTGCACGGGGCACGTCGGTGACGACGCGAGAAGGGTCGCCGATGGCGGGAGCGCGCTGATGGCCTCTTTGTGCCCGACGAACGCGGGGAAGGTCGCGGGCAGTCCCTTTGCGAGAGGATCGTCGCGTCCCTCGGGGGTGAGAGAGATGTCGACGACGCTGATGGGCTCCGCGAACGTCCCGTCGATGGGTGCCCCCAGGTGCGTCCCCAGGGTGCCGACCCCGTAGCAGGCGCCGAGGAAGGGGACGTCCCGGGCGACGACCTCATCCACCAGGGCGGCCATCTCGGCCTCGACGCGCCGTTGGACGGCGGATTTGCGCTCGGGCGGGTCGGACGCGTTGAAAGGACTGCCGCCGACGAGGATCCCCGACACCGCGTCGAGGTCGAAGGCGGGCATCGAGTCCCGCTCGAGCCGCACACGCAGCAGCCGCTCGGGAGGCAGCCGCGTGAATCGCAGGAACAGCGCGTACTCCTCGTCGGCCGGGCGGTCTTCGGCGCGCGTGGCGAGCAGCACGAAGGGGCGGTCGCCGGGGAGGTCGGTCGAGGTCACTCCAGCGATTGTAGGTGAGCGCTGTCAAGGCACCGGGCGGTGTCGGTGCCGCGGTCTACGCTGGCGTCATGGCTATTGCACGACTGACCGGAGGCCCGCTCGACGGGCAGGTGCTCCCGCTCGAGAACGAGTCCGACGACACGCTGATCATGCCCTACAGCGAGGGCCAGCTCGTCTACCGCCGCGATGGCGGCCTGGCGAACCAGGGCGAGTCCGACGGGCCGACCGAGGCCGTCTTCGTCTTCTCGGAGGAGACCGAGGACATCAACCCCGACGCCGACGGCCGCGACGATTGAGCGCAGCCCCGAGCGGGTCGTCGAGCGTCGAGATCGAGTCGAAGTACGACGTCGACGATGAGACGCCCCTTCCCGACTGGGCGGCCCTCCCGGGCGTGACACGGGTCGGAGAACCCGAGCCGCGTGACCTGGACGCACGCTACCTCGATACGGCCGACGCCGACCTCGCTCGCGCGGGGATCGCTGTCCGCCGCCGCACCGGAGGGCCCGACGAGGGCTGGCACATCAAGGGTCCCCTCGAGGGTGCTGGTCGCACCGAGAGGCAGTGGCCGCTTGAGGGGGACATCGACCCCGACGCCGATCCGGTGGTGCCCGAAGCGATTCAGGATGCCGTCGCCTCGGTCGCCGCGCCTCCGTTCACCCCCCTCGCGCGGGTGCGCAACCATCGCACCGCCTACTCCTTGCTCGACGCGGTCGGGAACGAGGTCGCCGAGTTCGTCGACGACCGTGTCCACGCCCGCGACGAGCGCCGCGGCGTAGAGTCCGTCTGGCGCGAGTGGGAGGTCGAACTCGGTCCTGCCGCGCCGGCCGACGACGACGCGCGCGCGGCGTTCTTCGCCGCGGTCGACGCGGCGGTGTTCGCTGCGGGGGGCCGCCACGCGGCATCCGGGTCCAAGCTCGCTCGCGCGCTCGGGCACTGACTTCTCCGCCCGCGCGAAGAGATGCGGCACTCCGCCGACGACACGGTCGCCACGTGCGACCGACCGTCGGCGGAGTGCCGTTTCGCGTTCGCGCCGAGGTCGTCCGCGGAGACGACGAAGGCCCGCCCGGGCGAACCGGGCGGGCCTTCGTGCGTCACACGATCAGAGGTTGATCATGTGTCCCGTCAGACCGTGGAAGGCCTCCTGCAGACCCTCCGACAGCGTCGGGTGGGTGTGCACGTTGCGGGCCGCCTCGAGGGCGGTGAGGTCCCACTTCTGGGCGAGGGTGAGTTCGGGCAGCAGCTCGGACACGTCGGGGCCGATGAGGTGACCGCCGATGAGCTCGAGCGTCTCGGCGTCGGCGACGAGCTTGACGAAGCCGACGGGCTCGCCCAGGCCGTTGGCCTTGCCGTTGGCCGAGAAGGGGAACTTCGCGACCTTGATGTCGTGACCGGCGTCGCGGGCCTGCTGCTCGGTGAGGCCGAACGAGGCGACCTGCGGGTTGCAGAAGGTGGCGCGCGGCATGTTGCGGTAGTCGCCGAGGGTCTGGGTCTCGGCACCGGCGATGGTCTCGGCGGCCACGACGCCCTGCGCCTCGGCCACGTGGGCCAGCTGCAGCTTGGCGGTGACGTCGCCGATCGAGTAGATGTGCGGCACGTTGGTGCGCATGTGGTCGTCGATGTCGATCGCACCGCGCTCGGTGAGCTTCACGCCGGTGTTCTCGAGACCGAAGCCGTCGACCTTGGGGGCGAAGCCGATCGACATGAGCACGCGGTCGGCGTCGATCGACCCGGTCGAGCCGTCCTTCGCGGTGTAGGCGACGGTGACCTTGTCTCCGTGGTCGGTGACGGAGTCGACCTTCGTGGAGGTGAGGATGTCGACGCCGTAGCCCTTGTACTGCTTCTGGATCTCTTTCGAGACCTCGGCGTCTTCGTTGGGCAGCGCACGGTCGAGGAACTCGATGATCGTGACCTTCACGCCGTAGTTCGTCATGACGTAGGCGAACTCCATGCCGATGGCCCCGGCGCCGACGATGACGATGGACTCGGGGAGCTCGCGGGTGAGGATCTGCTCCTCGTACGTCACGACGTTCTCGGAGAGGCTGACGCCGGGGAGCAGGCGCACGGTGGAGCCGGTGGCGATGATGACGTTGTCGAAGGTGACCTGCTCCTTCGACCCGTCGGTCAGCGTCACGTCGAGGGTGTGGTCGTCGGCGAAGAAGCCGCGGCCTTCGTACTCGGTGACCTTGTTCTTCTTCATCAGGTAGTGGATGCCCTTGACGTGGCCAGCGGCCACCGACCGCGAGCGGTCGAACGCCTTGCCGAAGTCGAAGGTGACGTCCCCCGAGATGCCGAACAGGTCGGCTTTCGCGTGGAAGGTGTGCGCGAGGTCGGCGTTGCGAAGCAGCGCCTTGGAGGGGATGCAGCCCACGTTGAGGCACACACCGCCCCAGTACTTCTCTTCGACGATCGCGACCGACAGTCCGAGCTGTGCGCCGCGGACGGCGGCGACGTACCCGCCGGGACCCGCACCAAGAATGACCAGATCGTAATGAGGCATGGTTCCAGCCTATCGCCCGGTGGTGTCGCCGCCGGCGGTCTTGCGGCCCGCGCGCGAGGCGAAGACGTAGACGAGGACGCCCGCCACGATCACGAGCAGGACCGCGAGCAGGATCCAGGGCAGGGGCGAGGCGCCGGAGCTGTCCTCGGCGGGCAGGGGAGTGGCCTCGGACGTCGCCGAGGGTGCGGCGCTCTCGGTCGCCGTGGGGCTCGCCGACGCGGTGGGGGTCGCGGTCGCGGTGGGGGTGGGAGCGGCCGCGGGCACCGCGAAGGCGAAGTCGCCGTCGATGGGGTGCCCGTCGCTCGAGACGACCCGCCACTTCACGGTGACGGTCCCGGATGCCGGCCCCGCCAGGGCCTGCGTCACCTCGGTTCCCGAAACGGTCGGGGCGCCGTTGGCGAGGGAGGCTCCGGCGGAGTCGGTGACCTCGATGACGGTCGCTCCCGCGTCGGTCAGGATGTCGGCGCTGTACGACAGGGTGATCTGGGAGGGGAGCGACTCCAGCGTCGCGCCGGCCGCGGGGTCGGTCGAGACGAGTTCGTCGTGGGCCGCGGCCGGCAGTGCCGGCACGAGAAGTGCGGCGGCGGCCAGCAGGCCTGCGGCGAGGACAGCGGGAACAGTGCGGCGGCGAGGCGTCTCGGAGGAAGTCATTCTCCGACCCTAACCAGGGTGAAAGCGGCCGGACGGGGGGCATGCGCAGGGTCTCGGCGTCCTGCGTAGCGGTCCGGGGTGAAGACGGCGCGCCGACAGCGGGTGATGCGGACTCGACAGGGGTAGGTCCGGGTCGATAGGTTCGAGTGTCTCGTCGGCCGCCTCCGCATCCCCCAAACCGCGGTGTCCCGGTTTCGGCGAATACAGACACATCACGCCTCACCATGACCTGCTCGAAGTCGGTCGACCCCGCCGTTGGCGACCGATCGGTTATGGTGAATATGAAGGAGAAGCCGTGGACGAGACCAGCCGATTCGAGCGAGACGAGATCCGGCGCGCGGCCGACGCCGCAGCAGCCGGCGCGTCGCACGACACGACCCAGACCCACGACGCCGACCTGTCGTTCGTGCCCTTCGGTGCCGATCTCACCGAGGCCGAGCTCGAGGCGATCGAGGCCCTCCCCTCGGGGGCGGCCCTGCTCATCGTGCGCTCCGGTCCGACCACGGGCGCCCGGTACCTGCTCGACACCGACGTGACCACCGTCGGCCGTCACCCCGAGGCCGACCTCTTCTTCGACGACGTG
Source organism: Microbacterium sp. SORGH_AS_0454 (assembly GCF_031453395.1). Classification (NCBI taxonomy): domain Bacteria; kingdom Bacillati; phylum Actinomycetota; class Actinomycetes; order Micrococcales; family Microbacteriaceae; genus Microbacterium; species Microbacterium sp. SORGH_AS_0454. The sequence goes on along the minus strand of NZ_JAVIYS010000001.1, from coordinate 3,278,564 downwards.
ACCGTGTCGCGCCCGTCACGCCGAGATCCTGCGTTCCGGCAGTTCGTTCGAGATCGTCGACCAGCGTTCGCTGAACGGAAGCTACGTCAACGGCGAGCGGGTCGATCGCTCGGCTCTCGTCAACGGCGCCGAGGTGCGCATCGGCAAGTTCCGCCTGAACTTCTTCGGCTCGCCGGTCGACCTGCCCGCGGCAGAGCGCTGATGGCGGCAGCCCCCTCCCGTAGTCGACAGACGGCTGCGGGGCTGCTCAGCATCGGCCAGGTGCTCGCGCGTCTGACCCCCGACTTCCCGGCGCTCACCTCCAGCAAGCTCCGCTTTCTCGAGGTGCAGGGCATCGTGTCGCCGACCCGCACCGAGTCGGGGTACCGCAAGTTCTCGCCCGCCGACCTCGAGCGCCTGCGCCTCGCGCTCACCCTGCAGCGCGATCACTACCTTCCGCTCGTCGTCATCCGCGATTACCTCGCCGACCTCGACGCGGGCCGCAACCCGGCGCCGCCCACCTCGATCCCGTCGATGACGAGCGCTCCGCGCCGCTATCGTCGCGAAGAACTCCTGTCCGCCGCAGGCGCGCGTCCCCAGCTGTTGAACGACGCGGTCAGCACGGGGGTGATCGCCGGTGCCGACACGTATTCCGAGCAGGCCGTCACTCTGCTGCGGGCTCTCGTCGCGCTCGATCGCCACGGCATCGAACCGCGTCACATCCGCTCGCTCCGCCAGAGCGCCGAGCGCGAGGTCTCACTGGTGGAGTCCGCGTTGTCGGCTCTGCTGCGTCGTCCCGACGCGCCTTCTCGGGCTCGCGCGAGCGAGCTCGCACCCGAGCTCGCGGCCCGTCTCGACGAGGTGCGCACGATGTTCGTGCGAGACGCTCTCGAGCGAATCCTGTCCTGATCGCGACACGCCGCAGCCCTCGGAGCGGATGTCATTGCCGGGGGACCTCCGCTCATCTAGCGTGGAGGAAACGAACCGATGAGGAGGACGCGAGCATGAACGCTGGCGACGCACTCGGTGAACCTCGGTTCGCCGCTGATCTCCTCTTCACCGACGGTCTGCCCGAGATGGACGACGACACCGGTTACCGCGGAGCCGTCGCGGCACGCGCCGCCGGCATCACCTACCGCCAGCTCGACTACTGGGCTCGGACCGAGCTCGTCGTTCCGACGGTTCGCGGAGCGAGCGGCTCGGGATCGCAGCGTCTTTACGGTTTCCGCGACATCCTCGTCCTCAAGCTCGTGAAGCGCCTTCTCGACACGGGCATCTCGCTGCAGCAGATCCGCACGGCGGTCGACCAGCTCCGCGCCGCGGGCATCCGCGACCTCGCCGGCACCACGCTCATGAGCGACGGAGCATCGGTGTATCTCTGCACCTCGAACGACGAGGTCATCGACCTGGTCAGCCGCGGACAGGGCGTTTTCGGCATCGCCGTGGGCAAGGTCCTCCGCGAGGTCGAGTCGACGCTGGTCGATTTCGAAAAGGCGACCCCCGAGGCCGTCGACGAACTCGCCGCTCGCCGCGCCGCCCGCACCGCGTAGACACGCCCGTTCTCATCGGATGCCACGGCATCCGGCAATGCGTCGTCCTCCGACTCCTCTCGGCCGACGACCAGCAGGGGAGCGGCGGGTGCGCCGACAGCGCCGTTGCCGGCACGGATCTCGGCCCCTCGATGTGCTCAGGGGTCTCGCGGAGCGCCGTAATGACGGACGCCGCCCGACTGCGAGGCAGCGGGGCGGCGTCGGACAGGACCGCGGTCAGGCCTGGGGTGCCTCGTTCTCGACGGGGATACGGCCGGTGCGCACGATCCGGTCGAGCAACGCATCGAAGTCGGCAGCGAGCTCCTGAGCGGAGTCGCCGGGCCACACGTGCAGCGGCTTGGCCGCGCCCTGCGCCTGCTGGAGCGAGGTGCGCTCGGGCAGCTGCGGGTTGAGGACCAGGGGGCCGAACATGTCGCGGAGTTCCTTGATGCGGAACTGGTGCTCGATCGACTGGGGGCGGACGCGGTTGACCACGACGCCGAGCGGCTGCAGGCGCGGCGAGAGTCCACGGCGGATCTCCTCGATCGCGCGCAGGGCACGGTCGGCTGCGGCGACGGAGAACAGGCCCGGTTCGGTGACCACGACGACGCGGTCGCTCGCGGCCCACGCGGTGCGCGTGAGGGCGTTCAGCGAGGGCGCGCAGTCGATCAGCACGAGGTCGTAGTCGGCCTCGATGGTCGCCAAGGCCTCTTCGAGCTTCCAGACGTCGCGGACACTGGGATGCGGACCGTCGAAGTTGATGGCCGAGGGGCTGCCGATGAGCACGTCGATCGTGCCCGGATGAACCTTCGCCCACCCGCTGGAGGTGATCGCCTGTCGGACGACCTTCTCTTTGGGGTTGGCCAGGACATCGGCGATGTTGAGCCGACCGGCGACTTGGATGTCCATCCCGGTCGACACGTCGGACTGAGGGTCGAGGTCGACGACGAGAGTGCGAACGCCACGTGCGAAGGCTGCGGAAGCCAGCCCGAGTGTCACGGTCGTCTTGCCGACCCCGCCTTTGAGAGAGCTGACGGAGAGTACGTGCACGAGAGTCCACGTTACCGTCCCCTAGGCTGTGAGCACATTCAGCTCCGCCAGCTTGACGTGAGGTGCGCATGTTCTCGAAGATCCTGGTCGCCAATCGCGGGGAGATCGCGATCCGCGCCTTCCGTGCGGCATACGAGGTCGGCGCCCGCACCGTCGCGGTCTATCCGTACGAAGATCGTGCCTCGCTCCACCGCCTGAAGGCCGACGAGGCGTACCAGATCGGCGAGCGGGGCCACCCGGTCCGCGCCTACCTCGACGTCGACGAGATCATCCGCGTCGCCCGCGAATGCGGGGCGGATGCCATCTACCCGGGCTACGGCTTCCTGTCCGAGAACCCGGAGCTCGCCGAGAAGGCGGCCGCTCACGGCATCACCTTCATCGGTCCTCCCGCCGAAGTGCTCGCGATGGCCGGTAACAAGGTCACGGCGAAGGAGCACGCGATCTCGGCGGGCGTTCCGGTGCTGCGCTCCACCCCGGCGTCGGACGACATCGACGAACTGCTCGCTCAGGCCGACGACATCGGGTTCCCCGTGTTCGCGAAGGCCGTCGCCGGCGGGGGCGGGCGCGGCATGCGCCGCGTGGAATCCAAGGGCGAGCTCGCCCCGGCCCTGGCCGAGGCCATGCGCGAGGCGCAGAGCGCTTTCGGCGACCCGCGCATGTTCCTCGAGCAGGCTGTCCAGCGTCCGCGTCACGTGGAGGTGCAGATCCTCGCGGATGCCGCGGGCGAGACCGTGCATCTGTTCGAGCGCGATTGCTCCGTGCAGCGGCGCCACCAGAAGGTCATCGAGATCGCGCCCGCGCCGAACCTCGCCCCCGAGGTCCGCGACGATCTGCACCGCTATGCCGTCGCTTTCGCGCGCTCGATCGGCTATCAGAACGCGGGAACGGTGGAGTTCCTGCTCGAGACCGCGGGCCCGCGCACCGGTGAGGTCGTCTTCATCGAGATGAACCCGCGCATCCAGGTCGAGCACACGGTCACCGAAGAAGTGACCGACGTCGACCTCGTGCAGTCGCAGATGCGCATCGCCGCGGGCGCCACCCTCGCCGACCTGCACCTGCACCAGGACGACATCCGCCTGCGCGGTGCCGCGTTGCAGTGCCGCATCACGACCGAGGACCCCACGCAGGGGTTCCGCCCCGACACCGGGAAGATCACGACCTACCGGTCGCCCGGTGGGGCCGGCATCCGTCTCGACGGAGGCACGACAGCGGCCGGTTCGCAGGTGAGCCCGCACTTCGACTCGATGCTGTCGAAGCTCACGTGTCGCGGCCGCGACTTCGAGGCCGCCGTGTCGCGCGCGCGTCGGGCCCTCGCCGAGTTCCGCATCCGAGGTGTCTCCACGAACATCCCGTTCCTGCAGGCCGTGCTCGACGACCCCGCCTTCGTCGCCGGCGACCTGAGCACCTCGTTCATCGACGAACGCCCCGAGCTGTTGAAGGGCCGCGAGTCGAAGGACCGCGGAACGAAGATCCTCTCGTGGCTGGTCGACACCACCGTCAACCGCCCCAACGGTGAGAACCCGCTCTCGATCGATCCGGGCGCGAAGCTTCCCACGCCCGATCTGGCCACCCCGGCCCCGGCCGGCTCGCGTCAGCGGCTGCAGGAGCTCGGTCCCGCCGGCTTCGCGAAGGCCCTGCGCGATCAGACCGCTCTCGCGGTCACCGAGACGACGTTCCGCGACGCGCACCAGTCGCTGCTCGCCACGCGCGTGCGCACCCGTGACCTCGCGCGCGTCGCCCCCTACGTGGCGCGCTCGACACCCGGACTCCTCTCCGTCGAAGCCTGGGGCGGGGCGACCTACGACGTCGCCCTTCGCTTCCTCGGCGAAGACCCGTGGGAGCGCCTCGACGCTCTCCGCGAGGCCCTGCCGAACGTCGCCATCCAGATGCTCCTGCGCGGCCGCAACACCGTCGGCTACACCCCGTACCCCACGGAGGTCACCGATGCGTTCGTGGCCGAGGCCGCGGCATCCGGGGTCGACATCTTCCGCATCTTCGATGCGCTCAACGACGTGTCTCAGATGCGCCCGGCGATCGACGCGGTTCTGCGCACCGGCACCGCCGTCGCCGAGGTGGCCGTCTGCTACACCGGCGACCTTCTCGATCCCGCCGAGGATCTCTACACGCTCGACTACTACCTTCGTCTGGCCGAGCAGATCGTCGATGCGGGCGCCCACGTGCTCGCGATCAAGGACATGGCGGGGCTGCTCCGCCCCACGGCCGCGGCCAAGCTCGTCTCGGCTCTGCGCGAGAGGTTCGACCTGCCGGTCCACGTGCACACCCACGACACCGCGGGCGGGCAGCTCGCGACCCTGTTGGCCGCGTCGGCTGCGGGAGCGGATGCCGTGGACGCGGCGTCGGCACCCATGGCGGGAACCACCAGCCAGCCGTCTCTGTCGGCCCTGGTCGCCGCCCTCGCGCACACCGATCGCGATACCGGTCTCGACCTCGCGGCCGTGAGCGACCTCGAACCGTACTGGGAGGCGGTGCGTCACCTGTACCGTCCGTTCGAATCGGGACTGGCCGGTCCTACCGGACGCGTGTACCGGCACGAGATCCCGGGCGGTCAGCTGTCGAACCTGCGCCAGCAGGCGATCGCGCTCGGGCTCGCCGACGACTTCGAGCTCATCGAGGACATGTACGCCGCGGCGAACCGCATCCTCGGCCGCGTGCCGAAGGTCACACCCTCTTCGAAGGTCGTGGGCGACCTCGCCCTGCACCTCGCCGCCGTCAGGGCCGACCCCGACGATTTCGAGCAGCACCCCGAGAAGTACGACGTGCCCGACTCGGTCGTCTCGTTCATGGCGGGCGAGCTCGGCGACCTGCCGGGCGGGTGGCCCGAGCCCTTCCGTTCGAAGGTTCTCGCCGGGCGGGATGTCAAGACCGGCACGACCCCGCTCACCGACGACGACCAGGCCGCCCTGGCGGGGGAGTCCTCCGAGAGACGCGCGCGTCTGAACCGGCTGCTCTTCCCCGGCCCGACACGCACCTTCGAGCAGACCCGCGAGACGTACGGCGATCTCAGCGTGCTCGATACGGCCGATTATCTCTACGGTCTTCAGTCCGGCGGAGAGCACACCGTCGAGATCGAGCGGGGTGTGCAGTTGTTCGTGGGGCTCGAGGCCGTCGGCGAGGCCGACGACAAGGGCATGCGCACGGTGATGACGACGCTGAACGGCCAGCTGCGCCCGGTCTTCGTGCGCGATCGTTCGATCGACGTCGAAGCCCGCCAGGCCGAGAAGGCCGACACCTCGAAACCCGGGCAGATGGCAGCGCCGTTCTCCGGCGTCGTGACGATGAAGGCGACGGCGGGGGACCGCGTCTCGGCCGGTCAGGCCGTGGCCTCGATCGAGGCGATGAAGATGGAGGCGGCCATCACCGCGACCGTCGACGGCGTGGTCGAACGTGTCGCCATCGGTACCACACAACAGGTGGAAGCAGGAGATCTTTTGCTGGTAATCCGCCAAGCGCAGTAACCTAGAAGGGGGCGCTTTCGCGCCCTCTTCCCGTTTGGAGACTGCAGTGACCCCCGACCGCACCGACGCGAACCCCGACGAGAACGCCGAGCACGGCGTGCTCGAGGAGAGCGGGAATCTCGACACGGCCAGCATCACGATCCTCGGCGGGCACATCGCTCAGGTCAATGTCGACCTGCCCGTGGCCAGCGATGACGACCTCGATGACGATGTGATCGAAGACGAGATCCCCCTCGACGAGGCCGATCTCGCCGCCCTCGACGCCCCGCGCGTTCCTTCCGCCGTACCCGCCGGCATCGACGACCACGCCGAGATCGTGCACGACCCGCACGTCGAGCAGCTCCCGACCGGCGACATCATCCTCGAGCCGCATGACACGGACGCAACGACGGAGCCGCTCTCCGACGACGACGTGCACGATGCGGAGATCGTCGACGAGTCGCCCCGCGACGCCTCGGAGCACGAGATGCCGGATGCCGACGCCCCCGGCCGTCGCGGAAGGAGTCGGTGACGAGACCGCGGCGGATGCCGCGGCGGAGCTGTCCGCGGAATCGCGCGAGATCGACGAAGACCAGGACCGCTTCGACGAGACCTTCTCGTCGGAAGAGGCCGAGGAGCTTGCCTCCGGCGACGAGCTCGTGGGCGCCGACGAGGACGATGACGTCGACGCCCCGACCGCCGCTGACGCCCTCCCGGGTGAGGACCTGCTCGCGCAAATCGACCCGGTGGAAGCCGACCTGGCCGGGGCGGCCGAGTCCGACTCGCGGGCCGAAGACCTCGCCGATGCCGAGATCGTCGACGACCTCGCGACCGAAGCCGATGCCGCCGAGACGGTGGGGGCCCTGGATGCGGCGTCCCGGGGTGGGGAAGACCTCGAGCCGGACCACGCACCGGCCGATGAACGCGAGCCCGAGACGCACGTCGAGCCCGACCTGTCGGCGGACATCTCGGAGCCGCTCACGCACGCGCCGTGGGTCCCCGCGGCCGTCGGCGAGCCTGAGCACGGCGACACAGAAGAGATCGCCCCGGAAGAGTCGGGGCCGCACGACGCGGTGTCCGCACTCGCGGAGCCGGAAGAGGTCGCTGTCGAGGAGACCGAGCTCGCCGCGACCGCACCCGCCGACGCCGACGCCGACGACGACGACGACGCAGAGGTCGAGGAGACCGAGACCGTGGCAGACACGCCCGAGCCCACCCGACAGTCCGTTGACGCGCCCCGCCCGCCGGTCACCGCCGAGTCGCAGCCCGCACCGCCGGCTACCGCCGAGGTCGAGGTCGAAGCCGACTCCGCCGGGGCGGAGCCTCAGACCGTCGTCGCCCCCGCAGCGGCGCCGACCACGCGCGCAGAGCGCGCCGCGACGGGCGTCATCGGAACGATTCCGCTCACGCGCCGCAGCGCCCACCAGGCCGATGATGCCGCCCGTGCCGCCGACGAGGCCGCCCGCGTCGATCGCGCCCACGCGCTGGAGCGCGTGCGCACGCCCGCTCCGGAGGTCACGCTGACCTCGAAGCGCATCGGTCAGATCGACGACGCGCGCGAAAGCTCCGACCTGCTCACCGCCGACCGTCTGCTCGATCCGCGTCAGATCGCGCGTCCCGAGCCCGAGGGTCTCTGGCAGCAGCTGGTGTACTCGGTCTCGCGTCACCGCATCAACCTCGGCGACGGTCGTCGTGCCCGTCAGCGCAAGGATCTGGACCGCCGGATCGCTACGCCTCTCGCGGGCGGCGCGCGATTCGTGCCGGTGCTCTCGCGCAAGGGCGGTGTGGGCAAGACCACCGTCACCTCGCTCCTGGGCATGGCCCTCGCCGACGCGCGCGACGACCGCATCATCGCGGTCGACGCCAATCCCGATCGCGGGACGCTCGCAGACCGCGTCGGCCGTCCGAACGGACGCACGGTCCGCGACCTCGTCCGTTCGCACGACGAGATGGTCGGCTACAACGACGTCTCGTCGATCGTCGCTCGCGACGCCACGCGTCTCGACGTGCTGGCATCCGATTCCGATCCGCGGGTGTCCGAGGCCTTCAGCGACGACGACTACCGCCAGGTCGCCGACGTCGCCGCGCACTACTACTCGATCGTCCTCACCGACACGGGCACGGGGATCGTGCACTCGGTCATGGGTGCGACACTCGAACTGGCCGACACCCTGGTCATCGTGGCGGGCCTGTCGGTCGACGAGGCGCGCCTCGCGTCCGAGACGCTCACGTGGCTCGAGACCAACGGCTATGCGGCGCGCGTCCGCGATGCGGTCGTCGTGCTGAACAACTCCCGCCCCGGCACGCCGCTGGTGCGCGAGAGCGAGCTCGAGGCGCACTTCCGCTCGCGTGTGCGCACCGTGATCCGCATGCCCTACGACGCACATATCGCCGCGGGCAGCGCCATCACCTTCCGCGACCTGCAGCCCTCGACCCGACAGGCCGCGCGCGAGCTCGCCGCCGCCGTCGTCGAGGGCCTGCGTGCCCCGGCGGTCGCGGCATGAGCGTCCGCCCGATCCGCCTGTTCGGCGACCCCGTCCTGCGCGCGCCCAGTGCGCCCATCGAGCAGATCGACGACGGCATCCGTGCCCTCGTCCAAGACCTGATCGACACGGTCGAGCTGCCCGGGCGCGCGGGGGTCGCGGCGCCGCAGATCGGCGTGGGTCTGCGCGCTTTCAGCTACAACATCGATGGCGACATCGGCTACGTGCTCAACCCCGTGCTCGTCGAGACGCGCGGAGAGCCGGAGCCGGTGGGGGAGGGGTGCCTCTCGGTGCCGGGTCTCTGGCACGATGCGCTGCGCTATCCGTGGGCCAAGGTCGTCGGAATGGACCTCGACGGCAACGAGGTCGTGCTCGAGGGCGAGGGGCTGCTCGCCCAGGCCCTGCAGCACGAGACCGATCACCTCGACGGCATGCTGTACCTCTCGCGCCTGTCCGCCGAGACGCGTCGTGAGGCGATGCGCCAGGTGCGCGAGAGCGACTGGTTCTGATTCGGAGCCGGGTCACGCGCTTCCCCCGGGATTCGCGCAACCTCCGTCGTTTTCGGCCATGTCGAGCCGTAGTCGTGCGGATCGCCGAGGTTGTGTGGATCGCTGAGGTTGTGCGGGTCGCTGGGGTGTGGCCGGCGTCGGCGTATCCTCGGTGATTTGCGTAACTTCCGTGGGTTTCCGGGGCGGCGGGCTGAGGCTGCGCGGGTAGCTGAGGTTGTGCGGGTCGCTGGGGTGCGGCCGGCGTCGGCGCACCCTCGGCGATTTGCGTAACTTCCGTGGGTTTGCGGGGCGGCGGGCTGAGGCTACGCGGGTCGCTGAGGTTGTGCGGGTCGCCGAGGTGTCGCTGGCGTCGGCGTACCCTCGGCGATTTGCGTAACCTCCGTGGGTTTCCGGCGCGCCGGGCTGAGGTTGTGCGGATCGCTGAGGTTGTGCGGGTCGCCGAGGTCTCGCTGGCGTCGGCGTATCCTCGGCGATTTGCGTAACTTCCGTCGGTTTCCGGGGCGCCGGGCTGAGGCTGCGCGGATCGCTGAGGTTGTGCGGGTCGCCGAGGTGCGGCCGGCGTCGGCGTGCCCTCGGCGATTTGCGCAACCTCCGTGGGTTTCCTGTGAGCCGGGCTGAGGTTGTGCGGGTCGCTGACGTCGTGAGAGGGGATACGCGACGGCCCGGCCCCTCGGGGGACCGGGCCGTCGTCGTCGCGCGTCTCAGGGGAGCGACACGTTGGTCGTGTTCACCGGCACGGCGTAGATGTCCTCGATGGCGTCGGCGAAGTCGGCGACGATGACGTTGCGCTTGATGCTCATCTTCGGCGTCAGGTGCCCGCTGGCCTCGGTCCACTCGGTGGGCAGGATCGTGAACTTGCGGATCGACTCCGCGCGCGAGACCCGCGTGTTGGCGCGGTCGATCGCGCCCTGCACCTCGGCGCGCACCTTGTCGTTCTCGGCCGCCTCGGCGAGCGGCATGTCGGCGGGCAGGCCGTTGTTGGCCAGCCAGGTGGGGAGCATCTCGGTGTCGAGCGTGACCAGGGCCGCGATGAACGGTTTGTGGTCGCCCACGACCACGACCTGACCGACGATCGGGTTCGCGCGGATCGGGTCCTCGAGAGCGGCGGGAGCGACGTTCTTGCCGCCCGCGGTGACGATGATCTCTTTCTTGCGGCCCGTGATGGCGAGGAATCCGTCGCTGTCGAAGGCGCCGATGTCGCCGGTCTTGAACCACTCGCCGTCGAAGGCGTCGGCCGTCGCCTCGGGGTTCTGCCAGTACTCGCGGAACACGTTGATACCGCGCACCTGGATCTCGCCGTCATCGGCGAGACGGATGCCGACACCCGGCAGTACGGGACCGACGGTGCCGATCTTCGACTTCGTGGCGAGGTTCACCGTGGCCGGGGCGGTGGTCTCGGTGAGGCCGTAGCCCTCGAGGATCACGACGCCGAGGCTGCGGAAGAAGTGACCCAGGCGGGGGCCGAGAGGGGCCGATCCCGACACCGCGTAGACGATGTTGCCACCCATGGCATCCCGCAGCTTGGAGTAGACCAGCTTGTCGAAGAGCGCGAACTTGATCTTGAGCAGCAGGGGAATCGACTTTCCGTCCTGCAGGCGCTGGGAGTGCTCGATCGCGGCGTCGGCGGCGGCGCGGAAGATCCTGCCCTTGCCACCGGCCTCGGCCTTCTGCTCGGCGGAGTTGTAGACCTTCTCGAACACGCGGGGGACCGCGAGGAGGAAGGTGGGGCGGAAGCTGCCGAGCGCCGGGAGGAGCTGTTTCGTATCGGGCTGATGTCCTGTCTTCACGCCCGCGTGCACGTTGAGCAGCGAGATGAAACGCGCGAACACGTGCGCCGTGGTGATGAACAGCAGGGTCGAAGCGCCGGGGGTCTCGACGACCTCGTGCAGCGACTTGGCGGAGTTGCGCGCCAGCTCGACGAAGTTGCTGTGGACGAGCACGCAGCCCTTCGGACGGCCGGTGGAGCCCGAGGTGTAGATGAGGGTGGCGACGTCGGAGGCCTTCGCCAGATGGCGGCGGCGCTCGATCTCTTCGTCGGTGATGTGCGTGCCGCCCGAGACGAGCGCGTCGAGGGCTCCCGAGTGCATCGCCCAGACCTCGCGGACGAGGGGGAGGTCGCTGCGGACCTCGTCGAGACGTTCGGCGTGTTCCGTGGACTCCAGGACCACGGCGATCGCACCGGAATCCGACAGGATCCACGAGATCTGCGACGGCGAGCTGGTCTCGTAGACCGGGACCATGATGGCGCCGGCGTAGAACAGCGCGAAGTCGACCAGGGTCCAGTCGTAGGTGGTGCGGGCGATGAACCCCACCTTCTCGCCGGGCTGGATGCCGGCGGCGACGAAGCCTTTCGCGAGGGCGATGACCTGCCGTTCGAATTCGACGGCGGTGACGTCTCGCCATCCGTCTCGGTCGGGTACCGCGAACAGCGGCCGGTCGGGGGTGGCGCGGACGCGGTCGGCGAGCAGGTCGGACGCGTTGGCGTCGGGGTCTGCGGGGATGAGGGCGGGTTGATCGAACTGGATCACGGCAACTCCTTTGGCACCGGAAGAACGTCGAGCTGTGGGACGAGTCTATCCGCATCGACGTGCTCGCCCCGGGGAGCGCACGGCATCATCGTCGGTTGCACCGGGTGGCTAGACTGCTCCGGGCCGAGCCGCACGGTGGGCCCGGAAGGGAGCGCGGTGCGCAACGTCGGCATCGACATCGGGGGAACGAAGATCGCGGGGGGCGTCGTCGACGACGACGGCACCATCGTCGAGAAGCTTCGAGTCGACACTCCCATCGACCCCGCGGCCCTCGTGGACGCCGTGGTCGACATGGCCGATCATCTGCGCCGCGCCCACGAGATCCACGCGATCGGCGTGGCCGCCGCCGGCTTCATCAGCCGCGACCGCAGCACCGTCATCTACGCGCCGAACATTGACTGGCGTGACGAGCCCCTCCGCGCGCGTCTCGAGCAGCGTCTCGACGCCCCCGTCACGATCGAGAACGACGCGAACGCCGCGGGCTGGGGCGAGTACCGCTTCGGTGCGGGTCGGGGCGTGCGCGATATGGTCATGCTCACGATGGGCACCGGCGTCGGCGGTGCCGTCGTCACCGACGGGGAGCTCTTCCGCGGCGGTCACGGCATCGGCGCCGAACTCGGCCACATGCGCTTCGTGCGCGGCGGTCACCCCTGCGGGTGCGGGCAGAACGGATGCCTCGAGCAGTACGCCTCGGGACGCGCACTGCAGCGCGAGGCCAACGCCATCGCCGACGAGGGCGGCATCGGCGCGGCTCTCGCCGCCGTCCGCGAGGAGCGGGGCGCGATCCCCGGCCCCGCCGTCTCGCGCCTGGTCCTCGCCGGCGATCCGGGGGCGATCGAGGCCCTCCGCCGTGTCGCCACGGCCCTGGGCGAGGCGTGCGGCGGCTTCCAGGCGGTGCTCGACCCCGAGGTCTTCGTGATCGGCGGGGGAGTGGCCCAGCTCGGCGCCGACCTGCTCGAGCCCGTGAAGCTCGCGTACGAGACCTCGCTCCCGGGGTACGGTGAACGTCCGGTCGCCGAGTTCGCGATCGCACGTCTGGGCAACGACGCCGGTCTCATCGGGGTCGCGGACCTCGCCGGGAAGGAGCGCTGACGATGTTCTACTGGCTCATGAAGTACGTGGTGATCGGGCCGGTCATCAAGGCCGTGTTCCGCCCGTGGATGGTGGGTCGGCGCAACATCCCCGCCGACGGCGCGGCGATCCTGGCCAGCAACCACCTGTCGTTCTCCGACTCGATCTTCCTGCCGCTCATGATCGACCGCCGGATGGCGTTCCTCGCCAAGAGCGACTACTTCACGGGCAAGGGTCTCAAGGGCTGGGCCACTCGCATGTTCTTCACCGCGACGGGCCAGCTGCCCATCGACCGGTCGGGCGGCAAGGCCTCCGAGGCCTCTCTCAACACGGGCCTGGGGGTGCTGGGGCGTGGCGAGCTGCTCGGCATCTACCCCGAGGGAACGCGCAGCCCGGATGGCACGTTGTACCGCGGGCGCACGGGCATCGCACGGATGGCTCTCGAGGCGCGCGTCCCGGTCGTGCCCGTGGTCATGGTCGACACCGGCGCCGTCATGCCGATCGGTCAGCGCCTGCCCCGCGTGGGGCGGGTCGGCATCGTGATCGGCGAGCCCCTCGACTTCTCGCGCTTCGAGGGGATGGAGGGCGACCGCTACGTGCTGCGTTCCGTCACCGACGAGATCATGGTGGCGCTCCAGCGTCTCGGCGAGCAGCGGTACGAAGACGTCTACGCCTCGACCGTGAAGGACCGTCTCGCCACGTCACGGGCGGCGAAGGCGCCGGTTTCCCGCCACTAGACTTCAGGGGTGAATCAGCAGCTCCACGACCTCGACCACTGGCGAACCCTGCCCATCAAGCAGCAGCCGCAGTGGTATGACGAGGCCGCTGTGGCCGCGGCATCCGCAGAACTCTCGACCCTCCCGCCTCTGGTTTTCGCCGGTGAGGTCGACAACCTGCGCGAGCGCCTCGCTCGTGCCGCCGCCGGCCAGGCCTTCCTCCTGCAGGGCGGTGACTGCGCCGAGACCTTCGCCGGTGCCACCGCCGAGCAGATCCGCAACCGCATCAAGACCGTGCTCCAGATGGCCGTCGTCCTGACCTACGGCGCCTCGATGCCCGTGGTCAAGATGGGCCGCATGGCGGGTCAGTTCGCCAAGCCGCGCTCGAGCGACGTCGAGACGCGTGGTGACGTGACGCTGCCGGCCTACCGCGGCGACATCGTGAACGGTTACGACTTCACCGAGGAGTCGCGCAAGGCCGACCCCGCGCGTCTGCTCAAGGGCTACCACACGGCCGTGTCGACCCTGAACCTCATCCGCGCCTTCACCCAGGGCGGCTTCGCCGACCTCCGTGAGGTGCACAGCTGGAACAAGGGTTTCGCGAGCACCCCGGCCAATCAGGCCTACGAGAGCATGGCGACCGAGATCGACCGGGCCATCAAGTTCATGGAGGCCGCCGGGGCGGACTTCGACGAGCTCACCCGCGTCGAGTTCTACACCGGCCACGAGGGTCTCCTCATGGATTACGAGCGCCCCATGACGCGCATCGACTCGCGCACGGGCCAGCCGTACAACACGTCGTCGCACTTCCAGTGGATCGGCGAGCGCACCCGCGAGCTCGACGGCGCCCACGTCGACTACTTCTCGAAGATCCGCAACCCCATCGGTGTCAAGCTCGGCCCCACCACGACGACCGACACCGCGCTGGCGCTGATCGACAAGCTCGACCCCGAGCGCGAGCCGGGTCGCTTGACCTTCATCACCCGCATGGGGTCGGGCAAGATCCGCGACGCCCTGCCGCCGTTGCTCGAGGCCGTCCGCGACTCGGGCGCCACCCCGCTCTGGGTCACCGACCCGATGCACGGCAATGGCATCACCACCCCCACCGGCTACAAGACGCGCCGGTTCGACGACGTCGTGGACGAGGTTCGCGGCTTCTTCGAGGCGCACCGCTCGGTGGGCACGCACCCCGGCGGCATCCACGTCGAGCTCACCGGCGACGATGTCACCGAGTGCCTGGGCGGCTCGGAGCAGATCGACGAGGCGACCCTCGCCACGCGCTACGAGAGCCTGTGCGACCCGCGTCTGAACCACCGCCAGAGCCTCGAGCTGGCGTTCCTCGTGGCCGAGGAGCTCGAGAAGCGCTGACTCTCTTGTGAATCAGACGACGCCCCCGGCCTTGAGGTCGGGGGCGTCGTCGTTCGTGAGGTCGCGCTCAGGGCGGCGACGCCTACAACGTCGGCGTCAGCGTGATCGTCGATCCCTGCGGAGCGGTCGTCCCGGCCTTGGGGTTCGTGGCGCGAACCTTGTAGATGTCCCAGTACTTGAAGCCGAGGGGCAGGGTGCCGTCGTCGATACCCGCGTTGACCTGGAATCCGAGCGCTTCGAGGGTCTTCACGGCATCCCGGATCGACATCCCCACCACGTTGCCGGGGATCTCGACGGGCTTCGGCCCGATCGACACGCGCAGGGGAACCGTGTCACCGGGGCGCCAGTTGCCGCCGCCGTCGCGCTGGCCCATGGAGATGACGTTGCCGGATGCCACGGAGTTGCTGTAATCCTCGGTCACCGAGGACTTCAGCCCGACGCCGTCGAGGGCGCGCTGGGCTTGCGAGCGCGAGTCTCCGGTGACGTCGGGGATCGGGCCGAGAGAGACGACGAGCGAGGCCGCGTCACCCTCGTAGACGGTGCATCCCTGCGTGCAGTCGATCGCGTCGCCGCCCGAGCGGGGGATGACCGAGGCGCCCAGGACCGTTCCGTCGGCGGGGTCGGCGAACTGGCGCTCGGGGTCGCCCGCGACGCCGACGAAGGCCTGCTCGAGGATCGCGCGCACCTCGTCCGCGCTCTTGCCGGCGAGGGCCGGGATCTGATGGGTCGCCGGTCCGATCGAGACGAAGACGGTGACGACGGTCTCTTTGTCGAGCCGTTCGCCGGGGGCGGGGTCGGACCCCACCGTCGTGCCGGAGGGGATCTCTCGATCCGTGACCTCTTGCGCCTGCGCCTGCAGCTGCTGCTGCGTCAACAGGGCTTGGGCGTCGGCGAAGCTCCGCCCCGAGACGTCGGGGACGGCGACGAGCGAGCCCGGCCCCGATCCGAAGTACCAGCCGGTGAATCCGGCGCCGCCGGCGAGCAGCAGCACGAGCACGAGGAGCCAGGCCCCGCGCGCCGTGCGTCGACGCGTGCGGGTACGCAGACGCGCGGCGTTGTCGGGTTCATCGATGGTGGCGGAGGGGAGGGATGCCGTCTGGGGAAGAACTTTGGTCAGCTCGCGGGACTCCGCTGCGGAGGCCGGGCCCGTCGTGCCCACCGACACGGCGCGAGCGACCTGGGGGGCGAGGCCGAGCTCTTTCTCGATCGCACGCAGCCGCTCGAGCATCGCTCCGGCGTCGAGGGGGCGATCGCCCGGCTCGCGCTCGGTCGACCACAGCACGAGCTCGTCGAGTTGCTCGGGGACGCCGGGATTCTTGGCGCTGGGGCGCGGGACGGAGTCGGTGGCGTGCTGATAGGCGATCTGCATCGGCTGCTCGCCCTTGTAGGGCTGCTCGCCGACGAGCATCTCGTAGAGCATGATTCCGAGCGAGTAGATGTCGCTGCGGGCGTCCGCGGTGCCGCGGGTGACGAGTTCGGGCGCCAGGTACGCGATCGTGCCCATGAGCTGGGCGCCGCTCGCGGTGTTCGCGGTCGTCGCGCGCGCCAGACCGAAGTCGCCGATCTTGATGCGGCCGTCCTCGGCGAGCAGGACGTTCTCGGGCTTGACGTCGCGGTGGACGATCCCGGCCCGGTGCGCTGCCGCGAGCCCCGACAGGATGGCATCCATGATCGTGAGGGTCTGATCGACCGTGAGGCGCCGATGCTCGCGCAGCAGCTCGCGCAGGGTGATGCCCGGGAGGTATTCCATCACCAGGTAGGCCATCTCGCCGTCCTGACCCTGGTCGAACACGTTCACGACGTGCGGGTCGCTCAGGCGGGCGGCCGAGCGGGCCTCCTGGATGAAGCGGCTCTGGAACACGGTGTCGTCGCTGAGGTGGCCGTGCATGACCTTCAGCGCGACGCGGCGCTCGAGGCGCAGGTCGGTCGCCACGTACACGGTCGCCATCCCGCCGCGCGCGATACGCGCGCGGACCCGGTATCGGCCGTCGACGAGACGGCCGATCAGCGGGTCTGCCTGCTGACTCGTGCTCACAGGTCGAGTCTACGGAGCGCCCCCTGTGAGGCCGGGGAGCGGCTCACCCTCACCTCGGACGAGAAGATCAGCCGAGAACGGAGAGCCACGTGGTGGCGGGTTGCTCCCACTGGGCGTACCGGTCCGGGTAGGCCGAGATCTGCACGGCCTGAGCGGCGTCGGCGTACGACAGCTGGTCCCACCCGGGGATGTCGAGCAGGCCGCGGGTCGCGGAGCCGTTGGGGTCGGCCGCTCCGCCGTAGAACACGCGGGTGGACCGCTCTCGGTCGAGGATCTGATCCGGGGTGCCCCAGCCGGTGCTGGGGCGCTGCTGGAACAGGCCGAGCGAGTCGCGGTCGCCCCAATCGAGGTTGCGCAGCCACGACTCCTGCATCGCGGTGCCCAGGGCGATGAGTATTCCGCGATCCGAGACGCCGAGTTCTCGCCCGATGCGGATGATCAGACGTGCGTTCTCGGACTGCTCGGCATCCAGCCCGGGGGCGGTGGCGGGGGCCACGGCCGCGGGTGCGGGTGCGGGGGATCCCGACGGGATCTGCAACACGTCGCCCGGGTAGATGATCGAGGCGCGCGTGAGGGCGTTCGCGCTGAGCACGGCGTCGAGCGAGACGCCGTTGGCGCGGGCGATGGCCGAGACGGTGTCGCCCGGGCGGACCTCGTGCGACCGGGGTGCGGCTTCGGGAGCGGCGGGAGCCGGGGGAGCGGGCGTCGCCGCGGGGGTGAGTGCGAGAACCTGGCCGGGTCGGATGAGGCTGTCGGGTGTCAGGCCGTTGGCCGCCAGGACCGCCGCGGTGTCGAGACCATGAGCCCGAGCGATGCCCCACACCGTGTCGCCTGACTTGACGGTGTAGGTGCTGGGGGCGGTGACGGCCGCGAGTGCCGGCACCCCGATACCGCGGGGGGCGGGAGGCAGGACCGTGAGGGCTGGCTCGGGGGGCGCGGCGTGAGCGGCGTGCTCGGCGGCGAGGGTCAGGGCGATCGAGCCGGCCACAGCGGCCGGCCAGATGGCGACCGCGCGGCGTCGCGAGGGCAGGGGGGACAGCGTGAGTCGCCGCATGGTGGGGGGATTCCGTTCGTTCGACTGCCCGACACGCTGGCATGCCTCGGGGCTGATGTCAACGAAAGTGACGGTTGTGACGCATGTGACTCGTGTGCAGATGGACCGCGGGGCGGTCCGGGGCGGCGGAAATGAGAGGATGGGCGAGTGAGTGAGACTTCCCGTTACGAGACCGCGTGGCTGACCATTCCCGACCTGGTCGAGATGCTCGACGAGTCGCTCGGCCGCGTCCGTCGCCTGTTCGACGAGCATTACCTCGTCGGCTCGCGCCGCGAGGGCGTGTTCAAGGTGCCGGCGGTCTTCATCGTGGACGGGCGCCCGCTGGCGTCGCTGCGCGGCACGATCATCGTTCTGCACGATGCCGGGTTCGACGCGGACGAGACCATCGATTGGCTCCTGACTCCGGAAGAGAGCATCGGCATGGCACCCATCGAGGCTCTGCTCGCCGGGCGCAAGAGCGAGGTCCGCCGAGTCGCCGCGACTCTCGCCTGAGACGTCCCGGCCTCAGGCCGTTCGTTCGGTGGCGGCACGCGCGAGAGCGCGGAGGTCCTCGAGTGCGGCCGTGTCGACCTCGGCGTCGGCGAGAGCGAGATCGGCTCGCCGCGAGTAGTCGGCGATCAGGTCCTCCGTGCGTTCGAGCGCTCTCGTGTCGAGGATCGTCTGCTGCAGCGCCGCGATCTGCGCCCCATCCAGGGCGGGGTCGCCCAGGAGGGCGTCGAAGCCCTCGCGTCGCTGAGGTGACAGACTCTCACGGGCGTAGGCGACCAGCACCGTGCGCTTTCCCTCGCGCAGGTCGTCACCGACCGGCTTTCCGGTGACCGCGCTGTCGCCGAAGACCCCCAGCACGTCGTCGCGCAGCTGGAATGCCATGCCGACGTCGTGACCGAAGCGCCCGAGGGCGTCGAGCTGCGCCTCGTCGGCGCCGGCGAGAGCCGCGCCGATCTGCAGCGGCTGCTGGATGCTGTAGCGCGCCGACTTGTACGAGGCGATGCGCAGCGCCCGCTCCGCATGGGCGTCGTCGGGGTAGACGGTGTAGGCGGACTCCTCGGCGACGTCGAGGAACTGGCCGATCGTCACGTCGCGGCGCATCCGCGCGTAGGCGCGACGGGTCGGGGCGGCATGGCGGTGGCCCTTCAGGCCCTCCTCGAGCAGATCGTCGCTCCACGCGACCAGCAGGTCGCCGAGGAGAATCGCTCCGGATCGACCGAACGCGTCGGAGTCGCCGGCCCAGTCGGCATCCTGATGCGCTTTCTGCAACGCGCGGTGGGCCGCGGGCTGACCTCGACGCGTGTCGCTGTTGTCGACGAGGTCGTCGTGGACGAGGGCGGCGGCGTGGAAGATCTCGAGGGAGGTGGCCACGGCCAGCGCGGACTCGTCGAATGCGGAGGAGGGCGGGGCTTCGAGCGCGCGAACCGAACTCCACCCGGCGAGGCAGAAGCGGGCCCGCAGACGCTTTCCTCCCTGGAGGGCGGAAGCCCCCGATCGGGTGAACGCCTCCGCCTCCGGGCCCAGTGCAGAGGCGTACGATAGCTGTTCGGAGAGGAACTTGTCGAGTCGCTGGGAAACAGCTTCGATCGGTTCCGGGGAGGTCGCCACGGGCCTAGCCTAGTGATCCACGCCGCGCGTAGAATCGTCCACAACGAACAACAAAGGGGGATGCATGCCACTGTCAGAGCAGGAGCAGCGTCTACTGGACGAGATGGAGCGCCATCTCATGAGCAACGACACCGATGTGGTGTCTGCCCCCAGTCGTGCCCTCAGCTACCGCAACATCGTCCTCGGTTCCATCCTCGTGCTGGCCGGTCTCGGCGCTCTCGTCGCGGGCGTGTCGATCGGGTTCAACACCGGTTTCGTCGGCATCGCCGTGGGCGTCGTCGGATTCCTCCTCATGGTCGGCGGGGTCGTCTTCGCCGTCACCCCGACGCGCGGCGCTGCTCAGGCAGCACCCTCCGCGAAGCCCCGACCGGCTCGCGCCTCCGGTTCGTCGTTCATGGATCGCATGAACGAACGCTGGGACCGCCGCCACGACGGACCCTAAGCCCGACACCCACTTCTTCAGCACCGGCTCTTCTGAGCCGGTGCTTTTTCGTGCGCCCGGGGGTCCTGTCCGCGACGGAATGGCGCCGTGGAGGGGGAGAGGGGCGAGATAAGGCCTCGAATCGCTCCCTTTTCCTCCACTCGAGCTGTCTTCGGGGGTGATTCTCGCGGTTCGGCGGCGGAAACACGCGGAGTCCGGCGCGATCCGTCGGGGCGGCCGATCACAGTACACGGCTGTGCTTCCGCGCAGAAGCCCCGGAATTTGATAGCAAAGTGGAGGGCGGTGGAGTAAAGTGGGGGAAACTTCGCAGGCCGGACGAAGGGGGTGGACGCCCGAATGCTGCTCGGAACGCACACACCCAAGCTCGACGACAAGGGTCGGGTCATCCTGCCGGCGAAGTTCCGTGACGATCTCGGCGCCGGAGTGGTGATCACGCGCGGGCAGGACCGCTGCCTCTACGTGTTCAGCACCGAGGAGTTCGAGCGCGTGCACGAGCGGATCCGCGAGGCCCCGCTCAGCAACAAGCAGGCCCGCGACTTCCTGCGCATGTTCCTCTCGGGGGCCAGCGCCGAGAAGCCCGACAGTCAGAACCGCATCACCGTCCCGCCCGCCTTGCGTACCTACGCGGGGCTCGGTCGCGAACTCGTCGTCACCGGCGTCGGAGCACACGCCGAGATCTGGGACGCCGAGGCGTGGAACTCCTACGCGGAGAGCAACGAAGAAACGTACGCCGAGATGGAACAGGAGGTGATCCCGGGACTCTTCTGACCCTTCGGCTGTGATGCCCAGCCGCTCGCCCTGACGCACTTCCCCGGCGCCAGGTCGACGCGGATGGGGATCAGAGTCCGAAGGTTCCGCCCGACACATCATGGACATCCGCGACATCCACACCCCCGTCCTGCTCGAGCGCTGCGCCGAGCTGCTGGGCCCTGCGCTCCACAAGCCCGGCTCGGTGTTCGTCGACGGAACGCTCGGTATGGGCGGCCACTCCGAGGCGTTCCTCGAACGCTTCCCCGAGACCCGCCTCATCGGCCTCGACCGCGACACCGACGCCCTTCGCATCGCGGGGGAGCGTCTCGCGCGTTTCGGCGACCGCGTGACCCTCGTTCACACCGTCTACGACGGGATCGCCGAGGCCGTGGCCTCTGCCGGTGTCGCCCAGGTCGACGGCATCCTGTTCGACCTCGGCGTGTCGTCGCTCCAACTCGACGTCGCCGACCGCGGCTTCGCCTACGCCCAGGACGCGCCGCTCGACATGCGCATGGACCAGACCACCGGCGTGACGGCCGCGGAGGTGCTGGCGACCTACGGCGAGGGCGATCTGCGCCGCATCTTCGAGCGCTACGGCGAAGAGAAGCTCGCCGGTCGCTACGCCCGCGCGATCATCGCCGCCCGCGCCGAGGCGCCGCTCGAGCGCTCCGGCCAGCTGGTCGACGTCCTGCAGGCGGCCACTCCCGCCGCGGTGCTGCGCGAGCGTCACCCGGCCAAACGCGTCTTCCAGGCCCTGCGCATCGAGGTCAACGCCGAACTGTCGGTGCTCGAGCGAACGATCCCGGCCGCGCTGAGCGTGCTCGGTGTCGGCGGGCGCATCGTCGTGCTGTCGTATCAGTCGCTCGAGGACCGGTTGGTCAAGCGCGTCTTCGCCGACGCGTCGACGTCCACGGCTCCGCGCGGACTGCCCGTGGAGCTGCCCGAGCACGCGCCGAAGTTCCGGCTCCTCGTTCGCGGCGCGGAGCTGGCGGGCGACGAAGAGCGCGCGGTCAATCCCCGCGCCACCCCCGTGCGTCTGCGCGCGGCCGAGAGAATCCAGGAGGACGCATGAGTGCACCCCAGGCCATCGATGCGGCCTTCCTGCCCGACTTCCCGACGCCCGTTCGCGAGCGCCGGCTCACCGTCGTGCCCGCGACCGCGCGTCGTCGGGCCCCGCGGCGTCTGTTCGGCGTCATCGCCGTGCTCGGCGCGCTGGCGATCGTGCTGGTGCAGATGGGGCTCGGCATCCTGACGACCCAGAGCTCCTTCGAGATCTCGTCGCTCACCCAGCAGCAGCGCGATCTGACCTACCAGAAGCAGATCCTCTCCGACGAGAGCGCGGGACTCAGCTCGCCGCAGTACCTCGCGGCCAACGCCGCAGCGCTCGGCATGGTCATCGACGAGTCGCCGACGTACCTACGCCTCAGCGACGGTGCCGTGATCGGCTCCGACAAGCCCGCCGACACCGCCTCCTCGGTGGACGCCAAGGGCCGCGGCTCGGTCGGCAACGCCCTGATCTCGGGTGTCCCGCTGGTGACCGACCCGGCGGCATCCACCACCGAGAACGGCACGGCCACTCCCGCGCCCGCGGCACCCGGATCGCCCGCGCCGACCGAGGCCGCCGCCCCGACCGCCCAATCCGCGACACCCCCGCCGATCAGCGACGGTCTGCCGACTCCCGCGACACGATGAGAGCCATGACGACGACAACCTCCCGTTCCCCGCGGCGTCGCACCGTCGTCGCCCTCGCGGTCGTCCTGATCGTGATCATCGCCTTCGTCGTCCGCCTGGTCGACATCCAGGTCGTCAACGCCCGAGACCACGTGGACGACTCGCTCTCGATGGGTCTGCAGAACTCCCGCATCGAGTACGCCTCGCGCGGATCGATCGTCGACGACAACGGGGTGCCCCTGGCCACCAGCGTGAATCGCTACGACGTGCAGATCGACCCGATGCTCGCCGCGAAGGGCGTGACCACGCGCGACGACGACGGCAACGAGACCACGACGGCCTGGCCCGACCTGGCGGCCCAGATCGCCGGTGTCACCGGCCAGGACGCCGCCGACGTGCAGAAGATCGTCCAGGATGCCGTGGCCGACAACCCCGAGTCGCGTTACGCGATGATCGCGAAGAACGTCTCGACCGAGCAATACCGAGCCCTCGTGGCCCTGGGGCTGCCGTTCCTCAGCTTCCCGCCGCAGGCCGGTCGTATGTATCCCGACGGGGCGGTGGCGGGGAACCTGCTGGGCTTCGTCGGCAGCGACGGTCAGGCCCTCGCCGGCCTCGAGGCGGCCGACAACGATTGTCTCGCCTCGACCAACGGCAAGGTCGTCTTCCAGCAGAGCCGCGACGGCGTGGTGCTCCCGGGCACCGAGGTCGTCACTCAGCCCGCCGTCGACGGCGGCACCCTCAAGCTCACGATCGACCGCGACCTGCAGTGGTACCTGCAACAGCTCATCGCCGAGCAGGTGCAGAACACCGGGTCGTTGCGCGGCACCATCACCGTGGTCGAGGCCAAGACGGGCAAGATCCGGGCCCTCGCCGAGTACCCGACGGTCGACCCCAACGACCCCACGGCCACGGCCCCCGAGGACCGCGGCAGCCGTGCGTTCTCGAGCCCGTTCGAGCCCGGCTCGACGTTCAAGGCCCTCACGACGGCGATCGGCCTGGACAGCGGCTCGTACACGCCGCAGACGACGGTCACGGCCTCGGGGCGCGAGGTGCTGGACGGCGACGCGCGCGTCTCCGACGCGTTCTCGCACGGCCCGAACGTCTACACCCCCACCGGCGTCCTCATCGACTCCTCGAACGTGGGTATCTCCAAGTTCGCCGAGATGATCCCCGCGCAGACGCGCTTCGACTACCTGCAGAAGTTCGGCATGGGAACGACGAGCGCGATCGACTTCCCGGGTGAGTCGGGCGGCATCCTGCACCCCGTCCAGGACTGGGACAAGCAGACCTTCTTCAACACGGCTTTCGGTCAGGGCCTGTCGGTCACCGTGCCCCAGCTCGTGGGCGCGTACCAGACCATCGCCAACGGCGGCGTGAAGAAGCCGCTGTCGATCGTCGAGGGCTGCACCGCGGCCGACGGCACCGTCACCGACGTCCCCTCGACCGAGGGCACCCAGGTCATCTCGACCGACACGGCGAAGGAGGTCTCGCTCATGCTCGAGAACGTCGCCACGCAGGGCGAGCTCGCCTCCAAGATCGCCATTCCCGGCTACCGCATCGCGATCAAGACCGGTACGGGTGAGAAAGTCGACGAGAACACGGGTGCCTACAAGCCCGACGCGTACTTCACCACGATGATCGGTTTCGCCCCCGCCGACGACCCGCAGTACGTCGTCGCGGTCAACCTGGACGAGCCGCGGACGGTAAAATCGTCGGCGGCCACCGCCCCCGCGTTCCAGAAGGCCCTCACCCAGGTTCTCAAGTCCTACCGGGTGATTCCGTCCGGAACCACGACCCCCGAACTGCCCAAGTTCGGCTGAGAAAGGGCCCACGTCGGTCTCGTCTCGGTAACGAATGCGACCGGAAAGGGCGTCCCACAGCAATGATCTCCCTCAGCCTCTCCCACCTCGCCGACGTGCTCGGCGGGCGTCTCGTCGTCCGCGGCGACGACACTGCCGACACCCTCGTCTCGGGGCTCGTCGACACCGACTCGCGCCTTATCGAGCCCGGCGGCATCTTCGTCGCCAAGCCCGGTGAGACCACCGACGGCCACCTCTTCGTCGGCACGGCCGTCGAGCGGGGCGCGGCCCTCGCGATCGTCGAACGCGAGCTCGACGACGCGGTGAGCCAGATCGTCGTCCCGGATGCCGTGGCCGCCCTCGGCGACCTGGCTCGGGACGTCGTGGCTCGAGTCCGCGAGACGGGCGCGCTCAAGATCGTCGGCATCACGGGGTCGAACGGCAAGACGACCACGAAGAACCTTCTCGCCCGCATCCTCGAGGACGAGGGAGAGACGGTGTCACCGCGCGCCTCGTTCAACAACGAGGTCGGCGCCCCGCTGACGATGCTGCGCGTCACCGAGAACACGCGCTACCTCGTGAGCGAGTTCGGAGCCAGCGCCCCGGGCGCCATCGCGCACCTCGCGGGTCTGGTCACCCCCGACATCGGAGTCGTGCTGATGGTCGGCATGGCGCACGCCGGCGGGTTCGGCGGCATCGAGTCGACGTTCCACGCCAAGAGCGAGTTGGTGAAGGCCACCCGCGAAGGCGGCCTCGCCGTCCTCAATGCCGACGATCCGCGCGTGGCCGCGATGGAGCCGATCGCGCGCGAGCGCGGGCAGGACGTGCGGTGGTTCGGCCGGGGCGAGCGGGCCGAGGTGCGCGCCGTCGACGTGGAGGTCTCGGCATCCGGGACCCGCGCCGATCTGGTGATCGACGGAGAACCCTTCACCCTCACCCTGCGCGTGCTCGGTGAGCACCACGTGATGAACGCTCTCGCGGCCCTCGCCGCGGCCACCGCGCTCGGCGTGCCCGCAGCCCACGCGATCGCCCGTCTCGAGACCGTCGAGATCGCCGAGCGCTGGCGGATGCAGCCGCTGGGTTCCGATCGCGTGCGCATCATCAACGACGCGTACAACGCCAGCCCCGACTCCATGGCCGCGGCCCTTCGCACCCTCGCCCAGATCACCGGTCCCGAGGAGCGAACGGTCGCCGTCCTGGGCGCGATGAGCGAGCTGGGCGAGTACGCCGACGAGGAGCACGACCGTGTGGGACTGCTGGCCGTGCGCCTGCGCATCCAGCGGATCGTCGTGATCGGACCCGAGGCGCGCCGCATGTACCTCGAGGCCATCGCCCAGGGCTCCTGGGACGGCGAGGCCGTCTTCTTCGCCGACGCCGATGCGGCCTACGACTACCTCTCGACCGAACTGCGCGACGGTGATCGCGTGCTGGTGAAGTCGTCGAACTCGGCGGGGCTCCGGCACCTCGGCGACCGTCTGGGAGACTTGTTCGCGTGAGATCACTTCTGACGTCGGCTGCGATCTCGCTCGCCTTCACCCTCTTCCTCACCCCGGTCTTCCTCCGGTGGTTCCGCAAGTGGGGCTGGGGCCAGGTCATCCGCACCCCCGAGAACGTGCACAACCCCTCGCACGGGGCAAAGCGCGGCACTCCCACCATGGGTGGCACGATCTTCATCCTCGGGACGATGGTCGGGTACTTCATCGGTTCGTACGCCGGTAACAACCCGCCCACGGTCTCGGGCCTGCTCGTGCTGTGGCTCATGCTCGGCTTCGGTGTGGTCGGCTTCATCGACGACTACATGAAGATCCGCCAGCAGCGCAGCCTCGGACTCTCGGGCTGGCGCAAGATCGCCGGTCAGGTGATCGTGGTCGTGCCCTTCGCGATCGTGGCGTTGAACTTCCCGAACACGGTCGGGCAGACCGCCGCCTCGGGCTACGTCTCCGTGTTCCGCGACATCCAGCTGCTGTCGTTCTTCGCGCTCGGGCCGATCCTCGGATGGCTGCTCTACCTCGCGTGGATCTCGCTCATCGGAACCGCGACCTCCAACTCGGTCAACGTCGCCGACGGTCTCGACGGCCTCGCCGCGGGCTCGGGCATCTTCGTGGTCGGGGCGTACAGCCTCATGGCCTTCTGGCAGAACAAGCAGGTCTGCGCCGACGTGCTCGACCCCACCGTGCAGGCCGGGTGTTACGCCGTGCGCGACCCCTTCGACCTCGCCATCGTCGGTGCCTCGTTCGTGGGAGCGCTCGTCGGCTTCCTCTGGTGGAACGCCCCCAAGGCGAAGGTCTTCATGGGGGACTGCGGCTCGATGGCGATCGGCGGCGTGATCGCCGCCCTGGCGATCTTCACCCGCACCGAGCTCCTGCTCATCCTCATCGCGGGCGTCTACGTGATCGCGTCGGGCTCGGTCATCCTGCAGCGGGCCTACTTCAAGGTCACCCGGGGCAAGCGCCTCTTCCTCATGAGCCCGCTGCACCACCACCTCGAGATGCGCGGGTGGCCCGAGGTCACCATCGTCGTGCGCATGTGGATCATCGCCGGGCTCCTGGCCGTCTCGGGCATCGGATTCTTCTACGTCGAATGGCTGTCACGCGTATGACCGACCTCTCCACCCTCACCAGCTGGCACGCCGACTGGAAGGGGCTGCGCGTCGTCGTCCTCGGTCTCTCGGTGACCGGTTTCTCCGTCGCCGACACCCTCGCCGAGCTCGGCGCCGAGGTGCTCGTGGTGACCGAGCGGGCGGATGCCGAGTACTCCCGCCTCCTCCCGGTGCTGGGCGTGAATCTGCATGAGGGCCCGCTCGAGACCGTGCCCGCCGAGATGGCCGACTTCGCGCCCGAGGTGGTCGTGGCATCCCCGGGCTTTCCCCCGCACCACCCCGTGATCGCGTGGACGCGGGAGCGGGGCATCGCGCTGTGGGGCGACGTCGAACTCGCGTGGCGCGTGCGCGACAAGGTCGTGCGGGCCGACGGGCGCCCCGCCGATTGGGTGCTGATCACCGGCACGAACGGCAAGACCACCACGACGCGCCTGACCGCCGAGATGCTCATGACCGCGGGTCAGCGGGCGGTTCCGGTGGGCAACATCGGAACCCCCGTGCTCGACGCGGTGCGCGACCCGAGCGGCTTCGACGTCTTCGTCGTCGAGCTCTCGAGCCACCAGCTCTGGTACCTGAACCTGCAGACCGGCTCCGACGCGCTGTCGCCGCACTCCTCGGTGTGCCTCAACCTCGCGGACGACCACCTCGAGTGGCACGGCGGTGCTGACGCGTACCGGTCGGCGAAAGCCGGCGTCTACGCTCGTACGCGGGTCGCCTGCGTCTACAACAAGGCGGACGTCGCCACCCGTGAGATGGTCGAGGACGCCGAGGTGATCGAGGGCGCTCGCGCCATCGGCTTCGACCTCGGTGTCCCCGGCCCCAGCGACTTGGGCGTGGTCGACGGCATCCTCGTCGATCGGGCGTTCCTCGAGGAACGCGCCACCTCCGCTCTCGAACTCACGACGGTGGCCGACCTCGCCGAGCGGGGGCTCGCGGCCCCCCACATGGTCGCCAACATCCTCGCCGCCTCGGCGCTCGCGCGCTCCCTCGGCGCGAGCCCCGCGCACATCCACGACACGCTCGAGCGCTTCCGCCTCGACCCGCACCGCATCCAGGTCGTCGGAGTCCACCGGGGGGTGACCTGGGTCGACGATTCCAAGGCGACGAACCCCCACGCGGCGGCCTCGTCGCTCGCGGCCTATCCCGGCGCCGTCTGGGTGGTCGGGGGGCTCCTCAAGGGCGTCGACCTCGGCGACCTCGTCCGTGCTCGTGGCGCGTCGGTGCGAGCGGTCGTCGTGATCGGCACCGAGCGCGACGAGATCGTGACGGCGTTCGAGCGACACGCCCCGGCGGTGCCGCTGTTCGAGGTCGACCACGCCGAGACTGAAGACGTCATGGCCCGGGTCGTCGAACTGGCGGCGGGTGTGGCCCGGGATGGAGACACCGTTCTCCTGGCTCCCGCGGCGGCATCCTTCGATCAGTTCGCGTCCTACTCCGACCGCGGCGACCGTTTCGCCGAAGCGGTGCAGGTGTGGATCGCGGGCCACGACGGAGATTCTCGACCGCACGACTGAGGGGACTCGCGTGACCACGACGGCACCTCCTCCGCGGCGCACACCCGACGAACCCGAACGCACCGGGCTCGCCGCCCGTGTCTCCCTGGGTCGGGCGTTCCGGCCCGTGCCGAGCGAGTTCCTGCTCATCACCTCCGCTGCGCTCCTGCTGACCGGTTTCGGTCTCGTGATGGTGCTGTCGGCGACCTCGGCTCTCGACGGCGCGCAGAACCCCTTCGAGCACGTGATCAAGCAGGGCGTCTTCGCCGTCATCGGCGTCCCGTTGATGTTCGTCCTCAGCCGAGCACCCCTGCGCTTCTGGAAGCGCATGGCGTGGCCCGCGCTGATCCTCGCGACCCTGTTCCAGCTGCTGGTGTTCACCCCCCTGGGCATCTCGGCGAACGGCAACCGCAACTGGATCAATCTCGCGGGCATCCAGGCTCAGCCGGCGGAGTTCCTCAAGCTGGCTCTCGCGCTCTGGCTCGGCTACGTCCTGTACCGCAAGCAGACGCTGCTGGGGGACTGGCGGCACGTGTTCATCCCGATCGTTCCGGTCTTCGCTCTCGTCGTGGCCACCGTCATGGGCGGCAAGGACCTGGGGACGACGATGATCCTCGTGCTCGTCCTGCTGGGGGCTCTGTTCTTCTCGGGCGTGAAGCTGCGCATCTTCGTGCTGCCGGCCCTCGCGGCCGTCGGCGCCATCGCCCTGTTCGCCATCACGAGCGCCGACCGCATGCGCCGCATCATGAGCTTCCTCGATCAGGACTGCATCGCCAACTACCTCGGCGACTGCTATCAGCCCCTGCACGGGATCTGGGGTCTCGCAGCCGGCGGGATCTTCGGCGTCGGCCTCGGCAACTCCGCCGAGAAGTACGACTGGCTTCCGGCCGCGGCGAACGACTACATCTTCGCGATCGTGGGCGAGGAACTCGGACTCATCGGCTGCGTCGTGGTGCTCCTCCTCTTCGGTCTCTTCGCCGTCGGCGCTTTCCACATCATCCGCCGCACCGACGACCCCTTCGTGCGCATCGTCGCGGGCGGCATCACGATCTGGATCGTCGGCCAGGCCATGATCAACGTCGCGGTGGTGCTGCGCGTGTTCCCCGTGCTGGGTGTGCCGCTGCCGTTCATGTCCCAGGGGGGGACGTCGCTCCTCTCGGTGCTGATCGGGTGCGGCGTCTTGCTGTCCTGCGCACGGACCCTGCCGGATCGCCGCGCGGTGAGCGAGGCGCCCCCGCGCACGGCGCGCCGGGCCGCGGCATCCGCCCGCCGTCCGCGCGGCTGAGCGCGCTCTCGCCTCTCGGCCGCGCTCGACGTGGTTAGGGTCGAACAGTGACGACTTACCTCCTCGCCGGCGGCGGCACCGCCGGACACGTGAACCCCCTGCTCGCGGTCGCCGACGGCCTTCGTGCGCGCGACGGCGCCGCCGATGTCCTCGTCCTCGGTACGCGCGAGGGCCTCGAGTCCCGTCTGGTCCCGCTGCGCGGCTACGAGTTGCTCACCGTCGCCAAGGTCCCCTTCCCGCGCCGACCGAACGGGGCAGCCGCGGCGTTCCCCGTGCGGTTCCTGCGCGCGGTCGCCCACGTTCGCCGCCTCATCCGCTCGCGCGGAGTGGACGTCGTCGTCGGGTTCGGCGGGTACGCCGCTGCGCCTGCCTACGTGGCGGCTCGGCGCGAACGCGTGCCGTTCGTCGTGCACGAGGCCAACGCCCGGCCCGGCCTGGCCAACGTGCTGGGCGCCCGTGGCGCGGCGGGCGTCGGTGTGGCCTTCGAGGGCACGCCGCTACGCGGGGCACGCGAGGTCGGGATGCCGTTGCGCCGAGAGATCGTCGAGCTCGACGCCCCAGCACTCCGTGCCGAGGCGGCTGCGCATTTCGGACTCGACGCCGCGCGCCCCACCCTCTTGGTCTTCGGTGGGTCGCTCGGCGCCCTGCGCCTGAACACCGCGTTCGGCGGAGCGTGGCGCGACGTCCTCGACGCGGGCTGGCAGCTGCTGCACGTCACGGGGCAGAACTCCGATCTGCCCGACCCGGGCGTTGCCGGCTACGCCGTCGTCCGCTACGTCGACCGCATGGATCTCGCCTTCGCCCTTGCCGATCTCGTCGTCTCCCGTTCGGGCGCCGCAACGGTCAGCGAGATCAATGCCCTCGGCATCCCGGCGGTGTACGTGCCCTACGCGGTCGGCAACGGCGAGCAGAGCCTCAACGCCGGAGCCTCCGTCCGCGCGGGCGCCGCACTGCTCATCCCCGACGCCGACTTCTCGCCCGAGCGCGTGCGCGCCGACATCGTGCCGCTGCTGCGCGACGAGGATCGCCGCGCCGCGATGCGCGACGCCGCCGCGCGCACCGGCATCCGCACGGGAACCGAGAACGTGATCGCCCTCATCGATGAGGCGCTCGGCGGCTGACCCCTCCGCCCCGCCGCCGGCGTCACTCTCCGCCTGTGCCGTCGCGCGGAGTTCGTCGGCGACATGCCGGTTCGGGCTGTGTGCGGTCGGTGTGTCGTCCGAGAAGTCCGCCTGACGGCCCGCCGCGGGCATCCGGCCCGCCCGGGTCTGTCCGACGGTCCGCCGCCGACGTCCGGCCTCGACCGCCCCGCCTCCCCAGCGCGCCGAGACCTTCGCGCAGGATCGGCGACGTAAACTCGCAAGCGCCATGATCAGACCCGACCTGAGCCTCCCCATCCCCGAGACCATCTCCTCCGCCCACTTCATCGGCGTGGGCGGGTCGGGCATGTCGGGACTCGCGCGCATGTTCCTCGACCGCGGGATCCGGGTCTCCGGCTCCGACCGCTCCGACAGTGCCGCTCTGCGGGATCTCGCCGCACGCGGTGCGGTCGTCCACGTCGGTCACGACGCCGCGCACCTGGGGGATGCCGACACGGTCGTGCACACCGGAGCGATCTGGCCCGAGAACCCCGAGTTCGTCACGGCCAAGGAACGCGGGCTGCACGTCATCCACCGCTCCCAGGCGCTGCACTGGCTCATCGGCGGGCGCCGCCTGGTCTCGGTGGCCGGTGCTCACGGCAAGACCACCTCGACGGGCATGATCGTCACGGCCCTGCGCGCCCTCGACGTCGACCCCACGTTCGTCAACGGCGGAGTGATCGCCGACCTCGGAGCCTCGAGCGGCACGGGAAGCGACGACCTCGTCGTCATCGAGGCCGACGAGTCCGACGGCACCTTCGAGCTGTACGACACCTCCGTCGCCCTCATCACCAACGTCGACCCCGACCACCTCGACCATTACGGCTCGCGCGACGCCTTCGACGCGGCCTTCGCCCGGTTCGCGGATGCCGCGCGTGAGGCCGTGGTGATCTCGTCCGACGACGCCGGCGCTCGCTCCGTGCGCGAGCGCATCACGCACGCGAACGTCGTGACCTTCGGCGAGGATGCGGCGGCAGACGTGCGTCTCAGCGGCATCCGGACCGACGGTCCCGTCGCCTTCACGCTCACCGCCGACGGCGAGAGCGTCGAGGTGCGCTTGCGCGTCCCCGGGGCTCACAACGCCGTCAACGCCGCCGGTGCGGTCGCCGTGCTCCGCGTGCTCGGCCACTCGCTCGTCGAGGCCGCGCGCGCCGTCGAGGGTTTCGGCGGCACGGTCCGCCGTTTCGAGCTGCACGGCGTGCAGCAGGGTGTCAGCGTCTACGACGACTACGCGCATCACCCCACCGAGGTCGCCGCCGCGCTCTCGGCCGCGCGCACGGTCGTCGGCGAGGGACGCATCATCGCGATCCAGCAGCCGCACACCTACTCGCGCACGCAAGAGATGTATCGCGAATTCGCCGAGGTGCTCGAGACCCACGCCGACCACACGGTCATGCTCGACGTCTACGGCGCGCGCGAAGACCCGGTGCCCGGCGTGACCGGCGAGCTGGTCAGCGGTGCCTTCGCCGATCCGACCCACGTGCACTACGTGCCCGACTGGCAGGCGGCAGCCGACTACACGGCCGGGATCGCCCGCCCCGGCGACTACGTCATCACCCTCGGCTGCGGCAACGTGTACCAGATCATCCCGCAGGTGCTCGAGGCGCTGTCCCGCACCGAGGCCGCGGCGGTCTGAGCGTGAAGCGGCCCTCGCCCCTGCCGTCGACGCCGGAGTCCGCGCGCCGCCCCACGCCTCAGCGCTCCGCGGCGACGCGGCGTCCGGCCTCGGTCGACGACACCACGGCCCTCACGCCTCTGTATCGGTCGCGCGATGCCGGCTCGGGTGCGGGGGAGTCGGATGCCCAGGGAGCGGGTCTGCGCGACGTGTGGCGCGCCTCCCGGGCCCGGCGCCGGGCGCTCTCGGCCGAGGTGCGCCGCTTCACCGTGCGCCAGCGGCGTCGGAGGCGCGTGTGGATCGGGGTGATCTCGGCGTTCCTCGTCATGGCACTCGGCACGGCGGGTGTGGCGTACAGCCCTCTGTTCGCGGTCGAGAAGGTCGACGTGGTCGGAACCTCACAGCTCGACCCGGCAGCCGTCTCCGCCGCCCTGGGCGATCAGCTGGGTGTTCCGCTGGCGATGGTCGACGACAGCGCCGTCAAAGCGGCGCTGGTGCGCTTCCCCCTCGTGGAGTCGTACACGCTCGAGGCGCGTCCGCCGCACGATCTCGTCGTGCGCATCGTGGAGCGCACCCCGATCGGCGCGATGCAGTCCGCGGCGGGTTTCACGGTGGTGGATGCCGCCGGCGTCGCGCTGTCGACCACCCCCGACGCGCCCGCCGGCGAGCCGGTGCTCGACATCACCGGTGGCACCGCCTCGGCCGCCTTCCGAGCCGCGGGACGCGTGGTGCGCTCCCTTCCGGATGCCGTGCGGTCCGAGGTCACCGCGGTGTCGGCCTCGACGCCCGACGACGTGACGCTGACGCTCGGGGCGTCGGGGTCGAAGGTCGTGTGGGGCAGCGCCGACCGCTCCGCCGAGAAGGCCGTCGTCCTCGACCGTCTCATGCAGAAGAGCCCTCCGGATCGGGCGAAGGAATACGACGTGACCTCGCCCGAGGCGGGCGTCGTCCGCTGATCTTCGAGGCGATAATCCGACACGCCGCGTGTCGGGCGGGCGGGGTCTCATCCGCCGCCTACGTTCGAGCTAAGGAATTGCATACCGGGCAATTCTTTAACCCTCAACATGAGGTTTAAAGTTTCGGGTTCGGGGACAAACGGAGGCCGGCATGAGCCACAACCAGAACTACCTCGCCGTGATCAAGGTCGTCGGTGTGGGCGGGGGCGGCGTCAACGCCGTCAACCGCATGATCGAGCTCGGCCTTCGTGGCGTGGAGTTCATCGCGATCAACACCGACGCCCAGGCGCTGCTGATGAGCGACGCCGACGTCAAGCTCGACGTCGGTCGTGAGCTGACGCGCGGCCTCGGTGCCGGCGCCGACCCCGAAGTGGGGCGACGCGCCGCCGAGGACCACGCCGAAGAGATCGAAGAGGCGCTGCGCGGCGCCGACATGGTGTTCGTCACCGCGGGCGAAGGCGGCGGCACGGGCACCGGTGGTGCTCCCGTGGTCGCGAAGATCGCGAAGTCGATCGGCGCACTGACCATCGGTGTCGTGACCAAGCCCTTCTCGTTCGAAGGCCGCCGCCGTCAGAGCCAGGCCGAGGGCGGTGTGCAGCGCCTGAAAGAAGAGGTCGACACCCTCATCGTCGTCCCCAATGATCGCCTGCTCGAGATCAGCGACCGCGGCATCTCGATGATCGAGGCGTTCGCGACCGCCGACCAGGTGCTGCTCGCCGGTGTGCAGGGCATCACCGACCTGATCACGACCCCGGGTCTCATCAACCTCGACTTCGCCGACGTGAAGTCGGTCATGCAGGGAGCCGGCTCCGCCCTCATGGGCATCGGCTCCTCCCGCGGCGCCGACCGCGCCATCAAGGCCGCGGAGCTCGCCGTCGAATCGCCCCTGCTCGAGGCCTCGATTGAGGGCGCTCACGGTGTGCTGCTGTCGATCCAGGGTGGTTCGAACCTCGGCATCTTCGAGATCAACGACGCCGCCCAGCTGGTGAAAGAGGCCGCGCACCCCGAGGCCAACATCATCTTCGGAACCGTCATCGACGACACGCTCGGCGACGAGGTGCGCGTCACCGTCATCGCTGCCGGCTTCGACGGCGGCGAGCCGTCGCTGCGCATCGACGCGGTCGGAGCCCAGCGTCCCGTCTCGGCGCCCGTCGTGCCCGTCATCCCGGCCGATGACGTCGCTCGCGACCTCGACGCGGCCGAAGAGCAGAAGGCCGCGACGGAGCGCGCTCCCGAGCGTCGCCCTGAGCCTGCGCCGGTGACCGCCCGCGTGCCCGAGACCTCGTACGACGGCGGCTACGCCGACGACGACCTCGACGTGCCCGACTTCCTGAAGTAAGAGCGAACGGTACGACGAGCGGGTCCGGTCTCCACCGGGCCCGCTCTCGTCGTCGAAGGAGCAGCATGGACACCGCCCTGGCCGACCGCCTCGCCGCCGTCGACGAGCGCATCCGCGAAGCCGCCGAGGCCGCGAACCGCGACCCCGCCGAGATCACCCGCATCGTGGTGACCAAGTTCCACCCGGCATCCCTCGTCTCCGACCTGCACGCGCTCGGCGTGCGGCACGTCGGCGAGAACCGGCAGCAGGAGCTCACTGCCAAGCGCGCCGAGCTCGACGGCATCCCGGATCTCGTCTGGCACTTCATCGGCCAGGCGCAGACGAACAAGGCTCGGGCGGTGCGTGCGGGGGCGGATGCCGTGCACTCCGTCGACCGATCGCGGATCGCCGACGCGCTGCACGCCGCCGGTGCCGCGGGCGACCTCCTCGACGTCCTCGTGCAGGTCAACCTCACCGACGACCCCGGTCGCGGGGGAGTCGCTCCCGAGAGCGTGGAGGAACTCGCAGTGCACGTCGCGGGGCTGTCGACGCTGCGCCTTCGCGGTGTCATGGCCGTCGCCCCGCTCGACGAAGAACCCGCCCGTGCCTTCGAGCGACTGCACCGGTGCGCCGGGGCGGTGCGCTCCGTCGTCCCGGACGCGCGCTGGATCTCGGCCGGTATGACCGGAGACTTCGCCGAAGCCGTCGCAATGGGCGCGACACACCTGCGGATCGGCTCGGCAATCACGGGCCCGCGCCCCGTGCGCGACTAGCCTCGAATCAGACGAGCGAACGGAGGATGCGATGTCGAACCCCCTCAAGAAGACGATGGTGTACCTGGGCCTCGCCGACGAGGAAGAGACCTATGAGGAGACCGCGCCGCAGCCCATCGCGCGCAAGCAGCCCACCGCTGCCGCTCCCCTCGAGAAGTCCGCGCCGGTGACCCCCCTGCACCGTCCCGCCGTGGTGCGCCAGCCCGCGGCCGGACCCGTGAGCGAGATCCTCACGGTGCACCCCAAGCAGTACCGCGATGCGCAGACGATCGCCGAGAACTTCCGCGAGGGAATCCCGGTCATCATCAACCTGTCGCAGATGAGCGACGCCGACGCGCGCCGCCTGATCGACTTCGCGAGCGGTCTCTCGCTCGGGCTGTACGGTCGCATCGAGCGGGTCACGAGCAAGGTCTTCCTGCTCTCGCCCGAGAACATCGCCGTGTCCGGCGATGGTGCGATCGCGCAGGCCGACCCTGAAGCTGCGCCCTTCGCGTCCCAGTAACAGTGGCCGTTCTGAGCCTCGTCGGCTCCATCCTCAGCGCGATCCTGTTCATCTTCATCGTGCTCCTGCTCGCGCGCCTCGTGCTCGAGTACATCCCGATGTTCAACCGTGAATGGCGTCCACGCGGCGTCACGCTGGTGTTGGCAGAGATCGTTTACACCGTGACGGACCCGCCCATCAAGCTGATCCGTCGCTTCATCCCACCCCTGCGCATCGGGGGGATCGCGATCGATTTCGGTTTCGCGATCGTGATGTTCGTCTGCTTCATGCTTCTGAGTGTGACGCGGTCCCTCGCGGCCGTGTGACTCTCCGCCGCCGCTTCTTCACCAGTGATCTTCGACACCGGTGGAGGGCGGCGGCTATGCTGTTCCGAAGCGGTACGCCCCGGTGCGACACCCCCACAGTTCCGACATCAGAGCTCTCGAAAGAGGAAACACCATGGCACTGACCCCCGATGACGTCGTCACCAAGCAGTTCCAGCACGTCCGCTTCAAGGAGGGCTTCGACCCCGATGAGGTCGACGACTTCCTCGACGAGATCGTCGTCGAGTGGCGCAAGACGATCGCCGAGAACGAAGAGCTGAAGACCAAGCTCGCGGCGTACGAGTCCGGCGAGGCCACCCCGGCCGCCGCCGAAGCCCCCGCCGAGGCCCCCAAGGTCGAAGAGCCGGTCGTCGCCGAGACGCCCGCTCCGGCCCCCGTCGCCTCCGCGCCGTCGAACGACGTCGAGCCCGCCGCCCAGAGCGCCGGCATCATCGAGCTGGCGCAGCGCCTGCACGACGAGCACGTCGCCGAGGGCAAGGCCCAGCGCGACCAGCTCATCGGTGAGGCGCAGGCTCAGGCGGCGTCCATCGTCGCCGAGGCCGAGCAGAAGGGCCGCGAAGAGCGCGCCCGTCTCGAGAAGGAGCGCACCACGCTCGAGGGTCGCATCACCGAGCTGCGCAACTTCGAGCGCGACTACCGCTCGCAGCTGCGCTCGTACATCGAGGGTCAGCTTCGCGACCTCGACACCACCGCGACGTCCTCGGGCTCGACGCCGGTGTCGGCGATCGGTCTGTAGGCCGACTCTTTGCGCAGTCGACCTCCTCTGCGTACGGCGGCGGCCGGCATCACCATCGCGATTCTCGCGGTGCTGGTGCTGGCCGCCGACCAGTTTGCGAAGAACGCCGCGATCGCCAGCCTCCCCTCGGAGCGCGTGGTTCCGATCATCGGCGACTTCCTGCAGTTCTATCTCGTCCGTAACCCCGGTGCGGCGTTCTCGCTCGGCGAAAGCGTCACATGGATCTTCACGATCGCTCTGGCGGTGGTCGCGTGCGTGATCGTCTATCTCGGCGTTCGTCGTGTCCGTTCCCGTCTCTGGGCCATCGTGCTGGGACTGCTTCTGGGCGGTGTCCTCGGTAACCTCACCGACCGCTTGGTGCGAGAGCCCGGGTTCCCCGTGGGTCACGTCGTCGACTTCATCTCGACGCCCTGGATGATGCCCGCGATCTACAACGTCGCCGACATGTTCATCGTCACGATGATGATCTCGGTCGCCGTCCTCGTGCTCTTCGGCCTCAAGCTCGACGGGACCCGCGAGACCAAGGCCTCGAGCACGACGGCCGACGCCGCCGAGGGCGACGTCGAAGCCC
Organism: Microbacterium sp. SORGH_AS_0454; assembly: GCF_031453395.1. Taxonomy (NCBI): domain Bacteria; kingdom Bacillati; phylum Actinomycetota; class Actinomycetes; order Micrococcales; family Microbacteriaceae; genus Microbacterium; species Microbacterium sp. SORGH_AS_0454. The sequence continues at coordinate 3,241,219 of NZ_JAVIYS010000001.1, read as the reverse complement.
CCGCCGATCCGGGCGCTCGCTGACATGGAGTCGCGGAGCCTGCCCGTCCCCGACGGGCTCGACGGGACGCGCATCGACCAGGGCCTGGCGAAGATGCTCGGCTTCTCGCGCACGTTCGCGGCCGAGGTGGCCGACGCCGGTGGCGTGAGCGTCGACGGCCGGGTGGCCGGCCGTTCCGACCGCCTGCGCGCCGGCACCTGGCTGAGCGTCGAGTGGGAGCCCAGGCGAGAGCCCGAGATCGTGCCGGTCGAGGTCCCCGACCTCGGCATCGTGCATGACGACGACGACATCGTCGTGGTCGACAAGCCCGCCGGCGTCGCAGCCCACCCCTCCGTGGGGTGGGACGGACCGACCGTGCTCGGCGCCCTCGCCGCGGCGGGCTTCCGCATCGCCACGAGCGGACCGGCCGAGCGGCGCGGTGTCGTACACCGCCTCGACGCCGGAACGAGCGGACTCATGGTGGTCGCCAAGACCGAGCGTGCCTACACGCTGCTCAAGAGCGCTTTCAAGGAGCGCGAGGTCGACAAGATCTACCACGCGGTCGTGCAGGGTCACCCCGACCCGCTCTCCGGCACCATCGACGCGCCGATCGGCCGGCATCCGAATCATTCGTGGAAGTTCGCCGTGACGCCGGACGGCAAAGACTCCGTGACGCACTACGAGACGATCGAGGCGTTCCCGCGCGCTTCCCTCCTCGAGATCCATCTCGAGACCGGACGCACGCACCAGATCCGCGTCCACATGGCGGCCCACCGCCACCCCTGCGCCGGCGACCCCCTGTACGGCGCCGACCCCACGCTGTCGGCCCGCCTCGGTCTCACGCGCCAGTGGCTGCACGCGCATCGACTTGCCTTCACGCACCCCGGCTCGGGGGAGCGGGTGGAGTTCGAGTCCCCGTACCCCGCGGATCTCGCGCACGCCCTCGAGCTGCTCGGCGACGGGGCCTGACCGGACGATCGGCACGCTCCCTGGGCGCTGACGGACGGACCGGATGCCGGGACCCCGGCGACGCGCCCGGGGGAGCGCGTCGAACTGAGCGCCGGCTGCGAACTTCCGTGATCGATGTCGGGGGCCGAACGTAGACTCGACCCGTGGCAGCAGACTCCTTCGTTCACCTTCACGTGCACAGCGAGTATTCGATGCTCGACGGTGCCGCCCGCATCGGCCCGATGGTCCAAGAGGCCGTCAAACAGGGCATGCCGGCCATCGCTGTCACCGACCACGGGAACACCTTCGCGGCCTTCGAGTTCTACAAGACCGCGAAAGACGCGGGCATCAAGCCGATCATCGGCATCGAGGCCTACGTCACCCCCGGCACTCACCGTTCCGACAAGACGCGTGTGCGCTGGGGCACGCCCGAACAGCAGAGCGACGACGTCTCGGGTTCGGGTGCGTACACGCACATGACACTGCTGTCGGAGACGACGCAGGGCATGCACAACCTCTTCCGGCTGTCGTCCAAGGCGAGCATGGAGGGCTACTACTTCAAGCCCCGCATGGACCGAGAGCTGCTGCAGACCTACAGCAAGGGCCTCATCGCCACGACCGGCTGCCCGTCCGGCGAAGTGCAGACGCGCCTGCGCCTCGGCCAGTACGAAGCCGCCCGGGCCGCGGCCGCCGAGTTCCAGGACATCTTCGGCAAAGAGAACTACTTCGCCGAGATCATGGACCACGGCCTCTCGATCGAGCGCCGCGTCATGGGCGACCTGCTGAAGCTGTCGAAAGATCTCGGCATCCCGCTCCTGGGAACCAACGACCTGCACTACACGCACCAGCACGACGCGACGAGCCACGCCGCGCTGCTCTGCGTGCAGTCGGGCTCGACGCTCGACGATCCGAAGCGCTTCAAGTTCGACGGTGACGGCTACTACGTCAAGTCGCCCGCCGAGATGCGTCAGGTGTTCCGCGATCACCCCGAGGCGTGCGACAACACGCTGCTCATCGCCGAGCGCTGCGACGTCGAGTTCGACACCTCGGCCAACTACATGCCGCGCTTCCCCGTGCCCGACGGCGAGACCGAGGGCAGCTGGATGATCAAAGAGGTCGAGAACGGGCTTCACGACCGGTACCCCGGCGGCATCCCGGATGCCGTGCGCAAGCAGGCCGAGTACGAGACCGACGTCATCCTCCAGATGGGGTTCCCCGGGTACTTCCTCGTCGTCGCCGACTTCATCAACTGGGCGAAGGACCACGGGATCCGCGTCGGTCCCGGCCGTGGTTCCGGCGCCGGCTCGATGGTCGCGTACGCGATGAAGATCACCGACCTCGATCCGCTCCAGCACGGCCTCATCTTCGAGCGCTTCCTCAACCCCGACCGCGTCTCGATGCCCGACTTCGACGTCGACTTCGACGACCGTCGCCGCGGCGAGGTCATCCAATACGTCACCGAGAAGTACGGCGACGAGCGCGTCGCCCAGATCGTGACCTACGGCACGATCAAGGCCAAGCAGGCGCTGAAGGACGCCGGTCGCGTGCTCGGATTCCCCTTCAGCATGGGAGACCGACTCACCAAGGCCATGCCCCCGGCCGTGATGGGCAAGGACATGCCGCTCGACGGCATGTTCAACCCCGAGCATCCCCGGTACAAAGAGGCGAGCGAGTTCCGCACCCTCATCGAGACCGATGCCGAGGCCAAGACGGTCTTCGACACCGCTCTGGGACTCGAGAACCTGAAGCGCCAGTGGGGCGTGCACGCGGCCGGTGTCATCATGTCGAGCGAGCCGCTGATCGACATCATCCCGATCATGCGCCGCGAGCAGGACGGCCAGATCGTCACGCAGTTCGACTACCCGGCGTGCGAGTCGCTCGGCCTGATCAAGATGGACTTCCTGGGGCTTCGAAACCTCACGATCATCAACGACGCCCTCGACAACATCGAAGCCAACCGCGGTCACCCCCTCGTGCTCGAGGACCTCGAGCTCGACGACCCCGCCTCGTACGAGCTCCTCGCCCGCGGGGACACGCTCGGTGTGTTCCAGCTCGATGGCGGGCCGATGCGTTCGCTTCTGCGTCTCATGCGCCCCGACAACTTCGAGGACATCTCGGCGGTGCTCGCGCTGTACCGCCCGGGCCCCATGGGCGTGAACTCGCACATCAACTACGCGCTGCGAAAGAACAAGCAGCAAGAGATCGAGCCCATCCACCCCGAGCTCGAAGAACCGCTGGCGGACATCCTCGACACCACGTACGGCCTGATCGTGTACCAGGAGCAGGTGATGGCCGTCGCCCAGCGTGTCGCCGGGTACACCCTCGGTCAGGCCGACCTGCTGCGCCGCGCGATGGGCAAGAAGAAGAAGAGCGAGCTCGACAAGCAGAAAGAGACGTTCTTCGGCGGCATGACCGAGCGCGGTTTCGGCGAGGTCGCGCAGCAGACGCTGTGGAAGGTGCTCGAGTCGTTCGCGGACTACGCCTTCAACAAGGCGCACACCGCCGCCTACGGTCTCGTGTCGTACTGGACCGCCTACCTCAAGGCGCACTACCCCGCCGAGTACATGGCCGCTCTGCTCACGAGCGTCGGGGACTCGAAGGACAAGATGGCGGTCTACCTCAACGAGTGCCGTCGCATGGGAATCAAGGTGCTGCCGCCCGACGTCAACGAGTCGATCCGCTTCTTCGCGGCCGTCGGCGAGGACATCCGCTTCGGCCTCGGAGCCGTCCGCAACGTCGGAACGAACGTCGTCGACGGGATCGTCTCGGCCAGACAAGATGCCAAGTACACGTCGTTCCACGACTTCCTGTCGAAGGTCCCGTTGCACGTGGCGAACAAGCGCACGGTGGAATCGCTCATCAAGGCCGGCGCCTTCGACTCGCTCGGGTCGACCCGCCGCGCTCTCGTCGAGATCCACGAGGACGCGTGCGAGGGGGCCGTGCTCGACAAGCGTCGCGAGGCGAACGGCGAGGTGGGTTTCGACTTCGACTCTCTGTGGGACGAACCGCAGCAGGTCGAGAAGGTCCCCGAGCGTCCCGAGTGGACCAAGAAGGACAAACTCGCCTTCGAGCGCGAGATGCTCGGGCTCTACGTGTCCGATCATCCGTTGGCCGGTCTCGAGGTGCCCCTCGCCAAGCACGCCTCGACGTCGATCCACGATCTCCTCGCCTCCGAGGACGTCCAGGACGGCGATCAGGTCACCGTGGCGGGCCTGCTGACGAGCGTCCAGCACCGCGTCGCGAAGCAGAGCGGCAACCCTTACGGCATGGTCACCGTCGAGGACTTCAACGGCGAGGTGACCGTGATGTTCATGGGCAAGACCTACGCGGAGTTCGCGCCGATCCTGCAGGGAGACTCCATCCTCGTGGTGCGTGGTCGGGTCTCGCGCCGTGACGACGGGCTGAACCTGCACGCGCAGAGCGCCTTCGCTCCCGACCTCGAGGGCCTCGACGATGCGGGCGGGCTCACCCTCGTCGTTCCGGAGCAGCGCGCGAACGAGGCTCTCGTCGGCGAGCTCGCGCAGATGCTGCGCCGGCATTCCGGTTCGACCGAGGTCGTCCTCAAGCTGCACAAAGGCGGCACCGCCAAAGTGTTCGAGGTGCCGATGCCCGTCCGCGTGACCGCCGACCTGTTCGGCGAGCTCAAGGGCCTCCTCGGCCCGAACTGCCTCGGCTGATCGACGCACCTCCGTAAAGAGTTGCAACCCCAGCGGATGCTGGGGATCCCCTGGTTAGGATGACCGGGCGCTTGCCGCCCTCCGAAAGGACCACCGTGACCGATCCGACCCCCCACGACGGCTTCACGCCCACCGACCCCGGCGCACTCGACCCATCCCGCACCGAGGATCGCGCGCCCTACCAGCCGACCGGCGCCCGTCGACGGGGCTCCGATGGCGACGTCGCAGATCTGACCGACACGGGAGGCCACGACACCGGCGCTCTCGACGCCGGATCCCGCGGCGCGTCCGTACCCGCCGCGGCGCACGCGAACGCCCGCACCGGCACTCACTCGCAGGTCGACGGAGGTGCCGACCGCCCCAACTACGGCGTCGGTCCGTTCTCCGTTCGCGAGGTCGCGCTCCTCGGCGTCTGGGTCGTGGCGTTCTTCGTCTCGTTCTTCCGCACCAACATCCTCGAATCGGGCTCCGGTGTCCTCGTCGGTGGTGCCAACGTCTGGCTCTCGGGTCTGTGGTGGATCCCGTCCATCGCCCTTCCCACCGTCGCGGTCGGCCTCATCGTGCTCCGGCGCCTGTCGCCCCAGGGCATCCGGCGCGTCGGCTCGCTCGGCATCGACCAGTTCGCCTCCGTCGCCTTCACCGTCGCGGCCCTGGTGTGGATCGCGTGGGTGTGGGACACGGTCGCGGTCTTCGATTCGAACGGAGTCTGGACGCGCTCATGGGTGATCTGGGTCGAGGCCGTCCTCCTGCTGGCGGGCGTCGTCCTCACCGTGTTCGCGCCGCTGATCCCGCCCTTCTCGGCCGATTTCCGTGGTCGAGAAGAGATCCCGGCTCACCGCAACGCGCGTCCGATCCGTCCGGTCGTGGCGCGCCCGCGAACCCCGCGTACCCCGAAGGCGGCGGAGCAGACGGCGACCCCCGTGGCGGCCGCCGACTCGGGCGCCGAGGCCGGGGCAGACGTCCCCGTCCCGGGCAGCTACACCGGCTCGACCGATCTCTCCCACGACCCGGCACCGGCGACCAGCGTGTTCCCCGCCCATGCCGACGCCAACGACACCGATGTGTTCGCTCCGCTGCGAGCCGATGACGACGATCGCGAGGATCACTCGCGCTGGGAGGCCCCCGCGGGCGACGAGCCCACCGCCCAGCAGCGCACCGCTCACGAAGACCACCCGCACGCGCAGGCGTTCTGGGCGCTTGCTCCCGAGCAGCGCGAGATCGTCGACGACTACGGCACACCGATCTTCCACATCGGTCCCACGGCGTGGGCGCTCGTGATCGAGGACCGCGGCGAGACCTTCGTCGTCCGCCACGACGACGGCCGCATCGGCTACCTGCACGACGTCTCCGGCGTCACACGCGGCTGAACAGAGCCTGCGAGCCGCCCGCCCCGCGCGAGGCGGCTCGCAGGCGCCGGTAGCCTGGAACACATGCTTCGCACGATCGATCTCCGCGGCCGCGTGCTCTCGCCGGCCGAGCTTCTCGCCGTCGTCCCGCGAGCCGACGCCGCCCGCGACGAGGCCCTCGCCACCGCCGCCCGGCTGGTCGACGACGTCGCCCGGCGCGGCGAAGAAGCTCTTCGCGAGCAGGCCGCGCGTTTCGACCGGGTGAGCGATCACGCCCTGCGCGTGCCAGCCGACCACCTCGACGAAGCCCTGCGCGATCTGGATCCCGGCATCCGTGCCGCTCTCGACGAGGCCATCGCGCGCGTGCGCACCGCGTCCGCGGCCCAGGTGCCTGCCCCCGTCGTCACCGAGCTCGGCGAGGGTGCACGCGTGACCCAGCGGTGGCAGCCGGTGCGCCGCGTGGGTCTGTACGTCCCGGGTGGCAAGGCCGTCTATCCTTCGAGCGTCGTGATGAACGTCGTTCCCGCACAGGTGGCGGGAGTGCGCGAGGTGGCCCTCGCCTCTCCGCCGCAGGCCGCGTTCGGCGGGCGCGTGCACCCGGTCATCCTCGCCGCCGCCAAGCTTCTGGGCGTCACCGAGGTCTACGCCATGGGCGGCGCGGGAGCGATCGGCGCCTTCGCCCACGGCGTCGGCGAGATCGGGCTCGACCCGGTCGATGTGGTGACCGGCCCCGGCAACAACTTCGTGGCGTCCGCCAAGCGCGCCGTCGCGGGTCGGGTCGGAACGGACTCCGAGGCCGGAGCGACCGAGATCCTCGTGGTCGCCGACGACAGCGCCGTCCCCTCCCTCGTCGCCGCCGACCTGGTCAGCCAGGCCGAGCACGACGAGCAGGCCTCCGCCGTGCTGGTCACCGCCTCCGCCGACCTGGCCGAGGCCGTGCTCGCGGCGCTCCCGGGCCGCGTCGCCGCCACCCGCCACAGCGAGCGCGTCACCGCGGCATTCCACGGCCCGCAGTCGGCCGTCGTGCTGGTCGACGACCTCGCCCAGGCCACCGCGTTCAGCAATGCCTACGCGCCCGAGCATCTCGAGCTGCACCTCTCCGACCCGCGGCCCGAGGACTTCGTCAACGCGGGTGCCGTGTTCGTCGGCCCCTACACCCCGGTCAGCCTCGGCGACTATCTCGCGGGCAGCAACCACGTGCTGCCCACCGGGGGACAGGCACGCTACGGCGCCGGTCTGTCGGCGGCGACCTTCCTGCGGCCCCAGCAGGTCGTCGAGTACGACCGCGACGCCCTCGCGCGGGTGCGCGATGCCATCGTGACCCTCGCCGACGCCGAGGCGCTGCCCGCGCACGGCGAGGCCGTGACCGCGCGCTTCGACGCGTAGTCTGGCGGCGTCATGCACTGCCCCTTCTGCCGCAACCCGGACTCTCGCGTCATCGACTCGCGCACGAGCGACGATGGCCTCAGCATCCGTCGACGTCGCCAGTGTCCGAAGTGCGGCGGGCGTTTCTCGACGGTGGAAACCGCCAGCCTCAATGTCATCAAGCGCTCCGGTGTCGTGGAGCCCTTCAGCCGGGAGAAGGTCATGTCGGGCGTCCGCAAGGCGTGCCAGGGGCGGCCGGTGACCGATGCCGACCTCGCGGTGCTCGCCCAGCAGGTCGAAGAGAACATCCGCCAGACCGGGTCGTCGCAGATCGAGGCGAACGAGATCGGTCTGTCGATCCTCGGTCCGCTGCGCGAGCTCGACGAGGTCGCCTACTTGCGCTTCGCGAGCGTCTATCAGGCGTTCGACTCGCTCGACGACTTCGACGTCGCGATCGCTCAGCTGCGGGCCGACCACGCCGAGCGCTCGACGGCACGGATCGGCGAGGACGACCCGGTCCAGTAACCTGGCGGGGATGTATCCCCTTCTCTTCCGTACGGTCCTGACCCGCCTCGACCCCGAGTTCGCTCACCATCTCGGCGCGGTCGTGATCCGTGCTGCGGGGGCGGGGCCGGTGGCATCCCTCGTCCGTCGCTTCACCGCGCCCGTGCCCGCGCAGAAGGTCGAGGCGCTCGGCCTCGTGTTCGACTCGCCTTTCGGCGTCGCCGCGGGCTTCGACAAGAACGTCACGATGGTCAGCGGCCTCGGAGCTCTCGGTTTCGGACACGTCGAGGTGGGGACCATCACCGCGCTCCCGCAGCCGGGCAACCCCAAACCCCGTCTGTTCCGCCTGGTCGCCGATCGCGCGGTGATCAACCGCATGGGGTTCAACAACGACGGTGCTGCCGCGGCCGCGGCGAAACTGCGCCGCGTGCGTCGTTCGCGTCGGCGCCCGATCATCGGCGTCAACATCGGCAAGAGCCGCGTGGTCGCCGTCGAGGACGCCACGACCGACTACGTCCGCAGCGCGCGACTGCTCGCCCCTCTCGCCGACTACCTCGTCGTCAACGTCTCCTCTCCCAACACTCCCGGTCTGCGGGGTCTGCAGGCCGTCGAGACGCTGCGTCCGCTCCTGACCGAGGTGCGGGATGCCGCGGGCGATACGCCCCTGCTCGTGAAGATCGCCCCGGATCTCGACGACGCGGAGGTGCAGGACATCGCGCGCCTCGCCGTCGATTCGGGGCTCGCCGGCATCATCGCCACGAACACGACGATCGCGCGAACCGGTCTGAGCACGGATGCCGCGAGAGTGGAGGCGATGGGCGCCGGTGGGCTGTCGGGCGCGCCGTTGAAGAAGCGTGCCGTCGACGTGCTCCGGCTCGTCCGCGAGGTCGTCCCGGCGGAGTTCGTCGTGATCTCGGCCGGGGGAGTGGAGACCGCCGCCGACGTGCGCGAGCGTCTCGACGCCGGTGCGACCCTCGTGCAGGGGTACACCGGATTCCTCTACCGCGGCCCGCTGTGGGCCCGCCAGATCAACCGCGGTCTCGCCCGCACCCGCTGACCCGCGCACGCGTCTCCCACTCCCGCGCCCCGGCGGCGACCGTGCCCCCAGGCGCCGGCAAGCATGTCGAGTGTCCGGAACACGCCGTGCCCAGACGTTCTCGAGCGGCGTGTCTTGGACACTCAACGCCGAAATGGGGTGATGGGCCCGCAACGCAGAAACGGCGCGCCCGAAGGCGCGCCGTTTCGTGGAACCCGGGGTCAGACGGGGTACTGGCCGCGCTTGACCTGCGCCTTGGGGAGGCGCATGAAGCGCATCTGGACGGTGCGCATCGCGGCGTACCAGCCGAGGCCCTTCTCGAGCCGGCTCTCGCCGAACTTCTCCTTGGCGGCCTTCTTGATGCGGATCGACGTGATGATCATGTCGCCGACGACGAAGAGGATGAAGATCCACAGCGCCACGAACGACCAGTACTGGAAGAACGAGACGGGGATCAGGGTCGCCACGATCACGAGGATCATGAAGGGCATGACGCCCTCACCGAGGTGCCACCCGGCGTCGACGAAATCGCGGGCGAAGCGACGCTGCGGACCGCGGTCGCGCACGGGGAGGTATTTCTCCTCGCCGGCGGCCATTCCGATGCGCGCCTTCTCGCGCTGAGCGGCGAGCTCGGCGCGGGCGCGGGCCTTGGCCTCTTTGGTGTCGGGCACGAGCGGACGCTTGCGGGCGGCCTCCTGTTCGGCGCGCGACGGCGTCGCGCGGCCCTTGCCCGAACCGAGCTCCGTCGGCTCGACGGGAGTGTCGTTGGGGGCGGGTGCGGGGGACTTGGCCACGGGAAACCTCGGTGCTTCGCTGATCGGGAGATTTAAGATTACCCGCATGACCCTCGACCTGTCCCGGCAGGACGCTGTGCAAAAAGCAGCGGACGCCGGCATCCCCTCCGCCCTCGCCGATCTCGGCTCCCTCGTGCGCATCCCCTCGATCGCATGGCCGGCCTTCGACCAGTCAGCACTCGTGAAGAGCGCAGACGCCGTGGCCGCCCTCCTCGAGGGCACCGGCGTCTTCGATTCCGTCGAGGTGAAGCGCGCCGCGATCCCCGGAACCGAGGAGTTCGGTCAGCCCGCCGTTCTCGCCACGCGCGCGGCCCGAAACGGTCGCCCCACGGTGCTGCTCTACGCCCACCACGACGTGCAGCCCCCCGGAGACGAGGCGCTCTGGGATTCGCCGCCGTTCGAGCCCACCGTCCGCGACGGGCGACTCTACGGTCGCGGCGCTGCCGACGACAAGGCCGGCGTCATGGCCCACGTCGGGGCCATCCGGGCCGTCTCCGAGGTTCTCGGCGACGACCTCGACCTCGGCATCGCCGTCTTCATCGAGGGCGAGGAGGAGTACGGCTCGCGCTCCTTCGGGCAGTTCCTCGCCGACAACGCCGAGGTCCTCCGCTCCGACGTGATCGTCGTCGCCGACTCCGGCAACTGGGACGAGCGCACCCCCGGTCTGACCGTCTCCCTGCGCGGCAACGCCCGCTTCACCCTGACCGTGCGCACTCTCGAACACGCGTCGCACTCCGGGATGATGGGCGGGGCGGTTCCGGATGCCATGCTCGCCGCGGTCAAGCTGCTCGCGACCCTGTGGGACGACGACGGCGCCGTCGCGGTCGACGGCCTCGCCGTGCGCGACGCCGAGACGCCCGCCTACGACGAGTCCGCTCTCCGCGCCGAATCCGGCCTGCTCGAGGGGGTGAGTCCGATCGGACGCGATTCAATCCTCAGCCGCATCTGGAACAAGCCGTCGATCACGATCACCGGTTGGGATGCCACCCCGGTCGAGGCGGCATCCAACACCCTCTCTCCGCAGACGAGTGTGGTCATCAGCGCGCGCGTGGCCCCCGGGCAGGACGCCCGAGAGGCCTTCGCCGCGGTCGAGGCGCATCTGCGCGCCCACGCCCCGTTCGGAGCGCAGTTGGAATTCAGCGACGTCGACTGCGGTGACTCGTTCCTCGTCGACACGAGCGGGTGGGCCGTGGAAGAGGCGCGAGCGTCGTTCGCCGACGGATACGGGGTCGACTCCGTCGACGTCGGCATCGGCGGGTCGATCCCGTTCATCTCCGACCTCGTCCGCGAGTTTCCGGAGGCGCAGATCCTCGTGACGGGCGTGGAAGATCCCCACGCCCGGGCGCACAGTCCGAACGAGTCGCTGCACCTCGAGACCTTCCGCAACGCGTTGGTCTCCGAGGCGCTGTTGCTCGCGCGTCTGAACGCGCGCTCGCACTGATCGAGGCCGCGCGGGCGGGACGGGCGTAGACTCGTCCCGTCCCCGCGACCGAACAACCGAAGGGCATCGCCATGACCGACACCACACTGTCGTCCTCCGCCGACACCCGCGAGCACGGCGTCGGCCTGACCGCGGCCGCTTCCGACAAGGTGAAGAGCCTGCTCTCGCAGGAGGGCCGCGACGACCTGCGTCTGCGCGTCGCCGTCCAGCCCGGCGGCTGCTCCGGCCTCATCTACCAGCTGTATTTCGACGAGCGTTACCTCGACGGAGACAAGGTCGTCGACTTCGACGGCGTCGAGGTCATCGTCGACGACATGAGCGTTCCGTACCTCGACGGCGCCAACATCGACTTCAAGGACACGATCTCGGAGCAGGGCTTCACGATCGACAACCCCAACGCGCAGGGTTCCTGCGCCTGTGGAGACAGTTTCCACTGACCCCGACGCCGGTCTCCGGCGCCGAATCGAGAGCCCCCGGAATCCCGGATCACACCGCGGAAACCGGGGGTTCTCGATGTCTCGGCACTGGACGAATGGCCTGAGAACGGTGAGAGGTTGCTCTAGACTGTCAGAGCAACATCCACGACCCGGAAAGGTGCATTGTGCCCTCCAAACGTCGCCTTCGCTGGGCAGCGCTTCCCCTCGGAATCGCATCCGTCGCGGCCCTCTCCGGCTGCACCACCACCCAGCTCCACGGCTTCCTGCCCGGCTTCGTCGATGACGGCCCGGCCGCCACGAACCACACCGACATGGTCGCAGGGCTCTGGGTCAACTCGTGGATCGTCCTTCTCGCCGTGGGTGTGATCACCTGGGGCCTCATGCTGTGGTCGGTCATCGCGTACCGCCGTCGCAAGGGTCAGTCCGGTCTGCCGGTGCAGCTGCGCTACAACATGCCGGTCGAGATCTTCTACACGGTCGTGCCGCTCATTCTGGTGGTGGGCTTCTTCGCCTTCACGGCGCGCGACCAGAACACGCTCGAGACGCAGTACGAGAACCCCGACGTCTCGATCACCGCCTACGGCAAGCAGTGGGCGTGGGACTTCCAGTACAACGGCACGAAGGAAGACAACTCCGACGCCGTGTACTCCATGGGCGTCCAGGCCAAGGCCACGTCCGACGGGTACGACCTCCAGGACGTCCCGACGCTGTACCTGCCGGTGAACAAGACCGTGAAGATCGACCTCCGCTCGCGCGACGTCATCCACTCGTTCTGGATCATCGACTTCCTCTACAAGAAAGACATGTACATCGGTCGCGACAACGAGTGGTCGTTCACGCCCACCCGTGAAGGCACGTACGAGGGCAAGTGCGCGGAGCTCTGCGGCGAGTACCACTCCGCCATGCTCTTCAACGTCAAGGTCGTCAGCGAAGACGAGTACAACACCTACCTCGACTCGCTGCGCCGTGCCGGCGACGTGGGCGACATCAGCGACCTGTCGCGTCTGCAGAACCTGACGACGGCCGGTACCGAAGGGAACGAGTGATCATGGCCACGACGCTTCCGCTCCAGGGGACGGGCCCCTCGCGGCCGACGACTCTCCCGCCGCGTCAAGCCGCACTGCTCAGCACCACGCGTGTCGAGCAGAAGGGCAACCTGGTCGTCAAGTGGATCACCTCCACCGACCACAAGACCATCGGGTACATGTACCTGATCGCCTCCGTCATGTTCTTCATGCTCGGTGGTGTCATGGCGCTGATCATCCGCGCCGAGCTGTTCGAGCCGGGCATGCAGATCATCCCGACCAAAGAGCAGTACAACCAGCTCTTCACCATGCACGGCACGATCATGCTGCTCATGTTCGCGACGCCGCTGTTCGCGGGCTTCGCGAACGCGCTGCTGCCGTTGCAGATCGGCGCCCCCGACGTGGCGTTCCCCCGTCTGAACGCGTTCGCGTTCTGGCTGTTCCTGTTCGGGTCGACCATCGCCGTCTCCGGCTTCCTCACCCCGCAGGGCGCGGCCGGCTTCGGCTGGTTCGCCTACCAGCCACTCGCCAACGCCAGCTTCTCGCCGGGCGTCGGCGGAAACCTCTGGATGCTCGGTCTCGGCATCAGCGGTTTCGGCACGATCCTCGGTGCGGTCAACTTCATCACCACCGTGCTCACGATGCGCGCCCCCGGTATGACAATGTGGCGCATGCCGATCTTCTCGTGGAACACGCTGATCACCAGCATCCTGATCCTGCTTGCGTTCCCCGTGCTGGCCGCGGCCATCTTCGCCGCCGCCGCCGACCGCGTGCTCGGCGCCCACATCTACAGCCCCGAGAACGGCGGAGTGCTCCTCTGGCAGCACCTCTTCTGGTTCTTCGGACACCCCGAGGTGTACATCATCGCGCTGCCGTTCTTCGGCATCGTTTCCGAGATCTTCCCGGTCTTCAGCCGCAAGCCGATCTTCGGGTACAAGACCCTCGTGTACGCGACCATCGCGATCGCGGCCCTGTCGGTCGCGGTGTGGGCGCACCACATGTACGTCACCGGCGGTGTGCTGCTGCCGTTCTTCGCCCTCATGACGATGCTGATCGCGGTCCCGACCGGCGTGAAGATCTTCAACTGGATCGGAACGCTCTGGCGCGGCTCGGTCACCTTCGAGACGCCCATGGTCTTCGCCCTCGGCTTCCTCGTGTCGTTCGTCTTCGGTGGTCTGACCGGCGTCATCCTCGCGTCGCCCCCGCTCGACTTCCACCTGTCCGACTCGTACTTCGTGGTGGCTCACTTCCACTACGTCGTGTTCGGCACCGTGGTGTTCGCGATGTTCGCCGGGTTCTACTTCTGGTGGCCGAAGTGGACGGGCAAGATGCTCAACGAGCGTCTGGGCATGGTTCACTTCTGGATGCTGTTCATCGGCTTCCACATGACCTTCCTCATCCAGCACTGGCTGGGTGTCGACGGCATGGTCCGTCGCTACGCCGACTACGCGGCCGCTGATGGATGGACGTGGGAGAACCAGCTCTCGACCGTCGGGTCGATGATCCTCGGCGCGTCGATGATCCCGTTCCTCCTGAACGTCTGGATCACCGCCCGCAAGGCGCCGCGCGTGACGGTCGACGACCCGTGGGGCTACGGTGCCTCGCTCGAGTGGGCCACCTCGTGCCCCCCGCCGCGTCACAACTTCACCTCGATCCCGCGTATCCGCAGTGAGCGTCCCGCCTTCGATCTGAACCACCCCGAGGCCGGTATCCCGGTAGGCGTGGGCCCCGCGAAGGACGCGCCCGAGGCGCCCGTGGTCGACTCTGCGGCTGGAGAGGTCAAGTAAGAATGCGTACCAACGTTGGACTCTGGTGGCTCCTGGCCGTCTTCGGCTTCCTGATCGCCGCCGTCTACACCGTCTGGAGTCTTCTCCAGCACGGTGGAGTCGAGTGGGTGGGCAGCGTCGCGCTCGTCTTCCTCGGACTGATGTCGTCGATGATCGCGTTCTACATCTCGCGCGTCATGAAGGCGCAGCGCGGTGATCTTCCCGAGGACACCCTCACGGCGGACATCGACGACGGTGACCCCGAGATGGGCGAGTTCAGCCCGTGGTCGTGGTGGCCCATCGTTCTCGCTGCCTCCGCGGCGATCGCGGTGATCGGTCTTGCCGTCGGAAGCTGGCTCGTCCCCGTCGGATTCGCGATCTTCGTCATCGCCATCGTCGGCTGGGTGTACGAGTACTACCGCGGGTACTTCGCGCGCTGATCCCGTGCCCATTCGGCTGAATGCGGCCGCCGTCTCCGACGCCGGCTCCCATCGTCCCACCAACCAGGACGCCGCTTTCGCGGCGTCCTGGGGTGCGGCGGTGGCAGATGGCGTCGGAGGAGGGCCTTCTGGAGACCTCGCGTCTGCTGCGCTCCTTCATCGCCTCGTCGCCACGCGCGGCGGTGGGATGGATGCCGACGGCTTGCTCGTGCGCATCCGCGAAGCGAACTGGGACATCCGCGCCCACGTCGAGCGTGACCCTGCGCTCCAGGGCATGGCGACGACGTTCACGGGTATCTTCCTCAGTGTGAGCGGCGAGCTGCTGCTCGCGCACACCGGCGACTCGCGGGCGTACCTGCTCCGCGACGGCGAGTTCACGCGCGAGACGCGTGATGATTCGTATGTTCAGGCGCTCGTCGACCACGGGATCATCCCTCCCGAGGCCGCGCAGGCGCACCCGCGGCGCAACATCATCACCGCTTCGCTCGGGGGCGCAGAGGGAGACGTCGTCTCCGTCGCCGAGCGTCCGCCGGTGACCGGCGACCGATGGGTGCTCTGCAGCGACGGCCTGACCGACTACGTCCCCGAGGCGGATGTCGCCCGCCTCGTCGGCGAGGCGCCGGACCCGCGATCTGCCGCCGCCGCAGCTGTGGCGCTCGCGCTCGAGGCCGGCACGCGCGATAACGTGACCGTCGTCGTCTGCGATGTCGTCGACGACGATCAGACGGTGGGCGGCGACCCGGTGTTCTGCGGTTCTGCGGCGCGTTGGTTCGCCGAGGACGTCGAAACAGCCTGACGCGTCCGGCAACGAAGAGTCCGGTCAGGCTCGGTCTCGTCGATCGGCGTTCATCGCGATGCCCGGGCGAACGCGTCCATCGCTTCTTGAGAGAGTTCCGCGCTCCGCGGTCCACCGTGGCCGTCCTCTTCGACGATCTCGAGGCGGGATCCTGGCCAGGCGCGGTGCAGTCTCCACGCCGTCAATGCCGGCCCGCTGATGTCACGCCGTCCGTGGACGAGGACCCCGGGGATGCCGGCGAGCTGTTCCGCACGGGCGAGGATGGCCGCGTCACCGGTGAGGAAGCAGTCGCGCGCCCAGTAGTGCGAGACCAGGGTGGCGAAGTTTCGTCTGTGCCGCTCGTCGTCGTGCAGCGGACCCGGGGTGGAGAGCGGGCCCAGGGACATGTGGGTGGCCTCCCACTCGTCCCACTGGTCGGCGGCCACTTGGCGCATGTGCGGATCGCCCTGGGTCAAGAGCCGTGCGTAGCCCTCGATCGTGCGTTCATCCGCGCGCAGGAGCGAACGGAGGCGCTCATACGCCTCGGGGAACACCGGAGCGATGCCGTCGGTGATCCAATCGATCTCCCATCGCCCTCCGGTCGTGACGGCGAGGTTGACGATCTCCGTGACCCGATCGGGATGCTCGAGGGCGTACGCGAGCGCCAGGGTGGATCCCCACGACACTCCGTGCAAGAGCCAGCGGTCGATGCCGAGATGCACCCGCACCGCCTCGATATCGGCGAGGAGGTCGTCCATGGTCTGATGCTGCAGGCTGGAGAGGTCATCCATCGCCCAGGGCTCGCTCCGCCCGCAACCGCGCTGATCGATCCCGACGATCAGATGAAGGGTGGGGTCGAACCGGCGTCGGTACCCGCCCTTGCCGAGATTCCCGCCGGGTCCGCCATGCAGATAGAGCGCTGGTCGCCCTCGCGGATTACCGGAGGTCTCCCAATACAGCCGGGCGCCGTCCGGCCTTTCCACGAACCCGGAGTCGAACGGTTCCAGAGGGGGATGCTGCATCTCGGCAGCCTAACGGCATCCCGGGTCGTGTTCGAGGTCAGGAGCGGACGACCATGACCGTCGGGTCGAAGACCCGCTCGCAGGGACCCTGGTCGTTCTCGAAGGGCTGGCCCTCACGTACCCAGTACTCGTAGCCGCCGATCATCTCGCGGACCTCGTAGCCGAGGCGGGCGAAGGCGAGGGCGCCCTTCTGCCCGGCGTTGCAGCCGGGGCTCCAGCAGTACACCACGACGGGGGTATCGAGCGCGATCTCGAGAGGTGCGCGATCGTCGATGTCTCGATACGGCATGTGAACGGCGCCCGTGATGCGTCCCTGCGCCCAGGCCTCGTCGCCGCGCACGTCGACGAGCACAAAGCGGTCGCCGTTCTTCTGGGCCGCGTACACGTCGCTGGGGTCGGTCTCGAAGGCGAGGCGGCGCGAGAAGTAATCCTGAGCGTCGGTCATGTCTCCCACGTTAGGGGAGCGCGTCACGCCGGGGGAGGAGCACGGATGCCATTCCGCGGTGCCTGCCTGCCAGACCCTCTCCGCGTGGATGGAGGCGTGGCTCGGGCTACGTGTCTCGCGCGGACGTGAGGCACGGCGGGGAGAACGCAAGAACCCCGGTGCCGAAGCACCGGGGTTCTTGGGGGAGGCGATCACTCGCTCTTGTCGCCCTCCGGGCGGTTGCGCTCTTCGAGACCCTTGGGAGCCGGGATCTCGACCTCGGTACGCTCACCCACCGCGTTACGGGGGCGACCATCCTCGTCGGCACGGGCGTTGGCGCCCGCGATCTCGTCGGCCTCTTCGTTATCGATGTGGTCGAGTTCGTGGTGCTGGTGAGCCACCGCGGCGTCGAGCTCGGCCTGCGTGAGGGGAGCGAGACGATCCTCGAAGAACCAGCGCGACACGGAACCGCGGACGTTCTCGTACCAGGGGATCTCACCCTTGGCGTTGGGACGCACGACCAGCGGCTCGTAGGTCTCGTTGTCGATCAGCTTCCAGCGCTCGTACTCGTCGACGGGCTGGTGGACCTCGATGTACTCGCCACCGGGGAGACGGACGATGCGACCGGACTCATAGCCGTGCAGCGCGATCTCGCGGTCCTTCTTCTGCAGCGCGATGCAGACGCGCTTCGCGATGAAGTAGGCGAGGATCGGACCCAGGATCAGCAGGGCCTGCAGGACGTGGATGACACCTTCCATCGTGAGGTGGAAGTGCGTCGCGATGATGTCGGACGACGCAGCCGCCCACATCACGGCGTAGAACGTCACGCCGGCGGCGCCGATCGCGGTGCGCGTCGCGGCGTTGCGCGGACGCTGGGCGATGTGGTGCTCGCGCTTGTCTCCGGTCACCCAGGCCTCGATGAAGGGGTACACGAGAACCAGGACGATGAACAGCCCCAGCACGCCGACGGGGATGATGATGTTCCACGAGAAGGTGTGGTCCCAGAGCACGAACTCGAGGTGCGGCGGGATCAGACGGAGCATGCCGTCGGCGAAGCCGATGTACCAGTCGGGCTGCGTTCCCGCGGAGACCGGGGAGGGGTCGTACGGACCGTAGTTCCAGATGGGGTTGATGGTCACGAGAGCGGCGATCAGCACGATCACACCGAACGTGATGAAGAAGAAGCCACCCATCTTGGAGGCGTAGACCGGGAGCATCGGGTAGCCCACGACGTTGCTGTTCGTGCGGGCGGGGCCGGCGAACTGGGTGTGCTTGTTGATGATCATCAGCATGAGGTGCACCGCGAGGAGCGCCACGAGGATCGCCGGCAGCAGCAGGATGTGCAGCGTGTAGAGGCGTCCGACGATCGCGGTACCGGGGAACTCGCCACCGAAGAGCAGGAACGACGTCCACGTGCCGATGATCGGCAGACCCTTGATCATGCCGTCGATGATGCGCAGGCCGTTGCCGGAGAGCAGATCGTCAGGGAGCGAGTATCCGGTGAAGCCCTCGGCCATCGCGAGGATGAACAGGATGAAGCCGACGACCCAGTTGAGCTCGCGGGGCTTGCGGAACGCGCCCGTGAAGAACACGCGGAGCATGTGCACGCCGATACCGGCGACGAACACGAGCGCCGCCCAGTGGTGGATCTGGCGAACGAGCAGGCCGCCGCGCAGATCGAACGAGATGTGCAGAGCCGACTCCATGGCGGCGGACATCGCGATACCGCGCATGGGCTCGTACGCACCGTTGTAGTGCGTCTCGACCATCGAAGCCTGGAAGAAGAACGTCAGGAAGGTGCCGGAGAGCAGCACGACGACGAAGCTCCACAGAGCGATCTCGCCGAGCATGAACGACCAGTGGTCGGGGAAGACCTTGCGGCCGAGCTCCTTGACGATGCCCGACATGCTCGTGCGCTCGTCCATGTAGTTCGCGACCGAGCCGACGAAGCGGCCGCCGAGCGGCTTGCCGTCGCGCCCGCTCGTCGCGGGGGGACCCGCGTGCACCGCGGGTTCGGTGGTGACGTTCTCGGTGGGATGGGTACCGATGCTCATGAGCGCTCCCAGAAGCTGGGGCCGACGGGCTCGTGGAAGTCACTCTGCGCGACGAGGTAACCCTCGGCGTCGACGGTGATGGGGAGCTGCGGCAGGGGACGGGCGGCCGGGCCGAAGATGACGGCCGCACCGTTGGCGACGTCGAACTGCGACTGGTGGCAGGGGCACAGGAGGTGGTGGGTCTGCTGCTCGTAGAGCGCGACGGGGCAACCGACGTGGGTGCAGACCTTCGAGTACGCGATGATGCCGTCGTACGACCAGTCCAGATTGTTGGTCTCGGGGTTGAGCTGCTCAGGCTGCATGCGCATGAGCAGAACGATCGCCTTGGCCTTCTCTTCGAGGTAGCCCTCGTCGTGGCCCAGGCCCGCGAGTTCCTCCGGGATCACGTGGAAGGCGGACCCCAGGGTCACGTCCGCCGCGCGGATCGGACGACCCGAGGGGTCGTGCGTCAGGCGCATGCCCTCTTTCCACATGGTGTGGCTGAGGAGCTTCACCGGGTCCTGGTCCTGCGGCGCCAAGCCTCGGAACAGCGTGATACCCGGGATGACCGAGGCGGCCAGGGCGGCGAACATCGAGTTGCGAATGATCTCGCGACGTCCGAACCCCGAGTCCTTGTCGGCCTCGGCGAAGACATTGATCGCACCCTCGCGGACCTCGTCACGGCCACGGGTGGCGTGACGGTCCTCGATGTACTCCTTGTCGGACATGACCGACTTGCCCCAGTGAATGGTGCCGATGCCGATCGCCAGCAGCGCGAAGGCGATGCCGAGTCCGATGAAGAGGTTGTTGTACCGGATGTCGATCAGCGCGCCCGACTCGATCGGGAAGATCATGTAGGCGATGCTCGCCCAGATGCTCGCCGCGACCGAGAAGTAGAACAGGGTGTAGACCGTGCGAACCGCACGCTTCATCGCCTGCGGGTCCTGGTCGGTCATGCGCTGACGGTGGCCGGGAAGGCCGGGGTTCTGTACGGCGTCGGGAACCGCGACGGCGAGCCCCGAGGTGGGCTTCCAGGAAGCCCTCTCGTGCTCGAGTGCGTCGTCCTCGTGTGCCATGGTGCTCCTCGTGCGTTTACGTAATGTCGAAGACGACGGTCAGTTGGACTTCGCCGTGATCCACACGGTCAGGGCGATGAGCGCCCCGATACCGAAGATCCAGATGAACAGACCCTCCGAGACCGGGCCGAGCGAACCGAGGGCGTAGCCACCGGGCGAGTCGCTCTTCTGCAGGTACATCAGGTAGGAGATGACGTCGCGCTTGTCTTCGGGGGTGAGGTTCAGGTCGTTGAACACCGGCATGTTCTGCGGGCCGGTGACCATGGCCGCGTAGATGTTGACCGGGGTGGTGGTGTGCAGGTCGGGGGCGTACTTGCCCTCGGTGAGCGCGCCACCGGCGCCGGCCACGTTGTGGCACATGGCGCAGTTGATGCGGAAGAGCTCTGCGCCGTGCGACAGGTCGCCCTGACCGTCGACCAGGTCTTCGGTGGGGTAGCTCGGGCCGGGGGCCGATGACTGGACGTACGCGGCGATCGCGTTGACCTGCTCCTCGGTGAACTGCACGGGCTTGACCGGAGCCTGCGGACCCTGGGCCTGCAACGGCATACGACCGGTCGACACCTGGAAGTGCACCGAGAGCTCGCCGACGCCGAAGAGCGACGGGCCCTGCTGGCTGCCCTGCAGGTCGAGACCATGGCACGTGGCGCAGTTGGCCTGGAAGAGCTTCTGCCCTTCTTCGACCGCCGACGCCGAGTTCGCCTCGCTCGTGGGGGTGCTGGAGGTGGCGGCCATCGCGGCCGATGCGCCGGCGTAGACGCCTCCGGTCAGGAGGAGTCCGATGCCGATGAGCGCGGCGGCGGCCAGGGGGCTACGACGCCCGGACGCCCGACGAGTCTTCTTCTCGCGTGCCATGTGGAGTACTGCTCTCTTACTTGAGGAAGTAGATGACGAAGAACAGGGCGATCCAGACGACGTCGACGAAGTGCCAGTAGTACGACACGACGATCGAGGTGGTCATCTCTTTCCGACCGAAGTTCTTCACGGCGTACGCACGGCCGATCACGAGCAGGAAGGCGATGAGGCCACCCGTCACGTGCAGGGCGTGGAAGCCGGTGGTGATGTAGAAGGCCGAGGCGTAGGGGTTGGCGCTGATGGGCATGCCTTCGGCTACCAGGGTCGCGTACTCCCACACCTGACCCGACACGAAGACCGCGCCGAGGATGAAGGTGAGGTAGAACCACTCCACCATTCCCCACTTCAGGAAGCCGGTGGCCTTGCCGGTGCGGTACGGCTGGTACCGCTCCGCGGCGAAGACGCCCATCTGGCAGGTGACCGAAGACAGCACGAGGATGATCGTGTTGACGGTCGCGAAGGGAACGTTCAGCAGCTGCGTCTCTTCGGCCCACAGGGAGGCCGACGTGCTGCGGAGGGTGAAGTAGATCGCGAACAGGCCGGCGAAGAACATGACCTCGCTGCCCAGCCACACGATGGTGCCCACGGCGACCGGGTCGGGCCGCTTCACGGCACGCACAGCCTGGGAATACGTCGCTGAGGTCGTCACCGTTCCATTATGCGCGATCCGAGAGCCCGATATTCCCATCCCTACCCTGCGATATTCCATCGTCGAGACTTAGGGAAGCCTCAGAATCTCCAAGTAATCCCCGGTACGGAGGCTGTTTCGTTGGCGGGTGCGGAGCGCTGTCGCGCGACACGCGTGTGGAAGGATCATGGCATGGCGGAACGTTTCACCTGGCCCGATCTCCTCTCGTCGTTGCTGGCCGGCGACGACCTCAGCGTGTCGGAGTCCACCTGGGCCATGCGCAAGGTCATGGCGGGGGAGGCGACGCCCTCTCAACTCGGCGGGTTCCTCATGGCGCTGCGGGCCAAGGGCGAGACGGTCGAGGAGATCGTCGGCTTCCGCGACGCGATCCTCGAAGCCGCGGTGCCCCTCCCGGTCCGCGCTGATGTCCTCGACATCGTCGGCACGGGCGGCGACCGCTACGGCACCGTGAACATCTCGACCATGGCGGCTGTCGTGGCCGCGGCATCCGGAGTTCCCGTCGTCAAGCACGGCAACCGTGCCGCGAGCTCGGCCTCGGGGTCTTCGGACGTGTTGTCGTCTCTGGGGATCGGGTTGACGTTGTCGCCCGAGAAGGTCGCCGAGATCCTGGACCGCACGGGCATCACCTTCGCCTTCGCCTCGGCCTTCCACCCGGGCTTCCGACACGCGGCGGCCACCCGTTCGGAGCTCGGTGTGCCGACGGTGTTCAATTTCCTCGGTCCGCTCTGCAATCCCGCGCGTGCCGAGGCTAACGCGGTGGGCGTCGCGCACCTCGACCGCGTTCCACTCATCACGGGGGTCTTCCGCACACGCGGGGCGACCGCCCTGGTGTTCCGCGGCGACGACGGTCTCGACGAGCTGACCACCACCGGGCACAGCCGTGTCTGGGAGATCAGCCGTGGCGACGTCCACGAGCACGATCTGGATCCCCGGGATCTCGGCATCCCTCTCGCCGACATGGACGACCTGCTGGGCGGGTCTCCCGATCACAACGCCGCCGTGGTGCGGCGGGTGCTCGGCGGCGACCGCGGGGCCGTGCGGGACATCGTGCTGCTGAACGCGGCGGCGGGGCTCGTGTCGTTCCGTCTGTTCCAGGATGCCGCGCAGGTGCAGCGGCCGATCCTCGAGCGGCTGGGTGAGGCCATGGCCGACGCGGCCGCGGCGATCGACGACGGCCGCGCATCCGCGAAGCTCGACGACTGGGTCGAGGCCTCGAAGGCGCTGGCGGAGTAGGCGTGGACCCGCTCGACGCGCTCACCGAGATCGCGTACCTGCTCGAGCGGGAGCGGTCCTCGCGGTACAAGTCGAAGGCGTTCCGCACGGCGGCCGCCGCGATCGAGGGGCTGAGCGACGCGCAGTTGCGGGATCCGTCGCTTCGTCGCCGCGCGGGCATCGGGGAGTCCACCTTCGCGGTCATCCAGCAGGCGCTGAGGGGCGAGGTGCCCGAACGCCTGGCGACGCTGCGCGCGGAGTCCGCCCCCACCGGAGGCGCGGAGCTGCGGGCGCAGTTGAAGGGCGACCTGCATAGCCACAGCGAATGGTCCGACGGACTGACCCCGATCGAGACCATGGTCGACGCGGCGCGCGGACTCGGTCACGAGTACCTCGCCCTCACCGATCACTCTCCGCGACTCACCGTCGCGAACGGGCTCTCGCCCGAGCGGCTCCGCGCGCAGATGGACATCGTCCGTGGTCATCGGGGCGACGGGTTCACGCTCCTCAGTGGAATCGAGGTCGACATCCTCGACGACGGTGCCCTCGACCAGGAGGACGAGCTGCTGCACGCGCTCGATGTGGTCGTGGCATCCGCTCATTCCAAGCTGCGCATGGAACGCGGGCCCATGACGAAACGGCTCGTCGCGGCGGCGAGCGACCCGCGGGTCGACGTGCTCGGGCATGTGACCGGCCGGCTCGTGGAGGGAGCGCGGGGGACGCGACCTCGATCGGAGTTCGACGCGCGCGAGGTCTTCGCGGCGGCGGCGGCCTCGGGTGTGGCGGTGGAGATCAATTCGCGACCCGAGCGACAGGATCCTCCGGACGACCTGCTGGCTCTCGCGATCGAGGCGGGATGCCTCTTCGCGATCGATTCGGACGCCCACGCTCCCGGTCAGCTGTCGCTGCTGGACTTCGGTGCCGCGCGCGCCGAGGCTCTGCAGGTGCCCGTCGACCGGATCGTCACGACCTGGCCGCTCGAGCGCTTGCGCGCCTGGCTCGAGCGCGGTCGCTGAGCCCGCTCAGGCGGGGAGGGCGGCGAGCGCCCTCGTCATCGACGATCCGAGGTTCCAGCGCTCGGCGAGTTCTTCGGCGGCGGACCGGTCCACGGGGCCGAGGCGGTCGTCGAAGGGCTCGAGGTCGAGCTCGCGCGCGACGCGCACCACGGTCGGGGCGACCTCGAGGTAGTCCGCGGCGGCGGCGATCTTCGCGCGCTGGGCGGGTGTTCCCGCGGTGCCCTCGAGGACCCCCGCGCGGATACCGTCGAGGTCGCCGCACGCGGTGAGCAGCGCCGCCGCGGACTTCTCGCCGATGCCCGAAACGCCGGGCAGCCCGTCGGAGGGGTCGCCGCGCAGCACCGCGAAGTCGGCGTACTGCTTGGCGTGGACGCCGTACTTGGCGAAGACGGCCGCGTCGTCGACGAGCTCGAGATTGCTCATCCCTCGAGCGGTGTAGACGATCCGGATGCCGCGATCGTCGTCGACCAGTTGGAAGAGGTCGCGGTCGCCGGTGACGACGTCGACCGGGACGTCGGCTCGCGTGGCGAGGACCCCGATGACGTCGTCGGCCTCGTGCTCGGCGGCGCCCACCACGGGGATGCCGAGCACGGCCAGCGCCTCGCGGATGAGGGGGATCTGCGCTTCGAGCGGATCGGGTACCTCCTCGACGTCGGGCCCGGCCGGAACGGCCTCGACCACGCGATGGGCCTTGTAACTCGGCAGGAGGTCGACGCGCCACGCGGGGCGCCAGTCGTCGTCCCAGCAGGCGACGAGCCGCGAGGGCTCGTACGTCGTGACCAGCTTCGCGATCATGTCGAGCAGGCCCCGCACGGCGTTCACCGACGAGCCGTCGGCCGCCTTGACCTTGTCGGGTACCCCGTAGAACGCGCGGAAATAGAGCGAGGCGGTGTCGAGGAGCATGAGGCGATCGGTCACGCCCTCGATCCTGGCACGCGGGGTGGCCCGCTGACCTAGAGTGGCCGGATGTCCTTCGGCTCCGCCTCGTATCGTCCGACACCGGATGCCGCGTGCCCGTGCGGTCGCGCTCCCTTCGGCGAGTGCTGCGGACCGATCCTGGACGGCGCGATCGCCCCGAGCGCGGAACGGTTGATGCGTTCGCGCTACACCGCGTTCTCGGTCGGCGACGCGGTGCATCTGACCAGGTCATGGCATCCGCGCACCCGACCCGACGACATCGTCGTCGACGACGGCACGGAGTGGACGGCGCTCGTGATCGAGGATGCCTCCGAGGACGGCGATGCCGCGACCGTGACCTTCCGCGCCGCATGGCGGCATGGCCGTGAGCGTGGCGAGTTGCGCGAACGCTCCCGGTTCGCGCGGCGCGGCGGGCGCTGGGTCTACGTGGACGGCGACGTCGACTGACACGGAGCCGCTCGCGGGGGTCGTCAAGCCCGCGGGGCATGTCGGGGGTGGTGCGTAGGGTCGGTCCAGGATCCTCGGCGAAAGGACACGGATGATCCCCGACGAACACCGCGACCTCCTCGAGAACCCGAACTACGGCAGCCTCGGTACCGTTCGCCCCGACGGCACGGTGCAGGTCAATCCGATGTGGTTCGAGTTCGACGGGGAGCACCTGCTCTTCACGCACACCTCGACGCGGCAGAAGTTCCGCAACCTGCAGCGAAACCCCTCGATGAGCCTGATGGTGTTCGATCCCGAACGCCCGTATCGCTATGTCGAGGTGCGCGGGCGTCTGATCGCGGCCGAGCCCGATCCGACAGGGGCGTTCTACGTGCGCCTCGGGCAGCGCTACGGCAACGCCGAGCAGGCGGCTCCGCCGGACAGCGCGGATCGAGTGATCCTGAAGATGTCGATCGACAAAGTAGGAGGACAGTGACATGGAACGCATCGTGATCGTGGGAGGGCACGGCAAGGTGGCCCTCCATCTGGCTCGGCTGCTCGCCGACCGTGGAGACGAGGCGACGTCGGTCATCCGCACGGCGGAGCAGTCGTCCGACATCGAGAGCGCGGGCGCCACGCCGCTCGTGCTCGATGTCGAGAAGGCCGATGTGGGCGAGATGGTCGAGGCCTTCTCGGGAGCGGATGCCGTGGTCTGGTCGGCGGGAGCGGGCGGCGGCAGCGCCGAGCGCACGTACGCGGTCGACCGCGATGCCGCGCAACGAGCGATCGACGCGGCCGCGAAGGCCGGCGTGCGACGTTTCGTCATGGTCTCGTGGATCGGCTCGACGCCCGACCACGGCATCGACCCCGACGACGCGTTCTTCGCTTACGCGGACGCGAAGCTCGCGGCCGACGACCACCTGCGCGCCAGCGATTTGGACTGGACGATCCTTGGCCCCGGGACGCTCACCACGGACGAGCCCACGGGTCGCATCACCACGGCGCCGCAGGGTAAGGCCGAGGTCTCGCGAGCCGACGTCGCGGCCGTCGCGGCGGCCGTACTCCTGCAGCCCGCCACGGTGGGGCGCTTCATCCGCTTCGGTGCCGGGCAGACCCCGATCGCCGAGGCCATCGTGGCCGATGCCGGTCGCACGAACGGAGAACAGGCATGAACGCTCTGAGCGAGAAGGCCGAGGCCTTCGCGAAGCTGCACACGGCGCCCGAGATCCTGCGGGTCGTGAACATCTGGGACGTCGTCTCGGCCCGTGCGGTCGCCGCCCTGCCCGAGACCAAGGCCCTGGCCACGGCCGGACACTCGATCGCCGCCACCTTCGGTTACGAGGACGGCGAGAACATCCCGCTCGAGGTCATGCTCGACATGGTGGGACGCATCGTCGCGGCGGTGGATGTGCCGGTGACCGCCGACCTCGACGCCGGCTTCGGCAACCCCGGCGAGACGACGCGCCGCGCGATCGGCGTCGGCATCGTCGGCGCCAACGTCGAGGACCGGGTCAAGCCGTTCGACGAGGCGGTGGCAGCGGTCGAGGCCGTCATCGCGGCGGGGGAGGCCGAGGGCGTGCCCTTCGTGCTCAACGCGCGCACCGACGTGTTCGTCAAGGGCGGCGACCGCCCGCTCGACGAGAAGATCGCGGATGCCGTGAAGCGCGGACGCGCCTTCCTCGATGCCGGAGCGACCTCGGTTTTCGTCCCCGGTCTTCTGGACGCGGAGACGACCCGTCGGCTGGTCGAGGGTCTGGGAGAGCAGCGTCTGAGCGTCATCGGCTTCCCCGGGGCGCTGTCGGCCGGCGAGTACGAGAAGCTCGGCGTCGCTCGGATCTCGTACGGTCCGCTCACTCAGCGTGTCGCGCTGACCTCGCTGCAGGATCTCGCGATCGATCTCTACGGCGACGGGGTCATCCCCTCGTCGGTGCGCGAACTCAACTGACGAGAGTCGGGACGTCGCTCCTCGGCGCGGCGTCCCGGCCGGCTCCTGGTCGGGACGCCGGCGCTGACGCGACGCGGTGCCCCGGCGTCGCCCGCCCGCGGTGGCGGGTGCCGGTGCGTTTCAGTCCGCGTCGCTCGGGCCCTCGTCGTCGACGATGATCACGCCGTCGGGGACGGGGTCGCCGAGCAGCGGCTCGGCCGCGAGCGTGAGGTCGATCGTCGCGCGCAGCAACCCGCCGAGGGTCGCCGACCGCAGCAGCTCCAGCTGGTCGAGCTCGCCGAGCGGGGCGATCGCTGCAACCTGCCAGGCGCGGGGGAGCGGTTCCTCTGCCAACTCCACCTCGGGATCCCACCGCGTGCCGCCGAACATCCGGGCGCGGCCCAGGACACGTCGGACGATCCTCTCGGCCTCCTCGAGCAGGGGGAGCAGGGCGTCGTTCCACTCGAGATCGGGGAGCGCGCGCACGTCTGCCCGCGGGTAGGGGTCGTCGTCGAGCCACTCGACGATCTCGAAGCGTCCGGTTCCGAGAGCGACGATCTGCATCTGTCCGGCCTGCGGCACGACCTGGCTCAGCTGTGCCATCGTCCCGAGGGGGAAGCGCTGGTCGCCTCCGCCGGTCTCGCTGCCGCGCTCGATGAGGACGACGCCGAAGGCGGGATCCGTCTCGTCGAGCAGGCGCCCGAGCATGACCAGATAGCGCTCCTCGAAGATCCGCAGCGCGAGGGGCGTGTGCGGGAAGAGGACGGCCCCGAGGGGGAACATCGCGGTACCCATGCGCTCAGTCAATCAGGGGCGGGCGGACGCGGGGCCGGGGGAGCGCGATCAGCGAGCGAGTTCCCAGGTCGGCCATGCGCTCTCAGTCCTGGTCGTCGCGCAGTGTCTCGTGGATGCGGTGCAGGTCCATGAGCAGAGAGCCCACGAGCACCCAGTGCGCGGTCGACGGCGTGCGGATCTGCAGGGGGCGGGTGAGGGCCGGCTCTTCCTCGGCGACGCGCTCGGGACCCGCGTCGAGGGCGAACGCCAGCCGCACGTCGTGTGCGGCGCGGTGCAGCTGCTCGGCGATCGCGCGGACGGCCGGTTCGTCGACGATCGTCGGCTCGTAGCCGTCGTAGACGGCGCGCGTCATGCCGATCGTCTGCGTGACGACGGGGCTGAAGCGCTCGACGAGCGCATCCATCTCCGCGAGAGCGGTGCGGTGCCGACCGCTCCGGGGGTTCAGCGCCAGCGAGTCGGCGCCGTCGCGGATCGCGTCGGCCGCGGCATCCCGAACCGGACGCAGGAGGCGCGCTTCGAGCAGGAGCCCCTCGGCAGAGGCCGACGTCTGCGGTGTCTCGAGGGCGTCTGCGAGACGCTCCAGTGCCGCCGCCAGTTCGCGACCGAGGATGTCGACCTTCGTGCGCGCGGTGGGGACGAGGACGGGGGGAACGAGCACGGCGTTGACGACGATGCCGATGGCCGCGCCGATCAGCGTCTCGAGGACGCGGTCGAGGGCGTAGTTCGGGGTCGCCGTGCCGAGGGCGAGTACGAGCAGGGCGCTGATCGCGATCTGGTTCGTCGCTCCGGCGGAGATGCGCGCCGCCCACGCGACCAGCAGGGCGACTCCCGCCGAGAGCAACGCGACCCACGGGTGCGAGCCGAACACGAGGCCGAGCAGGGCCGCGATGAGCACGCCGACGATCACCCCGACGCTGCGCTCGACCGCCCTCGTGAAGGACTGGTTGATGCTCGGCTGGACCACCAGCAGTGCGGCGATGGCGGCGAAGATCGGGGGCGGGCCCTGGACGAGCCAGCCGGCCAGCAGCCATGCGGCCACGATCGCGATGGCCGATTTGGCGACCTGCAGCAGCGGCACGCGCCGCGGAGCGCGGAAGGTGAGGCTGTCGCGCATGGCGCGGGCGGAGGGGACGCGCACCCTCACTCCCGTCGTCCGACGATGTCGGTCGCGTTCTCTGCGACCCATCCCATGAGCGGAATGACGTGCGTCATGAGGCCGCGCCCGCGGTCGGTGAGGCCGTACTCGACGCGGGGCGGAACCTCGGGATAGGCCGTGCGGAGGACGAGGCCGTCGGCCTCCAGCGTCTTCAGCGTGCTCGCGAGCATCTTCTCGCTGATGCCCTCGATGTTGCGCCGGAGGGCTCCCCAGCGCTGCGTGCCGTCCGAGAGGGCGAGCAGCACCAGGACCCCCCACTTGCCCATGACGTGATCGAGGACCGTGCGTGTGGGGCACCCGTCGGCGAAGAGTCCGGGGTGTTCGGCGCGCATCGACGCGAGACTGACGCTCATGTAAGTACCTAACCAGAAAGTGGGTACCGGCATTCCGGAATGTGACGAGCCACGGGGCGTTGAGCCCCACGAACCCACCGAAAGGATTCCATCATGACCCTCCTCGTCACCGCCGCCTCCGGCCACCTCGGGCGCCTCGTCGTCGACGCTCTGCTCGAGCGCGGCATCGCGGCCTCCGACATCGTCGCCGGTGTGCGCACCCCCGCCAAGGTCGACGACCTCGCCGCCCGCGGCATCGCCGTCGCCGAGCTCGATTACGCGCGCCCCGAGACGATCGCCCCCGCCCTCGAGGGCGTGACCCGCGTTCTGCTCATCTCCGGCACCGACGCCGACCGCGTCGCGGGCCACCGCAACGTCATCGACGCCGTTCGCGCCGCCGGTGTCGAGCGCCTCGTCTACACCAGCGCCCCCCGCGTCGACGAGATCGACTACGCGCTCGGGGCCGATCACAAGGCGACCGAGCAGGCGATCGCCGAGGCGGGCGTCAGCGCCACCATCCTCCGCCACAACTGGTACACGGAGAACTACCTCGACGCGGTCTCCCGCGCGGCGGACACCGGCGAGATCGTCGCGGCAACGGGTGACGCGCGCGTCGCCAGCGCGAGTCGTCGCGACTACGCCGAGGCGGCGGCCATCGCCCTCACCACCGACGACCTCGCCGACCGCACGATCGAGGTCGGCGGCGACGTCGCGTGGACCTACGACGAACTCGCCGCTGCCGCGACGGAGGTGCTCGGCCGTCCGGTGAGCTACACGCGCGTCTCGGTCGAGCAGCTGACGGAGGGTCTGAAAGCGGCGGGACTGGATGCCGGCACGGCGGCGTTTGTGGCGGGGATCGACGACGCGATTGCTCGCGGCGCACTGGAGAAGACCGACGGTTCGCTCTCGCGCATCATCGGGCGTCCCACCACGCCGCTGATCGAGGGCCTGCGCGAGGGTCTCGCCGCTCGCTGAGCGTCGGGCACCACGGCAGCTGGCCCGGGGTCCGGTGCGCCTCACGACGGGCGTGCCGGGCCCGGGGTCGCGAGGGCGGTGATCCGGCGCTGGCGCATTGCGAGGAACAGGGGGAAGGTGAACGCGAAGGCGGTCACCCCCGAGAGCACCACGTAGAGCCAGGTGAAGCGCATGCCGAGCCGTCGCCCCTCGACGATGATGAAGATGCTCCCCGCGACCGCCACGACCAGCAGATCGACGGTGATCGACGAGACCGCCGGCCCGCTCGAGACGAGGTCGCCGATGAAGTCGCGCATCTGCACGATCGCGAAGGCGTTGAAGGTCCAGGTGCCCGCGAGGCCGGCCAGGGCCAGCACGAGGAAGGCCACGGCGGTGGGGGTCCAGTGTCGTCGGAGTGCGGTCATAGACAGATCTTTCCGCAGCCTCGGTGTCGGTGGTGAGGGCTAGCGTCGAAGCATGGATGCCAGGACCGCGACGCGCATGCTCGACGAACGCGAGCGCGAGGTGGAGCACCGTCTGTCGCGCTTGCTCGACGACGAGGCGAGCCTGCGCCACGATCGCGCCGACGCGACCGCCGACGACGAGCACGATCCCGAGGGCTCGACGCTGTCGGGGGAGTGGGCCCAGGTCGATGCCTTGCGGCGGGGCGCCGAAGCGGAGCACAGCGAGATCGCCGCGGCGCGCCAGCGGGTGGCTTCCGGCACCTTCGGCGTGTGCGAGAACTGCGGGCGGGCGATCGCCGACGCTCGTCTCGAGGTGCTGCCCTTCGCGCGGCGCTGCATCTCGTGCGCGGCCTGAGCCGCGGCGGCGGCGGTCGACGTGTCAGGTGAGCCGCGGCGCCTAGGCTCGAAGCATGGAACCCGTCCTCATCGCGCTGCTGTTCGCCAACGCCGTCTTCAACGTCGTCGTCTGGCCGCGTTTCTTCGTGCGCGTGGCGAAAGACCCCCGCGCGAAGAACGCCGCGGGCAAGGCCACGCCGTTCCTCATCGTGCACGCGGTGCTGATCGGGCTCGCCCTCGTGCTGGCTGCGGCCTCGGTCATCGCCGCGGTCGCCGCCCTCGTCGGCTGATCTCGCGCACCCAGGTGCCCGGGAGGTGCCCGCGGTAGCATGGGGACGCGGGATCCCCCCGCCGCACTCTGTGCAACTACCTACCGGTCCGGCAAGGCGGCACGTTCCATCGCCCCCTCCCTGGAGACCCGCGTCATGACAGCGCCCGCCGTCGACCATCGGCCCCTCGTCCATCACACCGGCTTCTGGTACTTCCCGATCGCTTTCGTGGCTCGGCTGCCGTTCGCGATGATGACCGTCGGCGTCCTCGCCCTCGTCGTCGCGACGCGCGGGTCCGTCGCCCTCGGCGGGTTGACGTCCGCGGCGGTGGGTCTCGGCGTCGTGGTCGCCGGTCCCGTGCTCGGCGATCTCGCCGACCGCTACGGGCAGCGGCGGGTGCTCGTGCCGGTGGGCCTGGCCAACGGCATCCTGCTGGCGATCTTCCCCCTCGTGGTGGAGTACGCGACGTCGGACGCCCTGCTGCTCGGAACAGCCGCGGTGATCGGCATGACCGGCCCGCAGACCGCGGCCATGTCGCGCAGCCGTGTGATGGCGCTGATCGGTCTGCGGGTGCATCCCGAGCGGCGGGACCGCACGTTCTCCCGGGCCATGGCCTACGAGTCCGCGGCCGATGAGACGGCGTTCGTCATCGGTCCCTTCGTGGTCGGTGTGCTGGCGGCGTTGGTCGCTGCCTGGGCTCCCATCGTCGGGGCCGCGATCCTCAGCTTCGTCTTCGTGACCGCCTTCGCCCTGCACCCCACCGGTCGCGCCGTGCCCGAACGCTCGGAGCGCACCGCGATGGCGCCGCTGCGCGAGGTGCTGCATCCGCGCATGCTCGTGCTCGTGGCCGCCGTGTTCGGCGTCGGGCTGTTCTTCGGCTCGACCCTCACCTCGCTGACGGCGTTCATGGAGGCACAGGGGGCGCCCGAGGCGGGCGCGCTGCTGTACGGGGTGATGGGTGTGGGGTCGGCGGTGCTGGCCCTCGCCGTCGCCCTCGTGCCCGAGCGCTTCCCGCTGCGCTGGCGCCTCGTGCTGTTCGCCAGTGTGCTGACCGCGTCCGCCGGGGCCTATACGGTCGGTGGATCCGTGACGACCGTCACCCTGGTGCTGTGCCTCATGGGCATCGGCGTCGGCCCGGCGCTCGTCACGCTCTTCAGCCTTGCCGGACACCGCGCACCGCGCGGCCGCACGGCTTCGACGATGACCATCCTCGCCTCGGCCCTGACCCTCGCGCAGGCGCTGTCGTCAGCCGTGACCGGGGCGGTGGCCGAGAACGTCTCCGTCTCCACCGCGATGCTCCTGCCCGCGGGGGCGGCCCTTCTCGTGCTCGCCATGGCGGCGGTGAACGCCTCGGCCGCACCGAGGTGGGACCGGGCGTTCCCCGCGGCGGGACTCAGCGCGGCAGCGGGTAGCGCCGCCGCAGCAGCAGGCGCTGGACCAACGTCCACGCGGTCGTGACGGTGAGATAGAGCCCCGCCGCGAGTGGGGCGAACAGCGCGACCACGGCCGTCGTGAACGGCAGGACTCCGAGCATCCCCGTCGTCCACGCGGGCGCCGACGGATCGACCGCGGGTCGCAGGAGTCGACGCGTGAGTTCGGCCACCCCGGCGATCACGGCGACGAGCACCGCGAAGACGGCGAGGGTACCGGCATCCGTCGTCCCCGCCGACAGGGCTCCGACGAGGCTCCGGCCGAGCGGAACGCCGAAGACGTCGTGCTCGAGCAGCGTGTTGACGTGTCCGCCGACCTGCGGGTGCAGGAACACCGCGTAGAGCAGTCCGACGACGGGTGCCTGGGCCAGCACGGGAAGGCAGCCCGCGAAGGGGGAGGCGCCTTCGTCGCGGTACAGCTGCATCGTCTCGCGCTGGAGACGCTCGGGATCCTTACGCCACCGCTCCTGCAGCGCACGAAGTCGCGGGGCGAGGCGTGCACGCGTCTGCTCGGCGCGCGCCTGCGACACTCCCACGGGGATCAACAGGACCCTTACCGCGAGCGTCACGACGACGACGGCGAGGGCGGCGGAGAGACCGCCGGCGAGGGGGTCGAAGAACGACGTGAGGGCGAGGAGGGCGCGAGTAGTCAGGTCGAGCAGCAGTGCGAGGGGCGGAAAGGCGAAGAGGTCCACGGGGCATCCCATCAGAGCGAGCGATCACGGACTGATCGGTCGCCCAGCGCGCGGAGACCACGCGAGCGACCGGCGTCGCGGCCTCGCTGCAGACCGTCGCCAGGCGATGGGGCAGGGGGCTACGCGACGCGGGCCGCGAACCCCGGAGCTCGGGGCCGAGGATGACCCGCGGCGTCGGGATCGCTCTGGGCGAGGGATGCCGAGGGGTCGATCGGACGCGCGGACGGGGGCGGCGTGGCGGCGACGAGGGCCGGAGCGACGACGAGCACGACGACCGCGGTCAGCACGACGGCCGCGGCGAGGGCCACCGCCAGCAGGGGTGCGCCGCCGCCGGGGGTCAGCGCCAGCTCGGCGGTGGCCAGGAGCAGGTCGAGGGCGGCGATCAGCGATGCGATCACGTGCTCACCCCCTGTGGTTGAACATCCACGGTAGCAGCGCGCGTGTCGCTACGCTGTCGCCATGACCACCCTCGTCCTCACCGTCGTCGGCGACGATCGCGCGGGCCTCGTGTCCGCGGTCGCCGACATCGTCGACGCCCACGGCGGCAACTGGGAGAACAGCGAGCTCGCCGAACTCGCCGGCGCGTTCGCCGGGATCATCGAGGTCTCGGTGGCCTCCGATCGCGCCGATGCCGTGCGCGCCGCGCTCGAAGGCCTCGCGGGCACGCTCAGCGTGACCGTCCACGCGGGAGCGGGGTCGGCCGAGACCACGGGCCGCACGGTCACCTTCGACGTCGTCGGCAACGACCGCCCCGGCATCGTGCGCGAGCTGTCGGCCGCGCTCGGCGCCCACGGGGCGAGTATCGAGCGCATGTCGACGCAGACCACGGATGCCGCGATGGCGGGCGGACGCCTGTTCGAGGCCTCCATCACCGCGACGGTGGCGGCCGACGTCGCCGTCGACGACCTCGTCGCACAGCTCGAGCGTCTCGCGACCGAGATCCAGGTCGACGTGACCCTCGCGGACTGACCGGCCGGCTCACGACCCGCGGTCACCGGCAGCGGGGCGCCGGTCGTCCACCGCTCTCGCTCCGGGTACGACCCGGCCTCACGCCCGTCGCGACCGCGATGCGAGGCGGGCGATCCCGCGCCACCCCAGCAACATGACGGCGAGGGTGATCGTGGCGACGATGACGAACGCCACCGCGACCCCTTGACCGCTGAGCGCGCGAAGCACCATGCCCAGCGCGACGGTGATCGCCCACACGGGCAGTCCTGTCTTCGCGATGGCGGCGGGTCGACGCCAGGCGCGCGTCACGAGCCAGCCGACCAGCAACGCCACGACGAACGGCCAGGCGGTGGTGGCGAGTCCCGAACCGGCGGGGCCCAGCACGTCGCCGTCGTGGGTCGCCCGCCCGATCGCGGCGAAGACGACGACGAGGACGAGGTCGATGACGAGGGCGAACACGGGGAAACGGCGCGAAGAGGACACGTTCCCATTGTCCCGCCGTGGCGCGAGCGTATCGTCCGCGTATCCCGGAGCCGAGACATCGGGGCAACACCTCGCA
The DNA here is from genome assembly GCF_031453395.1 of Microbacterium sp. SORGH_AS_0454. NCBI lineage: Bacteria > Bacillati > Actinomycetota > Actinomycetes > Micrococcales > Microbacteriaceae > Microbacterium > Microbacterium sp. SORGH_AS_0454. The sequence goes on along the minus strand of NZ_JAVIYS010000001.1, from coordinate 3,206,196 downwards.
GGCTGGGATGGGATCTCCCGATCCTGGAGGTCCGCGTGTCCGATCGTCCCGTCTTCACTCCCGCTCGCGTGCTGTCGGCGGGGGCCGTGCTCGCGACGGTGGGGGTGCTCACCCTCGCGCCCCGCGCGATCGCGTGGCCGGCCCGCACCGTCGTCCTCGACGCCCTCGATCACCTTCCGTCGTCGTGGCGCGCGCTGATGTTCGGCGCGGGTGCCGACGTCGCCCTCAACATCGCGTTCTTCGTCCCCCTCGGAGCGGCGCTCGCGATGCTTCTGCCGTTGCGGTGGTCGCCGGCATCCGTTCTGCTGTGCGCTCTCGTCTCGCTCACGGTCGAGACCCTGCAGGCGGGGATCCCCGGTCGGGTTCCGGATGCCGAGGATGTCCTGTCGAACACGATCGGCGCCGCGATCGGGACGGTCCTCGTCGTCGCGATGAGGGCTGCCGCCCGGGGCAGGCACGCGGCTCGACGCTGAGCTCGTCGTCAGCGGGGCAGCCGGAGGCGGGCGTGGAGGCCGCCGCCGTCGCGGGGCCACAGTTCGAGGCGGCCACGGTGCGCGCGAGCGATCGAGGCGACGATCGCGAGTCCGAGGCCCGTGCCGTCGGCGCGCCCGCGCGTACGGCCGACCGCGCGCACGAAAGGTTCGGGGAGCGTCGCGACGAGCTCCTGCGAGAGCGTGTCGCCGCTGTTGACGACGTCGACGACCACTTCGTCGACCTCGCCGCTCACCGCGACGCGCACCCAGCCGCCCGCCACGTTGTGCACGAGCGCGTTGCGGACCAGGTTCGTCACGGCCTGGTGCACGAGCGTCTCGTCGATCCGCGCCACCCCGCCCGAGGCGCCGAGTATCGCCAGGTCGAGACCCCGGGTGTCGCGCTCGGCCTCCGCCACCACGGTCGCGACGAGATCGTCGACTCCCGTCGGTTCGAGCGAGAGCGCATCCTCGCGTGTCGACCGGGCGAGGGCGAGCATCGCCTCGATCAGACGGATCGCGCGCTCGTTCGTGAGCTCGAGGCGGTGGAGCAGCTGGTCCACGTCTACGCCGGCGGGGTCGACCCGGGCCACTTCGAGCAGCGTTCGCATCGTGGCGTGCGGGGTCCGCAGCTCGTGGGAGGCATTCGCGGCGAAGCGCTTCTGCTCGTCCAGGGTCTCTTCGACCCGCGCGAGCATGGCGTCGAAGGTGTCGGCGAGGTCCGTCAGCTCGTCACGACGCCCCGGCAACTCGACGCGGTGCGCGAGGTCGCCGTCCCGCGCCGCGCGGGCGGCATCCGCGATCCGGTGCAGCGGACGCAGCATGATCCCCGACACGATCCAGCCGCCGCCGAGGCCGAGGACCGCCAGCGCGAGCACGGCGTACCACGCGTAGCGGACGAAGACCTCGGTGAGGTCGCCGCGACCCGGCGTGAACAGACCGCTCTGGGAGTACAGGTTGCCCTCGGGGAGGAAGCGCAGCACGAGGAAACCCACCACGAAGACAGTGATCCCCACGATCACGACGAAGCCCGCGTAGCTCAGGGTGAGCTTGAGTCGTACCGAGAGCCCGGGGGCACGCTCACGCATCGACCGGACCCATGCGGTAGCCGACGCCCGCGACCGTCTGGATGAGCCACGGCTCGCCCAGACGTTTGCGCAGCGTCGAGATCGTGATGCGCACGGCGTTGGTGAACGGATCCGCGTTCTCGTCCCATGCGCGCTCGAGCAGGTCCTCGGCGCTGACCACGCCGCCGCCGGCGCCCATGAGGACCTGGAGCACCGCGAACTGCTTGCGGGTCAGCGAGACGTAGCGCCCGTCGCGATAGACCTCGCGGCGGAAGGGATCGAGGCGGATGCCGTGCTGCTCGAGCACCGGCGGGAGCGAGGCCGCAGGACGACGGGCGAGGGCGTGCAGGCGCATCACCAGCTCGCGCAGAACGAACGGTTTCGTCAGGTAGTCGTCGGCACCGCTCTCGAAGCCGCTGGCCTTGTCGTCGAGCCGGTCTGCGGCCGTGAGCATGAGCACGCGCGGAGCGGCGGGCCGTGCGCTCAGGTGGCGCGCGATCTCATCGCCGTTCGGACCGGGGATATCGCGATCGAGCACCACCACGTCGTAGGCGGTGTAGCCGAGGATCTCGAGGGCCGCGTCGCCGTCGCCGGCGATGTCGGCCGCGATCGCCTCGAGGCGGAGGCCGTCGCGGATGGCCTCGGCGAGGAAGGGTTCGTCCTCGACGATCAGCACGCGCATCCCGTCATCGTAGGTGCGGGGGCGTATCGCCGACGTATGCGCGAGCCGGAGCCCGGAGCGGGAGTCGTTCCCGCCCCCGATAACCTCGGCCTCGATAGCGTGGGGGCATGGCGACCCGACTGCTCCTCGTGGCCGATACGCACGTTCCCCGGAGGGCGCGCGTGCTTCCCGCGGCGGTGCGCGAAGCGGCATCCGGCGTCGATCTCATCGTGCACGCGGGTGACTGGGTGAGCGCGAGCGTGCTCGACGAACTCGAGACGCTCGGCCCCGTGCTGGGGGTGTGGGGTAACAACGACGGCGACGACCTGCGTTCGCGCCTGCCCGAGATCGCGCGCGCCGAGATCGACGGGGTGCGAGTCGCCGTCGCGCACGAGACCGGGGCGTCGCTCGGGCGCGAGAAGCGGATGGATGCCGCATTCCCCGACGCCGACCTGCTCGTGTTCGGGCACAGCCACATCCCGTGGGACACCGTCACCCCGAACGGCCTTCGCCTTCTCAACCCGGGCTCGCCCACCGACCGCCGCCGTCAGCCCGCGTGCACCCTCATGACCGCGACCCTCTCTGCCGGCGAGATCCGCGACGTGGTGCTGCACGAGGTCTCACGCGACTGAGCTATCGACTCTGGCGTATCGCCGTCGTATGGTCCCCGCCATACGGCCCGGCAACGCGGGCCCGGCTCGAATGGGGGCATGGCATCTTCGGCATCCCGCACTCGATCCCCCTCCCGCGGCCGTATCGCATTCGTCGCGGTCGCGGTCGGTCTCGCCGTCGTCCTCACCGCGGTCGCGGCAGTGCTCGCGATGACCACGGCGTCGTCGTTGTCGGCGGGGCTGAGCGCGCACGCGCCGTTCTCGCCGACCGAGGCCGAGGGGATGATCCCCGCCGAGGCGCCGCTGACGGTCTACGACGATCAGCACCCCGCGATGACCGGGCTCGATGGTGAGCTGCGCGATGCTCTGCGCGCGGCCCAGCGGGCCGCTGAGGTCGACGGGATCGTCTTCGACGTCACCAGCGGGTGGCGCAGCGCCGACTACCAGCGGTGGCTGCTGGGGGATGCGATCCGCACCTACGGCTCCGAAGCGATCGCGCGACAGTACGTCGCCTCGCCCGAGGGGTCGAGCCACGTCACCGGTCATGCCGTCGACATCGGCTCGCTCGACGCGCAGCTGTGGATCATCGATCACGGACGCGAGTGGGGTCTGTGCCAGACCTACGCCAACGAGCGGTGGCACTTCGAGAGGGCGACGGACGCCGGAGGAGAATGCCCCGCGCCGATGGCGGACGCGCGCGGGTGAACGATGACGGCGCCGCCCCGGAGGGGACGGCGCCGTCATCGGGATGCCTACTCGACGTTGAGCTGACGCGTCGGAGAGGTCAGCGGGCAGTCGAAGGGGTCGCGGGCGGCCAGGCCGACCCGGTTGAGGTACGCGATGACGATGCCGTACGACTGCAACAGCGTGGTCTCGACGTAGGGCACGTTCAGGGTGGCGCAGTGTTCGCGCACGATGACACGGGCCTTGCTGAGGTGCGTTCGCGGCATGTTCGGGAACAGGTGGTGCTCGATCTGGTAGTTCAGACCACCCATGAGCCACGTGGCCCACCAGCCGCCGGAGATGTTGCGCGAGGTGCGCACCTGCTTGCTGAAGAAGTCGAGCTTCGCGCCGGGCGCGATGATCGGCATGCCCTTGTGGTTGGGGGCGAAGGACGCTCCCATGTAGATGCCGAACACCGCGACCGAGACGCCGAAGAACGCGAAGGCGAGACCGACCGGCAAGAAGATGAAGATCGGCGCGATGAAGAGCGCGTGCCGCAGCGTCAGCAGGGCGATCTCGACCCAGCGCCCCTTGACCTCGCCGCGCGAGAGAAGGTGTCGGAAGGCCAGGACGTACAGGTTGATGCCTTCGAAAGCCAGCAGCGGGAAGAACAGGTAGCCCTGACGCCGGGTGATCCAGCGCTGGATGCCGCGGGCCTTGGCGGCGTCGACGTCGAGGAAGGAGATCGTGTCGATCTCGATGTCGGGGTCTTTGTCCACCCGGTTCGGGTTGGCGTGGTGGCGTGTGTGCTTCGATGCCCACCACGAACGGCTCATGCCCACGATGCCGTTGCCGATGAGCAGGCCCAGGCGGTCGTTGGCGGGGCCCGAGGCGAAGATCTGACGGTGTGCGGCCTCGTGGGCGAGGAATGCGACCTGGGTGAACAGGATGCCGAGGACCGCTGCGACGATCAGCTGGAACCAGCTGTCGCCGAGGAGGATGAAGCCGGTCACGCACCCGGCGAAGCCGAGCACGATGGCGCCGGCGACGACGGAGTAGAACACCGGAGTGCGAACGAGCAGTCCGCTCTCACGGACGACCTGAGACAGCTCTGTGTAGGCCTTGGTGATCGGGGGGAATTCGGTGGTACCGGAATAGGTCTGACGAACGGGGCCGAGACGGGACTCGACGACGGTGGAGGCTATGTTCTGCTCCTCGGATCGGGAAGGACCGGGGTGGACGGCGGAGCGGCTACTCCGTGCTGAGGCCCACACTACGGCTGGCCGTATGGGCGACTCGGAATACGTCGCGATGCTCAGCGGGCTCTCGGGAAACCGAAACCCAGCGAGCGAAAACGTGCCGGAAACCGACGAAAGCCGGGTCGTCGCGATGGCGACGAACCCGGCTCTCGAGGTAAGCGGAGCTTAGAGGGGGCGGATGTTCGCCGCCTGCATGCCCTTGGGGCCCTGCTCAGCGTCGAATTCGACCTTCTGTGCTTCCGTGAGCTCCTTGAAGCCGTTGCCCTGGATCGCGCTGAAGTGCGCGAACAGGTCGGCGGAGCCGTCGTCGGGAGCAATGAAGCCGTAGCCCTTTTCGGAGTTGAACCATTTCACGGTGCCAGTGGCCATCGTGTTCTTCCTTTATTCATGTTGGGCCGCAATGCGGCCGTGGGCGCCGCTCCGACGAGTGCGGAGCGGACGGGGACGCCGCGTCACCGTGGTGGTGGCGCGTACGCGGTGCCCGTCGACGGCGGCCTGAGCCGCGTCGACGGACGTGTGGACACCGAGATTTTCGCCGAGGGGGCCCTGGGCTTCGAAGCCCGAGGTTCCCGCGCCGACGAAACCGGCGTAGTCGGATCCGACCGTCGCGACGTACACGTCGAGATCGGCCTGGCGCCACGATAGTGGCGAGGGGTGAAGCAGAGACACAAGAACTTTCCGCGAGTGCGAGGCGAGGACCGAAGCCGTCGAGCGAGGCACGCGATGGTGAGAGGGGGGATTGCTGTCGGAAACGGCTCGGCGCCGTGCGCCCGGCATCTCAGCGATGAGGCGGGCGTCGATGAAGCAAGTCCCAGAACGAATACTGATGAGGCTAGCACGGATGTCCCCTCTGTGCCGGGGAGATTTCGCGACCCCTGTCTGAAGGGTGCACTGGGGTCATGGCATCCGCGGACGAAACCACCGACGACGAGCGTTGGCTCGTGATCGACGGCAGACGATGGCGGCGGACCGATCCGCGGCTCCCCGAGGACCTGGCCGTGCGTCTGCGCTCGCATCTCGGGCGGGCGCGATCCGCGGTGCGCACGGCGAAGGGGACCGGCGATGACGACGCCGTCGCCGCCGCGCGCGAGCGCGTGGGAATCGCCAAACGCGGCCTGGGGGAGCGGGGACCGCGCTGGTGGGACGACGAGGTCGACGCGCGTGTGCGCCGCGCCCGCGACGCGCTGGAAGCTCTCGATGCGCTGGCGGCCACCGACAGAGCAGACGGTGCGGCCGACGTCAACGCATAGCGCGGCGTCATCTCGCGCGATTCGCTGAAGGATCGAACCGAAGGAGTCTCATGTCCACCACCGCGTCCGAGCTCGAAACGCTCAACGAACTGCTGAAGAAGTTCCGCTTCGCCATGGTCACCACTCGCGCCGAGGACGGTGCTCTGCACGCGCACCCGCTGACGGTGCAGGAGCGCGAGTCCGATGGCGACCTCTGGTTCATCGTCGGCACGCACGCCTCGGCCGTCCAGCACGTGCGCCGCGAACCGAAGGTGGGTCTGTCGTTCAGCACCGACGGAACCTGGCTGTCGCTGGCGGGCGAGGCCGAGGTGATCGACGACCTCGCCAAGCTCAAGGAGCTGTGGTCGACGAGCGTCGAGGCATGGTTCCCCGACGGCCCCGAGTCGCCGGGAGTGACGCTGCTGAAGGTGTCCGCGCTGACCGGCGAGTACTGGGGTAGCGCGGGGGGACGTCTCGCGACGGCGATCGCCCTGGTCACCTCGAAGGTGACGGGCCAGCGCCCGAAGGGCGGCGAGAACGAGAAGTTCGACCTCACCGACTGAGGACCCATGGAGGAGCCCCGCGCCGGACAGGTGCGGGGCTCCTCGTGCGTCAGCCGCCCGAGGGATTGTCGACCGGGGCGTTGCCGTCGTCGGTCGTGTCGGGGATCGAGGGGGCGTCGGCGGTCTCGAGCTCGTCGGGGTCGTCGGCGGTGTCGTTCGTGCGCTCCGGTGCGGTATCCATGTCGCTAGCGGACCACGTCCGGGCCCGCCGCCGCGCGGGCCTTGCGCAAACCGGGTCGGCGTGCGAGCGCAAGCCCCCGGATGCCGCGGGTGCGCTTTGCGACGATGACGGCATGTCACGACCCGAGGTGCGCTCCAAGCCCTGCGCCTACTGCGGACGCCCGTTCACCGATCGCAAACGGTGGAGCGGCCGTGACCAGTGGGACCAGGTGCTGTACTGCTCGCGCGGCTGCCGGGCGAACGCCGCGAAGCAGAGGCGGCGCGCGTGAAGGCCGCGCTGATCCTCGCGACGCAGCAGTTCGCCGAGCACCCGGCGTACGAGGACGACGAGGTGCAGGAGTTCTTCTTCATCGAGTCGGCACCGCGTTTCGCGAAGCTTCCGTACCACCGTCACAAGATCGTGCTGCTGATCTCGGCGATGCGTCACACGGCCGCCCGACTCGAGGCCGAGGGACGTGTCGTTCGGCGGATCACCCTGGACGACGACCTCACCTTCAAGGCCGGTCTCGAGCGCCTGCTGCAGAGACACCGGGTCACCGAGTTGACCTGGATGAGCGACCCGAACCGCCCGGTCGACGATCGCATCGCCCGCATCTGCGCGGACCACGACGTCGACACCGACGTCCTCTCGGACGCCCTGTTCCTCACCCCCGAAGACGACGTCGACGGGTGGTTCGCCGAGCACCCGACGCCGCTCATGGAGGACTTCTACCACTGGCAGCGGCGGCGCACCGGCATCCTGATGGACGGGGGCAAGCCCGCCGGTCGTCGGTGGAACTTCGACGCCGACAACCGCAAAGCGCTGCCGAAGAAGGGCGTGGAGATCCCGCCGCTCCCGCAGCTCGACCACGACGACATCACGCGAGCGGTCATCGCCGAGGTCGACGAGCGATACTCCGATCACCCCGGCAGCGCCGCGGACTTCTGGCTTCCCGTCACCCCCGAGGACTCTCGTGACTGGCTCGACGTCTTCGTCGCCGAGCGTCTGCACGACTTCGGGCGGTACGAAGACGCGATGAAGGCCGACGAGCCCTTCCTCTTCCACGCGATCATCTCGCCGATGCTGAACATCGGTCTGCTCACCGTAGAAGAAGTGGTCGCCGCGGCGACACGGACCGATGCGCCCCTGGCATCCGTCGAGGGCTTTCTCCGTCAGGTCATCGGCTGGCGCGAGTACATGCGCGGCATGTACCGGGCCCACCCGAAGCTCGAGCACGTGAACGCTCTGCATCTCGAGAAGCGCATCGAGAAGTACTGGTACTCGGGTGAGCGGATGCCACGGGACCTGCCGATCCCCGTGCGCACGGTGCTCGAACGGGTGCACCGCTGGGGCTACGCGCACCACATCGAGCGGCTGATGGTGCTGGGCAATTGGTTCCTGCTGCAGGGATACGCGCCGCGGCAGGTGAACGCGTGGTTCCTCGCTCTGTTCGTCGACGCCTACGACTGGGTGATGGTCCCCAACGTGATGGGGATGAGCCAGTTCGCCGACGGCGGGTTCGTCGCGACGAAGCCGTACGTCTCGGGCGGGGCCTACCTGCAGAAGATGGGCTCGTGGTGGCCGTCGGCTCAGGACGCCAAGGACTCGGTCTTCACGGACGCCTACTGGGAGTTCCTGGAGCGGCACGAGGACGTGCTGGCCGGCAACCACAGGCTCGGGCTGGCGCTGGCGCAGATGCGCAAGCGGCGGGACGCCCGCGAGGCGGACGGCGGCGGGCCGAACTCCTGAGATACCGGTGGTGGGCCGGGTCTGCGACCGCTGTATCGCGGCGCAGACGCGTGAATTCAGGAGTTCGGCACGCGACGCGCTCGCTCAGCTCTTCAGCTTGTTCAGTGCCGAACCCTTGTGCGCGGCCTTCGAGCCGGACTTCTCCGATTCCACGATGTAGGCCGGTTCGTCGTCGGATGCCGTGAACTTCTGGCCGTCGTGCTGGAAGTCCTTCGTCTTCTTCTCGACGACCTTGCCCTGGGTCTTCCCCTGCGGGGTGTCCCAGCTGACGCGGTCGCCCTTCGACAGATCCTTCGACATGTGCTCGTTCCTCTCGTTCGGTCCCGCCATGCTGTCGAGGCGGGACCGCGCTCAGCGGGGGATTGACAGCCTCAGGAGCCCTACGTGGTCGAGACCCATTGCGCAATGCCTCCGCGATGTCGGAGGCCCCGCCTACCGTGGAGGTGGGCCTTTCGTCTTCGGCCCACGACGTGAGGAGAGCCATGACCGAGCCGACCACCGCCAACAACGGAGCCCCCGTCGCCAGCGACGAGCACTCCCAGAGCGTCGGAGCCGACGGCTCGATCGCTCTCACCGACCACTATCTGATCGAGAAGCTGGCGCAGTTCAACCGCGAGCGCGTTCCCGAGCGTGTCGTACATGCCAAGGGCGGCGGGGCGTTCGGCACGTTCCGCACGACCGGAGACGTGTCGGCCTACACGCGCGCGGCGCTGTTCCAGCCGGGCGTCGAGACAGAGATGCTCGCGCGTTTCTCGTCGGTCGCCGGCGAGCAGGGCAGCCCCGACACCTGGCGCGACCCGCGCGGGTTCTCGCTGAAGTTCTACACGACCGAGGGCAACTACGACCTCGTCGGAAACAACACCCCGGTCTTCTTCGTGAAGGACGGCATCAAGTTCCCCGACTTCATCCGCTCGCAGAAGCGTCTGCCCGGCAGCCACCTGCGCGACAACACCATGCAGTGGGACTTCTGGACGCTCTCTCCGGAGAGCGCGCACCAGGTCACCTGGCTCATGGGCGACCGCGGGATCCCGGCATCCTGGCGCCACATGAACGGCTACGGGTCGCACACGTACCAGTGGATCAATGCCGAGGGCGAGCGGTTCTGGGTGAAGTACCACTTCCACACCGACCTCGGCCACAAGACGCTCACGCAGGACGAGGCCGATCAGATCGCGGGGCAGGACGCCGACTTCCACATCCGCGATCTCTACGCCGCGATCGAGCGGAACGAGTTCCCGACGTGGACGCTCAAGGTGCAGATCATGCCGTACGAGGATGCGAAGACCTACCGCTTCAACCCGTTCGACCTGACGAAGGTGTGGCCGCACAGCGACTACCCCGAGATCGAGGTCGGCACGATGGAGCTGAACCGCAATCCGGGCAACTACTTCGCCGAGATCGAGCAGGCGGCCTTCGAGCCGTCGAACTTCGTACCCGGCATCGACGGCAGTCCCGACAAGATGCTGCAGGCGCGCATCTTCAGCTACGCCGATGCGCACCGCTATCGCGTGGGCACGAACTACCAGCAGCTGCCGGTGAACCGGCCGCACACCGAGGTGCACTCGTACTCGAAGGAAGGCGCCATGCGCTACGAGTACAACCCGCCCGAGGTGCCGGTCTACGCCCCCAACTCGGTCGGCGGCCCGGCGGCCGACCCGCGCCGCGCGGGCGACGGCGGCTGGCAGAGCGACGGCGAGCTCGTTCGCTCGGCGGCGACCCTCCACCCCGAGGATGACGACTGGGGTCAGGCGGGAACGCTCGTGCGCGAGGTCATGTCGGCCGAGGAGCGCGACCGCCTGGTCGAGACGATCACCGGGCACGTCGGCGGTGTGACCCGCGCCGAGGTGCGCGATCGCGCCGTGCAGTACTGGAAGAACGTGGATGCCGAGCTCGGCGCCCGCGTCGAGGCCGCTCTTCCGCCGCTCGAGGGATCGACCGCTCCGGGCGAGCAGCTCAGCGAGCCCAACCCCGACGGCGACCTCGTCGGACGGGACGTTGCGGGTCGTATCTGAGCGTCGACAGACCGGACCGGCGGCCTCCTTCGGGGGGCCGCCGGTCTTCTCGTCCGGCGCGGAGGCCGGCGCCGACGCGGCGATATCCTGCCGAAGCCGCCTCTCACCGGTGGTACGGCGCTCACACGCCTCGGTCGTCCGCGAGACGCCGTCTCGCGTCGGAGTGCGTCCTCACAGCGCGGCGCGATCCGCTCGGGTGAGCGGCAGCCGCGATGCCAGGACGCCGGCGATCAGCGCGCCCGCGCCGCCGGCCATCATGTCGCCGATGGTGTCGTCGTAGGTGACGAAGATCGCGTCGGTGATGAAGCGGTAGCCGAACCACTCGACCATCTCCCAGACGGCGCTGAGCGCGAGGCCCGCGATCGTCGCGACGACGATCGGCGTGCGGCGGCGGCCGGTCGACCCGATCACGCCCGCGTCGTCGAGGAGTACGAGAGCGATCGCGGCGAGAACCCCGGTGCACACCAGGTGCACCACCAGGTCCCAACCCGTCCAGGTGCGGTACAGATCGATGACGTTGCTGCCCGCGGCCACGAACACCGTGACGCACGTGATGAGGTCGAGTCCCGACCGCAGACCGATCATCCGCGAGAGCATGACGGCGGGCAACGTCATGGACAGCACGGCGAAGTCCGTGAACGGCAGGGTGAACGACGACGCGAGGACGACGACGATCGCCAGGGCCCGCACGGCGTCGGACAGCCAGTCGGTGAGGCTTCGCGGCGGACGCTTCAGGTTCGCATACATCGCCGGGATCACGGCGTCCCCGGGGGATGGATGCGCACCACGGCCTGCACCGGAAGGTGGTCGCTCGGCCACTGCGTGCCCGTCGGGCGCGGGTCGATGCCCACCGCCCTCACTCCCACGTCGGGGGTCGCCAGCAGAGCGTCGATGCGTCGTGCGCCGATCCTGGGTGCCGCGTAGTTGTTGAAGGTGCCCCACTCGGCGGTGCGGCGGGCGGGGGCGTACGACCAGGTGTCGACGAGCAGGCCGTCGGCGAACATGTCCGCGAGCTCGCTCGAGCGCACGTGCGCGTTCACGTCGGCCGTGAACAGCAACGGGTGCTCGCGTCGGGCGACCAGCTCGTGCAGCCAGGTCGCCGATCGGCGCCGGGCCCGGCGCGAGAACGCGTCGAAGTGCGTGTTGACGAAGGTGAACCGGGAGCCGGTGGCGCGGTCGCGCAGCTGCGCGATGACCGCGATGCGCGGGATCGTGTTGCCCCACCCGGTCGAGGCGGGCACCTCGGGCGTATTGGACAGGGCGACCTGCTGCCAATCCTCGACCTCGATGCGCTCGCGGTCGTAGAACAGCGGGGTGCCCTCGCCGTCGCGGCGCGGCCCCCGCCCGAGGCCGATCCGTCCGTAGTCCGAGCCGAGCGCGCCCTGCACCCACCGCGCCTGATCGGGCATCGCCTCCTGCGTGCCCAGCAGATGCGGCTTGTTGGCGCTCAAGAAGGTGCGCAGGCGTTCTTTGCGCATCGGCCACCGGTCGGCGGGTGGCCACGTGATCCGGTCGAAGCGGCGGCGGATGTTGAAGCTCATCACGTGCAGCTCGGGCGGCTCGACGTTCGGGAACAGGATGCCGGTCACGAGCGCCCCCGCATGCCCAGACGCATCCACCGGGCCGGGGGGATGTCGGCGGGCCAATGCGCGAACACCGTGCCCGCGCCGCGGCGGAAGCATCGCGCGAAGCGGCGGGGTTCGACCGTGCGCGACGAGACCCGCATGTGCGCGCCCGACACCCGCGCGATCCGGTGCCGCCGGCCGAGGTGGTAGGCGAGGTCGAGATCGTCGTGCAGCTCGGGGTCGAGGTGCACCTCGCCGCGCACGTCCTCCCACGCGCGACGGCGGAACGCCATGTTCGATCCCCACAGCGGCGTGTGACCCAGGGCCGGGGTGGCGAAGGTGGCGTAGGTGCCGAGGAAGAGCCGCGCCATCGCCACTCGTCCTCGCGCGGGACCGTCGTGGAACACGGCGCCGCCGGTCACGGCATCCACTGTCGTGTCCCTCAGCGCCTCGACCATGCTCTCCACCCACGTCGGGGTGGGGATGCTGTCGGCATCCAGGCGCAGGATGAGCTCTCCCCGCGCCGCGTCGTAGCCCGCCGCGGCCGCGGCGGGGATCCCGCGCTCGCCGCAGAACACCACCCGCGCGCCCGCGGCTCGGGCGATGTCTGCGCTGTCGTCGGTCGAGGCGTTGTCGACGACGACCACCTCGTCCGGCGCGAGCGTCTGCGCGGCGAGGGCGCGCAGGCAGCGCCACAGGTGGGCGCCGTCGTCGCGGCACGGAATGACGACGGAGACGGTGACGGCCGACGCAACGGGGCCTTGAGACACGCTTCCTCCCGGGGACGAGTGCTTCCACGCTAGGCGATGCGCGATCGGAGCCTCCCGGCTTGACGACCGCGCCGTCGGCCGACAGCGCGCACCTTTCGTATCGTGGATGCCATGGCATCCGTCCTCAACGTCTCGGCGTATCTGTTCACGCGCATCGATCATCCGGCGTCCCTGCGCACGGTCCTGCGCGAGCGCGCGAGCGAGGCGGGGCTGCGCGGAACGATCCTGCTGGCGGAGGAGGGCATCAACCTGTTCCTCGCGGGCGATGGCGACGCGGTGCGCGGGTTCCTCGACGAGGTGCGCTGCGACGAGCGGTTCGCGGCCCTGAAAGCCACAGAGAGCTGGTCGGACGAGGTGCCCTTCGGCAAGCTCCTCGTGAAGGTCAAGCGCGAGATTATCCGCATGGACCGGCCCGAGGTCCGCCCGCAGGACGGAAGGGCTCCCGTCGTCACCCCCGCCACCCTGCGCCGCTGGCTCGACCGGGGCGCCGACGACGAGGGTCGCGAGGTCGTGCTCGTCGACACGCGCAACGCGTTCGAGGTCGACTACGGCACGTTCGCCGGTGCGAAGGACTGGCGCATCGACCGCTTCACCCAGTTCCCGGATGCCGCGGACTCGCACCGCGACGAGCTCGAGGGCAAGACCGTGGTGAGCTTCTGCACCGGCGGGATCCGCTGCGAGAAGGCCGCGCTGCATCTGCGGGCCGAGGGGCTCGAGGCCTACCAGCTCGAGGGCGGGATCCTCGGGTGGTTCGAGGCCCAGGGTGCCGCGCACTGGAACGGCGACTGCTTCGTCTTCGACGAGCGCGAGGCCCTCGACCCCGCTCTCTCCGCCCGGGTCGTGGCCTGACGTGCTCTGGGACCAGCACGCCTGCGTCGAGCTCGTCGAGTCCGCCGACCTCGGCGACCTGCGGCGCTACCGCGGGGCCGGGGGAGGCTACGTCTCGATCAACGTCGGCTACGCCCCGCACACGCCCGAGCTCACGGCATCCCTCCTTCGCTCCTTCCGCGCGCAGGTGGACGCGATCGACGGGTTGGAGCTGGCCGCCACGGTGGCTGACATCGACCGGGTCTCGGCCCGGGGCGACACGGCCGTGGCCTTCGACCTCGAAGACAGCGGCCCCCTCGGGGGCGACCTGGATGCCGTGGCCACCCTCGTCGCCCGGGGAGTGCGCACCCTCGGCCCGACCTACAACCACGCCAATCGCGCCGGCGGCGGGTGCCTCGACGCGGTCGACGACGGACTCACCGCGTGGGGCCGCGATCTCGTCGCCGAGATGAACAGGCGCGGCATGGTTCCCGACGGCTCGCACGTCGGTGCCCGCACGACCTTCGACATGTGCGCCGCGTCGACCCGACCGGTCGTGTTCAGCCACTCGAACATGCGCGCCGTGTGGGAGCACCCCCGCAACATCACCGACGACCAGGCGCGCGCGGCGGCAGCCACCGGAGGAGTGGTGGGCATCACCGGCGTGGGCATCTTCTTGGGGCCGAACACCCCGACCCTCGAGGCGATGATCCGCCACCTCGAGTACGCGGTCGAACTCGTCGGTATCGAGCACGTGGGCGTCAGCACCGACTTCTCGTTCGACTGGGAGACCTTCCGCGACGAGGTCGTCCGCATGCCCGAGCTCTACGACGCGAGCTACACCCGGTGGGGGCCGATGGAGTGGATGCCGCCCGAGACCTTCGTGCTCCTCGGCTCGGCGCTCGCCGCGCGAGGATGGAACGACACCGACGTCGCCGCGGTCCTCGGCGGGAACTTCCGCCGCGTCGCGGCCGAGAGCTGGGAGCCCCTGACATGACCCACCTGAAAGACGGCGCCGTGCTGCGCCCCGCCCGTGCGGGCGACGAAGAGGGAATCCTCGCGTGCATCCAGGCTCTCGCCGACTACGAACGCGAACCGGATGCCGTCGACAACACCGCCGAGATGATCGCCGGCACGCTGTTCGGCGATGACGCCCGCGCATTCGCCTTCGTCGTCGAGAGGGAGGGGGAGATCCGGGCCATCGCGATCTGGTTCCTCACCTACTCGACGTGGACCGGTCGCCACGGCATCTGGCTCGAGGACCTGTACGTCCACGAGCCGTACCGGTCGAACGGCTACGGCGTCGCCCTCTTGGCCGCGCTCGCCGCGGAGTGCCTCGAGAAGGGCTACTCGCGTCTGGAATGGACCGTGCTCGACTGGAACGAGCCCGCGATCGGCTTCTACCGCGCGCTCGGCGCCGAGGCGATGGACGAGTGGACGACCCGCCGGGTGACCGGCGACGCGCTGGCGGCGTTGGCCGCGCGGGGGTAGCTCGGGTTCTGCGCCCGTGCATTCCCCGGTCGCGGCGCGGACCGAGCGGCGCGCGGTGCGCGGGCGGCGGGGTCGCCGAGACAGCATCTCGCTGACGAACCCGCGTCAGGTTGCAGCGGAGTTGTGAGCGAGATGCCGTCTCGCGATGGAGGTGGCGCGCGACGTCTCGCGCATTGCGCCGGCTGACCGCGCGAACTCACCGCGCGAGGTCGCCCAGCACCGCCTCCGCCGCTCGCTGCCCCGACACCAGAGCGCCCTGGATCGACGCGGTGTCGCGATGGTCGCCGGCGAGGTATCGGCCGTCGTCGAGCCGCACGCGGCGGCGCAGGCGCAGCGGCGGGTCCTGCGCGGGGAGCGCGTGGGTGATGTCGTCGCGGCGCAGCAGGCGCCACGGCCGGGTGTCGGCCTCCCACACCTCGCCGAGCTGACGCCGCACGTCGTTCTCGGTGGCGGCCGACGGCATCACGCACGTGGCCTGGATGAGGTGCTGTCCGCGCGGGGCGTACGTGGGGGCGGTGTTGGTCATGACCGCGGTGTTGACGATCGGCCCGCGGCGACGTCCGTCGACGCGCAGCGCGGCATCGTGCGAGGGGGCCTCGTCGGCGGCGAACCACCACGTCTGCAGGCCCCGCGTGCGGGGGTGCGGGGCATCGAGGGCGTGATCCAGGCCGCACGCGAGCACGACGCTGCGGGCGGTCACGGCATCCCGGCCCTCCACCCCGAGGTGCCAGCCGCGCGTGCGCCGCCGGGTCGACACGACGCGGTGCGAGAGGCGGATGCCGACACCCGCACGCCGCGCGGTGTCGGCGAGCTGCGCGGGAAGGGCGCCGATCCCCGCGGCGGGAACGCCGGGACGCCCGAGCGCGAAGCTGCGGATGAGCAGGCGCACGAAGGCGTCGGAGGTCTCTTGCCGGTCGTCGGCGATCACCCCGGCGAGGAAGGGCTCGAGCACTGCCTCACGAAGGGGTCCGCGAAGGCCGGCCCGGTCCCAGCCCTCGTCGAGCGAGAAGTCGCGGCCCCTCTTGGCGGCCCGCGGCGACAGCAGGGTGGGGCCGACCCATCGTGCGAGTGCGGCGACATCGGCGGGGTGGACGAGCCCGCTCGCGAGAGTCGTCGGGAGAGATGACGGGTGCCGCAGCGGATGGGCCAACCGCGCGACCCGGTCGTCGAGCCGCACGCCGACGGCGACCGGGAAGCGCCGGAGCGCGAGGGCGTCGATGTCGACCCAGCGCCGCACGGCCGGGTACGCCGGGTTCAGCACGTGGAAGCCGAGGTCGAGGCGGAATCCGTCGACGATGTCGGTGCGCTCGCGCCCGCCGACCGCGTCGTTCGCCTCGAGGACCACGACGTCGCGCCCGGCCTCGGCCAGCCGGGTCGCGGCGCGGAGTCCCGCAAGCCCTGCTCCCACCACGACGACGTCGTACTCGCTCATGCCGCGAGCCTAAGCAGGCGAAGGCGAGCGGAAGCGGGGGTTGCGAGCGTCAGCGACGGGGCGCGATGGCCGCGGCGACGCTGTCGAGAGCGCCTGGCACGAGCGAGAAGTACGCCCAGGTGCCGCGCTTCTCGCGGGTCAGGATGCCTGCATCCACCAGCACCTTCGTGTGGTGCGAGACCGTGGGCTGCGAGAGGCCGAGGGGTTGCTGCAGGTCGCACGCGCACGTGGCGCCGGCGTCTTGCGCGGCGATGATCGACACGATCCGCAGCCGCGCCGGATCGGCGAGCGCCTTGAGCGTCTTCGCCAGCGTCTCCGCTTCGGCGGGCGCCATCGCCGCGTCGCTCGACGAGACGCAGCAGCCGGCGTCGAGCAGGGGCAGGGCGATAGGGGAGGTCATGGCATCCATCATCTCCCTCACATCGATGAACGTCAATATTGACGAACGTCGATGTGTTGCGTCATGCTGTTCCCGTTCGACCCGACCCGAAGGAAGCGCCATGTCCGACACCGCCACGATCCTCTTCGTCTGCGTGCACAACGCCGGCCGCTCGCAGATGGCCGCTGGCTACGCCCGCACCCTGGGCGGCGACCGCGTACGCGTGCTCTCGGGCGGCAGCGCTCCCGGCGACGCTCTCAACCCGATGGCGGTGGCCGCGATGGCCGAAGAGGGGATCGACATCAGCTCCGAGGTGCCGCAGCTGCTGCTCACCGACGACGTGCGTGCCTCCGACGCCGTCATCACGATGGGCTGCGGAGACGCGTGCCCGATCTTCCCCGGCAAGCGCTACGAGGACTGGGAGCTGACCGACCCGGCCGGCAAGGGTCTCGACGAGGTACGCCCCATCCGCGACGACATCAAGGCGCGGGTGACCACGCTGCTGCGCGAGCTCGGGGTCGACGCATGAGCCTGACCCTCACGGTCCCGCCGCGGCTCGAGGCCGATCGCCGCGCGGGTCTGCCCGTCGCGATCATCGGCGCCGGCCCCGTCGGCCTGGCTGCCGCCGCGCACCTCATCGAACGCGGGCTGCCGGTCGTGGTCTTCGAAGCGGGCGACACCGCCGGAGCGGCCGTTCGCGCGTGGGGGCACACCCGTCTCTTCTCGCCGTGGCGTTACGTCATCGACGCCGCCGCGCGTCGCCTGCTCGAGGCCGAGGGGTGGACCGCCCCGGATGCCGAGGGACTCCCCACCGGAGACGAGCTGGTCGACGGCTACCTCGAACCCCTCGCGCGCACCGCCGCCCTGGCATCCGTCATCCGGTACGGCACGCGCGTCGAGGCCGTGGCCCGCCAGGGCATGGACCGCACGCGGTCGGTGGGTCGGGCGGCCACTCCTTTCGTGCTGCGACTACGCACGGCCGAGCAGACGACGGATACCACGGCTCGCGCCGTCATCGACACCTCGGGCACCACGAGCTCGCCGCGGTCGCTGCTGTCGTCGGGTCTCGCGCACGACGACCTCGGTGATCGCGTGACGACGGCGCTCCCCGATGTGCGCGGACGCGACCGCGGCCGCTTCGCCGGTCGGCGCGTGCTCGTCGTCGGTGCGGGGCACTCGGCGGCGAACACCCTGATCGCCCTCGCCGCTCTCGCCGAGGAGGATCCGGCGACGCGTGTGTCGTGGGCGGTGCGCAACGACGGCACCGCACGCCTGGCCGCCGACGCCGCCGACGACCTCGCCGCGCGCGGACGCCTCGGCACGGCGGTCCACGACCTGGTGGCCGATGGCCGTGTCGAGCAGATCGCCTCGTTCGAGATCGACGACGTGCGGCTGTGCGACGACGGCGTGCGCGTCAGTGGCCGCCGCGCGGGCGAGGCGTTCGCCCTCGAGGTCGACGTGATCGTCAACGCCACGGGATTCCGTCCCGACCTGACGATGCTGCGCGAGATCCGCGTGGGGCTCGACGAGATCGTCGAGGCACCGCGCGCGCTCGCCCCGCTCATCGACCCGAATCTGCATTCGTGCGGCTCCGTGCCGCCGCACGGGGTCGCCGAACTGACGCACCCCGAGCCCGACTTCTTCCTCGCGGGCATGAAGTCGTACGGGCGGGCGCCCACCTTCCTGCTGCTCACCGGATACGAGCAGGTGCGCTCGATCGCGGCGGAACTCGCCGGCGACCGGGTGGCGGCACGGCAGGTCGATCTCGTGCTGCCCGAGACGGGCGTGTGCACGACCGACGCGGGGTCCTGCTGCGCGTGAGCGCGTCGCTGCGCCCGCTCGCCGCGGACGATTGGCCGGAGGTCCACCGCATCTACGCGGAGGGCATCGCGACCGGCCACGCGACGTTCGAGACGGCGCCCCCGGCGACGTGGGGCGAGTTCGACGAGGGCAAGCTGGTCGCGCATCGCCTCGTCGCGGTCGTCGACGACCGGGTCGTCGGGTGGGCGGCCGTGTCCGCCGTGTCGGCACGCCCCGTCTACCGCGGGGTCGTGGAGCACTCGGTCTACGTCGAGGCCGACGCCCGCGGTCGGGGGATCGGTCACCTGCTGCTCGAGGCTCTCATCGCCTCGACGGAGGCCGCCGGTGTCTGGACGATCCAGTCGTCGATCTTCGCCGACAATCACGCCTCGCTCGCCCTGCACGCGCGCCATGGATTCCGCATCGTCGGCGTCCGCGAACGCATTGCCCGCGACGCTGCCGGCATGTGGCGCGACACCGTCCTCATCGAGAGACGCAGCCGAGCAGTCACGTGACACGACAGAGGGCCCGGATGCCATGGCATCCGGGCCCTCGCTCGTCGCTTACGCGGAGGCTTGCTCGCGCTTGGGCAGCACCCAACCGGGGCGTACGAAGTGGCACGTGTACCCGTTCGGGATGCGGATCAGGTAGTCCTGGTGCTCGGGCTCGGCCTCCCAGAAGGGCGCCTCGGGCTCGATCGTGGTGACGGCCTTGGCGGGCCAGATGCCCGACGCGTCGACGTCGGCGATCGTGTCGCGCGCGACCTTCTCCTGCTCGGGCGAGAGCGGGAAGATCGCCGAGCGGTAGCTCGTGCCGACGTCGTTGCCCTGACGGTTCAGGGTCGACGGATCGTGGATCTGGAAGAAGAACGCCAGGACGTCGCGGTACGACGTCTGCGTCGGGTCGAACACGATCTCGACGGCCTCGGCGTGACCGGGGTGGTTGCGGTAGGTCGCGTGGTCGTTCTGACCTCCGGTGTAGCCGACGCGCGTATCGAGCACACCGGGCTGGCGACGGATGAGGTCCTCGACCCCCCAGAAGCAGCCGCCCGCGAGGACGGCGGTCTCGGTGCCGGGACGACGGGTGATCTCGCCGGTGTCGGAAGGTCCGCTGGTCATGATGATGCTCCTTTTGCGGTTGCGGAAGGGGAAGAGGTTCATGAGGCCCGGCTCTCGCGGAACAGGGGAAGGTACGCGCCGTAGCCCTGCGCCTCGAGCTCGCTGACGGGCACGAAGCGCATCGCCGCCGAGTTCATGCAGTATCTCAGTCCACCGGCGTCGCGGGGGCCGTCGTCGAACAGGTGCCCGAGGTGGCTGTCGGCACCGGCGGAGCGCACCTCGGTGCGGGTCATCCAGAGCGATCGGTCGGTCTTGTTCACGACGGCGGCGTCGTCGATGGGCTTGGTGAAGCTCGGCCAGCCCGAGCCGCTTTCGAACTTGTCGGTCGAGGAGAACAGCGGCTGTCCCGATACGACATCGACGTAGATGCCGTCCTCGTGGTTGTCCCAGTACTCGT
The DNA here is from genome assembly GCF_031453395.1 of Microbacterium sp. SORGH_AS_0454. NCBI lineage: Bacteria > Bacillati > Actinomycetota > Actinomycetes > Micrococcales > Microbacteriaceae > Microbacterium > Microbacterium sp. SORGH_AS_0454. Next base: position 3,185,993 of record NZ_JAVIYS010000001.1, on the reverse strand, counting down.
TGCGGAACGGCGGTTCGGTCGCGTCGTCCTGCGTGACGGCGAACTGGCGGTCGGTGAGGCGGCTGAGCGCCTCCGACGTCTTCCGGTACTCCGTGCTCACGGTGCGTATCCCTTCGTCATGACGCCCTGTGTCGAGCGTCATGGGTAAGAACGCGAGGCCCGCCGGTTTTGGTCCCGCGGGGCTGGGAGCGGGCTGTGAGTTCTCATCGACCCCGGATGCCGAGGGCAAGCCCCGCGGTTCTCATCGGTGCCCGCATTAACGTGGCGCCATCGACCAGGAGGTACGCATGACCCGCACGATCGTCATCACCGGAGCCAGCGACGGCATCGGCGCCGCGTCCGCGAAACAGCTCGCCCAGCTCGGCGAAGAGGTGGTCGTGGTGGGGCGCAACCCCGAGAAGACCGCGCGAGTGGCCCGGACGCTCGGGGTGGAGTCGTTCGTCGCGGACTTCAGCGAGCTGTCTCAGGTGCGCGAGCTCGCGGCATCCCTCCTCGAGCGCTATCCGCGCATCGACGTCCTCGCGAACAACGCCGGCGGGGTGTTCGGGCAGCGCACGCTCACCAAAGACGGGTACGAGACGACCTTCCAGGTGAACCACCTCGCGCCGTTCCTGCTCACGAATCTGCTGCGCGAGCGGCTCGTCGAGTCGCAGGCGTCGGTGATCCAGACCTCGAGCGCCGCGGCGAAGCTGTTCCCGCGGTTCGACGTCGACGACCTGCAGGGCGAGCACCGGTACTCCTCGACCGCGGCCTACGGCAACGCGAAGCTCGCGAACGTGCTGTTCACGAAGGAGCTGAACCGTCGCTTCGGCGATGCGGGGCTGTCGGCGGTGGCCTTTCATCCGGGCGTCATCGCCTCGAACTTCGGCTCCACCAGCGATGGGCCGTGGAAGTTCCTCTACGGCGGTCCGCTCGCCCAACGTCTGATGACCTCGACGTCGGTCGGCGGTGCGCGTCTGACGTGGCTCGCCCTCGGTAAGCCCGGCGTGGACTGGGCACCCGGCGGCTTCTACTCCAACAACAAACAGGCGAAGACCAGCCGCTTGGCGGACGACCCCGTTCTCGCTCGGCAGCTGTGGGAGCGTAGCGAGGTGCTGGTGGGTCTCGACGGCTGATCCCCGCGATCACCCGCCCGCATTGTCGTCCCGCGGGAGACGTGACGCATGATGGGGCAGTGAATCGTACCGATCGCCTCTACGGCCTCGTGGAGGAGCTTCGGGCCGTGTCGCCGCGGCCGCGAAGCGCTCGCCGTCTCGCGGAGAGGTTCGAGGTGTCGGTTCGGACCATCGAAAGAGACCTCGCAGCGCTGCAGCAGTCGGGGCTGCCCATCTGGGCGGAGCCGGGCCGCACCGGCGGGTACGTGATCGACGCGTCGGCGACGCTGGGACCGGCGGGGTTCACCCTCGACGAGGCCCTCTCGGTGCTGATCGGGCTCGGCACCCTTCGCCACAGTCCGTTCCGGCATTCCGCCCGGACGGCGATGCGCAAGCTGCTGGCGGTCATGCCCGAAGAAGATGCGGCGCGTGCCAGCGCGCTCGCTTCGCGCGTGCATCTGCTCGAGAGTGAGGATGACGCTGTCGTACCGTCCGAGTTCGCCGCGGCCCTTCGCGCGGACCGTGTCGTTCGCCTTCGATACCAGGACGCCAGCGGCGCAGAGTCCACCCGAGACGTCGAACCGTTGGGATCGATCGGCAAAGACGGGCAGTGGTACCTCATCGCGTGGTGCCGCCTGCGCGACGGGGTACGGGCGTTTCGAGGAGACCGGATGCTGTCGATCGAGGTGACGCGAGAGCGACCCCCGCAACGATCCCTGCGTGCGGCGGACCTCGCGATCCCCTACGGGCGCTTGCGGTCGGTGGTCGAGGGCTGAAACTCGTCGGAGGATTTCGGGAAACACCGACAGGACGGTGTCGCGAGGCTCCGCGAGGCTGGGGCTCTCATCTCGTCGACCCCATCGAAGGAACGCCATGCCGTTTGCCTCCATCCGTATCGCCACTGACGACCTCGACGCTCTCGTCGCCTTCTACGAGCGGGTCACCGGACAGTCGGCCGAACGCCCCGCCCCCGTCTTCGCGCAGTTCCGAGGCTCCGGCGTGAACCTCGCGATCGCGAGCAGCGCCACCGTCGCGATGCTCGGCGATGCTGTGGTCCCCGCGACGAATCGATCCGTGCTCATCGAGTTCGAAGTCGCCGACGTCGACGCCGAGTTCGCGAGACTGCGACGGACCGGTGACGATGTCGTTCTCGAACCGACCACGATGCCGTGGGGCAACCGGTCCGCACTCGTCCGCGACCCCGACGGCAACGTCGTGAACCTCTTCAGTACGCCCACGGCAAGCTAGCCGCGCGTCGGCCTCGCCTACCGCACGCCCGCCCGCGGCGGCGAGACGTTCCAACCGAAGCGCTCGAGAGCGTCGTGCAGACGCCGGGCCTGCGCCCACGCGATCTGCCCCGAGACGTCGGAGTAGATGTCGATGGCGAACGGCGGGGGATCCGCGAACTTCGGGATCTCGACCTCGGCCCACGCGTGCGGGGCGAGCCATACGCGGGGGCGGGCGGTACCCGCATCTTCGACCCCGCCGTCGGCGGCGAAGGCGATCGCGTCGAGCGCGTCGATCTTGGTGATCGGCATGTTCACGACGAGGGTCACCGCGTGCAGCACTCCGGTCATCGCGCACCTCCCTTCCTCATCCTCACACGCGCGTGTCCGGTGAGGGGCGGGTCTTTCCGACGGGGGATGCCATGTCACAGGCGGCGCACAGGATCGGTGAGGGCGGGGGCAGGCCGCGTTCCCCATCCTCGGGGGAACGCCCGCCTCGACCTTGGAGAACCGACCATGAGCCGCATCCCCGACACCCAGATGACCCCGGAAGGTCCCGCCTACGAGGGCCGCTTGCTCGACCGAGCCGACGAGCCGGTCGTCGACCAGGGTGCGCCCTTCGACATCCGCACGCTTGTATCCCGCCGTCGTCTCCTGGGACTGTTCGCCGTCGGAGCGGGAACGGCGACCCTCGCGGCGTGCGCGCCCACCGGCACCGCGGCCACCGCGAGCCCCAGCGCGACCGCCCTGAGCGCGCCGTCCCCGAGCACCTCGACGACCGCACCGGCTGTCGCGCTGCCCGCGGGGGAGATCCCGCAAGAGACGGCGGGCCCCTACCCGGGTGACGGCTCGAACGGCGCCGACATCCTCGAAAGGTCAGGGGTCGTGCGCAGCGACCTGCGCTCGAGCCTGGACGGTGGGGCGACCGCGGCGGGCGTGCCCATGACGCTCGACCTCACCATCCTCGACATGGCGAACGGCGACGTCCCCCTCGCCGGGGCCGCGGTGTACGTCTGGCACTGCGACGCCGAGGGAAGATACTCCATGTACTCGTCCGGCATCCAGAACGAGACCTACCTGCGGGGGGTTCAGGTCGTCGGCGCCGACGGAGTCGTCTCCTTCACCTCGATCTTCCCCGCCTGTTACGACGGGCGTTGGCCCCACATCCACTTCGAGGTGTATCCGAACGCGGACGCCATCACCGACGCCGCCAACGCCATCGCGACGTCGCAGGTGGCCCTGCCCGCCGCGACCTGCGACGTCGTCTACGCCGACGCGGCCTACACCTCCTCGGCATCCAACCTCTCCCGCGTCTCCCTCGAGAGCGACAACGTCTTCGGCGACGACGGGGGAGTGCTCGAACTCGCCACGACGACCGGAGACAACGCCACGGGGTGGACGGTCGCCCTCACGGTTCGCGTCGACACCACGACGACGGCGGCCGCGGGGGCGATGCCCGGCGGCCGCTGACCCTGACGCGGCTGGCGCGTGAAAGTCGTGGTTGCCTCGGCGCCTCCGATCTGGTCTGCTGAGCATCAGCATGGCGAAGACGCCGCGCTCCTGTTCTGGGGGGAACACCACGATGACCGTTGCGAACGATCGAATCTCTGCGCGCCTGCGCGCCCACCGACCCCGGCACGTCGCCCTGGGGGTGACGGCGGTCGTCGTGACCGTGCTGCTCGCGGCGGGATGCTCTTCTTCCGTCTCATCCGCCGAGCCGGCGGCCACCGGCGACGCGCGACGCCTCGTGGCGTCGTCGCCCACCGAGACGCCGTCGCCGACACCCGTCGTCGCGGTGTCGGAGCAGACCGTCACATCCGCCCTGCCCTTCGAACGGACGACGGTGGACGACGGTTCCCTGCCGTCGGGAGAGTCACGCGTGTCGACGGCGGGCGTCGATGGCGAGAAGGTCTCGGTCTACCGCGTGACGACGATCGACGGGGTCGAGTCCGAGCGCGTTCTGCTCAGCGAATCCGTCGGTCGCGCGCCGGTCGCGGAGGTCACCTCGCGAGGAACGTACGTCGCACCCCCTCCGCCCGCGCCGGTCGAAGCGGCATCCGGCGGCGAGGGCTGCGACCCCAACTACGCCGACGCGTGCGTGCCCATCGATTCCGACGTCGACTGCGCGGGTGGGAAGGGCAACGGCCCGTCCTACTTCGACGGCGTCGCCCGGGTCGTCGGTGCCGACGTCTACAAGCTCGATGGCGACGGTGACGGCTTCGCCTGCAACGGGTCGCGCTAAGAACCCGCTGAGCAGAGGCCGCGGCTAGCCTCGATCCATGCCGTCTCCCCGCGCCCAACTCGAAGACCTCCTCGCCCGGGGGCTCGGCGACGTCTCGCCGGCCCTGCGGGCGGTCCCGGTCGAGGGTGAGGCCCGCGCCGCGGCGGTGCTCATCCTGTTCGGGGTCCTCGACGGCATACCGAGCTCTCGCGAGGCGGTGAACGTGCCCAGCGATCTCGACGTCCTCCTGTTGGCGCGGGCGAGCACCCTGCGCGCCCACCCCGGTCAGGTCGCCTTTCCCGGTGGTCGGGTGGATCCCGGAGATCGGGATGCCGTGGCAGCGGCGCTCCGTGAAGCCCGCGAGGAGACCGGGCTCGATCCGCACGGCGTCGAGGTGCTGGGGACGCTCGATCCGGTGCCGCTGGCGTTCTCTCGCCACGAGGTGACCCCGGTCATCGGCTGGTGGGTCCGACCGACGCCGGTCCGCGCCGTCGACGAAGCGGAGTCCGCCGCGGTCTTCCGAGCCCCCGTGGCCGACCTGCTCGACCCTGCGCGTCGTGGGGTGACCGTCGTCCGGCGTGACGGACGGGAGTGGCGCGGGCCCGCCTTCTCACTGCAGACGGCCCGCGGCCTGCAGACGGTCTGGGGGTTCACGGCGATGCTGCTCGATGGCCTGTTCGACCTCCTCGAGTGGACGGAGCCGTGGGATCGCTCGAGAGTGATCGCGCTGCCCGAGGCGATCGCCGGCGGCGGAGGACGTTCCTCGGGCGTGCGTCGCCCGTAGCCCTTCCGGTGTACTTCGTCATCCGCGGCGTGGCGAAGGACGCGGGTCGCTAGCGTGGAACCCGTGACTGCGCCTATCGACCCCACCACCACCTCCGCTTGGTCCCGCCTCAGCGCCCTGCGCGAGGGCTTCACCCCCGATCTGCGCGGCTGGTTCGCCTCCGACGCCGACCGCACTCGCGACCTCACCCGCACGGTCGGCGATCTCCACGTCGACCTGTCGAAGAACCTCGTCACCCCGGAGATCCTCGACGCCCTCGTCGCGCTCGCGGACGAGACCGGTGTGCGCGGGCGTTTCGCCGACATGCTCCGCGGCGCGCACCTCAACACCAGCGAGGACCGCGCCGTGCTGCACACCGCTCTGCGTCGTCCCGCCGGCGCCGAGCCCGCCCTCGTGGTCGACGGCCAGCAGATCGACCACGACGTGCACGAGGTCCTCGACCGACTGAGCTCTTTCGCCGACCGCGTGCGCTCGGGCGAATGGCGCGGGGTCACCGGTAAGAAGGTGACGACCGTGGTCAACATCGGCATCGGTGGCAGCGACCTCGGACCGGTCATGGTCTACGAGGCTCTCCTTCCCTACGCCGACGCCGGTATCCACGCGCGGTTCGTGTCGAACATCGACCCCACCGACATCGCGCAGAAGACCGCAGACCTCGACCCCGAGACGACGCTCTTCGTCGTCGCCTCGAAGACGTTCACCACCCTCGAGACCCTCACCAACGCCCGCCTCGCGCGCGACTGGCTCTGGGCACAGCTCGCCGAGAAGGGCGCGATCGACGATTCCGATGCCGCGCGCACCGACGCCGTGGCCCACCACTTCGTCGCCGTGTCGACGGCGCTCGACAAGGTCGCCGCCTTCGGTATCGACCCGACCAACGCTTTCGGGTTCTGGGACTGGGTGGGCGGCCGGTACTCCGTCGACTCCGCGATCGGGCTGTCGCTCGCGATCGCGCTCGGCCCCGACGTGTTCCGCGAGCTGTTGGCCGGCTTCCACACGGTCGACGAGCACGTGGCTTCGACTCCGATCGAGCAGAACGTGCCCGTGCTGATGGGCCTGCTCAACGTCTGGTACACGAACTTCCTCGGCGCGCAGTCGCACGCCGTCCTCCCGTACGCCCAGCAGCTGCACCGCTTCGCCGCCTATCTGCAGCAGCTCACGATGGAGTCCAACGGCAAGTCCGTCCGGTGGGACGGCACGCCCGTCACGACGGACACCGGCGAGGTGTTCTGGGGCGAGCCCGGCACGAACGGCCAGCACGCCTTCTACCAGCTCATCCACCAGGGCACGCGGCTCATCCCCGCGGATTTCATCGCCTTCGTGAACCCGGCCTACCCCCGTGCCGATGACGGGCGCGACGTGCACGGTCTCTTCCTGGCGAACTTCCTCGCGCAGACCAAGGCGCTGGCCTTCGGCAAGACCGCCGAAGAGGTGGAGGCAGAGGGAACCCGGGGAGCACTCGTCGCAGCCCGCACGTTCCCGGGCAACCGCCCGACGACCTCGATCTTCGCTCCTTCCCTCACCCCCTCCGTGCTCGGACAACTGATCGCGCTCTACGAGCACATCACCTTCACGCAGGGCACGATCTGGGGCATCAACTCCTTCGACCAGTGGGGTGTCGAACTCGGCAAGCAGCTCGCCCTCCAGATCGCCCCCGCGATCGAGGGCGACGACGAGGCCCTGGCCGCGCAGGACTCCTCGACCCGAGGGCTCCTCGACTACTACCGGGCTCACCGCGGCTAGTCCGCAAAACGCTCTGCGTGGGCGAGAGCCTTCGCAAAGAGGCCGATTCGGCGAGAAGTTTTCCTCGTCGGGTCGGCCTCTTGTCGACCGGGGCGCGACGCTCCGTCGATGTTGCGGCGTCGTAGCGCGCGCGTTTTCCTCGAATTACCCGGTGAGAGGGTTAATTCTGCTGCTTCTTGACTCGCGCGGATGTCGTGTGGAATCGCGGTCGAAGGCGACGTGTCCCACCGCGGCCCGGCCCCTACGCTCCCACCGGTCTTCCAGGTAACGAAAAGATAACGTCCAGAACCAGCACCCACACTCGGGGCCCGTGCCGACCCGACGGCACGACATCGCGCTCGATCCCGACGAGCGCGCCCCCGACGAAAGATCTCTCTTGCTGCGTTCCGACATAAAGCTCACCCACGTCAACCGCGCCCGGCGCACCCTCGTCACGGCGGCGACCTGTGCCGGTCTCGCCTTCGGCACGGTCGCCACGACCGGTCTCGCGATGGCCGCGCCCCTGTCGCTTCCCGACGCGTCGGCGTCCTCGTTCTCCGCTCCCAGCACGTCCGTGCCCGTCTCGACGGCGCCCACCCTGGACGCCGTCAGCACCGGGGCGAGCGCCGCCCTCGACGGAGCGCAGACGGCGCTCTCGAGCGCGAGCACCGTGCAGTCCGACGTCGCCGCGACCGGTCTCCCGCTCTCGATCGGCGACGCGTCCATCGACACGAGCGCGCTGCAGGATGCCGTGGACCGCCTCAACTCGCGAGATCTGCTCCCCGTGCTGCTCGTGCCCGCGTTGAGTCAGAACGCCCAGGCCGAGACGGAGCGCGTCAACGCTCGCGTGGCGGAGGTCAGCGGGAGCCTCGATCAGGCCAAGGCCGACAAGGCCGCCGCCGACGCCGCCGCCGAGGCTCAGCGCCAGGCCGAAGCCGCCGCTGCCGCAGAAGCTCAGCGTCAGGCCGACGCGGCGGCCGCGCTGGCGCGCGTCAACACCACCGAGGGCGCCAAGGCGTACGCGGCCCAACTCGCCTCCGAGAAGTACGGGTGGGGGAGCGATCAGTTCTCCTGCCTGTCGTCGCTGTGGACCAAGGAGTCCGGCTGGAACTACCAGGCCTACAACAACGACGGCGGTGCCACAGGCATCCCGCAGGCGCTCCCCGGCAGCAAGATGGCGACGTTCGGCGCCGACTGGAAGACCAACGCCGCCACCCAGATCGCCTGGGGTCTCGATTACATCTCCCGCGGTTACGGTGCCCCGTGCAGCGCCTGGGGTCACTCGCAGGCGATGAACTGGTACTGAGAATCCCCTCGACGACGACCCTCGATCGCGCTCAGCGATATATCGTTATATATCGCTGGCCCAGATCGGGTCCGCGCGAAGGAGGTCGTCATGAGTGGTTCATTCCTGGGAGACGCGTTCGGCGGACGCGGTGGCAACAACACCCCCGGCTGGCCGATGTCCAACATCCTCGAGGGTCTCGAGCAGTTGCGCACGCAGTTCGAGCAGAAGACCGGTTCCACGCCCCGCATGAACAAGGGCGACGTGCGCTCGGCGGTTCTGTCGCTGCTGCTCGAGCAGCCCATGCACGGGTACCAGATCATCCGCGAGATCGAGGATCGCAGCGGTGGGTCCTGGAAGCCGAGCCCGGGCTCGGTCTACCCCACGCTGCAGTTGCTGACCGATGAGGGTCTCGTGGAGGCCGAGGAGTCAAGCGGCCGCAAGACCTATTCGCTCACCGCCGAAGGCCGTGCCGCCGCCGGCGACGAGACCACCGAGCGCACCGCCCCGTGGGAGTCGGCCGGTTCGCGTGACGGCGGGCGCATGACGGCGCTGCCCAAGGCGGGCGTCGAGCTCGCCCAGGCCGCGGCCCAGGTCGCACGCACGGGGCGACAAAGAGCAGGTGGCGCAAGCCGTCGAGATCCTCGACGAGGCCCGCCGTAAGCTCTACTCCATCCTCGCCCAGGGTTGAGGTCACGCCCGCTCGACGGGGGCTCCACGCCCGTCGGCATCCAGGAGATCCGATGACCGACGACGCCCTCATGAAAGCCCGCTACCGGCGGATCACCCGCTTCGCGGCGCGCTATCTGGTGCAGGCCTGGTGGTTCGAGCTCTTTCTGCCGCGGTTCGGTCTCGGGTGGATCTCCGCCCGGGGCCGCACCCGGCGGCTCGAACGCATCGCTCAGCGCTTCCACGTGCTGGCGGTCGACCTGGGCGGTCTGATGATCAAGGTCGGCCAGTTCATGTCGTCGCGCCTCGACGTCCTGCCGCCCTCCATCACGAAGCAGCTGGAGGGCCTTCAAGACGAAGTGCCCGCGGTCCCGTTCGCGCAGATGCGCGCCCGCGCAGAACAAGAGCTCGGCATGCCTTTGGAGCGCGCCTTCGCGAGCGTCGACGAACGGCCTCTCGCCGCAGCGTCGCTGGGCCAGGCGCACCGCGCCGTGCTGACGGAGGATCTCGCCGCAGAGACCGGCCTGAGCGCCGTGGTCCTGAAGATCCAGCGCCCCGGCATCGACCGCATCGTCGATGTCGACCTGCGCGCCCTGCGCAAGGTCGGCGTGTGGCTCAGCAAGGTTGCTTTGGTGCGCGACCGTGTCGACATGCCCTCGCTCGTCGAGGAGTTCGCCGTCACGAGCCTCGAAGAGATCGACTACCTCCACGAGGCCGCGAACTCCGAGCGCTTCGCCGCCGACTTCGGGGGAGAGGGCGGTGTCGCCGTCCCCGAGGTCGTGTGGGAGCGCACGACCCGCCGCGTCCTGACCCTGCAGGACGTCACGGCGATCAAGATCAACGACGTCGATGCACTGCGCGCCGCGGGCATCGATCCGGCCGAGGTGGCCGCACGTTTCGCGCAGGTCATGTTCGACCAGCTCTTCGACGACGGCTTCTTCCACGCCGACCCGCATCCCGGCAACGTCTTCGTCACCCCCCTTCCCGGGACGACGGATGCCGGCACCCCGGCTTGGCGGTTCACGTTCATCGACTTCGGCATGATGGGAGAAGTCCCGCCGAGCCTGCGCCGTGGGCTCCGCCGAGTGCTCATCGCGGCCGCCTCCCGTGACGGCAAGGGCCTGGTGGACGGCATCCGCGATGTGGGCGTCCTGCTGCCCTCGGCCGACACGATCCAACTCGAGCGGGCGATGACGCAGCTCTTCTCGCGCTTCGGTGGCATGGGCTTCGCCGAACTGCAAGAGGTCGATCCGCGCGAGTTCCGCGCGTTCGCAATCGAGTTCGGCGACGTCGTGCGGTCGCTGCCGTTCCAGTTGCCCGAGAACTTCCTGCTGATCGTGCGCGCGATGTCGCTCACGAGCGGCATGTGCAGCGCCCTCGATCCGGCCTTCAACATCTGGGATGCCGTCGAGCCCTACGCCCAGCGCCTCATCCGCGAAGAGAGCGGCAACACCGCGCAGGCGTTCGTCCGCGAGGTCGGAGCGGTCGCTGCGGTGACCGCGCGCCTCCCGCGACGCGCCGATAACCTCATCTCGCGGTTCGAAGACGGATCGGTCTCGGTGCAGACTCCGCGCATCGAACGGCGCATGCGCGATCTCGAGCGCATGGTGCGTCGGGTGGTGTCGTCGGTGCTGTTCACGGGCCTGCTCATCGGCGGGGTGCTGCTGCAGTCCGAGCAGGCGGTGCTGGGGACGATCCTCATGGTCGTGTCGATCGCGCCGCTCTCGCACGCCCTGCTGGCCGGGTGGGTCGCTCGACGCAACGGCGCCTGACGGGGTCGGAGCCACGTGAGACGGCGAAGGATGCCGCCCGGCTCAACGCCCGTCGAACATGCCCAGAAGCGTGACGACGTCGAAGAACACCGGGATGCCGGAGACCGCCGTTCCGACCATGAACGACGAGACCACCCGCACGTTCGCCCACCACCCGTGGCGGGGTGATCGGCAGCTCCCGCCGCACGTCGTCGTCGGCGGCGTCGAGCCACCGAAGGCCCACGGGCCGTCCTCTCCGGCGGGTGTCGGCCCGCCCGCCCGCCCGGGGCCCCTCCCTAGACTGGCGCGGTGTCGACCGAATCACGCCGTCCCCTGTCGGCGTGGCGATTCGACGGAACGCTCCGGGCCTATCAGCGCGCCGCGCTCGACCGTGTCGACGTCGACGCGGGGGAGCCGCTGCACCTCGTCGCTCCGCCGGGTGCCGGGAAGACTCTGCTCGGGCTCCTCCTCGCCGCACGCCGGGGGCGCCGCACCGTGGTCTTCGCGCCCACGACGGCCATCCGGGCGCAGTGGGTGGGCGCTGCCCGCGTGCTGGCGAACGATGACGCCGCCGTGTCGGACGACCCCGATCGCCCGGCCGACCTCACGGCCCTGACGTACCAGGCGATCAGCGTGGTCGACTCCAGCGAACCCTTCGCGGCCCTGGCGCACGCCCGCTGGGTCGACGAGCTGATCGCCGACGATCGCACTCCCGACCAGGCCGAGAAATGGCTCGAGGCGCTCAGCCAGAGCAATGCCGCGGCGTACGGCCGTGGCATCCGCTCTCGTTCCCGCGCTCTTCGGCGCACTCTGGCGAGACAGGATGCCGCCGCGCTCACGGCCGCGCTCCACCCGCGATCGCGCGAGCTGCTGGAGCGCCTGGTCGAGGCAGGCGTCGAGACCGTCGTCCTCGACGAGTGCCACCACCTCCTGGATCACTGGGCGCTGGTGGTCGCGGCGCTCGTCGCGCGGCTGCGCGCGGCGGGTCGGGAGCCGCTCGTGATCGGGCTCACCGCCACCCTGCCCTCGCCCGATGACGCGAACGAGTACGAGAACTACGTCTCGCTGCTGGGCGAGGTCGATCTGGAGGTTCCCGTCCCGGCCGTCGTTCGAGAGGGGGATCTCGCGCCGTACCGCGACCTCGTCCACGTGGTCGAACCGACGGGTGAGGAGAGGGCGTTCCTCTCCGCTCACGCCGAAGCCCTCGCGGAGGCGCTGCGGACGACCTTCGCGGTGGGCGCCGGGAGAGAGTTCCTCCGCGCGGTGCTCCAGCCGCCGGCCCCTTCCGCCCCCGCGGATCCCCTCGAACCGCCCGTCGAGGGAGTCTCGGCCCCGGCCTCGGTCGCTCCCGCCGGGAGGAGCGCGGTCGACGGTGCGGAGATCGAGCCCCCGCCGCCCGCCGCCGAGTCGTCCGACCCCGATGCCGCGGTCGATGCCGCTCTCTCGGCGGCCTTCGCCGTCGACTTCGCCGGTGCCGAGGCCGCCGCGGCGATGTTCTCCGTCGTCGCGCCCGACGACCCGCTCACCGCTGGTCTTCCCGCCGTGGCGCGACGTGCGCCCACGACCGAGGAGACGCTGCGCCTGCTGGGTCGATATGCCCTGGACCGGGTGCTCCCCGACCCCGCGCGCGCCGACGATTGGCGACGGCTGCGCCGCCTGCTCGCCGATTTCGGCTTCGCCCTGACCGACCGCGGGGTGCGGCGCACTCGCGACCCGATCGACACGGTCCTCGCGTCCTCCCTCTCGAAGGACAGGGGAGCGTGCGACATCCTCGCCCGCGAGCGTACCGAGCTCGGCGACCGCCTCCGCGCCCTCGTCGTGACCGATTACGTCACCCACGGCAACGTCCACGGGGGGCTGCTGGGCTCGGCCGGTGCCGTCCGCACGTTCTCGATCGTGGCGACGGATGCCGTTACCTCGGCGCTGCGCGCGATCCTCGTCACGTCCTCGACGGTGCGCGTCGCCGTCCGCCACGCGGACACGCTGCTTCCGGCGCTCGCGCGCGAGCTCGGCGTCCCGGTGACGGGGGAGCCCTGCCCCGATGATGGGGCCGTCCTCGAAGTGCGGGGGACCACGGGGTCGGGTGTGGTCGGCGCCGTCTCCCGGCTGCTCGCCGACGGCTCGCTCGAGGTGGTCGTGGGCACGCGCGGTCTGTTCGGCGAGGGCTGGGACTGCCCGGCGGTGAACACCCTGATCGACCTCACGGCGGTGGCGACGGCGTCAGCGACGCAGCAGTTGCGGGGCCGTACGCTGCGACGCGATCCGAGCTGGCCCGAGAAGGTCGCCCACAACTGGACGGTCTCGGCGCTTCTGCCGCCCGACTCGCTCCTCGACGCGCAACCGGATGCCGCCCGCCTCCGTCGCAAGCACGCCGGCCTGTGGGGACTCGACGCCGACCACCCCGACCGCATCGTCCGCGGGCTGCCGGCGGCGCTGGGGCGCGAACGTCGTCGTGCGCTCGACGAGGTGCTCGAGAAGGCCCCCGGTGCGTCGCTGGAGCGTGTCGACGCCCTGACCTCGGTTCCGCCGCGGAACGAGACGCGATCCGCCTGGCGCATCGGCTCCCCGTACGACGATCGCGAGGAGCTCTCCGCGGTGGTCGAGCGCCCGGCCCGCACGCCGGTCTTCTCGACGTCGGTGACGGCCGAGCGTGCCCTCGGCGGATGGTTCGGAGTATCGGCGGGAGCGCCGGCGGCGCTGATCGCGCTGTCGTTCTTCCTGCCCCCGGTCGCGGGAGTCGCGGTGGGGGGAGTCAGCGCCATGATCGGGGCCGTCGTGGCCGTGCCCCTGTTCTCCGCGTGGCGTCGGACGCGTCGGCAGGCTCGGGATGCCGCGGCGACGCTGCGGAACATGGCGCATGTGGTGTGGACGGCACTGTCCGAGAGCGGGCGCGTCCGGTCCCCGCTCGCCGTTGCGATGTGGGAGGGAGAGCGGAGGGACGCCGACGCCACCCGCGCCGAGATCAGGATGGCGCACGCGAGCCTCGCCGATCAGAGGACGTTCGCGATCGCACTGGAGGAGCTGTGCGGTCCGATCCGGGCGCCGCGCTTCGTGCTGGAGGTCGATCGCGGCGGAGGGCCGTGGTGGGTGCGCGGCGTCCTCGAGCGCGCGGGACGCTCCCGGTCCCGGCAGTTCGTCGCCGTGCCTTCCGAGATCGGTCGTCGTCGGGCGGACGCTCTCCGCTTTCACAGCGCGTGGCAGGTGCACGTGGGGCCGGCCGTCCTGCACGAGCTCGACGGTCCCGAGAACCTCTCGCTGCTCGCAGAAGCGCGCCGCACCGGAGGGTTCTCCGGAGCGGCGCGCTCGATGATGCGGTGGAGCTGAGGGCTCAGTACCAGCCGGTCGACTGCGAGTGGCCCCACGCGCCGCACGGTGTGCCGTAGCGGCCCGAGATGTACCCGAGGCCCCACGACACCTGGGTGGCGGCGTTGGTCTGCCAGTCGGCACCGGCGGACGACATCTTGCTGCCGGGGAGAGCCTGCGGGATGCCATAGGCGCCGCTGCCGGAGTTGTAGGCCTTGTAGTTCCAGCCCGACTCCTTGTTCCACAGCGACACGAGGCACGACATCTGGTCGTCGCCCCAGCCGCGGCTGGCGAGCATGTCGCGAGCAGCGGCCTGAGCACCCGCGACGCTGTTGTCGCCCGATCCGCCGCCTGTGGGAATGGGGGCCGACGATCCGCCGCCTCCACCGCTGTTGGAGCCCGACGACGACGACGACTCGGCCTTCTCCGCGGCCGCCTTGTCTGCGGCGGCCTTCGCGGCAGCAGCGGCCTCGGCCTCCTGTCGTGCCTTCTCGGCGGCCTCTTCTTCGGCCTTCTTGGCGACGGCGGCGTCAAGGCCGCCGCGCAGCTCCGCCACGCGCTGGTCGACCGAGGCGGTGGCCGCGGTGACGTCGTGGGCGAGGGCGGGAAGGAAGGTCTCGGGAAGCGCGGACGCCGCCTCCAGGCGATCCGTCGCGTGCTGCAGAGCGGTGGTGTCGACCGTGGCCGGCTGACCGATGTCGAGACCGGATGCCGCGATGTCCTTCTGCACGGCGGCGGCAGCCTGGATCGAGGTCGAGGCCGCCGTTTCGGCGGTCTTCGCCTGGGTCTTCTCGGGGCCGGGACTGGCGGCGAGGACCGTGGGAGTGATCGAGGAGGCGAGAGAGAACGTCGCCGTGGACAGGTCTGCGGGGGAAGCCGTGGCAGCCGGCGCGGTGCCGGTGAGAGCCGCAGCCGCGACGACGCCGAGCACGAGCGTGCCCACCGTCGTCACGGGGCGACGACGAGTGCGGCGGGCGGCGAGGCGGCGGTCACGACGATTGGTGGGGGGCGTCGAGTCAGAGCGCATAAAACCGGTTTCACGTGAGGGAGGACGGTGCGGGTGTCACCGTCCGACCCGCGTTCAGCGGGCACAAGACGGGGAGCCTGGCACGTGTTTCTGGACGCCACCTGGGCGGACCGCCTCAAACCGGCCAGACAAAAGCGCCGATCCGAGGCGAATCGCTCGCCCGAAGCTCCCGGTGCCTCAGGCTCCGTCCGTCACCTTCGCCAGGGTCGGATGTCCCCATACGACGTGCCCGACGGCTGGTGCGCGGAGCCCGCGACCACGCGCCAGGCCCGGTGCGTTAGACTGGGGTGTCACATCTGGGTTCGTCTGTCTGGCGGGCCCGTGGCATCGCACAAACAATCCGCTTCGCTTCGACTCGTGGTTGGAGTTCGCCCTCGGGCGGCCCCAGCCCGACGGCCCCCGGTCTTCGGACCGACGGGTACAGGAGTCGGAGCCCGACACCACACCCAACTAGGACAACCCACTACATGACTACCGCAACGACCGCCCCGGCTATCAAGCAGGTCGCGATCAACGACATCGGCTCGGCCGAAGACTTCCTGGCCGCGGTCGAGAAGACGCTCAAGTTCTTCAACGACGGCGACCTCATCGAAGGCACCGTGGTGAAGATCGACCGCGACGAGGTCCTCCTCGACGTCGGTTACAAGACCGAGGGCGTCATCCCCTCCCGCGAGCTCTCGATCAAGCACGACGTCGACCCCAACGAGGTCGTCAACGTCGGCGATCACGTCGAGGCCCTCGTTCTCCAGAAGGAGGACAAGGAAGGCCGCCTCATCCTGTCCAAGAAGCGCGCGCAGTACGAGCGTGCGTGGGGCGACGTCGAGAAGATCAAGGAGAACGACGGTGTTGTCACCGGTTCCGTGATCGAGGTCGTCAAGGGTGGCCTCATCGTCGACATCGGCCTCCGTGGCTTCCTCCCGGCCTCGCTCATCGAGCTGCGCCGCGTCCGCGACCTCACGCCGTACCTCGGCCAGGAGATCGAGGCCAAGATCCTCGAGCTCGACAAGAACCGCAACAACGTCGTGCTTTCGCGCCGCGCCCTGCTCGAGCAGACGCAGTCCGAGTCGCGCACCACGTTCCTCAACAACCTCCACAAGGGCCAGGTCCGCAAGGGCACGGTCTCGTCGATCGTCAACTTCGGTGCGTTCGTCGACCTGGGTGGCGTCGACGGTCTCGTCCACGTCTCCGAGCTCTCCTGGAAGCACATCGAGCACGCCTCCGAGGTCGTCGAGGTGGGCCAGGAGGTCACCGTCGAGATCCTCGAGGTCGACCTCGACCGCGAGCGCGTGTCGCTCTCGCTCAAGGCGACGCAGGAAGACCCGTGGCAGGTGTTCGCCCGTACCCACGCGATCGGCCAGATCGCTCCGGGCAAGGTCACCAAGCTCGTTCCGTTCGGTGCGTTCGTCCGCGTGGCCGACGGCATCGAGGGCCTCGTGCACATCTCCGAGCTGTCGGGTAAGCACGTCGAGCTCGCCGAGCAGGTCGTGTCGGTCGGCGAAGAGGTCTTCGTCAAGATCATCGACATCGATCTCGAGCGTCGCCGCATCTCGCTGTCGCTGAAGCAGGCCAACGAGTCGGTCGACCCCAACGGCACCGAGTTCGACCCGGCGCTGTACGGCATGGCCACCGAGTACGACGAGCGTGGCGAGTACAAGTACCCCGAGGGCTTCGACCCCGAGTCGGGTGCGTGGCTCGAGGGCTTCGACACTCAGCGCGAAGCATGGGAGCAGGAGTACGCCGCTGCCCAGGGTCGCTGGGAGGCTCACAAGGCTGCCGTCGCCAAGGCCCTCGAGGCCGAGGCGGCCAACCCGACGGACACCGGTTCGTTCGGTGGATCCTTCTCGTCCGAGTCGCCCGCCCAGGGCACCCTCGCCGACGACGAGTCGCTGGCTGCGCTTCGCGAGAAGCTCTCCGGTCGCTGATCCGTCCCGCACTGAAGGCCGGTACCTCTTCGGAGGTGCCGGCCTTCGGTCGTTCCCGGGCGCAAGCCCTGGTGAACGAGCGGGGGATCAAGGCAGTATGAAGACATGGCTTCTCGACTTCCGCTCCTGATCACCCTCGCCGGCGTGGCCGTGCTCTTCCTGTCGATCGCGTTCGTCTTCGCTCTGGTCATCGGCGCAATGTTCTTCGGTGGGATCGAGTTCACCGGGGGACACGCGGATGCCATGACCTCGCCGTCGACATGGATGCTCGTCGCCTGACCGTCATACCGTTCCCGTGGCTCGGCCCGGACGACCTGGAAGGTCGCGCCGGGCCGTCGACGTTTCCGCAGGATTCCGCGCCTGCGGTCCGGCGACACGCCCGAGATGTGCCCGGATTCGACGGGTCGGTCGTTCCCGCGTAACTTATTACCTGTTCGCCCCACAGGGGAGAGCGGAGAGGCCGGAAGGCCCCGCTTCGTCTCAAGTGGCGGATTGTCCAGAACCTCATCGTTTCGGTGTATGGTTTTGGTTCTGGTCTTCGACCGGGTTTCACGACGTTGATCTTTGATAGGTCCCACGGTGAGAACCTTAAGGTTTGAATGATCGAATAGGTAGTGAATTGCCTCACGGGTAGGTCGGGAGATCGTTTCTGTGGGTGCGTCCGTTCCTTGAGAACTCAACAGCGTGCACTTGTCAAATGCCAATTTATTCCTCGTCGGTCTGACTTTTGTTGGATTGCGAGAAATTCCTTTGGATCAAAGACCAGCCCTTCCGGGGGTTGGCATATGAATTCGTCAGTTTTGATGTTTTCTCTTTGGTCAGTTTCAAACTCGCTATGACTGTCGTTTTCCCGGTGGTTGTATGCATTTCTTTTTTACGGAGAGTTTGATCCTGGCTCAGGATGAACGCTGGCGGCGTGCTTAACACATGCAAGTCGAACGGTGAAGCCAAGCTTGCTTGGTGGATCAGTGGCGAACGGGTGAGTAACACGTGAGCAACCTGCCCTGGACTCTGGGATAAGCGCTGGAAACGGCGTCTAATACTGGATATGAGACGTGATCGCATGGTCGTGTTTGGAAAGATTTTTCGGTCTGGGATGGGCTCGCGGCCTATCAGCTTGTTGGTGAGGTAATGGCTCACCAAGGCGTCGACGGGTAGCCGGCCTGAGAGGGTGACCGGCCACACTGGGACTGAGACACGGCCCAGACTCCTACGGGAGGCAGCAGTGGGGAATATTGCACAATGGGCGGAAGCCTGATGCAGCAACGCCGCGTGAGGGATGACGGCCTTCGGGTTGTAAACCTCTTTTAGCAGGGAAGAAGCGTGAGTGACGGTACCTGCAGAAAAAGCGCCGGCTAACTACGTGCCAGCAGCCGCGGTAATACGTAGGGCGCAAGCGTTATCCGGAATTATTGGGCGTAAAGAGCTCGTAGGCGGTTTGTCGCGTCTGCTGTGAAATCCCGAGGCTCAACCTCGGGCCTGCAGTGGGTACGGGCAGACTAGAGTGCGGTAGGGGAGATTGGAATTCCTGGTGTAGCGGTGGAATGCGCAGATATCAGGAGGAACACCGATGGCGAAGGCAGATCTCTGGGCCGTAACTGACGCTGAGGAGCGAAAGGGTGGGGAGCAAACAGGCTTAGATACCCTGGTAGTCCACCCCGTAAACGTTGGGAACTAGTTGTGGGGACCATTCCACGGTTTCCGTGACGCAGCTAACGCATTAAGTTCCCCGCCTGGGGAGTACGGCCGCAAGGCTAAAACTCAAAGGAATTGACGGGGACCCGCACAAGCGGCGGAGCATGCGGATTAATTCGATGCAACGCGAAGAACCTTACCAAGGCTTGACATATACGAGAACGGGCCAGAAATGGTCAACTCTTTGGACACTCGTAAACAGGTGGTGCATGGTTGTCGTCAGCTCGTGTCGTGAGATGTTGGGTTAAGTCCCGCAACGAGCGCAACCCTCGTTCTATGTTGCCAGCACGTAATGGTGGGAACTCATGGGATACTGCCGGGGTCAACTCGGAGGAAGGTGGGGATGACGTCAAATCATCATGCCCCTTATGTCTTGGGCTTCACGCATGCTACAATGGCCGGTACAAAGGGCTGCAATACCGTGAGGTGGAGCGAATCCCAAAAAGCCGGTCCCAGTTCGGATTGAGGTCTGCAACTCGACCTCATGAAGTCGGAGTCGCTAGTAATCGCAGATCAGCAACGCTGCGGTGAATACGTTCCCGGGTCTTGTACACACCGCCCGTCAAGTCATGAAAGTCGGTAACACCTGAAGCCGGTGGCCTAACCCTTGTGGAGGGAGCCGTCGAAGGTGGGATCGGTAATTAGGACTAAGTCGTAACAAGGTAGCCGTACCGGAAGGTGCGGCTGGATCACCTCCTTTCTAAGGAGCATCTGGCACTCGGGTTTCGGTTCGAGTGTCCAGGCGCCAGTTCAACACCGAATGTGTGTTGCTGGTAGCTCATGGGTGGAACATTTGATGGGGTGCTCATGCCGATGGTTCGGGTCTAGTACGCAGCTTGCTGTGGGAACGGTTCGGGTTGGTGGGGTGGGTACATGCACGCTGTTGGGTCCTGAGGGGCCGGGCGCTGGTTGCGCTAGTCGGAAGGCTGGTGTGGTTGGTGGCTGTTCCTCGTGGGCCTTCCCTGCTGTCACGGTTGTGGCGTGTGGGGTGGGTACCGCCCGTACTTTGAGAACTACACAGTGGACGCGAGCATCTTCGACATGACTTTTTGGTTGTGTCGTGAAGATGATCTTAAAGATCATTAGTCAATTTTTTGACGATTCAACTCATGTGATTTCAAGTCTTTAAGAGCAAACGGTGGATGCCTTGGCATCTGGAGCCGAAGAAGGACGTAGCAATCTGCGATAAGCCTCGGGGAACTGATAAGCGAGTTTTGATCCGAGGATGTCCGAATGGGGAAACCCCGCCAGGGCGCGTGCGTACCTGGTGACTCCCGCCTGAATATATAGGGCGGGTAGAGGGAACGTGGGGAAGTGAAACATCTCAGTACCCACAGGAAGAGAAAGCAAAAGCGATTCCGTAAGTAGTGGCGAGCGAAACCGGAAGAGGCTAAACCTAGCGTGTGTGATAGCCGGCAGGCGTTGCATGTTGGGGGTTGCGGGACTTTTCTGATTGTTCTGCCGAATGATCGACGTGACAAGAGGGTATAGACGAACGGTTTTGAATGGCCGGTCATAGAGGGTGCGAACCCCGTAGTCGAAATGCCTGTTCTTGGCGTGAGAAGTATCCCAAGTAGCACGGGGCCCGAGAAATCCCGTGTGAATCTGTCAGGACCACCTGATAAGCCTAAATACTCCCAGATGACCGATAGCGGACAAGTACCGTGAGGGAAAGGTGAAAAGTACCCCGGGAGGGGAGTGAAATAGTACCTGAAACCGTTTGCTTACAAACCGTTGGAGCCTCCTTAGTAGGGGTGACAGCGTGCCTTTTGAAGAATGAGCCTGCGAGTTAGCGATACGTGGCGAGGTTAACCCGAGTGGGGTAGCCGTAGCGAAAGCGAGTCTGAATAGGGCGATTCAGTCGCGTGTCCTAGACCCGAAGCGAAGTGATCTATCCATGGCCAGGTTGAAGCGACGGTAAGACGTCGTGGAGGACCGAACCCACTTAGGTTGAAAACTGAGGGGATGAGCTGTGGATAGGGGTGAAAGGCCAATCAAACTTCGTGATAGCTGGTTCTCTCCGAAATGCATTTAGGTGCAGCGTTGCGTGTTTCTTGCCGGAGGTAGAGCTACTGGATGGCCGATGGGCCCTACAAGGTTACTGACGTCAGCCAAACTCCGAATGCCGGTAAGTGAGAGCGCAGCAGTGAGACTGTGGGGGATAAGCTTCATAGTCGAGAGGGAAACAACCCAGACCACCAACTAAGGTCCCTAAGCGCGTGCTAAGTGGGAAAGGATGTGGAGTTGCTTTGACAACCAGGAGGTTGGCTTAGAAGCAGCCACCCTTGAAAGAGTGCGTAATAGCTCACTGGTCAAGTGATTCCGCGCCGACAATGTAACGGGGCTCAAGCACGCCACCGAAGTTGTGGCATTGACATTTTTGGTAGGCCTTCGTGGTCCAGCCGTGTTGATGGGTAGGAGAGCGTCGTGTGGCGAGTGAAGCGGCGGGGTGACCCAGCCGTGGACGCTACACGAGTGAGAATGCAGGCATGAGTAGCGAAAGACGTGTGAGAAACACGTCCTCCGAAAGACCAAGGGTTCCAGGGTCAAGCTAATCTTCCCTGGGTAAGTCGGGACCTAAGGCGAGGCCGACAGGCGTAGTCGATGGACAACGGGTTGATATTCCCGTACCGGCGAAGAACCGCCCCAGTCAATCCAGTGGTGCTAAGAGTCCTAGCTCACGCTTTAGCGGATCCCTTCGGGGTGAGGCGGGTGTGTGTGAACGCTCGACCCCATGCTGGTGCGGCTAGCGTATTAACAGGTGTGACGCAGGAAGGTAGCCCAAGCCAGGCGATGGTAGTCCTGGTGCAAGTGCGTAGGCCGACTCTTAGGCAAATCCGGGAGTCATGAGGCTGAGACACGATGCGGATAAAAA
Source organism: Microbacterium sp. SORGH_AS_0454 (assembly GCF_031453395.1). NCBI lineage: Bacteria > Bacillati > Actinomycetota > Actinomycetes > Micrococcales > Microbacteriaceae > Microbacterium > Microbacterium sp. SORGH_AS_0454. The sequence goes on along the minus strand of NZ_JAVIYS010000001.1, from coordinate 3,164,419 downwards.
GTGGGTGATCCTATGCTGCCAAGAAAAGCATCGACGCGAGGTTCTAGCCGCCCGTACCCCAAACCGACTCAGGTGGTCAGGTAGAGAATACCAAGGAGATCGAGAGAATCGTGGTTAAGGAACTCGGCAAAATGCCCCCGTAACTTCGGGAGAAGGGGGGCCATCCACTTATTAGGACTTGCTCCGAAAGGGTGTGGTGGCCGCAGAGACTAGTGGGTAGCGACTGTTTACTAAAAACACAGGTCCGTGCCAAGTCGCAAGACGATGTATACGGACTGACGCCTGCCCGGTGCTGGAAGGTTAAGAGGACCGGTTAGCCGTAAGGCGAAGCTGAGAATTTAAGCCCCAGTAAACGGCGGTGGTAACTATAACCATCCTAAGGTAGCGAAATTCCTTGTCGGGTAAGTTCCGACCTGCACGAATGGCGTAACGACTTCCCAACTGTCTCAACCGCGAACTCGGCGAAATTGCATTACGAGTAAAGATGCTCGTTACGCGCAGCAGGACGGAAAGACCCCGTGACCTTTACTACAGCTTGGTATTGGTGTTCGGTGTGGCTTGTGTAGGATAGGTGGGAGACGGTGAAGCATTCACGCCAGTGAGTGTGGAGTCATTGTTGAAATACCACTCTGGTCACTCTGGATATCTAACTTAGGACCGTGATCCGGTTCAGGGACAGTGCCTGGTGGGTAGTTTAACTGGGGCGGTTGCCTCCCAAAATGTAACGGAGGCGCCCAAAGGTTCCCTCAACCTGGTTGGCAATCAGGTGGCGAGTGTAAGTGCACAAGGGAGCTTGACTGTGAGACTGACAGGTCGAGCAGGGACGAAAGTCGGGACTAGTGATCCGGCAGTGGCTTGTGGAAGCGCTGTCGCTCAACGGATAAAAGGTACCTCGGGGATAACAGGCTGATCTTGCCCAAGAGTCCATATCGACGGCATGGTTTGGCACCTCGATGTCGGCTCGTCGCATCCTGGGGCTGGAGTAGGTCCCAAGGGTTGGGCTGTTCGCCCATTAAAGCGGTACGCGAGCTGGGTTTAGAACGTCGTGAGACAGTTCGGTCCCTATCCGCTGCGCGCGTAGGAAGTTTGAGAGGATCTGACCCTAGTACGAGAGGACCGGGTTGGACGAACCTCTGGTGTGTCAGTTGTTCCGCCAGGAGCACCGCTGATTAGCTACGTTCGGGATGGATAACCGCTGAAAGCATCTAAGCGGGAAGCCGGCCTCAAGATGAGACTTCCATACCTTTATGGTGAGAGGCTCCCAGCCAGACTACTGGGTTGATAGGCCGGATGTGGAAGCGTAGTAATACGTGAAGCTGACCGGTACTAATAAGCCGATGACTTGATAACACACCTGTTTTTGGTGCTTGCGTCCACTGAGTGGTTCTCGATGTACGGTCGGGAACTCAACAATGATCATGTCGTTGTTGGTTTGTGAAACATCAATAGTGTTTCGGCGGCCATAGCGAGAGGGAAACGCCCGGTTACATTCCGAACCCGGAAGCTAAGCCTCTCAGCGCCGATGGTACTGCAGGGGGGACCCTGTGGGAGAGTAGGACACCGCCGGACTTCTTTTCAGTCGAAATGGCCACCCAATGTTGGGTGGCCATTTCGCATTTACGGGCACTTTCGGGTGCGGCACCGCGTCGGCGCGTCCTTCCGTACGGAAGCACCCACCAACGCACCCCCACACCCACCGCGGGATCGATAGGGTCGATGACGTGAGCGGCTTTTCGGGACACCTGCCCGGGAGCCGCGAGTACCGGCGTCTCCTGATCGGTCTCTTCTTCGGCGGTGTCGCCACGTTCGCGCAGCTCTACGCAACGCAGGCCGTGCTACCCGCGATCGCCGTCGATGTGGCGTCGGGGCCGGCGGGCGCCGCCTCCACCGTGTCGGCGTCCACTCTCGGGTTGGCTGCGGCGGTCATCCCGTGGTCGCTGGTGGCCGACCGGATCGGTCGGGTTCCGGCGATGGCGATCGGTGTCATCGCCGCCACGCTGCTCGGCGCCGTCACACCGTTCGCTCACGATCTCAGTTTGCTGCTGGCGCTGCGGCTGCTGGAAGGGGTGGCACTCGGTGCGGTGCCCGCTGTCGCTCTGGCGTATCTGAGCGAAGAGGTCTCGCCGCGTTTCGTGGCGGCTGCCGCCGGTTCCTACATCGCGGGCACCACCGTGGGAGGCCTGTCGGGCCGCGTCGCTTCGGGCTTCGTCGCCGAGTTCGCCGGGTGGCGGTGGGGGGTGGCATCCGTTGTGTTCCTCTGCGCGGTGGCCGCGGCCGTGTTCCTGGCGTTGGTGCCCACGGCGCGGGGTTTCGTGCCCGGGCGCGCGCGAACCGTGAGGGGTCCCACGGTGCGGCGCCGCCTCGCGCTCAACCTGCGCTCACCCGTGCAGCTGGCGCTGTACGCCCAGGCGTTCTTGTTGATGGGTGCTTTCGTCGCGGTCTACAACTACCTGGGATTTCACCTCGCCGAGCCGCCTTTCTCTCTGGCGCCGGCCGTGGTGACCCTGTTGTTCCTCGCGTACCTGGCAGGCACGGTGTCGTCTCCTCGTGCAGGGGCCCTCGCCGTGCGGTATGGGCGTCTGCCGGTGCTTCTGGGGAGCATCGGGGTGATGGCGGTCGGCGTCGTCGCGATGTCTATCCCGTCGGTCGCAGCCGTGATCGCGGGGCTTCTCGCGTTCACCGCGGGCTTCTTCGCGGCGCACGCGGTGGCGTCGGGATGGACGCCGGTGGCGGCAGATCCGCAAGCGCGCGCCCAAGCGTCCTCGCTGTACTACCTGGGTTACTACGGGGGCTCCAGCCTGTTCGGATGGCTGCTCGGGCTGGTGTTCGCGTCGGCAGGGTGGGTCGTTTTCTCATCACTGGTGCTCGGGATGTGCGTCTTCGCGTTCGGGGTCGCCCTGTTGGCTCTGCGCTCGGCTCCTGCTCGCCCTCGATGAGACCTGTCGGCGTATCCATCGATGTTCGGCGGGTCGAGGTCAATGGCCCGGGTCGATGTCGACGGGAGAGACTAGCGTCGTAGATGACGTGAGGGAGGTCGGAGTGGAAGACGCCGATGAGCGCGCTGCGATGGATGACGAGATGGTCGACGCCGGTCAGGGCGAGGGGGATCCGGGCGACGCGGAAGACGCGATCGAGAACGCGACGGAGATCAGCTACGACGAGCAGCGCTATCCGGCGCGACCGCGTCGACTCCGCCCGCGTGATCAGTTCCGCGGCGGGACGCTACGCCGTTTCCTGACCGATCCTCGCAATGCGAACGGCGGTAACCCGTCATACGTCGAGTGGCTCGTGCGTCAGTCGATGCTGAAAGACGCCGACGTCCTGAGCCGGCAACTCTCGGGCCAGCCGTCCATGTGGCGGAACCCCTATGCGCGCCCCGACGCTCGTCGCGCGATCGAGTCCACCGACGTCTGGTTCACGGCCTATCCGATCTCGCTGATCACACGGCCGGGGGAGTCCTTCCTGGAAGCACTCGGAGACGAGGCACTGTGGGAGGCCTTCGAGTGGGTGGGGATCAACGGCATCCACACCGGGCCCGTGAAGCGCGCCGGCGGCATCACGGGATGGCAGGAGACCCCGAGCGTCGACGGTCACTTCGACCGGATCAGCACGCAGATCGACCCCGAGTTCGGCGACGAGAACGCCTTCCGTCGCGTCGCGGATGTCGCGGAGTCCCACGGTGGCAGCGTGATCGATGACATCGTCCCCGGTCACACCGGCAAGGGGGCGGACTTCCGCCTCGCCGAGATGGCCTACAAGGACTATCCCGGGATCTACCACATGGTCGAGATTCCGCGCGAGGACTGGGATCTCCTGCCCGAGGTGCCCGCGGGTCGCGACTCCGTGAACCTCGACGCCGACACCGAACGAGAGCTGAGCGCTCGCGGCTACATCATCGGTGAGCTGCAGCGCGTCATCTTCTACACCCCCGGGGTCAAGGAGACGAACTGGAGCACCACGGCACCGGTCGTCGGTACCGATGGTCTCGAACGGCGCTGGGTGTACCTGCATTACTTCAAAGAGGGGCAGCCGTCCATCAACTGGCTGGACCCGACGTTCGCGGGGATGCGGCTCGTGATCGGAGACGCGCTGCACTCGCTCGGCGACCTCGGCACGAGCGCGCTTCGCCTCGATGCCAACGGTTTCCTCGGGGTCGAGAAGAGCGCGGAGGGTCTGCCGGCGTGGTCGGAGGGCCATCCGCTCTCCCATGCGGCGAACCACATCATCGCCGGTATGGTGCGCAAGGTGGGCGGCTTCACCTTCCAGGAGCTGAACCTGACGATGGAGGACATCCGCGACACCAGTGCGGTCGGCGCAGACCTTTCGTACGACTTCGTGACGCGGCCCGGGTATCACCACGCTCTCGCCACGGCGAACACCGAGTTCCTGCGTCTTGCGCTGACCACGGCCCTCGAGACCGGCGTCGAGCCCGTGCAGCTCGTGCACGGCATGCAGAATCACGACGAGTTGACCTACGAGCTCGTGCACTGGGCGACGACGCACCGCGACACCGTCTACCCCTTCCGCCACGAGGAGCACACAGGCGGAGAGATCGCCGAGATGGTGCGCGCCGAGCTGACCGAGAAGCTCACGGTCGAGGCCGACTACAATCTCGTCTTCACGCAGAACGGGATCGCGTGCACCTCGGCATCCCTCATCGCCGCCACGCAGGGAAAGGCGACCCTCGACGACATCTCCGACGAGGACATCCCGGCGATCCGCGACGCGCACCTGCTGCTGGCGAAGTACAACTCGTGGCAGCCGGGCGTCTTCGCGTTGTCCGGGTGGGATCTCACCGGTTCGCTCACGCTTCCCGCCGACGATGTGCGGCACCTCATCTCGACGGGTGACACCCGCTGGATCGAGCGCGGAGCGCACGACCTGCTCGATGTGGCGCCCGAGGCGTCGTCGTCGATGTCGGGCGTGCCGCGCGCGCGTTCGCTGTACGGCTCGCTCGGACGGCAGCAGGAGGACCCGGAGTCCTTCCTGTCAGGACTGAAGGAGATCCTGCGGATCCGCGGCGACCACGGCATCGCCATCGCCTCGCAGGTCGACATCCCACAGGTCGGTCACCCGAGCATGCTCGTGATGGTTCACCGTCTCGACGGGGGCGATCGGCGAGACCAGGCGGCCCCGCTGCAGATCACGGTGCTGAACTTCTCGGGCGAGACGATCGAGGGCACCGTACGCTCCGAGTGGCTCGTTCCCCAGAGCACGGCGATCGACGCGGCGACGGGTGAAGCCGTCGGCCGCGTGGACGAGCTGCAGAGCTTCTCGCTCGAGCTCGGTCCCTACGCCGGTCTGTTCCTCGTGCTGGAGCCTCCGGTCATCGAGGACTGAAGCGATGTCGGGGGTCGGGCATAGCGTGAGGGCATGTCCACCCCCGACTGCCTCGTGCCGGGGTGTCGCGAGCCGTCCGAGCCTCTTGCGCCGGTGACCCTGTGCGCGTGGCACCTGGCCGTCAGCGCAGACTGGGCGGCTTCGACCGAGGGGGTGACCGATGTTCTGCCGTCGCCCTGTCGGCTCTGCGGGTCGCGCCTGGGCGTGCGATGGCCGAGCGGATGGCTGTGCGCGGTGTGCGAGTGGCGGCATGGGGAAGCCGTCGACGACGAACTCCCACCCCCACGAGTGGACGTGGTCTACTACCTGAGGTTCGAGGACCGCATCAAGATCGGCACCACCGCGAGCCCCCGTCAACGGCTCTCGGCGATCTGGCACGACGAGCTTCTCGCTTTCGAGCCGGGGGACCGTTCGCTGGAGCGCCGCCGCCATGCCCTCTTCGCCGAGGAGCGCTTCGGCAGGACCGAGTGGTTCCGCCGGAGCCCGGCACTCGATGCGCACGTGACCGGGCTGGCCGCGGGCGTCGACGACCCGTGGGCCCTCTACGCCCGCTGGACAAGCGCGGCGATCGCACGGAGCGGATGAGGGGTCCCGGGGGTTCGGACTCTCTCGATGGTGCCGTCTCGGCTGCCCTTCGGACCGCTCCGGAACGCCGTGCATGCAGCGCGCAAGCCTCAGGAGCTTCTGAGCGCCGGGCTCTAGGGTTCGGGGACACGACTCGAGAGGCGACAACATGGGACTGTTCGACCGACTGTTCGGCTCCGGCGACGAGACGTCGCGGCGCACCTCCGAGGTTCCGGCGCCGCACGTTCCGGTGAGCGGATCCCGCGAGGCGGGCGGCCGGTACGCACCTCCGCCGGCGCAGGCTGCGACGCCGGGGCCCGCGGCATCCGGATCCGAAGACGACCGTCAGGCCATCGAGCGCTACCGGTACCTCTTGCGCACGGCTCCGCCCGAGACCGTCGAGCAGGTGCACGCCGAGGCTTTCGGCCGCTTGACCCAGGGGCAGCGTCAGCAGGTTCTCGCCGAGTTGTCGTCGGGGCTGGCTCCCGCGGAGCGTCCCGCGAGTGACGACCCCGCCACCCTGGCCCGTGCGGCCACGCGAGCGGAGTACTCGCAGCCCGGCTTCATGGAGCGCACTTTCGGGGGACGGGGGTTCTCGAACGGCCCGGGATTCGGCTCCATGCTCGGGGCGTCGATGCTCGGAACCATCGGCGGATACGTCGTCGGCTCGGCTCTCGTCGGGGCGATGTTCGATCCGGGGTACGACGCGGGCTACGCCGACGGTGCGGCGGCGGATGCGCAGCCCGACCCCGCGATGTCCGATCCCGGAGGCGCCGACCCGGGGGCGATGGACGCCGGCGGAGGCGATCTCGGTGGGGATTTCGGGGGCGATTTCGGCTTCTGACCCCGTGGGCCGGGGCGTGAACACTCGCTGAACGGCGTGCCGCGGTGCTCTGACGGTGCCCGAGGTGAGCGAAACGCTATCGTCGAGGCCATGGCGCCCCCGACCTCGAGCGAGCGCTACGGTCTGCGCCGCAGCATCATGGCGAGTCAGACGTTGCTCGCTGCGGCGACCCTCCTGGGTGTGGTCGTGTCGATCGCGGTCGGGCAGGTCGTCCACGCGTCGCTGTTCTTCGCGGGCACCGCCCTCGTCTTCGCGGGGGCGATCGCGGCCGTCCTGGTGCCGTGGCAGGGGATGCCGAGGTGGGTGGTCGGGCTGCTCCCCATCGTCGACGTCGTGGCGATCGCTGCGATGCGCGAGAGCGCTCCGATGTCGGGTCTCGGCCTGCTGTGGACCTTCCCCGCGATCTGGATCGGGACGGTGTTCGGCCTTCGCGGGATCATCGCCGTCTCGCTGACGGTTTCGGTCGTCATGGTCCATCAACTCGTGACGGATGACCTGCAGCGGTTCTCTTCGTCGACGTTGGTCCTGCCCTTCACGGTCACGGCGCTCGCATCGATGGCCGCCCTCACCGCGCGCCGCGGTCGCGCTCAACGCATCCTGCTCGAGAAGCAATCGGCTGAGCTGCGTCGCGCTCTCGATCGCGCCCGGCGCCAGGAAGACCTGGTGACCGAAGTCCTGGATGCCGTCGACTTCGGCGTGACGCGCATCACTCCCTCGGGGGAGTTCTCGGTCACCAACACCGCCCACGGGCTCCTTCTGAACAGCACCGACGCCTTCGGGCGCGAGATCGCCGTGTTCGCCGCCGACGGCTCCACGGCGATCGCCCCCGATGCCGCGCCGCTGGCCCGCGCGCGATCGGGCGAGGCCTTCGAGGCGGAGGTGGTCTGGTACGGCTCACCCGGTGAGGACCGCCGTGCCCTCAGCGTCACCTCGCGACGTCTGCCCGAGAGCGATAGCGGGGAGGTCGGTGGGGTGGTGGTGTCTCGGGACGTCACCGTGGAGGAGCAGGCGCGCCGCGCCCGCGAGGACCTCGTGGCGAGTGTCTCGCACGAGTTGCGCACGCCGCTGACCTCGATCATCGGTTACCTCGAGCTCGCTCTCGACGACGAGACCCTCGACCTCGGCACGCGTGACCGGTTGGAGGTCGCTGAGCGCAACGCCTCGCGGTTGCTCGAGCTCGTCGCAGACATCCTCGCGGTGTCCTCCACCTCACGCGAGGGCTTCGGCGTCGAACTCGACCTCCGCCCCACCGACGTCTCCGTCATCGTCCGCTCGGCGATCGAGTCGATCGCTCCACGGGCGCATGACCAAGGCATCCGGATCGAGACGGGCACGCTCCCGCCCGCGCAGGCTGTGGTGGACGGACGTCGCGTGCGCCAGGTCATCGACAATCTGATGTCGAATGCCGTCAAGTACAACCCGCGAGGGGGTTCGGTCCTCGTGTCGGTCGACGACGATCCGCACTCGGTGACGGTGACGATCTCCGACGACGGGCCGGGGATCAGCGCGAGCGAGCAGGGGCGCTTGTTCGAGCGCTTCTTCCGGGGCGATGCCGTACGCAAATCTTCGACCCACGGCAGCGGCCTGGGGCTGGCCATCAGCCGTGACCTCGTCCGCGCCCACGGGGGCGAGATCACCGTGAATACGGCGGCGGGTGAAGGTGCGACCTTCATCGTCCGGCTACCCCGCCAACCGAGGGAGACCCCGTGAACTTTGACGTCCTCACCCTGCAGGCGGCGGCGACGCTGGTCATTGTCGCCTCGACGGTGATGTACCTGCTCGACACGCTCATGCTGAAGGACGGGCTGCCCGGGCGTCTGTGGGCGAGCGCCTACCTGTCCGGCACGTTCTCGGCGACGTGCTACCTGGCGTGGCTGCTCCTGCCCGACGTGTACCTCGCGGTCGCGGTGGGCAACGGCGCGTTCGTCGCGGCGACGGGTTTCATCTGGCTGGGCTGCGTCGCCTTCAACGGGCGACCTGTGCGCCGCCCGGCGCTCTTTCTCAGCGCGACGGTGATCGTCGTGGTCGTCTCGGCTCTCGTCGCGGGTCCCGAAGGCGGCTCGTGGGCGGGGGCAGTGCCCTTCTTCCTGGGCAATGCCGTGTTCGCGGCCACCGGAGCGATCGAGACGCGACGCGCGGCCATCGGCCGGCGATGGAGTTCCTCGGGCCTGACCGCGGTGCTCGCGATCGAAACGGTGTGGTTCCTCGCGCGCGTCGTGGTGTTCCTGTGGCTCGGACCCGACAGCGATCTGTTCCGCAACGTCTTCGATACGCGCGTCTCGGCGTTCCTCACGATCTCGCTTCTGATCGCGGCGGTCGTGGTGACCTCGGTGCTCCGGGCGAATGAGTCGGCCCTTCGCGGAACGGCGGAGACACGACGACTCGCGGTCGATACCAACGGCGTGCTGTTCCGCGAATCCTTCGAGGCCACTCTCGCCATCATCTGCACTCGCGCACAGGCCGCCGGCGAGGGGGTGTGCGTGATCGGCATCCGCATCGACGATCTCAAGCGCGTCGCGGTGGCCTTCGGCCCCGACGACGCCGAACGCCTGGCTCTCGAGGTGCGCGCCGCGGTGCGGCGGCATGCGCCGACGATGGCGTTGGTGGGGGAGACGGATGCCGCCGGTCTCGCGGTCGCGTTCACGACGACGCCGACGACAGATGTCCGTCGCGCCGCTCGCGTCTTGCACGAACGGGTGGTCGCGGATCTCGCGCGACTGGGCGCGGCCGTCGTACCGGCGGTGGGCGTCGGAGTGGCATTGGCCGCAGATCACGGCTACCGCGCGCAAGCCCTCACGAGCCGCGCCGACGAGGCCGCCGCCCGTGCCGCGGCGACGGGCGAGCAGGCGTTCGGTCTCGCGTGAGAGCGGGACTCAGCCCCGTGCCGACTGGGCGAGCTCGGCGACTCGCTGACGGAGTTCGCGGGGACGGAACGGCTTGGTGAGGTAATCGTCGGCACCGGCCTCGCGCCCCGCCCGCTGTTCGTCCTCGTCCGCTCTTGCGCTCACCATGAGGATGCGGGTGTCGCTGAAGGTACGGATGCGGCGAGCCGTCTCGAAGCCGTCGATGCCCGGCATGCTCACGTCGAGCGTCGTCACGATCGGGTCGTGTCGGCGGACGAGCTCGATACCGTCGAGGCCCGTGGCTGCCGCGTGGACGACGTATCCGGCGCTCTCGAGCACCGCCGTCACGAGGAGGCGGATGTCGAGGTCGTCCTCTATCACCACCGTGGTGTGCAATGCGGTCATGGCGGAGCTTTCGTCGGGCCGATTCGGGCGAGCGGCCTGGGGGGATTTTAGACGACGGGACGGCGGCCCGCCTCCCCGGTGGAAGGACGTGCGGATGTGGCATCCTCGTCGAGTGCCTCTTCTCGCGTTGACGGGTGGGATCGCCTCCGGCAAGTCCACCATCGCCGCCCTTCTCGCCGACCGTGGAGCCGTCGTCGTCGACGCGGACGCCATCGTGCGGGAAGTGCAGGCCCCCGGATCCGCCGTGCTCGAGGAGATCGCGGGGGAGTTCGGTGCGGGGGTGCTGCGCCCGGACGGCTCGCTCGATCGGCCCGCGCTCGGATCTCTCGTGTTCGGGCACCCCGATCGGCTCGCGCGTTTGAACGCTCTGGTGCACCCGGCGGTTCGGATCGAGTCGGAGCGCCGGTTCGCCGAAGCCCGCGCCGCCGACCCGGCCGCGGTGATCGTGTACGACGTGCCGCTGCTCGCCGAGGCCCGCGGCGCCGACTCCTGGGACCTCGTCGTGGTGGCGCACTGCCCCGCGGAGCTTCGCGTGCGACGTCTCGTCGAGAGTCGCGGCCTCACCGAGGCCGAGGCGCGTGCCCGCATCGGCTCGCAGGCGAGCGAGGAGGATCGGCTCGCGCTGGCCGACGTCGTCATCGACACGTCGATGGATCTGGATGCCACCCGTCGGCAGGTCGACGAGCTCTGGGAACGCTGGAACCGAGGGGCCTGACCCGGCGCACGGAGGTCGAGCGCTCGCGCACGGCGAACGCAACCCGCCCCCGATGTCGGAGGCCCCGCCTACGCTGGAAGCATGCAGGCCACGCGCTCCGTCCGCCCCTTCGAGGTCATCAGCGAGTACACCCCGTCCGGTGATCAGCCACAGGCGATCGCCGAGCTCGCGGGGCGCATCAACGCGGGTGAGACCGACGTCGTGCTGCTGGGTGCGACCGGTACCGGAAAGTCGGCGACGACAGCCTGGCTCGTCGAACAGGTACAGCGGCCGACGCTGGTGCTGGCGCACAACAAGACGCTCGCGGCGCAGCTTGCGAACGAGTTCCGTGAGCTCATGCCGAACAACGCCGTCGAGTACTTCGTCTCGTACTACGACTACTACCAGCCCGAGGCGTACGTCCCGCAGACGGACACCTTCATCGAGAAGGACAGCTCGATCAACGCGGAGGTCGAGCGCCTGCGCCACTCGACGACGAACTCGTTGCTCTCGCGCCGAGATGTCGTGGTGGTCTCGACGGTCTCGTGCATCTACGGCCTCGGTGCGCCTGAGGAGTACCTGCGCGCCATGGTCGCCCTGCAGGTGGGCGAGCGCTACGACCGTGACGCCCTCATCCGCAAGTTCATCTCGATGCAGTACAACCGCAACGACGTCGATTTCTCCCGCGGCAACTTCCGCGTGCGCGGTGACACGATCGAGATCATCCCGGTGTACGAGGAGTACGCGATCCGCATCGAGATGTTCGGCGACGAGATCGAGGCGTTGTACCTCCTGCACCCGCTGACCGGGGACGTGATCGAGAAGATGGACTCCGTGCCGATCTTCCCCGCGTCGCACTACGTCGCGGGAACCGAGACGGTGCAGCGCGCGATCGGCACGATCGAGCACGAACTCGAGGAGCGCCTCAAAGAGTTCGAGTCGCAGGGCAAGCTCCTCGAGGCGCAGCGTCTGAGGATGCGCACGACCTTCGACCTCGAGATGCTGCAGCAGCTCGGGTTCTGCTCGGGTATCGAGAACTACTCACGGCACATGGACGGTCGCATGCCGGGGGATCCGCCGCACACGCTCCTCGACTTCTTCCCCGATGATTTCCTGCTCGTCATCGACGAGTCGCACGTGACCGTGCCGCAGATCGGCGCGATGTACGAGGGCGACGCATCCCGTAAGCGCACCCTGGTGGAGCATGGATTCCGCCTGCCGAGCGCGATGGACAACCGCCCGCTCCGCTGGGACGAGTTCAAGGAGCGCGTCGGTCAGACGGTGTACCTGTCGGCGACGCCCGGCCGCTACGAGATGGGCATCGCCGACGGGGTGGTGGAGCAGATCATCCGCCCGACCGGTCTCGTCGATCCCGAGATCATCGTGAAGCCCTCGAAGGGGCAGATCGACGACTTGCTCGAAGAGATCCGTCTGCGTGTGGAGCGCGATGAGCGCGTACTGGTGACGACGCTCACGAAGAAGATGGCCGAGGAGCTCACCGACTTCCTCGGAGAGCACGGGGTGCGCGTGCGCTACCTGCACTCCGACGTCGATACGCTCCGCCGTGTCGAGCTGTTGACCGAGTTGCGCGCCGGTGTCTACGACGTCCTCGTGGGCATCAATCTCCTTCGCGAGGGTCTCGACCTTCCCGAGGTGTCGCTGGTAGCGATCCTCGACGCCGACAAAGAGGGCTTCCTCCGCAGCGGCACGTCGCTCATCCAGACGATCGGTCGCGCGGCCCGAAACGTCTCGGGTCAGGTGCACATGTACGCCGACAAGATGACCGACTCGATGAGCAAGGCGATCGAAGAGACCGAGCGCCGTCGCGAGAAGCAGATCGCCTACAACACCGAGCACGGGATCGACCCGCAGCCGCTGCGGAAGAAGATCGCCGACATCACCGAGGTGCTCAACCGAGAGGCGTCCGACACCAAGAACCTGCTGTCGCGCAACGACAAGTCCGGGAAGGGGAAATCGCCGACCCCGTCCCTACGGCGCACCGGCATCGCGGCGGAGGGCGCGGATCAGCTCGAGTCCACGATCGCGGATCTCACCCAGCAGATGCTCGCGGCCGCAGCCGAGCTGAAGTTCGAGCTCGCCGGACGCCTACGTGACGAGGTTCAGGACATGAAGAAAGAGCTGCGCGCCATGGAGCGCGCCGGTCACGCCTGAGCCCGCGGGGTTCTGACACGCGGAAATCGTCGTGCGCCGGCGCGTCACGCTCGTCACTCTGGGCGTCGGAGGCGTCGAGCGCGCGATCGCCCTCCGCGCGCGCTCGGATGGAATGCTCATGCGGCTTCGGTCGCCGGGGAGGTGGCGTCCTTCGTCGCCGGCGGAATGGTGGGCGCGCCGTCAGTGCGTCACGGGCAGTGCAGCAACGGCTTCGGCCCCGAGCGGTCGACGGAATGCTCCGTCATCGCGTGCCCGCACAGCGGACAGGGGCGTCCCGTCCGGACGGGCTCCGGAGTGGTCTCGTAGGGGCCGACGGACGCGGGACCGGCGACGCGGATGAGACGCGTGTTGAGGTACTGGTACCAACCGCCGGCCTCGCGGACACGCTCACGCAGGGGCGGTCGGTCGGCATCCTTTTGTGTCATGATCATTAGTGTACTAACTAATTGGGAGGAGGGCGCGTGAACGACCCGCTCAAGCTCGAGAACCAGGTCTGTTTCGCCCTGGTCACGGCGGCCCGCAACGTCGTGTCGATCTACCGACCCGTGCTGGAGCCGCTCGGTCTGACGCACCCGCAGTACCTGGTGATGCTGGCGCTGTGGGATCAGGCGCCTCGCTCGCTCGGCGCCCTGGCCGCGGAACTCGCGATGGAGCCTGCCACCCTGTCGCCGCTGGTCAAGCGCCTCGAGGCGCAGGGGAGGGTCGCTCGCGCGCGCCGGAGCGACGACGAGCGCGTGCTCGACATAGACCTCACCGACGGAGGTCGAGCGCTGCGGGCTGCAGCCCTCGAGGTGCCGGGCAAGATCATGGCGCGGGTCGGCGTCGATGCGGACGCTCTCGCAGCGCTCCGCGACGGGCTCGCTCCTTTCGCCGGGCCGTCGAAGGGCTGAGCCGCACGGCGGGCCTGCGGCGCGACGCGTGCCGCACTCTCGCACATACGTGCGCCCGGGGCGAACCCGGGGCCGATGTCGGAGGTCCGACCTAGACTTAACAGGTGCCCATCGTTCCTGTCGCCTCTCCCTCGCCGTCCGCGAATTCCGGTACCAGTGGAAAGCTGAGTGTCCGGGGTGCACGCGTCCACAACCTGAAGAACGTCGACCTCGACATCCCGCGTGATTCCCTCGTCGTCTTCACCGGTCTGTCGGGCTCGGGAAAGTCGAGCCTCGCCTTCGACACCATCTTCGCGGAGGGCCAGCGCCGCTATGTCGAGTCGCTCAGCGCGTACGCGCGACAGTTCCTCGGGCAGGTCGACCGTCCCGACGTCGACTTCATCGAGGGGCTGAGTCCCGCGGTCTCCATCGACCAGAAGTCGACCAACCGCAACCCCCGCTCGACGGTCGGCACGATCACCGAGATCCATGACTACATGCGTCTGCTCTGGGCGCGCGTCGGCGTGCCCCACTGCCCCGACTGCGGAGCGCGCATCCAGCGGCAGACGGTCCAGCAGATCGCCGACCAGCTCATGGAGCTTCCCGAGCGCACGCGCTACCAGATCGTCGCCCCCGTGGTCACTCAGAAGAAGGGGGAGTTCGTCGACCTCTTCAAGGAGCTCAGCGCGAAGGGCTACGCCCGTGCGGTGGTCGATGGCGAGCTGGTGCAGCTGGCCGAGCCCCCGACGCTGAAGAAGAGCTACAAGCACGACATCGCGGTCGTCGTCGACCGACTCGTGGCATCCGGAGACAACCTCAGCCGCGTGACCGACTCCGTCGAGACGGCGATGGGGCTCGCCGGCGGCATCATGCAGGTCAATTACGTCGACGAAGAGGGCGATGACGCCTGGCAGTCGTTTTCCGAGAAGCTGGCGTGCCCCAACGGGCACCCGCTGCAGCTCACCGAGATCGAACCGCGCACGTTCTCGTTCAACGCGCCCTTCGGTGCGTGCCCCGTCTGCTCCGGCCTCGGAACGCGCATGTCGGTCGACGTCGACCTCATGCTGGGCGATGAGGAGCTCTCCATCCGGGACGGCGCGATCCTGCCGTGGACGACCCAGGGCAAGGGGCTCTTCCAGTACTACGAGCGGCTTCTCGAGGGGCTCGCGCGCGATCTGGAGTTCTCGCTCGACACGCCGTGGAAGGACCTCTCGCACGACGTGCAGCAGGCGGTGCTCCGCGGTGAGAACTACAAGGTCACGGTCAAGTGGAAGAACCGCTACGGCCGCGAGATGCGGTACTCGTCGGGCTTCGAGGGCGTCGTGCCCTACATCGAGCGTCAGTACCTGCAGGCCGAGTCCGACACCCAGCGCCAGCGCTGGTCGGAGTACCTTCGCGAGGTGCCCTGCGCGGTGTGCGACGGCGATCGGCTGAAGCCCGAGGTGCTCGCGGTGCTCGTCGACGGCACCTCGATCGCGGCGGCCTCGCGCATGAGCCTCGCCGATGCGCGGGAGTTCTTCTCGCAGCTGACGCTGACCGACCGCGAGGCGACGATCGCCGCGGCGGTATTGCGTGAGATCCGCGCGCGACTCGACTTCCTGCTGCAGGTGGGCCTGAACTACCTGAGCCTCGGCCGCGCGGCCGGCACGCTCTCGGGCGGAGAAGCGCAGCGCATTCGCCTCGCCACACAGATCGGGTCGGGGCTGACCGGCGTGCTCTATGTGCTCGATGAGCCTTCGATCGGTCTGCATCAGCGCGACAACCGCCGCCTCATCCAGACGCTCGAGACTCTGCGCGACCTCGGCAACACGCTCATCGTGGTGGAGCACGACGAAGAGACCATCCACGCGGCCGACTGGGTCGTCGACATCGGGCCCCGCGCCGGTGTCGACGGCGGCAATGTCGTGCACTCCGGTCCGCTCTCCGGCCTGCTGACCGACGAGAACTCCCTGACGGGTGCCTACCTCTCCGGCCGCCGATCGATCGAGGCGCCGAAGAAGCGCCGCAAGATCGACAAGAAACGTCAGGTCACGGTGGTCGGCGCGCGCGAGAACAACCTGCAGAACGTCACGGCCGACTTCCCCCTGGGGGTGCTGACGGCGGTGACTGGCGTGAGCGGTTCGGGCAAGTCGACGCTGGTGAACGGCATCCTGTACGAAGTCCTCGCCTCGAAGCTGAACGGTGCGCGTCGCGTTCCGGGCAAGCACACGCGCGTGACCGGTCTCGACAACCTCGACAAGGTCGTGCACGTCGATCAGGCGCCGATCGGGCGCACCCCGCGCTCGAACCCGGCGACCTACACCGGGGTCTTCGACCGCATCCGCAGCCTGTTCGCCGAGACGCCCGAGGCGAAGGTGCGCGGCTACCAGGCCGGGCGCTTCAGCTTCAACGTCAAGGGCGGGCGCTGCGAGGCGTGCTCGGGCGACGGCACGCTCAAGATCGAGATGAACTTCCTCCCCGACGTCTACGTCGACTGCGAGGTCTGCCACGGCAAGCGGTACAACCGCGACACCCTCTCGGTGCACTACAAGGGGAAGAACATCGCCGAGGTGCTCGAGATGCCCATCTCCGAGGCGGCGGAGTTCTTCGAGCCCATCCAGGCGATCCACCGCTATCTCAAGACCCTCGTCGACGTGGGTCTCGGATACGTCCGCCTGGGGCAGTCGGCGACCACGCTGTCGGGCGGTGAGGCGCAGCGCGTCAAGCTCGCGACCGAGCTGCAGCGCCGAAGCAACGGCCGATCGATCTACGTGCTCGACGAGCCCACCACGGGTCTGCACTTCGAGGACGTCTCGCTGCTGCTCAAGGTCTTGAACGGCCTCGTCGACAAGGGCAACACCGTCATCGTGATCGAACACAACCTCGACGTCATCAAGAGCTCGGACTGGGTCATCGACCTCGGCCCCGAGGGAGGCGCCGGCGGCGGCACGATCGTTGCCACGGGAACTCCCGAGCAGGTCGCGAAGGTCGAGGGCAGCCACACCGGCTCGTTCCTGGCAGAGCTCCTCGAGACCGGCCGTACCGGCACGCAGCGCAACACCGCCGCGGTCGGCAGCGGCGACGCCGAGCGAGAGCTCGTGAGCGCGGCGGGCTGAGCGTGGCCCCGAGAGAACGGGTCTCGCACCTGTCGTACCGCCCGAAGGCCGGTGAGATCCCCACCAACCCGGGGGTCTACCGGTTCCGGGATGCCGAGGGGCGCGTGCTGTACGTCGGCAAGGCGAAAAACCTGCGCGCGCGACTGTCGAACTACTTCGCTCCCTTGCATTCGCTCCACGAGCGCACGCGTCGCATGGTGACCACGGCGGCGAGCGTCGAGTGGACGGTGGTCCCGAGCGATATCGACTCCCTGCAGCTGGAGTTCATGTGGATCAAGGAGTTCGATCCGCCCTTCAACGTCCGCTATCGCGACGACAAGTCCTACCCCTTCATGGCGATCACCCTCGCCGACGAGGCCCCGCGCGTCATCGTCACGCGCAACCACAAGATCCGCGGGGCGAAGTACTTCGGTCCGTATCCGAAGGTGTGGGCCGTGCACGACACGATCGACCTGATGATCAAGGTCTTCCCGATCCGCACGTGCAGCGACTCCTCGTACAAGAAAGCCATGGCATCCGGTCGCCCCTGTTTCCCGGGGCAGATCGGTCGTTGCGGCGGCCCGTGCTCGATGAAGGTGACGATCGAAGAGCACCGCGCCGTCGTCGACGACTTCATCGCGTTCATGTCCGGCGGCGATCAGCGTTTCACGCGCGAGCTCACCGCCCGCATGAAAGAGGCCTCGGCCGCGATGGACTACGAATCCGCCGCGCACTACCGCGATCGCCTCCAGGCCATCGACGCGGTGCTCGGCAAGAGCGCGCTCGTCCTCGCATCGGATACGGATGCCGATCTCTTCGGCATCGCGGAAGACGAACTCGCCGCGACCGTGCAGCACTTCGTCGTCCGCGGCGGACGCGTGCGCGGCGTGCGCGCGACGACCATCGAGAAGGAGATCGACATCTCCGGAGCCGATCTCGTCGACCAGGTGCTCCAGCGAACGTACGGAGACGCCGACGCCGGCGACATCCCGCGCCAGGTGCTCGTCCCCGAGCTCCCCGACGACGCCGAGCAGCTCGAGGACTGGCTGCGCGAGCGACGCGGCCGACCGGTGACCC
The DNA here is from genome assembly GCF_031453395.1 of Microbacterium sp. SORGH_AS_0454. NCBI lineage: Bacteria > Bacillati > Actinomycetota > Actinomycetes > Micrococcales > Microbacteriaceae > Microbacterium > Microbacterium sp. SORGH_AS_0454. The sequence goes on along the minus strand of NZ_JAVIYS010000001.1, from coordinate 3,146,537 downwards.
TGCAGATCGCCCAACGCGGTCGCAAGGCCGATCTGCTCAAGACGGCGACCCTGAACGCGCAACAGGCGCTGATGCTCCACAAGACCCGCCGCACCAGTGATTACGTCGCCCGGTCGCAGGCTCTCACCGATCTCCAGGAAGCGCTCGGCCTGAGCGAGGCGCCGCTGCGCATCGAATGCTTCGACATCTCCCACCTCTCGGGCACCAACGTCGTGGCATCCATGGTCGTCTTCGAAGACGGTCTCCCACGCAAGGACCAGTACCGCTCCTTCGGCGTCGCCGAGACGACGGACGACACCGACTCGATGTACCAGGTGCTCAGCCGGCGCCTCGCGTACCTCGACCGCCCCGACGAGATCGAACCCGAGACGATCGACGGCGCGATCGTGGCCGCCCCCGACTCCGAAGAGGCCACGGCCGACGGCGAGGTCGTGACCGCGCGAAAGCGTCCGCGTTTCGCCTACCGGCCCCAGCTGCTCGTGGTCGACGGCGGTCAGCCGCAGGTCGCCGCCGCAGCGCGTGCCCTCGCCGATGCGGGGCACGAGGAGATCGCGTTGTGCGGCATCGCCAAGCGTCTGGAAGAGGTCTGGCTGCCGGGGGAGGAGTACCCGGTCATCCTGCCGCGCACCTCGGAGGCGTTGTACCTGCTGCAGCGCCTGCGCGACGAGGCCCACCGGTTCGCGATCGTGCATCAGCGCAAGCGCCGGAAACGAGACATCACGAGCGTGCTCGCCGAGGTGCCGGGTCTCGGCGACACCCGCATCAAGGCGCTTCTGCGGCACTTCGGTTCGGTCTCGGCGCTCAAGAACGCCACCGCGGAGGAGATCACGGCGCTGCCGGGCATCGGCCCGACCCTGGCCGCGGCCATCCACGCGCATCTTGCTGGGTAGGCTGGGACCACACGACGGGAGGCGATCGCCCATGGAACCGGCACGCGACGACGAGCCAGGAGAGGTGCTGATCGTCACCGGCATGTCGGGTGCCGGGCGATCCACGGTCGCCAACGCCCTCGAAGACCTCGACTGGTACGTGGTCGACAACCTCCCGCCGCGCATGCTGCGCCCCTTGCTCGAGCTCACCGAGCTCGCCGGCGGAGCCGTTCCGCGGGTGGCAGTGGTGGTGGATGTGCGCGGCCGGTCGCTCTTCGGCGACCTGCCCGAGGCGATGCGGACCCTGCAGGCGAACCGTCAGGTGCGGGTGGTGTTCCTGGATGCCAGTGACGCGGCGCTCGTGAGGCGGTTCGAAGCCGTGCGCCGACCGCACCCTCTGCAGCATGACGGCACGATCCTCGATGGGATCCATCGCGAGCGCGAGCGACTGGCCCCCGTGCGCGAGGCGGCCGACGTGGTGATCGACACCTCGGCGTTGAACGTGCACCAGCTGTCCCTGCGGACGGTATCGCTCTTCGGCGACGAGGGAGCGGCGCGGCACACCGTCACGCTCATGAGCTTCGGCTTCAAGTACGGTCTGCCGCCCGACGTCGATCTCGTGGCCGACATGCGGTTCCTGCCGAATCCGTTCTGGAACGATGACCTGAGAGCCCTCACCGGCGAAGACCCCCGCGTGCGGGAATACGTGCTGGCTCAAGAGGGCGCATCGGAGTTCCTCGACGCGTACGCGGCGGCGCTGCGCCCCGTGATGGAGGGGTATCAGCGCGAGAACAAGCGGCATTCCGTCGTGGCGGTGGGCTGCACGGGCGGTAAACACCGTTCGGTGGTGATGGCCCGTGAGTTGGCTGCACGTCTGTCCGATGTGCCCGGGGTGGCCGTCCGCGTGGCTCACCGCGACCTCGGTCGCGAGTAGGCTGTACCGTCGTCCCCGCCGCCCCACCCGAGGAGAACCGTGCCGCTGACCGCCGACGTGAAGGCCGAACTCATCACCGTTCGCGACCCGCGCCCGACCGCACGCGTCGCCGAGCTGACGGCCCTCCTGCGCTTCTCCGGTGGCTTGCACTCCATCGCCAACCGCGTCGCGGTGGAGGCCGAGCTCGACTCCGACATCCTCGCGCGCCGCGTTGCCCGCGACCTCATGGAGCTCTACGGCGTGCGCCCCGAGCTGCACCACGTGCAGGGCTCGGGAGGACGCGCGGGCGGCCTCTACGCCGTGCGGGTGATCGAGGCCGGTGAGACCCTGGCCCGTCAGACCGGTCTCCTCGACCAGCGTCGTCGCCCGGTGCGCGGGCTGCCGAACAAGCTCACCACCGGCTCGCGACCCGATCTCAGCGCCATCTGGCGCGGGGCCTTCCTCGCGGCTGGTTCCCTCAGCGACCCGGGCCGATCAGCCGCCCTCGAGATCTCGTGCCCCTCGTCCGAGGCGGCCATGGCGCTCGTGGGCGCAGGCCACCGCATCGGCATCCCCGCCAAGGCCCGCGAGGTCCGAGGTGTCCCGCGCGTCGTCGTGCGCGACGGCGAGGCGATCCGTGGAGCCCTCTACGAGATGGGCGCTCGTCGCACCGCAGGGGAGTGGGATCAGATGCGTCAGCGCCGCGAGGTGCGCGCGGGTGTCAACCGCCTCGTGAACTTCGACGACGCCAACCTCCGCCGCTCGGCGCAGGCTGCCGTCGCCGCGTGCGCCCGCGTGGAGCGCGCGCTCGAGATCCTCGGCGACGAGGTGCCGGCTCACCTGCAGCAGGCGGGTGAGCTGCGTCTCGCCCACCGGGACGCGAGCCTCGACGAGCTCGGCCACCACGCCGATCCGCCCCTCACCAAGGACGCCGTCGCCGGCCGCATCCGCCGCCTTCTCGCGATGGCTGACAAGAAGGCCGAGGTCGAGGGCATTCCCGGCACCGAAGCCGCTGTGCCGGTCGGCGCCGAGGGCTGAGCCCGCAGAGCGCTGCCGCAGGCGACTGGTTCCTTCGCGTCGGCCGCGATGCGCGGGTCGCCGGCATCCCGAACCGCGTCGTCCGACGCGCCCGGGCGCCTATCTTCCGTCATTCGGGGAAGCAACCCCGGTGCGCCGTGGTTACCCGTCAGTAGGATGAAATCGTCACCCTCGCTGCTCGGTTCCTCGGCACGTCGTTTCGGCGAAGAGGTCTCGGCGGCGCCCGATTCGGAAGTTGAGATCATGGCGAAGTACACGCTGCCCGAACTGCCCTACGACTACTCGGCGCTGGAGCCGCACATCAGTGCGACCATCATGGAGCTGCACCACAGCAAGCACCACCAGACCTACGTCAACGGCGCCAACACCACTCTCGACCTCCTCGCCGAAGCGCGCGAGAAGGGCGATTTCGCCAACATCAACCGCCTGCAGAAGGACCTCGCCTTCAACCTCGGCGGTCACACGAACCACTCGATCTTCTGGACCAACCTCTCGCCCAACGGGGGCGACAAGCCCACCGGCGACCTCGAGTCCGCGATCGACGACCAGTTCGGTTCGTTCGACGCGTTCCGCGCGCAGTTCACCGCTGCGGCCCTCGGGGTGCAGGGCTCGGGCTGGGCGGGTCTGTTCTGGGACTCGATCGGTGAGAACCTCGTCATCCAGCAGTTCTTCGACCAGCAGGGGCAGATCGTGGCGGGGACCGTTCCGATCCTCCTGCTCGACGTCTGGGAGCACGCCTACTACCTCGACTACAAGAACGTCCGCGCGGACTACGTGAAGGCCTTCTGGAACATCGCCAACTGGGACGACGCTCAGAAGCGCTTCGCGGCCGCCCGGGAGAAGACCTCGGGTCTGCTGGTACTGTCGTAAACGGTGCGGCGTCCCGGTGGGACACCCCACCGGGACGCCGTTGTCCGCCAGCGAACATCGCAATCACGCGCTTCTCGCGCACAACTGATTCAGGAGATATTCCGTGACCGTCAAGATCGGAATCAACGGCTTCGGCCGTATCGGACGCAACTACCTTCGCGCAGCTCTCGCGCAGGGTGCCGACCTCGAAATCGTGGCGGTGAACGACCTCACCGACAACAAGTCGCTGGCGCACCTCCTCAAGTACGACTCCGTCGGCGGCGTGCTGACCGAGGACGTCTCGTACACCGCAGACTCCATCACCGTCGGAGACAAGACCATCAAGGTCTTCGAAGAGCGCGACCCCGCCAACCTCCCCTGGGGCGAGCTCGGCGTCGACATCGTCATCGAGTCCACCGGTCGCTTCACCAAGGCCGAAGACGCCAAGAAGCACATCACCGGCGGTGCCAAGAAGGTTCTCATCTCGGCTCCCGCAACGGGCGACGACGCGACCATCGTCATGGGCGTCAACGAAGAGACCTACAACCCCGAGACCGACGTCATCATCTCGAACGCGTCGTGCACCACGAACTGCCTGGCGCCCCTCGCCCAGGTGTTCAACGAGGCCTTCGGTATCGAGCGCGGTTTCATGATGACCGCTCACGCCTACACGGCCGACCAGAACCTGCAGGACGGCCCGCACAGCGACCTTCGTCGTGCGCGCGGCGCGGCCATCAACATCGTCCCCGCCTCGACCGGTGCCGCCAAGGCCATCGGCCTGGTCCTGCCCGAGCTGAACGGCAAGCTCAGCGGCTCGTCGTACCGCGTTCCGGTTCCCACCGGCTCGATCGTCGACCTCACGATCGTCACGCCCACCGAGGGTCTGACGGTCGACCAGGTCAACGAGGTCTACAAGAAGGCTGCTGCCGAGGGTCGCCTGAACGGCATCCTCCAGTACACCGAGGACCCGATCGTCTCGAGCGACATCCAGGGCAACCCGCACTCCTCGATCTTCGACGCGGAGCTGACCAACGTCAGCGGCAACCTCGTCAAGGTCTCGTCGTGGTACGACAACGAGTGGGGCTACTCCAACCGTCTCGTCGACCTGACCGAGTACGTCGCCGAGCGCCTGTAACCCTTCATGGCTCTGCGCACCCTCGATTCGCTGGGGTCGCTGGCCGGCACGCGCGTCATCGTCCGTTGTGATCTCAACGTTCCTCTCAAGGACGGGATCATCACGGACGATGGCCGCGTGCGCGCGTCGCTGCCGACCCTCAACGCACTGATCAACGCCGGCGCGCGTGTGGTCGTGTGCTCGCACCTCGGCCGCCCCGACGGGGCACCCGATCCGAAGTTCTCTCTCGAGCCCGTCGCGCAGCGTCTGTCCGAGCTGCTCGGTCAGCCGGTCGCGTTCGCGCGCGACACGGTGGGTGAATCCGCTCAGGATGCCGTCTCCTCGCTGGAGAACGGCGAGGTCGCCGTCATTGAGAACCTCCGCTTCAACGCCGGCGAGACCTCCAAGGACGAGGCCGAGCGCCAGGCCTTCGCGCGGGAGCTCGCCCGTCTCGGCGACGCTCTCGTGTCGGACGGTTTCGGTGTCGTGCATCGCAAGCAGGCGAGCGTCTACGACCTCGCGAAGCTGGTGCCCTCCGCCGCGGGCCTTCTGATCCAGAAGGAGCTCGAGGTCCTCGACCGTCTCACCGAGAACCCGGAGCGTCCTTACACGGTCGTGCTCGGCGGCTCGAAGGTCAGCGACAAGCTCGGCGTGATCGAGCACCTGCTCCCTCGCGTGGACAAGCTCCTCGTCGGCGGCGGCATGATGTTCACTTTCCTCGTCGCCGAGGGCCACAAGGTCGGCTCGAGCCTGCTCGAGAAGGACCAGATCGACACCGTCAAGGGCTACCTCGCCACGGCGAAGGAGCGCGGCGTCGAGATCGTGCTCCCCGTCGACGCGGTCGTCGCGGCGTCCTTCTCGGCGGATGCCGAACACGTGGTCGCCGACGCCGACTCTCTCGAGAACACCGCTTTCGGTGCCTCGGGGCTCGGTCTCGACATCGGACCCCGCACGGCGGAGATCTTCGCCGACGCCATCCGCGGCTCGCGCACCGTCTTCTGGAACGGCCCGATGGGCGTGTTCGAGATGAAGGCGTTCGAAGCCGGAACGAAGACCGTCGCCCAGGCGCTCACCGAGGTCGACGGCCTCAGCGTCGTCGGCGGCGGCGACTCCGCCGCGGCCGTGCGTCAGCTCGGTTTCACGGACGACGCCTTCGGCCACATCTCCACCGGTGGCGGCGCGAGCCTGGAATTCCTCGAAGGCAAGAAGCTCCCCGGACTGGAGGTCCTCGGATGGCAGTGACCAGAACCCCTCTCATCGCCGGCAACTGGAAGATGAACCTCGACCACCTGCAGGCGGTCGCGTTCGTCCAGAAGCTGCACTGGACGCTGAAGGAGGCCAAGCACGAGACCGGAAGCGTCGAGGTCGCGGTCTTCCCGCCGTTCACCGACCTGCGCACCGTGCAGACGTTGCTCGACGCCGACAAGATCGACTTCGCCCTCGGCGGTCAGGACCTGTCCGCGCACGACTCCGGTGCGTACACGGGCGAGATCTCGGGCCAGTTCCTGGCCAAGCTCGACGCGAAGTACGTGATCATCGGGCACTCCGAGCGTCGTCAGTTCCACAACGAGACCGACGAGGTCGTCGCAGCGAAGACCCAGGCGGCCCTCCGTCACGGCCTCGCTCCGGTGATCTGCGTCGGTGAGACCTCGGAGGACCTCGAGAAGTTCGGCGCGAGCGCCGTTCCCGTCGGTCAGCTCGAGGTCGCCCTCGAAGGTGTCGCGGCGGATGCCGACATCGTCGTGGCGTACGAGCCGGTGTGGGCCATCGGCTCCGGTCAGGCGGCGACGCCCGACCAGGCCCAGGAGGTCTGCGCCAAGCTCCGCGCGGTCGTGGCCGACAAGCTCGGCGCCGATGCGGCCGCTCGCACCCGCGTGCTGTACGGCGGCTCGGTGAAGTCCGGCAACATCGCGGGCTTCATGCGCGAGCCCGACGTGGACGGCGCCCTGGTGGGCGGTGCGAGCCTCGTCGTCGATGAGTTCGCCGCCATCGTCCGGTTCCAGAAGCACGTCGGCGTCTGACGCTGACCGGATGCCCGCGGCGTTACGCCGCGGGCATCCGTGCGTCTGGGACGCGTCCCCGTATACTTGACGCTTGTGCGGTCGAACCGATCGCTACGAAAGGCTTTCGACTGTGCAGATTCTCGAGTTCGTCCTGCAGGTGCTCCTGGGTATCACCAGCCTCCTGTTGACCCTGCTCATCCTGCTCCACAAGGGTCGCGGCGGCGGTCTGTCCGACATGTTCGGCGGCGGGATGAGTTCCGCCCTCGGTTCGTCGGGCCTGGCCGAGCGTAACCTCAACCGTTTCACGATCGTGCTCGCGCTGGTGTGGTTCGTCACCATCGTCGGTCTCGGTCTGCTGACCAAGTTCGCGGAGATCTGATCATGGCCACTGGAGGCAATGCCATCCGCGGCTCGCGTGTCGGCGCGGGCCCCATGGGCGAACAGGATCACGGCTTCCACGCCGACCGCGTCGCCGTGTCGTATTGGGATGCGCTCGGCAACGAGACGGTGCGCTACTTCGCCGCGGGTATTCCCGACGACGAGATCCCCGAGACCATCGACTCCCCGCACTCCGGTCTTCCCGCCGGTCGCGACAAGGCCAACCCGCCGGCCCTGGCCAAGGCGGAGCCCTACAAGACGCACCTCGCGTACGTGAAGGAGCGCCGCAGCGACGAAGAAGCCGCCTCGCTGCTCGACGACGCGCTGCAGCAGCTGCGCGAGCGTCGCGGACAGTAAGTCCCCGAGCGCGCACGACACGAGGGCCGGATGCCATGGCATCCGGCCCTTCTGCGTGTGCGCGGTCCGCTCAGCGGACGGGGGAGTCCGTCACGATCGTCGTCCAGGGTCCGGAGGGGACGTTCTCCTCGTCGACGAAGGACCAGTCGACGCGGTCGTCTTGGCCGTTCAGGTCGCTGAAGCCCAGGCAGCCGTTGAGAGCCGGGGATACGTCGAGCCCGGCACCGTTGTAGCGCGCGTTGGCGGGGCGCTGGTCGTCGGAGCCGAAGACGTACGCGGCGTCGTGGTACTCGCCGGGGCCGGCGTCCTCGATCTGGCCGTAACAGATGCGTCCGGCTGCGCGGAGGACGACCCAGCGGTTCTTCATGAGGCTCGCGGAGCGCTCGTCGACGACGGCCGTATAGGCGGGCTCGCTCGCCCAGGGGATGACCTCTCCCCGCGTGGCGAAGGCCGTGTCGTCGTTGACGTCGTCGAAGGGAAGATCGAGGTAGAACGGGTTCTCGCGGGGTGTCATCGCGGTGGGGAAGTAGCCCGACCCGGGGGTTCGGGGCTCGGTCCGGCAGTCGTCGCCGACGACGATCCCATCGCAGCCGCCGTACGAGCCGAGCCAGTCGGAGTCGTAGGTCGAGATGCGCTGATTGCCGTCGGAGGTGTTTGGATCGAACACCTCGCCGACCCAGAACGTGGTGGCTACGACGTCGGTGTGCCACGGGTACCCCGTGTCGGGGCGAGGAGCCGCGAGCGGGGCGCACGCCGACAGGCCGACGGCGGCAACCACCACGAGGGTGGTCGCCGCCGTCGGCCGCAACGCTCGCGTCACTCGCTGATGTCGCTTTCGGTGGGGTGGACCTTCTCCACCGGTCCCTGAGGGGGTGTCGCGGTCATCGGGGCGAACGAGGGAGCGGTCACGGTGGCAGGAGCCAGGGGCGGGGCACCGGCGCTGTCGTAGAGCTGCAGGTCGTCGGCTCGGAGGGTGCCGTTGCCGAAGATCGTCAGCGCGAAGCTGATGCCGTTGTACCCGGCCGGGATGGCCGCGGTCGTCCAATCGGCCTGCATCCAATCCGACGCCGAGCCGAACCAGGGGCTGGAGGTCCAGTACGACCACGAGCCGCTCGTCGAACGGAGATAGACGGCGAACTGCGTCACTCCGCTCGACTGGTACCACTCGCGAAGCGTGTACGACGTGCCGGGCGTCACGGTGGGGGAGCACTGCCCGAGGTCGAACTGCGGCAGCAACTTGGCGTCCCCGTCGACGTAGTTCGACATCACGATAGCGCTTGAGATGTTGCCCGTATGGGCGGGCGACCCCGTGCTGAAGGCCGGTGAGTTGTCGCCGTATCCGCCCCTCATCCAGCAGTCGGGGGCACCGGTCTCCATGCTTGGGTTGACGATGCCGTTGGCGGACCCTGTCACCACGGGCACCGAGGGGCCGTCGACCACCGGCTTGGTGGCGCCGCCGATGACCTCGCCGACGGTCTTGACCACCGTGCCGGCCGACTGGCGGGTCTTCAGCCACGCGGTGAACTGTCCGAAGAGCGACGTGGTCACCGCGAGGTCGCTGCAGGCGTCGTCGCAGATGTCGTGGAAGGTGTACGGCACCCAACCGCCGCCGTTCTTCTCGGCGTTGGTGACCCCGGCCTTGAGGTCGTCGAGCGTCCAGGTGGCGTCGACTTGATCGAGGGCTTTCAGCGCGTACTTGTCGGCGGGTCGGGTGGACTCCGCGTAGGCGCACTCGGGGCACCCGAAGCGGCTGCGGATGTCGCCGAGAAGTCGTGCGCTGTTGTACCCGCAGTTCGCCACCGCCTTCTCGACCGCGGCGTCGGCGGACGCGAACGGGTACGCGAAGCTGCGGACCGCGAACCCCCACGACGTGAGGTTCTTCCGGTCGGTGCAGATCTGCCGGGTGGCCTCGTCGATGCTCACCTGCGCGAGGTCGGGGTGGTTGACGGTGTGGCCGCCGAGCTCATGCCCCGCATTCTTCAGGTTCGTCAGATCGGTTCGGGTCATGTGCCCCGCGGCTCCGATGAAGCCGGAGTTGACGTAGAACGTCCCCTTCATGCCGTTGGCCTGCAGGGAGGGGAGAGCATTGAGCTGGTCGGAGTTGGCGTCGTCGAAAGTGAGGCTGACGATCGTGCGGGTCGCGGCCTGCGCCGGCGCCGATGCCGGGGGCGAGGTGGCGATGAGCCCGCCCGTTCCCACGGCGACGGCGGCGAGCACCGCCAGGGCCCGAATCCGTCGCCGCCCGGGGGCGGCGTGTCGTTGGATCATGGGGGAGTCCTTTCGGGTGAGAGGGGTCGTCCGTCGACGCACCGGGGCGTCGTCGGACGCGCATTCGTCGGGGGCGCGATCGGTCATGAGACCGTCACCGACTTGGCGAGATTGCGAGGCTTGTCGACGTCGCGACGCAGCCGCAGCGCGAGCTCTCGCGCGAACATCTGCAGGGGCACCACCGTTTCGAGCGGCCCCCACGAGGGACCGGTCCGCGGCAGGTGCATGGGCAGACCGCCGACGTTCAGCACCCTCTCACCGACGCGCAGCACACGCCCCCCGCGGGCGAGGATCTCGGCGATGTCGACATCGAGTCGAGGATCGCCGTTGTCGACGACGAACACGGGGGTGCCGGTGTCCACCAGGGCGAGCGGGCCGTGCTTGAGCTCTCCCGCCGGTTGGTGCTCGGCCCAGCGATACGACAGCTCCTTGAGCTTGAGGGCGCCCTCGGCCGCGTAGACGAGGCCGGAGCCCCTCCCCAGGAAGAGGAAGCCGGGCGCGTCGACGAACTCGCCGGCCATCTTTGCGGACGGCTCCCGCCAGGTGTCCAGCGCCGCCGAGAGCGCGTCGGGGGTCGCGGCCATCGCCCGCAGGTCGCTCTCGAGCGCGATCGCGTCGGTTCGCGACGACACGGAGAGCCCCGATAGGGCGAGGCACGCGCCCGTGAGCACCTGTGCGACGAAGGTCTTCGTCGCCGCGACGCCGATCTCGGGGCCGGCGAGGCAGTCCAGCGTGGCGTCGGCGCGTCGCGCGAGTGTCGAGGAGGGGTTGTTCGTCAGTGCCAGCACCGTGGCGGCACCCTCGGGCAGCCTGTCGAGGGCCCTCAACACGTCGGCCGTCTCCCCGGACTGGCTGAGCGCGATCACGAGGGTCCGCGGCTCCCAGACCTCGTGCGCCGCCTCGCTCGCGACGAGGGTCCGGGTGGGAAGACCGCCCAGACGCGAGAAGACCTGCGCGACGGCCCGCCCCGCGTGCAGCGAGGTCCCGCAACCGAGGACGGTGACGCGGTCGATCTCGTCGAGCGGGGCCAGGCCCATCCCGCGCCAGAGCAGCCCGTCGGCGATACCCGGGGTGAGCACCTCCAGCACCCGGCGAGCCACAGCGGGCTGCTCGTCTATCTCGTTGCCCATGTGGTCGCGGTGGCGCCCCTTGCTGGCGAGATAGGCCGTCTGGGGCACCGGCCACAGCCCCCGCGGACGGCAGCTGCCGCCGGAACGGTGCCAGCGCATCCCCTCGGCATCGACCTCGACGACGTCATCGTCCTCCAGCACGCGGAACGCCTCCACGACGGGTGTGATCGCGCCGACGTCGCTCGCGAAGTACACTCCCTCCTCACCCTCGGCGAAGATGAGGGGAGAGCCGTGCGCGGTGCCCGCGAGGGCTCCCGTGCGCGCGTCGAGGGCGACGACAGCCCAGGACCCCTCGAGGTGCCGGGCCGCGTCGGCGAGGGCGTCACCGAGACCGACCCCCGGGCGCAGGGCCTGCTCGACGAGGTGCACGATCACCTCGGTATCCACGTCGGTGGCGAAGCGGTGTCCGCCGGCGACGAGATGCGCGCGCAGCAGATCGGCGTTGTCGATGATCCCGTTGTGCACCACGAAGAGCCGGCCGCTGCAGTCCTCGATCGGATGGGCATTGCGTCGGCTCACCTCGCCGTGGGTGGCCCAGCGCGTGTGGCCGATCGCCGCGGTCGTGGCATCCGTCCCCGACTCATCCGAATGCACCGCGTCGGTCAGGGAGGCCACGCCGTCGAGCGTGCGCACGTGCAGCGTCGTGCCGTCGAGGTGCCGGGCGGCGATGCCCGCGGAATCGTAGCCCCGATACTCCAGGCGTTCGAGGGCGGATCGCGCGCGCGATGCGGCTGAGGATGGTCCGCGATAGGCGGTGATCCCGCACATCAGAGAACCCCCCGAAAGGAGCCGGCACCGGCCAACGGCATGGCATCCGAACCGAGTCGTTCGCGCGAGAGCAGATCGGCGGCGACGCGCATGATGGTCGAGGTCAGCGAGGTGTGCGGCTCGTAGCCCACGAGGTCGTGCGCTTTGGTGTTGTCGGGCACACGGCGGCGCATGTCCTCGAACCCCGGCGCATACGCCTGCTCGTAGGGAACCAGCTGGATCGTGCTGCGACTGTCCAGGGTGCGGATGATCTCCTCCGCCAGCGCCGAGATCGAGATCTCGCGAGCGCCGCCGAGGTTGTAGGCCTGGCCGCGGGCGCGCGGATCTCTCTCGATGGCGACCATCGCGGGAACCACGTCTTCGACCGCCGAGAAGCAGCGCGTCTGCTGCCCGTCGCCGAAGACGGTGAGCGGCTGGCCGCGCAGGGCTTGGCCCACGAGATTCGGCAGCACCATGCCGTAGCGTCCGGTCTGGCGGGGGCCGACGGTGTTGAACAGGCGCACGATCGAGACGTCCAGGCCCTCCTGGTCGCAGTACGCTTTCGCGAACGCCTCGTCGATCCCCTTCGCCCCGGCGTACGTCCAGCGTGAGAGCAGCGGGTCGCCGAGCACGCGATCGGAGTCCTCGCGTAGGCGGTCGGCGGTGTTCTTGCCGTACACCTCGCTCGTCGACACCATCAGCACCGAGGCCTGCTGCTCGATGGCGGCGGTCAGCACGTTCTCGGTGCCGTGGATGTTGATGCGCAGTCCCCTCAGCGGCTGCTCGACGATGAGCTTGACCCCCACGGCCGCGGCCAGGTGGAACACGCGGTCGCAGCTCCGCATCGCCGAACCCACCGTCTTGGTGTTGAGGATCGAGCCGTGGATCATCTCGAGGCGGGGGTTGTCGGCGATGCCCGCGAGGTTGCGGGCTGAGCCGGTGGAGAGATCGTCGAGGACGACGACCTCGTCACCGAGAGCGAGCAGATGCTCGACGAGGTGGCTCCCGATGAAGCCGGCGCCGCCGGTGACCAGCGTGCGCGTGTGCGAGTGCGCGGAGCCCGGATAGACCGGCACGCCGCTCACAGGAGCACCCGCCCCGCGATGTCGGCGCTGCGGTAGGTGCCGTCGACGACCACGGCTTCGCCGTCGAGCCAGCCGAGGTCGCTGTCATGGTGGCGCGTGTGCACGAGCACGACGTCGGGATGGAAGTCCGCTGGGTCGGCGAGCGAGTCGCGTTCCCGCCCCGAGTCGAGGTGGATGTGCGGTGCGTGCGTGTCGACGTACTGCACCTCTGCGCCGGCGTCGATGAGGTGGTCGATGATCTCCAGGGCGGGAGACTCGCGGAGGTCGGCGACGTCGGGCTTGTAGGTGACGCCGACGATGAGGATGCGGGCGCCGAGGGTTCCCTTGCCCGCGCGACCCAGGACGTCGCGGATGCGGTCGACGACCCGGAGGGGGCGGGCGGCGATGCGGGTCATGGCCTCGGTGATCACGCCGGCGTCGACGTGGAGGGCCTTGAGCTGCCACAGCAGGTAGTGCGGGTCGCACGGGATGCAGTGGCCCCCGACCCCCGGGCCCGGGTAGAACGCCATGAATCCGTAGGGCTTGGTGCTCGCGGCCTCGATGACCTCGGTGATACGCACGTCGAGAGCACCGCAGATGTCGGCGAATTCGTTGGCCAGGGCGATGTTGACGGCGCGAAAAGTGTTCTCGAGCAGTTTCGTCATCTCGGCGGTGGCCAGGCTCGACACCCGGTGCACCCGCGCGGCGTAACGGGCGAGGAGTCGAGCGCCCTCCTCTTCGCATTGCGGGGTGGCTCCACCGACGACGCGGGGGACGATCTCTTGGGCGAACCCGATGTTGCCGGGGTCGATGCGCTCGGCGCTGAAGGTCACGAACACGTCGCGGCCGACCTGCATCCCACGCTCCCGAAGCGGCATCTCGACCAGATCGTGCGTGCACCCGACGTAGGTGGTCGAGGTGAGCATGACGAGCTGCCCGGGCCGGACGGCGGCGACGACGGTGGCGCACGCCGCCCGGAGCGCGGTGAGATCCGGCACCTGCTGATGATCCACGGGCGTCGGCACGCACACGACGATCGCGGCGGCGCGACGGAGCTCCGAGGGGTCGCTGGTGAGCCGGAATCCGGCAGGTGCGCGCAGGGCCGTCTCGAGACGCTCCCGATCGGATCCGATGAGGTCGGCGCCTCGAGCGGCGATGGTGCGCAGGCGCCGGGTGGAGACATCGAGGGCGATCACTCGGGAGCCGCTGGCGTGGTAGGCGAGCGCCGTCGGGAGCCCCACGTATCCCAGCCCCACGATGGCGACGTCGAAGTCGAACGTCCGCGTCGGGGCGGGAGCAGAGGGCGGCGGCGTGGTGACCACGTCGGCCCGGATGTCGAGAGTGGACATGTTCATCCTCCAAGGCAGGGTCCGAGGGGACGGCTCGGGGGAGATGAGGCGCCCCCTCGGAGGAATTCGGGTGATGGGACGGCGTCCGTCGGGTATCGACGCTGCTCCGGGAATCACACTGGGGCGCGGCTCCGGCGACGGTCAAGATCGCCGGCCGCATCATGCGGGTTGCCGCCGACCGCACCGCGGAGTGCGGGAAACCGCACGTCGCTGTGCGGGCGGTTGCGGTCGTCTTCGGCCTGGGCACGGCGTACCGTCGGCACGAACGCCTCGCCCCGAAGAGGAGGGATGCCATGACCCCCGCCGCCGTCGTCATGGTCGCTGTGTGCACGATCGGCGTGTCGACCCTGGTGTGGGGGCTCGCTGCGATCTGCCGCCTGCTGGCCGAGGGTCGGCAGGAGCACGCCCTGCTCTCGCCGTCGATGTACTACCGCCGAGACGAGGTGGCCGTGTTGATCGCGGCGCACAACGAGGAGCTCGTCATCGCCGACGCCGTCGCGGCCGCGTGCCGCCTGGTGCCCGCGCGCAACGTGTTCGTGGTGTCCGACGGTTCGAGCGATGCGACGGTGGAGCGCGCGCGTACCGAGGGGGCCACCGCGTGGGATCTCACGCCCAACCGTGGGAAGGCCGGTGCCATCCGCGAGGGGCTCGAGCGGTTCGGCATCCCGTCGCGCTTTCCCCTCCTTCTGCTGCTCGACGCCGACTCCCGGCCCCGGCCGGACTACCTCCAGACAGCTCTGCCCCTGTTCACCGACGACGGTGTGGTCGCCGTGGCCGGGTGCGCCACGACCGCAGCCGACGCACCGACCACCCGCATGGGACGATTCCTCACGGCCTATCGTGAGCGCACCTACGTCTGCACGCAGTACCTGCACAAGTTCGGTCAGGCCGCCCGCGCCGCGGACGTCGTGGCGATCGTGCCGGGGTTTGCCAGTCTGTACCGCACCGACGTGCTCGACCGTATCGACATCGACGCTCCGGGCCTGTCGATCGAGGACTTCAACATGACGTTCGAGGTGCACGCGAAGCGGCTCGGACGCATCGCCTTCCATCCCGAGTGCGCGATCGCCGAGACGCAGGATCCGGCCGTCTTCCGCGACTACACAGCGCAGGTGCGGCGGTGGAGCCTGGGGTTCTGGCAGACGGTACGTCGCCACGGTGTGCGGCCGGGGCTCTTCTCGGCGACGGTCGGCGTCTTCGCGCTCGAGACCGTGGTGTCCAGCGTCGTCCTGACGGCCATCCTGCCCGTCCTGCTCGTGACAACGGCGGCGCTGGTGACGGCCCCTCTGCTCTCGGGCGAGGCGGGGCAGGTGTCGGCATGGGTGTCGGCCGCGTTCCCGGTGGGGCCCATCGCGCTGGGATTCTTCGTCGTGGATGCCGTGATGACGGCGTTCGCGTGCGCGATCTCGCGCGTGCGTCCCCGCGCGTGGATGCTGCTGTTCCCCCTCATGCGCGTCTGGGACGCGGTGCAGTGCTTACGCGCACTCGGGGCCGCCCTGGGGCGTCCCTCGGACGGCCGGTGGCGCAGCCCCGATCGGCGCGCGATACGGCCCGCCCGGGAATCTGTGGCGTGACCGGCGCGGGGTTCCCCCTGGTTTTCCCCTGTCGTCGAAGGGGCCGCGTACCCCGTCGCGCGAGCCGCGTCTCCTCGCCTCGCGCGGGGCCGTGAGTGTTCGGCTGCCCTCCCGTCAGCTCGCGGCGTTGTGCAGCGTGGCGATGAGGTGGGCGCGCGAACTGACCCCGAGCTTGCGGTAGATCCCGGTGAGCCGCAGCTCGACGGTGCGGAGAGAGAGGAAGAGGGATGCCGCGATCTCGCGGTTGCGCAGGCCCTTCTCGACCAGAGCGACGACATCGTGCTCTTGGGCGGTGAGGGAGCGACTGCGCGTCTCGGTGCGGGGCACGGGGCGCAGGAGGACGCGTTCGTGGACGGTGACGCAGCGCTCGCGAGCGCGCGCGAGACGGCGGCGCTCGAGCGGCGCATCGTCGGTGCGGTAGATCGCCTCGGCCTCGCGGAACGCACCGACGGCGTCGCGATCCGAGGCGCAGATCGCTCGCGACCGCGCGAGGGCCAGCGTGGTCCAGCGGCGCGGGGAACGTCGGGCCGCGCGTTCGAGCCCGTGCAGCTCCTGCTGGGCCTGCGCCCGCCGTCCGCTGAGCCAGAGCGCCTCGATCAGGTCGGCGTCGGCGCGCAGCAGAGCCGGGTCGTCGGCTTCGACCGCGTCCCGCCCGGCTTGCAGCGATACGACGGCGTCGTCATAGCGGCCCTCTGCCAGGGCCGTCTGCCCCTCGATGACGGCGAACCACGGAAGAAGAGTCGGGGTCCCTGCTCTCCGGCACAGTTCGCGTCCCTGCCGCACCAGAGCGCCGGCCTGCGGGTCGAGCGGGTCGAGGGCTGCGGCCGAGGGGCCAGCACGAGAATCGTCGCGACGTCGACGGTGCGACCGTCGACCCACTCCCGCCGCCACGCGGCGACGGCCTCGTGTGCTCCGAGGGGGTCGCCTCCGCGAACCTCGTTCGTGACGAGCAGGCACAAGAGGTGGTCGCGCCAGATCGGCGCCAAGCGGGGGGTACGCTCGAGCAGCCCTCGGATCCGGCGGCGCACCGCGGCGTACTCCTCGCGCATGACTCCGGCTCTCAACTGGAGCAACTCCAGCTCGATCGGCAGCTCGGCGTCCGCCGGCGCCGTGGTGACGCCGGTGTCGATCGTCAGGTCCGAGAGGGTGTCGGTCCCCAGCGCTTCCAGCAATCTCGCCACCAGAGCGGTCTCGATCGTGGCGACACCGCGCTCGATCGCCATGGCGATCAGCTCCCGGGCTCGCTCGAGTTCGCCGTGCCAGAGATGCAGGAGGGCGCTTTCGCACAGGACGTGCTCGGCGGTGCGGCCGTCGTCGGCATCGACCGCGACGGCGATGGCGGCCTCGTCGATCATATGTTCGATCGCCGCCGTGGCGCGAAGCCGAGCGAGAGCCGCCCGAGCGCGAAGATCCGGCTGGGCTGCGTGCCCGGCTCTGTTCAGGTAGTGCCGCCCCTGCACGTCTTGACCGTGCAGCACCAAGGCCTCGCCGAGGTCGATGAGGTGGCGGCAGCGCACCTCGGGAGAGATCGCGCCGGCCAGCGCTCTCTCCGCGAACTCGATCGCCTCGAGGTGATCGCCGCCGCGGGCGAGCTCGACGGCCGCGGCGAGCAGTCCCTCGCGGTCCGCCTCGGGCTGGATGAAGCTCGTGTGCCACAGGTAGGTGGCCGGGTGTGCACTCTCGTGCTCCTGCGCCGCTCGGACATGGAGTCGACGACGTTCTTCCGTCGACAGTGCCGCGTGGTGGCTCAGCCGGCGGGCAGGGTCGGCGATGCGGGCCAGCTCGTCGTGCACCGAGACGAGACCGTCGTCGATGAGCGCCTCGAGGTCGACGCCGCGCTCCTCGGCGACGAGTCCCAACCTGTCATAGCTGAAGACGGGGCCGACCGCCAGCAGATCGAGCAGCGAGGTCACTCGCGGGTCATCGGCGGTACGCCTTTCCCTTCGACGACGTGCGCGGTCGTCTGCCAGGCGCAGGGGGAGAGGAAGGGGCTGGTCGCCGGCGGCCTCTCGCGGCGTCAGCCGCACATGGACGATCGTGCCCGGGTGGCCCGCCGTGACCTCCGCGATCGTGTAGAGGACGGCCGCGGCGGTGCTCGCTCCGAGGACCGACCGGGCGAGGTCGACGGACTCGTCGAACGACAGCCGCCGGATCCGCGTATGCGCCATACCCGTGAAGTCGTGGCGGCCGCCGGACTCGCGGGCGGTGGCGAGGACGGTGAGTCCCGTCCCGTGCAGGCGGGCGAACACGAAGGACAGCACGACGATGCTCGCATCGTCCATCTCATCGAGGTCGTCGATGACGAGGACGGCTGGTTCGTCGTGGACGAGATGCAGAGTCCGGTTCAGCTCCTCGGCGAGCAGGTGCTCCGGCCAGTCGCGACCTCGAGCCAGCAGACCATCGATGGCGGCCCCCCGTGCGCCGCCGAGAGCCGCGGCAGCGGCTGACAGCCCCGAGTACGGCCACATGCGCTCACTCGGGCTCGCCGACACGACGACCGTCTCGTGCCGCTCGGCGATAGCCCACGCGAGGCGCGTCTTGCCGATTCCGGGCTCTCCGAACAACAATCTCGCCGAGCCGTTGTGCGCCGCGACGTCTTTATCTGTGACCTGCGTTTCTCGGTCTCGACCGAAAAATGGCATCCGAACGCTCCCTGCTGCGTCGGCCGCTCGTCGCTGATCGACCCTTGCGGATCGAGCCCCGTCGAGTGGTCAAGGATGCCCCCCACGAGAAGAGTAAGACCGCGATGGGTCGAAGACAATGGGCGGGGACCCCGGCAGACTTACGAGTGCGTAACGACCGAGACCGGATGCCGTGTGGCATCCGGTCTCGACAGGCGCGACGCAGGCGGCAGCGCTCGTTCTCGCGGGTCTCAGTACTCGCGGTCGATGAGCTGCGGCGGAACCTGGTCGGCCGCGACCTCGTCGACGAAGAACGCCGTGCGGCGGCGTCCCTTGGCTCCGGCCGCCGGCACGCTCTGATAGCTGGCGCCGGCGAGGGCGAGGCCCAGAGCAGCGGCCTTGTCGGCACCCGCCACGACCATCCACACGCGCTTGGACGAATTGATCACCGGTCGCGTCAGCGACACACGCTCGCTCGGCGGCTTGGGGGAGTTGCGCACCGGCACGGTGGCTCGATCGACCACCGAGATCTCGGGGCGATCCGGAAACAGCGAGGCGATGTGCGCGTCGGGACCGACACCGAGGAAGCAGATGTCGAACGCGGGCCACGGACCGGTTTCGCTGCGATCGGACGGCGCGAATTGCGCCAGCTCGTCGGCGTAGGCGATGGCCGCCGCATCGAGGTCGAGTCCGTCTTCGCTCGAGGCCACGGTGTGGATGTTCTCGGCCGGGATGTCGAGGTGGTCCAGGAACGCCTCGCGCGCCTGCTTCTCGTTGCGATCGGCGGAGTCGCGCGGAACGAACCGCTCGTCGCCGAACCAGAAGTGCACGAGCGACCAGTCGATCTGCCCGATGCGCTCGTCGCGCGCGGCCGTGCGCAGCACCGCTCCGCCCATCGTCCCGCCGGTCAGGCACACGTGCATGCGCTTTCCCTCGGCGACGCGCTTGACGATGCGGTTCACGAAACGCGTGGCGACGTAGGATGCCAGGCTCTCGGCATCCGGCTTGATGATGACCTGTTTGGCCGAGCCGTTGTCGGTCATGACGCGTTCCGCTCGCTCGCCGCGAGCAGAAGGTCGTGCCCCTCGGTGATGACGCGGCCGTAGAGCAGGTCGGGGTCGAGGCGGCGGAGCTCCTCGGCGAGGCACTCGCGGAGCGTGCGCCGGGGGAATGCCAGGTCGTGCGTGGGTTGACCCGGCTGGGTCAGCACCGCGACACCGGACTCCGGGCGCTCGAGAAGGGTGTCGCCGCTTGCCCGCGTCAGACGCACCGACTTGATGCCGCTCGACCACTCGTCCGCGGGCAGATACGCGTAGTCGACCGGGGCTTCGAGCTTCATCCCCAGCCACGCCGCCAGCAGGGCGGTGGAGGGGGAGTCGGCGGCGCCGCGGACCTCGATCGCGGTGACCGGCTCGTAGGGCGGCTGGTCGAGGACCGCGGCCAACTGCTCGCGCCAGCGCGTCACGCGGGTCCATGCGAAGTCGGTGTCGCCGGGGGCGTAGTGCTCGCCGAGGTGCGCGACCCACGCGGCGGGATCCGCCTGAGAGGACGCGTCGGTGATGCGACGCTGGGCGATGCGACCGATCGCGGAATGCGATGGATCGTCGGGAGCGTCGGCCGGCCACCACGCGACGACCGGCGCGTCGGGGAGCAGCAGACCGGTCACGAGACTCTCGGCGTTGGAGCCCGCGGCGCCGTGGGCGCGGAGCACCACGACCTCGCTCGCCCCGGCGTCGCCGCCCACGCGGATCTGCGCGTCGAGACGCGGCTCGTCGTCGCCGTCGCCGAACAGGACGGCGATGACGCGCATCGGGTGCTCGCGCGACGCGTCGTTCGCGGCCTCGATGACCTCTTCTTCGGCACCGTGATGCGTGACGATGATGAGCGTCAGCACGCGGCCGAGGGCCACGGCGCCGCCCTCTTCGCGCACGCTCACGAGCTTCTTCGAGATGGCGCTGACAGTGGTGTCGGGAAGATCGATGATCACGGGCGTCTCCAGGTGCGGCCGTCGCGGGCGAGGAGTTCGTCGGCGGAAGCCGGACCCCACGAACCGGGCGAATACTGTTCGAGCGGACCGCCCTGGGCGGCCCAGAACTCCTCGATCGGGTCGAGGATCTTCCAGCTGAGCTCCACCTCTTCGTGACGGGGGAACAGCGGCGGGTCCCCGAGCAGCACGTCGAGGATGAGGCGCTCGTAGGCCTCGGGGCTCGCCTCGGTGAAAGCGTGCCCGTAGCCGAAGTCCATCGTGACGTCGCGCACCTGGGTGCCGTCGCCGGGGACCTTCGAGCCGAAACGGATCGTCACACCCTCGTCGGGCTGAACACGGATGACGAGGGCGTTCTGCCCCAGCTCCTGCGTCTGGCTCTGCGAGAACAGCTGCTGCGGCGCGCGCTTGAACACGACGGCCACCTCGGTCACGCGGCGGCCCAGGCGCTTGCCGCTGCGGACGTAGAAGGGCACGCCCGACCAGCGGCGCGTGTTGATCTCGAGCTTGATCGCCGCGTACGTCTCGGTGACCGACTCGGGGTTCATGCCGTCTTCCTCGAGGAAGCCGAGCACCTGCTCCCCGCCCTGCCACCCGCCGGCGTACTGACCGCGAGCGGTGGCCTCGGCGAGGTTCTCGGGCACGCGGACCGCGGCGAGCACCTTCTCCTTCTCGGCACGCAGATCCGCGGCGTTGAAGCTGATGGGCTCTTCCATCGCGGTGAGGGCCAGGAGCTGGAGCAGGTGGTTCTGGATGACGTCACGTGCTGCGCCGATGCCGTCGTAGTAGCCGGCGCGGCCGCCGACACCGATGTCCTCCGCCATGGTGATCTGCACGTGATCGACGTAGTTGCGATTCCAGATCGGCTCGTACAGCTCGTTGGCGAAACGCAGCGCGAGGATGTTCTGGACCGTCTCTTTGCCGAGGTAGTGGTCGATGCGGAAGATCGAGTCGGCGGGGAACGCGCTCTCGACGACCTCGTTCAGCTCGCGAGCAGAAGCGAGATCGTGGCCGAACGGCTTCTCGATGACCACGCGACGCCACCCGTTGACGCCGTCGGACTCGTCTCCGACGAGCCCCGATGCCTTGAGCTGGGTGGTCACCAGCGGGAAGGCCTTCGGCGGGATCGAGAGGTAGTACGCGTGGTTGCCCATCGTGCCGCGCTCGGTGTCGAGCTTGTCGACCGTCGCACGCAGGCGCTGGAAGGCCTCGGGGTCGTCGAACTCGCCCTGGACGAAGCGGATCCCCTCGAGGAGCTCCTTCCACGTCTCTTCGCGGAACTCCGTGCGGGCGTACTTCTTGACCGACTCGTAGACGACCTTCGCGAAGTCCTGGTCCTCCCAGTCGCGGCGTGCGAACCCCACGAGCGCGAAGCCCGGGGGCAACAGCCCGCGGTTGGCGAGGTCGTAGACCGCCGGCATGAGTTTCTTGCGCGAGAGGTCGCCGGTGACGCCGAAGATCACGAGGGCGCTGGGCCCCGCGATTCGGCTCAAACGGCGATCCTCGGGATCGCGCAACGGATTGTGACCCGGAGTGATCTCTACGACCATGCTTACTGTGCCGCCTCGAAGAGTGAGAGCACTTCGACCTGCGGGTCGGTCAGCGTCAGCGTGACGACGGGACGGCCGTGGCCCTCCGCCAACACGCTCGCGTCTCCCGCGGCCTGTGCCTGGATGAGTTGTCCGAACGTGAACGGTCGACCGGGGATTTCGAGGTCGACGTCGGTGCGTTCGAGGATCTGCAGGAAGACGCCGGTCGCGGGTCCTCCCTTGTGGTACTGCCCGGTGGAGTGCAGGAACCGCGGTCCCCACCCGAACGTCGTGGGGCGACCGGAATCGGCGGCCACGAGTTCGCGCAGCCCCGCGAGCTGGGCGAGGTCGAGTCGGTTCACGTACGCCTGAACGCTGACGTAGCCGTCCGCGGGTACCGTCTGCCACAGCGCCGCGAGCACACCGGCGACCGTTCCGCTGGCCGCCAGGGCCGGGTCGGAGACGCGCACCTCTACTCCGCCGTCGACGAAGGCCGGGGCGGTGGGGGCGGGTTGCGCGTCGAGCAGACCGCGCGTCGCGGTCTTGGCCGACTCGACGTCGGGCTGATCGAAGGGGTCGATCCCGAGCAGCCGACCGGCGATCGCGGTGGCGTACTCCCACACGACGAACTGCGCGCCGAGTGAGCCGCTCACCAGCACCTCGCCGGTGTGGCGCTCGAACAGGTGGAAGGCGTCGGCGTCGTCGACGAAGCGCACGACCTGCAGGTCGTCCGGTCTCGTCTCGAGCTCGGGCGAGACCGGGAGCAGGACGACGGGCAGGATGCCGGTGCCGTTCTTACCCGTCGACTCGGCGACGAGCTGCTCGATCCAGTCCGGCAGGCCGATGATGTGGCTGCCGTCGGTCACCAGGCCGAGCTTGTCGCGGCGAAGATCGCCGCCTCCGGCGATCGCCGCGGCCAGCACGAGGGCGGGGTTCTCAGGCGAGTCGATCGCGACCTCGAGCAGAGTGGCATCCGCTTCGTCGAGGAGATCCTCGATGTCGACGCCCGCGAGGCCCGTGGGGACGAGTCCGAACGCCGTCAGTGCCGAGTAGCGCCCACCCACGGTGGGGTCGGCGGTGAAGACGCGGTAGCCGTCGGCGAGAGCCGACTCCTCCAGCGGGGAGCCGGGGTCGGTGACGACGACGATGCGACCCACCGGGTCGATGCCGAGGTCGCGGAAGGCGGCCTCGAAGGCGCGCTTGGCGGAATCGGTCTCGATCGTGGAGCCCGACTTGCTCGAGACGACCAGCACGGTCTTCTCGAGGCCACCGGACTCGGCATCGCCGTCGATCGCAGCCAGCACCTGGCCCGGAGCGGTCGAGTCGAGGATGACGAGAGGTACGCCCGCTGACTGCGCGATGACCTCGGGGGCGAGCGAGGATCCGCCCATCCCCGCCAGGACGACACGGGTCACGCCCTGCGCGACGAGCTCGTCGCGCAGGGCCGTGATCTCGGGCACGAGCGGGCGCGAGACGGAGACCGCCCGCACCCACCCGAGCCGACGCGAGGCCTCGTCCTCCGCGGCGGCGCCCCATAGGGAGGCGTCGCCCGCGGTGATGCCCGACGCGATGAGCGAGCCCGTCAGGCCCGGCAGCTCCGCGTCGACGACCGACTTGACGTGGCCGGTGACCTTGACGGCGAGAGTCACTGCGCGGCCTGGGCGCTTCCGGCCTGCAGTGCGGTCTTCACGGTGTCCTGCAGCTCATGCCAGGAGGCGATGAACTTCTCGACGCCCTCGTCCTCGAGCACCTGGGTGGCGTCGGTGACGTCGACGCCTGCCGCGGCGAGGCGGTCGAAGACCTCGTGCGCCTCGGAGTACGCGCCGGTGACGGTGTCGCCGGTGATGACGCCGTGGTCGAACGTGGCCTCGAGCGTCTTCTCGGGCATCGTGTTCACGGTGCCGGGGGCGACGAGCTCGGTCACGTAGAGCGTGTCGGGCAGAGCCGGGTCCTTGACCCCGGTCGAGGCCCACAGCGGACGCTGCACCGTGGCACCGGCATCCAGGAGCTCCTTGGCGCGGGGCTCGGCGAACTTCTTCTCGAAGAGCTCGTAGGCCAGGCGCGCGTTGGCGATGCCGGCCTTGCCCTTGAGGTCGGCGGCCTCGTCGGTGCCGATCGCGGCGAGACGCTTGTCGATCTCGGTGTCGACCCGTGAGACGAAGAACGACGCGACGGACTGCAGGTTCGCGATGTCGTGACCGGCGTCGCGCGCCTTCTCGACGCCCGCGAGGTACGCGTCGATGACCTCTTCGTAGCGCTCGAGGCTGAAGATGAGCGTGACGTTGACCGAGATGCCGGCGCCGATGACCTCGGTGATGGCGGGCAGGCCGGCCTTGGTGGCGGGGATCTTGATGAGGACGTTCTTGCGGTCGACGCGGGCCGAGAGGTCCTTCGCCTGAGCGACGGTGCCCTCGGTGTCGTGCGCGAGGTCGGGGGAGACCTCGATCGAGACGCGACCGTCGACGCCGTTGGTGGCCTCGAAGACCGGGAGGAAGATGTCGCACGCGTCGCGCACGTCGTCGGTGGTGATCGAGAAGATCGCCTCGTCGACGCTGGCGCCCTGGGCGGCGAGCTCTTTGACCTGGCCCTCGTAGGCCTCGCCCTTCGACAGCGCACCGGCGAAGATCGTCGGGTTGGTGGTGACGCCCGAGACGTCGCGCTTCTCGATGAGCTCGGCGAGGTTGCCGGACTGGATGCGCTGACGCGACAGGTCGTCGAGCCAGATGCTGACGCCTGCGGCGGAGAGATCTGCGGTGGGAGTGCTCATTGTTCTGGTTCTCCTCTGATTACTTCTGCGTTGCGGACGTCTGTCCGGCTGCCGCTCCCGCGGCAGCAAGCGACTCGCGGGCGGCCTCGACGACGTGCTCCGTCGTGATGCCGAACTTCTGGAAAAGGGTCTTGTAGTCGGCCGACGCACCGAAGTGGTCGATCGCGACCGAGCGACCGGCGTCGCCGACGATGCCCGCCCAGCTGAGGGCGGAGCCTGCCTCGACCGACACGCGTGCCTTGACCGACGAGGGCAGCACCGACTCGCGGTACGCCTCGTCCTGCTCGGCGAACCACTCGAGCGAGGGGGCCGACACGACGCGGGCGTGCACGCCCTCGGCCGCGAGCGTCTCTCGCGCCTCGACGGCAAGCTGCACCTCGGAGCCGGTCGCGATGAGGATCACGTCGGGCTCGCCGTTCTTGGCCTCGGCCAGCACGTATGCTCCCTTGACCGCGCCTTCGGCGGAGGCGAACTCGTCACCGGATGCCGCGCCCTCGCCGCGGGCGAAGACGGGGATGTTCTGGCGGGTCAGGGCGATACCGGCGGGGCCGGCGGTGCGGCGCAGCATCTCGAGCCAGACCACGCTCGTCTCGTTGGCATCCGCGGGACGCACGAGGGCGAAGTTCGGGATGGCGCGAAGCGTGGCGATCTGCTCGATCGGCTGGTGCGTGGGACCGTCCTCGCCGAGGGCGACGGAGTCGTGCGTCCAGACGAAGATCGTCGGGATGTTCATCAGCGCGGCCAGACGCACCGGCGGGCGCATGTAGTCGCTGAAGATGAGGAACGTGCCGCCGAAGGGGCGCGTGGGCCCGTGCAGCACGATGCCGTTGAGGATCGCGCCCATCGCGTGCTCGCGGATGCCGAAGTGCAGCACGCGCCCGTAGGCGTCGCCGGACCACTCGTGTGTCGACCACTCGGCGGGGATGAAGGACTTGGCATCCTTGATCGTCGTGAGGTTCGACTCGGCGAGGTCGGCCGAACCGCCCCAGAGCTCGGGGAGCTCGGCGGCGAGGGCGTTGATGACCGTGCCGCTGGCGGCGCGGGTCGAGACGTCCTTGCCCGCTTCGAAGGCGGGGAGGGCGTCGGCGATGCCGGCGGGGAGCTCCCGGGCCTGCAGGCGGTCCCACAGCTGTTTGCGCTCGGGGTGGGCCTCGGCCCAGGCGTCGAACTTCTGCTGCCAGGCGGCCTTCTCGGCCTCGCCCCGCTCGACCAGCTTGCGCGTGTGGGCGATGACGTCGTCGTCGACGGCGAAGTGCTGCTCGGGATCGAAACCGAGCACCTCCTTCGTCGCCTTGAGCTCATCGGCGCCGAGGGCGGAGCCGTGGATCTTGCCGGAGTTCTGCTTGCCGGGCGAGGGCCAGCCGATGATCGTCTTGAGGATGATCAGCGAGGGCTTGCTCGTCTCGCCCTTCGCGGCCTCGATGGCCGCGTGCAGCTCGGCGACGTCTTCGACGTACTGACCGGTCTTCTTCCAGTCGACCGTCTGCACGTGCCAGCCGTACGCCTCGTAGCGCTTCTGGACGTCCTCGGTGAAGGCGACGTTGGTGTCGTCCTCGATCGAGATCTGGTTCGAGTCGTAGATGGCGATGAGGTTGCCGAGCTCCTGATGGCCGGCGAGCGAGGAGGCCTCGCTGGTCACGCCCTCCTGGAGGTCGCCATCACCGGCGATGACGTAGACGTAGTGGTCGAAGGGGCTCTCGCCGGCGGGGGACTCGGGGTCGAACAGACCGCGCTCGTAGCGCGCCGCGTAGGCGAAGCCGACCGAGGAGGCGAGTCCCTGGCCGAGGGGACCCGTGGTGATCTCGACGCCGTCGGTGTGACCGTACTCGGGGTGGCCGGGGGTCAGCGAGCCCCAGGTGCGCAGCGCCTCGAGGTCCTTCTTCTCGAGACCGAAGCCGCCGAGGTACAGCTGCACGTACTGCGTCAGCGAGGAGTGTCCGACCGACAGGATGAAGCGATCGCGACCCGGCCAGTGGGTGTCGGCGGGATCGTGGCGCATGACGCGCTGGTAGAGCAGGTAGGCCGCGGGAGCGAGCGACATCGCGGTTCCGGGGTGGCCGTTGCCCACCTTCTCCACGGCATCCGCCGCGAGAACGCGAGCGGTGTCCACCGCGCGCCGATCGATGTCATCCCATTCGAAGTCCGACAACTGGGTCGCCTTTCTCGATACTGAGCGCCCGGGTTCACTTCCGACGCCGCACTCACCACCGTAGGAGTGGGAGAGGGGTGGGGTGTCGGCGCGGGGCGCGCGTTCTCCGTCAGCATAGCGAGAACGCCGGTGCAGGTCGCGGTGCGTGACGGGGGTCGACAGGCGGCCGGCCGTGTGGTGGGGATGGCATAGAATCGTGAGGGTTCTATTCGCGCTACCCCGGGGGACGATGGACATCTCGACGACGTCGCACGTCATTGCGACGACCGATCGCCGCTCCGTCGGACGCACCCTCCGGGCCTACGTCGCTCTGACCAAGCCCCGCGTCCTCGAGCTTCTGTTGGTGACCACCGTGCCGGTGATGATCCTGGCGCAGGGCGGCCTTCCCAACCTGTGGCTGATCCTCGCCACCGTCATCGGCGGTTCGCTCAGCGCGGGGTCGGCGGCGGCGTTCAACATGTACCTCGATCGCGACATCGACGCCCACATGCAGCGCACGGTCAACCGCCCGCTCGTGACGGGAGAGGTCTCGCCGCGCGGTGCGCTGATCTTCGCGTGGACGCTCGCGGCGGTCTCGACGATCTGGCTGTGGGCCTTCACCAACGTCCTCGCGGCGGGTCTGTCGGCCGCAGCGATCTTCTTCTACGTCGTGATCTACACGATGATCCTCAAGCGCCGCACCGAGCAGAACATCGTCTGGGGCGGCATCGCGGGGTGTTTCCCGGTGCTCATCGGCTGGTCGGCGGTGACGGGCTCGCTCTCGTGGACGCCGTTCATCCTCTTCGCCCTGGTGTTCCTGTGGACGCCCCCGCACTACTGGCCGCTGTCGATGAAGTACGCCGCCCAGTACGACGAGGTCGACGTACCCATGCTCGGCGCGACGCGCAGTGGTTCGCAGGTCGGCCTGCAGGTCATCCTCTACGCGTGGGCCACCGTCGCGTGCTCGCTGCTGCTCATCCCCGTCGCGCCGATGGGCCTGGTCTACACGGTCTCGGCGCTCGTGTTCGGCGGGTGGTTCATCTACGAGTCGCACCGGCTGTACTCCCGTGCCGTACGCGGCGGAGAGCCCCGGCCGATGCGCGTGTTCCACGCCTCCATCACCTACCTCACCCTGTTGTTCGTCGCGATCGCGGTCGACCCGCTGCTTCCGTTCTGATCTCTTCCAGAAAGCGCCCGCCCCGTTCTCGGGGCGGGCGCTTTTTCGTTCCGGATGCCGGTTCCTGGCGTGACCGAGCGAGCCGGGGCCGTGGCGATCAGCGGTCGGCGTCCGCGCGGGGTGCGTCGGCGATCAGGGAGCGACTCATCTCCACGAGGCCGCCGTCGTCGGGGTGGGGTTCGCGTCCGAGGACCCGAAGCTCCTGGGTGCGTCCAGTGGAGACGAACCCGTTTCGGGTGTAGTACTTCCGGGCCGGGGCGGCGCGCTCGGCCACCCAGAGCCGGAGGGTCGTTCCGCGTGTGGCCGCCCAGCTCAGGACCGCGGCGAGCAGGGCGTCGGTGACGCCGTTCTCACGCCCGCGCGCGTCCGGGGTCACATACACGCCCGTGAGGACGGGTTCCGGACCGTGCGCATCGCCGAGCTGCGCGCACATCATCCCGAGCCATCGACCCGTCTCGTCGGCGATGGCGGCCAGGCTCGTCGTGTCCGGTTGTTCGCCGCGACGTGCGCGCATCTTCCAGCCTTCGTCCGGGATGAGCAGCGTCTCTTCGACGGTCGCGGTCCACGACACGGGGTTGTCCGTGGCGTTCTCGATGCGGAACGACCGCACCTCTGGCCAGTCGACCTCCCGGGTCGTGCGCAGTGTGAACATCCCTCCACGGTACGCATTCGACCCGTCCTCCGGAGACGCGAAAAGCGCCCGCCCCCATCGGGAGCGGGCGCTTCGAGGCGCGGGATCAGCGACGCGTGGCGTCGTCTCCGGCGTCGAGCCGGGGCTCGTCGTGGCGAGCGGACGCTGCGGCCTGCGGGGGAGCGGTCGCGGTCGACGGCGTCTCGACGTCGGCATCCTCCACCGCGAGGGGCGTGGCGGTCGTGGCGGGCGCGAACGGGGCGACGGGAGCGGAGTCCTCGGCGACGGTCTCGTCGTCGCTGCTCCAGTCGATGGTCTCGATAGCGACGTCGGGACGGCGGGTGAGCGCGGTGGCGGCGGCGAGGGCGAGGACCGCGACGATGCCGATCGCACCCGCGCCGAGGACGGCGGCGCCGACGACGACCCACGACTGGCCGACGTAGACCTGCACGACGGTGGCGTTCGGATCGTTGAGCACCTGCTCCATCGCGTCGATCCCGTTCAGGACGATCGCGAGTCCGCCGGCGATTGCGGCCAGGGATGCGACGACGAGCACCCAGAACGGGATGCTGGTCACCAGGCGGGGACGGGTCTTCATGGGGAGTACTCCTTGTCGTTCCGACGGGGGGTGTCGGGCGGCGGGTCCCGAAGCGGGGGACGACGGGACGGTGGACACGAAAGTGCCATGTTCGACCATGACCCATGCGCCGGTGTGCTGTGTAGGGGTCGCCGATGAAACGCCTATGAGCGTATAAGGGGGTCCGATCCGCGCCCTGAGGGCATGCGGAGGTGGACATCGCGGTGCCGAGCGGATGCCGGCCGGCGGCGAAGCGGACCGTCGGCGAGAGCGCGTCTCGGCGCAGACCCCGGCCCCGCGTCAGCCGCGGGCGGCCGCCGTCTCGCGTGCGGCATCGTTTCGGCCCGCGGTCGCGGGCCGCTTCAGGCGCAGCACCACGACGGTCATGGTGGCGGCGGTCAGGGCCGCGAGCACCATGTGGGTACCGACCGCGAACTCGGGCAGACCGTTGCGTGCCTGGTAGAGACCGACGGCGATCTGAACGAGTTCGACGGCGAGCAGGGCGATCGCCCAGCGGCGCACCGGCAGGCGCAGACGCCACGCCGCGACGACCACGACGAGCGTCAGCGCGAACAGCGCGTACCCGGGCCACGAGTGCACGTGCTCGAGCACTTCGGCGTCGAACCCGTTGCGTCCGGCGGAGGCGTCACCCGAGTGGGGGCCCGCGCCGGTGGTGAGCACGCCGAAGACGATCGTGAGGGCGAGGACGCCCGTCGTCGCGTGGACCAGGCCGGCGAACCAGCGGGGGACCGCGAGCAGGCGAGGGCCGGCGGGCTGGTTCATCCGCACGAGGAAGGCGGCGCACACCGCCACGAGGGACACCGAGGCGACGTAGTGGAAGCCGACGATGAAGGGGTTGAGGCCGGTGAGCACCGTGATGCCGCCGACGACGGCCTGGGCGACGATCCCCACGAGCACGACGAGCGCGAGCACGAACAGCACGCGGCGCTCGTGCCGCATGCGCCAGACGAGCACCACCACGGCGATGGCGAGGATCCCGACCAGCCCGGTCAGCGTCCGGTTGCCGAACTCGATCACACCGTGGACGCCCATCTCCTGCGTGTTCACGAGCGAGTCGGGCGTGCACTTGGGCCAGGTCGGGCAGCCGAGGCCCGAGCCGGTGAGGCGCACGGCGCCCCCGGTGCCGATGATGAGCACCTCGGCGACGAACGACAACCAGGCGAAAACGCGCACGCGACGGTCGACGTCGGTGGGGAGCCATCCGATCAGGCGGCGCAGAGCGCCGGAGTCGCGGGTGGAGGCGGTGGGGGACGAGGCGGAGGGCATGCGTACGGCTTCCTGGCGTCGAAGTGCTCCTGGCCGTCGGGAGAGTGGGCCTGCCATGCCGAGAGCGGGTGTTGCCTGTAGAATCAAAGGGTCCGGGTGCAGCGCTCACGCGTTCCGCACCCACGACAGTCTAGGCGCGCAGCCAGCGCCTTCGAGCGGGCCCACCAGCGACCTTCCTGAGACTTCGACCGGAGTCCGGAATGCCGGGGCGGATGACACCGTTGTGGCCCGAGAAGGAGAGTGATCACCATGTCCGATGTACTCATCGACCGACCCGAGCTCGAAAGCCTGGGGCAATACGAGTTCGGCTGGCACGACACCGATGCCGCCGGCGCGATCGCGCAGCGCGGGATCAACGAGGACGTGGTGCGCGGGATCTCCGCCCTCAAGTCCGAGCCCGAGTGGATGCTGAAGACGCGCCTGAAGGGCTACCAGCTCTTCGGCCGCAAGCCCATGCCCACCTGGGGTGCAGACCTGTCGGAGATCGACTTCGACAACATCAAGTACTTCGTACGCTCGACCGAGAAGCAGGCGCAGACCTGGGAAGACCTTCCGGAAGAGATCCGCAACACCTACGAGAAGCTCGGCATCCCCGAGGCCGAGCGTCAGCGCCTCGTCGCCGGCGTCGCCGCGCAGTACGAGTCCGAGGTGGTCTACCACCAGATCCGCGAGGACCTCGAGCAGCAGGGTGTCATCTTCATGGACACCGACACCGCTCTGCGCGAGCACCCCGAATTCTTCGAAGAGTACTTCGGCACCGTCATCCCCGCCGGAGACAACAAGTTCGCCGCTCTCAACACGGCGGTCTGGTCGGGCGGCTCCTTCGTCTACGTCCCCAAGGGCGTGCACGTCGAGATCCCCCTCCAGGCGTACTTCCGCATCAACACCGAGAACATGGGCCAGTTCGAGCGGACGCTGATCATCGCCGACGAGGACAGCTACGTCCACTACATCGAGGGCTGCACCGCTCCCATCTACAAGAGCGACTCGCTGCACTCGGCCGTGGTCGAGATCATCGTGAAGAAGAACGCCCGCGTTCGCTACACGACGATCCAGAACTGGTCGAACAACGTCTACAACCTCGTCACCAAGCGCGCCATCGCGCACGAGGGCGCGACCATGGAGTGGGTCGACGGCAACATCGGCTCCAAGGTCACGATGAAGTACCCCTCCATCTACCTCATGGGTGAGCACGCCAAGGGCGAGACCCTCTCGGTCGCCTTCGCCGGTCCCGGTCAGCACCAGGACGCCGGCGCGAAGATGATCCACATGGCGCCCTACACGCAGTCGTCGATCGTTTCGAAGTCGATCGCCCGTGGTGGCGGTCGGGCGGGCTACCGCGGTGAGGTCCGAGTGGATGCCAATGCGCACCACTCCGCGAACACGGTGCGTTGCGACGCCCTGCTGGTCGACACGATCTCGCGCAGCGACACCTATCCCGCGATCGACATCCGCGTCGACGACGTGCAGCTCGGCCACGAGGCCACGGTCTCCAAGGTCAGCGAAGAGCAGCTGTTCTACCTGCAGTCGCGCGGCATGCCCGAAGACGAGGCCATGGCCATGATCGTGCGCGGCTTCATCGAGCCGATCGCTCGCGAGCTGCCGATGGAATACGCGCTCGAGCTCAACAAGCTCATCGAGATGGGCATGGAAGGATCCGTAGGCTAAATGACGACTGCGACTCAGACCCCCGCAGCCGCCGCGGAGGGGCATATCGACCCCGCCGCACTCGTGGCATCCGTCGTTCCGGTGCAGACGCGCTCCGAGCGACCGACCTCGTTCGATCCGGCTGACTTCGGTGTGCCCACGGGCCGCGAGGTCAACTGGAAGCTGACGCCCATCGCCCGGCTCGCGCCGCTGTTCGTCGACGAGGCGGGCCCCTCGGGCGTTGTCTCGGTCGAGGTGAGCGCCCCCGCCGCCGTCGAGCAGCTGCGGCTGGCCGCCGGTGAGGCTCCGCGCGGCGAGCACTTCCGTCCGGAAGACCTCACCGCCGCCCTCGCCTGGCAGCACGAGGCCGAGGCGCCGCTGCTGCGTATCCCCGCGAACGTCGAGCTCGACGAGCCCGTCGTCGTCCGCCTGACCGGCACGGGCGGCCTCGCGCACGCCCACGTCGTGATCGAGGCGCAGCCGAACTCGCGCGGCACCGTGGTGCTGCGTCACGAGGGCACCGCGAACCACGCGCAGAACGTCGAGATCATCGT
This sequence comes from Microbacterium sp. SORGH_AS_0454, assembly GCF_031453395.1. Lineage (NCBI taxonomy): Bacteria > Bacillati > Actinomycetota > Actinomycetes > Micrococcales > Microbacteriaceae > Microbacterium > Microbacterium sp. SORGH_AS_0454. The sequence goes on along the minus strand of NZ_JAVIYS010000001.1, from coordinate 3,113,982 downwards.
GCGCGACGGCGCCGACCTCACCGTCGTCTCGGTGCAGCGCTGGAACGACGACGCCGTGCACGCGGCATCCCACCAGGCCCGCGTCGACCGCGACGCCAAGCTCACGCACGTCGTGGTGAGCTTCGGCGGCGGTGTCGTGCGCGTGAACCCCTCGGTGGAGCTGTCGGGACCCGGCGCCGAGGGACGCCTGTACGGCCTGTCGTTCGCCGACGCCGGTCAGCACCTCGAGTCACAGGTCTACCTGCATCACAAGGGACCGCACACGGTCGGTGACGTGCTGTACAAGGGCGCCCTGCAGGGCGAGAGCGCGCGCAGCGTGTGGATCGGCGATGTCCTCATCGGACCGGATGCCACGGGCACCGACTCCTACGAGGCCAACCGCAACCTCGTTCTCACCGACGGTGCCCGCGCCGACTCGATCCCGAACCTCGAGATCGAGACGGGCGACATCCAGGGCGCCGGCCACGCCAGCGCCACGGGGCGTTTCGACGACGAGCAGCTGTTCTACCTGCAGGCTCGCGGCATCGCGGAAGACGAGGCTCGCCGCCTCGTCGTGCTCGGCTTCCTCAGCGAGATCGTGCAGCGCATCGGCATCCCCGAGCTCGAGATCGAGCTCATCGAGGCCATCGAGCACGAGCTGGCCGCGGGAGCCCCGGCGTGAGCGCCTCCCGCGCCTGCGCCCTCAGCGACCTCACGCAAGACGAGGCGCACCGCGTCGAGATCGACGGTGTCGCGATCGCCGTCGTCCTCGACGGCAACGGCGATGTCCACGCGATCGGCGACGTGTGCACGCACGGCGACATCTCGCTCTCCGACGGCTTCGTCGAGGGGGAGACCCTGGAGTGCTGGGCCCACGGCTCGGCGTTCTCGCTGAAGACCGGCCGCCCGCTGAACCTCCCGGCCTACGAGCCGGTTCCCGTGTACGAGGTCGTGATCGACGGAGACGACGTGCTCATCGATCCGTCCGTCACCAAGGCGACGGCCTGAGCCGCGCCCACGACCCCCAGAATTTACGAGTAAGGAACACCATGTCTGTCCTCGAGATCCGCGACCTCCACGTGACGGTCGAGACGGAGAACGGTACGACCCCGATCCTCAACGGCGTGACGCTGACCATGCGCACCGGTGAGACCCACGCGATCATGGGCCCCAACGGCTCGGGCAAGTCGACCCTGGCGTACACGATCGCCGGTCACCCCAAGTACACCGTCACGAGCGGCTCCATCACGCTCGACGGCGAGGACGTCCTCGAGATGAGCGTCGACGAGCGCGCTCGCGCGGGCCTCTTCCTGGCGATGCAGTACCCGGTCGAGATCCCCGGCGTCACCGTCACGAACTTCCTGCGCACCGCCAAGACGGCCATCGACGGCGAGGCCCCGGCGATCCGCTCGTGGACCAAAGACGTCAAGGGCGCCATGGAGAACCTCCGCATGGACCCGAAGTTCGCCTCCCGCAATGTGAACGAGGGATTCTCGGGCGGCGAGAAGAAGCGCCACGAGATCCTCCAGCTCGAGCTGCTCAAGCCGAAGATCGCCGTGCTCGACGAGACCGACTCGGGTCTCGACGTCGACGCGCTGAAGATCGTGTCCGAGGGTGTGAACCGCGCGAAGGAGCAGACCGGTCTCGGTGTGCTGCTCATCACCCACTACACGCGAATCCTGCGCTACATCCGCCCCGACTTCGTGCACGTGGTCGTCAAGGGCCGCATCGTCGAAGAGGGCGGGCCCGAGCTCGCCGACCGACTCGAAGAAGAGGGTTACGACCGCTTCCTCGAGGCCGGTACGCCGATCGACGCGTAGGATCGTTACATGACCGCAACCCTCGCTCCCGAGAAGTACGACGAGGTCACCGAGGCTCTCAAAGACGTCATGGACCCCGAACTGGGGATCAACGTCGTCGACCTCGGCCTCATCTACGATCTCGCGTGGGATGACGAGAACGACGCGCTCGTCATCCACATGACCCTCACCTCGGCCGGCTGCCCGCTGACCGACGTGCTCGAAGAGCAGACGGCCCAGGCCCTCGACAACGTCGTGGAACGCTTCCGCATCAACTGGGTGTGGATGCCGCCGTGGGGCCCCGAACGGATCACCGACGACGGTCGCGACATGATGCGCGCCCTCGGTTTCGCGATCTGAGATCCTCTCATGGACGCCCATCCCTCCGGGGGTGGGCGTTCGTGGTTCTTTGCGCGTCGTGTGTCCTCCTCTGACGCGCCGGATGCTCGGCATCCGGGGCTCTCGTTAGGCTTTTCGCATGAGCGTTCTCCCGTTGCAGGCCCTGCCGCTCGAGCTTCTGCGCCAGCGCAGCAGCACGAAGTGGCGTTCCTACGACGATGACGTGATCCCGATGTTCGTGGCCGAGACCGACTTTCCGCTCGCGCCGGCCATCACGAACGCTCTGCACCGGGCCGTCGAGATCGGTGACACGGGGTACACCCCGCCGCGACCGGGCATCGATCTCGACTTCGCCGACTTCGCCGAGCGGCAGTGGGGGTGGCGGCCGGATACGGCGCGCATCCGCTGGACGGGCGACGTGATGATGGGCGTCGTCGAGGTGCTGCGCGCGGTGACCTCGCCCGGCGACCGGGTGGTCGTGACGCCGCCGGTGTATCCGCCGTTCTACGACACCGTCGAGGAGGCGGGGGCCGTGGTCGAGCGCGTCCCGCTGGTGGACGACGGCGAACGGTGGAGTCTGGATCTCGATGGCATCGAGCGGGCGCTGGCCGGGGGCGCGCGTGCCGTGCTGCTGTGCAACCCGCACAACCCGACCGGAACCGTCCACTCGCGTGAGTCGCTCGCGGCCCTCGCGCGTCTGGCCCGGCGTTACGGCGCCAGCGTGGTCAGCGACGAGATCCACGCGCCGCTCACTCACGCCCCGGCGGTGTTCACCCCCTTCCTGGATGCCGGCGACGATGCCGCCGCGGTCGGCTACACCGTGACGAGCGCGAGCAAGACGTACAACCTCGCCGGCCTCAAGTGCGCGGTCATCGTGACGGGGGCGGAGGACACCGCCGCCGTCGTCCGCGGACTCCCGTGGGAGGTGGAGTGGCGAGCGGGGCTGTTCGGCGTCATCGCGAATCGCGCGGCGTTCTCCGTCGACAGCGACGAGTGGCTCGCGTCGCTGCTCGTGGCCCTGGATTCCAATCGCCGGCTGCTCGCCGACCTGCTCGCCGAGCATCTGCCGCTCGCGCGCTATCGCGTCCCCGAGGCGGGGTTCCTCGCGTGGGTCGACGTCTCGGCGTACGGCTGGGGCGACAACCCCGCTCCGTTCATCCGTCGCGAGGCCCAGGTGGCCCTGCATCACGGGCCGCTCTTCGGCGTCGAGGGCGTGGGGCACGTGCGCATCAACGTCGGGTGCGCGCCCGAGGTGCTGCGCGAGGCGATCGAGCGCATCGGGGGACTCGTCGATCGCGGGTAGCCCGGCGGGGGTACCTCGTCGTCGAGGCAGCGGCGTGGCATTCGAGACAAGGTAAGGGTATCCTTATCTCGTGATCACTGCCACGCGTCCCGCCTACCGCCCGTACGTCGCCGTGGTGAAGGAAGCGCGGCGACTCTCGCCGCACTTCGTGCGCGTGACGTTCACATCGCCCGACTTCGACGTCTTCGGCACCGACCGTCGCGACCAGCGCGTCAAGCTGGTCCTGCCCGGTCGGGACGGCACCGTCTGCGACATCGGACAGGAGGACCCGGACGCCATCGCCAACGGCGAGTGGTACATCCGCTGGCGCGACCTTCCTGACGAGCAGCGGATGCCGTTCCGTACCTACACCGTGCGCCGGATCGATCCCGAGGCACGCGAGCTCGACATCGACTTCGTCGTGCACCACGACGCCGGCCCCGCGGGTTCGTGGGCCGAGGCCGCGACCGTCGGCGACCAGCTCGTGGTCGTCGGGCCCGACGCGCGCAGCCCCGAGTCGGAGCAGGGGATCGACTTCCATCCCGGTACGGCTCGTCGCATCGTGCTGGCCGGCGACGAGACCGCCGCTCCGGCGATCTGCGCTGTGCTCGAGGGGCTTGAGCCGGGTCTCGAGGTCGACGCGTTCATCGAGGTGCCCGATGTCGACGACGCCCTTCCGGTGCGAAGCGGCGATGCGCGCGTCACCTGGCTTCCGCGTGGCGAACGGCCCCACGGCGAGGCGTTGATCGAGGCCATGGAGGCCTGGACCGCGGCATCCGGTGACGTTCTGGCGCGGGCGGCCGCGCCCCGCCCGCAGGTGCTCGAAGACATCGACCTCGACGTCGAGCTGCTGTGGGACAGCCCGGCCGACGCCGAGGGGGAGTTCTACGCCTGGATCGCGGGCGAATCGTCGACGGTGAAGCTGCTGCGCCGCATGCTCGTCTCTGGCTGCGGCGTCGACCGCGGGCGTGTGGCGTTCATGGGGTACTGGCGCGCGGGTCAGGTCGAGCGCACGGCGTAAGCGGCACGTTCCACGCCGAACGAGACAAGCCCCGGCCGAGGCCGGGGCTTGTCTCGTTCTCGGAGCGTCAGGCCGTCTGCGCCTGCTCCGGCTCGGCCACCGTGTGGTGCCGACCGATCGGGATGACCATGGGCCGCCCGGTCAGCGGGTCTGGTACGACGCGGCTGTCGAGGCCGAAGACGCGGCGCACGGTCTCTTCGGTGAGGACCTCGGCGGGGTCTCCGGCGGCGATGACCTCGCCCTGCGCCATGGCCACGAGGTGGTCGGCGTAACGGGCGGCGAGGTTGAGGTCGTGGAGCACCATGGCCACCGTGGTTCCGCGGTCGCGGTTGAGGTCGGCGAGCAGGTCGAGGACGTCGATCTGGTGGCTGATGTCGAGGAACGTCGTCGGCTCGTCGAGGAGCAGGACGTCGGTCTCCTGAGCGAGGGCCATCGCGATCCACACGCGCTGGCGCTGGCCGCCGCTGAGTTCGTCGACGGGGCGGTCGGCGAGGTGCGCGACGTCGGTGGCGTCGAGGGCGCGTGCCACCGCGGCGTCGTCGGCGCTCGTCCAGCGCGACAGCGCGCCCTGGTGGGGGTGGCGGCCGCGGCTGACGAGGTCGGACACGGCGATGCCGTCGGGGGCGATCGGCGACTGGGGGAGGAGCCCCAGCACTCGCGCGACCTGCTTGGTGGGCTGGCGGTGGATGGACTTGCCGTCGAGCAGCACCTGCCCCGCGGAGGGCGCGAGCAGGCGCGCCATGGCCTTGAGCAGCGTCGACTTGCCGCACGCGTTCGCGCCGACGATGGTCGTGACCTTGCCCGGCGGGATCTCCAGGTCGAGAGAGTGGACGATGGTCCGGTCTCCGTAGCCGAGGGTGACGCCCTCGGCTACCAGGGAGCGCTCGACGGTCATAGCGTGGTTCCTCCGGTTCGGCTGCTGCGAACGAGCAGGTAGATGAGATACGGCGCGCCCAGCACGCCGGTGATGACGCCCACGGGCAGACGCGTTCCGAACGCGTACTGGGCGCAGAAATCGGCCACGAGCACCAGCAGCGCGCCGAGGAGACCGGCGGGGAGCACGGGAGAGCCGACGGGGCCGAGCAGGCGTACGGCGATGGGGCCCGCCAAGAAGGACACGAAGGCGATGGGACCTGCCGCGGCGGTGCCGAAGGCCAGCAGGCCCACGGCCGCCACGATGAGCAGCAGGCGCGTGCGCTCGACGGGGAGCCCGACGGCGGCGGCGGTGTCGTCGCCCATCCGCAGGATCTCGAGGCGGCCCGACAGAGCGAGCAGGATCGGTCCGAGGATGACGACGGCTCCGGCGACCGGGAGGGCGCGGTCCCACGTGGCGTCGTTGAGGTTTCCGGTGATCCAGCGCATCGCGGCGGGAAGGTCCCACTCGGCGGCGCGAGAGATGACGTAGGACACGACCGCCTGGCACATCGCGGCGACGCCGATGCCGATGAGGATCAGCCGCGCACCGGACCCGCCCTTGCGGTAGGCGAGGAGGTAGATCGACAGGGCGACGGCGAGGGCCGCGGCCATCGCGACGACCGAGACGGCGGTCTCGCCCCACCCCAGCACGACGATGCCGAAGACAGCCGCGGCGCTCGCGCCGGTGTTGATGCCGATCACGTCAGGGCTGGCGAGGGCGTTACGCAGCATCGACTGGAAGACGACACCGCCCATGCCGAAGCAGAGTCCCGTGAGAAGGCCGGTCAGCGCGCGGGGAAGGCGCAGTTCGCCGACCGTGAACGAGGCGCCGGCCACCCGTTGTCCGCTCAGCACGCCCCATACCTCGGCGGGGGTGTAGAAGGTCTGGCCGATCATGAGCGACAGGGCGAAGGCGACGACGACCGCGATCGCGAGGACGACCGTGACGAGCGTCCAACGGTGACGGCGACGGCGGCGGCCGGCGACGACGGATGCCAGCGCATCGGGCACGACGCTCGCGGTGGCCACCCGTGGGGAGGTGTGCGTGCTCACAGGGCCCTCATCTTCTGGCGACGAACGAGGGCGATGAAGAAGGAGGGCGCCGATCAGCGCGGTCACGATGCCGACCTCGATCTCTTCGGGGCGGGCGATGACGCGCCCCACGATGTCGGACACGGTGAGCAGGATGCCCCCGCCGGCGGCCGAGACGGGGAGCAGCCAGCGATGGTCGACCCCCACGAGCAGGCGGCAGATGTGCGGGACGACGAGACCGACGAAGCCGATCGGACCGGCCACGGCCGTCGCGGCGCCGCACAGGATGACCGCCCCTGCCGAGGCGACGAGGCGCGCCGTGCGGACGCGAGCGCCGAGACCCGCGGCGAGCTCGTCGCCGAGAGCGAGGGTGTTCAGGGCCGATGCGCTCGCGAGGCAGACGAGGAGGCCCAACAGAAGGAAGGGCAGTACCTGCAGGATCGTGTCGGGGGTGGCGCCTCCCACGCCGCCGATCTGCCAGAAGCGGAAGACGTTCATGACGTTGATGCGGGGGAGCAGAATAGCGCTGATCAGCGAGCTGAACGCGACGGCAGTGACGGCTCCGGCGAGAGCCAGGCGCAGGGGCGTGGGTCCGCCGCGACCGAGCGACCCGATCGCGTAGACGAAGACGGCGGCCGCGGCCGCGCCGATCATGCCGGTCCAGATGTAGCCGGATGCCGAGCTGAGGCCGAAGAACGCGATGCCCGAGACGATCGCGAGCGACGCACCGCCGTTGATCCCGAGGATCTGCGGGTCGGCGAGAGGGTTGCGCGTGGCGCCCTGGAGTACGGCCCCGGCCACGGCGAGGGCGGCACCGACGAGCATGGCGAGGATGGTGCGCGGGACGCGCTTGCCGACCGCGGCGGCCGACGCGGTGTCGGTCGAGCCGGCGAGGCCGGCCCAGATGTCGGCGGGTGCGACGTCACGGGCTCCGAAGGTCACGGACAGCACGGCGACGACGGCCAGGGCCGCGGCGAACAGGACGACCCAGAGCACGCGTCGCCGCCCCCGTCGACGCGGGTCTGCGTCGACGGGGGCGGTCGATGCCGGGGCGAGACGAGTCATCGCGCCGGTGCGGGGGAGAGCGCGATCACTTGCCGGCCTTGTCGGCCGCCGCGCCCACGAGGCCGATGAAGTCGTCGCCGTACGAGGTGCCGATCGACAGCGGGCTGGGGTTGCCCGCCGCGGCGATCGAGGTGTTGTCGGTGAGCAGTGCGACGGCACCGCTCTTGATGGCGGGGATGCGCGACCACAGCGGGTCGGCCTGCAACTGGGTCAGGAGCGCCGGGGTTCCGTAACCGACGATGACGTCGACGTCGGCGAAGGACTCGATGTTCTCGGTGCTCTGCGTGAACCAGAACGTCTCGCTGTCCTTGCTCGCGGTCTCGACGGCCGACGAGGGGGTCATACCGAGCTCGGAGAGGTACAGCGCGCGGGGGTCCTTGAGCGAGTAGAAGCCGACGGTGCTCAGGTCGGTCGGGTCGAGCGAGGTGAACAGCGTCTTCTTGCCGGCGAGGGCGGGGTACTTCGCCGACTCGTCGGTCACGTGCTTCTCGAGGTCGCCGATCAGCTGCTCCGCCTGCTCTTCGCGGCCGAGGGCTTTGGCATCCGCCAGCGTCATCTGCTGCCAGGAGGTGCCCCACGCGATCTCGGGGAACGCCACGACGGGGGCGATCTTGCTCAGCGTGTCGTACTGCTCCTGCGTCATGCCGGAGTAGGCGCCGAGGATCACGTCGGGCTTGGCGTCGGCGATCGCTTCGTAGTCGAAACCGTCGGTCTCATCCATGAGCGTGGGCGTCTGCGCACCGAGCTCGTCGAGCTTGTCCTTGACCCAGGGCAGCAGGCCGTCGCCGTCTTCGTCGCCCCAGGTGACCTTGGGCATGGCGACCGGGACGACGCCGAGGGCGAGCGCCGCCTCCTGGTTGCCCCAGCTGACGGTGACGACGCGCTGCGGCTCCGCCTCGATCGTGGTCTCGCCGAAGGCGTGGTCGATCGTGACGGGGAAGGAACCCGATGCCGACGTCGACGAACCTTCCTGGCCGCCCGGCGCGGCTGAGGTACCGGCGCAGCCGGTGAGGACGAGGGCGGTACCGACGGCGAGGGCCGCCAGAGCGCGGAATCGGGACACGAAGAGCCTCCTGCGTATTAAGTAAGGATAGGCTTAGGTTAGTTCAGGGATCGGGTGAGAACGCAAACTCAGAGGGTGATGGACCGGGGGATTCGTCTCGGTATCGAGGTAATCTCGACCGCCGTTCCGACGTGTCCGCTGCGCCACGTCGGTAACCCGCCCACGACGAGATAGCGGGCTGTCGGCGGGCATGCAGGGGTGCGTCTTATACTGGGTGGCTGGCCATGTCGGCCACTCCCCATCCCCGAAGAACGGACGTTCGCTGTGCTCGCCGTGCACGACCTCGAGATCCGCGTGGGTGCCCGCGTGCTCATGTCCGACGTGGCGTTCCGCGTCTCCGACGGCGACAAGATCGGCCTCGTCGGGCGTAATGGCGCCGGCAAGACGACGCTGACCAAGGTGCTCGCCGGAGACCTGCTGCCCGCCAACGGCGGCGTCGACCGCTCGGGTGAACTCGGTTACCTGCCGCAGGACCCGCGCTCGGGCGACCCCGAGATGCTGGCGCGCACCCGCATCCTCGACGCCCGCGGCCTGGGCTCGCTCGCCCTCGGCATGCACGAGGCGTCGATGGCGATGGGTGACGACGACCCCGCCGTCGCCGCGAAGGCCATGAAGAAGTACGCGAACTTCACCGAGCGCTTCGAGGCGGCCGGCGGATACGCGGCCGAGGCCGAGGCGGCATCCATCGCCCACAACCTCTCGCTTCCCGACCGCATCCTCGATCAGCCGCTGAAGACCCTCTCGGGTGGTCAGCGTCGCCGCATCGAGCTCGCGCGCATCCTCTTCTCCGACGCGCAGACGATGATCCTCGACGAGCCGACCAACCACCTCGACGCCGACAGTGTCGTGTGGCTGCGCGAATTCCTCAAGGGCTACAAGGGCGGGCTCATCGTGATCTCGCACGACGTCGAGCTCGTCGGCGAGACCGTCAACCGCGTCTTCTACCTGGATGCCAATCGCCAGGTCATCGACGTCTACAACATGAACTGGAAGAACTACCTGCGCCAGCGGGTGGCCGACGAGGAGCGTCGCAAGAAGGAGCGCGTCAACGTCGAGAAGAAGGCCACGGCGCTGCAGCTGCAGGCCGCACGCTTCGGCGCCAAGGCCTCGAAGGCCGCAGCCGCGCACCAGATGGTCGCGCGCGCCGAGAAGATGCTCTCGGGCCTCGACGAGGTGCGTGCCGAAGAGCGCGTCGCGAAGCTGCGGTTCCCCAAGCCCGCGCCCTGCGGCAAGACGCCGCTCATGGCCTCGGGCCTGTCGAAGTCGTACGGTTCGCTCGAGATCTTCACCGACGTCGACCTCGCTATCGACCGCGGCTCGCGCGTGGTCATCCTGGGGCTGAACGGTGCGGGAAAGACCACGCTGCTGCGTATTCTCGCCGGAGTCGACCAGCCCGACACCGGTCAGCTCGAGCCCGGGCACGGCCTGAAGATCGGCTACTACGCCCAGGAGCACGAGAATCTCGACGTGAACCGCTCGGTGCTCGAGAACATGATGTCGTCGGCCCCGCACATTACCGCGACCGAGGCCCGCAAGGTGCTGGGATCATTCCTTTTCGTCGGCGACGACGTGTTGAAGCCCGCCGGGGTCCTCTCGGGTGGCGAGAAGACGCGTCTGTCGCTCGCGACGCTCGTCGTCTCGTCGGCCAACATGCTGTTGCTCGACGAGCCCACGAACAACCTCGACCCCGCCTCGCGCGAGGAGATCCTCGGCGCGCTGTCGCACTACGAGGGCGCCGTCGTGCTCGTCTCGCACGACGAGGGCGCCGTCGAGGCGCTGAACCCCGAGCGCGTGCTGATCCTGCCCGACGGTGTCGAGGACATCTGGGGTCGCGACTACGCAGATCTGATCACACTGGCGTAGCGGGTCGCGAAGGGCCGCGGTGCGTGGCACCATCGCCGAGTGACCCGTCAAGAGATTCCTGAAGACGTCAGGGCGATCGTCTTCGATGTCGGCGAGACGCTGGTGGACGAAACGCGTCTGTGGGGTGCCTGGGAATCCGCCCGTCCCGCGCTCAGCGGGCGTCGAGCAGGGCGTCCTCGTCGTCGGCGTCGCGGTCCTTCGGGCGCTTGCGCGAGCGGTGCAGGGCGACCGGGTCGACGCGACGGCGCTCACCGGAGGGCTTCTCGGGTGAGGGGAGGGGTTCGACCAGCGCGTCCTCGTCGTCCTCGTCTTCGTCCTCTTCGCGGCGGAGCTTGCGCTCGTTGATGATCACGTAGGTGATGAAACCGAAGCCCATCACGGCGAAGAGGATCCACTGCACCGCGTACGAGAGGTACGGTCCGGGGTCGTTGCTCGGTGGATCGACCGGGGCGGGGGCGGTCGCGGGAGCGGGGGATTCGGACATGAGCAGGCCGTACGCGCCCTGCTCGATGGGGCCGGTCTGCTCCTCCACGAGTCCGAGATTGATGGTGGGTACCTGACCCGCCTCGGCGGTGCGACCCGAGGTCGGGGCGGCCTCTTCGGGGCGCAGACGGACCTCGACGGTCACGTCGCCGGAGGGCGGCGCGGGGATGTCGTCGGGTTCCGACTGCTGGTTGCCCGGGGGGAGCCAACCGCGGTCCACGAGGAACGTGCGGCCGTCGTCGAGTCGGAACGGCACGAGTTGTTCGAAGGCCGCCGAGCCCCCGTGCGCGCGGTTGCGGACCAGCAGCTGCTCGTCGGCGAGGTACTGCCCCTGCATGCGCACGGGACGCCACTCGTCTCCCGGGTTCATCTCGGCGCCGGGGGCGAGCAACTCCGCGAGGGGGACCGGGGTCGCGTCGTAGTTGTCGGCGACGAGCTGCAGTTGCTCGCTGCGCTCGGCGTTGCGCGAGAACTGCCAGTTCGAGAGGAACCCGCAGGCGATCGCGAAGAGGATCGCGATACCGACGTAGATCGCCCAGCGCCCGGCCGCGGGCATCTCACGCGCGCTCATCGCGGGCACCTCTCGATGCGCACGTTCATCTCGACCGAACAGACCACGTCTTCCAGGGTACGTCCGACGGCAGGGCGTTCACGCGCGATCGCTCGAGAGGGCGGCGACCTCGACGGGGAAGTCGCGGGCGCTGAGGAACTCGCGCAGATAGGCGACGTGCTCGTCGCAGGCGACCCAGGTCTTGCGGCGGTCGGCCGCGTGGATGCGCGGGTTGCGCCAGTGGATCGCCCAGACGGCGGCTTCTCGGCATCCGGCCCGCGAGCATTCGGCGGGCTCGTCGCTCACGAGCGGTCGTCGCGCGGAGGGTCGAGGCGCGGGGTCTCGGCGATACGGATGACGAGCGGGCCCTCGGCAGCGGCTGCGGGAGCGGGGGCGGCCGAGGGAGCTTCGATGGCGCGCTCGGGGTTGATCGCCTCGGTGGAGCCTTGGTCGGCGCCGACGTTGGCGACGATGACGGCGAGGTAGGGCAGGAAGATCGCTCCGGCCGCGAACACGAAGGTGTACCAGCCGTAGGGAGTGATGACGGCCATCGCGATGAAGCACGCGATGCGGATCCCCATCATCACCATGTACTTGGTGAAACGGGAATCGGCGTCCTCCCTCGGTGCCTTGGGGAGCGACGTCGCGGACTGAGCGGTGTGCGATGTCTTCACAGTGGTATCAGGGTACGCCCGTGGGGATGACACAGGGTGCGCTCTCGCGCCGACTCCTCGACGTCGTGACAAGCCGCCGGGCGCCTGAGCGCCCGGCGGCTTGATCGCGACCGTCAGGCGCCGTAGCGCGAGCCGCTGGAACCGGCGCTGCCGGCGATGAGGATCGAGATCCCGATGATGAAGAGGATGACGAACAGGAGCGTCACGTAGCCGATGATGACGCCCGCAAGCGCCATTCCGCGGCCGCGCTCGCCCCGCTCCTTGATCTGCTTGAGCGAGATGTGCCCCATGATGACACCGGCGATCGATCCCACCACCGGGAGGATGAGCACGAAGCCGACGAGGGATGCCACCAGCGACACGATCGCCAGGACGTTGGTGCGCGCGGGGGCGGCGTAGCCGCCCCCGTACCCGTACGCCGCGTTCGGGGCACCGTACGCGGGCTGTCCGTAGGTCGAGGTCGTGGGCTGCCCGTACGCCGGGGCGCCGTAGGCGGGTGCGCCGTAGGCTGCGCCGGCCTCGGGCGCGGGTGCGCCATAGGCGGGGGCCTCGGGCGCGGGTGTGTGGGATGCCGGGGCTTCCGGCGTCGGGGTTCCGTAGGGCGTAGCGGTGTCCGCCGGAGCGCCGGAAGGTGCCGCGGACGCTGGCGTGCCCGCTGCCTCGTACGGGGGAGCCGGGGGCGTGTCGCTCTGCGGAGCGTACGGCGACGACGGCTGGTCGCCGCCGTTCGCGTTCTCGGACCCGATGTGCTCGGGATGCTGCGGGTCGGTGGTGCGGTCGTCGCTCACGGGAGCCCCTTTCGTCGCGCGTTCCTCCAGCGTTCCAGCGGCGCAGACCCCGTGTCAAACCTCGGCGGGCGGGGCGGGGGAGTCGCCTCGGTAGGCTAGGGCGGTTCCGTCACCGCAAGCGCAGGAGTCTCACCATGTCCCAGGACCGCGTCGTCGTCGTCACCGGAGGAAACCGGGGCATCGGTCGAGCCATCGCCGAGCGTTTCGTCGCCGAGGGATGGAAGGTCGCCGTGACCGCCCGCTCCGGTGAGGGCCCCGAGGGAACCCTGACCGTGCGCGCCGACGTGACCGACGCCGCCGCCGTGGACGCCGCCTTCACCCGGGTGGAAACCGAGCTCGGCCCGATCGCGGTGGTCGTGGCGAACGCCGGGGTGACGAAGGACACCCTGTTGCTCCGCATGAGCGAAGACGACTTCGACAGCGTCGTCAACACCAACCTCGGTGGCGCCTTCCGCGTGGTCAAGCGCGCTTCCAAGGGCATGCTCAAGGCGCGCTGGGGTCGTGTCATCCTCATCTCGAGCGTCGTCGGTCTCTACGGTTCGGCCGGTCAGGTCAACTACGCCGCGTCGAAGAGCGCCCTCGTCGGCTTCGCCCGCTCGCTCACGCGCGAGCTCGGCGGCCGCGGCATCACGGCGAACGTCGTGGCACCGGGGTTTATCGAGACAGACATGACGGCCGAGCTCCCCGCCGACACCCAGGCCGAGTACAAGAAGAACATCCCCGCCGGACGTTTCGCCTCTCCCGACGAGGTCGCCGGAGTCGTCACGTGGCTCGCCGGTGACGACGCCGCGTACATCTCGGGCGCCGTGATTCCGGTCGACGGCGGCCTCGGCATGGGGCACTGACGCCGGGAGTCCGGCTCACCCCAGAACCCGAAGGCCCGGCGCGACACCATCGCCCTCTCGATCGGGCCCGGTTTCTCACCGCACCGCGGCGACCAGCTTCTCGGCGAACCGCTGGGGCTGCGAGAACTGCGGCCAGTGGCCGGAGCCGAGCCGCACGACCTCGAGACTGTCGAGGCGGTCGACCTCTTCGGCGTACGCACCCCACTCGGCGAGCACCCGCGGGAGGGCTTCTGCATCGAGCTGCCCCGACAGGATCGTCACGGGCACGGCGAATCGCCGCTCGTCGCTCAGGGTGATCCGCGAGCTCGGCACGCGGCCGGGCACATCGACGACCTGCTGCGCGGTGCGCTCTCGCGTCTGTGGGTCGAGGTCGGCGACGTCGTCTTCGTCGAAGAAGTCCCACCCGGGGAAGTGCACGACACCGTCCTCGATGGGGAATTCGGAGATCATCGCGCCCGGATGCGGCACGATCGTGTCGACGAGGATGACGCGCGCGACCTGGTCGGGCCGGCGGTCGGCCGCACCCCAGACGACGTTGCCGCCACCGGAGTGTCCGACCAGGACCACGCGGTCGTCGAATCGATCGATCTCACCGACGACAGCGTCCCCCCAGTCGTCGACGACCAGGTCGCCTGCGGCGGGGCCAGGCAGAGTCAACGGATGCGGACGATGGCCGGCCGCCTCGAGGGCGGGGGTGATGTCGTCCCACGACGACGCGTCGAGCCAGAGACCGGGAACCAAGATGACGTCCATGCGGCGAGGGTAGAACGGACCTCCGACATCGGGAAGGGGACCGTCGCGTCGGCTCGGTGGGGCGGCAGGCCGCCGCCGGAGGGAGAGTCCGAGGCGGTCGTCAGCCCGGGGCGCCCCGTCAGCGGGGGAGGAGGGCGACGACCTGCGCGAGGTCGACGGGGCCGACCACGAGATCCGCGCACCGGCGCACGGCGGGCTTGGCGTTGAACGCGAGACCGAGTCCCGCCGTCGCCATCATCTCGAGATCGTTCGCGCCATCTCCGATCGCGAAGGTGAGAGGGAGGGGGACACCGAGCTCATCGGCCCAGCGGCGGAGCGTGTCGGCCTTGGCCCTGGCATCCACGATGTCTCCGTCGACCTCTCCCGTGAGAACTCCCTCGACGGCCACGAGCCGGTTCGCGCGCCAGAGGTCGACGCCCAGGCCGGGAGCCACGGTGTCGAGAACCTCGTGGAACCCGCCCGACACGACGCCGACGACCCCGCCGCGCTCGTGCACGGCGGCGATCAGCTCGCGCACGCCCGGGGTGGGGTCGATGCGCGGGATCGCCCGCTCGAACGCCTCGGTGGTTACGCCCGCCAGTGCGTGCACCCGCGAGCGCAGGCTCGTGGCGAAGTCGACCTCGCCGCGCATCGCGGCTTCGGTGGCGGCGGCCACCTCGGCACCCCGGCCGGCCTCGTCGGCGAGGAGCTCGATGACCTCGTTGCGGATCAGCGTGGAATCGGCGTCGAGGACGACGAGGAAACGGGCGGTCGCAGGCACGCGCTCCACGCTAGCGGTTCGAGGAACGCGCTTCCGTCCGTGCCCGACTGTTCCGCTTGCTGTGCTGCGGTGCCGGGCCGGCAACCCAGCTACAGGTCACAGGGACGCCATGCGGTCGAGCATCTCCCGACCCGCGGGCCACCCGCCGAGACCACTGGCGGAGTTCAGGTGTCCGAGTGCGCCGGCCACCTCCAGATCACTGCCCCAGCTCCCTGCGAGCTCCTGGGCCACCTTCAGATCGCAATACGGGTCGTTCGTGCTGGCCACGACCACACTCGGGCAGGGCAGCGGACGTGCGGCAACACTAAGGAAGGTCGGGGCGGCGTCGGCGGGGAACGCCTCACCCGTCGGGTCCGGCGGTGCGACGAGGAGCGCTCCTCGGGCATGCCCGTGGCTCGCCTGCTGCAACCACTCCGATGCCGCCCAGCATCCGAGACTGTGCGCGATCAGCACGACATCCCCATCGCGCGACTGCACGACCTCGACCGCTCGCGCGATCGCCCCGACCCAGTCCTGGAGGTCCGGCTGAGACCACGACCCTGGCTCGATACGGACGGCGGTTTCGCTGCCCCACTGCTGCTCCCACAGAGTCTGCCAATGCGAATCGTCCGACCCGCCGATTCCCGGGACGATCATGTATCCCACCACGTTCCACCTCTGCTTCTCTCGCTCGTGGGAGCCTGAGACGAGGCTCCGCGATCGAGCATGATGGGATCATCGCGAACGCGCACGCTCAGCAAGCGATCCCTAAGGAGGGGGAGCGAAAGACGATGGAACCATTGGACCGAGTCGACCGCCGGATCCTCGAGCTGCTCCAGCACGACGGACGGCTCACCGGTGCGGAGGTCGGCCGCCGGGTCGGCTTGTCGCAACCCGCTGCCAGCGCGCGCATCTCACGCCTCGAGAAAGCAGGGGTCATCTCCGGCTACCGCGCTATCGTTCACGCGAGCACGGTGGGTCTGAACATCCGGGCCGTCGTCCGCTTGCGCACGACGCACGCGCAGCTCGGCCCCGCCCTGCAGCTCGCTTCGGAGACGAACGAGATCGCGTCGACGCTCCGCGTGACCGGAGAGGACTGCCTCATCTTCGACGTCCATTGCGCCGACGCGGCTCGACTGGAGAGGATCGTCGACTCCCTGGCGCGCTACGGCCCGGTCACCACCGCGCTCGTCTTGCGCGAGTACCCTTCCAAGCCCCTCATGCCGGCGGACGTCGACAACTCGATGGCCACCAGCTCGACGCGGCCGTGACAGTCGCGGGGTCGTCGCGCGGTGTCCGCCGAGGCTGTTCCGGCGTCCCCCGCTTTTCCCGGGCAGATGCCGCCGCACGCCTCCCGCGGCGTCACGCGGGGTCATCGTGCGACGCCCCCGCGTAGGCTCGTCCGGTACCCCCCCGCTTCCTCCGAAGGGACCTCCTCATGGCCGACGTCGAAAGCTTCACCCTGGATCACACCGCCGTGCTGGCGCCGTACGTGCGCCTCATCGGTACCGAGTCGGGTCCGCGCGGCGACGTCATCTCGAACTTCGACCTGCGTCTCGTGCAGCCGAACGAGCAGGAGATCCCCACCGCGGGGCTCCACACCATCGAGCACCTTCTCGCCAGCCTCGTGCGCGATCGCATCGACGGTCTGATCGACATCTCGCCGTTCGGCTGCCGCACCGGCTTCCACGTGATCATGTGGGGCGAGCCCGAGGTCGCGGCCCTCGTCGACGCGATCTCCGACTCGCTGCGCGCGATCGCCGAGGACGTGGAGTGGGACGACGTCCCCGGCACCGACGCTTTCAGCTGCGGCAACTACCGCGACCACAGCCTTCACACGGCGAAGGAGTGGTCGAAAGCCGTTCTCGCCAAGGGCATCTCGCGCGACGCGTTCGAGCGCGTGGGGGTCTGAGAGAGGGCCTCTCCGCGCGAGCGCGTCTCACCCGGCCCGCGTCGCTGGCGCCCACCCCGTGCGACGAACTCGCGCGCGATGGTGCGAAGATCGCTCTCCTAACGAGAGAGGGGCGGTGACCAGCTCGGTCATCGCCCCTCTTCTGCACCCGGAGCCGTGCGGCATCCGGAGCCGTCCCGATCGCTAGGCGTGGACGTGCACGTCCTTGCCGACGACGGTGATGCCCGTCTCGGTCACGGTGAATCCGCGGGCGAGGTCGCGCTCGCGGTCGACGCCGATGGTCGCGCCGGGCTCGAGGACGACGTTCTTGTCGAGGATCGCACGGTGGATCCGCGCTCCCGCGCCGACCTGCACGCTGTCGAAAAGCACCGAATCGGTGATCGTCGAGCCGCCCCCGGCGAGGGCCCACGGGCCGACGACGCTGCGCTCGAGGTGCGTGCCCGAGAGCACGGAACCGAGAGACACGATCGAGTCGATCGCGTTGCCGATGCGTCCGACGGAGTCGCGCACGAACTTCGCCGGCGGGGCGTTGAAGGTCTGCGAGTAGATCGGCCAGTCGTTGTTGTAGAGGTTGAACACGGGCAGGGTCGAGATCAGGTCCATGTGCGCGTCGTAGAACGACTCGATCGTGCCGACGTCACGCCAGTACGACTGATCGCGCGGCGTGGAGCCGGGCACGTCGTTGCGGTTGAAGTCGTAGACGGCGGCCTCACCGCGATTGACGAAGTAGGGCACGATATCGCCGCCCATGTCGTGCGCCGAGGTCGGCAGCTCCCCGTCGTGGGCGACGGCTTCGACCAGGGCGTCGGTGTCGAAGATGTAGTTGCCCATCGAGGCGAGCACCTCGTGGGGGGCATCGGCCAGTCCCTCGGGGTTCTGCGGCTTCTCGAGGAAGGCGCGGATCTTCGTCGGGTCGGTGGGGTCGGTGTCGATCACACCGAACTGGTTCGCGAGCGAGATCGGTTGACGGATGCCGGCGACCGTCGCCCGCGCATCGGAGGCGATGTGGGCGTCGAGCATCTGCTTGAAGTCCATGCGGTACACGTGGTCGGCGCCGATGACGACGACGATGTCGGGCTTTTCGTCGCGGATCAGGTTCATCGACTGCAGGATCGCGTCGGCAGAGCCCGAGAACCACCGCTTGCCGAGTCGCTGCTGGGCCGGGACCGAGGCAACGTACGCGCCGAGCATCGGCGACATGCGCCACGTCTGCGAGATGTGGCGGTCGAGGCTGTGCGACTTGTACTGCGTCAGCACGACGAGCTGACGCAGTCCCGAATTGATCAGGTTCGATATCGCGAAGTCGATCAGGCGGTACTGGCCGCCGAAGGGGACGGCGGGTTTGGCGCGGTCCGCCGTCAGGGGCATGAGTCGCTTTCCCTCGCCGCCGGCGAGGATGATTCCGAAGACCTTCGGCGCTGCAGGCATGGCACCACCCTAGGGCTCAGGGAAGCGAGCGGGAACACGTTCACGGCGCGTCTCTGCCTGTACTACGGTTCGTCTCATGCGCGTCGACATCGTGACCAAGGAGTACCCGCCGGAGATCTACGGCGGAGCCGGGGTCCACGCCACAGAACTCGTGAAGGCGCTGCGCGCCGAGGGCACCGAGGTGCAGGTGCGCGCGTTCGGCGCGTCGCGCGAGGAGACGGACACGACCTCGTATGACGTGCCCGCCGAGCTGGCGTCGGCGAACGGCGCCATCCAGACACTCGGCACCGATCTGGCGATCGTGTCGGACATCGCGGGCGCCGACGTCGTGCACTCCCACACCTGGTACGCGAACTTCGCGGGTCACCTGGCGTCGCTTCTCCATGGCATCCCGCATGTCGTCACCGCTCACAGCCTCGAACCGCTCCGCCCGTGGAAGGCCGAGCAACTCGGTGGCGGCTACGCGGTGTCGAGCTACATCGAGAAGACCGCGTACGAGGGCGCCGCGGCGGTCGTCGCGGTCAGCTCGGGCATGCGCGACGACATCCTGCGCAGCTACCCCTCGCTCGACCCCGACAAGGTGCGGGTCATCTACAACGGCATCGACACCGAGTCATGGCATCCGGTGTCGGACGACGACTTCCTGCGGTCGCAGGGAATCGACCCCGCACGCCCGTCGGTCGTGTTCGTCGGTCGCATCACCCGTCAGAAGGGCCTGCCGTATCTGCTGCGTGCGGCGGAGCAGCTTCCGCCCGAGGTGCAGCTGATCCTGTGCGCGGGAGCGCCCGACACCCCGCAGATCATGGCGGAGGTTCAGGAGCTGGTGCGGGGACTGCAGGCCACCCGCGACGGGGTCGTCTGGATCGAGCGACTGCTGCCGCGCCACGAGCTGTGCGCCATTCTCACGGCCGCGACCACGTTCGTGTGCCCCTCGGTGTACGAGCCCCTGGGCATCGTGAACCTCGAGGCCATGGCGTGCGGCGCCGCGGTGGTGGGAACGGCGACGGGCGGTATTCCGGAGGTCGTGGTGGACGGCGTGACGGGCCGCCTCGTGCCGATCGACCAGGTGCAGGACGGCACGGGAACGCCCGTGGATCCCGAGCGTTTCGTCGACGACCTCGCCCGCGTGCTGACGGAGGTGTCGATGGATGCCGAGAAGGCCCGGGCCTACGGACGCGCCGGACGCCAGCGCGCGGTCGATGACTTCAGCTGGGCGGCGATCGCGGAGACCACGGCGGCGCTGTACGCGGAGGTTGCGGGGAAGTAACTCGCGGTGGTCGTCGCGGGCGCGGTGGCGTTGTGCGCGGCGGTTGCGGGGAGGGAACTCGCGGTGGTCGTCGGGGGCGCGGTGGGGCTGTGCGCCCGGGTCCTGCGCTGGCCGTGGCCCGCTGTCCACAGGGGCCGCGTGGCATCCGATTCTCTCCGACTCGGACAGTAGGCTGGAGGCATGCCCCAGGTTCTCGAGTTCTCCGACGTCGTCGTCCGCCGGAACGCGCGGGACATCGTGTCCCACCTCGACTGGACGGTGTCGGATGACCAGCGCTGGGTCGTCCTCGGCCCGAACGGCGCGGGGAAGACGACGGTCCTCCAGCTCGCCGACACGCTGCTGCACCCCACCTCGGGTTCGGTGACGATCCTCGGCGAGCGTCTGGGGCGCACAGACGTGTTCGAGCTCCGCCCGCGCATCGGGTTCGCATCGTCGGCGATGGCGCGTCGCGTGCCGCCGGAAGAGACCGTCCTCGACGTCGTGCTCACGGCGGCCTTCTCGGTCGTCGGTCGCTGGCGCGAGGACTACGACGACATCGACGAGCGTCGCGCATTGCGCGTGCTGGCCGAGTGGAAACTCGACCACCTCGCCGACCGCACCTTCGGCACCCTGAGCGACGGCGAGCAGAAGCGCGTGCAGATCGCCCGCGCGGTCATGACCGACCCCGAGCTGTTGCTGCTCGACGAGCCGACGGCCAGCCTCGACCTCGGAGCGCGCGAAGAACTGCTGGCTCTGCTGTCCGGTTACGCGCAGGCTCCCACCACGCCCGCGATGGTCATGGTGACGCACCACGTCGAGGAGATCCCCGTCGGGTTCACGCATGTTCTTCTTCTGCGTGACGGTGAGGTCGTGGCATCCGGGCCCCTCGATGAGGCGCTGACGGCGGAGAACCTCTCCAAGACGTTCGGGCTCGACATCACGCTCACGCACGAAGCCGGGCGCTGGGCGGCTCGCGCTTCCTGACCCGATCGGCGCTCGAGTCACGGGGCCGCGGCTCGGAGCTGGGCCTGGTAGACTCTTCCGTTGGTGCCATCGGCGCCGCAGACTTTGACGTCCTGGCAGAATCCAGGACACCACTTCTCAAAGGACCTCCCATGAAGACTGACATCCACCCCACGTACAAGGCCGTCGTGTTCCGCGACCTCGGTTCGGGCGACACGTTCCTCACCCGTTCGACCGTGTCCAGCGACAAGACGATCGAGCTCGACGGCGTGGAGTACCCCGTCATCGACGTGGAGATCTCGTCGGCTTCGCACCCGTTCTACACGGGCAAGCAGCGCATCATGGACTCGGCCGGTCGCGTCGAGAAGTTCAACCAGCGCTTCAAGAACTTCGGCGGTCGTTGATCCGCAGCGGTTCTCGCAGCGAAAGCCCCTCGTCCTTCGGGATGGGGGGCTTTTGCGTTACACGGGAGCGCGTTAAAGCACGTTCGTTTTCCTGCGCGTGAGCGGATCGTTCTGCGAATTCGCCGCATGCGGGCGGGGCGCTGCAACCGCCGCCGAGCTGCGGACCCTGAGAAACCCGGTGGATCGCATGGGGCGGCAATGACCTCCGGGTCTCGTACCGGTGCGGGGTGGTGAGGGGGCTCGGCGGAATGTCTTCGGTTGCGCGGTGCTGCCGGCTCGTGGCGCGGGTTCGGCGTGCGGGGTGAGGGACGGGCGGGTGGTGGGGGAGGTCCGCCGGGCTGGTTCGGGCCGGTGTTGCGGGAGCGGCTCGTGGCGTGGGTTCGCCGTGCGGGTTGAGGGACGGGCGGGACGGCCGGGTGGTGGCGGGCGTTCGCCGGGCCGGTTCGGGCCGGTGTTGCGCGCGCCTCGTGGCGCGGGGTCGCCGCGCGGGTAGAGGGTCTGGCGGGACGGGCGGGTGGTGGGGGGAGATTCGCTCAGCTGTATCAGGCCGGTGCTGCGCGACCGGCTTGTGACCGGAGTTCGCCGGATCGCTCGAAGGCGCCCAGGTCGTCTCGGCGGTCCGCCCACATGCGCTGGTCGCGACGGACGTCTTCCACGACAGCGGGGTCGATGTCGGCGATGGCCAGCCCTTCGCGTTCGCCGACGGCCGCGATGCGGCGTCCCAGCGGGTCGAAGACGGCCGAGCCGCCGATGAAGTCGCTCGGAACGCCGACGAGACCGCTGTAGACGACGTAGATGCCGTTGTCGAGCGCACGTGCGGCCAGGTGAAGATCGCGGCGGCGGCCACCGCCCGGAAAATATGCGCCGCTGTTGAGATAGACGGTGGCGCCGGCCGCCGCAGCCGCGGCGGCATGCTCGGGAAAGTTCGCGTCATAACAGACCGATAAGGCGAACTCGACGTCGCGGATTCGGAACGAGTATCCACGCGCGCCGGAGGTGAAGAAGGCGCGCTCGGGCGGGTGGAGGTGTTGCTTGGAGTATGCGGGGTGGGGCGGTTGGCCGGGGGTAAACAGGAGGTCGGTCAGCGTTCGTCGATCGCCCGACTGGAGCGCGGTATTCACCACGGCGGCGATGCCCGTCTCGTCGACAGCCTCCTGCAGCGGGGCGAGCCACGCGCGGTCCGCGATGCTCGGCAGCACACCAGCGAAAAAGGTCTCGTCGTAGCCGGTGAGGAACGCCTCGGGAAAGAGGACGACGTCTGCTCCCGCCGCGTCGCTTTCGATGACGAACCGCGCCGCTCGCGTGACGTTGACCTCGACGGCGCCGGGGACGGCCTCGGCCTGGACGGTAGCAATGCGGGCGGTCACGAGAGCAGTTTGACAGGTCAGGGGGCGGGTCGTGGCGGTGGCGGAGTTGAAGTGGGTCGGGGTCGTGGGTTGGGTCCGGGCTCGGGGCGATGGCGGGGCGGGCAGGGAGTGAAAGTGGGTCGGGGTTGCGGGTTAGGTCCGGGATCGGGGCGGCGGCGGGCGCGCGGCGCGGTGCGGAAGTGTGCAGGGGTCGGGGGCGGATTCGAGATCGGGGCAGCGGCCCGGCGGTGAGCCCGGGTTGGGGTCGGGGCCGGACTCGGGGTCGGGGCAGCGGCGCGGGCGCAGCGAGACCCGGGGTCGAGTCGGAGCCTGGACCAGGGCAGGCGATGCCAGCAGGTGCGCGGCGCGGCCCGAAGATCGGGCGGGGTCGGGGTCCGGGCCGGGTTTGCGGCAGCGGCCGCGCAGCGCGGGTGCTGGAAGGGCAGGATCGGGGGTCAGCCAGGGGGAAGCGGTGCGGGAGGAGAGGGCCACGGGAGGGCCGGGTCCAAAGCAACGCGACTGCCGGTGTGGAACAGCGCGTGCGTCGGTGCAGGGCGGACCGAGCTCGCGGTCCGGTCTCATCGTGGCGGTCTCGCCGCGTCGTTCCTAGAACGGCGGCGGATCTGTTCCGTATCTCCCACCGAGGGGAGAGGTCCAGGCGCTGTCGCCGCCGGCCCCGTGGTCGATATCCCAGCGGCTCTCGTGGCGCAGGCGATGGTGATGGCGGCATTTGGGGTCGAGGTTGTCATCATCGGTGGTTCCGCCGGCGGCCCACGCGGTGCGGTGATCGATGTCGCACTCGCGTGCAGCGCGACCGCACCCGGGGAAGACACAGGTGGGTGAGGTGACGCCGAGCCACCGGCGGAGGGCGACGGGAACCCGGTACGTCTTGCGGTCGAGCGCGAGCGGGGTGCCGGTCACCGGGTGGGTGAGCAGCCGGATCCACGAGGTCGCGGTGCCGGCCAAGCGCCGCGCCGTGTCGAGATCGATCGGTCCGTACCCCTCGAGCGTGGCGGGCTCGCTGCTGTGGCCCAGGAGGGTGAGCGCGGGGATCGTGACGACGACGGTCGCTGAAGGCGCGGCTCGGAAGGTGCGCGGGGCGGTAGGTGAATCATGGGGTGCGTCGGGTGAGGATGAGGGTGCGGGTGCGGGTCGCGGGGCTCCGGTTTCGTGAGCGCTGGATGATCCGCGGGACTCGGTGTGGCGTGTGTCGGGTGGGTGGGGCGCGCGCAGCGCTTTGCTCGGTGAATGAGGCCTCGGGCCTGCACCATCGACCGCTTGAGGGGAGGGGCCGACGGTGCCGTCAGCCGGGGTCGGGCCCATCACTGCGGACACCGGGTCGTCTGTCATCGTCACCAGGTCCGCGAAGGCGTCTGCTCGCAGTTGCGCGAGCGTGCGCTCTTCGTCGGACGCCGCGCGCAGGTGCCGAGCTGCCTGGTCGAGGCGCGACATCACAGCGCGAGCGCGGTCAGCGGGGAGAAGCGCGTGCAGCGAAGCCATGCCGTCGAGCTCGGCTCTCATCCACACGCCGCGCTCCTCTGCAGCCCGACGGTGACGGGTCTCGATGGACTCGGCGTGGACGCGCTCGCGAATGGCGCGGGCCGCCACGGCGAACTTCGCCGGGGGCAGGGCCAGCGCCTGCGCGCACGCTTCGTCGTCGAAGCGCCGAAAGGCATCGGCGTCGCCTGCGGGGAGGGTCGAAGCCATCCGGGCCGCGTCGACGGCGTGCTTCTCGGAAAAGCGCCCCTCGCCGAAGGCGGTCCACAGCTTTGGGCACCCGACGGCCAGCGTCCGCGCGTGAGCGGCCCTTGTCCGGACCGTCTGTTCGGACAGATGCAGGCGGACCGCGATCTCGGCGACAGCGGCGCGTTCCGCGAGGTCGACGCGGTCGCGCCGCACGGCGCCGGGCGTGCGGCCTCGGGAATCACTCCAGGCGCGATCCACCGTGGGGTCGGGTCCGACCCACGGTGTGGGGTCGAAGGCGGCATCGTCGAGAATCGCCAGGATCAGACGGTACTCGTCGGCGGTCGCACGCTGCCGATCCCTGACGACGCACTCGAGGTGCCCCAATCGCGCCTCGATGTCGGAGACCCCTGCGGTTTCGCTGCCGGGCGGGTCGATGACGTCGTCCCACTCCCACTCCCAGGTCGTGGCACCGTCGGGGGCATGAAGAATGTGCGGCACCTGCAGCGGCGCGCTGTGGGCGGGAGAGGGAGACACGGGGTTCGCCGAAGGCGCCTCGTCGCCCGTCGACCATTGAACATCGCCGCTCTCGCGAAAAGCAGCCCATGCGGCTTCGAGCTCGAGCTCGTCGTCGCTGGGCCAGGGCGCGCCGTCGCACTCTCGGAACACCGGCGTCGGCCGGTCTTCGGAGGGTGCGATGCGGGTCATGGGAGAACGGTATCGCCGACCTCCGACATTGGGTCGGGGTCGCATTCACTCGGTGAATCCGAGTCTCAAGGGCGACCTCGCACGCGAGTCCGGTGAAGGCCGGCGAGTGCAGGGGTAGAGCATGGGCGGTTGCGGAACTCCCTCAACGCTGCTCCTCAGTGGCCGCGCTCGTGACCTCTTCGCCTAGGAGAGGGGGAGGAGCAGGCCTGGATCGGGGCGTCGGGTCTTGCTCCTGACCGGGGTGGGACCTGGGTTCAGGTTCTGTCGTGGTGTCGAGGCGGGTGGGGGCGCGGCAATGGGTGAGAGCAGGCTCGTGTCGTGGTGGGGGGCGGTGTCGTGCACCGGGACGGTGGTGAGAGCAGGTTCGGGTCGCGGTGTCGGGGTCGTGTGGGTGGCGTTTCGACCGGGGCGGGAGCGGAGTTCGGGTGTGTGTCGTGGTGGCCGGTGGTGGGGGCCGGAGCTTCGACCCGTGAGGAAGCGGGGTTCGGGCTCGGATCGTTGCGCCGGCTCGTATGAGTGTGCTTTCGACCAAGAGAAGAGGTCGGCTCAGGCGCAGCTCGATGGTGTCGGGCTCGTGCGGATGGTGTGTTCAGCGGGTAAGGCGATCAGGTGGCAGACTCGACCGCCGTGTCGGAAGGCGGCCGGGAGCCCTGAGAGACTCGATGCTGTCGGATGCCGGGAGCCTGAGACCGGTCGTCCGGGCGTCAGCGGATCGGCCAAGCCCCGTCGATCGCGGGAGCGGTGGCATCCAGCCGACCGATCTTCACGAAGTACTCGGTGAGGCTCTCGGCTTGAGCGCGGGCCCAGGCGATCTGGCGGGTATGGAGCTCGTCGAGGGTCGAGGGGAGCCACGGGCCGAACTTCTCGGCGAGGGCCAGGGCGAGTCGCCCCGCAGCGACCGCGTCGGCGCAGGCCTCGTGGGCGGATTCGAGCGGCACACGGTAGTGCTCGGCGACGACCGAGAGCGTGCGCTTGCCGCGGCGGTACCGGTCGAAGGTCTTGTCGACCACGAGAGGGTCGATGACGGGGGAGGGGGCGGCGATCGGGGTCACGCCGTGACGCACGGCTTCGTTCTTCAGCATCGAGAAGTCGAAGGGCGCGTTGTAGGCGACGACCGGGATGCCGGCGGCGAACAGCGACCCGAGAGCCTCGACGACCTCGGCCACCACGCGCGGCGCCGGAGCGCCATCGGCGCGGGCGCGATCGGTGGAGATGCCGTGGATGGCCGCGGCTCCCGCCGGGATCTCGACGCCGGGGTCGGCGAGCCAGTCGCGCGCGTCGACGACGTTGCCTTCGGCGTCGAGTACACCCACGTGCGCGGTGACGATGCGATCGTTCTCGACGTCGATCCCCGTGGTCTCGAGGTCGAACACGCCGATGAGGCGCGCCCACTCGGGCGTCTGGAAGAGGGGGAGCGGCTCGGCCTGCCACGTGGTCATGCGCTCACGGTAGAGGGGAGCTCCGACATCACCGTCGAGGCGCGCAGAGCGGGGTGGATGACGAAGAGCGCTCGATCAGAGTCGTGTATCCCCCCTCGTAGACTCGACGCATGCCGAACCCCTACGCCGAACGCCTCGCCCAGATCCCCGTCGCGCGGCGCGAGGCGCGGGTTCTCGGGGGGACCACGGCGTACTGGGTCTACGGCGACGACGACGCCGAGACGACGATCGTCGCGGTGCACGGCTTCCGCGGTGAGCACCACGGGCTCGATCCGGTGGTGGCGCATCTTCCCGGCATCCGGGTCATCTCTCCCGACCTTCCCGGGTTCGGCGAGACCGCGCCGTTCGTCGGCCGCCCCCACGATCTCGACACCTACGCCGCGTGGCTGCGGGCGTTCGTCGAGCAGGTCGCTCCGGATGCCGTCGTGCTCGGCCACTCGTTCGGCTCGATCGTGTCATCCGCGGCGGTGGCGGGCGGGTTGTCGACGCCGAGGCTCATTCTCGTGAACCCGATCGGGGCCCCAGCCCTCGAGGGGCCGCGAGGCATTCTGACTCGTCTCGCCGTGTTCTACTACCTGGCCGGGGCGAGGCTTCCGCGCGTGCTCGGCGACGCACTGCTGCGCAACGGCCTCATCGTGCGCGTCATGAGCAACGCCATGGCCAAGACGCGCGACCCCGACCTGCGCCGTTTCGTGCACGAGCAGCACGACGAGTACTTCTCGCGCTTCGCCGACCGCGACGTGCTGCACGAGGCTTTCGTGACGAGCGTTTCGCACGACGTGCGCGAGTTCGCCCCGCGCATCGCGCAGCCGACGCTTCTCATCGCGGCCGAGAAGGACGACATCACCCCGATCGAGGCCGAGCGTCACCTGGCGACGTTGTTCCCCGATGCGCGGCTCGTGGAGATCCCCGAGGTCGGGCACCTGATCCATTACGAGACGCCGGAGGCGGCGGCATCCGCGATCCGGGAGTTCGTGGAGTAGTCGCGCGGAGGGCTCGGCCCCGGAATCGGGTCGAGCGCGAGACCGCGTCCGGTCAGGAGGGCGCGTGCGCCTTGCGCTTGCGGTAGGCGTTGACGTTCATGCGGTTGCCGCAGTTGCCCGCGTCGCAGTACCGCTTCGATCCGTTCTTGGAGAAGTCGACGTACACGCCGTTGCAGTCGTCGGCGTCGCACACGCGCACGCGGTCGTACTCGTCGGCGCGGATGACGTCGACGAAGGCGAGCGCCGTCTCGACGAGGATGCGCGTGGCCAGCGGATCCGCCGGGTCGCTCGCGTGGATGTGCCAGTCGAGGCCGTCGTGACGCACGAGCTGGGGGAGCGCCCGCCCGTCGGCGAGCATCGCGTTGACGAGGGGGGCTGCCGCGTCGCGATCCGCGCCCCACAGCTCCAGGATGCGGGGCCGGATGCCGCGGACGTCGGCGAGCTCGCGGGCGTCGCGCGTGCGCGAGCCGGTGTAGCCGTGGCGGCCGGTGAAGGCCTCGAGGTCGGAGGCGTCGACGAGGGTGTCGACGCCGCTGACCTCCGTGTGGGGCAGGGTGTTGACGAGCTCGACGGCGGCGCGCAGCACGAGTTCGGTGTCACGGATGAAGACCACGTTGACTCCTGACAGGTAGAGGCCGTACTGTCACGAGTGTAAACCCCCTTCACTCGTGACAGCAGGCCCGCATGACCACGTCCTCCGTGACCCTCCCGCGTCCCACCCACCGCGGCTCCACCGCCGTCACCGGCCTCGCGATCGCCGTGGCCTCGGCCTTGGCGTTCTCCTCCAGCGGGCCGTTCGTCAAACCCCTGCTCGACGGTGGCTGGTCGCTGGGAGCGGTGCTCCTGGTGCGCATGGGGCTCGCGGCGCTGCTGCTCTCGCCCGCGCTCGTTCGCGCGGTGCGCCGGCAGCCCGGGTTCCTGCGCCGCCACGGGCTGCTGATCGTGTCGTTCGGTCTGACCGCCGTCGCCGGATGCCAGCTGTTCTACTTCGCCGCGATGCAGCGGATGCCGGTGGCCGTCGCCCTGCTCATCCAGTACATCGCGCCGGTGCTCATCGTCATCGCCGTGTGGGTGCGCACCCGCCGCTCGCCGTCGAGGGCCGTGCTGATCGGGTCCGTCGTGGCGATGGCCGGTCTCGTGCTCGTCGTCGACATCAGCGGTGCGCGGTTCGACCTGCTCGGTACGCTCTTCGCACTGTGCGCCGCGGTGTGCGCGGCGGCGTACTTCGTCATCGCCGGGCGCGCGGGCGACGACCTGCCGCCCCTGGCTCTCGCCGCCGGCGGCCTGCTCACCGGGGCGCTGCTGATGGGGGTGCTGGTGCTCACCGGAGTGCTGCCCTTCGCGGCACCCTCGATCACCGTGTCGCTCGCCGGGCTCGAGCTTCCCGGCATCCTGCCCCTGCTGTGGGTGGGCGGTGTCGCGACCACCGTCGGTTACGCGCTCGGGGTCATCGCGGTGCCGCTCATCGGCGCGCGGCTGGCCTCTTTCGTGGGTCTCAGCGAGGTGCTGTTCGCGCTGGGGTTCGCGTGGCTGCTGCTCGGTGAGACACCGGCGCCGGTCCAGTTCGCGGGCGGAGCGCTGATCCTCGTGGGCGTGGTTCTCGTGCGGATGGATGCCGGGAGCCCGACCGAGCAGAAGACCGAGACGGCGAGCATTCCGGTGATCCCGGCGCCGTAGACGGAGGGTTTCGGCGCCGTGAAATCGGCGACCCCCGGCGCCGACGCTAGATCTCGTCGCGCGCCAGCTGCATCAACGGGCCGACGCGGTAGCCGATGACCTCGCCCATGACGAGAGACGTCTCGGTGCGCTCGACGCCCTCGATCGCGAGGATGCGGGCGTCGGTGTCGAACAGGTGCTGGGTGTCGCGGCACGCGACCCGCACGAGCAGATCGACCTGCCCGCTGAGCCCGTGCGCCTGCAGGACCTCGGGAACCTTGGCGAGCTCGGCGCGGATCACCGGCAGCTCGGCCTGACGGACGGTCACCTGGAGGAACGCCTCGATCGGGAAGCCGAGGGCTTCCGCCGACAGCGTGCGTTCGTACGAGAGGAAGACGCCCCCGCGTTCCAGGCGGCTCATGCGCGCCTGGACGGTGTTGCGGGAGAGCCCGAGTTTTTCGGCGAGGGCGACGACGGTGGCGCGCGGATCGGCGGACAGGGCGCGGAGGAGGTCGAGGTCGACCGCGTCGAGCTTGCTCATGGTGCGAAACATTAGCAGCGCGAAGGTCGTTCGCGGTGGGCACGATGCTCAATGTGACGGCGAGGTCTTGAGCGGGGTGCGTTCCGCGCGTACGGTCGGCCTCGTCGGCGGTGCTGCCGACATCCATACGCCCCCGCTCTCACGAGGAGCCCGGGCAGCACGGAGGGATGACGATGACGTACACCCAGACGCGAGGCTCTTCTGCGGGAAGCGCCGACGATCACGACGCCCCCGAGGACGTGCTCCGCCTTCTCGAGCCCGACGGCTCCCGGATCGCCGACGACACCCTCGACCCCTGGGTCGCCGACCTCTCACCTCACGAGCTGCGCGCCCTGCACCGCGACATGGTCCTCACCCGCAGACTGGATGCCGAGGGCGTCGCCCTCCAGCGTCAGGGCCAGCTGGCGCTGTGGGCTCCGTGCCGCGGACAGGAGGCCATCCAGGTGGGCACGGCCCACGCCCTCGCCCCCGGCGACTTCGTCTTCCCCAGCTATCGCGAGCACGGCGTGCTGCTCGGGCGTGGCGCCAAGCCCGCCGACTACGTGCTCGCGTGGCGCGGCGAGGAGCACTCGGCCTACGACCACACGTCGATCAACGCCGCTCCTCCCCAGATCATCATCGGTGCGCAGTCGCTGCACGCCACCGGCTGGGCGATGGGCGCCCAGCGCGACGGCTCCTCCGACGTCGCGGTCGCGTACTACGGCGACGGGGCGACCAGTCAGGGCGACGTCAACGAAGCGATGGTCTTCGCCTCGTCGTTCCGCGCCCCCGTCGTCTTCGTCTGCTCGAACAATCAGTGGGCGATCAGCGAACCCGTCACCGTCCAGGCGAAGTACCCCATCGCGGGTCGGGCGCCGGGGTTCGGCATCCCGAGTCTGCGGATCGACGGCAACGACGCCCTCGCCTGCGTCGCCGCGATGCGGTGGGCCCTCGATCGCGCTCGACGAGGTGAGGGTCCCTCGTTCATCGAGGCCGTGACCTACCGCATGGGACCGCACACCACCAGCGACGACCCCACCCGCTACCGCGATGCCGCCGAGGTCGAGGAGTGGGCGCAGCGCGACCCCATCGCGCGGCTCGAGGCGTACCTGCGCGCCGAGGGGATGCTGGACGATTCCGGCATGGCCGAGGTCGCCCGTGCCGCCGACGCGCTCGCCGCCGAGGTGCGCGCGGCGTGCATCGGGGCGACGACGCGCGCACCCGAGACGATATTCGACAACGTGTACGCGGAGCCGCACAGCGGGCTCGCGCGCCAGAGAGCGGAGTACGTCGAGTACATGGCCGGTTTCGAAGGGGCGGGTTCGCGATGACGGTGTCCACCACGACCGGTATGGCGACAGGGAGCACGGAGGCGTCGCGATGACTTCCCTCACCCTCGGTTCCGCGATCAACGCGGGCCTGTCCCGCGCGCTGGAAGGCGATGAGAAAGTCCTGCTCATGGGCGAGGACATCGGCAAGCTCGGCGGCGTCTTCCGCGTGACCGACGGCCTGCAGCAGCGTTTCGGCGCGCACCGCGTGGTCGACACCCCGCTCGCCGAAGCCGGGATCGTCGGAACCGCGGTCGGCCTCGCCCTCCGCGGCTACCGCCCCGTCGTCGAGATCCAGTTCGACGGCTTCGTCTACCCGGCGTTCGATCAGATCGTCTGCCAGGTCGCCAAGCTCCACTACCGCAGCAACGGGCGGATCCGGATGCCGCTGGTGATCCGCATCCCGTGGGCCGGGGGAGTAGGAGCCGCCGAGCATCACTCCGAGTCGCCCGAGGCGTACTTCGTGCACACCGCCGGGCTGCGCGTGGTCGCGGCGTCGAACCCGCAGGACGCGTACGTCATGCTGCGGCAGGCGATCGCCTCCGACGACCCGGTCATCTTCTTCGAGCCCAAGCGTCTGTACCACTCCAAGGGCGAGGTCGATCTGGATGTCGACCTCGCCGACGCCCCGCCGATGCACCTCGCCCGCGTCGCCCGCGAGGGCACCGACGCGACGATCGTCACCTACGGCGCCCAGGTGCGCACGGCTCTCGACGCCGCGCTCGCCGCGGAGGACGAGGGGATCTCGCTCGAGGTCATCGACCTGCGATCGCTCTCGCCGATCGACATGAACACGGTCGCGGCATCCGTCCGCAAGACCGGTCGGGTCGTGGTCACCCATGAGGCGGCCCGTGAGGCGGGGGTGGGGGCCGAGCTCGTCGCGAGCATCACCGAGCAGTGCTTCCACTACCTCGAGGCGCCGCCGCAGCGTGTGACCGGGCACGACATCCCGTATCCGCCCTCGAAGCTCGAGAAGCACCACGTGCCGGATCTGGATCGGATCCTGCACGCGGTGGACCGGGTGCGGGAGCGCGGGGCGCACGAGAGCGCCGTCGAGACGAGCGGAGGGGGAGCGCGATGATCGCGGAGTTCCGCCTCCCCGATCTCGGCGAGGGTCTTCCCGAAGCCGAGATCGTGCAGTGGCACGTGTCGGAGGGCGACACCGTCGCCCTGAACCAGACCATCGCCGAGGTCGAGACGGCCAAGGCCATCGTCGAGATCCCCTCGCCCTACGCGGGCACCGTGCAGGGTCTGCACGCCGCGGCCGGAGACACGGTCGAGGTCGGCTCGCCCCTCGTGTCGTTCGCCGTCGAGGGGGCGGATGCCGGCATCTCGGCGCCCGCGGGACAGGCGCCCGCGGGGCAGGTGCCCGCCGGGCAGGCGCCCACGGGACAGGCGCCCACGGGTCAGGCGCCCACGGGTCAGGTGCCTGCGGGGCAGGCGTCCGCGGGGCAGGTGTCCGCGGGGCAGGCACCCGTGGGGCGGGCGCCCGCGGGGCAGGTGCCCGCGGGGCAGGCGGTCGCGGCACGGACCGAGGGCCGGACGACGGGTTCGTCGCGGTCCGCGGGCGGCTCGGCCGACCGTCCTGCGGAGTCGGGCGGCGACACGCCGCTTTCGGATCCCGCCGAACGGCGTGTCGCCGCCGACATCCGCACGGCGGCTCCGGGCGCGGGAGAGGGAGAACGGGCGACGCCCAACCTCGTCGGCTATGGCGCCGCGCCGAGCTCGGGCACCCGCCCGCGCCGCCGCGCTCGCGGGGCCGGAACCGTCACGCTCGACACCGACCACGCCGTGCGCGAGGCGGCCCCCCACGACATCGTGCGGACGGGCCCGATCGACCTTCCGGTCGAGCGTCCGCGGTCCACGCCTCCGGTGCGCAAGTTCGCGAAGGACCACGGGGTCGACCTGGTGCTCGTCGCGGCTGCGCATCCGGGCGAGATGGTCACACGAGCGCACGTCGAGGAGTACCTCGCCCGTGCGGCGGTGTCGCCGCCGGATGCCGCGGTGCCTCACGCGAGCGTTCCCCCCTCGCCGGGAGACCGGGTCACGCGCACGCCGATCCGCGGGGTGCGCAAGCACACGGCGGCGGCGATGGTGCAGAGCGCGTTCACCGCTCCGCACGCGACGACCTTCCTCACGCTGGATGCGACCGCGACGACCGAGCTGCTGGCATCCCTCAAAACCGACCGTGCTCTGGACGGGCACAGAATCGGGCTGCTCGCGATCGTGGCGAAGGCGGTGTGCCTCGCTCTCGGGCGGACTCCCGCGCTGAATGCGAAGTGGGACGGGGCGGCCGGAGAGATCGTCGAGCACCACTACGTGAACCTGGGGATCGCCGCCGCGACCGACCGGGGACTGGTGGTTCCGGTGATCGCCGACGCGGAGCGTCTCGACCTCGTCGACCTGGCCGACACGATCGCCGAACTCGCCGCCACCGCCCGCGCCGGGCGCACCGCCCCCGCCGCGATGACCGGCGGAACCTTCTCGATCACCAACGTCGGTGTGTTCGGAGTGGATGCCGGAACCCCGATCCTCAACCCGGGCGAGGCCGGAATCCTCGCCGTCGGCGCCCTGCGGCGCACCCCCTGGGAGCACCACGGCGAGATCGCGCTGCGCGATGTGCTCACCCTCAGCCTCTCGTTCGACCACCGGCTGGTCGATGGGGCCGAGGCCGCGCGCTTCCTCACCGACGTCGCCGGCGTGCTTCGCGAGCCCGGGCGGGCGATGCTGCTGCGCTGAGCCGGTGGCGCGGGCCCCGGTTCGTGCTCGCGGGCAGCGGGAGCCGGGGTGACGCCTGATCGAGTGTCCAGGGCATGCCGCGATTCCCGCCCGGTGCGCGGGGTTTCGTGGACACTCGCCCGGGGGTGTGGGTGCGTGTTCCTGTTGAGTGTCCAGAACACCCGGGCGCGATGTGGGGGGCGTCCGGGTTTCTTGGACACTCGCGGCGGTGAAGGGGCGGGCGGATAACGCCGCTCACGCCGTCAGCGCCGCCAGAGCCATGCGGGTCAGGGTGGGGCGGACGCGTGACGCGGGCACGCCCCGCACGCTGTGCGGCGTGGAGTTGATCAAGCCGAAGCACGCGAGGGCGCGCACGCGGCGCTCGGCCGGGGACTCGGCATCCGGATTCCGCGCGGCGAGAGCCGCCGTCCAGACGGCGACGTACGCGTTCTGTAGGTCGCGGACGGCGCGACGGTCGTCGGGGGAAAGGCGGTCGAGGTCGCGATCCTGCACGCGGATCACGTCGGCCTCGGCGAGCGCGAACGTGACGTGGAAGTCGACCAGGGCTTCGAGGACGCCGCCCGGGCCGTCCATCGTGCGGGGGTCGGTCCCGTGACCGGGGTTCTCGAACGCCGGGGCGGGCGTGTCGGGGCTGCGTCGCGCGAGACGGTCGCCGGGCGTCTCGGGATCGTGTCCGACCGCACGTCCGCCCCGCAGCAACCGCTCGCTGACGTCGACGAGGATCGCGCCGAGCAGCGCCTGCTTGCTGGAGACGTGCCGGTACACGGCGGGGCCGCTCACCCCCGCCGCTTCGCCGATGTCGCCGAGGGTGACGCCGTCGAAGCCGCGTTCGGCGAAGAGGCGGGCCGCGGCGGCGAGCAGGGCCGCGCGGCGGTCGGCCTTGGCGCGGTCGCGCGCCGTGCCCGCGGGGGCGGGGGGAGTCGCCGCGTCGGCTCGTGGCGCACCGGCGATCGCCGGGGGGCCCTCGTTCGCTCTTGTCATCGGCATCCGCTCGGGTTAGCCTGGCATTTCAGTTAGCCAACATTAACTGAAACCCCACCCCGCGGGAACGACCCCGACGGGAACGACGGTGCCGTCGACGATGCGGCACCGAGACGGAGCCGCCATGAGCACAGCACCGGTCATCGACACCGCCGCACCCGCGCCGACCCAACGCGGCCTCGTCGAAGAGCTCCGCGCGATCCTGGCCCGCACAGCCCGCGGCGGCTCGAACACCGCGCGCGAACGGCACACGGGCCGCGGCAAACTCCTCGCGCGCGAGCGTATCGACCGGCTCCTCGACGAGGGCAGCCCCTTTCTCGAGGTCGCCCCGCTCGCGGCCCACGGCCTCTACGACGGCGAGGCGCCCGGAGCCGGCGTCGTCGCGGGGATCGGGCTCGTGCACGGGCGCCACGTCATGGTGCTCGCGAACGACGCGACCGTGAAGGGCGGAGCCTACTTCCCGCTCACGGTGAAGAAGCACCTGCGCGCGCAGGAGATCGCGCGCGAGAACCGCCTGCCCTGCGTCTACCTCGTCGACTCCGGTGGGGCCTTCCTGCCGATGCAGGACGAGGTGTTCCCCGACCGCGATCACTTCGGGCGCATCTTCCGCAATCAGGCGCAGCTGTCGGCCCTCGGCATCCCGCAGATCGCCGCCGTCATGGGCTCGTGCACCGCGGGCGGCGCCTACGTCCCCGCGATGAGCGACGAGAGCGTCATCGTGCGCGGCCAGGGCACGGTGTTCCTGGGCGGACCGCCCCTGGTCAAGGCCGCGATCGGCGAAGACGTCACCGCCGAACAGCTCGGCGGCGGTGATCTGCACGCCCGCCGCTCGGGGGTGGTCGACCACCTCGCCGACGACGACGAGCACGCGCTCGAGATCGTGCGGGACATCGTCGCCACCCTGCCGCCGACGCCCGCCCCGGTATGGGACGTGGTCGAACAAGCGCCCCCGGCACGCGCCCCCGAGGAGCTCTACGACATCGTCCCCGCCGACGTCTCGCAGCCCGTCGACATGCGCGCGATCATCGACACCCTCGTCGACGCCGATTCCCTGCACGAGTTCAAGGCGCTCTACGGCGAGAGCG
Source organism: Microbacterium sp. SORGH_AS_0454 (assembly GCF_031453395.1). NCBI lineage: Bacteria > Bacillati > Actinomycetota > Actinomycetes > Micrococcales > Microbacteriaceae > Microbacterium > Microbacterium sp. SORGH_AS_0454. The sequence continues at coordinate 3,078,371 of NZ_JAVIYS010000001.1, read as the reverse complement.
TCATCACGACCTTCGCCCGCCTGCACGGACACCCCGTCGCCGTCATCGCCAACGACGGCGTGCTCTTCAGCGAGTCCGCCCTCAAGGCCGCGCACTTCATCGAGCTCGCCGATCAGCGCGGCATCCCCCTGCTCTTCCTCCAGAACATCACCGGGTTCATGGTGGGGCGCGATGCCGAGGCCGGCGGCATCGCGAAAGACGGCGCCAAGATGGTCACCGCCGTCGCCTCCACCCGCGTCCCCAAGCTCACCGTGCTCGTCGGCGGCTCGTACGGCGCCGGCAACTACGCGATGTGCGGGCGCGCGTACGACCCGAGATTCCTCTGGACCTGGCCGTCGAGCCGCATCTCGGTCATGGGCGGGGCGCAGGCGGCCTCCGTCCTCTCGACCGTCACGCGCGAGCAGCGCGCCGCGCGCGGTCAGGAGTGGACGGATGCCGACGACCAGGCGTTCCAGCAGCCCATCCGCGAACGCTACGAAGAGCAGGGCAGCCCCTACTACGCCACCGCCCGGCTCTGGGACGACGGCGTGATCGACCCCGCCGACACCCGCACGATGCTCGGGCTCGCCCTCGATGTCGTCAGCCGGGTGCCGCTGGCAGACCGAGCCTTCGGGCTCTTCCGGATGTGAGCGAGATGACCGAGAGTTCCAGCCCGCCGGCGTCGGTCGTGACGTCGATCCCGCGCTCCGGTGCCGACGCGCCCCGGATGTTCGCGTCCGTTCTCGTCGCCAACCGCGGCGAGATCGCGCGCCGGGTCTTCCGGACGCTGCGGCGTCTCGGCATCCGCTCGGTCGCGGTCTTCACCGATGCGGATGCCGACGCCCCCCACGCCCGTGAGGCCGACCGCGCCGTGCGCGTGCCGTCGTATCTCGACGTCGACGCGGTGGTGGCCGCCGCGGTGGCCTCGGGCGCGGAGGCCGTGCACCCGGGCTACGGCTTTCTCAGCGAGAACGCCGGTTTCGCGCGCGCGTGCGCCGCGGCCGGGATCGTGTTCGTCGGCCCGGGAGTCGAGGCGCTCGAGGTGATGGGCGACAAGATCCGCGCGAAGGAGCACGTCGCGGCGCACGACGTGCCGACCGTGCCGGGCTTCTCCGCGATGGGGTTGAGCGACGACGAGATCGCCGCCGAGGCCGACCGCGCCGGATACCCCCTGCTCGTGAAGCCCTCCGCCGGCGGGGGCGGCAAGGGCATGACCGTGGCCACCGGCCCCGCCGACCTGGCCGACGCCCTCGCGACCGCCCGCCGGGTTGCCGCCGCGGCCTTCGGCGACGACACCCTGCTGCTCGAGCGTCTGCTGGAGCGCCCGCGCCACATCGAGGTGCAGGTGCTCGCCGACGCGCACGGCACCACCCTCTCGCTCGGCGAGCGCGAGTGCACCCTGCAGCGGCGGCACCAGAAGGTGATCGAGGAGGCGCCCTCGCCCGTGGTCGACCCCGAGACACGCGCGCGTCTGGGGGAGGCGGCCGTCGCCGCGGCGCGGAGCGTCGGCTACCTCGGCGCCGGCACCGTCGAATTCCTGCTCGCGGGCGACCGGCTCGACGAGCCGTTCTTCATCGAGATGAACACGCGCCTGCAGGTCGAGCACCCCGTGACCGAGATGGTCACCGGCATCGACCTCGTCGAACAGCAACTGCGGGTCGCGGCGGGCTTCGCGCTGGATCTGCCCGAGATCCGCCTCGAGGGACACGCGATCGAGGCGCGCGTGTACGCCGAGACGCCCTCGCGCGGCTACCTACCCTCGACCGGGACCGTGAGTCTGTGGCATCCGGGATCCGCTCGCGTCGACAGCGCCGTCGAGACCGGAAGCGTCGTCAGCTCGCTGTACGACCCGATGATCGCCAAGGTCATCGCGCACGGCCCCGATCGCGAGAGCGCGATCGCCCGCCTCGACGCGGCGCTGGCCGAGACGGTCGTGCTCGGCGTCGACACGAACATCGCCGACCTGCGTACGCTGCTGGCCGACGCCGCCGTGCGCGCGGGGGATCTCGACACCGGGCTGCTGGACCGGCGGGGGACCCCCGCGGCCCCGGAACCGTCGCCGACCGCGCTGGCCGCGGTGGCCGAGCGGGCGAGGGCGGATGCCGAGACCCCGGGCGACGGCTCGGTATGGCATCGCGTCGGAGCATGGCGTGCCGGGGGAGCGACGCCCGCTCGGACGGTGGCGCTCGAGGACGACGACGGCCGTGTGCACCTGGTCAGCCCGGCCGAGGTCGATGCCCGTGTGACGGGCGGTCCGGTCGAGTACTGGGTGCACGCCGACGGCGTCGCGCACCGCCTGCGTCTCGTCTCGCGCCGGGCCGCCGCCGAGCGTCGCCGAACCGCCGCGGGCCGCGGCCCCGGGGCCGTGACCCCCGACCTCGTCGCCCCCCTTCCGGGCACCGTGGTCGCGGTGCACGTCGCCGATGCGGACGCCGTCGAGGCCGGTGCCCGGCTCGTCACGATCGAGGCCATGAAGATGGAGCACACGGTCACCGCACCACACGCCGGCATCGTGCGGCTGCGCACGGCGACGGGCGCGCAGGTCGCCCGCGACGCGGTCGTCGCGACGGTGACCCCCGCGGTCTCCGAGCCCGACGGTCACGCCGGAGCCTCGGCATCCGCCGGCAGTGCGAGCAGAACTTCAGCGATTCGCGCAACCTCCGTTGCGGGGGCGGCGGGTGGGGCTGAGGATGTGCGAATCGCGGAGGATGTGCGCGCCGACGCGGTGCGCCCGGGCGTCCCTGGGCCCCGCGATCGCGCTGGCGTCGCGCGCAGAACCTCAGCGATTCGCGCAACCTCCGTCGTGGGGGCGGCGGGTGGGGCTGAGGATGTGCGGATCGCGGAGGATGTGCGCGCCGACGTGGTGCCCCCGGGCGTCCCCGACCCCCACGATCACGCCGGTGTTGCGCGCAGAACCTCAGCGATTCGCGCAACCTCCGTCGTGGGGGCGGCGGGTGGGGCTGAGGATGTACGAATCGCGGAGGATGTGCGCGCCGACGTGGTGCGCCCGGATGTCCCCGACCCCCGCGATCACGCTGGCGTCGCGGAGGATGTGCGTGCCGACGCGGTGCGCCCGGGCGTCCCTGGGCCCCATGATCGCGTGGGCGTCGCGAGCAGAACCTCAGCGATTCGCGCAACCTCCGTCGTGGGGGCGGCGGGTGGGGCTGAGGATGTGCGGATCGCGGAGGACACGCGCGCCGACGCGGTGCCCCCGGGCGTCCCCGGGCCCCGCGATCGCGCCCCCACCCCGGCATCCGCCCCCACCCCGGCATCCGCGCCCGTCCCGGCATCCGCGCCCGTCCCGGCATCCGCCCCCATCCCTTCCCACAAGGAGACCCTCCCGTGAGCATCGACAGCCAGCAGGCCTTCACCGACGACGAGCGCGAACTGAGCGCGATGGTGCGCGAGTTCGCCGACGAGGTCATCGCGCCGCGCTCGTACGAAGCCGACCGTGCGCACGAGCTGCCCCTCGACCTGGTCGAGCAGATGGGCGAACTCGGGCTGTTCGGGCTGCCCTTCCCCGAGGAGGTCGGCGGACAGGGCGGCGACTACGCGAGCCTCTGCGTCGCGATCGAGGGCATCGCGCGCGTCGATCAGTCGATGGCCATCACCCTCGAGGCGGGCGTGGGGCTGGGCGCCATGCCGATCTACCGCTACGGCACCGAGGATCAGAAGGCCCGGTACCTGCCCGACCTCATCGCGGGTCGTGCCCTCGCCGGATTCGGACTCACCGAGGCCGAGGCGGGCAGCGACGCCGGGGCCACCCGCACCACCGCGACGCTCGAGGGCGGCGAGTGGGTGATCGACGGGTCGAAGCAGTTCATCACCAACTCCGGCACCGACATCACCCGGTTCGTCACCGTCACCGCCGTCACCGGCCGCACGGGCGAGCGCTCCGAGATCTCGACGATCATCGTGCCCAACGGCACGCCCGGCTTCACCGTCGGCCCCGCGTACGACAAGGTCGGCTGGAACGCCTCCGACACCCACCCGCTGACCTTCGACGGCGTGCGAGTGCCCGAGGCGAACCTGCTCGGCGAGCGCGGGCACGGGTTCAAGAACTTCCTGCGCACGCTCGACGAGGGCCGCGTCGCGATCGCGGCGCTCGCCACGGGGGCCGCGGAGGGGTGCCTCGAGGCCGCCGTCGACTACGCCCGCAGCCGCACCGTCTTCGGCGAGCGTCTGTCGACGCGCCAGAGCATGCAGTTCCTGCTCGCGCGCATGCACGCCCGCGTCCACACCGCGCGTCTGGCGTGGGTGCACGCCGCGCGTCTGTGCGACGCCGGCAAGCCCTTCACGGTCGATGCAGCCGTGGCGAAGATGACCGCGAGCGACGCCGCGATGGCGAACGCGCGGGATGCGACACAGGTGTTCGGCGGCAACGGATTCATCAACGAGTACCCCGTGGCGCGGCACTACCGCGACTCGAAGATCCTCGAGATCGGAGAGGGCACCACCGAGGTGCAGCTCATGGTGATCTCGCGCGCGCTGGGGCTCGCGGGTACCGTTGCCGCATGATCGAGCAGCGCGGCCTGTACTTGGAGGAGTTCATCGTCGGCGAAAGGTACGCGCACCGCCCCGGGCGCACCGTGACGGATGCCGACAACGTCCTGTTCACGACCCTGACGATGAACACGCAGGCCCTACATCTCGATTCCGTCTATGCGGCGACCCAGCCTTTCGGTCGTCCCCTGGTCAACTCGATGTGGACGCTGTCGACCCTCGTCGGCCTCTCCGTCGCGCAGCTGACGCAGGGGACCCTCGTGGCGCAGCTGGGGCTGACCGACGTGAGCTTTCCCGCGCCGCTGTTCGTCGGCGACACCCTGGCCGCCGAGACCGAGATCGTTTCGGTGCGGCCCTCCGCCTCCCGCCAGGGGCAGGGCGTGGTCGTCATGGCGCACACCGGGCGCTCGCAGAACGACGAGGTCGTGGCCACCGCCACCCGCACGGTGCTGGTCTGGGCGAGCGAGGGGCGGGCATGAGCGGGATTCACTCCGACGCCCGCGCAGCAGCACGCGCGTTCGCCCTCGGACCCGCGTTGTTGTTCGTTCCGGCCGATCGCCCCGAACGGCTGCCGAAGGCCCTCGAGCGGGCGGATGCCGCGATCCTCGACCTCGAGGATGCCGTGTCCGCAGAGGCGAAGGCATCGGCGCGCGAGGCGATGATCGCCGCCGATCCCGACCCCGAGCGCGTGATCGTGCGGGTGAACGCACCGGAGACACCGGACTTCGCGCTCGACCTCGAGGCGCTGGCGCTCACGCGCGTGCGGCGCGTGATGGTCGCGAAGGCCGAGACGCCGGCATCCCTCGATCCCACAGGCGGGTTCGAGGTGATCGCTCTGTGCGAGACCGCGCGAGGGATCGTCAACGCCGAGCAGCTCGCGGCGCTCCCGCAGGTCGTGGCGCTGATGTGGGGTGCGGAAGACCTCGTCGCCAGCCTCGGCGGTACGTCGAGCCGTCGTGACGACGGAAGCTACCGCGACGTCGCACGCGTCGCTCGTGCACGCGTGCTGCTGGCCGCGGGGGCGTTCGGCAAGCGGGCCATCGACGCCGTGCACGTCGACATCGCCGACCTGGAGGGGCTCGCCGAGGAGGCTCGGGATGCCGCTGCCTCCGGGTTCGCCGCCACGGCGTGCATCCACCCGGGGCAGGTCGCGACGATCCGCGAGGCATACGCCCCGAGCGCCGATCTCATCTCGTGGGCGCGGGGCGTCCTCGACGCGGCACAGGGGGAGCGGGGTGTGTTCCGTTACGAGGGACGCATGATCGACGAGCCGATCCTGCGGCACGCGCGGTCGGTGGTGGCGCGCGCGGGGGAGTGAGGAGATCCCTCGGGTTCTCACGTGACGCCGGGTCTGTGCGGAGACGGGGATCTCAGCTCGCGACGCCGGCATAGGCCAGCATCTCCCAGCGGTCGCCTTCGAGGCGGAACGTCGTCGCCGAGCAGTTCGGCAGGCGCTCGCCCTCGCGGGGAAACTCCCCGTCGGTGGCGAACATGATGACCTCGCGGATGAGTGCGCCGTGGGCGACGGCGATCACGTCGACGCCCGCGGGAGCGGATGCCACGGCCTCGGCGATCGCGGCGAGGGCGCGCTCGCGCACCACCGGCCAGGTCTCGGCGCCGGGGACGTCGGCCGCGTGCCACGGGCCGTAGGTCCGGTAGAAGGTCGGGGCGTCCATCCCCTCGGCGTCGCCGTACGAGCGCTCCTGCAGCCCGGGCAAGCGGCGCGACACGGTGGTGCCGAGGGCCGCGGCGATGATGTCGGCGGTCTCGGCGGCACGACCCAGGTCGCTCGACACGACGATGACGTCGCGCCCCGCGTACTCGGCGGCGAGCGTGTCGGCGATGCCCCGCGCCTGCAGACGGCCGGTGTCGTTCAGGGGGATGTCGGTCGAGCCCTGGATCCGCCCCTCGTAGTTCCACGCGGTCTCGCCATGTCGCACCAGAGTCAGGATCGTCACCGTTCGAGCCTAACCCGGGGGTGGGGTGCGCATCCCGCCGCCTGTACCCCGCCGCCCGCTCCCTCGCACCGCGTGCGGAGGCTCCGGGCGCCCGAGCGCTCCGTCGGACGGCGGAACCGTCCCGACTCGTGGGGCCCCCGGCGCGGTCGGTGCGCGCGCCGGGGGCCGGTCCTGGGGCGGGGGTTACCGAACGACCGCGGCGGTATCGAGCGCGTCGACCACGACGCGGGTGAAGCCCCGCGGATCGGCGAGATGCGCGAAGTGATCGGCGCCCTCGATGTCGGTGATGCCCGCGCCGGGGATGATGTTCGCCAGATCGTGAGCGGACTGATACAGAAATGAAGTGGTCGCCGTGCCCGCGATGAGGTGGGTGGGGTCGTCGATCTCCGCGTAGGGCGCGAGGTCGCTGCCGAGGGCGTCGATCTCGGCGAGCTCGCGCACCCACGTGGGGGTCAGGGGCACGCTGGCGCCCCACAGCGGTGTCTCGCGGATGAACGGGATCGCCTCGGCGGGCACGCGCACGAAGTTCACGAGCGCGTACTCGAGGGCGGCGTCGAGGTCACCGGCATCCACGAGTTCTCGGTAACCGGCGAGGCGGTCGCCCGCGACGGGCCCCTGCACGGCGAGCGGAGGCTCGTAGGCGAGGAGGGTGCCGCCGCCGAGGCCGTGCTCGCGCGCGTAGGCGAGGGTGGCGAGGGCGCCGAACGAGTGACCCAGGAGGTGGGCTCCGTGGCCGGCGACCTCCCTCATCGCGGCGATGTCGGCGACCTCGTGGGCGAGGGAGTAGTCGCCGGCATCCCCGGTGCCGCCGCGTCCGCGTCGGTCGTACACGTAGAGCGTGACGTGCTCGGCGAGCGCTTCGCTGACGGGGATCCACTGCTCCTTCGTCGCGATGCTCCCGTGCGTCACGACGAGCGCGGGTCCCCGGCCACGTCGGAAGTACGAGATGGGAGTGCCATCGGACGAAGTGGTCGAGTGGTGCTCGAGTTCGGACATGCTCTGCCTCCTTGCAGATCGGCGTCGATGCTCTCACCGGGGCCGTGGCACCGTGCCGCGGCATCCCGTGGCGACATGGTGTAACAAATTCGCGTCTTGCGCAAGGGAAATGTCTCGCCTCGTCGAAACGTGTGACAAAAGTGCGTTGCGCAACGAGGTGAAGTAATGCAACCTGGAATCACGCCGACGTCGAGGAGGACCGATGAGCGAGACCATCACCCCGGTCGAGAACGCGATGCAGCCCGAGGACACCCCCGAACTGCGCGCTCTGTACCGAGGATTCGACGAGCAGCACCTCATTCCCCTGTGGACGCAGCTCGACGACCTCATGCCGCAGACCCCGCAGCCCAAGGCCCTGCCGTGGGTCTGGCGGTGGAGCGCCCTGCAGCCCCTGGCCGAGCGCGCCGGCGACCTCGTGCCCGTCGGGCGCGGCGGAGAGCGCCGTGCGATCGGTCTGGCCAACCCCGGAATGGGCGGACGCGCCTACATCTCGCCGACGCTGTGGGCGGCGATCCAGCAACTCGGCCCCCGCGAAACGGCACCCGAGCACCGGCACTCGCAGAACGCCTTCCGCTTCGTGACCTCCGGGGAGGGCGTCTGGACCGTCGTCAACGGCGATCCCGTGCGGATGAGCCGCGGCGACTTCCTGCTCACCCCGGGCTGGCATTTCCACGGGCACCACAACGAGACCGACGAGTCGATGACGTGGATCGACGGCCTCGACATCCCCTTCGCCTACCAGATGGACTCGGGGTTCTTCGAGTTCGGTTCCGAGCGGGTCACCGACGAGGCGACCCCCAACTACTCCCGCTCGGAACGCCTGTGGGCGCATCCGGGCCTCTTGCCGCTGGCCGGCCTGCGTCGCACCGTATCGAGCCCGATCGGCGCCTACCGCTGGGAGCACACCGACGCCGCCCTGACCGACCAGCTGCTGCTCGAGAACGAGGGGATGCCGGCCACCGTCGGTCCCGGTCACGCCGCCGTGCGCTTCGCGAACCCCACCACCGGGGGAGACGTCATGCCCACCATCCGCGCGCAGTTCCACCGCCTGCGCGAGGGGGCCTCGACGCCGGTGCGACAGGAGGTCGGCTCCAACGTCTACCAGGTGTTCGACGGCACCGGCCGGGTCCTGCTCGGCGACACCGAGCACACCGTCGAGCACGGCGACATCTTCGTCGTGCCCAGCTGGTGCCGCTTCCGCGTGCAGGCCGAAACGCGCCTGGACCTGTTCCATTTCAGCGACACCCCGATCTTCGAGGGGCTGGGGCTGTACCGCGAGTTCGAAGAGGAGACCGACCGATGACCCTCCGCAAAAATCCCTCCGATTCACACCGGGCGAACGGCCCGCGACGAGGGGAGCCGGCGATGACGCTCCGCAGAACTCTCCCGGTCCTCGGTGTAATCGCTCCGTATGCCGGAGTCGTCGAGGGGAACCGTCCATGAAGCTCTGCACCATTCTGTGGAACGGTGACACCGCCGCCGCCCGTGTCGAGGGCGATCGCGCTGTCGTGCTGGAGGGGTTCGCCGACGTCGGAGCCGTGCTGCGCGCCGGGGCTCCTTCGGCGGTGGCGTCGCTGGAGGGGGCGGTGATCGCGCTGGATGCCGTGCGCTATGCGCCCGTGATCGTGGCACCGAGCAAGATCGTGTGCGTCGGCCTGAACTACCGCGCCCACATCCTGGAGATGAAGCGCGAGCTGCCGGAGTATCCGGTGCTGTTCGCGAAGTTCGCCGACACCCTCGCCGCGGCCGGTGAAGAGATCGCCCTGCCGCCGGAGAGCCCCGAGGTCGACTGGGAGGGCGAGCTCGCGGTCGTCATCGGCGCCACCGTGCGCCGTGCGTCGGACGAGGAGGCCGAAGACGCGATCGCCGGCTACACCATCGCGAACGACGTCTCGATGCGAGATTGGCAATTCCGCACCCGCGAGTGGCTGCAGGGCAAGACATGGGAGCGCTCGACGCCGCTCGGGCCGGTGCTCGCCACCCCCGAGGAGATCCCCTCCGACGCCCGGATGACCACGACCGTCGACGGCGTGCAGAAGCAGGTCGGCGACATCCACGACCTCGTCCACGGCCCCGTCGACCTCGTGCGCTACGTCTCGACCATCACGACCCTGCGCCCCGGTGACGTCATCCTCACCGGAACCCCCGGCGGCGTCGGGCACGCCCGCGAACCCCGCGAGTATCTGGCATCCGGAAGCGTGGTCGAGGTCACGATCGACGGGATCGGGACGTTGACCAACCGATTCGTCCCGGAAGAGCCGTGAGCGGCGCCCCGCTGAGCCCCGAGCAGCTCGCCCTGCGCGAGCGGCAGGGGGCGGGCGCGCGCTACGACGCCGACGCCGCCCCGCACGCGCACCTCGATCTCGCGCGCCGGGGCACCGCGTACTTCGCCCGGCGGCTCATGCAGCTCGACGACGCCGACCTCGACGCGCCGAGCCTGCTGCCCGGATGGACCCGTCGTCACCTCGTGGCGCATGTCGGCTACAACGCCCGCGCCGTCGCCCGACTCGTCGAATGGGCGCGAACGGGCGTGGAGAACCGCATGTACGCCTCCGACACGCAGCGGTGGGACGAGATCGTGCTCGGCGCGACCCTGCCGACCCGGGCGCTGCGCCACCTCGTCGACCACGCCGCCGTGCACCTCGACGTCGAGTGGCGTGATCTCGCCGATGCGCAGTGGGATGCCGAGGTCGTCACCGCGCAGGGACGCACGGTGCCCGCGCGCGAGACGGCGTGGATGCGGGCCAAGGAAGTGTGGGTGCACGCGGTCGACCTCGACAACGGCGGCTCGTTCCTCGACTTCCCGCCCGAGATGGTCGACGGGATCGTCGCCGACGTCCTGCGCGCCTGGACGCGCCGCAGCGAGCCCGGCGCGGTGGTGCTGCGGGCCACCGACCGAGACGCCGCAGCGGGGGAGTACGGCGAGGGCGGCCCCGTGGTCGAGGGCGCCGCGGCAGACCTTGCGCGCTGGCTCGCCGGCCGCGGTGCGCGGCGGCTGCGGGTCGTGGGCGGTGGGGAGCTGCCGGCGATCGCACGCTGGTTCTGAGGGCGCTCCGTCGCGACCGCTCGCGGATGTGCTCCGCGTCGGGCGACGCGACTGGCATGCGGGCGTCACCCGAGCGGAACTGCGGGACGGCACGCGCGGGGCCCACGCCGAACTCTGCGACCTGCGCCCGGGCGTCGCCCGTGACGCACTCGATGACGAAGCTGCCGCCGTCGGCCTCGGGTATCCCCGGATCGTGCGGACCTTCATGTTCTCGAGATCGCCGTTCTCGATCTCGGACACCTGAGGTCGTCCGACGCCGATGCGCTCCGCTCCCAAGCCGGGGTGAGTCGACGTCTCACAGGGCCCCGTGCAGACCCCACGGGGTCTCACGCGTGGAGCAATTCACCCGCCCGGAACCGGCGGCAGCTCGACCACCTCGCCGAGCGGGGTGTAGCGCGGGCCGGCGAGACGGCCGATCGGCCGCAGCAGTTCGGTGTCGATGCTGGCCGCACCGGTGGAGCCGAGCCGCACGACGTCGTCGCGGATCGACCAGGCGACCACCGTGCCGACGACGAACTCGCCGCCCGTCGGGCTGAACGCGGTCGTGGAGTGGTATCGGCACTCCATGCGCACGGGGGCGTCGGCCAAACCCGGAATGCCGATGACGCGCGACTCCGCGAGGGCGAGACCCAGGCGGTCGGCCTCGCCGACCTCCGGCGGCATCCATTCCGAACTCGCGTGCAGCGCTTCGAGCATCGCCTCGTCGGCGATGTTCACCACGAACTCGCCCTGCTCCTCGATGTTGCGCACGGTGTCTTTGCGGCCGTTCGCGCGCTTGTTGACGGTGAAGCCCAGCATCGCGGGATGCTGGCTCACCCAGGTGAACGAACTGAACGGGGCGAGGTTCACGGGCTCCCGCCCGCTCGTCACCCACGCGATCGGGCGGGGCACGACCGATCCGACGAGCAGGCGGTACGTGTCGGCGGGGGAGAGCCCCGCGGCGTCGATGAACATCGAACGCTCCTTCCGGTTCAGGATGCGGTGAGCTCGGCGGACCGCTCGGCGACGAGACGTTCGCGCAGGGCCTTCTTGTCGATCTTGCCGACCTTCGTCAACGGCAGCTCGGTCACCGTCACGAGGTGGTCGGGGCGTTTGAACGCCGCGACGCCACAGGCATCGAAGTGCGCCCTCACCGCGCCGAGATCGAGGTCGTGCCCGTCGGACAGCACGGCGAACAGGCACACCGTCTCACCCAGGGTGTCGTGCGGCATGGCCACCGCCGCGGCGAGGCGCACCCCCGCCAGGGCGTAGGCGAGGTTCTCGACCTCTTCGGCCGAGATGTTCTCGCCGCCGCGGTTGATCATGTCTTTACTGCGTCCCTCGACGACGAGGTTCCCGTCCGGACGCCGGCGCACGATGTCGCCGGTGATGTAGAAGCCGTCGGGGGTGAAGGAGCGCGCGTTGGTCTCCGGAGCGTCGTAGTACCCGCGCGGCGTGTAGGGGCCTCGGGTGAGCAGCACGCCGGGTACGCCCGGGGCGACGTCGAGCCCGCTCGTCTCGTCGACCACGCGGAGCTCGTCGAGGGGCGACACGGGACGCCCCTGCGTACCGACGACGACCTCGACCGGATCGTCGAGCCGCGTGACGTTGATGAGCCCCTCGGCCATGCCGAACACCTGCTGCAGCGTGCCCGGCAGCGCCTTCACGACGCGCTCGGCCAGTTCGTCGGCGAGGCGCGCTCCGCCCACCTGCAGCACGCGGAGGCTCCCGAGCGCGTCGAACCCCACGGCGCCGGCGTGATCGAGCCACGAGGCGACCACCGCGGGCACCGCGGCGGTGTGGGTGACTCCGTGCCGCTCGATGGCCGCGAACGCGCGCTCGGGCCGCGGAGAAACCAACGGCACGACAGCGCCGCCGGCGAGCAGGGTGCCCAGGATGCCGGGGCACGCGAGCGGGAAGTTGTGTCCCATGGGCAGCGTCGCGAGGTATACCGTGTCGCGATCGACCGCCGAGGGCGGCGAGGTCAGGACGATGTTGCAGAGGTAGTCGTCGTGCGTGCGGGCGATGAGCTTGGGAAGGCCCGTTGTGCCGCCCGAGAGCAGGAACACGGCGACGTCGGCGGCATCCGGTCTCGGCAGCGCCCGACCGCGGATCGAGTCGTCGGACGGTGCGCACAGGGCCCTGAGGCTGACGGCGTCGGGAGCGTCGTCGTCGTCGCTCAGCACGATCAGGTGCCGCACGGTCGGGCTCGACGCCCTTAGAGCGCGGGCGAGCGCCAGGTGATCGAAGTCGCGCAGGGCGTCGGGAGTGACGAGCGCGACGGCCTCGGATGCCGAGACCAGGTGCCGCAACTCGTGCTCACGGTGGGCGGGAAGCGCCATGACCGGCACGATCCCGGCCCGCAGACACGCGACCGTCAGAACGACGAACGTCCAGTGGTTCGGCAGCTGCACGACGACGCGATCGTCGGGGGCGAGGCCCAGATCGATCAGACGCGCCGCGCACGCCTCGACCCGGTCGTGCAGCTCGGTGTAGGTCAGGGAGACCTCGTCGTCGACGAGAGCGACCCGGTCGGCGTGCACGTGCGCGGCTTCGGCGAACGCGTCACCGAGCGTGCGGCCCTGCCACAGCCCCTCGGCGCGGTACCGCGCGGCGACGTCGGCGGGCCAGGGCGTCGTCCCCTCGCGCGTCTTCATCGCAGCACCGCATCCGCGCGGCCCGAGAGCACCAGCGTCATGGCGCGATCCTCGTCGCATTCGGGCTCGTCGATGATCGCCGCCACGCCGTGTCGCAGGCGAGCGGCCTCGGCGGTGAGCTGGCGATCGAGCGCGCTGCCGCCCGTGACGAGCACCGCCGACGCGTCGGCGTGACCGGCGAGGGCCTCGCGCACGGCGTCGTCGGGACGGATCCCGTCGCCCGCAGCGACCGTGACGACCGGGGGCAGCTGGTCGCGGTCGAGCACACGTCTGTCGAGGAGCCCCGTCACCGCCGACTCGAGGGGCGGGGCGCCGTGCCTGTTCTGCCACTGTCGCAGGGCACGGTCCACGGCATCCGGGTCGCGGCGCGCGATCTTGGCCGCGGGAAGGGCGCGCGAGAAGAAGTGGAAACCGAACTGCCAGGGCTCGAACGCGTGGAAGTACGTCCCGAAGTTCTCCCACCAGGACAGGCTGGGCCGCGCCGCGCCCTGAATGCGGGCGACCTGCGGCTGTCGCACGCCCTCGTACGCGAGGAACGCGGCCTCGACGTCGTCGGGGTGCGCCGCGAGAGCGTCGGCGAGGGCGATGGCGTCTTCGAGCGACATCTTCGTGCCGCTGCCCACCGAGAAGTGCGCGGTGTGCACGGCGTCACCGAGCAGCGCGACGTTGCCGCGGTGCCAGCTGCGCGCGCGGATGGTGCGCGAAGTTGCCCCACCGGGAGTTGTTGCCGATGAGGCGCGCGCCGCCGATGAGGGGGGCGAAGATCTGCTCGAGCCGGTGCTGGCTGTGCTCGTCGCTCGGGCCCGGGGGAGTGGTGGGGGCGAAGGCGTCGAGACCGGCGGCGCGCCAGGTGTCTTCGTCGGTCTCGACGATGAAGGTCGACAGGCCGCCGCCGATCGGATAGGCGTGCGCCGCGAAGACGCCGGCGACGTCGTCGGGAAGACCCTCGGCGTGGGTGTGCAGGAACGTGAGTCCCTCGAAGGGGGCGTCGGTGGCGAACCAGATGAACTTCGCCGCGGCCGTCTCGTACGTCACCCCCAGGGTGTCGTCGCCGATCGCGGCGCGCGTCTGCGAGTTCGCTCCGTCGGCGGCAACGATCACGTCGTAGTCGCCGAGTTCGTCGATGCATCGCGGAGCGGAGAAGTGCAGATGCGCCCCGGCGGCGACGGCCCGCTGCTGGAGGGCGGCGAGCAGATCCTTGCGCAGCACGGCGCCCATGCCGTTGCCGGCGAAGGTCATGGTCTCGCCCTTCGCGGTGACGCGGATGGCGTCCCACCGCACCCCCGACGCGTCGAGGGTCTCGCGCAGCGCCGAGTCGGCGGCATCCACCCCGCTCTGCGTCGCGTTCGAGAAGACGACGCCGAAGCCGAAGGCCTCGTCGGCGCGATTGCGCTCGAACAGGTCGACGTGAGCCCCGGGGATGTTCCGCGCGGCCAGGGCGGCGAAGAGCAGCCCGCCCGGGCCGCCTCCGATGATTGCGATACGCATGTCAGCCTCCTCGCTGAGAATGTCGAACCGTCACGACGCAACGAGTATGCAACATAAACGCGTTCTGCGCCATAGCTCCGTTACATGATGGTCGGGTAACGTTCTCGCATGCGCCCCCGCTCTCTCGTCTTCACGCTCTTCGGGGACTACTTCCGCTACTGCGGCGACGGGGAGGCTCCGCTGCGCGGACTCAGCGACGTGCTCCAGCTCTTCGAGGTCGAGCCGGCCACCACCCGCGTGGTGATGTCGCGCCTGCGGGCCGAGGGATGGTTCGAGACCCGCCGTGACGGTCGTTTGACCACCTACGTGCTCTCGCCCAAGGCTTGGCAGCTGCTCGACGAGGGACGCGAACGTATCTTCCGTCACGTGTCCGGCGAGTGGGGCGGCCAGTGGACGCTCATCGCGACGCGCGCGGGCGACCGCTCGGCCCGCGACGAAGTGCGCAAACAGCTCACCTGGCTGGGCTTCGGGCAGCTGCAGCCCGCGATCTGGGTCGCACCCGGCGACCGCATGGCCGCAGCGCGCGATCTGATGGAGACCAACGGCGTGAGCTCCGACGTGTTCCTCAGCCGCAGCGGCGACCTCGACCACGACCGATCGATCGCCGCGCGCGGGTGGGACCTCGACGCGCTCGACGCGCTGTACGGCACGTTCGTGGCGCGGCACGACAGCCCGGCCGACGGCGGG
The DNA here is from genome assembly GCF_031453395.1 of Microbacterium sp. SORGH_AS_0454. Taxonomy (NCBI): domain Bacteria; kingdom Bacillati; phylum Actinomycetota; class Actinomycetes; order Micrococcales; family Microbacteriaceae; genus Microbacterium; species Microbacterium sp. SORGH_AS_0454. The sequence continues at coordinate 3,063,078 of NZ_JAVIYS010000001.1, read as the reverse complement.
ACCGACGACGATGCCCTGGTGGCCCGCGTGCGCCTCACCGACGACTACCGCCGCTTCCCCTTCACTGATCCCGACCTGCCGGCCGACCTGCTGCCCGCGGGGTGGAACGCCCCCCGCGCCCACGAGGTCTTCGTGCGCCGCCACGGCGAGCTGCGCCCCGGGGCGACCTCCGCGATCGAGCGTCTCACCGGCATGACCGTGCGCGGGGCGCACCGGGCGTTCCTCGACGGCGGAGTGGTGGGCTTCACGCGGGAGCGGTGACGGCGGTGGGCGCGGCACCGGATGGCGCGGGCCGCCTCTCCCCGCGGGCGCATGCGGCCGCGGTGTCGGCGTGCGATCACAGCGTCGCCGTTCGCCTGGCAGTTCGCCGCGCGAGAGGAGCCGGGTCTCAGAGCAGTGCCGGCAGCCGGTCGGCGAGAGCGCGCAGCACGTGCGTCGTGCCGCCGTCGATCTTGACCGCCGCGCGCTGGTCGGCGCGGGTCTCGCCGCGATTGACGATGACCACCGGGAGGCGCCTGCGCCGCGCCCGCTCGACCAGTCGGATGCCGGAGTTGACCACGAGCGACGAACCGGCGATGACCAGAGCCTCGCTCATGTGGACGAGCTGCTCGGCCTCGCGGAACTTCTCGACCGGGATGTACTCGCCGAAGAACACGACGTCGGGCTTGAGCGTGCCCTCGCACACCGAGCACACCGGGACGACGAACCCGTCGGCCGAAGCCGGGGTCACGTCGCCGTCGGGGCCGAGCTCGACGTTCTCGGGCAACGTGATCCAGGGGTTGTCGGCTTCGACGCGCTCGGCCAGATCGCGGCGGTCGAACACCTGCCCGCACTGGAGGCAGCCGACCCGGCGCATCGTGCCGTGCAGCTCGACCACCCGGCCGCTGCCCGCGCGCACGTGCAGACCGTCGACGTTCTGGGTGACGACGCCGTTGGCGACTCCCGCGGACTCGAGATCGGCGAGGGCGCGATGGCCGTCGTTCGGCTGCGCGGCCGCGAACACCTTCCAGCCCAGGTGGCTGCCCACCCAGTAGCGGCGACGGGCGTCGGCGCTCGAGAGGAACTGCTGCGCCGTCATGGGCGTGCGCGTGGGTGCGCCCTTGCCCCGGTAGTCGGGGATCCCCGAGTCGGTCGACACGCCCGCGCCCGTCAGCACGGCGATCTTGCGGCCCGCGAGCACGTCGACGGCGCGATCGATGGATGCCGAGAACTCGGTCTCCTCCGTCGTGTCGGTCATGCACACCTCCGTGTCGTCGAGTCTACGGCGGGGCACCGCGTCCGGTCCGCGCGTACCGGACGCGGTGCAGCGGGCACACCCCCGGTGGCCGCGGGCCTGTGGCGTCGATACTGGAGGGATGAGCGCTCTCCCCCCACCCGCCATGCTCGAGATCACCTGCCTCCGCCGTGTGCGGCCCTGGGGCGGCGACCCCGTCGACATCGCGATGGCCGACGGGGTCATCACCGCGATCACCCCCGCCGGGACCGCCCCGATCGGGGTGCGCGAGTTCGATGGACGGGGCCTGCTGGCGCTGCCGGGCCTCGTGAACGCCCACGCCCACCTCGACAAGTCGTGGTGGGGACTGCCCTGGCAGTCCTACGGCGGTGAGGGGAGCACCGAGGGGCGCATCCGGCACGAACGCGCCGAGCGCGATCGCCTCGGCATCCCCTCTCTCGAGCGCTCCGCGTACGTGCTGCGCGAGCTCGTCCGTTACGGCACCACCGCGATCCGCACCCACGTCGACGTCGACGCCGAGCTCGGCCTGCGTGGCATCGACGCGGTCGACGAAGCCGCCGCCGCCTATCAGGGGGCGCTCGACGTGCGCATCGTCGCCTTCCCGCAGGACGGAGTCCTCCGTCGCCCCGGTGTCCTCGACCTTCTCCGCGAGGCAGCGACCCGCCCGAGCGTCGAGTGGATCGGCGGGCTGGACCCCGCCACCATCGACCGCGACCCGGTGGGGCAGATCGACGCGATCGCCGAGCTCGCCGCCGACACGGGCGCGGGAATCGACATCCACCTGCACGACCCCGCCGAGCTCGGCGCGTTCCAGATCGAGCTGCTCGTGGACCGCGCCGCGCGCCTCGGGCTCGCGGGTCGCGTGAACGTCGCCCACGGCTTCGCCGTCGCGCAGCTCGACCCGGCGCGTCGCCGCGACCTGCTCGCGGCCATGGCCGAGGTCGGGGTCACGATGACCACGGTCGCCCCGCTCCGCGTGCCGCAGCTGCCCCTCGCCGAGCTCGACGCGGCCGGCGTGCGCTTCGCGTTCGGCACCGACGGCATCCGGGATCTGTGGAGCCCCTACGGCACCGGTGACACCCTGGGTATCGCGTGGCAGTACGCCCGCGCGGCGGGCCTCGCGCGCGATGAGGACCTGCTGCGCGTGATGCGGCTGGCGACCAGCGCGGGCGCCTGGGCCGTGGGGCGCGAGGTGCACGACCTCGTCGAGGGCGCGCGCGCCGACATCGTGCTCGTCGAGGCCGAGAACCCCCTCGACGCGCTGGTGCGCGTGCCCGAGCGGATGCTCGTGGTCGCTGGCGGGAGTGTGCTGCACGTCGCGTGAGGCGCGCGCCGTCGCGTCCATCCCGCGGCGAGCCCTGCTCACCGGTCGGGTTTCCACGACACGCCGCCACGGCCCGCGGGGTCGCGGTGTGTCGTGGACACTCGGCGGGGGCGCGCGCGGCCGGAGCGCGGCTCGGCTGGCACGATGGGACGATGCCCGTCATCCCTCTCGACTCCGCCGACGACCCGCGCCTCGCCGACTACCGCGACCTCACCGATGTGTCGCTGCGCCGGGTGACAGAGCCCGCGGGCGGGCTCTACATCGCCGAGTCCTCGAAGGTGCTCGACCGCGCCCTCCGCGCGGGGCACCGTCCGCGCTCCGTGCTCGTGCAGGACAAGTTCCTCGCCGACGCCCTCGCCCTCGTCGGAGGGGATGCCGAGATCTACGTCGTCGCGGCCGAGATCGCCGAGCAGGTGACGGGGTACACCGTGCATCGGGGGCTCTTGGCGTCCATGCATCGTCCGGCGCTGGCATCCGTCGAAGAGGTCGTGAGAGACGCGCGGCTCGTCGTCGTGCTCGAGGACATCGTCGACCATACGAATATCGGGGCGGCATTCCGTTCGGCGGCGGCCCTCGGTGCGGATGCCGTGCTCGTCACGCCCCGCTGCGCCGACCCGCTGTACCGCCGGAGTGTGCGCGTGAGCATGGGCACGGTGTTCCAGGTGCCGTGGACGCGACTGCCCGAATGGTCGGAGGCCGCCCCCCTGCTGCACGATGCGGGGCTGCATCTCGCGGCCCTCGCGCTGTCGGACGATGCGGTCACCCTCGACGACTTCTCGGCGGCGGGGCACGAGCGCGTCGCCCTGCTGATGGGGGCCGAGGGCGACGGGCTGTCACGCCGCGCGCTGGACGCGGCCGACACCGTGGTGACGATCCCGATGGCCGGGGGAGTGGACTCTCTCAACGTCGCCGCGGCGAGCGCGGTGGCTCTGTGGGAGCTGGGGCGCGGGCGGCGCTGAACGATACGCGGCGGCCGACTCCGTGGGCCGCCGTCTCCGCGGGAGGGCGGTCAACCACGGCGTGACCGCCCGACGAAACACCGCGGGCTGCGCCCGTCCACGGGTCGTGGCCGCGGTCGTCGAGCAGCTCCGGCCGTGCGCCGAGAGCGTCGGTGCACGCGCGCACGCACAGGCCGGCGTCTCGACCCGTCGTCCCGCCGCTCACCGCCGCCGCGCACCCACGAGCAGCGTCAGCAGGTACGCGCCGCCGAGCGAGAGGGTGACCAGACCCACGGGAGCAGCGATACCCGCGAGACCCAGCACGAGCGCGACGAGCTGCGCGGAGGCGAGGAGGAACGCCCCGGCGCCGATCGCCGGGATGAGGCCCGTGCCGGGAGCGAGGCGCCGGGCGACGTGGGGAGCCGCGAGTGCGACGAACGCGAGCGGACCGGTGTTGGCGGTCACGACCGCGGTCAAGACGACGGCGAGAGCGATCAGCGTCAGACGCAAGCGCACGACCGCGACGCCGTGAGCGGTGGCGACGTCGTCGCCGAGATCGAGGCTGCGCAGCGACCGGGTGGTGAGCAGCGCGGCGGCGCCGACGAGCACGAGGATCACCACGCTCGGTGCGAGACTCTCCCACGACACGCGGGTGAGCGAACCCGCTCCCCAGAGCCCCACCGACATGGCGTCGCCCACATCGGCGCGCGTGATGAGGTAGGCGTTGACGGACCCCAGCGCCGCGGCCACCGCGATGCCGACGACGATGAGGCGGAACGTCGACAGCCCGCCCCGATACGCGAGCACCGTCACGAGCGCGGCCGTGAGCAGACCGCCCAGGGATGCGGCGGCGGCGACCTGCCAGAAGCCCTTCGCGCCGAGCAGGATCATCGCGATCGCCACGCCCGTGAACGCGCCCACGTCGATGCCGACGAGGTCGGGGGAGCCGAGCGGGTTGCGGGTGAGACGCTGGACGATCGCGCCGGCGAGTCCCAGGGCGGCGCCGAACACGACCGCGGCGATCGCCGTCGGCAGGCGCCACTCGACGAGCACGAGTCGCTCGAAGTCGCTGCCGGTGCCCAGTGCCACGGCGAGGAGGCGGTCGGGAGCGATGGGGTACTTCCCGAGCGTCAGGGACAGGACCGAGAGCGCAACGGCGGCGAGGAACAGCCCGGTCGTGACGAGGACGGTACGGCGCGCGGCGCGGCGGCGCGGGGGTGCCGTGGGGGCGGGATGCCGTGCGGCGGGGGCGGCCGTCGGCTCGCTCTCGCGTGAGGACGGCGGGGGAGCGACCCTCACAGTCCGCTCACCTCCCGACGGCGGAGCGTCATGATGGGGGGCGGTGCGGCGATGACGTTCACAGTCCGCTCACCTCCCGACGGCGGACCATCGCGATGAGCACCGGCGCCCCGACGACCGCGACGACCACGCCCACGGGGATCTCCCCGGGGGCGGCGATGAGGCGCCCGATCACGTCGGCGACGAGCACGAGCGCGGGGGCGGCGAGCAGAGACGTCGCGAGGATCCACCGCTGGTCGGGGCCGACGATCCATCGCATCGCGTGCGGCACCATGAGCCCCAAGAAGACGATTCCGCCGGTCAGGGCCGTCGCCCCGCCGGCGGTGAGGGCGATCGCGACGACGCCGGTGCCGCGGACCCACGCCGCGCGCGTACCGAGCGAGGCGGCGAGCTCGTCGCCGAGGGCGAGCGCGTTGAGGCCCGGGGCGCACGCGAACGCCACCACCACCCCGGCCGCGATGACGAGCCCCATGACCCGCGCCTCGTCGTACCCGGTCGCCACGATCGACCCGAGCGCCCAGTTGCGCACGGCGGTGAAGGCCGAGGTGTCGCGCAGGGCGATGCCCGTCGACAGGCCCCCGAGGATCGCCGCGATCGCGACCCCGGCCAGCAGCATGCGGGCCGAGCCTCCCGGGCGTCCGGTGCGACCGATCGCCAGGACGACGGCCGTGGTCAGCAACGCCCCCGCGAACGCCACTCCCGCCACGGCGGAGGGCGAGGCGATGCCCCACACCGCCGCGGCGAGGGTCACGGCGAAACCCGCGCCGGCGCTCACCCCGACGATGCCCGGCTCGGCGAGCGGGTTGCGCGAGACGGCCTGGATCAGCGCCCCCGCCACGGCGAAACCCGCCCCGGCGAGGATCCCGACCACGGTCCGCGGGGCGCGGAGCCCCCACACGACGGCCGATTGGTCGGCGCTGCCCGGCGAGAAGACCGCGTCCATCAGGGCCGGGAACGAGATCTCGCGACCGCCCAGGGCCAGACTCAGGGCCACGGCGGCGAGCAGGGCCACCGCGAGCACCGGGATCGCCGCGCGGCGTCGGCGCCGCAGCTGCGGCATCCGGAATTCCCGCCGTGCAGGCACGCGAAAGAGCGTCACGTCGCCGGGGTCCTCTCGGTCGGGGCACGCTTGACAAAGTTTGGTTAGCCTAACTTTACTTGCTCGGGCGCCGGCTCGCATCGACGAGCCGCCCCGGCCCCCGATCGGAGGGCCGTTCCCCCCAGCTGCACCGATCGCAGCCGACCCGAGACGAGAGGGTGCCCATGGCTCTTCCCCGCATCCGGCCCTACACCGCGCCGACCGAGATCCCCGCGTCGACGCTGGACTGGCGCATCGATCCGGAGCGCAGCGTGCTGCTCGTACACGACATGCAGGAGCACTTCGCCGGCGCGTTCGTACGCGGCGCCGAGCCCTTCGCCCCCGCGGTCGCGGCGATCCATAACCTGCGCGAGGTCGCCGACGCCGCGGGCGTTCCCGTCGTGTATACGGCCCAGCCCGGCGGGCAGTCACCCGTCGAACGCGGGCTGCAGCTCGACCTCTGGGGGGCCGGCGTGCCGAGCGGCGACGGCGAGCGCATCGTCGCCGAACTCGAACCGCGCGCGCACGACCACCGCCTCACCAAGTGGCGGTACGACGCGTTCGTGCGCTCGGGCCTCGAAGACCTGCTCGCCGACCTCGGCCGCGACCAGATCATCATCACCGGCGTGTACGCGCACATCGGGTGCCTCATGACCGCGGCGAGCGCGTTCATGGGCGACCGGCAGGCGTTCCTCGTCGCCGACGCCGTCGCCGACTTCTCGCGGGACGACCACGAGATGGCGCTGTCGTACGTCGCCCGCCGCTGCGGCGTCGTCACCACCGCCGACCAGGTGTCGCGGGCGCTCGCCGGCGCCATGGCGGCGGTTCCCCGATGACCGCGCGCTACGACGCCGTCGGCATCGGCTTCGGTCCCTCCAACCTCGCCCTCGCCATCGCGCTCGAGGAACGCGGCGACACCGGCCGGATGCGGTTCTTCGAACGCCAGGAGTGCTTCGGATGGCACCGCGACATGCTGCTGCCCGGCGCGACGCTGCAGGTCAACCACCTCAAGGACCTCGTCACCCTCCGCGACCCGCGGAGCTCCTTCAGCTTCGTCAACTACCTGCACGAGCAGGGTCGCCTGATCGACTACATCAACCTCAAGACGTCGTTCCCCACCCGCCTCGAGTTCCACGACTACCTGCAGTGGGCCGCCGCGCGCGTCGCCCCCGTCTGCGACTACGGCACCGAGGTCGTCGGGGTCCGCCCCGTCGGCGACGGCGACCGGGTCGACGCCCTCGCCGTCGACATCGTGCGCGACGGTCGCCGCGAGATCGTCGAGACCGACAGCATCGTCGTCGGAGCGGGCCTCCGCCCCCGCCTGCCCCACGGCGTCGAGCCGTCGCCCCGCGTGTGGCACTCCGACGCGTTCCTCTCCGCGCTCGCCGCGCTCCCGGCATCCGCCCATCGCCGGTTCGCGGTCGTGGGAGCCGGCCAGAGCGCGGCCGAGATCGTCGAGTATCTGCACGCCGGGTATCCGGATGCCGCGGTGCACGCGATCTTCGGACGCTTCGGGTTCGCACCCGCCGACGACAGCCCCTACGCCAACCGCATCTTCGACCCGGCGACGGTCGACGAGTTCCACGGCGCCCCTGCCGACATCCGCGAGCGGCTGCTGCGCGTGCACGCGAACACGAACTACTCGGTCGTCGACCTCGACCTCATCGAGGAGCTGTACCGGCGGGAGTACGCCGAGATCGTGCGGGGCGCCCGGCGCCTGCACGTCGAGAACGTCAGCCGCGTCGAGCGCGTCGTCGACGGCCCCGACGGCGTCACCCTGACCGTCCGCGACGAATCGCGCGGCACGACCCGCGAGATCGAGGTCGACGCCGTCGTGTTCGCCACCGGTTACGAGCCCGTCTCGGTCGACGACCTGCTGCCGGCGCTCGCCTCCCGATTCGCGCGTGACGAGCAGGGCCGGGTGATCGTCGAACGCGACTATCGCTTGCGCACCGACGAGGCCTTCGCCCCCGCGGTGTACCTGCAGGGCGGAACCGAGCACACGCACGGCCTGACGTCGTCGCTGCTGTCGGCGGTCGCCGTCCGCGCGGGCGAGATCGCCGAGTCGCTCGACGCCCGGCGCGTGCGCGACCCGCAGGGTGCGTTCGCCGGCGCCCTCGTCGGAAACGGCGTCTCATGAGCGCCGTCGTCGTCACGGGAGCCGCGGGCGGCATCGGCCGCGCCGTCGTCGCCGACCTCGTCGCGCGCGGGTTCTCCGTCGCCGCGATCGACCGCGCCCGGTCCGAGGCCGTGGAGGGCGCGATCCCGCTGGTCGCCGACGTCACCGACGAGGCCGCCCTGGGGGAGGCCGTCGCCGAGGCCCGCGACCGGCTCGGTCCGCTCGTGGGAGCCGCGAGCGTGGCGGGCGTGTTCCACGTGGCATCCGCGCTGGAGACCTCGATCGACGACCTGCTCGATCTCGTCCGCGTCAACGCCGGGGGCGTGCTCGCCCTCGCGCGCGCGGCGATGCCGCACCTGGTCGAGGCGGGCGGTGGATCGTTCGTCGCCGTCACCTCCAACGCCGCGGTCATCCCGCGCGCGGGCATGGCGGCGTACGGCGCGTCGAAGGCAGCCGCGAACGCCCTCGTGCGCACCCTCGGACTCGAGGCGTCGGCTCTCGGCATCCGGTGCAACATCGTCGCTCCCGGATCCACCGACACCGCGATGCAGCGCGACTTCCACGCGATCACCGGCGCCGGTCGCGACAGTGTGGTGGCGGGAGACGCCGACGCGTTCCGGCTCGGCATCCCGCTGGGGCGGATCGCCGACCCGGTGGACATCGCCCGGGTGGTCGGATTCCTGGTGTCGGACGACGCCCGGCACGTGACGATGCAGACGCTCACGGTCGACGGGGGAGCGGGGCTCGGAGCATGAGCGCCCTCGCCCCCCTCCCCGGTGGCGCCTCGGCGATCTACCGCGGCAGCAAGCGGACGGTCGTCGCCTTCGGGCGTCGGCGAGCGGATGCCACGGGCCCGGTGCTGCAGCGCATCGCGGCCGCTCACGACGACGGGGTGCCCCTCGTGCTGGGTTCGCTCGGCTTCGACCCCGCACGCGACGCGCACCTCATCGTTCCGGCACGCGTCGCGACGACCGACACGCTGCGCGAGGGCGTGCAGGCGCGCACCGCCGTGGCCGCCACCGCGCCGCGCGACGTCGGTCTGCGCTTCGTGCCCGAGCCGGAGGCGCACGTCTTCGGCGCGCTCGTCGACGAGGCGCTCGACGCCCTGCGGGCAGGGCGGCTCGACAAGGTCGTGCTCGCGCGCACCCTCGTCGCCGATCTTCCACCCGACGTGCCGCGCGCCGCTCTCGTACAGGCGCTGTTCGACGCGAACCCGACCGCGTTCGGCTTCGCCTTCGACCTCGGCACCACCGCCGACCCGCGCGTGTTCTTCGGCGCGAGCCCCGAACTGTTGATCCGCCGGGTGGGAACGGCGGTGCGCAGCGTCCCGCTCGCGGGCTCCCTGCCGCGCAGCGCCGATCCCGAGGTCGATCGGGCGCGGGCCGCGGCTCTGGCCACCTCGACGAAAGACCTCGGCGAGCACCGCTTCGTCGTCGACGCGATCGCGGCCGCCCTCGGCCCGTTCTGCCGCAACCTGCGCGTGCCCGATCGCCCCGACGTCGTCGCGACGCCGACGATGTGGCACCTCGGGACGACGATCGAGGGTGTGCTCGACGACCCGACGGTCACCTCCGCCGAGCTGGCTCTCGCCCTTCATCCCACCCCGGCCGTCGGCGGGGTGCCCACGGCGGACGCGGTCGCGGCGATCGAGGCGCTCGAGCCGTTCCCGCGCGGACCGTTCGCGGGGCCCGTCGGCTGGACCGACGCCTCGGGCGACGGGGAGTGGGCCCTCGGCATCCGCAGCGCCGAGATCGCCGGACGCACGATCCGGCTCTTCGCGGGCGCGGGGATCGTGGCCGACTCCGAGCCCGAGCGCGAGATCGAGGAGACGGGGGCGAAGTTCCGCACCCTTCTGCGCGCGCTCGGGGCCGCGGAGCCGGTGGCTCAGATGTCGGTGTCTGCGGTGCGGGGGGCTTCGTCGCCCGGATCTTCGGAGCCGGGGGCTCCGACACCGGTGTCTCAGATGTCGATGTCGAAGTCGTCGGCGCCGTCGGTCGAGCCGGTCGCCTTCAGGAGCGCGGCGAAGTGATCGAGGCGCTTGGCGTCGATGATGCTGTTGCTCACGCCCTGCTTCCAGTAGCCGAAGACGCGCAGGTCGGCCTTGTCCATGCCGGCGGCGAGGCACCGCGCGCGCAGCGCCCGCATGGCGTCGCGTTCCCCGGCGGCCCACAGCACGGCGCCGACCGGGGCCTCGACGGCGTCGACATCGGCGATGCGCTCGACCGACACGTCGGGCGCGGGCGGCAGCTGCGCCAGCACCACGTCGTCTCGGCTCGTCGTGCGGACGCGCCCGCGGCTGCCCGCGGGCCACGCCGCGAGGATCGAGGCTACGGCCGGAAGCGCGGAGTCGTCGGCGACGAGCTCGATCGGGCGCCCGTCGTGGGCGGGCAGCAGGTGCGTGCGCGGACCGATCACGCGCACGCTGTCACCGGGGCGGATGCCGGCGAGCCACGCCGTCATCGGGGTGCGGTGACCGTGCCGCACGACGTCGACCTCGATCGTGCGCGGCGCCTCGAAACGGCGGACGGTGTACACGCGCGACACGAGCGCGGTGTCGTCGTCGAGCGCGGGGACCTCGATGCGGATCGCCGTGTTCGGCTTCGCCCACTCCGCCGCGTCGGGCGTGCCGCCCAGATCGATCGTCACGCGCGTGACGATCGGCGAGATCTCCGCGGCATCCCGCACGAGAGAGATCTCGTCCGCGAGCCCGTGCGCATGGGCCGGGTGGGCGATCACGTCGCGCTGGTTCTCGGTCAGGCGCAGGCTGCGGCTCATGGGGATCCTCTCGGTGGGCGGCCGGTTTCGTCGACGCCGAGAGAACCGGGCGTCGCAGATGGTTAGGTTAGGCTAACCTACATCGGGGCGTGCTCGCCGACCTGCGGCATCCCGCCCCCTCCACAGCTCACCACCCGTAAGGAGTTCCATGTCTCTCGCCCGCTTCCTCCGTCCGGCCCGCGCGGTCGCCGCGGCCGCCGCTCTCGCGGTCAGCGCTGCGCTCCTGTCGGGCTGCGCCACGGGCACGCCCGATGCCGGCAGCACGCCCGCAGCCACCTCGGGCGGGTTCCCCGTCACGGTCGACCACGCCTACGGCGAAGCGACCATCCCCGCGGCCCCGGAGCGCGTGGTGACCCTCGGCTGGATGGAGGCCGACATCGTCACGGCGCTGGGCGTCGAGCCCGTCGCGACCTCCGCGTTCCCGTTCGACAAATCCGGCATCGCTCCGTGGCTTGCCCCGAAGCTCACCACGACCCCCGCGCTCATCCAGACCGCCGCCGCCGGGGCCGACCGCGCGCCCCTCGACCTCGAGGCCATCGCGGCGCTGCACCCCGACCTGATCGTCGCGACCTCGTACGTCGACCTCGAAGCCAACTACGCCGGCCTCTCGGCCATCGCTCCGGTCGTGGGTCCGAGCGCGAAGAACATCCACCACCTCGACTGGAAGGTCGAGGCGCCGCTCATCGCCGAGGCGCTCGGCAAGACCGATGCCGTGCAGCCGCTCATCGACGCCGACACGGCCACGTTCGCCGAGGCGGGGGAGAGCCACCCCGAGCTGAAGGGGCTCACCTACACGCTCTCGCTCGCCACGCCCAACGCCCTCAAGGTCGTCAACGACACCGAAGACGGCAGCGTCCGCGCCTTCGACGCCCTGGGCATGACGTTCAGCCCGACCGCGGCCGCCCTTCCCGCGCTCGATGACGGCTCGGGAGCCGCGGGCCTGTCGTTCGAGACCGTCGACAAGGCAGATGCCGACCGCATGTACGTCGCCTTCCTGAGCCCCGACGTCAAGACCGCGTGGCAGAGCAGCGCCGTCTTCCCGACGCTCACGGCCGTCAAGGACGGTCACCTCGTCGACCTGTCGATGGTGCAGATCGCGGCGCTGCGCAACCCGTCGCCGCTGAACGCCTCGTACGCGCTCAGCGCGATCACGGGCTCCTGACGCGCCGGTCGTGGCGGGCCCCGCGCCCGCCACGACCCTTCCCTCCTCGCTTTCCACACAAAGGTTCCCCCCGATGCCGAATCCCTTCGACGACCCCGACGCCCGTTTCCACGTGCTGGTCAACGACGAGGGCCAGCACTCGCTCTGGCCGGTGGGACCGCCCCTGCCAGCCGGGTGGACCCCCGTGACCGAGCCGCTGCCGCGCCCCGACGCGCTGCGTGTCGTCGACGACGCCTGGACCGACCTGCGCCCGGCGTCGTTGCGCGTGGAGCACGCCCTACGCGCTGTGCGCCCGTACCCCGACGACGTCGCCGTCGCGTATCGCGCACGCGGGTACTGGATCGGTCAGACCTTCACCGGGCTGCTCGAGCAGACCGTCGCGCGCCACGGCGCCCGCCCCGCCGTGATCGACGGCGATCGCGTGCTCGACTACCGCGGACTCGACCGCGCCGCGCGGGCCCTCGCCGATCGGCTCGCCGCCGACGGCATCCGCCCGGGGGATCGGATCGTGCTCTTCCTGCCGAACGTCGCCGAGCACCCCGTCGCGGTGTTCGCGCTCGCCCTCGTCGGGGCGCTGCCCGTCTTCGCGCTCCCCGCCCACCGCGAGCACGAGCTCGCCGACGTCGCGACCCGCTCGGCCGCGCGCGCGATCCTCACCCTCGGTCGTCCCGCCGACGCCGACTACGCCGACATCGCCCGCCGCGGCGCACCCGCGGGCGTGCGCGTGCTGCTCGTGGCATCCGCTGATCTCGACGCCCCCGCGCCCGCCGAGCGCCGCGAGAGCCCGTCGCGACCGGATGCCATCGCCTTCCTGCAGCTGTCGGGTGGGACCACGGGCGGGCCCAAGCTCATCCCGCGCACGCACGACGACTACCTCTACTCCGTGCGCGAGAGCGCCGTGATCTGCGGACTCGACGAGAACAGCGTGATGCTCGTCGCCCTACCCGCCTCCCACAACTTCACGATGAGCTCCCCCGGCATCCTGGGCGCGATCGCCGTCGGCGCATCGGTGGTCATGTGTCCTGCGCCGAGCCCCGACATCGCCTTCCCCCTCATCGAGCGGCATGGCGTGACCACCGTCGCCCTCGTGCCGCCGCTGCTGATCGCCTGGCTCGACGCCGCGCGCGGTGAGCGGTTACGCACGCTCCGGTCCGTCCAGGTCGGCGGGGCCAAGCTCAGCGAGGCCGTCGCCCGGCGGGTGCGGCCCGAACTGGGGTGCACGCTGCAGCAGGTGTTCGGTATGGCCGAGGGGCTCGTGAACTACACCCGCCTCGACGACGACGAGGAGACGATCGTCACCACCCAGGGGCGGCCGATCTCGCCCGACGACGAGGTACGCGTCGTCGACGATCACGATCAGCCGGTACCGACGGGAACACCGGGGCATCTGCTGACGCGCGGGCCGTACACGATCCGCGCGTACCTCGCCGACGAAGCGGTCAACCGCGCCTCTTTCACGGCCGACGGCTTCTACCGGACGGGCGATCTCGTCTCGGTCGACGAGCGGGGGTACGTCCGCGTCGTGGGGCGCGCGAAGGACCAGATCAACCGCGGCGGCGAGAAGGTCGCGCCCGAAGAGCTGGAGAACCTCCTGCTCGGCCATCCCGTCGTGCACGACGTGTCGGTCGTGGGCGTGCCCGACGACACCCTCGGCGAGCGCATCGCCGCCTACGTCATCCCGCGTCGCGACCTCGACCGCGCCCCGCGGGCGATCGAGCTGCGCAGATTCCTCGCGGATCGCGGCGTCGCGCGGTTCAAGCTGCCCGACACGATCGAGTTCGTCACGGCGTTTCCGACCACGGGGGTGGGCAAGGTGAGCAAGGTGCGCCAGCGCACGCCCGAGCGGACCGCCCCGTGACCCCCACGCTCGATCTCGGTGCGCTCGCGCGGGTGAGCGGACCGGCCGACGCCGCCTGGCGGCTCGTATGCCTGCCGCACGCGGGCGGATCGGCAGGGGCCTACGCACGACTCGGGGCCGGTCTCGCCGACCCGCCGCACATCGTCGCCCTGCAGTACCCCGGTCACGAGACCCGCATCGCCGAGGAGCCGCTCACCTCGTACCCGGAGTTCGTCGCGGCGTTCGCAGGCGTGCTCGGACAGCTGACGTCCGACGGCATCCCCACGGTGCTGCTCGGGCACAGCTTCGGCGCGTCGCTCGCGGCGGCGCTGTCGGCCCTGATCCCGGTCGATCTCCTCGTGCTGTCGGGTCGCCCCGCACCGGGGCGACGACGCGGCGGACGCCTCCCCGCCGACGACGACCGCGAGGCGTGGCGCGCGTGGCTGCGTCGTCTGGGCGGTACCCCCGAGGTGCTGCTCGGCGACGAGCCGTTCCTGACGCTCGCGATCCGGGCTCTTCGCGGTGACCTCACCGCCGCGGCCGAGTTCGACCGCCCGGGCGCAGCCGCCGACGCCGAGCGCGGTCCGTTGCGTGCCGGGGGACTGCTCACCGTCGCCGGGCGCGACGACCCCGTCGCCGGTCCCGTCGCGGTCAGCGGATGGATGCCGTTGCTGCAGGCCGGCGCGGTCGATCACGGAACGCTCGTGCTGGAGGGAGGACACTTCGCCCTCCTCGACCACCCCGAGCTGCTGCTGTCGCGCATCCGCACGGCGGTGGGCGCGTGATCGTCGCCGCCCGCGTGCTCGCACCGGGGCACCCGTGGCTGAGCGACCGCGAGCGCGAGCGTCTGAGGGCGATGCGCCCGGCTCGCGCGGCCGAGTTCACCACCGGCCGCGTGCTCGCGCGGGCGCTCGTCGCCGCGGCCACCGGCAGGGGCCCCGCCGACGTGACGATCGACGTACGCCCGCCGGGTGACCCGCGCGCCGGCATGCCGTCGACTCCGGATGCCGCCGGGGGGATCTCGATCGCCCACTCCGGCGGCGTGGTGCTCGTGGCGTACCGACCCGAGGGCGACGTGGGCGTGGACGTCGAGGCGGGGATCGGTGCGGCGAACGACGCCGTCGCCGACTACCTCCCCGTCCGCGAACGTCCGCGGAGCGGCTGGGACGCAGCGACGCTCGCGCGGGCGTGGGTGCGCCGCGAAGCGGTCGTGAAGTGCCTCGGCACCGGCCTCGTCGCCGAGCCCGAGGCCCTCACCCTCCGCCCCCGCCGACGCGGCGCCGGCCGTCGTGACGTGCGCTCTCGACCCCGCGGCCCGGCTGGAGCTCGTCGACCTCGATGTCGGGGGACTGCCGGGCGCCCTCGCCGTGCGCGACGAAGCCCCGCGTGGCGCCCGGGCGGTGCGCGCCCACACCGGGCGCCACCCGGCGCTCACCGCGGGCGTCGGCATGCTCCCGTTCTTTTCCGAGGTCGTCGACGCCGGTGATCTCGTTCCCGGCGCCGAGGGCGTCGGCATCCGTCTTGCCCCTTTCGCGGGCGCCCCCGCGAACGTCGGCGCCGAGGGCGTCGGCATCCGTCTTTCCGTTCCCGTTGGAGTCTGAGGAGAACCGTGTTCGACCGCACCCGCATCACCGCCGAGATCGCCGCCCAGGTGGGCATCGCCGCGCACGAGATCGAGCCCGACGACGACCTGCTCATGCACGGCCTGCACTCGCTCGCCATCATCCGCCTCGCCGAGCGATGGCGGGCCGAAGGCGCCGAGGTGGGCTTCGGCGCGCTGGCCGCCACCCCGACCGTCGCCGCGTGGGAGCGCCTTCTCGCCGGGGCCGGCGCACCCGTCTCGCGCGAGGTGGCACGCGCCGCCGTGCACGACGACCCCCGCTTCGCGCTCGCGCCCATGCAGCACGCCTACTGGAGCGGCCGGCAGACGCAGCATCGGCTGGGCGGGGTCGCCGCGCACCTCTACGTCGAATTCGACGGCCACGGCATCGACCCCGGCCGTCTCTCGCGCGCGGTGACGGCGCTCGTCACACGCCACCCGATGCTGCGCGCCGCCTTCACCGACGACGCGATGCAGTGGATCGTTCCCGCGGGAGCGGTGTCGTCGACGGTGCGGGTCGACGACGTGCGCGACCTCGACGACGCCGGGGTCGCTGGCGAGCTGGAGCGTCTGCGCGACGAACGATCGCACCAGATGCTCGACGTGGTCGACGGCCAGGTCGTCCAGGTGGCCCTGACCCTCTTGCCCGCCGGGCGCACGCGGCTGCACGTCGACGTCGACATGCTCGCCGCCGACGCGCAGAGCTACCGTCGCATCCTCGAAGACCTCGCTCGCGCCTACGACGACGATGACGTGCTCGGCGTTCCCGCCCATCCCGGCTACCGCGAATACCTCGCCGTCGAGGGCGACCCCGCGGCCCGCGAGCGCGACCGGGCCTGGTGGGCCGAACGGGTGCCGACGTTCCCCGGTGCCCCGGCGCTCCCGGCGCGGGCGGAGGGCGACCGGCCCGACCCGCACGCGAGCGTCCGCCTCGCCGAGACCTTCGACCACGACCGCGCCGACGCCCTCGCCGCGCGCGCCCGGAGCCTCGGGGTGACGCCGTCGGTCGTGCTCGCCACCGCCTTCGCCGAGGTCGTGGCGCGCTGGTCGACCCAGCAGCGGTTCCTCCTGAACGTGCCGCTCTTCACGCGCGCGCCCGTCGTGCCCGACGTCGACGACCTCGTCGGCGACTTCACCAACTCGGTGCTCCTGGCCGTCGACCACACCGCTCCGGAGTCGTTCGCCGAGCGCGCCCGGCGGCTGCAGAGCCAGTTGCACGCGGCCGTCGACCACGCCGCGTACGGCGGGCTCGACGTGTTGCGCGACCTCGGCCGTGCAGCCGGCGAACCCGTGCTCGCCCCGATCGTGTTCACCTCGGGCCTCAACCTCGGCCGGCTGTTCTCGGAGCGGGTGCTCGGCGTGTTCGGCACGCCGTCGTGGATCATCTCGCAGGGACCGCAGGTCGAGCTCGACGCGCAGGTGGTGGACGTCGCCGAGGGGATGCTCGTCAACTGGGACGTGCGCCGCGACGCCTTCCCGCCCGGAGTGATCGCCGACATGTTCCGCGCGTTCATCGACCTCGTCGACACCGTGATCGACCACGGCGACGGCGCCGTTCCCCTTCCGGCGGGGCAGCTCGAGCGGCGCACCGCGCACGACGTGCCCGCACCCGCCGCCCGCACCCTGCACGAGGCGTTCTTCACCCGCGCCCGCTTGCACCCCGACGGCATCGCCGTCCGCTCCGCCGGCGGCGACCTCACCGCCGGCGAGCTCGCCGAGAAGGCCCTCACCCTCGCGGCGCGTCTCGCCGCGATCGGCGTCGGCGCGGGCGACACGGTCGCGGTGCGCCTGCCCAAGGGCGTCGACCAGGCGATCGCGGTGCTCGGCGTGCTCGCGGCGGGGGCGGCCTACGTGCCGATCAACGTCGACGATCCCGCCGCCCGCCGCGACCGCATCCTCGCCCGCTCCGGCGCCCAGGCGCTCGTGGGCGCGGCCGAGGGCGTCGACGTGCCGGTGCTCGCGGTTGCGGGGGATGCCGTGCCCCTCGCCGCCCCCGTGCCGGTCGAGCCGTCGGCGATCGCCTACGTCCTGTTCACCTCGGGGTCGACGGGCGAGCCGAAGGGCGTCGAGGTGCCGCACTCCGCGGCGGCGGCGACGATCGACGCGATCGCCGCGCACTTCGGCCTCGCCGGAGACGAGCGCACGATCGCGCTGTCGTCGCTGCAGTTCGACCTGTCGGTGTACGACCTGTTCGCCCCGCTCGCCCTCGACGGCTCGGTGGTCATGCCCGAGGCCGCCGACACCGGCGACGCGTTCGCCTGGGCCGAGCTCATCGAGCGCCACGGCGTCACCGTGGTCAACGCGGCGCCCGCCCTGCTGCGGATGCTGCTGGATGCGGCATCCGACGATCAGCTCGCGAGCGTTCGCACCGTGATCACCGGGGGCGACTGGGTGCCCGGCTCGACAGCCGCGGCCTTCGCTGCGCGCGTGCCCGGCGTGCGCTTCGCGGGACTCGGCGGCACGACCGAGACGGCGATCCACTCGACCGTTCACGAACCGGATGCCGACCACCCCGAGGCCGTCGTCCCGTACGGCGTTCCGATGGCGGGCGTCCGCTGCCGCGTCGTCAACGAGCGCGGCGAGGACTGCCCCGACCACGTCGTCGGCGAGCTGTGGATCGGGGGAGCGGGCGTGGCGCGCGGCTACCGCGGCGACCCCGAGCGCACCAGCGACCGCTTCGTCGTGCACGAGGGGGTGCGGTGGTATCGCACCGGCGATCTGGCGAGCTACCGCCCCGACGGGGTGATCGAGTTCCACGGGCGCCGCGACCACCAGATCCAGCTGCGCGGATACCGCATCGAGCTGGGCGAGATCGAGCGCGCTCTCGACGGCGTGCCCGGCGTCGATCGCGCGATCGCGTCGCTGCTGCCCGTGCGGTCGGGGGTGCTCGCGGTCACCGTGGCGCGCCGTGCCGGCGCGGCCGTCGACGAGCGGGGCATCCGCGCCGCTTTCGCCGAACGCCTGCCGGCGTACATGCTGCCCGAGGTCATCGTGCTCGTGGACCGCCTGCCGCTGACCGTCAACGGCAAGATCGACCGCGCCGCTCTGGCCGAGGGGGCCGCGCGCGCGGCGATGCCCACGACGGCCGCGTCCGACGAGACGCCGCTCGAGCGCGCCGTGGCCCTGGTCATGGCCGAGGTGGTCGGAACGGCCGACCTGAGCGCCGACGACGACTTCTTCCGCATCGGCGGCGACTCGGTGCGCGCCGTCGCGTGCGTCGCAGCCCTGCGCGACGAGCTGCGGGTGAGCGACCTCACGGTCGCCGAGCTGTTCGAGGCGCGCACGCCTCGCCGGCTCGCCGCCGTGCTCGCCGATCGCGGCGGCGACGACGTGCACGTCATCGCCGAACTGCTCGTCGAGCTCGTGACGGAGGGCGCCGATGTCTGAGCACGCAAACTCCGCACCCCTCACCCCGCTGCAGCGGGCGTACCTCGCCGCGCGCGACGGCGCGGCTCCCCTCGGGGCGACCGGGATGCTCGACGTGCGCGTCTGGGAGAGCGACGTCGATGCCGATCGGCTACGCGAGGTCGTGGCATCCCTGGTCGCCCGTCACGAGGCGCTGCGACTGCGGATCGACGCGGCGGCGGGAACGCAGAGCGTCGCGCCCGAGGCGGACGTGCTGCGGGTGGTCGACCTGCACGGACGCGGCGACGACGCCTTCGACGATCTGCTCGCGGGGCTGCGCACCGCACCTCGGCCCCTCGACGCGCTGGTCGAGATCGTGCACGTGCGCCGCGACGACCGCGACGCGGTGGTGCTGTGCTCCGACGCGCTCGCCCTCGACGGGCAGGGCCTCGCACGCGTCATCTCCGAGGCTCGGCGTCTGCTGGCCGACCCGACGCTCTCCCTGCCGCCCGCGCCGACGGGGCTGCTCGATGCTCTGCGCGCGTTCCCTGCGGGCGCCGACGCCGACCGGGCGCAGCGCGCGGCCGACGATCTGCCCGCGGCTCCCCGTCTGCCCTGGCGCGCGGCCCTCGACGGCCTGGGACCGATCCGCACGGAGCGGACCTCTCGGGTCGTCGACGCGGCGATCTGGCGACGAGCGGTGCTCTCAGGCGGAGCGGCGGGCCTGTCGGCGCACTCCGTCGCCGCGGGTGCGATCGGCGATGAGCTGGCCGCGCGGTCCGGCGGCCCGGTGCGGCTGTCGGTGCCGACCGCGGGGGGGCGGCGAAGATGCGCCGGTGGGGCCGTTCGCCGGCTTCGTCGTCGTGGGCGCCGGAGCCGATCCGGCCGACGCCGTCAGCAGCGCCCGGGTGCTGCAGGCCGAGCTGTTCGCTCGCCTCGACGGACCCGACGGCCCCGCGGTCGCCACCGCTCTGGCCCGACGCGACCGCACGGCGGTCGCCTGCCCGGTCGTCGTCACCAACGGCCTCGCCTGGCCCGCTACCCCCGCCCCAGTCGCCGCCTGGACGGCGACGCCCCAGGTCGTGCTCGACATCCGACTCGGTGAGAGCGACGGCGCCCTCATGCTCACCGCCGACGTCGCCGTCGACGCCCTCGCGCTCGAGACGGCGGACGAGATCCTGGATGCCGTGTCCCGGCGCCTCGACGCAGTGGGTCGTCCGCGGCCCGCCGCGCGCGCGTCGTCGCTCTTGAGCGGCGCGAAGCGCGCCCGCATGGACGCCCTGCTGAAAGCGCGGGGGATCGCCACCGCTGCCGCTCCGGCATCGGTCGACGAAGTGGTCGCCTCGCCCTCGGAGGAGCGCATGTGGCTCCTGCACGAGCTCGACCCGTACGCGGCGACGGGCGCCGTCGCCCTCGCCGTGCGGTTCGACGGCGACGTCGACGCCGATCGGCTCGCCACGGCGCTGCGCCGCACGATCGAGGACTTCCCGGCGCTGCGCACCGTCTGGGATGCCGTGGAGGGCGGCGTACGCCCGCGGGAGCTGTCCGCCGACGCGGTCCACGTCGAGCGGATCGCGCTCGCCCCCGACGAGGTGCGCGCGTACGTCGTGGGCCGCGCGCGCGTGGCCTTCGACCTCGCCACCGAGGCGCCGCTGCGCGTATCGCTCATCGACACCGGCTCCGGGGACACCCGCGATCGGGGCACTGTTGCGGGCGCCACCGCATCAGGAACCTCAGGGGAGGCCCACACCGACGCGCGCGACACCGGCGCGGACGATGCCCATCGACCCGGACTCGTGCTCGGGATCGTGGGGCACCACATCGCCCTCGACGATGCCTCCTGGCATCCGTTCTTCGCCCGGCTGAGCGCTCATTACGACGGCGACGCCCCCGCCATCGATCGGGGCGCCTACCGGCGCTTCGCCGCCGAGAAGGTGCGCTGGCTGCGGGGGACGGGCAGTGCGCCCGTGCTCGAGCGGTGGCGTGCGGTGCTCGACGGGGCGATGCCGCTGACGCTCCCCGCGGCATGGCGTCGCTCGATGGCGGAGCCGACACCGGTCGGGGCCGAGGCGCACGGCATCCGGCGCCTGCGCGCCGAGCTGCCGCGGCTCGCCGAGGCGGGCGCCCGCACCGGAGCCGGTGGACTGCACACGCTCGCGGTGGCCGCGGCGGCGGTGCTGACGGCGGCCACGGGGCGCACCGATGGCGTCATCGACCTGCCCGTGCTCGACGTCGAGGGCATGGGAGCGCACGCCGTGGGCGCGCGAGGCAATCTCGTGCCGCTGCGGCTCGGGGTGCGCGGCGACGACACGGTGGCGTCGTTGACCGCCCGCACCGTCGAGGCGGTGCGCGCGGCGACGGCCGGGGGCGTCGTTCCCGTCGAGCTGATCCGCCGCACGCAGCCCGCGCTGCGCGAGCGCGCCGGGTTCTTGCTCGTCGGCGTCGGCGACGTGCTCGGCTCCGCCCGCATCGGCGGCGCCGCGGCCCGCGAGATCGAGCTGCCGCCGCTGGCGACCGAGCCGGGGATCACCTTCGCCCTCCGCGAAGGTACGACGCCCGCGCTGGAGGTGACGTGGTCGTCCGACGTCTCCGAGACGGCGGCGCGCACGGTGCTCGACGCGCTGTGCACGGCCGTCGAGGCCCTCGCGACCGCGGAGGGCGACGAGCCCGCCGGGCGGCTGCTGCGCGACGTCGTGCTGCTGCGACCGGCATCTGTCGCGACGGGGGTCGTCGACGCCTCGGCCCCGGTACGCACCGCGACGGTTTCTGCAGACGCCGAGCTCACCGAGCGGGCGGATGCCGTGCTCGAGGCGTTCCGCGGTGCCCTGGAAGCTTTCGACCTGGGGCCCGACGACGACTTCTTCGACGCCGGCGGACACTCCTTGCTGGCCACCCGCGTCATCGCGACCCTTCGCGCGCGCGGTATCGACGGCCTGCGCATCGGCGACTTCTTCGCCCACCCCACCGCGCGGGCGCTCGGCGCGGTGGCGGGTGAGCCCGCGACGGCGAGATCGGGGGCCGCCCGCGCCGACGCTCCCGCACCCCCCGGTACGCCGCGTTCCGCCGAAACGGAGGAGTCCGGTGCGGCCACGCGCGCCGACGCGGTTGCGCTGCTCCCGCAACAGCGCGGCATCTGGTTCCTCGACCGCTTCGACGACGGCGGTCTCGGCTACGCCATCCCGTACGTGCTGCGCTTCACCAGTGCTCCCGATGCCGCCGCGCTCCGCGCAGCCGTCCGCGACGTGCTCGTGCGCCACGAGGGACTGCGCGTCCTGGTGGATGTCGTCGACGGCACCCCCCGGCAGCGCGCGGTGCCGACGCACCGGCTCGACGACCTCGCCTGGTGGTCGACGGATGCCGAGGACCTCCGTCGCGGCTTCGACCTCGACCGTGAGATCGGGGTGCGCGCGGTGCACACCGACGACGGCCGGACGCTGGGTCTGCTGCTGCACCATCTGGTCGCCGACGAGTGGTCCACCGGCATCCTGTTGCGCGATCTCGCCACCGCCTACGACGCGCGCGCCGCCGGACGCCCGCCGGCATGGCCGACCCCCGCGCCCTCGCCGCTCGACCTGGTCACGGAACGCGCCGACACAGACGCGTCCCTGGCGTTCTGGCGCACGCGGCTCGCCGACGCGCCCGCGGGGCTGCCCCTCGCCGCCGATCGCGCGCCCGATCCCCTCGCCTCGGCCGATGGCGGGTGGCACGCGTTCACGATCGCCGACGGAGCCGCCGCGGGCTTGCGCGGCGTCGCCCGGCGCACCCGCTCGAGCCTGTTCGTGGTGCTCGAGGCTGCGGTCGTCGCCACGCTCGCCCGCCTCGGCGAGAGCGACGACATCCTCGTCGCCGTTCCCGTGGCGGGCCGCGACGAGCGCACGGCCGAAATGGTGGGCATGCTCGCCAACACGGTCGTGCTGCGGCATCGGGTTCCGGCCGACACGTCGCTCGACGCTCTCGTGGTCTCGGCGCGCGAGACCCTCGTCGACGCGCTCGAGCACGAGACGGTGCCGTTCGAGAACGTCGTGCTCGCGGTCGGTCCCGACCGCTCGACCGGCCTGAGCCCCCTCGCCACGACGATGGTGCAGCTGCACAGCGGGGGAGAGCTGCGCGGCACGCTCCCGCACCCGGGCGGCGAGATCGCCTACGAGATCGCCGAGCCCGAGCGCACGCACGCGAAGTTCGAGTTGTCGTTCGAGTTCATCGACGACGCCGAGGGCTTGCGCGGCGGAATCGCGTTCCGCACCGCGCTGTTCGACTCGCGCACGGTCGCCCGTCTCGCCGAACGGCTGCTGGCCGTCATCGGCGCGCTGGCCGACTCTCGACGAAACCGCGACCCTCGCCGACCTCCCGATCCCGCGCGGCGAGGCGCGGCCGACCGAGTCGAATGCTCCGGATGCCGAGCCCGCCCGCGGTTCCGGGGCGGGGGCTGCGTCGGGTTCCATTCCCGCCGCCGCGGGCGCGGGAACCGATCCCGACATCGACACCCTGAATGCGGTCCTCGCGTGCGCGGCCGAGGTGCTCGGCATCCCCGATCCCTCGCCCGAGGCGTCGTTCTTCGCCCTCGGCGGCGACAGCATCTCATCGATCGCGTTCGTCGCGCGCCTCCGGGAGCGCGGTCTCGCCGCCGCCCCGCGCCAGGTGTTCGCTCACCCGGTGCTCGTCGAGCTCGCACGTGCGCTCCGGCCCGCCGAGACCGCCGCGACCGCGACCGAGAGCACCCCGCTGTCGGCCTCCGGGCTCAGCCCCGAACTCCTCGCCGCTCTGGTGGGGGACCCCCGATGATCGCGGGCGTCGTGACCCCGCGTGCCCCGCGTCCCGCCTCGACAGGAGATTGCCGATGATCGCCGACGTCCTCCAGGCCACCCCGCTGCAGCGCGGACTGCTGGCCCTGGCCGCCGAGACCGACGACGCGTACGTCATCCAGGTGCGTCTCGAACTCGACGGGCGAGTGGATGCCGCTCGCTTGCGCTCCGCCGTCGACACGGTCGCTGCGCGTCACCCGGTCGTGCTCGGGCGCTTCGTCGATGAGGGACTGCCGCACCCGGTCCACGTCATTCCCGCGCGGGGGACGATCCCCGTCGAGGAACGCTCCGGCGACGGCGTGACGATCGCCGACGAGGAACGCGGGCGCGGGTTCGACGTGCGCACCGGTCCGCTGCTGCGGGTGACCCTCGTCCATGCCGACGCGGGCGACGAGGTCGTGCTCACCGGGCACCACATCGCACTCGACGGGTGGTCGTTCGGCATCGTGATCGACGAGATCCAGCGTGCCTACGCAGACGCCGCGCTCCCCGCGGTGCGCCCCTTCCGCGATCAGGTGCTCCACCTGCAGCAGAAGGACATGACCGCAGCGCTCGACCACTGGCGCGCGCGTCTCGGCGACGGCTTCGTCCCGTTGCAGCTGGCCGACCGTGCGACCGAGCCCGGCGACGGCCGCTTCGGCGCCGCCACGATCGAGCGGCGGGGGTGGTCGGCATCCGACACCGATCGCCTCCTGTCATTCGCCCGCAGCCACGACGTGACCCTGAACACGCTCGCCCAGCTCGCCACCGCCGTGATGCTGTCGCGCCTGACCGACCGCGACGACGTCGTCTTCGGCACCACCGTGTCGGGCCGCGACCCCGAGCTCGTCGGCAGCGAGAGCATGGTGGGGCTGTTCATCACGACGGTGCCGGTGCGTATCGGCCTCGACGACGCTCCCGTGGCCGCCGTGCTCGAGCGGCTGCAGCACGACTTCGCCCTCGACGTCGCGCACGCCCACCCCGGGCTGCGCGCGATCGCCCGCACCGCCGGCGCCGGGTCGCTCTTCGACACCCTGCTCGTCTTCCAGAACGCGCCCGTCTCGCGTCACGACGGCACCGGTTTCGCTCCGGATGCCGCTGTCCGTCACGCCGAAGCGCACAGCCTCACGCACTACCCGCTCGTCGTCGCCCCCGCGGTGATCGAGGGTCGGTTCGTCGTCGATGTCGAGGTGCGCGCCGAGCAGCTCGTCGGGCACTCCTCGTCGGGGCTCGCCGATCTGTGGCAGGCCGCGCTGGACGAGATCATCGCCCGACCCGCCGCGCCGGTCGACGGCATCCGGGCCGAAAGGGACGTGGATCGCGCGGCGTGGGCGCGGCTGGCCGGCGACGCGCGTGGAGTCGGGCGCGACAGCGATCTCACCGCGGGGATGGATGCCGCCGCCTCTCGCCGCGACCCGAGCGCGGCGAACGACTGGGGCGCCCCGCTCGAGGACCGCCGCACCGTTCCCGACCTGTTCGCCGGGGCCGTGGCATCCGGCCCCGACGCCATCGCCCTCGCCGACGGCATCCGCGCCTGGACCTACCGCGAGCTCGACGATCGCACGGCCCGCCTCGCCGCCGGACTCGCCGCCGCGGGGATCGGCGGGGGAGACGTGGTCGGCATCGCCCTGCCGCGCTCGATCGAGGTGGTCGAGGCGCTGTTCGGCATCGCCCGGGCCGGTGCGTGCGCGGTGTACCTCGACCCGACGCTACCGGCCGGTCGTCTCGACGCGATCCGCCGCCTGTCCGACCCTCGAGCGGTGATCGGCGTCTCGCCGTGGCACGACGTGCCGAAGGTCGAGCCCGCGGACGCCGCCCCGCCCGTCGTCGAGGTGCACCCCGACGACGCGCTGTACATGATCTTCACCTCCGGGTCGACGGGGGAGCCCAAGGGCGTCGTCGCAACGCACCGCGGCATCGTGGCCCTCCACGCCGACCACGCCGAGCGTGCGTACTCCGGCGCCGCACCGGGGTCGCTCACCGTCGGGCACGCGTGGTCGTTCGGGTTCGACGCGTCGTGGCAGCCGTTGCTGGCCCTGTTCTCGGGACACCGGGTGGAGCTGCTCGACGCCGACACGATGCGCGATCCGGTCAGCCTCGAGGCCGAGATCCTGGGCCGCGGCATCACGATGATCGAGCTGTCGCCCACGCTCTTCGGGTGCCTGCCGGCCGACAGCCCGGTGCACGAGCGCTTGCGCGTGCTGGGACTCGGGGGAGAGGCGGTCGGTGTCGAGGCGTGGCGCACGCTGGGGGATTCGCCGGTGCGCGCGATGAACTTCTACGGGCCCACCGAGACGACCGTCGACGCCGTGTCGGCGGTGATGAGCGAGACCGACGAGGTCGTGCTGGGTCGACCGGTCGCCGGGATGCGCGCGTACGTCCTCGACCGGCGGCTGCGGCCCACACCCGTGGGAGCCGTCGGCGAGCTCTACCTCGCCGGCCCGCAGCTCGCGCGCGGGTACGCGGCGCGCGCCGCCCTCACCGCCGAGCGCTTCGTCGCCGACCCCTTCCGGCACGGCGGACGCATGTACCGCACCGCCGACCTGGTCCGCGTGCGACCCGACGGACGACTCGCGTACCTCGGCCGCTCCGACGACCAGGTCAAGATCCGCGGGCACCGCATCGAACTCGGCGAGGTCGCGACGGCAGTGCGCAGCCTCGGCGGGGTGCGCGAGGCCGCGGTGCTCCCGCGGCCCCGCGGGCGCGGGACCGTGCTGCGGGCCTTCCTCGTCACCGGCGAGCCGGGTCCCTTCCCCCGATTCATGGATGCCGCCTCCTTCCGCACGCAGCTCGCCGCGGTGCTGCCGGGGTACATGGTCCCCGCCGACGCGGTACTGGTCGAGGCGCTGCCGCTGACGCCGAACGGCAAGCTCGACGCGCGCGCGCTGCAGGCGCTGCAGCCCGCCGTGGTCGTCTCTGCGGGGGGTGTTCTCGCTGAGACCACCTCTGCGCGAGCCGATCTCGCGGAGGTGGCTCTCGTGGAGACCGCTCTCGCGGAGGCCGCCGAAGCCGTGCTCGGTCACCCGGTCGACCGCGACGACGACCTCCTCGACGCCGGAATGGACAGCATCGACCTCGTCTCGTTCACCCACGCCCTCGCCGCGCGCGGGGTCTCCGTGACGATCGCCGACGTGCTGAGTCACCGCACGCTCGCAGAGCTCGCGGGGGCGGTGGAGGGCGCCCCGGCGTTCGCGTGAGCGGGCGGCGGGGGTGGGGCGCGGGGCGGCCCATCCGCGTGCGCGGACTCCGCGCGGGGCCGAGACGGCGGTCGTGAGCGCACTCGCGCCCATCGCTCGTGGAGTTGGAGGGCGCAGATCGCGAGACGGCCGCCTTCGTGACGGGCCCGCCTGCTCTCACTTCGCCCGAGGGAGCTTGCCCTCCGCGAGACGGCCGCCTTCGTGACGGGCCTGACTGCTCTCACTCCGATTGAGGAAGCTTGCCCTCCGCGAGACAGCCACCTCGTGACGGGTCTGCCTTCTCTTACTCCGCCCCAGGAGGCTTGCCCTCCGCGAGACGGCCGCCTTCGTGACGGGCCTGACTGCTCTCACTCCGCTTGAGGGAGCTCGCCCTCCGCTCGTTCACGGATCCAGCGCTCCGACTCCGCGGCGGCCCGCACGCGAGCGTCGGAGTCGTTCTCGAGCGCCCGGACCACGTCATCGGGAAGCTCATGCTCACCCGAGAGATACCAGCGCGCGACGACGGAGCCCTCGCGCAGCACGCGGCGCGCGCGATCGTCGTCACGGGGAAGACCCTCGGACGGGGTATCGGCGCGTTCGATCGCAAGCTGCAGGTGCGCCGGGAGCGGGCCCGCTGGGGCGGTCGACCCTCCCGCGGTGAAGAGCAGCACCACCACGCCTGCTCCCGCCCACGTGAGCCAGTCGATGTCTTCCTTCGCCCACCGCTCGTCGTCGGGAGCCCACGTCGACCAGTCGGGCCCCTCGGAGCGGAACGTCCATCGATGCGGATCGTCGTTGAGTGCCGCGGCGACCGACAGCGCAGCCTCCCGCACCGTGCGATCGTCGCCGTCACAGAACACCCGACACGCTCGGCGCCCATGCCGTCGACAGCAGGTCCCATCCGTCGGCGCTGAAGCGCCCGCTCTCGACCTCGAGCGTCCATCCCGCGTCGGTGAGCCCGTCGGCGAGTCCGTCAGCGTCGCGGAGCAGGGTGTCGGCATCGGCGACGCGCAGCAGCGCGGCGACGGCCTCGGGGACGAGGGCCTCGACCGACACGGCGGTCAGACCCGCGTCTCGCCCGAGGCCGTGGCATCCCGCCCCGGCGCCAGCGTGATGACGGGCAGCGGCTCGGGACGCTTGGCCTGGATGTGGTCGCCCGACGACTGATGCCGCAGACGCCGCAGCACCCACGGCACGAGATACGACCGCGCCCACACGAGGTCTTTCTCGCGCGCGGCACGCCACGTGGTGGCGGTCAGGGCCTCGGGCTGCATCGGCTGCAGGTCGTTGGGCACGTTCAACGCCCGCAGCACCATGCGCGCCACCTCGTGGTGGCCGAGAGCGTTGTAGTGCAGCCGGTCGTCGTCGAAGAAGCGCATGTCCTGCACCTCTTTCAGTCCCCACTGGTCGGCGACGACGCAGTCGTGGGCGTCGGCGATCGCGCGGATGTTCTCGTTGTAGATCGCGACCTTGCCGCGAATGCCGCGGAACACGGGCGTGAACTCGGTATCGATGCCGGTGAACACGACGACGGTGGCGTTGTCGCGACGCAGGCGGATGACGGCATCTTCGAACTGCTGGGCCACGGCATCCGGATCGGTCCCGGGACGGATGACGTCGTTGCCGCCCGCCGAGAACGTGATGAGGTCGGGCTTGAGCGCGAGCGCGGGCTCGATCTGGTCGGCCACGATCTGCCCGATGAGCTTGCCGCGCACGGCGAGGTTGGCGTAGGCGAAGTCGTCGACCGCCGAGGCGAGGACCTCGGCGACGCGGTCGGCCCACCCCCGATGGCCGCCGTCGGGCAGCGGGTCGCCGATGCCTTCGGTGAACGAGTCGCCCAGGGCGACGTACCGGCGCCAGGGGTGCGGACCGGGGTTGTCGGGCGAGGGCGAGGTGCGGGGCGAGTGCGGATCGAGTGTCATCGAAACCTCCGACCCCCAGGCTAACCCCGGCCTCCGACATCGCTCCAGGCTCCGGTGCGGCCCGCCCCGCCACTCGTCGAGACGCCCCGACGGCAGACACGCCCGACGCGCCGTGTCCTCGACGCATAAACGCGATGTCCGCGCGAAAACGCGCGGAGAGAGCGTTTCTGCGTGGGGAGAGCGTTTATCGACGGTGAGACGGCGGAACGACTCGCCGGCCGCCGCCACGACCGATCCGCTTCGCCTATCGTGGATGTTCGCGCACACACGGGACGGAGGTTCGATGCTGGAAGAAGAAGCCCGCACCCCGAACCTCCCGCACACCCCCGCAGTCCCGGATGCCGTGCCCTCGACGCGCATCGCCAGCCCCGGTCCCGTGGCGTCCCCGGGTCCGATCGCGAGTCCGGGTCCCGTGGCGTCTCCGGGTCCGATCGCGAGTCCGGGTCCCGTGGCGTCTCCGGGTCCGATCGCGAGTCCGGGTCCCGTGGCGTCCCCGGGTCTCATCGCGAGTCCGGGCCCCGCGGCCAGTCACCGCCCGGTCGCCAGCCCCGACCTCGCGGCCGTCAGCTCCGCCGCGCCCGCCTCCGCGGACGCCCCCGCCGCCCCCACCCACGCCACCGCGCCCGTCGCCGACCACCCGCTCCCCGGCGAGGCGCCGTTGCCTCTCGACGCCGCGACGGCCGACGGCGTCGAACCGCACTTCGGCTCGTTCGCCGCCGAGCACCTGTCGCCCTCGTTCCCGCAGCGCGCCCCCTGGGGAACGGCGCAGCGCCTGCGCGCCTGGCAGGCCGAGGCGCTCGACCTCTACTTCGGCCTCGACGGACCCGACGGCGAGGGCAAGGGCCCGCGCGATTTCCTCGCCGCGGCCACCCCCGGCGCCGGTAAGACGACCTTCGCCCTGCGCCTCGCCTCCGAGCTCATGCGTCGCCGCGTCGTCGACCGCATCGTCGTCGTGGCCCCCACCGAGCACCTCAAGACCCAGTGGGCCGAGGCGGCCGCGCGTGTCGGCATCCGTCTCGATCCCTTCTTCTCGAACCGTCACGCCACGCCCTCGCGGCAGTATCACGGCGTCGCGGTCACCTACGCCCAGGTCGCGGTGAAGGCCGAGGTGCATCAGCGTCTGACGATGGATGCCAGAACCCTCGTCATCCTCGACGAGGTGCATCACGGTGGAGATGCGCTGAGCTGGGGCGACGCCCTGCGCGAGGCCTACAACCGCGCGACTCGGCGTCTGCTGCTGTCGGGAACGCCGTTCCGCAGCGACACCGCGCCCATTCCGTTCGTGGAGTACCACCCGAACGCGAAGGGCATCCGCCTCTCGCGCACCGACTACGCCTACGGCTACCGGCGCGCTCTCGAGGACGGCGTCGTGCGGCCCGTCTTCTTCCTCGTCTACGCGGGGCAGATGCGCTGGCGCACGAAGGCCGGCGAAGAGATGGAGGCCCAGCTCGGGCAGGACAACACCAAGGACATCACCTCGCAGGCCTGGCGCACCGCGCTCGACCCGAACGGCGATTGGATCCCCGCGGTCCTCCGATCCGCGGATCGGCGCCTCACCGAGGTGCGCGAGACGGTCCCGGATGCCGGGGGCCTGGTCATCGCGACCGACCAGACCGCCGCACGCGCCTACGCCGCCATCCTCGAAGACATCAGCGGTGAGAAGGTCACCATCGTCCTCTCGGACGAAGCCGAGGCCTCGGGGCGGATCGAGACGTTCTCGAAGGGCACGAGCCGCTGGATGGTCGCCGTCCGCATGGTGTCCGAGGGTGTCGACGTCCCGCGCCTCGCCGTCGGCGTGTACGCCACGAGCGCTTCGACTCCGCTGTTCTTCGCCCAGGCCATCGGGCGTTTCGTCCGTGCGCGCCGTCGTGGTGAGACCGCGAGCGTGTTCCTTCCCAACGTCCCGCAGCTGCTCGCTCTCGCCGGCGAGATGGAGGCGCAGCGCGAGCACGCCCTCGACCGCGACAGCGACGCGGAAGACCAATGGAACGCCGAAGAAGACATGATGGATGCCGCCGAGCGCGAGGACAAAGCCTCCGATGCGCTCGAGCAGGAATTCGAGTACCAGGCGCTCGGGTCCCTCGCGCACTTCGATCGCGTGATGTTCGACGGGCAGGAGTTCGGGCAGCTCGCGGTTCCCGGAACCATCGAAGAGGAGGAGTTCCTCGGCATCCCGGGTCTTCTCGAACCCGAACAGGTGCACGAGGTGCTCATGTCGCGCGCCACGCGGCAGTCACGCCACCGCTCCACCCGCGAGGCGACCGAGAAGGAGAGCGGCGTCGAGCCGCCGAGCGTCGACGACGGGGGGCTTCCAGCCCCGCTGCACCGCACGCTGAAAGAACAACGTCAGCTGCTCAACACGATGGTGGGCCTCTATGCCCGCCAGAGCGGCGAGCCGCACGGACTCGTGCACGCCGAGCTTCGGCGCATCTGCGGCGGCCCCCGCCGTGTCGCACGCGACGGTCGCCCAGTTGCAGGCGCGCATCGACGTCCTGCGCAAGCGCGTGCATTCCTGAGGCGCGTGCAAGCCCCGGCCCCGCGCCGGCCGGCCCCGCGTCGCCCGGCCCCGCGTCGGGGCGGCCGCGCGTCGGGGCGGCCGCGCGTCGGGGCGGCCCCGGTGGCGACCCTGCGCGGTGGGCCGGCCGCAGTGGCGACCCGGGCGGCGCATCGGCCGCGGGGAACCGCCGCGAGCGTCCCTAACTCCTGAGACTCGCGCGGCTGCGGCTCAGCCCGCCGGCCGGTGATACCCGTAGCCCCCTGAGAATCGGACCCCGGGCCTCGCCGCCGCGGGCGACGCGCCCGGAACTCAGGAATTTTGTACGCCGCGGCCGTCTATTGCGTCGTTGCGGCGCACCGTCTCGTGACGCTGGCAGCGCCGCGCGCCGGTGATGCGCCGGCCCCCGGTGACGCCGCCGTGCGCGGTGCGATGCGCCGGCCCCTGTGACGCCGCCGCCGACCCGCTTTCGCGGTCCCGAAATGCTGGCACCGAAGCCCCGGCATCCGCGGGATCACGCTCTTCGGAGGCCCGAAATGCTGTCAGTGTGAGCCGACGCGCCCGAGAGGATGAATCCCCCTCACTACGGTGGGGGGCGACCCGAAGGAGCCCCCGTGACGACCCCCGCCACACCCACCGCCCGCGATCGCCGCCGCTGGGCTCGCTATCTCGTCGACGAACGCGCCGAGGCGCGCGTGTACCGCGAGCTCGCGTCGCGCCGCACCGGTGAAGAACGCGACATCCTCCTCGCCCTCGCCGAGGCCGAGGGGCGCCACGAGCAGCACTGGATCGATCTGCTCGGCGAGCAGCCGCCGCGCTTGCCGCAGCCCGGCATCGGCACGCGTCTCCTGGCGTGGATGGCCCGCCGATTCGGCTCGATCTTCGTGCTGGCCCTGGCCCAGAACGCCGAGGCCCGCTCGCCCTACGCCGACGAGCCCTACGCCACCCCCGCGATGGCCGCCGACGAGCGTGTGCACCACGAGGTCGTGCGGGGCCTCGCCGCCCGCGGCCGTCGACGCCTCTCGGGGACCTTCCGCGCCGCCGTCTTCGGCGCCAACGACGGTCTCGTGTCGAACCTCGCACTCGTGATGGGTGTCGGCGCGACCGGTGTCGCCCCGAGTTTCGTGCTGTTCAGCGGCATCGCGGGCCTGCTCGCGGGAGCCCTCTCGATGGGCGCCGGTGAGTTCGTGTCGGTGCGTTCGCAGCGCGAGTTGCTCGAGGCCACCGAAGAGAGCGACTTCGCCGACTCTGCTCTTCCTCACCTCGATCTGGATGCCAACGAGCTCGCGCTGGTCTACCGCACCCGCGGAATGCACCCCGATGAGGCCCTCGAAAAGGCTCGCGAGGTCGTCACCGCGGCCCAGGCCGGTACCGCACCCGCCGCGGCTGCCCCGGGCGAGTCCTCGCACGACGTCGTCGGCAGCGCGTGGGGAGCGGCCCTGTCGAGCTTCCTGTTCTTCGCCTCGGGCGCGATCATCCCGGTGCTGCCGTGGATCTTCGGGATGTCGGGCTTCGCGGCCGTGGCCCTCGCCCTCGGCCTGGTCGGCGTCGCGCTGATGGGCACCGGTGCGATGGTCGGTCTGCTCTCGGGTGCCTCGCCGCTCAAGCGCGGCCTGCGCCAGCTCGCGATCGGCTTCGGCGCCGCCGCCGTTACCTACCTGCTGGGTCTGCTGTTCGGGGTGTCGGCGGCCTGATTCGGCCCCGCGGCGATCGCGCCCCCGGCGCACATAAACGCGATCGACGCGCAGAAACGCGATCGACGCGCAGAAACGCGGGGAGCGCGTGTTTGTGGTCGCTGATTGCGTTTATGCGTGTGGGCATGAGGTCGTTCGCCGGCGCCCGCCCCTCGCGATGCGCGACCGGCTCGGTGTTGGTCCGGCCCGGCGTTGGTCTGGTGCCGGGTTCGGCCGTTGTGTCGCGCAGAAACGCGATCGGCGCGCAGAAACGCGATCGGCGCGCAGAAACGCGAGGAGCGCGTGTTTGTGGTCGCTGATCGCGTTTATGCGTGAGGTCGTTCGCCGGCGCCCGCCCCTCGCGATGCGCGTCCGGCCCGGCGTTGGTCCGGTCCGGTGCCGGGTTCGGCCGTTGCGTCGCGCAAAAACGCGATTGGCGCGCAGAAACGCGAGGAGCGCGTGTTTCTGGTCGCTGATCGCGTTTATGCGTGAGGTCGTTCGCCGGCGCCCGCCCCTCGCGATGCGCGTCCGGCCCGGCGTTGGTTCGGTCCGGTGCCGGGTTCGGCCGTTGTGTCGCGCAGAAACGCGATTTACGCGCAGAAACGCGAGGAGCGCGTGTTTCTGGTCGCTGATCGCGTTTCTGCGTGTGGGTGCGAGCCGCGTCCGCCGTCACCCGCCTGTGGGCGCGCCGCGTCCGCCGTCACCCGCCTGTGGGCGCGCCGCGTCCGCCGTCACCCGCGTGCGGGCGCAAGCCCCGCCCGTCACCCGCGGCCCGGCTCAGCCTCTGCTCGCTGCAGTCACCCGCGCCGCCTCGCGCTGTGCACCCGTGTTCTTGCGCCCCGCGCGCGACCCGGCGAGCTTCGCCGCGATGTGCTCGCGGATCGTCACCGGGTCGTACAGGGCCGGAGCCTCGTCCGAGACGAAGTGCGGCAGCGGGGCGATGATGGCGTCGGCATTGCCGTCGTGGAAGAAGGCGGCGGATCGGCGGCGTTCGATCGTCCCGTCGACGACGGGTGGCTTCACCCGGTGCAGCGTCGACATCCAGCGATCGTTGGTCAGGCGGGCGGCGACGTCGCCGAGATTGACGAGCAGCGCGCCGCGCGCGGGCGAGACGTCGTTCCACGAGCCGTCCTGGCCGAGCACCTGCAGGCCCGCGACCTGATCCGCCCACAGCACCGTCACGAGGCCGAAGTCGGTGTGCTCGCCCATGCCCGTGAGCTCGGCGCCGAGCTCGATCTCGCCGGGCGGGAGGGCGTAGTTGTTCATGCGCATCACATCGATCGAATGGTCGGTGACGCCGTCGAAGAAGTCGTCGGGCACCCGAAGCGCCGAAGCGAAGATCCGTGTGAGAGTGTGCGCGACCCGGCGCGCTTCGCCGTAGTAGGCGTGCACCGCGGGCTCAAACAGCTGCGTCTCGGACGGCCAGGTGTTCTCGGCATAGTCCGCTTCTGTCGCGGTGCTGCCGGGGTACTCGGCGGCGGAGGTTCCCACGTTGAACGCCTCGAAGAAGTCGTTCATCCGCGTCACCGGGTCGACGCCCAGGCTGTAGCTGAGCGACTCGCTCTTCGGCGGGCTGTATCCGCGATTCTCCGCCGCGGGCCGCACGTACGCCTTCTTCGCCTCCAGCGGCAGGGCGAAGAACTCGTCGATTCCCTCGGTCAGCTCCGAGATCACGGCATCCGGGATGCCGTGACCCACCACCTGCATGAACCCCACGGTGCGGCACGCGTGGTCGACCGCGGCGACCACCGCTGCACGGGCGTCGGAGGACCCCGGGGCCGACCCAGGCGGAGATGTCGATCGTCGGAACAGCGAAAGCGGGCATGCCCCGACGCTAAGCGGCGGATGTCACACGGGTGTTTCTGTGGAGTCACGGCAGGCGCGGTGCGCGCGCATCGGTGCACCGCGCGCTGGCGATGTCAGGGTCGCCGCCTCGGCGCCGGGTTCCGATATCTGGATCATCCCAGCCGGCGGTGACGTGACCGCGCCGCGCCGCGAGCGCCCGCGTACAGCAGTGCACCGATCGCCGTGGCGAAGAACCCGATCGGCAGGTCGGTGGTCACGGCGAGCGCGATCGATGCCCACACGGTGACGAGCGTGAGGACGATCGACAGCGAAAGGCCCCGACCGGGCGTCCGCGCGAGCACCTGCGCGGCGGCCGGGGGTCCGATGAGCAGCGCGAACATCAGCAGTGCCCCCACCATCGGAACGCTCACCGTCGTCGCGGCGGCGATCACGAGCGCGAACACCAGGTCCACCCCCGTGATCGGTACTCCACGCGCGGCGGCGAGGGCGGGAGAGACGGATGCCAGAAGGAGAGGCCTCGCGATGAGCGCGACCAGCCCGAGGCACCCGAGCCCGAGCAGGCTCATCGTGACGAGCTGACCGGGCGAGACACCGAGGATCTGACCGAACAGCAGGGCGAACACCTGCGCCGAGTACTCGCGCGAGCGGCTGAGGAACAGCGCGCCGAGGGCGAGCATGGTCACGAGGGTCAGGGCCGTGACGACGTCGTGTCGAGCCCGGCGTCCCAGCAACACGATGCCCACCGCCCCGCCCGCGGCGAAGACCCCGAGGCCCACGAGCGGGTTCGCCCCGATCAGCACCGCCCCAGCCGCCCCGGCGAACGCCCCGTGCGGCACGGCGTGGGCGAAGAAGGCGTTGCCGCGCAGCACGACGAAGAAACCGACGACGCCCGCGACCACCGCCACGATCGTCCCTCCCGCCCACGCGGTCATCAGGTATGCAGCGAACATCACGCAACGGCCGTTCGATTGATGAGGGGACGGAGGGCGTCGACGGCGCGCGCGCCCATGTAGGTGAGGAACACCGCCGCGACGATAGTGAAGCTCACGGGCCAGCTGTTGCCGCCGAACCAGTCGTAGCTCGCGAACGACACCAGGCAGCCGACCCCGACCTGACCCACAGCGATGACCGCGGCCAGCGCGGCAGCGGTCCCCAGTCGCCGTGTGAACAGCAGGGCGGTCGCCGCCGGGCCGATGAGCAGCGCCGTCGAGAGGATCGCTCCGATCGACAGCGACGATAGTTGCACGGACAGAGCGAGCGCGATCAGGAACAGCGTGCTCGCCCAGCGCGTCGGCACCCCGCGCGCGGCGGCGAGATCGCGATCGAGCGTCTCGAGACTTACCCACCGCCAGACCGCGGCGACGATTGCGAGGGTGGCGGCCCCCAGGGCGACGATGACCGGCACGAGCCGTGAGTCGACCGAGAACAGCGAGCCGAACAGTACCGAGATCGCCGCGTTGCTCGAACCGCCGATCAAGGTGTCAAGTGTCAGGAACAGAGCGGTCAGCCCCATCCCCGCGCCGAAGACGACCCCCGTGGCGACATCGCGTCCCTCGAGGCGACGCGTCCCGATCGCCTCCATGGCCACGGCGGACACCACCCCCGCCAGAACGAACCCCCACAGCTGGCTGACCCCGAGAAGGAACGCGCCCGAGCCCCCGACCGCCCCGAGGTCGGCGAGCGCGTGCCCCGCGAACGACTGTCCGCGCGTGATGGTGAACACCCCGACGATGCCCGACACCACCGCGACCACCGTGCCCACCACGAGGGCCGTCTGCACCGTCGGGCTGACGAAGAACGCCGAGAGCACGGCGCTCACGCGTTCGTCACCCCCTCGTCGGCGACGACGAAGGTGCGTCCCGCCGCCTCGATCACCCGCATCGGACGGCGGTACAGCTCACTCAGCACGTCGTCTCGCACCACCTCCGCCGGCGTTCCCGCCACCGCTCGACCGCCCGCGAGGTACGCGACACGGTCGAGCACGGGCAGCAGCAGGGTGAGATCGTGTGCGGTGACCACGATCGCCACGCCGCTCTGCCGGCGCAGCTCGTCGAGCAGCACGACGACGTCGCGCGCGCTCACCGGGTCGAGACTCGCGAGCGGCTCGTCCAGCAGCAGCAGGGCGGGGCGGCTCACGATCGCGTGTGCCAACAGCACGCGCTGCTGCTGCCCGCCCGAGAGTTCGCCCACGCGCGCATCGGCGAACCCCGTCGCCCCCACGCGGGCGAGAGCTTCGTCGACGGCGCCGCGCAGCCGCCCCCGCCCGAGCGGAATCCCGAGCCGCGCTCCGTCGAGACCGAGCATCACGACATCTCGGGCGCGCAGCGGCGCGTGCGGGTCGAGGCTGATCTTCTGCGGTACGTATCCGATGCCCGCGCGCCGGTCCGGGCGGTGTACCCGACCGGACTGCGGACGCAGGATCCCGAGCAGCACCCGCAGCAGCGTGGTCTTGCCCGCGCCGTTCGCCCCGATCAAGCCGACGATCGCGCCCGGGGGAACGTCGAGATCGACGTCTTCGAGCACGGGAGCACCGCCGAGACGCACCGCGATCCCGCGTGCCCGGAGGACGACGTCGGGATCGTGGTGCGCGAAACCCTCGCTCACAGGTGCTCGGTCGAGGCGCCCTGGGTGACAGCCGTCTCGAGCGCCTTCACCTCGGCCAGCATCCAGTCCTGGTAGTGGTAGTTCGCCGGCATCGTCTCGTACACGCCGACCACCGGGATGCCGTTGTCCTTCGCCAGCTGCAGGTACTTGTCGGTCGTGTCGTCGGTGACCTGTTGGTTGTACAGGAACACCTTCACCTGCTTGCCGGTGAACAGGGCGTCCTGCGTCGCGGTGTCCTGGGCCGAGGGGTCTGTGTCGTTCATGATGGCCGCCTGCAGGTTCCACGGCGTCTTGACGTCGGCATCCGCTGCTTGCAGCATGAAGTCCGCGACGGGCTCGGTCACGGCCACCGGTGTCTTCGGGTGGTCTTTCGCGAAGGACGAGAGAGCGTCGGTCCAGTCGCTCAGAGAGGCCGTGAAGGTCGCCAGGTTCGTGCGGAAGGCGTCGGCGCTCGCCGGGTCGAGTTCGCTGAGCTTGTCGGCGACGGCGCTCGCGACGGCGGGCATGGTCTTCGGGTCGTACCAGAGGTGCGGGTTGTCGGTGCTGTCGGGAAGGCCCAAGACGTCCTGGGCGACGATGACCGAGCGGTTCGCGTCGGGGGAGGCCTTCTCGAGATCGGTCATGAAGTCGTCGTATCCGAGACCGTTCTGCACCACGAGCTGGGCGCCGGCGATCTCCTTCGCCACGCTCGCACTCGCCTCGAAGGTGTGGGGGTCGGTGTTGGGATCGCTCATGATCGCCGAGACATCGACACGGTCGCCGCCGATCTGCTGCACGACGTCGGCGTACTCGTTCTCTCCGGCGACGACGGTGATCTTCGGGCTGGAGTCGGTGGCCGCGGCGGGAGCGGCGGACGACGCCCCGGTCGAGCATCCGGCGAGGATGAGGGTGAGGAGAGAAACGGAGGCGGTGGCGGCGACGACGGTGCGCGCAGTCTTCATGGAGGTCGGTGTCCCTTCGGCGATCGGCTCTCTGCGAATGAGAACCGTTATCGGCAAGGAAGATAGGGACGCGGCCTATGTCGGCAGACAGTGGGGGCTATCGGTTGGCTGTATGGCTGTCGACGCATACAACGAAGAAGGCCCCGGATGAATCCGGGGCCTTCGTCGTTCTGTGCGCGAGGGGGGACTTGAACCCCCACGCCCGTTAAAGGGCACTAGCACCTCAAGCTAGCGCGTCTACCTATTCCGCCACCCGCGCATCTGGGTGATTTGCTGCTTTCGCAACGAAGAACGACATTACCACGCTCCCGACGCCGCCTCGAATCGATGCCGCCGCCCGGGCGCGTCTCACGGCGACGCGGGGGCGGGGGAGCATGCTCGCCCCCGGTACCGTAGTGCGCATGCCCGAGCTCGAAACCGACGTCCCCGAGGTCGCCCGCGTCGCGCGCGACCTGATCCGGTTCGATACCTCGAACTACGGCGGAGGCCGTGCCGAGGGCGAGCGCGAAGCGGCCGAGTACGTCGGCGCCTACCTCGAGGCCCTCGGCCTCCAGGTCGAGTACTACGAGCCCATCGCGCGTCGCACGAACGTCTGCGCCCGCATTCCCGGACGCAACCCCCACAAGCCCGCCCTGATCCTGCACGGCCACCTCGACGTGGTGCCGGCGGTCGCCGCCGACTGGAGCGTCGACCCCTTCGCGGGCGAGATCCGCGACGGCGTGCTCTGGGGGCGCGGCGCCGTCGACATGAAGGACATGGATGCCATGATCCTCACCGCCGTCGCCGACGTGCTGCGCGCGGGGGAGCAGCCCGAACGCGACATCATCGTGACCTTCTTCGCCGACGAGGAGAACGGCGGCGTCGAGGGCTCGGCACTCGTGGTGAAGAACCGTCCCGAGTGGTTCGCCGGCGCGACCGAGGCGATCAGCGAGGTGGGCGGATACTCCATCGCCGTGGGCGACCGCCGCGCGTACCTGCTCCAGGTCGGCGAGAAGGCCCTCGTCTGGATCAAGCTCGTCGCCCGCGGCCGCGCGGGCCACGGCAGCGGCCTGAACGCCGACAACGCCGTGACGAAGCTCGCCGAGGCCGTCGCCGCCCTCGGCCGCACCGAGTGGCCGATCCGCCTCACCGACACGACCTCGCAGTTGCTCCAGGGCCTGGCCGAGATCACCGGCGACGATGCGGGCGATCCCGACGCTCTCGCCCTGCGCACCGGCGCGGCATCCAGCTTCATCCGCTCCACCTTGCGCACGACGACGAACCCGACCGGCCTCACCGCCGGCTACAAGCACAACGTCATCCCCGACCGTGCCGAGGCGCTCATCGACGTTCGCGTTCTCCCCGGTACCGAAGAGGCCGCACTGGTGGACATCCGCCGGATCGTCGGACCCGACGTCGAGATCGAGATCGTCCATCAGGACATCGGCCTCGAGGTGCCCTTCTCGGGCGATCTCGTCGACGCGATGATCGCGCAGCTCGGTCGGCACGATCCCGGCGTGCCGGTCGTGCCGTACCTCATGGGCGGCGGCACCGACAACAAGGCCCTCGCCGGCCTCGGCATCGCCGGTTACGGATTCGCACCGCTGCGCCTCCCCGCCGACCTCGACTTCACCGGGATGTTCCACGGGGTCGACGAGCGCGTCCCCGTCGACGCGCTCCAGTTCGGTCAGCGAGTCCTCGCCGACCTCATCCGCACGTACTGAAGGACCGCATGCATATCTTCGAGGTCATCGTCCTCGGGCTCGTCCAGGGCCTCACCGAGTTCCTCCCCATCTCCTCGAGCGCCCACCTGCGGATCGTGGGGGAGTTTCTCCCGTCGAAGACCGACCCCGGCGCGACGTTCACCGCCATCACCCAGATCGGCACCGAGCTCGCGGTGCTGATCTACTTCCGCAAGAAGATCGTCCGGGTCATCTCACGATGGTTCGGCTCGCTCACCGGCAAGGTGCCCCGCACCGACCCCGACGCCCGCATGGGCTGGCTGGTCATCATCGGCACACTGCCGATCGCGTTGCTCGGCGTGCTGCTGCAGAGCCTTATCCGCGACAACTTCCGGAGCCTGTGGATCACCGCGGTGGTGCTCATCGTCTTCGGCATCCTGCTCGGTCTCGCCGACCACTACGGAAAGCGTCGTCGCGAGCTCGACGACCTGACCTACCCGCACGGTATCGCCTTCGGCGTCGCCCAGGCCCTCGCCCTCGTTCCCGGGGTCTCGCGTTCGGGGGCGACCACGACCCTCGGTCGTGCCCTCGGCTACAAGCGCACCGCCGCCGCGGAGTACTCGTTCCTCCTCGCGGTGCCGGCGGTCTTCGCCAGCGGGTTCTTCGAGTTGTACAAGAGCTTCGACGAGGGCACCGGCCCGTACACCCTGGGTGAGACGGCGCTGGCGACCGTCATCGCGTTCGTCGTCGGCTACCTCGTGATCGCCTTCCTCATGCAGTACCTCAAGCGCGGCAGCTTCCTGCCGTTCGTGATCTATCGCGTCGCTCTCGGCGTGCTGATCATGGTGCTGCTGACGCTCGGTGTGCTGCCGGCGTACTCCGCCATCACCGGCTGAGTCCCGGATGCCGCGAAGGCGCCGTCCCGCTCGGGGTCGGCGCCTTCGTCATGTCGGAGGAGGGCGAGAGTGCGTCGCGCAAGCGGCGACCGACTCGTGCTCAGCGGCGGGGCGGGTCGTCGCGGCCGGGCTTGGTGGGGCCCTCGCCGCCGCGGCGCAGGTAGCGCTCGAACTCCTGGGCGATGGCGTCTCCGGACGCCTCGGGGGAGTCCCACGTGTCACGCGTCTGCTCGAGCTGGCGGATGTATTCGCTCATCTCTTCGTCGTCGGCCGCTGCCGCATCGATCGACGCCTCCCACAGGCGCGACTCGTTCTCGAGGTCTCCCCGCGGAACGGCGATGCCCGTGATCGACTCGAGCTTCTCGAGCAGGGCCAGGGTGGCCTTGGGAGAGGGCGTGTGCCCGGCGACGTAGTGCGGCACGCTCGCCCACAGGCTCGCGGTCGGGATGCCCACGGTCTCCGAGACGTGACCGATGGCGCTCAGGATGCCGACCGGCCCCTCGTACAGGCTCCGCTCGAGCGACAGGGACTGGCGCACGGCCTCGTTGTCGCTGCCGGCGAACACCGAGATGGGGCGCGTGTGGGGTACATCGGACATCATCGAGCCGAGCGCGACGAAGCCCGAGACGTCCTCGCGCAGGGCGACGTCGATGAACTCGGCGGCGAACGCCTGCCAGGCGCGGGCGGGCTCGACGCCCACGAGGAGCCAGATCTCGGCGTCGTCGGAGCGTTCGACGGGACGCAGCAGCGTGGCCTCGGGCCAGCTCAAGGTGCGACGCCCCTCGGCATCCAATCCGACCTGCGGGCGCGTGTACTGGTAGTCGAAGTACAGTTCGGGGTCGACCGTGTGGACGACCTCGTACTCGACGTCGGCTCGCAACATCGCCGCTGCCGCCGACGCGGCTTCTCCGGCATCGTTCCACCCGTCGAACGCGGCGACGATGATCCGGCGACCCAGTGCGTCCACGCAACCTCCTCTGCCCCGTCGGGGCTGGCTTCCAGGATAGGCGCACCCGCACGGACCGAGCCGGTCCCGCCCGCGCCGGGCCCAGCGGGCCGGACGGGCGGGAGTCGCGCCCTCAATAGGATGGAACGATGACTTCCCCCGCTCCCGCCGCCGTCCTCTGGGACATGGACGGCACGCTCGTGGACACCGAGCCGTACTGGATGGCCGCGGAGACCCCGCTCGTGGAGCGGTTCGGCGGCACGTGGTCGCACGAGCAGGCTCTCGGCATGGTCGGTCTCGCTCTCGAGGACTCCGCGCGGTTGCTCCAGAACGCGGGCGTGCCGTGGGGTGTCGACGAGATCATCTCGTACCTCACCGACGAGGTGCAGCGACAGCTCGCCGTGACCGGCGTGCCGTTCCGCCCGGGCGCTCGCGAGCTGCTCGCCGACCTGCGTTCCGAGGGCGTCAAGACGGCGCTGGTGACGATGTCGATGCGTCGCATGGCGCTGTCGGTGGTCGACCTCATCGACTTCCCGGCATTCGACCTCGTGGTGGCCGGCGACGACGTCGAGCGTCCCAAGCCCTACCCCGACCCCTATCTCCAGGCCGCAGCCGCCCTCGGCGTCCACATCGGCGACACCGTCGCGATCGAGGACTCCCCGAACGGACTGCGCTCCGCGATCGCCAGCGGAGCCGTCGCGCTCGGCGTGCCGCTGATGGTGCCGCTCGAGGGGGTCGGCGCCCACGCGCTGTGGCCGAGCCTCGAGGGGCGCACGACCTCCCACCTGCGGGCGCTCCACGCCGCACACACCCCGACCCACGCCGAAGAGACACGAGCCACCCGATGAGCGAGACCCCCCACCTGAGCGGCCCCTTCCGGGTCGGCGACCGGGTGCAGCTGACCGGCCCCAAGGGGCGGATGCACACGATCACCCTGCGCGAGGCAGGCGAGCTGCACACCCACAACGGCGTGCTCAAGCACGAGCTCCTCGTCGGCCAGCCCGACGGCAGCGTGGTGACCAACAGCTCCGGCCACGAGTACCTGGCCGTCCGCCCCCTGCTGCGCGACTTCGTCATGTCCATGCCGCGCGGCGCCGCGATCGTCTACCCGAAGGACGCCGCGCAGATCCTCGCGCAGGCCGACATCTTCCCCGGCGCCACCGTCGTCGAAGCCGGCGTCGGGTCGGGTGCGTTGTCGCTGTGGCTGCTGCGCGCGATCGGCCCGGCGGGTCGGCTGCTCTCGTTCGAGCGCCGTGAGGAGTTCGCCGAGGTCGCCCGCGCCAACGTCGAGACGTTCCACGGCGAGCTGCCCGCGACCTGGGAGGTCGTCGTCGGCGATCTGGTCGAGAGCCTCCCGGATGCCGTGGCCCCCGCGTCCGTCGACCGCATCGTGCTCGACATGCTCGCGCCGTGGGAGTGCATCGACGCCGCGGCCGACGCCCTGACCCCGGGCGGTGTCGTGCTCTGCTACATCGCCACCGCCACCCAGCTCAGCCGCGTGGCCGAGTACATCCGCGCGACCGGGCTGTTCACCGAGCCGGATGCCAGCGAGACCATGGTCCGCGGGTGGCACGTCGAGGGCCTCGCGGTCCGCCCCGACCACCGCATGGTGGCGCACACGGGCTTCCTCATCACCGCGCGCCGCCTGGCGCCCGGCGCGATTCCTCCCGAGGTCAAGCGCCGAGCGTCGAAGTCGAGCTACGGCGACGAAGACGTGGAGCTGTGGACCCCCGGGGCCGTGGGGGATCGTCAGATCACCGACAAGAATCTCCGCAAGCGTGTGCGCGAGGCGCAGAAGTCCGCCGAGGGGGTCCGGCAGTCCGTCGCGGGTGCCTCGTCGGAGGAGCCCGGTTCGACCACCTAAACTGTTCCGGTGCGTAGACTCCCCGCTCTCGTGGCCGTGACCGCCCTGGCCGGATTCGGCCTCGTCGGGTGCTCGGCATCCGCCTCTTCGTCGTGCCCGACGCCCACCGAC
Organism: Microbacterium sp. SORGH_AS_0454; assembly: GCF_031453395.1. NCBI lineage: Bacteria > Bacillati > Actinomycetota > Actinomycetes > Micrococcales > Microbacteriaceae > Microbacterium > Microbacterium sp. SORGH_AS_0454. Next base: position 3,019,492 of record NZ_JAVIYS010000001.1, on the reverse strand, counting down.
AGTGCGATCGCCTCGGTGGTCGAGGCCAGCGGCGACTTCGGCACCGCGCCCACCGTGTCGGTGCGCTCGCCCTTCATCCCCGAGACCGCCGGTACGCAGACGCTCATCCAGGGCGACGGGCAGCGCATCACGAGCGACGACCAGCTCTCGCTCGTCGACGTGACGGTGTTCGACGCCGCCACCGGCTCGCAGCTGGTCGCGACGACCTACGCCTCCGACGTGAAGTCGGCGACGCCCCTGCCGCGCCTGACGCAGGCGATCCCCGCGATCGCGCCGTTGCTGCACTGCGTGGCCGAGGGGTCGCGCGTCGCCGTGGCCATCCCCGGCTCCGAGCTGGGTACCCAGGGTGCTCAGGCTCTCGGCGTCAACGAGGGCGACGGCGCGGTATTCGTCTTCGATGTGCGCAAGGTCTTCCTCCCCGCGGCCGACGGCGCCGACCAGTACAACGCCGACTCGGGCATGCCCTCGGTCGTGCGGGCTCCCGACGGCACCCCCGGTGTGGTCATGCCCGCCGGTGACGCGCCCACGCAGGTGCGTTCGCAGACCATCAAGAAGGGCGACGGCGACGTGCTGGCCGCCGACTCGTCGGTCGTCATCCACGTCCAGGGCGTCGCGTGGGGCGCGACCACCACCTTCGCCTCGACGTGGAAGAACGGCGCGCCCGGGCAGGCGACCGTGTCGCAGCTGCCGCCGGCCCTCGCCTCGGCACTCGAGGGACAGACCGTCGGTTCGCAGGTGCTCGTCGTCGTCCCGGCCGATCAGACCGCGCAGGATCAGCAGATCCTCAAGGCTCCCGCCAATGCGGCTCTCGTCTACGTCATCGACGTGCTCGGGACCGTCAGCTGATCGGCATCCGCTGACCGGGGGTTCTCTCGGGCGGTCGGGGAACGCACTGCTCCGCACCCGTTCCGCGCTCGACGCCTAGGATGGGCGGGTGCCCGCCACCGTGTCCCGCAGCGCTCCCGAGGAGCGTCTGGTGAACCTCGTCGTCGCCCTCATGGCGACCGAGCAGGGGCTGACGAAGGACACCATCTTGTCGTCGGTGGCCGGCTACCGCGAACAGCTCGAAGCGGGCGCGTCGAAAGACGCACTCGAGAAGATGTTCGAGCGCGACAAAGAGAGCCTGCGCGGCCTCGGCGTGCCCATCGAGACGATCGGCAATCGCGCGGACCCCGACGACCTTCGCGAAGCGCGCTACCGCGTGCCGACCGCCGAGTACGCGCTGCCCGAGGACATCACCTTCAGCCCCGCCGAGGTCGCATTGCTGAACATCGCGGGTGGCGTCTGGGGGAGCGAGTCGCTGTCCGCAGACGCGCGCAGCGGACTGCGCAAGATCCGGGCCCTCGGTATCCCCGTCGACGAGCCGATCATCGGCTATGCCCCGCGCATCCGCGTGCGCGACGCCTCGTTCGCCGCCCTCCAGCGGGCGATCGAGCAATGCCGTGTCGTGACCTTCGCCTACCTTCGCCCCGGAGAAGCACGGCCGCGAGAGCGACGCGTGCAGCCCCTCGCGCTCGTCGAGTACGAGGCGCGGTGGCATGTCTACGGCTACGACCTCAACGTCGACGCGGATCGCACCTTCCTTCTCTCGCGGATCGTCGGCGAGGTGGCGGCCACGCGCAAGAGCTTCCCCGCCGAACAGCGCGAGGGTGCGGGGGAGCGCGCGCTCGACGGCCTGCGCGCCGTCGCCGCCCGTCAACGCGCTCTGCTGGAAGTGCACCCCGGCACCGAGGCGGCGCTGCGGCTCGACCGCCGCGCCCAAGCGGCGCCCCAGGGCATCTACGTCCCGTACGTGGACCTGCACGTCTTCGCCGACGAGCTCGCCTCGTACGGCCCCGAGGTGCGCGTCGTCGAGCCCGCGGACCTGCGCTCCGAGGTCATCCGCCGGCTCGAGGCGACGCTCGCTCTCCACGGGGGTGCCGCGTGAGCACCGACCGTCCCGTCGCCGCTCTCGACCGCGCCGCGCTCCTGCTGCAGCTCGTCCCCTACCTCCTGGGTAAGGGCGAGGTCTCGGTCGCCGAGGCCGCGGCGGAGTTCGAGGTCGCTCCCGAACAGATGCGCGCGATGGTCGAGCGTCTGACCGTGATTGGTCTGCCCGGCGAGCGGGGGTACTGGCAGCTTCCCCACGACCTGTTCGACATCGACTGGGATCTGCTGGATCGCGACGATGTGATCGCCATCACGAACACGGTGGGTCTGGAGCGCTCTCCGCGCCTGACCGCACGCGAGGCGGCGGCGCTGCTGGCGGGCCTTCAGCTGGCGCGGAGTCTGCCGGGCTTCGGCGATAGCGAGCTCGTCACCGAGCTCCTGTCGAAGCTCGCGCGGGGCGCCGCGACCGCTCCGGCCGCCGTCATCGTCGCCCCGGGTCCCGTCGACGGCGTGCGAGACGTGGTCGACGAGGCCCTGCGCTCGCGCGTCGCCGTGACCTTCACCTATCACGCCCCCCGGTGCCGACCCCATCACCCGAACGGTCGACCCGATCAAGGTGCACATCGCGAACGGGCAGTGGTACCTGCAGGGCTGGGATCACCTGCGACAGGCCGTACGCACCTTCCATCTCGACCGCGTCAGCGACGCGTGCGTCACCGACATCGCGGCCGTGCACGGCGCCGACCCGGTGCCCGAGCTCTTCGCGCCCACCGAGGACGAGGTCGTCGCACGCTTCCGCTTCCCCCGGGCGGTGGCGCCCCTGTTGTCCGATTACCTCGAGCGCGCCGAGATCGAGGAAGCAGACGATGCTCTGGCCGTCGCCTCCCTCCGGCTGGCGGACGAGCAGAGCCTCAAGCGGCTCGCGGCGCGTCGTGGGGGAGAGGTCGAGTTGCTGGAGCCCGCCGGGGCGCGGCGCGCGGCCGCTGCCTGGGCGGCTGCCGGACTCGCGCAGTACACGCCCGAATCCTGACCGATTCCGCCGGGTTCCCGCGCGGCGGAGCACGCTCCCAGCGCCCGGGTTAGACTGAAGCACCGCCCGAACGAGACGAGGAGTCCCCATGTTCCAGGGTTTGACCGGATGGCACCTGTTGATCGTTCTCGCTGTCATCCTTCTTCTGTTCGGTGCCGCCAAGCTCCCCGCTCTCGCGAAGAGCATGGGTCAGTCGGCGCGAGTGTTCAAGAGTGAGATGAAGGAGATGAAGCGCGACGACGAGGTCGCTGCCGCATCCGAAGCCCCGCGCGCCACCGACGCCGGCACTACGCCGACCGTCGCTCCCGAGCCGCGCAGGTCGACCGACCCCACCGTCTAACCCGTGGCGACGGCAGGACCGCCGCGGATCGACGTGACCGAAGGGCCGCGGCGCGACAAGCGCATGTCGATCGGGGCGCACCTGGTCGAGCTGCGCAAGCGTCTGATGATCGCGGCGCTCGCGCTCGTTGTCGGCATGGTGGTGGCCTTCATCATCACCGATCCGATCATCCACCTCATCACCGAGCCGATCCGCGTGATCGCCGAGCGCCGCGGTGACGACTTCTCGGCGCTGAACTTCACCTCGGTGACTTCGGCTTTCGATCTGCGCATGCGCATCGCCTTCTCGATCGGCATCTTCCTGTCGGCGCCGGTGTGGCTGTGGCAGATCTGGGCGTTCATCATGCCCGGGCTCACGCGCAAAGAGATCCGGTACACGGTCGGGTTCGTGGCATCCGCCGTGCCGCTCTTCTTCGTCGGCTGCTGGGTCGGCCTGCTGATCGTCCCGCACGTGATCGAGCTGATGTGGGGCTTCACCCCCGAGGGCGGCGTCAACTTCTACAACGCCACCGATTACTACGATTTCGTCTTCAAGCTGATGATCGTGGTCGGCGTCGCGTTCGTGCTGCCGGTGTTCCTGGTCGCCCTGAACGTCGCGGGCATCATGAGCGGCAAGGCGATCCTCAAGGGGTGGCGCGTGGCGATCCTCATCGCGACCCTGTTCTCGGCTCTCGCGACCCCCGCGGCCGACATCATCAGCATGCTGATGCTGGCTGGCATCCTGACCGTGCTGTTCTTCGCGGCGGCCGGGGTGTCGATGCTGTTCGACCGGCGCAAGGCCCGCCGACTCGCGGCGTCCGAGATGCCGTCGGGGCCCATCGCGTGAGCTCGCCCAGTCCGGCCGAGCGATTCGCTCGAGCCGCCGCCCGTTCCACGCACCCGCACACGGCGGACTTCGCCGAGATGCAGCGTTTCGAGCTCGACGACTTCCAGATCGCCGGATGCCATGCCCTCGAGGACGGCCGCAGCGTCCTGGTGGCCGCCCCCACGGGCGCAGGAAAGACGATCGTCGGAGAGTTCGCGATCCATCTCGCCATGCTCGAGCCGGGTGACAAGGCGTTCTACACGACCCCGATCAAGGCGCTGTCGAACCAGAAGTTCCACGAGCTGCAAGAGGTCTACGGCGACGACGAGGTCGGCCTGCTCACGGGCGACACGAACATCAACGCCTCGGCGCGCATCGTCGTGATGACGACCGAGGTGCTGCGCAACATGCTCTACGCCGACTCGCCGGCCCTCCGCGGCCTGCGCTTCGTCGTGATGGACGAGGTGCACTACCTCGCCGACCGCTTCCGCGGGGCGGTGTGGGAAGAGGTCATCATCCACCTCCCGCCGTCGGTCAAGCTCGTGTCGCTGTCGGCGACGGTGTCGAACGCCGAGGAGTTCGGCGACTGGCTCGACACCGTGCGCGGCGACACCGAGGTGATCGTGTCCGAGACCCGGCCGGTGCCCCTGGAACAGCACGTCCTGGTCCGGGGCGATCTGCTGCCCCTGTTCGACGACCGTGCGGGGGTCGCAACGGCGCAGGTGAACCAGGAGCTGTTGCGCATCCGCGGCGGAAACGCCGGCGGGTACGAGAACAACCGTCGCGCGCAGGAGTACCGCTCCCAGCGGCATGCGGGCGGCCCGCGGCACGCTCACCAGCGTCGCGGCGGACACAAGCCGCTGCGCGCGCAGCAGGGGCCGCGCATCGAGCGCATCGACCGCCCCGAGGTCGTCGAGCTGCTGCAGCGAAACCACCTGCTCCCGGCGATCTTCTTCATCTTCAGCCGCGCCGGGTGCGATGCCGCCGTGCAGCAGTTGCGCCGGGCGAACGTGCGTCTGACCTCGGCCGAGGAGCGCGTCGAGATCCGCCAGATCGTCGACGAACTGACTTTCACCCTCAAAGACGAAGACCTCGCCGTGCTGCACTTCTGGGAGTGGCGCGACAACCTCGAGCGGGGTATGGCCTCGCATCACGCGGGATTGCTCCCGGCGTTCAAAGAGGTCGTCGAAGAACTGTTCCGCCGCAAGCTCGTCAAGGTGGTCTTCGCAACCGAGACCCTCGCCCTGGGCATCAACATGCCCGCGCGCACGGTCGTGCTCGAGAAGCTCGAGAAGTTCAACGGTGAGGCGCGCGTCGCCATCACCTCGGGCGAGTACACCCAGTTGACCGGTCGCGCCGGTCGTCGCGGGATCGACGTCGAGGGTCACGCTGTCGTGCAGTTCACCGAGGGGCTCGACCCGCAATCGGTCGCCGCCCTCGCCTCGCGGCGCACGTATCCGCTCAACTCGAGTTTCCGGCCCACGTACAACATGGCCGTCAACCTCATCGATCAGTTCGGCCGCGCCCGCGCCCGCGAGATCCTCGAGTCGTCGTTCGCGCAGTTCCAGGCCGATCGTTCGGTCGTCGGCCTCGCCCGCCAGGTGAAAGAGGCCGAGGAGTCGCTCGACGGCTACGAGAAGGCCATGACGTGCGATCGCGGCGACTTCCGCGAGTACTCCACGATCCGCCGCGAGCTCAGCGACCTCGAGAAGGTCAATAGACGCGATGCCACGGCGCCCCGCCGTCTGCGCGACGAGCGACAGCAGCAGATCCAGTCGCTGCGCAAGCGGATGCAGCGGCATCCCTGCAACTCGTGCCCCGATCGTGAGGCGCACGCGCGCTGGGCGGAGCGGTACTGGAAGCTGAAGCGCACCACCGACAAGACCCGCCATCAGATCGACCAGCGCACGGGCACCGTCGCGCGCGTCTTCGACCGTGTGGTCGAGGTGCTCGCGACCCTCGAGTACGTGGCGATCGAGGAAGACGGCGCAACCGTGCTCACACCGGCCGGCCGCACGATGCGGCGCATCTACGGCGAGCGGGACCTGCTGGTGGCCGAGTCGCTGCGGCAGGGCCTGTGGCAGGGACTCGACGCCCCCTCTCTGGCAGCGCTCGCGTGCTGCCTGGTCTACGAACCGCGTCGAGACGAGGCGGGCCCGGGTGAGCGGGGGCTGCCGCGCGGTGCCTTCCGCGAGGCTCTGGACACCACGCAGACCCTGTGGCAGCAACTCGACGACCTCGAGCGCGACCACCGTCTGCCCGGCTCCGAGCCGCCCGCTTCCGGGCTTGCCCCGGCCATGCACGCGTGGGCGAAAGGTCTGCCGCTCGATAGCGTGCTGACGCTCGCGGACATGGCCGCGGGCGATTTCGTCCGCTGGGCGAAGCAGACCATCGACCTGCTCGACCAGATCTCGCTCGTCGCCGAGCCCAAGCTCGCCAAGACCGCTCGCACCGCGCTCGATTCCGTTCGACGCGGCATCGTGGCCTACACCTCGGCATGAGCCGTTCGTCCGTGGCCGTCGATGCAGCGCCGGCCGCAGCCCCCGCGCCACCGCTGCGCCTCGCGTTCGCCGCGCCCCTCGCCGTGGTGGCGGGACTGCTGCTGGTCACCGCCTTCCCGGCCCTCGCCTGGTGGCCGATGGCGTTCCCCGCCGTCGCGCTCGCGCTCGTCACCCTCATCGGTCGCCGGTTCTGGTCGGCCGTTCTGATCGGATTCCTCTTCGGGGTGGCGTTCTTCTCGGTGAACCTGCTCTTCACCGCCCGCTACCTCGGGCCCATCCCGTGGGCGGCCCTGTTCGTCCTCGAGGCGTTGCTGACGGCCGTTCTGGCGGCACCGATCGCGCTGGCGTATCGCTGGCTGCCCCGTGTCGCACCGGGGCGTGTGGGACGGCTCCTGCTGCTTCCGGCGCTGGTGGCCGCCCTCTGGACCCTGCGCGAACAGATCGTGGGTTCGTGGCCCTACGGCGGCTTCCCCTGGGGGCGGATCGGCGTCTCGCAGGTCAACAGCCCCTTCGCCGAGGTCGCGTCGTGGGTGGGCATGTCGGGGTTGTCGTTCCTGGTCGTGCTGTTCTGCGCGATGGCGATCGAGTTCGTGCGCGGCGGGCGCGTGCGCCGCGTCGCCGGCGCCCTCCCCGCGGCGCTGGTGCTGGTGGTGCTGTTGGCCCTTCCGGCATTCCCCACCACCAACGCGGGCTCGATCCGCGTCGGTGCGGTGCAGGGCAATGGTCCGGCGGGGTACTTCGACCAGCGCTCGCGCAACGCCGTGCTGAACGCGCAACTCGCGGCATCCGCTCCGCTGTTCGGACAGAAGATGGACGTGCTGCTGTGGCCCGAGGGCGGTGTCGACTCCGACCCCACCTCGAACCCGGCGACGGCGGCGACGCTCGCGGAGCTCTCGCGGCGCATGGATGCGCCCCTGCTGGTCTCGGCGGTCACCGAGCGCGGCTCGGAGCTGTTCAACTCCTCATTGCTGTGGACGGCTTCCGGGCAGGAGGGGTCGACCTATGACAAGCGGCATCCCGTGCCGTTCGGGGAGTACGTTCCCGATCGCGCGTTCTGGGAACCCTTCGCCCCCGATCTGATCGGGCTCATCGGCCGTGAGTACACTCCCGGAACGGCCCCGCCGCTGATCGATCTCGACGGGGTCGGTGTCGGGCTCGCGATCTGCTTCGACGTCATCTACGACGACGTCGTCTGGGACGGCGCGAACGAGGGCGCCGAGGTCTACATGTTCCAGACGAACAACGCCGATTTCCGCGGCACCGACGAGAACCTCCAACAGCTGGCCTTCGCGCAGATGCGCGCGATCGAGACCGGCCGCGCGGTGGTGAACCTGTCGACGGTGGGCACCAGCCAGGTCATCGCGCCCGACGGCTCGACGCTCGACTCCCTGCCGCCGGACACCGCGGGACACATGCTCACCGACGTGCCGCTTCGTACCGGACTGACCCCGGCCGTCGTGATCGGGCCGGCCGTGAAGATCGTTCTCGGGTGGGGGAGCCTCGCGGGGCTGATCGCCGCCGGGCTCGTCCTGGCCATCCGCTCGCGGGCTACGAAGAAGACGCCGACCCCCGAAGGGGCCGGCGTCTGAATCGGCGGGTCAGCGTCAGGCGCTGAGCTTCTCGTTCCCGGCGCCGCGACGAGCGCGGACGAAAGCGAGGCGCTCTTCGAGGAGCTCCTCGAGCTCGGGGATCGTGCGACGCTCCAGGAGCATGTCCCAGTGCGTGCGGGCGGCCTTGTCGGCGCTGTGGTCGACGGTCGCCGTGCCCTCGCCGATGCGCAGGAGAGCCTCGGCACCGCAGGTGCGGCACTCCCAGGCGTCGGGCGCTTCGGCGTCAGCCGCGAAGGTCAGGACGGTGTCGCGTCCGCAGGTGCTGCAGGAGTAGGTGTGTTGTGCACGGTCGTGGAACACGACGCCGTCTTCGCTCTGGAGGCTTTGGGCGCCGAGTCGGATGCCGCGGAGACTGCGGTCTGCCATTTTGTGGTCCTCTCGTCGGTCCCCATGTATAACGTTCGCACCTGTGCGCTTTATTCGAACTGTGCGCGTCCTGACGAGTTTCACAGTGGATGCTCAGACAGGCGTCGTTCCCCATTCGTTCACCACCGCGAGGGCGGCGTCCGCGCGGTCCGTCACGAGGCCGTCGACGCCGAGGTCGAGCAGACGTGACATGTCGATCTCGTCGTTGACGGTCCACACGTGCACCTCGACCCCGGCCGCGTGCGCGTCGCGGATCAGGCCGGGCGAGACGACGCGGATCGGCCCCTGCCGTTCGGGGATCTGCAGGGCGTCGACGCTCTCGAGCAGGGCGCGGACGCGTCGCGTCTGACGCAGGGCGCGCGCGGCGAGGAGCCGAGCGATCGTGCCGGACCCGGGGGAGGTGGCCGGGCGCGTCGCAGCTCCCGCCTCGCGCGCGGCGGCGAGCGCGTCGAGGCGTCGCTCATCGGAGAAGCTGGTGACCAGCACGCGCTCGACGTGAGGGGCGACGAGCCGACCGACCTCTTGGGCTGCGGCCGCGGCCTTCACATCGAGATTGAAACGCACCTCGGGGAACGCCTCGAGGGCCTGAGCGAGGGTGACGAGACCTCCCCGCTCGGCCATCAGCTCCTCGATCTCGCGTAGGCGCACATCGGCGATCGCCCGAGGATCGCCGGCAACCCGCTTCAGGTCGTCGTCGTGGAACAGCACGACCTCGCCGTCGGCGGTGAGGTGGCAGTCCGACTCGACGTACTCGGCCCCGGCCGCGTGCGCCTCCGCCACCGCGGCGAAGGAGTTCTCGACCACGCCCTGGGCGGCGGCATCCGGTGTCACCAGACCGCGATGAGCGAGCACGCGCGGCGAGGAGCGAGAGAGGTAGGGATGCCGTGTCATCGGGGTGCGGGACCGCTCGATCCGGGCGTGAGGGTGGGGGAGTCCTCGCCCGCGCTCTTCGGGGCGAATGCTCCGGAGATCCCTTTCAGCGCCTCGGTGAACTCGCTCGGGATGATCCACAGCTTGCTGGAAGCGCTGTCGCTGATCTTCGGGAGCATCTGCAGGTACTGGTAGGCGAGGAGCTTGTCGTCGGGCCGGCCCTCGTGGATGGCCGCGAAGACGGACTGGATCGCCTGGGCCTCACCCTGGGCGCGCAGGACCGCGGCCTGCTGGTCGCCCTCGGCCTCGAGGATCGAGGCCTGGCGACGCCCCTCGGCTTCGAGGATCTGGGACTGCTTCGACCCCTCGGCCGTGAGGATCGCGGCGCGGCGGTCGCGTTCGGCCCTCATCTGCTTCTCCATCGAGTCCTGGATCGAGAGGGGAGGATCGATCGCTTTCAGCTCGACGCGACCCACCCGTATGCCCCATTTGCCGGTGGCCTCGTCGAGGACCACACGGAGCTGCCCGTTGATGTTGTCACGGCTGGTCAGGGCCTGCTCGAGGTTGAGTCCGCCCACGACGTTGCGCAGCGTCGTGGTGGTGAGCTGCTCGACGGCGCCGAGATAGTTGGCGATCTCATAGGTCGCTGCCCGCGCATCGGTGACCTGGAAGTACACGACGGTGTCGATCGAGACCACGAGGTTGTCCTCGGTGATGACCGGCTGCGGCGGGAACGACACGACCTGCTCGCGCATGTCGATGAGCGGTCGCACGCGGTCGACCAGGGGCACGACGAGGTTGAGACCGGGCAACAGGGTCTTGTGGTACCGGCCGAGCCTCTCGACCACACCGGCGCGCGCCTGCGGGATGATGCGGATCGCGCGGAACAGCACGACGACGACGAAGATGGTCACCACCGCCGCGAGGACCCAACCGATTATTAGGGGAATCAGCTCGTTCATGACGTCGCCTCCTGGCTGCGCGCGCGGACGACGGCGGTGGCGCCGTCGATGCGGACGACCTCGATGCGCGTGGCGGGGTCGATCCGTGTGTCGGTGTCGGCGCGTGCGGTCCACACGTCGCCGTTGGAGAGCTTGACCTGCCCCGGAACCGACGCGGACATCCGCGAGAGGACGAGTCCCTCGAGTCCCAGCAACGCCTCGACATTCGACGGTCGGGGATCGGAGCCGCGGTGCAGCCGTTGCACCAATGGCGGGCGTACGAACAGCAGCAGCGCCACGGAAGCCACGGCGGCCGCGATGATCTGCAGCCAGAGCGGTGCACCCCACAGATCGGAGACGAGCCCCACGAGGCTTCCCGCCGACACCATGAGGAACGTGAGTTCGCCCGTGAGCATCTCGCACACGAGCAAGACGAGGATGAGCAGGATCCAACCGATCCAGGCCCAGGTCTCGAGGGTGGAGAGAACGTCCATTTCGTGCCTCCTCGCCTGAACGTAGCACCGGCTGCCGACACCCGGGCCGGTTCTCGACGTCCCCACAGGAGTCGACGTCGCCGGGGCATGGCATCCCGGTCGATAGGCTGGTGGCTGATCCCGAATCGTCAGGAGAACTCCCGTGTCCCAGACCCTCCCGTCCGGCTCGCTGAGCGGCAAGACCGCCCTCGTCACCGGCTCGTCGCGCGGCATCGGCGCCGACACCGTCCGCTACTTCGCCGAGGCCGGCGCGAATGTCGTCATCAACTTCCGCAACAAGGCGCCCCGCGCCGAGAAGCTCGCGACGCAGCTGCGCGAGCTCGGCGTCGAGGCCCTTGTGGTCGGCGCGGATCTCACCGATCCCGAATCGGTGAAGGCGATGTTCGACGAGGTCGAGCGCACGTTCGGCGGCCTCGACATCCTCGTCCTCAACGCCTCGGGCGGCATGGAGTCGGGCATGGCCGAGGACTACGCTCTGCTGCTCAACCGTGACGCCCAGGTCAACGTGCTCGAGACGGCCCTGCCCCTACTGAAGGACGACGCCCGCGTGGTCTTCGTCACCAGCCACCAGGCGCACTTCATCCGCACCACCCCGACCATGCCCGAGTACGAGCCGGTCGCCCTGTCCAAGCGCGCCGGCGAAGACGCCCTGCGCGAGAAGATCCCCGCCCTGCGGGAGCGCGGCATCGGCTTCACGGTCGTCTCGGGCGACATGATCGAGGGCACCATCACGGCGACCCTGCTCGAGCGCGCCAACCCCGGCGCGATCTCGTCTCGCCGCGAAGAGGCGGGCAAGCTCTACAACGTGTCGGAGTTCGCCGCCGAGGTCGCCCGTGCGGCCGTCGACCCCGTTCCGGCCGACAACACCCGCCTCGTCGGAGACACGGGTTCGTTCGGAGGCGAGTGACCGTGCGGCCGACCGACATCCAGACGCTGATCGGGGTCGGTCGGCCCGCGATCGCCGCCACGGGTGCGTTCGCGGTCTTCGCGACCTCGCGCCCCGACCTCGAGGCCGACCGTGCGGTGGGCCAGCTGTGGCGGGTCGACCTGCCCGACGGCTCGCCGCGCCGCATCACGCGCGGGGTAGCGGACCGCGGTCCTCGTCTGTCGCCCGACGACAGCACCATCGCGTTCCTTCGTCCCGATGACAGGGGCCGCGCCCAGGTCTTCGTCGTCGCCGAACACGGCGGCGAACCCGTGCAGGTCACCGACCAGCCCGGGGGAGTGCTGGACCTGGCCTGGTCGCCCGACGGCTCGCGTCTCGGCTTCACCGCGCGCGTTCTCGAACCCGGGCGGTACGGCACCGTCGAGGGCCGGGATGCCGCAGCCGAACCGCCCCGCCGGATCACCGGCATCCGCTGGCACGCGAACGGTCTCGGCTACCTCGATCGGCCCGCCCAGGTGTTCGTCGTGGACGCACCCGCCACCGATGCTGAGCCGTTCTATGAGCCGGCCCCCGGTCTGGAGGCCTCGCAGAAGCGTGTCGTGCCCGAGCCCGCCGTGCAGCTCACCCACGGTGAGACGAGTTGGAGCGGCGTGGTCTGGACCACCGACGGCGCCGAACTGCTGAGCGTGCCCGACGTGATCGAGACCGCTCGCCGCGACCTGCGCGACCGGATCGTGGCGATCTCCGCCGACAGCGGCGAGCAGCGCGAGGTGCTGGGGTCGACCGAGAACCTCTCCGTGGCGACGGTCGATGTCGCACCCGACGGCGCCGTCTTCGCACTCGCGAACGACGTGGGCGACGAGGGCGCCGACTTCGTCGCGCCCGGTGTCGCGCTCTTCGTGCTCGACGTCGACGGCCCCCGCCTGCTCACCGACCCCGAGACGATCGACCTCGGCGAGGTCGGCAGCCACCTCTCCTTCGACGGCCACGACGTCCTCGTGCAGGACCGCACGCGCGGCCGGTTGCGTCTGTTGCGCGTATCGCGCGAGGGGCGGGTCGAGCAGGTGCTCGGCGGTGACCTCGAGGTGTCGGGGCACGCGGTGGCGCGGGGCCGGATCGTGGCATCCGTCGCCTCTCCCGAATCCTTCGGCGAGCTCGTTGTCATCGACGGGCCCGAGGTGCGAGCCCTCACGACGTTCGGCGCCGCCGCGCAGGCGGCGGGCATCGTCGTTCCGGTCGAGCACGAGGTCGCCGGCCGAGACGGGTACCCCGTGCACGGCTGGGTCGCGGTGCCCGAAGGCGAGGGACCGTTCCCCGTCATCCTGCAGATCCACGGCGGCCCGTACGCCTCCTACGGCGTGCACCTGTTCGACGAGACGCAGGTGCTCGTCGACGCCGGCTACGCCGTGGTGTACAGCAACCCGCGGGGGAGTGCCGGGTACGGCCGCGCGCACGGCCGGTCGATCCGCCGCCGCATGGGCACGCTCGACTACTTCGACGTCATGGACTTCTTCGACGGCATCGTCACGGCAGACCCGCGGCTCGACGCGCAACGGGTCGGCGTGATGGGCGGGTCGTATGGCGGGTACATGACCGCCTGGATCATCGCTCACGATCATCGCTTCACGGGTGCGATCGTGGAGCGCGGGTTCCTCGACCCCACGGCCTTCCCCGGGTCGAGCGACATCGGCTCGTTCTTCGGCGACGAGTACGTCGGCACCGATCCGCTCCTGGTCGCCGCGCAGAGCCCCATGGCCGTGGTCGATGAGGTCGAGACGCCCACGCTCGTGCTGCACTCCGAGCTCGACTACCGCTGCCCGCTCGAGCAGGCCACGCGCTACTACGCGGCCCTCAAGCGCAACGGCGTCGAGGCCGAGATGCTGGTCTTCCCCGGCGAAGACCACGAACTCACGCGCGCCGGTCGCCCGCAGCACCGCGTGCAGCGCTTCGAAGCGGTTCTCGACTGGTGGAGCCGCTACCTGCCGGTGCGGTGATGGAGAAGGGCCCGGATGCCACGGCATCCGGGCCCCTCGTCGATGAAGGTCAGACGGCCTTGCCGAACTGGATCGCGCGAACGATCTGGAAGCCACCGAGGATCACCAGCGAGATGCCGATCAGCAGGAACAGCGTCACCGCGCCCAGCAGGGGCGAGAACAGCAGCACGATCCCGGCGACGATGCTGACGATCGCGAAGAAGATCGTCCAGGCTCGCGCCTTCGAGGCGTGACCGGCGGTCGTGAGCGAGACGACGCCCTCGATGATCCACAGGATGCCGACCAGGGTGCCGATGAACACCCCGAACCACGCGGTCGTGGCAGACAGGTTCGCGAACGAGAAGATGCCCGCGACGATGAAGAGCACGCCGAGCACGAGATAGCCGACACGCGCCCAACCGGAGCGCCAGAACAGTCCGATGCCGATGTTCACCAGGCCAGCGATGATCACGTAGACCGAGATGATGCCGACGGCGACCTCGGCGGTGCGGCCGGGCCAGATGAGGATGAGCAGACCGATGACGAGCGAGAGGACTCCGCTGACGCCGAGCGCAGTGCGGACGGCGCCGACGGCGGGACTGGTCGTGGAGGGCGACATGACGAGCCTTTCTGAGTGAAAGCTGAGAACAGGTCTCACCCTAGACCCGAGGGTTGACGAGCGCGACCGGGGCTACGCGGGGGAGTGCTCGAGCAGGAGCGCCACGGTGAACAGCACCGGCAGGCAGCCGAGGGTGGAGATGAAGACGACGTCCCGCGACAGGATCTCGCCGACTCCGTAGCGCTGCGCGAAGTTGAAGACGTTCTGCGCCGTCGGGAGAGCCGCGAGCACGACGACGATGAACACCTGGTCGGCGGGCAGGGCGAACAGCGTCGCGACGAGCCACGCCAACGCCGGCATCGCGAGGAGTTTGAGCGCCGAGGCGATCACGACGTCGACACGCCTCCCCGGCTCGGTCAGCACGCGCTGGCCGTACAGCGACATGCCGTACGACATCAGCAGCACCGGCACGCAGGCACCCGCGATGAGGTGCAGGGGGTCGAAGACGATGGGCGGCAGATCGATGTCGAGCAGGGCCACCAGCACACCGAGAGCCGAGCCGATGAGCATGGGGTTCTTCGCCGTCTGCAGCAGAAGGCGCCCGAGATTTCGCGAGCCCGAGGTCGCGGCATCCAGGATGGAGAGGGCGATCGGCATGAGGATCAGCAACTGGAACAGGATCACCGGGGCCGAGTAGGCCGCGTTCCCGAGCATGTAGAGCGAGATCGGGATGCCGATGTTGTTGCTGTTGACCTGGCCCGCCGACAGCGCGCCGATCACCGTCTCGCCGACACGGCGCCGCAGGATCAGGGCCGAGACGAGGGCGTAGATGCCGATGATGACGGCGGCGGTGATCATCGACACCGGAAGCAGCGCCGAGAACAACGTCGCGACGTCGGCTTTCGCGAGCACCGTGAACAGCAGGAACGGCGAGAGGACGAAGAACGTCAGGCGGCTGAGCACGTGTCGCGCGTGCGGGCCCAGCAGGTCGATGCGGGCGATGACGTAGCCGACGACGACAGCGAGTCCGACGACGGCGAATCCGGTGAAGACGCCGCTCATGCGCCGGGGGCTGGCACGGGGGCGGCTGGGGGAGTCATCGCTTCGAGCGTAGCGGGGGTCTTGGTCCCGTCCGTGACGTCGTGGTGGGATGAGGCCCATGTATTCCGAGTTCGCACCCTTCTACGACGTCGTCCAGAGCGGGGCGGCCGAGGCCTTCGCCGGGTGGGTCGAGCGACGGGCGGGGGAGTCGGGACTTTCTCCGGCTTCGGTGCTCGAGCTGGGCTGCGGCACCGGAGCCGTCCTCGAGCTGCTGCCCGCGGAGTGGGAGAAGGTGGGCGTCGACGTCTCGCCCGAGATGCTCGAGATCGCCCGGACGAAGGGACTGGATGCCGCGTTCGTCGCAGCAGACATCCGGTCGCTGTCGCTGGAACGCACGTTCGACGTGGTTGCGTGCGTCTACGACACGATCAATCACCTGCCCGGGAGAGATTGGCCCTCGGTCTTTGCCACGGCCGCGGCGCACCTGGCGGACGACGGGGTGTTCCTCTTCGACATGAACACCCTCGGCCGTCTGCGGACGGATGCCGGTGAGGAGCACACGACCGAGGCCGACGGGACGACTGTGTCGATGCGTATTCACTCCGTCGGTGACGATCGTTACGACTGGCACGTGCGGATCGAAGGCGCCGGGGCGATCGTGGAGGACACGATCGCGGAGTACGCCGTGGCTCTGACCGAGGTGCGGGAGATGCTCGCCGATGCCGGGTTCACGCGGGTCGAGGTGAGCGGCGGTCGAGGCGTCCCGGTCGACGACGATGCGCGGCGGTTGTTCTTCGTCTGTCGGCGCTGAGGGCAACGCCCGCCGGTTCTTCGTTGAGGGGCTAGGGGTTGGGGATACCCTGCGCTTGGCTTGGCAACCGCGTCGGTGTGGAATAGATTACTTTGACCCGTTTCGGCCCGTTTCGTTCCGCTATTGTGGAGCTGTCCAAATCGTCGCGCAACCAGGCTTTGACATGAGCCGTTGCGCTTTGATGTCGGCGCCCCGAAGTGCAGTCTCCGAGGACGCACCGAGGAGCCGTCCGCCACGTCTCGTCCCGCTTATTCATCCCACGACGTTCCGTCTGCTTCCTGCAAGTCGCAAGGTCGGTGAAAGCTCTAGGAGCAGCCATGACCCGATCGCGCTCACTCACGGCGTCCGCGCGTCGCCGCGAACGTGGCGCCGTGTCGCCCTCGTCCTGACCGCCGTGGCGGCAGTGTTGGGCGTCGGCTTCGTCGCGCCCGCGGGCGATACCGGCGCGTGGTTCACCGCAAAACAGAGTCAGGGCGACAACTCCGTCAGCGCGGCGTCGCTCGGAGCTGTTTCGGGCTTGTCGGCGACGAGCCGCGACGACGGTGTAAACGCGCGATGGGTCGATGCTCAGCAGCAAAACTGGGCCACTGCGAACTCTGTGTCGTCCGGCGTCTCGTACGCGGTGACGCGCACGATTGACGGAAAGAACGCCACCACCGTGTATTCCGGAAGCGGAACGACGGCGAGTGACCCGTATCCCTTGGCCAAGACGTGGCAGACGCAGTCGACCTTCAGTGTCGGTGGCAACGTCGCCGGGGCCATCGATCACGGCACCCTCTACACGTGGGGATGGGAGGACCATTATGGAGCGCTCGGAACGAACACCACTCTCAACAAGTACCCGATGAAAGTGACGGTCCCGGGTGATCGCACCATCGTGAATTTTTCTTACAGCCTTTCCTCTGCAGCAGCCGTTGCAGCCGATGGAACGGTATGGATCTGGGGGTATCGCAGCGGTTCGGCGACTCCACGACTGTTCTCCGCACCCACGTCAACGAAAATTGTCTCGGCGACATACGACGGGTTCACCGTCCGTATGCTCGATGCGAACGGTGTCGTCTGGCGGGGGCCGGTTGACGGGAGCCTCACCGCGTTGAGTCTCCCCGGGGGTCGCCAAGTCGTCCAACTCACGAAAGGTGCGATGGTTCTCGCGAGCGACGGTACGGTGTGGTCCGTCGGCGGTAACGCTTCGAACCAGTATGGGCAACTCGCCAACGGAACTTTCGACCCGTCGGTCGATCCCGTGCAAGCCATTCTTCCGGCTGGCACCGCAGCCGTGAAAATTTCGAGTTACAGCGACAACACGGCGATCCTGCTGAACAACAACACCGTCTGGACTGCCGGGTCCAACAGAAGGGGCCAGTTGGGAGCCGCCCGGCCCGTAGGGAGAGATTCCTCGTACGCCTATCTACAGAAGTTTCAAGTTCCGGCCGACAAGACCTGGACCAATATCTCGGTTGGTTATGACACGATCGGCGCCATTGCTTCAGACGGGACCATTTATATGGCGGGCTGGGGGGAACAGGGGGCACTGGGTAATGGCTCGAAAGTCGACAGCAATGTGCCGGTGAAGACGTACAATCCAGATCGGGTTTCGTATAAAGTTCTGGAGTTGAGTTCTGGGAGCGTCCAGAGCTATGCCGTGGACCAGAATGGGACGTTCTGGGCGTGGGGTGGGAACTTGCCTTCGACCCCGGTCTTCGGAAACGGTGACGCTCAGTACTCCACCTATCCGTACCCCGTCATCGCGGCCACCGGATTGACCTATCAGGACGGGGGAGCGACTTTCACCACGTGCGACGACGGAGGTACTCCGAACTCCGCGGGGTACTGCCCTTTCCTTGGCCGGGTCACGTATGCGGTTTCTTACCAGTACCTCGCGTGGTCGGCGCCGTCAGCGTCCGTCACAGCGGCGTCCACGCCGGCGCAGACGGGTGCGGCCGTCGTGGGAGGGCCGGGAAGCAGTGGCATGTGTTTGACGATCCAGGGGAACAGTAGCGATCAAGGTACGCCGGTCGTCCTGGCGGCGTGCGACTCGTCGTCGTCGGGCCAGAAGTGGTCGACGTGGTCTGACGGAACGTTCCGCGCAAACGGAAAGTGCCTCGACATGAAGGGGAACACGCCAGGCAGCGTCGTCCAGCTGTGGGAATGCAACGGGCTCGGCTACCAGTGGTGGGTTCCTCGGGATGACGGATCGATGTACAACCCCTCGTCGAAGCTGTGCCTCTCGGATCCGAGCCGCAAGGCAACGGCGGGTACGCAGCAACGCATCGACACCTGCGACGGGAGCCCGTCCCAGACGTGGAAGCTCACGTGACCGCGTTGGCTCGTCCCTCATCCAGCTCCGGTACGTGAGTCCTCACGCGAATGCCCGGGGACGCACAGATCTGTGCGTCCCCGGGCATTCGTGATACCACCGATAATGCACATTATGTCAGCTTGTGAGAGGCGGGCGATATCGAGCACTCCCCGTATCGGGGGGCTCCGCGCGGAGATCTCGAACTGAGCTCGCCGCCCGCGGCCCCATTGTCTCGCGTGGCAACGGGGAGGCGCCGCGGATGCCGTCGCCGCATGATGCGCTCGGCTACCCCTGCGACATGGCTCTTCCTGCGCCAGTGCTGCTGGCGTGCTCCTCCGCTGATGACTGTTGAGCAACGCCGCCGCGCAATACCGTATTTTCCGATATAGTCCACTCCGGCCCGATTCAACCCGATATGTACCGCGGGCCGGGTTTCAGGCGCGCCGTTTCACGAACGATGCGGCGACGCTGACGTGCCCACGAGGCCGGGCTTGCGCTCGGCAGACGACTCAAGGAGCGTGCATGCGACGACCAACCATCCGGCGATCCGGTCTCTTCGCGACGAGCAGGCTTCTCGCTGCGACGCTGATCGTTGTGGCCGCGGCTGGTGCCATCGCCCCCGCCTCGCACACGGGAGCCTGGTTTACCGACTCCGAGTCAAGGTCAGGGAATTCTCTCGGGTCGGCGACGCTCGGCGCGCCCCAGAACTTCCGCAACAGCTGGAGTGCGTCCACCGGCAACACGCTCTCGTGGGACAGTGCGACGTCACAGACCTGGGCGACCGCGAACAACGTCACGTCGGGGATCAACTACCGGGTCACCCGTCACGTGGGCTCCTACCCCGCGAAAGATCTCTACACCGGGTCGAACACCTCTTTCACCGATCCGAATCCGAGTGGGCGCCACCTGCGCTATGCACGAGTTTCGGCGGGGCTGAAACACACGTTGGCGATCGATGAGAACGGGTACGTCTGGGCGTGGGGATACAACGGGAAAGGTGCTTTCGGTGACGGTACGACCACCTCGACCGACACACCTCAGCGGACGATCCTCCCATCTGGCCGAACCGCCGTGCAGATCGCGACCGGCAATATGTGGTCTGCTGCCCTCCTTGATGATGGGACGCTCTGGATGTGGGGATACAACGTCGGCAATCTCGGGATCGGCAACACCGACAATCAGGTGCTCCCCCAGCGCGTGATGTTTCCCGATGGTGTGGAAGTTGGGTCCCTTGGGCAGATACTCGGCGACTCTCAGACGATGTTCGTCATCGATCAGAACGGTGCGGTGTGGGCCTGGGGTATGAACACCGATGGGCAGCTCGGAGACGGCAGTGTCGACAGCACAACCAGGCCGCATGTGATTCCGGATCTACGTGTCCTCTCCATCTCGTCAATGGGCAGCCATGTCATCGCGACGGGATGGGGCGGCAGCGTCTGGTCCTGGGGTGACGGTGGTGATGGCCAAGTGGGTGACCACAGATATCAGGACCGTCTCCGGCCGTACCAGGTTGCCATGCCGTCGACTGCCGGTCGCATCGTGCAGGTTTCGTCCGGTGGCGACTACTCCGTCGCACTCGACAACAGTGGGGCCATATGGGTCTGGGGGGCGATAGCCGTCGGCGAGCGGACGCAGTCGTTGGATCCGGTGCTTCTCCCTACCCCACGCCTGCCCAGTGGAGTCCAGCCCACCGTGATAGCCACGGGTCCGAAGATGAGCACATGGAATCCCTACTGGTTCATTCCCAGCGTTCTCGTGGTCCTTTCAAACGGCGCCATGCTTCAGTATGACGTTGTCGATGACGAAGGCGTACTCCGTTACAACCTCGTTCTTGATGGGCACTTTATCGTGGACGTTTCTGTCGGTGGTGCGCAGCGCGTTGCTCGAACGACGGATCAATCCACCAGCGGACTGTATTTCTGGACGATCTCCAGTTCGGGCCAGCAATCGGACGCAGGGGTCGTCTGGTCGCCCGTGATCTGTCCGTACATGACACGGAAAGCCTCGGACGGCTCCTGTGTCTGGGATGGGCAGCTGAGCTACTCCGTCGATTATCAGTACGGGCCCTGGCGCTCTGACTACAGCGGTCTCGTCCTATAGGGCAAGCTGCACCGGAGGCAAGCGCCCACGGGCTTCGGCAGGTGAGCGAAGCCGGCTGAGACGCCCTGCGGCGTTGCTGTGTTCGATGCTGGATGTGGGCGAACGGTGTCAGAGGCCGAGAACGGCCAGCGCGACGGTCACTGTGGTGTCGTCAGCAGGCGCGTAGGACTCGCTGCCCGAATCATCGTGTCGGCCATCGTGCAGTTCGATCGACACCCCGGGAACGTAGACGTTCGAGTATCCCGGACTGTCGGCGGCGCCGTCCGTCGTCCACCGGATGCCGAGACCACTGACGCCGTCGAGGCGGGGGTCGTCGATGGGGGTCGGGGTCAGGTGTAGCATCTTGCCCTGCATCGCCAGCGCATCGCGGGTCGGGATGTCGTCAGCGGCGCTCACGGTCACGCTGGCGAAGGGTCCGTCGTCAGGTGCCGACCACTGGCAGAGGACTCCATCATCGGCGATGCTTTCGCCGACGAGCGTCATCCCGCTCACGAAGGACGGGATCACGTCGGTCACCTGCTCGCAGCTCGTGATGTGCGGGAAGGGTCTCGTCGAGGCCGACCCTGCGTCGCCGGAGATGCCCGTGTCATCTATCGACCCGGTGTCATCCGGGGTGAAGCTGTCGCCGGAGACGTCTGCGGCGGTCGCGCACCCGGCGAGGAGGGCGGCTGCGATCACACAGGTGGTAAGGCCGGCCGCCAACCGGCCGATCGGGTGATGGCGGAAGGGGGGCAGGTCGAGCGTCATCGCAGTCCTCAGGGCAGGAAGTGTTGTTATCGGTCGATAACACTACGGCAGGCTCTTCGCCATCCGCACGGCGTGTTCATGAAAATTCGATGAGTGATTGCCGCCGCGCACAAAGCCCCCCCCGCAGCCTTCCGGTCCCCGCGAATGCCGGCCATGCCTTGCGTGCCGAAGGCGGCCACACCGACAGCCCCCGGTCCTGACGGAGATCGACGAGATGCGTCCTTCACGCGTGCACACCCTGGGTGCGAGCGGCAGCGGAACCACGACCCTCGGTCACGCGCTGGCCGCACGATGGGCGGTGCCGCATGCCGACGCGGACGACTAACTTGTGGATGCCGACCACTCCCCCGTTCCTCCGCAAAAGGGAAGAAGCGCAGAGGGTGGCGTTGATGCGCGAGACGTTCGTGTCCCGTCCCGCCTGGGTGCTGTCAGGGTCGATGCTCGGGTGGGGTGAGTCGGTCGTCGCCGAGTGCGACGCGATCGTCTTCGTCACGTTGGACCCGGCGGAACGCCTGCGCAGGCTGGAAGAGCGCGAGATCGTCCGTCGCGCAGGCCGGCCTCACGACGACGAGGCCTGGCGCGCCTTCAAGACGTGGGCGAAGGGATACGACGACCCCACCTTCGACGGCCGTAACCGTGTCTATGAACGACGAAGTCCACTTCGTCACTCAGGGTGAACGGGTCACCGCATCAGTCCCACTCCGTCGAATCCAGCCAGACGCGCGTCATACCGCCCACGCTCAGGGCAGGGGTGTCGCTCAGTCACTCCGCACCCACCCTGCCGTCACGCCCAGCACGCGCGAACCGTCCAGGTCGCCCAGCGACAGGCCGGCGAACTGGGTCGCGGCATCCGAGGTCTGCCAGCGGAACCGCGGGGCCGAGGTGGTGGCGGCCTCGACGACGGTCTTCGCGGCGTCCTCCGCCGACTGCGCCGATGCGAACGAGGTCGCCGCGCGGTCGAGGTACGCCTGCTGCAGTTCCGCGTACGGGCCGGGGGCGGCGCGATGCACCGAGGCGACGAAGGACGAGGCGACGGCGGCCGGTTCGACGATCGACACATCGACTCCGAAGGGGGCGACCACCGGGGCGAGCGACTGCATGAGACCCTCGACGGCGAACTTCGCGCCGCAGTACGCGTCGGAGAACGGTTGCCCCACCGCTCCCCCGACGCTCGTCACGGTCACGATGCGGCCGCTCCCCCGCTCACGCATCCCGGGGAGGACGAGACGGGTCAGACGCGCGACCGACAGGTAGTTCGTCTCGAGCTGCTCCTGCAGCTCGTCGTCGCTCACCTGCTCGAGCGTGCCCACCGCGCCGCGCCCGGCGTTGTTCACGAGGATGTCCACGGGGCCCGCGGCCTCGATCAGGGCGCGGGCGGCCTCGGCATCCGTCACATCCAGCGCCCGGATGTCGAGCTCGACACCCGCTTCGGATGCCGCGGAGCGCAGGGCGTCGGCGCGCGCGGTGTCGCGGACGGTGGCGACCACCGTCACTCCCCGTTGCGCGAGCTGGATCGCGGTGTGCAGGCCGATGCCGCTGGTGGTTCCGGTGACGAGTGCGAGAGTCATGGTCTCATCATGCGCCTCGGATCCCATGGGTTCGGTGTGCGGGGGTTGTCCAGGGCATGCTGCGAGGGTGATCCCGTGGGGGATGACGAAACAAAGCGGGTGTTGGATCGCCGTGTGCGCGTGGTGCGGCGGTGGACGGTGGTCGCGGCGAGCGTGATCTACCTGCTGCTGCTCGCGCTGATCGTCGTCGTCTGGCCTGTCTCGCTTGACAGCGTAGACGCCCGTGAGGTGGTGGTGGGTCCCTGGACGGGCGAAGTCATCGTCACCGGAAGCATCGCGGCAGCCATCGTCTCGCTCGCCGTGATCGTGTTCGCCGTTCCCGCGCGGAGGTGGTGGTGGCTACTCTTGGGACCGCTCCGGGCGATCGCCATCGGGGCGATGGCGCTGGGCGGTCTCGCCTTCTCGTTGACCGATGACTCGGTCACCCCGATCGTCGCGAACGGATGCGAAACCGGGTACGTCGTGACCGAGCGCAGCTTCCTCTTCGCGGCCTCCGGCAGCGTTCGCCGCTTGGACGGCCTGATCGGGACATCGGTCGGCCGTACCGAGGTCGACGACGGTCACAAGCCCTTTCAGCAGCAGTCGTACATCGCGGTGACCGAAGGCGACACCCTCCGTGTCTGGAACACCTTTCAGAGCGTGGGGGAACGGCTCAGCACGTCCTCTCCGCCGTCGTTCGTCCTGCCGCGACTCGTCACCGAGACGAGCTGCGGTCTCGCGGGCGGTATCGACGCGGACGAACAGCCCCTCCCGGTTCCCACCGTCTCCGCCGACCCGGACGAAGGCCCTGCCCCCGCGCCCGCGACGGACGCGCGGACCGAGGTCGCCCGGATGGTGCAGCGAACTCTCGATGCCGCGGGTGGGACGGTGACGGATGCCGAAGGGGCGCCGCTGTCGGCCCCGCTCGCCTCCGATCTCCCCTGCGACGGAACGACCGCGTACGACCTCGCCATCCGCACGGACGACAACGCCGCCTCCTACGAGGCGATCCTGGCGGCATGGGACGCCGAGGGCTACGCGAAAGACCGGGCCATGCAAGAAGACCTTCGGTGCAACGGCGTGATGCGCCTGTCGGCTCGGGATCGCTCGAGCATCGACGGATTGCTGCACTTCTCGCTGACCGCGGAGTGCCGCGCGCCGTGAGCGCTCGAGCTCACCAGCTCGGCGTGAGCTCCACCCACCCGCCGCCGAACTTCGCTTGCCGGTTGTCTCCCGATGAGGTGCCGGTCAGCCGCCGGCGCACCCACGGGGCGACGTGCTCTCGGTAGTACGCCGAGCCCTTCAGCCGCTGGGTCTCGGGGATCTCGCGCAGGTTCCACCACTCCGCGGGCGGGGTGAGGCCGACCGACTCGATCACGCGCGCGGCGACCCGGTGATGACCGCGCGCATTCATGTGCAGCCGGTCGACCGACCAGAACTCCCCGCCCGCGAGCTTGCGGTCGAACCAGTTGTACGCCGTGATCACATCGGACCGGCCCTCGAGGCGCTTCTCGACGGCGCGCGAGAGGCGATCACCGCGGGCTTCGATGACCCTGCCGAGAGGAAGCCCGGCCGTGGGGTTCGCGCCCGACAGCACGATGAGCTTCACGCCCTCTTCATCGCAGCGGCGCACGACGTGGTCGAAGAGGTCGACGATGCGGTCGATGCCCGTCCGCGGACGCAGCATGTCGTTGCCGCCGCCGTTGAACGACAGGTGGGTCGGCTTCATCGCGAGAGCGGGTTCGAGCTGCTGCGAGACGATCGGCTCGATGAGCCTGCCGCGGATCGCGAGGTTCGCGTATTCGATCGGCTCCCCCGCGGCATCCGCCCATCCCTGCGCCGCCAGATCGGCCCAGCCCCGGACGGTGCCGTCGGGCAGTTCGTCGCCCACGCCTTCGGTGAACGAGTCGCCGATCGCGACGTAGCGGACGGATGCCATGGCTCGAGCCTACGCGGGCGCGATCCGGTCGCAGGCAACGGCTGCCCTCCGGGACGGGTCCCGTCGTGCGGCCGGAGGCCCGAGCGGAGAACACCTCCGCGACGCCTCGGGGTGATCTAGGCGAGAGCCCGCCCGCGCTGCTCGCGCAGGAACAGTGCCGCCACCACGGCCACCGCGAAGAACGCCGCGAAAACGATGAACAGCAGCGGGGCGCCCCCGAATCCGAGCAACGGCGGCACGGCGAGCGGCGCGAGAATCGACGCAATCCGCCCGACGCCCGCGGCCCAGCCGGAGCCGGTGGCGCGCAGCGGCGTGGGGTACGTCTCGGGGGTCGCGGCATAGAGTGCGCCCCAGGCGCCGAGGTTGAAGAACGACAGCGCCATGCCCGCGGCGATCACCGCGACCTCACCGGTCGCGGTGCCGAAGAGCACCGCGGCCACCGCGGAACCGGCGAGGAAGGCCGCGAGTGTCGCGCGCCGCCCCCAGACCTCGATGAGCCAGGCGGCGACCGCGTAACCGGGCAACTGCGCGAGCGTGATGACGAGGGTGAAACCGAACGAACGCACGAGGTCGTACCCCTGGGCGACGAGGATGGTCGGGATCCAGATGAACGCCCCGTAGTACGAGAAGTTCACGCAGAACCACAGCACCCACAGGGCCACGGTGCGGGCGCGGAGCGCCGGCGCCCAGAGCGCGCTCACGCGCGGTCGCGGGGCCGGAGTGGATGCCGAGGCCCCCTCCGTCGAGGCCTCGAGCGCGATCCGACCGGCCGCGGCCTCCAGATCCCGCACGATGACGATCGCCTCGGCGTTGCGTCCGCGCGAAGCCAGCCAACGCGGAGACTCGGGCAGACCCCATCGCACGACCAACGCGTACACGGCGGGGATCGCACCGAGCGCGAAGGCCCAGCGCCAGCCATCGGCGGACGACGGCACGACGAGATAGCCGATGAGGGCGGCTGCGGTCCACCCGACGGCCCAGAACGCCTCGAGGAAAACGATGAGCCGCCCCCGCATGCGCGCGGGTGCGAACTCGCTGACGTAGGTCGAGGCCACCGGCAGCTCGGCCCCGAGGCCGAGACCGACGACGAAGCGGAGCACGAGCAGCGCTGCCAGACCGCCCACCAGTGCACTCGCACCGGTGGCCACGCCGTACACCAGCAGAGTCAGCGCGAAGACGTGACGCCGACCGAACCGATCGGCCAAAAGCCCGCCGACGCTCGCCCCGATCGCCATGCCGGCGAAGCCCGCCGACGCGATCCACGACGCCTGCGTCGGCGCCAACTGCCACTGCACGCTGAGCGCGGCGATGACGAACGAGATGAGGCCCACGTCCATGGCATCCAGGGCCCACCCCAGACCCGACCCGCCCAGAATCCGCCCGTGACGACGGGTGAACGGCAGCGCGTCGAGACGTTCGGACACCCGAATGGTGTCGGTGGTCGTGGTCACCGGATGCCGGGGGCGTCGGCCGACGCGGGGGTGTCGGCGAGCATCTCTTCGACGAGAGGACGCACCTTGGTGCCGTACAACTCGATGCTCGACAGGAGCCGGTCGTGCGAGATGGACCCGCTCGCGATCTTCATCTGGAAGCGTGAGTTGCCCAGTGCCCGCACGGTCGCGGCGATCTTGCGGGCGACGGTCTCGGGCGAACCGACGTACAGCGACCCCTCGGGGCCCACGTCGTGCTGGAAGCGCATGCGGTTGTACTCGGGCCAGCCGCGCTCACGGCCGATGGTGTTGTTGAGCTCCGCGACGCCCTCGAAAGCCTCGTCCCACGCCTGCTCGTCGGTCTCGGCGACGTGGCCGGGCGAGTGCACCGAGATCGGCATCTGGGGTTTGCCGAGCTCTGCCAGGGAACGGCGATACAGATCGGCGTAGGGGCGGAAGCGGGCAGCCGAGCCGCCGATAATGGCGAGCACGAGACCGTAGCCGTAGCGGGCCGTGCGCACGACCGACTCCGGTGAGCCGCCGACGCCGACCCACGCGGTCAGACCCGTCTCGGTCTTGGGGTACACATCGGCATCCTGGAGCGCGGCGCGCGTGCGACCCGACCAGGTGACGGGCTTCTCGGTCAGCAGGTGCGAGAACAGCTCCAGCTTCTCTTCGAACAGCTGCTCGTAATCGGCGAGGTCGTAGCCGAAGAGGGGGAACGACTCGATGAACGAGCCCCTCCCGAGGATGACCTCGGCGCGTCCGTTCGAGATGGCATCCAGGGTGGCGAAGCGCTCGTACACGCGCACGGGGTCGTCGCTCGATAGCACGGTCACCGCGGTGCCGAGGTGGATGCTCTTCGTCCGCGCGGCGGCTGCGGCCAGGACGATCTCGGGGCTCGTGACCGCGAAGTCCTTGCGGTGGTGCTCGCCCACTCCGAAGAACGACAGACCGACCTCGTCGGCCAGAACGGCCTGGTCCACGACGTTTCGGATGGTCTGTGCATCGGACAGCAGCGACCCGTCGGGGGCGCGCGAGATGTCTCCGAAGGTGTCGAGGCCGAGCTCGAGGGAACGGGCGTCCATGGGGTCTCCTTGCATTCGGATGAATGAACTTTACGCGACGACGGGGTATTCCCCCGCATCGCCGAGGGGCGCCGACTCGGCGACGCCCCTCGGGGAGATCAGGCGGATGCCAGCGCTGCGCGCAGCGTGTCGAGACCGACCCCGCCGATGTCCAGCGCGCGCGTGTGGAACTGCTTCATCGAGAAGTCGGAGCCGCGGCGTTGCTCCTCTTCGTCGCGCACCTGCTCCCAGATGCGCTGACCGACCTTGTACGACGGCGCCTGTCCGGGCCAGCCGAGGTAGCGGTTCACCTCGAAGCGCACGAACTCCTCGCTCATGTTCACGTTCTTCATCATGAACGCCAGAGCGTAGTCGTGGTCCCACACGCCGGTGCCGTCCAGTCGCGGCTTCTGCAGGTGCACGCCGATGTCGAGCACCACGCGGGCGGCGCGCATGCGCTGCCCGTCGAGCATGCCGAGGCGATCGGCGGGATCGTCGAGGTATCCCAGCTGCTCCATGAGGCGCTCGGCATAGAGCGCCCAGCCCTCGGCGTGGCCGCTCGTGCCCGCGAGAAGGCGACGCCACGAGTTGAGCTGGGCGCGGTTGTACACGGCCTGCGCGATCTGGAGGTGGTGCCCGGGAACGCCCTCGTGGTAGACCGTGGTCAGCTCGCGCCAGGTGTCGAACGTGTCGACGCCCTGGGGAACCGACCACCACATGCGTCCCGGTCGCGAGAAGTCGTCGGTCGGGCCGGTGTAGTAGATCCCGCCCTCATTCGTGGGCGCGATCATGCACTCGAGGTTGCGGATGGGTTCGGCGATGTCGAAGTGCGTGCGACCGAGTTCCTCGACGGCCTTGTCGCTCGTTCGCTGCATCCATTCCTGCAGGGCCTTCGTGCCGCGGAGCTTGCGCGACTCGTCCTTCTCGAGGAAGGCCACCGCCTCTTCGACGCTGGCGCCGGGCAGGATCTCGTTCGCGATGGCCTCCTGCTCGGCGACCATGCGCGCGAGTTCCTCGACGCCCCACTCATAGGTCTCGTCGAGGTCGATCTCGGCGCCCAGGAAGTGCCGGGAGTGCAGCGCGTACATCTCGCGCCCGACCGCGTCGGTCTCGCCCGCCACGGGAGCGAGCTCCGACGACAGGAACGACGCCAGCGAGTCGTACGCGACGCGTGCGGCGTTGGCGTGGGTCGAGAGGTCTCGAGCGAGGGATGCCGGCAGCTGGCCCTCGTCGGGAGAAGCCTCGCCCACGAACTCGGCGAAGAACCCCGTGTCGGAGGTGTAGCGGGCGATCTGCGTGACCACCTCGGTCACCTGGCGGCGAGCGGGAACGATGCCCTCGCTGATGCCCTGACGAAGGGTCGAGATGTAGCCGTCGATCGCGCCCGGCAGGGCCTTGAGTCGCGCCGAGATGGTCGACCAATCGTCGACGGTCGCCGTCGGCATGAGGTCGAAGGTCGAGCGGATGTCCTGCGCGGGAGACGCGATGACGTTCAGGTCGCGCAGGTGCGTCTTCGCCTCGTGCTGCTCGATCATCAGCGCGAGCTCGCGGCCCAGGTCCATCTTGGTGACGGTGTCGATCGCATCGACTGCGTCGGCGCCGTCGAGGGCCGCTTTGCTCGCGCGGGCGTCGGCGATGAGGGCCTCGGCACCCTGGGGGCTGTAGTCGCCGAAGCGTCCGTTGTGCTCGAAACGCCCGATGTAGGTCGCGCGAGTCGGTTTACGCTCGGCCAGGGTGTCGACCCACGCGTCGGCGATCGTGTCGATCGGCGTGGGGGTGCGTTGTGCGTCAGTCATCCTCCGAGCCTAGGGAAGCTGGGACCGGTCCGCACGTCCCCCCGTGCGCAGCGGTGCGGAGTGAGCTGACGGGAGGAGATCCGGGAACGGAGGAGCCTGTGGCCACCGTGGGTGCTCCCGTTCTCGGGATCTCCTCCGGTCAGCCGGTTCGCCGGGCTGTAGGTTCGCGGGCGGCCGGGGCCGCTAGTGCCCCGCTTCGTCCCAATCGCCGCCGCGGCCGATCTGCACGTCGAGCGGTACGGAGAGATCGGCTGCGTCGGCCATGCGTGCGCGGACGATCTGCTCGACGGCATCCCACTCCCCCGCCGCCACCTCGACGACGAGCTCGTCATGGATCTGCAGCAGCACGCGCGAACGCAGGCCCGCGGCCGCGAGCTCGTCGCGGATACGGAACAGGGCGACCTTCATGATGTCGGCGGCGCTGCCCTGGATGGGGGCGTTGAGAGCCGCGCGCTCGGCGTTCTCGCGAAGGACGCGGTTCATGCTCGTGAGGTCGGGGAACGGGCGACGCCGACCGAAGATCGTCTCGGTGTAGCCGTCCTGCCGCGCCTGCTCGACCGAGCCCCGCAGGTAATCGCGCACCGCGCCGAAGCGGGCGAAGTACTCGAGCATGAGCTTCTTGGCTTCGGACTGCTCGATGCGCAGCTGCTTCGACAGACCGAACGCCGAGAGCCCGTAGACGAGGCCGTACGACATCGCCTTGACCTTGGTGCGCATCGCCGGGGTGACGTCCTCGGGTTCGACGCCGAAGACGCGCGCGCCGACGAAGCGGTGGAGGTCTTCACCGGAGTTGAACGCCTCGATGAGCCCCGGGTCGCCGGAGAGGTGCGCCATGATGCGCATCTCGATCTGCGAGTAGTCGGCCGTGAGCAGCGTCTCGTAGCCCTCGCCGACTTCGAACGCGGCGCGGATGCGCCGGCTCTCTTCGGTGCGGATCGGGATGTTCTGCAGGTTCGGGTCGGTGCTCGACAGACGCCCGGTCTGGCTGCCGGTCTGCACGTAGGTGGTGTGGATGCGGCCGTCCGCACCGGTCGCGGCGTCGAGGGCGTCGATGATCTGCTTCAGCTTCGTCGCCTCACGGTGGCGCAGCAGCAGGTCGAGGAAGGGGTGGTCGGCGCTCTCTTGCAGGTCGGCGAGGGCCGCGGCATCCGTCGTGTACCCGCTCTTCGTCTTGCGGGTCTTCGGCAGCTGCAGCTCGTCGAACAGCACCTCTTGCAGCTGCTTCGGCGAGCCGAGGTTGACCTCATGGCCGATCGCTGCGTAGGCGTCGCGCGCCAGGGCGTCGGCGCGGGCGGCCAGCTCGCCGGAGAAGCTCGACAGCTTCTCGTGCGAGACGGCGACGCCGGCGAGCTCCATGTCGGCCAGGGCCGTGAGCGTGGGAAGCTCGATGTCGTCCAGCACCTCGGCGACGCGGCCGGGGAGTTCGGCCCGCTGGGCCTCGGCCACCCGGCGGGCGAACCACGACAGCTGCCCGGGGGTCGCCCCCTCGGTCTCGGGGACGAGCTGGGTGGGATCCGCCACGGGGAGCTTCTCGTCGAGCACGCGCTCCACGAGGTCGCCGAGCGTCTTGTCGGGGAAGCTCGGTCGCACGAGCCACCCCGCGAGCACGACGTCGAACGCGAGAGCGCCGACGGTCAGGCCACGGCGGGCCAGCGCCTTGATCTGCGGCTTGGCATCGGCGAACACCTTGGGGGCATCGGATGCCAGCCACGACGCGAGCGCGTCGCCCACGGCATCCGTCCACTCGGTCTCGACCGCGGCGTCGGCCGAGGCGAGACCGATCGCGGTGGGCTGCGAGCCCTCGAGCGTGACAGTGACGCCGACCGGGCCCTCGGCCGCGGCGGCCCAGGCTGCCAGGGCCTCGGCGTCGAGACGCTCGGGGGCCGGAGCGGTCGCGGTGGGGCGCTGTTCCTCTACCTCGCCAGCGTCGCCACCGAGCGCGTCGAACACGCGCGGCAGCAGGGTGCGGAACTCGAGGCGCGCGAAGATGTCGCGCACCGCCTGGGCGTCGAGCGGGTGCATCTTGAGGTCTCGCGGGCCGACGGGCAGCTCGACGTCGCGCAGCAGACGGTTGAGGGTGCGGTTGCGACGCACGCCGTCGATGTGCTCTCGCAGATTGCCGCCCACCACACCGGTGATCTTGTCGGCGTTGTCGAGAAGCGCGTCGAGCGAGCCCCACTGCGTCAGCCACTTGACCGCGGTCTTCTCGCCGACCTTGGGCACGCCCGGCAGGTTGTCGCTGGTCTCGCCGACCAGCGCCGCGATCTCGGGGTACTGCGCGGGCGGCAGGCCGTACTTCTCGATCACGGCGGCGGTGTCGTACCGCTTGAGCTGCGAGACGCCCTGCACGTTCGGGTAGAGCAGCGTCACGTCGTCGGTGACCAACTGGATCGTGTCGCGGTCGCCCGAGCACACGAGCACCTCGAAGCCCTGTTCTTCACCCTGTGTGGCGAGGGTCGCGAGGATGTCGTCGGCCTCGAAGTCTTCCTTCGCCAGCACCGGCACGCCCATCGCACGCAGGCAGTCCTGCAGGAGAGGGATCTGGCCCTTGAACTCGGCGGGCGACTCGCTGCGATTCGCCTTGTACTCGGCGTACTCGCGGGTGCGGAACGACTGGCGCGAGGTGTCGAACGCCACGGCGAGGTGCGTGGGCTTCTCAGCCTTGACGAGGTTGACGAACATCGACAGGAAGCCGTAGATGCCGTTGGTGTGCTGGCCGTCCTTCGTCGAGAAGTTGTCGACCGGCAGGGCGTAGAACGCCCGATACGCCAGCGAATGGCCGTCGACGACGAGGAGAGTAGGCTTTTCGGCATCCGTCACCCCTCCAGCGTAACGAGAACCACGGACACTCCCCCGGCCCCGGCCCGATCGAAGGCGATGATGACCTCCACGACCCCCGACACGACTTCCGGCCTCGACTGGGCGAAGGAGCGCGGAATGGGCGCCCTGGCCGAGAAGATGGGCATCGAGTGGGTCGAGTTCTCGGTCGAGCGAAGCGTCGCCACCATGCCGGTCGAGGGCAATACGCAGCCGGTCGGCCTGCTGCACGGCGGCGCCTACGTCGTGCTGGGCGAGTCGCTCGGCTCGATGGCCGCGAACCTGTACGCCGGGTCGGGCAAGCTCGCCGTCGGCATCGACATCAATGCCACGCACACCCGTTCGGCGACATCGGGGATCGTGACGGGCGTGTGCACGCCGGTCCACCTCGGCCGCTCGCTCACCGTGCACGAGATCGCCGTCTCCGACGAGCAGGGCCGCCGCTGCTCGACGATCCGCATCACCAACATGATCAAGGACGCCCCGCGTCCCTGACGCCGCGAGGCCCCGGGCTCGTCGAAGGGTTCTCCTCCGACGCGATGTCACGGTGGATCCGACGATCCCGGCCCCACCCGGTACACGCCGAAACGAAAAATGGATGCCACCGAAGCGGCATCCATTTGACGGAGGGTTCTGACTAGGCCTTCTTGGGGGCCAGCTGCTCGATGATCGCCTTGGCGACGTCCTGCATGGTGAGGCGGCGGTCCATCGACGCCTTCTGGATCCAGCGGAAAGCCTCGGGCTCGCTCAGCCCCATCTTCTCGTTGAGCAGGCCCTTCGCGCGGTCCACGAGCTTGCGGGTCTCGAAGCGCTCGACCATATCGGCGACCTCGGCCTCGAGCGTGATGATCTGCTCGTAGCGAGCGAGGGCGATCTCGATCGCGGGGAGCAGGTCGTTCGGCGTGAACGGCTTCACGACGTACGCCAGGGCGCCGGCCTCGCTGGCGCGCTCGACGAGCTCCTTCTGGCTGAAAGCGGTGAGGAGCACGACGGGAGCGATGTGGTTCTTGCTGAGCTTCTCGGCGGCGCTGATCCCGTCGAGCTGCGGCATCTTGACGTCCATGATCACGAGATCGGGACGAAGCTCGGTGGCGAGCTGGACGGCGGTCTCGCCGTCGCCGGCCTCGCCCACGACGTCGAAGCCGTTGTCGCGGAGAATCTCGACGATGTCGAGGCGGATGAGCGACTCGTCTTCCGCGACCACGACGCGTCGGGGGGCGGCCGGAGCGTTGGCCGGAACGGCTTCTTGATCAGTCACGGAACCATCCTAAGTCTGGTGGGGCGCGAAGCCCCGGATCACAGCCCGATCGCTCGGGTGCTGTCTCGGGTACCGGTGGTGGGACTCGAACCCACACGTCTTTCGACAGAGCATTTTGAGTGCCCCGCGTCTGCCATTCCGCCACACCGGCAGGTGTTGCGTACCCAACTTACCGGCGTGGACGCCGGGGTGGGAACGCGAAGGCGCGCGCCGGGCGGACCCGGCGCGCGCTCTCGAGGGTCAAACCTCTTTGTAGACCGGGGCCGCGCCGTGGACGGCGTCGCCGACGCGGTGCACGCGCAGGTCGTTCGTCGAGCCCGCGATTCCGGGAGGGGAACCCGAGATCACGACGACCTTGTCTCCCACCTCGGCCAGCTTGTGGCTCAGGAGATAGTCGTCGACCTGCAGGAACATCTTGTCGGTGTGCGACACGTGCTCGACCAGGGTCGAACGCACACCCCACGTCAGCGCGAGACGACGGCGGATGCCGGGCTCGGGCGTGAACGCGATCATCGGGATGGTCGAGCGCAGGCGCGACATGCGACGCGCCGAGTCTCCCGACTCGGTGAAGACGCAGAGGAACTTCGCCTCGACGAAGTCGGCGACCTCGACGGCGGCGAGGGTGATGGCGCCACCCTGCGTGCGGGGCTTGTTGGTCAGGGGTGCAATGCGCTCCAGACCGTGCTCCTCGGTCGAGGCGACGATGCGGGCCATGGTCTCGACGACCACGACCGGGTAGTCGCCCACGCTGGTCTCACCCGAGAGCATGACCGCGTCCGCGCCGTCGAGGACGGCGTTGGCGACGTCGCTGGTCTCGGCGCGCGTGGGAACCGGGCTGGTGATCATCGACTCGAGCATCTGCGTCGCGACGATGACGGGCTTCGCCATGCGGCGGGCCAGCTCGACCGCGCGCTTCTGGACGATCGGCACGGCCTCGAGCGGCAGCTCGACGCCGAGGTCGCCGCGGGCGACCATGATGCCGTCGAACGCGTCGATGATCTCTTCGAGGTTGTCGACCGCCTGCGGCTTCTCGATCTTGGCGATGACGGGCACGTAGCGTCCCTCTTCGGCCATGATCTCGTGCACGCGCTCGATGTCTTTCGCATCGCGGACGAACGAGAGGGCGATGAGGTCGGCGCCGGCGTTCAGGCCCCAGCGGAGGTCCGCCTCGTCCTTCTCGCTCAGGGCGGGGACGTTCACGGCCACGCCGGGCAGGTTGATGCCCTTGTTGTTGGAGACCGGGCCGCCGACGATGACCTTGGTGGTGACGACGGTGCCGTCGGTCTCGACGACCTCGACGCGGACCTTGCCGTCGTCGATGAGCAGGAAGTCGCCGGGGCGGACGTCCTGGGGCAGGCCCTTGAACGTGGTGCCGACGATCTCCTTGGTGCCGAGGATGTCCTCGATGGTGATCTTGAAGATGTCGCCGGGAAGCAGGTCGTGAGGGCCGTTCTCGAACTTGCCGAGACGGATCTTCGGGCCCTGCAGGTCGACCAGGGCGGCGACCGGGCGTCCGGCGTCTTCTGCCGCCTTGCGCACATTGGCGAAGTTGGCGTCGTGCACGGAGTAGTCTCCGTGGCTCAGGTTCAGGCGGGCGACATCGACGCCGGCGTCGATGATGGCGCGAACCATCTCATACGACGACGTGGCGGGCCCGAGTGTTGCGACGATCTTGGCGCGTCTCATCCGGTTTCAAGCTCCGTGAAATTTTCGGGAAGTGGCCGATCGGCCCTTGCCAGCTTAGGCGGGCAGGAGGCCGATGGCGACATCGGTCGGGCGCACCGGTGCGGGCAGCACCGTCTCGCCCATGAGGAACGTGTCGACCTCGGCGGCGGCCGCGCGGCCTTCGGCGATGGCCCACACGATCAGGGACTGTCCGCGACCGGCGTCGCCGGCGACGAACACTCCCGGGGTGGTGGTGGCGTAGGTCGCGTCGCGTTCCACGTTGCCGCGGTTCGTGAACTGCGTGCCGAGCTGGCTCTCGAGGTGCTCGCGCTCCGGGCCGGTGAAGCCCATCGCGATGAGCACCAGGTCGGCCGGGATCTCGCGTTCGGTGCCGCTCTTGGGCACGCGTCGTCCGTCGACGTACTCGGTCTCGGCCACGCGCAGGGCGCGCACCTCTCCCGCGGCGTTGCCGAGGAACTCCACGGTCGAGGCGAGGAAGGAGCGCTCTCCGCCCTCTTCGTGAGCGGATGCCATCTCGAAGAGGTTCGGCATCATCGGCCAGGGCTGCTCGGCCGGGCGCTCGGACGGGGGCTGCTTGCCGATCGCGAGGTTGGTCACGCTC
This sequence comes from Microbacterium sp. SORGH_AS_0454, assembly GCF_031453395.1. Lineage (NCBI taxonomy): Bacteria > Bacillati > Actinomycetota > Actinomycetes > Micrococcales > Microbacteriaceae > Microbacterium > Microbacterium sp. SORGH_AS_0454. Next base: position 2,984,110 of record NZ_JAVIYS010000001.1, on the reverse strand, counting down.
AACGCGCCCTGACGGTGCGCCGTGCCGATGCAGTCGGCTCCGGTGTCGCCGCCGCCGATGACGACGACGTGCTTGCCCTCCGCCGTGATCTGGTGCGGCACCTGATCGCCCGCGACGGCCTTGTTGCCCTCGACGAGGTACTCCATGGCGTAGTGCACCCCGTCGAGGTCGCGGCCCGGGATGGCCAGGTCGCGCGGCACGGTGGAGCCGGTCGCCACCATGACGGCGTCGTAGCGGGCCCGCAGGTCGCTCCACGACACGTCCTTGCCGATCTCGACGCCGGCGCGGAAGCGCGTGCCCTCGGCCTGCATCTGGCGAAGGCGCAGCTCGAGGTGGCGCTTCTCCATCTTGAAGTCGGGGATCCCGTAGCGCAGCAGACCGCCGATGCGGTCGTCGCGCTCGAACACCGCAACGGTGTGACCGGCGCGCGTGAGCTGCTGGGCGGCGGCGAGGCCGGCGGGGCCGGAGCCCACGACGGCGACCGTCTTGCCGGTCAGGCGCTCGGGCGGCTCGGGCTCGACCCAGCCGTTGCCGAACGCCTCGTCGATGATCGAGACCTCGACCTGCTTGATCGTCACGGCCGGCTGATTGATGCCGAGCACGCACGAGCTCTCGCACGGCGCGGGGCACAGGCGACCGGTGAACTCCGGGAAGTTGTTCGTCGCGTGCAGGCGCTCGATCGCCGCGCGGCCCTCGCCGCGCCACGTGAGGTCGTTCCACTCGGGGATCAGGTTCCCGAGCGGACAGCCCTTGTGACAGAACGGGATGCCGCAGTCCATGCACCGACCGGCCTGGCGCTTGATGACGGCCGAATCACCCGGCTCGTACACCTCTTTCCAGTCCATGATGCGCACCGGCACCGGCCGGCGCTGAGGGAGCTCGCGCTCCGTGACCTTGAGAAAGCCCTTCGGGTCAGCCACCCGTCACCTCCAGAATGCGCTTCCAGACGACGTCGCCGTCGGGGTCGAGCCCCTCGGTGACCGCCTCCTGGCGGGTCTGCAGCACAGCGGCGTAATCGCGCGGCAGCACCCGGACGAAGTTGTCCACCTCGGCCTCGAAGTCGTCGAGCAGACGACGGGCCAGCGTGGAATCGGTCTCTGCGACGTGCTTCTCGAGCAGGTCGCGGAGGATCTCGGCATCCCCCGATCCGAGGGAACCGAGCTCGAGCTCACCGGATGCCATGGCCTCGCGGTTCACCAGATCACGGTCGAGCTTGTAGACGTAGGCCTGGCCGCCCGACATTCCGGCGCCGAGGTTACGACCCGTGGCACCGAGGATCACGGCGAGGCCGCCGGTCATGTACTCGAGCGCGTGGTCGCCCACGCCCTCGACGACCGCGGTGGCACCCGAGTTGCGGACGAGGAAGCGCTCCCCCACGACGCCGTTGAGGAACATCTGCCCCTGCGTGGCGCCGTAGCCGATGACGTTTCCGGCGATGACGTTCTCGGAGGCCGCGAACGTCGAGCCACGGGGCGGGCGGACGACGATCGTTCCTCCCGACAGGCCCTTGCCGACGTAGTCGTTCGAGTCGCCCTCCAGGCGCAGCGTGATGCCGGCGGGCATGAACGCGCCGAACGACTGCCCGGCCGAGCCCGTCAGACGCACGTCGATCGAGTTCTCCGGCAGACCGTGCTCGCCCCGCGCCTTGGTGACGTGGTGGCCGAGCATGGTCCCCACCGCGCGGGCGGTGTTGCGGATGGGCAGGTCGATCGTGAGCTGACCGCCGTTGGCGATGACGTCCTGCGCGCGCTCGATGAGCTGTACGTCGAAGTGGTCCTCGAGCTCGTGGTCCTGGTTGCGGGCGTGGCGGCGCGGCTCGTCCTCGGCGAAGCGGGGTCCTTCGAGGATCGGCGACAGGTTGAGGCCCCGAGCCTTCCAGTGCTGGATCGCCTCATTGGCATCCAGCAGCTCCGAACGTCCCACGATCTCGTCGATCGAGCGGAAGCCCATCGCGGCGAGGTACTCGCGTACCTCCTGCGCGATGAACTCCATGAAGTTGATGACGTACTCGGCCTTGCCGGTGAAGCGTTCGCGCAGCACCGGGTTCTGCGTCGCGACGCCCACGGGGCAGGTGTCGAGGTGGCACACGCGCATCATGATGCAGCCCGAGACGACGAGCGGGGCGGTGGCGAAGCCGAACTCCTCGGCGCCGAGCAGCGCGCCGATGATGACGTCTCGCCCGGTCTTCATCTGCCCGTCGACCTGCACGACCACGCGGTCGCGCATGCCGTTGAGCATGAGCGTCTGCTGCGTCTCGGCCAGGCCCAGTTCCCACGGGGTGCCCGCGTGCTTGAGCGAGTTCATCGGGCTCGCGCCCGTGCCGCCGTCCTGACCCGAGACCAGGATGACGTCGCTCAGCGCCTTGGCGACACCCGCCGCGACCGCACCGATGCCCGACTGGCTGACGAGCTTCGTGTGGATGCGAGCCGAGGGGTTGGCGCGCTTGAGGTCGAAGATGAGCTGCTTGAGGTCTTCGATCGAGTAGATGTCGTGGTGCGGCGGCGGCGAGATCAGCCCGACGCCGGCGGTCGCGTGACGCGTGCGCGCCACCCACGGGTACACCTTGGTCGGCGGCAGCTGACCTCCCTCGCCGGGCTTGGCGCCCTGCGCGAGCTTGATCTGGATGTCGTCGGCCTTGGTGAGGTACAGGCTCGTCACTCCGAAGCGACCGGATGCCACCTGCTTGATGGCGCTGCGGCGCTCGGGGTCGAGCAGACGGTCCACGTCTTCTCCGCCCTCGCCGGTGTTCGACTTGCCGCCGATGCGGTTCATCGCGACGGCGAGCACCTCGTGCGCCTCTTTCGAGATCGAGCCGTAGCTCATGGCACCGGTCGAGAAGCGCTTGACGATGGCCGAGACCGGCTCGACCTCGTCGATGGGCACCGCGGGGCGGGTGCCGGTGCGCAGCCCGAAGAGACCGCGGAGGGTCTTGAGCTCGTGCGCCTGGTCGTCGATCAGCTGCGTGTACTCGCGGAAGATGTCGTACCGGCGCTCGCGCGTGGCGTGCTGCAGACGGAACACCGTGTCGGGGTTGAACAGGTGCGGGGCCCCGTCGCGGCGCCACTGGTACTCGCCACCGGTCCACAGCCGCTCGTGCGCCCGCGCCGCAGCGTCCTGCGGGTAGGCGTACTCGTGGCGTGCGGCGTTCTCGGCCGCGATGACGTCGAGGCCCACACCGCCGAGCTTGGTCTCGGTGCCGGTGAAGTAGGCGTCGATGAAGTCGCGCGACAGGCCCACGGCCTCGAACACCTGGGCGCCCGCGTACGACGACACCGTCGAGATGCCCATCTTCGACATGATCTTCAGCACGCCCTTGCCGAGCGCGTAGATCAGGTTCTTGACGGCCTTCTCGGGGGTGACGTTCGTGATGAAGCCGGCGCGCACGAGGTACTCGACGGTCTCCATCGCGAGGTACGGGTTGACCGCCGACGCGCCGTAGCCGATGAGGGTCGCCACGTGGTGCACCTCGCGCACGTCGCCGGCCTCGACCACGAGACCCACCTTCATGCGCGTCTCTTTGCGGATGAGGTGGTGGTGGACGGCCGCGAGCATGAGCAGCGACGGGATCGGGGCCAGATCCTTGTTCGAGTCGCGATCGCTGAGCACGATGAACTCGGCGCCGTCCTCGATGGCCTGGTCGACCTCGGTGCACATCTGCGTGAGGCGCTTCTGCAGCCCCTTGTGCCCGGCCTCGACGCGGTACAGGCCTCGGATCGTCACCGACGACCGCCCCGGCAGGGCCGTGTCGATGTGCTGGATCTTGGCCAGCTCGTCGTTGTCGATCACGGGGAAGTCGAGCGTCACCGTGCGGGTGTGCTCGGGACCCCAGTCGAGGAGGTTTCGCTCGGGGCCGAGACCCAACGACAGCGAGGTCACGACCTCTTCTCGGATCGAGTCCAGCGGCGGGTTGGTGACCTGCGCGAACTGCTGCGAGAAGTAGTCGAACAGCAGGCGCGGGCGGTCGCTGAGCACCGCGACGGGGGCGTCGCTGCCCATCGCGCCGAGAGGTTCGGCACCCCCCTGGCCCATCGGCGTCAGCAGGATGCGCACTTCTTCCTCGGTGTAGCCGAAGGTGCGCTGTCGACGCGTGATCGAGGCGATGGGGTGCACGATGTGCTCGCGCTCGGGCAGCTCGCTGAGCTTCACCCGACCCTTGTCGACCCACTCGCCCCACGGGTGGAGGGCGGCGAGGTCGGACTTGATCTCCTCGTCGTCGACGATGCGGCGCTGGGCGGTGTCCACGAGGAACATGCGACCGGGCTGGAGGCGTCCGCGGCGCTTGATGCGCTCCGGCGCGAAGTCGAGCACGCCGGTCTCCGAGCCGATGACGACAAGGCCGTCGGTGGTCTCGGTCCAGCGCCCCGGACGCAGGCCGTTGCGGTCGAGGGTCGCACCGACGAGGGTGCCGTCGGTGAAGATGAGGGCGGCGGGTCCGTCCCAGGGCTCCATCTGCATGGAGTGGAAGTCGTAGAAGGCGCGCAGGGCGGGGTCGATCGTCGCCTGCTTCTCGTACGCCTCGGGGACCATCATCATGATCGCGTGGGGCAGGCTGCGGCCGGTGAGGGTCAGCAGCTCGAGGACCTCGTCGAAGGATGCCGAGTCGCTGGCGCCCTCGGTGCAGATCGGCAGCAGCGGGCGTACGTCGCCGATCAGCTCGGACTCGAGCTGCGACTGGCGCGCCCGCATCCAGTTGCGGTTGCCCTTGACGGTGTTGATCTCGCCGTTGTGCGCGAGCATGCGCAGCGGCTGCGCGAGCGGCCACGACGGGAAGGTGTTGGTCGAGTAGCGCGAGTGCACGACCGCGAGCTCGGATGCGAAGCGCTCGTCCTGCAGGTCGGGGTAGAACGGCTCGAGCTGGAGCGTCGTGACCATGCCCTTGTAGCCGAGCGTTCGACTCGACAGCGACACGAAGTACGCCTCGAGCTCGTGCCGCGCGCGCTTGCGCAAGCGGTAGACCCGACGGTCGAGCGCGATGCCCGAGAGCGCCGGCTGGTCGCCCGTGGCGGGGCGCGAGACGAAGAGCTGCTCGAATGCCGGGCGGGCCTCGTAGGCGAGCTTGCCGAGGTTCTCGTGCTCGACCGGCACCTCGCGCCAGCCCAGCACCTCGAGGTTCTCGTGGCGCGCGATCTCTTCGATCCCCGCCTTCATCGCGGCGCGCTCGTCGTGACCGAGCGGCAGGAACACCATTCCGGCGGCGTACTCCCCCACCGGCGGCAGGTCGAAGCCGACGACCGCGCGCAGGAACGCGTCGGGCATCTGGGTCAGGATGCCGGCACCGTCACCGGTGCCCGCGTCGGAGCCGATGGCACCGCGGTGCTCGAGGTTGCGCAGCGCCGTCAGCGCCAGATCGATGATGTCGTGTCCGGCTTCGCCGCGGAGAGTGGCGACCATGGCGAGGCCACAGGCGTCTTTCTCGAACGACGGGTCGTACATTCCCTGGCGGGCGGGGAATGCGCCTCCGACGGTGTCGGAACGCAGGCTGGAAGCCATATCAACCGTCCTCACGTTGATGCTTCGAATGGGACGACGTCGGCCCAGGAAATTAGTTCGTGGCGGGGCTGCTTGTGGCGCTGGTGCCGACGGTGTCGCTCGTCGCGGGCGGCTCGCTCACGTCGACGAAGTCAGAGGGGTCGCCTGAGTCTACAGCCCCCGGAGCCTTCGATTCGCGCCCGGGCACGTACGGCGACGGCTCGTAGCCGTGGTGACGACGCGACTGCACGGCGAAGATGACGATGCCGAGGATGACGCCGAAGATGGCCGCCCACACGTTGGTACGCAGGCCCAGGATGATGTCGCTCGGGTCGACGCGGATCGATTCCCAGACGATACGGCCCGCGGAGTACCAGACGAGGTAGATCGCGAACTGCTTTCCCCACTGCAGGGTGAAGCGCTTCCCGACGTACAGGATGACCGCGGCGCCGAGCAGGTTCCAGATGACCTCGTACGCGAAAGTCGGCTGGAAAAGCGTGCCCGATGGCAGTCCGACGGGGATGGCCGGGTTGCCCGCGGCGATCTCGAGGCCCCACGGGAGGTCGGTGGGCTGGCCGAAGAGCTCCTGGTTGAACCAGTTGCCGAAGCGGCCCATGGCCTGGGCGATGATCAGGCCGGGAGCCAGCGCGTCGGCGAAGGTCCAGAAGCGGATGCCGGTCCATCGGCATCCGATGATGGCGCCGATCGCACCGCCGATGAGGGCGCCGTAGATGGCGATGCCGCCCTCCCAGATGGCCCAGACGGAGCCCGGCTGCGTGATGTTCCACGGGTTGGAGCCGGGACCGAAGTAGAAACCGGCGTGCGTGGCCACGTGGTAGATGCGTGCGACGACGATCGCGAGCGGAACCGCCAGCAGGCAGATGTCGATGACGACCCACTTCTCGGCACCCCGACGCGTCAGGCGCGCGTTGGTCAGGAAGACCGCGACGATGATGCCCGCGACGATGCACAGGGCATAGAAGTGGATGCGGAGCGGACCGAGGTCGACGTACGAGATGGTCGGGCTCGGGATGCTGGCGAGCACGCCGGAGGCGGCGCTCGAGAGGGCGAACGTCATGGGTTCGAGTCTAGGCGCGCCGCGCGGTGCCCGCAGACAGCTCGCGCGCGAGAGTCGACAGACCCTCGACGCCGCCGTCGCGGAGCGCCTTGACCAGCGCGGTGCCCACGATCGCTCCGTCGGCGTACTCGACGACACCGGCGACCTGCTCGGCGTTCGAGATGCCGATGCCCACGCACGCGTGCTTCGCGCCGAAGGATCGCAGGCGCTCCACGAGCCCGCGGGCCGCGGCATCGAGCTGCGCGCGCTCCCCCGTGATGCCCATGGTCGACACCGTGTACACGAAGCCCGTCGATGCCTCCACGATCATCTTCAGACGCTCGTCCGACGAGGTGGGGGCGGCGAGGAAGATCCGGTCGAGGCCCGAGCGCTCGCTCGCGGCGATCCAAACAGCTGCGGCGTCGGGGGTGATGTCGGGCGTGATGAGCCCCGCCCCGCCGGCCGCGACGAGTTCGTCGGCGTAGCGGTCGACGCCGTACTGCTCGACGAGGTTCCAGTAGGTCATGACGAGGATCGGCACGTCGGTGCGCGCGGTGACCTCCCGGATGATCGTGAAGAGATCGCGCATGCGGAACCCGTTGGCGAGCGCCGTCTGCGTGGCCTCCTGGATCACCAGACCGTCCATCACCGGATCGCTGTAGGGAGGTCCGAGCTCGATGACGTCGGCACCGGCTTCAGCGAGGGCGACGATCGCTTCGACGCTCGAGGCGACGTCGGGGTACCCCGCGGGGAGGTACCCGACGAAAGCGCCGCGCCCTTCGGCGTGGGCGGCCTCGATCGCCGCGGAGACGCGCGAGGTCACAGCTCGACCCCGGCACCGCTCGCGGCATCGGGTGCGGCGCTGACGTCGACGGGAGAGCCGGGAGCGGATGCCACGGCCTCTGCCGCGCGCGTCTGCGGGGCGCCCTCGGGCGACGGCGGCGGAGCGTGCTCGGCGTCGTACAGGTCGAAGTAGCGGGCGGCGGTGTCCATGTCCTTGTCGCCGCGCCCCGAGAGGTTGATGGCGATCACGGCATCCGGGCCCAGCTCGCGACCGACGCGGAGAGCACCGGCCAGGGCGTGGGCCGACTCGATCGCCGGGATGATGCCCTCGGTGCGAGAGAGCAGGCGCAGGGCCTGCATGGCCTCGTCGTCGGTCGCGGGGATGTACTGCGCGCGGCCGATGTCGGCGAGCCACGCGTGCTCGGGACCCACGCCCGGGTAGTCGAGTCCGGCCGAGATCGAGTGGGACTCGATGGTCTGGCCGTCTTCGTCCTGCAGCACATAGGTGCGTGCGCCGTGCAGCACGCCGGGACGACCGCGCTCGATGGAGGCCGCGTGCTGGGGGGTGTCGACGCCGTCGCCGGCGGCCTCCACTCCGTAGAGGGCGACGCCCTCGTCGTCGAGGAACGCATCGAACATGCCGATCGCGTTCGACCCGCCGCCGACGCACGCGAAGACGGCGTCGGGGAGGCGGCCGAGGCGCTCGAGGAACTCGGCGCGGGTCTCTTCGCCGATGATCTTCTGGAAGTCGCGGACCATCGCCGGGAAGGGGTGGGGGCCGGCGGCCGTGCCGAAGATGTAGTTGGTCGTCTCGACCGAGGCGACCCAGTCGCGGTACGCCTCGTTGATCGCGTCCTTGAGGGTGCGCGACCCGGTCGTGACGGGGATGACCTCGGCGCCGAGGAGACGCATGCGTGCGACGTTGAGAGCCTGGCGCTCGGTGTCGACCTCGCCCATGTAGACGACGCACTCGAGGCCGAACAGGGCCGCGGCCGTCGCGGTGGCGACACCGTGCTGGCCGGCGCCGGTCTCGGCGATCACACGGGTCTTGCCGAGACGTTTGGTGAGCAGCGCCTGCCCCAGCACGTTGTTGATCTTGTGCGAGCCGGTGTGGTTGAGGTCTTCGCGCTTGAGGAAGACGCGTGCGCCGCCGGCGTGCTCGGCGAAACGCGGTACCTCGGTGAGCACCGACGGGCGGCCCGCATAGTCGTGCAGCAGAGCGCGCAACTCGGCGTGGAACTCGGGATCGGCCATGGCCGACTCGTAGACCGCGGTCAGCTCGTCGATCGCCGCGATCAGCGACTCGGGCATGTACCGGCCGCCGAAGTCGCCGAAGAACGGGCCCTTCTGACCGCGAAGGTTCTGGGTGGGAGCGGTGGTCATGTCGTCTCCTGGAGGAACGCACGGAGCGTGGCGACCGGGTCGCCGGTCACGAGAGCCTCGCCCACGAGCACGACATCGGCACCCGCAGCACGGTAGTGCGCGACGTCGGCGGGAGCGAGGACCGCGGACTCGGCGATCTTGATCGCATCGGCCGGGAAACGATCGGCGAGAGAGCCGAACAGATCGCGGTCGAGCTCGAAAGTGGAGAGGTTGCGGGCGTTGACGCCGATGAGCTTCGCGCCCAGCTCGGACGCACGCTGGAGCTCGTCGGCGGAGTGCGTCTCGACCAGCGCGGTCATGCCCAGGTCGGTGACCAGGCCGTAGAGCTCGGCGAGCGTCTTCTGCTCGAGGGCCGCCACGATCAACAGCACGAGGTCGGCGCCGGACGCACGCGCCTCGAGCACCTGGTAGGGCGTCGCGATGAAGTCCTTGCGCAGCACGGGGACGCTCACGGCCGATCGCACGGCCTCGAGGTCGGCGAGACTGCCCTTGAACTTGCGACGCTCGGTGAGAACCGAGATCGCGGACGCCCCGCCCTCTTCGTACAGGCGGGCCTGGCGAGCGGGGTCGGGAATCGCCGCGAGATCGCCGCGGGACGGGCTCGCGCGCTTGACCTCGGCGATGATCTTCACGCGGTCGGCGGGCGCGAGCATCGCCAGCGCATCGCGCGCAGGCGTCTGTGCGAGAGCATCGCGCTCGACCTCGGCGAGGGGGCGCGACTGGGCGCGTTCCTCGGCGTCTTCTACCGCCCCGGCCGTGAGATCGGCCAGTGCCATCAGTGAGCCTTCGGGTTGGACTTCGCGCCGTTCGCGCCGTAGCCGGCCTTGGTCATGGCCCAGCCGACGATCGCGCCGACCAGGAGCAGACCCACCGAGGCCCATACCAGGACGGGCATGTCGAGCCAGAAGAACAGCGTGCCGAGCGTGAAAGCGACGAGCATGATGATCACGGCCGTCCAGGCGGCGGGCGAGTGTCCGTGGCCGGGGTCGCCGATGGGGTTGCTCATGGGGCTCCTTACAGTCGCGCGCGAGCGCGGGGGAAAGCGTCCGATCAGTCTACCGAAACGCGGGTGCGGTCCCCGCGCCGACGTCTCGATGTCGCGACGTCTCGTGGTTCTGCCGGGCAGACGCCTCCGCGAGCGGAACGGCGCCGTCAGGCAGGTGTTCGTCGTGAGGGGTCCCGGGACCGAGGGACACGGGACGCCCGGGTGTCGGCGACCCCGGCGGGAGCCGGGAGCGTGCGGAACCTCAGGCGGTCGGGTCGTCGCCGCGCGAGAGGTCGTCCCACGAGTCGATCGCGTCGTGCGGGCGGCCGGTCTCGGCCCCCGCCTCGGTCGCGGTGCGGTACTTGCGGCTCGCCCCCGACGCCCAGCGGCGCGCGGTGACGAGGGTGAACAGGGATGCCGCGAGCAGAACGATCTGCGCGAGCAGTGTCACCGTCGGCCACGGTGTCAGCGCCAGGCTCGAGACGAGGGAGGCCACGGCATCCGTTCCCGAGATACCCGTCGCGTCGGTGACGGTCGCCGCCGTCGCCGAGACCGGGGTCGCGAAGAGGATCTGCGCGGTGCCGACGCCGAGGAAGACCGCGATCAGCACCCCGAGTGCGCCGAAGACGTAGCGCAGCACGGGCCCGACGATCGAGAGGGCGGCGCCCAGGGCGAGAGCGGCGAGGCTCAGCGGCGTGAGGACCGGCAGCGCTTCGGCCCCCGGGACGGCCAGGGTCTGCTGGGCGCCGTCGTCGAGGGTGACGTCGATCCAGGTCTGCGTCGAGGCGATCACGCAGATGGCTCCGGCCAGGAGCATCGCCAGCACCGCCGAGGAACGGGCGCGACGCATCAGCGCTCCCCCACGACCGGCTGCAGGTCGTCGGCGTCGAAACAGGTGTGGTCTCCCGTGTGGCATGCGGCACCGATCTGGTCCACCTCGATGAGCAGGGTGTCGCCGTCGCAGTCGAGACGCGCCCCCTTGACGAGCTGGATGTGACCCGAGGTGTCGCCCTTGCGCCAGTACTCCTGGCGCGAGCGCGACCAGAAGGTCACACGGCCGGTGGTGAGCGTGCGGTTCAGGGCCTCGGCATCCATCCACCCCACCATGAGCACCTCGCGGGAGTCGAACTGCTGGATCACCGCGGCGACCAGGCCGTCGGCGTCGTACTTCACGCGGTCGACGCTCATCGGCGCACCTCGATCCCTTCGGCCGCCATGGCGTCCTTGACCTGTCCGACGCTCAGCTGACCGGAGTGGAAGACGGATGCCGCGAGCACGGCGTCGGCGCCGGCCTGCACCGCCGGGGCGAAGTGCTCCAGGGCCCCGGCGCCGCCCGAGGCGATGACCGGCACCGCCGCGACCTGGCGCATGAGGCGGACGAGTTCGAGGTCGAAGCCCTGCTTGGTGCCGTCTGCGTCGATCGAGTTGACGAGCAGTTCGCCGGCACCGCGCTCGACGGCCTCGCGCGCCCATTCGAGAGCGTCGAGGGTCGTCTCGGTGCGGCCGCCGTGGGTGGTCACCACGAAACCCGAGGGGGTGGATGCCGAGCGCTTCACATCGAGCGAGAGCACGATCACCTGCGCGCCGAAGCGGTCGGCGATCTCGCCGACCAGGTCGGGGCGCGCGATCGCGGCGGAATTCACGCCGATCTTGTCGGCGCCGACCGCCAAGAGCCGCGCGACGTCATCGGCAGAGCGCACTCCCCCGCCGACCGTCAACGGGATGAAGACCTGTTCGGCGGTGCGGCGGACCACATCGTACGTCGTCGATCGCTCGTCGACCGTGGCGGTGACGTCGAGGAAGGTGACCTCGTCGGCACCCTGGTCGAAGTAGAGCTTCGCGAGCTCGACCGGGTCACCCATGTCGCGCAGGTCGAGGAAGTTCACGCCCTTCACGACGCGGCCGCCCGCGACGTCCAGGCACGGGATGACGCGACGCGCGAGGGTCATCAGAGCCTCGCGGCGAGGATCTCGGTGACGAGGATCGCGCGTGCGCCGATCGCGTAGAGCTCGTCCATGACGCGGTTCACGTCGCGGCGCGGGCTCATCACGCGCACGGCGACCCACTCGGGGTCGCGCAGCGGCGAGATCGTCGGGGACTCGAGGCCGGGAGCGACGGCGATGGCCTGGTCGACGAGGTTCGCGGGAAGGTCGTAGTCGACGAGGACGTACTTGCGCGCGGCCAGCACGCCGCGCAGGCGACGCAGCAGCGTCTCGGTGCCCTCGACCTCGTTCGGACCCGAGATGAGGACGGCGTCGCTCTCGAGGAGCACCGGCCCGAAGATCTCGAGCCCCGCCTGACGCAGCGTCGTTCCGGTCGAGACGACGTCGGCCACGGCATCCGCGACACCGAGCTGGACGGCCGACTCGACGGCTCCATCGAGCGGGACGATGTCGACGGCGATGCCGCGCTCGTCGAGGAACGCATCGACCAGCCCGGGGTAGGCCGTGGCGACGCGGAGACCCTCGAGGTCCTGGACGTCGGTGAAGCGACCGGGACGACCGGCGAAGCGGAAGGTGGAGCCGGCGAAGCCGAGCGACTCGACCTCGCGCGCACCGGGCATGCGGGCGTCGAGCAGCAGGTCGCGGCCCGTGATGCCGACGTCGAGCGCTCCGGAGCCGACGTAGGTGGCGATGTCACGCGGGCGGAGGTAGAAGAACTCGACCTCGTTGGCGGGGTCGACGGTGTACAGGTCTTTCGAGTCGCGTCGTCCGGTGTATCCGGCCTCCGAGAGCATCTCGGCGGCGGTTTCGGCGAGCGACCCCTTGTTCGGCACGGCGATTCGCAGCATGACGGGGGCTTTCGTGTGGGGTGAGCTGTGGGAGGCGGGGCGTGGCTCAGAGATGTCGGTAGACGTCCTCGAGCGACAGGCCCTTCGCGAGCATGAGCGTCTGCAGGTGGTAGAGCAGCTGCGAGATCTCCTCGGCCGCGGCCTCGTCGGACTCGTACTCGGCGGCCATCCACACCTCGGCGGCCTCTTCGACGATCTTCTTGCCGATCGCGTGCACGCCGGCGTCGAGTTGCGCGACGGTGCCGGACCCCTCGGGTCGCTCGACGGCCTTGGCGCTGAGTTCCGCGAACAGGTCGTCGAAGGTTTTCACCTGTCCAGGGTATCGGGTCGGCGGGGGTGGGGCTGTCCGCTGGGGCGTCGGGGTCCCGGCATCCCGGTGCTTTCACGTATAAACGCTCTGCGCGCGCGCAAACGCGGGGAGCGCGTGTTTGTGCGCGTGGATTGTGTTTCTGCGTGCGGGGGGCGTCGGCGGTGGGCCGGCGCTGGGCGTGGGGTGCGGGTGGTGGGTCGGCGCGGGGCGCGGGGTGCGGGTGGTGAGTCGGCGCTGGGCACGGGGCGCGGGCGGTGGGCCGGCGTGGAGCGTGGGCGGTGGGCTGGCGCGGGTGCGGGCCGGTGCCGGATGCGGCCGGAGCGTGCTTCCGGCGCGCATAAACACTCTCCGCGCGCATAAACGCGGGGAGCGCGTGTTTGTGCGCGTGGATCGTGTTTCTGCGTGCGTGAAGCGGGCGGCGGGTCGCCGCGCGGCGCGGCGTGCGGGTGGTGGGCCGGCGCGGGGCGCGGGGTGCGGGTGGTGAGTCGGCGCTGGGCACGGGGTGCGGGTGGTGGGCCGGCGTGGGGCGTGGGCGGTGGGCTGGCGCGGGTGCGGGCCGGTGCCGGATGCGGCCGGAGCGGGCTTCCGGGCGCGCATAAACACTCTCCGCGCGCATAAACGCGGGGAGAACGCGTTTTCACGCGCGCAGAGCGTTTATGCGTGAGATGCGGCCTGGCCGGGAGGCGGCGGACCGAGCGCGCGCGACCGTCAGTGGCGGTGGCGGGCGGCGGTGGCGCGGAGGGACTGGATCGCGCGGTCGGGGTCATCGGCGCCGAAGACAGCGGAACCGGCGACGAAGGTGTCTGCCCCCGCCTCGGCCGCCTGCGCGATGGTCGACTCGCCGATGCCGCCGTCGACCTGCAGCCACACGCTCGAGCCGCGGCGCTTCGCCTCGTCGGCGAGGGCACGGAGCTTGGGCATGGTCTCGGGCATGAACGACTGGCCGCCGAAGCCGGGCTCGACGGTCATGACGAGGATCTGGTCGAACTCGTTCAGCGACTCGAAGAGGTTCTCGACGGGCGTGCCGGGTTTGACCGCCACTCCGGCGCGAGCACCGATCGAACGCAGCCGGCGGGCGAGGGCGATCGGGGATGCCGCGGCCTCGAGGTGGAAGGTCACGGAAGCGGCCCCGAGCTCGGCGTAGTCCGGTGCCCAACGGTCGGGGTCGTCGATCATGAGGTGCACGTCGAGCGGGACGGGGCTCGTCTCCTGGATGCGGCCGACCATCTGGGGACCGAAGGTGAGGTTCGGCACGAAGTGGTTGTCCATCACGTCGACGTGCACGAAATCGGCACCCGCGATGCGCGCGAGCTCGGCCTCCATGTTCACGAAGTCGGCGGCGAGGATGCTCGGGTTGATGCGCGGGGCGTCGGTAGGCACCCGACCATTATGGGTGCGCGGCTGTCGCTCCCGGCGGGCGCGCGGCAGCGGGTCCCGGCGACGCACGCGCGGAAAGTCGGAGTCAGCGCTTTCGGAGCAGGGCGATCGACATCGCGTCGGTGCCGTGGCGGTGGGGCCACAGCTGCGCACGGAGCGACCCGTCGGCCTGCTCGGGCAGATCGATCTCGTCCTGCGCGATCGAACGCACCACGGCGCGGGCATCGAGCTCTTCGGCGGCCTCGCCGAGCGCGCGCTTGACCTCGGCGAGCACCCCCGAGGTCTCGGCGAGGTGCGGCGAGCACGTGACGTACGCCACCACCCCGCCGGGCTTGAGCGCCTCGAACGCCGCGAGCACGAGCTCCTGCTGTAGGGCGGTGAGATCCGGCACGTCGGCGGGGGTCTTGCGCCACCGGGCCTCGGGACGACGACGCAGCGCGCCGATCCCCGTGCACGGGGCGTCGACGAGGATGCGGTCGTACTCCCCCGGCATCCGGGCCGCGCGAACGCGCCCGTCCTCTTCGCTCACCTCGACCTCGAGGGGGACGGATGCCACGGCCTGGCGCACCAGTCCCGCTCGGGCCGGCGCGATCTCGTTGGCGTCGAGGTGCGCGCCGTGCGCCAGCGCCTCGGCCGCGAGGAGCGCGGTCTTGCCGCCGGGGCCCGCGCACAGGTCGAGCCACCGCTCCCCCTCTCGAACCGGCAGCGCGCGGCTGAGGGCCAGCGCTGCGAGCTGCGAGCCTTCGTCCTGCACGCGGATACGGCCGTGCGAGGAACGGATGAGGCCTTCGGGGTCTCCCCCGCGCGTGGTGAAGGCGGTCGGAGCGAATCTCGCTGCGGTCGCGTCTTCGGGTACCTCGGCGAGGCCCGGCAGGGCGATCATCGCGACGCGCGGGGCGACGTTGTCGGCTTCGAGCAGTCCCTCGAGCTCGTCGGCGCGGCCCTCGGCGGTCAACGCGCGGCGCAGCGCCCGCACGATCCATACGGGATGCGAGGTGGTCAGGCCGATGCGTTCGTCGTCGCTGCGGGCGCCGGCGGCGATGCGCTGCATCCACTCTCCGGGGTTGTCGCGCGAGACGCGGCGCAAGACCGCATTCGCGAAGCCCGCAGCCCCCTTGCCGCCACCGTGACGGCGTGCGAGCTCGACCGATTCGTTCACCGCGGCGTGGGAGGCCACGCGGGTCGAGAGCAGCTGGTGCACACCGAGGCGCAGGGCGTCGAGGACCGCGGGGTCGATGCGGTCGACCGTGCGGTCGGCGGCGACCGCGATGATCGCGTCGTACGTTCCGCGTCGACGGAGGGTTCCGTAGGTCAGCTCGGTCGCGAGTCCGGCGTCCTTGGCATCCAGCCGCTGTCGAGCGATCGCGTGCGGCAGCAGGAGGTTGGCGTAGGCCTCGTCCCCCGATACCGCCCGCAGCACCTCGAAGGCGACGGCGCGTGCTCCCTGCACGCTCATGCGCCCAGCACCGGTTCGCTCGAACGCAGGCCCCGGAACCAGTCGCCGGCGGGCATCGCGCCCTTGCCGGACGGCTGGACCGTCTCGAGGCGCAGAGGAGTGGTTCCGGTGCCGACCAGAACGTCTTTTCCGGATGCCACGACCCGGCCGGGCGGCAGCGGCGGGGCCTCGGCGGGAGTCGCGCGCAGCACCTTGAAGCGCGCCCCCTCGAGCGTGGTGTGTGCGCCGGGCTCGGGGGTGACTCCGGCGATCTGGTGCAGAAGGCTCTCGGCATCCCGCGTCAGATCGAGGGCGCCGTCTTCGAGCGTGAGCTTGGGGGCCAGGGTGGGGTCGCCCTGCTGCGGGACGGCGACCGCGGAGCCGTCGGCGATACCGTCGACGACACGCGCGAGCAGGGGGGCGCCGATCTCGGCGAGGGAGTCGAGCAGGTCGGCCGAGGTGGCCCCGGCAGGGATGTCGTAGCGCTCTTCGGCGAAGACGTCTCCGGCGTCGAGCGCCGCCACCAGCTGGAAGACGCTCGCTCCCGTCGCCGTGTCACCGGCCATGAGGGCGCGCTGCACGGGGGCCGCGCCGCGCCAGCGAGGCAGCAGGGAGAAGTGCAGGTTGATCCACCCGTGCGCGGGGGTCGACAGCAGCGGTTCGCGCACGAGACCGCCATAGGCCACGATCACACCCAGCTGTGCGTCGAGGGCGGTGATGCGTTCGGTGACGTCGGCGTCGAGCCGGTCGGCCTTGATGATCGGGATGCCGAGCTCGGCGGCCGCCTGCGCGACCGGCGACGGCGTGAGGACGCGCTTGCGCCCGAGCGGGGCGTCGCTGCGGGTGACGACGGCCGCGATCTCGTGCGGGCCGGATGCCAGGGCTCGCAGCGACGGGACGGCGACGGCGGGTGTGCCGGCGTAGACGAGGCGCATGGGTCTCCTCAGACTCTCGGGAACGGACGGACGGGGTGGGGTGCCGCCGCTCAGAGGTCGGGCTCGGGGATGTCGAGGCGGACTCTGAGCGTACTGCGCGGCTTGGGGCCGCGATCCTTGCGCGACTTGCGCGCCCGGAGGGCATCGGCGATGACCCCCGCGCGCAGCGCGTCGGCCACGGCGCGACCGTGGGCGTAGTCGAAGCGCACGAGGGCGCGCGAGGTCGAGGTGTCGGGGTCGGCGGAGGTGTCGACCGGGCCCAGGATCGCGAGAGCGTCGAGGTCGGGCACGCTCTCACGCAGCGACTCGAGCAGCACGTCGACGCTCCGGGCGTGTCCGTCGACGCTGGCCACGCGCACGGCCGGGGGCATGCGCAGGGGAAGCCGCTCGAGCAGTTCGGCGCGGGCGTAGGCGGGCTGGGTCCAGGTGGCGAGGGCCCGGGCGACGGGGCCGGCGACTCCCACGAGGTGCACCGGAGCGCCGGGGGCGGCGAGGGCCGCGGCATTCGACCACCAGCGCAGACAGTGCTCGGCGATGCGCAGGGCCTCGTTCTGCAGCATCCGGTCGCCGTCGAGCAGGATGACGGCGCGATAGCCTCCGCGAGCGAGGGGCTCCGCGCCGCGCGTGGCGATCACCAGAGCGGGGGCGGCGTCGACCTCGGCCACCGGGTGGGCGCCGTCGGCGACGATCACGCGCGTGTTCGGGAAGGCTCGGCCGAGCTCGTCGGCGGTGCGCTCGCTGCCCGAGGAGGCCATGCGAAGTTTGGTCGAGCCGCAGTGTCCGCACGCCCAGGCGTGGGCGCTGCGGCCGCACCAGGCGCACACGGGAGTCGCGCCGGGCCGGGCCGCGCGCAGCGGGCCCGCGCAGTGCTGACAGCGCGCGGGGCGCCGGCAATCGGCGCACACGAGAGAGGGCGCGTACCCGGGACGAGCGACCTGCACGAGCACCGGACCGTGCTGCAGAGCCTCGCGGGCGGCGGCGAACGCCGACGACGGAACGCGCGACTGCCGCTGTTCTCCCTCTCGCGTCGCGCTGAGCACCACGCGCGGGCTCGGCCTGCGCGTCTGCGGGATGTCGCGGACGTATCCGACCTCGACCAGCCGCTGGACGTCGGTGGTGCGGGTGTGCCCGGCGAACAGCAGGGCCGAGCCCTCGATCTCCTGGCGCACGAGGGCCGCATCGCGCGCGTGGACACCGGGGGCGAGGGGCTCGGCGAGAAGCGTGTCGCCGTCGTCCCAGATCGCCACGAGAGCGGTGTCGTGCGCGGGGGCGTAGACGCCCGAACGGCGGCCGACGACGATGCACGGCACCGGAGCGAGGGTGCGGAGGTACTGCGCATAGCGAGCCGGGCCGGACTGGTCGGAGTCGTCGCGGACGATGGCATCCGGGCTCACGAGTTCGCCCAGCGCCGCCATGAGCTGCGCCTGGTCGCGGTAGTCGGGGACCACGAGCACGGCGCTGCGCCCGCGGGCGAGGGTGTGCACCGCGGCGGACGCGAGGAGGTCGGCCCAGGCTCCGCGCGGCAGTTCGCCGTGCGGATGGGGAGGCGCGTCGAGGGCGATCCGCTCCCCCGCGTCGAGGGCGGCGGCCAGGCCCGCGTACGGAGCGAGGGTCGCCGTGGCGCGCTCGAGGGCGGCGGGAACGACCTCGGGCGGGGTGGGTGCGGGGGCGGCAGCCCACGCCTTCTCGGCGCGGACCATGCGTTTGGGCACCGCGAGGCGCAGCACGTCGCTCACCGACCCCGCCGCACGATCGGCCACCCGCCGCGCCAGCGTGTAGAGCCGCTCGGGCAGCACAGGCATGGGCGAGACGACCGCCTCGACCGCTGACAGCGGTCTCTCCGAGCCGTCGTCGGCCACCACCTCGATGACGAAGGCGTCCATCATCCGCCCCGCCGAGCGCAACGGCACCTTGACCCGGACGCCCGGGGCGATGTCGGCGACCAGCGGATGAGGGACGGCGTAGTCGAACAGCCGGTCGAGCTGCGGCACGGGCGACTCCAGCTGCACGCGCGCCACACGGCGCTCGCTCACGAGGAGACTCCCCCGCCGTGGACGCCGTCGCGCGGGAGGACCTGTGGGCGGGCGGAGCGCACTCCCCCGGTCACCGTCAGAGTCCGGCGGCGGTACGCAGCTCGTCGACGCGGTCGGTGCGTTCCCACGTGAAGTCGGGCAGTTCGCGGCCGAAGTGACCGTACGTCGCGGTTCGAGCGTAGATCGGCCGCAGCAGGTCGAGCTGGTCGACGATCGCGGCCGGACGCAGATCGAACACCTCGCGGATCGCGCGCACGATGGCCTCGTCGGCGACGTGCGCGGTGCCGAACGACTCCACGTACAGGCCCACGGGGTTGGCCTTGCCGATCGCGTAGGCGACCTGCACCTCGAGCCGGTCGGCGAGACCCGCGGCCACCGCGTTCTTCGCGACCCATCGCATGGCGTACGCCGCCGAGCGGTCGACCTTCGACGGGTCCTTGCCGCTGAAGGCGCCTCCGCCGTGGCGCGACGCGCCGCCGTAGGTGTCGATGATGATCTTGCGACCCGTGAGGCCTGCATCGCCCTTCGGCCCGCCGATGACGAACGGACCGGCAGGGTTGATGTAGTACTTCAC
This sequence comes from Microbacterium sp. SORGH_AS_0454, assembly GCF_031453395.1. Taxonomy (NCBI): domain Bacteria; kingdom Bacillati; phylum Actinomycetota; class Actinomycetes; order Micrococcales; family Microbacteriaceae; genus Microbacterium; species Microbacterium sp. SORGH_AS_0454. The sequence continues at coordinate 2,964,978 of NZ_JAVIYS010000001.1, read as the reverse complement.
GTCGGGCAGTTCGAGGCCGGTCTCGGCCAGCACGGGGTCGATGACCGCGGCCTGCACCTCGGCGCGCAGGTCTTCCTGCGAGATGTCGGGGTGGTGCTGGGTCGACAGCACGACGGAGTCGACCGTGCGGGGCACGAGGCCGTCGTAGCCGAGGGTGACCTGCGTCTTGCCGTCGGGGCGCAGGAACGGCAGCGATCCGTCCTTGCGGACGGATGCCAGACGTTCGGCGATGCGGTGGGCGGTCCAGGCGGCCATCGGCATGAGCTGGGGGGTCTCGTTGGTGGCGAAGCCGAACATGATGCCCTGATCGCCGGCACCCTGGAGGTCGCGCGGGTCGACGGAGCCGCGCTCGCGCTGCTCGAACGCCTTGTTGACGCCCGCGGCGATGTCGGACGACTGCGCCCCGATCGAGACGGAGACGCCGCACGACTCACCGTCGAAGCCGGTGTCGCTCGAGGTGTACCCGATGCGGTTGACCACGTCGCGAACGATCGCCGGGATCTCGACGTAGGCGCTCGTGGACACCTCGCCGGCCACGTGCACGAGGCCCGTCGTCACGAGCGTCTCGACGGCCACGCGACCGGTGGGGTCCTCGGTGAGGATGGCATCGAGGATGCTGTCGGAGATCTGATCGCAGATCTTGTCGGGGTGACCCTCGGTGACGGACTCGGACGTGAAAAGGCGCAGGTCGGTCAAGGCGACTCCGGAGAAGTGTGGGGCGGGGATGGGCACAAGTATGCCCCGGGCGGCGATCGGCCGCCCGGGGCATCGTCACATCTGTGAACAGATCACGAAAGTGCGCAGGCTGGGGATCACTCCGCAGCGCGCAGGCGCAGCTTGTCTTCGTGGATCTCGTGCAGAGCGATCGTCAGGGGCTTGTCCTCGACGGTGGAGTCCACGAGCGGGCCCACGTTGTCGAAGAGGTTTCCCTCGTGCAGGTCGGAGTAGTAGTCGTTGATCTGACGCGCGCGCTTGGACGCGTAGATGACAAGCTGGTACTTCGAGTCGACCTTGTCGAGCAGAGCGTCGATGGGCGGGTCGATAATGCCCTTGTCACGTCCGGCCATGGGAACCTCCTGGTGCGGCGGATGAGGTGGATGCGGCGCCGGGAGCGCCGAAGCATTCGACCAGTCTACCGCGCCGGGCTGGGATATCGCGTCGGGACGGCCGTCACGTCCAGCGGCGCAGCAGACGCTTCTCGATCACGCTGAGGATGGCGTTGGACAGCGCCCCCAGAACCGCCAGCAGCGCGATGGTCAGCAGGATGCGGTCGACGCGGCCGTTCTGCTGCGACAGCGTCAGGAGGAATCCGAGGCCCATCGACGCGGCGATGAGCTCGGAGGCGACCAGGAAGAGCCAGGACTGCGCCATCGCCAGCCGCAGTCCCGAGACGAGGGAGGGCACCACGGCCGGCAGCTGCACCGTGCGGAACAACTCCCAGCCGCGCAGGCTGAAAGAGTGCCCCATCTCGACGAGCTGCGCGTCGACGTGACGCAGGGCGCCGGCCACGGTCGTGAAGATCGGGAAGAAGGCGCCGACGGCGATGAGGGTGACCTTCGAATCCTCGCCGATCCCCATCCACAGCAGCAGGAGCGGAACGAGAGCGAGCGAGGGGATCGCACGGATGGCGGCGAGAGTGGGGCTCAACAGCACGTCCCCCGCACGGGTGAGGCCCACCAGAGCCGCGACCGCCAGCCCGACGAGCGAGCCCACGGTGAAGCCGACCAGCACCCGCTGCACCGAGATGGCGATATGACGCCACAACTCCCCGGACTCCGCCAGACCGACGGCGGCGGTGACGACGGACGCGGGCGGGGGCAGCCGGTACACCGGCACGAGCCCGACCGAGGTGGTGATCTGCCAGACCGCGAGAAGCAGGACGGGGATGACGAGTCCCCCGACCACGTGCACAGCCGGTCGCGCCCAGAACGAGCGCGTCGCCGCCACGGTGACTCCCCCCTGGTCTGCGACCCCGGTGCGCCCCGTCCGCGCCTCGACCGCGAAGCGGCCGGCGCCGGCGGTCATCGATCGCCCGTCGCGGAGCGGGCGAAGTCGTCGTGGACGATCGACTCGAGGGCCGACTGAACGGCCTGGTCACCACCCTGCACGGCATCGGACTGGACGAGCACGGGGGCGATCACGCGCAGCACCGCGAGCTGATCGTCGCCGGGGATACCGCTCACATCGAGGTTCGAGCGTTCGCCGATGACGGTGGTGGCCACCGCCGGATCGATGCCGGCGACCTCCGCCAGCAGCGCTGCGGTCTCGTCGGGGTTCTCGAGTGCCCACGTGCGGGCCTGCTCGTATGCGTCGACGACCACCTGTGCGACGTCGGGATGGTTGTCGATGAAGTCCTCGGTCGCGTTGAGGAAACCGTAGGAGTTGAAATCGACGTTGCGATACAGCAGCTTCGCGCCCGACTCAGCCTCCGCGGCGGCCATGATCGGGTCCAATCCCGCCCAGGCGTCAACCGAACCGGCGGCCAGGGCCGCGCGACCGTCGGCATGCTGCAGGTTCTGCAGCTGTACGTCATCGAGCCCGAGTCCGGCGGTCTCGAGCGCCTGCAGGAGGAAGAAGTACGGATCCGTACCCGGCGTCGCAGCTATCGACGTGCCGGCGAGGTCGGCGACCGAGGTGATGTCGCTGTCGGCGGAGACGACCAGGGCCGACCATTCGGGCTGGGAGTAGATGTCGATGACCTTGATGGGAGATCCGTTGGCTCGGGCCAGCAGGGCAGCCGACCCCGCGGTGGAGCCGACATCGATGGATCCCGCCCGCAGGAACTCGTTGGCCTTGTTCGAGCCGGCCGACTGAACCCATTCGACCGTCACCGCGTCGCCGAGGGCCTTCTCGACGAGTCCCTGGTCGCGCACGATCAGGCTGAGCGGGTTGTAGGTGGCGAAGTCCAAGGTCACGGTGTCGGTCGACCACTCCCCCGCCGCGGAGGCACCGTCTGCTCCGGCCGAGGAGGGAGCGTTCTCGCCGGCGAGGCATCCGGTGAGCACGAGGACGAGCGCCCCCGCGATCGCGGTGGCGGGGACGAGGCGGCGGGACAGGGGGCTCATGGGGTCTCCTGGCGAGAGTGATGGACAGTGTGCACGCCGAGCCCGTTCAGGAGTTCGACGCGCAGGGCGGTCAGGGTGTGGTCGGCGCGATCGCGAGGACGGGCGCCCGGTACCTCGATCACGCGCGAGACGGACGACGCGGCATCGTCGTCGCCGAGCGCACGCAGGAGCACGACCCGGTCGGCGAGGTACAGCGCCTCCTCCACGTCGTGCGTGACGAGCACGATGGTGGTGGGGCGGGATGCGTGGATCTCGAGCAGCAGGTCCTGCATACGCAGCCGGGTGAGGGCGTCGAGGGCGCCGAACGGCTCGTCGAGCAGCAGGACCTCGGGGTCGCGGGCGAGCGCTCGTGCGAGCGAGGCGCGCTGCGCCATTCCTCCGGAGACCTCGCGCGGACGGTGCGCCGCAGCGGCCTCGAGCCCGACGAGGTCGAGCAGCTCGGCCACGCGGGCCGTTCCGGAGCGCCGGTCGGTGCTGCGCGGGAGCCCGAGCGCGACGTTCTGGGCGAGGGTGCGCCAGGGCAGCAGGCGCGGCTCCTGGAACGCCATCGCTGTGCGGGCATCAGTGGCGCGCACGGCCGTGCCGTCGACGGTGATGCGGCCGGCGGTGGGACTGTCCAACCCGCCGAGGAGGCGCAGGAGCGTCGACTTGCCGCAGCCCGATGGACCGATGACGGTGACGATCTCGGCGGGCGCCAGATCGAGCTGGATGCCGCGCAGCACGGTGCGCGTCGCGCTGAAGGTGCGCTCGACGCCTCGGAGCGAGACGGTTCCGCGGGGCGCGGCGCTACGACCGACAGCGGGAGGACGAACGGCAAGGGGCATGCCCCCACCCTGGCGGCATCGCCGTCGTCCGCCGAGTCAGGTGTAACGTGGCGCAACCTCGCGGGGACCGGTAGCGAGGTCGCGGGAGTCCATCCCGCCGTCGACCGACGGTGCGCGCCGGTGACCGCTCAGCGCTGAGCCGCCGCCAGGGCCACGACCTCCGCAGCGGCCGAGTCGACGTTCTCGTTCACGACGCGGTAGTCGAACTCGTTCTGGGCCGCGAGTTCGACACGCGCCGTGCGCAATCGCCGGGCACGCTCCTCGGCATCCTCGGTCCCACGCCCGACCAGACGCTGGACGAGCTCGTCCCAGCTCGGCGGCAGCAGGAAGACCAGGGTCGCCGAAGGATCGGCGGCGCGCACCTGGCGGGCACCCTGCAGATCGATCTCGAGCAGGGCGGTGCCGCCGTCGGCGAGCACCCGCTCGATGGGTGCGCGCGGAGTGCCGTAGCGGTTCTTGTTGTGCACGACGGCCCACTCCAGCAGCTCTCCCGAGGCGACCAGACGGTCGAACTCGGCGTCGTCGACGAAGTAGTAGTGCTCGCGCCTCGACCTCGCCCGGGCGCGGCGCACGGGTGGTGGCCGAGACCGAGAGGTGGATCTCGGGGTAGTTCTGCTTGATGTGGGCGGCGACCGTGCCCTTGCCGACCGCGGTGGGTCCGGCGAGCACGATGAGACGACTGCGGCCTTCACGCGGTCCGGGCTCGGGCCAGCGCGTGTCGAGGTACTGCCGCAGGGCGTCGCGTTGGCGCGTGCCGAGGCCGCCGAGGCGTTTCACCGGCGAGATAGAGAGCGAGGCGAGGATGCGGTCGCGCTTGCTCTCGCCGATCGCGGGGATCGCCGTGAGGAACTCCGTCACGCGCATCGCACCGGCCGCGGAGAGCGGGTCGGCGAGTCCCCGGCGCAGCAGCTCCTGCGGCGAGATGACGCGCGTCGACACGTCGCGCTTGAGCGCGGCGCGCTCGCGACGGGCCTCGACGGCGCGGCGCGAGGCGGCGGCGCGGTCGACCTCGGGTGGGCGACGGGTTTCAGCCATGCAGGGACTCCCGGTAGAGCGCGGCGCGCTCATCGATGCGGGTGGCGAGACGGTCGGGTCCGACCGCGAGGATGCTTCGGCTCTCGTTGGCCACGACGGCCTTCGCGACGTAACCGAAGAGGCGGCGCAGATCGGCAGGGGCTGCCCCCTGCGCGCCGAAACCCGGAGCGAGGATCGGCATGCCCGCCAGAGCCACGTCGCCGAGGCCGAAAGCGGCGCGGTCCACCGTGGCTCCGACGACGACTCCCACGGGACCCAGGGCCCCGGGTGCGCCGATGTTGGCCTGGTTGACGTCGTGCGCCACGCGCGCGGCGACATGCTCGTGATCGCCCACGGCTTGCGCGTCGTCGACGATCGCGCTCTGCAGCGCACGCGCCTCGGGGTTGCTCGTCGCGGTCAGCACGAACGCGCCCTTTCCGTGGTGCACCGCGAGCGACAGCGTGTCGCGCAACGAGTCGGCGCCCATGTAGGGCGACAGGGTCACGGCATCCGCTTCGAGGGGAGCGCCGGGCTCGAGCCACGCGTGGGCATAGCCTTCCATGGTCGTACCGATGTCACCGCGCTTGGCGTCGGCGATGACCAGGAGCCCGGCGTCGCGGGCGCCCGCCATTACGTCCTCAAGCGCGGCGAAACCGCGGGAGCCGTAGCGCTCGAAGAACGCCACCTGCGGCTTGACCACGCCGACCCGCCCGCGGGCGGCCTCGACCACTCGCAGGCCGAACTCGCGCGCGCCCTCGGCCGTGGCATCCAGCCCCCACGCCGACAGCAGCGCGGCGTGGGGGTCGATGCCGACGCACAGGGCGCCGTGCAGGTCGAGGGCGGCGCTGAGCCGCTGTCCGAAGGTGTCGCTCACAGACGCCCCGCGCGATCCACGGCGTACTCCTGGAGGCTGCGCACTCCGAAGCCGTCCTTCATCGCGCCCAGGGCGCTCACCGCGGCGCCGAGCACGGCCATCGTGGTGAACAGGGCCTTGTCGGCGGCCACCGCGGCTGCGCGGATCTCGTACCCGTCGGCACGGGCGGTGCCGCCCGAGGGCGTGTTGACGATCATGTCGATCTCGCCGGCGTTGATCAGGTCGACCACGTTCTGCTGGTCAGACCCCTGCGTCTCGGAGTACTTCTCGACGACCTTGACCCGGATGCCGTTGCGGGCCAGGATCTCGGCGGTGCCCTCGGTCGCCATGAGCTCGAAGCCGAGCTCCTGCAGGCGGTGGGCGGGCAGGATGACGGCGCGCTTGTCGGCGTCGGCGACCGAGATGAAGACGGTACCGGAGGTCGGCATACCGCCGTACGCGGCTTCCTGCGACTTCGCGAACGCCGTCGGGAAATCGCGGTCGATGCCCATGACCTCACCGGTGGAGCGCATCTCGGGTCCGAGGACCGAGTCGACGGTGTGACCGTCGGCGGTGCGGAACCGCTTGAACGGCAGCACGGCCTCCTTCACGGCGACGGGGGCGTCGAGCGGCACGCGCGAGCCGTCCTGCTCGGGGAGCAGCCCCTCGGCGACGAGCTCGGCGATGGTGTTGCCGACCATGATGCGGCTGGCCGCCTTCGCGAGCGGGATGCCCAGGGCCTTCGACACGAAGGGCACGGTGCGGCTGGCGCGGGGGTTCGCTTCGATGACGTAGAGGACCCCCGCCGAGATCGCGAACTGCACGTTCAGCAGACCGCGGACGCCCACGCCCTTCGCGATCGCGAGGGTCGCCTCGCGGACGCGGTCGACCTCTGTGCGACCGAGCGAGACCGGCGGAAGCGTGCACGAGGAGTCACCGGAGTGGATGCCGGCCTCTTCGAGGTGCTCCATGACGCCGCCGATGTACAGGTCGGTGCCGTCGTACAACGCATCGACGTCGAGCTCGATCGCGTCGTCGAGGAAACGGTCCACGAGCAGCGGGAGCCCGGGGCCGATGATCGCCTGGTCGGCGACGCGCACGAAGTAGTCGCGCAGCGCCTCGGTGGAGTACACGATCTCCATGCCGCGACCGCCGAGCACGAAGCTCGGGCGAACCAGCACGGGGTAGCCGATCTCTTCGGCCACGGTGACCGCGCCCTCGACATCGATCGCCGTTCCGTTGCGCGGGGCGACGAGACCGGCCTCGTCGAGCAGGCGCGAGAACAGCTCGCGCTCCTCGGCGAGGTCGATCGCCTCGGGGCTGGTGCCGAGGATCGTGTAGCCGGCGGCCTCGATCCCCTTGGCAAGGCCCAGCGGCGTCTGACCGCCGAGCTGACACACGACGCCGAGGATCCGACCCGACTGGGACTCGGCATGCAGCACCTCGAGCACGTCCTCGAGCGTCAGCGGCTCGAAGTACAGGCGGTCGGAGGTGTCGTAGTCGGTCGAGACCGTCTCGGGGTTGCAGTTGACCATGACGGTCTCGTACCCGGCAGCCGACAGAGCGAACGACGCGTGCACGCAGGAGTAGTCGAACTCGACGCCCTGACCGATGCGGTTGGGGCCCGAGCCGATGATGACGACCTTGGTGCGGTCGGAGGGGGTGACCTCGGTCTCGGCGTCGTACGAGGAGTAGTGGTACGGCGTGAGCGCCGGGAACTCCCCCGCGCACGTGTCGACGGTCTTGTAGACCGGGCGCACGTCGAGCGCGTAACGGCTCTCGCGCACCGCGGCCTCGTCGATCCCGCGGATCTCGGCGATCTGGGCGTCGCTGAAACCGTGCTCTTTCGCCGTGCGGAGGGTCTCGGCATCCAGCTCCGATGCCTCGCCGATGAAGTCCGCGACCTCGTTGATGAGGACCATCTGATCGATGAACCACGGATCGATCTTGGTCGCCTCGAAGGCCTGCTCGGCCGTCGCGCCCTTGCGCAGCGCCTGCTGCAGCACGACGATGCGCCCGTCGGTCGGGGTCTTCGCGATCTCGAGGAGTTGCTCCACCGAGCGCGACTCCTCGCCCCAGTGGAAGCTCGAGCCGCGCTTCTCGAGCGAACGGAGGGCCTTCTGCAAGGCGGTGGTGTAGTTGCGGCCGATTGCCATGGCCTCGCCCACCGACTTCATGGTGGTGGTGAGGGTGGTGTCGGCGGCCGGGAACTTCTCGAAGTTGAAGCGCGGCACCTTCACCACGACGTAATCGAGCGTGGGCTCGAAGCTCGCCGGCGTGACCTTGGTGATGTCGTTGGGGATCTCGTCGAGGCGGTAGCCGATCGCGAGCTTGGCGGCGATCTTCGCGATCGGGAAGCCCGTGGCCTTCGACGCGAGCGCCGAGGAGCGCGAGACGCGCGGGTTCATCTCGATCACGATGATGCGGCCGGTCGCGGGGTCGACGGCGAACTGGATGTTGCAGCCGCCGGTGTCGACGCCCACGGCGCGGATGATGTCGATGCCGATGTCGCGCAGGCGCTGGTATTCGCGGTCGGTCAGCGTGAGGGCGGGCGCCACGGTGATCGAGTCGCCGGTGTGGACGCCGACCGGATCGACGTTCTCGATCGAGCAGACGACCACCGTGTTGTCGGCGGTGTCGCGCATGAGCTCGAGCTCGTACTCTTTCCACCCGAGGATCGACTCTTCGAGGAGCACCTCGTTGGTGGGCGAGTCGTGCAGGCCCGCGCCGCCGATGCGGCGGAGGTCGGCCTCGTCGTAGGCGAAGCCCGAGCCCAGGCCGCCCATGGTGAACGAGGGGCGGACGACCAGCGGGTAGCCCAGCTTCTCGGCACCGGCGAGGAGCTCGTCCATCGAGTGGCAGATGACGGATGCCGCCACGTCGGCGCCCGCCTCGATGACGAGCTCCTTGAAGATCTGGCGGTCCTCACCGCGGTTGATCGCGTCGAAGTCGGCGCCGATGAGTTCGACGTCGTACTTCTCGAGGATGCCGCGCTTGTGGAGCTGGATCGCCGCGTTCAGCGCCGTCTGGCCGCCGAGCGTGGGGAGAACGGCATCCGGCTTCTCTTTGGCGATGATCGACTCGATGACCTCGGGGGTGATCGGCTCGATGTAGGTCGCGTCGGCGAAGTCGGGGTCGGTCATGATCGTCGCGGGGTTCGAGTTGACGAGGATGACGCGCACCCCCTCTTCGCGGAGCACGCGGCACGCCTGGGTGCCGGAGTAGTCGAACTCGCAGGCCTGACCGATGACGATCGGGCCGGAGCCGATGACGAGGACGGAGTTGATGTCGTCGCGCTTAGGCATTCTTCTTGGTCTCCATCGTCGCGAGAACCATCTCGCGGAAGCGGTCGAACAGGTAGTTGGCGTCGTGCGGGCCCGAGGCCGCCTCGGGGTGGTACTGCACGCTGAACGCCGGGATGTCGAGGGCGCGCAGACCCTCGACGACGTTGTCGTTGAGGCCGATGTGGCTCACCTCGACGCGGCCGAAGCCGGCGGGGCTGTCGACGACCTGGTCGAGCGGGGCGTCGACGGCGAAGCCGTGGTTCTGCGAGGTGATCTCGACGCGACCGGTGGTCTTGTCGAGGACGGGCTGGTTGATGCCTCGGTGCCCGAAGGGCAGCTTGTAGGTGCCGAAGCCGAGGGCGCGGCCCAGCAGCTGGTTGCCGAAGCAGATCCCGAAGAAGGGCAGGCCGTCGCCGAGGACGGCGCGCAGCAGCTCGACGTGCTGATCGGATGCCGCGGGGTCGCCGGGGCCGTTCGAGTAGAACGCCGCGACGGGCTCGATCGCGCGGATGTCGTCGATCGTGGCGGACTGCGGGAAGACGTGCACGTCGAACCCGCGGGCGGCGAGGTTCACGATCGTGGACTGCTTGACGCCCAGGTCGAGCACCGCGAGGTTGCCGATGCGCTCGGCCGTCGCCGGGGTGACCTCGACCTCGCTGACCGAGACCTCGGCCGAGAGGTTGCGGCCCGCCATGCCCGGGGCCTCGAGCACGCGGCGCAGCTGCTCGTCGGGAGCGAGGTTCGCCGCCTCGCCCGAGAAGACGCCGCCGCGCATGCTGCCCGAGGAGCGGATGCGACGGGTGACGGCGCGGGTGTCGATGCCCGCGATGCCGACGATCCCGTCCTCTACGAGGGCGTCGTCGAGCGAACGGTCGGCGCGCCAGTTCGACACCATGCGCGAGGGGTCGCGCACGACGTAGCCGGCGACCCAGATGCGACGCGACTCGGGGTCTTCCTCGTTCACGCCGGTGTTGCCGATGTGGGGCGCGGTCTGCAGGACGATCTGACCCGCGTACGAGGGGTCGGTGATGGTCTCTTGATAGCCGGTCATGCCGGTGGCGAAGACGACCTCGCCGAGGGTCTCGCCGCGTGCGCCGTAGGCACGGCCGGTGTAGCGGGTGCCGTCTTCGAGCACGAGGACGGCGGGGTCTCGCGTGAGGCGCGAGGAACTGATCAGGGCGGTCATGCGTCGCTTCCTGTCGTGGTGATGAGGGGACGGATGGCGTCGGCGAGTGCTTTCGCCGAGGCATCCTGGGGTCGGAGGTAGGTGTCGACGACGGTCTCGTCGTCGATGCGCCAGCTGACGCGCGTCAGACCGTCGCGCTCGACCACGCGGTCGATGGCGACGGTGGCTTGAGCGGCGTCCACCAGGCGGTCGCGGTCGAGCACGATGCGGGGCTGGCCTCGGAGGTCGAGCGCGACGCCGGCCGTGGTGACGGTGACGTCGAGGCGGGAGCGGAAGCCGAGACCCTTGATGGCGAGCCGCTCGAGCGGCTCGTCGTGCCGGGTCGTGGCGACGTAGAGCCCCGAGAACACCGCCGTCTCGACGGCGCCTTCGGGCAGCTCCCCCACCGGGGCGGAGTAGCGCGCATCGCGCCGCGTTCGTCGCACCCAGGCCCACGCGAGCAGGGCGAGCAGGACGACGGCCACACCGACCATGACGAGCAGGGCGCCCTCGCGGCTCACGAGAGCGCTCCGGGGGCGTCGAGCACGGCACCGTCGGCGACGGTCGGGATGCCGGCACGCACGGTCCAGCGCACCTCTCCGGGCAGCTCCCGGCCGAGGTAGGGCGAATTCGTGCTGCGTCCCGCGAGATCGTCGAGTCCGAACGCACGCGAGGGGCGCGGGTCGTAGAGCGTGAAGGTGGCGGGCTGTCCCTCGGCCACGGGCGTGCCGTGGCCGTCGAGGCGACCGATGCGCGCCGGGGTCGCCGACATCACCCGGGCGACGTCGGCCCAGGTCATCAGGCCCGTCTCGACCATCGCCTGATGGACGACCCGCAGGGCGCTCTCGAGTCCGACCATGCCGTTGGCCGCGGCCGCCCACTCGCAGGCCTTCGCCTCGGTGGGGTGCGGAGCGTGGTCGGTGGCCACGATGTCGATCGTGCCGTCGGCCAGTCCCTCGCGCACGGCGAGGACGTCTTCTTCGCGGCGCAGTGGCGGGTTGACCTTGAAGCGGGCGTCGTAGTCGCGCACGAGCTCGTCGGTCAGCAGCAGGTGATGCGGGGTGACCTCGGCGGTGACGTTGACGCCGCGCTTCTTGGCCCAGCGGATGATGTCGACCGAACCCGCGGTGCTGAGGTGGCACACGTGCAGGCGCGAGCCCACGTGCTCGGCCAGCAGGACGTCGCGGGCGATGATCGATTCCTCGGCGACCGCGGGCCAGCCGGCGAGACCGAGCTCGGCCGAGACGGCGCCCTCGTTCATCTGGGCGCCCTCGGTCAGGCGGGGGTCCTGGGCGTGCTGGGCGATGACGCCGTCGAACGCCTTCACGTACTCCAGCGCGCGACGCATGATGAGCGGGTCGAAGACGCAGAACCCATCGTCGCTGAAGACGCGGACGCGAGCGCGCGAATCGGCCATCGCGCCGAGCTCGGCGAGACGTTCGCCCCTCTGTCCCACCGTCACGGCACCGATCGGCTGCACGTGCACATAGCCGGCGGCCTCACCGAGGGCGAGCTCCTGCTCGACCACGCCCGCGGTGTCGGCCACGGGTGAGGTGTTGGGCATGGCGAAGACGGTGGTGAAGCCACCGGCGGCGGCCGCCCGGGAGCCGGTCCGGATCGTCTCGGACGCCTCGTACCCCGGCTCGCGAAGGTGCACGTGCAGATCGACCAGGCCGGGCAGGGCGATGAGCCCGTCGGCGTCGACGACCGTGGCGCCCGCGTGCGACAGACCGGAACCGGTCTCGGCGACGACCCCGTCGCGCACGAGGAGATCGGTGGCATCGTGGCCCTCGATGCGCGCGCCGCGCACCAGAAGCGTCTGGGGGGTGGCGTGGCTCATCGGAGGTCCTCTTTCTCGGTGTGGGGCCGTTCGCCCGCCAGAAGCAGGTAGAGCACGGCCATCCGCACGGAGACACCGTTCGTGACCTGCTCGAGCACCGTCGAACGAGGCGAATCGGCGGCTTCGGCGGAGATCTCCAGACCCCGGTTCATCGGACCGGGGTGCAGGACAATGCTACCGTCCGGCAGAGCCTGCAAACGCCGCGCATCGAGACCGTACCGGCGGGAATACTCCCGTTCAGTCGGGATATACGCGGCACTCATTCTCTCGAGCTGGATGCGGAGCATCATGAGGGCGTCCGGACCCGCCGCGATCGCGTGATCGAGGTCGTAGTCGATCTCCACGGGCCACCCGCTGACGTCCTGCGGCACGAGCGTGGGCGGGGCGACAAGGGTGACCTGGGCGCCCAGGGTGTGCAGCAGCCAGACGTTCGAGCGCGCGACGCGCGAGTGCAGCACGTCGCCGACGATCGTCACCCGGATGCCGCTGAGGTCGCGACCGCGGCTGTCGTCGCCGAACAGGCGCTTGCGGATCGTGAACGCGTCCAGCAGGGCCTGGGTCGGGTGCTCGTGCGTGCCGTCGCCGGCGTTCACCACGCCCGCGCTGATCCAGCCGGAGGTCGCCAGGGTCCGAGGAGCGCCGGAGGCTCCGTGGCGGATGACCACGGCATCCGCCCCCATCGCCTGAAGGGTCTGCGCGGTGTCCTGGAGTGACTCGCCCTTGCTGACGCTCGAGCCCTTCGCCGAGAAGTTGATGACGTCGGCGGAGAGGCGCTTGGCGGCGGCCTCGAACGAGATGCGCGTGCGCGTGGAGTCCTCGAAGAAGAGGTTGACGACGGTCTTTCCGCGCAGGGTCGGAAGCTTCTTGACCTCGCGGCGCTGGGTGTCGGCCATGTCTTCGGCGACGTCGAGGATCTGCAGGGCGTCATCGCGCCCGAGGCGCTGCGTGTCGAGGAGGTGCCTCATGATTCGATCGTCACCTCCTCGACGCCGTCGATCTCGGCGAGGCGCACGTTCACGCGCTCGTCACGGGCGCTGGGGAGGTTCTTGCCCACGAAATCGGGGCGGATCGGCAGTTCGCGGTGACCGCGGTCGATCAGCGTCGCAAGGCGCACGGCGGCGGGGCGGCCGATGTCCTGCAGAGCGTCGAGGGCGGCACGGATGCTGCGGCCCGAGAACAGCACGTCGTCGATCAGCACGACCGTCTTGCCGTCGATGCCCCCGGCGGGGATCTCGGTCTTCCGCGGGGACCGCGTGGGATTGCGGTGCAGATCGTCGCGGTACATCGTCACGTCGAGGGAGCCGACCGCGACGGGAGCACCGCCGAACTCGCTGACGAGAGGGCCGATCCGATTCGCGAGCGTGACGCCGCGGGTCGGGATGCCGAGGAGGACGAGTCCCTCCGGTCCTTTGTTGGACTCCAGGATCTCGTGCGATATGCGCGTCAAAGCGCGGGCGATATCGGCATCGTGCATGACGGTGCGCGTATTCATCCGCCGCTCCCTTCTCCGCCTCACGGGACGGGGTTAAAGGTTGCTGTGGTTCTCGGACCAGTCTAGCGGGTGGGCTGGCCGGATGCCGTGGAGAGAAGCTGTGCGGCGGGGGTCCGTATCAGCCGGGTAACTCGGCGACCCCGTCGCCGTCGGCCGCACCAGCGCATCCGGCGAGAAGCGTGCCATGTCATTCGGCTGGCGCCGCCTTCGCAGGACGCGTCAGTCGAGGGTCGGGGTCTGGTCCTCGTCGGCGACGATCTCTGCTTTGAAACCGGCGGAGTTCTCCATCCATCCGGCGTAGTGGGCCGGACCGCCGGCGAACGGATAGCGTTCTTGGTAGAGGGGCCGCCAACCGTGATCCGAGCAGGACGCCATGATCTCGTCGACGCGCGCTCGAGAACCCCCGCGGAATGCCAGGTGGTTCACACCCGGGGCGCGACGGTCGTGATCGGGACGGGACAGATTGGGTGACGTGGTGAGGGTGAGGTAGGACTCCCCCGCGGCCCACGACTCCCCCTCGGTCCACTCGGCGCTGCGCTCGAATCCGAGCTGGTCGAGCAACCACCCCCAGTCCACGCGCGCCACGACCGGGTCGGCGACCCAGACCTCGACGTGATGGAACCCCGGCACGGGTCAGCCAGCGGCGACTTCGGCGGCAGCCCTCTCGGCCTCGGCGCGCTCGCCGCTGGGCGTGGAACGGATCGGGTGCCCCGTCGTGGTCAAGCAGCGACCGCTGGCCAGGTCCCACTTCCAGTCGTGCAGCGAGCACGTCAGCACGCCGTTCTCGATCTTGCCGGTCTTGGTGAGATCCGCGCGCAGGTGCGGGCAGCGGCGCTGAACGGTCCACCCGTCGATCTCGGCATCCTCGGTCTGATCCGACTGCTCGGCGTACCAGTTCTCGACGTACTCGATGCGGTCGCGCGACAGGCACTTCAGGAACGTCGTGAGGAACTCGTTGAACTTGCCCGAACGACCCACCTCGAACTGCATCGACAGGAAGATCGAGTTCGACCAGTCGATCTCGTGGTCGCGGATGTTCGTCGACACGAGGTCGGCGGGGATCGTGTACCAGTAGATGCACTCCTCGCCCGCGTACTCCCGAACCTTCGCCTTGGGGAAGTCCACGACCATGTCGAGCTCGCCGATGCGGAAGCGCACCATGCCGCCGACACCGTTGCGGATCGTGCGGGCACGACGCAGCAGCGGCTCCCACCACTCCTTGATCGCGGCGAGCATCTCCGCCGGGGGGATGACCTCCGCGCGAGTGGCCTCCTCGGCCCGCACCTCTGCCTGACGGCTGTCGCGCTGCTCGGCCAGGTAGTTCCACTTGTCACCGAAGACACGCTCGATCTCGGCATCCGTGTACAGCGTCTGGGTGACGGTGACGTCCGACCCCTGCACCTCGACCTCGGTCCCCGGGAGGAACAGGTAGCCCTTCTGGTCGGGGCGCTGCTCCTTCATGTGCGCGAGGAACTCCCGCTGGTCGGTGAAGATCGAGTCGTTCTCGAGGCCGGTCCCGTTGTAGCGGAACAGCTCCTCGCGCAGGAACATCGGCGGACCGGCCATCGGGAACACGTGCTCGGCGTCCACCTTGTCGATGTAGTACATCGCGCGCTTGTTCTGCGCGTCGCGCTTGAGCTGCGCGAAGTTCTGCTTCGCGTCCTGGGGCAGGTCGTAGACCATGGGCCACCAGATCGCGCCGGAGACCTGGGTGAAGTACGCGTCGGGCTTGCCGAAGTCGAAGAGCTTCTCGAGATCGAGCGGGTGCGAGTCGTTCTGGTTGAGGATCGACGCGGTGCCGTCATCGAGCGACAGGGACGAGTCGCCGATCGGACCGTCGGAGGGGGCGCGCAACGGCGTCACCATGAGCTTCAGCTCGCCGAACTGCAGGGGCACGCCGGCCTCGGTGCGGATGAGGTTCGTGTAGCCGAGCGCGATGAGATCCTGCTCGAGGTCATCGGTCGGGTACTCGGGCAGGAGGACCTTGATGTCCTTCGACACGTACCGCTCGAGCATCGCCGGGTCGAAGTGATCGCGGTGGCGGTGAGAGATGTACAGGAAGTCCGCCTTGCCGAAACGCTCCCAGTCGAGGGCGCGGTTGTCGGGGAAGGGGAACCACGAGCCGAAGAAGCTCGGGCCGATGACGGGGTCGCAGATGATGCTGCCGCCGCGCGTCTCGATGAACATTCCCGCGTGGCCGAGGCCGGTGATCTTCATGCCGCTCCTGTGTCGTTGGCGAACCAGAAGAGTCTACGCGGGGGCGGCTGAACGGGTTCGGGGAGAGCGGGCGGGTCGGCGAAGTCCCGCCTCGGCGCTCACGGCCCCAGCAGCCCCCGGATGTCGTCGGCGTCCAACGATGCCGCGAACGCATCGTCGTCGTCGATCACCGCATCGAACAGCGCAGCCTTGCGCTGCTGCAGGGCCCGCACCTTCTCTTCCACCGTGCCCGCGGCGATCAGCCGGTAGACGAACACGCTCTTCGTCTGCCCGATGCGGTGCGCGCGGTCGATGGCCTGCGACTCCGCGGCGGGGTTCCACCACGGGTCGAGAACGAACACGTACTCGGCCTCGGTGAGGGTCAGACCGAACCCACCCGCTTTGAGACTGATGAGGAACACCGGGGCGTCTCCCCCGCGGAACCCGTCGATCACGTCCCCGCGCCGGGTGGTGGAGCCGTCGAGGTGCGCGTACGACAGGCCCTCGGCATCCAACCTCTGGGCGGCGAGGTCGAGGAACGACGTGAACTGGCTGAACACCAACGCGCGGTGCCCCTCGGCGGCCACCTCGACGAGGCGCTCGAGCAGAACGTCGAGTTTCGCCGACCCGAGGTGCGCGTCGCGTTCGTCGACGAGCCCCGGCGCCAGGGCGAGCATGCGCAGGAGCGTGAGCGAACGGAACACGATGAAGCGCTGCCGATCCAGGTCGTCGAGAAGACCCAGCACCTTCTGCCGCTCGCGCTGCAGCACCCGGTCGTAGAGCTCCTGATGGGCGGGGCCGAGGGGCACGGCGATCTCCTGCTCCTGCTTGGGAGGGAGATCGGACGCCACCACGTCCTTCGTCCGCCGCAGCAGGAACGGCCGCACCCGCCGACGCAGGCGTTCGAGCGTCTTCTCGCGGTTCACGCTCGCCGCCGCGGCCGAGATCGCGGTCGGGGCGTCCGTGGGGAGCTGTTCGATCGCCCGCGTGTAGTCCTCGCGGAACTGACGGATCGAGGGGAACAGTCCCGGAGCGGTGAGAGCCAGCAGGGCCCAGAGGTCGTCGAGACCGTTCTCGATCGGTGTGCCCGTTGCGGCGAACACCGCGTCGGTGGTGAGGGAGGCGATCGCCCGATGGATCCGCGTCGCGGGGTTCTTCACGAACTGGGCCTCGTCGAGCACGACGCCCGCCCAGTGCGGCACGCCGAACTCTTCGGCATCCGTCCGCACGACCCCGTAGGGGGCGACCACGATGTCGACTCCCGCGGCGATCTCGGAGATTGTCTGCGCGCGACGCACCGAGGTGGCTTCGACGACGGCGACCCGCAGGTCGGGAGCGAAACGTGCCGCTTCGTCGCGCCAGGTGGGCAGCACCGACGTGGGGGCGACCACGAGCCAGGGACGGCGCTCGCCGAGGGCGCGCGTGTGCGCCACCAGGGCGAGCAGCTGCAGCGTCTTACCGAGACCCATGTCATCGGCCAGGATGCCGCCCAGCCGGTGCGCGTGCAGCAGAGCGAGCCACGACAGCCCCTCGCGCTGGTACGGCCGTAGCTCGGCACGGAACCCGCTCGGCGTCGGCACCACCGGTACCTCAGTGATGTCGCGCAGAGCCCGCGCCAGCGCACGCCATTCGACGGCGGCCTCGGACTGATCGGCGAGGTCCTCGAACTCCGCCCAGAGTGCGAGATGGGTCCGAGGCAGACGCGGGCCGGTCTCCCACTCGTCGAGAGACGCAGCCTCTTCCAGCAGCTCCCGCAGACGCTGCAGCGCAGGGTGCGCGAGAGAGAACCAGGCGCCGTCCGAGAGCTTGATGCGCGTCCGCCCCCGCGACAGGGCCGAGAACAGCATCCCGAACGGGATCGTGCGCCCCTCGATGGTCACGACGATCCCCAGGTCGAACCAATCGCGGTCGAGGGACTCCACCGCGGTGATGCGCAGCGACGGGTCGCCCCGCAGCTCGCGGAACGCCGGGGCGGTGCCGGTCGTGCGCACCCGCACCTCGCCGAGCACATCGACGGCGGGCAGCACGCGCGTCGCGAAGACGGCTGCATCGGCATCGCGCAAGATCGCGCTCGCCGCGATCGGCAGGTCGGTTGCCGCCGCCCACGCCGTCGCGAACCGCTCACCGATCTGTGCCTCGGCGCGCACTTCGCGTTCGCCGTCGTCTGCGTCTGAGCCGTAGGCGACACGGAGACCGCCGGGATACGCCCAGGTGAGCCGGTAGGTCACGACGTCGTCCTCGTAGCCGACCGCCACCTCGAGCGTCGGGCGTGCCGGCGGAGGGGCCGGAACCCCCGCCCCCACCGACAGGGGCGCGCGCCGAGCGAGTCGGGGATAGACCTCCGCCACGAACTCGGCGGCCTCGGACGGCGGCACATCGACCGGCGGCGCTCCGAGCAGCGACGGCAGCGGTGCGGGCAGATCGACGGCGGCCAGCACGATCGGCACCGGGTCGACGTCGATCGCATAGGCGAACAGCCCCGAGTCACCGATGGCGCGGGCGTGCGCGGCATCCGTCGACCGCCCGTCGAGCTCGAGGGCCGCCGACACGCGCAGTGCTCCCTGACCCACCGCGTCGAGGGCCACACGGGCTGTCGCTTCACGGGCGAGTCGCACACGCTGCTGCGCGTGCATCGGAACGAGAGGGATGCCGAGACCCTCGGCCGCGGCCAGGTGCGGCCACAGCAGGGGCGAGTCGATGGCGTCGAGCGCGACGGTGTCCCCCGACGGGGCGAAGGGACCCGCCGTGCGCAGGGCCTGCGCCAGGGCGTGGAGCTCGGCGAACCACCTCACGTGTGCGGGGTCGAACCGGCGGGAGGACCGCCGGACGGCATCCCACGTGGCATCCGCGCGGATCCACGCGTCACGCGACCCGCGCACGAGGGGGCGGGCGGCCAGCTGCAGGTCGTCCTGCCGTTTCGCCAGCGATCGCGGCGTGACGGGCACCACCGCTCGCGCCTCCCAGCGCGACGGGTCGTAGGCCTCGCGCTGGCGCAGCTCGACGCCGAGGGCGAGCGGCTCGAACGCGGTCCGCGCGCCCTCGGGGACGAGGTCGCGCCACGAGGTCACGGCACGATCCTTCCGCGGACCTCCGACATCGCGGCCGGAACGTCGCCCCCGGCGACCTCTCGGCACGCATAAACGCGATCCGCGTGCATAAACGCGGTGTCCTCGCGTTTATGCGCGCGCAGAGCGTTTATGCGTGGGGTGGGGGCCCCGGGAGGCCACGCGGTGCCGCCCCGGGAGTCGAAACGACGCGACGCGGCCGCCGACGGGAGGTCGGGGCCGCGTCGGAACACGTCGGAAGGGGTCAGGACGATCGCGCGATCCGCGCCAGCACGCCGTGCACGAACGAGCCGGAGTCGTCGGTCGAGAACTCCTTGGCGAGCTCGACGGCCTCGTCGATCGCGACGGCCGTGGGCACCTCGTCGTTGTAGAGGATCTCCCACGTGCCCATGCGCAGCAGCGCACGGTCCACGGCGGGCATGCGCTGCAGCGACCAGTCCTTGGCGAACGTGGTGATCTGCTCGTCGATCGCGTCGCGGTTGTCGATCACGCCGTCGACGATGTCGCGGGCGTAGAGCCACGATGCCTCGCGAGCGGGCTCGTTCGCCGCGCGCTTGGCCTCGGTGGCCAGCATGATCGACAGTTCTTCGCCGCGGACGTCGGCCTGGAAGAGGATGTCGAGGGCGCGCTTGCGCGCCTTGGTACGGGCGCTCAACGTCAGCTGATGCGGCCGAGGTACTCGCCGGTGCGAGTGTCGACCTTGATCTTGGTGCCGGTCTCGAGGAACAGGGGAACCTGCATCTCGTAGCCGGTCTCGACGGTGGCGGGCTTGGTGCCGGCCGACGAGCGGTCGCCCTGCAGGCCGGGCTCGGTGTACGTCACCTCGAGGATGACGGACGGCGGCATCTCGACGTACAGCGGGTTGCCGTTGTTGAGCGCGATCTGGACCTGCTGGTTCTCGAGCAGGAAGTTGGCGGCGTCGCCGACCGTGGCGGAACCGACCGTGATCTGGTCGTAGTCGGCGACGTCCATGAAGACGAAGCCGTCGCCGTCGTTGTAGAGGTACGTGAAGTCGCGGCGGTCGACGTTCTCGGTCTCGATCTTGGCGCCGGCGTTGAAGGTCTTGTCGACGACCTTGCCGCTCATGACGTTCTTCAGCTTCGTGCGGACGAACGCGCCGCCCTTTCCGGGCTTGACGTGCTGGAACTCCACGACGCTCCAGAGCTGACCGTCGATGTTCAGGACGACGCCGTTCTTGATGTCTGCAGTGGATGCCATGAGTGCCGATATTCCGTTTCGTGAGTCGAAGTGGGCGAGAGCCCGACGTCAGAGTCTACGCGATCCCCGCCGTCAGCCGTCGGCCCGCCCCGAGAGGACCTCGACCAGGAGGTCGACGGCGCGGGCGTAGCCGGGCACTCCTTCGCCGATGACGTGCACCACGGCGACGTCTTCGATGTAGGAGAAATGGCGGAAGCTCTCGCGCTCCTTGATGTTCGAGATGTGCACCTCGGCGACGGGAAGGGCGACGGATGCCAGCGCATCCCGCAGCGCGACCGAGGTGTGCGTCAGCCCTCCGGCGTTGATCACGATCCCGGCGCAGTCCAGACGCGCGGCGTGGATCGCATCGATCAGCACCCCCTCGTGATTGCTCTGGATGGCGCGGACCTCCAGGCCGTGCCCGTCGGCGGCCTCCGTCGTCACGCGCTCCACGTCGGCGAGTGTCTCGCGGCCGTAGATCTCGGGCTGGCGCGTCCCGAGCAGGTTGAGGTTCGGGCCGTTGACGAGCAGGAGACGGCGGGGGGTGGTCATGCCAGGCACGCTATCAGCGCCGCCCCTGGGCGCTGAGCCGCACGGGGGCCGTGCCCGCGCCGTAGCCCGTGTACCCGTCGATGCGCTCGACGAACTCGAGGAAGACCTCCCCGATCGTGCGCGTGTAGAAGTGCAGGTACTCCCCCGCGTGGTCGCGGTCGTAGCCCAGATGCAGCTCGCGCAGCTCATCGACAGCGGCATCCGTCATCTCGAAACGCGCCGCGAGGTCGTCGTAGTAGTTGCGCGGCATCGCCAGCGGGACGAAGCCCCGTTCACGGGCGGACCGGGCGAGGGCCCGTACGTCGCTGCACGCGAACGCGACGTGCTGGGGCAGGGCGGCGCCGGCACGCTCGCCGGCCAGGATCGGAGGGGCGACGTTGAGGGGAAGTCGCACCCCACCGCCGGGGGCGCCGAGCACGCGGCTGGCGACCAGTCCCTGCGGCCCCGGCACCTCGGTGCTGCTGTCGACGCGCAGGGCGAAGCCGGCGGTGTAGAACAGCGTGGCTTCCTCGATGGCCTGCCAGGGCTGCGACAGGCTCACGTGGTCGACGCCCACCACGGCACTGGCACGCTCGGGCTCGCCGTGCTCGAACTCGGCGACCCATGCGGGCTCGCCCTCGTCGGCGGCCTGCGCCCAGTAGACCTCGGTGCCGTCGGGGGCGACGGCGCCGTCGAGGCGTTCTTCGCTCGCGTAGGTGCGGCGGTAGGCGCGCGGCACGTGCAGCTCGTCCATGCGCAGGTCCACCGCCTCGGCGTCGTCGACCTCGAGGCCCACCGCGGCCAGCCGTGGCTCCCAGCCGCGCGCGTGCTGCTCGTTGAGTACGAGGCGGGCGTTGCCGGTGGTCCACAGCGTCACCGGTTTCGTACGGTGGCGTCCACGCGAGGTGAACCCGAGCTGACCGAGAAGCTCCTCGACGGCCGAGGTGTCCTCCGCCTTGATCTCGACGAAGTCGACTCCCGAGGGAGCCGCGGAGTCGGGGAGCATCGACAGGTCGTCGCGGTCCACGGCATCCGGGAGCACCCTCGACACGGCGTCTTCGAGCCAGCGCAGCGAACGGCGCGCGTGGCGGGCCGTGCGGCGCGCGTCGGTCTGACGGAAGGTGTCGTTGAACACCTCGAGCGACCACGGACCGGTGTATCCGGCCGTGACGATGCGCGCGGTGAAATCGACCAGGTCGAAGTCGCCCTCGCCCGGGAACAGGCGGTGGTGCCGACTCCACGAGAGCACGTCCATGCTCAGCCGCGGGGCATCGGCGAGCTGGACGAAGAAGATCTTCTCCGGCGGGATGTCGGCGATGGCCGCGGGATCGTGCCCGCGCGAGAGGATGTGGAACGAGTCCAGGCAGACCCCCACGGCGGGGTGGTCGGCAAGCTCGACGATGCGCCACGCGCGGCGGTAGTCGTCGACGAAGCGCCCCCACGCCAGAGCCTCGAAGGCGATCCGGATGCCGTAGCCCCGGGCGAGATCGCCGAGTCGCCGCAACTGCCCGGCCGAGACGGCGTCGTCGTCGATCGTCGCGGTCGCGACGTTGCTGCAGCACAGCACGAGGTCGATTCCGAGGCGGTTCATGAGGCGGAACTTCGCCTCCGCGCGGCGGAGGACCGCGGCGAAGGCCGGCTCATCGACTCCTTCGACGTCGCGCATCGGCTGGTACAGGTCGAGAGCGAGGCCCAACCTGCCGGCGAGGGCGGCGATCTCCTCGGGGCTCTCCGGGGCGGCGAGCAGGTCGGGCTCGAAGATCTCGACGCCGTCGAAGCCGGCATCGGCGCACGCGTGGAGCTTGTCGGCCAGGGTGCCGCTGATGCAGACGGTCGCCATCGAGGTCCTCATGGCGGCCGAATGTACCAGTTAGTACAAACGGGGTCCACTCCCCCGTCCACTAGGTTGGGGCCATGGCCGAGGCACGTCGAGACGCCGAGCGCACCCGCTCCGAGCTGCTGGCCGTGGCGACCGAGGTGTTCGCCGAAGACGGTTACTCGGGTGCCCGCGTCGATGAGATCGCGGCGCGCACGCGCACCACCAAGCGCATGATCTATTACTACTTCGGCAGCAAGGACGGTCTGTATCGAGCCGTGCTCGAAGAGGCGTACCGCGGCATCCGCGAGGCCGAGCGCGCGATCGATGTCGACCACGCCGACCCGGTGGATGCCATTCGCGCCCTCGCCGAACTCACCTACGACCACCACGTCGGCCACGACGCCTTCATCCGTCTCGTCGCTATCGAGAACATCCACCGCGGGGCCTTCATCCGCCAGATCGAGGGCCTGCGGACCCTGTCGCAGCCCGCGAAGGGGCTGCTCGACGAGATCCTCGAGCGCGGTCGCGCGGCGGGGATCTTCCGCGCCGACGTCGACGCGATCGACGTGCACCTCGTGATCAGTTCGTACTGCGTGTTCCAGGTCGCGAACCAGTACACCTTCGGGCACCTCTTCGATGTCGACCTCGCCTCCCCCGACCGACGGACGCACCTGCGCGCGGTCATCGGCGACGTCGTGGTCGGGTGGCTGACGGCGTCCTCGCGCTGAGGTGGTCGGGGTCTTTCGCCCCGGGCGCCGACGGCGGCGAGCAGCTAAGGCATCCGGAATCGATCGTTGACACCGTTTGCGAGGCATGGTTTCCTCTGAACGTACCGGTTAGTACATAACCGCGTCGCGGACACGAAGGAGTACCGTGAACGACGCTCACCCGTATCTCGTCGGCCTCATCGGCACGGGGGTCCTGCCCTCGCTGACGCCGCCGATGCACATGGCCGAGGCTCGCGCTCTCGGGCTCACCTACGTGTACCGCCCTCTCGACCTCACCGCCCTCGGGATCGACCCCGACCGTATCGGCGACGTGCTCGCCTGGGCCGAGCGCCTCGGGTACGACGCCGTCAACGTCACGCACCCCTGCAAGCAGAGCGTGCTCGCCCATCTCGACCACGTCGATCCGGTCGCCGCCGCTCTCGGCGCCGTCAATACGGTGCTGTTCACACCCGCCGGTCGAGTGGGCTACAACACCGATACGACGGGCTTCGCCGCGGCGTTCGGCGACGGACTCCCCGATGCCGGCACCCGGCACGTCGTCCAGCTCGGCGCCGGAGGGGCCGGCTCGGCGGTCGCCGATGCCCTGTTGCGTCTCGGAACCGCGCGTCTGAGCATCGTCGACCTCGACCCCGCTCGCGCGACGGCTCTCGCGGACGACCTGGGCCGGCGTCATCCTCTCGCCGTCGTCGAGACGGCCTCTGTCGCCGATCTTCCCGCGGTGCTCGCCGACGCCGACGGGCTCGTGCACTGCACGCCGGTCGGCATGGCCGAGCACCCCGGCCTTCCGCTCGATGCCGGGCTGCTGCGCCCTGAGCTGTGGGTCGCCGACATCGTGTACCGTCCGCTCGACACCGAGCTGCTCGTCACCGCACGCGAGCGCGGGTGCCGCACCCTCAGCGGCGGACGCATGGCGGTCCACCAGGCCGTCGACGCATTCGCCCTCATCACCGGGACGCGACCCGATCCCGACCGCATGAGCGCCCACTTCCTCGACCTCGTGGCCGCCGACACCCCCGTCGATCCGGCCCTCGCCCGCTAAAGGAGCATTCGTCCATGACCACCACCGCAACGACGCGGAAGACTCCCGTGAGGGCGGCCACCGCCAGCTTCATGGGGAGCGCCGTGGAGTACTACGACTTCTTCCTGTTCGGTTCCGCCGCCGCCCTCATCTTCCCCACGGTGTTCTTCCCCTCGGGCGATCAGGCCGCACTCGTGATGTCGTTCGCGACTTTCGGTTTCGCGTACATCGCCCGGCCCTTCGGCGCCGTCATCCTCGGCCACTTCGGGGATCGCATCGGACGCCAGAAGGTGCTGATGTTCACCTTGCTGCTCATGGGGCTGTCGACCTTCGTCATCGGCTGCCTCCCCGGCTTCGCGCAGATCGGCTGGTTCGCCCCGGTGCTGCTGGTGCTCTGCCGTCTCGCCCAGGGGCTCTCGGCCGCCGGCGAGCAGGCGGGAGCGTCGTCTCTCACCCTGGAGCACGCTCCGGATTCGCGTCGCTCGTTCTTCACCTCGTGGACGCTGACCGGCACCCAGGGTGGACAGATCCTCGCCGCGTTGATCTTCATCCCGGTGGTCGCCCTGCCCGATGACATCAAGTTCTCGTGGGGCTGGCGCGTGCCGTTCTGGCTGAGCGCCGTCGTCGTGGTCGTGGCGTTCTTCATCCGACGGAGCCTGCACGAGACGCCCGAGTTCGAGCAGGCCAAGGCCGACGGCCAGATCGCCCGCATGCCGCTGGTGCCGTTGCTGAAGAACCACTGGCGCGACGTGCTCCGGGTGATCTGCTGCGCGTTCATCGCCGCGGTCTCGACCGTGTTCGGCACCCTCGCGATCGCCTACGGCAAGGAAGAGGGTCTCGACGCGAGCGTCACCCTGTGGCTCGTCGTCGTGGCCAACGTCGTCGCGCTGTTCACGCAGCCGCTGTTCGGCACGCTCGCCGACCGCATCGGACGCAAGCCCGTCTTCATCTACGGCGCGCTGTCGTCGGCGGCGTTCATGCCGTTCTACATGCTGTCGATGGGCGCCGGGAACAACCTCGTCACCTTCGGTCTGGCGATCCTCACGTTCTCGTGCGGATACGCGGCGGCCAACGCCGTGTGGCCCTCGTTCTACGGCGAGATGTTCAGCGTCCGCGTCCGCTTCTCGGGCATGGCGATCGGCACCCAGCTCGGCTTCCTCATGGCCGGTTTCGCCCCGAGCATCGTCGCCGCCCTCGGCGGCGGATCGGCCGGCGGCTGGGTCGTCATCAGCGTCTTCACCGCCGTCATCGCCGTGATCGCCTCGGTGAGCGCCCTCACCGCCCGCGAGACGAAGGACGTCCCGACCGATCAGCTCGGCCTCGCCGCTGAGCGCCGCGCTCCTGCGACGGTCTGATCGGCTCGCGAAAGCCCCGTCCTCTCCGGAAGGCGGGGCTTTCGCGCGCACGGGTGATCTCGGAAGACCGCGCTCGACGTCGGGTTCGCGAGGGAATCAGGACCGGATGCCACCGCCTCGGCACTCGCGCGCCTCATCGATCCGGAGACTCGCAACGGGTTCGAGGAAGCGGGCGGGGTGTTCCGATTTCGGCGCGGGAATCCGACCTGCGTGCGGACGTCGGCGCAGCGGCGCGCGCGTCAGAGCGTGCGCAGCGACCGGCTCATCGCGAGTTCGGCGCCGATCGGCCCCGTGAACGTCTCGCCGGTCGGCTCGAATCCCGCGCGCCGGTACACGGCCTGAGCGCGGGCATTGTCGACGTGCACGTCGAGTGACAGTGTCTCGAAGCCCTGTTCGGCGCTCCAGCGCGCGGCGGCGTCGAGAAGAGCGTCGATCGCTCCGCTCCCCCGCGCCTCGGGGGCGACGTACACGCCGACGATGTCAGCGCGCCCCGTGCTCAGCCGCCGCGCCGTGTGGTCGACATCGCCCGCACGGCGAACCAGCACGGTCAGCGATCCGACCCACGCGTCGCCGTCTTCGGCCACGAACATCGCCGCGGCCTGCCCCGCGGCACCGCCCGCCGCGCGCTCGTCCCAGAAGGCCGAGTCGCGCTCGAGCTCCTCCTCGCGGGTGGTCAGGAAGGCGATGGATGCCACCGGGTCTCCGACCGCGCGCAGTCGTAGCTCGCGCACGCGGGCACCCTCATCCGCGCGCACGCGGCGCACGGCGATGCTCACGCACCGACCTCCTGATACGCCGCGAAGAGCAGCGATTCGTCGGGCGCCTGCAGCACGGTGGGACGCGCGAGGTCGTCGAGCACGATGAAGCGCAACATGCTGCCCCGACTTTTCTTATCGCGCTGCATGGTTGCCTTCAGGGTCTGGAACGCCCCGGCGCGGTACGTCGTCGGAAGACCCAGAGACTCCAGCACCGTGCGGTGGCGCTGAGCGACGTCATCCGAGAGCCGCCCCGCCAGGCGCGACAGCTCGGCGGCGAACACCATGCCGACCGAGATCGCCGCGCCGTGACGCCAGCGGTACCGCTCGGCGTGCTCGATCGCGTGTCCCAGCGTGTGCCCGTAGTTGAGCACCTCGCGCAGTCCGGCCTCTCGCAGGTCTTCGCCGACCACGCGCGCCTTCATGTCGATCGCGAGTTCGACGCAGCGACGGAAGCCGTCTCCGCGGGGGTTCACGATCCCCTCCGGGTCGGCCTCGATGAGATCGAGGATCTCCGGATGCCAGATGAAGCCCGCCTTGACCACCTCGGCGAAGCCGGCGGTCGCTTCGTTCTTCGAGAGCGTGTCGAGCAGGTCGAGGTCGCACACCACGGCGACCGGCGGCCAGAATGCCCCGACGAGGTTCTTGCCCTCGGCGGTGTTGATGCCGGTCTTGCCGCCGACGGCGGCATCGACCATCCCCAGCACTGTCGTGGGCACCTGCACGAGAGCGACGCCGCGCAGCCAGGTCGCGGCGACGAAACCGGCGAGGTCGGTCACCGCGCCGCCGCCGAACCCTACGACGACGTCCGTGCGGGTGAAGTCGGCCTGCCCCATGACCTGCCAGCAGAACGCCGCGACCTCGACGCGCTTTCCGGCCTCGGCATCCGGGATCTCGGCGAGCAGCACCTGACGATCGCCCACGAGCTGGGCGCGAAGCTCTTCGGCCTGCTTCGCGAGCGTCGGCGGGTGAACCACCAGCACCTTCTGCGCCGCCGCGGGCAGTGCCTCGCCGAGCGAGGCGAGAAGGCCCCGTCCGATCGTGATGTCGTAGCCGGGCTCGCCGGCGACGCTGATGGTGGTGGTGTCGGTCATACCGTCTCTCCGGCCGGCACACGGCGTGCCCAGGCCACGATGTCGTCGACGACCCGTGCGAGCGGGCCGGACGAGGTGTCGAAAGCGATGTCGGCGGTCTGCTCGTACACGGGCCGCCGTTCTTCGAAGATGCGCTGCCAGCGCGCGACGGGGTCTTCTCCGCCGAGCAACGGCCGTTCGTCGCCGTGGATCCGGGATGCCACGACGTGCGGCGCCACGGTCAGCAGCACGACGCGGTGCTCGCGCAGGCGCGCGCGCGTCAACGGGTCGAGGACCGCTCCCCCACCGAGCGCGACCACTCCGCCGCGGGCCAGGGCCTCGACGACCGCCTCGCGCTCGAGGGCGCGGAAGTGCGGCTCGCCGTGGGCGACGAACAGCGCCGGGATCGGGCCGTGGTCGCGGACGACGAGCTTGTCGGTGTCGGTGAAGGGCGTGCCCAGCGCTCGCGCCACGCGGCGCCCGACGCTGGTCTTTCCCGCGCCCATCGGACCGATGAGCACGACGGCCGAACCCGCGTTCGGCTGCTCAGGCGAGGTCATGCGCGAGCAGCGCCGCGTCGGACGCGTCGGTCGTGCGCAGCGTCTCGGGGAGGTTCGCGAGGTACGTCTCGACGTTGCGGCGGGTCTCGACGATGTTGTCGCCGCCGAACTTCTCGAGCACCGCGTCGGCGAGGGTGATCGCGACCATGGCTTCGGCCACGACACCGGCCGCCGGAACCGCGCAGACGTCGGAGCGCTGGTGGTGGGCGGCGGCGGTGTCGCCGGTGGCCACATCGACCGTGCGGAGGGCCTTGGGGATCGTCGCGATCGGCTTCATCCCGGCACGCACGCGCAGCACGGTTCCCGTGGACATGCCGCCCTCGGTGCCGCCCGCGCGGTCGGACGACCGCGTGATCCCGTCGCCCGTGGCGAACAGCTCGTCGTGTGCCTGCGATCCACGGCGGGTGGTGGTGAGGAAGCCGTCGCCGACTTCCACCCCCTTGATCGCCTGGATGCTCATCAGCGCCTGAGCGAGCTTGGCATCCAGTCGACGATCCCACTGCACGTGGGAGCCGAGCCCCGGCGGAAGGCCGTAGGCGAGGACCTCGACGACACCGCCGAGGGTGTCGCCCGTCTTCTTGGCGTCGTCGACCTCGGCGACCATGGCCGCGCTCGTCTCGGCGTGGAAGCAGCGCAGCGGATCGGCGTCGAGGCGGTCGACGTCGTCGGGCGTGGGGAACTCCGCGTCGTCGGGGACACGCACGGGGCCGATCGAGAGGGTGTGGCTGACCAGGCGGATGCCGAGCTCGTTGAGGAACGAGCGGGCGACGGCACCCAGTGCGACGCGCGCGGCCGTCTCGCGGGCCGAGGCGCGCTCGAGGATGGGCCGGGCTTCGTCGAAGCCGTACTTCTGCATGCCGACGAGGTCGGCGTGGCCGGGACGGGGGCGCGTGAGAGCGGCGCCGCGGCCGCGCGAGCGGTCGGACAGCTCGACGGGCTCGGGGCTCATCACCTCGGTCCACTTCGGCCACTCGGTGTTGCCGATGCGCAGGGCGATGGGGCTTCCGATCGTGAAGCCGTGCACGATGCCGGTGGACAGCGACAGCTCGTCCTCTTCGAACTTCATGCGCGAACCGCGACCGTATCCCAGGCGACGGCGCGCCAGTTCGGCGCGGATCTGCGCCGAAGAGATGGGGACGCCGGCCGGCATCCCTTCCATGAGGGCGATCAGCTCGGGGCCGTGGGACTCGCCGGCGGTGAGAACGCGAAGCATGGTCCTAGTCTCCCACGAGCGCGGTGCGCATTGCGGCCAGCACCTCGGTCTCGCGTTCGAGGGCGACCTCGGGGTCTGCCCCGACGAAGACGCGCACCTGCAGCAGAGCTTGGTGCAGCAGCATCGCGAGACCGTCGTGCGCCTCGCCGCCCGCGCGTTCCCACGCCTGAGCGAGCGGGGCCGGCCAGCCGCCGTAGACGACGTCGACGAGCGGACCGGAGACTGATGCCAGATCGTCGGCGACGCGGCCGAGATCGGTGCCCCCGGGCAGAGCCGCGATGGTGGCGTCCACCGGTGACAGCTCGGGGTCGTCGAGGGCGACGACGCGAACGACGACCCCCAGGGGGTCGGCGAGGGCGCCGAGGGGGGCGGCCGCCTCGGGCCGCCGCGCGCGGACCTCGATGAGACCGGCTCCCGTACGGGCGGCGGCGACCACCGCGGAGGTCGCTGTGGCTCCGGCACCGAGCACGCGGATCGCCCCGGGCTCGCGCACACCGATCTCGTCGAGGGCACGGGCCAGGCCGCCCACGTCGGTGTTGAAACCGCGGGGGCCGCCCTCGGCCAGCAGGAAGGTGTTCACGGCGCCGGTCAGCCGCGCGTCGTCGTCGAGCGAGACGGCGGCGCGAGCGGCCGCGTGCTTGAGCGGCATGGTGAGCGAGAGGCCGCGCCAGGCGGCATCCAGTTCTTCCACCGCAGCGGCGAAGTTCGCCTCGCCCACCCGTCGGCGCCCGTAGTCCCAGTCGAGGCCGAGCGTGCCGTACGCCGCCGCGTGCAGCCGGGGCGACCGCGAATGCGCGATCGGGTCGCCCCAGACGGCCAGACGGCGGCGAGGCCCGGTCAGCATCCGCCGTTCGGGTTCTCGCGGCACCACTGCTGGAACTGCGCGACCGCCTTCTCCTGGTCGGCGTAGGTGGTCGAGAACACCGTCTCCCCCGTCGACAGGTTCACCGTCGTGAAGTAGTACCAGGGGCCGTCGACGGGGTGCATCGCGGCGTCGATCGCGAGGTCTCCGGCGTTGGCGATCGGCCCGACGGGGAGCCCGGGATACTTGTAGGTGTTGTAGGGATTGTCGCTGTTGAGGGCGTTCGCGCTCGACGACGAGGCTCCGGCGTCGAGCTCGTTCGCGCCGTACTGCGCCGTCGAGTCCATCTGCAGCAGACCGTGCGTCTCGGTGTTGTCGGGTTGCAGACGGTTCTCGATCACGCGTGAGACCTTGTAGAAGTCCTCGCTGCTGCGGGCTTCGCGTTCGATGATCGAGGCGATGGTGAGGATGCGCTCTCGATCGTTCGGCGCCACGCCGGCCTTGTCGAGCGACTCGATCGTGCGCTTGACCATTCGATCGATGACCTGTGGGGCGGTGACTCCGTCGTCGAAATCGTAGGTCGCGGGGAAGATCCAGCCCTCGAGGGTCGAGGCGGAGACCCCGTAGGTCGAGGGGGTCGCGACCGCGGCATCGAGATCGGCGCGCGCGATGCCGGCCTGCTCCGAGATGATGTCCAGCGACTGCGTCAGGGTGAGCCCCTCACGCAGCTGCACCGAGTTGTCGAGACGGTTGGCCGGGTCGCGGAGCGCGGCGATCACCGCCTCCGAGGTCATCTGCTGCTGCAGCTTGTAGACACCGGGCTGGAACGTGAACCCCACCGCGTTGTCGACCATGTACTTGTAGAGCGAGTTGGTCGCCTTCGTCACGCCCGCCTCGAAGAGCTTCGGCGAAACGGACTGGCCCGTGTCACCGGACACGATCGTGACGCGTGCTTCGCCGGTCGCCTGTCCCGCTTCGTACTCGAGCGGCTCGCCGTTGCCGAGGAACGCCTGGATACGTTCGCCGTAGGTGTTCCACAGCGGGAAGCCGCCGCCGGCGACACCGCCGACGAGGATCAACACGATGGCGAGGGCGATCCAGCGACCCCCACCGCGGCGCCGCTTCGGAGGCTTCTGAGGTGCCCAGCCGATCTGCTGCGTGGTGGTCTCACCGGTGAAGAGGTCTTCGAGAGATCCGGATGCCGTGCTGCGAGGCGTGGTGGAGGATGCGGCCGCCGTTCCCGCGCCGGCTCCGACGAGGGCGGGTTCGCGGTCGCGCGAAGGCTCGTTGCGGCGAGACTCGGATCCGGAACGGGGAGCGTCCGCGCGGCGGGCGGCGGCCTGCCAGGCGGCGGACTGCGTGTCACGGGCGGGCTGCGCGGCGCCGGAGGGCTGGGAGGGAGTGCTCTGCGCGGAGGTCGTGCGAGGCGCCTGATCTCGGACAGAGCGCGTGGCACGGTCTGAGGCCGCCGGTTCCGGCGCCGTCGCGGAGGCCGCGGCGGGAGCACCGCTGCGGCGCGGCCCCGGCGCCGCCTCGTCGCGGCCGCCAGCGGACGCGGCGGCTCGCGGGGTCTGCGGCGAAGGGGAATCGGTGCGTCGCGCGGGCGCAGACTCCCTCCCTGCCGCCTGCTCGGCTGCGGCACGAGGCGCGGGTGTCGAGCCGGGGCGCGAAGCACCCGACGGCTCGGCGGGGAAGGCTGTCGGATGTTCGGCGGGAGCGGCCGGCTCCAGCGGCGGCTGAGCGTCCGCGACTCGCGGTGCGGCCGTGGATTCGGCTCCGCGATCGGCGGGCGCGGTGGACGTGCCTTCGACCGCCTGCTCCGCGGACATGGTCGGCGTGGCCTCGGTCGCCGCGCGTCGGGCCTCGCGGGCGGCCCGGCGCGACGGCGGAGCGGCATCCTCGCCGCCGGGGAGGCGAGAGGAGCGCGTACCGGTGCGCGGGTCGGGCAGACGACCGTAAAGATCCGCGAACGGATCGTTTTCGGGGTGCTGGTTCTCGGGCATGTCAGGCGGGCTCCTGTCCCGGTGTTACGGCGGGTCCGGCCGGCTCGCCGGACTGTCGCTCCACATCGATCGCCTGCTGCAGAAGCACCACGGCGGCGACTTGGTCCAC
The DNA here is from genome assembly GCF_031453395.1 of Microbacterium sp. SORGH_AS_0454. NCBI lineage: Bacteria > Bacillati > Actinomycetota > Actinomycetes > Micrococcales > Microbacteriaceae > Microbacterium > Microbacterium sp. SORGH_AS_0454. Next base: position 2,933,017 of record NZ_JAVIYS010000001.1, on the reverse strand, counting down.
AATGCTACGAGAATCCCGCTGAGAACGCCCTGCTTCGCGCAGAACACTGTGCGCCGAAACGGTGCTCAGGCGTTCATCGACCAGGCGGACGGGCATCGGCAGAGCAGCGGCCAGCGCCGCGGCGAAGGCGCGGGCGTCGGTCGTCGACGGCGTGTCTTCACCGCGCAGGTTCAGCGGCAGCCCCACCAGGATCTCGAATGCCTCGTACTCGGCCGCCAGAGCCGCGATGCGGCGGATCGGCTCGCCCTTTCGAGGCACCGTCTCGACGGGAACGGCGAGTACCCCGTCCGGGTCTGACCGCGCCACGCCGACGCGCGCGCGCCCGACGTCGATCCCGAATCGGATGCCGCGACGAAACGACGTCACGCGATCGTCGTCCTCACGTCCGAGACGATTCCCTCGAGCGCCTGCGGCAGGGCCGCGGCATCCGTTCCGCCGCCCTGGGCGACGTCGGGACGACCTCCGCCACCGCCGCCGAGCACACCGGCCGCCGCCTTGGCGAGGGCGCCCGCGGCGAGCCCCCGTTCGCGCGCGGAGTCGTTGGTGACGACGACCACCGTGGCGCGGCCGCCGGTGGTGCTCGCGAGAGCGACGACCGCGGGGTCGCTGCCCAGGCGGTCGCGCACCTGCAGCGCGAGCGAGCGCACGTCGTCTGCCGAGGCGCCCTCCCCCAGGCTCTGTGCGACCACCCGCACGGTGCCGACGGCGACGGCCGACTCCACCAGCTGGGGCAGGCGACCGGTGAGGGCCTGCGCCTCGAACGCCGCGATCTTCTTCTCGGCGGCCTTGAGGCTCGCGGCCAACTCGGCGATGCGGGTGGGCAGCTGCTCGCGCGGCGTCTTCAGGCTCGAGCTGAGCTGAGAGACGATCGCGCGCTCGGCGGCGAGGTCACGGAAGGCGTCGAGGCCCACGAGGGCTTCCACGCGGCGGTTCGACGCGCCGACCGACTGCTCGCCCACGAGGTTGACCAGGCCGATCTCGGCGCTGCGAGACACGTGCGTGCCACCGCACAGCTCACGCGACCAGGGACCGCCGATGTCGACCATGCGCACGGTGTCGCCGTACTTCTCGCCGAACAGCGCCATGGCGCCCGCGGCTTTCGCCTCGTCGAGCGACATCACGCGCGTGGTGACCTCGAGGTTGTCGCGCACCGCGTTGTTGGCGATGTCCTCGATCTCGGTGCGGGTCTCGGGCGACAGCGCGGAGCCCCAGCTGAAGTCGAAGCGCATGTAACCCGCGCGATTGAGCGAACCGGTCTGGGTCGCCGTCTTGCCGAGGGTGTCGCGGATCGCCGCGTGCACCAGGTGAGTCGCGGTGTGCGCCTGCTGGGCGGCGTGGCGGTTGAGCGCGTCGACGACGGTCGTCGCGGGCGCGCCGACCGAGACCTCACCGGTCGTCACCTCGACGGTGTGGCTGACGAGACCCGGAACGGGACGCTGCACGTCGAGCACCTCGAGCTCGTAGCCGGGACCGACGATGACGCCCTTGTCGGCGACCTGGCCACCCGACTCGGCGTACAGGGCGGTCTCGGCGAGGATCACCTCGGCGATCTGGCCCTCGGCCGCGCGGTCGGTTCCGACCCCCTGGATCAGGATGCCGAGAACCCGCGATTCCGTCTGCATCTCGGTGTAGCCGGTGAAGACGGTCTCGCCGTGGGCGCGGAACTCGCGGTAGGCGCTCTGGTCGGCGATCGTGCCCTTGCGGGCGCGGGCGTCGGCCTTGGCACGTGTGCGCTGCTCGAGCATGAGCTGGTCGAAGGCGCCGCGGTCGACGGACAGCCCGGCCTCTTCGGCGATCTCGAGCGTGAGGTCGATCGGGAAGCCGTAGGTGTCGTGCAGCAGGAACGCCTCGGAGCCCGACAGCGTGGTGCCGCCGCCGTTCTTGGCCTCGACGACCGACTGGTCGAGGATCGCGGATCCGGCCGCGAGCGTGCGGAGGAACGTCTGCTCCTCGGCGATCGCGTAGGCCGAGAGGCGCGCGTAATCGGCCTCGACCTCGGGGTAGGACTCTTTCATCGCGTCGCGTGAGGCGGCGAACAGCTCGGGGAACGTGGGGCCGTCGACGCCGAGGAGGCGCATCGAGCGGATCGCGCGACGCATGATGCGGCGCAGGATGTAGCCGCGGCCCTCGTTCGAGGGGGTGACGCCATCGGCGAGCAGCATGAGGGATGAGCGCACGTGGTCGGCGACGATGCGCAGGCGCACGTCGTCGTCGTGCGACTCCTGGCCGTACGACTTGCCCGCGAGCTTGGCGGCCAGATCCAGCACGGGGCGCACCTGGTCGGTCTCGTACATGTTGTCGACGCCCTGCTTGATGAACGCGATGCGCTCCAGGCCCATGCCGGTGTCGATGTTCTTCGCGGGCAGCTCCCCGACGATGTCGAAGTCGTACTTCGAGCGCACGTTGGTGATCTCGTACTGCATGAACACGAGGTTCCAGATCTCGACGTAGCGGTCGTCGTCGGTGGCGGGGCCTCCGTCGATGCCGTACTCGGGACCGCGGTCGAAGAAGATCTCCGAGCAGGGACCGGCGGGGCCGGGCAGACCGGTCGACCAGTAGTTCGTGTCCTTGCCCAGGCGCTGGATGCGCTCGTCGGGCAGGGAGCTGAGCTCGAGCCAGAGGTCGCGGGCTTCGTCGTCCTCCTCGTAGACCGTGACCCAGAGGTCCTTCGGATCGAACGCGAGGCCGCCCTCCGACTCGGGGGCCGTCAGCAGCTCCCAGGCGAAGCGGATCGCGTCTTCCTTGAAGTAGTCGCCGAACGACCAGTTGCCGAGCATCTGGAAGAAGGTGCCGTGACGTGGGGTCTTGCCGACTTCTTCGATGTCGTTGGTGCGGATGCACTTCTGCACGTCGGCAGCGCGCGGATAGGGCGGCGGAACGACCCCGCTCAGATACGGGATGAAGGGCACCATGCCCGCCACGGTGAACAGCAGGGCCGGGTCGTCGGTGACGAGCGAGGCCGAGGGGACGATCGTGTGGTTCTTCTTCTCGAAGAAGTCGAGGAAGCGCTGGGCGATCTCGGCGGTTTTCATGGCGGGTCTTTCCGTACGCATGCGGATCCGCCCCACGTGTGGGGGCGGGAGGCCGGAGGGGGTCAGTCGGAGGGGGAAACGGCCTTCTCGGCGGCGCGGGCGGCGTCGTCGACGGCGTCGGCGGACTTCTCGACCGCCGAGGACGCGACGCTCTTCGCGTCGTCGATGATCTCGGAGAGGCGGGTCTCCTGCGCGTGGTAGGCGTCGCTCATACGGTCGGTGAACTCGCCGATGCGGGAGTCGAGCTGCGCGAGCACCTCCTGCCCGCGGGGGTCCTTGTTGACGAGGTGGGCGGCGACGAAACCGCCGACGATGCCCAACGCGAACCAGACGAGGCTTCTCACGATCACCACTTCTTCCTCGATACGACGCCGCGGTCGCGGCATTCCCCCATCGTAGGCGAGGGCCCCCGCGGAGCGCGCGTCCGCCGGTCGGATGCCGCGGACTCGGTCGCCGAGGTCGCCACCGGCTCGTGCGGCGGCGTGAGGCTCGAACACGCGCACGCTCCTCGGCGAGTCCCGCCGCGACGCGGGTCATCTCGGGCAGCTCCCCCGGAATCGGGTCGGAATCGGCGGTGGGTCGCGCGCAAGCGCGATCCGAGAACCAGAAAGGGCGCCGGGAGAACCCGGCGCCCTTCTGTGCTCGCTGAGGTCAGCGGGCGGCGTAGTACTCGACGACGAGCTGCACGTCACACGTGACGGGCACCTCGGCGCGCTTGGGGCGACGAACGAGCTTCGCCTGCAGCGTCGAGAGGTCGACCTCGAGGTAGCCCGGAACGGGGGGCAGCACTTCGGCGTGCCCACCGGCGGCGGCGACCTGGAAGGGCTCGAGACCCTCGCTCTTGGTCTTGACGTGGATCAGCTGACCCGGCTTCACGCGGAACGACGGGCGGTCCACGAGCTGGCCGTCGACCATGATGTGGCGGTGCACGACGAGCTGGCGAGCCTGCGCGGTGGTGCGGGCGAAGCCCGAACGCACGACGAGGGCGTCCAGACGCATCTCGAGCAGCTCGACCAGGTTCTCACCGGTCAGGCCGTCGGTGCGGCGGGCCTCGTTGAACGCGATGCGCAGCTGCTTCTCGCGGATGCCGTACTGCTCGCGCAGACGCTGCTTCTCGCGGAGACGGACGGCGTAGTCGCTGTCGGCCTTGCGCTTGGTGCGACCGTGCTCGCCGGGAGCGTAGGGACGCTTCTCGAGGTAGCGGGCGGCCTTGGGGGTGAGTGCGACGCCGAGGGCGCGCGACAGACGCACCTTGCGGCGGTCCTGAGACTTCGTGGTCACGAAGTTCTCCTTCCGATGACGTGGCCGCGCCTTTCACGGCTCACGGGCGTATCGCCCCCTTCCGCCCGATCCGAAGCGCACGCCGGGGCGCACCGGAAGGTGATCACAGGAAGGAGGGGATGCCCGAAAACCCTGTTTCGAGCCGGTTCATGCTATCAGAGCCACCCACGCGTGCCCTCTGCACGCTCACTTCCCGTCGAGGATGCGTCGGATCTTCTCCAGGCGCGCGGAGACGTCGCGCTCGGTGCCGTGATTCGTGGGCTCGTAGTAGCGCTTGCCCCGGAGTTCGTCGGGCAGGTACTGCTGCGCCACGATGCCGATCTCGCTGTCGTGCGCGTACTTGTACCCCTTGCCGTGTCCCAGGCGCTTGGCGCCCGGGTAGTGCGCGTCGCGGAGGTGCATCGGCACGCGTCCGAAACCACCGGCGCGTACGTCGGCGATCGCGGCATTGATGGCGTTGTAGGCGGCGTTCGACTTGGCGGTCGTCGCGAGGTACACCGTCGCTTCGGCGAGGGGGATGCGGCCCTCGGGCATGCCGATGAAGGCGACGGCGTCCGCCGCCGCGACGGCGATCTGCAGCGCCTGCGGATCGGCCATGCCGATGTCTTCCGCGGCGGAGATCACCAGGCGCCGCGCGATGAAACGGGGGTCCTCCCCCGCCTCGATCATCCGCGCGAGGTAGTGGATCGCGGCATCCGGATCCGAACCTCGCACCGACTTGATGAAGGCGCTGATCACGTCGTAGTGCTCGTCGCCCTGGCGGTCGTAACGCAGCAGAGCGCGGTCCACGGCCTGGGCGATGTGGTCGGCGGTGATCACGGGGAGCTCTCCCCCGTCGTCGACGAACGGTCCCGGGTCCTGCTCGTCGTCATCGTCTTCATCGTCGCCTCCGCCGGATGCCGACGCGGGGGCGACGCCGTCGTCGCCCGCGACCGAGGCCGCGGCTTCGAGGGCGGTGAGAGCGCGACGGGCGTCTCCGGATGCCAGGCGGACCAGGGCGGCGCGAGCGTCGTCCTCGAGCACGACGCGGCCGGCCAGACCGCGCGGGTCGGTCACGGCTCGGTCCACGAGGGCGCCCAGGTCGTCGTCGCCGAGGGGACGGAGGGTGAGCAGGAGAGAACGCGACAGCAACGGCGAGATGACCGAGAACGAGGGGTTCTCGGTGGTCGCGGCGATGAGCACGACCCACCCGTTCTCGACCCCCGGCAGCAGGGCGTCCTGCTGGGCCTTCGTGAAGCGGTGGATCTCGTCGAGGAAGAGGATCGTGGACTGCCCGTAGAGGTCGCGCTGCGTGAGGGCTTCTTGCATGACCTCGCGAACGTCTTTCACACCCGCCGTGATCGCTGAGAGCTCGACGAAGCGGCGCCCCGACGACCGCGCGATCGCCTGGGCGAGCGTGGTCTTGCCCGTTCCGGGCGGGCCCCACAGGATCACCGAGGCGGCGGTGACGGATGCCGAGGAGTCGGTCGTCGCGAGCGTGACCAGCGGGGACCCGGGTCGCAACAGATGCCCCTGGCCGGCGACCTCGTCGAGGCTCACGGGGCGCATGCGCACCGCGAGCGGTGTCTGGCCCTGGAAGAGCGCGGAAGATGGGGTCACCACTCCAGGCTAACCGCGGCCTCCGACACCGTGCTGCGAGCGGCGAACCCGGTCGCTGGACGGCTCTTTGTAGGATCGACGTGCCCGGACGGGCGGAGGAGGTCGATGTGGCGGCGCGCGGAAAAGACCGGCAGGCGCGAGAGCAGCGCGAGCGTGCTCGCGCGTATCAGGCGCGGCTCGAGCTCCACGAGCGTCAGGGGCGACGCCGCACACGCGACAATCTCATCGGTCTCGTGGTCGGGCTCGTCCTGATCGCCGGCGCGGTCGGCGCACAGACCGCCTACTTCGTCGCGGGCCCGGGCGCACCGGACCCGGCACCCTCGTCGACCGATACCCCCGCGACGCCCGCCTCGACGGAGGTCCCCGCTCCCGTGCCGTCGGAGTCGACCACTCCTTGACCTCTCGCGCCGTGCGGTGGGAACCGCCGCGCGGTGATCGGCAGGGCTCGATCCTGTAACCCCGGGGTCGCGCGTACTAGGCTCGGAGGGTCCTTCTCCCCCAGGCGGTTCTGCCGCGATGAGGTGCTACCCGTGACTTCCGTCCCCACTCCCGAGACCTCCGACCCGCGCGACGACGAGAACGCCGTCGAGGTCGATCCCACCGCCACGACCTCGGTCGAGGCGGAGGCCGATGCATCTTCGGCCCCGAGCGCCTCCTCCGACGAGGCCGCCGCGCCAGCCGAGGAGCATGAAGCTCCCGCGGGTGAGGTGCCGATCGCAGAGCAGTCGTCGGATGCCGCTGAGCCGGCGTCCACCGCCGATGCTCCCTCCGGCGATGACGCGATCGACGACGGTGCGACCGCCGAGGTCGAGGCCTCCTCCGACGCGGCTGAGGCGCCCAGCACCCCGTCCGCGCCCGCGCAGCCCGCCGCTCCGCGGCCCGGCGCGCGTATCCCCGGACCGCCTCCGGGAAAGACCGCGTCCACTTCGACCGCGCAGCCGTGGGGTCGCGTCGACGAAGAGGGCACCGTCTCGGTCCGCGAGGGTGAGGACTGGCGCGTCGTGGGGCAGTACCCCGACGGCACGCCCGCCGAAGCTCTCGCTTACTACCAGCGCAAGTTCTCGGATCTCGCCGGCGAGGTCACCCTGCTCGAGACGCGTCATCGTCGCGGTGGGGCGTCGGCATCCGACCTCCGTTCGACGGCGAAGACCCTTCGCGGCAAGCTCGACGGTGCGGCCGCGGTGGGCGATCTCGAGGCCCTGATCGCTCGCGTGGATGCCCTCACCTCTGAGCTCGCCGAGGCGAGCGAGACCGAGGCCGTCGCCGCCAAGCAGGCCACCGAAGAGGCTGTGCGCGAGCGGACCGCGATCGTCGAAGAGGCCGAGGCCCTCGCCGCCCGTGACCCGCAGACGGTGCAGTGGAAGCAGATGACCGCCGAGATGACGGCTCTGTTCGACCGGTGGCAGGCTCACCAGCAGAACGGCCCCCGTCTGTCGAAGTCGACCGCTCAGCAGCTCTGGCGCCGCTTCCGCGACGCCCGCGCCACGGTCGACCGTCACCGCCGCGAGTTCTTCTCTTCGCTCGACGAGGTCCACAAGTCCGCCCGCGAGGCGAAGACGCGTCTCGTCGAGCGCGCCGAGGCTCTCGCGCCGCGTGGCGAGGACGGCATCGGGGCATACCGCGACCTGCTCGACGCGTGGAAGGCCTCGGGCCGCGCCGGCCGCAAGGTCGACGACGCGCTCTGGGCTCGTTTCAAGGCTGCGGGAGATGCCCTCTACGGAGCGCGCATCGAGCGTGAGTCCGCCGACGCCGAGGCCTCGAAGGAGAAGATCGAGCAGAAGCGTGCCCTGCTCGAGAAGGCCGCACCCATCGTCGACGAGAAGAACCTCGCGACCGCCCGCCAGAAGCTCACCGCCATCCAGCGCGAGTGGGACGAGATCGGCCGGATCTTCCCCCGCGACAAGGAGCGTGTCCTCGACGACGAGCTCCGCAAGATCGAGCAGAGTGTGCGCACCCGTGAGGACGCCGACTGGAAGCGGAACGACCCCGAGCAGAAGGCGCGTGCCAACGACATGACGCGCCAGCTGACCGACGCGATCGACAAGCTCGAGGCCGAACTCGCCGAGGCCGAGTCGCGCGGCGACAAGCGCGCCGCGGCTCAGGCATCGGAGGCTCTCGAAGCACGCCGCACCTGGCTCCGCGCCCTCGGCGGCTGATCGGTTCTCCACAGGTCGACGGTTTCGACCGTCACGGGCGACACCGCCCCGTCACACTGACGGGATGGTGTCGCCCTTTCTGTTCTTCCCCGGGGAGCGTCTCGCCTTGAGCGAACTGAGCGCTGCGTGTCTCGACGGGCTGCTGGTGCCCCTCGGCGAAGGGTTCATGCCCGCCGATGCCGTCGAGACGGCGTGGATGCGCGCCCGTAGCCTGCTGCCCCTTCTCGGGGAGCGATGGGCGGGGGTGCGCCTGACCGCCGCGTGGGTGCACGGAGGGATTCCGACCGAGCCGACGCGGCATCACCTTCAGCGGGTCGTGACGAGGCGGACACGGGCCCATGACGGGACCCGTGTGACATATCACGACGTGCGCCTGCCACCCGCAGATACGACGTCGCTCGCCGGCGTACACCTCAGCACACCGGGACGCACGCTGGCCGACCTCGCCCGCTCCGACGACGAGCATCAGCGCGCTGCGGCGGTCGCGTGGGCGGCGTCCGATCCGCGAGCGAGAAGCGATGCGCGAGCGTGGCTCGATCGGCATCCGACCTTCCCCTACGGGCGGCGAGGGATCGCGCTGCTCGCGACCGCGGACTCGGAACGCCGATGCGGCGGCTAGGAGGAAGTCACGCGGTAGACGTCGTAGACGGCGTCGATGCGTCGTACGGCGTTGAGCACGCGGTCGAGGTGCACGGTGTCACCCATCTCGAACACGAACTTGCTGAGCGCCAGACGGTCGTTCGTGGTCGACACGGTGGCCGAGAGGATGTTGACGTGATGCTCGCTCAGCACACGGGTCACATCGCTCAGGAGCCCGGATCGGTCGAGGGCCTCGACCTGGATCTGTACGAGGAAGACGCTCTTCGTGGTGGGTGCCCACTCCACGTCGATCAGTCGGTCGGGCTCTTCCTTCAGCGCCTTGACGTTGGTGCAGTCGCCGCGGTGAACCGAGACGCCGCTCCCCCGCGTGACGAAACCGACGATCTCGTCTCCCGGGACCGGCGTACAGCACTTGGCGAGCTTGACGAGGATGTCGGGGGCACCGCGAACGAGCACGCCCGAATCGCCACCGCGCGGGGCACGGCTGCGACCGACGGGGATGTCGATGGGCCCGGTGTTGGTCTCTTCGACGTTGACGAGCGCCGTGACCTTCTCGATCACGGACTGCGTCGAGACGTGGCCCTCGCCGACGGCGGCGTACAGGGCGGAGACGTCTTCGTAGTGGAAGAGGCGAGCGACCTCCGTGAACGAGTCCTGGTTCATCAGCCGCTGCAGTGGCAGGTTCTGCCGGCGCATGGCACGGGCGATGGAGTCCTTGCCCTGTTCGATGGCTTCTTCGCGACGTTCCTTGGTGAACCACCCGCGGATCTTGTTGCGCGCGCGGGTGCTCTTGACGAAGCCGAGCCAGTCCTGGCTCGGACCCGCGTCGGGGTTCTTGGAGGTGAAGACCTCGACGACGTCGCCGCTCTGCAGCGTCGACTCGAGCGGCACCAGGCGTCCGTTGACCTTGGCCCCCATGGTGCGGTGGCCGATCTCGGTGTGCACGGCGTAGGCGAAGTCGACCGGGGTCGCGCCGGTCGGCAGGCCGACCACACGGCCCTTCGGCGTGAAGACGTAGACCTCTTTCGCACCGATCTCGAAGCGCAGCGAGTCGAGGAACTCCCCCGGGTCGGCGGTCTCGGCCTGCCAGTCCGAGATGTGCGCGATCCAGGCCATGTCGGCGTCGACGGCCTTGGCGTCGGCTTTGCCGCCCGCCATCCTCTCCTTGTACTTCCAGTGCGCGGCGACACCGAACTCCGCCTGCTGGTGCATCTCGTGCGTGCGGATCTGGATCTCGACCGTGCGTCCGCCCGGGCCGATCACCGTGGTGTGCAGCGACTGGTACAGGTTGAACTTCGGCGTGGCGATGTAGTCCTTGAATCGCCCCGGCAGGGGCGTCCACCGCGCGTGGATGGCGCCGAGCACCGCGTAGCAGTCGCGGACGGTGCCGACGAGGATGCGAATACCGATGAGGTCGTAGATGTCGTCGAACTCGCGACCTCGAACGACCATCTTCTGGTACACGGAGTAGAGCTGCTTCGGGCGTCCCATCACGCGGCCGCGGACGCGCAGTTCGCGCAGATCGGCGTCGACGGCGTCGATGACGTTCTGGACGTACTGCTCGCGCTGCGGCGTACGCTGCTTGACCAGGCTGTCGATCTCGGCGTAGAGCTTGGGATGCATCACCGCGAAAGAGAGGTCTTCGAGCTCGCTCTTGATCGCCTGGATACCGAGGCGGTGCGCGAGGGGCGCGTAGATCTCGAGAGTCTCGGTGGCCTTCTTCGCGGCCTTGTGCGGGGGCATGAAGCCCCAGGTCCGGGCGTTGTGCAGGCGATCGGCGAGCTTGATGAGCAGGACGCGTATGTCTTTCGACATCGCCACGATCATCTTCCGCACGGTCTCTGCCTGCGCGCTGTCGCCGTACTTGACCTTGTCGAGCTTGGTCACGCCGTCGACGAGCATCGCGACCTCGTCGCCGAAGTCGGCGGCGAGCTCGTCGAGGGGGTATCCCGTGTCTTCGACGGTGTCGTGCAGCAGAGCGGCGGCGATGGCCTTCGGTCCCAAGCCGAGTTCGGCGAGGATCTGCGCGACGGCGAGCGGGTGCGTGATGTACGGCTCGCCGCTCTGGCGCTTCTGCCCGTCGTGCGCCTTGTCGGCGACGGCATAGGCCCGCTCGATGATCGCGAGGTCACCCTTGGGGTGGTGCGTACGCACCGTGCGCAGCAGCTTGTCGACGTCGTCGCGGCGAGCGGCGCGCGAGAAGATGCGCGGGACCAGACGCCGGAGCGAAGACGGCGGCGGCGCGGAGGAAGTGGTCTCAGCCATGTGCCACCCCTTCCTTACGGCCAGTCGATCAAGTCTATGCCTCGAGACAGGAGTCCAAGGCGGGGTCCGCGGGTGAGACCCCGGGGGCGGGGCCCCGGCCTCAGGCCGGGACACCCGCCTTCTCGCGAGCCGCCACGACACGTTCGTCACGCTGAGCGATCGGCTTCTCCTTCTCGCGCAGCAGGGCGTACATCGGGACGGCGACGAAGAGCGTCGAATACGCGGCGACGATCGTGCCGACGAAGATCGACAGCGAGATGTCGCTGAGTGTGCGCGCGCCGAGCGGCACACCGATGAAGAGGATCGCGCCGACGGGCAGGATCGCGACCACCGTGGTGTTGATCGATCGGATCAGCGTCTGGTTGGCGGCGAGGTTGACCGACTCCGCGAACGTGCGACCGGAGATCTCGCCGTCGTCCCTGGTGTTCTCTCTCACCTTGTCGAAGACGACGGTGGTGTCGTAGAGGGCGTAGGAGAGGATGGTCAAGAAGCCGATGACGGCGGCCGGCGAGATCTCGAAGCCGAAGACGGCGTAGACACCGATGGTGATGACGAGCACGTCGACGAGACCGATGATCGCGGCGACCGACATCTTCCACGTGCGGAAGTAGAGCGCCAGGATCAGGAAGGTCAGCGCGAGGAAGATCGACAGACCCCAGAGCGACTGTCGGGTGACGTCGTTGCCCCAGGTGGGTCCGATGAACGAGTTCGTGATCTCCGAGGTGGGAACGTCGTATGCCGTCGCGAGGGCGGCCGAGACCGCCTGCGTCTGGTCGTTGTCCAGCTGGTCGGTCTGCACGCGCACGGACTGATCGCTGATCGTGGTGACGCGCGTCGCGGCATCCGGGACGACCGAGGTGACGGCCTGCGTGGCCAGAGCCTGGTCGAACGTCGACGGGTTGGACACCGTGAACTGCGAGCCGCCGGTGAACTCGATCGAGAACTGCACGGGGCGGAACAGCGGCACGAGGGCCGCGCCGATCACGAGGACCGCGGCGATGATGAACCACAGGCGACGACGCTGCACGAAGGGGAAGGACGTCTTCCCCGAGTAGAGGTCGTTACCGAGCTGCGACATGGAGCGCATCAGTCGTCTCCCTCCTTCGTGGAGCGGCTATCACCGCGGCTGGCGGCCGCCAGTTCGGCCTGCTTGCGTTCGGCGATCGTCTGCCGACGCTGAGCCTCGCCGCGAGACTTCTTCACCCGGCCCGCGTCGACCACGGGAGCCCGGAACTGCGCGCGACCGCGGTACACGGCGCCGAGGGCGTTGGGGTCCATCCCCGAGAGGGGGTGACCCGAGCCGAAGAAGCGCGTGCGAGCGAGCAACTGCATCACGGGGTGCGTGAACAGGATGAAGATCAAGATGTCGATCGCGGTCGTGAGGCCGAGCGTGAACGCGAAGCCCTTCACCGTGGCATCCGCGAGGATGTACAGCACGACGGCCGCGAGGATGTTGATCGACTTCGAGATGTAGATCGTGCGCTTGGCGCGCGACCAGCCGTCTTCGACGGCAGCGGTGATCGACTTGCCGTCGCGCAATTCGTCTCTGATTCTTTCGAAATAGACGATGAACGAGTCGGCGGTGAAGCCGATCGTCACGATCAGACCCGCGACGCCCGCGAGCGAGAGGCGGAAGCCTGCTCGCCACGCCAGGACGCACAGCGCGAGATACGTCAGCACCGCCATCACGCCGAGCGAGGCGATGATGACCGTCCCGAGCACGCGGTAGACGATGAGCGAGTAGATCGCGACGAGACCGAGGCCGATGAGGCCGGCGATGAAACCGACCTGCAACTGCTGCGAACCGAGCGTCGCCGACACGGTGTCGGAGCTGACCACCTGGAAGCTCAGCGGCAGGGCGCCGTACTTCAGCTGGTCGGCGAGGGCCTTCGACGACTCCTGCGTGAACGAGCCGGTGATGCTGGGGCGACCGTCGACGATGATGCCGTTCATGGACGGTGCCGACAGCACGGAGCCGTCGAGCACGAACGCGAACTGGTTCAGCGGCGGCTGCGCTCCGTAGAGGCGCTGGCTGATCTCGGCGAACTTCTGCGTGCCCTGGTCGTTGAAGACGAGGTTGACGGCCCACTGGCCGGTGTTCTGCTCCTGACCGTTGGTGGCGTTGGAGATGTCGGTGCCGTCGAGCTCGACGGGGCCGAGGATGTACTTCTGCCCGTCGTTCGTGCCGCACGTGATCATCGGCTGATCGGCCGGAGCCTGGGCGGGATTGCTCGGCGGGTTCGCGCAGTCGTACGCGAGGAACTGCGCCTGCAGAGCCGGGGTGATGTAGGCCGGGTCGCTCGCATTGGTCGGCGAGGCGGTCGGCGTCGACGGCAGGCTCGGGTCGGGCGTCGGGTACGGCGTGGAGACACCGTCCTGACCCACGAACGAGGTCGCCGGCGAGCCGCTGAACAGCACCGGGCGCAACTGCAGCTGGGCCGAGCTCTGGATGCGCTGGCGCGTGGCCTCATCGGCCTGGCCGGGGATCTGGACGACGATGTTGCGGCCACCCTCGGTGGCGACGTCGGCCTCACCCACGCCCGAGGCGTCGACGCGTTGGCGGATGATCGTGACGGCCTGAGCCAGCTGTTCGCTGTCGGGCGCGGCGCCGTCGGTGGTCTGGGCTTGCAGGATGATCTGCGTGCCGCCCTGGAGGTCGAGCGCGAGCTCGGGGGTCCAGGAACTGGCGTTGAAGACGTACACGCCCAGCGCGTTGATGCCGAAGAGCACGCCGGTGATGGCGAGCAATCCGGTCAAAACGCGCCAGGCGTGACGGACAGGAGTCGAGGGCGCCACGGAGTCGGCTTTCTGTGCGGCGGTGAACGAAACGGCGGGAGGGGCGATCAGACCGCGGGGCGGTCCTTGTCATCGCGCTCTGCGTCGGCGGCGTGCTGGCGGGCGGCGCGCTGGTCGTCGCTGATCGAGGTGATGTCGCCATCGGCGACACCGGCGGCGTACTCGGCCTCGGTCTCTTCGGCTTCGATGTACTCGTCTTCGGTCACCGTGCCCGCGGCGGGGTCGACGATGCGCAGGATCGCCTGGCTGTGCACCTTGATGACGACGCCGGGGGCGATCTCGACGTGCGCGGGCTTGTCGAGGTCTTCGGCGTCGTACTCGACGATGGTGCCGTAGAGGCCGCCCTGCAGCAGCACTTCGGCGCCGGGGACCGTCTCGCGAGCCTTCTGCTCGAGCTCGGCCTTCTGCTTCTTCATGCGCCGACGGGAGCTCAGGAACATGAAGACGAGCAGACCGGCGAACAGGATGAGCAGGAGGAAACTGGAGTCCATGGAGGCGGTGCACCTTTCAGATCAGGCGCGCCGTGCGGCACTGCCTAGCGTGGGTCGGGGAATCCCCCGCCGAGTATAGGTCATGACCCCCGGGTGAATCGGAGCATGCCGTCGGGATGGGGTGCTCCGAGGTGGTCGTACGCCTCGGGAGTCGCCACACGGCCGCGCGGGGTCCGACCCATGAATCCGATGCGCACGAGGTACGGCTCGACGACCGACTCGATGGTCTCCGGCTCTTCTCCCACGGCCACGGCGAGGGTGCTGAGCCCCACCGGTCCCCCGCGGAATCGGCGCACGAGGGCATCGAGGACGGCCCGGTCGAGGCGGTCGAGCCCGATGGCATCCACGTCGTAGAGATCGAGGGCGGCGCCCACCGTGCGCACGTCGGCGTGACCCTCGTCGGTACCGGTCGACGGGCCGTTCACGACCAGGTAATCCCGGACGCGCCGGAGCAGGCGGTTGGCGATACGGGGAGTTCCTCGCGAACGGCGGGCGATCTCGGAGCGCGCGGTGCCCGGCAGGCCGACATCGAGCATGGATGCCGACCGCGAGACCACCCGCTCCAGCTCTTCCGGCTCGTAGTACTCGAGGTGAGCGGTGAACCCGAAGCGGTCGCGCAGCGGGTTCGGCAGCAGGCCCGCGCGCGTCGTGGCGCCCACGAGGGTGAAGGGAGCGAGGTCGAGGGGGATGCTGGTCGCGCCCGCTCCCTTTCCGACCATGATGTCGATGCGGAAGTCTTCCATCGCGAGATAGAGCATCTCTTCAGCCGAGCGCGCCATGCGGTGGATCTCGTCGATGAAGAGCACCTCCCCCGGCGTGAGCGACGACAGCAGGGCGGCGAGGTCGCCCGCGTGCTGGATCGCGGGGCCGCTCGACAGGCGCAGCGGCCGACCGCTCTCGTGGGCCACGATCATCGCGAGGGTGGTCTTGCCGAGCCCCGGAGGGCCCGAGAGCAGGATGTGATCGGGAGAGCGCTGCTGGATCCGGGCGGCGTCGAGCAGCAGCTGCAACTGGCCGCGCACCTTCTGCTGACCGACGAACTCGGCGAGAGAGGTGGGGCGCAGGGCGCCTTCGATGGCGAGTTCGACCTCGTCGTCGGGCGTGCCGGCGTCGCGGACGTCAGCCACTCACGCTCTCCTTCCGGGCGGGACCCAGCAGAGCGAGAGTGAGGCGGAGGAGCGACTGGACCGAGGCGCGGTCGGCCTCGGAGGCGGATTCGGCGACGGATGCCACGGCCTCGGCCGCGGTTCGTTCCGTCCAGCCCAGGCCCACGAGCGCCTGCGTGACCTGCGCGGGAATCTGTCCGTGCGGCGAGGCGGCGGCGGGAGCCGCGGACGGCGCGACCTGCAGCTTGCCGGCCAGCTGCACGACGATGAGCTTCGCGGTCTTGGGGCCGATGCCCGAGACGCGGCGGAACGGTGCGTCGTAGTCGTCGGCCACGGCCTGGGCGATCTGCGGCACGGTCAGCGACGACAGCACGCCGAGGGCGGACTTCGGGCCGACGCCGGTGACGCTAATCAGTTGCGTGAAGACGGTGAGTTCTTCACGGGCCTCGAACCCGTAGAGCGACAGCGCGTCCTCGCGCACGATGAGGTTGGTGTGCAGGTGGACGTCGTCGCCGACGTGCACCGTGCGTGCCAGCTGGGCGGTCACCGCGACGGAGAAGCCGACACCTCCCACCACGATGACCAGCGAGTCGTCGGCGACGTGAGCCGCCGTACCGTGCAGCGATGAGATCATCGGACCAGCTTACGCGCCCGTTCGTACATGTGTTCGAGCGACACGCGTCGGCGGGGTGCGCTTCTTCTCGGCATCCCGCCAGGCTTTCTGCGCGGGTGTCAGAGTGTCGTCGCCCGACGCTGCGGCGGCTCCCCCGCGCCAGGCGTGGCACAGGGCGATGGCCAGGGCGTCAGCGGCGTCCGCGGGCTGCGGAAGGGAGTCGAGACGCAGCACCCGCGCGACCATCGTCTGCACCTGCAGCTTGTCGGCGGAGCCGTAACCGGTGATCGCGGCCTTGACCTCGCTGGGCGTGTGGGTCGCGGCGGCGAGCCCGTGTTCGGCGGCGAGCAGCAACGCGATGCCGCTGGCTTGGGCGGTGCCCATGACCGAGTGCAGGTTGTTCTGGGCGAAGACGCGCTCGACGGCGACGACGTGCGGCTGGTGTCGGACGAGCACCTCGCGGATGCCGGCGGCGATCGCCGCGAGGCGCTTCTCGATCGGATCCGTCGGTGCGGACCGCGCGACGCCCACGTGCACGAGGGAGGCCGTGCGGTTCGGCGAGACGTCGACGACGCCGAGGCCGCAGCGGGTCAGTCCGGGGTCGATGCCGAGGACGCGGAGGGAACGAGACACGGCCCCCACGCTAAGCGCCGGGGGCCGTGCCGAGGAGAGGGCGCGCCCTTACTCGTCGTTCTCGAGCTCGGCCTGGACCTCGGCCGTCATGTCGAAGTTGGTGTAGACGTTCTGCACGTCGTCGCTGTCTTCCAGAGCGTCGATGAGGCGGAACACCTTGCGGGCGGTGTCGGCGTCGACCTCGACCTTGAGGGAGGGGACGAACTCGACGTCGGCGGAGTCGTACTCGATGCCGGCATCCTGCAGAGCGCTGCGCACCGATACGAGGTCGGAGGCCTCGGTGATGACGCCGAAGCCCTCGCCGTGCGGCTCGACCTCTTCGGCTCCGGCCTCGAGGACCGCGAGCATGACGTCGTCTTCGGTGGTGCCCTCGGAGGGGACCACGATGACGCCCTTGCGGCTGAAGTTGTAGGCGACGCTGCCCGGGTCGGCGAGGGTGCCGCCGTTACGGCTGAGGGCTGTGCGCACCTCGGCTGCGGCGCGGTTCTTGTTGTCGGTCAGACACTCGATGAGGAAGGCCACCCCGTTGGGTCCGTAGCCCTCGTACATGATCGAGGTGTACTCGACGGCTTCGCCGCCGATACCGGCACCGCGCTTGATCGCGCGGTCGATGTTGTCTTTGGGGACCGAGGTCTTCTTGGCCTTGAGCACGGCGTCGAAGAGGGTGGGGTTGCCCTGGAGGTCGGCTCCACCGAGCTTCGCGGCGACCTCGATGTTCTTGATGAGCTTGGCCCACGACTTGGCGCGGCGGGAGTCGATGACCGCCTTCTTGTGCTTGGTCGTGGCCCATTTGGAGTGTCCGGACATGGCTTCCAGTCTAGAGCGCGGGCGCGCGCGTGCTGTGTCGGGTGGACACCTGGTCCAGGAATCGGCGATGGAAGCGCGTCTCCCCCGTCGATTCGGGGTGGAACGCGGTGCCCAGCAGTGCGCCTTGTTCGATAGCCACGACACGTCCATCGGGAAGGGATGCCAGGGGCTCGGCATCCGGTCCCCACTCGACGACCGCGGGCGCACGGATGAAGACGGCGTGCACCGGTGGGTCGCCCAGGACGGGGACGTCGAGGTCGGTCTCGAACGAGGCGGTCTGGCTGCCGAAGACGTTGCGGGCGACGCGCGCGTCGATGCCCCCGAAGGTCCGCTGGCCGGTGATGGCGCCGTCGATGCGGTCGGCGAGCAGGATGAGTCCCGCGCACGTGCCGTACATCGGCATCCCGGCCGCGATCGCCTCGCGGATGGGGTCGAAAAGGCCGAAGGCGCGCGCGAGCTTGTCGATGACGCTCGACTCGCCGCCGGGAAGGACGAGGCCCTCCACGGCGGCGAGCTCCTCGGGCCGGCGCACAGGTCGTGCGTCGGCGCCGAGAGTCGTCAGGACCGCGAGATGCTCTCGCACGTCTCCCTGGAGTGCGAGAACGCCGACGCGGGGCTTACCAGCCACGCTCGGCGAGGCGGTGCGGGGCGGGGAGGTCGGCGACGTTGATGCCGACCATCGCCTCACCGAGTCCGCGCGAGGCCTCGGCCACGATCTTGGGGTCGTCGTGGAAGGTCGTGGCCTTCACGATGGCCGCGGCGCGCTGGGCGGGGTTGCCCGACTTGAAGATGCCCGAGCCCACGAAGACGCCGTCGGCGCCGAGCTGCATCATCATCGCAGCGTCCGCGGGAGTGGCCACGCCCCCGGCCGTGAACAGCACGACGGGCAGCTCGCCGGTCTCGGCGATCTCGGCAACCAGGTCGTAGGGTGCCTGCAGCTCCTTGGCGGCGACGTACAGCTCGTCCTTGGTCTTGGCGCGCAGGGCGTTGATCTCGCCGCGGATGGTGCGGATGTGCTTGGTGGCCTCGGACACGTCGCCGGTGCCGGCCTCGCCCTTCGAGCGGATCATCGCCGCGCCCTCGGTGATGCGGCGCAGCGCCTCGCCCAGGTTGGTCGCCCCGCACACGAACGGCACGGTGAAGTCGTACTTGTCGATGTGGTTGACGTAGTCGGCGGGCGAGAGCACCTCGGATTCGTCGATGTAGTCGACGCCGAGCTCCTGAAGGATCTGCGCCTCGACGAAGTGGCCGATGCGGGCCTTGGCCATGACCGGGATCGACACCGACGCGATGATGTCGTCGATCAGGTCGGGGTCGCTCATGCGCGCCACGCCGCCCTGGGCGCGGATGTCGGCGGGCACACGCTCGAGTGCCATGACGGCTACGGCGCCGGCGTCCTCGGCGATGCGCGCCTGGTCGGCGGTGACGACGTCCATGATGACGCCGCCCTTGAGCATCTCGGCGAGTCCGCGCTTGACGCGGGAGGTTCCGGTGTCGGTCATGTCCACTCCGTTCGGCGCCCGGGGGCGCGAGATGCGCGCTTCGGGGCGCGTCTAATTGGCTTAGGCCAAACCGTAGCATGGCGCAGGACATAGGCTGGTCTGGACTCAGGGGGGCTATGACCATCGATGTGACCGGCCGATCGGCATCCGGCATCGCCGCCGACCTGCGCGAGCGGATCGAGCGGGGCGAGCTGCCACCGGGGACGCTCCTCCCGTCGGTGCGGGCCGTCGCCGCGGACCTCGGCGTGAACCGGAACACGGTCGTCGCGGCCTACCGCCAGCTTGCGCAGGCGGGGCTCGTCGAGGCGCGAGGCCGCGGCGGCACGCGTGTCGCCGACCGCACCGCCGTCGCTCAGGAGGGCTACACGCCCGATACCGTCCTGCGCGACGTGGGTACCGGTAACCCCGACCCCGCGCTCATTCCCGACCCCACCGCGGCCCTGGCGCGCTCGACGCGCCCGGTGCTCTACGGGGAGCCGGTCATCGACCCGGGCTTGGAGGCCTGGGCCCGCGGCTGGATGGCCGACCAGCTGCCCCATGACGATCTGCTGATCACCGTCACCAGCGGCGCGAGCGACGCGATCGAGCGCCTCCTCGCGCAGGCCCTGCAGCGTGACGACGCCGTGGCGCTGGAGGACCCGTGCTTCTTGTCGGCGCTGCACACGGTCCGCACCGGCGGGTATCGCGCGGTGCCGGTGGCGGTGGATGCCGAGGGCATGACCGTCGAGGGACTGCGCGCGGCCCTGGAGGCCGGCGTTCGCGCCGTGATCTGTACGCCCCGTGCGCACAACCCCACGGGGGCGAGCCTGAGCGCCGAGCGCGCCGCGGCCCTGCGGGAGGTGCTCGCGGAGCACCCCTACGTGCTGGTGATCGAGGACGACCACTTCTCGCTCTTGTCGCGTGCTCCCCTGCACTCGGTCATCGGTCCCTCGCAACGCCGGTGGGCGCGCATCCGGTCGATGTCGAAGTTCCTCGGGCCCGACACGTGCCTCGCGGTCACGGCATCCGATCCCGACACGGCCGATGGTCTCGCCGTCCGTCTCACACCGGGCACGACGTGGGTGAGCCACATCCTGCAGCGCATGACCCTCGCCCTCGTCACCGACGATTCCGTTCGAGCCGACATCGAGGCGGCCGCCGAGCACTACGCCGCGCGCAACGCGGCGTTCGCAGCAGCCCTCACCGAACGCGGACTGCCGGTGGCCCCGGGCGACGGCCTCAACCTCTGGGTACCGCTGCCGGTTCCGGCCGCGTCCGTCCGCGAGGAGCTCATGCACCGCGGCTGGCTGGTGCGCGAGGGGGATCCGTTCTTCCTCTCCCCCGACCACGCCGGCGCCTTCCTGCGCCTGACGGTGCACGACCTCGACGAGGCCTCGGCCGCCGCCCTCGCCGACGACCTCGCCGTCGCCGCGGGCGCACTCCGTCCGGGCGTCCGAGGTGGGAGGATCGAGGCATGAAGGTTCTCTCGATCCAGTCGGCCGTCGCGTTCGGGCACGTCGGCAACTCCGCCGCCGTCTTCCCCCTCCAGCGCATCGGCGTCGAGGTCCTGCCCGTCTACACGGTCAACTTCTCCAATCACACCGGCTACGGTGCCTGGCGCGGACCCCTCATCTCTCCCGCCGACGTCGCCGACGTGCTCACCGGTATCGAGGAGCGCGGCGTTTTCCCCGAGATCGACGTGGTCCTCTCGGGTTACCAGGGCGGCGAGGGCATCGCCGACGTCATCATCGACGTCGTCGAGCGGGTCAAGAGGGCGAATCCGGATGCCGTCTACGCCTGCGACCCCGTCATGGGCAACGCCAAGTCGGGCTGCTTCGTGGCGCCCGCGATTCCCGAACTCCTGCGCGAGCGAGTCGTGCCGGTGGCCGACATCCTGACGCCGAACCAGTTCGAACTCGGATTCCTCACCGGCACCGAGCCCGACGGCATCGACTCGACCCTCGCCTCGGCCGACCTCGTGCGCGAGCGGGGTCCGCGCACGATCCTCGTCACGAGCGTGGAACGCCCCGACCGAGAGGCCGACACCATCGAGATGATGGTCGTCGACGACGCCGGCGCGTGGATCGTGCAGACGCCTCTCATCCCCATGAAGGCCAACGGCTCCGGAGATGTGACGGCGGCGCTCTTCACCGCCCACTACCGCCGCAGCGGCGACGCGGCCGACGCCTTGGCGCGCACGGCGTCGAGTGTCTTCGATCTGCTCTCGAACACCTTCGAATCCGGATCGCGCGAACTGCGACTCATCGAGTCGCAGGAGGCCTACGCGAACCCCCGTCTGCAGTTCGCCGTCCGCCAGGTGCGCTGACGCGGCTCAGTCGCCGTACACCTCTCGATACGCGGCGACCCAGGCGTCGCCGTCGGCGGGGCACATGAAGGTCGCGCCGAAGACCATGACGCTCGCGATGGGCTTCTCGGCCTGTGTGCGCGCGGCGCCCTGGAGGTCGCTCGGGATGAGTTGGGCGAACAGCGGGGAGGTCGCGACGTGGGTGTTCATGGTCGAGGCATCGACCTGGTGGCGGTTGAGGATCGCTGTCTCGCACGCGTCTCCGGCGAGGGCCAGTGCCAGGCTCTCATCGGCCGACGTCCAAGCCGAACCCTGCTGCTCGACGTACGCCCGCTGCTCGGCGATGAATTCTTTCTGGGCAGGCGTGACCGCGACCAGCGGTGAACCGTCCATCGGAAGCTGCTGCTCGCGGAAGTACTCCTCCCGCTCCGCGAAGACGTCGGACACATCGTCGGGATCGGCGGTGGTCGACTCCTCGGGCACAGGACTCTGCGCGCCGTCGGGAGCGGAGGTCGGCCGCCCCGCGGCGCCGTCGGGCTCGAGCGGGCTCGGCAGCGGGATGCAGGCTGTCGTCCCGAGGAGGACGGCGGCGAGCGTGAGGGAAAGAACCAGAGGGCGAGTCCGAGAGCTCATGCCGTGACGCTATCGGGAACGCTCTCGTCGCGGACGGGGGTTGTGCATAACCCCGGTTTGCTCGATACGTGGTCGCTCGAGGTTCTGGGAGCGCTCTCGTCCGACGCGTTACGCATGACGTCCAAAGACGCCTTGACAGAGGCCGGTTCGCGACGAGAAGATCGCACCCAAGCGGGTATGTGAGCGTTAACACTGGAGTCGACGCCCCGCGAGAACGCGTCTCCGCAGATCCCGTCAGGGGTCGCGGTCTGCCGGGCAACCCCCTCCCCGACGACGCGCTGTCGTGCGCTTCCGGCCGGCACTCCCTGCCTGCGGCGCGCGGCGTTCCCCTGCCCCACCCGGGCTCGCCTCGTGGCGGTCCGGCACAACGAAAGGTACTCACATGTCTCGGACGACGACGTCCCGAGCAGGAGGTCGAGGATGGAGCCTGGGCAGCGCGCTCCTGACATCCCTTGCCCTCTGTCTCGCCGTGTTCGGCTCAGCCTCCCCCGCCTCGGCCGCACCGACCGCGCCGGTCGGCACGGGCACGAACCAAGAGATTCGCAATCAGCAGAACACCCTGTGCATGGACGACTACGCCTTCGATACTCAGCCGGGTGCCGAGGTGCGCCAGTGGACCTGCCTCGAGGGCCAGAATCAGCTCTGGGCGATCACCGATCTCGGAAACGGCTACGCCGAGATCAAGAACAGGTTCAGCAACCTCTGCCTCGACAACTACAACTTCGCCACCACGAGCGGATCGGAGGTGCGTCAGTGGTCGTGCTGGGGCGGCGACGTGCAGCAGTGGCAGCTGACCGACGTCGGAGGCGGCTGGACCGAGATCCGCAACAAGTACAACAACCTCTGCCTGCAGAGTGTCGCGTCCCCTGCCGACGGGGGGCTGCTGTCGCAGGTCACCTGCGACGGCTCCGGCGTCCAGCGCTGGCGCCTTACGGACCCGAACGTGTCGAAGATGACATACACCCTCCACGAGTCGTCGAACCCGTCGGCCGATGAGCTCGATGCCTACGCCCGCATCAGGGACGCGATGGACCGTGCGCTCGCCCGGTACAACAAGTTCAACAACACCTGGCGGCACCTGAATGTCTCCTACGCACCCGGCGTCCCCACGGCCGAGGCCAGCATCAACGGTGACATCCGCTTCGGAAGCAATCGTTCCTACATGGTCGAGGGGACGGCGCTACACGAGATCTCGCACACCGTCGGGGTAGGCACAGCCGGCCACTTTCAGGCCAAATGCGACGCGCAGGATTGGCCCTCCGCCCTACCCCTGCTGAAGTCGTGGGATGGTCCGGACGCGCGGATCAACTGCGGCGGCAGCCACATGTGGCCGTACGGGCTGAACTACTCGGACGAGTTCAGTGAGACCGCGTTCGACCGCAACGTGCGGCTCATCCAGGCGATGCACCATGACGGTCTGTAACGCCTGAAACGACGGTGCCGGTTCGCGAAGACGATCCGCGGACCGGCACCGCCGTGTTCACTCTCCCCAGGCGTCGGAGACCGTGCGGCGCACGTCGCCGAGCAGCTGGGGCAGCGCCTTCGTCTTCGCGATGATCGGGAAGAAGTTCGCGTCCGACGCCCAGCGGGGCACGATGTGCTGGTGCAGGTGCCCGTCGACGCCGGCTCCCGCGATCGCGCCCTGGTTCATGCCCAGGTTGAAGCCGTCGCACTTAGACACCGCCCGCAGCACCCGCATGCCGCGCTGCGTGAGCGCGCCGATCTCGGCGACCTCTTCGTCGGTGGCCTGGTCGTACGTCGCGATGTGGCGGTACGGGCACACCAGCAGGTGGCCCGAGTTGTACGGGAACAGGTTCAGCAGCACGTAAGCGGTCTTCCCGCGCGCGACGATCAGACCGTCCTCGTCGGACTTGTCGGGGGCGGCGCAGAACGGGCAGTTCTGCTCCATAGGCCCCCGGCCCGCCGAGATGTACGCCATGCGGTGCGGTGTCCACAGGCGCTGGAACTCGTCGGGCACGCCCGGGAGCGTCATGGCGTCGACGAGTTCGGCGTCGGTCGTAACCGATCCGGACCCGTCGCTGGCGGGTGTCGGGCCGGCCACCGGCGACGAGTCCGCCGCGACGGCATCCGGATCGGTGGTCACGCGAGATCCTCGGCGGTGTTGACGAGCGTCCGGGCCGAGATCGCCCCGGTGATGCGCGCGACAGCCTCGTCGACGGGGATGCCGTTGAGCTGGGTGCCGTCGCGGAAGCGGAACGAGACCGTGCCGCCCGCGCGGTCCTGCTCCCCCGCGATCAGCATGAGCGGCACCTTCTGCGTGGTGTGCGTGCGGATCTTCTTCTGCATGCGGTCGTCGCTGTGATCGGCCTCGGCGCGTACGCCTCGGGCCTTGAGGTCGGCCACGATGCCCTGGAGGTAGTCGCCGTACTCGGCGGCCACGGGAACGGCCACGACCTGCACGGGCGCGAGCCACACCGGGAAGGCTCCGGCATAGTGCTCGAGCAGGATGGCGAAGAAGCGCTCCACTGAGCCGAACAGGGCACGGTGGATCATGACGGGGCGGTGCTTCTCGCCGTCGGGGCCGGTGTACTCGAGCTCGAAGCGCTCGGGCTGGTTGAAGTCGAGCTGGATGGTCGACATCTGCCAGGTGCGTCCGATCGCGTCGCGCGCCTGCACCGAGATCTTGGGACCGTAGAAGGCCGCCCCGCCCGGGTCGGGCACGAGCTCGAGGCCGGAGGCCTCGGCGACCTCGCGAAGGGTCTCGGTCGCTTCGGTCCACAGCGCGTCGTCGCCGATGAACTTGGGGTTGCCGTCTTCTTTGGTCGACAGCTCGAGATAGAAGTCGTTGAGACCGTAGTCGCGCAGGGTCTGCAGCACGAAGTCGAGGCTGTGGGTCAGCTCGCCCTTGACCTGTTCGGCGGTGACGTAGATGTGCGTGTCGTCCTGAGTCATGCCGCGCACGCGCGTGAGGCCCGAGAGGGTTCCGCTCTTCTCGTAGCGGTAGACGGACCCGAATTCGCTCAGGCGCAGAGGCAGCTCGCGGTAGCTGCGTCCGCGCGAACGGAAGATCAGGTTGTGGAACGGGCAGTTCATGGGCTTCAGGTAGTACTCCTGGCCCTCGCGCGACACGTGCCCGTCGGCATCCACGACCTCGTCGAGGACCATCGGGGGGTACATGCCGTCGGCGTACCACTGCAGGTGACCGCTCGTCATGAACAGGTCGCCCTTGGTGATGTGCGGGGTATTGACGACCTCGTAGCCGCTGGCGAGCAGGCGCTCGCGCATGTAGCGCTCGATCTCGTAGCGGATGATGCCGCCCTTGGGGTGGAACACCGCCAAACCCGGACCGATCTCGTCGGGGAACGAGAAGAGGTCGAGCTCTTTGCCGAGCTTGCGGTGGTCGCGCTTCGCGGCCTCTTCGAGACGGTGCTGGTAGGCGCGCAGTTCGTCCTTGGTGGGCCACGCGGTGCCGTAGATGCGCTGCAGTTGCGGGTTCTTCTCGCTGCCGCGCCAGTAGGCACCGGCGATGCGCGTGAGGTCCCAACCGTTTCCGATGAGGCGGGTGCCCGGAACGTGGGGGCCGCGGCAGAGGTCTTTCCAGGCGGTCTCGCCGTCTCGGGTGACGTTGTCGTAGATCGTCAGCTCGCCGGCGCCGACCTCGACGGACGCGCCCTCGGCCGCCTCGGCCGAGCCGCCCTTGAGCCCGATCAGCTCGAGCTTGAACGGTTCGTCGGACAACTCCGCCCGGGCCTCGTCGTCGCTGACGACACGGCGCACGAACCGCTGGTTCTCGCGGACGATGCGCTCCATCTCTTTCTTGATGACCTTGAGGTCGTCGGGGGTGAAGGGCTCGTCGACCTGGAAGTCGTAGTAGAAACCGTCGGTGACGGGCGGACCGATGCCGAGGTTGGCCTGGGGCTTGACACGCTGCACGGCCTGGGCGAGCACGTGCGCGGTGGAGTGGCGCAGGATCGACAGACCGTCGGCGCTGTCGACCGTGACCGGCTCCACCCGGTCATCGGCCGTCACGGTCGTGGCCAGGTCTTTCAACTCCCCGTTGACGCGCAGAGCGACGACTGAACGGTCGGGGAAGAGGGCGAAGCCATCGGCGGGGAAATCAGTCACAGAACATCTCCTGAAGGGGTCGTTTCCAGGCTACCGGGCGGGCGTGGTCTCGACCGCACGCGACGTGCCTCATAGTGGAGCGGTGACTTTGGCCATCATCGGCGGCGTGCTCTGGGTGCTCGGGCTCATCGCGCTGCTCACCGGCGTCTTCCCCGCCGACGCCGCCCTCGCCGTCGCCGACCGCGTCTGGCCCATCCTGCTTTTCGTCGTCGCCGTGACGATCGTCGCCGAACTGGCCTCGAAGGCGGGGCTGTTCGACGTCGTGGCCGCGCGCCTGGCGAGGATCGCTCGCGGGCGCACCGCCTTGCTGTGGGTGCTCGTCGTGGCCCTGGCCACGATGGCGACGGCGTTCCTGTCGCTGGACACGACCGCGGTGCTGCTCACTCCCGTGGTCGTCGCCATGGCCGTGGCGCGGCGGCTGGATCCGCTTCCCTTCGCCTTCGTCACGGTCGTGCTCGCCAACACCGCCTCGCTGGTGCTCCCGGTGTCGAACCTCACCAACCTGCTGGCATCCGAGGCGCTCGGCGGCGGTCACGACCCCGTCGCGTTCCTCGCGCTGCTGGGTCCCTCGGCGCTCATCGCCATTGCCGTGTCGGTCATCGTGCTGACGCTCGTGTTCCTGCGCCGACTGCCGAAGACATACCCGGATGCCGCCTCCCCCGAGGTCTCGGATCGCCTTCTGCTACGCGTCTCGGCGGTGGTGACCGTCGCTCTGCTTCCCCTGCTGGTCATCGGACTCGAACCCTGGATGCCGGCCACGGGAGCGGCCCTCGTCCTGATCGCCGCGTTCGCCTGGCGCGCGCCGCGAGCCCTCGGCATCCGTCTGGTGCCCTGGTCTCTGCTGGTGTTCGCCGGCGGACTGTTCCTGGCCGTAGGGGCCCTCGAGGCCCTCGGGATCGGGCGGGTCACCGCGGTGCTGGCCGGCTCGGGCGACGACCTCGTGTCGCTCTGGCAGGTGGCGGGTGTCGGCGCCCTCGCGGCGAACGGCATCAACAACCTGCCCGCCTACCTCGCCCTCGAGTCGGTGGCGGGCTCTCCCGCGCGACTGGCTGCGCTGCTGATCGGTGTGAACGCCGGTCCGATCGTCACGCCTTGGGCGTCGTTGGCGACCCTGCTGTGGCACGACCGTCTCGTCGCGGCGGGCGTCGAGGTGCGGTGGAGCCGATTCGTCCTGCTCGGCGCGGTGATCGCGCCGCTGATCCTGTTGCTGGGCGTCCTGCCGCTCGTGTGGTGAGCGGTCAATCCTCGTAGGTACGCGACCACGCCTTGCCGGGCTCGATGAACCAGACCGCCAGTCCCTCGCGCAGACCGTAGTCCTCGCCCGTGTAGAGCCGTGCGATGCGATCGACGTACGGCAGGGCGGCGTCGCCGTCGATCCGTTCCACGGCCACGCCACGCACGAACGCCATCGAGTAGCTGTTGTCGGATGCCGTGACCGAGATGGCCACGCGAGGGTCGCGCTGCAGGTTGCGGTCCTTGAGGGTGTCGACCTCGGTGAACAGCATGAGCCGTTCGCCATCCACCCCGACCCAGAGCGGGATCGAGTGGGGCGATCCGTCACGCATGAGTGTCGCCAGGTGTGCTACGGCATCGGTCTCGAAGTACGGCTTGGTGGTGGCCCAATTGCTCATACCGGAGGTAACCGCCGAGGGCTCGGCATCCATTCCCTGCTCAGCCGCGGATGGAGTGGGGGGCCTGGTCGTTCGGAACCTCGCTGAACACCATCTCTTCGCGCCGCACGCTCTCGCGGGGAACGAACTCGTCGGGCTCGGTCACGACATAGAGCCCTCGACCCGAGTTGGCGTTGTAGGTCAGCGCGTGCAGCCAGGCCGTGCTGAGCTGCGGCGTGCGGCTGCCGTGGAACTTGAACACCAGCGACACGTGCGGGTGGATGTAGACCGTCGTGCGTCCCCCGCCGGTGCTGATGTCGTCCTTCCACGTGAAGGGGAAGCTCTCGCCTCGCCGGACCTTGGCCATGATGACCGCCTGCAGGTGGGCCAGCAGCCGGTCTTCGAAATCGACCTTGACGTTGCTGTCGTAGATGAACTTGCCCATTTTCCACTCCCGTCGCCGCCGCCCACGGCCCTGCGCCTCTCGGCGAGAAGGGGAACGCGGGATCCGGGGGCCGGCAACCGCTCTCTGTGTGAACGGTCTCTCGAAACCCTCTCGCGCGCAATCCCCTTGCGGTGGACTGCGCGTTCGGGATAGCGCAGCGGATGCCGCCGATCAGGCGTCGCGCGAGATGCGGATGATGACGCGGTCACCGGGCTTCCGCTGGATCCGCCTGGCGAAGGCCTCGAAGCCGAGGATGGCGCGGTACTGCAACCCGTATTTGCCTTTGAGCGCGGCATTCGCGCGGGCGTCGTCGGTGGCGGGTCCGGCGATGCGTCCCTCGGCCTCGACGCGGATGGCGTCCGGTTCGACCTTCCCCATGCGGCTGCAGGGCTGCAGCGTGACGCGGGAGTCGTTGCGCAGACGCTTGACCTTGCCCGTCGAACGCTCGCTCGTGACGACCAGCTCGTCCCCGTCGCGCGCGATCCACACGGGAACGGCCACCAGGGCGCCGTTGCGGCGGTAGGTACCGAGAGAGACGAACGGCGTGGCGGCGAGCTCGCGCCACTGGGCATCGGGGACGGTCATGGTGTCACCGTAGTGCGCCGCGCTCTCCGCCGGGGTGGGTTGCGCCGACGGCCCGCCTCGATCCCCGTACAGGTCGAGAACCTCGGGGACGGATGCCATCTCTCCCGTCCGTCCGTGTGCGAAGCTGCCCCACAGCGCACGAACGCTCTTCCCGACGGCGGCGAGTTCGTCGGGCCGCGCTCCCGCGTACGGGGGAAAATGCGCCCCGGTCGACTCCGTGCCGAAGACGAAGGGCACCTCGATCGCGTGGGAAGCGCGGTAGACGTCATTCGCCCGCCATTGGAAGACGTAACGCAGCGCCGTCCCGCCCGCACGGCGATAGTCACGGGCGAGCCGACGAGCGGGGAGGCCGTAGACGATGGCGTTCATGGCCCTGTCGAGCGCGATCGAGGCGAGCGCGTAGAGCGGCGGGAGGGATCGAAGGCCGTCGAGAACCGAGATCCCCGGCAGGAAGAGCCGCGTCTCCTCGGCCGTCACGCCGATGAGCAGAGGGATGCCGGCGGCGCGCTCGAGCCACCTCTCGCGGATCTGTTTCTCGGGAGGGAGCGGAGAGAATCCCGGCTGAGGCGCGAACGGCATGAGAGAGAAACGCCCGAAGCCGCGCGAGACCCGCAGGGCGGCCGCCTGAATGCGTGCCAGCTCCCCCACCGGCGTGATGGGTGTGAGTTCGGCGGATGCGGCACTCATCGCCGCCGCGAGCTTGACGCGTGCGCCCATGGTTCCCATCGGGGCGCTCTGAACGATCGCTCGAGCGAACAGCCCGCGGGCCCGATCGGTCGCCATGAGGTGCAGGACCGCGTCGCCGCCGGCGGACTGCCCGAAGGCGGTCACACGCGCGGGGTCTCCCCCGAAGCCCGCGATGTTGCGCTGCACCCATTCGAGGGCCGCCAGCTGGTCGAGCAGACCGAGGTTCGCCGGCCGTCCCGCACCGTCGCCGAGATAACCCAGAACGCCGAGGCGGTAGGTGACCGTCACGACGACGACCCGCTGTTCGTGCGCGAGCACGGAGGGGTCGTACACCGGAAGGTCACCCGCGCCACTCGTGTACCCGCCACCGTGGATCCACACCATCACCGGAAGAGGTGCGTCGTCGGTGCCCGGATCGGCGGGCACGGTGATGGAGAGGTGCTGGCAGTCCTCACGGATCGGCAGCCCCCCTGTCTGGTCACCGAGAGCATCGATCAGCGGGGTGGGCGCCTGGGGGGAGGCGGGAGACGGGGCGATCGCGTCGAACACGTCATGTGCGGGTCGGTCCTCGAGCGGTTCCGGGGGATCGAAGCGGTTCGCGCGCGCATAGGGGATGCCGCTTGCGCGCAGAACCGCGCCCTCACGGCGTCCGCGGATCGGACCCGACGGGGTCGAGAAGAGGGGGGCTTCATTGTTCACGGGGGTCTCGCTTCCTGTTCCGCGAGGCGGTTCGGGCGTCGGCGGCGGTCACGCAGGGTGCCAGGTCACGATACTGAGCTTCGACGATGCGCCCGCTGTGCGCGCGAGGTTCTCCGCGCAAAGCGAGCGCAAGATCAGCGCAAGGACACCACAAGACTCGACCCAATGTGTCCCCCAAATGGTGGACAAGACGTAGTCTCGTGTTGTTCCCGCCGCCAGGCACTCCGCAGCCCCCCTTACTGGCGGCGGGAACGACCACTCGGTCCGATGGCTCTCCGCCTGACCGGCTCGATAGAGCTCCCCTCGGCGCAGCTCCCGAACTCGGGGTGCGGGTTACCGACTCGTCCATGAGCGCGCCGTTGCGCGACAGTCGTGCGAACGTCGTCGGACAGAGCGTCGCGAGAACCCTGCACGGTACGTCGCATTCACGCCGTCGTCCGGGTCTTGTGCCGCACCCGGAAACGACGAAACCCCCGGCGAACCGGGGGCTTCTCAGGTGGTGCGCGATACTGGGATCGAACCAGTGACCTCTTCCGTGTCAGGGAAGCGCGCTACCGCTGCGCCAATCGCGCCTATACAGGCTGTTCTATTGTGAGGCGAGGTGGCGACGGGATTCGAACCCGTGTAAACGGCTTTGCAGGCCGGTGCCTAGCCGCTCGGCCACGCCACCGTGATGTGGTTCGACCCACGTGTCGTGATGCTCCATCGGTTTCCCAGACGGATATCCCTCCACTCGAGCGGATGACGAGACTCGAACTCGCGACCCCAACCTTGGCAAGGTTGTGCGCTACCAACTGCGCTACATCCGCATTTCGTTCCCGGGGCTTGCCCCGAGCACTCGTAAGACATTACCCGATCTCAGCGCGGGCGCAAAACGAGGCGCCCCCCGCGCGTGTCTCCCGGCACTGGTTCGAAGCACCTCTCGGCATCCGGTACGATCGATGAGTCCCGTTCGGGATGAGGGCGATTGGCGCAGTTGGTAGCGCGCTTCCTTCACACGGAAGAGGTCGTCGGTTCGAGTCCGGCATCGCCCACAGTCAGACCCCCGGTTCTCCCGGGGGTTTTCTGTTTTCGTGGGCGGTGCGGCTCTGAGCATCGGGTCGGGTGTCCCGGTCGTGTGCCGCGAGCCGCTCCGAGACCACCTCGATGTGTTCGCGCGATCAGCAGGCCGCCTACATGGCCGCGCCCCGGCGCCCGACCATCGTGAGGTCGAGCGCCGGGGCGTCGTCGTGGGGCGCGTCAGTCGTCTTCGATGACCACGCGCAGATCCCGGCGCCGTTGGCCGAGCTTCTGCCGGCTCCCTGCTCCTGCGCCGTGCGAGGTGCCCGCTCCCGTCAGCGGAGGGCGAAGGCCCCCCGGTCCCGTTCCCTGAGTCGACGTCATCGACGTCGCGGCCATGGCCGCTCCCCCGGCGGTACCCCCGATGAGGGGTCCGCTGCCGCCAGCGGGGACGCCGGTCATCGCCCTGGCATCCACCGTCGACGTGCCGCCGAGAGAGCCACCGCCGCCGGCCCCGCCGAGGGAAGCATGTCCCACGACCGAGCCGTCGGGCGTGGGCGCGCCGGAGAGCGGCTGCGCGCCGCTCAGGTGGAAGTCCCCCGATGCGTGCTCGCCCGAGACCGTGAACGGGCGGTAGACGACGCCGTTCGCGCGTTCGTTGCGAACCGTCAGGTCGTGGGCGGCGCTGTTGCCGTAGCGCGTGGCGTCGGACGCATCCACGACGCTTCCCGCATCGATCCGGATCGACTGGGCGCCCGTCTGCAGAGCGGCCGCGGTGGTGGTCGAGGTGCGGTCGAAGACGCCCCGCAGCTGCTGAACCAGACCCGTGAGGGCCTTCACCGAGCCGAGAACGGCGCGCAAGGGGCGAACCACCTTGTTGACCATCTCGTTGACCTTCATGACCACGCGCGCGATCGCGTACCCCATGCCGAGGCCGAACGAGGCGGCGACCACGGCCATCGCCTCGATTGCCGTCGCGACGACCTTCGAGATCGCCGACTTGACCACGCCCTGCATCTTCGTCACGAGCGTGGAGGCCGAGGTCAGGCCGCTGGCGGCGGCCTCGGCCCACTCCCCCGAGGCGCCGAGGTGCGCAGCCGCATCGGTGGCGAAGCGCACGTAGGCGGTGATGCTGCCCCCGGTCATGCCGTCGAGATCGCTCAGGCGACGGGTGAGGTCGGCACCGGCCTGCCGCATCGACGACCCGGCGGAAACCCACTGCGATGCGACGGAGGCGACGTTCGACGCGCTTCCCGCAAGCTGGTCGAGCCAGGTGCTCAGCGGCTTGAGGTGCTCCATGACCCACCCGAGGCCACAGGCGGTGAGCGTGCCGATCGGGTCGGTGAGAGCCGCGGCCGCGTCGCCGAGGGTGTCGAGGAAGGCCATGCCGCCATCGAGCCAGTTGCCGCTTTTGACGGCCTCGGAGAGAGCGCGGCCCGATTCGATGACGCGGCTTCCGGAGAAAGTGGTGCCGGGCGCGACGACAGTGCTCATCAGGCGCCCATCGCAGACTCGAGCGAGCGGATGGTCGCGATGGTGTCGCTCTCGAATTGCTCCCATTGGTCGGCGGTCTGGCGGAGTTCGCCGGCGGTGCGCACCAGAAGCGACTGGTCTTCGCCGAGGAGTCCTGTCGCGGCCGCCGACAGGGCGAGTCCCGGGGGGACGAGGAAGGCGCACAGCAGACCGAACGCCTCGGGGAGGAGATTGCCGCCGCGGAGGACGGAGAGAGCCGACCCCACGTCGCCCACGAGGGAGTCGACGAAAGCTGCGTGCTGTCGGAGTCGATCGAAGTCGACGGCGATGTCATCGGCCATGAAGAGTCCTCTCGGGTGAGGCGGATTCGGCGTCGCGCAGCTGCGCGACGATGGGGTCGTCGGCGCCCAGCAGGTCGGCGACTGCGCGCAGGGTGCTCTCTCGCGCATCGGCCTCGGCCTGGCGGATGGTCGACAGGATCTCCGTCGAGAGACGCTGGGCTCCGCGCGCCAGAGCCGCTTCGCTCAGTCGAAGGTCGACGACGCGGCCCGCGGAGTCCACCTGCGCGACGATGTCTCTGCCGCGCGAGCGGCCTGTACCGCGAACGCCGTCGACCGCGGCCTCGAAGGCCGGCATCTGCGCGGCTCGCAGCTCGGCACGACGAACATCGGCTTCCACCTGCGCGAACGACTCTTCGGGATCCAACGGCACGGCAGAAATTTATCGACAGCGCGCGCGAGAACGAATGCTCATCCGTCGAAAATCCCGTCAGATGAGAGGAATCTCACCTGGGTCTCACGAACCGTTCCTCGGCGGGTGACGCGATCAGGCGAAGAACCGCGTCAGGAGCGTGCCCACCCGTAGCGCGCCGCGAGAGCGTCGGCGACGGCATCGAAGCGCTTGCGGTCGAGTGCGGCGGCCTCGCGCCGCATACCCGCGTCATGCACCAGATACACCTGCTCGACGTCGATCCACGAGGGGCGTCGCTGGGGATCCCACTCCCCCGTGCCGAGGGACAGGTAGTGCCGGTCGCCGTCGTGCGGCTTGCTGGTCAACCTCACCGCGTAGGAGCGGGTGGCATCCGCTCGCCCGAGGACGAGGACGGGACGATCCTTGCCCCGCCCGTCGCGCTCCTCGTACGGCACCCACGTCCAGACGATCTCTCCGCCGTCGGGGGCGTTGTCGCGCTTCGGCGCGTACGAGAGGGTCAAGCGCCTCGGGGGATCGATCTCGACCGTCTCCGTGCCACGAGGGGCGCTCGGACGCGGTGTGGGCTGCGCCGGGGTGGAGCGACGCGTGGGCGGCGCGGAACGGAACATCCCGAGAAAGGCCGACAGCAGACGAGACGTGGTTCCCATACCCACACCCTAGGCACGACGAACGGGGCGCCACCGACGAATCGGCGACGCCCCGTTCGGGGTGAGGCGGGTGTCAGCCGCGGACGTCGGAGAGCACGTAGCCCTCTTCGCCGTGCACGACGGTGTCGATACCGGCGATCTCGTCCTCGTTCTTCACGCGGAAGCCGATCGTCTTCTCGATCGCGAAGCCGATGATGAAGGCCAGCACGAAGGAGTAGACCAGGACCGCGAGGGCGGCGATCGCCTGGACGATGAGCTGGTTGAACGAGCCGCTGTAGATGAGGCCGCTCGTGTTGGCGAAGATGCCGAGGTAGAGCGTACCGAGCAGACCACCCACGAGGTGGATGCCGACGACGTCGAGCGAGTCGTCGAAGCCGAGCTTGAACTTGAGCTCGATGGCGAGGGCGCAGACCGCACCGGCGAGCAGGCCCAGCACGATGGCCCAGACCGGCGTGAGAGCCGCGCAGGCCGGGGTGATCGCGACGAGACCGGCGACGGCACCGGAGGCGGCGCCGACCGACGTGGGCTTGCCGTCCTTGATCTTCTCGACGATCAGCCACGCGAGCAGGGCTGCGGCGGGAGCGGCGATCGTGTTGACGACGGCCAGGGCGGCGGTGTTGTCGGCCGCGAGCTCGGAGCCGGCGTTGAAGCCGAACCAGCCGAACCACAGCAGGCCCGCGCCGAGGAGGACGAACGGCGGGTTGTGCGGGACGTGGGCGCCCTTCTGGAAGCCGACGCGCTTGCCGAGGACCAGGGCGAGCGCGAGGGCCGCGGCACCGGCGTTGATGTGCACGGCGGTTCCACCGGCGAAGTCGATCGCGCCGACGCCGAAGACGTCCTGCAGACCGTGCGTGATCCAGCCGCCGTAGCTGAAGGAGCCGTCCTCGGCGAGGCCGAAGTTGAAGACCCAGCTCGCGACGGGGAAGTAGACGACCGTGGCCCAGATGCCGGCGAAGATCATCCACGCGCCGAACTTGGCGCGGTCGGCGATCGCGCCCGAGACGAGGGCGACGGTGATGATGGCGAAGGTGGCCTGGAAGGCGACGAAGGCGAGCGGCGGGTACGCGGCGCCCTCGGGGGTGGTGAGAACGTTCGCGAGGCCGAAGTCAGCGCCGTCGATGTGCCACGGGGCGTTGGTGACCCCGGCGTCGGTCGCGGGGAACGCGATCGCGTAGCCGTAGAGCACCCACAGCACGCCCATGAGGCCCATCGCGCCGAAGCTCATCATCATCATGCTGATGACGCTCTTGGCCTTGACGAGACCGCCGTAGAAGAATGCGAGTCCTGGCGTCATGAGCAGCACGAGGGCGGCTGCTATCAGGATGAATGCGGTGTTGCCTTGATCCATCTCGGAGGGAACCTCTCTGCAGGGACGCAGGTAAAGCGTCGGGTCCCCTCAGTGTCCACAGCCCCGGTTCCGTCGCCGTTCGCCCCGTGTTTCGGGGGTGTTACAGCCGGGCCGCTCCGGTAAACATCGCGTTTCCTGCGCCCGCGAACCGGCGATGAACTCGCCTCAGGAGTGCGTGAGCGCGACGAGGCGCGAGACCGCGCGCAGGTACTTCTTGCGGTACCCGCCGCCCAGCATCTCCTCGCTGAACACCGTGTTCAACGGCACGCCGGTGGCCCGGATCGGAATCTGCGCGTCGTAGGCGCGATCGACGAAAGCGACCAGACGCAGTGCCGCCGACTGGTCGTGCAGCACCTGCACGTCGCGCAGGCCGATGACGTCGACCCCGTCGATCAGCCGGATGAAGCGGGAGGGGTGAACCCGAGCGAGGTGGTCGACGAGGTCCAGGAATGCGTCGTCGGCGACGACCGAGCCGGAGGCTGCGGCATCCATCGCCTCTCGATAACCCTCGTCGGTCAGGACCTTGGCTTCTCCGTCGATCGCGCGCTGACGGAAGTCCGTGCCGTCGATGCGGATCGTGCGGAAGCTGTCGGCCATCGACTGGATCTCGCGGAGGAAGTCCTGGGCCGCGAAGCGCCCCTCGCCCAGGGCATTGGGCGGGGTGTTCGAGGTGGCGGCGAGCCGGGTTCCGGATGCCACGAGCTCACCGAGCAGGCGCGTCATGACCATCGTGTCGCCCGGGTCGTCGAGTTCGAACTCGTCGATGCAGAGAAGATCTGAGCCCCGGAAGAGCTCGACGGCCTTGGCATAGCCCAGTACGCCGACCAGCGCGGTGTACTCGATGAAGGAGCCGAAGTACTTCCGGCGAGCGGGCATCGCGTGATAGATCGCGGCCAAGAGGTGAGTCTTTCCGACGCCGAAGCCGCCGTCGAGGTACACACCGGGCTTGACGGGGGCGGCCTTCTCGGCGCGGCGGAAGAAGCCGCCCTTCTTGGCGGGGGCGGCCTGCTTTCCGGAGAACTCCTGCAGCAGCACCTTGGCCTCCTGCTGCGAGGGGTAGGCGTCGTCGGCGCGGTACGACTCGAAGGTCGCTGCGTCGAACTGCGGCGGCGGGACGAGGGCGTTGACCATGTCGGCGCCCGATACCGCGGGCTCGCGCTCGGTCAGGTGGATGAGGCCGGTCGTGGCGGGAGTGGAGGTCATGGCCGTCCTGTGTCCAAGTCTTACGGGGAGGGTGCGTGCCCCATGCCGCGGATCTAGGGTCGATGGTGCGGTGTCCACCCTATGCCGCACCGTGCATCGCCTTGACCGAGGAGTACCCGTGACCGTCGAGTTCGACACCACCTCCCCCAAGTTCGCCGACTACGCCGAGCCCGGACGACTCGTCACGGCTGAGTGGCTGGAAGAGCGCCTCGGTCAGCCGGGCCTCGTGGTCGTCGAGTCCGACGAAGACGTGCTGCTGTACGAGACGGGTCACATCCCCGGCTCGGTGAAGGTCGACTGGCACACCGAACTGAACGACCCGGTCGTGCGCGACTACGTCGACGGTGCGGGCTTCGCCGAACTTCTGAGCGCCAAGGGCATCTCGCGCGACGACACGGTCGTCATCTACGGCGACAAGAACAACTGGTGGGCCGCGTACGCGCTGTGGGTGTTCTCGCTGTTCGGCCACGAAGACGTGCGTCTGCTCGACGGCGGCCGCGACAAGTGGATCGCCGAGGGACGCCCGATCACCACCGACAAGACGGTCGTCGAGCGCACCGACTACCCCGTCGTCGAGCGCGACGACTCCGCGCTTCGCGCCTACAAGGACGATGTGCTCGCCCACCTCGGCAATCCGCTCATCGACGTGCGCTCCCCCGAGGAGTACTCCGGCGAGCGCACCACCGCGCCTGCCTACCCCGAAGAGGGTGCGCTCCGCGCCGGCCACATCCCCAGCGCCCAGAGCGTGCCGTGGGGCAAGGCCGTCGCCGAGGACGGCGGTTTCAAGTCGCGCGAGGAGCTCGACGCCATCTACCGCGACGGTGCGGGGCTCGCCGATGGCGACAAGATCGTGGCCTACTGCCGCATCGGTGAGCGCTCGAGCCACACCTGGTTCGTGCTGAAGCACCTGCTCGGCTTCGACGACGTCCGCAACTACGACGGCTCGTGGACCGAGTGGGGCAGCGCGGTGCGCGTACCGATCGTCTCGGGGTCGGAGCCCGGCGAGGTGCCCTCGCGCTGACCGCAGCCGACGCGGGCGTGGGAGGATGACGGTGATGTCCGACAACAATCTCCCCGCTCGCTTCGCCGCGATCCGCGACGAGTTCCTCGAGCTCGACGAGCCCGACCGCTTGCAGCTGCTGCTGGAGTTCTCGCAGGAGCTGCCCGAGGTTCCCGAGGAGCTGGCCGATCACCCCGAGTTGCGCGAGCGCGTGGTGGAGTGCCAGTCCCCCGTGTTCATCATCGTCACGGTCGACGGCGACGACCGCGTCGCGATGCACGCCACCGCTCCCGCCGAGGCGCCGACCACGCGCGGCTTCGCGAGCATCCTCGCGCAGGGGCTGACCGGTCTCAGCGCCGAGGAGGCCCTCGCCGTGCCCGACGACTTCCCACAGAGCATCGGTCTCACGCGCGCCGTCAGTCCGCTCCGCATCGCCGGCATGACGGGCATGCTCATGCGCGCCAAGCGTCAGGTGCGCGCGAAGCGCGACGCCTGAGCCGCACGCGTCGCCGGGGGCCGGCATCCGGGATCACTCCCGAGAGAGGCCCTGCCCGCGCACCCAGTCCTGGATCGCGGTGGTCCACCGCGTCTCGTCGTAGTTCCACAGCTTCGTGTGCCGGGCGACCGTGAAGGTCTCCATCGTGACGAGGTCGGGACGCGCCTTCGCGAGAGCGTGCGAGGCATCGGCGGGGACGAAGCCGTCGTCGTCGCTGTGGAGGATGAGCACGGGATGCCGGAGCTCGACCGCCCTCGAAACCACGTCGAGGCGATCGAGAGGGATGGGTTCGCCGCTGCGCAGCGCGGTCGCTCCCCAGGTGGAGGCGAGTACGCGTTCGGCCATCGCGATGACGGGCGTGGGCAGGTGCATCGCGCGACCCTGGAAATCGAGAACCGTGCGCCAGTCCACCACGGGCGACTCGAGGACGAGACCGGCGATGACGTCGGCGTGGGGCGATTCGAGGGCGGCCTGGAGCGACAACGCTCCTCCCATCGACCACCCCATCAACAGCACGCGGCGCGCCCCCCGACGGCGGGCGTAGCCGATCGCGGCGTCGACGTCGCGCCACTCGGTCGCGCCCAGGGCGTATGTGCCCGAGGGGCTGCGAGGGGCATCTCCGTCGTTGCGGTACGACACCACGAGGCTCGAGATGCCGAGCGCGTGGAAGACCGGGACGGCGCGGAGGGCCTCGGACCGCGTCGTTCCGCGCCCGTGCACCTGAACGACCCAGACGTCGGAGTCGCCCTCGGCGGGGAACTCCCAGGCGGGGCACGAGCCGACCCCGGCGTCGACCTCGAGCGCCTGGAACGGGAGCATGAGGTCCTCGGGCTTGTCGAAGTACCACCCGCTGAAGGCCGCCTCCGAGGCGAGATCGCCGTCGGCGGGGACATGCGTGAGGAGTTTGCGGGTGACGGTGGTCTCGTCTTCTCCGACGATCGAGCCGAGTCGCAGATAGTCCACCGAGCCGACGGTGAAAAGACCGTATCGGCCGGGCAGAGTCGTGTCCGGCGTGCGCTCGAGGGTGATCGTCTGCGACGCGGCGTCGAGACGCATGATACGCGTGTCGGGGCGTCGCCCGGCGGGGCGGACGACCGTACGCGCCATGCGGAGCGAGACCGCCCCCAGCGTCGTCGCGGAGGCGGCGAGGGCGATGCCGAGGGCCGCGAGGGTGGCGCGCACACCGGTGGTCGAGCGCTGCGATGCGCGGGAACCCGCGGCGCGCCTGGGAGCGTTCATCGAGGCCTCACTCTAGTCTGTGGCCGTGAGTGACCAGCGCCCGGCGGAGGCCGACAGCCCCTTCGCGCGAGCCGTCGAAGAGGTGCGCGACACGACTTTCCGCGATGATCTGGTCGTCCGGCAGATTCCGTCGCCCTCCGGCTTGGCCCCCTTCTCTCTCGCTCTGGCGGGAGATGTGCGGCCCGAAGAGCACGCCACCGACTCGCCCTTCGGGACCGGGCGGTTCATCCTGCTGCACGACCCCGAGGAGCCCGAGCCGTGGGGCGGTGCCTGGCGCATCGTCTGTTTCGCGCAGGCGCCTCTCGAGCCCGAGATCGGCGTGGACCCCCTGCTGGCCGAGGTCGCCTGGTCGTGGCTCATCGATGCGCTCGACTCGCGCGGTGCCGATCGCCACTCGGAATCGGGCACCGCCACCAAGACCCTCTCGACCGGCTTCGGGGCCCTGGCCTCGCAGGGCGAGGGGTCGCAGATCGAACTTCGCGCGTCGTGGTCGCCGCGCGGTCCCTTCCGCCCGCACCTCGAGGCGTGGGCGGAGCTCGTGTGCATGCTCGCAGGCCTCCCCCCGGGGTCGGAGGGCGTCGCTGTTCTCGGAGCCCGGAGGCCCACGCGTGGTTGAGTACATCGTCATCGAGGATGCCGCGGGCTTCCTCGCCGCCTGCGAGACCCTGAACGCGGGGAGCGGTCCCGTCGCGGTCGACGTCGAGCGTGCCTCCGGCTTCCGCTACTCGCAGCGCGCCTACCTCATCCAGGTCTTCCGCCGCGAGGCCGGGGTCTTCCTCTTCGACCCCTCGACGATCGAGGACTTCTCGCCCCTTCAAGACGCCATCGGCGACGTCGAATGGGTGTTCCACGCCGCCAGCCAGGACCTTCCGTCGCTGCGTGAACGAGGGCTCGAGCCCCCGCGCATCTTCGACACCGAGCTGGGCTCGCGCCTGCTCGGGCACGAGCGCGTCGGTCTCGGGGCGGTCGTCGAGCAGACGTTGGGCATCACGCTGGCCAAGGCCCACTCCGCCGCCGACTGGTCGACGCGCCCCCTGCCGGCATCCTGGCTCGAATACGCGGCCCTCGATGTCGAGCACCTGATCGACGTGCGCGACGTGCTCGACGCCGAACTGACCGAGCAGGACAAGACCGAGATCGCACGCCAGGAGTTCCAGGCCGTTCTCGATCGTGAGCCGAAGCCACCGCGCGACGACCCGTGGCGTCGGTTGAGCGGGCTGCACAGCGTGCGCGGTCGCCGCTCGCTGGCCGTCGCCCGGTCGCTCTGGCAGGCGCGCGAGGACTACGCCCGCGAGCAGGACATCGCGCCCGGCCGACTCGTACCCGATCGCGCCCTCGTCGCGGCCGTGCTTGCCGACCCGGCGAGCAAGCAGGCGCTCGCGGGCGTGAAAGAGTTCAACGGTCGCGCCAGCCGTACCCAGCTGGACCGCTGGTGGAACGCCATCGTCGCCGGTCGCGAATCGACGGATCTGCCCGCCGATCGCGTGCCCAGCGACACCCTCCCCCCGCCGCGCGCGTGGGCGGACCGCAACCCCGAGGCCGACCGCCGGTTGAAGAAGGCCCGCCCGGCTGTCGAGGCACGGGCGGAAGAGCTGCGGATGCCGACCGAGAATCTGCTCACACCCGAGACCCTGCGCCGTCTGGCCTGGGCGCCGCCGGCCG
Organism: Microbacterium sp. SORGH_AS_0454; assembly: GCF_031453395.1. Classification (NCBI taxonomy): domain Bacteria; kingdom Bacillati; phylum Actinomycetota; class Actinomycetes; order Micrococcales; family Microbacteriaceae; genus Microbacterium; species Microbacterium sp. SORGH_AS_0454. The sequence continues at coordinate 2,892,329 of NZ_JAVIYS010000001.1, read as the reverse complement.
AGCTCACCGCCGATTCTGTCGGGGCAGCCCTCGCCGAGCTCGGCGCGCGCCCCTGGCAGATTGACCAGACCTCACAGGTGATCGCCGATAGCTTTGTAGCTTCCCTCAACACCGACGACGACGGGTCCGCCACCGATTCGTAGGTTCGGACAACCGATTCTGCGCAGCAATCTCGCCTTCCTAGGCTGGGGTCATCCCAAACTTTGGAGGCAGAGTGGCCGAGATGACGGACGTCTTCTTCGTCGATGGAATGCGTACCCCCTTCGGGCGCGCCGGCGAAAAGGGCATGTACTGGAACACCCGCGCCGACGACCTCGTGGTCAAGGCGATCATCGGGTTGATGGAGCGCAACGCAGGCGTGCCGAAGGACCGGATCGATGACGTGGCCATCGCCGCGACGTCGCAGACCGGTGATCAGGGACTGACCCTGGGGCGGACTGCGGCGATCCTGGCCGGGCTGCCCATGACCGTGCCCGGTCTGGCGGTCGAGCGCATGTGCGCCGGCGCCATGACGAGCGTCACCACCATGGGCGCGTCGATCGGCGTGGGCATGTACGACCTCGCCCTCGCCGGCGGCGTCGAGCACATGGGCCGACACCCCATCGGCGGCAACGTCGATCCCAACCCCCGCTTCGTCGCGGAGAAGCTTGTCGACCCGGGTGCGCTCAACATGGGCGTGACGGCGGAACGCATCCACGACCGGTTCCCGCACCTCACGAAAGAACGTGCCGACCGCTTCGGCGTCGCGAGCCAGCACAAGGTGCAGGCCGCCTACGACGCCGGCAAGATCCAGCCCGACCTCGTATCGGTCGCGGTCAAGGACGCCGACGGTGCATGGGGCCTGGCGACGGAGGACGAGGGCCGTCGGCCCGAGACCACGCTCGAGGGCCTCGCGACGCTGAAGACGCCGTTCCGTCCGCACGGTCGCGTCACCGCCGGCACCTCGTCGCCGCTCACCGACGGCGCGACGATCAGCCTGCTGGCGGGAAGCGACGCCGTGAAAGAGTTCGGTCTCGCGCCGAAGATGCGCATGGTGTCGTTCGCCTTCGCGGGGGTCGAGCCCGAGATCATGGGCATCGGACCGATTCCCTCGACCGAGAAGGCTCTGAAGAAAGCCGGACTCACGATCGACGACATCGGTCTGTTCGAGCTCAACGAGGCCTTCGCCATCCAGGTGATCTCGTTGCTCGATCACTTCGGTATCGCCGATGACGCCCCCCGGGTGAACCCGTGGGGCGGTGCGATCGCCCTGGGCCACCCGCTCGCGGCATCCGGAGTCCGTCTCATGATCCAGCTGGCCGCGCAGTTCGCGGAGCGCCCCGACGTCCGCTACGGCCTCACCGCCATGTGCGTGGGCCTGGGCCAGGGCGGCTCGGTCATCTGGGAGAACCCGTTCTTCGACGGAAAGAAGAAGCGCAAGTGACCGACTACACCGCGATCGACTTCACGCCTCTGGACGCCCTGACCGGCGACGAGGTGGTCACCCACTCCCCCGTCCGCGACGTGCGACTGCCCTCGGGCAACGTGCTCGCTCTGATCACGCTCGACAACGGTCGCGATCACACGCGGCCGAACACGCTGGGGCCGGGGACGCTCGCCGAACTCGGGCGCACGCTCCAGACGCTCCAGGAGCGTGCCGCTGCGGGCGAGATCCACGCCGTCGCGATCACCGGCAAGCAGTACATCCTCGCCGCCGGTGCCGACCTGTCCGACGTCGCCAAGCTGCCCTCGAAGGACGTCGCCCGTCTCATCGCGCAGCGCGGCCACCAGGTCATCGGCTCACTGTCCGAGCTGGGCGTGCCCTCGTTCGCCTTCGTGAACGGTCTCGCCCTCGGCGGCGGTCTCGAGATCGCGTTGAACTCGACGTATCGCACGGTCGACGCCTCAGCCGCAGCCGTCGCGTTGCCGGAGGTGTTCCTCGGCCTCATCCCCGGCTGGGGCGGTGCCTACCTGCTGCCGAACCTCATCGGCATCGAGAACGCGCTCGAGGTCGTCATCTCGAACCCGCTCAAGCAGAACCGCATGCTCAAGCCGCAGCAGGCATTCGACCTCGGGATCATGGACGCCATCTTCCCCGCCGCCTCCTACCTCGAGGATTCGCTCCGCTGGGCGGATGGCGTGCTGACCGGTCGGGTCCGCGTCGAGCGGAAGAACGAGCCGGGCAAGCTCGAACGTCTCACGAAGTGGCCCATCGCCATCAAGATGGCCCGCGGCATGCTCGAGTCGAAGATCGGTACCGTCCCCCGCTCCCCCTATGTCGCGCTCGACCTGCTCGACAAGGCCAAGAGCGGCACGAAGGCCGAGGGCTTCGCCCGCGAAGACGAAGCACTGACCGACCTCATCACGGGCGATCAGTTCGCGGCATCCATGTACGCCTTCGATCTCGTGCAGAAGCGCGCGAAGCGTCCGGTCGGAGCCCCCGACAAGGCGTTGGCGAAGAAGGTCACGAAGGTCGGCGTCATCGGCGCGGGGCTCATGGCCTCGCAGTTCGCGCTGCTGTTCGTGCGCAGGCTGCGCGTGCCCGTGATCATCACCGACCTGGACCAGGGCCGTGTCGACAAGGGCGTGGCATCCATCCACGACGAGATCGGCAAGCTCGAGGCCAAGGGGCGTCTGGACGGCGACACGGCCAACCAGCTGCGCGCGCTCGTGCACGGCACGACCGACCGCTCGGAGTTCGCGGACTGCGACTTCGTCATCGAGGCCGTGTTCGAAGAGGTCGGCGTCAAGCAGGACGTCTTCTCGGCGATCGAGAAGATCGTGTCCGAAGACGCCATTCTGGCCACCAACACCTCGTCGCTGTCGGTCGCCGAGATCGGTTCGGTGCTGCAGCACCCCGAGCGGCTTGTCGGCTTCCACTTCTTCAACCCCGTCGCGGTGATGCCGCTCATCGAGGTCGTGAAGACGGATGCCACGAGCGACGCCGCCCTCTCGACGGCGTTCGTAGTGGCGAAGGGCCTCGGCAAGAACGCGGTGCTCACCGCCGACGCCCCCGGCTTCGTCGTGAACCGTCTGCTGGCGAAGGTCATGGGCGAAGCGGCGAGGGCGGTGTACGAGGGAACGCCCATCGCCGTCGTGGAGAAGGCTTTCGCGCCTCTCGGTCTGCCGATGGGGCCGTTCCAACTCATCGACCTCGTCGGGTGGAAAGTCGCCGCGCACGTGCAGGACACGATGGCGCACGCCTTCCCCGACCGGTTCTTCTCGTCGGAGAACTTCCACGAGCTCGCCGCGCTCCCCGAGGTCGTCGAGAAAGACAAGGGCGGTCGGGTGACCGGCTGGACCAAGGCTGCGCAGAAGGTGCTCGTCACCGGGAAGGCGCCGGTCGCGCCCGAGACGATCCTCGCCCGCGTGCAGGACGGCCTCGCTCAGGAGATCGGGATCATGCTCGACGAGGGCGTGGTCCCCGAGGTGCAGGACATCGACCTGTGCCTGATCCTCGGCGCCGGTTGGCCGTTCATCGATGGCGGTGCCTCGCCCTACCTCGACCGCGAGGGGGCGTCCGAGCGTGCCTTCGGCGACACGTTCCATCACCCGCCGATCCGGGGTATCGGGGCCTGAGCCCCGGACACGACAGCGGCGCCGTCCCTTCGGGGGCGGCGCCGCCGTCGTTCGTGTTCTCGTGACGCAGGGTGGGGCGCGTCACGAGAACAGGCTGTGCGACGAGAACAGGCCGAATCGGGCGGTTCCGTCCTGTTCTCGATGCACTCTCCTGTTCTGACGACCGTCGGACGGACGCCGGAGATGCAAGACCGGGCCGGGATTACGGCATCCCGGCCCGGTCCCGATGGTGCTATCGCCTCAGGGGCGCGAGTTCTCCCATGCCTCGATCGTGGGGATCGAGCCGGTCGGCGTCTGCCGCGCCATGGGGATCCGTGTGCCGAGCACCTGGGCCACGACATCGTGGGCGATCTTGGCGGCGGTGAGGCCGGCATCCTCGAGGATCTGCTCGCGCGTGGCGTGATCGATGAACTCGTCGGGGATCCCGAGCTCGTCGACGGCCGTGTCGACCCCGGCTTCGCGCAGCACCTGGCGCACGCGTGTGCCGACGCCGCCGACGCGGATGCCGTCTTCGATCGTGATCACCAGGCGGTGCGTGCGGGCGAGCTCGATGACGGAGGGCTGTACGGGGATCGCCCAGCGCGGGTCGATCACCGTCGCCCCGATTCCCTGCGCCTTGAGGCGCTCCGCGACCTCGAGGGCGAGGTGCACCATCGGACCGATGCCGACGAGCAGCACGTCTTCGCTCGTGCCGCGGCTCAGGACGTCGACGCCGTCGTGCAGGCGTTCGATGGCCTCGACGTCGTCGTTGACCTTGCCCTTGGGGTAGCGCACGACCGTGGGGGCATCCTGGATCGCCGTGGCCTCGCGGAACTCCTCGCGAAGCCGCGCGGCATCGCGCGGAGCCGCGATCCGGATGCCGGGAACGAGCTGCAGCATCGCGAGATCCCAGATCCCGTGATGGCTCGGGCCGTCGGGACCGGTGACCCCGGCGCGGTCGAGAACGAAGGTGACGCCCGCCTTGTGCAGGGCGACGTCCATCATGACCTGGTCGAACGCGCGATTCATGAACGTCGCGTAGATCGCGACGACCGGATGCAGACCGCCGAAGGCGAGACCGGCGGCGGATGCCACGGCGTGTTGCTCCGCGATGCCCACGTCGTAGACCCGCTCGGGGAAGCGCTCGGCGAACTTCTGCAGCCCGGTCGGACGCAGCATCGCGGCGGTCATGGCGATGACGTCGTCGCGCTCGGCTCCGACCTTCACTAGTTCTTCGGCGAACACGTCGGTCCACTGGAGACCGCCGGCCGCGCCGAGAGCCTCACCCGTGAGGGGGTCGATCTTGCCGACGGCGTGGAACTGGTCGGCCTCGTCGCTCATCGCCGGCGCGTAGCCGCTGCCCTTGTCGGTGATGGCGTGGACGATGACGGGCGCACCGTACGACTTGGCGAGCTCGAGCGTCTCGATGAGGGACTCGAAGTCGTGTCCGTCGATGGGGCCGAGGTACTTGATGTCGAGGTTGCTGTACAGCGCCTCGTTGTTGGTGAAACGCGACAGGAAGCCGTGGGTGCCGCCGCGCACGCCGCGATAGACCGCGCGGGCAGCCGGGCCGAGGCGCCGGAAGAGCGTGTCGGACCCGCGATGCAGCGTGCGGTAGGCGTCGTTCGTGCGCACCCGGTTGAGGTAGCGCGCCATGCCGCCGATGGTCGGCGCGTAGGACCGACCGTTGTCGTTCACGACGATGACGAGGTTGCGCTCGTTGTCGTCGCTGATGTTGTTGAGCGCTTCCCAGGTCATTCCGCCCGTGAGTGCGCCGTCGCCGACGACGGCGACGACATGGCGGTCGCGGCGACCGGTGCGGCTGAAGGCGCGTGAGACGCCGTCCGCCCAGCTGAGGGAGCTCGAGGCGTGCGACGACTCGACGACGTCGTGAGCGCTCTCGGAGCGCTGCGGGTAGCCCGCGAGGCCGCCGCGCGAACGCAGGGCCGTGAAGTCCTGACGCCCGGTGAGCATCTTGTGCACGTAGGACTGGTGCCCGGTGTCGAAGATGATCGGGTCGGACGGGGAGTCGAAGACCTTGTGCAGAGCGATCGTCAGTTCGACGACGCCGAGGTTCGGTCCGAGGTGTCCGCCCGTGCGGGAGACATTCTCGACGAGGAAGGAGCGGACTTCTGCGGCCAGCTGTCGTAGCTGGTCGGGGGTCAGCCCGTCGAGGTCACGGGGACCGTGAATGCCGGGTAGGAGAGCCATAAGACTCCTCTCGTGCGATGCGCGCGGGGTCCGCGCGTACGGGTCGATTCTAGTCTCCGAGGGGTGAACGGGCCCGGCAACGGCTTGCGCGGATCGCGTCCACGTGGTCTCTGCGGAAAGCGAAGTGCCCCGAAAGCGCGAGGCTTCCGGGGCACTTCGCCTGCGGGTCAGACCAGCGAACGCAGCACGTACTGCAGGATTCCGCCGTTGCGGTAGTAGTCGGCCTCACCGGGGGTGTCGATGCGGACCACGGCGTCGAACGTCACGGTCTGCTTGCCCTCGGGCGAGAACTCGCTCGGCTCGGCGGTGACCTTGACCGTCTTCGGCGTCACACCCTCGTTGAGCTGCTCGAGGCCCTCGATCGAGACGATCTCGGTGCCGTCGAGGCCCAGCGACTTCCAGCTCTCGCCGGCCGGGAACTGCAGCGGAACGACGCCCATGCCGATGAGGTTCGAGCGGTGGATGCGCTCGAAGCTCTCGGTGATGACGGCCTTGACGCCCAGCAGGTTCGTGCCCTTGGCCGCCCAGTCACGCGACGAGCCGGAGCCGTACTCCTTGCCGCCGAAGATCACCAGCGGAGTGCCCTGCTGCTGGTAGTTCTGGCTCGCGTCGAAGATGTACGACTTCGGGCCGCCCTCCTGGGTGAAGTCGCGGGTGTAACCACCCTCGACCACGGTGCCGTCGTTGACGGCCGCGGTGAGCTCGTTCTTCAGGCGGATGTTGGCGAAGGTACCGCGGATCATGACTTCGTGGTTGCCACGGCGCGAGCCGTACGAGTTGAAGTCCTTCTGCGCGACGCCGTGCTCCATGAGGTACTGCGCAGCGGGGGTGCCCGCCTTGATGTTTCCGGCCGGGCTGATGTGGTCGGTGGTGACCGAGTCGCCGAGCGTCGCCATCACGCGCGCACCGGTGATGTCGCGCACGGCATCCGGCTGCATGGTCATGCCGTCGAAGTAGGGGGCCTTGCGCACGTAGGTCGAGTCGGCATCCCACTCGAAGACCGGGCCGGTCGGGGTGGGCAGGTTCTTCCAACGCTCGTCGCCCTCGAACACGGTGGCGTACTGCTGGATGAACTGCTCGCGCGAGATCGATGCGTCGATGATCGTCTGCACCTGGTCGGGGGCGGGCCAGATGTCCTTGAGGAAGACGTCTTCGCCGTTCTGGTCCTTGCCGAGGGCGTCGGTCTCGAAGTCGAAGTTCATCGAGCCGGCGAGGGCGTAGGCGACCACCAGCGGCGGCGAGGCCAGGTAGTTCATCTTCACATCGGGGCTGATGCGACCCTCGAAGTTGCGGTTTCCCGAGAGGACGGCCGTGACGGCGAGGTCGTTCTCGTTGATGGCCTCGGAGACCTCTTCGATGAGCGGACCCGAGTTGCCGATGCAGATCGTGCAGCCGTAGCCGACGGTGTAGAAGTCGAGGCCCTCGAGTGCCTTGTCGAGACCGGACTTCTCGTAGTAGTCGGTGACGACCTTCGAGCCCGGGCCGAGCGTGGTCTTGACCCAGGGCTTGCGCTTGAGGCCCTTGTCGACGGCGTTTCTTGGCGAGGAGGCCGGCCGCGATCATGACCGAGGGGTTCGAGGTGTTCGTGCACGAGGTGATGGCTGCCAGAGTGACCGCGCCATTGTCGAGCAGGTACGACTGGCCCTCCGGCGTGGTGACGCGCACCGGGTTGGAGGCGTTCGCGGGGTGACCCGACGAGACGAGCACCTCGGTCTCGGTGACGTGCTCGTGCTCTTGGCCGGGGACCGAACCGGGGTCCGAGGCCGGGAACGTGCCGTCGACCTCGAGGTCGACGACGGAGTCCGAGGTCGCGCCGCCGGCGTAGTTGAGGATGTCCTTCTCGAACTGCGACTTCGCCTCGGAGAGGAGGATGCGGTCCTGCGGGCGCTTGGGGCCGGCGATCGAGGGGACGACCGTCGACAGGTCGAGCTCCATGTACTCGCTGAAGGCCAGCTCGCGGTCGGCGTCGTGCCAGAGCTTCTGCTCTTTGGCGTACGCCTCGACCAGGGCGACGGTCTGCTCGTCGCGACCGGTCAGACGCAGGTACTCGAGCGTGACGTCGTCGATGGGGAACATCGCGGCGGTGGAGCCGAACTCGGGGCTCATGTTTCCGATGGTGGCGCGGTTGGCGAGCGGAACCGAGGCCACACCCTCGCCGTAGAACTCCACGAACTTTCCGACGACGCCGTGCTTGCGCAGCATGTCGGTGATCGTGAGCACGACGTCGGTCGCGGTCACGCCCGCGGGGATCTCACCGCTGAGCTTGAAGCCGACGACGCGCGGGATGAGCATCGACACGGGCTGGCCGAGCATGGCCGCCTCGGCTTCGATGCCGCCGACGCCCCAACCGAGAACGCCCAGGCCGTTGACCATGGTGGTGTGCGAGTCGGTGCCGACACAGGTGTCGGGGTACGCACGCAGCACGCCGTCGACGGAGCGGTCGTAGATGACCTTGGCGAGGTGCTCGATGTTGACCTGGTGCACGATGCCGGTTCCCGGGGGGACGACCTTGAAGTCGTCGAAGGCCGACTGACCCCAGCGAAGGAACTGGTACCGCTCGCCGTTGCGCTCGTACTCGATCTCGACGTTGCGCTCGAGGGCGTTCTCGCTACCGAACAGGTCGGCGATGACCGAGTGGTCGATGACCATCTCGGCGGGCGAGAGCGGATTGATCTTGTTCGGGTCGCCGCCGAGGGCGGTGACGGCCTCGCGCATGGTGGCGAGGTCGACGATGCAGGGCACACCGGTGAAGTCCTGCATGACCACGCGCGCCGGGGTGAACTGGATCTCGGTGTCGGGCTCGGCCGTGGGGTCCCACGAGCCGAGCGCCTCGATCTGCTCCTTGGTGACGTTGGCGCCGTCCTCGGTACGCAGAAGGTTCTCGAGCAGCACCTTGAGGCTGAACGGGAGCTTCTCGTGACCGGCGACCGTGTCGATGCGGAAGATCTCGTAGTCGGTGCTGCCGACCGTCAGGGTGCTCTTGGCACCGAAGCTGTCAACCGTGGACACGATCGTCTCCTTCGTCGGCGAATGCGCAGGCGTCGGCCCGCATTTCTCCATCTTCCCCGCGGGGAGAGGTCGATTCCAGGAAGGTCGACCTAACCGCCCGAGGCAGCGGATTTATCTTGATGTCAAGATAATATCAGGACTCTCGACGAGGGTGGAGGGCGCGCACGACGAGCCACGTCACCGCCAGCATCGGCGCGAACAACGGCAGGCCCATGACGATCTTGAGCGTCCCCAGCGCTGTCACGTCTCCCGCGAAGTACAGCGGCAGTTGCACCGCGAGACGCGCGGCGAACAGGGCCGCCCACGCGATCGAGAGCCACGTGTAGGCGCGGCGCTTGCGGCGATCGGCGCGCCAGCGGGTGCCCTCGCCGAGCAGGTAGCCCGCCACCAGACCGATCAGCGGCCAGCCGATCAGCGCCGACACCAGGAACGCCGTCCCGTATGCCCCGTTGGTGAAGAACCCCGGCACGAAGTTGTCTTGACCGCGCCCGGTCACCAGCGACAGCACGGCGGCTCCCGCCGTCGCGAGCAGCCCGCCGATCGCGGCGCTCGGCGGTGACTTGGCGATGAGTCTCGCGAGCGTGAAGACGACGGCCAGCCCGACCGAGACGCCCAGGCTCAACCACAGGTTTCCCTGGCGCGTCTCGGGGTCGATCGTGATCGTGAACAGCACGACGAACGCGAGCGAGGGCAGGACGGATTCCAGGATGCCGCGCACCCCGCCCATCGCCGACCACACGGCGGCGCCGGTCGAGGTGTGCTTGGCCGGGTCGAGGCCTGCGCGACGCGCGGCGTTACCGAGAGCCGCACTCACGCTCTCCGCCGCGGAGGGCGGGTCGAGGGGGACGCGGTCGTCTTCTCGCGCCGGGCGGGCGGAATCGTCGCTCATGCCGTTCCGGGGCTCGACGGCATCCGGAGCGGGATGAGATCGCGCGGCGGCATCGGCGAGGATCCGCGGACAACGACGATCGAACGGAAGAGGTCTTCGACAGCGGCGGCGGCCTCGACGTCACTGGTGGCCGCTCCCCCGACGACGCCGCGCAGGAACCAGCGGGGTCCGTCGACGCCCACGAACCGGGCGAGACGCTTGCTCGCGCCGTCCGCCGCGGCGACGGGGACCTCGGCGAGGAGCTCGGGACCGAGGGGGCCCTCGCGCTCTTCGACGCGGCCGCCCTGCTGCTTGACCTGCTGGCGGATCTGGTCGCGCGTCTCTTCCCACAGGCCGCTCGAGCGCGGAGCGGCGAACGGCTGCACCTGCAGGGTCGAGTCGGCGTAGTCGAGGCCGACGGCCACGATGCGCTTGGTCTGCTCCTCGACCTCGAGGCGGAGGTTCAGGCCCTCGCGCGGCAGGATCTTGATCCCGCCCAGGTCGATGTAGGGGCGCACGGGGTTGGCCTCGGCCTCGTCGAACGGGCCCGCGCTCTCGCGGTCGACCGGGGCGCTCTTGGTCGCCGGCACCGCCTCGGCGCCGGACTGATCGTCTTCGGTGGTCTCGGGCGTGGTCTGCGACTCGTCGTCGGTCATCGGGTGCTCCCTTGCAGAGTCTGGTATCCGCTCGATCCGAAGCCGCCTTGACCGCGCACGCTGTCGGGCAGTTCGTCGACGGGGACGAAGCGCACGGTCGGGACGGGCATCACGATGAGCTGGGCGATGCGGTCTCCGACCGCGATGTCATAGGCCTCGTCGAGGTCGGTGTTCAAAAGGGCGACCTTGATCTCGCCGCGGTAACCGGCGTCGATGGTGCCCGGCGCGTTCACGATCGTGATGCCGTGCTTGGCGGCCAGGCCGCTGCGGGGCACGACGAACGCGGCATACCCCTCGGGAAGCGCGATGCGCACCCCCGTCGAGACGAGGGCGCGGCGCCCGGGTTCCAGTCGAACCGCCTCGGCGGCGGTCAGGTCGGCTCCGGCGTCGCCGGGGTGGGCGAAGACCGGAGGCTCGGATGCGACAATGAGGACGTCCACCGTTTCGGTCACCCCACGAGGGTAATGCAGAAGAGGGGGTGCGGCATCCGCACCGCAGCCGAGTATCGAGAGCGTCTCAGCCCGTCGCTGTGGGCGCTGGTCGCCGCAGCCGTGTGCGGTCCGATGGCGGCGGTCGTCTTCTCGCCGCTCGACACGACCCTGGCTCTGTTCATCGGGCTCGTGGTGTCGGTGGGGATCGTGTCGGGTCTGCTGGCGATCGCCCCCGTGATCGAGATCCGTGACGGCGAACTGCGCGCGGGACGCGCGCACATCCCGGTCGACCTCCTGGGTGCGCCCGTCGGCGTCGTCGCCGAAGAGGCTCGTACCGCCCGTGGGAGTGGTCTCGACCACCGGGCATGGCACGTGATCCGCGGCGGTATCGACGGCATCGTCACGGTTCCCGTGACCGATCCCGACGACCCGACCCCGTCGTGGGTGGTGTCCACCCGCACGCCGGATCGCCTGGTCGCGGCGATCCAGCGTGCTCAGGTCAGGCTGCGCACTCCAGGCAGATGAAGCCGGGGCCGCTCTCTTCGGCGATCTGGGAACGGTGCTTCACGAGGAAGCAGTTCATGCAGGTGAACTCGTCTTCCTGAGCGGGAAGCACGACGACATCGAGCTCGATGTCGGAGAGGTCGGCGCCGGGCAGTTCGAAGCCCGAGGGGTTATCGGCATCCTCGTTGTCGATCGACCCCGACGCCTTGTCGGGCACGCGCTCTTTGAGGGCCTCGATCGACTCGCTGTCGTCCTCGGTCTTGCGCGGTGCGTCGTAATCGGTTGCCATGCGTGCAGGTCTCTACTTCCGGATTTCGTGGTGCTATGCCCCATCGGGTGCCCGATCGGGCGGCCATAGTTTGCATGACCCGTCCTCGATAAGCAAATGCTCCGAGAGGGGCGAGCGTGTCAGGCCTGACGGGAAACTCGCGGCGCGCCCGCGATATTCCCGGTTGCGGGCGGCACGCGTGACAGCATGAACGCTGACCGCAGATCGGAGGGGTGTTTCGTATGGAACAGCTCAAAGTCATCGGAACCGAAGATGACGTCCTCGTCGTGGCGACGCAGGCGGGCGAACGCTTCGCCCTCGCGCTCGATGAGGTGCTGCGCGCTGAAGCGCGCCGTGCGCGTCGGGACCGTGAGGACGACGACCGTGCCCCGCGCCCGAGCCCCCGAGAAATCCAGGCGCACATTCGCGCCGGCATGTCGGCTCGTGAGGTGGCGACGCTTCTGAACGCCCGCGTCGAAGACGTGGAACGCTTCGAGGGTCCCGTCCTCGCCGAGCGCGAGCACGTCGTGGCTCAAGCCCTCGCCGTGCCTGTGCTGCTGGGCGGCACCCTCGAGCACGACTCCCCCATCACCTTCGGGGCGGCCGTACGTGCCAAGCTCGCCGAGGCCGGTGCGTCCGCGGAGCGTTGGACGAGCTGGAAAGAGAGCTCGGGCTGGTCCGTCAAGCTGGAGTTCACTGCCAACGGCATCGACCACGACGCGCGCTGGAGCTTCGACCCGCGTCGCAGCGTCCTCTCCCCGCAGAACTCGGACGCCATCCAGTTGTCTCGCCAGGGCTCGCTTCCCGAGGGGCTCATCCCCCGCCTTCGCGCCCTCGACAACGTCTCGAAGGACGACTCCCGTTTCGACAGCGGAGCCTTCGGGCCTCGCCGCATCGACATCGACGACGAGCCGGGTGTGGAGGCCACCGGTCCCGTCGCCACCGCCGTTCAGGCTGCCGCCATCAAGCGTGCACCCGATGCGCCCGTCACCTCGGCCGAGACCGCCGACCTGCTCGAGGCGCTCCGTCGCCGTCGGGGCCAGCGCGAGCCGCTGCCCGGTGCCTCCGAGGTCGCCGAGCCGGAGCCGCGTCCCTCGAGCCCGCCGGTCGCCCTGTTCGACGCCGTCGAGCCGGGCTACGTCGACGAGAGCGAAGAGACGCCGAGTGAACCCGAGCGTCCCCAGGCCGACAACGGTCGCCGCGCGAAGGGGCGACCGTCGATGCCGTCGTGGGACGAGATCGTCTTCGGCGCTCGTTCCGACGAGAGCTGACGAGGGATCGACCTTCTCGATCGGTTCCTCGGTCAGCCGATCCGGGTCCGCCCGAGACGGATGCCGGCACCCCGGCCTTCGGGCTGTGCTCAGGCGAACGCGCCCAGACGGAGGAGCGGCACCGTGCGCTCTTCGTCGGTGAGCGAGCCGTGCTGGCCCACCATGCGCTGCGGGCGCTTGTCGGGCTCGCGGTCGTCGTAGTACGCGAAACGTCCGCGCGCGGCGACGAGCACGTCCCCGATGCGCGGGCGGACCTCGGCGTCGACGTCGCCGAAGAGGCCGGCTGCGATGGCCTCTTCGCGCGTGAGCACCCAGGCCCGTGCCGCCTCGGTCTCACGCCACAGCGCGGCCACGGCATCCGCTCGCCCCGCGTGGGTGTACAGGTGGAGCATTCGGGGCTCGCCGCCGATGAGAACGACTCCCTCGAGCAACGGGTCCCCCTCTCGGAGCAGGACGTGCTTGTGGGCGGGGACGTCGACCATGCCGTGATCGGCCGTGACGACGACGCCCGTGCGCGGGTCGATGGACTCGGCGAGGCGGCGGGCCGCGGCATCCACCCGCTCGAGGGCGTCGGTCCATCGGTCGGATTCCCACCCGTCCCGGTGACCCGCGGTATCGAGCTCGGGGGCGTACAGGTAGGTCAGAGATCCCGGATGCCGTGCGGCCAGATCGGCCGCCAGGCGTACGCGCTCGTCGATGTCGTCGGACGAGGTGAACTCCGCCCCGCGCAGCGTCGCCTCGGTGAAGCCGGTGCCGGTATAGCTCGGTCGTGAGACGACGAAGCTGCGGAGCCCGGCGTCGGCGCGCAGGGCGAAAAGCGGAGTGCGTCTCTGCCAGGTGAGCGGGTCGAGGCTGTCGGTCTCCCACCCGTGCAGCTGATTGGGCGCGATCTCGGTGCCGGGAATGCGGGTGCGGTAGCCCACGATGCCGTGGCTGCCGGGCTCCGCGCCGGTGAGCAGGCTCGTGAGCGCCGCGGCCGTGGTCGAGGGGAACACCGTGCGTGCGACGTCCTTGCGACCGCCCACCGAGCCCAGGAACCGCGCGTGGCCGCGCCGGGCCGCCAGGTTGTGTGCGCCGAGCCCGTCCACGAGCATGACGATGGCGCTGCGGGCGGGAGCGAACCACTCCGACTCGCCCCTCAGGGCGGCGATCGACTGGGGCACCACACCGGTGAGGCTCCGAGAGCGCGGCGGGTCCGCCGGTAGGCTGAGTGACATCGGGCCCAGTCTTCCACAGGAGTCCCGATCCCCGTCGAGACGCGACGCCCGCCCGACCCGAGGCCGTACCTATGCCCGATTCCCGTTCCTCCTCTCCCTCGAACTCGTCCGTCGTCGAGCGCATCGAAGACGTCGATGTCTCGACCGAGATGCAGGGGTCGTTCCTCGAGTACGCCTACTCGGTCATCTACTCGCGCGCCCTGCCCGATGCGCGCGACGGACTCAAGCCGGTGCAGCGCCGCATCCTCTACCAGATGGCGGAGATGGGCCTTCGGCCCGACCGCGGCCACGTCAAGAGTGCGCGGGTCGTGGGCGAGGTCATGGGAAAGCTGCACCCCCACGGCGACGCGCCGATCTACGACGCTCTCGTCCGGCTGGCGCAGTACTTCTCGCTGCGGGTTCCCCTGGTCGACGGCCACGGCAACTTCGGCTCGCTCGACGACGGACCCGCCGCCCCGCGTTACACCGAGGCGCGCTTGGCGGCAGCGGCGCTGGCGCTGACCGAGAACCTCGACGAGGACGTCGTCGACTTCATCCCCAACTACGACGGACAGTTCCAGCAGCCCGAGGTTCTTCCGGCGGCGTTCCCGAACCTCCTCGTGAACGGGGCGACGGGCATCGCGGTCGGCATGGCCACGAACATGGCGCCGCACAACCTCATCGAGGTCGTCGCCGCAGCCATCCACCTGCTGCAGCACCCCGAGGCCACGGTCGAAGAGCTCATGGAGTTCGTCCCCGGCCCCGACCTGCCCTCGGGCGGAATCATCGTCGGCCTCGACGGCATCAAAGATGCCTACACGAACGGCCGCGGAACGTTCCGCACGCGCGCGAAGGCGTCGATCGAGTCGCTCGGTCCGCGTCGCACCGGCATCGTGATCACCGAGCTGCCGTATCTCGTCGGCCCCGAGCGCGTGATCGAGAAGATCAAAGACGCCGTGCAGGCGAAGAAGCTCACGGGCATCGCCGACGTCACCGACCTCACCGACCGCAACAACGGTCTGCGCCTCGTCATCGGGATCAAGACCGGATTCGACCCGAAAGCCGTTCTCGAGCAGTTGTACCGGCTGACCCCGCTCGAGGACTCGTTCGGCATCAACAACGTCGCGCTCGTCGACGGGCAGCCGCAGACTCTCGGTCTGCGCGAGATGCTGCGCGTCTACATCGATCACCGCATTCGTGTCGTCACGCGACGCAGCGAGTACCGATTGGCCCGCAAACGGGAGCGTCTGCACCTCGTCGAGGGTCTGCTCATCGCGATCCTCGACATCGACGAGGTCATCCAGGTCATCCGCTCCTCCGACGACGGCGAGCGAGGCGCGCACGAAGCTGCAGGAGGTCTTCGACCTTTCGCACCCCCAGGCCGAGTACATCCTCGAGCTGCGCCTGCGTCGACTGACGAAGTTCTCGCGCATCGAGCTCGAGGCCGAGCGCGACCAGTTGAACGCCGAGATCGCCCAGCTGGTCGAGCTCCTGGGCAGCGAGACCCTGCTGCGCCAGCAGGTGGCGAGAGAGCTGGATGCCGCGGCCGAGGCGCACGGCACCCCGCGGCGCACCATGCTGCTCAACGGCGGACCCGTGCAGCCCCGTTCGGCGAAGGCCGCCGCCGCCGCGGACCTGCAGATCGCGGACGCACCGTGCCGTGTGTATCTCTCGGCCACCGGCCGCATGGTCCGCGCCGAGCTCGTGGTCGACGCCCCCGCCGGCGGCGTGGTCCCGCCCGCGCGTCGGTCCAAGCACGACGCGATCCGCTCCTCGGTCGACACGACCACCCGTGGTGACATCGCGGCGGTCACCTCGGCCGGGCGCCTCGTGCGCTTCTCCCCCGTCGACCTTCCCTCGGTGCCGGCCAACTCGGTGCAGGTCGCCGCCGGAACCAAGGTGGAGCAGTATCTGGCGCTGGCGAAGGGCGAGAAGGTCGTCGCCCTCGTGCCCCTGGTCGACTCCCCCACGATCGCCCTCGGCACCGAGCAGGGGGTGGTCAAGCGCGTCGCCGCGACCGAGCTGGGCACCAAGGACGAGATCGAGATCATCGCGCTACGCGACGGCGACCGCGTCGTCGGCGCTGCCCCCGCCGGCGACAACGCGGAGCTCGTCTTCATCGCGAGCGACGCGCAGCTGCTGCGTTTCGAGGCCTCGTCGGTGCGACCACAGGGACGGTCCGCGGGAGGTATGGCCGGCATCCGTCTCTCCGACGGCGCGCGCGTGATCTCGTTCGCCGTGGTGGGCGCCTCCGCCTTCGATGCCGTCGTGGTCACCGTCGCCGGCTCGTCTGCCGCGCTCCCGGGTACCGACGCGGGCAGCGCGAAGGTGTCGGCGTTCACCGAGTTCCCCGCGAAGGGCCGCGCCACCGGTGGCGTGCGCGCGCAGCGTCTGCTCCGCGGCGAGGACGCCCTCGTGCTCGCCTGGGTCGGTACCGACCCGCGTGCTGTCGGAAGCGACGGCTCGGTGCGGACTCTGCCCGATGCGGGCGCGAAGCGCGACGCGTCGGGTCAGCCGCTCGAGGCCGTCATCGGCGCGATCGGGACCGTCGTCCGCTGAGCCCGGCTGCTCCCCCGTCGGCTCGCCTTGTGCGCCGTCGTGCGGAGTTGATCGTTGGCGCGCCGGGGCAGGGGTGGCTGGGGAGGCGTGTCGGGGTGAGAGTCCGCCCGACGGTACCGTTCGGGCCGGCGGTGGGGGCGCCCTCTCTGGGGGTGGCGATGTGCCGTCGTGCGGAGTTCGTCGGTGGCGCGCGGTGGCAGGGGCGGCAGGGGCGACGTGTCGAGCCCCGAGTCCGCCCGACGGTCCGGCACAGAGGCGCACCCGAGCGGGGCGCCGACGAAAAGGGCGTCAGACGTCGATGCGCTCGCGCGCGAGGCGGTCGCTCGAGTCGATGATGAACTCGCGGCGCGGCGCGACGTCGCTGCCCATGAGCAGATCGAAGACGGATGCCGCGGCCTCCATGTCCTGCACGCGAACGCGGCGCAGCATGCGGCCGCCGCGATCCATGGTCGTCGTCGCGAGTTGATCGGCATCCATCTCGCCGAGGCCCTTGTACCGCTGCACCGGCTCTTGCCAACGCTTGTTGCCACGCTTGAGCTTGGTGAGCAGGGTGTGGAGCTCCTGCTCGCTGTAGGTGTAGATCGTCTCGTTGGGCTTGGTGCCCGGGTTCATGACGATCACGCGATGCAGCGGTGGTACGGCGGCGAAGACCCGGCCCTCCTCGACGAGCGGGCGCATGTACCGGAAGAACAACGTCAGCAGCAGCGTGCGGATGTGCGCGCCGTCGACGTCGGCGTCGCTCATCAGGATGATCTTGCCGTAGCGGGCCGCGTCGAGATCGAACGATCGACCCGAGCCCGCGCCGATCACCTGGATGATCGACGCGCACTCGGCGTTCGACAGCATGTCGCTGATCGAGGCCTTCTGCGTGTTGAGGATCTTGCCGCGGATGGGCAGGAGCGCTTGGAACTCGCTGTTGCGGGCGAGCTTCGCCGTGCCGAGGGCGGAGTCGCCCTCGACGATGAACAGCTCGGAGTCGTTGACGTCGTTGGAACGGCAGTCGACGAGCTTCGCGGGAAGCGAGGAGGACTCGAGGGCGTTCTTTCGACGCTGGGTCTCTTTGTGGGTGCGCGCCGAGATGCGCGCCTTCATCTCGGAGACGATCTTCTCGAGCAGCTGAGCGGTCTGCGCCTTGTCGTCGCGCTTGGGCGAGGCGAAGCGGGCCGACAGCTCTTTCTGAACGACGGATGCCACGATCTGCCGAACCGCGGGAGTGCCGAGGATCTCTTTGGTCTGGCCCTCGAACTGCGGCTCGGGAAGGCGCACGGTCATGACGGCGGTGAGACCGGCGAGCAGGTCGTCCTTCTCGATCTTGTCGTTGCCGACCTTGAGCTTTCGGGCGTTCTGCTCGACCTGCGAACGCAGCACCTTCATCAGGCCCTGCTCGAAGCCCTGCTGGTGCGTGCCACCCTTGGGGGTGGCGATGATGTTGACGAACGAGCGGGTCGTCGTGTCGTAGCCGGTGCCCCAGCGCACCGCGATGTCGACCTCGCACTCGCGCTCGACCTCGGTGGGGATCATCGATCCGCCGGGCTGCAGCACGGGGACGGTCTCGGTGAAGGTGCCGGTGCCGGTGAGACGCCAGGTGTCGGTGACGGCGGCGTCGGGTGCGAGGAACTCCGCGAACTCCGAGATCCCGCCGTCGAAGCGGTAGCTGGTCTCGACGCGCTCCTCGCCCCGTTCGTCCTGCACGACGATCTCGAGTCCCGGCACGAGGAACGCGGTCTGGCGCACGCGCTGCACGAGTTCATCGAGGCCGAAGGCGGCGTCTTTGGTGAAGATCTGTCGGTCGGCCCAGTAACGGATGCGCGTGCCGGTGACACCGCGCGGCGCTTTGCCGATCACGCGCAGCTCGCTGCTGCGTTCGAACGGCGTGAACGTGGAGTCGGGGGTGTCCCCGGCGAACAGACCGGGCTCGCCGCGGTGGAACGACATCGCGTACGTCTTGCCGCCGCGGTCGACCTCGACGTCGAGTCGCTCGGACAGCGCGTTCACGACCGAGGCGCCGACGCCGTGCAGGCCGCCGGAGGCAGCGTAGGATCCGCCACCGAACTTGCCTCCCGCGTGAAGCTTGGTGAAGACCACCTCGACACCGGTCAGGCCGGTGCGGGGCTCGACGTCGACCGGGATGCCGCGGGCGCGGTCGCGCACCTCGACGCTGCCGTCGGCGTGCAGCACGATGTCGATGCGCGAGCCGTGTCCGCCGAGGGCTTCGTCGACGGAGTTGTCGATGATCTCCCACAGGCAGTGCATGAGACCGCGGGAGTCGGTGGACCCGATGTACATGCCCGGGCGCTTGCGCACGGCTTCGAGGCCCTCGAGGACCTGTAGATGATGGGCGGAGTACTCGGACGTCACGATCTCTGAGCGTAATCGGGGCCACCGACATCCACTGCCAGACACACAGGCGGGTCGGGTCACCGTACGCGCACAGCGAAATGTGATCAAGCCGCGGCATAGGGGAAACATCCGCGTGGTTGTATATGGAGACTCGCCCACGACCACCTGAGGAGGGCACCCGACATGACCACCACGACTGCACCCGAAGCGTCAGCCGTCCTCGACCACCGCCTGACGGCGGCGGATCGCTGCGACTCCTGCGGCGCACAGGCGTACATCGCCGCGACGGTCAACGGCAGCGAGCTGCTGTTTTGTGCGCACCACGGCCGCAAGTACGAAGAGAAGCTCCGCAGCGTCGCCACCTCGTGGCACGACGAGACGGCGCGACTGAACGCCGCCGAGTAAGACCACGTCATCGAAAACGGGCCCCGCGCACCTTGTGCGTCGGGGC
Organism: Microbacterium sp. SORGH_AS_0454; assembly: GCF_031453395.1. Lineage (NCBI taxonomy): Bacteria > Bacillati > Actinomycetota > Actinomycetes > Micrococcales > Microbacteriaceae > Microbacterium > Microbacterium sp. SORGH_AS_0454. The sequence goes on along the minus strand of NZ_JAVIYS010000001.1, from coordinate 2,873,028 downwards.
CCGTTTCGCGTCTCAGGCTCGATCGGTGAAATAGGACCTCGGCACGGTGGGAGACACGCGCAACGCGATCTCTTCGCCGATCGTGTCGATGAGTTCGGCGAGGTCGGTGACGCCGTAGAGGGCGCCCGAGCCGAACAGCACGATCTCGTCACCGGGAGCGGCGCCCGCCCACGGGGCGAGCACCGTCTCGGTCGGGGTGATGGCCTCGACGCGGCGAGGCCCCTCCGGCGTGGGCGCGTCGAAACGTCCGCCGAGGGCGCTCGGCAGCCCGTGCAAGCTTCCGACGTCGAGGTGGACGCCCGCAGCGTCGACGGCGGTCACCGTGGCGGTGAGGCGGCTGATCGGCTCGATCCCCAGCTCGACCTCGCTGGGTCCGCCGGCGGGCCGGATGCCGTACGAGAACGCCCCGACGCGCACCAGATCCTCCCGGAACTCGCCCCGGGCGAAACCCGCCGCACTGGCGGCCAGATGGGAGAAGCGGGGATCGAGCCCTGCCGCGCGCGCGGTCTCCCGCGCCGCCAAGAACACCGCACGGGCGTCGTCGTCATCGGCATCCGAGGCTTCCGAGATGTGGGACCAGATGCCCTCGAACACGGCGCGACCGTCGGCGACCAGCGCGGCGGTCTGCGCGAGTGCGGCGTTCCACCGCTCGGGACGGATCCCGTTTCGGTGCAGGCCCGTGTCGATCTTGAGGTGCACGCGTGCGGGGCGCTCGAGGCGGAGACCCGCGAGGTCGTCGAGCAGCGCTTCGTCGCCGATACCGAGGTCGAGGTCGGCATCGACGCCCGCGGCGAGGTCGTCGCTCCCGCCGATGAGCCATACGAAGATGCGGACGTCGGGTCCGGCGATGCGGCGGACCTCGGTTCCGGTGACCACGTCGAAGGCGCCGATCCAGCGAACGCCCTCTTCGACGGCACGCCTCACGATCGGTTCGAGCCCGTGGGCGTAGGCGTCGTCCTTGACGACGAGCATGGCAGTGGCGGGGGCGACGGCCTCGCGCACGCGGCGGAGATTCCGGGCGAGAGCGTCGAGGTCGACGCGGTAGACGGCGCTCACGCGGACACCCTCCGATCCGCGCGGACACCCACGACGGCGACGATCTCGGCCGGGGTGAGGCCGGTGGCATCCGTCCACTCCTGCAGCGAGGGGTGACCCGCGGCAGGGTCGCCGAAGAAGACCACCTCGGAGCCGCGCGGCACGACGGCGTCTCCGACGTCGACGACGCAGACGTCCATGGCGACGCGCCCGACGATGAGATGACGTCGGCCGTCGATCGAGACCGAGACCGCGTTGCCCAGGGATCGCACGACGCCCTGGGCGTAGCCGCCGGTCACCAGGGCGACGGTGGTGTCGAGGGGGGCTCGGTGCGTGTACCCGTATGAGACGCCCTCACCGCGCAGCAGGGGCTTGGTCCCGAGCGCTCGACCGCGCAGCGACAGCACGGGGCGAGTGTGCGAGCCGGGCAGGCCGAACAGGACCGCGGCGTCGAGGGGTGCGGCATCCATCCCGAGATCCGAGAGCACGGATGCCACCCACTCCGCGCCGTGGCCCCAGGCATCGGCGGCGAAGACGTCGCCGGCGCGTGAGCCGGTGCCGGCCGCGAGGGCGAGCGGGGCGTTCTGACGCAGGGCGGACTCCGAGACGAGCGCCACGGGCGCCACTCCCCCGGCCGCGGGCAAGCGGGCAGGGAGCGTGGAGGTCACCCCTTTAGACTAACGGGGTCCTCCTTCCCCGACCCCGGAGCCACATGCCTCAGCAGGGTTTCTCCCCCGTCACGCGCCTTCGCTACCTCGCCGGACGCGCCCGCCGCATCGACGTCGGATCCGTCGTCGAACGCGCCAAAGAAGTCTCGGCCCAGCACGGCAAGGCCCTGCCGCTCGTCGTCGCCGACATGCTGTTCCAAGCGGGTGTGAAGAACGTCGGCTTCCAGGACTACATCGACTACGACTTCGCGATTCTCACCCCCGCCGAGCGCGCCACCTACATGACGCATCCGGTGTCGAACCAGATCTCGCAGAAGTACGACCACCCCGACTACCGCGGCCTCTTCCAGGACAAGGTCGAGTTCGACCGCACGTTCAGCGAGTTCCTCCGCCGCGAGTGGATGGTGGTCGACGCGGACAACGCCGACGAGCTGCGCGCCTTCACCGAGCGTCTCGGCACCATCGTCACGAAGGAGCCGGTCGGTCAGGCCGGAACCGGCGTGCACCGCTACCACGCGGCCGAGGTCGAGGACTGGGAGCAGTTCCACCGCGGGCTGCTCGAGCGCGGCGAGATCCTCGTCGAAGAGGTCATCCGCCAGCACGACGACCTCGCGGCCGTCTGCCCCGGCACCGTCAACACCACGCGCGTCACGGCCTTCTTCGACGGAGACAAGACGCACATCCTCGCGATGGCGCAGAAGTTCGGCCGCGGAGCGGTCAGCGACCAGATGACCTTCGGCGGCTTCTACACGATGCTCGACGAGAACGGCCACGCCCTCGGCGCCGGCTACGACTCGCACGGGCATGTGCACGAGCTGCACCCCGACTCGGGAGCGCGCATCGCCGACTTCCAGCTGCCGATGATCGACGAGGTGAAGGCGTTCGTCGACCGGGTCGCGCGCGTCGTGCCCCAGGTGCAGTACGTCGGCTGGGACATCGTCGTCGGCCCCGACGGACCCGTGCTCGTCGAGGGCAACTGGGGCGCCGGCGTGTACGAGAACAAGCCGAGCGTCACCGGAATCCGCACCGGCCACAAGCCGCGCTACCAGGCCGCCATCGGGTTCTGACCCCGGGCGTACGAAGGCCCGCTTCCCGCGTCGGGGGCGGGCCTTTCGCGTGGGCTCTGGACTCGGCGCCCGGCGCGCGTGGGCGGTCGCCGTCTTCGCCGCGTGCCCCGCGGCATCCAAATAACGAGAAGGCCCGCTCCCCGGAACGGGAGCGGGCCTTCTCGTCGGATGGTGTCAGCTGTGGCGGACGATACCCAGCGGCGTGGACTCGTGTCCCTGGCCGAGCGGGTTGTCCTTCAGGATCGCGACGAGGCGCTTCTCGCCGGCCTTGTCCATCGTGGAGCCGAGGATGTTGCCACCCAGGTCGTTGATGTCGACCACGGCAACCTGCAGGTCACCGCCGAGCAGCGACTTCAGGCGCGCGGCGACCTCGCGGGGACGCTCCGGGCCGAGGACGACGGCCTGGTTGTACGGCGGGATCGTGCCCTTGGTGGGGCCGTCGATCGCGCGCGCCTTGTCGCCGGCGATGCGGTAGAAGTCGCCCTTGCGACCCATCGCCTTGGTCACGGCCGAGACGGCGGCGGCGAACAGGATGCGGGGCGTTCCGCACTCGCGCAGGGCCATCTCCATGGTCTCGGGCATGCCGAGACCGATGCCGTACGGCGTGCGAGTGACGTACTTCGACAGGAACAGAGCCAGCTTTCGGGGCTTGATCGTGTCGAGTTTGAACGAACGACCCTGCGTGATCGCGACGATCTTCTCGGTGACGAACAGCAGGTCGCCCGGCTGCACGGCATCCTTCGCGTACTCGAGGATGAAGGCGTCGAGGTCGTCACCGGGCATGACGACCCGCGTGCGGATCGGGATGCGAGCGTACGAGGTGCCCTCGACGGTGACGGTGAGCGCCTTGCCGGCGTTGGCCTCCGCGCTCATTCGAGGTAGTCCCGAAGCGACTGCGAACGGCTCGGGTGACGCAGCTTCGCCATCGTCTTCGACTCGATCTGACGGATACGCTCGCGCGTGACGCCGAACGTGTCGCCGATCTGGTCGAGGGTCTTGGGCTGACCGTCGCCGAGGCCGAAGCGCATGCGGATCACGCCCGCCTCGCGCTCGCTGAGCGAGTCGAGAAGCGACTCGAGCTGGCGCTGCAGCATGGTGAAGCCCACCGCGTCGGCCGGGACGACGGCCTCGGTGTCCTCGATGAGGTCACCGAACTCGCTGTCGCCGTCCTCGCCGAGAGGGGTGTGCAGGGAGATGGGCTCGCGGCCGTACTTCTGCACCTCGATGACCTTCTCGGGGGTCATGTCGAGTTCGCGCGACAGTTCTTCCGGAGTGGGTTCGCGACCGAGGTCCTGCAGCATCTGGCGCTGAACGCGAGCCAGCTTGTTGATGACCTCGACCATGTGCACGGGGATACGGATGGTACGGGCCTGGTCGGCCATGGCACGCGTGATCGCCTGACGGATCCACCACGTGGCGTAGGTCGAGAACTTGAAGCCCTTGGTGTAGTCGAACTTCTCGACGGCACGGATGAGGCCCAGGTTGCCTTCCTGGATCAGATCGAGGAACTGCATGCCGCGACCGGTGTAGCGCTTGGCGAGCGAGACGACCAGGCGGAGGTTGGCGCCGAGCAGGTGGCTCTTGGCACGCTGACCGTCACGGGCGACCCACTGCAGATCGAGACCGAGCTGGCTCGTCTTCTCGGCCGCGGTCATGTTCGACAGCTTCTCTTCGGCGAACAGACCCGCCTCGATGCGCATGGCGAGCTCGACCTCTTCGGCCGCGTTCAGCAGCGGAACCTTTCCGATCTGCTTCAGGTAGTCCTTGACCGGGTCGGCGGTCGCGCCCGTGATCTGCGCGGAGTAGACGGGGACGTCGTCCTCGTCGCTCGACGAGATGACGATCGCGCCGGTGGGGAGGGCCTCGGCGGGCGCCGCCGGGGTCTCGTCCTCGTCGTCGTCGTCGGACTTCTTCGCGTCTGTCTTGGCCGCGTCGTCGGAGTCGTCGCTGTCGTCGGCGTCGTCGATCTCGACATCGCCCACTTCGACGTCTTCCTCGTCTTCTTCGAGGTCGTCGTCCTTCTTGGCCTTCGTCTTCGCCTTGGCGGGGGCCGCCTTGGCCTTGGCCGGAGCCTTCTTCGCGGGGGCCTTCTTGGCGGTCGTCGTCTTCGACGCCGTCACGGTCTCCTCGGAGTTCTCGAGTTCGGTGTCCTTCGCACTCCGGGAGCGGGTCTTGGTTGTCGTGTCTGCCACGTTTCGCCTTTCACCGGGAACGCACGCTGCACGGCCACCGGTCGTTCTCGGACACTAGTAAGACCCTTGTCAAGTCCCGAACCGAGGAGCGGGGGCTCCTGGTCCGGTTGACAACGGGTCAGGTTCTTCATTGTCTCACATTCCCGGACCGGGACTTGACGTGGGCCTGGGATCTATGCGTAGACAACGCCCGCAAGAAGGAAGGCATTCCCGGATGCCGTCTTCTCGGCGACCGGGTACGTGCGGTGCAGGACCGATCTCAGCCGAGCTTGCCGCGGCGATCGTCGTCGCCGGGCCGGGTGGCGAGGAAGCGCTCCAGTTCGGCGGCCAGTTCGTCGGCGCTGGGGAGATCGCCCGTGTGGATGATCGGGGTGGCCTGCGTGGAGCCCGCCATGTAAGCGTCGTAGCGCTCCTCGAGGTTCTCAAGCATGCGGGTCAGCTCGTCGCTCGCCTCGACCTGCTCGGTCACCTTGCCGAGGAATTCGCGGTTCTCTTCGCGGAGCACTTCGCCTGCGAACACCAGACCGGTTGCGACCGTGAGGCTGTCGAGGGCGGCGAGGGCCGCAGCGGGGTACTCGGTATCACCGAGATAGTGCGGAACGAGGAGCGCGAAACCGGCGACCTTGGCGCCGGCTTCCGCGAAGCGGTACTCGAGCAGATGGCCCGCGGTCGAGGGGACCTGCGTGTGCGGACGCCAGACGGAGTGCGCCTCGGCGAGGTCGGGGCGCGTCCCGCTGACGGTGGTGCCGATGGGGCGCGTGTGCGGCACCGGCATGGGGATGGCGTGCACCCAGGTGATCGACGACACCTGCAGACCCGCCGACAGCTCGAGAACGGTTTCGGCGAACGCCTCCCAGAGGAAGTCGGGCTCGTACCCCGCAAGAAGGAGGAACGGCTGTCCGAGTGAGTCGTGCGCGAGAGAGAGCTCGAGGCGCGCCGGACGGAAGTCGGTGAGGTGGTCTTCCACGAAGGTGATCGCCGGGCGACGCGCGCGGTAGTCCAGAAGCGAGTCGTTGTCGAAGACGAAGAGGGCGTTGGGCTGCACGTCGTTGCGGAAGTACTCGACCAGGCGGGTCACCGCCCCACCGGCATCCGTGAAACCGGTCAGTGCGATCACGAGCGGCAGGCCCGACGGCACGGGTGGCGCCGCGGGGGCGCGGTCGTACAGCGGGGCGGAGGAGCGCATGTCTCCACTCTACGAGCGTGCCGGATGCGTCGGTCGCGGTGCGTCCCGTTCCTAGCGAACACGCTCGAACCTAGGATGGATGCCATGCCGTTTCCCTCCGTGGCGTACACCCACGCCCCCGCTCTCGAGTCCGACGCCGATGCGATCCTGCTGATCGTTCCCACCCTTTCGGAGGGATCCCCGGATCCCGACGGTTGGGAAGGTCTCGGGTCGGCTCTGTCGGCGGTCGGCTTCACCGGTGCCGCCGGATCGTTCCAGCGGGTTCACGTCCCGGGAGTGGCGACACCGGTCGCCGTCGCAGGTGCGGGTGCGAACCCCACCGAGGCCGCGCTTCGCGACGCCGCGGGTACCGGTCTTCGTCAGCTGACCGGCTTCGAGCACATTGCGGTGCAGTCGCTCGCCTCCTCCGCCTGGCGCCCGATCGCCGAGGGCGCCGCCCTGGGCGGTTACCGTTTCGCCGACTACAAGAAGAAGGCCGCGAAGGTGCGCGCCACGCGGGTGACCGTCGTCGCCGAGGAGGCGCCCGCTGACGCCGACGCCGCGGCGGTCGCGGCCGTCGCCGGAGCCGTGGCTCTGGTGAAGGACCTCGTCACGACGCCCGCCGAGTGGCTCGGCCCGGCCGACTTCGCCGACGCCGCCGTCAAGGCCGTCGAGGGTCTCCCCGTCGAGGTCGAGGTGCTCGACGAGACCGCCCTGCGCGAGGGCGGTTACGGCGGCATCCTCGGCGTGGGTCAGGGGTCGGATCGCCCGCCGCGCATGGTGCGCCTCGAATACTCCCCCGCCGGTGCCGAGCGCCACGTCGCTCTGGTCGGCAAGGGCATCACGTTCGACACCGGTGGTCTCTCCCTGAAGCCGCCGGCATCGATGGTCGGAATGAAGTACGACATGTGCGGCGCCGCGACGGTGCTGGCGGTGCTCAAGGCCGCGGCCGAGATGCAGTTGCCCGTCCACGTCAGCGCCTGGCTCTGCATCGCCGACAACATGCCGTCGGGCCGTGCGACGCGCCCGGGCGACGTGCTGCGCACCCTCGACGGCACCACGGTCGAGGTGCTGAACACCGACGCCGAGGGGCGCCTGGTGCTCGCCGACGGCCTCGCTGCGGCCAGCCGCGAGAACCCCGATCTCATCGTCGACGTCGCCACCCTGACGGGCGCCATCACCGTGGCGCTCGGCAACCGCCACACCGGCGTGATGGGCGACGACGACGCGGTGGCGAAGTACCTCGCGGCAGCGGCCCGCACGGCAGAACTCGCCTGGCAGCTGCCGCTGCCCGACCACATGGTCGATGATCTCGACTCCCCCATCGCGGACCTGCAGAACGCGAAGATCGGAGACCCCGCGGGCGGCTCGCTGTTCGCCGGGCTCTTCCTCCGTCACTTCGTCGGCCGCGTCTCTGCGGAGGCCGACGCCCCCCGCATCCCGTGGGTGCACCTCGACATCGCCGGAGTGGGAATGAACAAGTCCGCACCGTTCGGCTACACCGACAAGGGCGTGACGGGAGCAACGGTCCGCTCGCTCGTCGAGATGCTGGCCACGGACGGCGCGCGGTGACCGAGTACACCGCCGACGTCGTCGTGCTCGGCGGGGGAAGCGGCGGGTACGCCGCAGCTCTGCGCCTCGCCGAGCTGGGCAAAGATGTGGTGCTCGTCGAGAAGGACAAGCTCGGCGGAACGTGCCTGCACCGCGGCTGCATCCCCACCAAAGCGCTGCTGCACGCCGGAGAGGTCGCCGACGCCGCGCGCGGCGCGGCCGATATCGGCGTCGACGTGACCTTCTCGGGCATCGACCCGGTGCGGGTGCGTTCGTACCGCGAGGGCATCGTCGCCAAGAAGTTCAAAGGGCTCGAGGGGTTGATCTCGGCCCGCGGCATCCGCGTGGTCCGCGGCGAGGGCTCGCTCGAGGCCGGACCCGCGGTGCGCGTCGGCGACGACCTCTATCGCGGCACCGACGTCATTCTCGCGACCGGCTCGTACAGCCGCAGCCTGCCCGGTCTCGATGTCGGTGGACGTGTGCTGACGAGCGAGCAGGCGCTCGAGCTCGACGTGATCCCCGAGCGCGTGATCGTTCTCGGCGGTGGCGTGATCGGCGTCGAGTTCGCCAGTGTCTGGCGTTCGTTCGGCGTGGACGTCACGATCATCGAGGCGCTTCCGCATCTGCTGCCCGCGGAGGACGTGGCATCCAGCAAGGCTCTCGAGCGGGCGTTCCGCAAGCGCGGGATCGCTTTCCAGCTGGGTCGACGCTTCGCCTCGCTCGCGCAGACCGCGGGCTCCGTGACGGTGACCCTCGACGACGGTTCGGAACTCGTGGCCGACTACGTCCTGGTCGCGGTCGGGCGAGGTCCCGTCACCGCCGGGCTCGGTTACGAAGAGGCCGGGGTCGTGCTCGACCGAGGCTTCGTCCAGACCGACGAGCGTCTGCGCACCGCCGCTGCCCACGTGTGGGCCGTGGGCGACATCGTGCCGGGTCTGCAACTCGCGCACCGCGGCTTCCAGCAGGGCATCTTCGTCGCGGAGGAGATCGCGGGTCTCTCGCCCGTGCTCGTTCCCGATGTCGACGTGCCCCGCGTCGCCTACTCCCACCCCGAGGTCGCGTCCGTCGGACTGACCGAGGCGCAGGCTCAGGATCGTTACGGATCCGAGGCCGTGAAGGCGTACGAATACAACCTGGCCGGAAACGGCCGCAGCGAGATCATCGGTACCTCGGGCATCGTGAAGATCGTCCGGCGTGTCGACGGGCCCGTCGTCGGTGCCCACCTGGTGGGCGATCGCGTCGGCGAATTGATCTCGGAGGCGCAACTCGCGGTGGGCTGGGAAGCCCACCCCGAGGACATTGCGCCGTTCGTCCACGCACACCCCACCCAGAGCGAGGCGCTCGGCGAGGCCTTCCTGGCCCTCGCGGGCAAGCCCCTGCACGCACTCTGACCGCAACCGGTCACTAAGCTAGGTACCGCATCCGGTACGAAGGAGACATACCCATGAGCACTTCCGTCGTCCTCCCCGCTCTCGGCGAGAGCGTCACCGAGGGAACGGTCACCCGCTGGCTCAAGCAGGTCGGTGACACCGTCCAGGAGGACGAGGGTCTGCTGGAGATCTCGACCGACAAGGTCGACACCGAGATCCCCTCGCCCATCTCGGGCGTGATCGAGGAGATCCTGGTCCAAGAAGACGAGACGGTCGAGGTCGGCGCGGTCCTCGCGAAGATCGGTGACGGCTCGGGCGCCGCGTCGTCCGACGACGCCCCGCAGGCGGCTCCCGCCGAGCAGGAGTCCGCTCCCGCGGAAGAGGCCGCTCCCGCCGAGTCCGCCCCGGCCGCGCAGGCGGCTCCCGCCGAGCAGCCGGCTCCGGCCGCCGCCGGCGACTCGACCGAGGTGAAGCTCCCGGAGCTCGGTGAGAGCGTCACCGAGGGCACCGTCACCCGTTGGCTGAAAGCCGTCGGCGATGACGTCGCGGTCGACGAGCCCCTCCTCGAGATCTCGACCGACAAGGTCGACACCGAGATCCCTTCGCCGGTCGCCGGCACGCTGCAGGAGATCCTCGTGCAGGAGGACGAGACGGTCAACGTCGGTGCCGCTCTCGCGCGCATCGGCAGCGGTGCGGCCCCGGCCGCTCAGCCCGAGGCCCCGGCGCCCGCCGCCGAGGAGAAGCCGGTGGAACAGCCCGCGGCCGAGCAGAAGCCTGCCGAGCAGCCCGCCCCCGCCGCGGAAGAGAAGCCTGCGGCTCCCGCCCCCGCCGCCGAGAAGCCCGTCGAGCAGGCTCCCGCCGCGTCGTCGAACGACGACATCACCTACGTGACCCCGCTCGTGCGTCGCCTCGCTCAGCAGCAGGGCGTCGACCTGGCCTCGGTCAAGGGCAGCGGCGTCGGTGGACGCATTCGCAAGGAAGACGTTCTCAAGGCCGCCGAGGCCGCGAAGTCGGCTCCGGCGGCGGCTCCCGCCGCTGCGGCTCCCGTTGCTGCCGCCCCCGTCGAGGTCTCGCCTTTGCGCGGCACCACGCAGAAGATGTCGCGTCTGCGCAAGGTCATCGCCGAGCGCGCCGTCGCATCGATGCAGGCCACGGCCCAGCTGACCACTGTCGTCGAGGTCGACGTGACGAAGCTCGCCGCCCTGCGCGATCGCATGAAGGGCGAGTTCCAGCAGAAGACGGGCGACAAGCTCTCGTTCCTGCCGTTCTTCGCCATCGCGGCCATCGAAGGCCTCAAGGCCTACCCGATCATCAACTCCACGGTCGAGGGCGACGAGATCGTCTACCCGGCCCACGAGAACGTCTCGATCGCCGTCGACACCGAGCGCGGCCTGCTGACGCCGGTGGTCAAGGACGCCGGTGACAAGAACATCGCCCAGCTCGCGCGCGAGATCGCTGACCTCGCTGCCCGCACGCGTGACAACAAGCTGAAGCCCGACGAGCTCGCCGGTGGCACCTTCACGCTGACCAACACCGGTTCGCGCGGCGCGCTCTTCGACACGCCCATCGTGTTCCTGCCCCAGTCGGCGATCCTCGGCCTCGGCGCCGTGGTGAAAAAGCCGGGGATCGTGTCGGTCGACGGAAAGGACGCCATCGCGGTGCGCTCGTACGTGTACCTTGCACTGTCGTACGATCACCGCATCATCGATGGCGCCGACGCGGCCCGTTTCCTCGGGACGGTCAAGGCTCGCCTCGAGGCGGCGCAGTTCGAGGGCGACCTCGGGATCTGATCCCGCCGAGCACCAGCTCATGATGGCTGGTCCGCGACCGTTCTGGCGGCGCGGACCAGCCATCTCTCGTTCTGCCGCACGAGAGTGACGTACTGCGTCGATCCTGCGGCGTCGACGCGTACGACGGTCACTCCCCCGAAGTCGTCGACCACCTCGATCTCCCCCGCGGCGGCATCCGCGAGGAGAGGCTCCCGCGGGAACACCGAATTCTCCTCGTAGGACGACGCGCAGGCCTCGTCGTCGCGGCATCCGGCGATGTCCGTGAAGAGCCTCCGCGCGATCTCTTCGACGTCATCGGAGAGCGGGCGTCTTTCATCCACCGGCGGCGGGTCCGACAGCCACGGCGTGGAGAAGGTCGGTGCGGGATCCATCAGCACCTGTTCGGATGCGGTCGGCTCCGAGTTGTGCTCGGCCGGAATGAGAGAAAAACCGATGACCGCTATCACGGCGAGGCCCCCTCCGACGGTCGCGAGTCGAAGCATCCGTGACGTGCGCCAACGCTCGCGGATCCCCCCGAGAGCGCTGCGCGTCGCGTCGGCCAGATCGGCGTCGACCAACTCGAGCACACGCGCCATCGCACCTTCGCGCTCGGCTGAAGGCGCTGCGGCTTCGACGGACGGGATGAGCGGGCCGAGGACGAGAGGCAGAGGCGCCGCGTGCGAGAAGAGGCGTCTTTCGACGGCATCCCAATCCCGGGGAGGGCGGGTCAGGACGCTCTCTCGTGCCCGACCGAGGATGTCGCGGGTGGGCGGGTCTGCTGCGATCTCGGCGAGGTGCGCGAGGCTCTCCGCCGTCGCGGCGACGCCGTCCGGTCCGCCCGGGTCGTCCACGGCCACGGGGCAGCCGGTCGCCGTCAGCCACCACGTCGTTCCCTCTCGAGCGGCGGCTGCCCCGCGGCATCCGCGAAGGAGGCCGACGGCGGCGGTCACCGCCTCCCCCGCGGTGAGGGGGACCGTGCTGCGCGCGCGACGCCGCAGGTACGTATCGAAGGGTTCGGCGAGAACGGATGCCGTGGAGCTGCTCATCCCGCGATGGTGGCGGAACCGCTCCGACCGCGTGTCGAGAAAAGTCGGAAGCGGGGACCATTCGGCGGAACCGTCCGCTGGGGAGGAAGGTCTCGCGGCAAAGATAGAATCGTTCTCATGGCCGCTCGCACCACCACGCCCGAGAAGCGTCCGGGCTTCTTCTCGCAGCTGAAAACCCTGTACACCTTCACGCAGAAGGAGTACCGGTGGCTGCCGTTCCTGCTCGCCGGCATCGTGTTGGTGGGCATCGCCCTCGGCGTGCTCGTCGGCTTCCTCATCCCGCCGCTCGCCGCATGGAGCGTCATCCTCTGGGGTGTGACGGGTCTGCTGGCCGGCATCCTGGCGTCGATGATCACCATGACGCGTCTCTCGACGACGGCCATGTACAAGAAGATCGACGGCATGCCCGGCGCGACCGGGCACGTGCTGTCGTCTTCTCTCGGTCGTAACTGGCAGGCCTCGGAGGCGCCGATCGGCGTCAACCCCCGCACGCAGGAGGCCGTCTACCGCGCCATCGGCCGCGGTGGCGTCGTGCTCATCGGCGAGGGCAACCGAAGCCGACTGACGCGTCTCGTCGGCGAGGAGCGTTCCCGTGTGACGCGTGTCGCGGCCGGCGTCCCCGTCACCGTGCTCTACGTCGGTCACGGCGACGACGAGGTGCCGATCGCCAAGCTGGCCTCGACCATCAAGGCGCTGCCGAAGAAGGTCGACCGCTCGACGATGGCTGCCGTCATCAAGCGTGTGTCGTCGGTGTCGCAGGGCCTGTCGTCGCTGCCGATTCCGAAGGGTGTCGACCCGACCAAGATGCGCTCACCGCGCCCCCGTTGATTCGATGAGAAAGGCCCCCGCCGCGGCGGGGGCCTTTCTCATCGGTGCTGTCGGGTTCAGGTGCGGACGAGAACCGTGCCGACCACTTTGTCGTGCAGGCCACGCTGATCGGCGTCCCAGACGACCGCGGGGATGATCACGGCCAGCAGTACGGTACGGACGATCGGGCGCCAGACGCCCACCCAGCCCCCGGATGCCAGCTCGAGCCGCATCCCCATGATCCGGTGCCCCGGGCTTCCGCCCAAGAGCGGGATGAACAGGATCTGCACGGCGAAGAAGATGAGGTTCGTCGCGATCGGGTTGGCGAACGGAACACCCGTCACAGGGTCGGGGGCGGAGAAGAACGCGTATCCGATCAGACCGGCGCTCGCGACGTCGATCAACAGCGCCGCGATCCGGCGCCCCGGCCGGGCGATGGAGCCGCGACCCTCGCGGGGAAGGCCGAGCCGCTGGCCCGGATACTCGTTCTCGGCGGGGAGGCTCACGGTATCCAGCGTAATCGGGGCCCCGTAACATCCCCGAAACATGCGAGATATGACCGGGACACCGGTTCTGGGTAGGGTCGAGGAGGCTGGCCGAGGCCGGCATGATCCCGAATGTTCTACCTCTGGAGTCTTCATGTTCAAAGATTCGTCCGAGGTGCTCAAGTTCATCCAGGACGAGGACGTCAAGTTCCTCGACATCCGTTTCACGGATCTTCCTGGTGTGCAGCAGCACTTCAACATCCCCGCCTCGACCGTCGACGAGGAGTTCTTCACCGTCGGACAGCTGTTCGATGGCTCGTCGATCCGCGGGGTTCGCGAACATCCACGAGTCGGACATGCAGCTGATCCCCGACGTGACCACGGCGTACGTCGACCAGTTCCGCGAGGCCAAGACCCTCGTCATGATCTTCGACATCTACAACCCGCGCAACGGTGAGATCTACGGCAAGGACCCCCGCCAGGTCGCCAAGAAGGCCGAGAAGTACCTCGCCTCCACCGGCATCGCCGACACCGCGTTCTTCGCCCCCGAGGCCGAGTTCTACATCTTCGACGACGTGCGTTACGAGGTGAAGCAGAACTCGAGCTTCTACTCGGTCGACTCCGAGGAAGGCGCCTGGAACACCGGTCGCGAAGAAGAGGGCGGGAACCTCGCCAACAAGACCCCCTACAAGGGCGGCTACTTCCCCGTCTCCCCCGTCGACAAGACGGCGGATCTCCGCGACGACATCACCCTCAAGCTGATCGAGGCGGGCTTCGCCCTCGAGCGCTCGCACCACGAGGTCGGCACGGGTGGTCAGCAGGAGATCAACTACCGCTTCGACACGATGCTGCACGCGGCCGACGACATCCTGAAGTTCAAGTACATCGTCAAGAACACCTGCGAGCAGTGGGGCAAGGTTGCGACCTTCATGCCGAAGCCGCTCTTCGGTGACAACGGCTCGGGCATGCACACCCACCAGTCGCTGTGGAATGACGGCAAGCCGCTGTTCTACGACGAGACCGGCTACGGCGGGCTCTCCGACATCGCCCGCTGGTACATCGGTGGTCTGCTGGCGCACGCGCCCGCCGTCCTCGCCTTCACCAACCCGACCCTCAACAGCTACCACCGTCTGGTGAAGGGCTTCGAGGCGCCGGTCAACCTGGTGTACTCGGCCGGTAACCGCTCCGCCGCCATCCGCATCCCGATCACGGGCACCAACCCCAAGGCCAAGCGCATCGAGTTCCGCGCGCCCGACGCCTCGGGCAACCCGTACCTCGCGTTCGCGGCTCAGCTCATGGCCGGTATCGACGGCATCAAGAACCGCATCGAGCCGCACGAGCCCGTCGACAAGGACCTCTACGAGCTCCCCGCCGAAGAGGCCAAGAACATCCCGCAGGTTCCGAACTCGCTGCTCGACTCGCTCGAGGCTCTGCGCGCCGACCACGAGTTCCTGCTCGCCGGTGGCGTCTTCACGCAGGAGCTGATCGACACCTGGATCGAGTACAAGATCGAGAACGAGATCCAGCCGATCGCCCAGCGCCCGCACCCCTTCGAGTACGAGCTGTACTTCGGGGTCTGATCGCCCGATCATCCACGTCGACGCCCGTCCCCGCCGTTTCGCGGGGGCGGGCGTCTTCGTTGGTCCCCGCGATGCCGGTAACCACGGCATACGGTCTCAGTTCGCGCGCGCAGCGCGTTTCTGCTCTTGGAACACGCGGATCGCCTCGTAGCGCTCGGCGGAGCGGGCCTGACGCTTCGCCGCCTCGACCTCGCGCACCTTCGGCGGGGCGTTCGTCACGAGGTCGTCGAGCAGATGCCGGACGGATGCCGCGATCTCGTCCACGGCGCGATCGAAAACGTCCGTATTCGCCCGCGACGGCGACGTCGTCCCCACGATCTTGCGTACGAACTGCAGCGCTGCGTCGTGGCACTCGGCATCCGTCGCGGGGGGCGTGAAATTGTGCAGGGGAACGATGTTGCGGCACATGCCCGACAGGCTAGGCCGATCGACCGCTCACCGCGAGGGGCGCTGCGTTTCCTCGCGGGACATGTCGCGCCAGGCGCGGACCAGGCGCACGGTGAGAGCGGCGCCGTAGACGAGGCTGAGCACGGCGAACGGGCCGCCCACCCAGACCATGACCCCGGCGGGGATGTGCCTTCGGCCGGAGCCGAGCGCGTCGTCCCAGTCGATGCTGCCGGCGCTGAGGTCCGCGAGGATCGAGAGCACGTACGCGCCGAGGAGCGACCCGAACACGACTGCACCCAGGATCAGGAGCACCGCCCAGGTGCGTCCGCGCGCGCGTAACTGCCGATCCAGCTCGCGCGTCCAGCGGTCTCCGGCCCGGCTCACGGGGCCGGGATCTCGACGAGGCGAAACCAGCGCCCGGCCGGACGCAGGCGCGAGAGGGCGGGGAGGAAGTGCGGGTCGCTCACGTGTCCGTCGAAATCGACCATGGTGAGACCGCGATGGGCGAGGATCGTCATCGCGCGGCGGATGCACCCCTCGACCAGGTGCTCCCCTTCCGGCTCGTTGCGTGCGATCGTCTCGGCGACGATCAGCGCGGGGTCGGTGTCGCGGAAGGTGAGAGCGAGGGCTCGGATGCGGCCCGATTCGTCGACCGCGAGAGCCGAGGCCTCGACGTCCAGCTCGTCCCAGAGACCCTCGGCGAGAGAGGTTTCGAAGCCGGCTCGCACCGGACTCCAGGTTTCGTGCGTCCAGCGATAAAGCTCCGCGTACGCCGACTCGATGCGCGAGCTGTCGGCACCGGTGAGCGGTTGCACCCCGGGGTGGGTGCGCAGCTCCGTCAGTGTGTCGAGTCTCGCGCGCGCCGGCGGGACGGTCTGGACTGTGCGAGCGCCCAACGCATCGGCGAAGTGCATGCTCTCGTCGTCGACGTAGCCGCGTGCCATGAAGGGCAGGTCGCGCGAGCGCAGCGTCGACAGGTGCTGCGTCAGCGCGGTTCCGATGCCCCGTCGGCGTCGTTCGGGGTCCACGACAATCTCGAGCCAGAATCGATCCTCGTGCAGTCGCGAGAGCCAGATCGCTCCCGCGGCGACGATCTCGCCCCCGTCGATGACAACCGCTGATCGGGTCTCGTCGTCGCGCCAACGGTCGCGGGCAAGTGAGCGATCAGCCCACCATGAGGGAGAGACGGCGAGGTCATCGTCGGCCAGCGGTCGGAAGTGCACTCCCCCATCGAACCAGGTCACCGACTTCGCGGCATCCCTTCAGGTCAACCTCCGCCGCCATGTCGGAGGGGCACGCAAGGATGGGAGCATGCCCGAGTCTCCCTACGCCTCGCGTCCGTGGTCTGCCTCCTACGCCGAGGGTGTCCCCCTCGAGATCGATGAGCCCTCGCAAACGCTCCCCGAAATGCTGGCCGCGTCGGTCGCCCAGTTCGGCAAGAAGACCGCACTCGAATTCTTCGGCGCACCCACCACCTATCGCGAGCTCGGCGACCAGGTCGCCCGGGCTGCCGAGGGACTACGGCGCATCGGCGTGAGGGCCGGGGACCGCGTCGCTCTCGTGCTTCCGAACTCCCCGCAGCACGTCGTCGCCTTCTACGCTGCGCTCCGACTCGGTGCCATTGTCATCGAGCACAACCCGATCTACACCCCGCGCGAGCTCCGCCACCAGTTCGAGGACCACGGCGCGCGGTTCGCCATCGTCTGGGACAAGCTGGCCGACACGGTCGCGGAGTTCCCCGCCGACCTCGCGCTCGAGAAGATCGTCAGCGTCGACATCACGGCCGCGCTCCCGCTCGCCAAGCGCCTGGCGCTGCGTCTGCCCATCGCGAAGGCGAAGGCCGCGCGTGAGCAGCTCACGAGCACCCCGCGCTCGAAGCGGCCGCTCGCGTGGGAGAAGCTGCTGACGCACGGCACGCTCTCGCGTAAGCACGCGGGGCCGGTTCTCGACGACATCGCACTGTTGCAATACACCAGCGGCACCACAGGTACGCCTAAGGGTGCGGTCCTCACGCACTCCAACCTCCGCGCGAACGCGATGCAGGGTCGCGCGTGGGTACCCGGCCTGCGCGACGGTGAAGAGACGTTCTACGGTGTGCTCCCGCTCTTCCACGCCTACGGACTCACGCTCTGCCTCACGTTCGCGATGAGCATCGGCGCGAAACTCGTGCTGTTTCCCAAGTACGACCTCGACCTGGTGTCGGCGGCGGCGAAGAAGAGTCCGCCGACGTTCCTTCCGGCGGTTCCCCCCATCTACGATCAGCTCGCGCGCGCGGCAGCGCGCGGCACCCTCGATCTGAGCAGCGTGCGGTTCGCGATCTCAGGCGCGATGAGTCTGCCTGTCGCCACCGTGGATCGCTGGGAGGCCGCCACCGGCGGGTTGCTCGTCGAGGGCTACGGCATGACGGAGTCCTCGCCCGTGGCCCTCGGCAACCCGATCGGACCGTCGCGTCGCCCCGGAACGGTGGGCGTGCCGTTCCCCAGCACCGACATCCGCGTCGTGGACCCCGAAGACCCCACGGTCGACCGACCGCAGGGCGAGGCCGGTGAGCTGCTGCTGCGCGGCCCCCAGGTCTTCCAGGGGTACTGGAACCGTCCGTCCGACACGGCGGCCACGCTGCTCGACGGCGGCTGGCTGCGGACGGGCGACATCGCCACGGTCTCGCCCGACGGATTCGTCACCATCGTCGACCGGCTCAAAGAGATCATCATCACCGGCGGCTTCAACGTCTCGCCGAGCGAGGTCGAAGACGTCCTCACCTCGCACCCCGACATCGCGGGAGCAGCCGTGGTCGCCCTTCCGAAGTCCAGCGGCCAAGAAGACGTCGCCGCGGCGATCGTGCTGCGCGAGGGCGTGCATGTCGAGCCCGACGCCATCCGTGACTTCTGCAAGGCGCGACTCGCGGCCTACAAGGTTCCGCGTCGAGTCGTCATCGTCGACGACCTTCCCCGCTCGCTCATCGGCAAGGTGCAGCGCCGTGAGGTCCGCGAACGCCTGATGTCCAAAGCATGAGAGGAAGGGATGCCGCGGTCTCGCGGCATCCCTTCCTTTGCAGCCGTCAGCCGTAGAAGAGCTTGTCGAAGACGCGGCGGGCGCGGCGGGTGGCGCCGAAGTAGTCCTCCTCGACCTGCGTCGCGGAGCGCGGCGCGTACTCGAGGATGCGGCCGATGCCGTCGAGTTTGGCGCGGTCCACGGGGAGGACGTTGCTCGTCTGCCCCGACAGCAGGGTGTTCGCGGAGCGCAGACGGCTCGCCAGGTGCCATGCCGCTGCGAGTTTGTCGGCCGCGTCGCTCTCGATGTGACCCGCATCGACGGCCGCTTCGAGTGCCTCGAGGGTAGACGTCGTGCGCATCGCGGGGGTCGCGCGAGCGTGCTGCAACTGCAGGAGTTGCACGAGCCATTCCACGTCGCTGATCGAGCCCGGGCCGAGCTTGAGGTGTCGCGCCGGGTCGGCGCCCTGCGGCAGACGTTCGTTCTCGACACGGGCTTTGATCCGGCGAATCTCGCGCAGGCCGTTCGGGTCGGCCGACTCGGGGTAGCGCACCTCGTCGGCGAGGTCGAGGAACGCCCCGATGAGTTTCACGCTGCCGGCCACGCCGCGGGCGCGCAGCAAAGCCTGCGCCTCCCACGACAGCGACCATCGCCGGTAGTACTCGGCGTACGCATCGAGAGAGCGGGCCAGGGGACCGCTACGCCCCTCGGGGCGCAGCTCGGCGTCCAGGTCGAGCGGCAGGCGGTGGTCTTCCGAATGCTCGCGCAGGCCCGCGACGAGCTTGAGCGCGAGTTGGCCCGCCCGCTGAGGGTCGACGCCGTTCGCGCGGTAGACGTACATGACGTCGGCATCGGAACCGAATCCGATCTCCCGGCCGCCGAAGCGTCCCATCGCGATGACCGCGAAGTCGAGGTCGTCGTCTTCGGGCGGCACGACGACCCGGCGCACGGCGCGCAGGGTGGCCTGGATCGTGACCTCGGTGATGGTGGTGAGAGCGTCGGAGAGTTCCTCCAGCGACACGGTGCCGAGCACCGCGGCCATCGCGACGCGCAGCATCTCGCGGCGGCGGAGGGCGCGCACCGAGCGCATCGCGTCGTCGATGTTCTGCCACCGCGTCTGGATCGCTCGCGCCTCTTCTTCGAGGGCCTTGCCCGAGCGGGGACGCAGCAGGGCGTCGTCGTCGAGCCAGGCGACCGACTCGGGGATCCACTCCATGAGTTCGCCGATGTACTTCGAGCCGGACAACACGCGTGTGAGGCTCTCGGCAGCGCCCGCCGAGTCGCGCAGCATGCGCAAGAACCACGGGGTGTTTCCGAGCCGCTCGCTGATGCGGCGGAAGACGAGCAGACCGTAGTCGGGGTCGACGCCGTCGGCGAACCAGCGGATCATGATCGGCATGAGGTGCCGCTGGATGGTGGCCTTGCGGCTGAGCCCGCTGGTCAGCGCCGCGATGTGGCGCAGCGCGCCGGCCGGGTCGCGGAAGCCGATCGCGGCGAGCCGGTCGCGCGCCTGCTCGGTCGAGAGCGTCCGTTCCCCCTCGGGGAGGGCGGCGACGGCCGAGAGCAGGGGCCGGTAGAACAGGCGCACGTGGATGTCGCGCACCTCGCGTTTGATGCCCTCCCACACCGCCTGCACTCCGGATGCCGAGTCGGCCAGGCGGGACGCTCGTGCGAGCACCCGGAGATCGTCGTCCTTCTCGGGCAGCAGGGCCGTCCGGCGCAGACCGCGGAGCTGAAGGCGGTGCTCGAGCAGCCGCAGCAGACGATAGTCGCGACCGAAGGCCTCAGCCTCGGCGCGACCGATGTAGCCCTCGGCCACGAGAGCGTCGAGCGCCTCCAGCGTGCCGCGCTGGCGGATGCGCTCGTCGGTGAGACCGTGCACGAGCTGCAGCAGCTGCACGGTGAACTCGACGTCGCGGATACCGCCGGGGCCGAGCTTGAGCTGACGGTTGACCTCGGCTGCGGGAATGTGGTCGGTCACGCGCTCGCGCATGCGCTGCACGCCCTCGACGAAGTTCTCGCGCGCGGCGCTGTGCCAGACGAGCGGTTGGACCGCCGCGACGTACTCAGCGCCGAGCGTCGCGTCCCCCGCGATGGCCCGGGCCTTCAGCAGCGCCTGGAACTCCCAGCTCTTGGCCCACCGGGCGTAGTACTGCTCGTGCGAGGCGAGGCTGCGCACCAGCGCGCCCTGCTTGCCCTCGGGGCGCAGATTCGGGTCGACCTCCCACAGGGGTGGCTCGATCTCGGGTCCCGAGATGCCGCGCATCGTCTGAACGGCGAGGCGGGTACCGATATCGATCGCCCTCGCCTCGGAGACCACGTCTTCGTCGGCGGATCCGCCGACGAAGATCACGTCGACGTCGCTGACGTAGTTCAGCTCGCGTGCGCCGGTCTTGCCCATTGCGATGATGGCGAACCGGGTCGCCTCCACCTGTTCGCGCGGAAAGGACCCCGGCCCGGCACCGGACACCCGCGCCCGAGCCACGCTCAGCGCGGCTTCGAGGGCGGCTCCCGCCAGATCGGCGAGCGAGGAGGAAACGACGGGGATCGCCCCCGCCGGGTCATCCTGGCCGAGGTCGTACGCCGCGATCCGGGCCAGCAAGCGGCGATAGCGCACGCGCAATGCGACCCACGCGGCATCCGAGGAATCGGACGCGAAACCCTCGACATCGCCGACGGATGCCAGGAGCTCGGCCCTCATGGTGGGCTCGTCCGGCAGCGTCAGACCGGCACCCGACAGGTGGGCGAGCTCGTCGGGGTGGCGGAGGTAGAACTCGGCGAACCCGTCGGAGGCGCCGGCCAGATCCCACAGGGCCCGCCACGCGCCGGCGTCGGCGGCCGTCGTGCGAACCGCCTCACGATCGCGGCGGGCGACCTGCAGGATCGACAGGAGGGCACGGTCGGGATCCGCCACGCGCTGCGCGAGCTGCATGGCATCCGCCCGTCCGACCCCCACCGACTCCTCGAGCTCGCCGAGCAGGGAGTCTGCTTCGGCGAGCCGCGAGAAGCCGGTGCGAGCCAGGGCGGTGAGCGCGGTGGAGCGATCGCCCGAGGTCATGGAACGACCGTCAGAGTGCTTCGAGGTTGCTCGCGAGCTCGAACGGCGTCACCTGGGCGCGGTACTGCTGCCACTCGCGACGCTTGTTGAGCAGCACGTACTTGAAGACCGTCTCGCCCAGCGTCTCGGCGACGAGCTCCGACTCCTCGAGGTACTCGAGGGCGTGGTCGAGGCTCGCGGGAAGCGGCGCATAGCCGAGGGCACGGCGCTCGGTGTCGCTGAGCGACCACACGTTGTCCTCCGCCTCGGCGGGGAGCTCGTACTCCTGCTCGATGCCCTTGAGTCCGGCCGCGAGCATGAGCGCGTACGACAGGTAGGGGTTCGCGGCGGAGTCGAGGGCGCGGTATTCGACGCGGGTCGACTGGCCCTTGTTGGGCTTGTACAGCGGCACGCGCACGAGAGCGGAGCGGTTGTTGTGGCCCCAGCAGATGAAGCTCGGTGCCTCGTCGCCGCCCCACAGACGCTTGTACGAGTTGACGAACTGGTTCGTCACGGCCGAGATCTCGTTCGCGTGGCGGAGCAGGCCCGCGATGAAGTGGCGACCGACCTTCGAGAGCTGGTACTGCCCGCCCTCTTCGTAGAAGGCGTTCATGTCACCCTCGAAGAGCGACAGGTGCGTGTGCATACCGCTGCCGGGCTGGCCGCTGATGGGCTTGGGCATGAAGGTGGCGTACACGCCCTGCTCGATCGCGACCTCCTTCACCACCGTGCGGAAGGTCATGATGTTGTCGGCCGTGGTGAGCGCGTCGGCATACCGCAGGTCGATCTCGTTCTGGCCGGGACCGCCCTCGTGGTGGCTGAACTCAACCGAGATACCGAGGTCTTCGAGCATGCGCACCGAACGGCGGCGGAAGTCGTGCGCCGTGCCGCCAGGGACGTTGTCGAAGTATCCGGCCGAGTCGACGGGCTGCGGGCGTCCGTCCGCGCCGAGCTGCGACGACTTCAGCAGGTAGAACTCGATCTCGGGGTGCGTATAGAACGTGAACCCGGCGTCGGCCGCCTTCGCGAGCGTTCGCTTGAGCACGTGCCGGGGGTCGGCGACGGCGGGCTGGCCGTCGGGCGTCGTGATGTCGCAGAACATGCGCGCCGTCGGGTCGATCTCTCCGCGCCACGGCAGGATCTGGAAGGTCGTGGGATCGGGGTGCGCCAGCAGGTCCGACTCGTAGGAGCGCGTTAGCCCCTCGATCGCCGAGCCGTCGAAGCCGAGCCCCTCGGTGAAGGCGCCCTCGACCTCAGCCGGGGCGATCGCCACCGACTTCAGCGTGCCGACCACGTCGGTGAACCAGAGGCGGACGAACTTGACGCCCCGCTCCTCGATCGTGCGCAAGACGAAATCGCGCTGCTTGTCCATCGTCATCCCTCGTTTCGGTGGGCGTTCAGCGGGCGGAGCCGGAGCCCCAGTCGTCGCGGGCGTCTTCTTCGGCCCACTGCTTCGACCGCTCCTTCATGAGCTGCGGCGCGTTGGCCGCTTCTTCGGCGGTGTCGAAGGGACCGGCGCGATCCACCGCGGGCGACTCGTACCCCTGCTCGACCTTGCCGGTCTCGAGGTTGTACCAGTACTTCTTGTCTTCGTCGCTCACGATCGCTCCTCACGTGGATCTCGCGTCTCGGCGCGAACCGCCGGTGCTCCCCCGATCCTACTGATCCCGACCGTGCGGCTGGATAGGCTGAGGGGTATGGCAACGAATGCGTCTCGTGCGGTCGGAGTGGACATCGGCGGAACCGGCATCAAAGCCGGAATCGTGGATCTGGATGCCGGGGAGCTCGTCAGCGACCGCGTCAAGGTCGCAACCCCCGCGGGCGCGGAGCCTGCCGACGTGCTGGCGGCCGTGCACCAGGTGCTCGAGACCCTCGAAGCTCCCGCGGATCTGCCGCTGGGCGTGGCTTTCCCGGCCATCGTGAAGGGCGGCCGCACCCTGTCGGCCGCGAACGTGTCGAAGTCGTGGATCGGCTTCGAGGCCGAGAAGTTCTTCGAGCACGGGCTCTCGCGCGACATCCACTTCGCCAACGACGCCGACGTCGCCGGCATCGCCGAGGTCCGCTACGGCGCGGCGAAGGGTGTCGACGGTCTCGTCATCCTCACGACGCTCGGCACCGGTATCGGGTCGGCCATGATCTACGACGGCGTGCTCGTGCCCAACAGCGAGCTGGGTCACCTGCAGCGCGCCGGCCACAAGAAAGACGCCGAGCACTTCGCGGCCTACTCCGCGATGGAGCGCGAAGAGCTGTCGTGGGAGAAGTGGGCGAAGCGTCTGCAGTGGTACTACGACTACGTCGAGTTCCTCTTCAGCCCCGACCTCATCGTCGTCGGCGGCGGGGTCTCGAAGCACTCCGAGAACTTCCTGCCGCTGCTGAAGCTCCGCGCGCCGATCGTGCCGGCGAAGCACCGCAACAACGCGGGCATCATCGGTGCGGCCTCGCTCGCCGTGCCGGTGCCCGAGGCCCTGCCGGCGGTCAAGTAGGTCCCGTCGGCGTCCGAAGACGGGTGCCGCCGGGGCGGCGCGGCACGGGAATGCATCCATGCCCCGTGTCGGCCGGATCAGGCTGCCTCGTCCACCCGGCGCACACTCACCGCGTTCCGCCACACGACGGGCGCCCAGTGCCCGCCCTCGCACGGCACCTCGAGCATGACGACGCGATCGTTCCCGCCGGTCGCCCACGCCGGTTCGCGTGTCGCGGCGCGGTTCGGCCAGGTCACCCATGCCCACACCGGGCGCTTCTGCGGATACCAGTCGATCGCCCGCGCCCCCCACGTCTCGGGTTGAAGCGTGCAGGGGGCGATGGATGCCAGCACCCGCGCGACCATCTCGTCGCTGACCCTCGTACCCATGCGCCGGACCCCTTTCCCGGCCGTGCTCGAGTGTAGAACATATGTACGACACTCGACATCGGTTCGACGAGCCGACGGTCTTGCGCTCGAGCTCGGCCTCGACGGCCCTCCGGCGCGCGTGTCCCTCGCGCGGCGTCTGTTCGGGCCAGGTCTGCGGTGACGCCGGTGAGAAGGGCGAGCCGGCGTGGAAAAGCGCGAATGGGCCGGCCTGTACGCCGGGTTCTGTCCGGGGGTCGAAACCCCGTGGACGGTCATCTCTCTCGGCGACACGTTGCCGTGCCGCTCCAGCGGCCTACCCGGGGACTCGGCGAGCCGCGTCGTCATCCCCTGTCTGGCCTTGCTCCGGACGAGGTTTACCTCGCGGGTCGTGTCACCACGACCCCGGTGGTCTCTTACACCACCCTTTCACCCTTACCCCGGTCCCGAAGGGCCGAGGCGGTCTGCTCTCTGTGGCACTGTCTCGCGGATTGCTCCGGGTGGGCGTTACCCACCGTCCTGCCCTGTGGAGCCCGGACGTTCCTCGGCACGGGCGAACCCGTGACGCGACCGTCCAGCCGACCCATTCGCGATCGCCAGTCTACCGGCGCGGCCCCGACCGCTCAGCCCTTCTCCGCCGTCTCGCCGATGCGAAGGTCGAGCGGGAAGTCGATGGGAAAGGTTCCGAACAGCAGGCGTCCCGCCGACGCGGCCGACTCGCGCACCGCCTCAGCCACGGCTTCGGCCTGCTCGAGCGGTGTGTGCACGACGATCTCGTCGTGCAGGAAGAACGCCAGGTGCGCAGAGCGCGCGAACACCGGGCCCGACGCAGGCGCTGCGTGGGCGGCATCCACCGGGGGAAGCTTCGCGAGACGGGAGCGGAGATCGGCCAGCCACGCCAGCGCCCACTCGGCCGCCGTGCCCTGCACGACGAAGTTGCGCGTGAATCTTCCCCGGTCTCGGGCGGAGCGACGCGCGCGTGTCTCGTCGATTCCGGATGCCGCTGCGTCGCTCGCCCGCGACTGCAGGCCGCGCCACGATTCGCCGGCTGCGGGTGAGGTTCGTCCGAGCCAGGTGCGGACCAGTCCGCCGTCCTCCCCCGTGCGTGCGGCGTCGTCGACGAGCTGCATGGCCCGGGGGAAGGTGCGGCGAAGGCGCGGCAGGAGTCGACCGCTCTCCCCTGTCGTAGCGCCGTACATGGCGCCCAGCATCGCGAGCTTCGCCTCGTCGCGGCTGGCGACGGCGCCTCGCTCGACGATGCCGGCGTACAGATCGCGACCGGCTGCCGCCTCGGCCAGGGCCGTGTCGCGCGCCATCGCGGCGAGGACGCGCGGTTCGAGCTGGGCGACGTCCGCGGTGACGAGTGTCCATCCCGGGTCGGCACGCACCGCGGTGCGGAGATTGCGCGGGATCTGCAACGCTCCCCCGCCCGATGATGCCCAGCGGCCCGTCACGACGCCCGCGGGAACGTAGACGGGTCGGAAGCGTCCGTCGCTGACCCACTCGTTGAGCCACGCCCAGCCGTTCGCGGTGTAGAGCCGCATGAGCTTCTTGTAGGCGACGAGCGGGGCGACGACCGGGTGGTCGTGCTCTGCCAGCTCCCACTGACTCGTGGATTGGACGAGGAGTCCCGCGCGGTGCAGCGACCGCAGCAGCCGCGGCTGTGAGTCGAGCGAGGCCGCGGGATCGCCGAGGGCCGCGCGCACGGCCGCTGCCGTCTCCTCGACGGTTTGCGGAAGCCCGCCGCCTCGCCGCGGGCCGAGCTCGCTCTCAAGCAACTTCTCGTGCGCTGCGGTGCTCCACGGCACGCCCGCCGCGTGCAGTTCGACGGCGATGAGGGCCCCGGCCGACTCTGCGGCGCAGAGCAGGCGCAGCGCCCCGGGACTCGTCGACGATGCGATGGCCGCTCCCTGCCGCCGGTACTCGGCGAGGGCCGCGTCTGCGCTCTCGGGAACCCCGGATGCCGACTCCCCGAGATCGAAGAGGGTGTCGCCGGCTGCGGGGGCCCGAGGTGGTGGCATCCCAGGTCGTGGCCGCCCGCAGGTCGTGGTCGTCGACGACCGCGGAGGCGTCGCGGAGGATGGCGTGGACCAGACGCAGGTCCCAAGCCCGCGCCACCCGCACGCCGGCCGCCAGGAGTCGGGCGTACAGCGCGGCGGAATCGGCCCATACCCAGCGGATCTCACCCGCTGCTTCGCGCGTCGAGACGACGGAGGCCAGCTCGTTTGCGGCGATCTCGATCGTGCGCGTCGGTGAGCCCTCTGAATCCAGATCGATCAGGGCGATCCGCCCGGCGGATGTGGAGCCGACGACGACCGTGTCAGACGGCACGGCCGTCTCGGGTCATCGTGACTCTTCGGTGCGAACGAGAATGGCGCCGCACTCGGGACAGAACACGACCTCGTCGGTCTGGGCGCGGCGCACCGTGGCGACATCGCTCGGCGGGAGGACCATGCGGCACGCCTCGCAGGCGCCGGCGCGAAGGAGCCCGGCTCCGTTGCCACGTGCGGCGAGACGCTCGTACAGTCCCAGCAGGTCGGCGGGAACAGAGGCGGCCACCGCGTCGCGATCGCGGCGGGCGCCCTCGAGGCGCGTGGTCGCATCGGAGACGGTGGTTTTCGCCTCGGCGCTCAACCGCGTGCCCAGGGCATTCATCTCGGCGATGAGGGCCTCTTGCTCCGAGACCGCGGCGTCGGCGGTCTCGAGGCGTTCCATGAGCGCGATCTCCAAGTCTTCGAGGTCACCCTTGCGCCGCTTGAGCGAGGCCAGCTCGCTTTCGAAGCCCTGCGCCTGCTTGGCGTTCGACGAGGCGGCGAGGCGCTCGGTGTCGCGCGCGATGCGGGCGTCGACGACGGCCACGTCGGACTCGAGACGCTTCAGCTCGGCGGTGATGTCATCGCGCGCGTTGGCGCGGGTCGACAGCTCTTGCGTGAGCGTCGCCCGCTGCGCGAGGAGCTCGCGCACGCGCTCGGCCTGCGGCGGGTTGGCCGAGACCTTCTCGTCACGACGGATACGGGCGTCGAGGTCGGCGAGGTCGAGCAGTTTGCGCTGGTCGGCGGGATCGGCATTCACGGGTTCCACGCTACCCCGGGGCTCCGACATCGGCGGTACGCGATCGCCGCGCCACCGGGCAGGGTCCGTGGTGTGCGGGGCCGAAGCTGCCGATGGGGCAGATCACGCGGCCTCGGCGACGAGCCGTGGCCGTGAGAGGGCCAGATCACGCGACCTGGTCGAGGACGCACGACATGCCCCGTGCCCTCGCCCGGTTCACGTGACCTCGCGGCGGCGGTGGCGCGGGCCAGGAGCCGGGCGGACGCTAGACTCGAGGCATCAGGGCCTTTAGCTCAGCTGGTAGAGCGCCACGTTTACACCGTGGATGTCGTCGGTTCGATCCCGGCAGGGCCCACCGTCAGTTCAGGATGTTCACGCTGCGCGAGATCACGAGCGCGAGCAGGATGAAGCCCGACACCGCCTGCACCATCATGAAGAGCTTCGCGCGCGTGCTCAGCGGCATGACGTCGGTGGGGCTGAACGCCATGGCGTTGGATGCCGAGAAGTACAGGTAGTCGACGTACCCGGGTGCCCAGTCCTCGGTGTCGGAGGAACGGCGGGCCACCTCGCTCACGGCATCCCGATCCGAGTCCTGCGGGAATTGGAAGTCTGCCGGCGGCAAGTCGTCTCGCGCGTCGCGGCGGCGGGCGATCGGACCCCCGCGATCCATCTCCCAGTAGACGACGGCGTAGCCGATGACGTTGATGGCCCACACCTGCGCAGCCCCGAGCAGGGTTCCGGCGCCGCTGCCCTCTCCGCGCAGCAACTGCTGGATGAGCAGGAAGAACGCCACCTGGTTCGCCAGCAGCAGCACGGCGGTGAAGGCGAGAGCGAAGCCCCGGCCCACGGCGGATTCGCGCGACAGGCGTGAGGGGTTCGTCACCACCATGGGGATCGTGCACAGCACGCCGGCGCCGACGACGACGTAGCGGAGCACGCCCGACGTCTCGTTCGGGAGCACCGCGTACAGGCCCGTGCCGACGGCCAGGGCGATCAGAACCGGCCAGCGATGCTCCGGTCGGGTGCGGAAGCCTTCGCTCTCGTGCGTGCTCACGCGGTCAGGATAGACCCGCGCCCCCGCACGCCTCGCCCGACGCGGTGGCTTCAGGCGGTCTTGATAGGCCGGAGCTCGTCTCGACGTCGAAGCGTCTGCGCGGCGCGGGCCGGTTCGTCGCGGCCGTGGCGCATCCGATGTCGCCGCGACTCGCTAGGCTGGACGCTGGTTGATTGTGCGGAGCAGACAAGGGTTGCCGCACTCGTATGGCGATTCTCTGGCATGACCTGCCAGACGACGAAAGGTCTTCCGTGACTGTTCACGACCAGGATCCGTATTCGCAGGGGCCGCAGGACAGCGACCCGGAAGAGACCGGGGAGTGGCAGGAATCCCTGCGACAGCTGGTCCAGGCGAAGGGTCCGGCTCGCGCTCGCGAGATCATGCTGAGCCTTCTGAAGGGCTCCAAAGAACTCCACCTGAATGTGCCGATGGTTCCGACCACCGACTACATCAACACGATCTCGCAGAAGAACGAGCCCGAGTTCCCCGGTGACGAGGAGCTCGAGCGGCGCTACCGTAAGTGGATCCGCTGGAACGCCGCGGTCACCGTGCACCGCGCTCAGCGTCCCGGTATCGGCGTCGGCGGCCACATCTCGACCTACGCGTCGTCGGCCGCGCTGTACGAGGTGGGCTTCAACCACTTCTTCCGCGGTCTCGACGACCCGTCGGGCGGCGACCAGATCTTCGTGCAGGGCCACGCCTCCCCCGGCGCGTATGCCCGCGCGTACCTCGAGGGCCGTCTGACCGAGGCGCAGCTCGACGGCTTCCGTCAGGAGAAGTCGCAGGCGCCCAACGGCATCCCGTCGTACCCGCACCCGCGCCTCATGCCGGAGTTCTGGCAGTTCCCGACCGTGTCGATGGGCCTCGGCCCGATCAACGCGATCTACCAGGCGATGTCGAACAAGTACCTCTCCAACCGCGGCATCAAGGACGTCGGTGACTCGCACGTCTGGGCCTACCTCGGCGACGGCGAGATGGACGAGGTCGAGAGCCGCGGTCAGTTGCAGGTCGCGGCGAACGAGGGTCTCGACAACCTGACCTTCATCGTCAACTGCAACCTCCAGCGTCTCGACGGCCCCGTCCGCGGTAACGGCAAGATCATCCAGGAGCTCGAGAGCTTCTTCCGCGGTGCCGGCTGGAACGTCATCAAGGTCGTCTGGGGCCGCGAGTGGGACGACCTCCTCGCCCGCGACACCGAGGGCGCGCTGCTCAACCTCATGAACAGCACGCCCGACGGCGACTACCAGACCTACAAGGCCGAGAACGGCGCGTACGTCCGCGAGAACTTCTTCGGTCGCGACCCCCGCGCTCTCGAGCTCGTCAAGGACTACACCGACGAGCAGGTCTGGGGCCTCAAGCGCGGTGGCCACGACTACCGCAAGGTCTACGCAGCCTTCAAGGCGGCCAAGGAGCACAAGGGTCAGCCCACCGTCATCCTGGCGAAGACGATCAAGGGCTACGGCCTCGGTCCGCACTTCGAGGGCCGCAACGCGACCCACCAGATGAAGAAGCTGACGCTCGACGACCTCAAGGCGTTCCGCGACGCGATGGACATCCCCGTCACCGATGCGCAGCTCGACGAGAACCCGTACCAGCCGCCGTACTACAACCCGGGTGAGCAGGACGAGACGATCAAGTACATGCTCGAGCGTCGTCGTGCGCTCGGCGGTTTCCTTCCCGAGCGTCGCACCACCCACGTCGGTCTCGAACTGCCGGGGGATGCCGCGTACGCGCTGCCCAAGAAGGGCTCGGGCACGCAGGAGATCGCCACGACCATGGCGTTCGTGCGTCTGCTGAAGGACCTGCTGCGGGTCAAGGACTTCGGTCACCGCATCGTGCCGATCATCCCCGACGAGGCGCGCACGTTCGGTATGGACGCGTACTTCCCGACGGCGAAGATCTACAACCCCAAGGGCCAGCACTACACCTCCGTCGACCGCGAGCTGCTGCTGGCGTACAAGGAGAGCCCGCAGGGTCAGATCGTGCACGTCGGCATCAACGAGGCGGGCGCTCTCGCGGCGTTCACCGCGGCGGGCACGGCGTACTCGACCCACGGCGAGCCGCTCATCCCGGTGTATGTCTTCTACTCGATGTTCGGCTTCCAGCGCACGGGTGACGCCCAGTGGGCCGCGGGCGACCAGATGGCGCGCGGTTTCATCATCGGCGCCACCGCCGGTCGCACCACCCTGACCGGCGAGGGCCTGCAGCACGCCGACGGTCACTCGCAGCTGCTCGCGTCCACCAACCCGGCCACGGTGTCGTACGACCCGGCTTACGGCTACGAGATCTCGCACATCGTGCGCTCGGGTATCGAGCGGATGTACGGCGGGAACCACCCCGACCCCAACGTCATGTACTACATGACGGTCTACAACGAGCCGTACGTGCAGCCGGCCGAGCCCGAGGGCGTCGATGTCGATGGCATCGTCCGCGGCATCCATCACATCTCCTCGGGCGAGGGCGACGGCCCCCGTGCCCAGCTGCTCGCCTCGGGCGTCGGCGTGCCGTGGGCTTTCGAGGCCCAGCGTCTGCTGAAGGACGACTGGGGCGTGGTCGCCGACGTGTGGTCGGTCACCTCGTGGAGCGAACTGCGCCGCGACGGCCTCGCCGCCGACGAGCACAACTTCCTGCACCCCGAGGAAGAGCCTCGCGTGCCGTACCTCACGGACAAGTTGAAGGAAGCCCAGGGCCCGGTCATTGCGGTCAGCGACTGGATGCACGCGGTCCAGGACCAGATCCGTCAGTGGGTCCCGCAGAACTACTGGACCCTCGGGGCCGACGGCTTCGGCTTCTCCGACACCCGTGCCGCCGCACGTCGCTTCTTCAAGATCGACGGTCCCTCGATGGTCGTCCGCACCCTGCAGGCGCTGGCCGAAGAGGGCAAGGTCGACCGCGCGGTCGTCGGACAGGCGATCGAGAAGTACCGTCTCCACGACGTCAACGCCGGAACGACCGGCAACGCGGGCGGCGAGGCCTGATCACGTGACGAGCACCACCGACGGGTCCGGTTCCGCCTCCACGGGCGGGGCCGGACCCGACCGGTCTGCGGGCTCGGTAGCCGCCGCGCAGGAGAAGGCCGACACCCTCACCTGGCTCCGGCGTATCTCGGGCGATCTGGCCACGGCGACGATCCAGCGCCTCGAAGAGACCCTGCCCTGGTACGCCGAGATGCCCCCCGCGCGGCGTTCGGCCGTCGGGCTCGTCGCCCAGGCGGGGATCACCTCGTTCCTGCAGTGGTTCGAGGAGCCGGCATCCACCCCCGCCATCGCCGCGGACATCTTCGCCGCCGCTCCCCGTGAGCTGCTGCGCAGCGTCAGCCTGACGCAGACACTTCAGCTCGTCCGCGTGACCGTCGAGGTCATGGAGGAACGCGTGGCAGGCCGCAGCGAGAAGGTGCGCGAGGCGATGCTGTCGTATTCGCGCGAGGTCGCCTTCGCCGCCGCCGACGTGTACGCGCGTGCCGCCGAGGCGAGAGGGCTCTGGGATGCGCGCCTCGAAGCCCTCGTCGTCGACTCGATCCTCACCGGCGAGGCCGACGACGAACTCCCCAGCCGTATCGCCGCCCTCGGGTGGCACGGCCACGGAGAAGTCGCGGTCCTGGTGGGCACGACTCCCCCGCAGCTCGACGTCGACCAGGTAAGGCGCACCGCGCGCAAGCTCGGCGTCGACGTGCTCATCGGTGTGCAGGGTTCCCGCCTGGTGCTCGTGGTCGGTCGGGCCGACCTGCCCGCCCGTGCCGGCGAAGAGAATGCCGAACTGCCGTTCCCCGAGATCGCGAGGCGCCTCGAGCCGGGCTTCGGCACCGGGCATCTCGTGCTCGGGCCCGCCGTGCCCGCGCTGGTCGACGCCGGGCAGAGCGCTCGTGCGGCCCTCGCCGGCTTCGCCGTGGCCCGTGCCTGGCGCCATGCCCCGCGCCCGGTCGAGGCCGACGACCTGTTGCCCGAGCGCGCCCTCGCCGGCGACGCCGTGGCCAAGCAGACCTTGGTCGACCGCGTGTATCAGCCCCTGCACGCGCACAGCGCGGATCTCGTCGCGACCCTGTGGAGTTACCTTGACAACGGCCGCTCGCTCGAGGCCACGGCCCGCGAGCTGTACGTGCATCCCAACACCGTGCGGTACCGCCTCAAGCGCGTGTCGGAGGTCATCGGGTGGGACGCCACCGGGCCGCGAGAAGCGCTCATCCTGCAGACCGCGCTCATCCTGGGATCGATCGGAACGGATGCCACGCGCCGCCGGAGTCCGGTGGGCCGACGGTCGCCTCTGGCGCGTTGATGCACGGCGCGCACAAAGACACGCCGTATTTCTGTGTCGATATCTCCAGAAGCGCGTGCCCGATCCTTGACAGGATGGAACGGTGATCATCGCCGTCTTCCCCGGACAGGGCTCTCAGACCCCCGGGTTCCTTTCGCCCTGGCTCGAACTCGACGGGGCGCGTGAGCGTCTCGCCGCCTATTCCGAGCAGGCGGGCGTCGATCTCATCGCCGCCGGTACCGAGTGGGATGCCGATCGCATCCGCGACACGAGCGTGGCGCAGCCGCTGATCGTGGCGGCGAGCCTGCTGTCGTGGGCCGCGCTGAACGATCGCGCCGGCGCGTCGGTGCACGGGGTCGCGGGACACTCCGTCGGCGAGATCGCCGCACTGGCGGCATCCGGTGTGCTCTCCGAGGACGACGCGTTGCGTCTGGTCGGACTCCGCGGCCGCGCGATGGCCGAGGCCGCCGCGGCCGTCGAGACCGGCATGAGCGCCGTCCTGGGCGGCGACGAGCAGACCGTGCTCGAGCGACTGGACGTGCTCGGCCTCACCCCGGCCAACTACAACGGCGGTGGTCAGATCGTGGCGGCCGGTGAACTCTCGGCGTTGGCAGAGCTCGCCTCCGAGGCGCCGCGCGGTGCGCGCGTCATCGCGCTCCAGGTCGCGGGAGCGTTCCACACCCGTTTCATGGAGCCCGCCGTCGAGACCCTCCGCGCCGCCGCGGCCGACGTCGCGGTCTCCGACCCGAGCACGACGCTCTGGACGAACTCCGACGGCTCCGTCGTCGCCGAGGGACGTCGCGCCCTCGACCTCGTCGTCGCTCAGGTCGCCTCCCCCGTGCGCTGGGACCGCTGCATGCTCTCGTTCGCCGAGCACGGCGTGACCGGCATCATCGAGATGTCCCCCGCCGGCGCCCTCACCGGGCTCGCCAAGCGCGCCCTCCGCGGCACCCCGACCGTCGCGGTCAAGACCCCCGACGACCTCGACGCGGCCGTCTCCCTGCTGAAAGAAGAACAGGCATGAGCACCCCCACCCTCCGCCAGCTGCAGGGCCCCGCGCACACGCGCATCTACTCGTACGGCGCCGCCCGTGGCGAGAACTTCGTGCCGAACGACGACCTCGTCGGCCCGATCGACTCGAGCGACGAGTGGATCCGCCAGCGCACCGGCATCGTCACGCGCGTTCGCGCGAACAAAGAGACGGATGCCATCGACCTGGCCACCACGGCCGCGCGCGAGGCCGTCGAGAAGTCGGGCGTGGCGCCCGAAGACATCGACGCGGTGATCGTGGCGACCATCAGCAACCCCAAGCAGACGCCGTCCGCCTCGGCCATCGTCGCGGACCGCATCGGTGTCAACCCGGCCGCCGCGTACGACCTCAACGCCGCGTGCGCGGGCTTCGCCTACGGCGTCGGTCAGGCGGACGCCCTCGTGCGCGCCGGCCTCGCTAAGCACGTGGTGGTCGTCGGCGCCGAGAAGCTCAGCGACGTCGTCGACCCCACCGACCGGAGCATCTCGTTCCTGCTCGGCGACGGCGCGGGTGCCGTGGTCGTCGGCCCGAGCGACACCCCCGGCATCGGTCCCACCATCTGGGGCTCGGACGGTTCGAAGTCGGATGCCGTGGGCATGAACGCCACCCTCACCGACTTCTCGCGACGGGGTCGCCGCCTGGCCGACCCTGCGTCAGGAGGGCCCCACGGTCTTCCGCTGGGCCGTCTGGGAGATGGTCAAGGTGGCGCGCCAGGCCATCGAGGCTGCGGGCATCGAGCCCGCCGACCTCGCCGCCTTCGTGCCGCACCAGGCGAACATGCGCATCATCGACGAGTTCGCCAAGCAGCTCGGTCTTCCCGAGACCGTCGTGATCGGTCGCGACATCGAGACCACCGGCAACACGTCTGCGGCGTCCATTCCCCTCGCCACCCACCGCTTGCTCGAGGAACACCCCGAGCTCAGCGGCGGCCTCGCGCTGCAGATCGGCTTCGGAGCCGGACTGGTGTTCGGCGCGCAGGTCGTCGTGCTGCCCTGACGCAGCGCCGTCGAACTCTAGACTGATCGGGGCCCGACAGGCCCCGCCCCCAAGAAACAGGAGACATCATGGCATTCACCAACGACGAGGTTCTCGCCGGCCTTGCCGAGCTCATCACCGACGAGACGGGTATTTCGGCCGACGAGGTCGCGCTCGAGAAGTCCTTCACCGACGACCTCGACATCGACTCCATCTCGATGATGACGATCGTGGTCAACGCCGAGGAGAAGTTCGGCGTCACCATTCCCGACGACGAGGTCAAGAACCTCAAGACCGTCGGCGACGCCGTGACCTTCATCACGTCGAACCAGTCCTGACATCTCCCGGTGGGGGCTCCGGCCCCCACCGGTCACGACCTGTCGGCCGCACCAAGGATTTCTCGCTCATGAGCACACCCCGCATCGTCGTCACCGGCATCGGAGCCACTTCGCCCATCGGCGGCACGGCACCCGAGAGCTGGTCCGCCCTGCTCGCCGGAACCTCCGGCGCCCGTTCCCTCGAGCACGAGTGGGTCGAGCAGTACAACCTGCCCGTCACCTTCGCCGCCGAGGCCCTGGTGCGCCCCGAGACCGTGCTCGAGCGCCCCGTCGCCAAGCGCCTCGACCCTTCGTCGCAGCTCGCGATGGTGGCGGCGAAAGAGGCCTGGGAAGACGCCGGCTCCCCCGACATCGACCCCGACCGTCTCGGCGTCGACTTCGCCACCGGTATCGGCGGCGTCTGGACGCTGCTCGACGCATGGGACACCCTGCGCGAGAAGGGCCCGCGGCGCGTCATGCCGATGACGGTGCCCATGCTCATGCCTAACGCGGCCGCAGGCAACC
Organism: Microbacterium sp. SORGH_AS_0454; assembly: GCF_031453395.1. Taxonomy (NCBI): domain Bacteria; kingdom Bacillati; phylum Actinomycetota; class Actinomycetes; order Micrococcales; family Microbacteriaceae; genus Microbacterium; species Microbacterium sp. SORGH_AS_0454. Next base: position 2,837,848 of record NZ_JAVIYS010000001.1, on the reverse strand, counting down.
TCTCCCTGCACTTCAACGCCCGCGCGTTCGCGCGCACGGTCGCCTCGGCCTGTGCCTCGAGCACCGAGTCGATCGTGAACGCCGTGCAGCACATCCGCGACGGCCTGGCCGACGTGGTGATCGCCGGTGGCACCGAGTCGGCGATCCACCCCATCACGATCGCCTCGTTCGCGTCGATGCAGGCGCTCTCCAAGCGCAACGACTCCCCCGAGACGGCGTCCCGCCCGGCCAGCATCGACCGCGACGGCTTCGTCATGGGCGAGGGCGCCGGTGTCCTCATCCTCGAGACCGAGGAACACGCGAAGGCCCGCGGCGCGAAGATCTACGCCTCGATCGTGGGCGGCGGCGTCACGGCGGATTCGTATCACATCACCGCCAACGATCCCGAGGGTCACGGGGCCGCACGAGCCGTGCACATGGCGCTCGAGATGGCGGGCGCGTCGGTCGACGACGTCACCCACATCAACGCCCACGCCACCTCGACCCCGGTCGGCGACCCGAACGAGTACAAGGCGCTGCGCGCCGTGTTCGGCGCCCGTGTCGACGAGATCCCGGTGTCGGCCACCAAGGCCTCCACCGGCCACCTGCTCGGTGGAACCGGTGCCCTCGAGGCGATCTTCACGGTGCTGGCGCTTCAGAATCGGGTCGCCCCGCCGACGATCAACCTCACCGAGCAGGACCCCGAGGTCCCGTTCGCCCTGTCCGGCTCGGCCGTCGAGCTCGGAGCCGGCGACCAGCTCGCGATCAGCAACTCCTTCGGCTTCGGCGGTCACAACGCCGTCGTGGCCATCGCCTCGGTCTGAGCGCGGTCTTCCGCACGGCGAGAGCCCCCTGGCATCCACCCGACTGCAATCGGGGATGCCAGGGGGCTCTCGTCTTGTCAGGCGAGGGATACGCGGTCCCGGTGCCGGGTGTGGTCACCGACCTCCGGTAGTGGCGCCTCCCCCGCCCGACGGTCTCAACCGACCTTGTGCAGCCAGACGATCTGCTGGTCGTCGCCGGCATGGCGGAAGGGCTCGAGCTCTTCGTCCCAGGCGGAGCCCAGAGCGACGTCGAGCTCGCGTTGCAATTCGAGAGCGTCGCCCGCGGCGACCTCCATCGCGTAGCGCACGCGGTCCTCGGCAATGACGACGTTGCCAGCGGAATCGGTCTGAGCGAAGTGGATGCCGAGTCCCGGCGTGTGCATCCAGCGGCCGCCGTCACTGCGGGGCGTGGGATCCTCGCTCACCTCGAAACGGAGGTGCTCCCAACCGCGGATCGCACTCGCGAGGGCGGCACCGGAGCCGACGGGGCCTTCCCAGTAGAACTCCGCGCGACGACTGCCCGTGAGAACGGGCTGCTCGGTCCAGTCGAAGTTGACCGCGCGGCCGAGGGCGCGTCCCACCGCCCACTCGAGGTGGGGGCACAACGCGCGGGGCGCGGAGTGGATCAGGATCACTCCGCGCGAAGACGTGATCGCCATGGTTTCTCCTTCGTCAGGTACGTCTTCCCCTACGACCTGTGATGGAGTGTTGGCGATTGTTCGGTTGTCCGGCCATTATCGCCCGTGCATAACGAAATCACAACACTGTGATTTTGCCACGGGCCCCGCGCGTCGACCCGTGATGCTCGACGGGTCGATTCAGCCGAACCAGAGAGCCCAATAGAGCGCGAAGTTGCGGTTGCCGTATGCCGAGCAGGAGTCTCCGACTCCCCAGCGCGCGGCCAGGGCCGCGGCGTTCGGCTGATAAGGCGTGTAGTTGTACAAGGCCGCGGTGGCAGCGTTCGCGATGGTGACCTCCGAACCCCCGCAGGAGGGGTCGGGTGAGTAGGCGAGGTAATGCGTGCCCGGTTGCCGCATGAAGTCGGACGCGCTGTAGGACTTCAGGTCGGTCGCGGCCTGCGCGACCTGTGCACCGAAGCCGGCGGCCCCGGCGTCGCAGGGGGCGGTGTCGGGGCATCGGGCGCCCATCGCCGCCCCGAGTTGTTTGGGTGAGGGGGCCCGGGCGGTGCGACCCGAGACGAGGCTCTGCTCCTTCTGCAGGGTGACCAGGAGCACCTTCGCCGAGATGCCGCACGCGCGCTGCAGGCGGTCGATGATCTGGGCGGCCGTGAGCTCTCCCCCGTCGTAGCCCTCGCAGACGGTGCGGCCCGTGGCATCCGAGACGACCGGTCCTCGTGCCGGCAGTTCGGAGCGCAGGACGGACAGACAGGCGTTGTTGCGACACTCCCCCACCTGATCGTCGAGGAAGGTCTGGATCTGATCAGCGGTGAGTGCGTCGCCGTCGTAGAACTGCTCGTCGTCGATCAGGTGGCCCGGGTCGAAGGACGTGAGGTCGATGGCCGCGCGACGCGCCTCGGTGTTCCACGCAGTGGTGAGCGAGACGAGCGGGACGACCGCGAGGGCGACCAGGCCGACGAGCAACGCGGCAACGGCGCCGAAGGCCAGACGCCGTCGGCGGACCAGCCGTTGCCGGGGCGTGCGGCGCCGCCGCCTGCGTGTTCTCGCCACCCGTCGATCGTGCCTCACCGCGCTGACCGCGCGCTGCACGCGAAGGGCGTGGCGCGCGGTCAGCGCGGGGTGGCGCTCAACTTCCCGGCGTGGCGGGCGGCGTCGGCGTGGTGCCCTCGGCGGGCGGGGTAGGAGCCGTGCCGTCGGCCGGGGGTGCGGGCGGCGTGGGCTTGTCCCCCTCGGCGGGCGGAGTGGGAGCCGTGCCGTCGGCGGGCGGCGCGGGCTTGGCGGCATCGCCCTTGGGCGCACCGGGGCCGCATTCGCCCGGTCCCTTGTTTCCGCCGGGGGCGGCCGGAGCGGTGCCATCGGCGGGGAGGCGTCGGGGTGCTTCCGTCGGCGGGGGCCGAAGGCGTGGCATCCGGGGTGGGGGCCGTCCCGGGAGTGCTGGTGCCGGGGCCCGTCGAGCCGCCGTCGGCGCTGGGGGCCGAGGTCGAGGAGGCCGCCAGCGGGCCCGTCCCGTTGCTCTGCGCCGCGAGCGCTGCGGTTCCGCCGGTGAGGCCCGCGGCCACGATCACGGCGCCGGCGATGAGCGCCGGCCCGCGCCAGGAGCGGCGGCGGGGTTCGGGGGTCTCCTCCTGACGCGGCAGCGGCAGGGTGGGATTGTCGTCGTTCATGGTTCTCTTTCCGTCCGGTGTCGGTCACCGGCTCTGGAACCAGACTTCGAGCCGGGACTGAAGCGAACCTGAAGCCGGCTCACCCGCCCGGTTCGCATACGCAAGCCATAAGTCCCGTTCAGCCGGTGACCGTATCGTCGCCCGGATGTCCCTCGCTGCCCGCGTGCTCGTCCTCGACGACGACGAGACGATCCGCGTCGCCGTCACCACGGCTCTGCGCGCCGATGGTTTTGTCGCCGAGGCGGCGCCCGATGGCACGGACCTCGCCGACCGGTTGGCGTCGTTCCGCCCCGACCTCGTGATCATCGACTGGATGATGCCGGGGCCCAGCGGCATCCGGTTGCTCCCGGTCGTGCGGGCCACGGGCGACACGGCGGTCATCATGCTGACCGCGCGAGACGAGGTCGATGATCGCCTGCGGGGGTTCGCGGAGGGTGCCGACGACTACGTGGTGAAGCCGTTCACGATGGCCGAGCTCGTCGCGCGCAGCGGCGCGGTTCTTCGGCGGCGCGGGAGGCTGCCGCAGACCGTGTCGGTGGGAGATCTGGTGGTCGATCCGGATGCCGCGACGGCACATCGCGGTGGAGTGTCTCTCGAGTTGACGGCCACGGAGTTCCGGCTGCTGCACCTGCTCGCCGAGAGTCGCGGTCGAACCCTCTCGAAGGCGCAGATCCTCACCCAGGTCTGGGGTTACGAGGATTACGACCCCAATCTCGTCGAGGTGCATTTGAGCGCGCTCCGCCGCAAGATGGAGCAGCGTGGACCGCGGCTGATCCACACCGTGCGCGGCCTCGGCTACCGCTTGAGCGAGGAACGGTGAGACCCTCGCCCCCGCTGAAGTCGGGATCGCTGCGCCGGCGGACGATCGTGGCGGTGGTGGCCCTGGTGGCGCTGCTGCTGGTCGTGCTCGCCGTCGTCGTCGACGTGGCCTTGGGGGCGCGCCTGCGCGGGCAGATCGAGGAGCGCCTGCGCGATCGCGCGGCGGCCGCCGCCTCCCTCGTGGGAACGGTCGATGACGCCGACCTGGCCGAGCGATTGTCCGACCAGGGGCTCGCCGTCCGCATCGACAGCGCGGGGGGCGACTCGGTGGTCGCCGGACCCAGCCCCGAGCAGTTGCGCGAAGCTCCACCGGGTGGACCCGGCGGCCCCGGCGCCGGTCCCGGTGCCCGTTCCACACCTCAGCCCACGGTCTCGAGCGACGTGAGCGTCATCGCATCCGAGGTCACGGGCGACGATGAGCTCGTGACGCTGCGTTCGACGCTCAGCGACGGCTCGAGTCTGACCCTGACGGCGTCGGCGGCGGGGGTCGACGACACGCTCGCTCAGGTGCGGTGGATCATGGCGCTGTCGTCGATCGGCGTCCTCGTGCTCGCGGCGGGCGCGGTCACCCTCGTCGTACGACGGAGCCTGAGGCCCCTCGATCAGGTGTCGAGCGTCGCTCGCGCGATCGGCTCCGGGGAGCGCCAACGGCGTCTGCACCCCACCCGCTCCGATACCGAGATCGGACGCGTCGCCACCGCCCTCGACGACATGCTCGACGACGTGGTGGGCGCCGAGCGGGCTGCTCTGGACGCCGAGCAGCGCCTGCGGACGTTCCTCTCGGACGCGGCGCACGAGTTGCGCACGCCGGTCGCCGGCATCCGGGCGGCCGCCGACACGCTCGTGCGCGCCGACCTCGACGGACCCGAGCGCGAGGTGCTCGCCGCGCACGTGGCACGCGAGGCGGCGCGGGCTTCACGCCTCGTCGACGACCTGCTGACGATGGCCCGCGTCGATCGCGGTCTCGAGCTCTCGCGCACGGATCTCGACCTGCGGGCGCTCGTCGAGGCCGAGGTGGGCCGCGCCCCGCTCGTCCACCCCTCCCTCGTCCTTCGCGCGCAGACTCCGGATGCCGCGGTGCCGGTGCACGCCGACCCCGACCGTCTCGCCCAGGTGCTGTCGAACCTCATCGAGAACGCGGCGCGGGCAACCGGGGGAACCGGCACCGTGACCGTGGCTGTCGCCGTGCGCGGCGTGATCGCGGTGGTGTCCGTCACCGATGACGGCCCGGGCGTTCCGGCGGCCGACCGCGAGCGCATCTTCGAGCGTCTCGTCCGTCTGGACGCCGCGCGGGCGGCATCCGGCGGGGTCGGTCTCGGATTGCCGATCGCGCGAGGGATCGCGCGAGCGCACGGCGGCGATGTCAGATGCGTCGACGGTGGCGTCGGCGCGCGATTCGAGGTGACGCTGCCGCTCGAGGGGTGAGGGCCTGAGCCCCGTCATCGACCGCCGATGGGCTGCCGGTGCGGGGCCGTGGTCGCGGGGGCGATTCCCGCGGCGGTCAGGGTGAGTCCGTCGGCGCCGCTGGCGTCGTGCATCATCTGATCGACGAGCGCGCGATCGATCGCCGGCTCTCGTCCGCCGTAGAACTGCATGACGAGCGCGTTCGAGGCGTGGATCCAGAGGCTGGCCTGTCGCACGCCTTCGTTGACGGGCAGTTGCAGCATGAAGCCCTCGTTACGGCGGAGCTTGTTCATCACGACGATGCGCAGATGAGCGAGGATGCGGTCGTCAATGTCGAACGACGCGCGATCACGGTAGATAAGACGTCCCATCACAGATCCTTTTCTGGCTCGACAAATCGAACCGTGTTCAAAGGGACCGCGCTGGGGCGCAGCAATGGGGGCCCCTCTATTGTGCCATTCGTCGCGAGGGCGGGAGCGGATTGCCGGAGGATTCGCCGCGGCGATCAGGCCCGTGGCGTCGGCCCCGCGGGCTCTCCCACCACCGACGCCAGCACGCCGAAGGCCGAGCGCGACAGGAAGGCGACGATCTCCGCCGCCGGCATCTCGGTGCCGAGAGCGAGTTCGACGAGCACCTCTTCGGCGAAGTTCACCCACGAACGCAGGGCCACTCGAAGCAGCGGGGAATCGCCGGAACCGAGCTCGAGGAAGCCGTCGGTCACCCAGCCCGCGGTCACGTCTCGGGCACGATCCACCTCGCTCCGCACCTCCGGGTCGCCGGAGGCGACGCCGCGCACGAGAGAGAAGAAGGTACCCCGGTGCTCGCGGACGAAGGCGACGATGCGGGAGAGCGTGTCGTCGAGCCGCTCCCGCGGGTCGAGATCGTCCCGCGGGACGGACGCCTCCAGCAGCGCCGCCGCGGCCGTGATCACGACCTCTCGGTGCAGGCCCTGGCGCGAGCCGAAGTAGTGGAAGACAAGGCCGCGCGAGACGCCGACGCGCTCGGAGAGCACTTCCATCGTGAGGTCGTCGAGCGGCTTCTCGGCGAGAAACGCGACACCCGAGGCGACGAGCTGGGCGCGCCGCTGATCCGGCGTGAGGCGCGTGCGACGGTCGCTCGACATGAGGGAACTCTAACGAAGCGATGCTGTCTCGAACTATTGACACTCTGTCAATGCGGCGTAGCCTGGCTTCGCTCGGCGCCGTCGCCGGGCTCGCTTTCCGCAGGAGGATCGATGAAGTTCCGTAACCTGACCCGCTCCCGCACCGGCCGGGTGGCCCTGGCGACCGTGCCCGTCGCCGCCGTCGCGAGCCTTCTTCTCACCGGTGTCGCCCAGGGCGCGGTGCCCGTGTCCTTCGCCGTGTCGGGCAGCCAGTTCCAGATCAGCGCCTCCCAGCTGGAGGGCACCGGCTTCTCGCAATACGCCGGCGTCACCAGCGACACCGCCGGAGGCCAGCACAACGTCGCGATCGCCAACATCAGGTCGGCCACTCTCGCCGACCTCTGTCAGTCGGTCGTCAGCGACACTCCCCTGGGCAAGGTGGGCGTCCTGATCACCGCGGGTGGTGGCGGCGCCCCGGCATCCGCCTCCGACCTGCAGATCGGCATGACGGGCCTCCAGGGCGACTCCTCGTTCGGCAACATCCGCATCGGCGTGGACGCCTCGACGGTCAACACCTCGGCCAAAGGCACCCCGGGGGATTTCGCTCAGGATGCCGACACCATCTCGATCGCACACCTCAAGCAGACCGCGTGGAGCACGCAGGCCTCGGTCTTCACCCTCACCGGCATGAAGCTCGAGCTGACCGACGGCTCGAAGACCTGCTTCTGATCGGAGTCGTCATGACCTCCCCCGACCTCTCCTCGTCGGCGCGCTTTCGAACCTGGCGGCGGAGCCGTCCCCTCGTGGGCGGCGTCCTGGTCGCACTCGGCGGCGTCGAGATGTTCTTCTCCGGGCAGCTCGACATCGGGCAACTGCACATCCAGCTCGGGATCGAGGGTCTTCAGGCCACGGTGATCCCGGTGGTTCTGGTGCTGCTCGGCATCCTGCTCGTCCTGATGCCGGCACACCGCATCTTCTACGGTGTCATCGCCCTCGCCGTCGCGGTCTACTCCCTGGTCGGCGTCAATCTGGGTGGCTTCCTGCTCGGGATGCTGGTGAGCACGGTGGGTGGGATCGTGGCCGTGTCGTGGGCGCCGCCGACCGCCTCCGCGCCGCGAGCCCCGGCACCGACCGTCGAGGAGGCGGAGAGCGCTGCCACCGGGGTCGAGCGATGAGGCGGGCCCGGGCTACGGCTGCGCTCACCGCTGCGATCCTGGTGCTCGGCGGGTCGACCGGCGCAGCCGCGGCCTCGGCCGACGACGGTCCTCGCCCTGCCCGGTTGTGCATTCCGATCCTCTTCCCGTGCGGCGAACCCGCGCCCTCCTCGACGTCGACACCGACGCCGACGCCGACACCCGGGCTCACCGTGCCGGGCCTGCCAGAGCTTCCCGGTGCCGGCACCTCGACGCCCGCTACGCCGTCGACGCCCGATGACTCCCCGACCCCCGCGCCGTCTGCCCCCTCCGCTGCTTCGACCACGCCGCCCGCACAGGCAGCCGTCGCCGACGAGCGCGCGCCGGTGTTCACTCAGCCGTCGGCACAGCTGGGCGCCCAGTCGCTGTCCTTCCGCGGCATCCCCCTCATCAGTGTGGTCACGGTGCCGCTGGCCGACGGCACTCGTATCACCGCGCTGAAGATGACGGCGGACGAGATCACGATCGAGGGCTTCGCCCTCACGGTTCGCCGCGAGACGGGTCCAGCGCTCGTCACGACCGCCGACCGCATGACGTTGTCAGGGCACGTCTCGGTGTACCTGAACTCGCTGTCGGCCACCACCGCGGACGGCAAGACCCTCACCCTCGGGGCCGATACTCCTCCACCGGCCGACGGCATCGCACCCGGGCTGGCGCGCCTCACCCTGGGGCTCGTCGGCACCACAGCCGATTCGATCGTCTACACGAACACCGACCAGAAGATCACCGAACCGGGGTGAGCTCAGGGTCGGGCGAATCCCCAGCCTGAGCGGGACGCTGCTCGATACAGTCGACGTGATCAGTGATCACCGACCCACGAGAGAGAAAACCCGTGAGCCATCACCGCACCTCCACCGACCAGGAGGGCCGATCTTCGAGCCCCCTCTTTCCGAGAGGGGGTGAGATCTGATGCTGGCCGCGGCCCTGACGCTTCTGTTGGGGATCATTGTGACTCTGGCGATCATCGCCGCCTGCGGCTTCTTCGTCGCGCAGGAGTTCGCGTACATGTCCGTCGACCGTTCACGGCTGGCGGCGAAAGCCGAGAAGGGCGACGCGCAGGCGAAGCGCGTGCTCGCCATCACCAAGCGCACCTCGTTCATGCTGTCGGGTGCCCAGCTGGGCATCACCGTCACGGGACTGCTGATCGGCTACGTCGCCGAGCCGTTGATCGGTGAGTCGCTCGGCACCCTCCTGGGAGGGGTGGGTATCGATCCGGCCGTCTCGGTCCTCATCGGCACCATCGGCGCGTTGCTGCTGGCCACCGTCGTCACGATGATCTTCGGCGAGCTGTACCCGAAGAACCTCGCCATCGCCAGCCCGGAACCTCTGGCCCGCGCGCTCGCGGTGCCCACCCGCATCTACCTGCTGCTGTTCGGCTGGCTCATCACCGTGTTCGACGTCGCCGCCAACGCCCTGCTGAGGCTGCTGCGCATCGAGCCCCTCGAAGACGTCGACGAGAGCGCCACCGCGCGTGACCTCGAGGCGATCATCGAAGAGTCCCGCGTCAGTGGCGACCTTCCCGACGACCTATCGATGATCATCGACCGCATCCTCGACTTCCCGCAGCGCGACGTCGAGCACGCCATGATCCCGCGTTCCCAGATCGACTCGGTCACCCCCGACACCACGGTCGGCGAGGTGCGCGCGCTCATGGCCACCGGTCACACCCGCTACCCCGTGATCGGCGACGAGGGCTCCCCCGTCGGCGTCATCGAACTCATCGACGTGCTGCGCGAGCAGCCCGCCGACGATGCCCCCGTGGCATCCGTCATGCGCGCCGCCGTCGTCATCCCGACCTCGATGCTGCTCCCCGTCGCCCTCGACCGCATGCGTCGCTCCCGCAACGAACTCGCGTGCGTGGTCGACGAGTACGGCAACTTCGACGGCATCCTGACGATCGAAGACCTGACGGAGGAAGTCATTGGAGAGCTGTCCGACGAGCACGACGTCGAGGTCGCCGAGGTGTCGGCCGACGGAGACGATGCCTGGACGGTTCCCGGCGACCTGCACCTCGACGAGCTCGAGCGTCTGCTGGGTCACGACCTCGCCGAGAGCGACGTCGAGACCGTGGCCGGCCTCGTCATCGAGACCCACGGGGATCTGCCGGCGGTCGGCAGCGTCATCCGTATCGATCTGCCCGAGCGCGCGTCCGAAACCGTGCAGGGGCTCGATCTCGAGCGCTGGCTCGCGGTCGAGGTCGTCGAGGTCGACCGGCACGTGCCCTCCCAGCTGAAGATCCGCCTGCACGAGGTGGATCGAGATGCCGAGCCCGCCGTGGAAGCATCCGCGATCGACGAGGAGGTGGCCCGATGAACGGCTGGACCGTCGCGCTCATCACAACCGCGCTCATCGTCGCCAGCGCCTTCTTCGTCATCGTCGAGTTCGCCCTGCTCGCCGCTCGTCGGCACCGCCTCGAAGAGCAGGCCGCCACGAGCGCCTCGGCGCGCGCGGCTCTGCGCGGTGTGAACGAGCTCACCGTGATGCTGGCGTTCGCGCAGCTCGGTATCACGGCGTGCACCTTCTTGCTCGGTGCCATCACCAAGCCCGCGATCGACTACGCGCTGGCCCCCGTGTTCGAGACGTGGGGTCTGCCGTACGTGCTCGCCGACATCATCGCGTTCATGCTCGCGCTGATCGTCGTGACCTTCCTTCACCTCGTTATCGGAGAGATGGCGCCGAAGTCGTGGGCGATCGCGCATCCCGAAACCGCGGCGAAGGCCACCGGCATCCTGGCCCGCGCCCTCACCTGGCCGTTGCGTCCGTTCCTGCTGTGGATCAACCACATCGCGAACCGTCTCGTGAAGGCGTCGGGTGTCGAGCCGGTAGACAAGGCCGCCGCGGGCGGACAGGACGCCGACACCATTCGCGAGCTCGTGGCGCACTCCCGCCAGGCGGGCACCCTCGAGAAGCAGTACTCCGAGCCGATCGCTCAGGCGATCGCTCTGGGCACACTGACGGTGGGCGACATCGTGCGCACCGACCGCTCCCCCACGAGCGTGCCGACGGATGCCACGGTCGCCGACATCCAGGCCGTCGCCGCCTCGTCGACGCACCTGCGAATCCTCGTCGGGGCGGGAGCGTCCTCGCGCGTCGCGCACGTGCGGGACACGCTCGCCGTCGACCCCGGGACGCCGGCGCTCGAGATCGCCCGTGATCCTCTGGTACTCGAGCCCGCGGCATCCGCATACGACGCTCTGGCACGCATGCGGCGCGGTCGTGTCCAGCTGGCGACGGTCGTGGAGGGCGAGCGTCTGATCGGTGTCGTGACGCTCGACGATCTGCTGCGGGAGATCCTGCCCGGGCCGGGAGAGCTGGCGCCTGCCGCCCGCTGACCCGGTGCCACGAGAGCCCCGTCCGTTCACCGCGGGCGGGGCGCTCACCTTGCCGTGCGGTGGTCGGGTGTCAACCCGAGGAGATTCTGAAATCCGCGGCGTACCGTCGCCCGCGTTCACCCCCTACCTCTCTCGGAGGACACTCATGAGCAAGACGTGGTTCATCACCGGCGCATCGAAGGGCTTCGGCCGCGAGTGGGCCGAAGCGGCTCTAGAGCGCGGTGACAACGTCGCCGGCACCGCTCGAAACCTCGACGACGTGAAGGCGCTGGTCGACAGCTACCCCGACTCCTTCCTTCCCCTCCAGCTCGATGTGACCGACCGTTCCGCCGATATCGACGCCGTGGCCAAGGCCCACGAGAAGTTCGGCCAGCTCGACATCGTCATCAACAACGCCGGCTACGGGCACTTCGGCATGGTGGAAGAGCTGACCGAAGACGAGGTCCGGGCGCAGCTCGAGACCAATTTCTTCGGCGCGCTCTGGGTCACCCAGGCCGCGCTGCCGATCATGCGGAAGCAGGGTTCGGGCCACATCATCCAGGTGTCGAGCATCGGCGGCATCAGCGCCTTCCCCACCGTCGGTGCCTACCACGCGTCGAAGTGGGCGCTCGAGGGTCTCTCGCAGTCACTCTCTCAGGAGGTCGCGGGCTTCGGCATCCACGTAACCCTCATCGAGCCCGGCGGCTACTCGACCGACTGGTCGGGCCCCTCTGCTCAGCGCAGCGACGAGATCGACGCCTACGCCGAGGTGCGGGAGCAGGCGGCCAAGCGCCCCTCTGCTGCCGACCCCGGTAAGCCCGAGGCGACGCGCGCGGCGATCTTGAAGGTGGTGGATGCCGAGAACCCGCCGCTGCGTATCTTCTTCGGCAAGGCGCCCCTGGGCATCGCCGAGCGCGACTACGAGTCGCGTCTGCAGACGTGGCGCGAGTGGCAGCCGGTGTCGGAGGAGGCGCACGGCTCGTAAGCCGGACGCTCGCTCCTCCGGGGTGAGGCTTGTGCGGTGGGGTGTCTGTCGAGCGCCCCGGTGCACGGGCCGTGCCCCGTTGCCGCCGGACCGCCGAGCGTGGCGCGCGAGGCTCGGTGCGCAATTCGGGAAGGACGACGTCGGGCCAGACCCCGAGGCGCTGGAAGAACGGCCTCGCGACCCGCACGGCATTCGCCCTCTGGCCGCTGGCGGCACCTGGCTGAGTGCAATGCCGGCGTTGCGATCCGGAAGGTGTAACCGGATGAGCGCCGGCAACGCGGCAGGATTCTCGATATGCGCCGACCGCGTAAGAAACCTCGCGGCCCTTCGACCACTGTCGCCGGGCCCACCACACCTGCACTCTCTCTGCCACGGCTGTGACGGTAATGGGCGCCTCCGACATCGGCGTTCATCCGCTCGTGGTCGCGGCGCGTCCCGCTAGGGTCGGGGCATGACGATGCCCGCCGTGCCCCCGCAGCAGCCGCCTTTTCTTCCGCCGCCGCGCCCGCTCCCGGCGGTGACGAACGGAACCGCCATCGCCTCCGTGGTGCTCGGACCCATCGCGGTCCTGAACGCCGCCTTCGTGCCGTTGCCCTACGTCGGCATCGTCGCGATCTTCACGGCTTTCCCTCTTGCAGTGGCGACGGTCGTCCTCGCCCACCTCGGTCTCGGTACAGCCCGGCGCTATGCGGTGGGGCGCGCCATGGCGGTCGTGGGGCTCATCTGCGGCTATGTCGCGCTCGGGGTGATCCTGGCCACGGTGATCCTGTTCTTCTCGCAGTTCTTGCTGATCAGGCCCTACATGGTGGGCTGAGTCGGCCACTTGAACAGAGAAAAGACCCCCGACCAGGCCATGCCTGTCGGGGGTCTCGCGTAGGGCGGGTGGGACTTGAACCCACGATCGTCGGGTTATGAGCCCGCTGCCTTGACCAGCTTGGCCACCGCCCCCAGCGGCTTAGAGCCTACCGGCATCCGGCTATTCACAGTTGGTGAGCTCCCCTGCGAAGCGGCGAAGGGTTTCGCTAAGGTGTTGGCAAAGCTGACACGAGCGGGGGCCCCGTGGCGGGAAGAACACACATCATCATGGACACCGACGTCCTGGCAGAACAGGCGTCGACACTGGGACGCGTGGGCGATTCGCTGGATGCCGCGGCGTCCGCCGCCGGAGCACCGCTCCCCGGCTCCGCATTCGGCGTTCTGGCGTCGGGAATCGTCGTCGGGGCCGCGAACGGTCTGGCGAGCAACACCGCGCAGTTGCTGTCGAGTGCGCGAGAGCTCGTTGCGACGATGCAGAAGGGTGTGCAGGTCGCACGCGAGTCGTTCGACGATGTCGAGGAACAGGCCGTCGCGGTGATGCAGGAGTTCGAGTCGTGAGCGGCGCTGCCGCCGTCGCTGCGCAGCTGCGCAGCGAGTCATGGGCTGCGGGCGCGTCGCGTTCTTCGGGTGGAGGGTGCGATGGCATCCCCGGCTTCGCCGGCTGGCTGATCACCTACGTGCAGCCGCTCCCCCAGTGGATGGACGAGTTGCAGGGCGATCCGGGCGCTATCGCCATGCGTTCGTCGGAGTGGCGCACGGTCGAGTCGTCGGTGTCGGAGTTGACGCTCGACCTCGCGTCCGCCGCGCGGGCTCTCGACGACCTCGATGGCCGGACCGTGCGGGCCCTTCGCCAGCGGTACGAAGACGTCTCGCGGGTGTTGACGGACGTGCAGGACTGGGCGGGTGCCGCGTCGTCTGCGCTGGCCCTCGCGTCGACACTCGTCACCGCCTGCCGCGACGCGATCTGCGGCCTGCTGAACGCCCTGGCGCGTTTGGCGGATTCGTTGACCAGCTTCACCCTGAACCCGTTCGACAAGCTCGACGCCATCCGGGAGTTCGCGGACGCGGCGTGGGACATCATCGTCTTGGCGCGGGACCTGATCGAGCAACTCCTCACGGCGCTCGGGCAGCTGGGCCGTCTGCTCGGGGAGCTTGGGCCGATCGTCGGTGACGGCTTGGTCGTCCTCCAGGATCTCCTGGGTCGCATGCTGCCGGGCATTGCCGCGTTCGTCGGGGGCCCGGTTGGGTATCTCCTCGGAACAGGGCTTGGCGACATGCTTAAAGCGGACCCGTCGGTGGGCGAGCTTGATCCGAGCGCTGCTAGTGACGATCAGGCGTACGAAGAACTCATGAAGCGGGGTTCGATCTCGTCGCCCGGTGATCTCATTGAGGGCAATGGATTGATCGATCGCATCAGCGGTAAAGACCAGACAGCGGTGAGTATCTCGACGATCCGGAGGCCTGACGGGTCTACTTACACGTTGGTCAATCTGCCCTCGACCCTCGACTGGGGCATTTTGAAGGGCATCCTCGGCGATGATCCCTTGGGGGACTCGTTGAAGGACTATGCCCCACTCAACGACCTGGACAGCAACATCGCCCTTGTCTTGATGGATAACCCCATTATCCGGACGCAGTATGAGCGCGCGGTTCAGAAGATGATGGAAGATGCAGGGGTACCCCCGGGGTCGGACGTGGTGTGGTCCGGGTTCAGCCAAGGGGGGATCATGGCCGGAAATCTTGGCGCCGACTCGTCTTCGCCGTACAACACGATCGGGGTAGTCACGAATGGCTCCCCCACGGAGCAATACGACATTCCGAGTCATATTCCAGTACTGCAGGTTGAACACGTCTCGGACCCTGTCCCGAAGCTCGATGGCCGAGCACCTGTCGACTGGAATGCAGGTGTCGTCAACGGTCCGCTAGGGCCGAGCGTGGCGGTCACCGGAACCGTGCCCAAGAACATCGACTGGGTCGTCTTGTCTGATCCGGGAGGTTCCATCGACCCCAACAAGACGCACAACGCCGACACGTACACCTCTGACTTCAGGGACTATCTCTCGAACGGCGGGAATCTGAAAAACGACTGGACCTTCCTCAACGGCACGGTAGAAGAGGTTTACGTCGGAAAGTCTGGAGAGTAAAAATATGGACTTTAGTATTGACGAACGGGTTGAAGCAGCGCGTGCCCGTCTAGAAACCCAGTTCGCTGCAGCTGCCATTGTCAGAGAACGTGCCGATGACGCCATGGAAGAGCTGCGGTCCGTGTCGAAGACCATTCGAAGCGGGGGCGGAGAATGCACCGTCACCTCCGCTGCAGACGGAAAGATCCTAGATGTCACCCTCGCCAGTGGCTTTCGTACTGATGCCCGGCTTTCGACGGTCCTCACAGAAACCATCTCCCGCGCGCAGGCAGCGGCACGGTCCGAGGCTGCGGATCGCGCGTCAACAATGTTCGGCGAGTCTTTTCCGCTCGTTTCTGAGCTTCGAAAGGGCTCAGATGAACGGGGAGCGGCTCAATGAGCGGCCGACTCGACGTTCAACTCGGTTCGCTCGCCGACCACGCGCAGAACCTTGATGCGCAGGCGGCCCAACTGGAATCGGTGGCGACCCAGCTTCAAACGGCCATCGCGGCGTTGAACGCGCAGACCAGCGGTGAAGCCACGGATGCCGCAGTTTCGTCGAGTACGCGGGCGATGATAGAGACCCGCGCTCGTGCAGCTCGCCTCAGTCGGAACGCGGCGACGATCCGCACTCTCGCGGACGTTTACGAATCGTGCGACCTCGCTGGCGCACGCGCTTTGGGGGAATGATGGGCGTCAACGCTGTTCGTGCGGGATTGACCGTTCTGGCGGTAACGCTTTTGTTCGGACTGACCGCCTGCTTCGGCGGGCCCAGTGCCGGCGACAAGGAGGCGCGGCTAACAGCGGCGCTCGAATCCGCGGGTAGCGGTGTCGTGGGCGCGAAAGTGGTTACGACTCCCTCTGCCGCGGGTGGCCTGACAGTCACAGTGAAGCTGTCCTCCGATGCTCTGGAGCCGGGCGGCCGCGAGGTCGCCGCCGCGACCCTGACACGGATCCTCGCGGTCACGGCAGACATCGCTGCAGACATGAAAGTGACCAGTCTGTATCTCTACGCGGATGACGAATCCGGGAAAGACCTTTCGTTCCGAGATGCCGCGACCGAGCTGGGGCTTCAGAAGTCACTCAACGGCGATTCGCTGACGCTTGTAGCGGAGGAATGGACCTCCTACGCCGGGAAGTGACCGCGAGCCAGGAAGATGATGCGATGACGAGCACGTGGACCGGCGTATGTGGCGATGATCACGGCCCTTGGGTTGGCGCTGACGGGGTGCTTCCCGCTGGGGCCATCGCTTGACACCCGGGCAGCCGCGTTGGCGGACGAACTCGAGCAGAGCAGTCTGGGTGTCTCGCGCGCAGCCGCCCTGGCGCCGTTTTCTTTCACGGGAGTCTCGATATGACAGTCGTCCTCGACAAAGACGCCATTGATCGCGGAGCCTCAATCTCCGCCGAACGGCTTCTTCTCGGACCTGATCGAGATTCTCAAGGTTCAGCTGCGGGACGACACCCTTACTGCAATCGAGCGGGACGTGCTCTCTGGTGACGGCGAGGACGATCGCTTCACCGGCATCCTCGAGACCTCCGGCCTCTAGGTCCAGGAGTTCATGGGGGATCTCCTCAGTACCCTCTCCACCGCCAAATACAAGCTGCTCGGCCAGGAGCGGGCCATCAGCGGGTGGGCTCTCAACCCTCTCGACCTGCAGGCGCTCGAGATGCTGCGCGAGAACGGCGAGAGTGGCGCGTTCCTGTTCAAGTCGCGCACTGAGATCGAAGGGTTCCTTGGCGCGCCGATCGTGACGTCGCTTGGGCTCCCCGTCGGACGCGCTCTCGTCGGAGACTGGAACCAGGCTGAGTTGCTTCCCGTCGGGGACGACGAGTTGGTCTTCAACGGGAAGAATCGAACGGAGAACAACACGTTCCGGCTGATGTTCGAGGGGCGCTACGGCTTCCGGGTTAAAAAGCCGTTCGACTTCGTGAGGGTCGAGCTCCGCGCATAAGCGCCCGATGCATCACCGCCCGGCCCCAACTGATGGGCACCGGGCGGTGTCGCTTCGCACCCAACCGTCGACCCAAGCCCCGCGGCAGCCCCGCGGGGGTGCCGCGGGGGGCTTCGCAGTTTCCGACGGGTCAGGGTCGACCGCGGATGATCAAGCCCAGGCCGGTGCGATATAGGCGGGGGATCTCGTAGGACGTCGATGTCTGCACACGCCCAGTGTTCGGCCGGATGATGCCAATCTCAAACAGGCGCTCGAGCAGCGCTTCCCCGCTTGGTTCGAGTCCCTCGAACATGGCGAGGAGTTCAGCCCGTGTGAAGTCGGCGCGCGTCTGGCCGCTGAAGCGGCGGAAGTGATCTCGTAGATCCGGGAACTCCGCCAGGAACGACTCGTTCCGAATCTCTGATGTACGAGTGAAGGCCTCGCGGACGACCTCCCTGGACAGCAACCAGGGAGACCCGGGTTCGCCCCTGTCCCGCTGAAATTCCGCCGCAGTGTTTGTGAGGACAATCGAGTCGCGTGGCAGGACGGTCTGACGGCCATCTTTCACCCGCTCAACGAGCCAGTCCATGATCTCGGCCTCGCGCTCGCCGGGATAGGCCGTGGTCGGGAGGATCGTCGTTAGCGCTTCAAGCCGCTCGTCCGACGTCCAGTCATCGATCTCGCGATTCCGCAGCGAGGGTATCCGGGCTTCGACATAATCGCGAACGGAGGTATGACGGAGCCCGCGCTTCACGAGGAGATTGGTCAGGTGCGTAGCGCCCCAGCCCAGCTCAATTCGCTTGTCTGTCAGATGGTCCTTGTTGGTGAAGTCAAGCTCCGACCACAGGTCGGTTCGCAGCATCACCTTGGGCTGAATGGCTGGAAATTGTCGGCGGATTTGCATGGACGCCGTCATCAAGCCCTCCAGTGCGCGCCTGCGCTCTATACGGTCCGCGGGCCAAATCTCGTCCACCTTGTCGAAAAGCAGCCAGAGAGTCTTCCCGGCTTGGGTCAAGGTCGTATTGACGTCCTCCAAGAGCGTCACCACGTCGAGGCTTCGTTTACCGCCCCGCAGGGCGATGCTCGCCCCTCCGGCCGTGATGGTCATCTCCTGGGGCGCGCTGCCGATAGCCACCGTCCAAAGCTGCGCTAGGACGGGACCGACTCGGAAATCTCGTCGATCGCCCACTCCGGTGAGAAGATCTCGGAGTGGGCCACGAGGCACACTCATGTCTCGCGGAATAGCAAGGCCCGCCTTGATGGCGATGTACAGTCGCCACAAACGATCATGGTCGAAGCCCTCGTTGGCGTCACGAAGAGCCTGGAGATCCCCAGTGGCTACCTCCGATAGGTCACCAAAACCCGTTCCAGCCGCGATGATGACGTCGTTCAGTGCAGCTCCGCTGAGTCGCCTCGCAGCGTCCTCGAACTTCGTGAACAGCTCAAAGAGCGCGCTCTTGCCGGTGCCTTTGGCTCCGAGCGCCAACCAAACGTTGCTCCGGAGGAACTTGTCGAAGTCCCCCGTTCGCACGAAAAGCCGGTCGAGATCCTCCTCGGACTCGGAGTTCACCGAGCCGAAATCCAATGCGGCCAGCGCATCCGCTTCTGTCATGTTTCCCCCTCGCGTGACTATCTCTGAACGTAGCGTAGGGGCGTCGACCGTCGCGTCCAGCTCAACCTCGGCTTTAATTCATTCCTGCGCACCCTTTTCGAACGAGCAAAGGTCCGATGACGCTCCCACTACCTCCTCGGCGTGGTTCCATCATTGACGGACTGCCCCAGAATCATCCAGCGAACGGCCTCACTTCACCCGAGGCTTCGCCAGCTTCCCGTCCGCCGTCACCTGAGGGTGGTGCTTGGTCAGCTGGATCACGCCCCATGTCGCGATCGCTCCGGCGATGACGAACCCGATGAGCGCCCACGCGGGCGCCGTCGACGCCTCCCCGAGAACCAGCAGACCGATCAACACGGCCACGATCGGGTCGATCACGGTGAGGCCCGCGATGACGAGGTCGGGCGGGCCGACCGAGTACGCCGTCTGCACGAAATAGGCGCCCACAGCGACGGCGGCGAGCAACGCCACCAGGCACAGCATCGTCAGCCACTCGAAGTTGCCGGCCTGCGCGCGGCTGATGACGACCTTGGCGAGCGTCGCGACGAAACCGTAGATCACGCCCGCGGCCATGATGTAGAACAACGCCTGAGCGCGCCGGCGTACGAGCACCCAGAACACGCCGAAGACGATGACGACGACGGCCAGGATGCCGAGGATGATCCACAGCTCGCGCTCGGTGACCACGTGCTCGGTGGCGAAGAACGCCGCGATCGTCACGAAGATGAAGATGCCGCCCACGCACAGTGCGATCGCGATGAGCGACTGCCGCGTCGGCTTCTGTCCCGAGACGCGGGCGTTGAGCACCGTCGTGATGACCAAGGCGATGGCCCCGAGCGGCTGCACGAGGATCAGCGGGGCCACCGACAGCGCCGAGAGCTGGCACACGATCGCCAGGCCCAGCATGACCGTGCCCGCAACCCACGAGGGACGCGTCAACAGGGACGTGAGCTGCTTGCGTGAGAGGCCACCGGTGGTCTTGCCCGAGAGGCGCTCGACCTTCTGCACTCCGCGGTGCTGATACTGCGCTCCGAACGACATGAACACCGCACCGAGCAGGGCCAGCGGGATGCCGAGGAGGATACGGGGATCGCGGAACACACCGACGAGCTGGTCGATTCCGTCGCTGAGGGTGGCATCGAGCGGGATCACCCTCCGACGATAGCCCGCCGCCCCCTGGATAGGCTGGTGACGTGGCCGTACTCCCGATTCGCATCATGGGTGATCCCGTGCTGCACGCTCCCGCTGCCCGCGTCGACGAGATCACCGATGAGGTGCGCACCCTCGTTGCCGACATGTTCGAGACGATGGACGCCGCTCCCGGTGTGGGCCTTGCGGCTCCGCAGGTCGGGGTGGGACTGCGCATCTTCACGTACACGTACGAAGACGACGAGGGGCAGCCCTGGCGCGGCGTCGTGATCAACCCCGAGCTGTGGATTCGCCCGATGGAACCCGGCTACCCCGACCCCGACGAAGAGAGCGAGGGGTGCCTCTCGTTCCCCGGCGAGCGCTTTCCGTTGCGCCGGTCCGATGCGGCACTGCTCACCGGCACCGATCTCGACGGCCACGCGGTCCGTATCGAGGTCACGGGTTGGCGCGCGCGCATCCTGCAGCACGAGTTCGATCACCTCGACGGCATCCTGTATGTGGATCGTCTCGACGAGGAAGACGGTCGGGTGGCGGCGAAGATCGCGAAGAAGCGCAAGTGGGGCAAGCCTGGTATCTCGTGGATGCCGGGTGTCGACGACATCGACGCGTGAACGGCCAGCCGCGGGGCGGCGCCGTCAGCTCTCGATGATGTTCGGAGCGAAGCGGCAGAAGTAGTCGGTGATCGGCCCGTCCGACTCGCGGATGCCGACACCGAACGCTTCCTGGTCGATCACCCATGAGCCGAGCACGGGGTGGTTGCTGCCGTTCTTCCCGGGGAAATCGGGGAGCTCGTGGTACTCCTGCCACACGCGTTCCCGGCCTGTGCCCTCGCGGCGGTACTTTTTGCCGTTCGATGTGATGCTGCCGTCACGGCGATGCACCTGGATTCCGTCGCCTTCTCGACCGAAGACGGGTTTGACGACGAAGTCGGTCATGCTGTTCGGGCCGTCGGCGTAGGCCGGCAGCAGGTTGGGGTGGCCGGGGAACAATCGCCAGAGGGCGACGAGCAGCAGCTTGTTCGAGAGGAACATCTTCCACGCCGGTTCGTACCAGCGGCCGAAGAGTCCTCGACCCGCAATGAGCAGCGCGCCGAACTCCTGGTCGCCGACGACGCGATCCTCTCCCGACACGAGGTCTTCCCAGGGGTAGAGCTTGAAGAGGTTGCGGATGACGGGGTACTGCGTGCCCGGGGTGTCACCGGGAAGCGCGGCGATGCTGCGCGAGGAGCCCCACGGCTCGGGAACGCCGACGAACTGCCGCGCGCCGTGGTGCCAGCCGATCTCCTTCATCTCGATGCCGGTGTGCTCCCATCCGGCTTCTCCGGCGACGTCGCGCATGTAGGCGACGGTGTCCCAGTCTTCGCCGTAGGTGTCGGCATCCGAGTGGGCGACGAAGAGGCGTCCGCCCTGCCCCTCGTTCAACGAGCGGTGCAACAGGGTCCGCCAGCGCTCCACCAGGGCCTCGTGCAGGCCGTTCCACTGGTCGGTGTCGGCAGGGAGGACTCCGCTGTTGATCCGATCCTGCAACCAGAACCACTGGGTGACCGACGCCTCGATCAGACCGGTGGGTGTGTCGCCGTT
Source organism: Microbacterium sp. SORGH_AS_0454 (assembly GCF_031453395.1). Lineage (NCBI taxonomy): Bacteria > Bacillati > Actinomycetota > Actinomycetes > Micrococcales > Microbacteriaceae > Microbacterium > Microbacterium sp. SORGH_AS_0454. The sequence goes on along the minus strand of NZ_JAVIYS010000001.1, from coordinate 2,816,715 downwards.
GTACTCGAGCATCTTCGCGGGTGAACCGTCGCCGGCGTAGGCGAGGTCGAAGCGGGCGTAGACGTCGGGTTCGTTCTGCTCGAGCGACCACTGGGCGAGCTCGAACGCTTTCGGGCTGAGCCCCAGGTGACCGAGTGCACCGGATGCCATGTACTTGGCCGCCTCGAGACTCATGCGATGCAGTTCTTCGGTTTGCTTCTCGAGTTCTTCGACCTCCGGGAGCGTGAAGACGTACGCAGCGCCGTCGTTCCAGTACTCCACCGCCGTCCCGTCGTCGCGGACGGAGTGCGAGTAGATGAGGCCGGACTGCTTGATGGTGCGCTGCCAGTCGGGGCGCGGGTCGAGCTCAATGCGCCGCATCAGCTGCCGTGGCTTCCGTCGGAGCCCGATCCGCCGAAACCACCGCGCGAGACGCTGTCGCCATCGCTCGAGATGCCGCGGGCAGCGGTCTTCCCCGACGGGATGCTGTCGGAGCCGCCGGTCGCCGGCTGCCCCACGGCGGGTACCGTTCGGCTGCTCGAGCCGAGCGGCAGGTAGTACCAGTGGGCGCTTCCGCCGTGGTTGTTGCAGTCGTCGTCGGGCAAGCGCTTCTCGGTGGAGTTGTCTCGGCAGATCTGGGCGTAGTCGTCCGAGACGTTCGTCCCCTGTCCGCACCCGGTGAGGGTGGCGGCGAGGGCGGCGACAACGCCGACGGTGACGGTGCGCGACGCGCGACGGCGCACGACTGGCTGCATGGGGGGCTCCTTCGGAAATGCCGATCCGGCGACACTGCGCCGATGTTCTCACACCCTCGTTCGGGTGGTTTCAGACGCGGGATTCATGTCGGCGGGGGAAGACGTGCGACGGGGCGCCGGAGGCCGGCATCCACTCGCAGGTGAAGCTTCCGCGGTAGCCGAAGAGGAAGCCGAAACGGTCGTTGTCGACGCGCAGGTCGACGTGGAAACGACCGTCGCCGTCGTCGAAGCGTTCGCGGAGGGTGGCCCGGCCGCTGAAGAGCTGGGGGAAGCGGAACCCGACCGGTCCCTCGTAGAAGCGCTGCTCCCCCGACCGCAGGAGCAGGCCGCCCTCGTCGTCGACGCTCAGGTCGAGGTCGACCGCGAGATGCTGGTGCGTGCCGAGGTAGTCGATCACGCGGCCGTCGTAGAGGATCATCGTCGCGTCGAACCGGGCGGGCCGACCTCTCACCTCGTACTCCCGCACGAAGGTGACCGTCTCTCGGCCGAAAGGGTCGAGGTACGGGCTGTTCCAGATGGTGAAGGGGACGTTCTCGCCCACCGTCGGCACGAGGATGTTCCGCAGTTTGCCGATCTGGAGGAACGGGACGGTCCACCAGGGCCCGCGCCGGATCTCGCTCATGACTCCGCGACCGACGCACGCCTGGCCCTCGTCGAGGCCGACGCCGAAGCGTCGCTGCATCATCGGGTGCAGGCGGTCGAAATCAGAGCCCATCGCCTGCGCGAAGATCGACGTCATCGGTGCGCTCCCGGTGCGGGCAGCGCCGCAAGCGTGGCGGGGGCATCGTCGAGGGCGCGCCGTCGATGCGGGGGGATTCGCGCGCAGCGCGAGGCGCGGGGGCGGTCCGTCCGCCAGAAGGCGATGGCGTGCCGGATCGACCAGCGTTCCGGCTCGACGCCGGTTTCGAGCCAGATGCGCAGGCGGTCGAAGCTCCACGCGGTCGCCCAGCCGACCAGGGGACGCACGATCACGTCGAGGGGGCCCCACCCGGCCTCGTAGTCGTATCCGGTCGAGAAGCGGATGCCGTCGTCGACCGGCTCGTAGCGCCAATAGCCGCGACCGTCGCGAAGCGGTGACAGCCTGTCCTGGGTGGTGAAGCGCAGCGCGGAGGTGCGGGTGCCATCGAGTCGCGACGTCTCCCCGATGCTGATGCCGTCACCGCGGACGGTGTGCACGGGCGTCCGTCGTTCGTAGACGAACCGCGCGGCGTCCTCCCCCGTGCTCGTCGTGGGTGTGATCCGCGAGAAGCGGACGTCCCATCTCACGTGCTGCGACGGCTCCTGCGTCGCCGTCCAGACCTCGTCGAGCGTCGCGCGGATGGTGGTCGCGACATAGATCCCCCGTGCCCCCATGGCGTCAGCCTAGGCCGATCGGGCGGAGGCACCGTACAGGGCGCATCGGGTGTCGTCAGCGCGACGAGAAAGAGTGCAGCGCGAGGTCTTCGCTCAGGGCTTCGCTCGCGAGGCAGCCGCGGACGCTCGTGCCCTGTTCGTCGAGCGGTGGACTCACCACGGCCGCGCCGAGGCGGCCGGGTGAGGACAGCACGATCGCGCCGGAGACACTCGACTTGGCCGGAATGCCGACCGCGCGCATCCACCGGCCCGAGCCGTCGTACATCCCGCAGGTCGCCATCACCGAGATGACGTCTCGCGCGACCCGCTCGGGCAGGACCCGTTCCCCCGTCCGGGGGTTGATCCCCCCGAGCGCGAGCGTCGCGCCCATGACGGCCAGGGTCTCGGCATCGACCAACATCGCGCAGGCTCGGGCGTAGACGGCGACCGCGTCGTCGGCCGAGGGCTCGAGGGTGCCCTCCGCGCGCATCAGGTGGGCCAGGGCGTGATTACGGTCGCCGAGGAGGTGTTCGTTGTGGGCCACGTCTTCGTCGACCTCGAGCTCGCGTCCCGCGAACGCCGCGAGCCCCCGCACGATGCGGGCGCTGCGCGCCTCGGCGTTCGACCCGGCGACGAGCGACGCGGTCAGCAGTGCGCCGGCGTTGACCATGGGGTTCGGCGGTCGGCCCGTGCCGCTCTCGAGCTTGATGGCGTCGAACGATTCGCCGGTGGGTTCGATGCCGACGCGATCGAGGGCCGCACCCTCGGTGTCGACGAGTGCCAGAGCGAACAGGAACGGCTTGACCGCGGACTGCACGCTGAACGAGACATCGGCCTGTCGGCTCGCGTGCACCGAACCGTCGGGGAGGGCGAGGGCGAGGGCGCAGAGGTCGGGATGGGCGTCGGCGAGCTGCGGGATGCTGTCGTCGACTCGCCCCCTGCGTTCGGGCAGCAGGCGGGACCGCAGGGCGTCGAGGTCGTACGAAGCGGCAGCGGGAGGCGAGGTCACTCCCCCAGCCTCGCAGGCTCGCCGGGGGTTCGGGCCCGTACCCGTCAGTACAGACCCCGTTCCGCGAGGGCGCCGCGCAGGATCGGGGCCAGCCGTTCCGCGAACGCCGGCGTGATGTGGGTGTCGTCATAGCGCACCGGCGTGTCTCCCACGAAGGCGGGACACACTCCCTGCCAGCAGCTGAAGGGCAGAGCGCTGATCGCGAGGTCGCCGGTGAGCGCCGCTCGGGCCTCGGTCGCCGTCTGCATCTGCATCCACACGTCGTCGATGCCCGCGAGACACGACGAGGGGCCCGTGAGCCGCGACACGCACCGCCCGAGATCGACTCCGTGCGGCGGGGGCGCCAAGTACACCGTGTGGCCCGCGGGAGCCCAGCCCGTGACCTCGGACGCGATGGCCGAGACCAACTCGCCGGCATCCAGATCCCGCCCGTCGACCGAGCGGCCCAGGGTGAACGCGTTCGACACCACGAGCAGGTCGGCGGGTGAGGCACCGACCATCGCCGCCACGTCGGCCTTGCGCTGCCCGCACGCGGCCATGACCGACGGGTCGCGGCTCTCGACCAGGACGTCGGTGAAGCGGCATCCGTACATCCCGACCGTGGTCACGCGCCACGCTCCCCCGCTGTCGTCGGCGAGCTTTGCGAAGGCGGGTGCGTACGCCATGGCGCTCGAGTCGCCCACGAGGTACAGGTGCCGCGGGGCGTCGGCGGACCCCCAGGTGCACCGCCCGGCGTCGAGGGGTACGCCCGGGGTGAAGCAGTCGTGAGCGCGGTTCGCCGACGACGAAGCGCGCTGCGCCTCGTCGAGGGAGGGATGCAGCTCGGGCCAGGAGGTGGCGGTGCTGGCGGCGGCGAGCTCGCCCTGCAACACACTGAGCGCGTCTCCGGCTTCGGCGGCGACATCGATCGGCGCAGGCACCGCGGCCGGCAGTCCCGGGAGGGTCGGAGCGCCGTACGCCAGCATCACCGCGAGCGCCGTCGCTCCGGCGCCGATGGCGAGCGTGGCCCCGGCCATCGCCACGCGTGGGGCGAAGCGGGCGCGCCAAGCGGCCCACGGGGGTGCGGTCCCGGCGTCGATGGATGCCGGGGGTACCGGCATCCGTTCGTCGACATCCGGCGGGCGGGGTGCCGAAGCGGTCGCCACCGCTGGCTCGGGCAGAACGGCGCTCGTGGAGCGAGATCCGGGGTAGTACCTCTTGCCGGGGACGTACCCGGCGGGTCGTGAGGCGAGTGCGCTCGGCCGACGCTCGGCGGGTACGGGTTCCGACGGGGTGGGAGCGGCGGGTTTCGGCTGTTCCTCGGGGCCGCGGGTCGCCCAGGGAGCGCGATGGAGCGGCTGCTCGATGCCGAGGTAGGTCGCGACCGTCAGGACGAGCATGGCGAGGACCGTGATCGCTGTCGCGGCGGGTCCGGGAGCCAGCAGGACTCCGGCGAAGACGATCACGGGCAGGTGCCAGAGGTACAGCGAGTACGAGAGGTCGCCGATCGTCACGGCCAGCGGGTTGGTGAGGACGAAGAGCTGGCGGTGACGCGGATCGCCGCCGATGCCTGCGCCGATCACGAGCGCCGCGCCGAGTACGGGGAGCGCGGCGGCGGGGCGCGGGGAAAGGCGCCGCGGGATCGATGACGAAGAACGCCGCCGTGATCACGGCCACCCCGATCCAGGCGAGGGATCCGCGAGCGGCTGCCGGGATGCGCGCGAGCGCGGGGGCGGCGGCGGCGATCACCGCACCCGTGGCGAGCTCACCGGCTCGTGTCACGGTCGAGAAGTAGGCCAGGCTCGGATCGGCGGGCGTCTGGAGGAGGGCAGCGACTCCGGATGCCACGACGACGGCTCCCGCGAGCAGGCCCACGGCAACGCGGCCCGACCGCGCGCGTCGCGCCGTGACCGGCAGCGTGGCGACCGTGAGCAGCACGAGGAAGGGCCACGCCACCGAGAACTGCTCCTCGACGGCGAGCGACCAGAAGTGCTGGAGCGGCGAGACGTCCGAGACGGCGAAGTAGTCGCGACCGGCGAGGCCGAAGTGCCAGTTCGATACGAGACCCACCGCGGAGAGGGCGTCGAAGAGGATCGTTTCCGCTCGCACGGGCGAGAAGATCACGAATGCCGCCCCGACCACGGCCGCGAGGACGGCGAGTGCGGCGGGCAGGAGACGCTTCACGCGGCGTGCGAAGAAGCCCCCGAGCCGCAGCGTCCCCTCGTGCTCTAGGTCGGACAACAGGATGCCGGTGACGAGGAAACCCGACAGGACGAAGAACACGTCGACGCCGACGAAGCCGCCCCGGGGCCAGCCCGTGAGGTGCGTGGCAACGACCGCCAAGACGGCGATCGCCCGGAGGCCCTGGAGATCGCGGCGCACGCGAGAGGCGGGTGCGGGCACGTCGGATCCTCTCGGGCCGGCGTCGGCGGCCGGAGAGAGCATAGTGGAACCGCTCCCACGGGTGCGGCGGGCGGCCCCGCGGCGCAGCGGAGCGGGACGGGGAACGAAGGCGCGCACCACGAACCGAGCGGGCATTATGCGGGTCCCCCCGCGGTGCCGCTACCCCTGATCGTGCGGGGCCGCGCGGGCATAGTGTGCGACGCAGCGGAGGCGCCCCGGCATCCGCTCTTCTCGCCGTCAGGCGGTCCTGCTCGAAGGATGCGATGAGTCACGCGCTCGGCCACTCGATGCCCCATGCGGGCGACATCCTGGGCGGGCGCTACATCCTGCGCGAGAGGATCGGTGCCGGCGGGATGGGGCGTGTCTTCCGCGCGCGCGACGAGGTCCTCGCGCGAGACGTCGCGTTGAAGATCTTCTACGCGGACGCGAGCGATGAGCCCGACCCTCTGCGCCGCATGTCGGAGGCGCGCGCTCTCGCGACCGTCGATCATCCCTCGCTGGTGACCCTGTACGACGCTCGGCTCACCGGCGATGACCACGTCTATCTGGTGATGGAACTGGTGAACGGCCCCTCGCTGCAGCGACGCATCGAAGAGGGTCCGCTCTCGACGGTCGAGGTGGCGGGGATCGTCGCCGATCTCGCCGGCGCCCTCGCCGTCGTCCACGACGCCGGGATCGTGCATCGCGACGTCAAGCCGTCGAACGTCCTGCTCCGCCCGGTGCGGGGCGAGGCTCGCGCGGTCGAAGCCGTGCTCGCCGATTTCGGTGTCGCCCGGCTGATCGGCGCGACGCGCCTGACGACTCCCGGCACGGTCATCGGGACGGCCGCCTACCTCGCACCAGAACAATTGCGCGGCGAGCTTCCCCGCGCGGCGTCGGACGTGTACGCGCTGGGGTTGCTCGCCATCGAAGCTCTCACCCGACTCCATCCCTTCGGCGGCGGAACGCTCCAGGAGACGCTGCTTGCTCGTCTGGCCCGTCAGCCGGAGGTCCCGGAGACGTACGGCAGCCGGTGGCAGTCGCTGCTGACGTCGATGACCGCCTTCGACCCGGACGACCGGCCGACCGCGGCGAGCGTCATGAAGCGGATGCAGGCGCTCGTAGACGAGACGCCCGGGACAGTGGCGGGTGGACCGGCGGCGCGTGCGTCTTGGGTGCTGCCGACCGCGGCGATGACCGTGGCCGTGTCAGCGGCGGCGGCTCACGGCGGGCCGGCTCCGGCGCCCCGAGTTGCGCGCGCGACGGAAACCGACGAGACCGCCCCGGTCGCCGCCGCGGCGTCCGTCGGAGCCGGATCCGGGAGCTCGTTCGCGCCATCGATGCGTCGACGCCGGTCGTTCCGGCGGCTCTGGCTCGGTGCCGCAGCCGGCGCCGCCCTCCTCGTGGGCGGGCACGTGATGGCGTTCTCGCTGGGCGCGGTGCCCGACCCGGCCACGGACCGCATCGACACACCCGCGCCGTCCTCGACGTCGGCCCCTCTCGTCGCGGAGAACGCGCCCTCATCGGTCGAGCCTGTCTCGAGCACGGATGCCGAGACCCCACCGCCCTCTCCCGTTCCGGTCGCACCCCAGCCCGTGCAGCCCGCCCCGGCCCCGCCCGTTGCGGAAGTACCGGAGGGCGGGGCGTCACAGCCGGATCGGGACGCCCCCGGCGGTGGCGGTTTCGCGATCGTCGAGCCGGAGCCCGGAGCAACGGTGCCCGGAGGCGGCGGATCCGGCATGCCGATGCCTAGCGCCTCGCCCTCCCCTGAGTCGACGGATGGTGGGGCCGCTCCCGGTGTCGCGGGCCCCGGCAAGGGCAACGGCTCTGCCAACGGCAAAGGTCCGGGCGGGGGGAAGGGCCAGGGCAGCGGCAAAAGCGGGGAAGCTCCGTCGGGTTAGCCGACCGTCCGGGACCTCGGACGGTGCATGCGGGGAGCGACCGGGACGAGCGTGCGAGGCATGCCCCGAGTGCAGGCACGGGCTCGGCGCGGCTCGGCGGCCCAGCTCGCGACCGATCGTGAGCGAGAAGGATCTGCCGCTATGCGCCGCCTGCGAACGACGAAGGCCCGACGCTGACGCGTCGGGCCTTCGGTTGGCTCCCCGGCTTGGACTCGAACCAAGAACCTATCGGTTAACAGCCGATTGCTCTGCCAATTGAGCTACCGAGGATCATGCTCACCTTGCGGCGGGCAACCCCACGATACTAACAGCACGCGGGGGCGGCGGAAAAATCAGCCCGCCGAAATCCGCCGCTCGGGCGTGCCGTCGGGCGTCCACTGCACAGCCTGGTCGCCATGACCGAGTCCCACGGCGTGGCCCGCGTGCAGGACGAGCACATCGGCATCCAGGTCTTTCGGGGCATCGGCGTCGTTCGTCACGATGAGCGAGGCCATTCCGCGTTCGTCGCGCCGGCGCGTGATCGACGCGCGCGCAGCCGCGCGCACCTCAAGATCGAGGTTGGCGTACAGGTCGTCGGCGACGAACAGCCGCGGCTCCAGGACGAGCGCTCGCGCCAGAGCGACGCGCTGACGCATGCCCGCGCTCAGCTCGTAGGGGTACTTCGGTGCCGTGCCGAGCGGGAGTTCCATCTCGTCGAGGAGCGTGGCTACGCGCACCGCGAGCGCCCGCGTGTTGACCTTGCGGTCGCGACTGGTGATCGGCTCGGCGATCACGTCCTGCACGGTCAAGCGTGAGGGCAGCGCTGCACCCGCCCCCTGTGGCAGGTAACCGGTGTGAAAGACCCACTCGCGACGGGCGCGCCCCGGACGCCGAGCCGAGATGCCGTGCACGCGGGCGTCTCCCCCGACCACCGTGAGCCCGTCGTCGGGGTGACCGGCCAGCAGCGAGACGAGCGAGCTCTTGCCCGAACCCGTCGCGCCCTGGACGACCATCGTGCGCGCCGCGGGAAGGGTGAAGGTGATCCCGTCGATCACGCGCACGCCGCTACGCGCCAGGGACAGGTCATCGGCTCGAAGGGCGACGTCGGTGTCGAGTGTCCGGGGCATTGACTCATCCTCCCTGACGAGTACGAGGGATGCCAGCGGCGCGCGGCAGTGCCCGTTCAGGAGACGATGAGTCGCTGACGGTCGGCGTCGAGCTCGCGCAGCCGGAACCGCAGGCGCTTGCCCTCGTCGGAATCGGCGGGCACCCGCTGGATTCCGCGGAGCAGCTCGTTCTTCTCACGCTCGAGTTCGCGCACCAGCAGACCCCGGGCGAGGTCGTTCGCCGAGGCGACGGCTCCCTCTTCGGTGCGCGCCGGGAATTCGGCGGTCAGCAGCTCGGCAGCCAGCGAGCGGAACGGCTCGCGCACGGCTTCGACGGCGGCGACGGCCCAGCCGGGCTGCGACAGATCGGTGGATGCCAGAGAGCTGCGCACCGCCTCGAGAGCGGGATGCGTGAACGGCGTCTGGAGCGCTCGCAGGAAGACATCGGGCTCGATGCGATGCCCGTACTGCAGGAACGCCATCATCGCACCGCGCTCGAGGGCGACGTCGCGGTTGTTCGGCAGCGACGCCATGGTGACCGAGATCGCGATCGGCGCCGGCTCGGAGTCCTTGCGGGTCTCACGCTTCTCGGCGCGGTCCGCACCGCGAGCCGCACGCTCGACGGCCGTCTGCACCTCCGGCATGTCGAGGCCGAGACGGCGCGCGAGTACGCGCACGTACCCCGGACGCAGGGCGGGATCGCGGATGTCGGCGACGATCGGGGCGGCCGCGCGAAGAGCACCGGCACGGCCCTCGACGCTGGAGAGATCGAAATCCTTCAGGCGCTGGTCGATGACGAACTCGAACATCGGCGCCTTGTTCTCCATGAGCGCCCGCACCGCACCGTCGCCGCGTTGGAGGCGGAGGTCGCACGGATCCAGGCCCTCGGGGGCGACGGCGACGTACGTCTGGGCGGCGAAGCGCTTCTCGTCTGCGAAAGCGCGCAGTGCCGCCTTCTGCCCCGCGGCATCGGGATCGAAGGTGAAGACCACTTCGCCCGAAGAGCTGTCGTCGCCCATGACCCGACGCAGCACCGTGATGTGGTCCGTGCCGAAGGCCGTGCCGCACGACGCGATCGCCGTGGTGATGCCGGCGAGGTGGCACGCCATGACATCGGTGTACCCCTCGACGACCACCACCCGGTGCGAGCGCGAGATGTCGCGCTTGGCGAGGTCGAGGCCGTAGAGGACCTGCGCCTTCTTGTAGATCGGCGTCTCGGGGGTGTTGAGGTACTTCGGCCCCTGGTCGTCGTCGAAGAGCTTGCGCGCGCCGAAGCCGATGACCTGTCCGGTGACGTCGCGGATCGGCCACACGAGACGACCGCGGAACCGGTCGTAGACACCGCGCTGTCCCTGGGACACGAGCCCCGCCTGCAGCAGCTCGTCGCGGGTGAACTTCTGCGCGAGCAGGTGATCCATGAGGTGCGACCAGCCCTTGGGGGCGTAGCCGACTCCGAAGTGCGCGGCGGCTCCGGCGTCGAAGCCGCGATCGCCGAGGAAGCGCCGCCCCGTGTCTGCTTCGGGCGTCATGAGCTGGGCGCGGAAGTACTCCGCCGCGGCGGCGTTGGCCGCGTACAGCCGCGAGCGCCCCGTGGTCTCGGGGGCGGGGCCGCCGTCTTCGTAGTGGAGGGTGTAGCCGACGCGCGCCGCCATGCGCTCGACGGCCTCGGTGAACGACACGTGGTCCATCGCCCGAAGGAACGAGTACACGTCTCCCGACTCGCCGCAGCCGAAGCAGTGGTAGTAGCCGACCTGCGGGCGCACGTGGAAGCTGGGACTGCGCTCGTCGTGGAACGGGCACAGGCCCTTCATCGAGCCGACGCCGGCGGACTTCAGCGCGACGCGCTCACCGACGACGTCGGCGATGTTGACCCGCGCTTTGACCTCTTCGACGTCGGACTGGCGGATGCGGGGCATCAGGCATCCGCTCCTCGCGCGCTACGCGCGCCGGGCGCCCAGACGCCGAGCTCCGCGGCATCCACTTCTCCGACGAGTCGTCCGTGCCACGCGATCGCGAGCTGGTCGGTGAGGCTCGCGACCTGGTCGACGACGACCCGACGCCGGGCCTGGTCGTCCACCGCCGCGGCGAAGTCGGGCGCGTGCAGGGCGTCGAGCGCCCCCGGGTTCTCCCAGAGAGCGGATGCCAAGCGCTTGAGCACGTGGCGCTGCTCGCGATACAGCACCTTGCGGCCGTCGATCGAGACGACCGTCGCTCCGATGATGCCCTTGAGCACCGCCATCTCGACCTCGACCTCGGCGGGCACGATGACGTGCGCGCGATACCGGGTCAGCTGATCGGCGGGATACGCCTCGCGGGTCGCCGCGGTCGCGGCGCGGGCGAAGCGACCGATGAGGTCGGAGGTGAGGTTCTTGAGCCGCGCGAGCGCGGGACGCGTGCCGTCGAAGGAGTGGATCCACTCGGGCATGGCCATGAGCCGTTCGAGGCCCGCCGCGAGATCGTCGCGCACGAAGTCGTAGCCCACCCAGCTCTGGATCGCGTCGAGCAATCCTTCTCGGCCGACGCGGGATGCCAGACGAGCGGGATCGACGTAGCGGTTGACCACGGCGTCTTCGAAGTCGTGCACCGAGTAGGCGATGTCGTCCGAGAGATCCATGACCTCGGCCTCGACGCAGCGCCGACGGGCGGGGGCTCCCCCGCGCATCCAGTGGAACACGGGCTCGTCGTCGGGGTAGACGCCGAACTTGAGGCGCCCACCCGGGTCGGGGACGGGCTCGTCGATGGTCCACGGGTACTTGCAGGTGGCGTCGAGGCTCGAGCGGGTGAGGTTGAGGCCGAAGGGCTCGCCGTCGGCGCCGAAGGTCTTCGGCTCGAGGCGGGTGAGGATGCGCAGCGTCTGCGCGTTGCCCTCGAAGCCGCCGATGTCGGCCGCCCAGTCGTTCAGTGCGCGCTCTCCGTTGTGGCCGAAGGGCGGGTGACCCAGGTCGTGGCTCAGGCAGGCGGTGTCGACGACGTCGGGTGACAGTTGTAGGGCGGTGGCCAATTCGCGACCCACCTGGGCGACCTCGAGCGAGTGCGTGAGGCGGTTGCGGGCGAAATCGGCGGGGCTTGCGGGGCTCAGCACCTGCGTCTTCGCGGCCAGACGCCGAAGAGCCGCCGAGTGCAGCACGCGCGCGCGGTCGCGCGCGAAGTCATCGCGCTGGGATCGGTGGTTCTCGACGTGGAAGCGTGCCGCATCGGCGTCGTCGTAGCCGACCGGTCGAGCGACCGCCGGCGAGAGCTCACCCGCCACTGTGGTGCAATTCCGCTGCGGCCAGTTCGCGGCCGGCCTCGTGACCGATCTCGCGGGACTCGAGCCACCCGTCGGGGAGGGCGGGGCGCTTGGGCGTACCGGCGCGACCCCGCTGTCCCTCGGCCGCGGCCCCGGGGTAGGGCGCGTCGAGCTCCATCGTGGCGAGGAGTTCGTCGATCTCGTCGAGGGTCGAGGCGGTCGCGAGGGCTGCGCGCAGTTCTCCGCCGACCGGGTACCCCTTGAAGTACCAGGCGACGTGCTTGCGGATGTCACGGCATCCGCGCCCCTCGTCGTCGAAGAACTCGACGAGCAATTCGGCGTGACGGCGGAAAGCGCGGGCCACGAAGCCCAGGGTGGCGTCGACGGGGTCGCCGTGCGCCGCGTCGGGGCCGCCGAGCGCGCGGGCGAGGTCGCCGAACAGCCAAGGCCGACCGAGGCAGCCGCGACCGACGACCACGCCGTCGCAGCCGGTCTCGTCCATCATGCGCACGGCGTCGTCCGCCGACCAGATGTCGCCGTTGCCGAGGACGGGAACGCTCGTGACCGTCTCTTTGAGCTTGGTGATCGCCGCCCAGTCGGCGTGACCCGAGTAGAACTCGGATGCCGTCCGGGCGTGCAACGCGATGGACGCCACTCCCGCGCCCTCGGCGATGCGTCCGGCCTCGAGGTAGGTGAGGTGGTCGGCGTCGATGCCCTTTCGCATCTTGATCGTGAGCGGGATGTCGCCCGCGGCGGTCACGGCGCGCTCCACGATCTCGCGGAAGAGCGACGTCTTCCAGGGGAGAGCGGCTCCCCCGCCTCGGCGCGTGACCTTGGGCACCGGGCAGCCGAAGTTGAGGTCGACATGGTCGGCGTGGTCTTCGTCGACGATCATCTTCACGGCCGTCTCGACCGTCGCGGGGTCGACGCCGTAGAGCTGGATCGACCGCGGGGTCTCGGACTCGTGGTGGCGGATCAGACGCATGGTGGTGTCGTTGCGCTCCACCAGTGCGCGTGTCGTGATCATCTCGCTCACGTAGAGCCCGGCACCGTATTCGCGACACAGGCGACGAAACGCCGTGTTCGTGATGCCGGCCATCGGGGCGAGCACGACGGGAGCGTCGAGTTCGATGTTGCCGATGCGGAGCGACCGCGTCGGAGCCATTGCCGTGTTCACTGCACCATTCTCCCAGACGGATAACGACAGCGGTGCCCGATCCCGATGAACCGGGAACGGGCACCGCTGGGGAGGAGCCTCACGCGTCGGCGGTCTCGGCTGCCTCGCGGCGCTCGCCCCACACCTGGCGGGCGATCTGCGTGAACGCCTCGACGGGTTGAGCGCCGCTCACGCCGTACTTGCCGTCGATGACGAAGAAGGGAACGCCGGTGATGCCGTACTGCTGCGCCTGAGCCTGGTCGGCGCGCACCGCGGGCCGGTAGCGCTGCGATGCGAGGGCCTCGCGGGCGGCATCCTCGTCGAGCCCGGCCTCGACGGCGAGAGCGACGAGATCGTCGTCGCGGCCGACGTGGCGACCCTCGAGGAAGTACGCCGACATGAGCAGCTCGGCCAGCTCCAGCTGGCGGCCGTTCTCTTTGGCGAAGTGCAACAGCTCGTGCGCCTTGACGGTGTTCGTGTGCTTGAGGATGTCGAAGCGGTACTCGAGGCCGGCGTCGGCGGCGACGCCGGTCACGCGGTCGAGCATCTCGCGCGCCGATTCGGGAGAGATGCCTTTGTGCTGCGAGAGGTAGTCGACCTCTCCCCCGTCGAAGTCCTCGGGAGTGTCGGGCGAGAGCTCGAACGAGTGGTACTCGATCTCGACGACCGGGGCGTCGTCATCCGACGCGGTCGCGGCCAGGCCGTTCTCGAGGTTCCGCTTGCCGATGTAGCACCAGGGGCAGGCGATGTCGCTCCACACGTCAATCTTGATGGCATCCGTCATATCGCGTGCAACCGTTCGATGAGTCGATCTATTCCGTTCGCGGCATCCGTCACGCGGTGGGGGTGTCCACCGCCCCGCCGAAGCGGCGATCGCGCGAGAGGTACAGACCGATCGCGTCCCACAGGTGCGTGCGACGGAAGTCGGGCCAGAGGGTGTCCAGGAACACCATCTCGGCGTACGCCGACTCCCACAGGAGGAAGTTCGAGGTGCGTTGCTCGCCGCTCGAGCGCACGAACAGATCGACGTCGGGCATGTCGGGCTGATACAGGTTCTTGCGGATGAGCTTCTCGGTCACCGCGGACGGCTTGAGCTTTCCGGCCGCGATGTCGTCGCCGATACGGCGCATGGCATCGACGATCTCGACGCGTCCGCCGTAGTTGACGCACATGGTGAGCGTGAGGGTCGAGTTGCCCTCGGTGAGCCGCTCCGCGTGCTGGAGCTCCTTGATCACCGAACCCCACAGGCGGGGCTTCCGGCCCGACCAGCGGATGCGCACCCCCCACTCGTTCAGCTGGTCGCGGCGACGGTGCAGCACCTCGCGGTTGAAGCCCATGAGGAAGCGCACCTCGTCGGGGGAACGCGACCAGTTCTCGGTAGAGAAGGCGTAGACCGACAGGTGCTTCACCCCCGCCTGGATGGCGCCGGCGACGACGTCGAGCAGAGCGGCCTCGCCCGCCCGGTGCCCCTCGACGCGCGTGAGGCCCTGCCGATTGGCCCAGCGGCCGTTGCCGTCCATCACGATCGCGACGTGCTCGGGGACGGACCCCTTGGGGTAGCTCGGCGGATACTCGCCGGTCCAGTCGAGGGGGCGGTACGGCACGGCGTCGCGGTGCGTGAAGGGTTTGGGGGTCATGGATGCGACTCCAGGTGCGAGAGGGAACGGATGCCACGTTCGAGATGGAACTGCGCGTAGGCCGCCACGAGACCGGAGGCCGCCGCGGTCGTTCGGCCCGGGGCGGCGTCGACGACCTCCCACTCCCCCGCCATGAGCGCGCGGAGCACGTCGACCGTGTCGCGCGCCACACGGGGCGAGCCCGCCGGGGCGCAGGTGGAGCAGATGACACCCCCGAGCTGGGGCAGGAAGTAGTCGTGATCGCCGACCGTGCCGCAGCGCGCGCACTCGGTCAACCCCGGCGCCCAGCCGGAGAGAGCCATGGCGCGCAGCAGGTACGCATCGAGCACGCTGCGTTCGGCGTGCTCCCCACGGGCGAGTGAGCGCAGCCCGCCGACCAGCAGGAGATACTGCTGCGGGGTCGCCTCGGCTTCATTCAATCGGTCGGCGGTCTCGACCATCGCGCTGGCGGTGGTGTACCGGTCGTAGTCGGTGACGATGTCGGCCCCGTACGACCCGAGCGACTCGGCCTGCTGCACGATGTCGAGGTTGCGTCCCGTCGACAGCTGCACATCGGCGACCATGAACGGCTCGAGCCGAGACCCGAACTTCGAGGAGGTGCGTCGCACGCCCTTCGCGACCGCGCGGATCTTGCCGTTGCGACGGCTCAGCAGGGTGAGGATGCGGTCCGCCTCCCCGAGCTTGTGGGTACGCAGGACCACGACCTCGTCGCGGTAGGTGGGCACAGTCCATTATCCGCCCGGGCCCCCGAGAAGAGGCCGCGCGGGGCCGTGACGCGCCGCCCGCGGTCAGCGAGCGGGACTCTGCCGTCCCTGAAGGGGCCAGGAACCGTCGGGGACGGGCAGGTCGGGGCGGCTCTGCTGCAGGAAGTCGATCAGCTGCGGATACCCCAGCATGAGGCGCGTCGCCCCGAAGCGGGTCTTGCTCCCCGTCAGCGCGAGGATCCCCCCGAAACGATCGCCCGGGTTCGGGGCCAGAGCGGTGACCTCCGCGATCGGCACCTGCTGGGGGCCGCGCACGAGCCCGAACGACCACACCGAGTCGCCAGTGACCTCCAGACGCATACGTTTCATGCCCCGGGCGAGGAGGAGGAACAGAATTCCTCCCGCCAGCATCGCCGCCCCCGCGATCACCATGCCGATCTCGGGGTCGCGCACGAAGACGGCCGCGAGCAGTAGGATCACTCCGAGCGAAAGCACCGCGATGCCGACCGTGCGGATCAACATGCGCTGCCACATCCGCGTCGAGACCACGAAGAGCACGCCCTCTCGTGTGGCCCGGGCCGTCGCGCGCGACGGCGATCGTCGGATGATCGCCGTGACGACGGTCGTGATCACTCCCGCGATGAGAGCGGCCACGGCCACGCTCGAATTCGCCCCCCAGTGCATCTGCACACCTCTTCTGCGGTTCGTGACCGCCTCGACGTTCTCGGCAGCACGAAACGGCCCCCTGTCACGATGAAACCTCACCGACCGCCCGCGCGCGGCCACTGGACGCGCACCCGCGTGCGGTGCTACCGCAGCATCATCAGTGGTCCCGGTCGCGTCGCCCGCTCGGCTGAGCGCGGTCGAGGAGCCAGCGCGGCGACCGCAGCGTGCCGAACTCGGCAGACTCTGACGCGCCTGTCCGCTCCGCTCGCGTCACTCCCGGAGAATGGATGCCGTGAACCCCTCGGTCTTCGTCATCCCCCTGTGGGCGGATCTCACCGCCGTCGCCCTCGGCGGTGTTCAGGGGGCGCTGTTCGCCTCGGGGTTCCAGGGCCAGCGACGCCTCGATCTGCTGGGTGTGGCGATCATCGGCATCCTGCTCGGGATGGGCGGCGGTCTCATCCGCGATCTGCTGCTCGGGCTCACCCCCGCGACGCTCCAGAGCAACTGGTACCTCATCACCGCGACCCTCGCGTCGATCGTAGGAATGCTCCTGTCGGGGATCTTCCAACGGCTGAACCGCGCGATCATCATGCTCGATGCCGTCGTGATCGGTCTGTTCGGCGCCTTCGGCACGTCCAAAGCCCTGGCCTTGGGGATGCCGGCGGTGCCCGCCGTGTTCGTGGGGGTTCTCTCCGCGGCGGGCGGAAGCGTGCTGCGAGATGTGCTCATGGGTCTGCCGGTCGCGATCATGCACGTCGGCTCGCTCTACGCGGTGGCCGCCGGGGGCGGCTGCGTCGTGCTCGCCACGACCGCGGCGTTCGGCGTCCCGCTTCCGCTGGCGGCGGTGATCGGCCTCATCGTGACGACCGTCATCCGCGTGCTCGCGGTGATCTTCGACCTCTCCCTGCCCGAGCAGCGCAAGCTCTACCGCCGCAAGGTCGCGGTCGAGACCACCGGCATCCCGATCATCCGACCCGACGACGCGCCCTGAGCGCCGCACCGGCGCCGTGCGTCACGCGTCGACGACAACCTCGTCGCCCGTGCGGATCGTGCCGCCGCCGTCGACGGGGAGCAGCAGGATGCCGAGGGTCGGCTCGTCCTGGCCGAACTCGGACGTGAGTACGCGGAGCAGGCGCGCATCGCGCACGCCCGTGTCGGGATTCGCGGTGATCGCGGCGCACCGCTCGATCGGCTTCTGCACTTCGAACACCACCTCACCGATGCGCACGCGAGCGCTCCAGTCGAGCTCCGCCCAGGCGGCGGTGCCCCCGACGACGATGTTCGAGCGGAAGCGGCGATCGTCCACCGGCGCGGGGACCGTGGCATCCAGGGCGGCGACCGAGGCCGCGCCGTGGAGCGAGACGAAACCGCGCGGGCGGTCCTGGAAGCGCGCCGTGCGGCCGTCGCCCAGAAGACCGAGGGGCAGGATGCCGTCGGCCTCCAGCAACTTCGCGTCACTCGTCGTGCGCAGGTACGCCGTCACCGCCTCGGACAGGCGCGCGCGCCCGCTCTCACTGAGATCGGCCTCGACGTCGATGTCGTCCACCCGCAGCCGGAGCGTCTGCGACTCGTCGTCGAAGGTCAGATCGACCCGTGCGAGCGTGGGGAACGTCATCAGCGCGAGACCGCGGCTCTTCGGGAACGTCGCGTCCGCCGGCTCGAGGGCGTCGGCGAAGCGGAACACGAGCGAGCGGTCCCCCTGCACGCGGCCGTCGTCTTGGATGACGAGAGTGTCGCGTCTCTCGGGTGTGAAGCCTTTGACGGGATAGCGGTAGAGGGCGTCGACGCGGATCACCTGTTCATCCTGGCATCCGACGTCGCGGAACGCGTCCGAGCGGAGCTCAGTCACCGCCCGGAAGCATCTCTCCGAGGATCTGCGCCGCCGTTTCCGCGTCGATGTCGCGAAGAGCGGGGACGTCGAGGAAGTGCCGCGCCATGGTCACGCCCATGATCGATGCGACGAGGATCGCCGCTCGCTGGTGCCGGTCTCGATCGCCGCCCGCGGCGAGGGCCGAGGCTCGCTCGTCGAGATAGGCGCTCATCGCATCCGCGGCCTCCGGTGAGCTCAGCATCGAGCGCATCAGCGCGCGGGTGGGGGCGTCGAGCTCATGGAACCGAGCGAGCAGCACCTGCTCCAGATGGACGCCCACCTTGCCGTCCGCCTCGTCGAGCTCGGCGACGGGTCGTACCGCCAGAGCGAACAGAGCGCTCTTCGAGCCGTAGTGCTGCATCACGAGCGACGGGTCGACTCCCGCACGACCGGCGATCCGGCGGATCGTCGCGCCGGCCGGCCCCCGTTCGGCGAACTCCTCGCGCGCGGCCTCGAGGATGCGGTCGGCTGTTGCGGCGCGCTTCTCGGCTCGCGTCCCTGTGCGTTCCATGTCTCCACTCTACAAACGTTGAGCGAAGGCGTACTGTTTCGCTCATCACTTGTTGAGCGGAGGATGCCATGACAGAAGCACACACTCGCCGGGCGTTGATCGTCGGAGCCTCGCGGGGACTCGGCCTCGCCCTCGTCGAGGAGTACGCCCGTCGGGGCGTCGAGGTCGTCGCGACGGTCCGTGATGCCGAGAGCGAGGCGCTTCGCGCCCTGACCGAGCGGTTCCCGGTCGCCGTCGAGCATGTCGACGTCACCGATGCCCTGCAGATCTCGGCTTTGGCGCACCGGCTGGCGAGGGATCAGTTCGACCTGCTGTTCGTCGTCGCGGGCATTTCTCTCGCACCCGTCGACGAACCGGCGTCCGACATCGCCGATGACGCATTCACGCGGACCATGTTGACAAACGCGCTGGGCACCATGCGTGTCGTGGAGCGTCTCGCGGCCCTCGTCCCTCAGACGGGCACCGTCGCGGTGATGTCATCCGGCCAGGGCAGCGTCGCGAACAACACCTCCGGCGGTTTCGAGGTCTACCGCGCGTCGAAGGCGGCGCTGAACCAGCTGATGCGGAGCTACGCCGCGCGGCACGCCGCCGAACCGAAGACGCTGCTCTTGCTGGCACCCGGCTGGATCCGCACCGACATGGGCGGCGAGAGTGCAGGTCTCGACATCGCCGAGGCCATTCCCCCGCTCGTCGACACGATAGAGGCTCAGCACGGGACGCCGGGACTGCACTACCTGGACCGCCACGGTGCGACCGTGCCGTGGTGACACGGCTGCACGCGGGTGAATTCACGAGCGGGCGAGCACCTCGCCGTGCGGCAGCAGGATCCACCCGTCGGCGTCCGCCGCCCATTCGCGCCACGCGTCGGAGATCCGCTGCAACGTCTCGTCGTCGGCGAGTCCGAGCCTCTTCGCGTGGCCCGCGAAGGCGGAGGCGAGCACTCGGTCGGCCCACATCCCTCCCCACCAGGCGCGTTTGTCGGGGGTGTCGAAGACCCACACGCTCGCACTCGTCTCGATGCGCGTGAAACCGGCCTCACGGGCCCAGGCCTTCAGGACCCGGCCGGCGTCGGGCTCGCCCGACACCCCGCGGTGCACTCCGTGATAGACCTCGAGCCAGTCGTCGAGGGCGGGGATCCGCGGATGCCAGATCACGCCGCCATAATCGACGTCGCGCACCGCGACCAGGCCGTCGGGGCCGGCGACCCTGCCGAACTCGCGCAGCGCCTCGACCGGGCGGGCGAGGTGCTGCAGAACCTGGTGGGCGTGCGCGATGTCGAACGACCCGTCGGGCACGTCGAGGGCATACGCGTCGCCGGTGCGGAACTCGACGTTCTGGCGGTCCCCCGCGGTGGCGCGGGCGATCTCGATCACGTCGGCGGCGGCATCCACTCCGACGACCCGACCCGGGAAGACCCGGTCGGCGAGGTCGACGGTGATGGTGCCGGGGCCGGCCCCCACATCGAGGATGCGGGCGCCGGCGGACAGCGAGGACACCAGGTACGCCGCCGAGTCGGCGACGGTGCGTGCGGCGTGAGAGCGCAGCACGCTTTCGTGGTGTCCGTGGGCGTAGGCCACGGCCGTTCGCTCCGGACCGGAGTCAGACGCCGGCGAGGGCGTCGGACGACTGCCGCGTGCGGATCGCGCGATTGACACCCGAGACGATCGCCTTGAGCGAGGCGGTAGAGATGTCTCCGTCGATGCCGACGCCCCACAACCGCTGGTCGTCGACCTGCAGTTCGACGTAGGCGGCGGCCTGCGCGTCACCGCCCGAGCTGAGAGCATGCTCGACGTAGTCGTACAGCGTCACCTCGAAACCCTGCGATCGCACGATCTCGAGGAAGGCAGCGACCGGACCGTTTCCCACAGCCGACGCGGGGCGGCTCGAGTCGCCGTCGCGCAGCGTGATGTCGAGGTGCACATCCCCCGACATGTCGCTCGCCGAGCGGGTCGAGAGCAGTTCGAAGCGGCCCCAACGCTGGTCGTCGTCCGTCGACGGCAGGTACTCGTCGGTAAAGATGTCCCAGATCTGGCTGCTGGAGACCTCGCCGCCCTCGGCATCGGTGCGGGCCTGCACGACGCCGGAGAACTCGATCTGGAGCTTGCGGGGCAGATCGATCGCGTGATCGGCCTTCAGCAGGTAGGCGACCCCGCCCTTGCCGGACTGCGAGTTGACGCGGATGACGGCCTCGTACGAGCGCCCCAGATCCTTCGGGTCGATCGGCAGGTACGGAACCGCCCACTCGATGTCGTCGATGCTCTTGCCCTCTGCGTCCGCGCGGGCCTGCATCGCCTCGAAGCCCTTCTTGATGGCATCCTGATGCGAACCGCTGAACGCGGTGAACACCAGGTCGCCGGCCCAGGGGCTGCGCTCGGGGACGGGCAGCTGGTTGCAGTACTCGACGGTGCGCTTGACCTGGTCGATGTCGCTGAAGTCGATCTGCGGGTCGATGCCCTGCGTCAACAGGTTGATGCCCAGGGCGACGAGGTCGACGTTGCCGGTGCGCTCACCGTTGCCGAACAGGCAGCCCTCGATGCGATCGGCGCCGGCCAGGTACCCCAGCTCCGCGGCGGCCACGGCCGTGCCTCGGTCGTTGTGCGGGTGCAGCGACAGGATGACGTTCTCGCGGTGGTTCAGGTGGCGCGACATCCACTCGATCGAGTCGGCGTAGACGTTGGGAGTCGCCATCTCGACCGTGGCGGGCAGGTTCAGGATGACCTTGCGCTCGGGAGTGGGCTCGAAGACCTCGAGCACCTCGTTGCAGATGCGCAGCGCGAACTCGAGCTCCGTCCCGGTGTAGCTCTCGGGCGAGTACTCGTAGTAGACCTCGGTCTGCGGGATGGTCTTCTCGTACTGCTTGCACAGCCGCGCACCCTCGAGGGCGATGTCGACGATGCCCTGCTGGTCGGTACGGAACACCACCTCGCGCTGCAAGACGCTCGTGGAGTTGTACAGGTGCACGATCGCCTGCCTGGCACCGGCGATTGCCTCGTACGTGCGGGCGATCAGGTGCTCTCGCGCCTGGGTCAGCACCTGGATGGTGACGTCCTCGGGGATCAGATCCTCTTCGATCAGCTGACGCACGAAGTCGAAGTCGGTCTGGCTCGCGCTCGGGAACCCGACCTCGATCTCCTTGTACCCCATCTTCACGAGGAGGTCGAACATGACGCGCTTGCGCTCCGGGCTCATCGGGTCGATGAGCGCCTGGTTGCCGTCACGCAGGTCGACGGCGCACCAGCGGGGGGCGACCTCGATCCGCTTCGACGGCCAGGTGCGATCGGGCAGATCGACCGCGATCTGCTCGTGGAACGGACGGTACTTGTGCACCGGAGCGGACGTGGGCTTCTGGGTGTTCTTCATGATGTGTCGCTTCTTTAGATTCGTTCGGTGGGGCCGACGACGATCTCCGCGACGAGGAAGGCCCTTAGATCGAGGACTCGTCGCGGCAACTAAGAAGAAGCTGGCCACCGAAGCGCATGCAGCGATCGTAGCAGTCCCTCACGCGCCGCTCGCGTCCCCGACCGTCCACTCGCGATCGAGGACGGCGTAGACGAGCAGGTCGCTCCATCGCCCCTTGAACCACTCGTTCTCGACGAAGTGCGCCTCGCGACGCAGGCCGAGGCGCTCGGCCAGCGCCACGGAACGCGCATTGTCAGCGTCGATCTGGGCGACGAGACGCCGGAGGCCGTAGACCTCGAACGCCATGTCGATGAGCGCGCGCACCGCCTCGGTGGCGAGACCGCGACCCGATGCCGCCGGGCTCACGACCCACCCGATCTCGGCGGATCCCGCCTCGATGTCGAGGTGGAAGAGCACGAGGTCACCGATCACCGTGCCGTCGTTCTCGATGACGAGCATGACACCGCCGCGCTCGCCCTCGAGCGAGGTCCCTCCCATGAGGTGGCCGTTGCGGCAGCGGATGTCGTCGGGCGACTGCGGCTCGAACGGCAAGAAGCGACAGACGTCGGCGTCGCCGCGATAGGTCGCCATAGCCTCGAGGTCGCTCTCTTCGAACGGACGCAGACGCACGCGCTCGCGAACGGCCTGGAGCGACTCCGGCGCCGGGGGCAGAGAGAACGGTGACCCACTCACGGCAGCAGCGCGACCTTCCCGCCGGGGTGGCCGTCCATGACGAAACCGACGGCCTCGACCGCCTCGGTGAGGGGGTACGTCCGAGCGAGGGGGACTTCGAGATCACCGGATGCCGCCAGCTCGAGCACCCGGGCACGGGCGATGTCGCGGAAGCGGGCGCTCTCGGGGCGCGAACCCGCGATCCACAGCACGCCGTCCTTCTTCGCGCGCTCGGGGTCGACGATCGTGACGATGCGGTCGCGCTCGGCGACGAGGGCGAGGGAGACCTCGAACGCCTCGTCGGTGCCGACGGCGTCCCACGCCGCGGCGATGGGGGCGCCTTCTGCCGCCGCCTCGACGCGCTCGCGCAGACCGACGCCGTAGGCCACCGGAATGCCGCCGTAGCGACGGACGCGGTCGGCCGAGTCCTCGGCATCCGGCCCCACCGTCCCGATGACTCGGACGCCGAGCTCGCGCGCCTGCTGGAGCAGGCTGACGCCCACCGCACCGGAGGCGGCATGGAGCAGGACGGTGTCACCCTCGACGACACGGGTGACCTGGATCATCTCGGCGGCGGTGGTGCCGGCGAGCAGGAGGTTCGCGGCCTCGGGGTGCGAGAGGTTCGCCGGCTTGGCGAAGACGTCGCGCGCGGGGACCGTGAGTTCGGTGGCGTAGGCGCCGTGCACGCGGAAAGCGACGACCTCATCGCCTACGCGAAGCGGGCCCGAGCCGCCGAGGGCATCGGGGCCGACGGCGATCACCTCGCCGGACAGCTCGTAGCCGATCGGCACGGGGAACTCGGCGCCGGGGCGCGCGGTGGCGACGTGCTTGGCGTCCGCGGGATTGACACCCGCCGCGTGCACCCGGACGCTCACTTCACCCGGGCCGGGAGGCGCGAGCTCGACCTCGTCGAAGCTCCACGTGTCGATCGGGCCCGGAGCCGGGGCCGTCCACCTCATCGCCATGGTCACGCCTTTCGTTGCGGGTGTTCGCCGCCGAGCCGCGACCGGGCACGACAGGTTCGGAGAGGGGCGGTCAGAAGCCGAGGCGACCGAGCTGCTTCGGGTCGCGCTGCCATTCCTTGGCGACGCGGACGTGCAGGGACAGATAGACGCGACCGCCGACGAGCGGCTCGATGCCGGCGCGGGCGCGCGCTCCCACGTCGGCCAGGCGCGAACCCTTCTTGCCGATGATGATCGCCTTCTGGCTGTCGCGCTCGACGACGATGTTCGCCCAGACGTCGGTGAGGTCGCTGTCCTCGCGCGGAGCGACGTCGTCCACGGTCACCGCGATCGAGTGCGGGAGTTCGTCGCGAACGCCGTGAAGGGCTGCCTCGCGGATGATCTCGGCGATGCGGTCCTCGAGGGCCTCGTCGGTGACGACGTCGTCTGCGTACAGCGCGGGGCCGACCGGCATGAGGGCGAGGAGCTCGTCGCTCAGCACGTCGAGCTGGTCGTTCGTGACGGCTGAGAGCGGGATGACCGCAGCCCAGTCCTCGCGAAGCGCGTCGACCTCGATGAGTCGCTCGGTGATCTGATCGCGCGTCGCGGCATCCGTCTTCGTGACGAGGGCCACCTTCTTCGCGCGCGGGTAACCCGAGAGCGATTCGGCGATGCGGCGATCGCCGGGACCGACCTTCTCGGTCGCGGGGGCGCAGAACGCGATCACGTCGACGTCGCCGAGCACCTGTTCGACGAGATCGTTCAGACGCTGACCGAGAAGGGTGCGAGGACGATGGATGCCGGGAGTGTCGACGACCACGAGCTGACCGCCGGGACGGTTGACGATGCCGCGGATGGCGCGGCGGGTGGTCTGCGGCTTGTCGCTCGTGATGGCGACCTTCTCGCCCACCAGGGCGTTGGTCAGCGTGGACTTGCCGACGTTCGGCCGGCCCACGAAGGTCACGAAGCCGGATCGGGTGTCGGTCATCTGTCGTTCCTCTCACGCGGCGAGGGCTCTGCCTCGGCGTCTTCATCGTCCATCGTCTCAGCCCGCTCCACGATCACCGTGGCGATACCGCGGTTGCGACCGCGCGAGGTGCCCCCGGTCATGACGAGACCGGAGTGCTCGGCCGTCGCGCCCGGCTGTGGGATGCGGCCCAGGGCCTTGCCCAGAAGGCCGCCGATGGAATCCACGTCTTCGTCGTCGAGTTCGAGACCGAACAGGTCGCCGACCTCGTCGAGGCCGAGACGCGCGTTCACGCGGTAGCGGCCGTCGCCCAGCTCGACGATCTCGGTGGACGGGGCGTCGTACTCGTCGGCGATCTCGCCCACGAGCTCTTCGATCAGGTCTTCGAGGGTCACCAGGCCCGCGACTCCGCCGTACTCGTCGACGACGAGGCAGACGTGCACGGCGTCCTTCTTCATCTGCTGGAGAAGGGTCTCTGCCTTCATCGACTCGGGGACGAAGACGGCCGGACGCGCGATGCGCCGAATCGGGGCATCGCGCCAACCGGCCTCGTCACGGAAGCCGAACTGGACGAGGTCCTTGAGGTACAGGACGCCGACGACGTCGTCCGCCTCGTCGTCGGCGAGGGGGATGCGGGAGACGCCCTTCTCGAGGAACAGCGCGAGTGCCTCGCGGGAGGTGGCCGCGGCATCCACGCTCACCATGTCGGTGCGGGGGACCATCACTTCACGCACGTAGCGGTCGGTGAAGTCGAAGACCGAGTGGATGAGCTCGCGATCGTCCTGCTCGATCAATTCGTTCTCGGCGGCCTCGTCGATGATGCTGAGCAGCTGCTCCTCGGACGCGAACGAGGTCGAGTGGGCGACACCGGGCGTCACGCGGTTGCCCACCGCGACGAGGCCGTGGGCGAGGGGTCCGAGCAGGATGCGCATGCCGCGGATGACCGGCGCTCCCCCGCGGAGCAGCCCGCGAGCGTGCTGCCGTCCGACGGAGCGCGGACTCGCGCCGACGGCGACGAAGGAGATACCCGTCATCAGCACGGCCGCCGCGAGGACCGCGAGCAGGATGTTGTCGAAGATGAGCATGAAGGCCGCGGCGACCAGCACAGCCGCGGTCGTCTCGGCGAGGACGCGGATGAAGGAGACGGCGGTGACGTGGGCGTTCGTGTCGTCGCCGATGCGACGCAGAGACCGCGCGTTGCGGCCGCCCGACCCGAGCTCGATCAGGTCGACGCGCGAAGTCACGCCCAGCGCCGCCTCGAATGCCGCCATCAGGCCGCCGAAGGCGACGAGGAGGAAGGCGGCGACGAGGAGCAGGGCCTCGGTCATGCGCGGCGCTGGCGCTCGACGGCCTGGAAGCCGGTGATGAGCTCGCGCTGCAGGCCGAACATCTCGCGCTCCTCGTCGGGCTCGGCGTGGTCGAAGCCGAGGAGGTGCAGGAGCCCGTGGGTCGTGAGCAGGATCAGCTCGTCCTGCGTGGAGTGCTTCGCCGCGACGGCCTGGGTTTCGGCCACAGCCGGGCAGAGCACGATGTCGCCGAGCAAGCCCGCGGGCGTGGGGGCGTCTTCGGAGCCGGGACGCAGCTCGTCCATCGGAAAGCTGAGCACATCGGTGGGGCCGGGCTCGTCCATCCACTGCACGTGCAGGGATTCCATGGCGCCCTCGTCGACGAGCACGATGGCCACGTCAGCGTCGGCGCTGACGTGCAGCTCCGCGAGGTTGTACTCCATCAGACGCAGCAGGACCTGCTCGTCGATCTGGTGGTCGGACTCGTTGTTGATCTCGATCGTCATGAGCGGTTTCGTCTCGGGAGGTGATCGCGGGGACCGGCGGCGCTCGGGCCGCGTCGCTCCGCACGGGTGGCGAATTCGGATGCCTCGTCGCGTTCGCGACGTGCGGCCAGGCGCTTCTCGTCGTACTCGCTGTAGGCGTCGACGATGCGGCCCACGAGGTTGTGGCGCACGACGTCGTCGCTGGTGAGGCGGGAGAAATGGATGTCGTCGATGTCGTCGAGTACGCGCGTGACGAGCCGCAGTCCCGAGGCGCCCTGCGGGAGATCGACCTGCGTGATGTCGCCGGTCACGACCATGCGCGTGCCGAAGCCGAGGCGCGTGAGGAACATCTTCATCTGCTCGGGCGTGGTGTTCTGCGCCTCGTCGAGCACGACGAAGGAGTCGTTCAACGTGCGACCGCGCATGTACGCCAGAGGCGCGACCTCGATCGTGCCGGTCGCCATGAGCTTGGGGACGATGTCGGGATCCATCATCTCGTTGAGCGCGTCGTAGAGCGGGCGCAGATAGGGGTCGATCTTGTCGGTGAGCGTGCCCGGGAGGAACCCGAGCCGCTCCCCCGCCTCGACGGCCGGCCGCGTCAGGATGATGCGGTTGACTTCTTTGCGCTGCAGCGCCTGCACCGCCTTGGCCATGGCCAGATAGGTCTTGCCGGTACCGGCGGGGCCGATGCCGAAGACGATGGTGTTCTCGTCGATCGCGTCGACGTACTCTTTCTGGCCCGCGGTCTTGGGACGGATGGTCTTGCCGCGCGACGAGAGGATCGCCTCGCCCATCACCTCGGAGGGGCGGGGACCGCCGTCGGAGAGCATGCGGTTCGAGCTCGACACGTCGGACGGGTCGAGGCCCTGCCCCGAGCGGGTCATGCTGAGCAGTTCGTCGACGAGGCCGCGGGCCGCGCGCACCGCACCGGGTGCGCCCGACAGGGTGATCTCGTTGCCGCGCACGTGCACGTCGACGTCGGGGTGTTCCTTCTCGACCACGCGGAGGAGGCGATCCTGCGGGCCGAGAAGCTGCACCATGGCCACGCCGTCGACCTGGATGTGGTCAGAGACGGTCTCTTCGGCGGAATCAGCCACCCAAGCTCTTTTCGTTCAGGCCACCCGCGAGGACGTGGGCGTGCACATGGAAGACGGTCTGGCCGGCGCCCTCGCCGGTGTTAAAGATGAGGCGGAAGTCGCCGTCGGCATGCGCGGCGGCAACCGAGTGGGCGAGCCCGATAATCTCGGCGAGCAGGTCGGGATCGCCCGCGGCCAGCTCGACGACGTTGCGGTACTGGTGCGTCTTGGGGATGACGAGCAGGTGCACCGGCGCCTGCGGCGCGATGTCGCGGATCGCGAAGGCGTTCTCGGTCTCGGCCACGATCTCGGCGGGGATCTCGCCCCGCAGGATGCGCGTGAAGATCGACGGTTCGCTCATAGCATCCAGTCTAGTGACGGCCTCCGACACCCAGGTCGGGGGTTCCGGCATCCGTCGCTCTCCGAGGCGCCGGCACGGGCTGGAGGTCGGGGCGGAGACGTCGGGCCTCGATCTCCGCAAGCGCCGGGGCGGAAAGGTGAAACGCCGTCACCAGCGCCCGTATGCCGCCGACAGCACCGAGATCGCCGCAGCCCCCGCGGTCGAGGTCCGCAGCACCGTGTCTCCGAGGCGCACGAGCCGCGCGCCGGCCGCCACGAGCGCTGAGAGCTCCTCGGGCGCGATCCCGCCCTCCGGGCCGACGACGAGCAGCACCTCGCGGCCGTCCGGCGCCTCCGCGGCCACCTCGGTGAGGCGAGCGGATGCCGACGGCTCGAGCACCAGGATCACAGCGGTGCCCGCAGCCTCGACGAGGTCGGCGGTGTGCGCAACCGCCCGGACCTCGGGTATCCAGGCACGGTGAGCCTGCTTCGCCGCTTCACGGACGATGGCGCGCCAGCGTGCGAGACCCTTCTCGGCCTTCGAATCCCACCGCGAGACGCTTCGCGCTGCCTGCCACGGCACGATCGCATCGATACCGAGCTCGGTGGCTGCCTGAACGGCGAGTTCGTCGCGGTCACCCTTGGCGAGGGCCTGGACGAGCACGAAGCGCGGAGCGGGTGCGGGCAGCTCGTCGCGCCCGGTGACGCGGACGTCGACCTGCTTCGGGGTCGCCGCGGTCACGATGCCCGACAGCCACACACCGCGACCGTCGCCGAGCGTCACCGCCTCGTCGACGCGCACGCGCCGGACGGCCGAGGCGTGGTGCGCCTCGGCGCCGGTGAGCTCGACGGTGTCGCCCGGTCGGGCGGAACCGGCATCGTCGGTGACGAAGTGCAGTGCCACGATCAGTGCCGGAAGCGGTCGCGGAACTTGCTGAACATGCCCTGCTGGTGCTCGGCCAGGCGGGGCTTCGGGGCCTTGGTGCGCTTCGCGAACTCCTCGATGAGGGCGCGCTCCTTGTGGTCGAGGCGGGTGGGGGTGACGACGTGCACGCCGACGCGGAGGTCTCCGCGCTGGCTCCCCCGCAGCGGCGTGATCCCGCGGCCCTTGATGGTCAGGACGTCGCCGGATTGCACGCCCGGTCGCACCTCGAGGTCGACGCTGCCGTCGAGGGACTGGATCGTGGTGTTCGTGCCGAGGATGGCATCCGGCATCGACACCTCGAGGGTCGCGACCAGATCATCGCCCTCTCGGCTGAAGGAATCGTGCGCCTCGACGGTGATCTCGAGATAGAGGTCGCCGTTGGGACCGCCCGCGGGCCCGACCTCGCCGGAGCCGGGCAGCTGCAGGCGCAGGCCCGACTCCACACCGGCGGGGATGTCGACCGACACCGTGCGCCGCGCGCGCACGCGCCCCTGCCCCTGGCAGGTGCCGCACGGGTACGGAATGGTCGTGCCGTGACCCTGGCAAACACTGCAGGGAGCGCTGGTGACGACGTTGCCGAGCAGGCTGCGCACCGTGCGCTGCACGTGGCCGGAGCCGTGGCAGATGTCGCAGGTGACCTCGCTGGTGCCGGGCTGCGTGCAGGCTCCCTGGCAGGTCTCGCACAGCACGGCGGTGTCGACCTCGAGGTCGCGGTGCGTGCCGAAGACGACGTCGCCCAGGTCGAGGGTGACGCGCACGAGGGCATCCTGGCCGCGCTCACGACGCGAACGCGGACGGGGTCCGCGGCCGCCGCCGCCCTGACCGCCGCCACCGAAGAACGTCTCGAAGATGTCGCTGAAGCCTCCGAAGCCGGCCGCTCCCCCGCCGCCGAAGGGGCTCTGGTCGCCCCCCATGTCGTAACGGCGACGCTGCTCCGGGTCGCTCAGCACGTCGTAGGCATGGGTGACGAGCTTGAAGCGCTCTGAGGCGTCGTCTCCGGGGTTCACATCGGGGTGCAGCTGGCGCGCCAGACGGCGATACGCCTTCTTGATGTCTTCGGGGCTGGCGTCGCGTTCGACGCCGAGGACCTCGTAGTGGTCAGCCACAATCGCCTTCCTGTCCGCTTGCGCGGGGTCGTTCTCGGGTGGGGTGCTCGGAGAGTTCGTCGTCAGCGAGACGTGTCGTCGTCTTCGAGCATCCGGGTCAGATAGTGCGCGACGGCGCGGACCGCCGCGAGATTGGAGGAGTAGTCCATGCGGGTAGGGCCCAGCAGACCGACACGCGCTCCGCCCGTCGAGCCGTCGTAGCGACTGGCCAGCACCGAGGCCTCGACGAGACCGAAAGGCTCGTTCTCGCGGCCGATGCTGGCCGACAGGCCCTTCTCGTCGGCGACCATCTCGCTCATCAGACGCAAGAGCGTCACCTGCTCCTCGATGGCCTCGAGCAGCGGGTAGATGCTGCCGCGGAAGTCGGACTCGCGCCGGGCGAGCGTCGCGGCCCCGGCCATGACGAGGCGGTCCTGGCGGAACTCCTCGAGCTCTTCGCCCACGATGCGCAGCACCGCGTCGGAGATCGCGTCGAGGGCGACACCGGGCCGTGGTCCGTCGGCGAGCACCGCCTGCACCTGGTGCGAGCTGTCGGCGACGCTGCGTCCGACAAGCACCGCCCCCACGCGGGCGCGCAGCTGCACGACGTCTGCCTCGCTCGGCTCGGCGGGTACGAGAGCGATCCGTTGCGACACCCGGCCGGTGTCGGTGACGAGGATCACCAGCACGCGCGGTCCGCCGAGGGCGACGAGCTCGACGTGGGTCACGTTGGCACGGGCGAACGAGGGATACTGCACGATCGCGACTTGTCCGGTCAGCTGGGTGAGCGCGCGGACGGTGCGGGCGAGCAGGTCGTCGAGATCGCCCGCTTCGTCGAGGAACGAGGTGATCGCGCTGCGCTGGGCGCCCGAGAGCGGGCGGAGTTCTGAGAGGTGATCGACGAAGACGCGGTAGCCCTTGTCGGTGGGGACGCGCCCCGACGAGGTGTGCGGGGCGACGATGAGCTCTTCGTCTTCGAGCAATGCCATGTCGTTGCGGATGGTCGCCGCCGACACCCCGAACGCGTGGCGGTCGACGATCGCCTTGCTGCCGACGGGTTCGCGCGTATCGACGTAATCCTGGACGATCGCGCGGAGCACCTGGAGGCCTCGTTCCGACACCATGAGCTGCTCCTCCCGTCTGGCACTCGCATCTGCGGAGTGCCAATTCTACGGGATCGGTCCGACACGGTGCCGGGGGCTCGCGGATCAGACCGTGAGCGCTCGCACCACGGCATCCGCCAGCAGGCGCCCGCGCAGGGTCAGCACTATGCGTCCCCTCACGGCATCCCGGCCCTCGATCAGGCCGTCGGCGATGAGGGATGCCACCGCCTCACGCCCTTCGCCGAGGATCTCCGAGACCGCCAGCCCCTCGCGGATACGGCTGCGCAGCAGCACCGACTCGAGTCGGCGCGCCGTCTCGTCGGGGCGTTCCCGCGCCGCGGCCGGAGACTCGAGCGCGGCCAGGCGCTGCGCGTACGCCGCGGGGTGCTTCACGTTCCACCAGCGCAGGCCGCCGACGTGACTGTGCGCACCGGGGCCGAACCCCCACCAATCGCTCCCGCGCCAGTAGGCGAGGTTGTGCCGCGAGCGGTGCGAGACGCCTCGCGACCAGTTCGACACCTCGTACCAGTCGAACCCGGCGGCACCGAGCAGCTCGTCGGCCAGCTCGTACATGTCGGCCTGCAGATCGTCGTCGGGCATGGACACGACGCCCGAGCGGATCTGGCGTGCGAGCTTCGTGCCGTCTTCGACGATCAGCGCGTACGCCGAGATGTGGTCGGGTTCGAGCGCGATGGCTGCGTCGAGCGACGCACGCCAGTCGTCGAGCGACTCCCCCGGCGCGCCGTAGATGAGGTCGACCGACACGTCGAGGCCGGCCCGGCGAGCTGCGGACACGGCGGTGGCGACGTTCAGGGGGTCGTGCGTGCGGTCGAGGACCGCGAGCACGTGCGGCCGCGCCGACTGCATGCCGATCGACAGGCGGGTGACTCCGGCGTCGGCGAGCGTGCGCGCGACGGCGTCGTCGACCGTGTCGGGGTTCGCCTCGACGGTGACCTCGGCAGCGGCGTCGATCCCGAACTCGTCGCGCACCGCTGCGAGCATGCGTGCCAGATCCCCCGGCGGCAGAAGCGTGGGCGTGCCCCCTCCGAA
This sequence comes from Microbacterium sp. SORGH_AS_0454, assembly GCF_031453395.1. Classification (NCBI taxonomy): domain Bacteria; kingdom Bacillati; phylum Actinomycetota; class Actinomycetes; order Micrococcales; family Microbacteriaceae; genus Microbacterium; species Microbacterium sp. SORGH_AS_0454. Next base: position 2,785,192 of record NZ_JAVIYS010000001.1, on the reverse strand, counting down.
GAACACGGTGGATGCCGGGCGGCGGCCGCCCGCGGCATCCATCACTCCCCCCGCCAGGCGTACTTCGGCGGCGAGCGTGTCGGCGAAGTCGTCTTGCCGGGCGCCGCGCAGCTCACTCGCGGTGTACGTGTTGAAATCGCAGTAGCCGCAGCGCACCCGGCAGAAGGGAACGTGCAGGTAAACACCGAAATCGGCCGTGGGGTCGATGTCGAGGTCGGCCGGTAGGTGTCCGTCGACGGGGGCGGGGTCTCCGAGCGGGAGGGGACCGCCCATCAGGACGCGTACAGCGGCGAGATGGCGCGCAGGTACCGGTCGAACAGCGCCTTGCGGCGGCGGCGCACGCGGCTGGTGAAGAGGCGGTAGGTGGGAGCGGTGGGGCGATCGAACGCGCGGACCACGAGCCAGACCTCGTCGTTGTCGCGCCACTCGACCGCGAACAGCTCTTCGCCGCTGACGATCGAGTGACCGACCGTGCCGAGGATGAACCCGACGCGGCGGGGTTCTTCGAAGACCGAGATGACGCGCAGCTCGGCGTCGGCACGGTGACCGTCGACCTTGCCATGCAGGCGGACACCCGTCCCAGGGCTGACGAAGGGCGTGCCGTCGGCGGCGAAACGCTGCTCGGCCTCGAGGCTGCTGGGCGCGACGGGTGCGCCGTCGGCGTCGAAGCCGACGCCCGAGTACCCCTCGCCCGATGCCGGGCGCACATCGCTGATGCTCAGCTCGCCGGTGCGCAGCGGAGCCCACGACAGCAGCAGCTCGCTCGCCGAGGCGAAGCGCTCCTCACCGCTGCCGATGCGCCACGCGTCCTCTGCGGGAACGGAGTTCTCGGGCGGGTACTGCATCAGATCGTGCGCCTGGGTGGCGCCGACAGCCGCGTAGTCGACCGTGTCATCGGTGAAGTTCTGCCTGCGCATGGTTCACCCCTCTCGGTGTGGTGCGTTACTTCTTGGTCTCAACGTCGCCGGACAGGGCGGCGATGAACGCCTCCTGCGGAACCTCGACGCGGCCCACCATCTTCATGCGCTTCTTGCCCTCTTTCTGCTTTTCGAGGAGCTTGCGCTTTCGGGTGATGTCACCGCCGTAGCACTTGGCCAGGACGTCTTTGCGGATGGCGCGGATGGTTTCTCGCGCGATGATGCGCGCACCGATCGCGGCCTGGATGGGCACCTCGAACTGCTGGCGCGGGATGAGTTTGCGCAGGCGCTCGGCCATGAGCGTGCCGTACGCATAGGCCTTCTCGCGGTGCACGATCGAGCTGAACGCGTCGACCTTGTCGCCCTGCAGCAGGATGTCGACCTTGACCAGGTCGGCGGTCTGCTGACCGGCCGGTTCGTAGTCGAGGCTCGCGTAACCCTGGGTGCGCGACTTGAGGTGGTCGAAGAAGTCGAACACGATCTCGCCGAGGGGCATGTGGTAGCGCAGCTCGACGCGGTCCTCGCTGAGGTACTCCATGCCGAGCAGGGTGCCGCGGCGCGTCTGGCAGAGCTCCATGACGGTGCCGACGTAATCCTTCGGAAGCAGGATGCCGACCTTGACGATCGGCTCCGAGACCGAGGCGACGCGCCCGTCGGGGTACTCGCTGGGGTTGGTGACCGACACGGTCTCACCGGTGTCGGTGGTGACCTCGTACGTCACCGACGGCGCGGTGGTGATCAGGTCGAGCCCGAACTCGCGCGAGAGACGCTCGGTGATGATCTCGAGGTGCAGGAGGCCCAGGAATCCGCAGCGGAAGCCGAAGCCCAGGGCGACCGAGGTCTCGGGCTCGTACTGCAGCGAGGCGTCGGAGAGCTTGAGCTTGTCGAGCGCCTCGCGCAGCTCGGCGTAGTCGCTGCCGTCGATCGGGTAGATGCCCGAGAAGACCATGGGCTTCGGATCGGTGTAGCCGGGGAGCGCATCGGTGGCGGGCTTGCGGTGCGTCGTGATCGTGTCGCCCACCTTGGACTGACGTACGTCCTTCACGCCCGTGATGAGGTAACCGACCTCGCCGACGCCGAGACCCTTGGTGGGCACCGGCTCGGGGCTGGACACGCCGATCTCGAGGGCCTCGTGCGTCGCGCCGGTCGACATCATCTGCAGTCGTTCGCGCGGCTGCAGCGAACCGTCGATCATGCGCACGTAGGTGACGACGCCGCGGTAGGCGTCGTAGACCGAGTCGAAGATCATCGCGCGTGCCGGGGCGTCGGCCTTGCCGACCGGGGCCGGGATCTTCTCGACGATCAGGTCGAGCAGCTCCTCAACGCCCATGCCGGTCTTCCCGCTGACGCGCAGCACGTCGGCAGGGTCGCCGCCGATGAGGCCGGCGAGCTCAGCGGCGTACTTGTCGGGGTCGGCCGCGGGCAGATCGATCTTGTTCAGCACCGGGATGATCGTCAGGTCGTTCTCGAGCGCCAGGTACAGGTTGGCCAGCGTCTGAGCCTCGATGCCCTGAGCGGCGTCGACCAGCAGGATCGCGCCCTCGCAGGCGGCGAGAGACCGACTGACCTCGTAGGTGAAGTCGACGTGCCCGGGCGTGTCGATCATGTTGAGGGCGAAGGTGCCGTGGGTGGTCGACCACGGCATGCGCACGGCCTGCGACTTGATCGTGATGCCGCGCTCACGCTCGATGTCCATGCGGTCGAGGTACTGCGCCCGCATATCGCGGTCGCTGACCACGCCGGTGATCTGCAGCATGCGGTCGGCCAACGTCGACTTGCCGTGGTCGATGTGAGCGATGATGCAGAAGTTGCGGATCTGCTCCGGCGGAGTGGCAGACGGCTCGAGGGGCTTCAGGGCGCGCGGTGACATGTTCCGTCGATTCTACGGTGGCGCGCCGACATCCCCGTCCGCGGGTGCTCCGGGTTCCGGCATCCGGTGCTTCTGGCGCCCTGCTTCTGACGCGAGATCACGTGATCTGGGCAGAGCCACACGGTACGTCGTGTGACCTGGGCGAGGCTACGTGATCTCGACGCAGCGGGGCCTGGGCGCCCGGCGGCTCTCGCGCTTCTACGATGGATGCCGTGGCGGTCCGGGTCGTGCTCGTGCACGGCATCCGCACGTCTTCGACGATGTGGCGCGCACAGGTTGCTTATCTGCGAGACCGAGGTACGCCCGTCACCGCCGTCGACCTCCCCGGGCACGGGACGCGCCGGGGTGAGGTGTTCTCGCTCGATGCGGCGTTCGCGACGATCGATGGCGCGGTTCGGGATGCCGCGACGCTCGGCCCCGTGCTGCTGGTGGGGCACTCGATGGGTGGGCTGCTGGGCATCGATTACGTCGGCGGCGAGGATCGGCCTCCGGTGGCGGGGCTCGTGGCGGCGTCTTGCACCTCGATCCCCCGCGGAATCGGGCTGTCTGCCTACCGGTTCTTCACGCGACGCTTCGACAGCCTCCCCGATCGCGGCCTGGGCCTGACGAACCGCGTGCTCGATCGCACGCTCCCTCCGGAGACGCGGCCTGACTTCGGAGCCGGCGGGTACGCCTTCGACGCGCAGGACACGGCCCTCGCTTCGCTTTCGACGCTCGACCTGCTGGCATCCCTCCGCCGGATCGACGTGCCCCTGTGGTTCGTGAACGGGCAATGGGACCAACTGCGGATGAACGAGAGGTTGTTCCTCGCCGTCGCGCGCCACGCGGAGCTCGTCGTGGTCCCGCGCACGACGCACCTCGTCACGGCGATGCGACCGCGCGTGTTCAACACGCTGTTGGAGGTGGCGCTCACCACGATCGAGGCAGCGACCTGATAGACTCGGTCCTTGGCTTGCGTGTGGGGTTTTTCCCGACCTCCACGATCGCCGGTGCAGCGCCCCTCTACCGCTCGCCCGGCACAATCCCATACTCACTCAAACGAAAGACCCTCGACGTGGCGAACATCAAGTCGCAGATCAAGCGCAACAAGACCAACGAAAAGGCGCGCGAGCGCAACAAGGCCGTCAAGAGCGAACTCCGCACGCACGTGCGTCGCACCAACGAGGCCGTCGTCGCCGGTGACAAGGAAGCCGCCCTCAAGGCGCTCGCCACCGCGACCAAGAAGCTCGACAAGGCCGTGAGCAAGGGTGTCATCCACCAGAACCAGGCCGCGAACCGCAAGTCGGCCATCGCGAAGTCGGTCGCCGCTCTCTGAGTCGCCGATTCTCGAGGCCCGCTCCGCATTGCGCGGGGCGGGCCTTTTGCTATGCGTCGACCTGATCTGGCTCGACCTCCGGCGGCCCGCATCGGCCGCGTCGGCTCACCGGTCGACGACGCGGTCGTGCAGGCGTTCGAGTGCGGGGAGGGCCGCGGCGATGGCCGCGGCATCGCCGTCGGGGAGATCCTGGAGCGCGGCGACGAGCACCGCGGTCGCGGCGTCGTCGAAGGCGCGCAGTCGCGCGGCGGCAAGGGGGGTCAGCCCGACCTGGGTGCGGCGCCCGTCTCCCGAGACGAGACGTCGTTCGACGAGTTCGCTCCGCTCCATCTGCGACAGCAGGTTGCTGACGGTCGACCGCGCGAGACCGAGCGCGTCGGCGAGCTCCGACGGGGTGCGGGTACCGGTCGTCGAAAGGCAGCGCATGACCTCGATCTGCGCATCGGGGATGTCGGGCAGACCGGCGGACGACCGGGAAGCCCGCGAGACGGCGCGGCGGAGGGGGCCGAGCCGGTCGCTCAGCAGTCGCGCGGTGATCGAGGTGCCCTCAGCCATGGGGCAAGTGTACGAGTCCGAAGTGTTTGACAGAAAACTAATTTGGTCACAAAATCATCGCATGGATATCACCACCACCGTCGCCCACCCCGAGCCGACCCAGGATCTTTCCGGCATCGTCGGCCACCGCTTCATCTACACCTACGCCAACGGCTGGCAGTACGAGATGTACGTCAAGAACGCCACGACGATCGACTACCGCATCCACAGCGGCCATGTCGGCGGTCGCTGGGTGAAGGATCAGACGGTGGACCTCGTCGCTCTCGCGCCGGGTGTCTATAAGGTCTCGTGGAACGAGCCGACGGGTACGAGCGTCGTCGTGAACGTGCTCCCCGCGTCTCGAGTGCTGCACGGCACCATCTTCTTCCCGCGCTGGATCGAGCTCGACGGGCACAAGACCGTGCTCTTCCAGAACGACCACCTCGACGACATGCAGCGCTACCGCGACGAGGGTCCCACCTACCCGATCTACGTCGTTCCGGAGTTCGCCCACATCACGCTCTTCGAGCACGTCGGCGAGAACGACGAGACCGTGATCGACACCGCCCCCGGCGACCTGCCCGCCGGCTGGTCGGAGCGGACGAACTGATGGCCGCCGACCCGCGACTCACGCCCCTCAGCCTCTCCCACGGCGGTCGCACTCTGCGCGGATGGCAGTGGGAGCCCGTCGCCGGCGCCTCCGCCGACGCGCCGCGAGTGCTCCTGGTTCACGGCTTCAGTGCCGACGCGACGGGCGGGCACCAGCTGTTCGTGCAGACGGCGCGTCACCTCGTCGATCGTGGCGCCGTGGTTCGCAGCTACAGCCGGCTCGGCCAGGGCGTGAGCGACGGGGACTTCGCCGACATCACGATCGGCGACGAGATCCATCAGGTGGTGGGCATGATCCGTGCGTTCGCCGTCGAGGGGCCCGTCGATGTCGTGGCGCACAGCCTCGGCGCGGTGGAGTCCGCTCTCGCCGCGGCACACGTGCCCGAGCTGGTTCGCACGTTGACGCTGTGGTCTCCGGCGGGCGTCGTCGTCGACGACATCACGGTGCACGACGCCATCCAGGGCCAGCCGCTCGCGCCGGCTCGCGAGCAGGGCTGGTTCGATTTCGGGGGGATGCCGCTGGGTATGGCGTTCATCGACGAGGTGACCGCGGGGCTCGACGTGTACGGCCCGGTCGCGAAGTACACCGGTCCCGCGGATGTCGTACACGGAACGCAGGACATGATCGTGCCGGTGGAGTACGGCACGCGATACGCGGATCTGCTGCCGGGCGCGTCGCTCACCGTCGTGGACGGCGCGGATCACGGGTGGTCGGCCACACCGTGGCGTCGGCGTCTGCTCGAGATCCTCGATGCGCGGATAGCGTCTGCGGCCTGACTCCGACCCCGCCGTAGCGTCGCACAGGCGCGCTGCGGCGGGTCGGAGCGATCCGCACGCGCAGACGGCCGATCAGCCGCCGTAGGGTGCCCGTGTCGCGATGATCGTGATCATGCGCTCGAGAGCGAAGACGGGGTCTCGCGATGCGCCCTTGACCTCGGCGTCGGCGCGTGCGGTGGCGTGGATCGCCATGCCCAGCGTGTTGCCGGTCCACCCGACGAGGTCGCGGCGGGCACGGTCGACCTGCCAGTCCTTCATGCCGAGGCGCTGCGCGAGCATCGACGACGACTCCCGGGTTCCCGCGACACGAGCCATGGTGCGCAGCTTCATGGCGACGGCGGCGACGAGGGGCACGGGATCGGCTCCGGATGCCAGCGCGTGCCGCAGCGCGAGAAGAGCGGGGCCGTACTGGCCGGCGATGGCGGTGTCGGCCACGGTGAAGGCCGAGGTCTCGACGCGCCCCCCGTAGTAGCGCTCGACCGTGCGCTCGTCGATGTCGCCGGGGACGTCGGAGATGAGCTGCTGGCAGGCGGCGGCGAGCTCGGTGAGATCGTCGGCGAACGCGGAGACGAGCGAGCGGAGGGCGACCGGGGCGATGCGCTTCTGCGCGGCCTTGAACTCGCCGACCGCGAAGTCGAAGCGATCCGAGTCTCGCTTGACGGCGGGGCAGGCGATCTCGATGCCGTTCCCCTGACCCGCGCGGATGCCGTCGAGCAGCTTCTTGCCGCGCACGCTCGCACCCGTGTGACGAAGGACGACCGTGGCGCCCTCTTGCGGGTGGGCGAGGTACGACACCGCCTCGGTGAGGAAGGTGTCGCTGCATTTCTCGACGCCGCTGATTCGCACGAGGCGGGGTTCGCCGAACAGCGAGGGCGACGTGACGCTGAGCAGGGTTCCGGCGGCGTAGTCGTCGGCGCGGATGTCGGTGACCTCGAGGCTCGGGTCTTCGCTCTTCAACATCGATCGGATGCCCGCGATCGCGCGCTCGGCGCAGACCTCTTCGGGGCCGGAGACCAGGACGAGGGGCGCGGGCTGGGGAGACCGCCACGACACCTGCGGAATGGCCGACTTCGCCTTGGCAGGCGCGGTGCGTCGGGGAGCCGGGGTCACTCCCCCAGCCTACCGATCGGTTCCGACATCGCCGGTCGACGAGGGACTCCCGACATCCGCAGCCGCCCGCTCTCGCCACAGTGCCACCCGCCCCTCACCGTCGAGCCAGACGGCCAGGGCTCCGTCGCGATCGGTGCGCGCGGCGGTGGTGCCGAGAGACGTCAGGATGCCGAGGAGCTTCGCGGTCGGATGACCGTAGTCGTTGTCGGCGCCCACACCGATGAGCCCGATCCTCGGGAGGAGGCCTCGGTAGAGCAGCGCATCCTGGTCGGCGCTGCCGTGGTGCGAGACCTTCACCACCTGCACGCGCGGAACATCGATGCGGCGTCGAAGAGCAGACTGCGCCTGCTCACCGAGATCGCCGAGCAGGACGGTGCGGGGAAAGCCCCTTCCGACCACATCGAGGGCGACGGACGCGTCGTTGCCGGGGTTGGCGTTCGGCGGCGGCCCGAGAACCTGCCACCGCGTCGTGCCGACGGATCCCGTCAGACCGATCCCGGCGGGTCGGATCCGCGCCCCCGCGGCGGCGAACCGGTCGAGCAAACGTTCGTCGGCCGCGCCATCGGGTGGGCCGTGGACGACGAGATCGGCTCGGCCCACGACTGCCGACGATCCGCCGACGTGGTCGAGGTCGAAGTGTGTGAGGACGACAAGGTCCAGCCGGTCCACCCCGAACGTCTGCAGGCACCGCGTCAGGGCTTCGGGCTCGGGTCCGGTGTCCACGAGAGCGACGGCGTCGCCTGATCGCCACAGCGTCGCGTCGCCCTGACCGACATCGCACATCGCGACCTGCCACGCGCTGGGTACGGTCAGGGGGCCCGCGACCGTGCGCACGGCCGTCTGGCCCAGCACGAGGCCGAGGACGACGGCGACGGCGGCAGAGGACAGCGCGGTGATCCGGGGAAGCCGCCGGGGCCGCACGACGCAGACGCTGATGGCCGCACCCACCACGGCCAGCAGCGCGGCCCCCGTGAGCCCGTCGGGCCACGGCAGGTTCTGCGCCGTCACCGCCGCGGTGGTGTGCGCGACCGCGGCGATCCACGCCGCCGGAACCCAGGCGAGGGCCGTCAGTCCGTCCCGAAGCCAAGGAAACGGGGCGATGCAGGCCAGGGCCCCCGCGATCGTCGCCGGAGCGGCGGCAGGGTCGGCGATGAGATTCGCCGCGACGCCGAGCAGGGGGACGTGCGGGTCGATGAGCACGATCAGCGGTCCGCACACGAGCTGGGCCGAGGTGGGCACGGCGAGGGCGAGTGCGAGGGCGCGTGGCATCCAGCGCTCCAGGCCGCCGGCCAGCGGTCGGGCGAGCACGAGCAGGGCACCGGTGGCGGCGGCCGAGAGGGCGAAGCCGAGGGACCGGGAGAGCCACGGGTCGACCACCAGCAGCACCGTCACCGCGAGCGAGAGCACCGCGACACCGATCGCGGGGCGCCCGAGCGCCAGCGCGAGCATGGCCACCGCTGCCATCGCGGCGGCGCGGACGACACTCGGCTCGGGTGTGACGAGGGTGACGAAGGCCGTGAGCACGAGCATCGCGCCGACCACCCGCACGACGCGGGAGGCACCGCAGAGCGCCAGGAGAGCGAACGCCGCACCGACGACGATCGCGCAGTTCGCCCCCGACACCGCGGTGAGGTGCGAGAGCGAGGACGCATTCATCGCGGCTTCGGTGGCGGGGTCGAGGCTCGAGGTATCACCCACCGCGAGACCCGGCACAAGACCCGCGCCCGGCTGCGGAAGGCCGCGCGTCGAGGCGACGAGTCCGTCGCGGAGCCCCTCGAAGAACGCCCACATCCCTGTCGGAGTCGAGGCGGACTCGATCGAGGTCACCCGCACGACGAGCGCGGCTCGCTCCCCCGGGTCGGAAGGGACGGCCCTCCCTGTCAGCCGGACCTCGCTGCCCATGCTCGCGGCGGTCAGCGCGGCCCGCCCCTCCGCATCGACGAGGACGCGCGTGGGGATCGTACCCGTCACGCTCAGCTTTCCCGCGCGGACGCTCGACGCGACCGCGTCGAACCACGCGCCGCCGTCGGGCGACCCGTCGATGCGTCCGGTGACGATCACCGCGAGGGTGAGTTGCCTCCCCCCGCCGGCTTCGAGCGCGGCGATCTGGGAACGGGTCGGACCCACGGACGCAACGGCCCCCGCGGTCGCGGACGAGCACGCGAGAGCCACGGCAACGACGGCCAGCAGCGCCACGCCACGCCACGCGAGGAGCGCGGTGGCCACGCAGGCCGCCAGAGCGAGGGCCACCGTGAGCGGGGCGGCATCCGGGATCAGGGTGGCCACACCGGCCGTGATCCAGGTCGCCGCGGCGACGGAGACCGCGCGGAGAGAGCGCCGGCGCGCCCCGGGGCGACCCCTCACACGCGCACCAGGTCTCGCAGCCCGGCGAGCATCTTCTCGCCGATTCCCGGCACGGAGAGCAGATCGTCGACGCTGGTGAATCGACCGTTCGCCTCGCGCCACGCGAGGATGCGGTCGGCCATCGCCGGTCCGACGCGGGGAAGCTCGTCGAGCTGGTCGCGGGTCGCGGTGTTGAGGTCGAGCGGCCCGCTCGAGCCGCCGCCCGCGCCCGAGGCGGGAGCGGCCGTCTCGGCCCCGACGACGGGGACGACGATCTGCTCCCCGTCGGCCACGGGACGGGCGAGGTTCAGCCCGTCGCGCTGCGCGTCGTCGGCGAAGCCCCCGGCTCGGGCGATCGCATCGGCGACCCGGTCACCGGCGTCCAAGCGATACAGTCCCGGCTCACGGACCGCTCCCGCGACGTGGGCGTACAGCCCCGACGCCGCCGGTATCGCCCGGGAGGAGGAAGAGGGCGATGCCGTGGGCTCGATGACCTCCGCGCCGGTCGCACCCCGCAGCATCCCGATGCAGATCGTCACGGCGAACGCGAGGAGCACCAGTACGATGACCGCGCCGATCCCCAGGCGGGTGCGCGGCTGCAGGGCACCGTTCGACGGAGGTTCGGCCCCGCGCTCCCCCGGTGCCGCTGCAGCCTGCGGGGACGCCTCGCCCACGGCACGCGAGGCCATCGCGGTTTCGGGAAGGGGCGTATCGGTCACGCGACGACGCTAGGCAGACGGGCCCCGCCGCGCGGGCGGAAACTACCGTTCCGTGGACAAGCGGTTGCTATCGCCGGATGTGCAGAACCCGCGCCTACCCTGGAGCGATGTCTCCGAACGCCTGGCGCGCCCTGGTCTCCGCACTCGCCGACGACAGCGCGCGCGAGGTCTACGCGCGGATCGTGCTCGACACATCCGTCGAGCCGGCGCTGGACGCGCTGTCGCCCGGAAAGCGGAGGCGCGTCCTCGACTCCCTGCGTGAGGCGGGCCTCATCTCGCCCGATGGGGCGGGGTGGCGCATCGAGCCCGACGTCTTCCGTGTGGCTCTCGCCGCCGCACCCTCGCCGCCCCGCCCGACAGGTGCGAACCGCTTCTTCGTCGACGGTCGGCTCGTGACGTACCCATCCCGGGCCGCCGATCGCGACGAGGTTCTCGCGCGAATCGCCGAGCGGATGATGCAGCCGGGCGAGACGCTGAGCGAGGGAGCCCTCAACGACCGGCTCGCGGAGGTCGTCGACGACGTCGCGGCCATGCGTCGCTACCTCGTCGACGCCGGGCTTCTCGATCGCGCCCGCGACGGAACGATCTACTCCCGCCCTCGCTGAATCCCGCGACACCGCCCCCGAAAACGCCGGATGCCACGCCCCCGCACTCCGCAGAGCGCCGAGGACGTGGCATCCGGAACAGGAACCTACTTCGTCGAGAAGCTGACCACCTTCGGCGGACGCACCACCGCGCGCACGATCTCGCGCTCGCCCAGGGCGCGGACGATGCGCTCGTCGCCGCGGGCGAGGGCCTCGAGCTCGTCGGCGCCGATCTTGGCCGAGACCTCGAGCGTGCCGCGCACCTTGCCGTCGATCTGCACGACCGCGGTGACCGTGTCTTCCACGAGCAGCGTCGGGTCGGCCTGACGCCAGGTCGCGAGCCCCACGAAGCCGTCGTAGCCGAGCGTCGCCCACATCTCTTCGGCGGTGTGCGGGGCGAAGAGATCGAGGGTCATCGCGATGACCTCGGCCGCCTCGCGGACGGCGGGGTCGCTCGCGCCGGCCTTCCCGTCGATGGCCTTGCGGGTGGCGTTGACCAGCTCCATCAGGCGGGCAACGACGACGTTGAACTTCGTCTGCTCGACGAGGTTCGCGGCATCCGCCAGCAGACGATGCGTGACACGGCGGAGCGAGGCATCGCCCTCGGCCCAGACCACGTCGGTCTCGCTGTCGACGTCGTGGGCGATGCGCAGGGCACGGGCGAGGAACTTCGCCGCACCCGTCGTCGAGACGTCGTTCCAGTCCTTGTCGTCTTCCACGGGGCCTGCGAAGGCGAGCGCGACGCGCAGGGCATCGGCGCCGTGGGCGTCGAGCTCCTCCTGGAACAGCACCAGGTTGCCCTTGCTCTTCGACATCTTCGTACCGTCGAGGATGACCATGCCCTGGTTGATGAGGCTCGAGAACGGTTCGGTGAACTCGACCAGCCCCATGTCGAACAGCGCCTTGGTGATGAAGCGCGCGTACAGCAGGTGCAGGATCGCGTGCTCGACGCCGCCGATGTAGAAGTCGACGGGGCCCCACTTGTTCGCCTCGCGGGCGGAGAACGCCTCGGTCTCGCTGTTCGGCGACAGGAAGCGCAGGTAGTACCACGAGCTGTCGACGAAGGTGTCCATCGTGTCGGGGTCGCGCAGCAGCGTCTGGCCCGTCTCGGGGTCGGTGACCTCGACCCAGTCGGTGGCCGCGCCGAGCGGCGAGGTTCCCTTGGGCTTGAGGTCGAGGCCCTCGACCGAGGGCAGCGTCACCGGCAGCTGGTCGGCGGGCACGGGCGTGATCGACCCGTCTTCGCCGTGCAACATCGGGATGGGCGTGCCCCAGTAGCGCTGACGCGAGATCAGCCAGTCGCGCAGACGGTACGTCTTGGCGGCGCGACCGACCCCCTTCGCCTCGAGCTCCTCGATCATGCGCGCGATCGCGTGGCGCTTGGACAGACCGTTCAGCGACCCCGAGTTCATCATGCGGCCGTCACCGGTCAGCGCGATGCCGGTCTTCACCGGATCCAGGTCGTCGACGTCGCCGAGCGGGTCGATCGGCACACCCTCGTCGTCGAGCTCGATGACGGGAATGGCACCGGTGATGGGCGCCGTGGTGTCGACGACGACCTTGACGGGCAGGTCGAAGGCGCGGGCGAAATCGAGGTCGCGCTGGTCGTGCGCGGGCACGGCCATGACCGCGCCGTGACCGTAGTCGGCCAGCACGTAGTCGGCGGCCCAGATCGGCAGCTTCTCGCCGTTGATGGGGTTGATCGCGTAGTGCCCGAGGAACACACCGGTCTTGGGGCGGTCGGTCGCCTGACGCTCGATGTCGGTAGCGCGCTGCACCTGCGCCAGGTACGCCTCGAACGTCTCGCGCACGCCCTGATCAGCGGATGCCGCGAGCTCGGCCGCCAGGTCGGACTCGGGCGCCACGACGAAGAACGTCGCGCCGTGCAGGGTGTCGGGGCGGGTCGAGAACACCGTGATCTTGTCGTCGCGCCCCTCGATCTCGAACTCGATGTCGGCGCCGACCGAACGGCCGATCCAGTTGCGCTGCATCTGGATGACCTTGCTCGGCCAGAAGCCCTCGAGCTGGTTCAGGTCGTCGAGCAGGCGGTCGGCGTAGTCGGTGATGCGCAGGAACCACTGCGTCAGCTTCTTCTTGACCACCACGGCGCCGCTGCGCTCGCTCGTGCCGTCGGGAAGGACCTGTTCGTTGGCGAGCACGGTCTGATCCACCGGGTCCCAATTGACCAGCGCGTCCTTGCGGTACGCCAGTCCCTTGTCGTAGAGCTTCTGGAACAGCCACTGGTTCCAGCGGTAGTACTCGGGGTCGCTCGTGTGGAGCACCCGGCTCCAGTCGAACGAGACGCCGTAGTCCTTCAGGCTCGCCTTCTGCTGGGCGATGTTGGCGTAGGTCCACTCGACGGGGTCGGCGCCTCGCTTGATCGCCGCGTTCTCGGCGGGCAGACCGAACGAGTCCCACCCGATGGGGTTGAGCACGTTGTAGCCGCGGTGACGCCAGAAGCGCGCCACGATGTCGGAGTAGAGGTAGTTCTCGGCGTGGCCCATGTGCAGGTCGCCCGAGGGGTACGGGAACATCGCGAGCACGTACTTGCGGGGGCGCGTGTCGTCGTCGCCCCCGGCGCGGAACGGGTCTTTCTCGGCCCAAGCCTGCTGCCACTTCGCCTGGATGGCGTGGGTGTCGAAGCCCCCCTCGCGGGGGTCTGGTGCGGAGTTCTGAGACACGGGTGAAGCCAATCGTGAAGGTCGGGAGGCCGCGGGGACCAACTCCCAGGCTATCGGACCCGCCGTCACCACCCGGGCGGCACCCGGGCACCGAGAGCGGCGAGGGGCGCTCGCGCCTTGATCCCCACCTCGGCGACCTCGGATGCCGCGACCGAGCGCCACGTGATCCCGCCGCCGGCGCCGACCCAGGCGGCATCCCGCTCCACGACGACGCTGCGGATGACCATCGCGAGGTCCGCCGCCCCGTCGTCGCCGATCCACCCGAAGGCGCCCGAGTACACACCGCGCTCGGCACCCTCGAGGCGGCGCAGGATCTGCATCGCGGACCGCTTGGGTGCACCGGTCATGCTGCCGGCGGGGAACGCAGCGGCCAGCACCTCTTCGATGGTCGTACCGGGCAGGAGCCGACCCGACACCTCGCTCACCAATTGGTGCACGGTCGGGTACGTCTCGACCTCGAGCAGTCGGTCGACCCCGAGCGTCGACGGTTCGCAGACGCGCGAGAGATCGTTGCGCATCAGGTCGACGATCATGACGTTCTCGGCCTGCTCCTTGGCATCGGCCCGCAGCTCGTCGGCGAGGGCGCGATCGCGAGCGGGGTCCGTGGATCGGGGACGCGTGCCCTTGATGGGGTGGGTGTGCACGCGGCCGCCGCGCACCTCGAGGAAGCGTTCGGGAGAAGCGCTCACCAGCGTCACGTCGCCGATGCGGATCAAACCCGCATGGTGCGAGGCAGAGACCTGCCGCAGCCGCCGGAACACGTCGACCGCGTCGACGTCTCCGGGAACGGTGAAACGCGTGGTGAGACACAGCTGGTAGGCGTCGCCCTCGCGGATCCGATCGCGGCACGCCTCGATGAGCTCGGCGTACCGCTCGGGACTCACGCGGGCGGATGCCGTGCCCCGGTCCGCCGCGGCATCCACCGCCGCAGCCGCCGGCGTGGCGGCGACCCGGGCGGCGAGGTCGGCATCGCCGAAGACGTGCACGCGTCGCCGGGCGTGGTCGAAAGCGAGGAAGGTGTCCACGCGCAGCCAGGAGTCCCGGCCCTCGTACGAGCGCCAACCGACCCAGCCGCCGCGGAACGCACCGGCGTGGTCGACCGCGTCGCCGGGCCCCGCGGCGTGGCGGTGCAGACCCCCGGGAGCTTCGTCGAGACGTCCCGTGCCCATCCAACTCCAGCCCGTCGAGGCCGCTGCGCCCGCGTCGAGCCAGAACGCGTCGCCCGCGGCGGCGAAGACGTGCAGGAACACCGACTCGGGGTCGATCCACCGCGTCAGGGTGAGCGGCGGAACGGATCGAGGCACGCTCCCAGGCTAGAGCGAGGCGGCGGGCCTAGGCTGACGGAGGTGAACGAGATTCTCACGTCGCTGCTCGACCTGGTCCGCGACGTCGATCCGGTGCTGCGCACGGTGGTAGCGGGCGTGGCCATGGTCCTCGAGACCAGCGTGCTCGTGGGGCTCATCGTTCCGGGTGACACCATGGTGATCGTTGCGGGAACCGCGGTCGCCTCCCCGATAGAAGGGGTCGTGCTCGCCGCGGCGATCGTGGTCGGGGCCCTGATCGGCGAGAGCCTCGGGTTCTGGCTCGGCCGGTACTTCGGGCCACGCATCCGTGCCTCGCGTGTCGGGCAGAAGCTCGGCGAACGCAACTGGGAGCGCGCGGACCGGTACCTGCGCCGTCGCGGCGGACCCGCCATCTTCCTTTCGCGATTCCTCCCCGTGCTGCACTCGCTGGTGCCGCTGACGGTGGGCATGAGCGGCTACAGCTATCGTCGTTTCCTCGCATGGACGACGCCCGCGTGCATCGTGTGGGCCGGTCTGTACGTCACGGTCGCGGCATCGGCCGCGGGCACCTACCGTGAGCTCTCCGACCGCATCCATTACGCGGGCTACGTCTTCGTCGGCATCCTGGTCGTCTTCCTCGTGCTGGTCTTCATCGGCAAGAAGGTCATCGAGCGCGTGGAGCGCCGACACCTGGCCGACGAGGCCACCCCCCTCGAACCGGTGGACGGTGACGTGAAAGACTGAGGGCGATGCCTCGTTCCCCTCGCGCCAAAGTGCTCTGGTTCGCCCGACTCGAGCGCCGTTTCCACCGCTGGCGCGAACGTCGAGCGCGCGCGCGCGGTCTGCGCCCCGCCGTCACCGGCTTTCCGGGGTACGGCACCGAGGAGTGGGTCCGCGTCCTCGGCCGGGTGCTCATCGCCCCGCCGATCAAGCGCACGTCGACGGGGGAATTCGCCAGCCTGCGCGGGTGGCGGAGCTTCGCGGCCGTACCCGTCGGCTTCGGCCAGGTCGACATCGTCATCGACGGCGTCACGCACCGCGTCGTCGCGGACCGCGGCGGGGTGATCGATGCGAAGCTGCCCGCGACCCTCTCCCCCGGCTGGCAGAGCATCACGATGTCGGTGGAGGGAAGCGAGCCCGCCGAGACGCGCGTGTTCATCGTGGGGTCGGACGTGCGGTTCGGCGTGGTCAGCGACATCGACGACACCGTCATGGTCACGCTGCTGCCGCGACCGCTGCTCGCCGCGTGGAACTCCTTCGTCGTCGATGAGCACGCACGCCAGCCCGTGCCCGGCATGGCCGTCATGCTCGAACGGCTCACCCGCGAGCACCCGGGCACTCCGGTGATCTACCTCTCGACCGGCGCCTGGAACGTCGCGCCGACGCTGACGCGTTTCATGCGACGCCACCTCTTCCCCTCGGGGTCCTTCCTCCTCACCGACTGGGGCCCCACCCACGATCGGTGGTTCCGCAGCGGCCGAGAGCACAAGGAACAGAACCTCCGCCGCCTCGCCGCGGAGTTCCCGCGGGTGAAGTGGCTGCTGGTGGGCGACGACGGCCAGCACGACGACGCCATCTACACCGGATTCGCCATCGAGCATCCGCAGAACGTCGCCGCGGTCGCGATCCGCAAACTCCTCCCCGCCGAAGCCGTTCTCGCCGGTGGCCGCACGGTGGTCGACGACCATTCGGCTGCCGAGGTGCCGTGGGTGACCGAGTCCGACGGTGCGGGTCTTCTCGACCGCCTCCGCAGCACGGGCGTCATCTCGAACGACGCCTGATTCCGGATGCCGCGGCGCCCGGCGCCGTGCGTACCCCGCTGGCGTGCGCGTCGTCGACGGCCTCCGGTGTCGTGCGGCGGGCGTGGTGCACCGTCGACGTCGTACGCGGCCGCTCCCGGCGTGATCCGATGTCGGAGGGGACGCGTACGGTGGGAACATGTGCGGTCGATTCGTCGTAGCCAACGTGGCCTCCGAGCTCGTGTGGGTGCTGCGCGTCGACGTCCAGGCCGACGAGTTGCCGCAGCCCTCGTACAACATCGCGCCCACCTCCCAGATCGGCATCGTGCTCGACTCGATCAAGAGCGAGCCCCCGGTTCGTCGCCTCGAGGTCGCGCGGTGGGGCCTCGTTCCCGGCTGGGCCAAAGACGTCAAGGTCGGCGCGCGGGCATTCAACGCCCGTAGCGAAGACGTCGAAGACAAGCCGATGTTCCGCGATGCGCTCATCAAACGGCGCGCCGTGATCCCGGCATCCGGGTACTACGAATGGAAGACCACCGAAGAGGGCAAGACCCCCCACTACATCCATCCCGCCGACGGGTCGCCGCTGTTCTTCGCGGGCCTCTACGAGTGGTGGAAGAATCCCGCCCTCGCCGCCGACGACCCGGCGCGATGGGTACTGAGCTGCACGATCCTCACGCGCGACGCGATCGGGCGACTGGGGTCCATCCACGACCGCATGCCGCTGTTCATGGATCCCGACTTCGCCGATGCCTGGCTCGACCCGACGACCGAGAACGTCGGAGACGTCCTCGATGCCGCTATCGACGCAGCACCCGACATGGTCGAGACGCTCGACGATCACGTGGTGTCGTCCGCGGTGGGAAACGTGCGCAACGACTCCCCCGAACTCATCGAGCCGGTCGCGTGACCCTGCTCGCGACCCGGGAGGTCCTGACGCGCGAACAGTGGATGACGGAAGCCGAGGCACACGCGCTCCGCGCCGACGCGCTCACCGCCGATCACCGCGCTCGTGCGAGCCGGGCACAGAAGCATCCGGTCGAGGACTTCCTCTTCACGTACTACTCCTACAAACCTGCCATCCTGCGGCGGTGGCACCCGGGTCCGGGCGTCCTGCTCGAACAGGCCGACGAACGGGCCGGCTGGCGCTGGTACCGGGCGGAGGGCGACGGCGTCGAGGTGGACGCAGCGCGCTTCCGCGCCGAGAGAGGGTCGATGTACCGCGGTGTCGTCAACCTGCTGCGGGCGACCCGCGACCGACCGGCGCAGTTCGGGTGCTTCGGGCTGCACGAGTGGGCGATGGCGTATCGCGCTGACGAGGTGCGGCACGCCGTACCGCTGCGTCTCGGACGTGACGGCACCGACGCGGTGGTCGAGGCCCACGACCTCAAGTGCACGCACTTCGACGCCTTCCGTTTCTTCACTCCCGAGGCCGTACCGCTCAACCGCACGCCGCTCCGTCGCGACGACCAGGTCGCGCGCGAGCAGCCGGGGTGTCTGCACGCGGGCATGGACGTCTACAAGTGGGCGGTGAAGCTCGGGCCGCTGGTCCCCGGTGCCCTGTTGCTCGATGCCTTCGAGCTCGCACGCGATATCCGCACGCTCGACATGCAGGCCTCCCCCTACGACCTCACCGGCTGGGGCTATGTTCCGGTGGCCATCGAGACGCCCGAGGGCAAGGCGGAGTACGTCGCCCGGCAGCGTGGGTTGAGCGAGCGCGGTCAGGCACTCCGACGCGCCGTCATCACGGCCGTGACGGGCCCCGACGACACGCCCGGCTGCGCCGATTTCTTGCCGTCGCAATCTGTGTTGTAAGCTCATGGAGTTGCCTCGAACGGGGCGGAAAACAAAAAACGGGCCTGTGGCGCAGCTGGTAGCGCACCTGCATGGCATGCAGGGGGTCAGGGGTTCGAGTCCCCTCAGGTCCACCTCGAAAGAAGGCCTCCGCTTCGGCGGAGGCCTTCTTCGTTTCCGTCGGGCTCACCCGCCTCGCGTTCACCGCGCAGCACCCCTCTCGGGTATCACGGGTGAGCATTCGGGTTCCGTCGTTCGCCCGGGTCCGCTCGCGTGTAGCGCTGCCAGCGCCCGATGGCGCTCGCATCTCGTACCCGGCCTCCGCGAACCTCGCCGACACCGCGCCGATCGGCCTCCGCCGCGCCCGGGCGTCGACCTGGCGAGCGGCACGACGGAACCGCCTCAGTTCACGCAGGGCACCGATCCCGCGCGCATCGGCTGCTGCGAGTCGGTGTACACAGACGACGTGGGGCTGGGCGATGCCGCCGGCGCGGACGCCGAGGGAGCGTCGCTCGGTGGGGTTTCGGCATCCGTCCCGGCGTCCGAGGTCGCAGCCGGGGCGGGGTGCAGCAAGGTGCTGACCTGGGCCGCGATGGCTTTCTGGTCGACGATGTTCACGCTCTCGCCGTCGATCGTGCCGAAGCGCTCGACCGGCAGAGTCTGGAACGTGACGTCTCCCCCGGCGAGGCGCTGGGCGGTCGAGGCGAGGCTGAGCAGATCGAAGCCCTTGTCGACGGCGACGAACTGCTTCGCGGTGTCGAGAAGATCCTGCAGGCGTCCGAAGTCGGTGAACGTCTGAGCATCGCGGAGTTTGAGCGCGAGCGACACCATGAACGCCTGCTGGCGGCGCGTGCGGTCGAGGTCGGTGAGGAAAACGTTGCGGTATTCCGTGTCGCGACGCTGACGCACGAAGGCCATCGCCTGTGAGGCGTTGATCTGCTGCGCCCCCGCCGCGAAGTTCGCACCGGAGTACGTATCGGCGGTCGCGTGGTTGAGGCACACCGAGATCGGCTGCACGGCCTGGGCGACCCGGTAGAACGCCGCCATCGTCACTTCGACGAAATGGTCGATCGGCACACCGCCCAAGAACTGCGACACCGTCTGCATCTCCTCGGTACGGGCGGCGTCGCGGGCCTGCTGGTAAGCCTCGTCGTCCGACACCCCCGCCGCGCGGAGCTCGTCGTTCTTGGCGGCGAAAGCCCGCCCGTAGGCCTCCTTGATCTTGCCCTTCTTCGTTCCCCCGGGAGCTCCCGCGTAATCGACGTAGTCGTCGCGCGGGATGGACACGGCGACCGCTTGTCCGCCACCCGCGGGGATGTGCACGTACATCAGCACGTTCGTGTTGTACCCGCCGACCGAGGCGTCCTCCGCGTGGATCGCGTCGTAGATCTCCTGCGGGTACGGCTTCCCGTCCTCGTCCACGCGGCTGTCGAGCCCCATGATGAGGATGTTCTGCTCTCCCTCGTCCTGGGCGATGCCCGGTGCGGCGGTCGGCAGGACCGCATCGGAATGATGGATGCCATCGGCCGCCCCGACGAGGTTGACGGCAACGAAGGCCACGGTGCCGACGACGGCCGTGGTGACGATGGCGGCGACGATGAGCAGGAGCCGGCGACGGTTGCGGCGGACGCGGTGCGAGGTCGGTGACACCGACCCAGCATGCGCTCTGGCGTCTATGAATCCGGCGTACGAACGAGAACGCCCCCTGCCATCGGGCAGAGGGCGTCGACGCGATCGGTGTCAGTCGGCGGCGTGGGCCGGCGTGGGAAGCTCGATCGGAACGACCGGGCAGTCCTTCCAGAGGCGCTCCAGGCCGTAGTAGACGCGCTCTTCCTCGTGGAAGACGTGGACGACGAGATCTCCGAAGTCGAGCAGTACCCAGCGGGATTCCTGTCGGCCCTCGCGACGAACGCGCTTGTGCCCGTGCTCGAGGAGCTTCTCTTCGATCTCGTCGGCGATCGCGGCGACGTTGCGCTCGTTGCGACCGGTGACGAGGAGGAAGATGTCGACGAGCGGAAGCGGCTCGGAGACGTCGAGGGCGACGATATCGTCGCCGCCCTTCGCGTCGGCGGCGAGGGCGGCGATCTGCGCCATCTCGCGACCGTTGTCGGTGGCTGTCATCGGAAGACTCCTGTCGTGAAGGCGAGGCCGAGAGTGACGGCCACCGCCAGGAAGAGAGCACCGGTCGTGATGATGAGCCCGATGAGGAGCTTGCTGCCCTTCTCGGGCGCCGGCGGACGAATGATCTCGCCGGGCTGCTTGACCGTGCTGATCGCGGCACTTGCAGCGATCGGGGTGGGTGACGAGGCGGGCGGAAGCTCGCCGTCGAGAAGCACCGCGTCGGCGTCACGGCCGTCGGTGGTGCCGGGTGCGTGTCCGACCGAGCCCAGGCCCTCGGGCAGCTCGAAGGTGCCGGTGATCATGACCTCGCCGGTCGCGGTGACGGGGCCGACCAGCGGAACGCCGGCGGGGGTCTGCGACAGAATGAGCGCGTTGGGGGTCGACACCGCACCGCTGGCGGCGGTGTTGCGCGAAAGGAGCTGGTCGAACGAGTCGGGCAGCGTGACCTCGGGCGTCGCCCCGTCGAGCAGCTCGGAACCGAGGGCAGGGTTCACCACCGAGGCTCCGGGACCGGCGTCCGCGGCGGTCGGAGCGTCGGCGGCGTCTGGCGCTGCCGGACGGAAGATGGCGGGCTGGGCGGACTCGTCCTCGACCTGCGGCTCCGGCGCGGCGCTCTGGTGGGACATCGATGACTGGAGGTCGGAGCTGATCACGGGTACCGCGGCGGTCCGGATCTTCTCCTGCGCGCGCACCTGACGACGGGTCAGGCCGGTGACACCGAAGTCGCCGTCACCGAAAGCTCCGTCGAAGGAGCCCGGGCGCAGGGCAGGGGCGAAGGGCTCATCGCGCGCGGCGGCGGGCGTCGGCTCTTCCGAGACGGCGGGCTGGTGCTCCTGCTCCGTCTCGGTGGAGGACTCCTCGACCGCGGATGGCTCGACCGGGGGCTCCTGCGCCGCAGCGGGCTCGGGAACGCGATCGACGACCACCGACTCGGGGGCTCCGGCCGCGGCGGCCGGGGTTTCGGCATCCGGAGTCTCGCCCTCGCGCTGCGGGACGATGATGGGCGTCGCGCCGGTCTGGCGGAGCTCGCGCAGCTGACGACGGGTCAGCGCGGGAGTCTCGGGGTTCTCGGGAGTGCTCATGCTGTGCTCCGGTAGAGGTGGTGCTTCGCGATGTACTGCACGACGCCGTCGGGCACGAGATACCACACGGGGTGGCCTCGGCGCACACGGGCGCGGCAGTCTGTGGACGAGATCGACAGGGCGGGGATCTCCAGCTGGCTCACGTTCTCGGCGGGAAGGCCCTCGGTGGTGAGGACGTGGCCGGGTCGGGAGACGGCGACGAAGTGCGCGAGATCCCACAGCTCCTGGTGATTGCGCCAGCTGAGGATCTGGGCGACCGCGTCGGCGCCGGTGATGAAGAACAACTCCGCACCGGGGCGCTGCTCCTGCAGGTCGCGCAGGGTGTCGATCGTGTACGTGGGTCCCGCGCGATCGATGTCGACGCGACTCA
This sequence comes from Microbacterium sp. SORGH_AS_0454, assembly GCF_031453395.1. Taxonomy (NCBI): domain Bacteria; kingdom Bacillati; phylum Actinomycetota; class Actinomycetes; order Micrococcales; family Microbacteriaceae; genus Microbacterium; species Microbacterium sp. SORGH_AS_0454. The sequence continues at coordinate 2,763,344 of NZ_JAVIYS010000001.1, read as the reverse complement.
CGGTGAACTGCGGATTGGATGCCGTGGCGATCACCGTCATGAGGTAGCGGTGCTCGCTCTCGGTGACGTCGTCCTTCTGCCACGGGCGACCCGTCGGAACGAAGACGACCTCGTCGAGGTCGAACGATTGAGCGACCTCGCTGGCAGCGACCAGGTGACCGTGATGGATGGGATCGAACGTCCCACCCATGACCCCGATGCGAGGGGCGCGCGTCACCGACATACGGTGGGCCTCAGTGGCCGTGCGCCTCGGGGGTGGGCGTCCCGTGCTTCTGGGTGTACGCCGCCGCCTTGTGCGCGTGACGGTTCGACACATTGCGGTACGACAGCGTCACGAGGCTCAGGGCGACGAAAACCAGGAACGCCACGGCGCCGTACCAGAAGGTCTGGGCCTGGACGTTGCCGCCGTGGTGGGCGCCTTCTTCTGCGGCGTGGGCCAGAAGTGCGACGAAAGTCATCAGTGCTCCGATCAGAGGTCTGCGCGAGGCGCGCGTCCCATTTTAGGCGGTCAGGCGCGTACCTGGCCGTCGCCGCGCCCGAGCCACTTGGTGCTCGTCAGCTCGGCGAGGCCCATGGGTCCGCGGGCGTGGAGTTTCTGCGTGGAGATGCCGACCTCGGCGCCGAAGCCGAACTCGCCTCCGTCGGTGAAACGCGTCGAGGCGTTCACCAGCACCACCGCAGAGTCGACCTCGGCGAGAAAGCGGTCGGCCGCCGCGGGGTCGGCGGTGATGATCGACTCGGTGTGGTGCGTCGAGTATCGGCGGATGTGCGCCAACGCCTCGTCGAGGTCGTCGACGACACGGACGGCGAGGTCGAGGGTGCCGTATTCGCGCGACCAGTCGTCGTCGGTCGCCGCGACGACGCGCGCATCGTGCGCACGCGTGTCGTCGTCGCCGTGCACGGTCACGCCGGCAGCGGCCAGGGACGCCAGCAGCTCCGGCAGCAGCCGAACGGCCGCCGCACGGTGCACGAGCACCGTCTCGACGGCATTGCAGACGCTGGGGCGCTGCGTCTTCGCGTTGAGCACGATGTCGCGGGCCCAGTCGTCTCGGGCGGTGGCGTCCAGGTAGACGTGCACGACGCCTGCGCCGGTCTCGATGACGGGGACCGTGGATTCGGTGACGACGGTCTCGATGAGTCCGGCGCTGCCGCGCGGAACGAGCACGTCGACCAGGCCTCGGGCGTTCATGAGGGCCTTCGCGCCGTCGCGACCGAAATCGTCGACGCTCTGGATGGCCTCGGGGCTCACGCCCTGGCTCGCCAGCGCGTCGCGCATGATGCGCACGAGCGTCGCGTTGCTGCTCAGCGCGGCCGACCCTCCGCGCAGCACGACGGCATTGCCGGAGCGCAGCGCCAGCGAGGCGATGTCGACGGTGACGTTGGGTCGGGCCTCGTAGATGGACCCGACGACGCCGAAGGGAACGGCGACCTTCTCGAGCGAGAGGCCGTTGGGGAGAGTCCGGCTGTCGAGCACGCGACCGACCGGGTCGGGGAGCTCAGCTACGTCGCGAACCGCGGCGGCGAGGGCCGACACGCGCGTGTCGTCGAGACGGAGGCGATCCAGGAGCGCCTCGCCGATGGAATCCTCCCGCCCTCTTTCGAGGTCTTCGGCGTTGGCGGCGACGATCTCGGCGGACGACGCCTCGAGAAGGTCGGCCACCGCGTGCAGGAGCGCGCTTTTGCGAGCGGAGTCGAGGAGTCCGATCTCGCGCGCCGCGTCTTTGGCCAGACGCAGGCGCTCGTCCACGGAGGCGGCGATCACGGTCATGCGCTCAGTGTACCGGCGCGCGTCAGGGCGCCCACGGGACCGGTGGACAGGGTCACGGGGTCGGGGTTGGGGGCGAACCAGGTGCCCACCGACTCCCCCGAGAGAGCGGATGCCACAAGGTCGGCGCTCGTGACGAGGACGCCCACGCCCGCGGTCGAGGCGATCTTGGCCGCGGAGGCCTTGGTGGCCGCTCCCCCGGTGCCCACGCCGTTGACGACGCCCGCGCCGAACTCGAAGTCCGACAGGTCGTCGCCCCAGGCGACGTCGGTGATGGGGCGTGCACCCGGCTCGCTGGGCGGGAGGGTGAAGAGCGTCTCGATGTCGCTGAGCAGGACGAGCACGTCCGCCCCGATCAGCTGCGCCACGAGAGCCGCCAGCCGATCGTTGTCGCCGAAACGGATCTCGTGGGTCGCCACGGTGTCGTTCTCGTTGACGATGGGCAGGATTCCGAGCCCCAGCAACCGCTCCATGGCGCGGCGCGCGTTCGAGCGGTGGGTGGCGTTCTCGAGATCGCCCGCGGTGAGCAGCACCTGCCCCGCGAGCAGACCGAAGCGGTCGAGCGAGGTCTGATACCGCCACATGAGGACGTTCTGTCCGACCGCCGCGGCGGCCTGCTGGGTGGCGAGGTCGTTCGGGCGCCCCTGAAGGTCGAGGAGGGGAAGAGCGGTCGCGATCGCCCCCGACGACACGAGGACGACCTCGGTACCCGCGCCGTGAGCGCGCGAGAGTGCCTCGACGATCGTGTCGATGCGGTGCGCGCCGTCACCGCTGATCGACGACGAACCGACCTTCACCACGACGCGAGCGGCGCCGGGGATGTCGGCGCGCGTCGTCGCGGTCACCGGTCCTCGTCCTCGGGCGAGAGCGGGGACGAATCACCGTCGGGAGAGATGCCCACGGCACGCGCCGCGCGGCGTTCGGCCTCGAGCTCGGCTCGGGCGTCGGCCTTGGCATCCATCCGCTCGTGATACTCGGCGCGACGCTCGGAGGAGGTCCGACGCGAGTTCTGCACGAGACGGGGGTCGGTGCCGCGCGGGGCCGTCATAAGCTCGGCGGCCGAGGTCAGGGTGGGCTCCCAGTCGAAGACGATGCCGTCGCCCGGACCGATGACGACGGTCGCACCGGCGACCGCGCCGGCACGGAACAAGCCGTCCTCGACGCCCAGGCGCGCGAGGCGGTCGGCGAGGTAGCCCACAGCCTCCTCGTTCTGGAAATCGGTCTGCTGGACCCACTTGACCGGCTTGTCGCCGAGGATGCGGTACACCGGACCGTAGGTGCCGCCCTCGACCTTGATCGTGAAGTCCTTCTCCGCGCCGCGTGGCCGGATGACGACGCGCTCGGCGGGAGCCTGATCGATCGTGGCGAGACGGTGCTGCTCGACGATCTCGCCGAGAGCGAAGGTGAGCTCGCGGAGCCCGGCGCGACTGACGGTCGAGATCTCGAACACGCGGAAGCCGCGGGCCTCGAGGTCGGGCCGCACGAAGTCGGCGAGCTCGTGCGCCTCGGGGACGTCGACCTTGTTCAGCGCGATGATCTGTGGCCGCTCGAGCAGCGGGATCTGCCCGTCGGGAACCGGGTACGCGGCGAGCTCGGCCAGGATGATGTCGAGGTCGCTCAGCGGGTCGCGGCCCGGGTCGAGCGTGGCGCAGTCGAGCACGTGGACGAGGGCCGTGCAGCGCTCGACGTGACGCAGGAACTCCAGACCCAGACCCTTGCCTTCGCTCGCGCCCTCGATGAGGCCGGGGACGTCGGCGATCGTGAAGCGCGCGTCGCCCGCCTGCACGACGCCCAGGTTCGGGTGCAGCGTCGTGAACGGGTAGTCGGCGATCTTGGGGCGCGCGGCCGACACCGCGGCGATCAGGCTCGACTTGCCCGCCGAAGGGAATCCGACCAATGCCACATCGGCGACGGTCTTGAGCTCGAGGACGACATCGCCCTCGTAACCGGGAGTGCCGAGAAGAGCGAAGCCGGGGGCCTTGCGTTTCGGAGAGGCGAGTGCCGCGTTGCCGAGGCCGCCGAGTCCACCCGGCGCGGCGACGAAGCGCATGCCGGGGGTGAGCATGTCGACGAGGACGTTGCCGTCGAGATCCTTCACGACCGTGCCGAGCGGCACCGGGAGCTCCTGGTCCTCGCCCAGGGCGCCGGAGCGGTGGTCGCCCATGCCGAACCCGCCGTTGCCCGCGGAGCGGTGCGGCGAGTGGTGGTACGAGAGCAGGGTGGTCGTCTGCGGGTCGGCGACGAGCACGACGTCGCCGCCGCTGCCCCCGTTGCCGCCGTCGGGACCGGCCAGCGGCTTGAACTTCTCACGGCGCACCGAGACGCAGCCGTTGCCGCCCTTTCCTGCACGCAGGTGCAGGGTCACGCGGTCGACGAAGGTGACCATGGCGGGTCCTTCCGGGTGTGGCCGGCCGAGCCGACTTGAAAAAAGAAGAGGGGGTGGGCAGCGCCCACCCCCTCGTGCGCCGAAGCGCGGGAATTACTCCGCTGCTGCGGTGACGATGTTGACGACCTTGCGGCCGCCCTTCGCGCCGAACTGGACGGCGCCGGGTGCCAGGGCGAACAGCGTGTCGTCGCCGCCACGGCCGACGTTGGCGCCGGGGTGGAAGTGCGTGCCGCGCTGGCGGACGATGATCTCGCCGGCGAGGACGACCTGGCCGCCGAAGCGCTTCACGCCGAGGCGCTGTGCGTTGGAATCACGACCGTTACGGGTGGAGCTTGCGCCCTTTTTGTGTGCCATCTCTGCGTCTCCTGGCTCTTACTTGATACCGGTGATCTTGACGCGCGTGAGGTCCTGACGGTGTCCCTGGCGCTTCTTGTAGCCGGTCTTGTTCTTGAACTTCTGGATCACGATCTTCGGACCGCGCTCCTCGCCGAGCACCTCGGCCGTGACCGAGACCTTCGCGAGCTTGTCGGCGTCGGTCGTGACCGCGTCGCCGTCGACGAACAGGACGGCGGGCAGCTGAATGCTCTCGCCGATCTTCGCCTTCTGGCGGTCGAGCACGACGACCGTGCCGACCTGGACCTTCTCCTGGCGGCCGCCGGCGCGCACAACTGCGTAAACCACTTCACACCTGTTTTCGTTCGGGAGCGCGGAGCTCCGGTTGTCTGATGACGTCGGGAGGGTCTGAGGACCCAAGTCTCGGTGCGATCCGGCGGGCAGAACCCGCGGGGTCACGCTCTTATCAGGAGTGGACGCGACGCACCAAGGGTCAAGTTTAGCTCACCCGGCGGCATCCGGCAAAAGCATTCGACCCGCGTGTCGACCGTAGGATCGCGGGATGGCAATCCTGATCGACGACCCGCAGTGGCCCGCGCACGGACGACTGTGGGCTCACCTGGTCAGCGACAGCGATCTCGAGGAGCTCCACGCCTTCGCCGCGGCAGCCGGAATCCCCTCCCGAGCGTTCGACCTCGATCATTACGACGTGCCCGACGAGCGGCACGCCGACCTCGTACGCGCGGGGGCCGAGCATGTGGGCGGCAAGGAACTCGTGCGACGCCTGCGAGCCTCGGGGCTGCGGATCACGGCTCGGGAACGGCGCCCTCAGCCGTGAGGGGCCATCTTCGGCCGCTGCGAGCAGAGCTCCGCGACAGAAGATGACCCCTCGAACGATCGGAAGCGAACTCAGGACTCGGACGACGGCTGAGCATTCACCGGCGTGCCGGTCAGGGCGGCGGTGGTCACCCGGCGGCGCGAGCGCCCCTGTCCCGGAGCCTTAGGTTCGGGCAGGGCCTCCAAGACCGACTCGAGCAGGGCGTCCTTCTCGGTGCGCGGAGCCTTGGGCTCGCGCTTCTTGCGCGGCCGCTTCTCGCGAACCGGCGCGGGAGCCTCGGCAGCGGCCTCGGTCTTGGCGTCGAGGACAGCCTCGACGGATGCCACGACCGCCGCCTCGACGATCGAGGGGTCGTCGATGGTGGGCTTCACGGTCGATGCCGCGATCTGAGCGAGAGCCGACTTGACGCCCTCGGTGATCACGTGGGTGCCGCCGGTCTGGGCCGCCGCTCCCCCGCCGTTTCCGTTGCCGCCGTTCTGCGCCGCATTGCCGCCGCCGGCCGCCGCATTGCCGTTGGAGCCGTTGGAGCCGTTGGAGCCGTTGTTGGAGCCTCGACCGCGACGGTTCGAGGAGCCGTTGCCGTTGCCGCCGCCGTTGGAGGAGCCTGCGGGGCGGTGCTTCGCGACGGGGTCGTGGTGCACGATGACTCCGCGACCGGCGCACACCTCGCACGCCTCGCTGAAGGTCTCGAGCAGGCCGAGGCCGAGCTTCTTCCGCGTCATCTGTACGAGACCGAGAGAGGTGACTTCGGCGACCTGGTGCTTCGTGCGGTCGCGGCTGAGGCATTCGATCAGACGACGCAGAACGAGATCGCGGTTGGACTCGAGCACCATGTCGATGAAGTCGACCACGATGATGCCGCCGATGTCGCGCAGGCGCAGCTGGCGCACGATCTCTTCGGCCGCTTCGAGGTTGTTCTTGGTGACGGTCTCTTCGAGATTGCCGCCGGAGCCGACGAACTTGCCGGTGTTGACGTCGACGACGGTCATGGCCTCGGTGCGGTCGATCACGAGCGAACCGCCGGAGGGCAGCCAGACCTTGCGGTCGAGGGCCTTCTCGATCTGCTCGGTGACCCGGAACGCGTCGAACGGATCCTGCTCGCCCTCGTACTTCTCGACCCGCTCGAGCAGGTCGGGGGCGACGCCCTGCAGGTACGAGGAGATGGTCTGCAATGCCTCGTCGCCCTGGATGAGCATGCGCGTGAAGTCCTCGTTGAAGACATCGCGGACGATCTTGACCAGAAGATCGGGCTCGGAGTGCAGCAGGGCGGGGGCCTGGATGGTCTTGACCTGGCTCGACACGTGCTCCCACTGCGACGTGAGGCGCTGCACGTCGAGGGTCAGCTGCTCCTCGGTGGCGCCCTCGGCCGCGGTGCGCACGATGACGCCGGAGGACTCGGGCAGCACCTCTTTGAGGATCTTCTTCAGGCGCGCGCGCTCGGTGTCGGGGAGCTTGCGGGAGATGCCGTTCATCGTGCCGTTGGGCACGTAGACGAGGTAACGGCCGGGCAGCGAGATCTGGCTCGTCAGTCGTGCACCCTTGTGACCCACCGGGTCCTTCGTGACCTGCACGAGGACGCGGTCGCCCGACTTGAGCGCGAGCTCGATGCGTCGGGGCTGGTTGTTGGTCTCGACGCCGTCCCAATCGACCTCGCCGGAGTAGAGCACGGCATTGCGGCCGCGTCCGATGTCGACGAAGGCGGCCTCCATGCTGGGCAGCACGTTCTGAACGCGACCGAGGTACACGTTCCCGATGAGAGAGGCGTCCTGATTGCGCGCGACGTAGTGCTCCACGAGCACGTTGTCTTCGAGGACGGCGATCTGGATACGGCCGGCCTTCGAGCGCACGGCCATCACGCGGTCGACGGCCTCGCGACGGGCGAGGAACTCGGCCTCGGTGACGACGGGGCGTCGGCGACCGGCTTCGCGACCGTCGCGACGACGCTGCTTCTTGGCCTCGAGACGCGTCGAACCCTTGATGCGCTGCGGCTCGGTGATGACCTCGACAGCGCGCTGGCGCACGGGAGGTGCGGCCGGGGACTCGAGGGACTCCTCGCGGTTGTCGTTGGGTCCCCCGCGGCGGCGGTTGCGACGGCGAGCGTTGGCCGAGACGCGCTCGGAGGGGCCCTCGTCGTCGCGGTCGTCGAAGTCGTCGCGGATGACGACGGGAGGGAGGGCGGGAGCATAGAAGTGCAGGGCCGTCGAGACGGCCGACACGAAGTTCTCGGGGAGCAGGCCCAGAGACACGGCGGTCGGGCGGCCGGGCTTCTCGGGCGCGGCAGGGGCCTCGGGCTGCTCCGAAGCGGCTGCGGGTTTCGCCGTGGCCTTCTCGGCCTGAGCGGAGTCGTCCGAGACGGCACCGGATGCCGAGCTCTCGGCGTCCGCGGGCGGTGCGTCGATCTCCGCGGCGGGGACGGGCTCGGCAGCCTGCTGCTCGGGGGCGGCGACCTGTGCGGTCTCCTCGTCACCGTCGGCCGCGGGGATGTCCTCCACGTCCAGCACCGCGGGCGCCTCGGTGTCGTCGGCGGCCGCGTCCTCGGCATCCTGGACCGCTGCCTCTTCTTCGTCGACCGCGGGCGTCGCGTCGGAGGAAGGAGCCTCGGTTTCGGGAGAGATCGCCGTCTCGTCGGCGGGATTCTGTTCGTCTGTCACATCGGCCATGTCGGGGTACTCCCTGGCGGACGACACCGCGCGTCGTCCGACGAAATCTCATGCGGCGCCGCACCCGGCGGGGCCGCGAACTCACTCGGTCTGCAGCCGGCCTGCGGCTCGTGCTGCGAAGGGCGGTCATCGCCCGAAGTCTTCTGGGTGATGTTCCTGCGGCGCGGCCGCGGTCACATCAGCCTTCATTATCGCACGAAGTACCGGGAACGCCCACGAAGCACGTCGGCGCGATGTTATCCACAGGAGCTTCCGTGGGCCGCGCGACCCTCGATAAGGTCAAGTTTCCGGCGAAGGGAGCCCCATGACCTTGTCTGACGACTCACTCACCGCTCTGGATCAGGCGCGCGCACGCGTGCAGGCCCAGACCGCGGAGGCTCGGGCGTTGTCGCACGACGCTGCACGAATGGCCGACGACGTTCGCACCGCGACAGCGTCCAGAACGTCGGTCGGTCGTGAGGTACGCGTGTCGGCAGCCGCGAGCGGTCGCATCGACCGCATCGACATCTCGAACAACGCCCTGCATCTCGACGCCGCGACCCTCTCGCGCATCGTGACCGAGACCGTGCGTGAGGCGCAGCGGGATGCCGCGGATGCGGCGCTCCGACGCATGGCCGAAAGCCTCGGCGAGTCGTCGCCCCTCGTCGCATCCACCCGCCGTCGTCTCGATGACGAGTACGTCGGTCCCACGACGGGAACGGTGATCTGATGATCGAGCACCTCGAAGTCACACCGCTCCGGTTATCGACGACGGCTCAGAACATCAAGGCGGCCGGCGCGCAGATCGACGCGCTTCTCGAGACGCTCACGCGCGAAGCCGCAACGCTGAGCACGCAGTGGAGCGGGGACGCTCAGCAGGCCTACGCCCGAGCGCAGGCACAATTCGGCGAACGCCTGGTGAGCCGCACCGCTCTTCTCGCCCGGTTGAGCGGCGCCCTGGACGACCTCGCCACCGCCTACAGCGAAGCCGACCTCGCGGGAGCACGAGGATTGGGGGCGACGGCATGATCCGGCGTTTACGCGTCGCCGCGCTCGTCGGCATCGCTCTCGCGGCGAGCGTCGCGTCGGGCTGCAGTCAGCTGCCGTTCCACGACGACTCGTACAAGACCGCGATCCCGGCTGCGCTGGAGGGAGCGGATTTGGGCATCACCGATGCGTGGGCCGGGGTGAGCCTCAGCGGCTTCACGGAGACGCTCTCGATTGGGGGGACGTTGAGCTCTCTCGAACAACCAGGGGATGAGGTATCTCCCCAGACCGTGGCGCAGATCCTCGGCGTTGCGCTGCACGACCAATCACTGTCGATGTCATACGTCGAGCTCGCGCTCAGAAATGCTGACAACGACCTCCTCGAGGTCGATTCCGCTATGGAGTCATTGGGCGCGCATCCAAGGGGGGACGGCAGCATCACGATGGACGAAGCGAAGAAGATCGCGGAGGAATCCGGACGATGACCGCAGCGAACCAGCACATCGAGATCGACGGCGGCGTCCTCCACAAGCAGGCGAGTCTTGTTCGAGAGGCGTCGTCAGCTTTCGGCACCGCCGGAGACGGTATCCGCGCAGATCTCCCGGGTGACGCCTTTGGGCTTTTGAGTCAGGGTCTGGTCGTGCCCCTGGCGAACGCTCTCGCGGGGCGGGCACGTGAGCTGCTGTCATCGGCACGCGATCTCGCCGAGAGGGCGGCGGATGGGGTCGATCAGGCCACGAACGGCTTTTCCACCGTTGAGCGGGACGCCGTTGACGCTTTTTCCCGGAGCGACTCTTGAACGTGGCATCCGGCATCAGCGCAGAGCTCTCCGGAGGAAGCTGGGCTGGGGGGCTCCCCACTAACGGTCCCGGTGGCGACTACTGCGCACAGATACCCGGGATTGCTGGCGTCGTCCTCCAATTCGTTCAGCCGCTGCGCGAGTGGTTCGATGAGCTCGTCGGCAACCCCGCCGCGTCGGCATCCGTTGCGGCGGCCTGGGAAGATGCCTCGCGATCCCTGGTGGGTATCCCGGATACTGTCCAGCAGGCACGATCGTCTCTCGCCGAGCTCGACGGACGCTCGGTCCGGGCCCTTCGCGAGCGACACGAGGACCTCCACCGCATCGCGCTCGACGCCGCCGAGTGGACGGCCGCCACCGCAGCGGCCCTCCGCCTCGCCTCGCGGATTGTCGAGGCAACCCGGTCTTATGTATGCGACGCTCTCGTGCAGTTGTCGCAGTTCTCTGATCAGCTCTTCTCCTTCAGCCTCAATCCGTTCGAGATCGCCGACCGGGTGGAGGACTTCGCGCGCGCCGCGTATGACCTGATCGAAGCGACGGGGCGCCTCGTCATCGACGTGCTCGAAGCCCTCTTTGCGCTGGGGGCGCTGCTACAAAAACTTCTTCCGATCGTCGCCGAGGGGCTGAGCGAACTGCGACAGATCATTGCCCAGATGCTACCGATGGCCAATGCGCTCGCCGGGATTCCCTTCGGGGCGCTCGGCGTAGGCGTGGGCCTCGTACTCGGTGGGGCCGCGCAGAACTTCCTGCAGAACTCGTCCGATGTCGAAGAACTCGACCCAGAAACATTGAACGAAGATGCACGAAAGGCCTGGGATAAGTCTCAGAAGGTCACTCACCTGTCGTCGCTCTCCGATCTTGTCTCGGTCAACGGAACCACTGATGCCATGGGTGCCGCCGATTCGACAGTGATCGACGTGAAGAAGATCCGTGGGGCTGACGGTGTAGAGAGATGGGTCGTTTCGTTGCCATCTACCCAGGACTGGCAGTTGGGTCCCGATGATGGCGCGCTCAACGATCGCGACTCGAACGTCGCTCTCATGGCCGACAATCCTCTTCTTCGGACCGCCTACGAGCGGGCGGTTCTCGAAGCGATGAGCGACGCCGGCATACCCCCGGGGAGCGATGTCGTCCTGACCGGGTTCAGCCAGGGTGGGATCATGGCGGCGAACCTCGCCGCGGATCGCACGTTCCCGTACAACACGGTAGGAGTGGTCACCAACGGTTCGCCCATCGATTCGTTCGACATCCCACGGAACATTCCTGTGTACGCCTTCCAACATGTGACGGACATCGTGCCGACGCTCGATGGGAATGCCTACGACGAAACGGCGCCGAATGTCCATCGTGTCCTGATGTCCGGACCTCTCAGCCCCATCGCAGCGCATGACAACCAGAACTACGCTGACTCGGTCGCCGCGTGGGAGAAGCAGTATGCCGAAACGCACGGAACTCCTCCACCGGGTCTCGATATGTTCACCGGCGAGGTCGTCGACCACAGCGTCTTCACGACGCATGAGTGAACGTGGCAGATACATCTTCGGTCGGGTTCTTCCCGTGGGCCGCTCGCGGCTATCCCGCCACCGAGAAGACGTGCGTACTGCGCTCAGAGCGGTCGCATAGGGCGTCGGTGGGAGAATCCCGATCATGACCGAAACCGTCACCCCGCGTCGCCCCGTCGTCGTCGCGATCTGGCTGATCTTCGCGGGGGTCGTTGGCTGGTGGGCGGCGTTTTCTCTCACCATGGAGCGCTTCCACCAGCTCGAGAACCCGGGCAGTGCGGCATCCTGTGACTTCAGCGTGCTGGTCCAGTGCTCGACGAATCTGCAGTCGTCCCAGGGCAGCGTGTTCGGCTTCCCGAACCCGATCATCGGGCTCGCCGCGTGGATCGCGCCCATCGTCGTCGGAATGGCGCTGCTGGCCGGCGCGCGGTTCGCGCGGTGGTTCTGGGCGCTGTTCTGGGTCGGTTTCGCCTTCGCCCTGACCTTCGTGATCTGGCTCATCGCGCAGAGCCTCTTCGTCCTGGCGACGCTGTGCCCCTGGTGCATGGTGACGTGGTCGGTCGTGATCCCGTCGTTCTTCGTCGTGACACTGCACGTGCTGCGCGAGGGCGTGATCCCTCGAGAGCGGGTTAGCGAGATCGCCGACCGGCTCATGGCGTGGGTGCCGCTCATGACGATCGTGGCGTTCGCGGTGGTCGCGGTCATCGCGCAGCTGCGGCTGAACGTTCTCGCGCAGCTCTGACCTGGTGGGCGCGCCCCCTCGTGTCCTAGCTTCGAGGGCTGAATGCCATGAACCCACTGATGCCCGCTGCGCACGACCCCGTCTGGTCGGCGCTCGCGATCGTGGCGTTCGGTCTTGCCGTGTGGGCCATCGTGAGCCTCTCCCGCCACCCGAGACACCTACCGTCGACGGTTGTGCTCATATGGGCGCTCGTGATCGTGGTGGTCCCCGTACTCGGCCCGGAGTCGTGGTTGGCGGCGGGACGCCGGGCAGGCGTCTCGCGCTCCTGACGGAAGTGCCCGCGGACGTCTGTCGGTTTGACGGGTTTAGCCACCTCGCGGAGCTCAGCCGCCTCGCCCCCGAACGACGAAGGCCGCCACCCTCTCGGGGCGGCGGCCTTCACGGCATCCGGGATCAGGCGAACCAGATCGCGAGCTCGCGCTCGGCGGACTCGACGCTGTCGGACCCGTGGACGAGGTTCTGCTGCACCTTGAGGCCCCAGTCGCGACCGAAGTCGCCGCGGATGGTTCCGGGGGCGGCGGTGGTCGGGTCGGTCGTTCCGGCGAGCGAGCGGAAGCCTTCGATGACGCGGTTTCCGGCGAGGCGGATGGCGACCGAGGGGCCGGACATCATGAACTCGAGCAGCGGCTCGTAGAACGGCTTTCCCTCGTGCTCGGCGTAGTGGTGGGCCAGGGTTTCACGGTCGGGCTCGACGAGGCGGATGTCGACGAGGGCGTAGCCCTTCGCCTCGATGCGGGCGAGGATCGCGCCGGTGAGGCCGCGAGCGACGCCGTCGGGCTTGACGAGGACGAGGGTCTCTTCGGTAGCCATGGGTCATTCTCCGTTCGAGAGGTCGGGGGAAGCGGCGCGTCGGGCGTTCTGTCGATCGAGCGCTGCTCCCTTGATGGTCGCATACGCCCACATGCCGCCGAAAATGAGAGCCACGACGGCCAGGGCCGGCACGAGGAAGCCGCCGAGCAGCAGCACGATCTGGAGTCCCCACCCCGCGAACAGCGCCCACCGGTGGCGGAGCGAGCCCGAGACGGCGACCATCGCCACAGCCATGACGACGCCGCCGACGATCCCCCACCAGGGCTCGATGCCGAAGGGCAGCACCTTGAGGCCGTAGACCACGAGGCCGCCGAGGAAGACGATGATCGATTCGAAGCCGAGCACGACGGCGCCGAGAGACTCCTGGGCGCCGCGTTGACGACGGGGGCGCGGGGCACGAGGTTCGCGGGGGCTCATCCCTGCCACCCGGCCTTCCAGTCCTCGAGGTCGGCGAGACGCAGCGCCTCGCCGGCGAGCACGACGGAACCGGCGATGACGACGGCGCGGCGGTCGGACTCGGCGGCCCACGAGCGGGCGGCGTCGGCGGCGTCCTCCAGCGTCGGGTGCACGGTGACCGGGAGGTCCGCCGCCTCCGCGACGTCGGCGATCACGTCGGGATCGGTCGCACGGTCACTGGCGGGGGCCGTGGCGAACACACGGGAGACCCCCGGGACGAGGGCCGACATGATGCCGGCGGCATCCTTGCCGTCGAGGATGCCGACCACGGCGCCCCACTCGTCGATGTCGAACGACTCATCGAGGGCGGCGACCAGAGCGCGCGCCCCGTGCGGGTTGTGCGCGGCGTCGACGAAGACGGTCGGAGCGGTACCGATGAGCTGAAGGCGGCCGGGCGAGGTGGCGTTGCCGAGACCGTCGGCGATCACGTCGGCCGCGAGGGGCTGGGCGCCACCGCCGATCAGCGACTCGACGGCGGCGACCGCGAGCGCCGCGTTGGCGCCCTGGTGTGCTCCGTACAGCGGCAGATAGACCTCGGGATACGTCCCGGCGACCCCGCGGATGTCGAGCTGCTGCCCGCCCACGGCGAGGGTCTGCCCCACCAGGTCGAACTCGTGGCCGGCCACGGCCACGGTCGCCCCCTCTTTCGCGGCGCGCGCGCGGATGACGCGGAGTGCGTCCTCGGTCTGCGCAGCCGACACCACCGCGGCTCCCGGCTTGATGATCCCCGCCTTCACCGTGGCGATCTCGGCGATGGTGGTGCCGAGACGGTCGGTGTGGTCGATGTCGATCGGCGCGAAGACCGCGACATCGCCGTCGGCGGTGTTCGTGGAGTCCCACTCCCCTCCCATACCGACCTCGAGCACGAGCACATCGATCGGCGCGTCGGCGCACGCGACGAACGCGAGCACGGTCAGCAGCTCGAAGAACGTCAGCGGCGCGTCCTCGGCCGCGGTCAGTTCGGCGTCCACCATCTCGACGAACGGCTGGATCTCGTCCCACGCATCGGCGATCGCGGCATCCGAAACGGGCTCGCCGTCGATGAGGATGCGCTCGGTGAAGCGTTCCAGATGGGGGCTCGTGAACAGCCCCGTGCGCAGACCCATCGCTCGCAGCAGGCTCTCGATCATGCGGCTGGTCGAGGTCTTGCCGTTCGTACCGGTGACGTGGACCACCCGGTAGGTCCGCTGCGGGTCGGCGAGCAGCTCGAGCACGCGACGCGTGCGCTCGACGCGGGGCTGCACCCACTGCTCGCCCTGCCGCTCGAGCAGCGCGCTGTAGACGGCGTCGGCCCTGGTGCGGTCGCTCATGCGGGGGCTCCGATCCGCGCGACGGCCACCGTGACGGCGCCGACGTTCGCGTAGGTCTTGGCAGCGATCTGCGTCTCGAACTCGGCCGGCAGCGCGCTGCCGCGCTCGATGAGCCGCCCCTCTGCTCCGGCGAGAACGACACTCTCGGCGAGAGTCTCGGATGCCACCCCGGCCACGTCGAACGCCTGAGCGACGGCTCGCGCGTCAGCGTCGTCGACGAAGGTCAGCGACAGGAAGATCCGATCGCTCACGTCGAAGCCCGCGGCCTTGCGGGTGTCCTGGATACCGCGGATCATGTCGCGGGCCAGGCCCTCGGCCTCGAGCTCCGGGGTGGTGACGGTGTCGAGCAGCACGAAACCACCGCCGGCCAGCACCGCCAGCGCTTCGCCTTCGGGGCGTCCCGCGGTCTCGACGACGAGGTCGTACTCGGCGGGCTCGAGCGCGATGCCTCCGGCGACGACCCGACCGTCGGTCTCGCTCCAATCGCTCTCACGAGCGGCCTTGATCACCTGCTGCACCTGTTTGCCGAGGCGAGGCCCCGCGGCGCGGGCGTTCACCGACAGACGGTGCGTGATGCCGTACTCCGCCGCCGTGCCCTCTCGCAGCGCGACCTGCTCGACGCTCTTGACGTTGAGCTCTTCTCGGAGGATGTCGTCGAACTGCGCCAGACCCGAGGCATCCGGGGTCACCACCGTCAGACGCGGGAGCGGCAGACGCACGCGCTTGCCCTCGCGCTTGCGCAGTGCGTTGGCGACGCTCGAGACCTCGCGCACCGTGTCCATCGCGGTGCGGATGTCTTCGGCCGCGGGGAACGCAGACGCGTCGGGCCAGTCGGTCAGGTGGACGCTCCGCCCGCCGGTGAGGCCCTGCCACACGCGCTCGGTGACGAGCGGCAGCAGGGGCGCTGCGACGCGGGTGAGCGTCTCGAGCACCGTGTAGAGCGTGTCGAAGGCCTCGCGGCTCGACGGATCGTCCGTCGCGCCCACCCAGAAGCGGTCCCGCGAACGGCGGATGTACCAGTTGGTCAGCACCTCGGCGAAGTCGCGCAGACGCTCGGCGGCGGTCGTGGAATCGAGGCCCTCCAGGTCGGCGGCGACCTCGCGCACCAGATCGCCGGTCAGCGCGAGGATGTACCGATCGAGCACGTCGGCGGAGTCGGTGCGCCGCTCGGCGGTGTAGCCTTCGGGGCCCGACGCGTTGGCGTACGTGGCGAAGAAGTACCACGCGTTCCACAGCGGCAACAGGAACTCGCGCACGCCCGAGCGGATGCCCTCCTCGGTCACGACGAGGTTCCCACCGCGCAGCACCGAACTCGACATCAGGAACCACCGCATGGCGTCCGAGCCGTCGCGGTCGAAGACCTCGCGCACGTCGGGGTAGTTGCGCAGCGACTTCGACATCTTCTGTCCGTCGTTGCCGAGCACGATGCCGTGGCACGAGACGCCGGTGTACGCCGGGCGGTCGAACAGCGCGGTCGAGAGCACGTGCATGACGTAGAACCAGCCGCGGGTCTGCCCGATGTACTCGACGATGAAGTCGGCCGGGGCGTGCTCGTCGAACCACTCGTGGTTCTCGAACGGGTAGTGCACCTGCGCGAACGGCATCGAGCCCGAGTCGAACCAGACGTCCAGCACGTCTTCGATACGGCGCATCGTCGACTGCCCCGTCGGGTCGTCGGGGTTCGGGCGCGTGAGGTCGTCGATGTAGGGGCGGTGCAGGTCCACCTCTCCGTCGGCGTTCAGCGGCAGGCGACCGAAGTCGGCCTCCATGTCGGCGAGCGAGCCGTAGACATCGACGCGCGGGTAGTTCGGGTCGTCGCTCTTCCACACCGGGATCGGCGAGCCCCAGTAGCGGTTGCGGCTGATCGACCAGTCGCGCGCGCCCTCGAGCCACTTGCCGAACTGGCCCTCCTTGACGTTCTCGGGCACCCAGGTGATCTGCTGGTTGTTGGCCAACAGGTCGTCTTTGATGTCGGTCACGCGCACGAACCAGCTCGACACGGCCTTGTAGATGAGGGGGTTCCGGCAGCGCCAGCAGTGGGGGTACGAGTGCTCGTACGACGCCTCGCGGAGCAACCGGCCCTCCTGCTTCAGCAGGCGGATGAGTGGGCGGTTGGCGTCCAGCCACAGCTCCCCCGCGACGTCGGTCACGGCCGACAGGAACCGACCGCCGTCGTCGAGCGAGATGATCGTCGGCAAGCCCGCGGCATCCGCGAGGCGCTTGTCGTCCTCACCGTAGGCCGGTGCCTGGTGCACGATCCCCGTGCCGTCGCTGACGGTGACGTAGTCGTCGACGAGGATCTTCCAGGCATCCTGCGTCCCCCACACCGACGCGTCGGCGTAGTAATCGAAGAGGCGGTCGTACGACACGCCCTCGAGCTCGGCGCCCAGGATCGTGGTCTGCACGGCCGCGCGGGCGGCATCCGGGCTCTCGTACCCGAGATCCTTGGCGTAGTTCGGCAGCAGGTCTTCGGCCAGCAGGTAGCGGTGCGCGACGGCCTCGAACGCCTCGTCGGGCGTGCCGTCGGGGGCACGGTGCACGTCGGCGGCGCCGTTCGGTCCGCCCTCGATGACGGCATAACGGATGCCGGGGCCCACCGCCAGCGCGAGGTTGGTCGGCAGGGTCCACGGGGTCGTCGTCCATGCGAGCGCGCGGACACCGGTCAGGCCCATCGCCTCGGCCTTGGCGCCGACGAGCGGGAAGGTCACGGTGACCGACGGGTCCTGCCGCATCTTGTAGACGTCGTCGTCCATGCGCAGCTCGTGGGTGGAAAGGGGCGTCTCGTCGCGCCAGCAGTACGGGAGCACGCGGTAGCCCTCGTACGCGAGTCCCTTGTCGTGCAAGGTCTTGAAGGCCCAGAGCACGCTCTCCATGTAGGTCGTGTCGAGCGTCTTGTACCCGCGCTCGAAGTCGACCCAGCGGGCCTGGCGCGTGACGTAGTCCTGCCACTCGCGCGTGTACTCGAGCACCGACTCGCGGGCCTTGGCGTTGAAGGTCGAAACCCCCATGCGCTCGATCTCGTCTTTCTCGGTGATCCCGAGCTGCTTCATTGCCTCGAGCTCGGCGGGCAGGCCGTGGGTGTCCCAGCCGAACACGCGGTCGACCTTCTTTCCGCGCATGGTCTGGAAGCGCGGGAAGACGTCCTTGGCGTAACCGGTGAGCAGGTGGCCGTAGTGCGGCAGGCCGTTGGCGAACGGCGGTCCGTCGTAGAACACCCATTCCTCGGCGCCCTCGCGGTTGGCGATCGACGCGCGGAAGGTGTCATCGCTCTTCCAGAACGCGAGCGTGTCGTTCTCGATCGCCGGAAAGCGCGGGCTCGGGACGACGGATGCCGTGGACGCGGCGCTCTGGCCGGACGCCGGAGCCGTGGCATCCGTGGCCGCGTTCGACGAGTCGGCGGCCGGGCCGAAGGATGAGGGGCGAGGGTAGGTCATGTCTCTCCGCGGGTCGAGGTTCGCTCGCCGGGACGATCCCTTCGGACCGCGGTACCACCCTGCATTGCGCCGTCTCACGAGGGCGCCGCTCTCACTGCGGCTGTGACGGGCCTGCCCCGCGCGGTTCTACTCGGGGCCTGGACCCGTTTCTTCCGCGAGCTCCCCGGTGATGGCCGGATCGATGCGTGTGCACCCAGTCTACGCCAGCCCCGCGGAGCGCGGTGCGGTCGATGCCTGACGATCGAGTGTCCGCGAAACCCGGACGCGGGGCCGGTGTCGTCCGGGTGTTCTGGACACTCGCCCCCCGCACGGATCCCGCCGCGCCGAGCGTTCCGAACGTCCTCTTCGTCCTGCGCGACCTGAACTGCCCTCGAGTGTCCAAGAAACCCGGACGTAGGGCCGATATCGTCCGGGTGTTCTGGACACTCGATCCTCCGTTCGGGCCGCAACCCGGCGAACGCGGACTCAGGCGCCCGGCGGGCGGACACCCGCGGCCGCCAGCAGTTCCCGGGTGAACGGATGCCGCGGCGCAGCGAAGACGCACGACACCGTGCCCGAGTCCACGACGCGTCCGTCCTTCATCACGATCACGTCGTCGGCGATCGCGGCCACGACGTCGAGGTCGTGGGTGACGAAGATCATGGCCAGGTCGCGCTCGCGCTGCAGGGCGAGGAGACGCTCGAGGATCTTCGCGCGCACCGAGGCGTCGAGGGCGGACACCGGCTCGTCGAGCACGAGCAGATCCGGTGACACGGCGAGGGCTCGGGCGATGGCGACCCGCTGGCGTTGGCCGCCCGACAGCTGCGCGGGCCGGCGACGGACGAACGCCGGCGACAGTCCGACCTCCTCGAGAAGGTCGGCGACGGCGCGCCGTCGCTCGGGACGCGGCACCCCACCCGCAGCGACGGCCTCGGTCAGGGTGCGACCGACGCTCCAGCGGGGGTCGAGGGCACCCCACGGGTTCTGTTGCACGAGCTGTACCCGGCGTCGATCCGCCCCGCGGGCCACCTCGGGCGTCCAGGGGCGATCGTCGAACGCGAGCGTTCCCTCATCCGCGATGGTCACGCCGACCGCGAGACGAGCGAGCGTCGTCTTGCCCGATCCCGACTCCCCCACCACCGCGAGAGTACGACCGCGGCGGATCTCGAACGAGACGTCGTCGACGGCGACCCGTTCGCCGAAGCGCTTGGTCACGCCGTGGGCGGTGAACAGCGGAGCGTCGGTGCGCGGGGTGCGCCCGAGCGGCTCGTGAGACACCGCCGCGACGAGCTCGCGCGTGACGGGATCGCGAGGGGGATGCCAGCACCTCGGCGGTGACGCCGGTCTCGACGACGCGTCCCTCCTGCATCACGACGACCCGGTCGGCCACCCGCGCCACGGCTCCGAGGTCGTGACTGATGAACACCACGGCGACGCCGTCATCGGCGATACGGCGAATCAGCTCGAGCACGCGGGCCTGCACGGTGGCATCCAGGGCCGTGGTGGGCTCGTCGGCCACCAGGACCGTGGGCCTCGCCGACAGGGCCGAGGCGATCAGGGCGCGTTGGCGCAGTCCGCCCGAAAGCTCGTGCGGGTACTGGCGCGCGCGCTCGTCGGGCTCGGGCATCGACACACGCTCGAGGCTGTCGCGCACGCGCGCCGCCACCGCCTCACCGCGCACCGAGGGCTCGTGGATGCGCACCGGCTCGGCGACCTCGGCGCCGATCCGGCGGAGGGGGTCTAGCGAGACGAGCGCGTCCTGCGACACGAGGGCGATGCGCCGCCCCCGAAAAGTCCGCCACTGCCGCTCCGTCAGCGACCGAGCGGCGGTACCGTCGATCTCGAGCTCGTCTGCAGACCATGACAGGCCGTCGGGAACGAGACCCAGCAGGGCGCGCGCGCTCAGCGACTTGCCCGCGCCCGACTCGCCCACGATCGCGACGCACTCCCCCGGAGAGACGTCAAAGTCGAGGTGGCGGACGATCGCCCCCTCGGGGCCGCCGATGCGCAAGCCGCGCACGCGGACGCCGCTCATGCGCCCCGCTCCTCTGATCGCGCGCGCAGGATGCGGCCGATGACGCTCACGCTCACGACGGTCGCGGTGATGGCCAGGCCCGGGAACACCGCGACCCACGGAGCCTGCAGGAGCAGATTGCGGCCCGCCGAGAGCATGAGCCCCCATTCGGGTGCGGGCTCGGTGGGGCCGAGGCCGAGGAAGCTCAGGCCCGCCGCTGCGAGGATGCTCGTGCCGATGCCGATCGTGGCGAGCACGCTCACCGCACCCAGAACGCCGGGGAGGACGTGCCGCACGTGTACGACGACCGCGGGGACGCCGATGATGCGCGCGGCCTCGACGTGCTCGGCCGCTGCGAGCGACCGGGTCTGCGCCCGCGCCAGCCGGATGTACACGGGAACGGCCGCGATCGTCACGGCCACGGCGATGTTCGCGGATCCCGGCCCCAGCACCGCCACCACCAGGAGGGCGACGAGGAACTCGGGGAAGGCCAGCAGCACGTCCACGACCCGCATCGCGGCGGCGTCGATCCAGCGCGGGGCGACGGCTGAGAGCGAGCCCGCGATCAGGCCGACCACCAGGGCGAGTCCCGTCGCGAGCAGACCGATCCCCACCGAGGGGCCGGCTCCGTAGACGACGCGCGAGTACACGTCGCGACCGCTCTGATCTGTGCCGAACCAGTGGGCTGCGCTCGGCGACTGGAGGGTGGCACGGACGTCGGTCAGCAGCGGGTCGTGCGTCGCGAGAAGACCCGGCGCCACGGCGGCAGCGGCGATGAGCGAGAGCACCGCGCCCGCGATCGTCAGGGTGACGACTCTGCCCGGCCGTGTCCGACGCGTCTCGGTGAGGGCGGCGCTCACGCGGGCACTCCGCTCCGCACGCGCAGCGCCGCACCGGCGACCCGCAGACGCGGGTCGAGGAGGGGCGCGACCAGGTCGACGACCGTGTTGACCACGACGAAGACGAGGGCGCTCAGCAGGATGACGCCGGTGATCACCGGGAGATCGCGGTCGGTGATCGCCGCGAGCGTCACGCGGCCGATGCCGGGCCGCGCGAACACCGTCTCGACAAGCACGGCGCCACCGAGGAGGGATCCGACGAGATAGGCGGCGAGCGTGACCGCCCCGACCGCCGCGTGACGCAGCGTGTGGTGCAGGGTCTCTCGCCGCGGAGCGGCACCGCGGGCGCGCACGGTGAGCAGGAACGGCTCGCGCTCGGCCGCTTCGATCCCGTCGCGCAGGACCTGCGACAGCAGCGCCGCGACCGGCAGGGCCAGGGTCACCGCCGGCAGCACGAGGGATGCGGCATCCCGCCCTCCCGCCACCGGGAACCACCCGAGCTGGAACGAGAAGACGCTCAGCAGTACGAGCCCCGTCCAGAACACCGGCGACGACAGGACGACGAGCTCGACGCCCGAGGCAACGGCCCGCCCGCGCCGTCCGCGTACGAGCAGCGCCGTCGCCAGTGCCAGCAGCGCGGCGATCACGAGCGCGAGCGCCGATAGCTGCAGAGTGGGCCCGAGCTGGCGGCCGATCACCTCGGACACGGGAAGGCGCAGTTGATACGACTCCCCCAGGTCACCGCGAGAGAGTCGCCCGAGGAATGCGGCGTATTGCTCGAACACGGGGCGATCCAGACCGAGATCGCTTCGGATCCCCGCCTTCACGGTCTCGCTCACCTGCGCCTGCGGGCCCAGCATGACGTCGACGGGGTCTCCCGGGATGATCCGGAACGCCACGAACGCCAACGTCGCCGCGCCCCACAGCACGAGAACGACGGATGCCACGATCCCGCCGAGGCGCCTCAGAAGGACGCGGGAGCGAGAACGTGGCATCCGCCTAGTGTGTCCGAATCTCGGCGTCTCAGCCGACGGACGCCGTCGCGAACAGCGGACGACCGTAGAGGTCGAAGGCCAGACCCGAGACCTTCGGGGTGACGGCGCTGATCAATGCGGGGCTGTACAGCGGCACGATCGCGGCCTGCTGCGCGTTCCACTGCTGCACCTGCGCGTAGATCGCGTTGCGCGCAGCCGGATCGGTCGTCGAGGCGCCCTGCTCGAGAAGGGCGTCCATCGCCGGATCGCTCACCTGGGAGGCGTTCTGGAATCCTTCGGTGGCGAGGTGGCTGCGCAGCAGGTCGGCGTCGACGCCCGAGAAGCCCCAGTCGGTGACGTCGTAGGTCTTGGGACCGTACTGCTCGTTGTAGGCACCGGGTTCGAGCACCTCGCGCTGCAGGTCGAAGCCGACGGCCTTCAGGTCGCTCTGCACGGCGTTCGCCAGCGCAGCGCGGTCGTCGGGCACCGGGGTCCACGCGATCCAGCGCGCGGTGAGGCGCTGACCGTTCTTCGTGCGGATGCCGTCGGCATCCCGTCCCGTCCAGCCCGCCTCGTCGAGAAGGGCGTCGGCGGCCGCCTGGTCGAACGGCCACGTCTTCTCGAGGCTCGCGTCGTAGCCGGGCGTCGTGGCCCCGAGGATGCTCCACGCGCGCGGGTACTGGCCGTAGAAGATCTCCTGCACCGCGGAATCGACGTCGATCGCCTTCGAGAACGCCTGACGCACCTTCTGGTCGGCGAAGACGCCGTACTTCTCGTTGAGGAACAGCGAGTACGGCAGACCGGGGTAGGCGATCGACTCGACCGTGTCGTCGGAGGGCACCTGCCCGACGAGGTTCGGGGGGAGGTTGGTCACGACGTCGGCCTGGCCGCTCGAAAGCGCGCCGAGGCGCACCGAAGCCTCGGGGAGGATGTCGACGCGGAGGGTCTTGAACGCCGGCTTGCCGCCGCCGTCGGGGCCCCACGTGTAGTCGTCGTTGCGCGTGTACACGATGTCCTGGTCGGGCGTGTACTCGGTGAGCTCGAAGGGCCCGGTGCCGACGTTCACGCCGGGTCCGCCGGCCTTGAGCTGATCGGCCTTGTCTTCGAGCACCTTCGGCGAATAGAAACCGAGCAGCGCGGTGCTCGCCGCCTGGAGGAACGGCGCGTAGGGCTGGGTGAAGCGCACGCGCACGGTGTGCTCGTCGACCACGTCGGTGCCGGCGTACAGCTCTCCGCCCAGCATGCTCGCGGCCTGAGCCGAGGCGGTGTCGGGGTCGGCGATGCGATCGAAGTTCGCCTTGACCGCGGCCGCGTCGAACGCGGTGCCGTCGTGGAACGTCACGTCGGTACGCAGGCGGAACAGGTAGCTCGCGCCCCCGTCCTCGACGTCCCACGACTCGGCGAGCCACGGCGAGAACGTGCCGTCGGCCTCCTGGAACACCAGCGAGTCGAGCACGGCGCGCTGCACCATGGCAGATACGTCGAGCTGGCTGGTCTGCGGGTCCATGTGGCCGGCCGAGAGGTTCGCACCCTCGATCGCCCAGACGATCTCGCCATCGCCCTCGGCGGCGGGGTCGGACCCCGCGCACGCCGAGAGTGAGAGAGCGGCGACCGCGGCGATGGCGACCGCCGAGAGCACGCGACGGGAAAGCTGTGAAGGCATGACGAAACCTCGAAGTCTTTGGTGGGGAAGCTTCAGCTTACCCGCGTTCCTGGACCGAGTGCGGAAAGTCGCCGGGGCGTGCGTCGGCAGCGGCCCCATGCGGACCGATGGGATTCCGGCGCTGCACAACCTCAGCGATCCGCACGATTTCCGTCGGAACCCGTCTCTGCGGTCTGAGGTTGCGCGGTTCGCTGACTTCGCACGTCGGCATCTCACTCCCGTCCCCGCACAACCTCAGCGATCCGCACGCCCTCCGTCGGCATCCGTCGCTGCTGTCTGACATTGCGCGATTCAGCGACTTTCGGCGTCAGGCATCTCGCTCCCGCCCCGCACAACCTCAGCGATCCGCACGACCTCCGTGATCCGCACGACCTCAGTGATCTCCACGACCTCCGTCGGCATCCCCCTCTGCCGTCTGAGGTTGCACGATTCGGCGACTTCGCGCGCCGGGCATCTCGCTCCCGCCCCCGCACAACCTCAGCGATCCGCACGACCTCCGTCGGCGTCCCTCTCTGCTGCCTGACATTGCGCGATTCAGCGACTTTCGGTGTCAGGCATCTCACTCGCGTCCCCGCACAACCTCAGCGATCCGCACGACCTCCGTCAGCATCCGTCGCTGCTGTCTGACATTGCGCGATTCGGCGACCTCGCCCGTCAGGCATCCCGCTCCCGTCCCCGCACAACATGCGTAATTCGGCGGCTTTCGGCGTCAGGCATCTCGCGCCTGTCCCCGCACAACCTCAGCGATCCGCACGACCTCCGTCGGCATCCGTCTCTGCTGTCTGAAACTGCGCGGTTCGCTGACTTCGCGCGTCGGGCATCTCGCTCCCGTCCCCGCACAACCTCAGCGACGCGCACGGCCTCCGTCGGCCATCGCCTGCGGCCGTGCGTGATCGGCACGGCCGCCGCGCCCGTCATCTCACGGGCCTTCTGCAGCGCCTCGAGGATCTGCCGCCTGAGGGTGCGCGCCTCGCTGAGCCAGCGCGAGGTCGGACCACCCGCTCACGCCTTGTGCAGCCCCTGCGCCACGGCGTGCATGATCTTCTCCTGCACCTCGGGCCATCGGTTCATCACCTGGTCGTATCCCACCCGGATGACGTGATAGCCGAGCAGCATCAGCTCGGTGTCGTGTCGGATGTCCTCGGCGCGCTGCGCCCCGACGTGGTGCCCGCCGTCGACTTGGAGGACGAGTCGATCTCCGATGAGGAAGTCGACGCGATGGCCGGAGATCCAGGTCTGGGGGCGGATCGGCAGGCCCAGCCACCGTAACCGGACGATGACGAAGGTCTCGAGACCGGAGTCGGCCCACGGGGACGCCTCCCGAACCAGGTGCTTGGCGGAGCCGGTCCAGGGCAGACGGCGCAGGTGGGAGATATCCACCGCCTTCTTGTTCAGCGCGGAGTCCCAGATCGCGCGTGCGGACTCGTACGGTTGACATGAGGCGACAGTGAGCAGGATGTTCTCGATGTCGTCTTCGAGCAGATCCGGGTGACGTGGAACGATGGCCCGCTGCCAGTGCACGACGGCGGCAGGACCGACGACTCGCCCCCGACCGGGATATGCGACGTGAGGCTTGTCCGGACGTGCGGCGATCCACAGACCACGCCTCTCGGCGGCCGTGACGCACGACAGTACGACGCCCGTTCGCGCCGCGGACACCAGGTGCGCATCGGCGGAAGGGAGGGCGATCCAGTCTCGCCGGACCCGCAGAACGAGTCCTCGCTCGAGCGCTTGGGAGATGCGGTGCCGGCTGTGCCCCTCGCGGACGAGACGGGATGGGCGAACGACTCCCCCGAGTTCAGCGGTTCGTGTCGCGACGGCGTGAGCGGGGTCGTTGTGCATAGGCGACATGGTCGCCCGCGCGGCGAGGTGAAAACGCTTCGCGGACGAACCTGTGGATGAAAAACACCCTGGGGAGGAATGGCGACGTGGATCGCGCGCGTCCGCGCAGCCTCCATGACTCGCGCAAAATCCGTCGAGATGCGCCAGTGCGGGCTGAGCCTGCGCGAATCGCTGAGGTCACGCGACAGGCGCGGCGAAAGGGCGCACGATCTCGGCGCATCGCGCAACGTCAGTGATCTGCACAGCCTCACGGGCCTCGGCCTGCCGCCACTGAACATGCGCGAATCACCGAGCTTGTACAACCACCCCCACGCACCCTCAGCGATCCGCGCAACCTCCGCCCGCGCCCGCCTGCCGCCACTGAACATGCGCGAATCACCGAGCTCGTGCAACCACCCGCACACCATCCCACGCACCCTCAGCGATCCGCACAACCTCCGCCCGCGCCCACCTGCCGCCACCGAACATGCGCGAATCGCCGAGCTTGTACAACCGCCCGCACACCATCCCCACGCACCCTCAGCGATCCGCACAGCCTCACAGGCCTAGACCTGCCGCCACTGAACATGCGCGAATCGCCGAGCTTGTGCAACCGCCCGCACACCACCCCCACGCACCCTCAGCGATCCGCGCAACCTCCGCCCGCGTCCACCTGCCGCCACTGAACATGCGCGAATCGCCGAGCTTGTGCAACCGCCCGCACACCATCCCCACGCACCCTCAGCGATCCGCACAACTTCCGTCGGCGTCCGCCCCGATGGACTGAATCTGCGTCACGCACCGAACGAGCGCCGAACACGGGCCCGCGGAAGGCCCCGCGGCTCGCATCGCCCCGGTATCCTGGATGCCGCACCCATCAGGCACGCTCACACAGTGCCGCCCATATCGCTCGAGGAGTACCCCTATGGCCACCATTCCCGACAAGCCCGCCCTGGAAGGCCTCGAGCAGAAGTGGGACGCCGCGTGGAACGAGCGCGGCACCTATGTGTTCGACCGGATCCGCGCCGCCGAGGCCGGTCGTCAGGGGGTCTACTCCGTGGACACCCCGCCGCCGACGGCATCGGGAAGCCTCCACATCGGTCACGTGTTCTCGTTCACGCACACCGACGTGAAGGTGCGCTTCGAGCGCATGCGCGGCAAGACCGTGTTCTACCCGATGGGCTGGGACGACAACGGCCTGCCCACCGAGCGCCGCGTGCAGAACTACTACGGCGTGCGCTGCGACCCCTCGCTCCCCTACGACGCCGACTTCACCCCACCGTTCGCAGGCGGCGACAACAAGAGCAGCAAGGCCGCCGATCAGGTGCCCATCAGCCGCCGCAACTTCATCGAGCTGTGCGAGCAGCTCACGATCGAAGACGAGAAGCAGTTCGAGGAGCTCTTCCGCGAACTGGGCCTGAGCGTCGACTGGACGCAGACCTACCGCACGATCTCCGACGACTCGATCCGCACGAGCCAGTTGGCGTTCCTGCGCAACATCGAGCGCGGCGAGGCGTACCAGTCGATGGCGCCGACGCTGTGGGACGTCGACTTCCGCTCCGCGATCGCGCAGGCCGAGCTCGAGGACCGCGACCAGCCCGCGGCATACCACCGCGTGGGCTTCGCCAAGACCGACGGCTCGGGCGACGTGTTCATCGAGACCACCCGCCCCGAGCTGCTGCCCGCGTGCGTGGCTCTGGTGGCGAACCCCGACGACGAGCGCTACCAGCCGCTTTTCGGCACGACCGTGCGCACCCCGCTGTTCGACGTCGAGGTGCCGGTCCTCGCGCACCCCCTCGCGCAGAAGGACAAGGGATCGGGCATCGCCATGATCTGCACCTTCGGCGACGTGACCGACATCATCTGGTGGCGCGAGCTCGACCTGCCGAACCGCACGATCATCGGCAAGGACGGGCGGATCGTCGCCGAGGCTCCCGACGTGATCGTGACGGATGCCGCGAAGGCGGCGTACGACGAGCTCGCGGGCAAGACCGTGTTCAGCGCCAAGAAGCGCATCGTCGAGCTGCTGCAGGAGTCCGGGGCCATGGAGGGCGCTCCCAAGCCCTTCACGCACCCGGTGAAGTTCTTCGAGAAGGGCGACCGGCCGCTCGAGATCGTGTCGACGCGCCAGTGGTACATCCGCAACGGCGCGCGCGACGCCGAGCTGCGCGAGCGCCTGATCTCGCTCGGTCGCGGGATGTCGTGGCATCCGGACTTCATGCGCGTGCGCTTCGAGAATTGGACGAGCGGCCTCACCGGTGACTGGCTCGTGTCGCGCCAGCGCTTCTTCGGCGTGCCGATCCCGGTCTGGTACGCACTCGACGAGAACGGCGAGCGGGACTACGACCGCGTGCTCACGCCCGGCCTGGCGTCGCTGCCCGTCGACCCGACCACCGACGTGCCCCCGGGCTACACCGAGGACCAGCGGGGCGTCCCCGGCGGCTTCGAGCCCGAGCGCGACATCCTCGACACGTGGGCGACGTCGTCGCTCACCCCGCAGCTGGCGGGCGGTTGGCAGCGCGACGAGGAGCTGTGGAACCTCGTCTCGCCGTTCGACCTGCGCCCGCAGGGCCAGGACATCATCCGCACCTGGCTCTTCTCGACGATGCTGCGAAGCGCCCTCGAAGACGACCGGAGCCCGTGGTCGGATGCCGCCATCTCGGGGTTCATCGTCGACCCCGACCGCAAGAAGATGTCGAAGTCGAAGGGCAACGTCGTCACGCCCGCCGACATTCTCAAGCAGCACGGCTCCGACGCCGTGCGCTATTGGTCGGCGTCGAGCCGCCTCGGCACCGACGCGGCGTTCGACCCGCAGAACCCCACCCAGGTGAAGATCGGTCGGCGCCTCGCGATCAAGCTGCTGAACGCGGCGAAGTTCGTGCTGTCGTTCCCCGTGCCCGAGGGTGCCGAGGTGACGCACGCGCTCGACGCGTCGATGCTCGCGACCCTGGATGCCGTGGTGCGCGACGCGACCACCGCGTTCGAGGCCTACGACCACGCGCGGGCCCTCGAGATCACGGAGTCGTTCTTCTGGACGTTCTGCGACGACTACCTCGAGCTCGTCAAGGAGCGCGCGTACGACCAGACCGACGTGGGCCAGGCCTCGGCGGCGCTCGCGCTGCGCACGGCCCTGTCGACGCTGGTGCGCCTGTTCGCGCCCGTGCTGTCGTTCGCGTCCGAAGAGGTCTGGTCCTGGTTCGAGGAGGGCTCGGTGCACACCGCCGCGTGGCCCGAGCCGCTCGGCATCGAGGGTGATCCCGCGGTGCTCACCGCCGTGAGCGCCGCACTGATCGGCATCCGTCGCGCCAAGACCGAGGCGAAGGCCTCGCAGAAGACGAAGGTCGCCTCGCTCACCGTGTCTGGTCCGCACGTCGAGGCACTGCGCCTCGCCGAGGGCGACCTGCGCGCCGTGGGCCGGATCGAGACGATCTCGTTCGCCGAAGCCGACACCACCACCGTGACCGACATCGTGTTCGCACCCCAGGAGGCCTGATGCAACTCGGAACCCGCTGGACCGCCCGCGAGCAGCCGCCGAAGGCTGTGCCCGAGGCGCTGCACGCGCAGATCGCCGCCGTCGAGGCCGCGCTCAACCCCGACGGCCTCAGCGCCCCCGCCCCGCGGTGGACGCTGACGTTCCTCGAAGGGCGCCCCGTCGCCGAGCTCGACACCGGCGTCATCGTCACCCAGGATGCCGCGGGCGAGGTCGTCGTGCGCTACGACGACGACGCCGAGTTCGCCTGACGAGGACCGCCTCGGAACACAGAGCCCGTCGACGCGTTGGTGCGCCGACGGGCTCTGTGCTTTCGTGCCGAGGACGGCATGTCCGGATGGCGAGTGGTCCGGGGCGGAGCAGAGCCGGGCTGCGGAGGACGAGTCCGCTCGGGTGATCCCCCACCGGCAGACCCTTCTCCCCGAGCGCGCTCGACCCTCAGGTTCCGCGCGCCGAATCGACCTACCGGGGCAGCAGGTACCGCGCGACGTCGCCCGACATCGCCCGGGATGCCGCGATCCCGGCACGACGGGCCGGCTCGGCCTCGACGCGGGCGATGCGTCGGCGAATGCGACGCTCGGCGACGGTCGACATGGCCTGGGCGCTCACGAGGAGGGCGTTTTCGAGGAGCGTCGGCCGGGCGGAGACGGCGATGGTCTGCGTGATGGCGCTCATGCGGAGCCCCTCTCGGTCGGAAGCGGAAAGATGTCGTTGCGGATCGTGACGGGGCGCACGCCGTCGCCGGTCTGGTCGCGGTAGCGGGCCACGGTTTCGTCGACGAGCGCGTGGATCCGCCGGACGAGGTCCTGCGACTGCTCCGCGGTCAACCGGGCGGTCGCGGTCGAGATGATCGCGGCATCCCGCCACTCCTCCGCTTCATCCCAGCCGTGATGGGCGAAATGCATCAACTGCTGATGACGAAGGGTGAGGGTTTCGGACTGCACCGCCTCCATCACGATTCGACCCGCGGGGGTGTTCTGCATGTCGGGGTTGGTGAGCGTCACCATTCCGGCCGGGCGTTCCCACCATCGCTCGCGCGCGGTCCCCCGCCCGGCCACCTCGCGGATGAGGTCGTGTCGAGCCAGAGCCCGGAGGTGATAGCTCGTCGATCCGGTCGACTCGCCCGTGAGTTCGGCGAGGCTGCTCGCCGTCTGAGGGCCGTACTGGCTGAGGATGTCGTACAGCCGCACGCGGAGAGGGTGGGCGAGAGCTCGGAGCGCCCCGGCGTCCAGGACCCGTTCTGCGCGCGGAGACGACTGATCGGTCATACTGCAAAGATATCTTTGCAAGGTATTGTTTGCAACCCTTTCTCTGCACAGGAGCGGTGGAGGCGCATAGGCTGGAGCGATGACGGATGCCGTGAACAATCCCCTCCTCGCGCCGCCCTCGCTCCCCTACGGCCTGCCGCCCTACGGCAGCATCGCCGTCGAGCATTACCTCCCCGCTTTCCGCGTCGCCTTCGCGGCGCAGCGGACCGAGGTCGACGCCATCACCGCCCAGACCGACGCGCCCACCTTCGAGAACACCCTGATCGCCCTAGAACGAAGCGGCGAGCTGCTCGATCGAGTCGCCCGTGCGTTCTACACCGTCGCGTCCGCCGACGGCACTGCAGAGATCCAGGCCGTCGAAGAAGAGCTCGCCCCGCTGATGGCGGCTCACAGCGATGCGATCCAGCTCGACGCAGCGCTCTTCGCCCGCGTCGCCGCCGTGCACGCGCAGCTCGACGCTCTCGACCTCGACGACGAAAGCCGTTACCTCGTCGAGCGCCACCATCGCGAGATGTCGCTCGCCGGCGCCGGACTCGAC
The DNA here is from genome assembly GCF_031453395.1 of Microbacterium sp. SORGH_AS_0454. Classification (NCBI taxonomy): domain Bacteria; kingdom Bacillati; phylum Actinomycetota; class Actinomycetes; order Micrococcales; family Microbacteriaceae; genus Microbacterium; species Microbacterium sp. SORGH_AS_0454. Next base: position 2,732,757 of record NZ_JAVIYS010000001.1, on the reverse strand, counting down.
GACGAACAGAAGCAGCGCCTGACCGACCTCAACCAGCGCCTGTCCGTGCTGACGAACGCATTCGAGAAGAACCTCCTCGCCGACACCAACGACCTCGCCGTCGTCTTCGACACCGCAGCGGAACTCGACGGCCTCAGCGACGGCGAGCTCTCGGCCGCCGCCCAGGCCGCCACCGACCGCGGGCTCGACGGCCGCTACGTCGTCACCCTCACGCTCTACACGGGCCACCCACTCCTCGCCTCGCTGAAGAATCGCGAGAGCCGCCGCCGCCTTCTCGAGGCCTCGCGCTCGCGGGCCATCCGCGGCAACGACCACGACAACCGCCCGGTGCTTCGCGAGATCGTGCGCCTGCGAGCCGAGCGCGCGGCGCTGCTCGGCTATCCCTCGCACGCTGCCGCGGTCCTCGCCGACCAGACGGCGGGATCCCCGGATGCCGTGCGCGACCTGCTCCGTCGACTCGCCGCCCCCGCTGCCGCCAATGCCCGCTCCGAGCAGGAGGCGCTCCAGGCGATCGCCGATGCCGACGGCATCCGGATCGAGGCGCACGATTGGGCGTTCTATACCGAGAAGGTGCGCGCGAAGCGCTACGACCTCGACCGCGCAGCCCTGCGCCCCTGGTTCGAGGTGGAGCGCGTACTGCGCGACGGCGTGTTCTACGCGGCCGAGCAGCTCTATGGCATCCGCATCACCGAGCGTCACGACCTGCACGGCTACCACCCCGACGTCCGCGTGTTCGAGGTGCACAACGCCGACGGCGGTGAGCTCGGGCTGTTCCTGCTCGACCTGTACACCCGCGACACCAAGCGCGGCGGCGCCTGGATGAACTCGATCGTCACGCAGTCGGCCCTCCGCGGCACGGCCCCCGTCGTGGTCAACAACCTGAACGTGAACAAGCCCGCCCCGGGCACCCCGACACTGCTGACCCTGGATGAGGTCACCACCCTCTTCCACGAGTTCGGCCACGCCCTGCACGGCCTGTTCGCCACCGTCACCTACCCGCACTTCGCGGGTACGGCCGTTTACCGCGACTTCGTCGAGTTCCCGAGCCAGGTCAACGAGATGTGGATCCTCTGGCCCGAGATCCTCGCGCACTATGCCCGCCACATCGACACCGGAGAGCCCCTCCCGGCCGACGTCGTCGAGCGGCTGCACGCGTCGGAGGCGTTCAACCAGGGCTTCGCCACGAGCGAGTACCTCGCGGCATCCTGGATCGACCAGGCGTGGCACGCTCTCTCCGTCGACGAGGCCTCGGCCGACATCGACGTCGCGGCGTTCGAGGCAGCGGCCCTCAGCGACATCGGGCTCGACAACCCCGCCGTGCCCACCCGCTACGCCTCGACGTACTTCGCGCACGTGTTCTCCGGCGGCTACAGCGCCGGGTACTACTCGTACATCTGGAGCGAAGTGCTCGACGCCGACACCGTGGAGTGGTTCCGCGAGAACGGCGGACTCACGCGTGACAACGGCGACCGCTTCCGCCTGCGTCTGCTGGGGGTCGGCGGTTCGGGCGATCCGCTCGCCGCCTACCGGGATTTCCGGGGTCGGGATGCCGAGATCCAGCCGCTGCTGGAACGTCGCGGTCTCACGGGCTGAGGCCGGTCGAACCTCGGGCCCGGGCGCGTCGTGCGCTCGGGCCCGATCTCGTCACAGCGCGTACTTGAACCCGATGTGGGAGTCGACGAAGCCGAGCCGCGTGTAGAACCGGTGGGCATCTACGCGCGCGGCGTCGGAGGTCAGCTGCACGAGAGTGGCGCCGGTCGCCGGAGCGGCCACGTCCATGACCCAGCGCATCACGGCGCTGCCGATGCCGCCCGACCGCTGGCTCGACGACACCCGAACCGCCTCGACGAGCAGGCGGGTGGACCCCTGACGTGCCATGCCGGGAATGAGGGTCAGTTGAAGAGTGCCGACCAGCACTCCCCCGGCGTCGTCGACGACGAGCAGGTCGTTCAGCGGGGCGTCCAGAACGCTCCGCAGGGCCGCGTCGTAGGTCGCCTCGTCTGCGGCGTCGGCGCGGTCCCCGCGCGCGGCGCTGATGGGGTCGTCGGCGAGAAGCGTCATCAACGCGGGCAGATCGGCCGGCCTCGCCTGGCGGACGGTCACCTCGCCGATGCGGGTGGTCAGCGTCGCGGGGAGATCGAGGTCGGAGAGCATGATCTCCATCCTGCCGCGTGCGTCAGCGCCAGCCGAGCACCTCGCGCACGACGGCCTGCGACGCCGGTGAACCGTCGTTCTTGATGGAGAGCAGCTTCTCGCTGGAGACGAGGGCCCCCGACGCTCCGTACGCGTCCGAAAGGCCCTGAACCGCCTGACGGACGAGAGGCGCCGCGTCATTGCGATCGGCACCGCCGCGCACCGAATAGTGGGGGTAGACGAGCAGCTCGGTCCCGTCGGCCGTCCGTCGCGCACAGGCGACGACCACGGTCGGAGTCGCTCCTCGCCAGAACTTGGGGAAGAACTCCAAGCCCGTCCCCTCCGCGAAGAACTCGACGACTCCGCGCTTCCACGACTTCGCCACGTCGCCGAGGCGGACGTCATGGGCGGTCCACTCCGAGCCGCTCTCCCGGATCGCGGTGGCGAAGGCGTCGCCTCCGTCGGAGAATCCCGCCGCGATGAGCGCATCTGTGGCGCGGCGGACAGCCGAGGCGGGCTCGTCACGAACGAGCATCCGCGCCCCGCCCCGCGTCAGTCCGTTCCATCTGACGGGACCGACGTGGGCGTCTTCTCCGGATCCGCGCATGATCACAGCGACCACGCCCTCCCCACGGCGTCATCGGCTTCGCGGTAGGCCTGGGCCGCCGTCCGAGCCGCGTCGGCGGCGGCGCGGCCGACATCGGCCAAGCGGTTCATCTCGGAGAGCCAGTCCCCCTGCTTGGCGGCGTACGCGTCAGCCGCGTCGCCCTGCCACCCCCCGAGAAGGGTGTTTCGTGCAGAGGCAAGCGTGGCGGTTTCGGCGGCGGTGCGCTGAACGGCGGCTTCGATGGACGAGGCCGTCTCCACGAGCCGATCGGGTTTGATCGAAAAGGACGTCATGCGCGCGGACTCTCCCTTCACATGTCGCGACGCGCGAGTTCGAGCGCGTCACGGATCTTGGCCAGAGCTTCGGTGTAGCGCTCGTGCGATTGGCGGACGGCGGCGTCGAACTCAGCGTCGGGTGAGGGACGATCGTCCCCCTCCGTGACGTCGTCGTCGACTTCGTCCCACGACTCACGCAGTGCGCGGAGATTCTCGGATGACATCTTCCGCAGAGCCTGGGCGGCAGAAGTCTGGTCCTCGCCGCGGAAGACCGCTTCGAGGCTGGTCTCACCGAGGTCGATGCGCGACTGCACGGTGCGCCACTCCGCGCCCATCTCGCCGGCGCGAGCACGGGCGGCACGATGCTCGTCGGCCTTTCGGCGCTCCTCGGCCTCGATCGCGGCGCGCGCGTTCTCTCGCTCGTCGTCTTCGCGGAGAAGCCGTGCGAAGGTCTCCGCCATCGTGCGGAAGTCGCCGACCAGCCGATCGTCGTCGGGGCCGGGAAGGTGATCCATCATCGGGTCGTCGATGCGTGCCATCAGACTCGCGCCGCCGCTCCGCGCGCCAGGCCCTCGTACAGATCGGCCATGCGCATCGCACTGTCGGTCATCGTGCCGATGTTTCCGACCATCCCCGAAACGAGGTCGTAGATCATGTTGATCCACTTGTACGCCCACCGCGCATCTTGAATCAGGTCGTACACCGCGATTCCCGCTTCGACGGCCGCCACGAGCCAGCCCGCCACGGGAACCGCAGCTTCGGCCGCGATCCGCAGGAGCTTCTGCGCGAGACGGTCGAGGATCTTGAGGATCTTGCCCACAGCCTCCTTGCACAACAGGATCAGCACCTTGATCGCCGTCGCCACGGTGCCCGCGGGTCCTGCCACGACGGTGTGGGCCTGCGACATCACGCCGGCCGCTGCGACGAACGCCTCGGAGCCCTTGCCGGTCCACGACGCGAGGGGCGGGAGAAGCCCCATCGCGTTCTGACCGATCGCGCTCATGGCATCGCCCGCGTGCGTCCAAGCGAACTGCGCCTCGCGCATGCGCTCCCAGTCGCCCGAGAAGGGCTTCGTCACCTCTTCGAGGAGCGAGTAGCCGACGAGCTCTTCGAAGAGCCAGTCCACTCCGCCGAAGATCGGACCCGCCTTCCAGCGGATGCTCTCGATCTCGGGATCCTCTCCCTGGGGTCGAGGGAGGAAGGAGCGCACGTCCTGCTTCTCGGTGACCGTTCGAGACGCGGACAGTCCGTCTCCCACGCGGTCGGAGATTCCCGATGCCGTCCCGTCGGCCCACTCGACGGCCGAGTAGCCGTCCCAGAAGGCTTGGTTGAACAGGTTCCCGTCGGGCTCGCCGTAGCGACTCGACGCCCCGCCCTGCGCAGCGCCAAGAATCGGCGCGGTGCCCGGCGAATAGGGCGGCGTGTCGACGCCGAGCGACGCGGCGACCTGAGCGATCGCTTCGTGCGCCGTCTGCTCGGCAGCGCGATACGCGGCGACCGTCTCGCCCATCCGCTCGGTGCCGATACCGAAGGCCTGCGACGACATGTCGGCGACGCGCTTTCCAACGTCGACGATGCCGTCGCTGATCGGCTGGAACAGTTGCAGAATGAGGCCCAGCTCTCCCGCATTCAGGCGGGCGTACGTTTCGAGGTGTTCCCCGATTGCCTGCCCGTGTCCGGCTTGCCTCTCCAGCACCTGCTGCGCAAGCGACAGCTGGTCGGTATCGACATCCATTCGGTCCCCCCGGTCCGTAGGTGAAGCTGTGAGCGAAGCGGGTTACGCGCTCCGTCGCTTCTGTGCCAGCACGATGGTCGGCTGCGCGCGGTCTTCGACGGCCGCACGCGTGATGACGACCTTAGCGATGTCGTCGGCCGAGGGCACGTCGAACATGATCGGGCCCAGGACGTCTTCGAGGATCGCGCGCAGACCGCGCGCGCCGGTCTTACGCAGGACGGCGAGGTCGGCGATCGCGCGCAGCGCGTCCTCTTCGAACTCGAGCTGCACCCCGTCGAGCTCGAACATGCGCTGGTACTGCTTGACCAGCGCGTTGCGCGGCGCGGTGAGGATCTCCATCAGCGCGTCCTGGTCAAGCGGCGAGACGGATGCCACGACGGGCAGGCGACCGATGAACTCGGGGATCAGACCGAACTTGTGCAGATCTTCGGGAAGCGCCTCGCTGAACAGGTCGGGCGCGTCTTCCTTGCGCTGCAGCGGGGCGCCGAAGCCCACGCCGTGCTTGCCCACGCGGGCGGAGATGATCTCCTCGAGGCCCGCGAAGGCCCCGGCGACGATGAACAGGACGTTCGTCGTGTCGATCTGGATGAACTCCTGGTGCGGGTGCTTGCGGCCGCCCTGCGGCGGGACCGATGCGACGGTTCCCTCGAGGATCTTCAGCAGCGCCTGCTGCACGCCCTCTCCCGAGACGTCGCGCGTGATCGAGGGATTCTCGGCCTTGCGGGCGATCTTGTCGACCTCGTCGATGTAGATGATGCCGGTCTCGGCACGCTTGACGTCGAAGTCGGCGGCCTGCAGCAGTTTGAGGAGGATGTTCTCGACGTCTTCACCGACGTAGCCGGCCTCGGTGAGGGCCGTGGCATCCGCCACCGCGAACGGCACGTTCAGACGCTTCGCGAGCGTCTGGGCGAGGTAGGTCTTACCGCAGCCGGTGGGTCCGAGCAGCAGGATGTTGCTCTTGGCGATGTCGATCTCTTCGGCACGGGCCTCGGCGGGCTGCAGGGTGCCGTGCGAGCGGACGCGCTTGTAGTGGTTGTAGACGGCGACGGCGAGAGCGCGCTTGGCGGACTCCTGACCGACGACGTACTCCTCGAGGAACGAGAAGATCTCGCGCGGCTTCGGCAGGTCGAACTCGGCGACCTCGCCGGCCGACGACTCGGCCATGCGCTCTTCGATGATCTCGTTGCACAGCTCGACGCACTCGTCGCAGATGTAGACGCCCGGACCGGCGATCAGTTGCTGTACCTGCTTCTGGCTCTTGCCGCAGAAGGAGCACTTGAACAGGTCGGCGCTCTCACCGATACGTGCCATGGCCGGTTCCTCCCGTCACCCGGCCCCCGCCGGTGTGTTACCCGAGCCTAACCCGAGCCCGGGTGATCCACGGGCATTCGCGCGCGCGGCGGCGTCATGATCGCCGACGGCGGACACACGGCATCCGGTCACCCACCGGATCTTCGCGCTCCCCGCACCTCTGCGATCGCCACCTCGACGCGGTGCCCGACGGCCCAGAAACCGCATCATGCCGACATCTCCGCCGCCGCTTGTCGTCGGGTGGTCGGCGAGGTGCCGTCTCGCGATCCGTGGGGCCCGCCGCACACGACGAGGCGCCCGCGCCCACGACGAAGCCCCGCAGACCGAAACGGGTCTGCGGGGCTGATCGTGGCGCGAGCACGTCAGGCGGTGAGGGCCGCCGGGGTGCGCTTGCGGGTCGTGAGCACCTGATCGACGATGCCGTACTCCATCGCCTCGGCGGCGGAGAGGATCTTGTCGCGATCGATGTCCTTGTTGACCTTCGCGACGTCCTGGCCGGTGTGGCGCGCCATGGTCTCTTCGAGCCAGGTGCGCATGCGGAGGATCTCCTGCGCCTGGATCTCGATGTCGGACGCCTGTCCGTGACCGGCCTCGCCCATCGCGGGCTGATGAATCAGGATGCGGGCGTTCGGCAGAGCGAGACGCTTGCCGGGGGCACCGGCGGCCAGCAGCACGGATGCCGCGGAGGCTGCCTGTCCGAGCACGACGGTCTGGATCTGCGGCGAGACGTACTGCATCGTGTCGTAGATCGCCGTCATGGCCGTGAACGAACCACCGGGCGAGTTGATGTACATGATGATGTCGCGGTCGGGGTCCTGCGACTCGAGTACGAGAAGCTGCGCCATGACGTCGTCGGCCGACGCGTCGTCGACCTGCACGCCGAGGAAGATCACGCGGTCTTCGAACAGCTTGTTGTACGGGTCCTGACGCTTGTAGCCGTAAGCCGTGCGCTCCTCGAACTGAGGGAGGACGTAGCGGCTCGAGGGCATGTGCGCTGCGGTGCCGCCGAAAGTGGGGATGTTCATGTCGGTGTCCTTTTCCTCTCGGCTCAGACCGCTGCGGTTCCGCCGCCGCCGGTGACGTCGGTGGCGTGCTCGCGCATGTGGTCGACGAAGCCGTACTCGAGAGCTTCCTGGGCGGTGAACCAGCGGTCGCGGTCGCCGTCGGCGTTGATCTGCTCGACGCTCTTGCCGGTCTGCGCCGCGGTGATCTCGGCGAGGCGACGCTTCATGTCGAGGATGAGCTGCGCCTGCGTCTGGATGTCGCTGGACGTGCCGCCGAACCCGCCGTGCGGCTGGTGCAGCAGCACGCGGGCGTTGGGCGTGATGTAGCGCTTGCCCTTGGTGCCGCTGGTGAGCAGAAGCTGACCCATCGAGGCCGCCATGCCGATACCGACGGTGACGATGTCGTTCGGCACGAACTGCATGGTGTCGTAGATCGCCATACCGGCCGTGATCGAGCCACCGGGCGAGTTGATGTAGAGGTAGATGTCCTTCTGCGGGTCTTCTGCGGCAAGCAGCAGGATCTTGGCGCAGATCTCGTTGGCGTTGTCGTCGCGCACCTCGGAACCGAGCCAGATGATGCGGTCCTTGAGCAGTCTGTCGAAGACGCTCGTTGCCATAAGGGGTTCGGGCATGTGTGCTCCTCTTCCGTGATCTGAAACGAATCTACCGGCGCGTTCCAGGGCGGGATGCCGTGTTCGCCGCGGGCGGATCAGCGCGGTTGTTCGGCGATTTCTCGCGCGTATCCGGTCACGGAGCGGGTATAGCGCGGCAGGTGCGGGGCGAGGGCCTGCAGAGCCACGGATGCCGCCCGCTCGGGCTCTGCATTCGACACGAGAGCGAGCGCGTAAAAGGCGGCGGCCGCATCGTGCAGCGGTCCGCGAGGCTCGCGCTCGTACTCGGCCTCGAGCATCGCGAGTGCCTCCGCGGTCTTGCCGAGATTGCGGATCGTGCTCGCGAGCTGGATCGTCGCGCGCGTGCGGCGCTCGTCGTCGAGTCCGAGCTCGAGGGCGCGACGATAGAGCTGCTCGGCCTCGTCCTCGACGCCGGCGGAGTCACGCGCTCCGGCTCGCTCGAACAGCGCGACCGCGTCATCCGCGGGCCGCTCGGCAGCCAGCGCGTCGATGCGTTCGATCACGGCCTCAGGGCTGAGCGCCTCATCGGCCCAGACGGCATCCACTCGGCTCTGCCAGTCGTTCATCGCACGTGCTCTCTCTCCTGTTGAGTGTCCACAACACCCGGATATTTCTGAAACGTGTCCGGGTGTTCTGGACACTCACGTGCACCAGGCTCCGCCACCGATCCGACACGCCGTCGACTGTCCAGAACACCCGGACCGATTCGACGATGGTCCGGGTGTTCTGGACACTCGACACGCCGCAGCGGCGTGCGCGGCTTCCGGGAACGAAAAAAGGGGGCGGATGCCATGGCATCCGCCCCCTCGTCTCGACTTACTCGCTGTCTGCGGCCTCGTCGGCGACCTTCTTCTTCGCCGGCGCGCGCTTCTTGGCGGGAGCCTTCGCGGGCGCTTCCTCGGCGGCGGGAGCCTCGTCGGCGGCGGGCTCGGCGGCCTTCTTCTTGGCGGGGGCGCGCTTCTTGGCGGGAGCCTTCGCGGGAGCTTCCTCGGCGGCGGGAGCCTCGTCGGCGTCGTCGTCGCCTTCGGCGGGCTCTTCACCCTCGACGGCGACGAAGCCGGTCAGGTCGACGGGCTTGCCGTTGGTGTCGACGACCGAAACCTTGCCGAGCGCGATCGCGAGGGCCTTGTTGCGGGCGACCTCACCGACGAGCGCGGGCAGCTGATTGCCCTGCTGCAGCGCGTTGACGAAGTCCTGCGGCGCCATGTTGTACTGCGCGGCCGACTGGATGAGGTACTGCGTCAGTTCGTCCTGCGATACCTGGACGTTGGCGTCTTCGGCGATCTTGTCGAGGACCATCTGCGTGCGGAACTGCTTCTCGCTCGCCTCGGTGACCTCGGCGCGGTGCTCGTCGTCTTCGAGACGGTTCTCGCCCTCGAGGTGCTGGTGCACCTCGTCCTCGATGAGCTGCGGGGGCACGGGGATCTCGACGGCCTCGAGGAGCGCCTCGATGAACTTGTCGCGCGCGGCGGAGCCCTGCGTGAACACGGACTGCTGCGAGACGCGCTCGCTCAGCGACTCGCGGAGCTCGGCGATGGTGTCGAACTCCGATGCCATCTGCGCGAAGTCGTCGTCGGCCTCGGGAAGCTCGCGCTCCTTGACGGCGGTGATGGTGACCGAGACCTCGGCCTCTTCACCGGCGTGCTCGCCACCGACCAGCTTCGAGCGGAACGTGGTCTGCTCGTCTGCCGTGAGCGACTCGATGGCCTCGTCGATGCCCTCGAGCAGCTCGCCGGAGCCGATCTCGTACGACACGCCTTCGGCGCGGTCGATCTCGTTGCCATCGATCGTGGCGACGAGGTCGAGCTCGACGAAGTCACCCGTCTTGGCGGGGCGGTCGACCGTGATGAGCGTGCCGAAGCGCGCGCGCAGGCGGTCGAGTTCGGCGTCGATGCCGGCCTCGTCGACCTCGGCGGCGTCGACGGTCACCGTGATCGAGTCGTACGCGGGAAGGTCGAACTCGGGACGCACGTCGACCTCGACGTCGACGATCAGGTCGCCGGAGAAGTCCTTGAGCTCGGGGAGCTCCACGATCTCGGCGTTGGGACGACCGATCACTCGCAGCTCGTTGGCCTCGACGGCCTCGCGGTAGAACCCGTCGAGACCCTCGTTGACGGCGTGCTCGATGACGGCACCGCGGCCCATGCGCTGGTCGATGATCGGCGCGGGGACCTTGCCCTTACGGAAACCGGGGATCTGCACGTCACGGGCGATGTGCTCGTAGGCGTGGGCGATGCTCGGCTTGAGCTCGTCGGGCGAAACCGTGATGTGCAGCTTGACCCGGGTGGGGCTGAGCTTCTCGACGGTGCTGTTGACCATGCGGTTCGTTCTCCTCGTGTGGCCCGCGCGCACGCGGGGGCCGGCTAGGCCTGTGGTCTGTGGGGCCGTGACGTCGGGGCGACAGGATTTGAACCTGCGGCCTCCCGCTCCCAAAGCGGGCGCTCTACCAAGCTGAGCTACGCCCCGGGGCGGCGCGCGGCACGCGCCGACGAAACGACCGCTGAAAGTCTAGTCGATCCCCTCGGCTACGCCGATTTCACCGGCCCCCTTGCGGACGAGGACGATCGGATGCCAACTCCCCCGCGTTCGCGAGGCGCCTCCAGGTGTCGTAGAGTGGAGGTCGTCCGACTTCCCGGTTCGTCAAAAACCGCGGAAATCTGGGGCTGTAGCTTAGTGGTAAAGCCTCTGTCTTCCAAACAGATGATGCGAGTTCGATTCTCGTCAGCCCCTCCACATTCCGCGAGCGAGAGATTCGTCGTTGCGATTTTCTCCTCACGACCTCAGTGCAGCCTGAAACGATTCCGGCAGCACGACGTTCGCGCCCGCACCCGCGAAGAAGGCCGCCACCTGTTGCGGACGATAGCCGGCAATCCCGCATCCGACCTCGGTCACGAGGAACCGCAGTTCGGAATGCGTCCGCGCGAACGCCAAGAAGCGCCGGGCCTGCTCTTCCAGAACGCCGAGCCCCGACATCGTGTCGATGCCGTACGACCGGCCTTGGAGACCCTCACTCTGCCCCCACACCGCGCCGAAGCGGTCCAGGGCGAAACGCGCTGCCCCGCCCCCGTGAGCGCCCGCGGCGTTCGAGCCGAAGACGAAGATCTCGTTCGGTTCCAGAGACGTGATCTGCATTCGGCGAGATTACGCCGACCGCACGCCGCGAGACAGCTCAGCCGACCGATATCGCCGGGGTGTCGGCATCCGGGGTCGGTGTCGCCGAGGCGTGGCGAGCGGTGTGGGCGAGGTAGGTCTGCGCATTCCGCAGGATGCCGTCGCGCTCCTCGTCGGTCAGGGCGCGACGCACCTTGCCGGGGACGCCCGCGACCAGTGAGCCCGCGGGGATGACGGCGCCCTCCAGCACCACCGCTCCCCCGGCGACAAGGCATCCGGGTCCGATCTCGGCCCCCGACAGCACGACGCTGCCCATCCCGATCAACGTGCCGTCGCCGATGGTGCAGCCGTGCACGACGGCGTTGTGCCCCACCGAGACATCGGCCCCGATGGTGACCGGCCGTCCGCGGTCGACATGAACAGACACGTTGTCCTGCAGGTTGCTGCGGGGCCCGACCGTGATCGACGCGCTATCGCCGCGCACGACGGCGTTGTACCAGACGCTTGCTCCCTCCTGCAGAGTCACCGCCCCGATGATGCGCGCACCGGATGCCACGAAAGCCGTGTCGTGGAGGCTCGGAGCAGCGTCGGGAAGGGTTAGGACAGCGGCATCGGGGGCGATCGGCATGGGCCGAGGCTAACGCGTCCGGGGCTCGGCGTTGACGAACGATGCGGCGGCCCGCCGAGGGGTCGGGCTCGACACGAACCCGCTGGGCGCGACGTGCGAGAGCAAGCAATCCCTGCGCGAGCGAATCCCGACGGTCGTTGCTCGGACGTGCTGCGCGCCCGCCGACGCCGGTGCGGACGCGGCTTGGGCGAATCGATACCGGGTGCGGCACCCGTCGCGGGAAGTGCTGAAAGTAGGTGAGGTTTGCCTATTCACCAGGTATTTAGCCGAGCCTCATCTTGCTTGCGGAATGCTCTCACGTGAGTAGCGTTGCATCCATCGAGACTTCGAACGTCGCCTAAGGAGCAAAAAAATGAGCACCGTTCAGACCCCCGCCGCCACCACCGTCGACCCCACCATGGCCGCCGGTACCGCCCAGTTCCTCTCCCCCGTCGTGATCGGCCTCGAGGCCCTCGTCGTCAACGGCAAGCAGGCGCACTGGCACGTCCGCGGCTCCAACTTCATCGGCGTGCACGAGCTGCTCGACTCGGTGGTCGCCCACGCGCAGGACTGGGCCGACCTGGCCGCCGAGCGCATCGTCGCCCTGGGGCTTCCCATCGACTCGCGCCTGTCGACGGTCGCCGCCAAGGCCAAGGCCACCGAGGTTCCCGCCGGGTTCGCGCAGTCCGACGTCGTCATCCGCGCGGTGATCGCTGACATCGACGCCGTGCTCGTCGACATCGAGACCGCCATCGAGGGCCTCGACGAGATCGACATGTCGAGCCAGGACGTCGCGATCGAGATCAAGCGCGGTCTCGACAAGGACCGCTGGTTCCTCTTCGCGCACCTCGCCGCGTAAGACGTCTCTGCGAAGGGGGCGGTGCTTCGGCATCGCCCCCTTCGTCGTTTCCGCACGCGGGAGCCGCCGAGAGTCGGCTCCTGTCGGCGAACGCGCGAAGGCGACGGGTAGCCCCGCGCGGAAGAGTTCAGACGCCGTGCGTTACGCGTCCGGCCAGGAGCGTCGTGCGCACCGGCATCGACCGAAGGCCCCGCTCGTCGGCCGTGAGCGGATCCGCGCCGACGATGACCAGGTCTGCGACCGCGCCGGGTGAAATCTCCGCCGCGGCCGTCGAACCCCCGGCGGTGGATGCCGCGATGGCGGTGTCGATGTCCACCCGCTGGTGCGGCTGCCACGCGTCCCGACCATCGCGCGTGCGGAAGATCGCCGACGCCATGGCTGCCCAGGGATCGAGGGGCGCGACCGGCGCGTCGGAGCCGAAGCGCAGGTTGGCGCCGCTGTCGGCGAGGGCGCGGAGCGGGTAGGGCTGGGCGGATTGCTCGGCCCAGATGGCATCCGTCATGTCCCGATCATCCAGCGCGTGTTCGGGCTGCACGCTCGCGGCGACTCCCAGACGGGCGAAGCGCGGAATGTCGGCGTGCGCGACGAGCTGGGCGTGCTCGATCGTGCCGACCGCGCCGGTGCGGGCGTAGGCGTCGAGGGCGTGGGCGTTCGCGAGATCACCGATCGCGTGGATCGCGCACTCCAGCCCCGCGGCCGTCGCGCGCGTCATCATCTCGACGAGCTCGTCCGGCGGCACCGTGAGCAGGCCGTGATTGCCGACCTCGCCCGGATAGTGGTGAGCGCAAGCGGCGGTTCGGGTCCCCAGCGAGCCGTCGGTGATCGCCTTGAGCGGTCCGACGCGAACGAGGCCGTTCCTCGACCCGCGGACGGGGTCGCCGGTGCGCAGTCCTTCGGCGATGGCGCGGTCGAGGTCCTGCGGATACGTTCCGTACGACACCCTCAGCGCGTCGAACCCACGTGCGGAGCGTCGCTGCCACGGCTCGTCGTTCCAGGTCATGTCGAGGTCGACGAGGCCGACGACGCCACGCGCCGCCGCCGCGTGCGCCATCCGCTCGACGGCCGCGTCCGCCACTTCGGGGGCAACGGCGTTGAGCCGCCGCGAGATCTCGAACGCGTCCTCTTCGACGACGACCCCGGATGCCACGGGCTCGAAGCCCTCGCGACGGAAGGCCGCCGTGTTCATCCACACGCTGTGCACGTCGGCGTTGATCAGATAGGTAGGGACGCCGCCGGTCGTGGCATCCAGCACGTCGAGGCTCGGCGAATCGGGCCAGAGGCCGTCGCGGAAGCCCGTGCCGATACGGCGCCCGTCGGTCTCGGGGGCCAGGGCCATGATCGCGGCGGCGTCGCGCGCGTTCGCCACCTCGCCGAGGGCGACGCGGTCGGCGGCGAGAGCCCATTGCAACACGTGCACGTGGTGGTCCCACAGCCCCGGGAGGAGCCACCCGCCCTCACCGTCGACGACGAAGCCGGTGGGCCGCAGGTTTCCCGTGGGAGCGATGTCGGCGATGAGCCCATCGGCGACGACGATGTCGACCGGCTCGGTGGTGGGGAGGAACTCCCGCCCCGGGCCGGCCACCCGCACCGCACGGACGAACTCCGCCTCCTCGCCGATCACGGACGGACCCGGGCGTCGGCGGCGCGCCGCATCTCGTCGGCGAGCTCGTGGCGCCCCTCGGCGGTCAGACCGTCGATGATCGTCTCGACGACCTCGACCGTGCGGTTCTGGCTGAGCTTGCGCTTGGCCGTCACGTGCGTCGGAGTGAGGCGGAACCCCACCGTGCCCCGCTCGAGGCGCTCGACGAACGTGACGTCGTTCGGCAGCGTGTAGAGGCCGCGGGCGTCGTCTCCGTGACCTTCGAATCGGTCGACCAGTCTGTCGAGGACGCGCAAGTTCTCTTCGGGAGAAAGAAGTTCCGGGATGCCACGGAGATGGGCCGAGACGAAGTTCCACGTGGGCACGGCCGCCACCTCGCCGTACCAGCGCGGTGTGATGTAGCCGTGCGGGCCTTGAACAACGACGAGCAGTTCACGAGCGCCGAGACCGAGGATCGCGTCGTCGGGCTTGCCGACGTGCCCCACGATCGTGAGGTCGTCGCGGTCTTCGTCGAGCATGACGGCGTAGTGCGAGGCGACGAGGCCCTCCTCGCCCTGGCTGACGAGAGTGACCCACGGGTTGAGATCGATGAGACGGCGGATCTCACCGACGTCGGTCATCGCGAAGCTCGGGTTCTGACGCACCGGATCAGCCTAGAACGCGGGGAGCCGGCGCTACGACAGGCTCAACGACTCGGACGCCCACGCGGCTACGCCTGGCAGTTCGGGCACCAGTAGAGCTTGCGCCCCGCGGCCTCTTCCATCAGCACCGTCGTCCCGCACACCCGGCAGGGCAGCCCCGCCCGGTGGTACACCCAGTGCCGGTCGTCGCGGTGGGCCATCGCGCGACGGTAGGCCTCGGGGTCGAGGTCGTCCATCGTCATCATCTGACCGGTCTCGACGCCGATCGGCAGAAGCCGGGCCCAATCGCGCCACAGCCCTCGCACGACCTCTTCCGGCACGTCGCGACCGGGGGTGTGCGGGTTCTGCCGTGCGCGGAAGAGCAACTCGGCGCGGTAGACGTTGCCGATCCCGCTGACGACGGACTGGTCCATGAGCAGCAGGCCGATGGCCGTGGGCTTCTTGCGCACGGTCGCCGTGAACTGCTCCTCGCCCTCGGCGAGGTCGTCGACGAGCGGATCGGGCCCGAGCTTGGCGATCGTCGCCGCCACCTCGTCGGGCGTCTGCAGCGCGCACGCGGTCGGTCCGCGCAGGTCGGCGCAGGTCGTCTCGGTCAGCAGACGCAGCCGCACCGCGCCGACGACGGGCGGCGGCCACTCCGTCTGCTCTTCGAGCCCGGTCGTCTGCTCCGACATCCGCACGCGAGTACGCCGCGGGGCCCCGATCGAGCTCAGCGAGTTCTCGCCCGCCGCATCCAAGATGGGCTCGTCGTCGAGCACGGTGCCGCGCTGATTCGTCTGGCCCATCCGGCCGTTGGCCGAGGCGATCGTGGCGTCGACGACCACCTCACCCGAGAAGTCCCATGCGCCGTACATGCCGAGATGGACGCGCAACCACACGTCGCCGTCGAACCGGAGGAACATCTGCTTCGCCACGGCGCGGACCTCGAGCGCCTCGCGGCCGTCGATCACCGCAGCACCCTCGACGAAACGCCCCTGAGGACTGGATGCCGCGACGGTCCGGCCCACGATGTTGCGCTCGAACTGACGCGCGATGCGGTGGACGGAATGCCCTTCGGGCATCAGCCTGCCTCGGGGTCGAACGAGTCGCTGGCGTCGGTCATCGTGTTCGGCTTCTCGCCGGCGCGAGGGTCGGGCAACAGCACTCCGTCCTGCTCGTAGGCGGCGAGCTGGCCGATACGGCGCGCGTGGCGCTCTTCGCCCGAGAAGGGGGTGGCGATGAAACGGTCGATGAACGACGCGGCCTCGTCGAAGGTGTGCTGACGCGCACCGATCGAGATGACGTTGGCGTCGTTGTGCTCGCGGGCGAGCTCTGCCGTGGAGATGTTCCACACGAGCGCGGCGCGCACTCCGAGCACCTTGTTCGCGGCGATCTGCTCGCCGTTGCCCGAACCGCCGAACACGACCCCGAGGACGTCGACGCCCGCGGCCTGGTCGCGGACGACCGCCTGAGCTGCGCGGATGCAGAACGAGGGGTAGTCGTCGAGAGCGTCGTACTCGATCGGACCGTGGTCGATGACCTCGTGGCCCTGCTCGGCGAGGTGGTGCTGGATCTGGGTGGAGAACTCGAGACCGGCGTGATCGGTGCCGATGTGGATACGCATGCCGCAAGTCTATTGAGAGGGTCCGACATCGCGGGCGGACATGACGACGCCGCCCGCTCCTCGAAAGGAACGGGCGGCGTCGAGGATGATCAGGGGCGCAGCCCCGCGGCGACGGGCTTGAAGCCGGCACGGATGTTCTCGCAGCATCCGGGGCGGCAGACGTCGTACCAGGGACCGAGGTCGGTGAGGTGGGGTCGCTCCGACTTCGGCGTGCCCTTCAGCCGCTCTTCCACGAGGTCGACCAAGCCCGAGACGTACGCCGGGTCGATGCCCGGAGTCGGCGTGCGCACCGCGCGGATACCGGCTTCTTCGGCCGCCTCCATGGCCTCGGTGTCGAGGTCCCAGAGCACCTCCATGTGGTCGCTGACGAAGCCGAGCGGCACGATCACCACGGCCTCGGCGCCGCGTCCAGGCAACTCCGCGATGACGTCGTTGACGTCGGGCTCGAGCCAGGGCTGCGTGGGCGGGCCCGAGCGCGACTGGTAGACGAGCTCCCACTCGACGTCGGCGACGGCGGCGGCCACCTCGGCCATGACGAAGGCGGCGACGGCCTTGTGCTGCGCCTCATAGGCCCCGCCCTCGCCGAGGTCGACGTCGCGGGGGCCCGAACGCTGCGCGTCGGCGGTGGGGATGGAGTGCGTCGAGAACAGCACACGGATCTTCTCGGGCGCGATTCCGTCGGCGACGTACGCCGAAACGGCATCCGTCACTCCACGCACGAACGTGGTGACGAAGCCGGGGTGGTCGAAGAACTGGCGGACCTTGTCGATGGTCACGGTCTCGCCGAGGCCGGTCGCCTCGAGAACGCGCGCGTAGTCCTCGCGGTACTGGCGGCAGCTCGAGAACGAGCTGTAGGCGCTCGTCGCGATGGCCAGCAGAGTCGTGTCTCCGGCCTCGGCTGCCTCTGTCACGGCCTCTTCGAGATACGGCTCCCAGTTGCGGTTGCCCCAGTAGACCGGAAGACCCAGGCCGCGTTCTGCGATCTCGGCCTCGAGCGCGGCCTTCAACTCGCGGTTGTGCTGGTTGATGGGGCTCACCCCGCCGAAGTGCCGGTAGTGGTGTGCCACCTCTTCGAGGCGTTCGTCGGGGATGCCGCGCCCGCGCGTGACGTTGCGCAGGAACGGGATGACGTCGTCTTGGCCCTCGGGCCCGCCGAAGCCGGCGAGGAGGATGCCGTCGTATGCCACCGGCGTCTCGACCCACTTGGGTCCGGACGCTGCGGCGGACGACGCGTAAAGGACGGTGTCAGGGCTGGTGTCCGTGTCGGTCGTGCTCACGATCACATCTTCCCACCTGGCTGACGAGCGCGAGGCGAGATATCTCGCTACTAGGCTTATACGGTTGTCAGCGACGTCAACCGCGTCACCCGCGACAATTCCACCCAGATCCCCGGGAGTACGCCAGTGCCAGGAGAGAACCTCACCCGCATCGAAGCGCAGGAGCGCCGCGCGATCGTCGACACGCATTCCTACGATGTGCAGCTCGACCTCACCCGCGGTGAAGAGGTGTTCTCCTCCCGCACCGTCGTGTCCTTCGCCGCTACCGAGGGGTCGTCGACCTTCATCGACCTCGTCGCGCGCACGGTGCACTCGGTGACGCTCAACGGCCGTTCGCTCGACCCCGCCACGGTGTTCGCCGATTCGCGCATCGCGCTCGACGACCTCGCCGCGCAGAACGAACTCGTCGTCGAGGCCGACTGCGAGTACACCAACACCGGTGAGGGCCTGCACCGCTTCGTCGACCCCGTCGACGGCGAGGTGTATCTGTACTCGCAGTTCGAGGTGCCCGATTCACGCCGTATGTACACGGTGTTCGAGCAGCCCGACCTCAAGGCCGAGTTCACCTTCTCGGTGACCGCCCCCGCGCGCTGGAAGGTCGTCTCGAACTCGCCGACCCCCGACCCGGTCCCCGTGTCCGATGACACCGCCCGCTGGGACTTCTCCGCGACCCCGCGGATCTCGTCGTACATCACCGCCCTCGTCGCCGGCCCCTACGAGGCCACATACAGCGAGCTCACCAGCGCCGACGGCCGCGTCATCCCGCTCGGCGTGTTCGCCCGCAAGAGCCTGTGGCAGTACCTGGATGCCGACTACGTCTTCGAGAAGACCCGTCAGGGATTCGCCTACTTCGAGGACAAGTTCGGCTTCCCCTACCCCTTCGCCAAGTACGACCAGCTCTTCGTGCCCGAGTTCAACGCCGGCGCGATGGAGAACGCGGGCGCGGTGACCTTCACCGAGACCTACGTCTTCCGCAGCAAGGTGACCGACGCCGTCAAGGAGCGCCGCGTCGTCACGATCCTGCATGAGCTCGCGCACATGTGGTTCGGCGACCTGGTCACCATGAAGTGGTGGAACGACCTCTGGCTGAACGAGTCGTTCGCCGAGTGGGCGTCGACCATCGCCACCGCCGAGGCCACCGAGTGGGAGGCCGCATGGACGACCTTCAACGCGATGGAGAAGACCTGGGCCTACCGTCAGGACCAGCTGCCCTCGACCCACCCGGTCGTCGCCGAGATCAACGACCTCGAAGACGTGCAGGTGAACTTCGACGGCATCACGTACGCCAAGGGCGGTTCGGTGCTCAAGCAGCTCGCCGCGTGGGTGGGCATCGAGCAGTTCTTCGCCGGAGTCGCCGCGTACTTCCAGAAGCACCAGTGGTCCAACACCGAGGTCGGCGACCTGCTCGTCGAGCTCGAGGCCACCAGCGGTCGCGACCTGGGCGACTGGTCAAAGAAGTGGCTCGAGACGGCGGGTGTCAACACCCTCGCCCCGCTCATCGAAGAGGGCCCCGACGGCACGATCACGCGTTTCGCCATCGTGCAGACCGCCCCGGCGGACTACCCGACGATTCGTCCGCATCGCCTCGGGGTCGGTTTCTACTCGCTGAACGACGCGGGGGCGCTCGAGCGCGTGCACCGCGTCGAGATCGACGTAGACGGGGACCGTACCGAGGTCGCGGAGCTGCGCGGCATCCGTCGCCCCGATCTCGTGCTGCTCAACGATGACGACCTCGCCTACGCGAAGATCCGCCTCGACGAGCGTTCGCTGGCCACGGCCATCGCGCACCTGAAGGACATCTCCGACCCCCTCGCACGCTCGCTCGTCTGGGGCGCGGCGTGGGATCAGACCCGGGATGCCGAGTCCTCCGCGACCGACTACCTCGACCTCGTCCTGCAGAACATCGGCTCCGAGACCGAGTCGACCACCGTGCGCACGACCCTCGGTCAGCTGCAGCTCGCCGCCAACTCCTACGTCGCCCCGACGACCCGCGAGGCCGCGCGCGAGCGCGTCGCCGACGGGCTCTGGGCGCTGGCGCAGGCGGCGGAGGCCGGCAGCGACAGCCAGCTGCAGTTCGTCACCGCCTTCGCCTCGGCCGCCACCACCCCGGCGCACGCCGAGACGGTGCGGGCCCTGCGCGACGGCGACACGACGCTCGAGGGCCTCGAGATCGACACCGACCTGTCGTGGCAGCTGTTGGTGTCGCTCGCCTCCGCGGGTGCCGCAACCGCCGCTGACATCGACGAAGCCCGCGCCGCCGACAACACCGCCAAGGGCGGCGAGTTCGCGGCCATGGCCAAGGCGTCGCTGCCCTCGCACGCGGCGAAGCAGGAGGCCTGGGACTCGCTCATCGAGCGCACCGATGCCCCCAACACGATCGTTCGCTCGACGGCCGCCGGCTTCACGAACCCGGCGACGGTCGATGTGCTCGCCGATTTCGTCGAGCCGTACTTCGCGATGCTGCTGCCCATCTGGGAGTCGCGCAGCTACCAGATCGCTAACTACCTGATCGTCGGGCTGTACCCGGCCGCGCTGGCGAACACGGCTCTTCGTGACGCGACGCGCGCATGGCTGTCGCAGAACGCCGACGCCGCGCCCGCGCTCCGTCGCCTCGTCGGTGAGAACCTCGCCGGTGTCGAGCGCGCGCTAGCCGTGCAGGAGCGCGACGCAGCCTGAGCATCCGCCCCGATCGAATGCCCTCTCCCTCCGGGGAGGGGGCATTCGTCGTTCTCGGGATCATCCTCGCGACGGCGCGAGTCATCCTTTCGAGGGACGCGGCGGCTGAGGCGTGCTTCATAGCGTGGAGGCATGATCGTTGCAGAGAACCTCACCAAGCGATACGGCGACAAGACCGCCGTCGACGGCATCTCGTTCACGGTGGCCCCGGGCCGGGTGACCGGCTTCCTCGGACCGAACGGTGCGGGTAAGTCGACGACGATGCGCATGATCGTGGGGCTCGACCGCCCCACCGCGGGACGCGTCACCGTGGGCGGCCAGGACTACCGTCAGCTGCGCTCCCCCCTCACCGAGGTCGGCGTGCTGCTGGATGCGAAGGCCGTCCACACCGGCCGATCGGCGCGCAACCACCTTCGCGCGATGGCCGCCACGCACGGCATCGGTGCGCAGCGCGTCGACGAGGTCATCGAGCTCACCGGTATCGGCACCGTCGCCGGAAAGCGCGCAGGCGGCTTCTCGCTCGGCATGGGCCAGCGGCTCGGGATCGCAGCGGCCCTGCTCGGCGACCCGCACACGCTCATCCTCGACGAGCCGGTCAACGGCCTCGACCCCGAGGGAGTGCGCTGGGTACGCCAGTTCGTGCGGCACCTCGCCGCCGAGGGTCGTACGGTGCTGCTGTCGAGCCACCTGATGAGCGAGATGTCGCAGACCGCGGATCACGTGATCGTCCTCGGCCGCGGCCGCGTGCTCGCCGACGCGCCCCTGCCCGAACTCGTGCGCACCTGGACCACGACCACACTGCTCGTGCGCTCTCCTCGCCTGGGCGAGCTCGTCACCGCCCTCGAGATCCCGGATGCCACCATCTCGGCCATCGAACCGGGCGCGGCGCAGATCACCGGGATCACCCCCGAGACCGTCGGCGACATCGCCGCAGCCCACGGCATCCCCCTCTACGAGCTCAGCCCGCGCGTCGGATCTCTCGAAGACGCCTACCTCGCCCTCACCGACGACTCCGTCGAGTACAAGACCAAGGAGATCGCATGACCGCTCTCGCCGCCGCTCCCCGCCGGGCCACCCACACCACCGGACACCGTCTGAGCTTCGCCCACCTCCTCCGGAGCGAGGCGATCAAGATCCTCACCCTGCGCTCGACGTGGTGGTCGCTCGGGGTCACAGCCGCCTTGTCCGTCGGCATCTCGCTCCTGATCGCCCTGGCCACCAGCGGCATGGGTGGGAGCATGGCGCCGACGAACGTCATCCTGGCGCCCACCCAGTTCACGATGCTCGTCGCCGGCATCCTGGGCGCGATCGTGGTGACCGGGGAGTACTCCACCGGGATGATCCGGTCGACGCTCACCGCCCAGCCGCGCCGGGGCGCCGTGCTGCTGGCGAAGGCGATCGTCGTGGCTCTCACCATGATGGTGACCACGATGGTCATCTACGCCGTCGCGATCGCGGCCACCGCTCCCCTGTCGGGTACCAGCATCGATTGGGCGCGCCCGGCCGATTCCCTCGTCCCACTGGCCCTCGGCGTGCTGTCGATGGCCTGCTTCACCCTCATGGGCGTCGGATTCGGTTTCCTGCTGCGTAGCGGCGCCGGCGCGATCGCCGTGACCGTGGGGGTGCTCTTCGTCCTGCCGATCATGCTCAGCCTGTTCTCGATCGCCGGTCCGGACTGGATGTGGGTCGTCGAGGCCGGCAAGTACCTCCCGGTCAGCGCGGCGGGCTCCCTCACGCAGCCCGGTGCCCAAGACCTCCTCGAGCCCGCCCTCACGATGGCCGGGTGGGTCGTGGGCCCGCTGCTGCTCGGGTGGGTCGCCCTGCGCTTGCGCGACGCCTGAGCGTCGTCCACACGGATGCCTCGACGCTCAGCCGGCGCCGAGGCATCCGTCGTTAGGCTGAAGCCGATGTTCGTTCTCGCCGAAAACCCCGAACCGACCCCGTCGCCCTCGATCACGTCGCCGAGCGATCTCGCCAACCCGGACACGTGGGGCTGGATCGGCGGCCAACTGCTGAGCTTCGGCGGCACGCTGCTGCAGATCCTCGGGATCATCGTGGGTGTGGCCGTGGGTGCCTGGCTGCTTCGCCTGATCATTCGGCGCGTGGTCGATCGCATCGTCAACGGGGCCAAGAGCAAGGCGCGTGTGGACGACACGCAGGCGCTCGATCGCTCTCCGCTCAACGCGGTGCGCCTCGTGCAGCGCACGCGCACACTCGGCACGATCCTGCAGAACATCGTCAACGTCATCCTCGTGATCGTCGCCCTCGTCTGGATCGCCAGCATCGTCGCTCCGAACGCCCTCGCCTCGCTGACCCTGCTCACCGCGGCGATCGGCGCCGGTCTCGGCTTCGGCGCGCAGAACATCGTCAAAGACGTCCTCAACGGGATCTTCATCGTCGCCGAGGACCAGATCGGCATCGGCGACGTCGTCGATCTCGGGCTCGCGACGGGCATCGTCGAGTTCGTCAGCGTCCGCATCACCCACGTCCGCGACGTCAACGGCACGCTCTGGTACGTCCGCAACGGCGAGATCACCCGCATCGGCAACATGTCGCAGGGCTGGTCCCGCGTCATCATCGACCTCGCCGTGCCCGTGGACGCCGATATCGACGACGTCGAGAAGGCCATGCTCACCGCGGCGAAGACGATGGCGAAAGAGACGAAGTGGCGCTCGCGCATCATCGAGCAGCCCGAGATCTGGGGCCTCGAATCGATCAGCGGCGATGCCCTCGTCATCCGGCTCGTGATGAAGACACGCTCGAGCGCGAAGGACGACGTGGCCCGAGAACTGCGCGCGCGCCTGAAGAAGGCGATCGACGCGATGGGCATCGCCCTCCCGCAGCTGAACTCGATCGTTCTGACAGGCGCCGAGGGCGCACAGAGCGTGCGTGGCGCACACCCGCCCAAGACCAAGGAGACCCAGGTCACCGTCGCCGCGAGCCGGCCCATCTGGCGGCCCCGCCGCAGCAAGCTGGACGTGTCCGAGATCGTGGAGGATCACGCAGCGGACACGTCGACACCCAAGGTGAAGAAGAAGACCGTCCGCGACGACACGCCTACCGCCGTGGTGGACCTGCCTCCCGCCCCCGGAGCCGACACGCCCAAGCCCACTCCCCCGGCCGTGCGCGCCGACGACAAGGACCAGACATGACCGAGCCTGTGACCTTCTACGACCAGGTCGGGGGCATGGACACCTTCCGCCGGTTGGTCGACGCGTTCTACCGCGGGGTCGCCTCGGACGAGGTACTGAAGCCGATGTACCCCGAGGAGGACCTCGGCCCTGCAGCCGAGCGGCTGACCCTGTTCCTCGCCCAGTACTGGGGCGGCCCGACCACCTACGGTGAGACGCGCGGGCACCCGCGCCTGCGGATGCGCCATATGCCCTTCCACGTCGACCCCGACGCCCGCGACCGGTGGCTGCGGCACATGCGCACGGCCGTCGACGAGATCGCCCTGCCGCCCGCGTTCGAAGCACCCCTGTGGGATTACCTCGAACGGGCGGCCTACGCGATGGTCAACACGTTCGAGTCACGCGGTATCGGCCCGCAGCAGGGCGGACGTCCCGATACCGGGCTCCCGGTCCGCGCGAGCGACTGATCACCGCCCGAGGAAGTCTCCGAATCCGGGGATGTCGAGGTTGGACAGCCCGTCACCGAATCCGCTGATGTGCTCACCCGCTCCCGACACGGCGTCCTGTGCGCCTCCCGCCCACTCGCCGATCCCCGCGCCCTCCGCGAGCGAGGTGAGATCGACTCCGGATGCCATGGCCTCCAGGTCGACGCCCTCCGCGAGCCCCGTGAAGTCGACGCCCAGCTGTCCGGCCTGAGCCAGCAGCGGGCCGGCGACGGCGCTGACGACCGCGCCTCCGGCCACCGCGGCCAGCAGTCCCCCGGCCCCCACGATGCCGGCACCGAGGAGGCCTCCGCGCCCGGCCTTGGCCAACAGCCCCGACATGCGTCCGGGCCGCGCGGCCTCCGCCCGCGCAGCGGTGCGCGCGAGATCATCGGCGGCGTCGGTGCGGGGACGCTCGTGCGGAGCCAGATCGGCATCCATCCGCTCCTTCACCAGCGCGCGTTGCGCCGGGGTGAGGCGGGCGAAGGCCTCACGGTGCATCTGCTCCACCCGATCGGGGTCGGCCGTGCGCACGAGGTAGTCGTAACGGGCGATCGCCGCGCGGTCCTCGGTCGACAGCGTCGATGACGTACGAGAAGAGGCCGGCGGGGCGTAACGGCCCTGCGACGCGGGCGGGGCATAGCCGTTCGGCGCCGCCGCGTGCGGGGGATTCGGGCGGCGATCGCCCGTGACCGCGTCAGCCGCCGAGCGCACCATGTCGCGCCAGTCCTTGCCGCCGGCGGCGCCCGGCGTGCGCTGCGAGGACGAGGCCTTCCCCGCAGCCTTGGAAGCGAGATCGAACAGACGGGAGAACGAGACCATGGAGGAACCTCTCGACGGGCGGCACGCGGCCGCGACGTCAAGGTCTCCTCCGCCCTTACGGACCGACGTACCCGGAATCCAACCGTGGACTCGTGATGACGGATACGCCGCGACGGGAGTACTCCCCTTGCTGTTCCTCAGCGTAATGACGCCAGCTGTGCGCTTGCTGGATCAGCTGCCCGTCGCGCGGACGGCAGTGAGTCCGGAACGCACCGGCCCGCGCACCAGCACGTGGCCACGCGCGAGGCTCACGCGCGTCCAGGCGCCGCTGCGACGCACGGGGGCCTCTTCGGACCCGGCGATGAAACCCAGGGCGAAAGCCGCGAAGGCCGTACCCAGCGGCAGTCCGCCGAGAGCGTCGTCGGGCTGACCCCACACCTGAGCCCGCACGAGCCGCACGACGTCTTCACCCGCGTCGGCGGGGAGCGCGTCGGCGACGGCGGCGACGCCGTACTGGGCTCGGGATGCCAGAACGGCCGCGTCGACGGCATCCGTCTGTTCCCACCCTCCGCGAGGGGGCGAGATGCCGGCCCAGGCGGGAGACGTCGCGGTCTCGGGCAGCACGACGGCGGAGGCGTCGTCGGGAGCGGGAAGCAGGGCCGAGGCGTCGACGACCACGTCGCATTCGAGCTCGGGGTCGATGGCCGACACGCGAAGGCCCAGGACCGTCGGGGTCGCATCGAGCAGCCCCCGCGGGGCGAGCGGTGCGGCCGTCGCGACGAGTACTCCGCCGTCGGCGCGCAGTCGCACGGTGCCGTCACCGAGGCGGATCGTTCGGGCGGCGAAAGTGAGCAGGTCGGCTGCCGCCTGCGGGTCGGGGAACAACAGGCGCGCGGACACCCGCCCTAAACTATCAAGCGGTGCGGGTTCATCGCGCCGGAACGGGAGTCAGTGTGTCCGAGGCCATCGATCCCGTGGCGTCGCTGCTCGCCGTGCTCGACCTGCGCGACGCGGGAGCGCGCACGACCGAAGACATCTTCACGGGGGTGTCGCAGCCCATGCCGACCGGGCGCGTCTATGGCGGACAAGTTCTCGCACAGACCGTCGTGGCCGCCTCGCGAACCCTCCCGCCCGAGCGATCCGTGCACTCGATGCACGGCTACTTCCTTCGCCCCGGGGATCCGACGGACGGGATCACCTTCTCGGTCGATCGCATCCACGACGGTCGTTCCTTCTCGACCCGGCGGACCCAGGCGTTCCAGTCGGGTGTGCCCATCTTCTCGATGATCGCGTCCTTCCAGGACGAGGACCCGGGTCTCGAGCACTTCGAGCCGATGCCCGGCGGCATCCCGCAGCCCGAGGACGCCCCCGTCCTCGACGTCGACGCCCTGCACCCGGTCAGCCGACGGATCTTCTCGGAGAGCCCCGTCGATGTCCGACACGTGACCTCGCCGCTATATGCGTCTGCGGACGGGCCGCAGGTTCCGCGACAGGCGGTCTGGATGAGGCTGCGTCGCGCGATCACCGACGACCCGGCCGTTCACCGCGCCGCTCTCGCATACCTGAGCGACCTCACGATCCAGGAGTCGATCATGCGCGCGCACGGCGTGGCGTGGAACGCCCCCGGGCTCAAGGTCGCGAGCCTGGACCACGCGATGTGGTGGCACCGCCCCGGCCGTGTCGACGACTGGTTGCTGTACGTGCAGGAGTCCCCCAACGCCCGCGGTGGCCGCGGTCTCGCGACGGGCAGGATCTACACGCGTGACGGCGCCCTATTGGCCAGTGTCGCGCAAGAGGTCATGGTGCGCGTCCCGCGAGACTGATCCCGGATGCCGGCACCCCGGCGACTCCGTTCGCGGGGCGAGGCTCGAGGCCGGCGGCGCGTCGCACCCGCCGAGAACTGGGAGCTCGCCGATGGAGAACGGCGGGCGACCTCGAAGCTCTGGGGTGATGTCGGCGTCAGCCGCGTGAGGAACGGCGGCGGTACTCGATCGGGTCTCCGGTGTACGGCGCCCAGGCCGCACGCTCCGCCTCGGTCCAGCGGGTCGGCCGACCGGTCGCCGTGTCGACGAGCACCGTGACAGCGGTGGCCCGGGCATAGAGAACGCGTTCGGCGTCTCCGACGGGGCTATAGACCTCGTAGCAGATGTCGGCGCTGGAGCCGCCCATCGCACCGATCCACATCCGCACGTCGAGGGGACGCTGGCTGTAGGGCACGGGACGCAGGTACTCGATCTCTTGACGCGCGATCAGCGTGGCCCGGTCGCCGCCGCTCTCGAGCACGTCCATGTCGAACACCGCCGTCGGCAGGGGCTCGCCTTCGCCGTCGCTGAACCAGAAGGCGCGCAGGCGTGCCTCTTCGAGCAGCTTCAGCATCGAGGTGTTGTTGACATGCCCGAGCGCATCGAGATCGCCCCACCGGAGGTGGATCGGCACGTGCACCCGCGAGGGCCCGGCAGCGGCCGGACCCTCGTCGGGAGTGCTCACGGCGGAATCGTCAGTCACGCGTGAGCTTGCGGTAGGAGGACCGCGACGGATTGGCCGCGTCGGCGCCGAGGCGTTCGATCTTGTTGGCCTCGTACGCCTCGAAGTTGCCCTCGAACCAGTGCCACTGGTCGGGGTGATCCTCGTTGCCCTCGTAGGCGAGGATGTGCGTGGCGATGCGGTCGAGGAACCACCGGTCGTGCGTGATGACCACGGCGCAACCGGGGAACTCGAGAAGGGCGTTCTCGAGCGAGCTCAGGGTTTCGACATCGAGGTCGTTGGTGGGCTCGTCGAGGAGCAGCAGGTTACCGCCCTCCTTGAGCGTCATGGCGAGGTTCAGGCGGTTGCGCTCACCACCGGAGAGCACCCCGGCCTTCTTCTGCTGGTCGGGTCCCTTGAATCCGAACTTCGACACGTAGGCGCGCGACGGGATCTCCGTCTTGCCGACGGTGATGATGTCGAGTCCGTCGGAGACGACCTCCCACAGAGTCTTCTCGGGGTCGATCGCGGCGCGGGACTGGTCGACGTAGCTGATCTTGACGGTCTCGCCGATCTTGAGCGAACCACCGTCGAGCGGCTCGAGACCCACGATCGTCTTGAAGAGCGTGGTCTTTCCCACACCGTTCGGGCCGATGACACCGACGATGCCGTTCGGGGGCAGGTTGAAGCTGAGGTTGCTGATGAGCGAGCGGTCGCCGAAGCTCTTCTCGAGTTTCTTGGCGTCGATGACGATGCCACCGAGACGCGGACCCGCGGGGATCTGGATCTCGTCGAAGTCCAACTTGCGCGTGCGCTCGGCCTCGGCCGCCATCTCTTCGTAACGAGCGAGGCGCGCCTTCGACTTGACCTGGCGGCCCTTGGCGTTGGAGCGCACCCACTCCAGCTCCTCTTTCAGGCGCTTGGCGAGTTTGGCGTCCTTCTTGCCCTGGACCTCGAGGCGCTGCCCCTTCTTCTCGAGGTACGTCGAGTAGTTGCCTTCGTAGGGGTACAGGTGACCACGGTCGACCTCGGCGATCCACTCCGCGACGTTGTCGAGGAAGTACCGGTCGTGGGTGATCGCGATGACCGCGCCCTTGTAGGCCTTCAAGTGCTGCTCGAGCCACAGCACGCTCTCGGCGTCGAGGTGGTTGGTGGGCTCGTCGAGAAGCAGCAGGTCGGGCTTCTGCAGCAGGAGCTTCGCCAGGGCGACACGACGGCGCTCTCCACCGGAGAGCGGAACGACGGAGGCGTCGGCCGGCGGGGTGCGCAGGGCGTCCATCGCCTGGGCGAGCTGCGAGTCGAGATCCCAGCCGTCGGCGGCGTCGATCTCTTCCTGCAACGTGCCCATCTCGGCGAGGAGCGCGTCGAAGTCGGCGTCCGGATCGGCCATGAGGGCCGAGATCTCGTTGAAGCGATCGAGTTTGGGCTTGATCGCCACGCCGTCCTGGATGTTCTCCAGCACGGTCTTGGTGTCGTCGAGCTCGGGTTCCTGCATGAGGATCCCGACGGTGAAGCCCGGGCTGAGCCGCGCTTCGCCGTTGGACGGGACGTCGAGCCCGGCCATGATCTTCAGGATCGTCGACTTACCCGCACCGTTCGGTCCGACCATGCCGATCTTGGCACCGGGCAGGAACGACATCGTGACGTCGTCGAGAATCAGCTTGTCGCCCACAGACTTGCGAGCGCGGACCATGGAGTAGATGTATTCCGCCATAACCCTCTCAGTCTAGGGGCGATGGGACATTCCGCTGACGTGCCGTCAGCCCTGCGTCACCAGTCGATCGCCCTCGTCTGGCCGATCAGGCACCCGCCGGACGACAGGCCCGGCAGCACCGCGGTGACGGGGTTGCCGATCGAGGGACCGACTTGGCCGACGAGACACTGGTCGCCGAGCCGGACCGAGAACTCGATGCTCTCCGCGGGGTTGTCGACGGTCGTCTGGTCGGCAGTGACCTGCATCGCTGCCTTGTCGAAGCCCGCCGCCGCCAGGGCGTCGATGTAGGCGCGTCCGGCGACCTGGTTGGGCCCCGACCAGACGCCGCGGACGACCTGCGTGAAGAACGGCAGGTTCTCTGCCGCCGTTCCCCCCGCGACCAGCGTCGGCGTCGCGGCGGCCGTGGGGGCCGAAGAGGGCGTGTCGACGACGGAGGCGGACGGTTCCGTCGTCTCGATGGGACCGGGGGTGGGCGACTGGCCGGTGCAGCCCGCGAGGCCCAGCACCGCGACGAGGGTCAGGGCGGCGAGGGGACGACCGAGAAGGCGAGACACGCGACCGAGTCTACGTACCCTCCCGCGCTGCTCCTGGCTGCCGCACGCGGACGTGCGTGGCCCCGGCCCCGCGCCGCCTCGAAGACCCGCGTCAGAACGGACCGCTCGACCCCGCCTCCGACGACGAACCGCCGTCAGCCGGGGCCGCACCCGCACCGACCAACTCGACGCCGGGTGCACCCTCGTCTGCTCCACCGGGAATCGCCCAGGCCTCCTCCGCCGACGGATCCGCCGCCTCATGCCCTGTCGCGGCGGAGGATCCCGGCGCTTTGGCCGCCTTCTCGAAGCGCGTAGTGCCCCAGCGCAGATCATGGCCGATGGCGTCGGCCACCACGTCTGCGCTGATGCCGCGTTTGACCTCGTTCTCCCACTCGCGCAGCCGCAAGCGACCGGTCAGAACGACCCGCTGGCCCTTTCTGAGCGAGTGCAGTGCGTGTGCCCCCAGGTCACCGAACGCGGAGACGTTGTAGTAGTTCGTGTGACCGTCCACCCACTCCCCCCGCTCGCGGTCGAGCTTTCGCTCTCCGACCGCGAGGCGGAACGCCGCGATGGGACCTCCCCCGCGCGTGGAGCGCTGCTCCAGTTCTCCGACGATGTTGCCCACCAGGGTGATGTGATCGCTCATGTTCTTGGTTCCTCTCGACGTGGTGTGCGCTCCGGCATCCGTGTGCCCGACGGATGCCGGAGCCAGGCCCAGAATGACCGGACCGAGCCGGTCCTTCGAGGCGCTTCCGCAACTTTGTGGAGGGATCGCGCGGTTTCTCACCTGGGGAGGAGGCACTCACTCGCTCGCCCCGGTCAATGTCGGAGGTTGGTTCTACCGTCGTCGCATGAGCACGGCACTGTGGAACGATCTCGCTCCGGCCCCGCGTCCGGCCGGGTGGGGAGCGGCGACGCATGTCGCCGCGGGCCTGTGGCGCATCGCCGATCCGCGCGGCATCGTGGTCGGCCACATCCGCGCGATCGCCGCCGACGGGGGCTGGCGATACGCCGCGGAGCGGTTTCACACCGCCTCCGGAAGCTTCCGGCGCCTCGGGGAGTTCTGGTCCTCCGCAGACGCCGTCGAGTGCCTCCGTTACCTGCGCTGAGGCCCGGGGCCGGGTTCAGGACGCAGTTCCTCGCGCGAAGTCGTATCGGGGCTCACACCACGGTCGCGAAGTCTGTGCGCGAGGGAATCGCGCCTCCCCCGCGGACGTCGTCCCATGCCTCGCGCAGAAGAGCGACAGCCCGCTGCAGGGTCGACGGGGCCGCAGTGAACGGGACGCGCAATCGTCGGTCATGCCCCCCTTCGACCGCGAACCGCGACCCCGCCGACAAGGCCAGTCCGCGCGCACGCGCGGACATGACCAATGGAGTGCTGAGCGGCTCGCCGATCCCCACCCACAGCGACACGCCGCCGTGCACGTCGGGGACGTCCCACTCGGGGAACACCCGCCGCAGTTCTGGAACGAGGCAGTCGCGACCGGCTCGCAGGAGCGTCCCACGCTGCGCCGCGATCTCACCGAGACGAGGAATCAGCCGGGCGGCGACAGCCTGTTCGAGCTCGGGGGTGCCCAGATCGTGCACGGGGCGACCACTCGCCAGTCGACGCACGATGTCGGGCGCCGCGCGTACCCATCCGATACGCAATCCGCCCCACACCGTCTTGCCGAGGGATCCGACACGGATGACGCGCTCATCGTCCGTGAAGGGCGCCGGGCCGACTGCGCGGTCGATGTCCAGCTGGGCGGTGGTCTCGTCGATCACCAGCAGCGTGCCGACCGAACGCGCGCCGATGAGAAACGCCTCGGTCTCCGCGGCGGTCATCGTCCTGCCGGTCGGGTTGTGGAAATCCGGCATGAGATAGGCCAGCGAAGGCAGGGCTCGCGCGAACGTCTGCTCCGCTCGCTCCAGATCCCACCCCTGAGCGGGCGAGACGGGCACCCCCACGAGGCGGGCGCCGACACGGCGGAAGGCTTCGGCGGCGTGCGGGTAGGTGGGAGTCTCGATCATGACCCGATCCGCCCGGTGGAGCAGGACCGAGGCAATCAGATGGATGGCGCTCTGAGCGCCCGTGGTCACCAGGATCTGATCGGGCGAGGTCGGGAACCCCCGATCGCGATAGTGCTCGGCGATCGCCTGGCGCAGCCCGAGATCGCCGACGACGTCGTAGCCGATCCGAGCGACGAGCGCGGGGGCGTCTTGAACGACCTCGGCCATGACGCCCGGCAGACCGGGCCACGCCGCCGGGCTCGCCTGCTGCAGGTCGATCGTTTCGGCATCGAGCTCGTGACGGCCGGGGTCGGTGCGGCGCAGGGGCAGGGTCACGCTGCCGCTGCCGCGAAGGCTTTCGATGTGCCCGGTATCGCGAAGGCTCTGATAGGCGGCCGCCACCGTCGTCCGGCTCACCCCGAGCGCTGCGGCGAGCTCGCGCTCGGCGGGGAGCGCGGTGGCGGGAGCGAGCCGGTTGTCCAGACAGAGCAGGCGAACCCCATCGGCGAGGGCCTCGTAGGCCGGGCCCTTGCCTCGCCATCCGCCGAGAGACGAGGCGAGCGTGCGAGCCGATACGCGCGAGTCCATGCGGCCACCGTAGTCGAATTGGCATCCTTACCAAAAGCCAATCGCGTGATTGGATCTGTCCATGCCTTCTCGGATCGCCCGCCTCCTCGTCGGACTCGTGTTGTACGGCCTCGGCTGTGCCGTCACCGTCGCCGCCGGCCTCGGCGTCGACCCCTGGACCGTGTTCGCGCAGGGCCTCTCCCGCGTCACGGGGATCGGGATCGGCTGGATCACGAACATCGTCGGAGTGGGCGTCCTGCTCCTGTGGATCCCGCTGCGTCAGAAGCCGGGTGTCGGAACCGTGGCGAACATCCTGCTGGTGGGCACGAGCCTTCAACTGACCCTGGGATTCCTCCCCCACCCCGACGCCTTCTGGCTCCAGGCGCTCATGCTGGTCGCCGGCGTCGTGCTGGTGGCCGTGGCATCCGGGCTCTACATCGGAGCCCACTTCGGACCCGGCCCCAGAGACGGGCTCATGACGGGCATGAACCTGCGCTTCGGCCGGCCCATCTGGGCCTGCCGGCTCGGCGTCGAGGGATCCGTGCTGACTCTGGGGTGGCTCCTCGGCGGCACCGTGGGAATCGGTACCGTCGTGTTCGCCCTGGGCATCGGACCGCTGGTCCACCTCGCTCTGCCCCTGTTCGCCACGCCGAAGCCCGTGAGTCGTCCGCGCGCCGTGGCGAACGCCTGAGTCAGCGCGGAGAAAGCCCTGCGCGACCGGGCCTGCCGCCCTCAGTGCTCGCGGAACTCCGGCCGCTCGCTTCCGTGCTTCAGGTGGGAGTGCACCGCGTTCTTCGCGATCTCCATCGAGGGGTACACCCCCAACGGGGCGTCTTTACCCGCCATGTGGACGCGATAGCCGTCTGCATCCTTCTGGATCTTGCCCACGACTCCGTTGGGCCCGTAGGCCACCCAGATTCGTCGTGTCGCCGTCTCGGACATGAGCGCTCCTTTGCTCTCGATGCCCGGAATATACCGCCGCCCCGGCGGACGCGCCAGGGGCTGGCGCGGCGTGGCGGGACCGGGCGATATCCTGGATTCGACCCCCAGTAGCTCAGTGGATAGAGCAGCGGCCTTCTAATCCGCCGGTCACACGTTCGAATCGTGTCTGGGGGACCAGAACCGGTGCCGGAACCCCTCACTAGGATGTGGGAATGGTAAACGCCTCCGAGAACGACCGGCTCGTCTGGATCGACTGCGAGATGACAGGCCTCGACCTCGGCGTCGACGAGCTGGTCGAGATCGCGGTCGTCATCACCGATTTCGAGCTGAACGTGCTCGACCCGGGCTTCCAGATCGTCATCAAGCCCGACGACTCCGCTCTCGCCAACATGGGCGAGTTCGTCACCGAGATGCACCGCTCCTCCGGGCTTCTCGACGAGATCCCGAACGGTGTGAGCCTGGCGGATGCCGAGTTCCAGACCCTCGAGTACATCCAGCGCTTCGCACCGGTCGAGGGCAAAGCACCCCTCGCGGGCAACACGATCGGCACGGACCGCATGTTCTTGGCGAAGTACATGCCGCGGGTCGATCGCTGGCTGCACTACCGCAACGTCGATGTGTCCAGCATCAAGGAGTTGTCGCGCCGCTGGTACCCGCGCGCCTACTTCCAGGCCCCGGCGAAGAACGGCGGGCACCGCGCGCTCGCCGACATTCGCGAATCGATCCGCGAACTCGCCTACTACCGTGCGGCGGTCTTCGTGCCGCAGCCGGGCCCGACGAGCGAAGAGGCCAAGGCCGTCTCGGCCACGGCCGTGTCGTCGTTCGCGCTGGACGTATGACATAATCGTTCAGTTGTCTGCTTCGGCAGGCACATGGTGGCTATAGCTCAGTCGGTAGAGCACCGCGTTGTGGTCGCGGGGGTCGCGGGTTCAAGTCCCGTTAGCCACCCCAATAAACACAAGGGAAAACGGGGCACCGGAAACGGTTTGCCCACATCTTGCCCACATCGAGAGGTCGTACTAGCCGAACGGAACACGCACGTCGCGCGGAATCGCGCAGAAGTGAGTGACCAATGGCAAGTGTTGACACCCGCGTCTCGGCGTCCAATGGAGCCGAAACCTTCCGAGTGCGGTTCCGCGTGGACGGCAAGCAGAAGCAAGAGAGTTTCGAAGATCCTGTCGGCGCGTACGAGTTCAAGGATCTCGTCGAACAGATCGGCGGCCGCGCCGCGCTGAGCGTGCTCGAGCGCCGCCGGCAGGGCGCGAACGCCGCGCCGACGCTGCGGCAGTTCACCGCCCGCTACCTCGACCATGAGTCCGGGATGCTGACAGGTATCGAAGACGGCACGCGGGCGGGCTACGTCGCCCAGGCCGAGATCTCGTTCCTCCGCGTCCTCGGCGAGCTGCCCGTCGACACGATCGAGCGCACCGACGTCGGCCGGTGGGTCGCGTGGCAGGAGAAGCAGCCCTCGAAGCGACGCAAGGGCGAGTTCGTCGCGGCCAAGACCGTGAAGAACTACCACGCCCTGCTCTCGAGCGTGCTCAAGGCCGCGATGGACGCGAAGCTGCGCGACGACAACCCCGCCTACAAGATGCGGCTGTCGAAGGGGCAGAAGCGCCCGAACGTGTTCCTCTCCCCCGAGCAGTTCCACACGCTCATGCACTTCGTCGCGCCGCACTACAAGCCGCTGGTGTTTTTCCTCGCGTCGACCGGGATGCGATGGGGCGAGGCGACCGCGCTGACGTGGTCCGATCTCACCTTGTGGACGAACCCGTCGACCGCGCGCGTCGACAAGGCGTGGAAGAAGTCGGCGAAGGGCTCTCCGCTCCTCGGCATCCCGAAGTCGTCCCGCGCGAACCGCACGGTGTCGATGCACGCCGGGCTCGTGGCCGGGCTTCCCCCGCGCGGCGACGCCGCCGGTGACGACCTGATCTTCGTCGGCCCCCAGTCGGGCACGCGGATCTGGTATCCGCGGTTCAACTCGACGACGTGGAACAACGCCGTGGCGAAGGCGATGGACCGACCGCTCTGCGAGTCGCTCGGCTTGACGCCGCTCACCCGTCGCCCCGTTCCCCACGACCTTCGCCACACGCACGCGTCGTGGATGATCGCCGCCGGCGTCCCGCTCCCGTACATTCAGGCGCGCCTCGGCCACGAGAGCATCACGACGACGGTCAACACCTACGGCCACCTCGTGCCCGACGCGCACGAGCAAATGGCCGTGGCGATCGCCGCCACCCTCGACGTCGGGCACGCCTCCCCCGCCCTGAACGCGATGGACGAGCAGCGCGCGCTCGACGCCGCGGCATCCGCACAGGATCTCGACGCCGACGTGCTCGAGGCGGCCGAACTCGAAGTGTTCGACGCCGACGGGGACGACGACGGCGACTGGGAGGTGTCGGCACGATGAGCGCGCAGAAAGAGCAGGTGCGTGTGCGCGCCTACGGCATCGGCAAGAGCCTCATCCAGCACCGGCCGAAGACGGCGGTGCGCTTCGTCTGGCTCGGCGTCACGTACGAGCGTCGCCGTCGGCGCGACGCGATCGGGCTGCCCATCTTCGAGCCCGCGGCGGTGCAGCCGTGAGCGCCCGTCGACCGGCCCGGGCGAACCCGGACGCCATGCCCATGCTCGTCGTCGCGCTCGTCGGCACGGTGACGCTGTTCGCCGTCTCGTTCCTGCTGTCGTACGCCGGGCTCGCGGAGGCCGCGGGGTGGGCTCGCGTGCCAGGCGAGCTGTCGTGGGCCGTGCCCGTGACGATCGACGGCTCGATCCTCGTCTACACGATCGCGGCGTGGGTGTTCCGCGCTCGAGGGGAGAGCGCTCGGCTCGCGTGGGCTGCGCTCACCCTGTTCGCTGTGCTCTCCGTCGTCGCCAACGCCGTGCACGCGTGGGGCGACTCCCCCGACGCTCTGCGCACGGCCCTCGGCATGGTGATCGCCGGTCTGGCGCCGGTTGCCGTCGTGCTGACGACCCACACCATCGGCCGGCTCATCATCGCGCCGCCGGATGCCGAGGCCGCGGATGCCGTGCTCGAGCCCGAGCCGCCGCGCGCCGACGTCGTCGAGATCCCGCCCGTGCTCGTCGAGGTGCCGGATGCTGAGCCCGAGGACCGCGACGCCCGGATCATCGCCCTCCGCGCCGAGCACAACCTGTCCTACGCGGCGATCGCCGACACGGTCGGGGTGTCCAAGACGACGGTGTCCCGCGTACTCGAGCGCGCCGCGGCCTCGGCATCCGAGATCGCGGCTTAGCCCTGCAACGACAGAACGCCCCCGCTCACCGACTTCCGGTGGCGGGGGCGTTCTGTCGTATCAGTCGTCGTCGTTCGGGCGGTGAAGATCGCGAAGCGCGCGTGCCCATTCGTCGAGCGCACGCTGTGCGCGGTCTACGGCCGCGGCGAGACGCTCGGGATCGAAGTCGGGGTCATGCCGCGAGGTTCGTTCGGCGACGTCGGAGAGATCGGCGAGCGCAACGGTCGCGCGGTCCTCGGCGTCGAGGTGGTCGGTCAAGCGCTCACCAACTGACCGGCGCGCTGGTGCGAGACGCCCATGATCGCTCCGATATCCCGGAGCGGAACGTCCTTCGCGGCGAGGTGTTTCGCGAGCGCGACGGCGCACTCGCTGGCCTCGCGCTCGAGCTTTAACGCACTCGTGCGAGCCTCCGTGATCTCGTGCATTGCGCGGTCGACGTCGAGGTCACCGATCCATGCGACCTTCACGTCCACCTGCACATCCTCAAGAGGAACGTCGAGGGTGACGGCGACGTACTCGCGTGCGGCTTCATCCGCATCGCTGAGACGGCGAGCCTGGGTGAGCCCTTCGATCTCGGGAATGCGGATCATCCACCACTTTCCCTCGCGGGTGGCGGTCGCGTACAGCTTGTTCATGCGCTCTCTCCCATCGCTTTCAGCAGGTTCCGGTAGACACCGGGGCTGATGGTCCGGTGTCCGTCTGGCAGAGTGAACTTCGCCCCCTCGGGCGACTCCCAGACCGTGTGTGATCCGACCGTGCGAAGTGGCGTCCATCCGGCCTTCCGCATCATCTTCACGACCTTTTGGGGTGGGTTGCTCACTGACCATGAGAATAGTCTAGGCGGACTAGACATTTCTAGTCAAGTCGGACTAGACAATATGGGAATGTCGGAGTGCGCACGTACGCTCCGGGCATGAACCCTCGAGAGGGCGCGGTCCCCGGCCGCGTCGATGAGCACACCGAACTGGTCTACCTGCGCGCCGGGAGCGACCCACCGTGGGAGCGCCCACACCGCGACGGTGTCGACGTGACCGACGCCCCGGCCCTGCAGACGCCCTATCAGCGCGAGCGCCGCGCCGCCTTCGAGGAGCGCGTGCGCGCGTACCGCGAGCGCGGCCTGCTCGAGTAGCCGCCCGGGCACGACGAAAAGCCCCCCTCCCCGCCGTGGCGGAGGGGGGGGCTTCGTTCGTCACACGTTGGATGCGCGCGGGGGTGCGTCGAGCAGGGCGATTGCCGCGGGGTGCGCGGGTTCGTCGAGGTCGCCGGGCGTCAGCGGGCGCGTGCGTTCCGACAGGGAGGTCACCACGGGGACGCGGCCTCCGTCGGCGGTGCCGGCGTCGATGACGACCTTGTCGGCTTTGACGTAGCCGGCGGCCGTCGCGAGCAGGGTGAGGGCTGCACCGATCAGGGGCGACCACCCGGACAGGTCGATGCCGATTTCTGCGGCGAAGGCGACGACGGACACCGCGGAGATCGAGGTCACGACGAACACGGCGACCTTCCCGGCGAGCTGCGCGGGCGCGAGGTCGAGCAGGTGATCGCGCTGGATGAAGGCGGCGACGGATGCCAGGCCGCCGACGATCATGGTCGCGAGGGTGGGCGAGATCGTCCACGTCCAGCCGAGCACGAGGCCCGCCCACTGCAGGGCGGCGATGAGGCCGGATGCCGTGAGGCCGGTCGCGAGGAATGCGATGAGCTTCGGCGCGAGGGACTTCGCGCCGCGCCGGATCGTTTCAAGAGTCACTGTGACGCTCCTTCTCCCGCGGGTGCGGGGTCGGTGGGGAGGCAGACGATCGCCTGCCGGGGTGTCTGGTCGCCGTTGTTGTCGAGGGTGAGCACGGTCGCGAGCGTCGGTGCGAACCCGTTGGGGCAGGCGGGCCCGGGGCTCCCGGGCGGCCCGGCCGGTCCCGGCGCGCCGTCCGCACCGTTCTGGCCGGCCGCGCCCGTCGCGCCGTCGGAGCCGTTGACGCCGTTCGCGCCATCGGCCCCGTCTCTCCCGGGTTCGCCTGGCGCGCCAACCGCCCCGGCGATGCCAGGCTCACCGGTCGCGCCCCGCGGGCCGATCGCGCCACTCTCCCCGGCGGGACCGATCGGCCCCGGGATCACACGCGGGTCGACCCCGGCCGGCTCCTGCCCCGCCTCGAGCAACTGGTCGTATAGCTGCAGGGCGTTCTCCTGGCTCTTGCCGAGCGCGGATGCCAGTTCGCTCACCTGATCGTGCAGCTCCTGCCGCTCCGCCTGCGCTGTGTCGAGACGAGCGGCCTGGGCGTCGACTCGCCCCTGCTGCGTGGCGAGCGCGACGCCGACGCCCGAGAGCG
This sequence comes from Microbacterium sp. SORGH_AS_0454, assembly GCF_031453395.1. Taxonomy (NCBI): domain Bacteria; kingdom Bacillati; phylum Actinomycetota; class Actinomycetes; order Micrococcales; family Microbacteriaceae; genus Microbacterium; species Microbacterium sp. SORGH_AS_0454. The sequence goes on along the minus strand of NZ_JAVIYS010000001.1, from coordinate 2,694,531 downwards.
TCGCGAGCACGAGCACGACGACCGCGGCGATGAGCCCCCACTGCGGCTTCCGCCGGCGGAAGGTGGGCGGCTGCGGGATGACGGTGCTCGCGGTGTCGGTGTCGATGCTGGGTTCTGTCACGATGCTCCTCCGTTGTTCTGCAGAGCGCCGACGACCCACATGACGATGAGCCCGGCGATGGGGGACGCGAAGGTGAGGAATATCTGCCAGCGCTTGTTCCCTGCCTCCCGTTCGCGTTCGGCTTGCTCCTGCGCCCGGGCGTCGGAGAGTGTGCGCTCGGCGAGCAGTCGCGCGCTCGTCTCGCTCGCGAGCGCGGCCTCGTGCTTCGCCTGGTCGCGGATGACGCCGTCGAACTTCTCATTGACGCGGCTCTGCTCCTGCAGGAACGCGTCACGGGTCACGAGGTTGTCGAGGCGCGCATTCACGCCGGCGAACTCCTCGCCCTGGCGCCGCAACACGAACTCGACCCACGGGGGGATATCGCCGTCAGCCACGGTGGCCTGCCTTCCCGGGGGGTCGGATCGCGCGGGTCACCGGAGCGGGTTCGCGGCGAGCTCGGCGCGCACGGCCTTGGCGACGTCGACCGAGTTCGAAGACGTGACGCCCGCGTCCTTGAGCGCCTGGGCCAGCCGCGCGTAGTCGATGCTCGGCGCGACGACGAGGTTCCCCTTCGTCACCATGCTCTCGATGCGCGCGTAGTCGAAGCCCTCGCCCTCGGCGACGCCGTCCTGCAGGCACATCTCGCGCAGAATGTCCCACGACCGGTCGTTGATCGGGGTGAACACCTGCATCCCGTTGAACAGGGTCATCCCCTGCTGGGACTTGAGCCAGGTGAAGTGCTCCCACTGCTCACCGGTCATCGGGTGCCAGTATCCGAGGCCCGCGAGGACGATGCCGTTGCGGCCCGACTCCGAGGCGTACGACACGATGAAGTAGTCGTTGATCCGGCTCTCATTGTTGACGCGCCGGATGAGGTTTTCCATCTGCTGTTCGCTTACCAACTCGTCCCACTCCTTCGGAATCTCGATGGATGCCGGCATCCCGACGCGACCGACGCCCCGGGAAGACTCCCAGTGCCAGTCCTCGCCGAAGTTCACGCCGGTCCAGGTCAGCCCGAGGCCCGGGCCGATCTGCTGCAGTCGGCGGTGCGCGCCCGTCGACCGGTTGTTGTAGGGCCACCCGAGGTCGGCGGCCAGCCGTGCCACGTGCGGCGCGGTGCGCGAGGGTGCCGCGACCGTCCCTTCCGGGGAGACGCGGGCGTACTGCCGCCCCTCCCACCAACGGAAGTCGTAGACGCGACGGCCACCGACGTTCCCGACGAGCACATAGCGCTCGAGGAACACCTGCACCTGCTTGTCGTAGGAGCGATCGCCGTCGACCACGACGATCGCGGGGTAGCCCTCGGCGACGAGGATCGCGGATGCCGTCTCGAGCGCCTCGCGCACGTTCGAGCCCTCGAGGACGGCACCGCTGCTGTAGCGCAACATCAGGAGCCCCCTCCCTGCTCGATACCCGTGCCGAGCGACAGGGCGACGGTGTCAAGCACCGTGACACCGCTGACGGTGACCACCTGCTCGTTCTCGTCGAGGCCGAAGAAATCGGGGACGCCGTCGCCGTCGAGGTCCGTGTAAACGGGAAGGACGGGGTTTGTGACCCCGTCCTTCTTCCAGGCGATGAGCGCCTGTCTGATCGCTTCCCGCGACTCGGCTCGAGTCGTCGGCCGCGGCTCAGTCACTCGTGCTCTCCGACTCGGGGACGTCGGTGTTCGGATGCTCGGCGCGAAGCGCGTCGAGCGCCGCCTGAACCGAGGCCACGCGGGCGAGCACCCCGGCCTCGGCGACCTGCGACTGCTGCGCGGCGGCCAGCGCCTCGGCGCGCTGCTGCACGTAGAGCGACGCCGTCTGGCGGAGGCCCGCGATCTGCTCCTCGAGGATCGCTTCGATCAGCTTGGTGTCCATGTCTCTCCTCAGAAGGCCTTGATGATGTAGTTCACGGTGATGAACGGCTGCATGTTGTTGTGCGGTCGGCCACCGCCTCCGTCGTTGGACGTCTTGTCCCACGAGTTCTGCCAGGTGTAGAGCCGGTTCCCGCTCGCGGCACCGCCGACGGCGACCGCGTTTTGGATGTTCACCGAGCCCTGGTCGCCCCATGCGTAGGTGTGGCCGCCGAGGGCGTGGACGTGCGGTGGGATCTCGAGTGACGACAGGGTGTGCGTGCGGGCTCCGCCCGTGCGCCCGAGCGCCCCGAAGTCGGCGTCGCCGGCGCGATACCCGACCGGGACGCGATCGCGGAGGTCGGGCAGTCCGAACGTCGTCGAGCCGTTGCCCGCGCCGTACTGGATGCCGATGGTGGCGAACAGCGCGGGATACGACGATCGGTCGAGCGTGCGCCCGTCGCAGATCAGCCAGCCGGCGGGAGCCGTGAGGCCGCCGAACTGAACCATGATCCCGACGGGCTCAACCAGCGACCCGAACCGGTGGTAGATCTCGCCGCCCGCGTCGATCGCGCCCTTCTCGTGGTACTTGAGTACGCCGAGCCCGTTCGACCAGTCCATAAAGATCTCGGCCGTCGAGAGGGACGCCTCGAACGTCGTCGCGCGCGCTCCCGTGCGGAGCTTGTCGGACACGGTCACTCGCACGTCGTACGACTTGGTGATATCGAACACGCCACCGCCGCTGACGAGCACGCCCTGCTTGAACGTCAGCCCCGCGGGGGCGATGACGTTGCGCGCGGTCCACTGCGCCTGATTCCGCTCGCGCGTCTCGACGGCGATCTTGAGCGCGTTCTTCTCGACCCCGCCGACGACGAGCGACTGCGCAACGGCGTTGAGGTCGAGACGGAGGTAGGTGCCTTCGTCCTGATTGACCGTGCCGTCCGACTTCGCCCGCTGCACCACCGCGGCGAGAGCGGGCGGCGCGTACGGCATGACCTCGACACTCCGCGTCTCTGACGCGGTGATGCCGCGCGACTCCTGCACGGACACACCCACGCTGCGCGTCCCCGCATTCGGGAGGGACGCCGTCTGTCCCGACTGGGCGGTCTGGCCGTCCACGCTGAACCACTGCGACACGATCGACGCGCCCATGATTGCCTCGGAGGTGACGTCGATCTTGAGCAGCGACTCCCCCTGCACGAAAGCGCCGATCGCGCTGACGACGGTGGGGTTCTGGTCCGTGGCCGTGACCGTCTTGATCTTCGGCTGCGCCTTGTCGATTGGCACGTGGACGCGGAACGGCGACGTCGTGGTCCCAATCCACCGATCGCCCTGCCAGGTCGAGACTTCGATGTGGCCGGTGGCGGTGAGCGTGTTCGGCATTTCCTGGATGAAGTCGAACGGTACGACCCACTGGATCTGATCGTTCACCTCGCCGATGTTCTGCGCACGGTTGCCCCAGTGCCACGCGATGACGTGGTGGAAGGTCGTCGACCGACGGTTCGTGTTGATGTACACGGGCTCGCCGGCGACCAGCGTGTGCTCAGAGGGCGAGAACGTCGCCTGCGATGCGCGGGCGATCATGGAGAGATCCATCTCGCCGCCCGCGCCCGCGTTGCCGATGACGTCGGCGCTCACGCTCGCGGAGAAGCCGATGCGCTTCGAGCCGTCGGCGTTATGGGTGGAGCCGACCTGTCCCCCGCCGAGCTTCATCGACTGCCCGCCGCTCAGCCCGAAGGTGAACGTGCCGCCGGTGTCCCGGCCGTCGATCGACGCGCTCCACCGCGAGGTGAACTGCGACCCCGACCACGCGCCACCGGTGTTGACGAGCCACAGCTCCCAGTAGACGGTCGTCGTGTTGGCGCCGATATCCTGCGGCCCCTGCCAGACGTTCAGATCGAGCCGGAAATTGGACCGACCTGAGAACGTACCTGACGGCATTAAAGCCTCCTGACTACAGTGCGGTTGCCCTGCTTCGTGATCTTCGTGTTCGCCAAATCGACCTCCGTGCCGACGAATCGGGGAGCGATCATCTGGCCGGCGTCGATCCACGCCCCGGCGACGCCGTTGACGTTGAGAGAGATCGACGAGTCGCTGATCTTGACGGTGGTGTCGGTGCCCGGCGAGCCGACGGTGAGCCCCTCGGCGTCGATGCGGACGTACGTACCGAGACGGTCGGCCGTTTTCTGCGCGGCCTCGGCCGCTGCCTGCGCGAGAGCCGCGGCTGACGCTGCAGCATTCGCAGAGCCGAGCGCCTCGCCCGCTCGAACGCTCACCGCCGAGACTCGGGTGTCGACGCCGTCGATCTTGTCTTCGGAGGACGCGATGCGCTGCGCCTGCCCGGCCAACTGTCCGGTGAGGATGGTCACCGCCCCGTTCGCCGCGAGATCGAGGTTGTCGCCGAACCCCGGGGCCAGCATCGACGTCTCGATGACGCCTGCGCGGAGCACCCGGATTGTCGCCTGGTCGATGAACGCCTGGTTTGCCCAGAGATCCTCGACGTTGATGTGACGGGCCTTGACCCCTCCGTCCACGATGAGCTCACCCGACACTCGAAGTCGCACCTCGAAGTCATCGACGTAGTAGACGTTCGTCGTGTTCGCGACGCGGGCGACGATGCGGGGACGCGCCCACTTCGCGCCGGCGGGAACCTTCCAGGTGCCCCATACGCGAACGTAGGTCGAGCCCATGCCGGACGGGCTCGCTGCGACGGCGGTCGCGCTCGAGGCAGTGGCCGCGGCTGCGGTCGCCCCGTGCATCACGCCGATCTCGACGGCTCCCGGAACGGATGCCGACGCGGCGCGCACCCACGCGCCGATCAGATACTCCTCACCCGGTTCAACGGCGAACCCCGCCTGGTAGGCGACGTCGCGCGGCGACGCGAACGGGTTGATCTTGAGCGCCCGAGCGCCCGAGCGAGGATTCTCCGCGACGACCTGCGCGCTGCCCGATCCCGACGGGAACGTCCAGCCCTGCCCGTTGTTCGCCTCAAACCCCGGGTCTTCCGCGAGGTTGGTAAAGCTGCCGATGAGCAGCTTCGCGAGTGTCATCGAGTTCGCGGCGATCCGATCGGCGTTGAGGAACCCGGTGTTGACCTTCCCCGCGTCGACCGTGGCGATCATCGCGTTCTCGATCGAGCGCGCCGCCCACGCCCCGTCGACAAGCTCCCATGCGCCGATGAAGCGGTTGGCCGCGTCGCGGCGGAACCACACCGCCCCGGCGGGCTTCCCGGTGGCGTCCGACGCAACCGGCGCGGACGCCGACACCGTCAGCCGCCCATCGGCTGTCGCCGCGGTCTTCTGCGCTTTCTCAGCGTCCTGCCCGGCCTTGTCGATCGCGTCGGTGACCGCTGCCGTGAGATCCTCACGCCCGATGCCAGCGACTGTGATTGAGGCTGATGCGGATGCCGAGGTCGGCCGCCCGAGCGTGTCCTCCGCGATCAGCCGCACCTCGACGTTGGCGCCGACGGTTCCTCGCGCGGTAGCGACCTGCCCGGCCGACCGGGTGTAGGCCGCGGCTTCGGTCCACTCTCCGGTGCCGATCCGGTACTGGGCCCGGAGACGCTGGAAACTGACGCCGGGAGCGCCCGTCCCGAGTTTTCCGTCCCACCCGATCGTGACGATGCCGATGCCCGTGGACAGAATCGGCTTGCTTGGAGCCTCGAGCGCGAGTGCCGGGACTGCGCCAACGACCGTGAGCGGCGCGGTGGGGTCGCCCTGGACGCCGGGGCCGGCGACGGCGCGGACGCGCACGTGGCGCGTGCTGCCTGCCGGGATCTCGAAGGATGCCTCGGTGTTCGCGCGGGACACGAGAGCGGTCCACGACAGAGCGTCGTCGAGCTCCACGACGTAGGCGACGTCGTCGAGCGCGGCATCCGCCACCGACAGGGTGACGGCGTCCCACTGAACGGTGACGCGCGCCGACGCGGTGCCCCCGACGCCGAAGCTGGCGTCGTTCGACTTGACCTTGAGGCCGGTGGGCACCTTCGGGACGATGCTCGCCGGGATCTCCGGGGTGACCGAAATCTCCTCGGAGAACTCCGACCACCGCCCTGCGCGGCTGCGCGCGCGGACCTTGATGAATCGGTCGACGCCCGGCGTCCAGCCGCGAATGACGGCGGAGAGAGCGTCGGTGCTCGTCGTTAGGGCCGCTGCCTGGTTCGCCTCACGCGACCACACCTCGTAGATCTCGACGTCGATGCGCGAGAGGTCGACGGCCTGCGTGACCTCGTTCCACGCGATCGCCACCTCGGCGGTGGAGGTGCCGTCAGCGGCCCACTCTCCGACGTTGCGAACGACGCGCACGCCCTGGGGCTCGCTCGGGGCAATGCCTGCGGGAGACGGCGCGGAGGGCACGGCCGCGCCCGACCCGCCGAGGACGGTTCCGACGGTCGCCGCGGCCGTGCGCCGAGCGAGCTTGGCGGCGGTCGAGAGGATCTTGTCGCCGACGGTCGCCCGGGCGGTGATCTTCCCGTCGGCCTTCTCGATCGTGAGTCCGACGACGCGGCCGACGCGCTTGCCCCGCTTGGTCCGAGCCTGCACGTAGTCGCCGACGTTGAGTTCGGCGAACGGCATGGGGGTGGAGTCTTCCGGCTCGCCGGTTTTCCAGTTCGGCACGACCCAGTCGTAGGACTGCTCGCGCTGCAGAGCGCGTCCGGTGGTCATGGTGGGCTGCGCGTTCGCCTCGGCGGCTTCGCGGGTAGGGACGCCCGACTGCGACATGGTCTGAAAGACCGCGCCGAAGCGGTTGTCCGCGCCGGGGTTGTCGAAGTGCGTCCAGCCGGCGTCGTACTGGACGACGAGCGTGGTGATGGGCTCGAACAGGGACCGGCTCGGCCCGCGGGTGAATCCCGGGCCTCCGAGCACGATCTGCGGCTCGCCGCCCTGGACGTCGGGGCGGAGGAGCTGCAGGGTGTGGCCGTCGGTCCACCACTGCAAGTAGCCCTGCTCGACGAGCGACTGCAGGATGCGAGACATGGAGGTCGTGAACAGGGGGAAGTCGAGAGTGAGTCGCTGGTCCCACGGGTTCCCGAGGGCGTCGACAGCACGGTTGAAGCCGTACTTGAGGTACGGCGCCCACGGGGTGCGCTCGCGCGACCACTCGAGGGCGTTGCGCATGATCTCGCCGGGAGTCTGGTTCTCGTACCGGCGGGTGAGGCTGGTGTCGCCGTCCTTCCACCACAACGGCATCCGCTGCATGAGCCAGGCGTAGTAGTTGATGCCGGTGAAGGAGGTCGCTTCGCTGGTGGCGACGTTGTCGTCTTCGTCCTCGGTCACGATGAACATGTCGTTGCGGGGTGCCCGGTAGGGGCCGCCGTTCACGGAGTATTCGACGAGGACGGTCTGGGGCGTCTCGAGCTGCTCGGCGACAGCATTCTTGACGTCGAACTTGACCGTCGCGGCGGCCGAGTCGAGCCACACGAACGTCAGCCGCTCAGTCGCGAGAACTCGCCCCTTGGTCCCGTCGGGGGCCGCCAGGCGCAGTCGCACATCGAACATCGAGTACCTCCATGCGGCACGAGCCGCGACGAGCAGGGGGAACGGCCGAAGCCGTTCCCCCTTGGGTGGTGGTGGGTCAGACCATGAAGGCGGGCCGGGCGCGCACCTGCAGGGCGGCCCCGACGCGAATCGTGGTCCCGACGGTCAGTCGGGCCTCACGCACCTTTCGGTCGAGCGGGGAGGGGAACATGGGCGTGATCTCGAAGCGTCCTCGAGGGCCGCCGTAGTCGATGCGACCGGAGACTTCCGTGCCGCCCTCCCACGTGTCCGCGGTCGTCAGGAACGCGCGCCCGCTCGCGGCGTGGAACCGGAGCCACTCGGTCGCGGCGATCGGACCGTCATAGGTGAACCACGAGCCGCCCGTGTCAGCGACGCGGAGAGCGGTGGCCTGCCCCTTGACGCGGATGATCGCGTCGCCGACGGGGGCGTTCAAGCCGCCGCTGCCCGGGAGTGCACTGTCTCCGAGGCACCGGACTACGGTCGTCGCGTTCGAGATCGCCGTCGCCGCCGGCGTGACCTCGGGGCCGCGCCAGAACGCCGCGGGGATGCGGAGCGTGTAGGTGACGCGCACCTTCGGCTCCGCCTCGCCCCAGTGCTCCACGGATCGGCTGACGAACTTCACGCCTGCCGTTCGGCCTGAGCCGTCGGCAAGCACCGACGCCGACGCGAACAGCGAGTCGAGCGCCGACAGGTTCACCTTGGGCGTGACCATCGTGAACGGGAGGATCGGCGCGACCATGCGGCCGGCCGATCCTCCCGCGTCGCCGTCCTGTGTCGGCGAGCGGACTTCCTCGATCTCCTGCGACATTTCGGCGTAGGGGTTCGAGGAGCGCATGAAGCGCCACCCGAGGGCCCGGTTGTCGAGCGGGATTCCGTCGATCGAATACATCAGCCCACCGCATTCACAAGGTCGGCCGCTTCCTGTGCGTCGGAGAGCGGGTCACGGGATACCGGGTTGACGAACGTGATGTGCGTCGACCGGGTCGCGACCGGGACTCCGGTCGACGTGTTGGAGCCGTCGGGCTGAGCCGACGCGAGGGATGCCGAGCGAGCTGCGGCCGCGGTGACGTTGACGCCGTCGCCGAGGGTGCCGTTGAGCCCGCCCTCGAACTCCTCGCGGAGATCCGAGGCCATAGACGCGACGCGGCTCTGCACACGGCCGAAGCCGCGCTCGAGCCCGTTGAGGAAGCCGCCCATGATCCAGCCACCGGCCGGGACGAGCAACTGCCGGTCGTACGCCTCCGGTCCCTTGTTCGCTTGGATCCAACCTGCGATCCCGCGGACGAACGACTGGACGTTCCCGTAGGCGCTGCGGAGCCCGCTGAGAAGGCCGTTCATAATGGCCGAGCCAGCGCCGACCAGGAGGCCGAACGGGTTCGGGATCGCGCCACTGACGAGCCCCGCGAGGCCGCCGAACGTGCCGCGAACGTCACCCTTCCGCCCCTCCGCGCCGCTCGCGAAGCCGCCCATCGCCTCGCCGCCTCGGCCGTTGAGCCAGCCACCCGCGCCGTTGGTAACGCCGGTGACGTGCCCGTTGAGGCCCGCGAAGACGCTCTTGGCACCTTCGACCGCGCCCGATGCGCCGGTGCCGAAGCCGCCCATCGTCTCGCCTCCTCGTCCGAGGAGCCAGGATGCGGCGCCCGCCATGACGTCGCCGATCGGGCCGCCCAGCGCGCCGAAGAACGGCAGGACGTTCGGCTGCTCCTCCTCAGAGCCGCGCCGGAATCCCTGCATCGCGGCCGTACCCGCGGGCTTCATCCACGTGTCGGCGTCTAGCGTGAAGTTCCCGAGGTTGGCGCGCAGTCGTCCGACCGACGCACTCGCTTCGGGGCTCTCGTCCATGCCGGCGGCGAGTCCGCGCGAGAACTTCCCGCCGCCCTCGCGGCCTCGGGAGTTGAGTTCCTGGTCGAGATCGGGCCCGAATCGCGACCGAAGCTGATCCATGATCGGCCCCGGCATGTCGACCGACTTGAGCCCCTCGAGGAACGCGGTGCCCGCGGCGGGCCCGCCCTTCCTGAGCTGGTCCTTGTAGACCTGGACGATCGACTTCGCATAGGCGTCGACCGAGGCGCGGTCGTTCGCGTCGAACCGAGGGAGGACGAAACCGGTCGAGCCGCGCAGAGGGCCGGTGTCGGCGCTCTGCTCGACCTTGACCTTCCACTTCTCGGCGTCGGGCGTGAGGTCGAGCGCGAGCTTGTCGAAGAACCCCTTGTTGCTCTCCGACCAGGACGTGAGGCTGCGCACGACGTCCGAGAGCACCTTGGCGAGTTCCCCGACCGCGGGAGCCACATCGACGAGCGCTTGCGAGAGCTGCGTGACGACGTCCTGGAAGACCGGTCCGACGGCGCTCACGAGATCGGCGATAGCCGGTCCGAGGCCCGTCGAGATCTCCGACAGGGCGTTCGCGAGATCCGGGAGCACCGGCTTGACGGCGTCGATGATGCCGTTGAACGCGGGCGTCAGGTCGGCGATCACCTGCGCGGCGGCCGGCAGGAGAGATCCCGCCATGTCGCCGAGCAGGCCGACGAATCCGCCGAAGGTGTCCGCGATCGGCTGCAGTGAGGGCTTGATCCCGTCGAGCGCCTGCGCGAGCCCCTTCGTGAATTCGTCGAGGCCGCGCCCGAAGGTGGGCGAGTTGAGCGCGTTCGCGATTCCCTCGACGAGCCCGCCGAGGAATCCACCCGCTCCGCCGATGAACCGCTCGACGGGCCCGGACAGATCCGCGATCATCCGACCGATCGCCTTGATCGCGTCACCGAATGCGTCCATCGCCGCGTACGAGCCGCGGAAGACTGCGGTGAGCCCGCGCTGGAACGAACTCGTGTTGACGACGTCCTGCCAGCGGCGCATGAGGTCCGCGAACCCGATGAGGCCCGTGGAGCCCGCGGCTTCGGCCGCTCGGAAGATGCCAGCGAACACGCCCGCGAGTCCCGCCGTGGCGTCCCAAAGCGCGTACATGTTCTTGATCGCGTCTTCCATCCAGTCGCCGAGGCGACCGTCCTTGGCGATCGCCTCGAGCCAGGCATCGAAGGTGTTCGCCTGACGCACGAACCACGCGGCGAGACGCGGCGTGTAGGTCGCGGCGATCTGCGAGAGCGAGACGATCGCGCCGGCGAAGCCGCTGGCGCCGGTGCCGAGCACGCGCCACCCTTCGGCGATGCCGCCGAAAATGGACTCGAGTCGGCCGCCGGAAAGCTCCTCGCCGAATGCGTCAGCGAGAGCGCCGGTGAACTCGCCGACGCCGTCGGACAGTTCGCGGAACGCGTTCCGAAGCTGCGGCATGAGGCCGTTGACGAGGTCGAGGATCGGCTGTCGAGCCCGGTCCCAGTAAGTCGTGTTGATGATCTCGCCGAGTTCGTTCATGCCGTCGGCGAGGGGGGAAAGCTGGTTGCCGGCGTCCTTCCACGCGACGATGAGAGCGATGAGCGAGCCGACGGCGTTGATTGCGAGGCCGGGCACCGCGAGGAGCATTGGCGAGATCGAGAACAGCCCTTCGCCGATGCTGACGATCCCGCCTCCCAGGGACGTGAGCGCCGCGATCGCCGAGGTGACACCCGTCGTCCAGCCGAGGATCTTCGGCAGGTTCTTGTCGAGGTTCCGCGCCATGTCCTGAATGTCGTCGAGCCAGTTCCCGGCGATGCGCGCGCCCGAGAGCGCGGCGAGGGTGGCAGCGGCCTTGACGACCGACGCGTCGTTGACCTTCACCAAGTAGTTCACGACGCGGGTGCGCGCGAGCCACTTGAGGCGGCTCGTCGCTTCGGCAGTGTGCGGCTTGACGTGCACATCGACGGGCTCCTTCGAGGCGTCGTGCACGAGCTTGTGCACCTCGTGCTTGAACTCCTCGTGGTTCGCGATGTGGGCCTCGATCTGCACCCGGAGGCCCATCTCGTCGAACTCTTTCTGCAGCGACTTGCGCACGAGCACCTTGTTGACCTTGGCGCTGTCGACCGTTGCCTTGACGTAGGCGTCCACGCGGAGCCCGCGCACGTCGTTGAGCTGCTTTTCGAGATCGCGCTTGACGGCCTCGCGATCGAAGTCGGCCCCCTCGACCTTGACGCGCGCCCGGACGTCTCTCGCGGAGCGCTCGAGGTCGCGCCGCACGTCCTTGTTGAAGTCCTTGGTGTCGGGGACGACGCGGATAGATACTCGGCCGATGTTCCGGCCCGGATTGAACGCCATACGCGTCGTCCCCCTATTCAGTTATGCGCTCCCGAAGAAGTCCGTGAGCGATCCGTTCATCAGTTCCGCGAGGGTCTGTGGGGCCGCGGGTGCAGCCGCCTTCGAGCCCGGGAACTCGATGAGAAGGTCGTCGATGTTGACGTCCTTCGAGAAGCCGCCGACGATCGCGGCGATGAGGTTGTGCGAGCGCGCGAGCACGATGGTCGCGGCATCCCAGCCCTGCAGTTCTTTCGCGCCGCCGAGGAGCCCGAAGCATCGGGAATCCGGGATGAGCGCGAGGTGCTCGGTGAGCACGCACACGCGGTGCGCGTCGAGCGTGCCCCGCCACACGTCCTCGAGATCGAGGCCGTAGAACTGCTGCAGGTCTGCGGTGAGGGCTCCGTGAGCGTCGAGTTCGTCGATCAGCTCGCGGAGCCGCGCGATTCCCCCAGTGCCCTCCGGTACTCGACGTAGATCGCCATGAAGGTCTCCTCGTCCTTACCCTCGGACCACGCGGCGTACGCGTCGGGGTCTTCCGCGATGCTCTCGGCCCACTCGTCGATCGTGGCGATGAACTCCTGCAGCGCCTGGAACGCCTCAATGTCCTTGGGGTCGTTCAGGTCGTACGAGAGGTTGTCGCGGTCGAAGGCGCCGGACTTGATCGCCTCGAGCGAGACGTTCTGAAACGCGTTGCGGTGGCGGATGCGGAACTTGTGAGCCGGGCGGAGTGCCGGCATGTCGGCGAGCAGCTCGGCGCGGAGTTCCTCGGCCTCGAGGCGGGCGTCGATCGACTCCGACTCCGACGGCGTCGTCGCCTCGGGCTCGTCTGCGGCCTCGAGATCTTCGTCGCGAACCGCGGATGCCTTGGGGGCCTTCGAGGCGGCGGAGCGGGCCGTGGTGGCGCGGGGGGCCTTGGCGGGGGTGGGGGTGGTAGCCATTGGTCGCAGACCTTTCGTGGGTTGGTGGAGGAAGTGGTGGCAGACCTAGAGGGGGAAGGGGCCGCGGGCGGGTCTGCGGTCTGCACCCGCGGCCCCGGCTGGGGGGACTCAGCTCGTGGGAGCGACGAGTCCGGTCTTGAAGATCTCGAACAGGACGGGGCGGCCGTCGACCGAGGCGCTGATCTCCTCGTCGGCCGCGAGGATCGAACCCGCCAGGGGCAGCTCGAAGAAGTTCGCGGTGTCGACAGAAGGCGCGTCGCCGAGGGCGATCTCGACGTTCGGCAGCCAGAAGCCGAGCGCGCCGGTGGTGTCCTTGAAGTACAGGAAGATCGCGACCTGGACGGGGGCGGGCGTGGTCACCTTGTAGCCGCCGGTGGACTCGTTGAAGTCACCGTTGAACGCGAGGTCGAGGTTGTCCGCGTCGAACTGCAGCGCGGAGGCGGTGAAGCCCCACGACACCGAGCTCTGGGAGACGCGGACGCTGTCGGCGAGGAAGGTGTCGAGCGACTCGCGGTCGCCGCCCTCCTTGGTGAACGCGATGGTGTTCTGCTTCGACGTGTGGCCGAGGTTCTTCCACGGCGCGGGGCCGTCGGAGGAGAGCTTGAAGCCGTCCTTGGTGAGAGGGCCCTTGGGCGGCAGGGTGTTGACCGGCGCGTAGAAGACGGTGCCGTTGGCGGGAATGACGAGGCTGGTGCTGGAAGCGGACACGAGGTTCCTCCTGGTGGTTTGCAGACCCTCCCCGCCGGCGGCGGGGGCAGAAGGACGGGTGGACTTAGAAGGCGCGCACGGTGAGCGTGAACGAGCCCTGGTAGTGGACGACGATCTTGTTGACCATCGACACCTCGCCGGACACGGGAACGAATGCGTTCATGTCCTCGAGGTCTTCGACGCCGCCCACGCCGGGCACGACGCCGAGATCGGGGTCGTCGCCCCACTCGGTGACCGCCGAGTAGACGTAGTCGGCGACGTCAAATGCATCGCGCGGCTCGAGGAACAGGTTGATCGTGAGGATCACGGTCCACAGTCCGGGGCCGCGGTCCTGCGAGATCTGCGACGAGTGCGTGATGAAGGGGACGTCGTCGAACGAGCCGACGTCGAGGTCGCTGGCAACCTTGGCTGCGGGCGGTCCGTCGCGCGTGAGGAGCGTCTGAAACAGCTTTGACGCGTTGAGCAGCTTGGTCACTAGACTCCCCACCGCGCCCGAGCGAGCGCGTTCGTCATGATGTGCTTGCCCGGGACGTATGTGACGCGCCGGGAGCCCGGGTGGCGGTAGATGTGGCCCCACTCGATCGGTCCCGCGCCGGGGTCGTCGGCGACGATGAGGCGGTCGTTCACGCCGCGGCCGGTGCCGCGTTCGCCGGGGACCGTCTTCATGTGCAGGTGCGACAGGTAGGCGCCCGTATCGACGGACTTGAGCGCTTCCGTCTGCGCGAGGCGGAGCACCTTTGAGGCGATCGCGTCGAAGGCGTTGCTGTCGCCGGCCATTTGGGCGGCGGTGACGCGGTTCCGGGATCGGAGCCAGACGCGTGAACCTACCAACGGTCCTCCCCGAGCCAGCGGAGCGTGACGCGCCAGTGCGAGGTCCGGCGGCCGAGTTCGAAATGCTGCGGCGCGCCGACCGTCTCGTACGTCTGGCCGTCCTTGATGACGAGCGACTTCACGTCTCCGGGCCAGTCCGTCGCGAGCAGGACGAGCATGTCGACGATCTGCAGGCCCAGCATTTCCTGCTCCTCGGCCGCCGACCACTCGCGCACGGGGACGGTGGAGCACTTCACGCGACGTCGGGGGCCGATGATCCGTTCGGTGATGCGGCCGCCGCCGTCGTCGCGAGTCGTGATGCGCTCCTCGACGAGAACGTGGGTGCGGCCGAGGATGCGGCGGCTCACCTCTTGTGCCCCCGGCCTCGGTAGTGCCGGCCGACGGATGCCGTGCCGAGAACGTTGGATCGGTCGGGGTTGGGGTGGACGCCGGTGAGGTCGTACACGTCGTCGTCGGAGAGCCAGATCGTGCCGGACGCCGCGAGCGGGTTGAACCGGTAGTTGACCTGGCCGCCCGTCTCCTCGGTGAACCCATCGGGGTTCCCGAAGACGCGGGCGGCGACGCGGACGACGATCGCTTCGTAGCGACGGATGGTGAGTCGGCCCGAGGTGAGGCGGGCGCTGACCATCGAGCCGTGACGATCGGCGATCATGTCGACGACCTCCCCGAGCCGAGCCTCGAGAAACGCTGGGGGCAGATCGTCGAGCTCGCCGGCGTAGTGCTTCGGGATCTCGTCGACGCTGACGTCGGGGAGGGTCGTCGTCATGGCTTACTCCTCGGCGTCTTCGATGAGGGCGGCGAGTTCCTCATCGGTGGTGTTCTCGTCGAAGTCGGCGATGGACAGGGCGCGGGCGCGCTCCTCGAGGGCTTCGCGGCCCTCGTCCGGCGATCCGCCGCCGGCGTCCGCTGCGGATGCGGCCTCGGCGGCATCGGCCGCGGCCTCAGCGTCGGCGGCGCGCTTCGCGAGGATGCGCTCGACGAGCTGCGGCTTGGTGCCCGACGTGTCGATGCCGAGGTCGCCAGCGATCTTGCGGAGCGCGTCGGACTTGAGCTTCTCCGACACCTCGACGGTGTCGTTCGACTTGGCAGGGGCCGGGGCGACGGGCGGCGTCTGCTGCTGGCCGCCGGTGGGAGGCGTGCCCTCGCCACCGCCCTCGGGGGACGTGGCGGGCGTTCCGTCGGCGACGTCGCCGATGAGACGGGGGTTGGTGATCGTGGCCCAGTCGGGCACGAGGTCACCCGCGCGGAGCGTGACGGGACGCCCGTTGTGAAGCAGGTGGACGATGCCGGCCGTGATCTTGCGGAGCTTTTCGGACATGCGGACCTCCGAGGTCGTGGTGGTGAAAGGGTGCGGGGGTGGAGCCGAAGCCCCACCCCCGCGGATGCCGCTCGGGTCGGTCAGACCTTGAGGACGGCGGTGTTGTTCGCGGACGACAGCACCGGCAGGAGAATGCCGGTGACGCGGACGTCAAAGCCCTGCGGGTCGTCCGTCGGCAGCGCGCCGGCGAACAGACCGGGAGCCTCGCTCGCGGCGATGCCGTTCGCCGAGTCGAGCGACTCGGCGGTGACGCCGACCTGAGCGGAGCCGAGCTGGCCGCCGGACGACAGGATGACCGCGTCCTCGGAGAACACGGGCACCTCCTCGCCGTCGGTGTCCATGACGGTGTCCTCGACGACGATGATGTTGCCGAGGTTGAAGTCGCGGAACACGGTCCGCACGTCTTCCTGCGACACCATGTCGGGGAGGTCCGTGCCGCGACGCATGGCGCGCTTGATGACGCCCGCGTTCCGCTGCAGGTGGCTCATCGACAGGTCCGACAGGCGGACCTCGGCGACGCGCTTCTTGAAGACGCGCTTGAGCGCCTCGACGTCCTCGAGGGGCGTCGCGGTGTCGACCGAGCCCCACGAGATCGACGCGTCCGAGGTCAGTTCCGCCTTGCGACCGAAGTCGACGCTGAACTGCAGACCGCGCTCGGAGACGCTGATCTTGCCCGTCTCGACGGCCTCGGCCGCGGCGAGCACGAGGCGGTACGCGATCGACTGCGCGTTGCGCTCGGCGTACTCCTCGAACTTGGCGCCGATCGCGTCGTCCTGGCCGTACATCTTGAGCTGGCCGTACTCATCGACGTGCAGGCGGATGGAGGTCGGGGGCAGCTTGCCGCTCGCGGTCGCGCCCTGGCCGACGGTGTTGACCATCGACGGGGTGTTGAACGAGCGGAACTTGGCCGCCGCGGGGAGCGGCGACTGGCCCACGGTGAAGGAGTAGTCGAGCGTGAAGTTCTCGACCACGGGGAGGAGATCGGCGATGCCGAAGCCCTCGTACGCGGCGTCGAATGCTCCACGGGCGACACCGGTGAGCTGCGCGGGGGTGCGGAATCCCTGGTTGTAGGGCATGGATCAGTCCTCGATGTAGATGTACGAGCCGTCGGTCTTCGCGGCCTTGACGGTCGCGCGCTGGGCGGCGATGGGCAGGTAGGCGATCTCGATGACGCCGTGCTTGAGCACCGCGCACGTCGGCTGCTTGGTGAGCACGACGCCCGCGTCGTCGTTGAGGTAGCCGTCGAGCACGGCCCCCTCACCGGCGACGAACGGGCCGCGGAGGCCGCTCGAGAGCTTCGCGAGCGCCGTGCCCGAGGGCAGAACGTCGCCGGCCTTGAAGCCGAGCGCCTCGAACTTCGAGGGGTCGAGCGTCCCGGGGACGGTGACCTCCTGGCCGTGGCGCTGTGCGCGCCAGCGGGTGTCGATCTTCTCGCCGGTCACCTGCTTGGTGATGCTGAAATCAGTCATGCGACTGCCTCTCTCTGAGGGTTACTGCTGGGTGGACTTCTTGCCGCCGGCTCGCGTGTACGCCTTGTCGCGGTACGCGGCGACCGAACCGGCCGCCCCGGGCTGCGGGAGCGCCTGACGCGAGAGCATATCCGACGAGGGGGTCGCCTGCGCCGGGGTTCGCGGGAGCCGCCGGAGCGACGGATGCTGCGAACGCCTCGACTTCCGAGACGTCGAGGTTCCCCGCTGCGTCGAGGAACTTCGTGTTGTCGACGAACTTGAGCGCACCACGTACCCGCGCGAGTGCGTCGGCGTGCTCCTCCCTCGCGCTTCGCGTGAGCGCGAGGACGTGTCCTTCGACGGCGGCCGTGAGGTGCTTGTTCGCACCCTCCGACGCGCCGGCGGCGCGCGCGGCGGCCTCCCGCTGGGTGGCCTCCTCCTGCGCGCGCTGCTGTTCGGTGAGGTTCTTCTGCCGCTCCGTCTCGGCGTTGGTGACGGTGGTGCTGACGGCGTCGAACGCACCGAGCCCCTGCCACTTGCCGAGTTCCGTTTCCTTCGACTTCGCGTCGGCCTGGTGCTTCTTGGACTGCGCACGCCAATAGGCCGCCTTCTCGGCGTCCTGCATGTCGTCGACCTTCGTGTTCCGGGGGAAGCCGTTCGCCTCGCGGAACTGATCGTCCGTGAGTTCGGGGCCGCCGCCGGTCACCTCGTCTGCGAAGAACGAGATCCAGGGACGGAAGAAAGAGGGTCGGGTAAGCCGCATTGGATGCCTCCTGTTGGGGTGCCCTCAGATCGAGGGCGCGATGTTCCGCGGAACGCGGGACGTGGGATGGGCTCACGCGCCGTGCGACTTGGCTTTGGCGATGAGCGAGCGGTGGTAGTCGATCGCGACGTCGAGATCCTTGACCGGGTGGGGCGTGCCGCCCTCGGTGAGGCTGACCATGTTCGTTCCGCGCCGTTTCGCGTCCTCGAGGATCTCGATGGAACGTTCCGAGGTGCGGCGCATGGCGGCCCACTTCGCCGAGTCGTCGGCGACGGTCGGGGTCTTGTACGGCTTCGGCTTGCGATCGCGACCGCCGCGAGTCGACTCCTTGGCGACGCGTTCGGCGTCCTTGAACTCGCGGCCCGAGCGCACGAGCACCGGGCCGAGTTCGCCGTTCTCGCGGATCGTCACGCGGATGCGCTTGAGCTCCTCCGCAAACATCGACCCGGCCTGCAGGTACAGTTCGTCGAGCTCGGCGCGGTTGAGCGAGCGCCCGAGGTCGCTCCCCTCGGTGATCTCCTGCGTCTCGCACACGCACCGGTCGTGCAGCTCGAGGAGATCCCCGCTCTTGTAGATCCGGTCGGCGGCGACGACGCACAGACCGCACGGGCCGTACTTCGACTTCTCGGGGCGGAGCACTCGGCGGTAGCCGATGACCTTCGGGGCGGCCTTGCGAACGCGATCCTTCTCGTCGCGCATGGCGGCCGAGACGTCGGCTTCGACGATCCGCTCGAGGCGGTCGACGAAGATCCGCTCGGCCTGCTCGGGCGTCGCGCCCTCGCGGATCGCGTGCTCGTACTGGCGCGCCGGGCGCTTGTAGACCTCGACGATCGCGGTGTTGGCACGGGGGTAGACGTCCTGCACCGGCGGGAGGGTCGGCGGGAGCGCGTCGAGCATCCGAAGCTGTTCCACCTGGAACGCCCGCGCGAGGCGGCGTGCCTGCGCGAGCGCCGTGTCGACGTCCACCGCGGAACGCGCGGCCCACGCGTTCACCATGTCGGGGTCGTTAGCCCAGCGGAACGGCACCCAGAACCCGAGGAGCACGCGGAGGAGCATGTCGACGAGCGAGGTACGCTGCGCGGCGACGGTGTCGATCAGGACCGTCGCGCGCCGTTCGTCGCCGGTCACGCTGCGGCGCCCGTCGTGTTGGCCGGGCCGCCGCTCGCCGTGGCCGTTGACCCGGCGAGCACGGCGGCGAACATGTCGGACGCGCGATCCTGCTCGTCCTGACGCATCTGCGCCGGCGTCATCTCGAGCACCTCGCTGTTGATGTAGCGCTGTGAGGGCTTGCCGCCCATCTTGGCGACGGCCTCGGCCTTCGCGGAGAGCGTTTCGGGCGACACCTTCGCCCACATCGCCTCGATCTCGGTGATGTCAGCGCGGGCGGTGTCGCCGGTGATCTGAAACGACTGCGCCATGCCGTGCGCGAGGGTGACCTCGGCCTGGTCGTTCATGCCGGTGACGGCGTGGATGAGCGGCTCGCGGGACACCTGCGCGCCGGTCGCCGACTGATTCTGCGAGTCCCCGTCGAACATGTCCTGGGGGGTGCGGGTCAGCGACGAGAGGAGCTTCATTTCCTCACGGCGGTACTGGAAGATCGGCGTGATATCGACCGCGTTGGACTCCCAGACCTCCGAGTTGGCGGGCAGGAGCCACAGGGCCGCCGGGCCCGCCTTGAACAGCTCGTCGTAGTCGATCCGCTCGCCGGCGTTCGGGTGCCCCTCGGGGTAGAACTCGGGGAGCCCGCCCTTGACGCCGCGCTGGCGGAACGCCTGCGTGACGATGAGGGTGATCGTGTTGAGCGTGATCTCGTTGATCCGGTCGATCGTGTCGAGGTGCTTCTCGTAGATCCCGTAGCCGTCGAGCGTGCTGTTCTGCTGCAGCAGGGCGTCCTTGGTCCACGGCGTGACGATCCGGTCCCCCGCCCACTCCCAGCCGTTCCCCGCGTGCCAGATCGTTCCGTTCTGCGGGAGCGTCGGAACGCGGGTGGATCGGTAGGCCACGCGGTAGTAGCCCGGGCGGTACAGGATGACGACCTCGGCTTGGAGGATCTGGTCGTAGCCGACCGTGATCCCCGCCTCGGTGAGCCACGGGCGGAGCCCGTTCGGCTCGGTGATCGTCGTCCACTCGTTCCGCACGTTCCACAGCGGACCGTCGTCGGCCGGCATCACGAGCAGGTAGGAACGGCCGAAGTCGCCGGTGTCGTTGAAGAACCGGCGCGACTGCACCTTCATGCGGTTCCGCTGCCAGTGTCCCCATGCCGCGACGTCGCCGGACTCGTCCCCAGTCGCCCCGGTGCGGAACCCGACGATCCGCTGGCGGTCCGTCTTCGCGTCACGCAACGCCTCGACGATGTGGAGCCTGGAACGCTTGAGCCACCGCTTGTACGACTCACGCGTTCCGGCGTCCCACTCGTTCTCGGGGAGGAGCGCATCGCCGTCCCGGTAGCGCCGAATGCGTTCCATGCGGGGCATCCCCGCGCCGAGCTTGTCGGCCAGGCGCATGAGCCACCAGTCGTCAGATCCCGGGATACTCGTCTCGATCAGCACGGGCGTACCCCTTTCATCGAACTCGGATCGGCACCCCCGTCGGAGGGGCCGTTGGTGCTTTCAGGTAGCGCGCTCGCCCTTCCACGGCGAGGCACATGCCGACGGCGGCGTCCATCTTTTTCGGCGAGCCCTTGCGGTCCTTACCGATGACGTCGCCGCCTGTGCGCTTCCACCGGCGCGCGTTCATCACGTGCCGGGTCAGCGCCTTGTGCGCGCCGTGGCGAAGCTCGCCGGTCCGCAAAGCTGTCTCGGTGCGCTCGATGACCTTCGCCATTTCGTTGTGCCGGGACGTCTCGAACGCGATCGGCTTCGACTCGGTCGCCTTGACCACGAGATCGGGCCCGAGGTCGACCTCCCACTTGTCGACGTAGTCGCGCCAGTGGGGCGGGTCGCCGAGGAACGCGACCACCTTGTAGTCCTTGAACGCCTTGCGCACGGCGGCGTCGACCTCGAGGTGATCGACCTGCCAGTCCTTCGCCTCGGCCGTGTCGGGCGCTTCCCATATGCCGATCGGGAAGACGTACCCGTCGTCGATGCGGCAGGCGATCAGCACGGTCGCGTCGTCGGTGAGGCCACCGTCGAAGCCGAGCGCGATCTTGTCGCCGCGACGGGGCGGGCGCACCGTGACCTTCTCGCCGCGGGCTTTGGCCGCCGCGCGAATGTTCGCGATCGACAGCGCCGACCACACGGTGTGCCGCATCCACTGGTGCTTGCCCTCGACGACGGCGTTGAAGAAATACCGGATCGTGTCCTGCTCGGCGCGACGCGTGTCGAACGCGCTCTCGAGCATGTCCTCGACGTTCTTCCACGCCATGACGTCGCCGAACGCCTCGTGGAACCCGGCGCGGAGACGGTCGAGGTACTCTTTCTCCGTCTCGGTGCGCTTGCCACCGGGCCGCGTCGGGTCTTCGAGCTTGATCTTGTCCAGCGAGTAGATATCGGCCCAGCGGTGGTCGTACAGGAGCGACTTCGAGCGGGCCTTTCCCTCGTCGATGAGCTGCGCCTGGTAGAACGTCAGCTCGGCGACGCTGTCCGCGCCGGGCTCGTACATCGTGGTCGTCTCGATGTACCACGTGCCCTCGGAGCGGCGCTTGTCGAGGTTTCGCGTCACGGTGTCGTACATGTCGTGCAGCGTGGGCGTGGTGTAGAGGTGCGTCTCGTCGAAGACGGCAAACGTCTCGAGCCCGCCGTCCTTCGACGCCGCGCCAGCGGTCGACGGCTCGATCGTCCCGCCGGTGGCGAGGATGATGCGCGTCTTGCCGACATCGAGGCCGTACCCGGCCTTAAGCGCGTACAGCGGTGAGGTTTCTTCGCTGAGGTTGTAGTAGACGTTGTCGAAGACGTTGCCGGTCTGGCCCTCCTCGGTCGCCATGATCTTGACGACGGGGTTGTTGACCGGCTTGCCCATCGGCTCGCCCTTGACGTAGGTGTACGTCTTCCCGAGGAACTCGTAAGTCTCGCCGCCCTTGGCCCAGCCGGCGAACCGCGCCGGGCCGAACGCCTCGAACAGCACCAGCGCACCGGCGAGGCCGGACTTGTCGGTGCCCTTCGGGCGGGAGAAGAACGCCGAGTTGTAGAGCCGCTTCCCGCGGGCGTCGAGCGCGTAGCAGTCCACGATGAACCCGGTGTACTCGAGGCCGTAGCGGATTGGCGTACCGCGGATGCCGCCTCGGCCGTGCACGACGAACGATTCGATCCACCACGTCGCCAGGAACCCGAGCGACCGCTTCCGGTTGTGCTGCGGGTGGGTGATGAGGCGGCGAGGCATGTCAGCCTCCCAGGGCTCGTCGTCGGTCGCTCATGTCGATCACTTCGCCGCCGGCAGAGCCCCGCCCGGGGCCGTGCTGTTCGGCGGGAGCTTCGATCTCGAAGCGGAGGCGTGCACGGTCGGCGACAGTGGCGCCGAAGTTCGCGACGCGAATGCGGATCTCGGCGAGACGCTCGGTGTTCGATCCGCCGCTCATCCATGTGCGGTGGTGCATGAGGGCCGTGTCGAGCAGGTAGTCCCAGTCCGGGTCGGTGAGCATCCGCGTGGCTTGCGGCGAGCTGCGCCAGTTGTCCCACCACGTCAGGGTCGCGATGTGCCAGTCCTCGTGCTCTGGGACGTCCTCGTCGGCCCACTCCTTCTTCGGCTTGAGCGGCAGGTACTCCTTAGGGAGATCACGGAGGTCATAGCCGCCGAGCTTGCCGTCCGAGCGCACGGTGTCGCGCACCTGCTCGTCGCGCTTACGCGAGCGCGTTCCGCTCGCGGCGAAGCCTCTGCCTGCCATGTCGTATCTCCATCCGAACCGGAAGCCCGCGCCAGAAGGGGCGGGGATGAGGGGTTGGGGGTGCCCAAGGCGCGTGGGACGATGAGGACATGACCGATCCACTCGATGCCCAGAAGACGCGAGAATCTTCTAGACCGCCGACCCCATCGGCCGTCTGCGTGGCGGTCATTGAAACCCAGCGCCGGTGCCTTGGATGAGCCGACTCGAGTTTCTGAACGAGTACCTGAACACCTTGACGACGTTCGCGTCAACGGTGCTGGGCCACGTTCTCTCTTGGCCAGTCGCCATTGTCACGGCCGTCGTGATCTTCCGCGTGCCCCTAAAGAACCTGATTGACCGAATCCGCCTTCTCAAGACGCCAGCAGGAGACGTTCTACTCGCAACGTTGGCGGAACTAAATGCGGAGATTTCGGAGACGGCTACCGAGGTGCGTGCACATGTCGCTTCGGCGAAGGGTGAAGCCGTAGGGGCACAGCCTGAGGAGCCGTCTGTCACCCCCTCAGCTACGGCCTCTCAGGCGGAACCAGGCGCCGCCGAGGATGAGAGCTCAAGGCAACCCGTCGACCCGTCCCTCACATCGAGCGAACCGTCAGCACCCCCGCAAGGCGGTTCTGCCCAGCACGAGATGCAAACGCCCGCGGCTTCTGGCCGGGGTAGGAGGCCCCACACTGCGCCTCTCGCGACCGGCCTTGTATTTCCTGCTGACATGGCGGATTGGAAGTACCACCTCACAGATGATGCTTCCGTATTCGACCCGCCTGAAAAGATCGCAGACGATGCCGAGGCCCTCGTTACGGGCGGCTGGCGGTTGCTCACAGCAACTCTCTTCGAAATTCTTCGAAGTCGAGCCGCTGAACCACCCACGAAGCATTACGCAATCAGCGCGACGTCGACCGCCAAGCGATTGGTTCGCGCTGGCGTGCTGGACGTTGAGTTCTACGATGCGATCTCCACGCTTGCCGAGATTAGAAAGCGCATCAACGACGGAACCGATCCGTTGACACTCGCCGCGGCTCGACAGTTTTATCGTGCCGCAGCACGGCTAGCATCGCTGGCGCGCTTCATGGCCCTCGTATCGGCGAAGGTCGCAGAGAATGACGAGAAGTCCGCATCGCAATAATTCGCGCTGAACCATGCCGGTCGACTCAGTGCGACCAGGCTTCGCTACCCTCAACCTGTGCTTTCGGATCTAGCGGCCCTTATCCCGGCCCTCACCTCGATCTATGCGGGCATTTCGTACGCCGCTGAGCGAGTCAGACGGGGTGAGGAGTACGCGGTGCGCATGCGAATCGAGAGAGCCGTTGATCAGCACGCCGAGACATACGCGGAAGGCTTGAGAGAGGTTTTCGCCCGCATCGGACAGTCGGTCCCGGTTGATCACTCGCGCGACCGCGCGGAGATCAAACGCTTCCGGCACATGCTGCTCGCTAACGCCGGCTACAGCGACCCGGTTGCGTACGCCGCAAATCGGGTCGTGACTCAGATGGCTGGACCCATTCCGAGCAAGCTAGATCAACGCCGGCAATGGTGGGTGCTCGCGGGTGCTGCCGCGGGCGTCATCTTGCTCGCGCTCTCCAAGGGTGAGAGCTAACCACCCACGCTGCTGGTTTCACTCACCCCCCAGAGTCGCGCGCACCGCGAGAGGCAGAACGCTTGCGGGCGGGGGCGGCAGGGGGGTGGGGGGTGGGGGCCCGGGGTGAGCGCGCGGCGTCGCGTCGGTCGACGGGGTGAGCGTGTCGGGCGGCGAGACAGGCGCGGCAGTGTCAAGCGACACGACACGTCGAGGTGTGAGGCGGGGCGACGGGCGGCCGGTGTGCGGGCGTACGTCAGTCCCCGTGTGTCGGCACTACCCGAGAGGTGGGAGAGGCGGGGCGCGTGGCGTGCGTGCGTGGCGTGCGTGTCTCTCTCCCCCTGTGTGCCTCTCCCCTATCGGGTGAGGGTGAGCAGGTGAGGCGGGCGTGCGTGAGCGTGAGCGCGTGGGCGGGCGCGTGCGGGGCGTGGGCGCTTCGGGCGGGCGGGATGGTCGCGGCATCCGTCGGCGTGCGTGCGGGCGTGCGAGCGGGTCGCGTGCGGTGTCCCCGTGCGGGCGGTCCCGTGTCCCCCGTGCCTGTCGCCTCTCCCCGGTCGAGCTGCGGGGCTGAGAGGCCGCGACACGCCGGGCGGGCGCGTCCGTGCCGGCTATGTGTCGAGGCCCGTTTAGCCGTGGGAATACGCGGTTGCGGGCGCGTTGCGGGGTTGTGTGTGCGTCAACCGATTAGACAACCCCCACGATTGGGGGTAATGTGGTGTTCACAAGCCAAGGGGGCGAGCCAAGCGCCCCGGATCGAAGGGAACACGACATGGAGTTTCGACTCGCTATCAGCCTCGGCAACGCCGCCATGCTGACCCCCGCGGATATCGCCGACGCGCTCCGCAACATCGCCGACAACATCGGTGAGGGTTACGAACCTGCCGTGGCGACGTACTCGCCTCACCAGATCCGCGACACGAACGGGAACCGCGTCGGCGCGTGGGAGGTGTCGGAGTGACCGGCGTCGGAGAGGTCCGGGCGGCGTACGCCGTTGCGTTCGCCGAGGTTGACCCGCGACCCTCGCGGTTCGCGGATGAGGGCGCGACCTATCGGGCGTGGGCGGAGCGTGCGAACGCGTGGGCGGCGGATGAGGCGGGCGGGATCGCTCGCGCATTCCCCGGCCGGAACCGCCGCGGGTACGTCATCGGTTACTACGTCTACCGGCGCGGCGTCTCGTCCGAGCAGGTGGCGGGACCGTTCGCCACGGTTGTGGAGGCGGAGGCCGCCCGGGACGGCGTCACGAGCATGGATCGTCTCGACGTCATCGCGGGGCTGGTGTTCACGTCACGCGGAACCATCGTCCGACACCTCGACGTTGAAGCGAACGGGGCGGGCCCGGTAAGCGTCGGACGCGCCGCGGATCTCGCACACACGTAGGCCGTTCGCGGCTCGCGTCCCGGATGCCGGGGCGCGGGTCGGGGATTACCTCACACACACTTACCGGCCGAGCCAAGCGGTCGAGGATCGAAGGGGGTTGCGGTGAATCGCAACGATGAGCAGGCATGGCGGGACTACGTCGCGGGAGAGGTTGCACGGTTCCACGCGTTCAGCGGGGGCGTGACCTACCTGTGGGCGACGACACCGGCCGCGGAGCGTCTCGTGTCGCGCCTCGGCGGAGACTCGGATCTCGCCGCGTTCCGTGGGCCGTGGCACGTCATCCGTAAGCACCTGTCGGCTGAGTTTCGGCAGTGGGTCGAGGAGGAGGACGCGACCGCGCGGATGACGCCGACGGAATGGCGCGCGGCGGCCGTTGCGGAGCGCGCCGAGGTTGCCTATCTCGACTCGGCGGACTACTCGCTCGGGCAGCTTGCCGAGTTGCGTCGCCTCATGGGTGAGCGCGACGCCCTCATCGTTGAAGCGTCGAAACGGGGCGCGGCAAAGACGGCGATCGCCTCGGCCGTCGGCCTCTCGCGTCAGCAGGTGCACACAATCGTCAGCGCGGCCGAACTCGCCCCGATCATCCCGATCCGGGCGGACGCCGGGGACGGGGCCGAATGGCGGCAAATGGCATCCGGTGAATGGGTCGAGGTGTTCTGACCCGCGGGCGCGTCCGGTCAAGCCGGGCAGGGGTTGCAAGCATCCCCCGCGCCGCTCTCCCCCGCCGGGGAAACCGATTGCACGAACGATGAAAGGACATGACATGTCGACGATTGCCACGCCTGCCGAGGTTGCTACGGCTGCGCTCGGGAAGGAGCCCACGACCGACGCCGAACGCGAGGAATGGGCACGGTTGCGCGACGTGGTCGCGGCCGAGCGCGCGGCATCCGCGCCGGTGCTCGGGGCCGTGCACGTGCTCGCGTCGATTGCGCTCGGCATGTATGACGCCGAGTCGCTCGGGGGGTTGCAGTGCGTCGAGGTCGAGGCGATTGCCGACGTGCTCCGCGCGGCCGGTCACGATGAGTCGGCCGCGACGATCGTCGAGGCTCACGCACACGGCGACGATGACGAGCATGACGAGCACCACGATCGCTACGTCGAGATTCAAGCCGAGCACGCCGCGATTGACGCGCGGATCTCGGCGGAGCGCGCGGCATCCGCGCCGGTGCGACGTTGCCGCGAATGCCGTGCGCAGATCGCGACCGACGACATGGGCGCGGGATACGGAATGTGCGGGAGTTGCGTGCACGACGCGATCCGATCGGGCTGGGAGCCCGGCGCGGACGCTTGACGCCGAGGGCGCGCCGGTTTGACGCCGGGCAGGGGTTGCAAGTCCCCCACGCGCCACGATCTCCCCGAGCCAAGCGGGGGGACACAATCGAAGGGTTGCAGGACATGGGAAACATGATGACGACGACGGTTGCACCGGCGACGCTCCGCGCCGATCTGAGGGGCTCGCGCACGTTGCGCGGGGATCTGGCCGGGGTTGCGGCTCGCGTGCGGCGTGCGGGGCTGTGGGCCGTTGTGGCGGCCGTCGTGGTGCTCGCGCTCCCCGCGACGTACGCGTTCGGCTACGGGACCGCGCCGACGGCCGCGACGCTGCAGGCGTGCCCGACCGAAGACAGCACGGATTGCTACTGGGATGCCTCGCGGGGCAACGGAACCGGCCGATCGTTCGTGGATATCGGCGGAGCCGTGTTCTACGCCCCCTCGGGTCGCTGACGTGGGCGACTTCCTGCTCGAGCCCCCGGCCGGGGTTGCATCCGCAGCTCCGATGCCGGCGGCGGCTAGCCGGCGGGAGCCGATTGCCGGTATCGACTGGGCCGGGGTCGCAGCCGAGGCGCGCGGCGAGGTTGCGCTGCTCGAGGTGGCGCCCGGCGAGGGCGAGTTGCAGTCATGGGCCGCGCGAGGAATTGCGCGGTGAGCGTCCGGTTCGTGCCGGACGGCAACCCCACGGCGCGCGAATGGGCGCGCATTCTGACCGACCGATTCATCCTGTGGGCGTTCCCGATCCGGGACGCCCGCTCCCCCCGACACTTCTGAGAGAGACGACCATGTTCTACAGCTTCGAGCCCGCCGGTAAGCGCGCATTCGACGCGGCATTCGCCGCCGGTGAGGCGGTCCGCATGGGGCGCGAGTCCCGCGCCACGCCTAAGCAGGCCGTAATCGGCACCGGCTTCACGCGCGAGTCTGTTGCGGATCCGTACGCCGACACCGGCCGCGGCGGGGAGTTGCGCTACTGGGTTGCAGTCCCGGGCTCGGCGACGCCTGTCGGCCCGGCGGAGTACCTGCACAGGTTGCAGACGATGGGGTTCCGTTGCACGGCGTGCGGCGAGACGTTCACGGCCGACTCGCTCGGCGAGGCATTGCAGGATCGCGACGCCCACGCGGCCGAGCACGCCGCGGTTGCAGCGTCCGGCGCGGGGGTTGCAGCATCCGAGGTCGACGACGACGTCGACCCTGAGATTGCCCGGCGCGAGGCCGTCGCCGAGCGGATGCTCGGCCGTGCGATTTACCGGTGGGAGGATCACGGCGTCCTGAGCGGGCTCGTGTTGCACCGGGGACACACTCGGGCGACGCTCGTCGAGGGCTCGAGCGTGACCGTGCTGGATCTCACCGAGATTGCGACGGTCGACCCGGCGAACGCGCGCGTACTCGACGACGGCATCCGCGACGGCGTGCAGACTCACCCGCGTCTCGCGATCGACCTCGATAGCTTCACCTGGACGAACGTCTGGTGGTTCGGGGACGTCTCATACGCGGCCGAGGAGACTGAGGACCGGTGGGTGCCGGTCGACGCCGATATCGACCCGGACGGGCTCATGCACGAGTGCGTGGATTGCGGCGAGGATGCCGACACCTGCGATTGCAACGGCGAGGGGTTCGCGCTCGACGCCGACGGTGTGAGCGACGTCACCCCGGGCGAGCAGATTGCGCGAGCCGTTGCAACGGGCGAGCCTACGTCGTTCCCGGCGCGCCTCGGCGTCCGGTACGAGCACGAGCACCTCGCGTACTGGGTGTCGGTCGAAGATTGCGAGGGGAACGAGAACGGCCTCTGGGTCGAGGCGGGCGAGTTCCTCGCCATGTGCCGCCGGATGCTCGGCGGCTGAAACTGACGCGGCCCGGGGAGCGCATTACTCACCCGGGCCGGACCCGTGCAGCCACGGCCAAGTCGCTGCATCGGAATTGCTCGGATCGAAGGGAACCGAACATGGACAACATTACACACGAGCCTGTCAAGTCACGCGATACTGGGGTGATGACCGTCGAGTACCTGTCCCTGCTGGACGTTGCGCGTCACCTCAACGTGTCCCGCGACACGGTGGCGAAGTACAAACTGCCCGAGCCGGACGTTCGCGTCGGGTCGGGGATCAACGCCGCGCGCGGATGGTCGCTGGCGACGATCGACGCGTGGAACGCGCAGCGCCCCGGACGCGGCCGGTGGGGTGCTCGTGAATCGAAGGAGAACGCCGCGAAGGCGTGAAGGTCAGCGACGGACGCCGGGGTGTAGGCGAGTTGCGGCCTTGCGTCGCTCGGCCGCGGCTCGGCCGCCCTCGCCGCTTGACTTGATGTTGTGGTGGTACTCGCACAGCGACTGCAGATTGCCGTCGCTGTGGTCCCAGTTGCGCTCCTGGTTGACGTGGTCGACCTGATTGGCGCGCGCGCCGCACCTCTCGTCGGTGTCGTTGCGGATCCACTGGCATCGCTCTCGATCGCGGCGGAGGATGCGTGGCCGGATCTCGGATGCCCAATTGCGCGGCAGGGATGCCTTGCGCGTTGAGCCTTTCCATCCGGCCATGTGCGCTCCTTAGAACAGGGAGGCGATGCCTCCGAGCACGGTGACGACGAGCCCGAGCACTCCCCCGCCGATCGCGAGCCAACTCAGGGAGCGGCCCGAGCGAACGGCGTTGACGCTCTCGACGATCGCGAGGATGACGGCTGTTGCACCGATTGCGAATGCCCACGCGGCGTCCCGCGCGGCGACGTTGGCGAGCAGGATGATCGCGACGACGCCCGCGACGAGCGCGGCGACGGCGAGCCCTGAGATCGGGCGGGCCTGTTGCTGCTGCTGGGGGTCGCGCTGAATCGTCATGGCGCCGATTCTCGCAGAGTCAGTCGGCAGTTGCGCCGAAGCGGCCGAGGGCGGCCGGGTTGCAGCAGAAGACGAGGGAGATCTCAGCGGTCCACGAGCGTCCGCAGTCTTCGCAGACGAACTCGGTGGGTTGCGTGTTCTCGGGCATGTCAGAACGCTCGGGCGATCTTGCGGAGCGTGCGACGCACGGCGCGGCGGTAGGCGCGGATGCCGAGGGAGATCGTGCCGTCGCGGTGGACGCGGAATGGCAGCTCGACGCGGCCGACTTCGGTGACGTCGTCGCCGTGCTCGATCAGGATGCGGTACTCGAGGGGCTTCATTGCGGCCACGGTTGCGCCTTCCTGTAGGTGTTCCCCGCCGCGAGCCCTGGTGGTGTTCGGCGCGCTCTGGCTACCGCGTGCGGATGCAGCGCGGCGGGGTGGTTTGGGGTGCCCGATATGCGTCCCTCGGAGCCGGGGACTTGTGTAGCCGGCGGGCCTTGCGCTCCCGTGCCGGCATTCTGTGGCCGGGCGCCGCTCGCCGCGACCGATCCGCGCTTGCCTCAACTCGTCGCGGGTGTTCCCGACCCGGGACGAGGAGCCTCTATCAAGCACGAAACCCCGCTCAGAGGCGGGGTGGTTGCGGGCGTTGCCCAACAGTAGAGAACGTATCAGAGTTTCGAGTGCAACCCTGTCGCCTCGGGCCAGCGCGTCGAACGCATGGACGCGTCCTCGACGTCGCCCCACCTGACGGCTCTCTCTTTCGTTCCGTTGCCGTGCGTCGTGATGCTGTCCGCCTTGAGCCAGTAGAACAGGGTCCGGCGGCTGATCCCGAAGCGCGCCTCGAGGACGTCGAGCGGGACGAGCGCGTCGCGGCGCTGCTCGTCCCGCTCCTCCACGGTCACCCGTTCCCCCGCTCGCCCTGACGCCGGGGGCAGGCGGGCGCGTGCGTCGGCCAACTGCCGCACTCGACGCACTCCGCGTATGCGTCCGGCGTGGTCGATGCGGGAGTGCTCCACCGGTAGGTGCCACCGTCCACGACGTGTTCGCCGTCGTGACCGGCGTCGAGCCAGCACTGCACGTCATCCGCCGGATCGGGGTGGCGCTCCTGACACGGACCGGGCTCCCGTTCACTCGAACGGGTCGTCTCGCGAGAGGCGGGAGGGCCTAGGCTCACGACATGACCCGATCTGCTGCGCTTCGCAGTCTTGAGCAGCCCCTTCGTGACGCGAGCGACACTGGCGTTCGCCTCGTCGCTTCTCTCACGCCCGGGACCCCCGAGCATGGGCTGGCCGCCGAGATGCTCGCTCGCGTGAATCTGGCCATGCAATCCCTCGACGAGGCCCACGTGAAGCTCGCTAAGCTCGACGATCCCAACTACACCGGGCGTTAGAACTCGCGTCTCCTCACACATGCTGTCCTCCATCACAGGCTCCCATTCACGTGGTCCATGTGCTGCGCTTTCCAAGCCGCGACGACAGCGCGACCGAAGTCGCTGTCGGGCGCGCAGATCGACTCGCCGCACGGGCAGTCAATCCACTGCTTCGCGGTCACGACTTCGCCACGGTTCGTAGGCACTCGACGCAGTCGGCGAACCGGATGCCGTTCGTGATGTGGGTCGCTTGCGCCTTCGGGATGCCGCACGCGGTCGTGCTCCCGCCGGCGACGTGCATGATGCCGGGCGCGGGGGGTGCGGCTTCCCGCTCCGGTTCGCTGTCCTGCCGGTTCCACATGTTCTCGGCGACCCACCCGAGCATTTCGCCGGCGCGGACGAGGTGCTCGTTGAGCTCGTCATCGTACTGCTTCGCCTGCATCTTCACCACGGCGCGCTGCAGGCGATTGATCGCCATGCCCACAACATCCGAGTCCTGGACGGTCGGCGGCTCCTTGCTCCGCATGGCGTCGAGGCTCGATCTCAACGCGTCGTCCTTCCAGGTCACTCGGCGCGCTCCGCTTCGCACGTGGAGCAGTCGCAGTCCTCATCGGCGCTGTTGTGCACCATCGTCACCTCGGCGACGGCGACGGCCGTCTCGCCGTAGACGCCGAGGTGGATGCTCACGGCGTAGTCGGCGCTCATCAGCGTCGCGTCAAGATCGTGTCCGCGGCCTGGGCGCTGCTCGTGCTGCACGCGCACGGCCCACCCGAAGTGGTCGATCTGCGTCGGGAGCTCCTCGAGTGGGGTGTGACGCTGCGCCTCGGCGACGGCCTCGATCCACGCGAGCTTCTGTTTCTCGGTCAGTTCGGGGAGCACGGCGCGCATCAGGCCTTCACCTCCGCCCGCGCCGACGGGCCGACCTCGAGGGCGCGGAACGCGAGGCGGTCGCGGTACTCCTGTTGCTCGGACGCGAACACGGCCTGCCGGTAGTAGGCGACGAGCGGTGCGCTCGCGCGCTCGAGGTCGAGAGCAAGCTGTCGCGCGAACTCCGCGAACGCGTTGGACACCCGCTCGAACGCCTCGCTGATCTCGCGCATCGCGCCAGTGAGGTCGAGCGCGGCGAG
The DNA here is from genome assembly GCF_031453395.1 of Microbacterium sp. SORGH_AS_0454. NCBI lineage: Bacteria > Bacillati > Actinomycetota > Actinomycetes > Micrococcales > Microbacteriaceae > Microbacterium > Microbacterium sp. SORGH_AS_0454. The sequence continues at coordinate 2,662,599 of NZ_JAVIYS010000001.1, read as the reverse complement.
GGCTTCGCGTCGCTCGCGGCGGGCCTTGCGGATTGCGCGCCCCTGGCGCCGACGCTCACGCTGCATCGCTGACTCCCGTCGATCCGATGCCGTTCTCGCCGCGCTCACTGTCGGCGAGCACGACGGCCGACTCGAAGTGTGCGGTGACAAACGGCGTGATGATGAGCTGCGCAATCCGGTCGCCCTTTCGCACATGGAACGGCTGCGCGCCGTGGTTGATGAGGCCGACGGCGATCTCGCCCCGGTATCCGGCGTCGATGACGCCGATGCCGTTGACGAGGGCTATGCCGTGCTTGAGGCCGAGCCCGGATCGGCCGGCGACGAGCCCGAAGTGGCCCTCGGGGATCTCGACGCGCGTCGTCGTCGCGATCGTGCGGAACGCGCTCGACGTGATCCACACGTCCTCGGCTGCGCGGAGGTCGGCACCGGCGTCGCCGGCGCGCGCGTACTCGGGGAGCGCTCCTTGCGTGGCGATGCGAACGGGAGGCTCGGTGGGCGCGGGCTTCGCGGGGGTGGTGGTCATCTGATCTTCCTTCGTCTTGGCGTGCAGGGATTCGGATTCGCGCGCGAGGGCGGCGTTGAACTCGTCCTCGGCGCGCTTGCGTTCGGGGTGGTCCCGGCGGGTGATGGTGGTGCAGAGGTGGGTGCTCCACGCGCCGCACGCCGGGCACATGGGCCCGACGTGCTCACCGGGCTTGGGGCGCGGGGTCGGTTCAGTCGGCATCCGTGGTCCCCCGAGTCGGTCGTGGGAGCGGGGGCACGAGCTGCGGATGCTGCTGCGACTCGGGGCGGATGCTGTCGCACGGCGGGCATCCCTCGACGCGGCCCTGCGCGACGTGCGTGTGGTGCGTCATGCGTCCGCTCCCCCATGCCGGTAGCCGGCGGCCGCTACGCGCCCTGCGATGAATGTCAGCCAGTCGCCGGGCTGAGGCTTTCGGCCGACGTCGGCTTCGTGCTCGAGGGCGCTGTACTCGACGTCGGCGGCGTCCAGCACGGCGCGGAGATCCGTGCGGTCGTCGGCGTCGAAGGGCACCGGGTCCGTCTCGCCGGGCGTCTCGAGCCCCTCGGCGGCGACGCGGTATGCGAGCGCACTGATTGCTTCGTAGGCGTCAACGCGGGTGACGTGCGTGTCGAGCGAGTCGGCGAGGCCGAGCAGTTCGGCGTGGAGTTCTTCGTGTGTGAGCGCCACGGCGGGCGTCCTTTCCGATCAGTGGCCGGTGGCCTGGTGTTCGAGCAGGGCCAACAGTCCGGCGGGCTGCCCGTGGATGGTGCCGGTGGCGGCGAACGTCGCGCCGCACGGGCAGGGGTACTCCTGGACGCTCACTCGAGGTGCCCGAGCGGGAGCATCCCGTCGAACGCGCTCGCGACGCTGCCCGATCCGGGGAAGACGTCGGTGATCTCGTCGATCGCGGGGTCGTAGCCGAGCGCGGCGAGCACCCACCGGGTCCACTCGGGGGGCTTCGCGCCGACGAAGCCGACACGGGGTGGGTTCGCGGTGAGTACGTCGCCGACGCGCTCACCGTCACGGCCGCGGCGGCCCTCGGGCGGGAGCACGATCACCGGCTCCCATCGCGAGATAATCCGGCCGCCTCCCGGGATCGCGGTCGGGCGGTGCCAGACCATGATCCGGGCGGAGATCGGCAGGGGGTGGTACGCGCCGAGGCCGTCGGGCGTCGTTGCGATCGCGAACCCGTCGAACTCGTCGGCCAGTCGCTCGATCAGGCGTCGGTGCTCGCCGAGGTCGTCCCACACCGCGGCCTCCGGGTGGAAGTCGGCGGGCGGCGAGTCCGTGGCCGCGCGCGGTCCGTCGCCGTACCAGCGGAGCGACCTCGAGCGCGACGTCACGCGGAGCGGACCGCCCGGCCTGTCGCGGCGTTCGGAGAACAGCGGCGGGTACGGCGGATCGGCGATCGCCAGCCTCATGCGAGCCGAACCTGCGCGATCTCGAGGCACGTCTGGCACACCGGATGCCGGACGGGCTCGGACTCAGGCACCCAGACGTGCCCGCACAGTGCGGTGAGTTCGAGCCCGCCGGCTTTCGCCTCGTCGACCCACGCCTGAGCGTTCTCTTTCTCGTCGGGGCAGTCGACGATTTGGGTCATCTTCGAGGTGTCCTGCGATCCGAGCAGGGCTTCGAGGTGGTCGGTATCCATCGTGGGCATGGTCATCGGGTGCTCCTTCTGAGCCCGTCGGCTCGCTCTGCTGCCAGACAGTCGGCGCACGTCACGGCGTCCCGTGAGCGTGCGATCGCCCAGGGCGCGGCCTTCCGGCCGCAGTAGGCCCGGCCGGACTCGCGCCCGTTGGAGTGCTGCTTCGTGTCGCTCACGCCGTGGCGCGAGGCTCGAGGTCGCCGAGGGCTCCCCCGATTGCCAGCACGACGGGGGTGTCCATGTGGTCACGCCAGACGCGCTCGTCGATCCCGCGGTCGAGGGCTGCGGAGAACGCGCACGCGCGGACGTCGATCCCGGACTCGATGCATTGCCGGGAGTGCAGGACGTACATGCGCTCCTCGGCGGTCACTGCGCGGCCGAGGTGTTCGTCTTCACGACGCTCGGTGCCGACTGTCGCCTCGACGACGTCGGAGTCCTGAATCTCGCTCACGCGATCTCCTTCTGCTCGTTCTGGTCATCGCCGAACGCCTCGGCGAGCTGCGCCTTCCGGGCGCGCTTTCGCTCGGCGCGCTCGTCCTGCTCGCGCTTCTTGAGCACCCACTCGAAGATCGGCGCGTAGATCGCGGAGAACTCGAACCAGTCCTGTGAGAACTCGCAGTGGTCGTAGCCGATCCCCTGCTCGTACATGAGGTTCGATCCGCGGCATTCGGCGCGGAGGTCGTCGCCGAACTCGAGCGGGCCACGGCGCCAGAGGGTGCGCTGTCTGCAGAGCGGGCAGAGCAGCTCGGGGATGGGCCGGAAGTGTGCCTCCGCGCCGGGCCAGCGCTTGAGGGCGGTCCGCATCCGGCGGGCGAGGATGACGACGCCGGATGCCCCGCTGATCGTCGCCACCTTCGCCTCGAGGTCGCGCCAGTCGACGAGAGCGTCGGCGACGATCCACGGCAACTGCCAGATCTCGACGGTCGACGGCATCGGCCGCGCGCCGAGGGCGTCGAGCATTTCGTCGGCCGCGAGCCACGACTCGTAGAGCGGGATCTTGATCGACTTCGACGTGTCGACGCGCTCCCCCACTGCACTGCCTCCGTTGTTGATCGAGCGGAGGTGCGCGATGAGTTCACCGACGCGGGCGATCGCGTCTTTCGCGACCTCCCAGCACACGTCGCAGAGGAGGCCGTGGCGGGCGGTGCGGGGCACGCACCCGCGGCATCCGCTGTCCTCCTCGCACGCGGCGTAGTGCTCGTCCCTCCTCATGCACGGGCGGGGGCGGTCGCCGCGCGGCAGGAGGTTCATTTCGTGGGTGATGCAGGGCATGGCGTCAGTCACGCCGCCTCCTTCGTGATGAGTGCAGGCACGCCGGGGCGCGCGAGCATGGTGAGGATCGCGATGACGGCCTGCAGGGGCACGACACCGTTGCCGCACGCCTTGAGCTGCGCGGCGCGGGCCAAGCCGATGAGCGGATCGGTGACGTGGCCGGCGGGCCAGCCCATCATCCACTCGACGAACTCGGGGTTGAGGCGCGGTGCGCCGTCGCGCCCGTCGGGGCGCGTAGGGCGCGGCGCGGGGCGACCGATGACTCGCTCCCATCGCGCGATCGCCGCTGCGTACTCACCCCAGTCGGGCTCGTCGCCGTGGCGATGGATGCTGGTCACGAGATCGTCGCCGCCGGATGCCAACCGCCCTGCTCGAGCGCGGTCCGGCCCGGCGTGAGCGTTCTTCGCTTCCGGGGTCGGCAGGAGCCGGGCGGATGCCAACTCCGCGATGCCGCCGAGCAGCGGCTCGCCCTTGCGCGCGCCCGACCGCGACTTCTGACCGCCGTCGCCGAGCGCTGCGCTCGGGGTCGGGAGGAGGTTGACGATGCCGGGAAGCAGGGGCTCACCGCGCCCGTTCATCTCGTTGCCGTGTGCGTTCGATGTGCTCGGCGTCGGGAGCAACTGGACGGCGATCGGGAGTGGCATCCCCATGCCGTTGCCGTTGATGCCCTTCGCCTTGACGCGTTCGCGGCGCGCGAGCCACGTGTCTGCGCCCTCACCGTCGTTCATCACGACAGCAGGGGTGGGGAGCAGCGTCAGAACAGGGTGTCCCCCGTCGGAGGCGGGGGCGTCTTCTTCCGCAGGCGCTTCCCCCGGACCATCGCGTCCGTCAATGTGACCGCTGAGGGACTTGAGGAGGAGCCGGATGCTTCCGAGTCCATCGCCGTCGGCGTCGGTATCAAAGACACCGTCTCCGATCGCAGATCTCGAGCGTGCCCGTTCCCCGACGTCGGCTCCGTCACGGGTGTAGGCAGCAGGCCACGCGACGATGAAGACGCGAAACCGCCCGTGGGGCGCGCCGACGTCGGCCGCTCGAAGACCGAACCACTCCGCATCGAACCCGAGGTCGGCCAAGTCCCGGAGAACTGTGTCGATCGCACGTCGAACAAGTCGACGCTCTCGGTCGCGGAGACGAACCGCCCGCTTGAGGGCTCGATGTAGGCGAAGGGTGACTCCGCGCCAGCGTGCAACATGGGGTGTCCTTCCCTCCCGACGTCGTGCGGGGTTGTCATACAGGAACGCCTCTGCGGTGTCCGTCAAGCGGTGGAGGCGCGTCACCTCCGCCTCGGCGGCGAGCAGCGCGTCGTGGGGCTCCTCGCCGTCGGCGGTGAGCAGTCCCCGGACGTTCTCGATCACGACCCACTTCGGGCGGAGCGCGTCGATCGCGCGGGCGAACTCGACCCACAGTCCAGACCGGGTGCCGGATCTGAGCCCGCGTCGTTGGCCGCCGGCGGAGACGTCCTGGCAGGGGAACCCGCCGTGGAGAACGTCGACCCGTGGCACGTCGGCCCAATTGATCTTCGTGATATCTCCGAGGTTCGGGACGTCGGGATACCGGTGCGCGAGAACGCGTGCAGGGCCAGGGTCGATCTCGGAGAACCACAGTGGACGGGCGTTGAAGACGAGGTCGGCCCCGAGGCCTAGCCCGTCGACACCGGCGAACAGGCCGCCGGACGTCAGCGTCGGTGGCGCGGGCATCCCGACACCGCCTTCCGGCACCTCGTGTCGCCGCCGAACTGCCGCCCGGGGTGGCACCGGGGGCATCGGCCGCAGAACGGGGCGTCGCGTCCGGTCGACGCCTCTCGCGCCGACCCGTTCTGCAGCCGCCTCACCACTGCTGGTCGTCGCCGGGGATGGGCGCCACGTTCCAGCCGTCGGCGGGCGGCGCGTCGGCATCCGTCGGTGCGGGCGGCTCGTCAGCGGGCGGCCCCCACGATCGCGGGCCGTTCTCCTGGATGATCTCGACGCCCGCGCTGCTCACGGTGTGGTCGACGTAGCGCGGATCGCGCTTGGACACCTCGACGCGGAGTGCGCCGACGACGCGGACCCGGTCGCCGACGACGACCTGAGCGGGAGTGCGGTCGGGCAGGAAGACGGACCAGAACCGGCTCGACTCTCCCGAGCCGTCGCGCCGCGGCCACGACTCGCGGAGGTTGAACCCTCCGCCTCGGGTGTGGATGCGCTCGACGACGCCCTGAACTTCTACTTTCGCCACTACTGGGCCTCTCCTTCGGTGATGGTGACGCGCGCGGCCGGCGGAACGGCGGCCTCGGGGAACGCGCTGAGGAACGACGGGATCTCGAGCCGCGAGAGCTCCTGATCCCGTGTGCGGGTCGACGGTGTGACTCCGTCGCTGAGGGGCACGGCCGAGGTGACCGTGACCCGGCGGATCTCCCACTTCTCGTCGTCGAGCCGCCAGTCGACGTACGCGGCGATGAGCACGCGCGTCGAGCCGGACTGCCGAACCCACGGCCGGGGGTCTTCGAGGTGCACCCACGTCGAGGTCGTCACGAGCACGAGCCCCTCGACGCGCTGCGCCACGGTCACGGCGCGACCCCCCGCTTTCCGCGGATAAGGTCGTCGAGGCCGTCGGTGTGCAGCTTTGGTAGCTTCACTGCCTCGACGCCGCCGATGCGCGCGGCGGCCACGGCAAGCCAAGCGGCATCCGCCTCGTCGTTGTTCTGAACGGGGGCGGCCTGCAGCCGGCGGGCCGCCGCGAGGAGCATCTGATCCTTGTCCGCGGTCCCCGATCCTGTGGCGAGCTTCTTGAGCGTGCCGGTGGTGACGACGAACGGCTCCGCTCCGTGTTCGCGGAGCGCGCGGTACAGCGACCACCAGCCGCCGAACATGCGGTCGAGGGCGCGAGACTTCGCGGCCAAAGCCAGTCCCTCGAGGGCGAGCACGTCGCCTTCGTGTGGGTCGCACCACGAGATCACCTTCCCGGCGATCTCGTCCATGCGGTCGATGAAGTCGCCGTGCGCGGTGCCGAGTGGCTTCGTCTTGACCGTCGTCGTGTCCCACGTCTCGCCGTCGAACATGGCGAGGCCTGTGGAGCCGAGCGAGAAGTCGATTCCGAAGTAGGTCGTCATGGGGTTCCTCCTGGGTGGGTCATGCGGCTCGCTTCGTCTCGTCGAGCCAGACGGCGAGGTCTTTCCGCCCGTGCCGTCGGGCGAGGCGCGCAAGCGTCTCGGGTTCACTGCCGATCTGCGCGGCCGCCACGGTCGGCGACTCGCCGAGCGCGAACAGGTGGGCGGCTTCCTCAACCGCCCACCCGGGCTCGGCGTCCGCGAGCGGGGCAGGCGCGGCGTCAGGGTCGTCCATGTCGAGATCGAGCCATTCGATCGGCGCGTGCCAGCCGGCGGCGATCGCACGGTTTCGGGCTCGAGCCACGCCGATTCCGCCGGCCGGCGGGGTGTCGGCGAGGCGGTCGTAGAGTTCGCGCACGGCATCGGCGGTCTTCGCCATGACGGCTTTCTCGCCGATCGCGGCCTTGCTGACGAACTGGTTCGTCCAGCCGTGGCCGTGCGCTTCGGCGAGCGCGAGCCACGACCAGCCCATGCGGGCGAGCGCGCGAAGCCGTCGGCGCGTGCCGGTTGGGTCGACGAGCCCGTTCGCGGGCTTCGGTGGCCTGGCACGGATGCCGAGGACGGCGGCCTCGGTGTCGCGATGCACCTGGCGCACGCGGCGTGCGAGGAGCATCTGAACCTGCTCGGCGTACTTCATGCCTGCGGCAGTGGCGATCTCGCGGTGGGTCCAGCCGTCGGTGCGGAGCGTCTCGATCTTGAGGATCGTGGGCGCCGAGTCGACCAGGCTGGACTCGAACCGCCCGTAGGCGATGAGCTTGTGCCGCTCGCGTTTCTCCGCGGCCTTCCCGTCGAGGCACGGGACGCACCCGCAACCGTGCGACGAGTAGCACGTCGAGGACTCGCCGTGCTTGTGGTCGGCGGGGCACCGGTGCGTGCGCTTCGACCGCGCCTCACCCACGGCGGCGCGGCCTCTCGCGTTCGATCTTGAGCCGGTAGTGAGACGCTGCGCGATAGTGCCGAGACGCTCGCTCGAGGAACGCGAGCATGGCGGCGTCGGCGAGCGTCACAGCGGGAGCCGGTCGACGAGGGCGACGGCGGCGAGCGCGATGATCGCGGCGACCACGATCCAGCCGAGGGCGCGCGCCCAGTCGTTGCTCACCATCGAGCCGGTGGGGTTCTGCATGGCGGATGCCAGCAGGACGAGGGTCACGAAGCCGACGACGATCGAAAGGAAGATAAGCAGGAACAGCGTCATGGTGTTTCTCTCTTTGGAGCTGCGCGGTGGCAGCACGAAAAGACCCCGACCGGCGGCCGGGGTCTATGTGGGTGGTGGGGTCAGGCGGCGAGGTTGGCGTCGTAGAGGAAGCGCTGGATCTCCGCCGGCGACTTCGCGATCGAGCCGAGGACATACCGGTCGGGCGACTGGGGGTACGTCTTCGCCTTGTCGAGCAGGTGAGTGGCGAGAGTCATCGTGCCGAACGGGTCGACGCGGATGCCGGTGCGCTCGGCGACGGCCTTGGCGATCGCGTGAAGATCCCGGATGCCAGCGCGGGCGGCCATAGCCTGCGTCACCTCAGACACCTCGAATGCGTCCGTCGAAACGCGCGCACGGTTATCTAGTGACTGACTCTTGGAAGGTGAGTAGTAGTCCTCTGACTCTGACTCTGACTCTGACTCTGCTTTCTGTTGGGTTTCGTTCGCTTGCGAGTCGGTTCCGGGTGGCAACCCACTCGGAACCGACTGGGTTTTCTTCCGCGGTCGGCCGCCCTTCGCGCCGTTCGCCTGGTTCCGGGCCTGCCGCTCCTCGCGGGACGCCCGCGTCTCCTGGTGCTCGCCGAACTCCCGGATGACGTAGTGCGTGTCGGTCCTGATGACGAGCGGACGTGTCGGATGACTGGACGCGAGCGCGGCGAGGTGGTCGATCGGCCAGGCGAACTCGGCGTCTTCGTGGGTGAACGCCCCGTCGTTGTCGGCGATGCGCGCCTCCCCGTTCATTTCGACGAACGTCCACCGGACCTCGGGGGCGAGGCGCGTCATCTTTGGATGCCTGTGGAAGTCGATCGGGAACGTCATGTAGAGGCGCTTGTCACGGGGCATCCGGTGGAGCCCCCTCGGCGCTGCGGAGGCGGCTGACACCGCGGAACGACATGAGCAGGGCGTCCATAAGGTCGATCGGCTTCGGCGGGGTCGGGTTCGAGACGGGGCGCGCGGTAGTCATCGCGCGCCCGATCTGACGCCCGTAACCGTCGCGCACGGTTCGCGTTTCGACGCTGTAGGTGCCGGGCTCCCACGTCGTCACCGCGACCAGCCTCAGTACGCTCGGGCTCGGCTGGGACAGGCGCATCATGGGGACGATCGTCCGCGTCTCGTGTCGAGCGGCGAGCTTCTCGCGGTGCCGGATGCTGCGCACTTTCATGCGGGGCCAGAACAGCGGCGTCCGGGGTGTTGTGCTCACTGGGTGATCTCCTTCTGCTGAGCGCGGAAGACGGCGTACATCGTCTCTCCGCTCGGGCCGACCATGTACGGGAGCATCACCTCGTCGAGCGTGGCGAGCTGCGCGTCGACGAGCGCGGACTGCGCCTCGAGCCAGTCCTGCGCGATGCGCGCAGGCAACGCGCTCGGCCTGTGCGTGCGTCTTTTGCCCCGGCCTGACGGCGGGGTCTTGCTGCAGCGCGGCGAACACACCGTCGGTGCGGACGGGGATCTCGAACTCGCGCAGTCCGTAGGCGGTTCGCATGGTGAAGCCGACGCCGGTAGGCGAGCCGTTTTCGCCGTACAGAGCGGAGACGCGCGTCACCCCGGGGCGGGTCAGATGGGCGATGAGTTCGCCCATCGTCTTTTCGACGGCGATCGTCGTGGTGTAGTTCAGGATCGGCATGTGCTTCCGTTCAGGGGGTGAGGGGAACAGATGGGTGTCCGCACGAGCAGCGACCCTCGAGGTCGATGCGGTCCCATGCGTGCAGGGGGCACGGTTCGAGCAGATCGGGGCCGGGCGGGTGGGCGACGAGCCCGGCGTAGCCGTTGTAGGCACCGCCCTTCCCTCGGATGGGCATGTAGTCGAGGCAGGCGATGCAGCGGCCGACGCGGACGTTGACCGGATGCCAGGTGGTGCGCTTCGCGCCGGGGCAGGTGCGCGGTCGGCGCACGTGCCGGGGCTGGAACACGACGCCGGCCGCGTGGGTGACCTCGACGACGGGGAGAACATGGCCGGCACCCTGAGCCCGGCCGACGCACGTGCCACACACCGGGATCTCGTCGTCCGGTTCGTCGGTGAGTAGCGCCTCGCCGACGGCGAGATACGTGGCCGAGCACCACACCCCATAGGTGATGCGGCCGTTGGCGTGCGCGGTGCCGGTGCGCGGTACGTGCCAGCGGCTCATTCGCTTGGTGCGCCCGAACATCGGCGCGGAGGTGAGCACGGTCGCACCGTTGCGCTCGGCGATCGTGTACTGCCGCTCGAGGGTGATGGTCACGAGTCGCTGCTCTCGTCGTCGTCGCCGAAGTCGACTGCGGACTGATGGTGGTGTCCGCACAGCGGCCAGATCATCCCGCACCACGAGCACTTCGGGCCGTGGCCCTTCATGTCAAAGACGGGCTCGGCCGACCGGGCGCCGAAACGCTCCATCTTGTCGACGATCCAGTCCGCGACGACGCGCGCCTGGTCGTCGTCGTCAATCGCGAGCGCAACGCGCACCTCACGGATGAACACCGACGACGCGACGACCCTCGGGGGAACCGACATGGGCGGTCGCTCCACCGGCGCGTCGTCGGCGTACTGCAAGATGCCCTCGAACTCGTCGCTCATGCTTCGGCGTCCTGTCGTGCGCGCTCCTCGCGGCCCTCGGGAGAGACGCGCCACCAGAACTCGTCGTGCTCCTCGCGGATCGCATCGGCGAGAGCGCACCCGGTGTCTTCGTAGTGCTCCTCTTGCTCGCCCTGGCATCCGACGCACGCGGTGCCGAGGGGCGTGAGAAGGCAGACGAACCCGTGGTCGGCGAAGTACGCGGTGTCGGCGGCCTGCCACTCGAGGTAGAGCGGGACGCTGACTTCGGCGCGGCGTCGGTTCTTCTCGTAGAGGTCGCCGTCGCGCCAGGTGAGGCCCGGCGTGTTCCGCTGCATCCACTCGTCGAGCAGTCCGTCGACCCCGTTGAAGCGGTCGACCTGCTCGGGGTTCTCGTGGTCGCAGTCCTCGGCGAGCCGGTAGAGCTGGATTGAGCGGTGGTCGTGGCGCGACGTCGCGCGGGCGTTCGCGGCCGTGGCCTCCGCGATCTGATCCTCGATGCTCCCCCAGTACGTGACCGGGTGGCGGCCGTCGACCTTCGGGCGGAAGTAGTGGATCTGGCGGATGCTGCCGGGGTCGTGGACGATGGTCATGCGTTCGCTCCGTGATGATGGGGACCGCCCGCGAGGCGGTCGTAGATCGGGGTGGGCTCGGGCCGTGCGGGCTCGAGCAGCTCGAGCACCTGCCCGTTGGGGCGGGGGTGCAGCCGCAGGGTCGCGGTGATCTTGTTGGCGTCGCGGAAGGTGAACCCGCCGAACGAGATCACTTCGTCCCGCTCCTCGCTGACGGTGATGAGGTCGGCCGCGTGGATGATGACCGCGCCGCCGTCGGGTGTGCGGAACGTCAGGTCGGTCGCCGACCCCATGACGTCGACACTGATGAAGGGCATGGGGCGTTCTCCTTTCCGGGGCCGGGCTCGGCCGGCACCTTGGCTCCGTCGTCCGTGAGCAGCCAGGCCAGGCCGTCGCGGTCGTGGATCGGTATGTGAGGTGGGCGGTTCGTCTCGACACGGAACGCCGCGATCCGAGGGACGAGCACGCCGAGGTCGATCGCGCGGCCCCGGTCGGACTCGAACTCGCCGTGGCATCCCTGTGTGCCGTTCCCGCAGAGGATGATGCCGTTGGATGCCGCGCCGACGAACGCTTCGGTCGTGCCGCCCATGCCTCGCGGGCACCGGTGGTGGATCGACCAGTCGAACCCGCGGACGCCGTGCAGCACGTGACGGCGGCACCACCAACAGCGGCCCCCATCCCGGTCGAGGATGAGGGCCACCGTGGCGGGAGTGAACTTCCCGTCGGTCACGCGGCGGCGTCAGCGACCTTCGCCCGAGTGCGCTCGACGCCCTCTCGCGTCGGGCGGGGCGAGTGCCCGTTCTTCCCGAGGTTGGCGAGCGCGCGGCCCACCGCCGATGTCTCCGCCGTCTCAAGCGCGGATGCCGCGGTGATCGCGTCGCCGCTGCCATCCGTCTCAGTGGCGAACCCGGTGGCGTCGGGCAGGTGCACATTGACGACGTCGGTAGCGGTCTTGTCCTTCCACACGCTCGCCTTGACGACCCACCGCATGAGCCCCGAGTTGGCCGCGGTACGGTGCGTGGTCTCATGGATCTCGGTGAGAATGCGGCCCTTGCTGTGCGATCGCCAGAACCGGGAGACGCGAGTAGCGACCGTCTCGTAGTCGTCGAGAGGCGTTTCGTCGGCGCGCTTGGCTTTGGTCGGCGCGGACCGATCGGGGAACGCGATGGGCTCGGGGGTGGGGGTGGCGTCGCTCACGCGGCTGCCTCGCTTTCGTCGATGTGGCGGTAGATCTCGTACATGGGTGCCTGCACGAGTTGGATCGCGGCCGGGTGGCCCGGCCAGTAGCCGGTTTCCGTCGCCTTGGCGTAGACCTCGCGGGCTCGCTTCGCGCGCTCCCGTCCGATCTCGCGGAACTTGTCGTCGAGCGAGAACACGGCCGTCAGGTACGGCGGCTCCTTCTCGACGACGATGAACGCGAAGTCGTTGATCGGTTCGCCGGCGGCTTCGGCGGCGTCCTCGTACCACGCCTCCTGCACGTGGTAGCCGCGATCGGTCACGCTGCGCTGGAACGCGTGCGGGGTGGCGTCGCCGTGGACCGTCTTGAGGTCGACGCCGAACCGGAAGTCGCCGTCCAGCACGAGCCAGTCGAAGCGGGCACGCTCCTCGACCCCCGTCGCGGGGTCGGTCGCGAACACGCTCGCCTCCGGCATCCCCTGGTGCTCGAGCAGCCAGCGCGCGCCAGCGTGAGACAGTACGGACTCGGCCATAGCGTTCACGGCGTCGTATTCGGCGCGCTTCAAGGGCACGAGCCCACGCGCGCGGGCGTCGGCATCGAACGCCTTCGCGAGCGCCGTGCTCACCGCGCCGTTCTTCGCGAGCACGTTGTCGTGCTCGACGTACTCCTGGGCCTCGTCGTCCCAGACCGTGAACACGTCGCCGCCGGTGCCGTCGGGGTAGACGATTGCCTGCGCGCCGGTGCCGAGCACCTTCGAGTGGGCGAACGTGCCGACGTCGAACGCCTTCTTGGGGGCGCGCTCCGCCTGCTGATTGTGCAGGAACCGAAGCGGCGCGCGGAGCAGCTCGCGCGCTCCGGTCGACGAGAGGGCGTGGTGAGCGTGGTACTCGCGCTCGTCGAGATCCGCGACGACGCCCTTGAGATCGGCGCGCGCGATCGTCAGGGTCGTCATCGGCTGGGCCCCTTCACTGCGGCGCAGAGCGCGGGGTCGGCGCTGAACGCGCATCCGATATCGCCGCCCGCGATCCACACGCGCACGGCGAGCACGATCGCGATGATGACGGCGACGAGCAGCCAGGCGGCGGCGATCAGAACGCGATCGGTCATGTTCTTCCGGTGGGTCAAGGGGTTCCCTTCGTTGTGGCGTGAGCGCGGCGTGCGCGGGGTCGTTTCTCGGTGGGTGGCGGGTCATCGGGGGTGGTCAGGCGCCACGTCCAGCACGCCGCGCCCTTCGGGGTGAGGGCTTCGGCGTGCTGCCGGACGCGGCCGAGGTCGACGAGCTCGGCGCGGGCGGTGCGGAGGCGCTGCCCGGTGTACCTGCCGCCAGCGTCCGTGTGCACGGCCTCGATCTCGTGGTCGGCGAGGGCGCGGCCGTAGGCGGCCAGGATGAGCAGCACGGCCCTACGCGATCCGGCGGTGTCGTTCGTGTCGGCCGCGGCGTGCGAGGTGAGCGGGTCGTCGGCGCGAGCGCGTGGTGAGTCCTCCCACAGCATCAGAGGTGGCGCGGTGGTGGTCACGATCGGGCTCCTCGCTCGACGGCGGAGACGATCGTGTCAGCGAGCGGCGCGGAGAGCGTGAGCATCGTCTGATCGCTCGGCGACCACGGCGAATCGTGCTCGTTGAACCACGCCCACACGGCGGGCTCGATCAGGTTCCGTACGGCTTCGCGTGCGTCATCGGCGGGCGGATCGGCCACCGGATGATGAGGGCGGGTCTTCCAGTCGGCGTGATCTGTGTGCATCCAGTCGGCACCCCAGGGCTTGAGTCGCCCACCACAGCGCGCGCACCGCCTGTCCCGCACGGAAACGGTGGGTAAGAGGGTCGCGGCGATTAGCGTGCGGAGCGCGCCGATCGGCACCTGCACGTCGATCTCCGTGTGAGCATGGGATCGAGGCGGCATCGAGTGGAGCGCGCTCTCGAGTTTCTGCAGGGCCACCTCGCGGGCGGCTTCGAGTTCGGTCATCGGTGAGCCTCCTGGTGCTCGGGTCTGGGATGGAGTTCCCATAGCTCGGCGGTCGACCAGAGCAGGGTGCGGATCTCGGCGTGCCCGTCGTCGCGGACGCGGACGGCGACACCGACGCGTTCGCCGACCCACACCCACGAGCCGTTCGCGTCGGACCACATCACCCGCATGGGGCAGACGAGCGCCGTCATCACTTCCTCGACGCGGATGCCCGCCTGCCCGCGCATGAGGCGCATCCGCTCCTGCGCGTGCGGCGTCGCGTCGAGTCGGCGGAGGTCGAGCTGCGGTACGTCGCGCCCTCGGACCTGCGTGCCAGCGACGTCGCGCGGCGTCTGGCCGTATCGGCGGGTCGCCTCGGCCATGAGTTCGTGCGCGTGCCCCCACCGGAGGTTCGCCGGGACCAACTTCGTAGCGCCGTCGGGGAAGGTGTAGTTGACGCCGTGACGGTGGGTGTCGCGAGTGGCGCCGTGCTCGCGGAACGCCTTGTCGACGGCCTTCGCGGGGTCTTTCCGAACGCTCACGAGAGCAGCGCCACGGCGTAGGCAAGGAGCGCGACGGTCACGACGCCGGGAACGGCCGCGAGTGCGACTAGGCGGTATGAGACGGTCGGCCGCGGGAGCGGGATCGGCTGCGACGTGGTGTCCGCGACGCTCGTCGCTGACACAGGGGTCGTGGGGAAGTCGGTCGTGGTCATCGCGGATCTCCTTCGACTGCTGCGGGAAAGGTGAGAGGCCCGGCCGCGCGGGGGAACGCGGCCGGGCCAGGAGATGCCCGATGCGGGGGAAGCGATCGGGCGGGGGGAACCCGGCGCATGGGGGTGCGCCGGGCCGGTGCGGGGCGGATGCCCTGGTGCGCGCCCGGGTGTCGATCCCGGAAACCGTGAGGTCGTGGAGCCGCCACGCGCGCCCCGCGCTTTCACCGGCCCGACCCCGAGGGGTTCGTGTAGCCAGTCCGTCAGCGCGGAAGTATCTGGTGATTCCTTCGATCACTGCCGGCCGCCCTCTCGAGACGGCCCGCCGCTGGTGTGCGGTCTTCACACCACGGGCTGCGCGCTCCCCCGTTCGGGGCGCATGTGCAGCGTCGTGACGCTTATCGCTGTGGAGTTTCTGCTGCCGGTGCCCTCTACGCCGGTCGGTGGCCGGGGATCTTCGAGGGGATGGCATCGGTTCTCGGGCATGCCGAGTAGCGCCCTGATCGCCGGTGAGAGTGACTAGGGCCGTGCGCCGTAGGTCAGGTGAGCGCGGAAGGGTTGTCCCACCGGTTCGCGAGGATCGCGAGCAGAAGACCGAGGAGAGCCAGCGCGGCCCAACCGTCGGTTGTGAGACGGATTACGCAGGAGAGGGCACCGGTGATGACCAGGGCGATGCCGAAGAAAAGGACGAAGGAACGGATCATGCGGGTGTCCGCCTCCGACCGCGCGATCGGGCAGACTGCGCCCAGCGGTCCTTGGGGGCTTCGAGGTGCGCCTTGACCTTGGACGGGAAGAAGCGCCAGGAGCGGCCGACGCGGAAGGCCGGGATCTCCCCCGCGTTCGCCATGCTGTAGACCTTGTCGGTCGAGGTCTTGAGTAGTAGCGCGATCTCCGCGACCGTCGCGGCCTGTTCGGACTCGTCGACCGGCGGAATCACGCGGCGATCCCGGTCAGGATGCGGCGCTCCGGCGAAGCCCCTCCGTCCAGGAACTCGGGCGGAAGCAGCGTCTTCGGACGGACGTCGAGCGTCCGGGCGATCTGTGCGATTTCGCCGAGGTAGAAGTCAGCGTGGCCGTTGATCTTGCGGTTGAAGGTGGAGAGCGCAATGCCAGAATCGAGGGCGACGGACCGGTGGGAACGCCGGGACTTCTGGATCGCCGCTTCGATCAGAGCTGCGGAGGTGTTGGGCGGTGCCATATGACTACCGTACGACAGGATTTGGGACTGAGGTAGCCATTTGGCGAACATCGTCCCGAATTGACTACCAGCGATAGTCAAGATGCGCTAACTTGTGGGACGTGAGCAACGAAGAAGCCGAAAAGTACGGAGAGGCGTTCAGCCAGGCCGTCGCGTCGGAACTGAGGGCCGAAAGGGCCCGGAAACAGAAAACGGTCGCCTCCATCGCGGAGACGACCGGTCTGTCTAAGTCAGCGGTGCTGCACTACCTGAACGGTAAGCGCGGTATCCCTACCTCGGCTTTCGCCCTGATCTGCCGGGCAATGGCCGTGTCCCCCCTGGTGATCTTCGAGCGCGCCGAGAAGGCTCTCGAGAACCCCGGTGGGTGATGCCCCCAGAGTGAAGGCGAACGCGGCGATTTCCGACACAAGATGATGCATGTTCTGTTCCGTACGTATGTTCGAAGGTTTCGGGTACTCGGCGCACGATGCTTCGAAACTTTCTAGCCCCCCGCCCGCCTCGATCATCGTAGGACGGAACCCAGACATTGGAGCTAACGTGTGTGCATCGACTGTGGGCAAGCCCACATTCAGCACCCAAAACCACCCGATACGAGCCCAGACGACTACCGACCTGAATCTGTCTATATCCGCGTGATTCCGCGGCAGAACGACCTCCCGAGCGGGCGTCGGCAAACACATTCAAGTCCCGTTAGCCACCCCATTCCCGAAGGCCCGGCAGAGCATCGCTCGCCGGGCCTTCGTCACCCGAACCCCGCACTCCCCCGCGCCGTAGAATCGACGAAGGATGCCACGGTGAGACGCCGGCATCCCCCAGACGGCTCGAGACCCCCGGGAGGCCCGCCGTGAACGATGATGTCGACGCGCGCCCGACGCTCGAGATGGACGCAGCGTCGTTCGAGAAGCTCGTGATCGATGAGCTGGACCAGCTGCCCGACGACATGGTCGACGGTCTGGACAACGTGATCTTCGTCGTCGAAGACCGCCCGGAGGACGGGTCGCTCGATCTGCTCGGCCTGTACGACGGCTGGGCGCTCACCGAGCGCGAGAGGTACGGGGTCGGCGAACTCCCCGACCGCATCATCGTCTACCGCGAGCCTCACCTCGCCGCGTGCGACGACGAGACCCAGCTGCGCGACGAGATCCACACCACTCTGGTCCACGAGATCGCACACTTCTACGGCATCGACGACGAGCGTCTGCACGAGCTGGGGTGGGCGTGATGGCGGGCCTGGCCACTCCCGATCTCGACGTCGATCTCGACACGAACCTCTCTGCCGCACCGCCGGCGTCGTGGCAGACGGTCGTGTGGAACGACCCCGTCAACCTCATGAGCTACGTCACGCACATCTTCCGCACGTACTTCGGGTTCGACGCCCCCACCGCGAACAGACTCATGCTCGCGGTTCACCACGACGGTCACGCGGTCGTGGCTCGCGGCCCCCGCGAGGTGATGGAAGCGCACGTGCAGGCGATGCACGACTTCGGCCTGTGGGCCACGCTCAGGAAGGACCCCGCGTGAACGAGCGAATCGTCGTGCTGGAGATCAGCGGACTCGAAGCCCTGCACCTGGCCGGCATCGTCGGACAGTTCCGCGACCTGCTGGCGGACTCCCGCTCCGAAGCCGACCCCGCCATCGAGCGTCTGCTTCCCGACGCCTACCCCGACGACGCCACCGCGAGCCGTGAGTTCCGCCGCCTCACGGGCGAGGACCTCCTCGAGCGCCGATCCCAGGACGTCGCGACGGTGCTGCACACGCTCGGTCTGGACGGTGCCGACCTCGACCCCGAGAGCGACCCGGACGCGGCGATCGCCGTGGCCCTCGGCGAGACGGAGGCGCTCGCCTGGATGCGGACCCTCTCGGCGCTGCGGCTGGTCATGGCGACTCGTCTCGGCATCCAGAACGACGACGACCACGACTCGGATGATCCCCGGTTCGGCGTGTACGACTGGATCGGCTACCGCCTCGACGGTCTCGTGGCCGCACTCGACGGGTCCTGACGCCCGTTCTCGTCAGTCGCCCCGACCGGCCGGCCATTCCGGTGTATTCGGCGGACACTCGACGGTCTCACTCGTGACACGAGGTGGCTGGACCACGTATTGCCGGCAGACACGCCCCCAGTAGTCGCCCGTCCGCCAGATGAGGCTGGCATCCCGTTCGAATCGATAAGCGGCCGTCACGAATTCGTCGTCCTTCTGCGACAGCAGGAGCAGGTCGAAGGGGAAGAGCGTCTCCCCGGGCGATGCGGGATGGGCGAGGAAGGCGGCGATGTCGCGAGAGGATCCACCGGGGATGGCGGCCAGCCGGCGCAGCTGCTCGAGAACCTCCCCGTCCGCGTAGGCCGACGCGGCCCGGTCGCCCTCGCGCTCGAGCGGGGCAGGCGGTTCTACGACCGCACGAGACGAGATCGACGCCACCACGACGACGACGCCCATCGACGTGAGCCACACGCGCTTCGTTCTGCTCAACTGCGCCATGACGTGTTCCCGATCGTCACGGGACCGATACGACGAGATCGGCGAGGTGCGCCGGATCGTGGGCCGCGAGGTGGTGCTCCTCTTGCGCGGCCCACCGGTCCCAGTGGGGGCGATAGGTATCGCCGTCGCGGCCGAGGGCACGCGGCTTCCGCGACGACAGCGGCGAGTCCACCCAGACCGACACGTCCGCGACCCGGGCGACCTCGGGCGTCAGGAGTCCAGACCCTTCCACGAGCAGCGGCAGCGAGGGATCGACGGCGTACGCCTCTGCGCGCGAGCCGGTCTCCCAATCCCATCTCTCCCAGACGCCGACGAGACCGCGCGCGTGCGGCGAGAGAATCGTCCGCAGGGCGTAGTCGACGCCGTCGGCCAGACCGTCCCACCCCGGGTAGACATCGTCGAGCGCGACGAGCTGCACGCGACCGCGCCCGGGCCACGTCGCGACGAGGCGCCGGGCGAGGGAGCTCTTCCCTGCGCCGCTGCGGCCGTCGAGGACGACGACCGGGTTCGCGGCGCCTACCGCGACGACGCGCGCCGACACCGCGGCCACGGCCGCGGTGAGGGCGTCGTCGACCGGGTCTGCGTTACTTCTTGAGAGCGCGGATGACACGGCTGAGGGCACGGCCTGCTACCCACACGAACGGGATGCCGACGGCCAAGAGCGAGACGAGGTTCGGGTCGAACCGCAGATCGTCTCCACGACGGATGTAGGCGCCGAGCGGAAGGGTGTAACCGCCCCCGCCACCGCCGCCGTTCCCCTGCTCGTCGGAGCCGCCGCCGTACCCGGCCCAGACGAGGGCGACGGGGACGATGCGCACACCGTCGACGTCCTGCTGCTCGCCATAGGCGGAGGTGACGCCGAAGCTCGTGGCCTGCTTGCCGAGTTCCAATGCGATGTTGGGCATGAGCCCACCGTAGCGGCCCGCCGGCGACCGGCCCAGGGTGTTGCATACGGCGTCCGGCCGTGCACCAGAAGCCGACGGAGCGCTCCACGACAGGTGGCGGGTCAGTGATCGTACGACGGGCGGGGATTCGTCGGCAGCGCTCCCCCTCCGCGCGACGGCCCCAGAAGCGATCCCCGTGTCACCGCCCCTCGCCCGAAGCGCGCCGTGGCACCGTCGAGGGCGCCTTCGACGCGGCGCCACTCGGCGTCGTCATCCCACAGGGTCGCAGCCATCACCGCGGGCTTCAGCTTCTCTCCACGGACTCCGACGAGGCGCACGGCCTGCCGGCGCTCGAGCCCGTCGAAGAGCTCGATCGCCGCGTCGCCGATGCGCTGGCCGACCGATGTCGGCTCCTTCAGCGTGCGCGAACGGCTGAGGGTCGTGAAGTCCGAGAAGCGCACCTTGATCGAGATCGTCGACGCCTCATACTGCTGCCCGCGAAGACGCGCCCCGACCCGATCGGCCAGCCGTCGCAGCTCGACGTGCAACAGGCGCGTGTCGGAGATGTCGGTGTGGAACGTCTCTTCGTGCCCGATGCTCTTCTCGGTGCGGCCCGTGTGCACCTCGCGAGCGTCGATCCCGCGCGAGAGGTGCCAGATCCGCTCCCCCATCGCCGCACCGAGGACCTGGTCGAGCGCGTGCCGCGGGGTGTCGACGACGTCGGAGACAAGACGGATGCCGCGCGATTCGAGTGCTTCGGCGGCCTTCGGCCCGACGCCCCACAGCGCCCGCACCGACCGAGGGCGAAGGAACGCCTCGGTGTCGGCGGCCGCGACGACCAACAGTCCGTCGGGCTTCGAGATCGTCGAGGCCATCTTGGCGACGTGTTTGGTCGCGGCGACACCGATACTGCAGGTGAGCCCCGTCTCGGCCTTCACCCGCGCGCGAAGGTCGCGGGCGATCGTGCCGGGACTCCCCCAGAGTCGTCTCGCGCCGCGGACGTCGAGAAAGGCCTCGTCGATCGAGAGCGGCTCGACCAGCGGCGTGACGTCGTGGAAGATCCCCATGACCTGTCGCGACATCTCTGTGTACCGGTGATACGGCGGATTCACGACGATCGCCGTCGGGCACAGTCGCAGCGCGATGGCCACCGGCATCGCCGACTTGACGCCGTATCGGCGCGCTTCGTACGAGGCGCTCGAGACGACACCGCGCCCCTCGGAGCCGCCGATGATCAGCGGCTTCCCCGCGAGCGACGGATCGTCGAGAACCGCGACGGAAGCGAAGAACGCGTCCATGTCGACGTGCAGAATACCCGCACCCGTGTCGTCGGCGTCGGGGCGCGAGACGATGCGTCCCGTCCCATCACCTCGTCCCATGGCATCCATTCTCTCCCGGACCTCCGACATCGGATCCGGCCCCGCAGAGGGAACACCGCGAACGACGGATGCCACGACCCCGAGCCGTACGAGACGGCCGAGGTCGTGGCATCCGGAGTCCTACTGCGCGGCGGCGCGCTCCAGGACGAGCTCGCGCACGCGCGCGGCGTCGGCCTGGCCCTTCATCGCCTTCATGACCGCGCCGATGACGGCGCCGGCGGCCTGAACCTTGCCGTCACGGATCTTCGCGAGCACGTCGGGCTGAGCCGCCAGGGCCTCGTCGATCGCCGCGATGAGCGCTCCGTCATCCGAGACGACGGCGAGACCGCGGGCGTCGACGACCTCCTGCGGGGTGCCCTCGCCGGCGATGACACCCTCGAGCACCTGGCGCGCCAGCTTGTCGGTGAGGGTCCCGGCGTCGATCAGCTTCTGCAGGGCGGCGACGTTCTCGGGCGACACGAGATCGGCGGCGTCGCGCTCCTGCGCATTGGCGACGCGGGTGATCTCCCCCGTCCACCACTTGCGGGCAGAAGCCGGCGCAGCACCCGCGGCGATCGTGTCGGCCACCGCGTCGAGCAGTCCGCCGTTGGCGACGTCCTGGAACTCGAGGTCGGTGAAGCCCCACTCGGCCTTGAGCCGACGACGACGTGCCGCCGGCGGCTCCGGCAGTGCGGCGCGCAGCTCCTCGATCAGCTCGGGAGCGGGCACGACCGGCAGCAGGTCGGGCTCGGGGAAGTAACGGTAGTCGTCGGCATCCGACTTCGGACGACCCGGCGAGGTGCGACCCGTGTCCTCGTGCCAGTGACGCGTCTCTTGCGTGATGGTGCCGCCCTTGGCGAGGATCGCCGCCTGACGCTGGATCTCGTAGCGCACCGCACGCTCCACCGAACGCATCGAGTTGACGTTCTTCGTCTCGGTGCGCGTGCCCAGCTTCTCCTGGCCGCGGGGGCGCAACGAGACGTTGGCGTCGCAGCGGAGGTTCCCGCGCTCGAGCTTGGCCTCGGAGATGCCCAGACCGCGCACGATGTCGCGGATGGTCGCGACGTACGCCTTCGCCAGAGCGGGAGCGGCGTGCTCGGCGCCGAAGATCGGCTTGGTGACGATCTCGACGAGGGGGACGCCCGCGCGGTTGTAGTCGACCAGCGAGTACTCGGCGCCCTGGATGCGACCGGTCGCGCCGCCCATGTGGGTCAGCTTGCCCGCGTCTTCTTCCATGTGCGCACGCTCGATGGGCACGGTCACGATCGTGCCGTCTTCGAGTTCGACCTCGACCGAGCCCTCGAAGGCGATCGGCTCGTCGTACTGGGAGATCTGATAGTTCTTACCGAGATCGGGATAGAAGTAGTTCTTCCGCGCGAACCGGCTCGACGCAGCGATCGAGCACCCCAGCGCCAGGCCCAGGCTGATCGACGAGCGGATCGCCTCGGCGTTCACCACGGGAAGGGCTCCGGGAAGACCCATGTCGACCGGCGCGACGAGCGTGTTCGGCTCGGCACCGTGGTTGGCCTCGTTCGCGGGGTTGGGTGCGGCCGAGAACATCTTGGTGGCCGTGTTCAGCTCGACGTGCACCTCGAAGCCGAGGACGGGCTCGAACATCTCGAGCGCCTCGTCGAAGTCCATGAGTGCGTCTTTCGCCATCAGAGCGACGCTCCGTTCGTGAGGGAAGGGGCTTTGTCGAGCAGCGGTCCGCCCCACTGGTCGACGAGCAGGGCCTCGAGCGCCGCTCCGACGCGGTACAGACGCGCGTCCTCGCGAGCGGGGGCGAGGAACTGGATGCCGACGGGCAGGCCGTCTTCGACGGCGAGACCGCTCGGCACCGAGATGCCGGGGACTCCCGCGAGGTTCGCCGGGATCGTCGTCACGTCGTTCAGGTACATCTGCAGCGGGTCGTCGATCTTCTCGCCCAGTCGGAAGGCCGTGGTCGGTGCCGACGGCGTCGCGATCACATCGACCTGCGCGAAAGCGGCGTCGAAGTCCTGCTGGATGAGCGTGCGGACCTTCTGCGCGCTGCCGTAGTAGGCGTCGTAATAGCCCGCGGACAGGGCGTAGGTGCCCAGGATGATGCGACGCTTGACCTCGGGGCCGAAGCCCGCGTCTCGCGTGAGCGCCATGACGTTCTCGACGGTGGCTGCCCCCTGCGGGTTCACCCGCATCCCGAAGCGCACCGAGTCGAACTTCGCGAGGTTGCTCGAGGCTTCGGCGGGGAGGATGAGGTAATACGCGGCGACGCCGTACTCGAAGTGCGGGGCGCTGATGTCGATGATCTCCGCGCCCTGCGCCTCCATGGCCGCCAGCGACGCGCGGAACGAGTCGGACACGCCCTTCTGGAAGCCGCGGTCGTCGAGCTCGCGGACGACGCCGACCTTGAGGCCCTTGAGCACCTGACCGGTTGCACCCTCGCGAGCGGCAGCGGCGAACGACGGCCACTCGTCCGAGAGCGAGGTGGAGTCGTTCGCGTCGTACCCGCCGATGACGTCGTGCAGGAGCCCCGCGTCGAGCACGGTACGCGTGACCGGGCCGACCTGGTCGAGGCTGGATGCCAGGGCGATCGCTCCGTAGCGGCTGACGCCGCCGTAGGTGGGCTTCACGCCGACCGTGCCCGTGACGTGCGCGGGCTGGCGGATCGAGCCACCGGTGTCGGAGCCGAGGGCGAGGGGCGCCTCGAACGCGGCGACGGCGGCGGCGGAGCCTCCTCCCGAGCCACCGGGGATGCGGTCGAGATCCCACGGGTTGTGCGTGGCGCCGTAGGCGGAGAACTCCGTCGACGAGCCCATGGCGAACTCGTCCATGTTGGTCTTGCCGAGCGGCACGAGACCGGCGGCACGAGAGCGCGCCACGACGGTGGCGTCGTAGGGCGACATGTAGCCCTCGAGGATCTTCGAGCCGCTGGTGGAGGGCATGTCCGTCGTGACGAGAACGTCTTTGATCGCCAGCGGAACGCCCGCGAGCTCGTGGAGCTGCTCGCCGGCCGCGCGACGGCGGTCGATGTCGGCCGCGACCTCGAGAGCGTGGTCGCTGACGTGCAGGAAGGCGTGGACGTCGCCGTCGACGGCGGCGATGCGATCGAGGTGAGCCTGCGTCGCTTCAACGCTTGACACCTCGGACGACGAGATCTTGGCGGCCAGATCGGCCGCTGTCAGACGGGTGAGGTCGGTCACTGCTCTTCTCCCAGGATCGCGGTCACGCGGAATCGGCCATCGGCCTGGTCGGGGGCGTTCTGCAGCACCTGATCGCGCGTGAGCTGCTGCTGCACGACGTCGGGGCGGAAGACGTTCTCGAGCGGGATCGGGTGGCTCGTCGCGACGACCTCGGGGGTCGCCACCTCGGACACCTTCGCGATGTTGTCGACGATGGCATCCAGCTGGCCGGTGAGGCTCTGGACCTCCTCGTCGCTCAACTGGATCCGGGCGAGCACACCGAGATGGCGCACGAGATCAGGAGTGATTTCAGACACCCGGCAAGTCTAGTTCGCGCGCGGTGCCGCCCCCGCCTCGACCCCGCCGCGCACGCGCCCATAGGCTGGCGGGGTGACGAGCTTCGATCCGCCGCGCCCCTGGACCTCGAGCTATGCCGCGGGGGTGCCCGACGATCTGGATCCCCAGAGCGGGTCGCTCGTCGACATCGTCGACGCGTCGGTGCGGGATTACCCCGACGCCCCGGCCCTGCAGTTCTTCGGCCGTGAGACCTCCTACGCCGAGATGTCCGACCAGATCGCCCGCGTCGCCGGTGCTCTCGCAGAGCGCGGCGTCAAGGCGGGGGATCCGGTCGCCCTCGTATTGCCGAACTGCCCGCAGCACATCGTGGCCTTCTACGCCGTGCTGCGACTGGGTGCGGTCGTGGTCGAGCACAATCCGCTCTACACCCCTCGGGAGCTCCGCAAGCAGTTCGAGGACCACGGCGCGAAGCACGCCATCGTGTGGAGCAAGGTCGTCGCGACCGTGCAGGAGTTTCCCGCAGATCTGAAGGTCGACACGCTCGTCTCGGTCGACGTGACCACCGCCATGCCGCTGCGCACCCGACTCGCCCTGCGTCTGCCGATCGCCCGGGCGCGCGAGGCCCGTGCCGCCCTGACGACGAAGACCCAGGATGCCGACCGCTGGGCCGACCTGACACGTCACCAGCCCCTTCCCGAGGCGCACCCTCGCCCGGGCTCGACGGATCTGGCGATCATCCAGTACACGAGCGGCACGACCGGGACCCCCAAGGGGGCGATGCTCACCCACGCGAACCTCCTCGCCAATGCCGCGCAAGCGCGGGCCTGGGTACCGCAGATCGTGCGCGGCGAGGGCTGCGTCGTCTACGCGGTGCTGCCGATGTTCCACGCCTACGGCCTGACGTTGTGCCTGACTTTCGCGATGTCGATGGGCGCGCGTCTCGTGCTGTTCCCGAAGTTCGACCCCGACCTCGTGCTCGAGGTCACGAAGAAGCACCCCGCGACGTTCCTTCCGCTGGTGCCGCCGATCGCCGAGCGCCTGCTCGCGGCCGCGAACGAGAAGGGGGTGTCCCTCACCGGCACGGATGTCGCGATCTCGGGGGCCATGGCGCTCCCGCACTCCCTGGTCGTTCCCTTCGAGCGGGCCACCGGCGGGTTCCTCGTCGAGGGTTACGGGTTGAGCGAGTGCTCCCCTGTGCTCATGGCCAACCCCGTCGCCGACAACCGGGTCGCGGGCACCGTCGGCCTGCCCCTTCCCGGCACCGAGTGCCGCGTGGTCGACCCCGACGATCCCCGCACGGACGTCGAGCGCGGAGAACTGCTCGTGCGCGGTCCGCAGGTCTTCTCCGGCTACTACGGCAAGCCTGAAGAGACCGAGGCGGTCTTCGTCGACGGGTGGTTCCGCACCGGAGACATCGTCACGATCGACGACGGCGGGTTCGTCCGGATCGTCGACCGCATCAAGGAGCTCATCATCACGGGCGGCTTCAACGTCGCCCCCACCGAGGTCGAGAACGTGCTGCGTCAGCACCCCTCGGTCGTGGATGTCGCGGTCGTCGGCGTGCCGAGCGAGCACTCGGGCGAAGAGGTCGTCGCCGCGGTGGTGCCGTCGTCGCCGGGCGAGTTCGACGGCGAGGCGGTGCGGGCGTTCGCCCGCGGCATCCTGACGCCGTACAAGGTGCCGAAACGGATCGTCGTGGTCGACGAACTCCCCCGCTCCCTCATCGGCAAGGTGCTCCGACGCCAGGTGCGCGACAGGCTCCTCGAGGGCTGAGGACCCGGTCCCTGCTACACCCGAGCTCGTCGCGCAAGGGCCGGGCTCGAATTGGCATGGCCTGCCACGGGGTCGATACGGTGGGCGAATCCGGGCCGTGTCGTGCCCGGATGTGACCTTGGGGGGAATCACATGATCATCAAGCGCACTCCGTTCGCTCTCGTCGCAGCCTCGGCACTGCTCCTACTCGCCGGCTGCTCGGGCGGCGCGTCGAACACCGCCGAGTCGAGCGACAACAGCACGAACGACGGCGGCACCACCACGCAAGAGACCACGGCGCCCGCAACGCCCGCCGCTCCCGCGGGCGACCAATCGAAGGCGGAGGCCTGCGACATCGTCCGCGAGCAGTTCCAGGCGGTCAGCGGTGCGGGCAGTACGGTCGACAGTTCCGACCCGCAGGCGACGCTCACGGCGTTCAAGCAGCTCGCATCCGACGTCGGCACCCAGTTCTCGTCGATCACCAACGAAGAGATCGCGCCCGCGGCGCAGAAGGCCAGCGGTGCGCTCAGCAACTACGCCGCGTACCTCGAGACCGTCGTCGCGGACCCGTCGAAGGCCAGCGGGCTGAGCGACCAGATCAGCACTCTGCAGTCGAGCTTCACCGAGGCTGCAACGGCCTGCGCCGGCTGACGCCGAGCAGGACCGAGCAGGGAGGGCGGGGGCTTCGGCTCCCGCCCTCCCTCGTTCTCTCAGCCTGCGGACGCGGCGCGCTCGTCTGGCTCGTCGGGCTCGGAGCTGCCCGCCTCGACCCCGTCTGTCGCGCCGTCCAGGGCCGCGGGTCCCTGCTCGACGAGGATGCGGAACTGCGCGGCATCGAGGATCCGCACGCCCAGCTCTTCGGCCTTCGCGAGCTTCGACCCGGCGCCCGGACCCGCGGCGACGAAGTCGGTCTTCTTCGACACGCTCGATGCGGCCTTTCCGCCCGCCGACAGGATCGCCTCCTGCGCGCCCTCGCGGGTGTATCCCTCGAGCGAGCCCGTTGCCACGACCGTCACGCCCGAGAGCACTCCGCCCGCGGCCTCCGCGGCCCCCGGCCCGGGGTGACCCGGGATCGAGAAGCGCACCCCGGCCGCGGCCCACCGTTCGACGATCTCGCGGTGCCAGTCGACCTCGAACCAATCGATCACGGCGTCCGCGATGATCCCCCCCACGCCCTCGACGGCGGCGAGTTCTTCGCGAGACGCCGCGCGGATGGCATCGAGGGAACCGAACCACTGGGCCAGAGCGCGGGCCGCGACGGGACCGACGTGACGGATGTTCAGCGAGACGAGCAGTCGCCAGAGGTCCTTGGTCTTGGCCTTGTCGAGCTCGGCGATCAGCTTCGTCGCCTGCTCGGAGGGGCGGACCTCGCGATAGTCCTTGCGGATGCCGCGCCGACGGCGCTCCGCAGGATCGAGGTCTTCGGTGCCCGGGGGGTACGTCGCGGGCGAGAGCTTCTGGAACGGCAGGCGACGCACGAGCTCGCCGGTGTCGGGGTCGACCTTGCGCTCGCCCGTCTCGGAGTCGCGCACGATCACCTCGATGGGCACGAGCTCGTCGACGGTCAGATCGAACAGCCCCGCCTCGGTGTCGAGCGGTGGCTGGTCGGGGACCTCGGGTTGGGTCAGCGCTGCCGCGGTGACCTCGCCGAGAGCTTCCACGTCGAGCGCTCCTCGCGAGCCGATGTGCTCGACACGTCCACGCACCTGGGCGGGGCAGGAACGAGCGTTCGGGCACCGCAGGTCGATGTCGCCCTCTTTCGCCGGTCGCAAGGGGGTGCCGCACTCGGGGCAGTCCGCGGGCATGACGAATGCGCGTTCGCTGCCGTCACGCAGCTCGACCACGGGCCCCAGAACCTCGGGGATGACGTCGCCGGCCTTGCGCAGCACGACCGTGTCGCCGATGAGCACGCCCTTGACCTTCACCACGTCCTGGTTGTGCAGGGTGGCCTGGCGGACGACGCTGCCGGCGACCTTGGCGGGTTCCATGACCGCGAAGGGCGTCGCACGACCGGTGCGTCCGACCGAGACGACGATGTCGAGGAGCTTCGTGTTCACCTGCTCGGGCGGGTACTTGTAGGCGATCGCCCAGCGCGGTGCGCGGCTGGTGGCCCCGAGCTCGTCGTGGAGCGCGAGCTCGTCGACCTTGACGACCACTCCGTCGATCTCGTGCTCGACGTCGTGTCGGTGCTCGCCGTGGTGCGCCACGAAGGCGAGTACCCCATCGATCGACGACTCGACGCGACTGTACGGCGAGGTGGGCAGGCCCCAGGAAGCCAGCAGGTCGTAGATCTCGCTCTGCGCTGCGACGGGCGGGTTCTGCCAGGCTCCGATGCCGTGCACGTAGAGCTTGAGCGAGGCGATCCGCGCAAGCCCCGCCTCGAGCTCGAGGCCGCTCTTCTTGTCGATCTGTTGACGCAGACCGCCGCTGGCCGCATTGCGAGGGTTCGCGAAGGCGGGGAACCGTCGCGCCGCGGCGATCTCGGCCTTCTCTTCGTCGAACGCGCGTCCGCCGCGACGACCGGCCGCACGCTCGCGCGCCTCGGCCAGCGCGCGCTCCCGGAGCTCGCCCTGCCGGCGATTGAGGTCCTCGAAGGACGCGACGGGGATGAAGACCTCGCCTCGCACCTCGACGATCGCGGGGTGGCCCTCACCCGAGAGCTCACGCGGGATGTCGGCCAGACGCAGCGCGTTCTCGGTCACGATCTCGCCCACCCGCCCGTCGCCGCGCGTCGCGGCCGATGTGAGCACCCCGTTCTCGTAACGCAGGCTGATCGCGAGCCCGTCGATCTTCAACTCGCTCAGCCAGTGCACCTTTCGGCCCGCGGCGGCCTCGGTCTTGACGGCCCAGTCGCGAAGCTCGTCGGGAGAGAAGACGTTGTCGAGGCTGAGCATGCGCTCGGCGTGCTCGATCGTCGCGAGATCGGTGGCCTCGGCCGCGCCCACCGACAGCGTGGGGCTGTCCTGCCCCTGCAGCTCGGGGTGAAGGCGTTCGAGCGCCTCGAGCCGGTGCATCCACCCGTCGTAGGTCGCGTCGTCGACGACCTCGGCATCGCGCCCGTAGTAGGCGTCGCGCGCGCCGACGATGCGCTGCGTGAGTTCGCCCGCCTCGGCGCGTGCCTCATCGAGGGTGAGGTCGGGAAGCTGATCGTGCTCGGTCACTCATCCAGCTTAGGGAGGGGTTCCGACATCCTCGGAGGGCCTTGCACCGCCCAGTCCTTCGCCGGTCACGCCTCGACCGGAACCGCCGAGACCGTCCGATCGATCGTGAACTGCCCGAGCACGCGCGTGCCGTCGTAGAGCACCGCGGTCTGCCCGGGCGCCACACCGTCGAACGGCGTCTCGGGACGCACCGTCAGCACACCGTCGACGAGCTCGGCCGTCGCCGGCACGGGATCGGCGTGCGCGCGGATCTGCGCGTGACACGCGAAAGACGTCGACGAGGGCGCCCGCCCCGCCCAGGTGAAGCGCTCCCCCGCGATCTCGGAGCACGCGAGCGCCTCCTTGGGGCCGACCACGACCGTGTTGTTGATCGGGCGGACCTCGAGCACGAATCGCGGTTTGCCGTCGGCCGCGGGAACCCCCAGTTGCAGGCCGCGACGCTGACCGACCGTGAAGGCGTGCGCCCCCTCGTGCGTGCCGACCACCGCACCTGTGCGATCGAGGATCTCTCCGCGCTCGGCACCGACCTTGTCGGCGAGCCAGCCGCGCGTGTCGCCGTCGGGGATGAAGCAGATGTCGTGGCTGTCGGGCTTCTGCGCCACCGACAGCCCGCGCTCCTCCGCCTCGGCGCGCACGAGCGCCTTCGAGGGCGTCGAACCGAGCGGGAAGTAGGTGTGAGCGAGCTGCTCGGCCGTGAGCACGCCCAGCACGTAGGACTGGTCCTTCGCGTTGTCGGAAGCCCGATGCAGCTCGCGCCCGTCGGGCGTATCGACGAGCGTGGCGTAGTGACCCGTGCACACGGCGTCGAAGCCGAGCTCCAGCGCGCGCTCCAGAAGCGCGGCGAACTTGATCTTCTCGTTGCAGCGCATGCAGGGGTTCGGCGTGCGGCCTGCGCGGTACTCCGACACGAAGTCATCGATCACGTCGTCGCGGAACCGCTCCGAGAAATCCCAGACGTAGAAGGGCATGCCGAGCTTGTCGGCGGCACGCCGTGCGTCCATGGCGTCTTCGATCGTGCAGCAGCCGCGGCTACCGGCGCGGAGAGTCCCCCCGGCGCGCGACAGCGCCAGGTGTACGCCGACCACGTCGTGACCCGCCTCCACCGCGCGGGCCGCAGCCACCGCGGAGTCGACCCCACCGCTCATCGCCGCCAGAACTCGCATCGTCCCAGTCTACGAACGTCGGTCTGAACGGGCGCCGGATGCGACGGCCCGGGCGTACGCATCGGGCAGACGGGAGAGCACGGCGTCGACGTCGGCGTCCGTCGAGGTGCGGCCGAGCGTGAATCGCAGAACCGAGCGCGCCGCACGATCGTCCAGCCCGAGAGCCAGAACCACGTGCGAGGGCTCCGCGACCCCGGCCTGGCACGCGGACCCCGTCGACACCGCGATCTGCTCCATGTCGAGCAGGAAGAGCAGCGTCTCGCCCGCGGCATCCGGGAAGAGCACGTGCGCGTTACCGGGGAGACGCTCGGTGGGATGCCCGAGCAGACGGGCCGAAGGGATGGACGAGCGGATGCCGGCCACCAGGCGATCCCGCAGGGCCTCGAGACGCACGGCCTCGTCGCGGCGCTCGTGCTCGGCCGCCGTGATCGCGGCGGCGAAGGCGGCGGCTCCCGCGACGTCCTGGGTGCCGGCACGGAGGCTGCGCTGCTGCCCGCCGCCGTGGACGAGGGGCGTGAGGCGGGCGTGTCGCGAGACGACCGCTGCACCGACGCCGACCGGACCGCCGACCTTGTGAGCCGACACCGACATCGCAACCAGCCCGGAAGGATCGGTGCCCGCCCCGCGCCACGCGGCGAAGTCCACCGTGATGTGGCCGAGCGCCGAGACGGCGTCCAGGTGCAGCGGCACTCCGGCCTCGTGCGCGCGCAAGGCCAGATCGGCGGCATCCTGGATCGTTCCCACCTCGTTGCTCGCCACGAGCGCGGTGGCGAGGGCAGCACCGGGCAGAACGGTCGAGAACGCTTCGACGTCGATGCGTCCGAGCGGATCGAGGGGCGCGGCGCGCACCTGCGCATCCTGCGTCGCAGCGAGCCACGCCACGGCGTCCAGCGTCGCGTGGTGCTCCCCGTCGGGCAGCACGATCGCGTCCGTCGCCGGCTGACGCGACCACCACAGGCCCTTCAGGGCGAGGTTGGCGGACTCGGTGCCACCCGAGGTGAAGACCACCTCGATGGGCTGGCACCCCAGGACCGCGGCGACGCTCTCGCGCGCGTCTTCGAGGAGACGCCGGGCGTCCTGCCCCGCGCCGTGGATCGACGAGGGGTTGCCGAGCACGTCGTGGGCAGCGAGCCACGCTTCGCGCGCTTCGGGGCGCAGAGGGGTGGTCGCCGCGTGATCGAGGTAAACCCGCATCCTCACCCTCCCCGCATCTTCCGCGCCTTTCACTAGCCTAAGACGCATGTCCCGACCCGAGACTGTCCTGCCCGCCCGCCCCGCCCTGCTCAGCTCGTCCCTCGACGATCTGGGGGTGCGCCTCGGTCCCGACGGCGGCACGCTGCGCGTCTGGTCCGGGTCGGCCGACGCGATGCAGCTGCTCGTCTTCGACGACCTCGACCTCGACTGGGCGACCGAGACGATCACCATGGACCCCGTCGGCGAGGGCGTCTTCGAGGCGACCACCGCCCTGCTCCGCCCCGGCGCCCGGTACGCGATCCGCGTCGGCGGACCGCACGGGCCCGGACACACCTTCAACCCGCAGTCGCTTCTCATCGAGCCGTACTCCCGCGGGCTCGTGTCGGGTGGCTACGGCGATTGGCGCTCGGTGGTCGTGGACGGATCCTTCGACTGGGGCAGCTCGGCCAAGCCGCGCGTGCCCCTCGACCGCACGGTCATCTACGAGGGTCACGTGAAGGGCCTCACCAAGCGGCATCCGTTCATTCCGCCCGCCCTCCACGGAACGTATGCGGGTCTCGCGCACCCCGCGATGATCGACCACCTGCTCTCCCTCGGCGTGACCAGCGTCGAGCTGCTGCCGGTGCACGCCTTCGCCACCGAGCCGCGACTGCTGCAGCTCGGACTGTCGAACTACTGGGGCTACAACTCGCTGAACTTCTTCACCCCCCACGCTCCCTACGCCACAGCGGCGAGCCGTGCCGAGGGGCCCGAAGCGGTGCTGCGCGAGTTCAAGGGCATGGTGAAACTCCTCCACGAGGCGGGCCTGGAGGTTCTTCTCGACGTCGTCTACAACCACACGGCGGAAGAGGGCATCGGCGGCCCCCGCACGAGCCTGCGCGGCCTCGACAACAAGGCCTACTACCGGCAGACAGCCGAGGGCGCGTACATCGACGAGACCGGCTGCGGAAACGCGGTGAACACCTCGACGGACGCCGCCGCACGTCTGATCCTGGATTCGTTGAGGTACTGGAGCGAAGAGGTCCAGGTCGACGGCTTCCGCTTCGATCTGGCGGTCACCCTCGGTCGCGACGAGCACCATTCGTTCACGCCCGAGCATCCCCTGCTCCAGGCGATCCGCGACGACGAGCGATTGGCGAGCACCAAGCTGATCGCCGAACCGTGGGACGTCGGGATGGGCGGCTGGCAGACCGGCAACTTCGGCGAGGGCTGGCTCGAGTGGAACGATCGGTACCGCGACCGCGTCCGCAACTTCTGGCTGAGCGACATCGACTACGCACGTCGGGCCGCCACCGCCCCCGTCGGGATCGGAGGCTTCGCCACGCGGCTCGCGGGGTCGTCCAACACCTTCAGCGAGGAGCGCGGCCCGCTCGCGAGCGTCAATTTCGTCACCGCTCACGACGGTTTCACACTGCGTGACCTCGTGTCGTACGACGTCAAGCACAACCTCGGCAACGGCGAGCAGAATCGCGACGGGGCCGACACGAACCGGTCCTTCAACCACGGCGCCGAAGGGCGCACCGACGACGAGCGCGTGCTCGCCACCCGACGCAAAGCCATGCGCAACCTCATGGGCACCCTGCTGCTCTCGGCCGGAGTGCCCATGATCACGGCCGGCGACGAGATGGGGCGCACGCAGCGCGGGAACAACAACGCCTACTGCCACGACTCCGCGCTCACCTGGCTCTCGTGGGACCTGGCGCCGTGGCAGCGCGATCTCTTCGCGCACACGCAGCGGCTCACGCAGCTCCGACGCGAGAACCCCGCACTGCGCCCGCGACGATTCGCCCGGCTCGGCGAGGTCATCCCCTCGGCATCCGTCATGGAGTGGTTCGACGAACGCGGCGAGACGATGTCGATCGACGGCTGGAACGACCCCGCGCACCGGACGCTGCAGTATCTGGCGACCTCGACGCCCGAGGACGAGGAGCCAAACCGCGTGCTGCTCGTCGTCCACGGCACCGAGGCAGCCACCGAGATCGTCCTCCCGGAGCTCGAGGGAGCCCGGTACGTCTCGCTGTGGTCGAGCGCAGACGAGAGGCCGTCCGACCAGGCCGAGCGCTTCGCTCCCGGAGACGTGGTCCCCGTCGCCGGGGCCAGCATGCGCCTGTTCCGCGTCGACTGATCCGGGCCCGCTGTCAAGGCCGAGCGAAACCGTACGGCAAGGTCGGTGGCCCGCGATAGGTTCGGACCGTGGCCACCACGACGACTCCCTCGCCCGAGCTGCCCTGGCGCAGCGCCGCCTCGATTCCCGTGCGTCCGGTCAAGCCGACGCCCACCTCGCGCAGCGTGGTCACCCCGCGCATCCCCATGGCGCTGCCGCATCCGAGCGTTCCGGGTGGCCGCTTCCGCCCTTCCGCGTACGTGGGCGAGGCCGTGCCGTTCACCGTCACGGCGTTCCGCGAGGGCCACGACCGCATCGGCGTCCAGGTTCGCCTGTTCTCGCCGTCGGGCGACGAATCGCTGCACCGTCTGAGCCCGCTGAACGACGGCTTCGACCGCTGGTCGACACTCGTGGCACCCCTCGAGCAGGGAATCTGGCGGTTCAGGTTCGAGTCCTTCGCCGACGACTTCGCCACCTGGGAGCACGCCGCCGAGCTCAAGATCGCGGCAGGCGTCGACGTCGCGCTCATGCGCGAGATGGGCGCGCAGCTGTTCGACCGCGCTCGCGGCGAGAAGAAGCGCCCGGGCAGCGACAAAGACCGTCTCTACGACGCCGCCCGCGCGCTGCGCGACCCGAACGTGCACGACGACACCGCCCTGCAGATCGTCCGCGATCCCGAGATCGCGTCGCTTTTCGAAGCGCGCCCGATGATGGGCCTGGTATCGGTCGGACGGGATGCCGAGCTGCTCGTGGAACGCGAACGCGCCGGCGTCGGCGCCTGGTACGAATTCTTCCCCCGGTCCGAGGGTGCGCGTCGCGCCGAGGACGGCAGTGTGATCAGCGGCACCTTCCGTACCGCCGCCGAGCGTCTCCCGGCCGTCGCCGACATGGGCTTCGACGTCCTCTACCTCCCGCCGATCCACCCGATCGGACAGACCAACCGCAAGGGCCCGAACAACACCCTCGTCACCGAGCCGGGCGACCCGGGCTCGCCCTGGGCGATCGGCGCCGCCGCGGGCGGGCACGACACCGTGCATCCCGACCTCGGAACGCTCGACGACTTCCGCGCCTTCGTGCAGGCCGCCCGTGAGAACGACATCGAGGTCGCTCTCGACCTGGCGCTCCAGGCCTCGCCCGACCATCCCTGGGTCACGGAGCACCCCGAGTGGTTCACGACGCTGCCCGACGGCTCGATCGCGTTCGCCGAGAACCC
Organism: Microbacterium sp. SORGH_AS_0454; assembly: GCF_031453395.1. Taxonomy (NCBI): domain Bacteria; kingdom Bacillati; phylum Actinomycetota; class Actinomycetes; order Micrococcales; family Microbacteriaceae; genus Microbacterium; species Microbacterium sp. SORGH_AS_0454. Next base: position 2,628,010 of record NZ_JAVIYS010000001.1, on the reverse strand, counting down.
GCCGAAGAAGTACCAGGACATCTACCCGATCAACTTCGACAACGATCCTGAGGGGATCCGCGCAGAGGTCCTGCGAATCGTGCGCCATTGGATCGCGCAGGGCGTCACGATCTTCCGCGTCGACAACCCCCACACCAAGCCCCTGCAGTTCTGGGAGTGGCTCATCGCCACCGTCAGCGCCGAGGAACCCGGAGCGGTGTTCCTCGCCGAGGCGTTCACGCGCCCGGCCCCCCTGCAGGGACTCGCGATGGCCGGGTTCCAGCAGAGCTACACGTACTTCACGTGGCGCAACACTAAGGAGGAGCTCGAGGAGTTCCTCGGCGGCCTCGCTCACGAGACCTCCGACTTCCTGCGGCCCAACCTCTTCGTCAACACTCCCGACATCCTCACCGAGTACCTGCAGTTCGGCGGCCGCCCGGCGTACAAGATCCGCGCCGCGATCGCCGCCACCGCAGCGCCCACCTACGGGGTGTACGCCGGCTACGAGCTCTTCGAGAACGTCGCACGACCGGGCGCGGAAGAGAACATCGACAACGAGAAATTCGAGTACAAGTTCCGCGACTGGGCCGGCGCCGAGGCCGCGGGCGACTCGCTCGCCCCGTACCTCCGCATGCTGAACGCGGCGCGCCGTTCGCACCCGGCGCTGCGTCAACTGCGCAACCTCGACATCCACTGGAGCGACGACGACTCGATCCTCGTCTACTCCAAGCACCTGGCCGCCGAGCTCTCCCCCACCGGTGAGAGCGACACGATCATCGTCGTCGCCAACGTCGATCCGCACTCCGCTCGCGAGACCACGGTGCATCTCGATACGAGCGTGTTCGGCATCGAACCCGGCGTCTCATACGAGGTCGAAGACCTCGTGACGGGCCAGGTCTGGACCTGGGCCGACCACAACTTCGTGCGCCTCGACGCCTTCGTCGAGCCGGTGCACATCCTCCACGTCAAGGAGAACCGATGACCTCCCTTCCCCCCGAGATCCTGGATGCCGTCGCTCACGGCGCCCACCACGACCCGCATAGCGTGCTGGGCGTGCACGAGACGGGCGCCGGGTGGGTCATCCGCTCACGGCGCCCCCTCGCCCGCGAGGTGGTCGCCGAGCTCGCCGACGGTACGGCGGTTGCGTTGGAGCACGTGCGCGGAGGCATCTGGGAGGCACCCGTCGAGACCTATCCCGGCGCGTACACGGTGCGTGCGTCCTACGACGGTTCCGAGCACGTGTCCGACGACGGGTACCGCCACGCGCCCTCCCTCGGCGAGCTCGACCTGCACCTCATCACCGAGGGCCGTCACGAAGAGCTCTGGCGCGTCCTGGGTGCGCACGTGCGAGAGCTCGACGGTTCGGCCGGCACCGCTTTCACCGTCTGGGCCCCCGATGCGCGCGCCCTGCGTGTGATCGGCGACTTCAACGGCTGGGACGGGGCCGGACACGCCATGCGCTCGATGGGCGGCAGCGGTGTCTGGGAGGTCTTCGTCCCCGGTATCGGCGTCGGCACCCGTTACAAGTTCGAGATCCTCACCCGCGCCGGCCAGTGGATCGAGAAGGCCGACCCCATGGCCCGTCTCGCCGAGGTGCCTCCCGCCACGGCATCCGTCGTGACGGCATCCGAGTACGACTGGACCGACGACGAGTGGATCGAAGAGCGTTCGCGCACCGCACCGCTCGACCGGCCGATGTCGATCTACGAGCTCCACCTCGGCTCGTGGAAGCAGGGCCTGTCGTACCGCGAGGCCGCCGACGAGATCATCGACTACGTGGGTGCTCAGGGTTTCACCCACGTCGAGTTCCTGCCCCTCGCCGAACACCCCTTCGGCGGATCGTGGGGCTACCAGGTGTCGGGCTACTACGCCCCCACCAGCCGTTTCGGCTCCCCCGACGACTTGCGCTACCTGATCGACCGCCTGCACCGAGCCGGTATCGGCGTGATCATGGACTGGGTCCCCGGGCACTTCCCCAAGGACGACTTCGCCCTCGCGCGCTTCGACGGCGAGGCGCTGTACGAGCACCCCGATCCCCGTCGCGGAGAGCACAAGGACTGGGGAACGCTCATCTTCGACTACGGCCGCAACGAGGTGCGCAACTTCCTCGTCGCCAACGCGTTGTACTGGTTCGAGGAGTTCCACGTCGACGGCCTGCGGGTGGATGCCGTGGCCTCCATGCTCTACCTCGACTACTCCCGCAACGACGGTGAATGGGCACCCAACCAGTTCGGTGGACGTGAGAACCTCGAAGCCATCCGCTTCCTGCAGGAAGTCAACGCGACTTCTTACAAGCGCTACCCGGGCATCGCCCTGATAGCCGAGGAGTCGACCAGCTTCCCGGGGGTCACCGCCCCCACCTCTCACGCGGGCCTCGGCTTCGGGTTCAAGTGGAACATGGGCTGGATGAACGACTCGCTGCAGTACATCGGGCGCGACCCGATGTACCGCTCCCATCACGAGGGCGAGCTGTCGTTCTCCTTCGTGTACTCGTTCAGCGAGAACTTCGTCCTGCCGATCAGTCACGACGAGGTCGTGCACGGCAAGGGCAGCCTCTTCGGCCGGATGCCGGGAGACCACTGGCAGAAGCTCGCCAACATGCGCGCGTTCCTGGCCTACATGTGGGGCCATCCCGGAAAGCAACTGCTGTTCATGGGCCAGGAGTTCGGCCAGATGTCGGAATGGTCGGAGTCCCGCAGCATCGATTGGTGGATGCTCGACCAGCCCTCTCACAAGCAGCTGCACTCCTTCGTCGCCGAGCTGAACCGCGTCTACAAGGATCAGGCGGCCCTCTGGTCGCGCGATCACGACGGTGCGGCATTCTCGCGTCTCGGCGCTCCCGCGTGGAACGCGAACGTGCTCGCATTCGCGCGCCGCGATCATCACGGCAACACCATCGTGGTCGTCTGCAACTTCTCGGGCGTCCCGCTGACCGATTTCCCGCTCGATCTGCCCGAATCGGGGACCTGGAGCGAGATCCTCAACAGCGATGCCGAAGTGTTCGGCGGTTCGGGTCAAGGAAACTTCGGCGCCGTCGACACGGACGGTCGCGGAAGCGCCACCCTGACCCTCCCGCCCCTCGGCGTTCTCTGGCTCCACCACCGCGCGGGAAGCTGACACCGGCACGACAGGCCCCGGGTACTGGACCGCATGCCGCGTCCCGGTGCCCGGGGTCTGTCACGCGTGCACCTTCGCGAACGACGAACGGCCCCGTCCTCCTGAGGGAGGGCGGGGCCGCGGATCGTCCGGCGTCAGAAGAGCAGTGACGCCAGAAGCGAGCGCGCGCGGATGACGCGGGCGTCGTCGTCGCCGACGAGCCCGAAGAGGTCGAGCAGGCGCTCGCGAACCGGAGCGCGTTCGTCGGTCGGCAGAGCGGCGAAAAGGTCGAGCAGGCGGCCGAAGGCGTCGTCGACGTGACCGCCCACGACATCGAGGTCTGCGACGAGGAACTGCGCCTCGAGACCCTTCGGATCAGCGGCCGCGGCAGCGCGTGCCGCCTGGAGGTCGGCACCCTGGACGCGATCGAGAAGGCGGACCTGTCCGAGACCTGCGCGGGCATCGGCATCGCGGGGGTTCTCGGCGAGGGCCTGCTCGTAGGCGCGGATCGCGCGCGCGTAGTCGCCCTCTTCGATGGCGGCGAAGGCCTCGGCATGCAGCGGGGGCAGCTCCGGCTCGGCAACGGGGGCGTCGGGGGCGGAGCTCCCCTCGACCGGCACGGTACCGGTCACACCGTGCTGGGCGGCGAGCTGCAGGAGCTGGGCGAACACGTCGCGCACCTGCTGCTCGGGCACGGCCCCGGTGAACAGGGGAACAGGTTGACCGGCGACGAGGGCGAGCACCATCGGAATCGACTGCGCCCGGAAGCCCTGCGCGAGCTGCGGGTTCGCATCGACGTCGACCTTGGCCAGCACGAGTCGACCGGCGAGCTCGGTGACGACTTTCTCGAGGACGGGGCTGAGCTGCTTGCACGGTCCGCACCACTCGGCCCACAGGTCGATGACCACCGGCACGGTGCGCGAGAGCTCGAGCACCTCGCCGAACGTCTCGTCGGTCACGTCGAACACGAGCGGCAGGGCGTCGACCGCGTTCGCCGGCGCGGCGGTGGCGCCGGCTGCGGGAGCGGAGGGTGGCTGCGGACGGTTACGCAGCGACGAGAGGTCGACGGCACCGCGCATCACGGAACCGGGGGCGGGAGTGCTCACGGGGACACCTTCGCTTCGAGGAGGCTGGATCGGTAGCCGAGCAGGCGGATCTGGTCATCGGAGCCCTGGCTGGGCACGTAGAAGAAGACCTGGTCGGAGTATGTCGTGGTGAAGCCTGTCGCGGACTGGTCGACACCGGTGAGTGCCTTGACCGCGGGGTTGTTGTCAAGCTTGATCACGGCGTCTTTGTTCGTGGGCTTCGCCGTGTCGCTCTCGTACACGTTGACGGCGACGATGGCACCCGTGTCGAGCGTGGCCAGGGCGATCGGAGTAGCCGCTCCCGCCGAGGCCGAGAAGCTGATCTCCGCCGTTCCCGCACCGGTCTGGTTCAGCTCGTCGGTGCGTTTGGTCTTGTTGTCCTGGATCGCGGACAGCAGGAGATCGTTAGCCGTGTCGAACTTCGCGAACGAAGCGCTGTTCTGACCGTTGTTGATGACGTCGGCGTAAGCCGCGGCGACCTTCTCGGGCGCCATCACCAGGAACGAGGAGTCCGGCGGGACCTGGGTCGCGCCCACGTACGGAGCCGCCAGCTCGGGGAGGTTGGTGGAGGCTTCGAGATTGCCGACGTAGGAGGCCTTGTACTCCTCCCACGGCGTCTGCTGCGTCATCATCATGATCGTGGTCGTCGGGGTCGCGGCATCCGCCGACTCCACCACCGTCATCAGGGTGCGGGGCCACGTTCCCGTGGTCTGCGGGAGGACGATCTGCACGGGCTCCGCGGGAATCGCGGGCAGAGCCGGACGATCGGCGATCGCGGCGCGCAGCTTGTAGTTGGTCTGGCGCTCGGCCAGGGCGGGACCCGAGAGGCGCTCGGCGACCACGTTCGCATCGAGCGAGGCGTCCGCCTGGGCAACGGTCGACGAGACCTTCGAGACGATGCGCTGGGCCTGAGCCTCGGTCACCGCGGGCGGGAACTGTCCCTCCGGGACGATCACCGTGGGCGTCGGGCTCGGCGAATCCGTCGCGGCGAGCTGCGGCCAGGCATCGGCGGAGCAGCCCGCGAGAAGGGCCACCGACACGCCCAGAGCCGGCACGGCCACCAGCGCACGACGACCACCGAGGGCGCCGCGTACGCGCGCGCCTGCCCGGCGACCGGGGCTCTGTGTCACGACGCCCTTGCTCTCGCCATCCGCGCCGATCGTCGAGATCGGCTCGGTCACGGGCAGCGGCAGGCCCTTGCGGCGCGGACGACGCTGGCGACGCACATGGCGGATGCCCAGCAGGTAGAGAATCAGGCCGATCAACAGGACGATCCCACCGCCGACGATGAGGGGACCGGCCCACGGCGTGGAGTCGTCGATCGGCCAGGTGAGGCTGATGTTCGCGGGCGCCGGGGCGGTCCCGTCGGACGCGACGAGGACGCTCATGTCGCTCGGGAGCTGAAGGGTGGTCGACAGCGACCCGGTCTGCTCGAACTCATCGAGCCAAAGATCGGAGTCCACGGGAGAGCGTCCGGTCGTCGCGGCGCCGGAGGCGGGTGTCACCGTCGGCTCGACCTCGGAGGTCTGCACCGTTCCCTCGCCGTCGAGCGTGACGGAGGTGTAGGCGACGTCGGCGAGCCACGCCTTCACATCGGCGGTGCGCCCGTACGAAGCGAACACGGCGCCGTCGCCCTGGACGCGTAGCGTCTGCGCACCCGGGACGCTGTTCAGCACCGCTCCGTCGATCAACGTGAACGCCGTCGATCCCTCGGTCTGCACGTTCGCCGAGGTCTCCGAGGGTCCGTGGAACACGGTCCTTTGAGCGATACCGGCACCGATCATGGCCGCAGCGATGACGAATGCCACCACGGCCCAGACGAATCTCACGCTTCACACCATCCCCACCGGTGGCTCGGGCGCCACCGAATCGACATTTCAGACTATCCGAGGGTGCCTGAAAGTTCTCGGCAAGGCCCGTCGCGCGCTCGGACGGCTGTCGGCTCAGTATCCTGACGACACGGGCGCACCTGCCCGGCTGATGCGGGAGTCGTTCGGCATGAAGATCCACAACCCCTTCCGGGTCGCTCTGCTCGCCACCCTCGGCGTGGGAGTCGGCCTGCTGCTCATCGGCAGCGTGCAGAACCTCTCGACGATCCTGCTGTACGTCGGAACGGCGCTGTTCCTCTCCCTGGGCTTGGACCCCGTGGTCTCGTTCCTCGAGCGTCGCGGGCTCCCCCGCTGGGCGGCCGTGCTGGTCACGATCCTGGCGGTGCTCGGCGTCTTCGCCGGCATCATCTTCATGGTCGTGCCCATCATCGTCAGCCAGATCGCCCAGCTCGTCACGCAGATCGAGCAGTTGCTGCAGCCCGGCCGATGGAACGAGATCGTCACCGACGTGCAGACCTGGGTGTCGCAGACGCTCCCCTGGCTCAAGATCGACGAGGTCTGGGCGGGTATCCAGCACTGGTTCTCGACGCTGGATGTCGGAAGCATCTCCACCATGATCGGCAACAGTCTGCTGACCATCGGCGGCGCGGTCGCGGCCGGCCTCGGCGGCGCCTTCATCGTGCTGATCCTCACGATCTACTTCACGGCATCCACCCCCTCGCTGAAGTCGGCCGTCTATCAGCTGGTTCCGGCGTCGAAACGTGCGCGTTTCATCGAGTTGGCCGAGAAGATCACCGACTCCGTCGGCTACTACGTCATGGGACAGGTCAGCCTCGGCGTCATCAACGGCGTGCTGAGCGCGATCTTCCTGTCCATCATCAACGCCCCCTTCCCCGCCGTCCTCGCGGTGATCGCGTTCTTCTTCTCGCTGATCCCCCTCGTCGGCACGCTCACGGGTTCGACGATCATCGTCCCTGACCTGCCTCATCCCCGGCCTCGGCACACCCACCTGGGCGATCGTGGCCGCGGCGATCTACTACCTCGTCTACATGCAGATCGAGGCGTACGTGATCTCCCCGCGCATCATGAACCGCGCCGTGTCGGTGCCGGGGTCGGTCGTGGTCATCTCGGCACTGGCCGGCGGCGCGCTGCTGAACCTGCTGGGCGCGCTCATCGCGATCCCGGTGGCGGCGAGCATCCTCATCATCTACCGCGAGGTCATCATCCCGCGACAGAACGAGCGCTGATCCTCAGCCCCCGAGCTCGCCGTCCCACTCGGTGGGCAACGGCAGGGCGTCGGGGTTCACCGCAGCGACGATCTCGGTCAGCACGCGGCGCGTCTGCGTCTCGCCGACCCACAGATGCTTGCCGCCGTCGACTGCGATGAGGGTGGCATCCGGAACGGATGAGAAACGCTCACGGGCTTCGGCGGGACGCAGGTAGTCGTCGAACTCGGGCACCAGCACGACCATCCGGCGTGCATCGCCCGCCCAGGCGCCGACCTCTTCGGCCGTCGCGCGGTGCAGCGGGGGTGAGAGCAGGATGACGCCCTCGATGTCGTGATCGCGTCCGTACTTCAGGGCGAGCTCGGTGCCGAACGACCACCCCACGAGCCAGGGGCGCGGAAGACCGCGCTCCCGCACGAAGTCGACGGCCGCCGCCACGTCGAAGCACTCCTTCGCTCCCCCGTCGAAGGCGCCCTCGCTCGTTCCCCGCGCAGACGTGGTGCCGCGGGTGTTGAACCGCAGCACGGCGAGGTTCGCAAGCGCCGGAAGCCGGCCAGCGGCCTTGCGCAGGATGTGCGAGTCCATGAATCCGCCCGCGGTGGGCAGCGGATGCAGAGTGACGAGGGTCGCGACCGGCTCGTCATCGGCGGGAAGAGCGAGTTCGCCCACGAGGGTCAGCTCGTCGACCGTGCGCAGCTCGACCTCCTCACGGCGGGCGGGCAGCAGAACGGGTCCGCGAATCTCCATCAGGCGATCCTCCAACAGTGCGTGTGCCAATGACGCCGGGCGGCGAGGTCGGCAGCGTCTCCGAGAACGCCATCGGCGCGCCAGACGACCAGATGAGCGGTTCCGGCCTCGACGGTGCGGCCGCAGCCCGGACACAGGTAGTCCTTGACCGCCTGGGCAGCGGAGATCGGCTGCACTGTCCACTCGCCGCCGCGTTTGACCTCGGTGCGCTTCCACCCCGCGATCAAACGGTCGAGAGAGTCGTCGCTGCGCGACGAATCGGGGCGTCTCTTACGGGAGCGGGGCATGGATGCCGCTCACCACCAGTGGTTGGCGGTCCAGAACGCGTACGCGCCGGCCCAGCCGCCGTAGCGACCGGTGGCGTAACCGGTTCCCCAGCGCAGGTTGTCGACCGGGTCGTAGCCGTTGCCGGGGACCTTGCTGCACGGCAGGGCCTGGACCAGGCCGCACGCTCCCGACGACCGGTTCGTCGCGTTCGGGTTCCAGCCGCTCTCGCGACTGACGATGTAGTCGACGTAGCCCATGTCGGCTTCGGAGATGCCGGCTGCGGCCATCCACTCGGCGGGAGCCCCGCCGCCGGAATACAGCACGGGACCGGAGTTGCCCGACGACGAACCCGAGCCCGCGTCTTTCGAGCGCGCCGGAGCCGGGGTGGGCGTCGGGGTCGGCTTGGGCTTCACGTAGACGTTGTAGCTTGCGCGATCGAGCTGCGGAGCCTGCTTCTCTCCCGAGGTCGAGACCGCTTGCGTATCGCCGAGGCCCTCGGCGTACAGCGTGACGGTGTGCGGCTCTTCGGCCTGCGCGGGCAGCAGTGAGGCCCCCATGGGGCCCACGTAGGCTCCCACGAACAGAACGGCGGCGGCGGCTCCGAAGACGCCGACCACCCCACGACGGCGCGACCACCGCGGACCGGAGCGACGAGGGAGCGTCGGCGGGACCACGTCAGCCCACGCGCCCCGGCGGGCGACACGGGAGGCGGATGCACGCGAAAGTTCCGAACCAGAAGTCACAGTGCGCCCGATTCTACCGACGCCCGAGCGAGGATGCCACGCGCGAGGGTCATCCGACGGCGAGCATCACTTCGACGACCGCGTCAAGCACCGCATCGACCTGCGTCTCGCGATACCCACCCCGCTGCATCCGGAAGGCGACGGAGCGGACCTGCTCGGGCGTCACCGGATCACCCGCGGCGAGATAGCGCGCGACACGCTCCGCGACGACGTCGGCCTCGTCCACGCGGTAGCCGTAACGGAGAACACCCACTCGGTCGAATCGCGAACCACGCGGTCGACGGAGTCGGTCGAGGACCACCTGAGCCGTGTCGCGGGTTTCGGCGACCCAGGCGCGGGCACCGAGACGAGACAGGGCGTACTCGCGCTCGCGCGCGGCGAAGGCATCTTCGACCCGGCCGAGGGCGGCGTCGACCACTTCTACCCGGTACCCGCCCTTGACGAGCGGGAACGCGGCGGCACGCACCTCGGACGAACGCAACGCACCCAGATCATCGGCCTCGAAGGCTTCACGGGCACGGGCCAGGAACACGTCCACGGCACGCTTCTCGTACCCCTTGGTGCGACCCGAGGTCGTCGGGAACGGTGTCGCGGCCGCAGTGTCGTGGATCGGCGTCTCGGTCATGACACTCCCAACGGGGCGAGCAGATAGAACATCACGAGGGCGGCGGTCGCCGACGGAAGAATCGAATCGAGCCGGTCGAGCACTCCCCCGTGACCGGGGAGCCACGAGCTCATGTCCTTGATACCCAGATCGCGCTTGAGCATCGACTCGCCGAGATCGCCGACTGTCGCCGTCGCGAGTACGGCGGCACCGAAGATGAGCCCGGCCCACCACGGCACCTGCAGCATGAAGGCAGCGAGTAGGGCACCGGCGAGGAGCGCGGCGACGCACGCGCCCGCGAAGCCCTCCCAGGTCTTCTTCGGACTGATGCGAGGGGCCATCGGATGCCGCCCGCCCCGGCCGAACGTCAGGCCCGAGACGTAGGCCCCGGTATCGGCAGCCACCGCGAGGATCAGGAACGCGAGCACCCACCACTCGCCGCGAGGCTGTGCGAGAAGGATCATCGCGACGCTCGTGAGGAACGGCACGTACAGCTGAACGAAGCTCGCGACCAGCACGTCGCCGATGACCTCGATGTGCGCGCGCCCGTCGGAGGCGAACATCTGCGCCGTGAGCCGCCACACGATGACCACGACGACGGCCGCCAGGGTCGCGACCCAGTGCACCCATGGCCCGAGGAAGAATCCGCTGAGCAGCAGCAGGAAGCCCATGACGAGCTGGGGAACGACATCGACGCGTCGACCCGACACCTGCAGGGCCCGCGAGAACTCCAGGACGCCGAGCACCATGGCGGCGGCGGCGAACAGCACGAACAACCACTTGATGAAGATCAGCGAGGCGACGACGATCGCACCGATGCCCACACCGATCAGGGTCGCGACAATGAGGTCGCGGCCGGTGCGCTGCTTGAGCCGCTCGTTCGCCTGATCGAACTCCGCACGGGCATTGGCGATGTGCTGCTCGGCATCCGATCGCATGGCGCGCAACTGCGACTCGATCGCGTTCACGCCCTCGCCCGTGTTCGGCGAACGGCGCGCCGGATCGAGCCGGCGAGGCGAGGCGGTCGGGTGGACCGGCTCGCCTTCGCCGATTTCGGGGGCGTCGGGCATGGGTGTCAGACCTCGAGGAGCTCTGCCTCTTTGCGCTTGAGCGCCTCGTCGATGAGGTCGACGTGCGTGCGCGTGACCGCGTCGAGCTCTTTCTCGGCGCGAACGAGTTCGTCTTCTCCGACGTCGCTCTTCAGCGCGTCGAGGTCGTCCTTGGCCTTGCGGCGGAGGTTGCGCACCTGCACCTTGGCGTCCTCGCCCTTGCCGCGCACGATCCTCACGTACTCCTTGCGGCGGTCCTGGGTGAGCTCGGGCATCGTGACGCGCACGATCGTGCCGTCGTTGGTCGGGTTGACCCCGAGGTTCGGCATGTCGCGAATGGCCTGCTCGATGGCCTTCAACGCCGACTTGTCGTACGGGTTGATGACGAGAGTGCGTGCCTCGGGGTTGTTCAGCGAAGCCAGCTGGGCGAGAGGGGTGGGCGACCCGTAGTAATCGACCATCACCTTCTGGAACATCTGGGGGTTCGCGCGCCCGGTACGGACCGTCGCGAAGTCTTCCTTGGCGGCCTCCACGGCGCGATCCATACGCGCTCCGGCATCGGCGAGGACATCGGAAATCACGGTGACTCCATTCGTTGGGACTGACTGATCAGTCTAGTCGCGCGCGAGCCCGGCTCCCCGGGCTCGCGCGGCGCGTCATGCGGTGACGAGCGTGCCGATCGTCTCGCCGAGCAGGGCCCGCGTGACGTTCCCCGCGGGCTCCATGCCGAACACGCGCATGTCCATACCGTTGTCCATGCAGAGGCTGAACGCGGTGGAGTCCACGACCTTGAGTCCCTTCTGCAGCGCATCACCGTAGGTGACGTGGTCGAGCTTGGTCGCATCCGGATCCACGTTCGGGTCGGCGGTGTAGACGCCGTCGACGCCGTTCTTGGCGACGAGGACCTCGGTCGCGCCGATCTCCAACGCGCGCTGGGCGGCGACCGTGTCGGTCGAGAAGTAGGGAAGGCCCGCACCCGCACCGAAGATCACGACGCGGCCCTTCTCGAGGTGACGCACCGCGCGGCGCGGGATGTAGGGCTCCGCCACCTGCGTCATCGAGATGGCGGACTGCACGCGGGTGGCGGCACCGGCCTGCTCGAGGAAGTCCTGCAGTGCGAGGGAGTTCATCACCGTGCCGAGCATGCCCATGTAGTCGGCGCGCCCGCGGTCCATCCCGCGCTGGCTGAGCTCGGCACCCCGGAAGAAGTTCCCACCGCCGACGACGATGGCGATGTCGACGCGGTCCACCGCCTCGGCGATCTCGCGGGCGATCTGTCCCACGACGTCGGGATTCACGCCCAGTTGGCCGCCGCCGAACGCCTCCCCCGACAGCTTCAGCAGAACTCGGCGGCGCTTGGTGGATTCATCGATCACGTGTGATGTCCTCTCGTCTTGAACAAACTATCCCCCCGCACCTGCGACCGATACGACGGAACCGATATGGGTAGCGGGCAGGGAAAAGGCCCGGGATGCCGTGGCATCCCGGGCCTCATGACGGGCCCTGAGCCTGTCTAAGGGTTACGCGCCGACCTTGAAGCGGGCGAAGTCGGTCAGCGTGAGACCGGCGTCGGACGCGACCTTGGCGACGGACAGCTTGTTGTCCTTCGCGTAGTCCTGGTCGAGCAGCGAGACCTGCTTGAAGAACGCGTTGACGCGTCCCTCGACGATCTTCGGCAGCGCGGCCTCGGGCTTGCCCTCGTTGCGGGAGATCTCGGTGACGATCTCGCGCTCCTTCTCGACGTCGGCCTCGGGCACGGCGTCGCGCGTGAGGTACGAGGGGTTCGCGAACGAGATGTGCTGCGCGATCGAGCGAGCGGTCTCGGCGTCGTCGCCCGAGTAGGCGAGGACCACGCCGACCTGCGGGGGCAGGTCCTTGCTGGTCTTGTGCAGGTAGACCTCGAACTTGTCGCCCGAGATGGTGCGCACGCGACGGAGCTCGACCTTCTCGCCGATGATCGCGGCCTCGTCCGAGATGAGCTGCTCGACGGTCTTGCCGTCGGCGTCGGCGGCCAGGGCGGCCTCGACCGAGTCGGCACCGGCGGCGGCGGCCGCGTCGACGACCTTGTCGGCCAGCGCGATGAAGCGCTCGTTCTTGGCGACGAAGTCGGTCTCGCAGGCGAGCTCGAGCAGCGTCACGGAACCGTCGTTCTCGCGAGCGGCGACGAGGCCCTCGCTGGTCGAACGGTCGGCGCGCTTGGCGTTGCCCTTGGCGCCCTTGAGGCGCAGGATCTCGACGGCCTTCTCGACGTCGCCGTCAGCCTCTTCGAGCGCCTTCTTCGTGTCGACCATGCCCGTGCCGAGCTGCTCGCGCAGCGCCTTGATGTCGGCGATCGTGAAGTTTGCCATGGTGTGGCGTCTCCTTGTCGTTTTCGTTCTCGATGTGAGCCCGGCGGGGCCGTGCCGCTGCCCTGCGAAGAGGGAGCTGTCACGACCCCGCCGGATCGTAGCCTGTGCGGGTGACGCACCGTTCACACGTGGGCGAACGGATTGCCTCGCGGCTTACTTGCTGTCGGTGGCCTCGGCGTCGGCGGCCTCGGTCGACTCGGCGGCCGGAGCCTCGGCCGACTCGGCGACGGGCGCCTCGGTCGACTCGGCGGCGGGAGCCTCGGTCGACTCGGCGGGCGCCTCGAGAAGCTCGCGCTCCCACTCGGCGAGGGGCTCGGCGGCCTCTTCCTCGCCAGCGGGCTGGTGACGCTGGATCAGGCCCTCGGCGGCGGCGTCGGCGATGATGCGCGTGAGCAGGCTCACGGAGCGGATCGCGTCGTCGTTACCGGGGATCGGGTACTGGAACTCGTCGGGGTCGGCGTTCGTGTCGAGGATGCCGATCACGGGGATGCCGAGCTTCTTGGCCTCGTCGACCGCGAGGTGCTCGCGCTTGGCGTCGACGACCCAGATGGCCGACGGGGTCTTCTGCAGGTTGCGGATACCACCGAGCGACTTGTGCAGCTTGTCGAGCTCGCGCTTCTTGAGCAGCAGCTCCTTCTTGGTGAAGCCGCTCTCGGCGGGGTTCTCGTAGTCGAGCTCCTCGAGCTCCTTCATGCGGGCGAGGCGCTTCGACACCGTCTGGAAGTTGGTGAGGAGGCCACCGAGCCAGCGCTGGTTCACGTAGGGCTGGCCGACGCGGGTCGCCTGCTCGGCGAGGACTTCCTGCGCCTGCTTCTTGGTGCCGACGAAGAGGATGGTGCCGCCGTGCGCGACGGTCTCCTTGACGAACTCGTACGCCTTGTCGATGTAGCCGAGCGACTGCTGCAGGTCGATGATGTGGATGCCGCTGCGCTCGGTGAGGATGAAGCGCTTCACCTTCGGGTTCCACCGGCGGGTCTGGTGTCCGAAGTGAACGCCGCTGTCGAGCAGCTGGCGGATGGTGACGACGGCCATGGTCGTACTCCTGTTTCTGGGCGCTTTCGCGCCATGGTTGTGGTTGTTCGCGTCAGACGGTCCGCCTGACGAGCCTGGTGCCCGGCGCACACCCGCCGACCGCCGAAGCGGAGGACCATGGGGTGTGGATGCCGCGCGGTGCGCCACCCCGAGGGGCGTCGCGTTGCGCTGTGGGCACGCGGAGTCATCTCGACGAGCGAGATGCAGGGTCCAGCATACAGGACTGCTCCTCCCCAGCCGCGTGCGGGGCGCGGACTCTCCCCGGTGGCACCTCCCCGCCCGCGGTCGGAACGCGGAGCGCGGAAGACTTCCGGGATGTTCTCGGCACTGCTTCGCTCTCTGGGCCTGGTCGTCCTGATCGCGGTCGCGCTCGTACCGCCACGAGCAGAGGCCGCGGAAACCGATCCGCTCGCCCATCTCGGATGGGTGTGGCCGGCGACACCCGCGCAGGTGACTCGAGCGTTCGTCGCCCCCGCGCACGCGTACGGTCCGGGACACCGCGGCATCGATCTGCGCGCCGACGCGGTTCGATCCCCCGCAGATGGACGGATCGCCTTCGTCGGGATGGTCGCCGGTCGCGACATCCTCACGATCGACCACGGGGGCGGGCTCGTGACGACTTTCGAGCCGGTCGTCACCGAGCTCGCCGTGGGCGACACGGTCGCGCGGGCAGCGCTCGCGGGCAGGGTCTCCGCGGGCGGTCACGCGACGCCCGGCACCGTCCACTTCGGCGTCCGGTTCCACAGCGACTACGTCAACCCTCTGAGGCTGCTGGGTGGGGTACCGCGGGCCGTGCTCCTGCCATGCTGCTGAACCGCGCTCAGCCGATCTGGTTGCCCCGGCCCTCGACCGTCTGCGCTCCCACTCCCCCCGTGGCGCGGATGACGTTGTCCTGACCGCGGACGGTGACGGACGAGACCGCGCCTCCCGCGTCGACCGTCGAGCGGTCTCCGCTCAGATCGATGCTGCCGATGGCTCCGGCGGCGCGGACAGAACCGTCGTTGCCCTGGAGGACGAGCACGTCGATCGCCGCGGCATCCACTCGAGCGCGGTCTCCTGAGATGCGGAGGGTGCGGATGGATGCCGCCGAAGCGTCGATCGAGAGGGCGGAGCCCGACACGGTGAGTTCGGAGCAGGTGCCGACGATGCGGACGGTCTGCTCGGCCCCTGACACCGACTGGCTGCCGCCGTCGCCGCACGAAAGCGCGTCAGCCGGAGCGTCCCCGGGAGGACTGGTCGAGACACCGGTCTGGGCCGGCACGGGAGACGCCGTCACGACGGACGGAGACGGAACCGCCGCAGCGGGCGGCGGGCTCGAGACGGCGAATCCGGGAGGCAGACGGGTCTCGACCGGCTCGGGTGTCAGGCTGCAGGCGCTGAGCGCGATGGCGAGGCCGACCACGCCGATCGCGGCGGGCGCCAGGCGGTGAAGGTCCACGACTCCACGCTAAGGGGTGGGGCGCACGTGCGCACGCGAGGCGCTGTCGACGCGAGCGCGCTGCCGCTGCCGAGCTGTGAGGGCCGAGTGCGCGGAGGACGCCGCGCGAGACCTCTTACGTCAGGCTCGGGGGTGGGCGAGACGGTAGGCCTCGCGCAGACGCTCGGCCGAGACGTGCGTGTAGATCTGGGTCGTGCCCAAGCTCGCGTGCCCGAGGATCTCTTGAACGGCACGAAGATCCGCCCCTCCGTCGAGCAGGTGGGTCGCCGCGGAGTGGCGGAGGGCGTGAGGCCCGAGCGCCTCCGTGCCGACGCTCGGCGCGACCGTCCTCGTGACGAGCGTGTGAACGGCCCGCGGCCCGAGCCGAGCCCCTTTCGCGCCGAGAAAGACGGCGCGACCGTCGCCAGGGGCAACCGCGCGCGCCTTCCCGCGACCGTTCGAGCCCCGCGTCGCGGCGCCGTCGCCCCCCGCGTCGGGAGTGGTGGAGGCTTCCAACGCACGAGCCCGCAACGCCGGACGTGCTCGCACGAGATAGGCCTCCAACGCACGAGCCGCGGGGAGCCCGAACGGGACCACTCGGTCCTTGTCGCCCTTACCCCGCAGAAGGAGGGTCCGTCGCTCGTGATCGACGTCGTCGAGGTCCAGTCCGCACACCTCGGACACACGAGCGCCGGAGCCGTACAGCAGTTCGAGCAGGGCGTGATCGCGCAGGGCGACCGGATCTCCGCCGGCCGCGTGCTCGGCGCTGGCGGCGAGCACCCGCTCCATCGCGTCCGCCGTGGCCACCACGGGAAGTGTTCGTCCGCGTTTGGGTGACACGAGCCGCTGCGAGGGATCGGAGGCGACGATCTCCGCCTCGACCGCCCAGGCGAAGAACCCTCTGACCGTCGACGCTCGACGCGCCGCGGTCGCCTTCGACTGCCCGGATTTCGCGGCCTGCCACTGCCACTCACGCAGGTCCTCGACATCGACGTCCGCCAGGACTCGATCGCCCAGGGCCGAGACGAGGTGGGCGAGGTCGGACCGATACGACCGCACCGTCGCGACGGAAAGCCGACGCACGTCGGACAGATGGGCCAGGTAGCCCTCCACGGCTTCCGTCAGGTGCATTCATCCAGACTGCCCGCCGATCGCCCTCGAGGGTTCGACGACGCGCGAGATCTCGTTCATCGCTCCCCCCGCGAGCGCGCCGCCGTCCAGAGACCGTCGTCATCGCGGCGGACTCTGCCCTCGAGCTCGGCGAAGCCGAGGAGCACGCCCGCTTCATCGACCGACAACCCGCTCCGGCGTGCGATCTCGACCGTCGAACGAGCCGTGCGCGGGGAGAGCGCGTCGAACACCCTCGTCGTCTCGTCCGTCCGATCCGTCGGGTTCTGCGGCTCCTGCACGTGCGTCCCGATCATCTCGAGAACGTCCGCCGACGACGTCACGCACACCCCGCCGAACTCGCGGAGGATCCGGTGGCATCCCGCGGAGGCGGCGCTCGTGACGGGCCCGGGTACCGCACCGAGCGCGCGGCCGAGGCTCGCCGCGTGAGCGGCTGTGTTGAGCGAGCCGCTCCGCCAGCCGGCCTCGACGACCACGACCGCGTCGGCTATCGCCGCGATCAGACGGTTCCTCGCGAGGAACCTCCACTTGGTGGGTGCCGCACCGCAGGGCGTCTCACTCCACACCGCGCCCTCGCTTGCGATCCTCGACAGCAGGCCCTCGTGCCCGCGGGGATAAGCGCGGTCCACACCCCCGGCGAGGAAGGCGAGCGTCTTACCCCCCGTCGACAACGCGGCGCGATGGGCCGCCCCGTCGATCCCGTAGGCCGCACCCGAGACCACGACGACGCCAGCGGCCGACAGTTCCGCGGCGAGGTCGGCCGCCACGCCCTCGCCGTAGGCCGTGGACGCCCGAGCACCCACCAGCGCGACGGCGGGACGATCGCTCGCCACGTCTCCCCCACGACGCCAGAGAGCCGCCGGCGCGTGATCGCCGAGGTCGTCGAGCCGCGTGGGCCAACGGTCATCCCCCGGCACGACGAGCGAGGCGCCCGCGCGACGAGCGGCGTCGAGCACCGCGGTGATGGCCTCCGGCTGCAGGCGCGGAAGCCAGCGCGCTCTCGCGGCCCGGAACTGCGCGTCCTGCGTCTCGGTGGCGACGCGTAGGGCCTCCACCGCCCCGTGCGTCGCGATGAGCGCACCCGCCGATCCGTCGCCCGGTTCGGCGAGGACGCTCCAGACGGCCCGGGCGTAGGCCTCCTCGACCCCCGCGTCGCTCCCCCTGAGCCCCGCGAGCGCCCGGCGAGCCTGCCCGGGATCGACGACGAACGCCGTCACGCGACCGCTCCCCGGCGCAGAAACAGAGCGCGACCGACGTCTTCGGATCGCAGCGCGTCGTGACCGGCGATATCGGCGACCGTCCAGGCAACGCGCAGCAGCCGGTCGTACCCGCGCAAGGTCAGGGCACCGCGACGCAGCGCCGTGTCGAGAGGCCGCAGCACATCGGGCGAAGGAGCCGCGTGTCCGCGCAGCCACGTCCCGGGGACGTCGGCGTTTCGACGCCAGGGCGTCTGCGCCCATCTTTGCGCGGCGCGCGCACGCGCCTTCGCCACGATGGCGCGTGCCTCTTCGGATGACATCGATCGCGCGCTGCCCTCGTGACGGGCGGTCGACACACGTTGCAGCCGTAGGTCGATGTCGATGCGGTCGAGAAGCGGGCCGGAGAGACGCCGCGTGTATCGCCGGATCGCCTGCGGAGCGCACTCGCACGAACCGCCCGCTACCCCGTACTGACCGCAGGGACAGGGGTTCGTCGCCACGACGAGCTGGAACCGCGCCGGATACGTCGCGGAGACCCCGGACCGGTGCACCTGGATCACACCGCTCTCGAGCGGCTGTCGGAGGGCGTCGAGAACGGATGCCGGAAACTCGCCGCCCTCGTCGAGAAACAGCACCCCCTCACTCGCGCGGGCGATGGCCCCCGGTCGCACGACGCCCGATCCGCCGCCGATCAACGCCGCGGCGGTCGCCCCGTGATGAGGGCTCTCGAACGGAGGCGTCCGCGACAGGCGCGTTACAGCCTCGCCCGACAACGAGCGGATCGAAGCGACCGACAGCGCTGCCTCGTCGCCCAAGGGCGGCAGGATGCCGGGGAGCCGTCGCGCCAGCATGGTCTTCCCCGCACCCGGGGGTCCGCTCATCAATAGGTGGTGCCCGCCCGCAGCGGCGACCACCAGCGCGTCGACCGCATCCCTCTGCCCCACGACGTCGGCGAGTTCGAGACACTCGTCTTCCGCCACGCCCGTCGCCGGTGCCGCGACCGGCTCGAGGTCGACGGCATCGCTGTTCCCGCCGTGCCACCGCACCACTTCGGCGAGGCAGCCGGCCGCGAACACCTCGACGCCGTCGATGAGTCCGGCCTCCGCGGCGTTCGCCGACGGAACCACTACCCGTCGGTGCCCCGCCCGCTGTGCCGCGACCACC
Organism: Microbacterium sp. SORGH_AS_0454; assembly: GCF_031453395.1. Lineage (NCBI taxonomy): Bacteria > Bacillati > Actinomycetota > Actinomycetes > Micrococcales > Microbacteriaceae > Microbacterium > Microbacterium sp. SORGH_AS_0454. The sequence goes on along the minus strand of NZ_JAVIYS010000001.1, from coordinate 2,609,097 downwards.
GCGGGCAGCACTCCGGGAACGGGTCGGAGACGGCCGTCGAGCCCGAGCTCGCCGATGTGCACGGTCTCTGCGACGCGTGCGGCATCCATCCGCACCGACGTGGCGAGAGCGGCGACGGCGATGGCCACGTCGAATCCCGACCCGCGCTTGGGCAGGCTCGCTGGAGAGAGGTTGACGGTGATCCGCCGCTTCGGCAGGTCGAGACCGCGGTTCGTGCAGGCGCCGCGCACGCGCCGTCCGGCCTCGCCCAGGGCCTTGTCGGCGAGCCCGATGATCGAGAACTCCGGGGTCTGCGACGACACGTCGGCCTCGACCTCGACGAGGTCTCCGTGCAGCCCCGACAGAGCGACGGCCCAGGTGCGCGCGAGGGTCACAACGCGTCCTCGAGGTGCTCGAGGCGAGCGTGCGCGGGATCGGCCCCGACCAGACCGATCGCATCGACCCGGAGCCGCCGGCCTCGCGCCTCGTCCGGGTGGGCCGCGAGCCACGCCATCGCCAGGCGCCACAGACGCTGCGCCTTGCGGGCGTCGATCGCCTCGAAGGGATGACCGTAGTCCTCGGTCCGCCGGGTCTTGACCTCGACCACCACCAGCGTCTCGCCGCGCACCGCGACGATATCGATCTCGCCGCGAGCGCACCGCCAGTTGCGCGAGAGGATGCGGTAGCCGTCGTCCGTCAGGTACGCGGCGGCGCGGTCTTCGCCGGCCCTGCCGAGCTCGTCTTTCGTTGCCATGCCCGAGAGCGTCGCATCCGTCTCACCCGGCCCGCGGCACGCGAACGGCTATCCGGGGACAGCGGCGTGAACCGCCCCTCTGTGGAGGAGTCTCAGTTGTCGAGAGAGAGCTCGTCCGGAAGCTGGAAGTCGTGGCGCGAGAGCTCCTCGACGTTGACGTCTTTGAAGGTGAGCACCCGCACCGACTTCACGAACCGGTCGGCGCGGTAGATGTCCCACACCCAGACGTCCGTCATCGAGATCTCGAAGTAGAAGTCGTGCTCGGTGTCGCGGCGGACGACATTGACGTCGTTCGCGAGATAGAACCGGCGCTCGGTCTCGATCACATAGGTGAATTGGCGCACGACATCGCGGTACTCGCGGTACAGGGCCAGCTCGAGTTCGCGGTCGTAGTCCTCGAAGACGTCGTCATCCATGGTTGTTCCATCCTAGGCGGGCGCCGTCATCCCGGCCGCACGGTGGTCTCGCTCGGGCGAGTCCCGCGGACGGCGCTCACGAGAGTCAGAAGAGCGTCGGGGCGGCGGCGATCGCCCAGGAGTGCCGGTGGTGCACGCTCATGCCGTACGCGGTGATCGCGTCGCGATGGTCGAGGCTCGCGTACCCCTTGTTCCGAGCCCACCCGTACGCCGGATGGTCGTCGTGCAAGCCCGTCATCAGCGTGTCGCGGGCAACCTTGGCGATGACGGATGCCGCGGCGGCGCTCGCACAGTCACGGTCGGCCTTGATGATCGGGCGCACCGTCAGACCGGACTCCCCCGCGGGCGTGATGTAGTCGTGGTTGCCGTCGAGGATCACCACGGCGTCTTCGGGCACGACGCCGTGCGCGCGCAGATCGGCGATGGCGCGGACCGCGGCCAGACCCAGTGCCCGGATGATGCCGATCTCGTCGACCTCGACCGAGCTCGCCCATCCGACGGAGCTGTGCTGCACGAAGGCTGCCGCGCGCGCGGCGACGTCGGGGCGACGCGCCTCGGGCACGAGCTTGGAATCCCGCAGCCCCTGCGGCACCCTCTTGCGCGAGCGCGTCGGATCGATCACCGCGGCCCCCACCGCGACGGGACCCGCCAGGGCTCCGCGCCCGACCTCGTCGCACGCGATGACGATCGCGTGCTCCTTGAGCAGGCGACGCTCGAGGGTGAGAGTGGGTTCGATCACTTCGCCGCCGGCGCGGGAACCCCCGCGAACACCTCGTGGTGGAAGTCGATCAGACCGAAGCGCGTGAACGGCCAGGTGATGAGGAAGGCACGACCCACGACGTTGTCGACGGGAACGAAGCCCTGTCCCGGCTGGTCCTGGTTGAAGCGCGAATCGCGCGAGCTGTTGCGGTTGTCGCCGAGCACCCACAGCGAACCATCGGGCACGGTGATGTCGTACGGGACGGGCTCGGGCGCGGTGGCGCCGGGGGCGAGACGGACGTAGCTCTCGTCGAGGGGAACGCCGTTGACCGTCGTCTGCCCGAGAGCGTTGCAGCAGACGACGTGATCGCCCGCCGTGCCGATGACGCGCTTGATGAGGTGGTCGTCGCTGTCGGGAGCGGACAGGCCGAAGAGCGAGAGCACCCAGTCCGCGCCCTCGACGACCGGCGACCGCTGCTCGGAGGGGCTCGGGGGCAGCCACCCGCCCGGATCGCGGAACACGACGACGTCACCCCGCGAGTACTGACCGAAACGCGGAGTCAACTCGTCCACGAGGATGCGGTCCTTGATCATCAGCGTGTTCTCCATCGACGCCGACGGGATGTAGAACGAGCGCACGACGAACGTCTTGACGAGGAACGACACCACGAGCGCGATCAGCACGATCACGAGGAGGTCGCGCAAGAACGCTCCCCATCCGCGTCGACGTCGTCCGGCGGGGCGGGATGCCACGGCATCCGAGGTCGAGGCGGTCTGATCGCTCATGTGTTCCTTCACCGGGTCCGACGCACACCGACCGAACCGCAGGAACCAGGGTCGCACATCGCGGAGCCGCCCCGTGACCGCCCTCGCCGTGAGAACGCCGAACGCCCCGGGGGTGAGACCCACGGGGCGTTCGAGAGAGCGGACTCAGCGGTCGCGCTTCTCCTTGATCTTCGCCTTCTTGCCACGCAGGCTGCGCAGGTAGTACAGCTTGGCGCGACGCACGTCACCGCGGGTGACGACCTCGATGTGGTCGATCACGGGGCTGTGAACCGGGAAGGTGCGCTCGACGCCGACCTGGAAGCTGACCTTGCGGACGCAGAAGGTCTCGCGAACGCCGTCGCCCGAGCGGCCGATGACGACGCCCTGGAACACCTGGATACGCGAGCGGTTGCCTTCGGTGATGTTGACGTGGACCTTGACGGTGTCGCCGGGGCCGAAGGTGGGGATGTCTGAGCGGAGCGAAGCCGCGTCGACGGAGTCGAGGATCTGCATGATCATCACTTCCTGCGACCGCCACAGGTCGATCGCACGATAAGAGGGAAAAGGTGAGGCGTGCCCGAAGCCGCGAGAGCGGCTGACTCCCCTGAGGCAGAGCCGGTCAGGGCACAATCGACCATTCTGCCACGCCGGGGCCGACCAGCCAAAACGGTTCGCCCGACGGGATCCGGGAGTCGCGCGTCACTCGGCGCGACGGGACTCGGTCACGACGATGACCTCGGCATCCGTCGGCCGGGTCACACGCTCGCGCGCGGGCGGGATGTAGGCCGTACCGTCGGGCGTGTGCAGCACGGTCATCGCGCCGCGCGCCTCGCTCCACAACTGCGCGAGCGTCGACCAGAACAACACGAGCGCGCCCACGATCGACAGCACGAGCAGAGGGAAGAAGACGCGGGAGTCGAACAGACCGAGGGCGACGATCACGACGTGCCAGACTCCGAGACCGGCCAGATCCCGCCACGACACCGCGCGATTCTCACGCACGCTGCCGCGCGCACGGATCAGCAACGACAGCACGAGCTGCGAGATGAACACAGCCGGCACCGCGACGAAGAGCCACAACAGCCCCCAAGCACTGCCCCCGGAGAACACGATCCACCCGACGAACAACCACAGCGGCAGAACGAAAGCGGCCGGGAACAGCCAATGGAGGAACAGTCTTCGCAGCGCCATGACCCGATGCTAGGGCTCCACCATGTGCTTCGCCTCTGAGAAACCTATGGCGACGTCCGGTCGGGCAGCCGCCTCGCGCATCGGGGAGAATGGAGGTTCGACGCGAGAGGAACCACCCATGATCGAACTGCGCACCCCGGCCGAGATCGACGCGATGCGCCCCGCCGGACGCTTCGTCGCGGAGGTGCTGGCCACGCTGCGTGCCGAGACGAAGGTGGGAACGAACCTCCTGCAGCTGGACCGTCGCGCGCACGAGATGATCCGCTCGGCGGGGGCCGAGTCGTGCTACATCGATTACCACCCCTCGTTCGGCGCGAGCCCCTTCGGCAAGGTGCTCTGCACCTCGATCAACGACGCCGTGCTGCACGGACTCCCCCACGACTACACGCTGCGAGACGGCGACCTCGTGTCGCTCGACTTCGCCGCGTCTGTCGACGGCTGGGTCGCCGACTCGGCCGTCTCATTCGTCGTGGGTACCGCGCGCGACGAGGACCTCGCACTCATCGACACGACCCAGCGCGCACTCGCTGCGGCGATCGAGGCGGCGACCGTCGGGCACAAGATCGGCGACATCTCCGCCGCGATCGCCTCCGTCGCCCACGCGGACGACCTCAGCATCAACCTCGACTTCGGCGGTCACGGTGTCGGCCGCACCATGCACGGCGACCCCCACGTCGCCAACGACGGCAAGGCCGGACGCGGCTACCCCCTGCGCGCAGGTCTCGTCCTCGCCCTCGAGCCCTGGTTCCTGCAGACCACCGATGAACTCGTCACCGACCCGGACGGGTGGACGCTTCGCAGCGCCGACGGCTCGCGTGGCGCGCATTCCGAGCACACGGTGGCGATCACGGCCGAGGGCCCGATCGTGCTCACCGACCGCTCGTTCCTCGGCGTTGACTGAAGAACGTCTCCGGATGCCGCGGCCTCGAGGTCGCGGCATCCGTCATGTCCGGCCCGTCCTGCGGCGGCGGACCTCCGAAGAACCGCTCGCTCTTCTCCGGCTGCACCGCGGAGAATGCGAGAGCGCGCCGACCCGGGGGCTCGGCGAACGTGAGACAGTGCCGCAGATCCCGCATGCCGCGGAGCGTCGCGCCGACGAGCGTCAGTCGGCGAGCAGGTCGGGCCGACGCTCGCGGGTGCGCTGCACCTGCTGCTCACGCCGCCAGGTAGCCACAGCGCCGTGGTTGCCGCTGAGAAGCACGGGAGGCACCTCGCGCCCGCGCCACGCGGCGGGCTTGGTGAACGAGGGGTATTCGAGCAGGCCGTCCTCGTGCGACTCCTCGACCAGGCTCTCGGGGTTGCCGACGACACCGGGAATGAGGCGCCCGATCGCTTCGACCATCGCCATGACGGCGACCTCACCGCCGTTCAGCACGTAGTCGCCGAGCGATATCAGGCGCACGTCACCGAGCTCGGCCGCGTACTCGAAGACGCGCTCGTCGATGCCTTCGTATCGCCCGCAACCGAACACGAGGTGCGGTGCGGTGGAAAGCTCGCGGGCTGTCGCCTGCGTGAACCGTTCGCCCGCGGGCGAGGGGAAGATGATGACAGGGCGAGACTCGGCGTCGCGCGTCACGTCATCGAGGGCCTCGCCCCAGGGCTCGGGTTTCATCACCATGCCGGCACCGCCACCGTAGGGGGTGTCGTCGACCGTGCGGTGTCGGTCGTGCGTGTACGCGCGCAGATCCCGGATGCGCACGTCGAGCAGGCCGCTCTGCCGGGCCTTGCCGAGCAGCGAGACCTCGAGAGCGTCGAAGATCGTCGGAAAGATCGAGACGACGTCGATGCGCACGTCAGTCCTCGGTCGTGTCGGTGTTCTCGTCGTCGGAACCGTCCGACGAGGAGGCAGGCTCGGGCTCGTCGCCGGCTTCGGCCGGGAGCTCCTCGAACAGTCCCGCCGGGGGCGTGACCACCACGCGACCGCCGGCGATGTCGACCTCGGGCACGATGGCGCTGACGAAGGGGACGAGCACCTCGCGGTCCTCGCCGGCCATGCGGACGATCAGAAGGTCCTGCGCCGGGAAGTGGTCCACGCGGGCGACCCGGCCGATGACGGCTCCGTCGCGAACGACGTCGAGGCCCACCAGCTGATGGTCGTACCAGGCGTCGTCTTCGGCGGGCGCCACCTCGGAGTCCTGGTCGATCCAGAGGATCGCCTTCACGAGCTCTTCGGCCGCGTTGCGGTCGTCGACACCCTCGAAGAACGCGACCGGGTGCGAGTTCATCCACCGGAACTCCCGGACCGTCAGCTCGCGGCCGTGCCACGGCGAGGATTCCGGAACCTGCAGGGTGAACGTGCTCCCCGGCGTGAAACGCCCGTCGGGATCATCGGTGTACAGCTCGAGCTTGAACGCGCCCTTCAGGCCGTGGGCCTTGACGAGGCGGCCGACGCGGAGCTGGGTCTTGGCGGGCTGAGCGCCCGCGATGTCGCCGTTCGCCATCAGTCGTCGGCGACGTCGACGCGCACACGGCGGCCGTCGGCGAGAGCCGACACGAGCGTGCGCAGTGCTTTGGCGGTGCGTCCGCCGCGCCCGATCACGCGACCCCGGTCATCGGGGTGCACGCGAACCTCCAGCACGTCACCGCGAGGCGAGGAGCTGGAACGGATGGTCACGGCATCCGGGTGATCGACGATCCCCTTGACGACGTGTTCGAGCGCGGCAGACAGCACGGGAATTACTCGGCCGAGGTCTCGGCGGCGTCCTCAGCGGGCGCCTCGGCGGGAGCTTCGGCCTTCTTCTCGGCCTTGGGCTTGACGACCGACTTCTTCGAGGCATCCGCCTCGAACGCGGCCTTGGGCTCGCGGACCTTGACGGTCGAGACGGCGTTCTTGTCGCCCTTGAACTTGCCCCAGTCACCCGTGAGCTTGAGGATGGCAGCGACCTGCTCGGTGGGCTGGGCGCCCACGGAGAGCCAGTACTGCGCGCGCTCCGAGTCGACCTCGATGAACGAGGGCTCCTCGGTCGGGTGGTACTTGCCGATCTCCTCGATGACACGACCATCGCGCTTGGTGCGCGAGTCGGCGACGACGATGCGGTAGTAGGGCGCACGGATCTTTCCGAGGCGCTTGAGACGGATCTTGACAGCCACGATGACTCCAAATGATGAAAAAGGAACGAACCGAACGCCTGGAGAGTGGGGTGCACACCCGGCGGAAGCTCAAAAGGGTGGACCGACACTGGATAGAGGGTCGAGTGGCGGGTCCAGCCCTCTATTCTGCCAGATCCCCGGACCCCGCGGTGACACGCGACGCGCCGCGACACGGAGCGTAGCGGAGGATCCCGGCATCCGACCCCCGTGTCAGACTGAGCCGCATGAGGCTGCCGTTCGCTGCATCGACACGCTCGTCCGTGGGTCTGGAGTGGGAGCTCATGCTCGCTGACCGCGAGACGGGCGACCTGGTCCCCCGCGCACCGGAGATCCTCGACCAGCTCGAGGAGAAGACCGCCCTCGAGCGCTTCACCGTCACGGGCGAACTGTTGACCAACACCGTCGAGGTGACCAGCGGCGTCGGCCACACCGTCGCCGAGGCCGTCGACGACATCGCCGACGCCATCTGCGCGGTGCGCGAAGAGACCGAGCCGCGCGGCGTCGAGCTCCTGTGCGCCGGCAGCCACCCTTTCGCGCAGTGGTTCGACCAAGAGGTCACCGACAAGACGCGCTACCACTCCCTCATCGAACGCACCCAGTGGTGGGGGCGCAACATGATGATCTGGGGCATCCACGTACACATCGGCATCGACGACGTCGAGAAGGTCGTACCGATCGTCAACGCGTTGACCGTGTACCTCCCCCACCTCCAGGCGCTGTCGGCGTCCAGTCCGTTCTGGGCGGGCGAGCGCACCGGCTACGCCTCGAATCGCGCCCTCGTCTTCCAGCAGCTGCCGACCGCAGGTCTCCCCTGGCAGCTGGAGTCCTGGGGGGACTTCGAGAGCTACCTCGACGACATGGTCCGCACCGGGGTGATGGCGGATGCCAGCGAAGTGCGCTGGGACATCCGACCGGCGCCCAAGTGGGGCACCGTCGAGATCCGCGCCTGCGATGGGATGTCGACCCTCCCGGAGCTGGCCGCGGTCGCCTCTCTCGCGCAGACGCTCGTCGAGCACTTCTCGCGGTTGCTCGACGAGGGGCGAGAGCTGCCCGGCATCCCGCCCTGGTACGCCCGCGAGAACAAGTGGCGCGCAGCCCGGTACGGCCTCGATGCGCGAGTGATCGTCGATCGTGAGGGCACGCAGCGCCCCGTCGTCGATCACCTTCGCGAGACCATGGAGGAGCTCGCCGACGTCGCTCTCGAGCTGAAGTGCGCGAAGGAGTTCGCGAGTCTCGAGACGATCCTGGCCACGGGCGGCAGCTCAGCGCGCCAGATCGCGGTGGCACAGGCCGCCGACGGCGATCTGCGCGAGGTCGTCCGACACCTCATTCGCGAGTTCCGTGGGGGCCCTACCCTGCGCGAGCATCTCGCGGCCCTGCGCGTCTAAGGAGCGAATCTCGGCGCTCGTTCATAGGTGGACACTCCTAGGATCGCGTCATGACCTTCGGACGCCGGATCAGGGTGGCCGCGCTGACAGCCCTCTCCGCGGGCGTCCTCGCGACGCTCCTCGGCTGCGCGTCCGGTCTTCCTCAGCCCGCAGCCGCCCCCACGTTCGCCGCGCCCATCCTCGAGGCCAGTCCCTCGCCCTCGTCGACCTCCTCGACGCCGCTGCGCGTGGTGACCCTCGGAGACTCCCTCATGTCGGGCTTCGGCTTTGGAGCCGCAGCAGGCCTGGCCGACGCTTCTCGCCGGGCGAGCTCATGTCTGGCTCACGAACCTGGCCTGCCCGGGCATGGGCTTCGTCGTCCAGGGCGATTGCGGCACGACCTATGCCGGCCTCATGCCCGCGGTCGTCGCCCTTCAGCCCCAGCTGCTCATCGTCGAGTCCTCGAGCAACGACTTCTGGGAAGACGAAGACGAGATCCGCACGGACACCGCCGACACCGTGGACCAGTTGCGCGCCGCCGCTCCCGATGCGCGCATCGTCGGCCTCAGCACCATCTGGAACGATGACCCCGAGGTCCCCGGCGACACGAAAGTCACCTCCGACGCCCTCAAGGACGCCGTCGACAAGGTGGGGGGAACCTTCATCGATGTCGGCCAGCCTCTCGCCGGTCACCCCGAGTGGATGCAGGAGGACGACGTCCACCCCACCCCGCGGGGTCAGCGTGCGATCGAGCAGACCGTCATGTCGGCCTTGCAGGACGCGGACGTCCTGCCCTGACGCAGATGCCGGGCCGGCCCCGGCGACACGGGTCAGCCGCGACCGAGCATCTTGTGGAGCTCGGCGAGGTCGGCCTCGCTCGGAGCCGCCTGACCGCCCAGTCCGAAGCCCGAGCCGGTGGCCGGGGCGGAGGCCGCGATGCCGGCGTTCTCGGCCGCGCGCTTGGCCGGGTTGCCCGACCGCGAGCCCTTGGCCTTCTGCTGCTTGCCGCGCTTCGACGAGGCGCCGGGCTTTCCGCCGACGGGACCCATGCCGGGGATGTTGGGCACACCTCCGCGCGCGACCGTCTTCATCATCTTCGCCGCCTGCTCGAACCGCTGCACGAGCTGGTTGACGTCCGTGACCGTCATACCCGAACCGCGCGCGATGCGCAGACGCCGAGAGCCATTCAGCATCTTGGGGTTCCGGCGCTCCGCGACCGTCATCGAGCGGATGATCGCCTCGGTACGGTCGATCTCGCGCTCGTCGAAGTTCTCGAGCTGTTGCTTCATGTTTCCCATGCCCGGGAGCATCCCGAGCATCTTCTTCATGGAGCCCATCTTCTTCATCTGCTGCATCTGCTCGAGGAAGTCCTCGAGGGTGAAGGTCTCCGTCGCGAGCTTCTCGGCGACCTTCATCGCCTCGGCCTCGTCGAAGGCGGACTGCGCCTGCTCGATCAAGGTGAGGATGTCACCGAGGTCGAGGATGCGCGACGCCATGCGGTCGGGGTGGAAGGGCTCGACGTCGTCGAGACCCTCACCCGTGGACGCGAAGATGATGGGGCGGCCGGTCACCGAGGCCACCGAGAGCGCGGCACCGCCTCGGGCGTCACCGTCGAGCTTCGACAGCACCACGCCGGTGAAGTCCACGCCGTCCTGGAACGCCTTGGCCGTGTTCACGGCATCCTGACCGATCATGGCGTCGATGACGAACAGCACCTCGTCGGGCTGCGTCGCGGTGCGGATGTCGGAAGCCTGCTTCATCAGCTCGGCGTCGACGCCGAGGCGGCCGGCCGGTATCGATGATGACGATGTCGTGCTGCTGACGCGTCGCGTAGGCGACGCCGTCGCGGGCGACCTTCACCGGGTCGCCGACGCCGTTGCCCGGCTCGGGTGCGTACACGGCGGCTCCGGCGCGCTCGGCGACGACCTGGAGCTGATTGACGGCGTTGGGGCGCTGGAGGTCGCACGCAACCAGGAGCGGGGTGTGGCCGTCCTTCTCGAGCATCTTGGCGAGCTTGCCCGCGAAAGTGGTCTTACCCGAGCCCTGGAGGCCGGCGAGCATGATGACGGTCGGCGGGTTCTTCGCGAACTGCAGACGACGCTGCTGGCCGCCCAGGATGCCGATGAGTTCGTCGTTGACGATCTGCACGACCTGCTGTGCCGGGTTCAGCGCGCGATTGACCTCGTCGCCGAGGGCGCGCTCGCGGACGGCGGCGGTGAACTCCTTGACCACGGGCAGCGCGACGTCCGCGTCGAGAAGGGCTCGGCGGATCTCGCGCACCGTCCCGTCGACGTCGGCGGGCGTGAGCTGGCCCTTCTTCCGGAGATTGCGGAAGGTCTCTGTGAGCCGGTCGGAGAGGGTGCCGAAAGTCGCCATGATGAGTCGAGTTTACGCGGGGCAGGCCGCGTTCGCCGCCCTCCGTGCGCTCTCACGCCGCGGAGAGCGCTTCTGCGAGCGTCTCGGCGAGCGAGCGGCCCGCGGCCGTACGGTCCGCCCACGCCCACACCGCTGCCAGCACCGCCGCCGACAGCGCCCCCGCGCGCACCTGTGAGAGCAGAGGAGGGATGCCATCGCGCACGAGTCGCGCCGAGATCTCGCTCTGCAACCGGAACTGGCGGATAGCGCGTTCGCGATCGAGTTCGCCCGCGATGCCCATCGCCTCAGCATTGGTGATCGCCAGCGCCAGGGCATCGGGGGCGAGCTCGTCGCCGATCGCCGTGAGTGCCGCGGTCACGTCCACGCCGTCGTGGAGCAGAGCGGTCGCGCGGGCGGATTGCTCGTCGAACCCCGACCACAGGACGTCGCTCTTCGCCGAGAAGTAGTTGAAGAAGCTCGAGCGGCTGACCCCCGCGCGCCGAGTGATCTCCGAGACGCTCGTGGCGTCGTACCCCTGCTCGAGGAACAGCTCGCAGGCCGCCTCCGAGAGCACTTCGCGCGACGATGCGCGCGGTCGTCCACTTCGAGGCTCGGCGGTCACGACCCCAGCCTACGGGCGCACCCCCTGTGTATTGTTGGACCCAATCCAACATCGGAGCCATCGATGATCGACATCCACCACATGGGCCTGGCCCCGCACTACGTCCCCTACCTCGACGGCTGGGCGCACCAGCGTCGCATCCACGCCGACGTCGTGGCGGGAGCGCGTGCCGACACCCTGCTGCTGCTCGAGCACGAGGCCGTCTACACGGCGGGCAAGCGCACCGAGGCGCACGAGCGTCCCGACGACGGCACGCCGGTCGTCGACGTCGATCGCGGGGGCAAGATCACCTGGCACGGCCCCGGGCAACTCGTGGGCTACCCGATCGTGCGTCTGCCCGAGCCCCTCGACGTCGTCGCGCACGTGCGCCGACTCGAGGCTCTGCTCATCACCGCCCTCGCCCCTCTCGGCGTCGACGGCTTCCGCGTCGAGGGCCGCAGCGGCGTCTGGGTTCGCCGCCCCCTCGGCATCGACAAGGTCGCGGCGATCGGTGTCCGCGTCGAAAAAGGAGTGACGATGCACGGCTTCGCCGTCAACTGCGACAACACCCTCGCCGGTTTCCGGCGCATCGTGCCATGCGGGATCACGGATGCCGGAGTGACCACCGTCAGCGAGGTGCTGGGTGCCGATGTCTCCCCCGCCGATCTCGTTCCGACGATCGAGCGCGTGTTCCGCGCCGAGTACGCGGCGGTGGCCGCATGAGCGCCTGCGGGACCGGGAACGCCGACGCCCCGGCATCCACCGCTCCGAACGGGCGGAAGCTCCTGCGCCTCGAGGTGCGCAACGCGGAGACGCCGATCGAACGCAAGCCGGAGTGGATCAAGACCAAGGCCAGGATGGGCCCGGAGTACACCGCACTGCAGAGCCTTGTGAAGACCGAGGAGCTGCACACGGTGTGCCAGGAGGCCGGCTGCCCCAACATCTTCGAATGCTGGGAGGACCGCGAGGCGACCTTCCTCATCGGTGGCTCGCAGTGCACCCGCCGGTGCGACTTCTGCCAGATCGACACCGGTAAACCCGCCGACTACGACCGCGACGAACCGCGTCGGGTGGCGGAGAGCGTCACGCGCATGCAGCTGCGGTACGCGACCGTCACCGGCGTCGCCCGAGACGACCTGCCCGACGAGGGCGCGTGGTTGCACGCCGAGACGGTGCGCCGCATCCACGCCGAGAACCCGGGCACCGGGGTCGAGATCCTCGCGACCGACTTCTCGGGAAACCCCTCCCACCTCGACGAGGTCTTCTCGTCGCGTCCCGAGGTGTTCGCCCACAACGTCGAGACGGTCCCCCGCATCTTCAAGCGGATTCGCCCCGCCTTCCGCTACGAGCGCTCGCTCGGGGTGCTCACCGCTGCCCGAGACGCGGGGCTCATCACGAAGTCGAATCTCATCCTCGGCATGGGCGAGGAGCCGGAGGAGGTCGTCCAGGCCCTCGAAGACCTGCGTGCCGCGGGCACCGACATCATCACGATCACCCAGTACCTGCGCCCGACCCCGCGACACCTGCCGGTGCAGCGCTGGGTCAAACCGGCCGAGTTCGTCGAGTTCAAGGAAGAGGCCGAGCGCATCGGGTTCCTCGGTGTTCTCGCCGGTCCCCTCGTGCGCTCGTCGTACCGCGCCGGGCGCCTGTGGGCGCAGTCGATGGTGTCGAAGGGGCGGGAGATCCCGCCCCACCTCGGGCACCTGGCGAAAGACATCGCGGCAGCCGACGCCGGGTTCGCTCAGGCGGTCTGAGGTCTCACGCGGCTGCGTTGCCGGCGGGGGCCGCCGGCGATCGTCCCGCTCCGTGCCGACCTCGGACGAAGAAGCTCGGGATCAGTCGCCCCGAGCAGGCTGCCGACGGTATCGGCTGATCGGCGACACCAGCGGCATGCCCGATGCGGGATCGGCCACGACGACGGACTCGATCCCGAAGACCTCGCGCACGAGGTCGACGTCGACGATCCGTTCCGGTGCTCCCTCGCGCACGATTCGGCCGTCTCTCATCGCGATGAGGTGATCGGCGTAGCGACACGCGAGCGAGAGCTCGTGCAGCACCATGACGATGGTGACGCCCCGCTCGCGATTGAGCTCGGCGAGCAGGTCGAGCACCTCGATCTGGTGGCTCACGTCGAGGTACGTGGTCGGCTCGTCGAGCAGCAGAACGTCGGTCTGCTGCGCCAGCGCCATCGCTATCCACACGCGCTGCCGCTGCCCGCCCGACAACGAGTCGACCGATCGGGGGGCGAGATCCAGCACTCCGGTCGTCGCCATCGCCGCGTCGACGATCTCATCGTCCCCGCTCGCGCGCCGTCGCAACCAGCTCTGGTGGGGATACCGCCCCCGACCGACCAGGTCAGCCACCGTGACGCCCTCGGGCGCTATCGGCGACTGCGGCAGCAGACCGAGCCGTCGCGCGACCTCGGCAGTGGGCCGGGATCTGATGTCGGCGCCGTCGAGGAGAACCGTCCCCGCGGAGGGCGTGATCAGGCGCGCCATCGCCCGCAGCAGGGTGGACTTGCCGCAGGCGTTCGCGCCCACGATGACGGAGATGCGTCCCGGGGGGATCGCGAGAGTGAGGTCTTCGACCACGGGTCGCGCGTCGTAGGCGAGAAAGACGCCCTCGGCACGCAGGTCGACGGGGTCGTCGTTCATGTGAGTCCTCCCGGACGGGTTCGGGTTCCTCGTGCCAGAAGCCACACGAGATACGGGGCGCCGACGATGCCGGTCACGACCCCCACGGGCAGGTCCACCCCCGGTATCGCGTACTGCCCCAGCAGGTCGGACGTGCTCACCAGCGCCGCTCCCACGGCCGCGGCGGCCCAGAGCGAGAGCGGGCCGGTGCCTCCGATCCGGCGCGCCAACTGGGGTGCCACGAGGGCGACGAATCCGATCGGGCCGGCGGCCGAAACGGCGACGGCGGCGAGGACCACTGCGGTGGCGAGGACGCCGACTCGGGTGCGTTCGACGCGGAAGCCCAGGGCGGTCGCGCTCGCGTCGTCGAGCTCGAGCGCCCGCAACCCGCGCCGCTGCAGCGTGAGCACCAGCGTCCCGATGAGAGCGATGACCCCGGTCGAGCCGACCACCGGCCACGCCGCTCCGCTGAGATTGCCGACCAGCCACGTGTAGGCCACGCTGACGTCGCGGAGATCGGACAGCGTGAGCAGGTACCCCGTCACGGCCGATGCCAGCGCGGCCACACCCACGCCCACGAGCACCAGTCGCAGAGCGTGGATGCCGCGTCGCCAGGCCAGAGCGCCGATCAGGACTGCCGCCGCGATGCCGCCGATCACGACGAGCACGGTCAGGGTCACACCGCTCACGGAGAGCATCAGCACGGCGAACACCCCCACCGCACCGGCCGACGCGGTCACCCCCAGCACGTCGGGACTCGCCAGCGGATTGCGCAACACGACCTGGAAGACCGCACCGGCAAGGCCGAGCGCGGCGCCCACGATCACCGCCGCCGCGGCGCGGGGCATGCGCAATTCCCAGACCACATAGGTCGCGATGCGGCTGCCCGTGCCGGTGAGCGCACTCCACACCTCGGCCGGGGTGAGGGCCGCGGCGCCCAGAGACAACGCGACCGCCGACAGCGCGACCACCACGCCCACCGCGCCCGCGACCACCGCCAGGACGCGGCGCCGCTCGGCGCGTCGCAGGCGCGCCGTCACCGCGGTCACAGACCCACCGCCTTCATGCGACGCACGAGTGCGATGAACACGGGAGCACCGACCACCGCGACGATGACCCCGACCTGCACTTCACCCGGTCGAGCAACGACCCGCGCCACGACGTCGGCCGCCACGAGGAACGCCGCTCCCACCGGTGCGGAGTACGCGAGGATCCAGCGATAGTCGACCCCCACCAGCAGCCGGACGACATGCGGCACGACCAGCCCCACGAAAGCGATGGGACCGGCGACAGCGGTCGCCCCGCCCGCGAGGGCCACGACGATGAGCCCGGCCACCAGCCGCGCGCGACGGACGCGCACGCCCAGACCCGCGGCGGTGTCGTCTCCGAGGGCGAACAGGTTCAACACCCGGCCGGACGCGAGCCCCGCCAGCAGCGCGACGACCAGGACCGGCAGCACCGGGATCAATACATCGAGGCCGCGCCCCGCGAGTGCACCGACCTGCCAGAAGCGCAGCGCATCGAGCGCATCCTGTCGAACCAGGAGGACCGCCGAGACCAGGCCGGCCAGGGCGGCGCTGAGTGCGGCACCCGCGAGTGCCAGTTTGGCGGGTGTCGCCCCGTCGCGACCGCCGGAGGACACCGCCCACACGACCGCCGCGGCCAGCGCGCCGCCGATCCACGCGAACCACATGTACTGGGCCGAGCCGACGGCGCCGAACACGGTGATGGCGACCACCACCGCGAGGGCGGCACCCTGGTTGATGCCCAGGATGCCGGGATCGGCCAACGGGTTGCGCGTCACCCCCTGGGCGATCGCGCCGGCGACGCCGAGGGCCGCCCCGACCAGCAGGCCGACCACCGTGCGCGGAACGCGCTTGTCGACGATGGCGATGTGCTCGGCGTTGGCGGGGTCGTAGTGGGTCAACGCCGCCCAGACCGTCTCCGGCCGGATGTCGGCCGAGCCGACGGCGATACCGAGACCGGTGACGAGCACGAGCGCGCCGATGACGATCCCCGTGGCGGCGAGACGGCGACGCGCGAGGAGGACTCGCGCGGCGCCGTCTGCGAGGGCGACCTCAGCCGACACGCTCGGCGACGGCGGCCAGCTGCGGAACGTACTGGTCGAGCATCCACGGGATCGACAACGCCGTGGGAGCGCTCGAGGCCATCACGAACGATTCTCCGACGATGGGGGCGAACCGCCCCTCCTTCACCTGCGGCATGGCGGCGACGAGGGGGTCTGCGACGAAGGCGTCGGCGGCATCCTGTGTTCCGAAGTAGGCGACGAGCACGTCGGAGCTCAACGATCCGAGGTTCTCGAAGCTGACCTTGTAGAAGTAGCTCGACGCATCGGAAGCGGGCACGTTGGCCTCGACGCTGGGTGCGACGGCCATGCCGAGCTGCGTGAGCAGCTGCACGCGCGGGTCGTCGGCGCGGAAGACGTTGAACGTCTCGGGCTGGTTGTTCGCGCCGTAGACGAAGGTCTTGCCCTGCAGAGCGGGGTACTTCGCGGCCAGCGTCGTGATCTCGTCGTTCGTCCGAGCGATGAGCGCGTCGGCCTCGTCGGACAACCCCAGGGCCTGACCGATGATCTTCGTCTGGTCCTGCCAGGACGTGGCCCACGGCTTGTCGGGGTACGCCACCACGGGTGCGATCTTGCTGAGCTCGTCGAACTGCTCCTGGGTCAGTCCGGAGTAGGGGGCGAGGATCACGTCCGGCTTGGCCTGGACGAACTCCTCCACGTTCGGCGTGCCGTTGTCGCCGCCCGAGAGCAGCTGCGGGGTCTGACCGCCGAGCTCGTCGATGGCGTCCTTGTCCCAGGGGAGGATGCCGTCCACACCGCCGTAGGCGAACGCGGGCATGGCCACGGGCACCACGCCGAGCGCGAGCGCGGCATCCTGAGACGACCAGCCCCACGTGGCGACCCGTTCGGGCTTGGCGTCGATGACGGTCTGCCCGAGGGAGGAGTCGATGGTCACCGGGAACCCCGCGGCGGCCGGGGCGGCGGACTCCGGCGACGACGACGTCGTGCCCGCGCAGCCGGCCAGGGCGATCATGCCGGTGATGATGAGGGTGGCGGCTCCGATGAGACGGGTGCGACGGCGCGAGCGCACGGACATGGGACTCCTTCGAGGGTCGGGAAAACCTCGACAGCTTGAGGTTAGGACAGCCTCACCTTAGTGGAGTGGGGCGTGGTTCGCACGTCGGCACCCCTGACGGCGGCTCCCGCGGGGCTGCGGAGCTCAGACGGCCTTCGACCCGCCCGACATCTCGCGCGTCGATCGCCCCCGGAGAACAGCGAACGACGCGGTCGCCTCAGGCCGGCCAGACATACGGGAGGTCGTCGCGTATGTCGCCGAAGCGCGGTACGTAGAACTCGGCGTCCTTGCGGATGAGGTTGGAGCGGTGGGCGAGGTGGAACGCCTCGTCCCCGATCCACGGCGGCAGGTCGAGATCGCCCTGTTCGAGGCCGTCCACCTCGGGCGCGAAGTCGCGGATCTTCTCGCGGACGGTGTCCGCGCGCCCCTGCGAGATCCACTCGTCGGTCATCACCAGACCGTACGAGACAAGGGCGGGAAGGTGACCGTCCCACATCTTGGCCGCGGGATGGTGGCGCCAGCCGTGGTCAGGAACCGTCAGCGCGCGCAGCAGTTGGAAGGTCTCGACCCGCTGTTTGCCGAGGCGCTTCGGATCGAGCACACGGGCGGAGTCGACGAACGAGGGATACGGCAGAAAGGTCTGCACGCGCTCAGTCGGCGCTCGTGACCGACTGGACGCTGCCGTCGGAGGCCAGGTTGACCAGAAGGACGTCGTCGGTCGCGTCGGGGTCGAGAGCGTACTCCAGCACCGCGAAGGGGTCTGCTCCCCCGTGCTCGTCGGCGAGGATCGTCATGCTCATCAGCTGCAGCGCCTTGATGACGTCGATGTGCGTGTCACCCGAGACGTCCGTGAGCAGGTCCTCGAGCTCTTCACCCAGGGTGGCCTGCTGCTGGAGGATGTACTCGGTCACCTCGCTGGTGCGCGAATCGAGTTCGTTGACCATGGCGTTCCGGGCGGCGAGGTCGATGGCCTCGAGCGACGAGACCATGGATGCCGCGACGTCGAGCGCCTCGGCCGACACGTCGTCCTGATCGGGGGCCGTCAGATCGACCGTGACGCTCTGATCGCCGAACTCGACATTCTCGCTCCAGAAGATCGACCCGTCCGGGCCCGACTCGAGGAGTCCGAAGAAGTCGTGCTCGATGGCCATGACTCCATGTAAGCATTCCGCCCGGTGTTGGGGAAGACGACCCGCCCGGGTGGGTGTGTGCGGTATGGGTCAGTCGACGAGAGAAGCCGCGAACACGTGCGGGGTGAAACCCGTGAGGTCGTTGATGCCCTCGCCCTGGCCGAGGAGTTTGACCGGGATGCCGGTGCGCTCCTGCACCGCGAGAACGAAGCCGCCCTTTGCGGAACCGTCGAGCTTCGTCAGCACGAGGCCGGTGACCCCCGCGCTGTCGAGGAATGCCTGCGCCTGCATCAGCCCGTTCTGACCCGTGGTGGCATCCAGGACGAGGAGGACCTCGGCGATCGGCGCCTGCTTCTCGATGACGCGCTTGATCTTGCCGAGCTCGTCCATGAGCCCGCCCTTGGTATGAAGTCGACCCGCCGTGTCCACGAGCACGATCTCGGTACCGGTCTCTTTCGCGTGGGCGACGGTCTGGAAGGCCACGGATGCCGGATCCTGACCCTCGTGCTGTGGGCGCACGATCGTCGCTCCCCCACGCTCGGCCCAGGTCGCGAGCTGGTCGACCGCCGCGGCCCGGAAGGTGTCGGCGGCCCCCACCGTGACGGTGCGACCGTAGCGCTGCAGGAACTTCGCGAACTTTCCGATGGTCGTGGTCTTGCCCACACCGTTCACACCGACGACGAGCACGACCGCCGGACGCTCGGTGAGGCGAAGGGTCGTGTCGAACTTGGCGAAGTGCTCCTCGAGGGTCTCTTTGAGCATGCGCTGCAGATCACGCGGGTCGGTCGTGCGGAAGCGCTCGACCTTCTCGCGGAGCTCATCGACCAGACGCTCGGTCACATCGGGTCCGAAATCGGCCGTCAGCAGCGCTGTTTCGAGGTCGTCCCACGTGGTCTCGTCGATCGTGTGCTTGACGAACAGCCCGCGCAGCGCGCGGCCCAGCGACCAGGAGTTCTCAGCCATTGCTTCAGCTTACGGGGGCGGCTTCGTCGGAGGTCTTCGCGACGGGATCCTGCGTCGCTCGCGCGGTGGCGCGATCGCCGACCCTCTGGCCCACGACCGCCGAGACCCCGTCCTGACGCATGGACACCCCGTAGAGCGCGTCGGCGATCTCCATGGTGCGCTTCTGGTGGGTGATGACGATGAGCTGGCTACTCGCGCGGAGCTTCTCGAAGACCCCGAGCAGACGACCCAGGTTGGCGTCGTCGAGCGCCGCCTCCACCTCGTCGAGGATGTAGAACGGGCTCGGGCGCGCCGTGAAGATCGAGGTGAGGAACGCCACCGCCGCGAGCGAGCGTTCTCCGCCCGACAACAGCGAGAGCCGCTCGATCTTCTTGCCGACCGGACGCACCGCGACCTCGATGCCGGTGGTCAGCGGGTGCTCGGGATCGGTGAGAGAGATGCTGCCGGCCCCTCCCGGGAAGAGAATCGGGAAGATCTCCGTGAAGGCCGCACGCGTGTCTTCGAAGGCCGCGACGAAGATCGTCTGCATGCGCTCGTCGAGGTCGGCGATGATCGTCTGCAGATCGGCGCGCGTCTGCTGCAGGTCGGCGAGCTGCTCGGTGAGGAAGGCGTGGCGCTGCTCGAGCGCGGCGAATTCCTCCAGGGCCAGCGGGTTCACCCGGCCGAGCTGCGACAGCTTGCGCTCGGCATCCTGGAGCCGGCGCTTCTGAGCGGCGCGATCGAAGGGCATGCCCTCCTCCGCGTTCTCGGTGGGGATGGGCTGGTCGGGGCCGTATTCCGAAACGAGAATGTGCTCGTCCAACGCGAGCTCGGACTGAGCACGCTCGAGAAGACCGGTCACGTGGAGCTTCTTCTCGTGCATCTGCAGCTCGAGCCCGTGCACGCTTTCGGTGAGCCGTGCCAGACGCTCTCGTACGACGGACTCGTCGGCTCGAGCACGAGAGAGCTCCTCCGTGATCGCCGTGCGGGCGGACTCCGCGGCCGCCAGCTCCACCCGCGCCTGACTGACCGAGCGATCGACCGAGTCGAGCAGGGCCGGGAGGTGGCCGGCGACCTCCGCCGCGATCTCACGCTGCGCCCGGCGAAGCACCGCACGGCGTGCCGCCTCGGCGGCCGCGGTTCGCTCGCGCTCCCGCTGCTGCTCGAGCTGCACGATGCGAGCCTCACCGGCGCGGACGCGCTCTTTCAGCGTCTCGATGTCGAGGCGGGCGCGCATCTCGGTCTCGCGCGCGGCGTCGACCTCTGCCGCCATTCCTTCGCGCGCCGAGGCGTCGAGGAGCGGGCGTGGCGCGTCGAGGGCCCGGGCCAGCGCATCGTCGGCCCGACGTGCCGCGTCCTCCGCCTCGGCGACCGCGCTCTCGGTCTGCGCGAGCCCCGCGACCAGACGGTCGCACTCGGCGACCGCGGCTTCGTGGCGCACGGTCACGCGGTTGACCTTCTCCGCGTGAGCGGCCAGGGCTGCGTCATGCGCACGAAGGGTCGAAAGAGCGTCTTTCGTGCGCAGGCGCGCATCGACCTGCAGACGCTGTTCGTCGGCGAGGGCTTCTCTCAGCGAATCCACGATCACGACGACCTCGTCGAGCCGTTCCACGGCGGCGTCGCGCTCGGCGGCGAGTTCGAGGCGCGACCGGCCCGAGCCCGAGCCGGCGCGAACGGTCCGCGCGGTCACGACCTCGCCCGAGCGGGTGACGACCGTGAGCCCGTCCGCCAGACTCGACTGCGCCGATCGCGCGGCGTCGAGGTCTTCGACGATGAGGACGCGAGCCAGGATGCCGAGCACCCCGGGCGAGGCCGTGACGACATCCGCTGCGAGCACCGCACCCTCGAGCGCCGGCAGGGACTCCCCCGGCCCGGGGGCGTCGGCCAGAGCGATCTCGACCAGACCCAGGTCGGCCTCGGCGGCCGTGCGGGCCGCGGTGAACGCCGCTTCCGCGTCGTCGACGAGCAACCCTTCCGCGAGGGTTCCGAGCACCGCGGCCACCGCCGCTTCGTATCCGGCCCTGACCTTGAGGTCGTCGCCGACGAGACCCCGGATGCCGGAACCCCCGGCCGAGATCAGATCGGCGGCCGCGTTGCGGACATCCAGGGCGCGGCCGAGAGCGGTGGTCTGCGCGGTGAGCGCGTCGCGCTCACGCTCGGCGGCGTGCAGGCGTTCGCGCAGGCCGGACACGCGCGCCTCGACGTCGTTGGCGTCGCGCTGAGCGCGCTCGTAGGCGGCCGCGTGCTCGGCCGTCGAGGCCTCGGGGACCACATCGGGATCCAGCTCGGCAACGGCTTGCTCGGCTTCCGCCCGTCGGATCAGCGCGGCGTCGAGCGCCCGCTGCTGCCGGTCGACACCGGCACGCACGGCGGCAAGGGCCGAGCTCGCCGCATCCGCCGCTCCCCGCAGGCTCGTGATCTTCATGTCGTGTTCCGACACCAGGGCACTCTGTGCAGCGATGTCGACGTCGAGCGCGTCGAGGTCGGCGCGGGCACGCGTCACCGCTCGGGACGCCTCTGCCGCGGCATCCTGAGCCTCTCCGAGACCCGCGGCGATGTCGTCGATCTCGGCGCGGACGTCGTCGATCATCGACTGTGTCACCGTGGGGGCGAAGCCCGACCCGTCCGTCTCGTCGTCGCCGAGGAGCGTCAGGCGCTGGCCGGCCAGTGTGTAGAGCCCCCGGAGTCGCTCCTGCACCTGCTCGAGCGCGAAGGCGACACCGCGCGCGCGGTCGACGGCGTCGGAGCGCTGGTCGTTCTCGAGGCGCTCCACCCGACCGCGCAGCCCCTCCGACTGCTCCTGCAGGCCCAGCCGCTCGGTGTGGCGCTCACTCTCGGCTCGAGCGGCGTCGGCGAGTTCCGCGCGCAGACGCACGAGCTCGTCGGCGTAGAGGCGCGCTTTCGCGTCCCGGACCACCGCGGCGATCGTCGCCGCCTCTCGAGCGATCTCGGCCTGCTTGCCCAGCGGCTTGAGCTGCCGGCGCAGTTCGCCGGCGAGATCGCTCAAGCGCGTGAGGTTCGTCTCCATCGCCTCGAGCTTGCGGACGGTCTTCTCTTTGCGTCGGCGATGCTTGAGGATTCCTGCGGCTTCCTCGATGAACCCGCGACGGTCCTCCGCCGATGCCTGCAGCACGGTGTCGAGGCGGCCCTGCCCGATGATCACGTGCATCTCGCGCCCGAGGCCCGAATCGCTCAGGAGCTCCTGCACGTCGAGCAGGCGGCACGTCTGCCCGTTGATGGCGTACTCGCTCGCGCCGGTGCGGAAGAGCGTGCGACTGATCGTCACCTCGCTGTAGTCGATCGGGAGCGCACCGTCGGCGTTGTCGATCGTCAGCTGGACCTCGGCGCGCCCCAGGGGTCCCCGCGTCGAGGTGCCGGCGAAGATGACGTCCTCCATCTTTCCGCCGCGAAGGGTCTTCGCCCCCTGCTCCCCCATCACCCAGGCCAGGGCGTCGACGACGTTGGACTTGCCCGACCCGTTCGGTCCGACGATGCATGTCACGCCCGGCTCGAGGGCGAAGGTGGTCGACTGCGCGAAGGACTTGAAGCCCTTGAGCGTCACGCTCTTCAGGTGCATGTCACCCGCCCTCCGCTCGATCGACCCGCGTGTTCACGGTATCCGAGGAACCGCAGGATTCCGCGGCGGCGGGCCGATGGGCGCGGTTCGACGCGCCCGGCACGCGCCCCAATCTGAGCGGGAGCTTGACATTCGCTGACAGCCTTCGCTAGCGTCTGAGGTCGCAACCGACGTCGAAAGGAGGTTACTTCCATGATTCGCACCACGACCGGCTTCACCGCCACCGGCTTCATCGCCGTCCCCGTGCTCTCCGCATACGCCACGGGAGTGACCACCGCCGTCGGCATGCCCCCTCGTCAGGGCTAGTTCGTCGCGTCGAGACGCCTCGTCGTCTCCGCTTCCCGTGAGCCCGTCTCCTCGACGTCGGCCACCCGGACCCTCTGCGTCCGCCCCCGCGTGAGCTGTCTGCTCGACGCGCTTCCTCCTCGCCAGATCTTCTTCACGGAGCTTCCGCATGAACGCCCTGTTCACGCGCGCGCCGCAGCACTCCTCGGCCGCGCCTTCCACCCCTCCCACTCCCTCCACGATCACGTTCGACACGACGGCCTACCGGCCGCTGGGTCTGCTCGACCGCCTGTCGCTGCGTCTGGGGCTCTGGTTGCTCAACCGGCACGCCAACCGGGCCCGCGCCCTCGACCACCGCGCGGTCGAAGCCCTGCGAGCTCGCGACGCGGCCGCCGAGCGGGACCGCCGCGAGCGGGCCTGGCAGAGCACCGCAGCCTTCAGCCGCCCGCCGTTCTGATTCCGGTGGGGTCGGCCTCGCGGCCGGCCCCACCCCTCCCCCGTCTCATCCGACGAAAGACCTTCGAATGACTTCCTTCCCCGCCGGCCTCGAGCTGCGCCCGCTTCACATCCCCGCCCGCATCGACGATCCGGATGCCGCGGACTTCCGCGAGATGGTCCGCCTCCGCAACCTCGTCTACGCCGAGATCTCGGGGCACGACGATTCGTTCATGCCCGCCGACGAGCTCCTCCCGCTCTACCAACCCCGACCTGAGATGAAGCGATTCGCATGGATCGCCGTCCACCACGGCGAGGTCGTCGGGCGCGTGGGTCTCGACTTCCCGCAGGAGGAGGGCGCCCGCACCGGGTTCTGGCTCATCGAACTGCGCCGCTCCGCTTGGGGGCACGGCATCGGCCGCGCCGCCTACGCCCTCATCGAGAACGTTGCACGCGAGAACGGACGTAGCGTCCTGCAGTCGTGGGCCGAACATCCCGCCGCGGACGGACCGCGCCTCGACGCACCGACGGGATTCGGCTCGATCCCGCGGGATCACGCGGCGCGGTTTCTTCTGGCATCCGGATTCTCGCTCGAACAGATCGTGCGTGTGAGCTCGCTGGATCTCGCCGGAGCACGACCGCGTCTTGGGCAACTGCTCGCTGAGGCCGAACAGGCGGCCTCGGGCTACCGGATCGTGCAGTGGACTCTGCCCACGCCCGACGAGTTCGTGGACGCGTTCGCGTGGATGAAGTCGCGCATGGTGACCGACGCCCCCTCGGCGGACCTCGAGTTCGACGAGGAGGTGTGGGATGCCGGTCGGGTGCGCCGCTACGAAGCCGGCTACACCGACACCGGACGGCACATGCTCGTCACCGCCGCCCAGCACGTCGACACCGGTGAGCTTGCGGCCTTCAACGAACTCGTCATCGGCAAGGACCGCACCTCTGCCACCAGCCAGGAGGACACCCTCGTCGTCGCGGCCCACCGCGGCCACCGGCTCGGCATGCTCGTGAAGTGCGCGGGACTCCTCGCGTGGCACGACGTCGCACCGGAGTCACCCCGCGTGCTGACCTACAACGCCGAAGAGAACCGCCCCATGCTCTCGATCAACGAAGCCATCGGCTTCGCGCCGATCTCGTACGAGGGAGTGTGGAAGAAGGTGCTGTGACCCGAGAGGGGGACGGGTCTGGAGTCCCGTCCCCCTCTCGTGTCATGACCACAGTGCGGTCACATCTGTCTCGGTCTGGGTGAGACGGTCACCGGCGGTTTGCGCCGCTCCCGTCGCATCACCCAGCGCGGAATGCAAGCGACCGATGGAGTCCGCCCACTCTCGGTGAGTACGCTCGTACGCCGCCTGCGCGGCACCCGACCACTGCCCACGCAGTGCGGTGACCTCCCGATCGAGGCCGTCCAGCTGATCCTGGATGCCAGCGATCACCCGTCGCAAAGCGGCGATCGTCTCCGCGTGCCGCTGGGGATCGAACCTGAGGGTCATGGGGTCGGCGTGGGGCTCGTGAGTTCGAAGATGTCGCCGGGTACGCAGGCGCTGGTGGCCTGGAAGTAGACAGCGCGATCGCTGACGTCCAGCAGATAGTAGCTGCCATCCGGTTCGGTGCCCGTGAGGTAAGGCGGATCAGAAAGAATCCACCGTGGCGGAGTCAGGTTCGTGTCGCGCTCGACCGTCACGTCGTGTCCTCGCTCCTGCCACACTTTCTGCGCGTTTGCTATGAGATCAGCGGCAGCGCTCGGCAATGGCTCGGAGCGGGACGCGGCAAACGACAACTTCACACGCGGTCCCGCGGAGTCGTCGGCGCAAGCTAGCCACGAGGCGTCATCTACTTTCCAGCCCTCAGCCGCGACCGCGGCTGCGCTCGCCTCGTAGAGATCGAGGATCTGCGCCTTGATATCTTCTGGGGTCACGTCGGGTCCCTTCGAGTTCTGGTCGCCACCGGGTGAGCAAGCGGTGAGCAGGACGACGAGCAGCGCGCTGACTGCGATGTAAGTGCGTCTGTTCATAGTCAACGAATGCCGTTCCACCCGACCGGGTACTCATTCGATCCGCTCGAGTGATGCGGCCCGATGAGGTCTGATTCTGTCAGCGGTTGGTCGACGATGACCTCGTCCCCGCGGCCCGTCGTTGCCAACGCCGTGTTGAACTGCGCGGTCGTGTTCGCATCGAAGTAGCTGAATGTCTCCGAGCCATCGCCGAACGGTCCGTGTTTGTCAACCGCGCGCAGCATCTCGCCGCCGGGGGCGATGCCAGCTTCCGAGGAGAACTCGCGCGCCCCGAACGATGTCGCTGTCGGGTCGACGCGTCCGTCTAGGACGACGTACGAGGTGATCTGCCCGATAGGCGCCCAGCCGTCGTGACGGGCTTGAGATGCGAACACCTGTCCGGGAGGCACATTCAGGTCCGGGACGTTGTCTACTTGATTGTCTACACCGGCCGAGCCGAGCAGGACGACGTGGTCCGCGTGAGCGTCGGTGAGTGCGAGTGCCGCGACATTGGTGCCATAAGAGTGGGCAATGACCGAAACCGAGGCAGGGATGCCCGATGCTTCGTGAACAGCAGCCATCGACGTGAGGTCTTTCGATAAGGCGGGTGCGCCCGCCTCGGCTTTCCCGTTGAATGCCACGTCCACCGGCATATCGTTCGTCGGGGGGTGGTAGCCCAGCCACGCGATAACAGCGTAGTCGCCGAGCTCTCCGCCGCCTGCACGGCGCTGCGCGTACTGGAGTTGCTTCGCAGCATCGACGTAAGTCGCCATGTCACCCGCCACGTTCGAGTTCATCCCCGGCACGATGAACGACACATTCCTCGCGGCATCCAGGTCGCCGACGGCGACCTGCGCGAGCGGAGGTTCGTCAAGCACAACCGACACCAACGTGTGACTCTGGGCCGACTTCTTCAACGCCTCTAGCGCCGCGATCTGCTCCGACTTGTCGAGGGGGCTGCGCTTGGCATCCTCGATCGCTTGGTCGAGCACGATGCGATTGGCCTCGTCACGCGCGCGGTAGGCCACTCCGCCGAGGTTGCCGATGACGGCGGGGGCAGCGTGGACCAGCGCTTCCTGCTGGTCACCGTCGAGACCCGACCACCAGCTCGCGACATCGGCGGGCGAGGCCTGCGAGAGAAGAGCGGCAAGGTCGGGACGCGCCGATAGCAGCGACGTGAGGTCATCGCCGCGCAACGACTTCAGAACCGACAGCGCCGTCGCCGGCGTCACCGGCCCGCTTCCGAGGGCTGCGCTCGCCGACGCCCACACGGATCCGCTGTCGGCACGGAGCACCGCGGTCGCAGCAGCCACAGCCGCGGTTGCGGTGCGTGCCGCATCGGCCACCCATCTCCTCCCCTCGGCGAGCCAGCTGTCAGCCGTTGCGAACGCCTCCGCACTCGTGCGCGGCGGACTCGTGTCGGCGCCCCCGGCGAACACGAGGGGCCACGCGCCGGAGAAGGGCTGGACGAAGCCCGGCGACTCCGCACCGGCCGTCTGCTCCGTGCGTTGAAGGGACCGCGCATAATCCCAACCCTCGATCGCGGTCGCAGCTCTCGCCTGTGCCCCCGCCAACGCCGAAGCGTATGCGCGCATCGCGGCGCCGACACGGGCCAGCGCCTCGTCCGCGTCGGACCACGCGGTCGCCACCTGGGTCACGCGGGCGGTGTAGGCGTCGGCGGACTGTCCCACCCAGTCGTCGATGTTCTTCTTCCTGCCCACCGTCTCGGCGGCCTGCCGTGCGACACGCGAGCGCCGGGCGCACAGCTCGACAATCGCCTGGACGTCTCCGACCGAGCCCGGCACCAAGGAAATCGGGTCGGAGGTCTGCCCCAGTTCTGCCATCAGAAATGGTCCGCCTGGCGCACGTCACGAACACCTTCTTCATCGGCTGTTTCATACAACGTCGCCGAGGCCGCCAACGTCTGACACACACCCTCGGTCGCGGACACCCGCTGCATCCACCCGCCTGTCAGAGCCTGCATGAACGCCGACAACGCCGCGGCGAGCTCAGCATCGCCGACACGTGCGGTCGCCGCCGTTGCCGTCTCCGGCTCAGTGATCTGTACGGCGTACCGGACGACCGAAGCCGCGAAACGCAGCCCTTCCGGATCCACTGACCAGCCGTTCATCGCCAACACTGTACCGATTACGCAACGCTACCGACGAGAACGATGGCATAAATCACCCGACGACTCAGCTGCTCTGGAGCGCGCGGCCCGTGGTCCTTTCAGCGCCGCTTCTGGCAGCGCGGGCAGAAGTGGCTCGACCGGTTCATGAACGACACCCGCACGATGGGGCGCCCGCACCGCGGACACGGCTGGCCTGTACGCCCATAGGCGTTCAGCGAGTGGGCGAAGTAGCCGGCCTGACCGTTCACGTTCACGTATTGCGCGTCGAAGCTGGTCCCACCCTCGGCAAGGGCCTTCTCGAGGACCGCCTGCACCTCGCCGAGTAGCCGATTGACAGCACGCGTCGGAAGATCGGATGCCGCGGTCTCGGGGTGGATACGCGCGGCCCACAGCGACTCGTCGGCGTAGATGTTGCCGATACCGCTCGCCACCGTCTGATCCAGCAGCACGCGCTTGATCCCCGAGGAGGTCCGCGCCAATCGCGCGCGGAATCGCGCGACGTCGAACGCAGGGTCGAGGGGATCCCGACCGATGTGCGCGACCTGCGTCGGCACGCGGGCGAGCTCCGAGCCGCGTCCGCCCGCGGCTCCATCGGGAGTATCGACGAGCCGATCGACGGCGAGAGAGCCGAAGGTGCGCTGGTCGGCGAAGACGACCGAAAGCGACCCGTGCACCGGATGCTCCAACTCGATGCGGATGCGTTCATGCCGCTCCTCCGGCGCCCCGGGGGTACGCAGGAGCATCTGGCCGCTCATCCCGAGATGGGTGACGATGGCCTCATCGTCGGCCATCGGCATCCAGAGGAATTTGCCTCGCCGCACGGCGGACGCGATGCGCCGGCCGGTCAGCTCCGCCTCGAAGTGCGCCGCTCCCCCGGTGTGCCGGGTCAGCGCCCGCTCGTCGCGCACGTCGACAGAGGCGACGAGTGCACCGGACACGGCGGGCTCGAGGCCGGCGCGGACAACCTCGACCTCGGGAAGCTCAGGCACGCGCGTCGAGCTCGCGCCACGCGGTCAGCGCCGCTGCCATCTCGGCGTGCTTCTTGCTCGAGCCGATGCCCGAGGTGACGACGTCGCCCGTTGTGACGGTGGCGGTGAACCGCCGGTCGTGGTCGGGGCCGGTGGCCTCGACCACGTACACGGGTGCCGCCAGTCCCAGGCGGGCAGCGATCTCTTGCAGGCTCGTCTTCGGGTCCATCGCCGCGCCGTAGCGCTCCGGGTCAGCGAGGAGCGGTTCGACCAGGCGAAGCACCATGCCGGTCGCCGCGTCGGGGCCGGCTGACAAGAACGTCGCCCCGATGAGGGCCTCCATGGTGTCGGCGAGGATCGAATCCTTGTCGCGCCCACCGGTGAGGATCTCGCCCCGACCCAGTCGCACGTGGTCGCCAAGACCGATCGTGCGGGCGACCTCGGCCAACGCCACCGTCGACACGACGCTCGCGCGACGTTTCGCGAGACTTCCTTCATCCAGGTCGGGATGCCGCGTGAACAGCCGGACCGTGACGGCCTGGCCGAGCACCGAGTCGCCGAGGAACTCGAGACGCTCGTTGTGCGGGATGCCGCCGTTCTCGTAGGCGAACGAGCGGTGCGTCAAAGCAAGAGAAAGAAGCTCGGGGTCGATCTCGACCCCGAGCTTCTCGGTGAGCGCTGTGCGCTCGACGTTCTTACGCGTCACGAATCGCCGATCAGACGTCGGCGACCTTGCGGCCCTTGTACTCGAGGAAGAGCTCGGTGCCCTGCGAGTCGGTGACGACCTTCGCCTGGTGAGGACGGCTGTAGACGACCTTGCCGTTCTCGATGGTCTTGACCAGCGCGGGGGCTTCAGCCTTCCACTGCGCACGACGCGAGCGGGTGTTCGAGCGGGAGACCTTCCGCTTCGGGGGGTTACCTGCCATGACTAGCTCTTCTCTGTCTTGGGGGCGGCGCGGAGCGCATCGCCGTCGTCTGGGGTGTACTGCTGGAGCGCAGCCCATCGAGGATCGACAGGCTCCTGCTCCGTGGTGCCGGGGCTTTCCGTCAGCCTCTCGCCCGTGTTCGGGTCGAGCCCGGGGCAGTCCGGCTGACACACCGGCTGGAACGGAAGCGACAGGACAATGGCATCCCGGACCAGATTTTCAAGATCCACGTGGTCGTCTTGAACGTCGAAGTCACTCGCTTCGTCCCCAGGATACGCGAAAAGTTCCTGGAACTCGACTTCGACAGGCTCGACGATGTCGATGAGGCAGCGTCCGCACACCCCCGTGGCGCTGGTGTCCACCGTGCCCGACACGAGGATCCCCTCGTGGACGGATTCGAGACGCACATCGAGTTCGAGCATCTCGGCCTCGGGGACGGAGAGCAGGCCCTCGCCCCATTTCTCGGGGGTCGGGATGTCGAGGGTGTGTTCGCGCATCTCGCCCGGGTGGCGCTCGATGTCGCGTACGGGGAGCTGGAAGGGTCCGGGTCGGCGAGTTCTCACGGTCGTCAATGCTACCCGTGCGCCCCTGAGCAAGGGCCGGGCGGACGCGCCGGTGCCGCACTCCGAGAACTCACACCACGCATAAACGCTCTCAGCGCTCACAAACGCGAGGAGCGCGCGTTTCTGAGCGCGGATCGCGTTTATGCGTGGAGGGGACGGCGCGGGTCAGATGCCGCGGGCGCCGGTGTCGAGGAAGCGCGCGACGGCGGGCGGGACGTAGGGCGACACGTCGCCGCCGAGGCCGGCCACCTGACGTACGAGCGAGCTCGAGACGAGCGCGTGGGAGGGGTCGGGCAGCAGGAACACCGTCTCGACGTGCGCGAGATCGCGATTGACGATCGCCATCGGCGTCTCGTAGGCCACGTCGACCTGAGAGCGAATGCCCTTCACCAGCACCTTCGCCCCCACCTCGGTGCAGTAGTCGACGAGCAGACCCATGCTCCACGCGGCGACGATCACATCGCCCTCGACGCCCGCCTCGGCGATCGACCGCTCGAGCAGGCTCTGCCGCTGGGCGATGGGGAGCATCGCTTCTTTGCCCGGGTTGTGGACGACGAGCACATGCAGCTGATCGAACAGGCCGGCCGCTCGACGGATGACGTCGAGGTGGCCGAGGGTGGGCGGGTCGAATGAGCCGGGAACGACGGCGATCCGGGGGTCCATGCCGTCAGCCTACCGACGCGGCCCTCAGAGCGGCTCGCCGGTCAGGACTTCGCCAGAGCGGCGCGCTCCTCGACACCCACGCGGCGTTCGAGAGCGGCGGCGAGACCGGGATGCCGCAGCAGGGCCGGGTCGTCGGCGAGAATCCGCTCGCCCTCGGCGCGGGCCTCGGTGATGAGATCGGCGTCGGTGACGACGCGCAACAGACGCAGCGACGAACGCGCCCCCGACTGCGCGCCGCCGAGCACGTCTCCCTCCCCGCGCAGCTCGAGGTCGACCTCGGCGAGGGCGAAGCCGTCGAGCGTTGCGGCGACGGCCTCGACGCGCGCGCGCGCCGACGTCCCGGGCGAGGCCTCGGTCACCAGCAGGCACAGGCCCGGGAGGCCGCCCCGGCCGACGCGACCGCGGAGCTGATGCAGCTGCGAGACGCCGAAGCGGTCCGCTTCGAGGATCACCATGGTCGAGGCGTTCGGCACGTCGACACCGACCTCGATCACGGTGGTGGCGACCAACACGTCGATGTCGCCGCGCGCGAAGGCCTGCATGACGGCGTCCTTCTCGTCGGAGGGCATCTTGCCGTGCAGAATCTGCACCCGGATGCCGGTGAACGTCGGCAATCGCGAGAGGAGAGCCTCGACCTGGACGACCCCCCAGCGCGTGCGCGCGCCCTCGGCCGCGGCGGCGGGCGCGTCGGCCGGTTCGTCGGTCTTCTCGTCGGCGGTGAGCTGGTCGGAGTCGATGGCGGCGCACACGACGAAGGCCTGGCGGCCCAGCGCGACCTCCTCGGCGACGCGATCCCACACGCGGGCGAACCACGCGGGTTTCTCGGCCAGCGGCGCGACGAAGGACTGGATGCCGGCACGCCCGGCCGGCATGGTGCGGATGGTCGAGACGTCGAGATCGCCGAACACCGTCATCGCTACCGTACGAGGAATCGGAGTGGCGGTGAGGACGAGCGTGTGCGGGGAGCTGCCCTTGGAGCGGAGCGCCTCTCGCTGGTCGACGCCGAAGCGGTGCTGCTCGTCGACGACGACGAAGCCCAGGTCGGCGAAGGTGGTGGTCGCGCTCAGCAGCGCGTGGGTCCCCACGACGATGCGCGCCTGACCCGACGCGACGCGCAGCGCGGCCTTGCGCCGTTCGGCAGCGGGCATCTGCCCGGTAAGGAGCGTCGGCATGATCTCGGGGGCGAGCTCGGGCCCCAACATGCGGGCGATCGAGCGCAGGTGCTGGCCGGCCAGCACCTCGGTGGGGGCGATGAGGGCGGACTGACCGCCGGACTCGGCGACCTGCAGCATGGCGCGCAGCGCCACGAGCGTCTTGCCCGAGCCGACCTCACCCTGCACGAGACGGTTCATCGGCCAGTCCGCGACGAGGTCGGCTGCGAGCTGCGCACCGACGCTCCGCTGGTCCGGGGTCAACTCGAACGGCAGGATCGCGTCGAAGCGTTCGAGGAGCCCGCCGGGCGCAGCGCGGCGTTTCGTCGCCGACCAGGGCCCGCACGAACTGCCGCTGCTGGAGCAGCGCGGTCTGCAGGACGAAGGCCTCGTGCATGCGCAGCGTCGCGATCGCGGGAAGAATGTCGTCGTCGTTCTCGGGACGGTGGATCTGCTCGAACGCCGCCCGGGCGGGAAGGAGTCCTCTGCGCGACCGCACGTCGTCGGGCAGAGGATCCTCGATCTCTCCGAGTCCGTCGAGCACGAGGGAGATCGTCTTCTGCACGAGAGTGCTCGGGATCGAACTCGTCGCGGGATAGATCGGAATGGGCCGCTTCGCCGTGACCTCAGCCTCGGCACGGGCTTCGGCGATGTCGTCGAACAGCTCGTAGTCGGGGTTCGTCAGCTGCGTCTGCCGGCGGTACTCGCCCACCTTGCCCGAGAAGATGCCGCGGCGGCCCGGCGTGAGGTCTTTCAAGCGCCACGGCTGATTGAAGAAGGTCAGCGACATGCGTCCGTCGCCGTCGCTGATGACGACCTCGAGGAGCGAGCCGCGGCGGTTCTGCATACGACGCTCGTTCGCGCTGACGACCTCGGCGACGATCGTGACCGGCTCACCGAGCGGCAGCGAGTCGATGGGGGTGAGTTCGCCTCGCCGCGCATACCGACGGGGATAGTGCTCGAGGAGCTCGCCCACCGTCTTCACGCCGAAAGCCTTGTCGAATGCCGTCGCCGTCTTGCCCCCGATGGCGCCGTCCAGACGCGAGGCGAGCGAGAATCCGGGCATGATCCGAGTCTAGGCAGGCCCTCGGACATCGCCGCGCGTGCGCGCACCGGGCCGCGGCGCCGGGGACTCTAGGCTGAACAGGTGACGCGCATCATCTCGGGCCGCGCCGGAGGCACCGTCCTCGACGTCCCACCCAAGGGCACTCGTCCCACGAGCGACCGCGTCCGCGAGTCGCTGTTCGGTTCTCTCGAGTCCGCCGGGCTCCTCGACGACGCGCGCGTGGCCGACCTGTACGCGGGGTCCGGGGCGCTGGGGCTGGAGAGCCTGAGCCGCGGCGCCGCCTCCGCCGACCTCGTCGAGTTCTCGGCCCCCGCCGCCACCCTGATCCGTCGCAACGCCGATCGGGTTCGAACCGCCGGCGTCGCCGCCCCCGCTCGGGTGCACCGCGCGAGCGTCACGACGTTTCTCACGGCATCCGGCCTCGAGTGGGATCTCGTCTTCCTCGATCCGCCCTACGACCTCTCCGACGACGAGCTCACCAGAGCCCTGGTCGCTCTCGCCCCTCGGCTCAGTGCCGATGCGACGGTCATCGTCGAACGCGCGAAGCGCTCGGCCGCCCCCGACTGGGCCGCCGCGGGCCTGGAAGCCGAGCGCGACCGTGCCTACGGCGACACGACCATGTGGTGGGGTCGGCCGCGAGGCGCTTGAGCCTCAGCCGCGTCCGGCATCCCAGTCGCGGTAGGGGTCCCACCCGGAGCGACCTGTCCACGGCCGGCCGTCGACGGTCAGCGCGTGGTCCCCGCGCGTCACGACCGTTCCCACGCGGCGACCGAGCGGGTCGGCATCCATCGGGAAGGTGACGAGGAACCCGTGGTCTTCTCCCCCGCCAAGAGCGCGTCCGGGGTCCGCACCGAGGGTCGCGGAGTCCAGGGCGATCGTCACGCCCGACGCGTCCGCCAAGCGCGTGGCGTCGAGCACCAGGCCGTCCGAGATGTCCATCATCGCGGTGGCCCCCGCGTCCGCCGCCCGAAGGGCTTCGGCGATCGGGGGGCGGGGCGTCAGTTGACGTGCCAGTCCGCGCGCGTCGTCGGCGTCGAGAGCCTCGCGGGCCTCGGTCGTGACAGCGACGGGGGTGCCCGCGGCATCCGTGAACCTGTCGAACAGCACCTCCAGCCCCCGTGCGGCCTCGCCGAGCTCGCCGATCACGTACACGCCGTCGTCGACACGCGCCCCCGATCGACGCACGGGTTCGCGGCCGTCGAGACTGCCGAGGGCGGTCACGGCGATCGTGAGCGTGTCCGACACGGTGAGGTCTCCGCCCTCGACCGCGCGCAGTCGGGGGCGAGCTCCGCGCACGCGGCGGCGAGACCGTCGGCGAACCCGCGGACGAAGGAGATCGGCGTGTCGTCGGGCATCGCGAGAGCGACGAGCAGGGCGATGGGTCGCGCGCCCATCGCGGCCACGTCGGCGAGGTTGACCGCCGCCGACTTGAAGCCGAGGTCGAACGGCGACGACCATGCCAGGCGGAAGTCCGGGCCGTGCACGAGGGTGTCGGTCGTCGCCACGACCCGCCCGTCGGGGACGGCCAGCACCGCGGCATCGTCGCCGGGGCCGACCGGCGCGGTCGAGGGCGGAAGGCGATCCAGGATGCCGCGCAGGATCTGCCCCTCGCTCAGGTCGCCCACAGTGGTTGCACGGGTGGTCTCGGCGTCGGTCACTCCCCCACGCTATTAGCCTGGAGGGGTGCCCCGCTCCTCCCGCCTCCTCGCGCTCCTCGCCGCCGCCGCTCTCCTCCCGGGACTCGCGGCGTGCAGCACCACGGTCGCGATGAAGCCGGCGAAGGACGCGAACAACCCCGCCTGCGCCGAGATCACCTCGCGCCTGCCGAAGACGATCTCCGGCCAGGAGCGGCGGTGGACCGACGCGCAGTCGACCGGAGCGTGGGGTGATCCCTCGGCGATCCTCATGACCTGCGGGCTCGAGACGCCGGGCCCCTCGACCCTGCCCTGCCGAGCGTTCGACGGCGTGGACTGGCTCGTCGACGAGTCGCAGGCCTCCGAGAACCGCTACACGCTCACGACCTTCGGCCGCAGCCCCGCCGTCCAAATCTACCTCGACTACTCGGCCGCGAGCAGCGCCGACGTCGCGCAGGCTCTCGGGCCCCTCATCCGCTCGTATCTGCCCGCGACCGGGGCCGTGTGCACCTCGGCATCCGACGCGACGGCATCGCCGACTCCGACGCCCACGCCCTGACGGGCGCGGCGACGAACCACGAGGGCGGGACCATCCCGCCACGCCGACGCGATCGACCCCGGCGACGGCGTTTTTACCGGCCGACCTGCCGGGCACGCCGGGTGGCGGCTCAGGCCCTCTCGAGCGCCGCGTCGAGCAGGTCGCTGATGAGATCGGGGTACGACAGTCCCGACGCGATCCAGCACGTGGGGAACATCGAGATCGGGGTGAACCCGGGCATGGTGTTCACCTCGTTCACGTAGAACTCGGTGCCGGTGTAGAAGAAGTCGACGCGTGCCAGGCCCTGCCCGCCGATCGCCTCGAACGCCTGTGCGGCGATCCGCTGCATCGCGGCCAGCTCGCCGTCGCTCAGGTCGGCAGGGCACACCAGGTCAACGCCCGCCGCTCCCAGATACTTCGCCTCGAAATCGTAGAACTCCCGGCCCGTCACGACGATCTCGCCGGCCACGCTCACGCGTACCGGCCCGCCGTCGCGCCCGGGCAACACGCCGCACTCGACCTCGCGACCGACGATCGCCTGCTCGACGAGCACGAGGCCGTCTTCCGCGAAGGCGGTGTCGAAGGCGGCATCGAGGTCCTCCCAGCGCGAGACCTTCGTCACGCCCACGCTGGATCCGGCCTCGTTCGGCTTGACGAACACGGGCAGGTCGAGGGCGCGGATACGACGCTGCCACAGCTCGCGGTCGCGAGCGAGGTCGGCGCGGGTGACGGCGACCCACGGCACGACCGGCACGTTCGCCGCGCGGAGCACCTGCTTGGTCACGTGCTTGTTCATGCCGATCGCCGACATGAGCACACCACCGCCCGCGTACGGGATGCCGAGCAGCTCGAGCAGACCCTGCACCGTGCCGTCCTCGCCGAAGCGCCCGTGCAGGATCGGCAGCACGACGTCGACGTCTCCGAGGGAGCGTGTGCCCCCGCCATCGGTCACGGTCCACTCCCGCGACAGCGTCGAGTCGGGCAGACGCACGCGCGTGCCATTGTCGCGCACCTCGGGCAGCGCGTCGGGGATGAGCGCGAACTTGTCGGGGTCGTCGTCTTCGAGGACGAAGGCGCCGTCACGGGTGATGCCGACCGGGATCACCCGGAAGCGGTCACGGTCGATCGCCCGCAGCACCCCGCCCGCCGTGGCGGAACTGATCGAATGCTCGCTGGAGCGCCCGCCGAAGAGCACCACCACCACCGGTTTGGTCATTCTGCGTCCTCTCGCCCTGCGGCTGGTCGTCGTCTGTCGTCAGGTGCGGTGCGATGTCCCGCGGATCCATCGTCCCGTCGAGCACCATCTTCACCTGCTGCACGATGGGCATGTCGACGCCGACCTGCTTCGCGAGCTGGAGCACGGGAGCCACGGATGCCAGCCCCTCGGCGGTCTGCTGCATCTGGGCGACGACCTCTTTGTAGCCGTAGCCCTGGCCGAGCAGGCGCCCCGCGGTGTTGTTGCGACTCAGCGGCGACTGGCACGTCGCGATGAGGTCGCCGAGGCCCGCCAGGCCCTGGAGCGTCTCGGGCTGCGCGCCCTGGGCGACCGCGAAGTCGGTCATCTCGACGAGCCCGCGCGTGATGATCGACGCCTTCGTGTTCTCGCCGTACCCGACGCCGTCGACGATGCCGATCGCCACCGCGATGAGGTTCTTCAGCACCCCGCCGAACTCGGTGCCGATCACGTCGGTGTTCACGAACGAGCGGAAGTACCGATTGCGCGCGCGACGGGCGACGGCCTCGGCGGTCTCGGGGCTGAGCGAGCTGATGACGGCTGCGGTCGGCTGCTCGCGCGCGATCTCGAGGGCGAGGTTCGGACCGGATGCCACCGCGATGCGGGCAGGGTCGCACTGCAGAACCTGCTCGATGACCTGGCTCATGCGCAGGCCGGTCGACTTCTCGACGCCTTTCATGAGCGAGACGATCGGCACGTCGGTGTGCTCGACGAGCGGCTTGATTGCGGCGAGGTTCTCGCGCAGCGACTGGCTCGGCACCGAGAGGTAGATCTGCTCTGCACCGTTCAGCGCCTGGGCCAGGTCCGTCGTCGCGGTCATCGTGCGCGGCAGGTTGATACCCGGAAGGTACCTGCTGTTGCGCTTGGACTCGGTGATCTCGGCCGCCAGCTCGGGACGACGCGCCCACATGACGACGGAGGCGCCGCCGTCGGCGAGGATCTTGCCGAACGTCGTTCCCCAGCTTCCGGCGCCGACGACGGCGACCTTCGGGCCCGCGACGGGCAGGGCGCTCTTACGGCTCAAGGCGGCCCGTCTCGTTCTGCCCGTGCTGCGACGGGTTCCAGCGCTCCGCGGGGGCGGGCAGGCCCCGGATGCCGGAGAGCATCGCCGTGACCTCGTTCATCATCGCGTCGGTCGCCTTCGTCAGCGTGGCCGGCTGCGTGGGCGTCGCCGTGTAGGCGCTCATGTCCATGGCGGGCCCGAACTCGACGATCACGTGCGAGCGGCGGGGGAACTTCAGCTTCCCGTACCGAGGGAGGATCTGCTGCACGCCCCACTGCGCCATGGGGATGAGTGGCAGGTCGCCGGCGAGGGCGAGGCGCACCGCGCCCGTCTTGCCGCGCATCGGCCACAGGTCGGGGTCGCGCGTGAGGGTGCCCTCGGCGTAGACGATGACGCCGCGGCCGTCGCGGGCGATCTGCTCGGCGGCCTTCATCGACTGGTTCGCGCTCGTCGAAGCCCGGGGCACCGGGACCATTCCCGTCGCGCGGAGCGCGGCGCCGAGCACGGGGACCTTGAAGAGGCTCTCTTTCGCCATGAACCGCGGGGCGCGACCGAGCCGCCAGACGGCGACCGCCACGATCACGGGATCGAACTCCGAGTTGTGGTTCGGAGCGAGGACGTAGGCACCCTCGCGCGGGAGGTTCTCCGCACCGCGGATCTCGATCCGGGCGAAGAGTCCCGTGAGGGGGACGATGATCGCCGCGAGCGGCCAGAAGGCGCTCGGCCGGCTCTTCTCGGGGTTCGAAGCCACCGGCGTCAGCCCACGACGTCGAAGTCGGCGTCGAGAGCCGTGAGCTTCTCGAGGAACTTCTCGTACCCGCGACGGATGATTCCGATGTTGCGCACCGTCGATTCGCCCTCGGCCGCGAGAGCCGCGATCACGTAGCTGTAGCCGCCGCGGAGGTCGGGCACCTCGACGTCGGCGCCGTGA
This sequence comes from Microbacterium sp. SORGH_AS_0454, assembly GCF_031453395.1. NCBI lineage: Bacteria > Bacillati > Actinomycetota > Actinomycetes > Micrococcales > Microbacteriaceae > Microbacterium > Microbacterium sp. SORGH_AS_0454. The sequence continues at coordinate 2,570,973 of NZ_JAVIYS010000001.1, read as the reverse complement.
AGCGGCGTCGGGCCGTTGATGACGGCGGCCTGCTCGAGGTCGCGACGGGGAACGCGGCGGTCGGGGCTCGAGATGCCCTTGGGGTGCACGACGATGTCGGCACCCATCTTGTTCAGCGCCTCGGTGAAGCCCAGGCGGTTCTCGTACACGGTCTCGTGCACGGTGGAGGTGCCCGGAGCCTGCGTGAGGGCGACGATGAGCGGCTGCTGCCAGTCGGTCATGAAGCCCGGGTGCACGTCCGTCTCGACCATCACGGGCTTGAGGGCCTCACCGCGACGGAACAGGATGCCGTCCTCTCGGACGTCGAACCATCCGCCGGCCTTCCGGAAGACGTTGAGGAAGGTCAGCATGTCCTGCTGGCGGGCGCCCTTGGCGAAGATCTCGCCGTCGGTGGCCAGGGCCGCGCACGCCCAGGAGGCGGCCTCGTTGCGGTCGAAGATCGCGCGGTGGTCGTAGCCGACGAGCTTGTCGACGCCCTCGATGAAGATGACGCGGTTGGGCTCGTACGAGATGATCGCGCCCATCTTCTGCAGCACCGCGATGAGATCCATGATCTCGGGCTCGATCGCGGCGTTGCGCAGCTCGGTGACACCCTTCGCGCGCACAGCGGTGAGCAGCACCTGCTCGGTCGCCCCGACGCTCGGGTACGGCAGCGTGATGTTGGCACCGTGCAACCCGTTGGGGGCCGTGATGCGGATGCCCTCGTAGCTCTTGTCGACGACGGCGCCGAAGGCGCGCAGCGCGTCCATGTGGAAGTTGATCGGACGGTCGCCGATGCGGCATCCGCCCAGATCGGGGATGAGAGCCTCGCCGAGCAGGTGCAGCAGCGGCCCGCAGAACAGGATCGGGATGCGCGACGCACCCGCGTGCGCGTCGATCTCTTCGAAGTGCGCGGCGACGGCGCCCGAGGGATCGAGGTGCAGCGTGCCCTCCTCGTCACCCTCGGTCACCGTGACGCCGTGAACCTCGAGGAGCGAACGCACGACCTTCACGTCGCTGATCATCGGCACGTCGCGCAGCGTGCTCGTGGTCTCGCCCAGCAGGGCGGCCACCATGGCCTTGGTCACCAGGTTCTTGGCGCCCTTGACCTCGACGGTCCCCCGCAGCGGTCGGCCGCCGCGGATCGAGAGGGTCTCTGCCGCCTCCCAGTCGGGCTGTCCGGGATTTTGATCTCCGGAATCGGTGACGAGTGTGCTCATGGGGGGTGGACCTCACTTCGTGGACGAGGGGCGGCAGATCGACCCGATCGGGTCGATCGGGCTCAGCGGACCGGGAGGGTCCGCGGCCGCCATGCCTCGCGGCGCGCCTCGAACTGCGTGATCTTGTCTTCGTCACGCAGCGTGAGCCCGATGTCGTCGAGCCCTTCGAGAAGCCGCCACCTAGTGTAATCGTCGATCTCGAACGAGACCTGGAGGTCGCCCACCGTGGCGGTCTTCGCGGTAAGGTCCACGGTCATCTCGATGCCCGGATTCGCCTCGATCACCGCCCAGATCTGCTCGACCTCGTCTTCGGTGATCACGCCCGTGACCAGGCCCTGCTTGCCCGAGTTCCCGCGGAAGATGTCAGCGAACTTGGGGCTGAGCACCACCTGGAAGCCGTAATCCCGCAGCGCCCACACGGCGTGCTCACGACTCGAACCCGTCCCGAAGTCGGGGCCGGCGACGAGGACGGATGCCGAGCGGTAGGCGTCCTGGTTCAGGACGAAGTCCGGGTCCTGGCGCCAGTTGGCGAACAGGGCGTCGTCGAAGCCGGTCTTGGTGACGCGCTTGAGGAAGACGGCCGGGATGATCTGGTCGGTGTCGACCGCCGAACGCTTCAGCGGCGCGGCGACACCGGTGTGCGTGGTGAACTTCTCCATGTCAGGCCTCCACCCCGGTCGAAACGGTCTCGGTGCGGACGGGATCGAGGTCCGCGGGGCTGGACAGGGTTCCGCGCACGGCGGTCGCGGCCGCGACCAGAGGCGAGACGAGGTGGGTGCGCCCGCCCTTGCCCTGGCGGCCCTCGAAGTTGCGGTTGGAGGTCGACGCGCAGCGCTCTCCCGGAGCCAGCTGATCGGGGTTCATGCCCAGGCACATCGAGCACCCGGCGAAGCGCCACTCGGCACCGAAGTCGACGAAGACCTTGTCGAGGCCTTCGGCCTCGGCCTCGAGGCGCACGCGCGCCGATCCGGGAACGACCATGACGCGGACGTTCTCGGCCTTGGTGCGGCCCTGGATGACGGAGGCGAAGGCCCGGAGGTCTTCGATGCGGCTGTTCGTGCACGAGCCCATGAACACGGCATCCACGGGGATGTCCTTCATCGGCGTGCCGGCCTGGAGGTCCATGTACTCCAGGGCGCGCTCGGCGGCGGCACGCTCGTTGGGGTCGGCGATCTCGGACGGCGTCGGAACGACGTCCGACAGCGAGACACCCTGGCCCGGGTTCGTGCCCCACGTGACGAAGGGCTCGAGTTCGTTCGCGTCGAGGAAGACCTCGGCGTCGTAGACGGCGCCCTCGTCGCTGGGCAGGGTGCGCCAGTAGGCGACCGCGTCGTCCCAGTCCCGGCCCTGCGGGGCGTGGGGCTTGTCCTTGACGTAGGCGAAGGTCGTCTCATCGGGGGCGATCATGCCGGCTCGTGCGCCGGCCTCGATCGACATGTTGCACATCGTCATGCGCCCCTCCATCGAGAGGGAGCGGATGGCGCTGCCGCGGAACTCGAGCACGTAGCCCTGCCCGCCGTTGGCGCCGATCTTGGCGATGATCGCGAGGATGATGTCTTTCGCGGTGACGCCGGGCTTGAGGTCGCCCTCGACGGTGATCGCCATCGTCTTGAACGGTTTCAGCGGCAGCGTCTGCGTGGCGAGCACGTGCTCGACCTCGCTCGTGCCGATGCCGAACGCCATCGCGCCGAACGCACCGTGGGTAGAGGTGTGCGAGTCGCCGCACACGACGGTGATGCCCGGCATGGTGAGCCCGAGCTGCGGGCCCACGACGTGGACGATGCCCTGCTCTTTGTCGCCGAGCGAGTGGATGCGCACGCCGAACTCCTCGGCGTTTCGGCGCAGGGTGTCGATCTGCGTGCGGCTGGTCAGGTCGGCGATCGGCTTGTCGATGTCGAGCGTCGGGGTGTTGTGGTCCTCGGTGGCGATCGTCAGATCGAGCCGCCGCACGGGGCGCCCCTCGGCGCGCAGACCGTCGAAGGCCTGGGGGCTGGTGACCTCGTGCACGAGGTGGAGGTCGATGTAGATCAGATCGGGCTGGCCGTTCTCGCCCTTGACCACGAGGTGGTCGTCCCAGACCTTCTCGGCCAGGGTGCGGGGGCGGTCCGGGATCCGGATGCCATCGATCGGGGTGCTGCTCATGTTTGCGTTTCTCCTCGGAAGGGGTGTGAGGCCCGCGACGAACTCCGCGACGAGAAAGGCCTAGGACAAGGTCTCGTCGCGGCCGCTAAGGAGGAGGCGAGCGATCCGCACCCGGTCACGATACCACCGGGCTCACCCGTGCCGGCCGCGCCACGGCGTCCGCGACGCGGGCGCCGCCCGTAACAGAGCGCCGCACATTTCGTCGCCGACGACTCCCCCGTGCGAGCCTGGGCCGATCCCGAACACCCCTCGGGAACGGGCCCGACCCGCGAGCCCGCCCCGCCCCCGCGAAACGGAGCGTGACCCATGGCCGCGAACGCCGACATCGGATTCTCGACGCGTCAGGTGCACGCGGGCTCGGCCACCGCCCACGCCTCGCCGCGGGCCACGCCGATCTACCTCACGGCGGGATTCACCTTCGACAGTCTCGACGGCTCGGCCGAACACTTCGGCACCGGCACCGGCTTCGGTTACACGCGCACCGGCAACCCCACGATCCAGGCCGTCGAGGAGCGCCTCGCATGTCTCGAGGGCGGCGACCAGGCCGTCCTCGTCTCGAGCGGGCAAGCGGCCGTCACCGTCGCCCTGCTGGCCCTGGCCGGGGCCGGCGACCACGTCGTCGTCTCGGAGCACATCTACGAGGGCACGCGCGGCCTGCTCCTCGACAACCTCGCGCGGCTCGGCATCGAGACCACGTTCGTGCCCACGGGCGATCTCGCCGCATGGCGGGATGCCATCACCCCCCGCACGCGCGCTCTGTTCGCCGAGACGCTCTCGAACGCCCGCAACGACGTTCTCGACATCGCCGCCGTCTCGGCGATCGGGCGGGAGCGCGGCATCCCCCTCGTCGTCGACAGCACGTTCACCACGCCCTATCTCCTGCGTCCCCTCGAGCACGGCGCCGCCGTCGTCGTGCACTCGGCGAGCAAGTTCCTCGCGGGGCAGGGTGCGGTGCTCGGCGGGGTGATCGTCGACGACGGTCGCTTCGACGCCGCGGCATCCGGTCATCTCTTCCCCCATCTCGTGCAGACCGACCGCCTCGGCGGGGCGAGCTTCGCAGAGCGGCACGGCGCCCGCGCCCGCGGGGCCTACATCCGCGAGAGTGCCGCGCCGCGGTTCGGTCCCTCGCCGTCGCCGTTGAACGCCTTCCTCATCGGTCAGGGCATCGAGACGCTGAGTCTGCGCGTGGAACGTCAGTCGCAGAACGCCCTGGCCGTCGCCCGATGGCTCGAACAGCGCCCCGAGGTCGAGCGCGTCGACCACGTGGGTCTCGAGTCGCACCCGGACTTCGACCTCGGTCGGCGCTACCTCACGCGCGGCACCGGGTCGGTGTTCACCGTGACCCTGCGCGGCGGCCTCGAGGCGGCGCGCCACGTCGTGCAGTCGGTCGAGCTCATCACGCACATGACCCACCTCGGCGACGTCCGCTCGCTCGTGCTGCACCCGCAGAGCACCTCGCATTCGGCCCGGACGGTCGAGGAACGCCGGCGCGCGGGAGTGTCCCCCGGCACGATCCGGCTGTCGATCGGCATCGAAGACATCGATGACCTGCTCGCCGACCTCGAGCAGGCCCTCGTGGGCGTCCCCGTCGTCGAGCGCGAGACGGTCGTGCTGTGAGCCGTCTGCAGCACTTCGGCTGGTTCCTCGCGCGCGGCTTCGGTCCGCACGGATGGGGGCACCCCTACCTGCGCTGGAACCACCGCTGGAGTGAGCCGGGGCTCTATCAGGACTCGGCGCGGACGCTCGAGCAGGCCGGCTTCGACCTGCTGATCATCGAGGACGCGCCCTCGCTCGGCAGCGCCGACACGATCGACCTGCGGGTGCGTCACGCCTTCGGCGGACCCAAGCACGACCCGCTGCTGCTCGCGCCGTACCTGTTCGCGGCGACGCAGCACCTGGGCGTGGTGCCGACGGTCAACCCGGCCGCCTCCCTGCCGTACACCGCCGCTCGGCAGTTCGCGACGCTGCAGCACCTGAGCGGCCACCGTCTCGGCCTGAACGTCGTGACCGACACCGGCAGCGCGCGCCACTTCTCGATCGCGCCGCAGCTCGGGCACGACGCGGCCTACGACCGGGCCGAGGAGTGGCTCGACGGCATCCGGAAGCTCTGGGACAGCTGGGGCGAGGGCGCCCTCGTCGCCGACGAAGAGACGGGGATCTACGCCGACGGTACGAAGCTCGAGGCGGTGCAGCACCGGGGTGAGCACTTCGGCTTCGACGGGCCGCTGAACGCGGTGCCCTTCACCGACGGCGCGCCCGCGATCGTCTCCCCCGGCGGATCCGGTCGTGGCCTGTCGTTCGCGGGACACAACTCCGACGTGCAGTTGGCCCTCGCGCCTCTCGACGAGCAGAGCATCCGGGCCTATCGCGGACGCATCCATGCGGCAGCCGAGGCGGCGGGGCGCGCCGCGTCCGAGATCAAGATCCTCTTCGCGATCCAGCCCGTGCTCGTGTCTTCCCCGGAAGAAGCCGATCGCCTGGTCGCGGCATCCGCCGACCCCTCCGAGGACGCGCTGGTCGCCATCGCGCGCAAGCAGTCGAGCGATCTCGAGACCGATCTCACCAGCCTTGACCTCGACAAGCCTCTCGACCGGTCGATCTTCGGCGAGCACGTGTCGGAGGGCAGCATCAAGCGGCTCGTCGGAAAGCACGACGAGAACGCTCCGCTGCGGACGCTGCTGGGCGCGCACGCGCGGCTCGGACGCCTGAACGACGGCTCCGGCTTCGTGGGGACTGCCGACGAGTTCGCCGACCGCATCGAGGAACTCGGGGAATGGGGCAACGACGGCGTGCTGCTGTGGGGCGACCTGCACCCGGTCACCGTGCACCGCGTGCTCGACGACCTCGTGCCGATCCTCCGCCGGCGCGGCATCCTCCGCGAGGAGTTCGTCGACGGTGGCCTGCAGGCGAACCTGCGCGCGTTCTAGGTCCCCGGGCGCGTCAGTCGCGCTCGGGCTGCTCCACCGTCGGCGGCGTCCCCTTCTCGTCGGCGACATCGGCCGCGGCATCCTGAGGCCCCTCGACGGACGCGGGCTCTCGGCGCGCGGCGATGAGGCTCGCGATCGTCGCGACCGCCATCGACAGCACGATCACGGCGAGCGACACCCACGTCGAGATCTCGGGAGCCCACTCGATCGGCTCGCCTCCGTTGACGAACGACAGCTCGTTGACGTGCATCGCGTGCAAGATGAGCTTCACACCGATGAACGCGAGGATGAACGCGATCCCGTAGTGCAGGAACTTCAGGCGGTCGAGCAGGTCACCGAGCAGGAAGTAGAGCTGGCGCAGACCCATCAGCGCGAAGAGGTTCGCGGTGAAGACGATGAACGGGCTCTGCGTGATGCCGAAGATCGCGGGGATCGAGTCGATCGCGAACAGCAGGTCGGTCACGCCGATCGCGACGAACACGATGATCATCGGGGTGAAGAGCTTCTTGCCGCTGACCCGAGTGATGACCTTCTTGCCGTCGTACGCGTCGCTCATCGGCAGCACGCGACGCAGCGTCCGCACGATGAGGTTCTCTTTCTGCGAGTCGTCATCGTGGTCGTCGCCCGGGAACGCCTGCCGGATCGCCGTGTAGACGAGGAACGCGCCGAAGAGGTAGAAGATCGGGCTGAAGTTCTCGATGATGGTCGCGCCGACCAGGATGAAGGCGCCGCGCAGGATGAGCGCGATGATGATGCCCACCATCAACACTTCCTGCTGGTACCGGCGCGGCACCGCGAACTGCCCCATGATCAGCACGAACACGAAGAGGTTGTCGATCGACAGGCTGTACTCGGTCAGCCAGCCCGCCACGAACTGCCCCGCGACCTCGCCCCCGGCCACGATCCACAGAACACCCGCGAAGATCAACGCGAGCGTCACGTAGAACACGACCCAGAGCGTCGACTCCTTCGCCGCCGGGATATGCGGGCGCTTGAGGATGATCAGCAGGTCAGCGACCAGGATCAGCACGAGCACGACGAGCGTGATCGTCTGGAAGAGGGGGTCGAGCTGCAGCTCCATCGCGGGGCCTTTCATCGGGGGAAACGCTCGAGTTTATCCGTCGGCCCCGTTCGCACAGGGGCTTGTGCACGTAGAGCTCATTGCGTGCGTACATCCGTGAGACGATCCGGCGCGCCCGGACACCCCTGAGTGAGAGAGTGCTTATCCGGGGCTCACCCGGAGGGCGGAACGGATGCCATGACCCACGGAGTCATCGACGACAGGGCCCTCGTGGCGCGCGCCGCCGGCGGGTCGGAGGTCGCGTATCGCGAGCTGTACCGGGCATACGCGCGGCCGGTCTACTGGATCGCCCTTGGGCTCGTCGGCGAAGCCGCGGACGCGGAGGACGTCGTGCAGGAGACCTTCGTGGTCGCCTGGCGCAAGATCCCGTCGCTGCGGCTCGAGGGCGAGTCCCTGCTGCCCTGGCTCGCGACCGTCTGCCGCTTGCAGGCGCAGAACCGTCTGAGGGCGCGCCGTCGCCACGGATCGCACGCAGCGCTCGACGACGAGATCCCCTCCCTCGTCGACGTCGAGGCTCAGGTGGTGCAGGCCCAGACCGTGGCAGCGATCCTCGCCGCCGTCGACCGGCTGAGCGACCTCGATCGCGAGATCTTCCGGTTGTGCGCCGCAGAGGGCTACGGGTACGAGGCCGCAGCCGCCTCGCTGGGCGTCTCGCACGGCACCGTTCGCAACCGCCTCTCCCGCATCCGCTCCCGGGTGCGCGCCACCGCGATGGAGACGGAGTCCCCATGACCACGCCCACGCTTCCCCCGCTCCCCGACGAGCGGATGGATGCCATAGAGACCGCCGTCTTCGGCCGGATCGCCGACGAACGCGAGCGCACGCGTCGGCGACGCCGGGGAGTGTGGACAGGTGTCGGAGCGGCCGCGGCCGTCGTCGTGGTCGCCGCGGTCATCGGACAGTCGCTGGCCTCGACCTCGGGCGCGAGCGACTCGGCGATCGTGGGCGCCAGCGGCGAGGGCCTGACGAACCAGTACTCCGGCGGTTCCGAGAGCGCGCCGATCGCTCCCCTCGTTCCCGCCCAGGACGCCGCGGGGTCGTCGTCGCCAGATGCGGCCTCGGGTGGTGCGGCGGCGCGTGACGCCGCCACCCGCGACATCGTCGCCACCGGCTCGAGCACGGTCGAGGTCGACGACATCGCGAGGGCGATAGACGAGGTCGGCGCCGCGGCGACCGGGGCCGGCGGGTACGTCGAGTCATCGCAGCTCGGCGGCACGGTCGGTGCGGTTCCCTACGAGGGATCGGCGTCGACGCCGGCGGCGTCGTCGGGCTCGATCACCGTCCGCGTGCCCGCCGCAGCCCTCTCGAGCACCATGGACGGGCTGCGTCAGGTCGGGGAGGTCACGGCGACGACCGTCAGCCGCTCCGACGTCACCGAGCAGACCGTCGATCTGCGCGCTCGCGTCGCTGCCGGTGAGGCCTCGGTGGCGCGTCTGACGGAACTGTTGGCGCAGGCGGGATCGGTGTCCGACCTCATCACCGCGGAGTCCGCCCTGGCCGAGCGTCAGGCGCAGCTCGACGCGGACCGCCAGGTGCTGCAGTCGGTCGCGTCTCAGGTCGCGATGTCGTCGCTCAGCGTGCGGCTCGTCGAGCGCTCCCCCGCCGCCGTCGCCGACCCGGCGGGCTTCGGCGATGGGCTCGGCGCCGGATGGCACGGCCTGGTCACCACCGTCAACGGGATCGTGATCGGCCTCGGGTTCCTCCTCCCGTGGATCGCGGTCGCGGCGGTGATCCTCGCGGTGGCGTGGAGTGTGCGTCGAGCGCGTCGGCTCCGTCGCCGTTCTCGCGAGGACTGAGTCGCCCTCGGCCCGCACCGACTTCGGGGCGAAGCAGCGGAATCGGGTGCCGGTAGTCCCGGCATCCGATTCCGCTCGACGTTTCAGATTCCCCTGCGACGACCGACTGGTCCCAGGCAACGAAAAATGCCCCGACCATTCAGTCGAGGCATTTTCGTGTTGGTGACCCCAGCGGGATTCGAACCCGCGTTACCGCCGTGAGAGGGCGGCGTACTAGGCCGCTATACGATGGGGCCGCGTCGTCAACCATTCAAGTATGCATGACAGTTGACGCCCACGCAAAATCGAGGCCGAGCCACCGACTTCTCGGGCGTGTCCGGCCACGGTACCGCGAGATGGCCTCTCACGGAAGAGCCGTTAGACGCTGTTCACCCCCCGCGCCAGCGCTTGCCCCGCTCCGGCGTGCAGGAGTTGACTCGTCTCATGCGCCTCACGAAGCACGAACACGCCGCCCTCGTCCTCGCCGAATCCGGTCACTCGCTCGTGATCGACCCGGGCAGCTTCACCTCGCCCCTCGAAGAGCTGACGAACCTCGACGGCATCGTCATCACCCACGAGCACGCCGATCACTGGACGCCGGATCACCTCACGCGCCTGCAAAAGGCCCACCCCGGCGTGCCGATCTACGGCCCCGAAGGGGTGCGCGAGGCCGCGGCCGGTTTCGACGTCACCGTGGTCCACCCGGGCGACACCCTCGACCTCGGGCCCTTCCACCTGGAGTTCTTCGGCGGGAAGCACGAGGTCATCCACTCCTCGATCCCCGTGGTCGACAACGTCGGCGTCCTCGTCAACGACGCGGTGTACTACCCGGGCGACTCGTTCGCGGTCCCCAAGCACAAGAAGGTTCAGCTGCTCGCCGCCCCCGTCGGCGCCCCGTGGCTCAAGGTCGGCGACGCCATCGACTACGTCCTCGCGGTCAAGCCGGAGCGCGTCTTCGCCACCCACGACATGACCCTCTCGGTCGCCGGCAAGCAGATGGGCGACGCACGCCTCACCTGGGCCGTCGAGCAGAACGGCGGCTCGTTCGTCGACCTGAAGCCGGGCGACTCCGTCGAGGTCTGACGGCCACGGCGTGCCGAACTCCTGAGAAGTTCGCGGGTGTACGTCCCGAACCTTCGAAGATCAGCGTTCGTCGTCGACTTCTCCGGAGTTTCGTACGACTCCATCCCGCAGAAACGCCGGATGCCACGAGCCCTGGGCCCGTGGCATCCGGCGTTCTGCGAAGAAGCGCTTACTGCGCGTCGAGATCGGTCTCGAGAAGGGCGACGAGCTCGTCGAGCGCCTGCTCGGCGCCGTCGCCCTCGGCCTTCAGCGTCACGACGGTGCCGTGACCGGCACCGAGGCCCATGAGCGAGAGAATGCTGCCGGCGTTGAGGTCGGCACCGCCCTCGGCGGCGATCGTGACGGGGATCTTCTTCTCCTGCACGGCCTGCACGAAGAGCTTCGCGGGGCGTGCGTGGAGGCCCGAGGCGCTCGCGATGGTGGCCTGACGTTCTGCCATGGTGAATCCTTCCGATTCGACGGGGTGTTACGCGGCGACCGTGGCTGCGGGAGCAGCCTCGGCGACGGCGGCGTCCTGCGTGCTGCGGCCGATGCCCTTGAGGGCGACGACGATCAGCGCAGTCACGACGGTACCTGCCACGATTGCGAGGGCGAAACCCCAGAAGGGGTTGATCGCGAAGAAGACGAAGATCCCGCCGTGGGGGGCGAACGACTGCACCGAGAGCAGCATGCTCAGACCACCCGTGATCGCACCGCCCACCATTGAGGCGGGGATGACGCGCAGCGGGTCGGCAGCGGCGAACGGGATCGCGCCCTCGGAGATGAACGAGGCGCCGAGCAGCCACGCGGCCGCGCCGTTCTCGCGCTCGACCGGGGTGAACTTCTTGCGGGCGAGCAGCGTCGAGGCGAGGGCCATCGCGAGCGGCGGGACCATACCGGCGGCCATGACCGCGGCCATGATGAGGTACGGCGTGGTGTTCGTCTGGGTCGCGGCGGCCAGGCCGGTCGTGGCGAAGACGTATGCGACCTTGTTGACGGGGCCGCCGAGGTCGAAGCACATCATCAGACCGAGGATGACGCCGAGCACGATGGCACCTGCGCCGCTGGCGGCGAGCGAGGTCAGACCGTCGGTGAGGGCGGCCATGAGGGCGGCGATCGGTCGGCCGAGGAAGAGGATCATCAGACCCGAGGCGAAGATCGATCCCAAGAACGGCACGATCACGACGGGCATGAGGCCGCGCAGCCACCGCGGGGCGTCGAAGCGACCCAGCCACCAGGCGATGAAGCCCGCGAGCAGACCGCCGATGATGCCGCCGATGAAGCCGGCGTTCATGAGGACGGCCACGGCACCCGCGACGAAGCCGGGGGCGATACCGGGGCGGTCGGCGATGGCGTACGCGATGAAGCCCGCGAGAACGGCCACGATGAAGCCCATCGAGGTCGCACCGATCATGAAGGCGACCGAACCGAGGTACTGCCCCACCGGGCCGAACGACGAGGTGATGCCCTCGGTCGGGAGGTCCCAGAGCGAGTTCTGGATGATGACGTTCGAGGCGTTCTTGGTGACCTCGTAGCCGCCGAGCAGGAAGCCGAGGGCGATGAGCAGACCACCGCCGGCGACGAACGGGATCATGTAGCTGACACCGGTGAGCAGCCACCGCTGGATGCGACGGCCCACCGACTGCTGCGCCACGGGAGCATCGGACGCGGATGCCGCGGCGGCACCGCCCTGCACGCGTGCGGCGTTCGGGTTCTCGCTCGCGGCGAGGGCCTCGGCGATGAGCTGCTTCGGCTGCTCGATGCCGCGCTTGACGCCCGCGCGGACGACGGGCTTGCCGGCGAAGCGCTGGGGCTCGCGCACGTCGACGTCGACCGCGAAGATCACGGCGTCGGCGTCGTCGATGACGCTCTGCGGGAGCGCCTTGTAGCCGCTGGAGCCCTGGGGCTCGACGACGAGCTCGACCCCCTCGGTCTCGGCACCGGCGGCGGTGAGCGCGTCGGCCGCCATGAAGGTGTGGGCGATGCCGGTCGCGCAGGCGGTGACGGCGACGATCTTCTTCGTCTTCACGGCCGTACGGGCCTCGGCGCGCGTCGCGGCCGGCGCCGCGGCGGCGGGGGCTTCGGCCGCGACCGGCGACTCGGCCGGGGCGATGGCATCCGTGATGATCCGGACGGCCTCGGTGGGCGTCTGCGCCGAACGCAGGCCCGACATGAAGTCGTTGTTCATGAGGCTGCGCGCGAGCTGCGACAGCACCGAGAGGTGGGCCTCGTCGGCACCTTCGGGGGCCGCGATGAGGAACACGATGTCGGCGGGGCCGTCGGGGGCGCCGAAGTCGACGCCCGGGGTCAGCCGCGCGAAGGCGAGAGTGGGCTCGGTGACCGAGGCGCTGCGTGCGTGCGGGATGCCGATGCCCCCGGGCAGGCCGGTCTCGTCCTTCTGCTCGCGGGCCCAGGCGTCGTCGAACAGCTCTTGCGCACTGCGCGCGCGGCCCTGCGCGACGACGCGCTCGGCCAGAGCGCGGATCACCGACTGCTTGTCGGTGCCCAGGGGCACGTCGAGGGTGACGAGCTCCGGAGTGATGATGTCGGACATTGTCAGTGACCTCCGTGGTCAGGATGTTGCGATGGGGGTGGGGAATTCGGTGACGGCGATCGCACCCGCGGGCAGATCGTCGGGGGTCGGCGCCTGCGTGCCCGGAAGAGTGGCGGCGGCCGCTCCGTAGGCGATGCTGCGCGCGAGACGGTCGGGGGCCGAAGCCCCTTCGAGGTCGGCCAGCAGGTAGCCGGCGAGCGAGCTGTCGCCCGCGCCGACGGTGCTGGCGACCTGGATCTTGGGGGCGCGTCCGCGCCAGGTGCCCTCGGCCGTGAACAGCAGGGCGCCGTCGGCGCCGAGGGTCACGAGGGCGGATGCCACACGGTCCGGAACCAGCGACTGAGCCCGGCGCGACGCCGCGGCCAGGACATCGCCGTCGGATGCCGGGTCTTCTCCGACGAGTTCGGCGAGTTCTTCGTGGTTGGGCTTGATGAGGTCGGGGTGCGCGGTCTCGACGACCGCGGCAAGGGCGGGACCCGAGGCATCGACCGCGATGAGCGGAGCGGCGCTCCCCCACCGCGCACGCACGGCGGTGATGAGATCCACGTAGAAGGAGGTCGGGACGCCGGGAGGCAGCGACCCCGCCAGAACCAGCCAGGTGGCCCCTTCGGAGGCGGCGACGACTCCCGCGACGACGGCCTCGGCCTCGGCGGCAGAGAGTTCGGCGCCGGGGAGGTTGAGCTTCGTGGTCTCACCCGCGGGATCGGTGATGGTGAGGTTGGCACGGGCGCGGCCTGCCACCTCGATCACGTCGAGCGCGATACCGGTGTCTTCGAGGAGCATGCGATACGGGTCGTGGGCATTGACCGGCACCACCGCGCGTGCGGGTGCGCCGGCGGCCGAGACCACGCGGGCGACGTTCACGCCTTTGCCTCCGGCGTCTTCGCGCGAGGACACAGCGCGCTGCATCTCACCGGGCTGGAGGGCCTCGGACAGCACGACGGCGCGGTCGGCGGAGGGGTTGGCGGTCAGAGTGACGATCATGCGACGCGCACCTCGATGTCAGCGGCCTCGAGGGCCTCGGAAAGCGCCGCGGGAGGGGCGGCGTCGGTGACGAGCACGTCGAGCTCGTCGAGTCGGGCGAAGCGCACGAGCAGTTCTTCGCCGAACTTGGCCGCGTCGGCGACGAGAACGACGCGACGGGCGGACTGGATGATCGCCGCCTTAACGGCGGCCTCGTCGGGGTCGGGGGTGCTCAGGCCGAACTCCACGCTCAGACCGTTCGTCCCCACGAACGCGATGTCGGGGCGGAGCTGGCCGATGGTGCGCACCGTGTGGGCGCCGACCGCGGCCGCGGTGACGCCTCGGACGCGTCCGCCGATCGTGGTGAGCGACAGGCGTTCTTCGCCGGCGAGCAGGTGCGCGGCCTCGAGCGAGTGCGTCACGACCTCGACGGCGCTGATACCCGCACCGAGAGCGGACGGCAGGAGCGAGGCGACAGCTGCGGACGTGGTACCGGCGTCGAGGAAGATCGAGCCGCGGAAGTCGGAGCCGAGCAGGGCCACGGCCTCGGCGGCGATGGCACGCTTCGCGTCTCGGTGACGCTCCCGACGCTCGGTGAGCGGGGACTCCGCCGTACTGGCACGACCGATGTCGACCGCGCCGCCGTGGACGCGACGGAGAGACCCGAGCCCTTCGAGCCGGTCGAGGTCGCGGCGGACGGTCTCCGTGGTCACGTCGAAGCGGCGAGCGAGATCGACGACGCTGACACGTCCGATTTCGCGCAGTTCGCGCTCGATGAGCTGCTGGCGCTCCATTGCGTACACGGGGATCCCCTTCGAAGATTCCCACACGATACAACACGAAACCACACACGGCAACAGATTCGCGACACCGCACACGACGCCGCGGGCGACGGGACTCCCACACGAACGAAGAGACCGGTCCGGCGCGCGCAGCAAGTGAGGCTATCCTTACCCGTGGTCCACCGTCGGGCCGCTCGTTCCACGATCCCTACGGAGTTCCCGGATGCCACGCGCCCGCGCCCTCGCCTTCCCGTTCGTCCTCGTGACCGCTGCAGCCCTGCTCACCGGGTGCGGTGCCTCGGAGGTCGTCCCCGAAGCCTCGGCCTCCTCGACCGGAGAGGGCGCCACCGCCTACCCGCTGACGCTTCAGAACTGCGGGCGCGAGATCACGGTCGACAAGGCGCCCAGCCGTGTCGTGTCCCTGGACCAGGACTCCACCGAGATCCTGCTGTCGCTGGGCCTGCAGGATCGGATGGTCGGCACGGCATCCTGGACCGATCCGGTGCTCGACTCACTCGCCGAGGCGAACGCGGCGGTCCCCCGTCTGTCCGACAACGCCCCCTCATACGAGGTCGTCCTCGGCACCGACCCCGACTTCGTCACCGCCTCGTTCGGCCGCCACTTCGCCCAGGGCGGGGTCGCCACGCGCGATCGCTTCGCCGAGACCGGGATCGCCTCGTACCTCTCCCCCACCGACTGCGACGGCGACGTGAGCTTCAACGCCGGAGGAAAGCGCACCACGCCCCTCACGGTCGACACGCTCTACGGCGAGATCCGCGACCTCGCGCGCATCTTCGACGTGTCCGACCGTGGCGAAGCGCTGGTCCAGTCACTGCAGCAGCGGGCCGCGGCGGCGACCGAGGGCATCGACTTCGAGGGCCACACCGTGGCCTTCTGGTTCGCCGACACCAAGACCCCGTACGTCGCCGGCGGCTTTTCGAACGCCGCTCTGCTGGCATCCACCACGAAGATGACCAACGTGTTCGCCTCGCAGACGGACGACTGGCCCGCAGTCGGCTGGGAGAGCATGGTCTCGGCCGACCCCGACGTTCTCGTCCTCGGCGACCTGCAGCGCGACCGCTTCCCGGGCGACCGGCTCGCCGACAAGATCGCCTTCCTCGAGAGCGACCCCCTGACGAGCACCATGACCGCTGTGAAGAACAAGCGCTACATCGCACTGCACGGCGCCGAGCTCAACCCCTCGATCCGCTTCGTCGACGCACTCGACAAGATCCGCGCGTGGTGGGACGAGAACGGGAGCACGCTCTGAGCGAGAGCGTCGTCTCGCGAGCCCGGCTCGGTCGGGGCTCCGCGGGACTGGGCATCGTGCTCGCCCTCGTCGGGCTCGTGGTGCTGGTGATCTCCGTCGGCGTCGCCGTCACGCTGGGACCGGCCGACGTGTCACTGGTCAACGTGCGCGACGTGCTGCTGAACCACCTGGGTCTGACCGACATCCCGGTCAAGGCCGCCAAGAATGCGATCGTGTGGGAGGAGCGCCTCCCCCGCGCCCTCGTCGCGGCGTGCGCAGGCGCAGGACTCGCCCTGTGCGGTGTCGTCATGCAGTCGCTGCTGCGCAACCCCCTCGCCGAGCCGTTCGTGCTCGGGGTCTCGTCGGGAGCATCGACCGGTGCCGTCGTGATCGGCGTGCTCGGAATCGGCGGCGGAGTGCTCGGCCTCTCGGGCGGGGCCTTCGTCGGCGCGCTCGTGGCCTTCGGCCTCGTGCTGCTGCTCTCGCGCTTCACCTCGGGCGGCACCTCCGGCGTGATCCTCGCCGGTGTCGCCAGCACGCAATTCTTCTCGGCGCTGACCTCGCTCGTGGTGTTCGCCGTGGCCGACAGCGACGAGACGCGCGGGGTGATGTTCTGGCTCCTCGGCTCGCTCGAGGGCATGCGATGGGACAAGGTCGCGCTCTGCGCCGTCGTGGTCGTCGTCGGCGGCGCCGTGTGCCTGTTCGCCGCGCGCGCCCTCGATGCCTTCACGTTCGGCGACGATGTGGCAGCCTCGCTCGGCATCCCGGTCGCTCGTACGCGCATCGGCCTGCTCATCGTGACGGCCCTGATGACGGCCGCGCTCGTCAGCGTGGTCGGCGCGGTCGGTTTCGTGGGGCTCGTCGTACCGCACGCGGTCCGGCTGATGGTGGGTCAGCGTCACGTGCGCGTCGTTCCGCTCGCGGCGGTCGTCGGCGCCGTCTTCATGGTGTGGGTGGACGCCGCGACCCGCACCCTCTTCGCCCCCACGCCCCTGCCGGTGGGGGTCGGCACGGCGCTGGTCGGCGTCCCGGTGTTCGTGGCCCTGCTCGTTCGACGGAGGGGCCGCGCATGACGCTCGAGACCCGCGAGGTCCGCTGGACGCGGGGCGGTGCCCTGGTCGTCGACGACGTGTCGCTTCGCCCCGAACCCGGCTCGACCGTGGGCCTTCTCGGTCCGAACGGCTCGGGCAAATCGTCGTTGCTGCGTCTGCTGCAGGGTGCCGCGCGCCCCGACTCGGGCGAGGTGCTGCTCGATGATCGACCGCTGGGCGAGTGGCGTCGCCGCGAGGTGGCGCGATCCGTCGCCGTGGTCACGCAGCACGCCGAGACCGACGCCGACATCGTCGTGCGCGACGTCGTGCGCCTCGGCCGCACACCGCACCGTCCGGTATGGGGCGGCTCCACCACCGGCGACGAGGCCGCGATCGATGCGGCGCTCGAGCGCGTGGGCCTCGCCGACAAGGCCGATCGTCTCTGGCACACCCTCTCGGGAGGCGAACGCCAGCGCGCCCAGATCGCCCGCGCTCTCGCCCAGGAGCCCCGCGAGCTGCTGCTCGACGAGCCCACGAACCACCTCGACATCCGTCATCAACTCGACGTCCTGGCCCTCGTGGCCGCCCTCCGCGTGACGAGCATCATCGCGCTGCACGACCTCAATCTCGCCGCGACCTACTGCGACAGCGTGCTCGTGCTCCGCGCCGGCCGCGTCGTGGCGGCGGGGGCTCCCGCCGAGGTGCTCACCCCGGCGCTCATCGCCGACGTCTACGAGGTCAAGGCGCGAGTGATCCCGGATGCCGAGACCGGACGCTCCACGATCCTGTTCGACGGGCCGCTGGCATCCTGATCCCTCTCCTGGTGCTCAGGGCGCCACGACGGAGAGGGTGAAGCGGATCGTCTTACCGTCGGGGCCGGTGAGGGTGGCGGGAGTCTTGCCGACGGCGTGGGGCAGGAACCCGGGCCGGAAGACCGAGCCCTCGGACGGCCCTCCCGGCGAGAAGTCGGCGATCGCGACATCGCCCGTCGACCCGGTCCACTCCGCCTCGGTGCCGTCGGGCACCGCGACCACGAGCGAGGTGCCGATCTTCACCGTCGCCTCTTTGCCGTCGAGGTCTTCGGGCGAGGCGACCGTCGGCGCAAAGGCCTGATCGTCCACCGAGGCGGCGGGACTCGGGGCCTCGGCCGCGGGCACGGCCGGGGCGTCGGAGGCCGCGGGCGTGCAGCCCGCGAGCACCACGCCCGCGGCGACGACCGCGGCGAGCCGGAAAGCGAGGGAGCGCTTCACGAAGACCTTCTTTCGCGAACGGAGACGCGGATCGCGACTCTCGATCGGATGCTAGCCCTCGAAGTCTTTGACGACGCCGAACGCGCGCCGACTCAGTCGCCGATCGGAATCTCGATCGAGGTGACCGCCGAGCTGTCGAGGTCGAGCAGCCCCGGCACCGCCGCGGGTTGCTCGTCATCCGGCAGCAGTTCCGCCCGGGTCTTCGGCCGCGCGGGCTCGCCGGGAAGCCCCGCCCACTCGCTCGGTTCTTCGGGTCGCTGTACGAAGAGTCCCATGGGTCTATCCTCTCCCCGCTCCGCGGTTCACAGCAGAGGGTGGGCTGTGAAGAACGTTTCGATCAGGGTGGTGGCCGAGACCGCCGTCGAGCCCGAACCGGCCGCACCGGGCCAGACGTGCCCGCCCCCGTCGATCCGGTAGTGCACGAGAGCGCCGGGGTGTCGGCATCCGGTCCAGGTCTGCCTCTCGACTCCCGCGGCGACGGTCTCCGGGCGCGGGTCGGACGCGCAGCCGTTGCGGATCGCCAGCTGCGACAGCCACAGCGACACCGGCGCGACGCTCGCGTCGTGGCGCGTACCGCCGTCGTACGGGATGACCTCGTCGGCGGTGCCGTGGAACGCGATCACGGGGACAGGGGGTGCGCTCGGGCAGGGCGGATTGGTCGCGGGGTAGATCGCCCCCGACACCACGGCGAAGGCGGCGATGCGCTCGGGGAGAGCGCACGACAGCAGAGAGACGAACCCGCCGCCGTTCGAGATGCCGGCGGCGAAGACGCGCTCGCGGTCGATGCAGAGACGGGACTCCACGTCGTCGAGCAGCGCAGAGACGAAGGCGACGTCGTCGGCACCCGAGGAGTAGGGCGCGCCCTGCCAGCCGGTTCCTGCCGCGGTGTCTGCCGGCTGCGGGTAGACGACAACCGCGCCGCCGTCGTCGAGACCGCTGAGTCGCTCCACTTCGCCGGTCGGCATACGGTATCCGGCGAAGGCGAGGATGAGGGGTGTGGGTGAGGTGTTCGTCGTGGCCGCCGGGACGTACATGCTGAACGTACGGGGGGCTCCGTCGACGGTCACTGCGAGCGGTGTGCTCGTGCCCGACTCGAGCGACGGGATCGTGCCGCAGCCCGACGCCGGCACCGGCTCCGCGGGGCTCTCGCTGCATCCCGAGAGGGCGAGCCCGCCGAGGATCGCGGCGAGGACGACAAGCGGGCGGAGGCGCATCGGGTCATCCTACGGTTCGCCTCGGAACGGGCGCTCCCGGCCGTCTGCCGTGCCGTGACGGGGATAGGCGAAAGGCCCGAGATCTCCAAGATCATCGGGCCTTTTCGCGAAGCTGGGGTACCTGGACTCGAACCAAGAACAACGGAACCAGAAACCGCCGTGTTGCCAATTACACCATACCCCAATGGCTTCGAGCCGTAACTCGTGCCGAGGATCAAGCTTACGCGAGACCGGGCCCAGCGCCAAACCAGAGCCCCGCGCCACGCGTCCCGGGCGCGTCCCGGGGCTCGAGCTTCGGGCCACGAGACGGACTCGCGCACGCGAACGAACCTCGCGAATTTCGCGCGGGACCGCCGGAGATGCATTGTGCTCTGCGCGTTCCGTGCTGCTTGTCGGCCCTCCCCCGCGCACGGCCCCCGCAGCAGCGATCCCCGCGGCCGACGAGGCCACGGGGATCGGGGTCGGGCGTCTCAGCCCAGGTGCGCCACCAGCGCCTCGAGGCGACGGATCGACTCGGCCTTGCCGAGCAGCTCCATCGACTCGAACAACGGCGGCGAGATGCGGCGGCCGGTGAGGGCGACGCGGGGCGGGCCGTAGGCGACACGCGGCTTGAGCCCCAGGTCGTCGACCAGGGCGCCCGACAGGGCCTCCTGCACCGCGGCGGCGGTGAAGTCGTCGACGCCCTCGAGAGCGCGGACGGATGCCGCGAGCACCTCGGCCGCGTTCGAGGGAAGGCCCTTGAGCGCGTCCTCGGCGTAGTCGACGTCCGAGACGAAGAGGAAGCCGAGCATGCCCGGCACCTCCCCCAGCAGCTGCACGCGCTCCTGGACGAGCGGCGCCGCCTGCGCGATGATCGCGCGGTGCTCGTCGCTCGGCTGCTCGGCGATGTAACCCGCACCCGCGAGGTAGGGGACGATGCGGGCCGCGAAGTCTGCGGCATCCAGCATGCGGATGTGGTCGCCGTTGATGGCCTCGGCCTTCTTCTGGTCGAAGCGCGCGGGGTTGGGGTTCACGTCGGCGATGTCGAAGGCGGCGATCATCTCGTCGAGCGAGAACACGTCGCGGTCGGCCGAGAGCGACCAGCCGAGAAGCGAGAGGTAGTTCAGCAGCCCCTCGTGGATGAAGCCCTTCTCGCGCTGCAGGAAGAGATCGGCCTGGGGGTCGCGCTTCGACAGCTTCTTGTTGCCGGTCTCGCCGAGCACGAGCGGCATGTGGCCGAATCGCGGCACGTAATCGGTGACGCCGGCATCGAGCAGCGCGCGGTAGAGCGCCAGCTGGCGGGCGGTGGAAGGCATGAGGTCTTCGCCGCGGATCACGTGGGTGATGCCCATGAGCGCGTCGTCGACCGGGTTCACGAAGGTGTACAGCGGGACACCCCCGGCGCGCACGATGACGAAGTCGGGGAACGATCCGGCGGGGAAGGTCACCTCGCCGCGGATCAGGTCGACGAAGGTGAGGTCTTCGTCGGGAACGCGCACGCGCCACGCGGGCTCGCGCCCCTCGGCGCGGAAGGCGGCCTTCTGCTCGTCCGTGAGGTCGCGGTCGTAGTTGTCGTAGCCGAGCTGCTTGGCGCGGCCGTTGGCCTCGTTGCGCGCGTCGATCTCTTCGGCGGTGGAGTAGCTCTCGTACACCGCTCCCGCGGCGATGAGCTTGTCGAGCACCTCCCGGTAGATCTCGTGGCGCTGCGACTGCCGGTACGGCGCGTGCGGGCCGCCGACCTCGACGCCTTCGTCCCAGTCGATGTTCATCCACCGCAGTGCCTCGAGGAGCTGCTGGTAGCTCTCTTCGCTGTCGCGCGCGGCGTCGGTGTCTTCGATACGGAAGACGAGCTTGCCGCCGTTGTGCCGGGCGTAGGCCCAGTTGAACAGGACGGTGCGGATGAGACCGACGTGCGGCAACCCCGTGGGTGAGGGGCAGAAGCGGACGCGAACGTCGGCGCCGGTGGCGGTCGTGGTGCGGGGATCGGGCGTGGCAGACATCCCTTTGATCCTATCGGCGGGCGGTGGCGCTTCCCGAGTGCCGCAGATGATCGGCCAGGACCTCGCCCATGACCTCGAGTGCGGCTCCGACCGCGGGCACGTGCTCGGCTCCCCGAGCGGTGATCACGTGCAGGGTCCGCGCTTCGGCGGCGGGCAGCCGCGGCGCCGCGATGCCCGAGAGCATCGGGAGAGATGCCACGGCCATCCGCGGCAGGATCGCCATGCCCACCCCCTGGGCGACGAGGTTCTCGACGGCGATGAAGTTGTCGGTCTCGAAAGCGATGTCGGGGGTGAACCCCGTGCGTCCGCACGCCTCGAGCAGATGGCCGCGGCACTGCGGGCAGCCCGCGATCCACCGCTCCCCCGCGAGTCGCGAGAGATCGATGGGGTCATGGGCTGCCGCGGGGTGGTCGGCGGGAACGACCACCACGGTATCGTCGGCGCCGATGAGCCGGGCCGCGAGTCCGGATGCCGCGGACTCCAGGTGTTCGCGGCGGTCGCCGGGGTAGCTGTAGGTGAGGGCGATGTCGGCGCGGTTCTCGCGAACGGCGGCGATGGCCTCGGGCGGCTCGGCCTCGACGAAACTGATTGACACACCCGGTCGGCGAGCGGTCACGGCGGCGATGACGCGCGGAACGACCGTCGACGACGCCGACGGGAACGCGGCGATCCGTACGCGACCGGCCCGCAGACCCCGCAGCTCGGCGAGGTCTCCGGCGGCCGCGTCGAGCGCCGTGGTGACGGCGGCGGCGTGGCGGGCGAGGATCGACCCCGCCTCGGTGAGACGCACGCCTCGTCCGACGCGCTCGACGATCGGCATTCCCGCACGCCGCTCGAGCCGGCGCAGCTGCTGACTCACCGCCGGCTGGCTGTAGCCGAGGATCCGGGCGGCCGCGGTGATCGACCCGGTGTCGGCGATCGCCTTGACCACGCGCAGGGCGTTCGCGTCGAGGGAGTCATCGGTGGCGGCCATGCCCACACATAAGCAGATGTGATGCTTCTCATGCAACACCTGCTCTAGTGCAATGTCATTGAGGGCGCGATCCTGGTGGCATGAGCAGCCTCGCCTCGCACTTCGCCGGTGGCCGCGACTACCTCGCGGCCTGCACTCTCGGACTGCCCTCGCGCGCCACGGTGGCCGCGGTCCGCGCCGACCTCGAGTCCGCGGCATCCGGTCGCCCCGATGTCGTCGCCGCGTCGCAGGCCGTCGAACAGGCCCGGGCCTCGTACGCGCACCTCGTGAGCTGCCCGGTCGGTGACGTCGCGATCGGCTCGCAGACGTCGGTGCAGGTCTCGCTCCTCGCCGCATCGGTGCCGGACGGCGCCGAGGTGCTCTGCGCCGAGGGGGACTTCTCGTCTCTCGTCGCCCCCTTCGCTCACGCGGGTCGAGGCGTGCGCCTGCGCACCGCGCCCTTGCAGGAGCTGGCCGCCGCGATCTCCCCCGACACGTGGCTCGTCGCGTTCTCGCTCGTGCAGTCGG
This sequence comes from Microbacterium sp. SORGH_AS_0454, assembly GCF_031453395.1. Lineage (NCBI taxonomy): Bacteria > Bacillati > Actinomycetota > Actinomycetes > Micrococcales > Microbacteriaceae > Microbacterium > Microbacterium sp. SORGH_AS_0454. Next base: position 2,548,285 of record NZ_JAVIYS010000001.1, on the reverse strand, counting down.
CGACCGGAGAGGTCGCGGATGCCGCGGGCATCGCCGCCGCGGCCGCCCGTGCCGGCGCCCGCACGCTCTGCGACCTCACCCAGGCGGCCGGGTGGCTTCCCGTCGACGCGACGATGTTCGATGCGACCGTCTGCCACGCGTACAAGTGGCTCTGCTGCCCGCGCGGGGTGTCGTTCCTCACTCTCTCGCCCGCGTTCGCGGGCGAGATCCGTCCCGTTCAGGCCGGCTGGTACTCCGGCGACAACCCATGGTCGTCGTGCTACGGCACCGGGGGCACGCTCGCCGCCGATGCCCGCCGGTTCGATGTCTCGCCCGCCTGGCAGGCGTTCGTCGGGGCGGCCCCCGCCCTGGCTCTCTTCGCCGACGCCGACATCACCGCGACCTACGCGCACGTGACGGGCCTGGCGGCGCGCTTCCGCGACGGCCTCGGACTCGAACACCCCGAGCGTCCCTCGGCGATCGTCACGTGGCCGGATGCCACGGGCGAAGCGCTCGCTCAGCTCACCGCCCACGGGATCACGGCGTCGGGCCGCGCGGGTCGCGCCCGCGTGGCGTTCCACGTCTTCAACGACGAACTCGACGTCGACCGGGCGCTGCACGCACTCGGTGTGCGTGGCGGCGAGGACCTGTCGGCGTTCGACGGCCTGATCTACGCGATCTGACCCGTCCCGGGCCGCCGTCGGTGAGGGGCGCCGGCAGCAGCCTTGCGCGGAACCGCCGACTTCTTCGCGAGGCTCATGCCGAGGCGCGGCTTCTACCGACCACGATCGCGCCCACGCAGACGGCGGCGACCGGCACCAGCGCCCAGAGCGCCAGACCGTCGTAGCCGACCGCCCCGAGGACCAGGCCGGCCAGCACCGAGCCCGCGGCCGCACAGGCCGTCATGAGCGTGTCGCTGCGGCCCTGACGGCGCGGGCGAAGCGCGAGAGGCGTCGCCTCGGTGAGCAGCGCCGATCCCGAGACGGTCGCCGCACTCCACCCGAGGCCGAGCAGCACGAGGGCGACGAGCACACCGGCCTGCGAGTCGGGCAGGGTCGCCGCAACCGCCAGCGACGCCGCGAGCAGCACCTGACCGAGGACGATCACGCCGATGCGTCCGAGACGATCGGCCAGAGCACCGAACACGGGTGAGAGGCCGTACATCCCGAACACGTGTGCGGCGATCGTGATGCCGACGGCGAAGGTCACGGCATCCGGAGCGACGATGTGCGAGAGGTGCACCGGAGTCATCGCCATGACCGAGGCCATGGTCACGTGCGACGCCGCGACGGCCAGCATGGCGAAACGCGCGAGACCCGGTCGATCCGCCTGCGGTGCGGGAGCGGTGACGGATGCCGAGGCGTCCCGTTCCAGACGTTGGGCCAGCAACAGCGGGTCGGGCCGCAGGACGAGCACGTACAGCGCGAAGGCGCAGACCTGGGCGGCGAACGAGAAGAGGTAGGCGCCGGTCAGGCGCGGCATCCCGACGCTGGCTCCGATGAGCTCGCCGGGCGCGAGCAGCAGGGGACCGACCACTCCGCCGATCGTGGTGGCCCAGACCACCGTGGCCAGATCACGCCCGCGGCGGGCGGTGCGTGCGAGGTCGGTGGCGGCGAAACGCGACTGCAGGGTCGCGGCGTTCCCCGCGCCGATGAACGCGATCCCCACCAGCAGCAGGGGGAAGAGCCGGAGTGCGGCGGCCGCGATGACCACGGCGATGCCGATCAGGGCCGCGACGTTGCCCGCGGTGAGCGCCACCCGGCGGGCCGCGACGACCGGCCAGCCGGGCGAGCGGGATCGCCGTGAGGGCCGCACCCAGCGTGACCGAGGCCGTGGCCAGGCCCGACAGGGCCTCCTGCCCCGACAGGTCGGCGGCGAGGAGCGCTCCGAGCGAGAGGGTCGCCCCGAAGGCGACGCCCGTGAGCACCTGCCCCGCTGCCAGCACGCGGACCGTGCGGCGCTGCGTGGCGGCGAGGTCGCGCTCGGTGGGGAGCACCGACCCCGCCGCCACGCGGGAGTCAGGCATCGCGCGCCGTGTTGCGCAGGATGCCGATGCCACTCACCTCGACCTCGACGGTGTCACCCGCTTCGAACGGACCGACGCCGGCCGGCGTGCCCGTGAGGATGAGGTCACCGGGGAGGAGCGTGAACACCGCAGAGGCGTAGGCGACGAGCGCGCCGATGCCGTGGATCATGTCGGAGACCGGGCCCTGCTGACGCACCTCGCCGTTGACGCGCGTCGTGACCCGGGCCGCGTCGAGGTCGAGGTCGGTCTCGATCACCGGGCCCACGGGGCAGAAGGTGTCGAACCCCTTTGCGCGCGACCACTGGCCGTCGGTGCGCTGCAGGTCGCGTGCCGTGATGTCGTTGGCGACCGTGTAGCCGAAGATGTAGTCGCTCGCGCGTTCGGCGGGGACGTTCTTCGCGATGCGGCCGATCACGACGGCGAGCTCGCCCTCGTAGTCGGTGTGCGAGCTCAGGCTCGTGGGGCGCACGATGACGTCGTCCGGGCCGACGACCGACGTGTTCGGCTTGAGGAACATCAGCGGTTCGGCCGGCGCCTCGCCACCCATCTCCGCGGCGTGATCGTGGTAGTTCTTGCCGATGCAGACGACCTTCGAACGCGGGATCACCGGCGCGAGCAGGACCACGTCGGTCAGAGGCACGCGCTCGCCCGTCGTGTCGAACCCGGCGAACATCGGGTCTCCGGCGAGGACCACGAGCTCGCCCTCGTCGACGATTCCGTAGCGAATGGCATCCTGATAGCTGAATCGAGCGATCTTCACGGAGCCAGCCTATCCGCGGCCCCCGACATCGCACCGGGTCCGCCGAGGCCTCACTCGCGCTCGGCCGCCGCACGCGCGCCCGGCGTGGCGCCGCTCACCCACGCATAAACGCGATCCGCGCGCAGAAACACGCGCACCACGCGTTTCCCGTCGCAGATCGCGTTTATGCGTGGAACCCGAGGCCGATCCCCCGGGGCCGCTCTCCCGCCGCCGCCACGCTCGGCGCACGACAACCGCGCCGGGCCCCGCCACCGCAAGCACAACCCCGCGCCCCGCCACCCCACGCAAAACACCGCGCCCGCCACCCCAAGCACAACCCCGGGCCCCGCTAACCCACGCATAAACGCGATCCGCGCGCAGAAACACGCGCACCACGCGTTTCCCGTCGCAGATCGCGTTTATGCGTGGAACCCGAGGCCGATCCCCCGCCACCCCGGGCATGAACGCGCGTGCCGGTACAGGACCCCACCGCACGCCGTCGCAGACGGCGAGCGGAGACGACGGAGGGACCCCCGGCATCCGGGAGCCCCTCCGTGCGCGCGACGCTTACGCGTCGAGCCGGTACAGCCAGCCGTGCTTGTCTTCGGCGCGGCCGTACTGGATGTTCGTGAGTTCCTCGCGCAGTTCGAGCGCGAGCGTGCCGGTGGGCTGCTCGTCGATGAAGTCGCGACCCTTGAGTACGCCGATCGGGGTGACGACCGCGGCGGTGCCGCACGCGAACACCTCGACGATGTCTCCGGATGCCACTCCCTCGCGCCACTCGTCGAGCGAGACGTTGCGTCCTACGACGTGGTGACCGCGGTCGCGTGCGAGCTGCAGGAGCGAGTCGCGCGTGATGCCCTCGAGGATCGAGTCGGACTGCGGTGTGACGATCGTGCCGTCCTTGTAGACGAAGACGACGTTCATGCCGCCGAGCTCTTCGACGTTGCGGTCCTGGTCGAGGAAGACGACCTGGTCGCACTCGTTCTCGTACGCCTCGGACTGGGGAAGCAGACTCGCGGCGTAGTTGCCACCGGTCTTGGCCGCCCCCGTGCCGCCCTTACCGGCACGCGAGTAGTCCTCGCTGAGCCAGATCGAGACGGGCTTCACCCCGCCCTTGAAGTAGGCGCCGGCGGGACTGGCGATCAGGTAGTAGGCGACCTTGTGCGCGGGACGGACGCCGAGGAACGCCTCCTTCGCGAACATGAACGGGCGCAGATACAGGCTCTGGTCGTCGCCCGAGGGGACCCACGCGCCGTCGAGGGCGATGAGCTCCTTGAGCGACTGCAGGAAGTACGGAACCGGCAGCTCGGGGAGCGCGAGTCGGCGGGCCGAACGCTGCAGACGGCGGCCGTTCTGGTCGGGGCGGAAGGTGTGAACCGAGCCGTCGGCGTGGCGGTAGGCCTTGATGCCCTCGAAGATCTCCTGGCCGTAGTGCAGCACCGCCGCGGCGGGGTCGAGCGAGATCGGGCCGTAGGGCGAGACGCGCGGGCGGTGCCAGCCGCCGCGGACCGACCAGCAGATGTCGACCATGTGGTCGGTGAAGCTCTGCCCGAAGCCGGGGTTGGCGAGGATCGCGTCGCGGTCGGCTGCGTTCTTGGCGGCGAGGTTGCGCGTGACGGAGAACTCGAGGGGCTCGAGTCCGGTGTCGGGATCGGTGTCGATGGTGGTCATTCGTTGTCCAAAGCTTCTCGAGTGCCGGAGGCGATGCTCGCCGATCGGTCCAGGTTACGCCTGGACGCGCTCGACGATGGCGTCGCCGATCTGGGCGGTGGTGCGGACCCCGTCGCGGCTGGCGATGTCGTCCTCGACCGCGCGGTTCACGCGGGCGGCCTCGTCGGTGAGCCCGAGGTGGTCGAGTAGGAGGGCGACGGAGAGGATCGCGGCCGTGGGGTCGGCCTTCTGGCTTCCCGCGATGTCGGGCGCCGAACCGTGCACGGGCTCGAACATCGAGGGGAACGCGCCGTCGGGGTTGATGTTGCCCGAAGCGGCGAGGCCGATGCCACCGGTGACGGCGCCGGCCAGGTCGGTCAGGATGTCGCCGAAGAGGTTGTCGGTGACGATCACGTCGAAGCGGCTCGGGTTCGTGACCAGGAAGATGGTTGCCGCGTCGACGTGCAGGTAGTCTACGTCGACCCCGGGGAACTCGGATGCCACGGCATCCACGATCCGCTTCCACATGCCACCCGCGTGCACGAGCACATTCGTCTTGTGCACGAGCGTGAGCTTGTGTCGGCGGCGCTCGGCGAGAGCGAAGGCGTAGCGGACCACGCGTTCGACGCCGTAGGCGGTGTTGACCGAGGTCTCGTTCGCGACCTCGTGGGGCGTGCCGCGGCGGATAGATCCGCCGTTGCCGACGTACGGCCCCTCCGTTCCCTCGCGCACCACGACGAAGTCGATCTCGCCCGGCTCCGCGAGCGGGCCGGTGGCTCCCGGGTAGAGCTTCGACGGGCGCAGGTTGACGTAGTGGTCGAGCTCGAAGCGGAGTTTCAGCAGCAGGCCGCGCTCGATGTTCGCGTCTTTCAGGCGGGGGTCGCCGGGCACTCCCCCGACGGCGCCGAGCAGGATCGCGTCGTGTGCGGCGATCGCGGCGAGGTCGTCGTCGGTGAGAGTGTCTCCGGTCTCGAGGAAGCGACCGGCCCCCAGCGAGAACGGCGTCTTGTCGAACGACACGTCGGATCCGGCGGTGACGGCGTCGAGCACCTTCACGGCCTCGGCGACGACCTCGGGACCGATGCCGTCACCGGGGATGACGGCCAGCTTCACGACACGCGACATCGCTCTCCTCAGAGCTCGGGCACGTCACTTCTTCGACGCGCTGCGGGATCCTCCCAGGGTAGTGGCAGCGACGACCGCGGCCACGACGATCAGCGCCGCACCGATGAGAGCGGTGACGACCACGCCCGAGTCGAAGGCGTGGGCGGCTGCGGCGCGCAGGGACTCGGCCAGCGCGACGTCGTCGAGGGTGTCGGCGACGGAGACCGCTCCGGCGAGGGTCTCGCGGGCAGCGTGAGCCGCGGCATCCGGAAGCCCGGCGGGCAGAACGAGCTGCGCCCGATAGAACGCGGCGAGGATGCCGCCGAGCACGGCGGTGCCGAGGACGGCGCCGACCTCGTAGGCGGTCTCGGAGACCGCGCTGGCCGCACCCGCCTTCGCCGAGGGGGCACTGGAGAGGATCAGCTCGTTCGAGACGGTCTCGGCGGCGCCGATACCGACACCCAGCAGCGCGAAGGCGACGATCAACAGCGTCAGGTCGGACGTCGAGAGGGCGACCATGATGTACGCGACGACCGAGAACGACAGAGCGACGGGCACGACGATACGCGGCGGGAAGCGCTTGGCCACGGGGACCACCACGAGCCCCGCGATGATCATGAGCACGAGGCCGGGCAACAGGGCGAAGCCCGCGACCATCGGTGAGAGGCCGACCACCAACTGCAGGTGCTGGGCGACGAAGTAGAGGAAGCCGACCAGGCCCACGACGCTGAGCAGGTTGACCAGGATCGCACCCGAGAACGTGCCCTGACGGAACAGTGTCATATCGAGCATGGGCGTCGCCAAGCGGCGCTGGCGGCGGACGAACAGCCACCCGAAGACCACTCCGAGGACGAAGAGCACCGGGGCCAGCGACATCGGACCGTCGACGGCGAGCTTCTTGATGCCGTAGACGATCGGCACCATGGTCGCGAGCGAGAGGACGACGCTGAGGGGGTCGAACCGGCCCGGTTTCGGGTCGCGACTCTCGGGCACGAAGAACGGGGCGAGGACGAGGAGCGGTACGAGTACGGGAACAGCCATGAGGAAGACGGAACCCCACGTGAAGTGCTCGAGCAGGAAGCCGCCGACGATGGGGCCCAGGGCCGCTCCCGCCGAGAAACCGGAGGCCCAGACGGCGATCGCGATCCGACGCTGGTCACGGTCGCGGAAGATGCTCCGCAGCAACGAGAGGGTCGACGGCATGAGCATGGCGCCGAAGACACCCATGAGCGCGCGGCCCGTGATCAGCAGGGCCGCGGTGGGCGCGAACGCCGACAGCGCGGACACGGCCGCGAAGCCGGTCGCCCCGATCAACAGCATGCGGCGACGTCCGAAGCGGTCGCCCAGGGTGCCCATGGTCACGAGAAGCCCGGCGAGTACGAGCGGGTAGACGTCGATGATCCACAGCTGTTCGATGCTCGAGGGGCGCAGAGACAGCGCGATCTCGGGCAACGCGAAGCTCAGGACCGTGTTGTCGACCGAGACGAGCAACACGGGAAGCATGAGCACCGTCAGTGCGAACCATCCACGCCACCCGGCGCGAGCCACGGTGATCTCCGAGGTGGGCAACGACGAGGTGAGCATGCGCGAATCCCTTTCTTAACCGTCCAGCCGGTATAGTAACAGAGTGAACCCGGCACCCGCCACTACGATCGAGGAGTCATGAGCCGCCCCCCTCTCGCCCGCGAAGCCGTCCTCGACGCCTTCAGCCGCATCCTCGTCGACGAGGGCGAGCGCGCCGCGACGATGGATGCCACCGCCCGCGCAGCCGGGGTGTCGAAGGGTGGTCTGCTCTATCACTTCAGTTCGAAGAGCGCTCTCGAGGCGGCACTCGTGGAGCGGCTCGAGCGGCTCGCCGAGGAAGACGTCGCCGAAATCGAGAGGTCGAACGAGGGCGTCGTCGCGGCGCACCTGCGCTCGTCGCAGAACACCGGCTCCCCCCTCGACCTGACGATCCTCGCGGTGTCACGCCTCGCGCAGAACGGCAGCGATGCCGCCTCGGCATCCCTCCGACGAGTTCGAGAGCTCTGGGAAGAGAGCCTCCGCGCACACACCCGCGACGAGACGGCGCTGCAGATGGTGCTGCTGGTGAGCGACGGCCTGTACTTCAACGCCGTCCTCGATCTGAACGCCGTCGCCGGTCCGGCACTCGAAGGAGCGGACCTCGACGCACTGATCGCCCGAGTCGTCGCCTCGGCGACCTAGAGGTCCCCCCGCGCCCTCTCGCGCGCGCTGCGACGCTCCCGGCGCTCACGCCGCAGGTCGATGACGACCCCGAGCAGGATCAGCACTCCCCCGATGACGCCGAGAAACCCCCACGGAGTGCGACGCACGACATCGGCCACCCCCGCGACGAGGAACAGGATGCCGAAACCGGCGGAGACGACGCGAAGGACGAGGGCCACTCGCGCAGTGTGAACCCCTCGGTTTTGCGCGGGCCCTGAATCTCCGACGCGCCCGCCCAGAACGCCGAAGGAGGGGGCCGCCGAAGCGACCCCCTCCCCGAACGATCGGACCCTCAGCCCTCGACGATGTCGATCTGGCGGAACAGGTCCGCGCCGACGGCCTCGCGCATCGCACCGAGGATTTCGTCGGGGACCGGCGAATCGACGGTGAGCACCGAGAGCGCCCGGCCCGTGGCATCCGGTGCCGCCACCTGGAGGCCCGCGATGTTGATGCCCGCCTCGCCCAGCTTCTGGCCGTAGATCGCGACGATGCCGGGGCGATCGGCGTAGCGCATGACGACGTGGTGCTGCTCGATGGGCACCTCGATCTCGTAACCGTTGATCGAGACGACCTTCGGCACCATCCGCGTGCCGGCGAGCGTGCCCGCGACCTCGAGGGTCGACCCGTCGGCCAGCGTGCCGCGGAGGATCGTGATGTTGCGGTACAGCGGGCTCTCGGCCTCGACGACCAGGCGCGCCTCGACACCGCGCTGCTCGGCGAACAGCGGGGCGTTGACGTACGACACGCTCTCGCTGACGATTCGGCTGAAGTAGCCCTTGAGCGCGGCCAGGCGGTAGACGCTCACGTCGTACTGCGCGAGTTCTCCGCGCACCTCGATGTCCAGGCTCGTGAGCGCGCTGTCCGCGAGACCGCTGAAGAACTGTCCGAGCATCTCGACGAGCGCGATACCGGGGCGAACGAACGGGTCGATTGCGCCACCGGCGACGTTCACGGCATCCGGGACGAGGTCTCCCTCGAGCGCCAGCTTGACCGAGCGCGCGACCGAGACGCCGGCCTTCTCTTGCGCCTCCTCGGTGCTCGCGCCGAGGTGCGGAGTGACCACGACGTTGGGGAGGTCGAGGAGCTTGCGCGCGGGGCTGCCCTCGGCCGGGGGCTCGGTCGAGAAAACGTCGAGACCCGCTCCGGCGATCTCGCCGCCGGTGAGCGCCTCGAAGAGCGCCTCCTCGTCGATGAGACCTCCGCGGGCGACGTTGATGACGTACGCGGTCTTCTTCATGCGGCGCAGCTGCTCGGCACCGATCATGCCGGTCGTCTCGGGCGTCTTCGGCATGTGGATCGTGACGAAGTCGCTCTGCTCGAGCAGTTCGTCGAGTGACACGAGCTGCACGCCGAGCTGCTGCGCCCGAGCGGCGGTGACGTAGGGGTCGTACGCGATGACACGCATGTCGAAGCCCTGCAGGCGCGCCGCGATGAGTGCACCGATGCGGCCGAGGCCGATGATGCCGATGGTCTTCTCGAACAGCTCGGTGCCGGTGAACGAGCTGCGCTTCCAGAGGCCCTGGGCGAGCGAGGCGTGCGCCGCGGGGATGCGGCGAGCGAGGCTCAGCACGTGCCCGACGGTGAGCTCGGCCGCCGAGATGATGTTCGAGGTCGGCGCGTTGACGACCATGACGCCGGCCGCGGTGGCCGACTTGATGTCGACGTTGTCGAGGCCGACACCGGCGCGAGCGACGACCTTGAGAGACGGCGCGACCGCGAGGGCCTCGGCATCGATCTGGGTGGCCGAGCGCACGAGAACCGCGTGCGCCTCGGCCAGGGCCGAGAGCAATGCGGGGCGATCGGTCCCGTCGACGCTGCGCACGTCGAAGTCGGGGCCGAGCGCGTCGATCGTGGCGGGAGAGAGTTCTTCGGCGATGAGCACGACGGGCTTCGTCACGGATGCGTCCTTCGAAACGGTGCTGGGGGCTGCCGCGCACCGTCGCACATCACCGGCGCGAACCGGGCGCGCGACCCGTGCGGGCCGTCTGTCAGCCTAGCGCGGGGGCGAGGGCGCCCCCGACCGTGTGACGGCGGACGACGGCGCGCCCGACACCCGCGGCAACCGAGAGCGCGAAAGGGCAACTCACTGACAGACCCGCGTCAGCCTGACACGCAGATGTCAGCGAGATGCAGTCTCGCGACCAGAAGAGAAATAGCGACCAGAGGCGACGCGCGCCCGTTGGGCACCGGATCCCGGATGCCGCGACCCCGGCGGATCAGCCGCCGTACAGCCCGTACGAGGTCGTGCCGTAGCCCACGACGGCGAGCCAGAACGCCGCCGACAGCGTCAGCCCCGCGAGCAGAGCGATGGCGAGCTCCCCCGCCTTACGGCGCTGGCCGATCGCGAAGGCGATACCGAAGGCGAGGAGCGGGAACACGATCGGCAGGATGTACACGAACCAGCCCAGGCCGTTGAGCCCGAGCGGGCCGTTGACCTGCTGGACGAGCAGGGCGACCGAACTCCACACGACGTAGGCGTAGAAGAGACCGAAGAGACCGGAGATCGCCACGAGCAGCCAGGTCGGCAGGTGGCGGGTACGGACGGGAGTGCTCATGCGAAGGCTCCCAACGACAGGAACGGCCAGGGAACGAGCAGCACGATACCGACGATCAGCAGCAGGAAGCGCTGCCACGTGCGCCAGCTGCGCGTCAGCGCGAGCACGGCGACGAACCAGACGACGGGCGCGAGAGCTGCGCCGATGGTGAGCGCGATCACCGTCACCGACGCGATGGGAAGCCCCAGTCCGTTCAAGCGCAGTCCCGCGAGCAGCCACCCGATCGCGAACAGCAGGAAGGTCGCCGCCACCATGCCGATCCCGACGAGGCCCACGTTTCCGAGGGGTGCCGCGTGGGCGGCATCCGGGTCCTCGCCCTCGGTCACCTCGACGGCGGTCGGCTCGGAAGGGGCAGGCTCGGGATGCCGGGTGACCGGCGCCGCGGCAGGCGCTTCGGGCTGCAGAGGCTCGAGGGCCTCGGCTTCGACCCGCGGCTCACCGCCGGCGGGACGCGTCGGCGCATGTTTCTCACCGACGTCGAGGGTGGGGTCGTCGTCACCACCCCAGGACAGGGCGTCGTCATCGCGCGGAGTGCTCACGCGACCACGCTAGCGGCGCTCCCCCGCGACCGGGTCGCGCCCCGCCGGTCGCCGGGGTCCGCGGCATCCGGATCCGAACGGCGCCGCGGAAAAGGGGAACGCCCCGGGATCGTGAGATCCCGGGGCGTTCGTGGACGAGGAACTCAGCGCGCGGCCGAGCCTTCGACGTAGTCGGTGTCCTGCTGCTTCCACGCGAACAGACCGCGCAGCTCCTTACCGGTCGCCTCGATCGGGTGACCCTGCTCCTTCTCGCGGAGCTCGAGGAACTCGGGAGCGCCCTTGTCCTGATCGGCGATGAAGCGCTCGGCGAAGGCTCCCGACTGGATGTCGGAGAGGACGGCCTTCATGCTGGCCTTCACGTCGGACGAGATGACGCGGGGGCCCGAGACGTAGTCGCCGTACTCGGCGGTGTCCGAGATCGACCAGCGCTGCTTGGCGATGCCGCCCTCCCACATCAGGTCGACGATGAGCTTGAGCTCGTGCAGCACCTCGAAGTACGCGATCTGGGGCTGGTATCCGGCCTCGACCAGGGTCTCGAAGCCCGCCTGGACGAGGTGGCTCATGCCACCGCAGAGCACGGCCTGCTCGCCGAACAGGTCGGTCTCGGTCTCTTCGGTGAAGGTCGTCTTGATGACGCCCGCGCGGGTGCCGCCGATCGCCTTCGCGTACGAGAGGGCGGTGTCCCAGGCCGAGCCCGAGGCGTCGCGCTCGACGGCGATGATGTCGGGGATGCCGCGTCCCGCGACGTACTCGCGCCGCACGGTGTGACCGGGGGCCTTGGGAGCGACGAGGATGACGTCGACACCCTCGGGAGCGTCGATGTAGCCGAAGCGGATGTTGAAGCCGTGCGCGAAGGCGAGCGTCTTGCCCTCGGTGAGCTTGTCCTTGATCGAGTCGGCGAAGATCGAACGCTGGTGCTGGTCGGGCGCCAGGATCATGATGAGATCGGCCCACTCGGCGGCGTCGGCGACGTTTTTGACCTCGAAGCCGTCTTCCTGCGCCTTGGCGGCCGACTTCGAGCCGTCCTTGAGCGCGATGACGACCTCGACGCCGGAGTCGCGGAGGTTCTGCGCGTGCGCGTGCCCCTGCGAGCCGTAGCCGACGATCGCGACCTTCTTGCCCTGGATGATCGAGAGGTCGGCGTCGTCGTCGTAGAAGATCTCTGCCATGAGGATGTTTCTCCTTGAATCGTGGCCCCCGCTCAGGGGCCGCTGGTGAGTGGAAGTTGGGGAATTTCTCAGCCGCGCAGAACGCGCTCGGTGATGCTCTTGCCACCGCGGCCGACGGCGAGAAGGCCCGACTGCGCGAGCTCCTTCACCCCAAAGGGCTCGATCGCCTTGAGGAAGGCATCGACCTTGCCCTTGTCGCCCGTGATCTCGATCACGACGGCGTCGTGGGCGTAGTCGACGACCGAGGCGCGGAAGAGGTTGACGACCTCGAGCACGTTGGAGCGGCTGGCGTTGTCGGCGCGCACCTTGACGAGCACGTGCTCGCGCTGCACGGAGCTGGCGGCGTCGAGCTCGACGATCTTGATGACGTTGATCAGCTTGTTCAGCTGCTTGGTCACCTGCTCGAGCGGGAGCCCCTCGACGTCGACGACGACCGTGATGCGCGAGAGACCCGGCACCTCGGTGACGCCCACGGCGAGCGACTCGATGTTGAAGCCGCGACGGGCGAAAAGACCCGCGACGCGCGTGAGCAGACCCGGCTTGTCCTCGACGAGGAGGCTCAGAACGTGACGAGACATCTCAGTCCTCCTGCTCGTTGAACGTGGGCGAGTGGTCGCGCGCGTACTGGACGTAGCTGTTGCTGACGCCCTGCGGGACCATCGGCCAGACCATCGCATCGGCGCTCACGACGAAGTCGATCACGACCGGGCGGTCGTTCGTGTCGAGCGCGAGCTGGATGGCCGCGTCGATCTCGTCTTCTTTCTCGACGCGGATCGCCAGGCACCCGTAGGCCTCGGCGAGCTTGACGAAGTCGGGGACGCGGCGTGTGCCGTGCCCCGTGTTCAGGTCGGTGTTGGAGTGGCGGCCGTCGAAGAACAGCGTCTGCCACTGGCGCACCATGCCGAGCGAGGAGTTGTTGATGATCGCAACCTTGATCGGGATGTCGTTGATGACGCAGGTCGCAAGCTCCTGGTTGGTCATCTGGAAGCAGCCGTCCCCGTCGATCGCCCACACGGCGCGCTCGGGCTGGGCCACCTTCGCACCCATGGCCGCGGGAACCGCATAGCCCATCGTGCCGGCGCCGCCGGAGTTCAGCCACGCGTTGGGGCGCTCGTACTTGATGAACTGCGCCGCCCACATCTGGTGCTGACCGACGCCCGAGGCGTAGACGCCCTCGGGTCCGGTCATCTCCCCGATGCGCTGGATGACGTGCTGGGGCGAGAGCAGACCGTCGGTGGTGGGCGTGTAGCCGAGCGGGAACTCCTCACGGAGCCCGTTCAGGTAGGTCCACCACTCGGTGTAGTCGTGCGGGTGCTCGGCGTCGGCGGCGCGGAACGCGGCATCGAGGTCGATCAGGACCTCGCGCAGGTCACCCACGATCGGGACGTCGGCCGTGCGGATCTTGGAGATCTCGGCGGGGTCGATGTCGACGTGCACCACCTGCGCGTGGGGGGCGAACAGCGCCGCCTTACCGGTCACTCGGTCGTCGAACCGGGCACCGAGCGAGACGATCAGGTCGCTCTCCTGCAGGGCCAGCACCGCGGGCACGGTGCCGTGCATGCCCGGCATGCCGAGGTGCTGCTCGTGGGAGTCGGGGAAGGCCCCGCGCGCCATGAGCGTCGTGACGACGGGAGCCCCGGTCGCCTCGGCGAGCACCTTGAGCTCGGCGGAGGCGTTGGAGCGGATCGCGCCGCCGCCCACGTAGAGCACGGGCTTCTGCGCGGTGGCGAGCAGCTGGGCCGCGGCCTGGATCTGCTTGCCGTGCGCCTTGGTCACCGGGCGGTACCCGGGCAGCTCGATTTTCGGCGGCCAGACGAACGGCGCCTCGGCCTGCTGCGCGTCCTTGGTGATGTCGACCAGGACGGGCCCGGGCCGACCGGTCGAGGCGATCTCGAACGCCGCGGCGATCGCGCCGGGGATCTCGTCGGCCGACTTCACCAGGAAGGAGTGCTTGGTGATCGGCATGGTGATGCCGACGATGTCGGCCTCCTGGAAGGCGTCCGTTCCCATGAGGGTCGAGAACACCTGGCCGGTGATGCAGACGAGCGGCACCGAGTCCATGTAGGCGTCGGCGATCGCGGTGACGAGGTTGGTCGCGCCGGGCCCGGACGTCGCGATGGCGACGCCGACCTTGCCCGAAGCGGCGGCGTAGCCCTCGGCGGCGTGGCCGGCGCCCTGCTCGTGACGCACGAGGATGTGGCGCACGTGCTCGTCGTCCATGAGCGGGTCGTAGACGGGCATGATCGCACCGCCCGGGAGGCCGAACACGTCGGTGACGCCGAGCAGGTCGAGCGATCGGACGACCGCCTGTGCTCCCGTCATCACGGGCGCCGGAGCGGTGCGGGCGGGCGGCCGGGGAATGGCCGCCGTAGGGGAATCGATGGACATGGGAGTACCTCGAGAACCGGGAGAGGGTGAAAAGGGGGACGGCCGTCAGCCCGTGACAGCGCCCTCCGCGGCGGAGTGCACGAGCTTGGAGTACTTGGCCAGAACGCCACGGGTATAGCGCGGGGGGAGCGGTTCCCAGCCTTCGCGGCGGGAACTCAGCTCGGCCTCATCGACGATCAAGTCGAGAGTGCGAGCGGCGATATCGACCCGTATCAGATCACCATCGCGCACGAAGGCGATGGGACCTGCGTCCACCGCTTCGGGAGCTATGTGGCCGATGCACAGGCCGGTTGTGCCGCCTGAGAATCGTCCGTCCGTCAACAGTAGTACATCTTTTCCGAGCCCCGCGCCCTTGATGGCGGCCGTGATGGCGAGCATCTCGCGCATGCCGGGGCCGCCCTTGGGGCCCTCGTAGCGGATGACGACGACGTCGCCGGCGACGATCTCGCCCGCCTCGAGGGCGTCCATCGCGCCGCGCTCGCGCTCGAACACGCGGGCGGGACCCTCGAAGACGTTGCCGTCGAAGCCGGCCGACTTCACCACGGCGCCCTCGGGCGCCATCGAGCCGTGGAGGATCGTGATACCGCCGGTGGCGTGGATCGGGTTGTCGAACGAGTGGATGACCTTGCCGTCGACCGGGTCGGGGGCGAGGTCGGCGAGGTTCTCGGCGAGCGTCTTGCCCGTGACGGTGAGCGCGTCGCCGTGGAGCAGGCCCTCGTCGAGCATCGCCTTCATGATGACGGGGATGCCGCCGTGACGGTCGACGTCGTTCATGACGTACTGGCCGAAGGGCTTCATGTCGGCAACGTGCGGCGTGCGGTCGCCGATGCGGTTGAAGTCGTGCAGGTTCAGCTCGACCTCGGCCTCGTTGGCGATGGCGAGCAGGTGAAGCACGACGTTGGTCGAGCCGCCGAGCGCCATGGCGAGCGCGATGGCGTTCTCGAACGCCTCTTTGGTGAGGATGTCGCGCGTGGTGATGCCCTGGCGCAGCAGGTTGACCACGGCCTCGCCCGAGCGGTGCGCGAAGTAGTCGCGGCGGCGGTCCGCCGACGGCGGCGCAGCCGAACCGGGGAGGCTGAGGCCCAGGGCCTCGGC
This sequence comes from Microbacterium sp. SORGH_AS_0454, assembly GCF_031453395.1. NCBI lineage: Bacteria > Bacillati > Actinomycetota > Actinomycetes > Micrococcales > Microbacteriaceae > Microbacterium > Microbacterium sp. SORGH_AS_0454. The sequence goes on along the minus strand of NZ_JAVIYS010000001.1, from coordinate 2,532,812 downwards.
GACCGAGGCCATCGTGTTGGCCGTGTACATGCCGCCGCACGCGCCCTCACCGGGGGCGATCGCGCACTCGATGCGCTTGAGGTCGGCCTCGCTCATCTTGCCCGCGAGGCAGGCGCCCACGGCCTCGAACGAGTCGATGATCGTCACGTCCTTCTCGGTGCCGTCGCTGAGCTTGACCCAGCCCGGCGCGATCGACCCCGCGTAGAGGAAGACGCTCGACAGATCGAGTCGAGCGGATGCCATGAGCATGCCCGGGATCGACTTGTCGCAGCCCGCGAGCAGCACGGACCCGTCGAGGCGCTCGGCCATCATGACGGTCTCGACGCTGTCGGCGATGACCTCGCGCGAGACGAGCGAGAAGTGCATGCCCTCGTGGCCCATCGAGATGCCGTCGGAGACGGAGATGGTGCCGAACTGCAGCGGGTACCCGCCGCCGGCGTGCACCCCCTCTTTCGCGCCCTGCGCGAGGCGATCGAGGCTGAGGTTGCAGGGGGTGATCTCGTTCCAGCTCGACGCGATGCCGATCTGGGGCTTGTCCCAGTCCTCGTCGCCCATGCCGACCGCGCGGAGCATTCCGCGAGAGGTGGTGGCTTCGATGCCGTCGGTGACGACGCGACTGCGGGGCTTGATGTCGAACTCGCCGGTGTTCGGATTCTGCGGTGCGGGCATTGTCGAAGTCTATTGCGCGCGCCGAGGGCGTGACGCGAACGGAGCCGGTCGAACCGGCAACTGTTCAGCGGATGTGCGATCGGCGCAGCCGGGCGACGGCCTCCAGCACCGCCACGAAAGCGTCGATGTCCGGCACGCGAAGCGTCGCGGCGGTCTCTCCCCCGCCGACGCGCACCCCCAGGTCACCGGCTTCCAGCGAATTCAGCGCATCTTCATCGGTGACGTCGTCGCCGGCGAAGAGCACGGCCGTGGCACCGACCCGGGCGCGCAGGTGCGCGACGGCCGAGTCCTTGCCCTCGTGGCGGAACGAGAACTCGAGGATGTCGTGACCGGTGCGACGACGCCACGACGGCGCCTCCGCCGCGAGCAGCTGGTCCACGAGCGATCGCGCGGCGTCGGCGGTGTCGGCATCCGCGGTGCGCGTGTGCACGCCGAGGCCGTACTCCTTCGGTTCGATCCAGACACCGTGCATGTGGGCGGTACGGTCGGCGACCTCGCTCTGGAGGCGGTCGCGAAGCGCGAGGTCGGCCTCGTCGTCGCCTGCGGCCTCGATGCCCGCGCCGGGGACCCAGAACTGTGCGCCGTGCGAACCGGCGAGCCAGATCGGCGAGGCGTCGTCGTGCTCGGAGATCTCGCGCAGGTGCCCCAGCGAGCGGCCTGAGACGAGCGCGACGACCGTGCCCGGGAGCGCGGCGAGGGCGTCGACCGCGGCGCGGGCACCCGGAGTCATCCGCGCCGACATCGGCTCATCGACCAGGGGTGACAGGGTGCCGTCGAAGTCGAGCGCGATCAGCAGGGTGTCGGTCGTGGCGACGGCCTCGATCGCCGCGTCGGCGGCGGTCACTCGGCATCCGTCTCGTCGATGGGCTCGCGTTCGGGAACCGAGCCGTCGTCGTCCTCGCCGACCTCGGCGGCCGCCGCGGCGCTGGAGGACTTCTCGTGGAAGACGGACAGCGCATCGAGGAACTCGCGCGACCAGTCCTCGACGTCGTGGTCGCGCACCCGCTTGCGCAGGGCGCGCATGCGGCGGCCCTGCTCGGCGGCCGGCATGTCGATGGCTCGCAGGATCTGATCCTTCAGACCGTCGATGTCGTGCGGATTGATGAGCAGCGCGCTGCCCATCTCGTCGGCGGCACCCGCGAACTCGCTCAGCACCAGCACTCCGCGGTTGTCGGTGCGGCTGGCCACGTACTCCTTGGCGACGAGGTTCATGCCGTCGCGCAGCGCGGTGACCAGCATGACGTCGGCGGCGAGGAACAGCGCCACCATCTCTTCACGCGGGTACGACTGGTGCAGGTAGCGGATCGCGGTGTGGGTCGTGGTGTCGTAGTCGCCGTTGATGCGACCGACCGTCATCTCGATCTCGTCGCGCAGCTGCATGTACGCGTCGACGCGTTCGCGGCTGGGGCTCGCGACCTGTACGAGAGTGGCGTCTTCGACCGTGGCACGGCCGTCCTCGAGCAGCTCCCCCCAGGCCTTCAGGCGGTGGCGGATGCCCTTGGTGTAGTCGAGGCGGTCGACGCCGAGCAGGATCTTGCGCGGGTTGCCGAGTCCCTCGCGGATCTCTCTCGCCCGCTGCTGAATCTCGGGCTTCTGCGCCAGCTCGATGTACGAGTCGGCGTCGATGGAGATGGGGAAGGCCTTCGCGAGAGCGACGCGCGTACCGCCCGAGGCGTCCGGGACCAGGATGCCGCTGGCCTTGGTCTCGTACCGCAACTGGCGCCGCACCGCCCGGGCGAAGTTGCCCGCGTCGGCCACCCGTTGGAAGCCGATGACGTCGGCGCCGAGCAGTCCCTCGAGCACCTGCTTGCGCCACGGCAGCTGCGAGTACAGGCCGTAGGCGGGGAAGGGGATGTGGTGGAAGTAGCCGATGGTGAGGTCGGGGCGGAGCTCGCGCAGCAGCTTGGGGACGAGCTGTAGCTGATAGTCCTGCACCCAGACGATCCCGCCCTCGGCGGTGACGTCGGCCGCGGCTTTGGCGAAGCGCTCATTGACCTTGACGTAGGCGTCCCACCAGGCGCGCTTGTACGTCGGCGCGGCGATGACGTCGTGGTAGAGCGGCCAGATGGTGTCGTTCGAGAAGCCCTCGTAGTACAGCTGCACGTCGGCGGCCGAGAGGGTCACCGGAACGAGGTGCGTGCCCTCGAACTCGAAGGGCTCCACGGTGGCGTCGGCTTGTCCGGCCCACCCCACCCACGCGCCCTCGGCGCGACGCATGACGGGTTCGAGAGCGGTGACCAGCCCGCCGGGCGAGCGTCTCCACCCCTCTCCATCGGGGGTGCGATCGACGGGCAGTCGGTTGGCGACGACGACGAAATCGGCCTGGGTCACAGGTCCTCCTCGGGGATCTTCCTCAGGCTAACAGCGGGCGCGATCGCGTCGAGGGGGTGGACGGAGTGCGCGAGGGCACTCCGGGAATCGGCCCGCTGCTGTCAAGGTCCGCCGCCGAGGCGCCCCGCTCGGTAGGTTGGGCGCATGCGGCAGTACATCTTCGGAACCGGTCTCCTCAGCGCCATCACCGGCGGCGTCACCCTCTTGCGGGGTCTCAAGAACGACGAACCGTTCACCTGGCGCACGGCGCTGGCCTGGCTCAGCTGGGGCATCACGCTGGCTCTCGCCATCGGCGCGGTCGTCGACACGCGTCGCGCGCGCCGCGGCCGCGTGATCGCGGGCGACTCCCCCGTCTCCAAGAAGCAAGAGAAGCTGTTCAAGAAGCGCCTCGCGCGCTGACCCGGAGCAAAGGCCGAACGGATGCCGTGACCTCGGGGTCGCGGCATCCGTTCGGCGTCTCTTCGGGCTGGGGTCAGCGCGTCAGGATCAGCGCGTCGCCCTGGCCGCCGCCGCCGCACAGCGCGACCGCGGCCGTGCCGCTTCCCCGCCGAACGAGCTCGTGCACGGCGTGCACCACGAGACGGTTGCCGGAGGCGCCGATCGGGTGCCCGATCGCGATGCCGCCCCCGTGCGGGTTGACGACGTCGTCGGGGAGCCCGAGCTCGGCCTGCGAACGGGCGACGACCGCACCGAAGGCTTCGTTGATCTCGACGAGATCGAGGTCGGATGCCGCAACCCCCTGCTTCTCAAGCGCCCGGGCGATCGCGCGGGGCCGGCTGGTCGTGCAGGGAGTTGTCGGGGCCGGCGACCTGACCGGCCGCCCCGACGACGGCCAGGACATCCCAGCCGTGTTCTCCGGCTACCTCGCGCGTGGTCATGACCACGGCGGAGGCCCCGTCGGAGATCTGCGAGGCGTTGCCCGCGGTGATCGACCCGCCCTCGGCGAAGGCGGGGCGCAGCCGCGAGAGCGTCTCGACCGTCGTGTCGGCGCGAATCCCCTCGTCGGCGGTGACGACGACCGGGTCGCCCTTTCGCTGCGGGATCTCGACCGGCACAATCTCGGCGTCGAACACGCCGGCCGCTTGCGCTGCGGCGGCGCGCTGGTGGGAGCGGGCGGCCACGGCATCCTGTTGCTGTCGGGTGACCTCGTACCGGGCGTTCGCGCGCTCGGTCGAGGCGCCCATGCTCTCGCGGTCGTACGCGTCGGTCAGGCCGTCGTACGCGAGGTGGTCGAGCACCTCGACCGAGCCGTACGCGTAGCCCTCTCGCGAGTTCATCAGCAGGTGCGGGGCGCGGGTCATGGACTCCATGCCCGCGGCGACCACGACCGTGGCGTCGCCGAGGCGCAGCATGCGGGCGGCGTCGATGACCGCCGTGAGTCCCGAGAGGCAGACCTTGTTGATCGTGGCGCTGTGCACGTCCCACCCGATGCCCGCGGCGACCGCGGCCTGACGCGCGGCATTCTGGCCGGCCCCGGCCTGCAGCACCTGCCCGACGAGCACGGCGTCGACCGTGCCGGCCGGGATGCCGCCGCGCTCGAGCGCTCCCCGGATGGCCGCGGCGCCCAGCTGCACGGCGGTGAGCGGCGCGAGTTGGCCCTTCAGGCGTCCCTGGGGGGTGCGGGCTGCGGCGACGATGACGACATCGTTCTGAGCGGTCATGCGTTCTGCTCCTCGGTGAGTCGGACGATCAAGGCAGGCTCGGTGGCGGCCCGCACCTCGTCGACGCTCACCCCGGGAGCGAGCTCGACGAGCACGAGTCCATCCTCGGTCACGTCGATGACGGCAAGGTCGGTGATGAGGCGATCGACGACGCCGCGCCCGGTGAGCGGCAGGGAGCACGAGTCGACGATCTTGGGAGAGCCGTCCCGGGCCACGTGCTCCATCAGCACGATCACGCGCGCGGCGCCGTGGACCAGGTCCATCGCCCCTCCCGGGCCCTTGACCATCTTGCCGGGGATCATCCAGTTCGCCAGATCTCCGGATGCCGACACCTGCATCGCCCCGAGGATGGCGGCGTCGATCTTGCCGCTGCGGATCATGGCGAAGCTCAGCGCCGAGTCGAAGAAGGCGGCGCCGGCGAGGGTGGTGACCGTCTCTTTGCCGGCGTTGATGAGGTCGGCATCCACGTTCTCCTCGGTGGGATACGGGCCGACGCCGAGGATGCCGTTCTCGGATTGCAGGACGACGGTGACCCCCTCCGGCACGTGGTTGGGGACGAGGGTGGGCAGGCCGATGCCGAGGTTGACGTACGAGCCGTCGACGAGTTCGAGGGCGGCGCGAGCGGCCATCTGGGTGCGGGACAGGGGCATCAGCGGGTTTCCTCTCGCACGGTGCGCTTCTCGATGCGCTTCTCGATCTCGCCGACCTCGACGATGCGATGCACGTACACGCCGGGCAGGTGCACGGCATCCGGATCGATCTCTCCGGGCTCGACGAGGTGCTCGACCTGCACGATGCAGGTGCGTCCCGCCATCGCGGCGAGCGGGTTGAAGCTGCGCGCGGCCCGGCGGAACACGAGGTTGCCATGGCGGTCGCCCTTCCAGGCGTGCACGAGCGAGAAGTCGGTGGTGATCGCCTCTTCCAGCACGAACTCGCGCGACTCGCCGTCCACCACGAACGTGCGGACGTCCTTCGCCGGCGAGGCCACGGCGACACCGCCGGACCCGTCGTACCGTCGCGGGAGCCCGCCTTCGGCGACCTGCGTGCCGACACCGGTCTGCGTGAAGAACGCCGCGATACCCGCACCGCCCGCGCGGAGCTTCTCGGCGAGGGTGCCCTGCGGGGTGAGCTCGAGCTCGAGCTCGCCGGAGAGGAACCGGCGCTCGAACTCCTTGTTCTCGCCGACGTACGACGAGGTCATCTTGCGGATGCGTCCGGCACGCAGCAGGATTCCGAGCCCCCAGTCGTCGACGCCGCAATTGTTCGACACCACCGAGAGATCGCGGGTCCCCCGGGCGAGCACCGCCTCGATGAGGGCGATGGGGTTGCCGGAAAGGCCGAAGCCGCCGACGGCGAGCGACGCGCCGTCGGGGATGTCGGCGACCGCTTCGGCGGCGGTGGCGAAGGTCTTGTCGATCACGCGAACTCCTCTGTCGTGGTGCATCTCCACCGTGCCGCCCCGCCCGCGGCGTCCGCGACCCCGCGCTTGTCATGTGGATACCGCGGGGCGTAGCGTCCACATCGTGGACACCGCACCCGGTTCCGTACCCGGCGCCCAGGCGATCTCTCGGGCTGCCCGGCTCCTCCGACTCGTGACGGCTTCCGGCGACGGCGGCGCGTGGGTGGGCGATCTCGCGCGTGACGCCGACCTGACCCGACCGACCACGCACCGACTGTTGAGCGCGCTCCGGGTGGAGGGGCTCGTCGACCGCGACGAGACGACGGGTCGGTGGCTGCCGGGGCCGGAGCTCTATCTGATGGGCAGTGTCGCGGCATCCCGTTTCGACATCACCGCGACCGCTCGCGACATCGTGCGATCCCTCGCCGTGCGCACCGAGGAGAGCGCGTTCCTCTCGGTGCGGCGCGGAGACGAGACCGTGTGCCTGGTGCGCGAGGACGGAAGTTTCCCGATCCGCTCGTTCGTCCTGTCGGAGGGGGTGCGGTTCCCCCTCGGGGTGGCCTCGGCGGGGTTGGCGATCCTGGCGTTCCTGCCTGCGCACGAGGTCGACGCGTATCTCGAGCGGCATCCGGAGCTCGCACGACGATGGGGAGCATCGCACTCCCCCGCGCGGCTGCGCGCCCGGATCGGCGATACGCAGGCTCGCGGATACGCGGTGAACCCGGGACTGATCGTCGAGGGCAGCTGGGGTGTCGGGGCGGCCGTCTTCACGCGGGCGGGAGATCCGCAATGGGCACTGAGCCTGACGGGCGTGGAGTTCCGATTCGGCGGCGAGCGCCTCGCGGAGCTGGGGAGGATCCTGCTCGCGCACGCCCACGAGCTGTCGTCGCGGATCTCGTCTCGCTGACCCCCTAGATAGATACCTCCGGTATATATCGGGGGTATACTTCTTCGTGTGACCCGTGACGATGACCTGCAGACCCTCCTGCTCGCCGTGCATGCGCTCACCCGGATCGCCGCTCTGGACACGAAGAACGAAGCTCCCGCCGCCCAGTGGCGCACCCTCACCCTGTTGCGCGATCACGGCCCTCAGCGCCTGGGTGACCTCGCCACGTTGAGCCGTGTGACGCAACCCGGCATGACCCGGCTCGTCCACCAGATGGACGCGGCCGGACTCGTGGAGCGACGCCGCCACCCCGATGACTCCCGCGTGAGCGTCATCGCCGCGACCGCGAAGGGGATCGCAGCGCTGGCCGGCTGGTACGAGCAGTTCCGCACCGCCCTCGCACCCCACGTCGCCGACCTCACGCAGAGCGAGTGGGATGCCGTGAGTCTCGCCGCCTCTGCCCTCTCTCTGCGCGTGGGGATGACGCCGACCGGGACCGGACACCACGAAACCCCCGACGACGAAGACGACGCCGATACGACCGATGATCGCGGAGCCCCCGCGGGTGACGCAGAAGAACAGGAGGTGGTCCGGTGACTGCCGGTACCGCAGTAGTCAGCAAAGCGCCCAGCGTCTGGAAACAGCCCGCGCAGGTGTGGGCCGTCGCCTTCGCGTGCGTCGTGGCCTTCATGGGCATCGGACTGGTGGACCCGATCCTTCCCGCGATCGCCGAGTCGCTGAAGGCGTCCCCCGTCGAGACCGAGCTGCTGTTCACCAGCTACCTCGTGGTCACGGGCCTTGCCATGCTCGTCACGAGCTGGATCTCGAGCCGCATCGGAGCAAAGGCGACGCTGCTGGTCGGTCTCGGCCTGATCGTCGTCTTCGCCTTCTTCTGCGCCATCAGCGGCAGCGTCGACGCCGTCATCGGCTTCCGCGCCGGCTGGGGCCTGGGCAATGCCCTGTTCATCTCGACGGCGCTGGCAACCATCGTGGGCGCCGCCTCCGGTGGGAGCTCGGCCGCGATCATCCTCTACGAAGCCGCTCTGGGTCTCGGTATCGCCGTGGGGCCGCTGCTCGGCGGCATCCTGGGCGAGGTCAGCTGGCGCGGGCCGTTCTTCGGGGTCGTGGTGCTGATGGCGATCGCGTTCCTCGCGGTGCTCGCACTGCTTCGGGGCCCCGCCCCCGAGCGAAAGCCCCTCCCCTTCAGCGCGCCCTTCCGAGCCCTGGGCCGTCCGGCGCTGGCGATCCTCGCCGCGACCGCGCTGTTCTACAACATCGGATTCTTCACGCTGCTGGCGTTCTCGCCCTTCCCGCTCGGCTTCGGGGCGATGGGCATCGGCCTGACCTTCTTCGGCTGGGGCCTGGGACTTGCGATCACGAGTGTGTGGGTCGCTCCCCTGCTGCTGCGTCGCTTGCGCCTGACGACGGTGCTGCTGATCGCGCTGCCCCTGCTGGCCCTCGACCTGCTGGTCGCGGCGTTCATCGTGTCGTCGGCCGTGGCGCTGGTCGTCTGCATCATCGTGGGCGGTCTCGTCCTCGGTGTCGTCAACACCGCGCTGACCGAAGCCGTGATGGAAGCGACCGACCTGCCGCGCTCGGTGGCGTCGTCGGCGTACTCCGCGGTGCGCTTCCTGGGTGGCGCGGTCGCCCCGCCGCTCGCTGCGCTGCTGTGGCACGCCTACGGCGCCGGAGTGCCCTACGTCATGGCCGCGGTGTCGGTCGTGATCTCGGCCGCGTGCATCTTCTTCGGACGGCGTCTTCTCGCACACGTCGATGGATCGCACCCGGATGCCGCTGACGAGGGCGCCGCCGTTCTCATCGGGGACGCCGCCTGACGTCGAGCAGCAAAACCCGACACGGAGGGGCCGGCCGCAAGGTACGGCCCCTCCGTGCATCCCGGTCGCCGGACCCCGACCGTGCGCGACCGTCGGCTGCTCGCCCGTCTCCTCGGGGCGACGTTTAACGAAGACGTTGTCCCGTTTCGGAAACGTTAAATCTCCCGCAGATCCTCTCCGATCGGTCACTCGCGGCCGTACCTTCGGTGCATGACTTCCCCCGGAGTCAGCGTCGCTCCCCCGGTCGACGCCGAGCCTGCCCGCCTCGTCGGGCGAGAGAGGATCCCCATGTCATCGACGACCCCTACCCGAACGCGTCGGACCATCGCCTCCGCCGTCGTCACCGTCGCCGGAGCGCTGACCGCTCTGTGCCTCGCCCCGGCAGCGGTGGCCGCACCCGAATCAGAAGACGAGTACATCGTCATGCTCGAGGGCGGCACCGGCGTCGACCGCATCTCGCAGCGACTGGGCGAGCTCCTTCCCGCCGGAGCAGTGACGCGGACGTTCGACACCCTCGGCGGGTTCGTCGCCACGCTGAGCACGACCCAAGCCGAGCTGCTCTCGCAGAGCCCGCTCGTGGAGAGCGTGGAGCGCGACTCCGAGATGACGACACTGGTCACGTGGGGCCTCGATCGGATCGACCAGCCCGATCTGCCTCTCGACAACTCCTACACCCCGAACGGCACCGGCGCAGGGGTGACCGCCTACATCATCGACACCGGCATCGTGCCGACCGATCCGGAGTTCACGGGTCGAGTGACTCCGGGCTACACCGCGATCTCCGACGGGCGCGGCACCGACGACTGCAACGGCCACGGCACGCACGTCGCCGGTACCGTCGGCAGTGAGACCTGGGGCGTCGCGACCGACGTCGACCTCGTCGCAGTCCGCGTCCTCGGGTGCGACGGATCGGGGTCGACGTCGGGCGTCATCGCCGGCATGGACTGGGTCGCGAGCAACGCCGCAGGACCAGCGGTGGCGAACATGAGCCTCGGGGGCGTATACAGCTCGGCGACCAACGAGGCCATCCAGCGCATGACCGACAAGGGCATCACGGTCGCCGTCGCCGCCGGCAACGACTCCCTGCCCGCGTGCACCTCATCTCCGGCGTCCGCCGCGTCGGCGCTGACGGTCGCCGCCAGCTCACGCACCGACGCCCGGGCGTCGTTCTCGAACTTCGGCAGCTGCGTCGATCTGTTCGCTCCGGGTGTCGACATCACCTCGACCTGGCTGAACGGCACGACGAACACCATCTCCGGCACCTCCATGGCGTCACCGCACGTCGCTGGCGTCGCCGCGCTCGTGCTTCAGCAGTCGCCGGGGGCGTCTCCCGCAGAGGTGACCTCCACGATCCTGGGCGACGCCGTCTCGGGCCGGATCAGCAACGCCCTCACCTCGCCGAACCTCCTGGTACAGGTGCCGTAGGCGCCACGCCCCGCCAGTGCGGAGACCACTCGTCGCGCACACGAACATCCCCTCCGTCCGGCGAATCGCCGCGGAGGGGATGCTTCGTGGGCGTCCTGGGAAGAGGTTCGTCCGATGCCGTTCTAGACGCCGTCGGCGGTGACGTGCATCTCTGCGACCCGTCGACCCAGCGTCTCCCACAGCTGATCGAACCGGGCGTTCCAGGGTGTGGCGAAGACACCGCCCTGCCACCGCTGGTGCACGACGTCGAGGGTGACCCACTCGGCATCCTGAACCTCTTCCGGGTCGGGCACGGGCACCGGCTCGCCCTCGATGCGAGCCACCCACAGGTCGAACAGGGCGCTCTCTTCCACGACGCGTCCGACGAGCACGAGATCGTCGGGAGTCAGCACCATCCCGGTCTCCTCGGCGAGCTCGCGCACCGCGCCCTCACGGCTGGTCTCTCCGCGTAGGGCGCTGCCGGCGGGGAACTCCCACGCCAACGGGTAGTCCTTACCCGCAGCCCGCAGACTCATCAAGACCCGCCCACTCGACGACACCAGGCACACGGATGCCACGATGTGGAACGACCCCGCCGGCACGGGACCATCGCCGCGTCGGTGCAACGTCCCCGTCGGGGTGCCCTGGATGTCGGTGACATCCCACATCTCGTCGTCGGCCATCGAAACCTCCCGGGTTCGTCGTGCGCCGCGTGCAGCGCATCGCTCCATCCTGCCGGGCCCCGGAACCCCGTACAGGAGGATTGCGCGGGCGAGCAGTGCTTGATTTGAACGGCACAGAATCCCGCAGTAGCGTTCCGAGCCGGGGGGTCACGGGAAATCATGCTGCTGCTGTCGGTGGGCGTCGTCGTCGTCTCTGTCGCTGTCGCCATCGTCGTCGCTGCGTACGCCTTCGCCCGACCCCGCCCCCTGGATCCCCGCGCCGCGGCGTTGAGAATCGCCGCCGCGGCCGCGACGCTGTCCGTCGGGTCGGCCGTCATGCGTCTCATCGGAGACCGCGATGTGAACGTCGTCTCCGCCAACTTCCCCGCCGACACCGCGTTCGTTCTGTCCATCGGCCTCATGTGCGTCGCAATGACCATGGCGCGGCAGCGTCTCGCACGCTCCGCAGCGGGCGCAACACTCGTCGCGGGGCTGACGGTCGCCACGAGTTCGGTGTTGCTTCCACCGGACGTAGCCCGCATCGTGCTGCTGTGCACGCTGACTCTCACCGGCGGGGCCTGCGCGACACTGGCGCTGAGCAACACGGTCTTACCCCGGCCGCCTCGGATCGTCATCGCCGTCGCGACAGCCTTCTACGCACTCCACTGCGCGACGCGGGCACTGGCGTATCTGACGAGCGGACCTGACGCCGCCTTCGGCGCGGCGCCGTGTGAGCACCTTGGCTGCGGCACTCCTCGCCAACGCATGCGTCGCCGCCGCGATTCACCTGCTTTTCCTGCCCGTCGCCCGAGAGACCACCGCCGCCTCACGAGCATGGATGACCTTGACCATCGCGGACTGGCGTCTCGTGGTCGACGCCTACGGGATCCTGCGCGCCCGAGAACTTGTGTCCGAACTTCAGGCCGCCGTCCGCGATCGAGACCCCGACGCCCGGAACGCGCGCCACGGCATCTCTACGACCCTCTCGTCACCGATGCAGGTGCTCACGACATATCTGCCCTACGAGTACGGATGGCAGCCGCACGAGATCGCGCTCATCGCGGAACTGACGGAGCAACGCGCCGCCTGACGCATGGGCGTGCCAAGTGGAATGAGACCCCCGCCGAGAACTGAGGCGCGAGGGCGCCACACCGTCTTCACGGTTCTTCGCACGTCGCGTACGCGATCACGCATGCGGCGCGTGCCAGAATCGCCGCACGCGATTCCATTGGGGGGCACATGAAGGCTGGGCAGCGCGGCTTGGCTATCACCGGCCTCCTGATCGGCGGCGCAGCCCTTCTCGTGGGGGGCACGATGCTCACCGCGATCAAGGGGTCTCAGATCATCGGCATGGGTGTCCAGGTGTTCGGGGCATGGTTCAGCTACGTGCCCATCTTCACCGAAGCCACTCCGAAGCCGATACCCGGCCTATGACTTCTTCTGGCCCGCGCTCACGGTCGTCGGGGGGTTGGCCGCGTTCTTCCTGGGCTGGGTAGTCATTATCAGGGGTGCAGCGCTTGCTTGGCCGACTCGATTCGACCGCTCGCTTCTGAAGTGATCTTGCATCCGCAGAACGACGAACCGCCCCGCACCAGTGATGCATGGTGCGGGGCGGTAACTTGTGCACCCCCTGGGACTTGAACCCAGAACCCACTGTTGCCTTAGGCCAGTGCATGAACGAAATCAGCCGTGATCACCCGGAGTCGTATTTCGTGATTTAGACCAGATCAGGGTTACTTAATAGATCGACGGGCGTCACGAGCGATCACGCATCTTTCCATCGCCGTCCTGACAAAATCCTGACCAACCCAACTCCCGAAATGGACCCGTCAAACCCAGCGGAGGTCAGCGACCGGGCGGCGCTTGAAGCGAGCCGATCCGGGGAGCCAGACGTAGCGGGCTTTCCCCAGACACCTTGATTCCGTCCAGCCTCGTCTACGGGCTTCCTGCCGCCGCTCAGGCCACGTTCCTGAGAGTGATTGCGTTACCTGTATCCGGCCCTGAGCGTCCTGGAGGTGGAGGTTCCCACGTCCGACGACGCCGGTTTCTACAGCATTTGTGGCTCGGTAGATCACACCGTCATGTCCCTGGCACAGGTCGGCGTACGTGACGACGGCCCACAATTCGGGGCGTTCGCGCCGTAGCTGCTTCAGAGAGGCACCGATGAACTGCGAGGCGGTGAAGCGCGGCGCGTCATCGGTGAGAGCTAATCGGTGGTGATTAAGAACCCGCCGATAGTGCTTGGGGCCGAAGACACCCTGTCTCATCGGGCGCGTGCCAGTGTCATAGATGCTGATCCCTACGAGTCGGCCATCGACTTCCCATCCGTGTCGAGCTACGCCGTGACTGGCCGCACCTGAGTAGTGCCAGCGCTTTACGACCTCGGTGGTCTCCTCAGCCGAGACCTTGATCAACCGCCCGGGCGCGTCTGCGCGGGAGACAACGCGCCCATACAGTGGCATGCCATCTGGCCGTGTGCCGATGTGGCCGCGCTTGATTCTTACGAGTCCACGGGCGTGCAGTGAGTCAGTGGTGTTCCGAATCTGGATGTGTGAGCGATCGAGTAAAGCAGCGAGCCGTGCCGTCGTGAAACTCTCGCTCTGCACCGCTTCGAGGATTGCGCGTTGCGCCGCTCCGAGTCCTCGCCCCACGTTCTAACCGTATCGCCTGGCGTGACCGGCTAGCTGATTGGCGTATCGCGGTAGTCCCAGTCGGCAGGCCATGCCTCGCTGATCGCGTCCACCCATTCGTCGCTCTCGCCGGGGAAATTACGAGGCGCGTTCGGCCCCGCGTAGAGGTACTGATCGCTTCGCTTCGTAGACCCGATGCCAAGAACCCAGCCGTTAGGAAGTTCTCGCCACGCACGCCACTTAGTGCGGTCTTGGTTCGTTTCGAGAGTTATCCCGTGGGCGTTCGGGAGTTCCTTTCTGTGAGAGGCATTCAACATGCCATCCAAACGCTCTGGTCCCCAAAACCTATTTCCTTGCCGTTCGAACCACCCCGACTGGCAGGTGTGTAGCCAGCGCAGTGCTTCTTTCGTCACGTGAAACTCGCGCCTGTCGAGCTGCGCACCTCCCGCATCGGCACCGACCAAGCCTGCATTGGCCGCAAGGCTGTCTAGTTGGTCGCGCCGCCTGGCTTCCCGCTGGTCGAGGTCGTGACCAATGTTCCGGGCGTGCTCCACAGCGCCAGCGAACGTTCGAGGGCCATTGAGCTTCATGTGTCTGCCCGTGAACGCCTTTGCGCTACGGAGCGAGAACCCCAGTCCGATCAAAATGCCGAGCTTCTGTCTGACCGACACCTCACCGTTCATGTACGGCAGGCGAACGAAGATTCCCTCCACGGCGGCCACATACGCGAACCCGTAAAGGAACGGGAACAACGCCAAGGGGAGCCACACGGACTGCGCAAACTGCAAGAACAACTCCGTCTGATCTAGCTCAGGCCACTGGGCGACGAACTGGACAGTGCTCCAGATGAATACGCCGATTCCGATGGATGCGAGTAGGACGTTGATGCACCCGGACATCAGACGTTGCCCCGGTTTGCCGTCAACCCGTCGAACGACCACCTGCGACATGAGGAGCGTAATGAGCACGAACTGGAGGGTAATTTCTAGCCACAACGGCAGGGGCGTGAGGTTGACGTAGAAACCAATGAACGCGGACAGTCCGACCGCCTCCTTGGCAATGTCTCCCAGCAGAAGGGTGCCGTTCTTGTTCTTCAGCGACCGCATCAAGAGTGGAAGGCCCACCACGACCGAGGTCAATAGGGTGTCCTTCAGCAGGGAGGGTCGCCAGAAGCCGACGAGGTGCGCCAGCCAGACGCACAGAGCCACCCAGGCCGCGTAAGCGAGCAGGACGCCGATAACCTTGCGGTGCCACAAGGCTCGGGCGAACTGCGCAAACCCGCCGGCTAGCTCGACCCTGGATTTGGGGTTGATTAGACCGAGGACGACCAACGTCCCGAACAAGACCACAGTGGCGATCTCACGCTCGTTCAGCATCGCTCACACCCCCTTCATGCAACCTAGCGATATAGACCCCGGAGCTCTTGACCACGCGCTGCGAACCCGTCGACTCGACGCGCTCAACGATGTCTCAAGTGCGCAGCGTGCATGATGCTCCTCCTTTCCCAACCGTGCGGGGACAGATGATCAACCTTCACAACTGGAGGGATCGCGTCTGGAGGAAAGCAAAAGAACAGGCAAAGATGCCCGCCGACCTCACTCCGAAGGAACTCAGGCACACGGCGGCATGCCTCGCGATCGCAGCCGGGGCGGATGTGCTCGTGGTCCAGCAGATGCTGGGGCACGCGGACGCTACCGAGACGTTGAACACATACGCCAAGCTGTGGCCGGATCGCCTGGATCAGGTGACCAGTCTCATGTCTCGGGCCAGAGAGGCCGCCCCGCTGCCGAAGTCACAAGGGGTTGATTTCGCAGCCTGAGCCGGGCGACGCGGAAAACGCAGCCCACCGCGCATCCACAGAATAAAAGTTTGCTCCTCATAGAATGTCGCCACACACAGAGATTGGGCCAGTGTTGGCGAACTACTCCATGAACCCCTACGCGTTTTCGTTCACGCCTGCGTATGCTCGCGGTGGTGAGAAGAAGCCCATCGATGACCTCGACGGAAGCGGTCTGTCGGCTCGTGGTGTGATTGACGGCGAGCTTGCGAAGCTGAAGAGCGAAACGCTCAGGGTGCAGCCCGAGGACGACTCGCGGTCGCTGCGGGTGACATCATTCACCAAGTACGCCAATTTCACGTTTGTGGAGTTCGAGGTTGGGCGCGCCGGGCTTGTGGGCAACCTGCATCAGGAGTCAGGCACCAAGATCCCCATCAAGGAGAAGGACCACAGCGGAACCCTCGTCCGCGCCATGTTCGTGTACCCGGCCGGTGAACATGAGGTCTACTGGCTGAGCGAGCGATCCAGTACGACATCCGCGTTCGGCTATCTCGAAAACCTCCTGGTGTCCGCCTTACGCCAGGCGACAGAAAAGGCGAAGCTAACAGTCAAGCTAGACCCGGTTGCGGAGTGGACTGCCCTCCAGGGGTGGGCAAGCCAGGTCATGGTTCGAGAAATCCGGTTCGACGCTCCTCGTCCAGGCGGTTCGACCCAGGCAATCGACGTCAATGGTGTCAGCGCCGACGTGCGATTCATAGTCAAGCCGCGCGGGTCGCTGACCCTCAACCGCCTACTTAAGAACGGGGGTCCAGACAAGCAAGCGGTCTTCGGGTTTCTTACCGACCTGCCCATGGTCCGGAAAAATTCGACGGCGAACTCGGTGATGAAGCAGGGATGGCGGGCACAGGTAGCCTTCAAGACACGGAGCGGGCGACAGCGGTCGTTCGGTATCGCGGCTGAGGACAAGGCGCCAACACTCGTCTACCCCGTCGGACCTCAGGGAGCGGGGGTTTCACAGACCCGTCGTCCGCCGCACAAGGAGTTCGCCGTCGCTTGCCACGAGTTCCTGGACGACGTTGGCGGAGACTTGCCAGGTTTGATGTCGGTGGCCCAATCGATACTGAAGACGTACGAACTCTGACGCAGATAGGGGGCAAGGCATGAACGGCGTGTCGCTTCTCCAGATCGTTCGCGAGCAGTTCTACTCCGAGGCCCCACCCAGCATCGCGCGCCCTGGAGTTGCGCGAATACAGGTCTTTTGGCTCGCACTCGGACTCATCGTGGCCGTGGCTTACGCACTGGCAGATGTCAGCGGAGACCCCGGAGCATCGATCCTCGCTGCCAACGCGGTTTTCACGGCGTTGAGCATCACGATGGCAATGTTTTTTTGGCCAAGAGCGATCAACATCAAGTCCGACTCCGAGTTCGCAGCGAGAGACGAGCGATGGCACGTATACCGTTTGACCACCCAACTTTTCTGGACCGTCCTGGTTGGTATCGCCGCGACAGGTCTCGCGGTTGTTCAACTGGTCATCCCAGACAGGATCGAATTCTGGTTTGGCACCGTCGAGTTGGCGGTGACCAGCACGGTGGTGCAGTCAATTTCAGTTGGTCTTACCGTCTACCAAGTGCTCCTCCTCGGACAGTCTGTGTTCAGGCTGTACGCGGCGACTTATTGGATGCCCCGAGCCTGATCCACCAACGACCTAAGACCATCCAATCACGGCCGTGTTCTCCCGATCTCCCGTCACGAGACCCGTCTCGGCATGAAGGCTTCGCGTGTCGAGACTACGGGCGCACCTACCATCCGGCCCGGCCCTCTGCCAGATCGGCTAAACTGGCGCGCCCGCTGGCAGGGGGAGGTTGCTCCCCGTCACAACTTCTAGAGCGGCGATGATGTGAGCAACGCTGGGGTATCGGCGACTCGGATTGTTCTCGGTGCACTTGTCCACGATGACCTGCACTCCTTCGGGGCATTCGGTGATGCTCTTCTTCCCGGTGAAGATGTAAGCGATGATGTGGCCGACTGCGTATATGTCATTGACTACCGCAAAGTCCTTGAAGTTTGCCAAGGTGGGGTCTCTGATGGTGCCTTTCATCTCGGTCTCCGACTGCGTGAACTCCGAGCCTTCCGGCTTGTGGAGACCGAAGTCGGAGAGCTTGACCACCACCGCATTGAGGTCGTATGTCTTGATTAGCACGTTCCCCCGGCTGATGTCCCGGTGCAGAATGCCTTTCTGATGCAGATAGTTGACGCCGTACAAGAACTGAAGCGCGATCCGCCGGCGCGCCGTGAAGGTCAGCGTGGCGTTGTTGCGAGAAATATAGTCGCCAAGATTGGAGTCGCAATACTCCATGGTGAATGCGGGACCCGCGGCATCGTAGTGGAACGCTTCCACCACGTAGGGAAAGCGCACCTTCTTCAGAACGTCGAACTCCGCCCTGAAGCGAGCCAGTTCGCGTTCGCTCAGGCCTCTCTTCGCGACCTTCGTCGCGATGGGGAATCCATAGGTCGGCTCGGTGTACTTGTACACGATGGCGAAGGACCCCTCTCCGACCATCGACTTGGTAGGCGGTTCAGCCGTCGCGGTCGATGGCGTCCAGTCCTCGGTCAGAAACATCGGTTCGAACCGGTCTACCTCGATCTTCTCGAAGGAGTCCGGGATTGTGCTCCCGCCCGAGGGCACCAAGAACGATGAGCACTCTTCGATAACGCGGTCGTAGTCGTCGCGAACTCGTACGTGAACACCGATCCGGGCGAGCGTTCCGCGCATGCGCCGTATCTCATCGATGAGTTCGATCAGGTCTCGACTCTGGTCAGCGTTGTAGTGACGGCCCCTGTCGATCTTCGTGTTCATGAACTGAAGCAGATTGTTCAGACGCTCGTGTACCAGAGCGAAGACAGCGTTGAGGGGCGCAGCCTGCGCCCCGTAGAGGGTCAAGTACGCACTGGAGGCGCGGGCTTCCTCGTACTCGCCCGCGAGTGACTGGAAGACGACCTGCGGATCGGGCATGCCCAACTAACAAGAAACCGCCTCACACCAAGAAATCCCTGGTGTGAGGCGGTTTATCGGTGCACCCCCTGGGACTTGAACCCAGAACCCACTGATTAAGAGTCAGTTGCTCTGCCGATTGAGCTAGAGGTGCGTTCTTTTCGGCCGAAGTTTCGCTCTCCGCGCCGAGGAATGACATTACCAGGCGTGACTCGAGCACACCAAATCGAGCCGGGAGCGCCCGTTATCCTTGAGCCGTGTCCTCCATCGAAGAGCCCGCCGCGCCCCTCGCGGACCTGACCGACGATCTCGCGCTCGCCCTTCGTCTGGCCGATGCCGCCGATGCGGTGACGATGGAACGCTTCGACTCGGCCGACCTGCGGATCGATACGAAGCCCGACCGCACGCACGTCACCGAGGCCGACCTCGCCACCGAGCGGGCCATCCGTCAGATCCTGGATGCCGAGCGCCCCGGCGACTCCGTCCTCGGTGAGGAGTACGGCACCTCGGGTGACACCTCCCGACGCTGGGTCATCGACCCCATCGACGGCACGCACAACTACATGCGGGGGATCCCCGTCTGGGCCACGCTCATCGCCCTCACCATCGACGGCGTCCCGCAGGTGGGGGTCGTCAGCCAGCCCGCTATCGGCCGACGCTGGTGGGCCGCCGTCGGACACGGCGCCTGGACCGCCACCGCCGACGGCGACACCCGCCGCATCTCCGTGTCCGCGATCGATGAGGTCTCGGCATCCAGCATCAGCTTCCAGAGCATCGAGCAGTGGGACGACGTCGACCTCGTCCCCACCCTCGAGAAGCTCGCGAGGGCCGTGTGGCGCGACCGCGCGTACGGCGACGCCCTTCCCTACATGTGGCTCGCCGAGGGCCGCCTCGAGCTCGTCGCCGAGTTCGGTGTGAAAGAGTACGACATCGCCGCGATCGCCCCGATCGTCCGCGAGGCCGGAGGTCGCTTCACCGCTTTCGACGGCACCGACCGCCTCGACGCGGGGTCCTCGCTCGCGACGAACGGCGTTCTGCACGACGAGTTCTTCGCCCTGCTCCACGAGGACGGCCCCCGCTGATGCGCTCACACAAGCCCCTGCTGATCACCGCCGGCCTACTCGCGGCGCTCGTACTCTCGGGCTGCACCTCGACGCCCGACGCCGCGCCGAGCGTCGCCGCCAGCGCCACGGCGACCGACGTACCCGCTCCCGATTCCACCGCCAGCGCGACTCCGACGACGGCTCCGATCGATCCGACGTGCGAGAACATCATCCCGAAGTCCACCGCAGACGACTTCAAGAGTCTGGGCTGGACGTATCAAGAGGAGCCGTTCCGCATCGGGGCCACCGCGCTCGACGAGGGCATCCAGTGCAAGTGGGGCGATGCGAAGGTCGCCTCGGACCGCGTGCAGATCTTCGGCTGGGCCCCCATCGACGACGCGACCGCGCAGCAGGCCGAGAAAGACCTCGTCGCCTCGGGCTGGAAGCTCGAGCGCGACGCCACCGGAGACTACGTCACCGAGAATCCCGACTGGCTCGGCGGTCGCGGTGCGGACGGCTACGGCTTGACCTACCTGTTCGGTGACGGCTGGGTGAAGTTCGCCGACACCCGCCAGAGCCTGCTCCTCGTCGAGACGCCGCAGTAAGGGGTGCGCCCGTGCCGAATCATCGGTACGGGTTCACCGCCGCGGCATCCTGTCCTGCTGCGAATCCCTCGTCCCACGCGTCTCCGCGCGCTTCGCGCTCCCGCCATAGCTCGTCGGCTCGCAGCACCCGGTGGGCCAGAGCGACCCAATCGCTCCACCCGCCTTCTATCGGACCGCCATCTTCACGTGCCACGGCCCGCCACCGGGCCGAATCCGGCACGGGCTCGAGGCGGAACGAACCGATGTCGATGCGGGAGCTGCGCGGGTCGGGCATCCCCCGACGCTAGCCGGTTCACGACGACCACGGGTTCCATCCAGCCCGACAAGAAGGGCGGGACAACGTAGGCTCGATCCTCGTGGCTATCGGGTCGACCATTCACACCTTCACGGTGCAGCTTTCTGACGTCGACCGCGGCGTGTACGAGGAACTGCCGTTGCGCGTCGCCCGGCATCCGTCCGAGACCGCCCCGTACATGCTGACGCGTGTGCTGGCGTACTGCCTCGAGTACGAGGAGGGCATCGGCTTCAGCGAGGGTGTCGCCGCCACCGACGAGCCCGCCGTGATGGTCCGCGATCTCACCGGTGCGCTCGTCGCCTGGGTCGAGGTCGGGGCTCCGGATGCCGCCCGCCTGCACACCGGCAGCATGAAGGCCGAGAGGGTCGCCGTCTACACGCACCGCGACCCCGACAAGGTCGCAGCGCCCTGGGTCGGCAAGCGCATCCACCGCGCCGAGGAGGTACTGCTGCACAGCTTCGAGCCCGGCTTCGTCGAGAAGCTCGCCGACGCCATCGAACGCCGCAACACCGCCACCCTCACCCGCACCGAGGGGCGCATCTACCTCGAGCTCAACGGTGTCTCGGGCGAGAGCGACATCCACACCCGCACCGCAGGCTGAGCGAACGCGACAAAGCCCCAGCTCCCACCGAAACGGGCGGGAGCTGGGGCTTTCTCTTCGTGACAACCTCTTCGTGACAACGGCTCGTGGAGCTGGGGGGAATCGAACCCCCGTCCAACGCTGGGTCTCCGCGTTTTCTCCGGGCGCAGTCTGTGCAGACGTTCTGCTCGGCTCCGACCTTTGTCACAGACACCTAAGTCGACAAGCCCAGCCTGGGAAAAGTCCCGCGTGACGTCCAGACGCCGTCACACAGCAAGACCCCTAAATGACGCCAGATTCCGTGGCGGGGTCACACACGGTCTGACGGACTATCGGGCTCGCTTACGCAGCGAGGGCGAAGTCAGTGCGCTTAGCATTGGCACTTATTGTTTTGCAGGGAGCGTTTACGAGATAACCCCACATCCTCGGCCCGCTTCTCGCGGGTTCGCAGGCGCTGTCGAAACCGATCAGCCCCGGGAACTCCGTGGTGGAGCGGCCGTTGTCACTCTGTTGAATTGCCACCTCGGGAACCGAAGCACCCGAGCATCACAGTCTATAACGGATCAGCGGCCGAGACGATTCCCGCTCGACGCGCAACGATCTGGCAACATCGCCGCAGAGCGTCTTCCTCGGCGATGCGGTTTCGATACATTCAGGGACATGGCTACTCGCCCTCCGCTGCTTCCGTTCGTCTTCGTGCTCACCGGCGTTCTCGCCCTCTCCGCGTGCGCCGCTTCATCCACGCCGGCCGCCGAGATAGCGTCGCCGTCACCGACACCGACAACGGCTGTGACAGTCTCTCCGAGCCCCGAAGCCTCGCCAACGGCGAGCTCCGACGTCTCGACCGTCGTCTACACCTCGTGCGAAGACGTCATCACCCCCGCGTTCCGCCAGACGGTCTCGGACAACGGCTGGGTGGGCTGGAACATGGTGGGCCAGGAGATCGGTCACAGCCCCTTCGACAGATTCCCCGATGGCGCGCCCACCGGTCAGCTCAGCTGCCGCTTCGGAGCCGGACCCGAGGTCGCGACCGACAACGTCATCGACCTCGCGTGGGCGCCGATCGACGCCACGACCGCCGCCGCGGCGCAACGTGCTCTCGAGGCCGAGGGTTTCCAGCGTGTCGACACCGCCGATGCCGTTCAATGGGGAATGCGGCCCGGCGATGGCGGCTGGAAAGACGACGACGGCTGGGGGCAGACCTACTCCTTCACCGGCTCCGAGGTGCGCTGGGCCGTCGTGCGCTCCGAACTCGACCTCCTTCAGCCGCCCGCCTGACCGACATCCCCCCCACCCCCGTGCCGTAGGCTCACCGCATGAGTGAGGTCGTCATCACCGTCCGGGGCGAGAGCAACGCCCGCGTCCGCGCCGAAGAGGCCGCCGTCCGGGTGACCGTCTCGACCGATGGCCCCGCGCGCGGTCCGGTCGTCGAGCGGGCTCAAGAGCGCGCCGCGAGCGTGCAAGACGGGCTGGTCGCCCACCTCCGCTCCGGCGAGGTGTCCGAGTGGTCGAGCGCCCGTGTGTCCGTCTGGTCCGACCGCCCCTGGAACAACGAGGGCGCGCAGCTCCCCCTCGTCCATCACGCCGCGGTAGAGCTCTCCGCTACCTTCACCGACGCGGGAGCCCTGTCTTGGTGGCTGGGCGATGTCGCCGAATCCGATGACGTGCAGGTCACCGCCGTGGAGTGGCGCCTATCCCCCACCACCCGCGCCCGAGTCGAGCGAGAGGTCGCCGCCGACGCCGTACACGTCGCCGTGGAGCGCGCGACGGCGTATGCGGACGCTCTGGGGCTGGCATCCGTCTCCGCCGTCGAGATCGCGGATGCCGGCTTGCTCGCCGCCCACCCCGAGACTCCGGCTCCGATGGGCGCGCGTCTGATGGCCGCGTCCGCCACCGGACCGTCGTTCAGTCTGCAGCCACCCGAGATCGTCGTCACCTCGGTGGTCGAAGGGCGCTTCCGCGCCGAGTGACGCGCCCCGCAGGCGAAGAGGTCAGTCGCCCAGGCGGTTCTTCGTGCGCATCGCGCGCTCGGCCTCGCGCTTGTCCTCGCGCTCGCGGATCGTCTGACGCTTCTCGAACTCGCGCTTCCCCTTGGCGACCGCGATCTCGACTTTCGCGCGCCCGTCGAGGAAGTACAGCCGCAGCGGTACGAGCGTGTATCCGCCCGCCGACACCGCGTGCGAGAGCTTGATGATCTCTTCCTTGTGCAGCAGCAGCTTGCGCGTGCGCTTGGCCGAGTGGTTCGTCCAGTGGCCCTGCGAGTACTCGGGGATGTGGACGGCATCGAGGAAGGCCTGGCCGCCGTCGATGTAGGCGTAGCCGTCGGTGAGGTTCGCGCGTCCTTGCCGTAGCGACTTCACCTCGGTGCCTGTTAGCACCAATCCGGCTTCGTACGTCTTCTCGATGGCGTAGTCGTGACGCGCCTTCTTGTTCGACGCGATGAGCTTCTCACCCTGCTCACGAGGCATGGTGCCACCTCCTCATGATCATGGGCACACAGAGCCTTACAGTTTACCCACACCGGATGCCGGCCGAGCGCGATACCGCGAGCTGCTAGGCGCGCAGCCAGCGGCGGATGGCGAAGCTGGCACTCAGAGCCGCGAGCACGATGCCGATCACGACCAGAAGCGGGATCACGATGGCCACGTCGCCGAAGTCCACCCACGAGGTGATGAAGCCGATCCGGTCTCTGAGGTACTGATTCACCCCGACGCCGACGATCGCCCACACCGCCACGCTCGCGAGCGCCGAACCGATGAGCGCGGCCAACACGCCCTCGACGATGAACGGCGTCTGGATGAAACGGTTGGACGCGCCCACCAGACGCATGATCCCGAGCTCCTTGCGTCTCGCGAACGCCGAGAGCCGGATGGTCGTGGCGATCAGCAATACGGCCGCGATCAGCATGAGCCCGGCGATCCCCACCGCGACGTAGGTCGCGACGGTGAGGGCTTGGAAAAGGGGTTCGAGGTACTGCAGCTGATCGGTGACCGCTTCGACACCGTTCTGCCCGCTGAAAGCCTCGGCGATGACGTCGGACTGGCTCTGGTCGACCAGGTTGATGCTGAAGGTCGCGTTGAACTGATCCGCCGTCACGACGCCGGCGATGTCTTCGGGCAACTGCTGCTTCGCGTTCTCGAAGACCTGGTCGCTGGTCTGGAACGTGTAGTCGCGGATCAGCGGCGCGAGCGCCTGACCGTCGAGCGTCGCCTTGACGGCGTCGATCTGGTCCTGGGTCGCCGGCTCACCGGCCACGCAGGTCGGAGCGTTCGATGAAGCCGCGCACATGAACACCGCCACCTGGGCGCGGTCGGCCCAGTACGACTGCATTTTGCCGATCTGCATCTGCATGAGCATCGCGGCCCCGAC
The DNA here is from genome assembly GCF_031453395.1 of Microbacterium sp. SORGH_AS_0454. Taxonomy (NCBI): domain Bacteria; kingdom Bacillati; phylum Actinomycetota; class Actinomycetes; order Micrococcales; family Microbacteriaceae; genus Microbacterium; species Microbacterium sp. SORGH_AS_0454. The sequence continues at coordinate 2,508,673 of NZ_JAVIYS010000001.1, read as the reverse complement.
GAAGGTCAGCGACACGAAGGTGACGAGGATGACCGAGATCACCATCGACGCGTTGCGACGAAGACCGGTGAAGGCCTCCGAGAGGATGAGCCCGAACCTCATGACGTGGGTCCCACTTCGTCGTTGCGGTCTTTCTTCTCGCCCAGTCCGAGCCGGTCGGCAAGACCGAGAGCGTCGACGTCGGGGCGGGTGACCGGGATGGAGCGTGTGTTGGTGCCGGGCTCACGGGGCTCGGCGGCGACGGGCGCCTCGGGCTCGGAGTTCTGGGCGGAAACCTCGGATGCCGCGGGAGCAGGCTCCGCGACAGCCGGCTTCGTCAACGGCTCGACCGGGCCGGTGAGCCCGGTGACCTCGCGCTGCACCTCGAGAACGGCGGTGAGAGCGGCCACAGCCGCCGCACCGCGCTCGACCTCGGGCGCGAGTCGCGGAAGGCTCGATGTGTCGCCGTAGCCGCCGTGACGTTCGTCACGCACCATCTCACCGCCGCGCAGCTCGATCACGCGACGCTGCATCTGGTCGACGAAGCCTGCCTCGTGGGTGGCCATGACGACGGTCGTGCCACCGGCGTTGATGCGCGCGAGCAGGCGCATGATGTCGATCGACGTGCCGGGGTCGAGGTTTCCGGTGGGCTCGTCGGCGAGCAGCACCTGCGGGCGGTTGACGAGTGCGCGCGCGATCGCCACGCGCTGCTGTTCACCACCCGACAGCTCGTGCGGAAGACGCTTCTCTTTGCCGTCGAGGCCGACGAGCGCCAGCACCTCGGGCACGGCCTGCTGGATGAACCCGCGCGAGGCGCCGGTCACCTGCAGCGTGAAGGCGACGTTCTGGTGCACCGTCTTGTTCGGCAGCAGGCGGAAGTCCTGGAACACCGAACCGATGTGACGGCGGAAGTAGGGAACCTTGCGGTTCGACAGCGTGCGCAGGTCGCGACCGAGCACGACGACGCGGCCGTCGCTGGGGGTCTCGGCGCGCAGGATGAGCTGCAGGCACGACGACTTGCCGGAGCCCGAAGCGCCGACGAGGAAGACGAACTCCCCGCGCTGCACTTCGAAGTCGACGGCGTTCAGGGCGGGCTTCGCGGTGCCGCGATACCGCTTGGTGACGTTCTCGAACCGGATCATGGCTCGATGAGCCTAAGCGCGGGTCCCAATCAGGCCGAGAGGACGCGCCGTGTCGCGAAACCGAGAGAGCCCTATGGATGCCGGGTCAGCGGCATCCATAGGGCTCTCTTCCCCGCGGGGAAAGCTCAGTCGTCGTCCTTGCGCTTGCGCCAGCGGATGCCGGCCGCGATCAGACCGTCGAGGTCGCCGTCGAAGACGACCGCGGGGTTTCCGACCTCGTAGCCGGTGCGCAGGTCTTTCACGAGCTGCTGACCGTAGAGGAAGTAGGAGCGCATCTGATCGCCCCAGCTCGCGGTGATCGTGCCGGCGAGCTCCTTCTTCTTCGCGGCCTCTTCTTCGCGCTTGAGCAGCAGCAGGCGGGTCTGCAGCACGCGCATGGCGGCCGCGCGGTTCTGGATCTGCGACTTCTCGTTCTGCATCGAGACGACGAGGCCCGTGGGAAGGTGCGTGATGCGCACGGCGGAGTCGGTGGTGTTGACCGACTGACCACCCGGGCCCGAGGAGCGGAACACGTCGACGCGGATGTCACCCTCGGGGACTTCGACCTCGACGGCTTCTTCCATCACGGGGATGACCTCGACCGCGGCGAAGCTCGTCTGGCGCTTGTCGGCACCACCGAAGGGGCTGATGCGCGCGAGACGGTGCGTGCCGGCCTCGACCGACAGCGTGCCGTAGGCGTAGGGCACGTCGACCTCGAAGGTGGCCGACTTGATGCCGGCGCCTTCGGCGTAAGAGGTGTCCATGACCTTGACGGGGTACTTGTGACGCTCGGCCCAACGCAGGTACATGCGCAGCAGCATCTCGGCGAAGTCGGTGGCGTCGTCGCCGCCGGCACCCGAGCGGATCGTGACGACCGCCGAACGCGGGTCGTACTCGCCGTCGAGAAGCGTCTGCACCTCGAGCTGGCCGATCACGTCTTTCAGCGAGGCGAGTTCGCGACGAGCCTCGTCGGCGGACTCCTCGTCGTCCATCTCGATGGCAAGACCCACCAGCACCTCGAGGTCGTCGAGCCGCTGCTCGATCTCCGAGACGCGCTTGAGCTCCGCCTGGCGGTGGCTGAGACGGCTGGTGACCTTCTGAGCGTTCTCGACGTCGTCCCAGAGGTCGGGAGCACCGGCCTCTTCGCTCAGGCGATCGATGTCGGCTTTGAGTGCGTCGACGTCGACCACGGCCTGGATATCGGCGAAGGTCGAGCGCAGCGCCTGGATGTCGGCGGTCAAATCGAGTTCGAGCATTTGACAACAAGCCTATCGTGGAGACAGTGACAGCCGACTCTCCCCGGAACGTGCTGGTGCGCTTCGCACCGATGATCTACGGGCCCACGCTGCTCTTCGCCGTGGGCGAAGGCGCCGTGATCCCCCTCATCCCCGTCATCGCCGACCGCCTCGGCGCCGACGTCGCGGTGGCCGCTCTCGTCGCCGCCGCGCTGGTCGTCGGGCAGCTCTGCGGCAACATCCCCGCCGGGTGGGCCGTGGCCCGCTTCGGCGAGCGCGTGACGATGGGCGTCGCCGGCATTGTCGTCCTGGCCGGTCTGGTGGGAATCGTCCTCGCCCAGTCGTTGGCGTTCTTCACCGGGGCGGTGTTCCTCATCGGCTTCTGCGCCGCGTCCTTCGCCCTGGCCCGCCACTCGTTCATGACCACGCGCGTCCCCCTCACCTTCCGCGCCCGGGCACTGTCGCTGCTGGGCGGAACGTTTCGTCTGGGCATGTTCGTCGGTCCGTTCATCTCGGCGGCCCTCTTGGCGGTGTTCGGCACCGAGACGGCATCCATCGTCTTCTTCGCCGTCTGCCAGATCGCCACGATCATGCTGGTGTTCTTCGGTCCCGACCCCGAGAAGGCCGTCCCGGTGGGGGCGGGGTCCGCCACCCGGCGAGACGCGGGCGACTCACGCGACGCAGAGGACACCGGCGAGCCCGTCACCGGCTCCATCCCGACCGTCGAGAGGGTCGGCGTGTTCCGCACGATGTGGCGGTACCGCGGGGTGCTCGCGCGTCTGGGACTCGCCGCTTCGTCGCTGTCGGCCGTGCGCTCGGCTCGTCAGGTGGTGCTGCCCCTGTGGGGCGTCTCGCTCGGATTGGATGCCGGCACGATCGCGGTGGTCGTCGGGGTCTCGGGAGCGATCGATTTCGCCCTCTTCTACGCCAGCGGCCAGGTGATGGACCGCTTCGGGCGCCTCTGGGCGGCCCTTCCCGCCATGGTCCTCATGGGTGCGGGGTTCTTCGCCCTGTCGTTCACGCATGAACTGTCGTCGGCGGCCATGTGGTACGCGATGTTCGCCGCGGTCCTGGGTGTCGGCAACGGCCTGTCGAGCGGCATCCTGCTCACCCTCGGTGCCGATGTGGCTCCGCCCAGCGACCCCGCAGCGTTCCTGGGTTCGTGGAGGACGTTGACGGATGCCGGCGGAGCGGTGGCCCCGTTGATCGTCTCCGCCCTGACCGCCGTCGCATCGTTGTCGGTCGGTGTCGGCGCGATGGGCCTCATCGCCGTCCTGGGTGCGGCCGGCTTCATCCGCTGGGTCCCGCGGTACGTGCCTCGTACCCATTAGGGCGGCGCCCCCTCGAGGACGCCGCCCTCGGGCTCACTCCGCGACGCGGATCAGCACCTTCCCGAGCGCACCCTGCTCGACGGCGTCGTGCGCGGCGGCGGTCTCATCGAGGGCGAACCACGTGAGCGGCAGCCCGGCGTCGTGCCCGACCGGAAGCGCCCCGTCGGCGACGGCCGCGGCCACGTCCTCGGCGGCGGCGAGCAGCGCCCGCTCCCCCACGGTGTACAGCAGCAGTCCCTGCCAGCGCACGTTCTTGGCGAAGCTCTCGCGCACGCGGGCCGTGAACTCCGCCCCGCCGTTGTCGGCGTAGTAGCCGATCGTCCCGTGGTTGGCGACGACCTCGACATCGAGACCGGCGTTGTCGGCGATGGCGACCTCGACGATGTGCTCGACACCGTTCGGCGCGAGTTCCCGGATGTCGGCGGCCAGTGACGCGCTCGGGTACTGCAGCACGTGGTGGGCGCCGGCAGAACGGGCCAGTGCCTCTTTCTCGTCGCTGCTGACGGTGGCGATGACCGTGGCTCCGGCCCAAGCGGCGAGCTGGATGGCGGCGTGCCCCACGGCTCCGGCACCGCCCTGCACCAGGACGGTGCGTCCGGCGAGCGCCCCGGGAGCGAGGCGCGAGGGGCCGTCCTCGTGCACGGTGAGGGCGCGGTGGGCGGTCATCGCCGGAACGCCGAGGCTCGCGCCGAGCTCGAACGATGCGCTGTCGGGCAGCGGCACGGCCCGCGACGCGGGCAGGACCGTGTACTCCGCCGCCGTGCCGAACGGGCGCTGGTGGGCCGCGAGATACACCCACACGCGCTGACCGACCGACAGTCCGTCGACGCCCTCGCCGACGGCATCCACCACTCCCGCTCCGTCCTGGTTGGGCGTGACCTCGTCGAAGGGAAGCGGGCGGCCGGTGGTGGCGCGGGCCTTCCAGTCGGTGGGGTTCACCCCCGACACGGTCAGGCGCACCCGCACCTCTCCCGCGGCGGGTTCGGGCAGCGGGCGGTCCTCGAGCGAGAGGACGGAGGAGTCACCGGGCTGGGAGTACGTGATCGCTTTCATGAAGGAGAGAACGGATGCCATGTCGTTCAGCATTCCCCGCGGCGCGTCGGCGAGGGTGGACGACTCCCGGGGTTGACGGCGGCTTCACAACGTGCGCGCGCTCCACCCGCCTACAATGATCAGACTCGCGGGAGTGGTGAAATCGGTAGACACGCAGGATTTAGGTTCCTGTGCCTTCGGGCGTGGGGGTTCAAGTCCCCCCTTCCGCACGGCAGTAGTCATCCCCTGCACCGACATTCCGACCCGACGGGACCGATGTGATCCACACCACCAGCGCGCTGCTCCCGTGGCTCGACCCCGCGACGATCATCACCAACTCCCAGCCCTGGGCGCTGCTGGTCGTCTGCTTCATCATCTTCGCCGAGACCGGTCTGCTGATCGGCTTCCTGCTGCCGGGCGACACCCTGCTGATCATGGCGGGTCTGCTGTCGCACTCCACCGATGCGGCTCCGCACGGCGTCTTCGGGATCAACGCCTGGTGGGTGGCTCTCGCGATCGGTGTCGCGGCATTCATCGGCGGTGAGGTGGGCTACCTCATCGGCCATAAGGCCGGGCCTTCGATCTTCGAGCGCAAAGAGTCCGGGTTGTTCAGCAAGAAGAACGTCGAACGCACGAACGCGTTCTTCGAGCGCTTCGGCGGACTGACGGTGATCCTGGCGCGCTTCGTGCCCGTGGTGCGCACCTTCGCGCCGATTGCCGCGGGTGTCGGTCACATGCCGTGGCGCAAGTACTCGCTCTACAACCTGATCGGCGCGATCATCTGGGGCATCGGCTTGACGATGCTGGGTTACCTGGTGGGCTACATCCCGTTCGTCCGCGACATCGTGACCGAGTACATCGACGTCATCCTGCTCGCCGCCGTCGCCGGCACCGTGATCTTCATCGCGATCCACTACTTCCGTGAGCGCGCCGCCGCCAAGCGCGAGGGCGCCGTCACCGCGGCCGAGGCCGAGTCGCTCACCCTCGACCCGAAGACCCTCGAAGACGGCGATCAGCCCGCTCGCTAAGACGCCTTCGAGCTCCTCTTCTTGGCCGCCGGCTTCGTGCCGGCGGCCTTCTTCTTTTCGGTGGTGCCGTCGGTGGCCGCAGCGCCCGATCGCGCCGCCCGGCTGCGCTCCACGCTCGCCCGCAGGGCCTCCATCAGATCGATGACCTCGCCGCCGTCCTCCTCTTCCTGCTTTCCGAAGGTGGCGTCGGTGTCGATCGCATCGCCCTGCTCGAGCTTCGCGTCGATGAGGGTGCGCAGCTCCGCCTGGTACGCGTCGGTGAACTCCTCAGGCTCGAAGTCCTTCGAGAAGCTCTCGACGAGAGACGCCGACATCTCGAGCTCCTTCGCCGAGATGCGCACACTCTCATCGAGAGCCGGGAAAGCCGCCTCGCGCACCTCGTCGGCCCAGAGCAGCGTCTGCAGCACCAGCACGTCCCCGCGGACGCGCAGAGCCGCCAGCCGGGTCTTCTGTCGGAGCGAGAACCGCACGATCGCCGTGCGGTCGGTCTGCTCGAGGGTCTTGCGCAGCAGCACGTACGCCTTGGGCGACGACGAATCGGGCTCGAGGTAGTACGCCTTGTCGAGCGTCAGCAGGTCGACCTGGTCGCTCGGCACGAACTCCACGACCTCGATCTCCCGGCTGCGCTCGCTCGGCAGCGACGCCAGATCGTCCTTCGTCAGCACGACCGTCTGCTCGCCGTCGTCGTAGGCCTTGTCGATGTCCTGGTACGGCACGACCTCGCCGTCCACCTCGCAGACGCGCTGATACCGGATGCGGCCGCCGTCCTTGTTGTGCACCTGATGCAACGAGACGTCGTGGTCCTCGGTGGCCGAGTACACCTTCACGGGCACGTTGACGAGCCCGAACGTCAGGGCGCCCTTCCAGATCGATCGCATGTGCCCAGTGAACACCGGGAGAGCGGTGGATGCCGAGACCCTTGCGCGCGAACGTGTCCGGCCCCTTCGAGCAGACCTCGGACCTGGCCCCCGGGTGGCTGAGCGTCTCGAAGCCACCGGAACCCCGAGTTCGCCGCAACCCCCTCGGCATCCCTCTCCCCCTCCGCTCTACGCTGGGGCGATGACGGAGCAGACGGTGCGCATCGGCGGTCGTCGCCTGCGCCTGTCGAACCTCGACAAGGTGCTCTACCCCGAGACCGGCACCACCAAGGGCGAGGTGATCGACTACTACTCGCGGATCGCTCCCCTGCTCCTCCCGCACGTCGCCGACCGCCCGCTCACGCGCAAGCGCTGGCCCGACGGAGTGGGCACGGATGCCGACCCCGGCGAACCGTTCTTCGCCAAGGCCCTCGAGCCCGGTGCTCCGGCATGGGTGCGGCGCTTTCCGATCGACCACTCCTCGGGCGCCAAGGACTACCCGCTCGTCGACGACCTCCCCGCCCTCGTCTACCTCGCGCAGGTCGCCAGCCTCGAGTTGCACGTGCCGCAGTGGCGTTTCTCGAGCGACGGCGAGAGGCAGAACCCCGACCGCCTCGTGCTCGATCTCGACCCCGGTCCGGGCGTGGGCTTGGCCGAGTGTGCGGAGGTCGCGCGGTGGGCGCGCGCGATCCTGCAAGGCATGGGGCTCGACCCGTTGCCCGTGACGAGTGGGAGCAAGGGCATCCATCTGTACGCCCGCCTCGACGGGCGCCAGTCCAGCGACGCGGTCAGCGTCGTCGCGAAAGAGCTCGCGCGCGCGATCGAGGCCGATCACCCCGACCTCGTCGTCAGCCAGATGTCGAAGGCTGCACGCCCCGGCAAGGTGTTCATCGATTGGAGTCAGAACAACGGCTCGAAGACGACGATCGCGCCGTACTCGCTGCGCGGCCGCCCGCGCCCCTACGTCGCCGCCCCGCGCACCTGGGACGAGCTGGACGACCCCGACCTGCGGCATCTGTTGTTCACCGAGGTCCTCGGGAGAACCGACGACCCGCTCGCCTCTGTCGACGCGGCGCACGGGCCCCTGCGCGCCTACATCGCGAAGCGCACAGCCGGAAAGACCCCCGAGCCGGTGCCCGAGGCTCCCCACGGCGCGCCCGCCGCCGAAGGGCTCCCCCGGTTCGTCATCCAAGAGCACCACGCCTCACGTCTGCACTGGGACCTCCGCCTCGAACGCGACGGCGTGCTCGTCAGCTGGGCCGTCCCCCGGGGTGTGCCGCCCACCACAGCGAAGAACAGCCTCGCCGTCATGACCGAGGACCACCCGCTGCAATACCTCGACTTCGCCGGCGAGATCCCGCGCGGCGAGTACGGCGCGGGCACCATGACGGTCTGGGACACCGGTACGTACGAGCTCGAGAAGTGGCGCGACGACGAGGTCATCGCCACCCTCGAGGGCAGAGCCGACGGACCGCTCGGCCGCGTGCGACTCGCCCTCATCCGCACCGAGGGGCAGGGTGAGAGATCGCAGTGGCTGCTGCACCGCATGAAGACGGATGCCGCGGGCCGACCGCAGGGCGGCGGAGCCCCCGTGGTGGCCTTGGACCACGGCTCCGCTGATCCCCCTGCATCGACCGAGGCGCCACCGAGCGTCGACAGGGACGGCGACATCGAGCCCATGCTCGCCACCTCCGCGACGCCGGGGATCGCCCGCGCCGCCGCCGAACGCTGGGGCGGCACGCCCTGGGTCGAGATGAAGTGGGACGGCATCCGGGGTCTGGGAATCTGGGACGGCGAACGGCTGCGCCTGCGATCGCGCAACGGCAACGACCTGACGGACGCCTATCCCGAGCTCACGAGCGTCGACCTGGGTCTCGGTCCCGACCCGGCCGTCTTCGACGGAGAGATCGTCGCGCTCGACGAGCAGGGACGGCCGAGCTTCCCGCTTCTGCAGAGGCGCATGAACCTCGCGAAGGCGCGCGAGATCGCCCGCGAGGCCGAGCGCACCCCCGTTCACCTCTACCTCTTCGATGTGCTGTCGGCGGGTGGGCGGGATGTGGCATCCCTCCCCCTGTCGAAGCGGCGCGACGTGCTCGAGGAGCTGGCCGCCGAGGCCGGGGGTCCGGTCGTCGTGCCTCCCGTGTTCGACGACGTGGATGCAGCGGTCTCCACGAGCGGCCGGTTCGGGCTCGAGGGCGTCGTCGTGAAGGACCCGGGCTCGTCCTACCGCCGCGGGGTGCGATCCGAGCGGTGGCTGAAGGTCAAGCACTCGCGCACGCAGGAGGTCGTGATCGGCGGGATCCGACCCGGTAGAGGAAACCGTTCCGGCACGATCGGTTCGCTGCTGGTGGGGGTGCCCACGGCGGACGGCCTGCAGTACGCGGGGCGGGTGGGCTCCGGCTTCGGCGAGCAGACCCTCGCTCGACTGACGAAGGCGCTCGAGCCGCTACGCGCCGATGCGAACCCCTTCGTCGGTGTGCCGGCCGCCGACGCGCGGGACGCCCTGTGGGTGCACCCCAGCCTGGTGGCAGAGGTCGAGTTCGCGGAGTTCACCCCCGGCGGGATCCTCCGCCAGGCGCGGTGGCGCGGCCTCCGCCCCGACAAGTCGCCCGCGGAGGTCGTGCGCGAAAGCTGAACGCCGTGATGCCGTTCAGTCGTCGACGACGATCCACTCGCCGAAACGGCGGAATCCGGATGCCAGTGCGAGAGCCACCGACGGGGCGTTGTCGAGCTGACACCGGTACTGCGGCTCGTAGCCGCGCTCCAGCGCATCGGCGGCCATCGCCAGCACAGTCGCCCTCGCCAGGCCGCGGCCGCGGAACTCCGGAAGAGTGATCACGCCGAGGTCGGCGAGGCGCGTGCCCTTCCAGGGATACATGCTCGCCGCAGCGGCCAGCGTGCCGTCGACGAACGTGCCGAACACGAGCCAGTGATCGAGCTCGACGAACGCCTCGTCGAGCTCGTCTTCGGGCGCCGCCGCGACGAGGGCGGCGAAGGCGTCGGCGTCTTCGGCCGTCAGCCGGCGCGTTTTCGCCTGCGGCTCGGGTGCGGTGACGTTGGCATGCTCTTCGACCGGAAGGTAGAAGAGGTGGTCGGGGTCGTTCAGCGCGATGCCCGCCGCGTCGATGCGCTCCAGAACCTCATCGGCGGCGAGACGTTCTCCGTCGGACACACCGAGCTGATCCGCTCGCTCGGGGCTCAGCGAGACGACCGTCGCCCCGTCGCCGATGCGCAGGATCGAGACGGACCGGTTCTCGGGCGCCTCCGGATCGACGACGACGACCGCGTCGTCATCAGAGAACGCGCTCGCGGGAGACGGCAGCCAATGGTCGGTGACGAGTGACGAGAACATGAGGAACCTTCCGGGGGTGCGGGTGCCTGTCCGAAGGCTACCGGACGGCACCGACATTCACGCGTGACGCGAATCGTGCTCCACGTGCCCCGCGGGCTCCAGCTGGAAAGTGGAATGCTCGACGTCGAAATGGTCGGCGAGACACGTCTGCAGCGAAGCGAGGATCGCGGCGGCGCGCCCATCGGCGAGCGCGGCATCTTCCACGATCACGTGAGCGCTGAACACCGGCGCTCCGCGTGTGAGCTGCCACACGTGCACGTCGTGCACATCGACCACCCCGTCGGCCTCGCGCAGGTGCTCGCGGATCTCGGCCACGTGCACCCCCACCGGGGCCGACTCCGTCAAGACCACGACGACCTCGCGCAGCAGACCGATCGCCCGCGGGACGATGAGCACCGCGATGAGCAGCGAGGCGATGGCATCCGCCTGCATGAATCCCGTCGTCACGATGACGAGGGCCGCGATGATCACCGCGATCGATCCGACGAGATCGCCCAGCACCTCGAGATAGGCGCCGCGCACGTTGATGCTGCGCTTCTGCGCGCGAGAGAGCAGGAACATCGACACGGCGTTGGCGATCATGCCGACGGTGGCCACCACCAGCATCAGTCCGCCCTGCACCTCGGTCTCGGCCGGGGCGAGCAGACGTTGCACCGCCTCGACGCCGACCCACGCGCACAGCACGATGAGGATCACGCCGTTGGCGAGGGCCCCCAGCACCTCGGCACGCTGGTAACCGAAGGTGCGACGATCATCGGCCGGGCGCGCGGCGATCGCGGTGGCGATGAGCGCGACCACCAGAGCGGCCGCGTCGGTGAACATGTGCGCGGCGTCGGCGAGCAGGGCGAGCGAGCCGGTCAGGACAGCCCCGACGATCTGCACGAGCATCACCGTGGCCGTCAGGGCCAGGGCGGTCGCGAGCAGGCGCCGATTGCTGGCATCTCGGATGCCGCCGGAGGGCGCGTGATCGTGCATGGCTCCAGGCTAGAACGGGCACAGGCTCCGCCGCGGTGGTTCGGCCAAGTCGGGAATGAGAACCGGTGTCGGTCTCGTTCTCAGAGCCCCCGAAGAAGCGGTGTCAGCTCGCGGAAAGCGCGGGCCCGGTGCGACTCGGCATTCTTCTCGGCCGCGGTCCACTCGCCGACGGTCCGCTCTTGTCCCGAAGGCTGGCCGTCGGGGATGAAGACCGGGTCGTAGCCGAAACCGCCGGGACCGGCCGGGGCCGTGGCGAGGCGGCCGGGCCAGCGGCCCTCGACCGTCTGCTCGGTGCCATCGGGATGCACGAGCGCGATGACCGAGACGAATTGCGCCGTGCGATGCGGGTCGGCAACGTCCGAGAGCTGGTCGAGCAGCAGCTCGAGGTTCGCAGTGGCGTCTTTCTTGTGCCCCGCCCAGTAGGCCGAGAACACCCCCGGCGAACCGCCGAGTACGTCGACGGCCACACCGGAGTCGTCGGCCAGAGCCGGCAGACCCGTGTGCGCCGCCGCCGCGCGCGCCTTGATCAGCGCGTTCGCCGCGAACGTCACGCCGTCTTCGACCGGCTCCGGGCCGTCGTACCCCATGACCTCGAGGTCGGGGCGTACCTCGGCGACGATCGCCTGGAACTCCTCGACCTTGTGCGGATTGTGTGTGGCCAGGACGATGCGAGCCATCTCAGCCCTCGAGCGTCGAGACCTGGATGCCGCGCAGCTCGGCGCAGCCGTTCACGCCCAGCTCGAGCAGCTGGTCGAGCTCGCGCTTGTCGAACGGCGCGCCCTCGGCCGTCCCCTGCACCTCGACGAACAGCCCGCGACCGGTGACGACGACGTTCATGTCGGTCTCGGCGCGCACGTCCTCGACGTACGCCAGGTCGAGCATCGGCTCGCCGTCGATGATGCCCACCGACACCGCGGCGACCGAATCGCGCAGCACCTCGGCGCGCTGACCGATGAACTTCTTCTCGCGTCCCCAGGCGATGGCATCCGCCAGGGCGACGTAGGCACCGGTGATGGCCGCGGTGCGCGTGCCGCCGTCGGCCTGCAGCACATCGCAGTCGATGACGATGGTGTTCTCGCCCAGCGCCTTCGTGTCGACCACCGCACGCAGGGCACGGCCGATCAGGCGCGAGATCTCGTGCGTGCGCCCGCCGACCTTGCCCTTGATCGACTCTCGGTCGTTGCGGCTGTTCGTCGCGCGCGGGAGCATCGCGTACTCCGCCGTGACCCAGCCCTTGCCCTTGCCGGTCAGCCAGCGCGGAACGCCGTTCGTGAACGACGCGGTGCACAGCACCTTGGTGCCGCCGAACGTGACGAGGGCCGAGCCCTCGGCGTGAGCCGACCAGCCGCGCTCGATGGTGACGGGACGGAGCTGGTCGTTGGTGCGACCGTCTTTGCGGGTCATGGGTCCTCCAGGGGAACGGGAATGGATGCCGCGACTCAGCGCGGCAGGTCGATGGCGCCGGTCTGCACGAGCTGCACCTCGCGCACCTCGCGGCCCATGAGGCGGTGAGCGAGGCGCACGAAGTCGTCGGCCGATGAGCCCGTGGCTTCGTAACGGGCGGTGGGCACGGCATCCGGTGTCGCGAGAAGGTCGCGCGACACGAGCTGGCGATAGACGTCTTTCGCGGTTTCGCTGTCGCTCGAGACGAGGCTGACCTCGGGGCCCATGACGTAGCTGATGGCGCCCTCGAGGAACGGGTAGTGGGTGCAGCCGAGCACGAGGGTGTCCACGCCGGCGTGGCGGAGCGGCGCGAGGTACTGCTCGGCGGTGGCGAGGACTTCGGGCGAGTCGGTGACCCCGACCTCGACGAACTCGACGAAGCGCGGGCAGGCCTCGGCGAAGACCGTCAGGCGCTCGTTGACCTCGAGCATGTCCTGATACGCGCGGGAGCCGATGGTGCCGACGGTGCCGATCACGCCGATGCGGCCGTTGCGGGTGGTCGACATCGCGGTGCGCACGGCGGGGCCGATGACCTCGACCACCGGCACGTCATAGCGCTCGCGCGCGTCGCGGAGCATCGCGGCCGAGGCGGTGTTGCACGCGATCACGAGCATCTTGACGCCCTGATCGACGAGGGTGTCGAGCACCTCGAGCGAGTACTTGCGAACGTCGGCGATCGGCTTCGGGCCGTAGGGCGAGCGGGCGGTGTCGCCGATGTAGAGGATGGACTCGCGCGGCAGCTGCTGAGAGACGGCCCGGGCGACGGTGAGTCCGCCGACTCCTGAGTCGAAGATCCCGATCGGCGCGTCGTTCATAGGGCTCCAGCCTATCGGGAGGGGGTGGACCGGGCTGGTCTCCCGCATCGGGTGGTGTCGAACTCCTGAAAAACGAGGCGAAGAGGCGCCATGTGCTGCCGTTCGGCCGTCTCACGGTCGGAAAGTCAGGAGTTTCGCACGACGCGGCGCGGGTGCGGGCGCTCGGGCTGGTTGCCGGCGCGGGCGCGGCGCGGGGGTGGCCGGGGGCGGGGGTGGCCGGCGCGGGGGTGGCCGGGGACGGGGGTGGCCGGGGACGCGGGGCGTGCGAAACTCCCGAGGAAATCCGACGGTTCGCGGTGCCACGGCATCCATGGCTCGCATCCCCCCGAAAGTTCAGGAGTTCGGTACGCCGGGCGGCGACTGTCAAGCGCGGGAGTCCGCGCGGGCACGGCCACGGGGCCGGAATAGGCTGGCGCCATGAGCCGCAGCACCGCCCTGCACACCGACCGTTACGAACTCACGATGCTCGACGCCGCCCTCCGCGACGGCACGGCCTCGCGCCGGTGCGTCTTCGAAGTGTTCGGGCGCCGCCTCTCGGGTGGGCGCCGGTTCGGCGTGGTCGCCGGGACCGGCCGGTTGCTCGAGGCGATCCGCGATTTCCGCTTCGGCGACGACGAGCTGCGTTACCTTCGCGACAACCGGGTGGTGGATGCCACGACCCTCGACTTCCTGGCCGATTACCGGTTCACGGGCTCGGTGACGGGCTACCGCGAGGGCGAGGTCTATTTCCCCGGGTCTCCCCTGCTCACGATCGAGGGAACGTTCGCCGAGGCCGTACTGCTCGAGACGCTCGCACTCAGCATCCTGAACTACGACTCCGCCGTCGCCACCGCCGCCGCCCGCATGAGCGTGGCCGCGGGCGACCGACCACTCGCCGAGATGGGGTCGCGCCGTGCGAGCGAAGAGGCCGCGGTCGCCGCGGCCCGCGCGGCGTACATCGCCGGGTTCTCGGCCACCAGCAACCTCGAGGCCGGTCGCCGCTGGGGTGTGCCGACCATGGGCACCGCCGCTCACGCCTGGACGCTGCTGCACGACAGCGAAGAAGACGCCTTCCGGTCGCAGATCGACGCTCTCGGCGCCGGGACGACCCTGCTGATCGACACGTACGACATCACCGAGGGAGTCAAGACCGCCGTCCGCGTCGCCGGCACCGACCTGGGCGGGGTGCGCATCGACTCCGGCGACCTGCCGATCGTCGCGGGCGAGGTGCGCGCGCTGCTCGATGAACTGGGCGCCACGAGCACCCGCATCACGGTGACCAGCGACCTCGACGAGTACGCTCTCGCCGCCCTGGCGGCCTCACCCGTCGACTCGTACGGCGTGGGCACCTCGGTCGCGACAGGCTCGGGCGTCCCGACCGCGGGGCTGGTCTTCAAGCTCGTGGCCCGAGAGGCCGCCGACGGCTCGTGGGTGGCCGTGGCCAAGGCATCCGCGCAGAAGGCCTCGCACGGGGGGCGGAAGGCCGCGTTCCGGACCCTGGAATCCGGCACCGCGACCTCGGAGCTCATCGTCGTCAGCGACGGCTTCGAAGAACTCTCGACCGCGGCCGAACACCCCGATGCGCGTGCGCTGCAGGCGACGCTCATGGAGCACGGCGAGGCGGATGCCGGTGCTCTCGGCTCGGCCGGAGTCCAGGCCGCGCGGGCCCATCACGCCCGCGTGCGTGAGGAACTGCCCGTGCGCGCCCTGGCGCTGAGCAAGGCCGACCCGGCGCTGCCGACGGAGTACCGCGAAACGCGGTGAGCCCCGGCGCGCGCGCTGAGCGGCGGGTCCGGGGCTCACGGGCCCTTCACGCGGCGGACGCGCGTGAGGGGCCGGAGAGCGCCGCCGAGCGCTAGCCGGGGCGACGCTTTCCGGCCCCTCAGGCGGAGCGAGAAGACCTCAGTTGATGAGGGATTCGTAGATCTCTTTGCACTGCGGGCAGACGGGGAACTTCTCGGGGTCGCGCCCCGGCGTCCACTTCTTGCCGCAGAGGGCGCGCACCGGCTTGCCGCTGAGGGCGGACTCGAGGATCTTGTCCTTCTTCACGTAATGGGAGAAGCGCTCGTGATCACCGGGCTCGATGTTCTCTTCGCGGATGAGCTCTTCGAGCTCACGATCCAGGGTCGCGAGACCCCCGCTGTCAGGACTGTCGAGAGGCGTGCTCATGGAGAGCCAGTGTAGCCGCGGTCAGCCCTGACGGGTCGGTCGCGAGCCAGGTCAGGTCGCTTCGGCGAACTCCATGAGACGCGTTCCAAGGCGCTCGAACAGAGCCGCACCGATCGCGACGCCGACGACGAGCACGATGGCTCCGGCACCGATGCCGACCCAGAGCGCCAGCGCCGTGTCGACGGTCTCGCCGTTGATCGCCCGCCATGTGAGCCATGCCGCAGGCGAAGCCGCGACGATCGCGCCGGCCATCACGAGCCCCTGGGCGACGACGCCGCCCGAGCCCGTGCGCTGCGGTTGCTGGAAGGGGCTGTCCCCCCGGTCGAGAGACCGCGTAGGGCGCCACCACCGAGGAGATGCTCGACAGCCCCAGCCCCGCCAGGAACAGAGCCGCGCACACCCCGACCATCGCCGGGAAGATCGCCCAGCGCCCGTGCGCGACGATGGCGAGCGGCAGGGTGACGGCGAGGATCGGGATGCCGATGAGCAGCACGGGCACCAGACGCCCGATGCGGTCGGGAGCCCCGCGCATGCCGCTGGCGATGTGCATCCAGAGCGCGGTGGAGTCGTACGCGAGGTCGTTGTGCGGCAGCCACCCGAAGAACAGCGCCATGATCGGCACCGGCAGCAGGACGGCGAGTTCGAACGGGACGCCGGCGACGAGCAACGGCACCGTCGAGACGACGGCGGCGATCGGCACGATGACGACGTTGACGATGTACCGGCGGTCACGCAACCAGTACGAGAGACTGCGGGCGGCGACCGCTCCCCCCGGCGTGCCCGGCAGGATCGCGAACCAGCCGAGGCCTCCGCGCTCGCGCACCGCGACCGGACGACGGGTGGTGGTGAGCAGGACGTTGACGAGGGCGAACCAGGCGAGTCCCAGCGCGGCGACGGTTGCGAGGGCCACGACGAGGCTGCCGACGGCCGCTCCCGCCGACGGTGCGAGGGCGATACCCCACGCGGCCCCGATCGGGGTCCACGCGAGCACCTCTGCCGCCGAGGCGAGCTGCGACGGCACGACCCCCCGCCACTCGAGCGATCCGAGGAAGACACCCACCGGCACGACGACGACGAGAACGGCGATGAGATACACGCCGACGAGTTCGCGCGACTGACGCGGTCGCTGCACGAGGGCGCCGAGCGCCATGCTCACGCGAGCGAACAGCACACAGGTCGTCAGCCCCAGAACGACCGATGCCGCACTCGCCCAGGCCGAGGCGCCGTGCGCGCCCCACGCGACGGCGAGGCTGACCCCGAGGACGAGCACGACCAGCACCGGCACGGAGAGGAACCCGGCCAGCAGCAGCGCGCCGGCCAGGGGCCGAGGCTCGGGCCCGACGACGGCGAAGCGGCGCGGGTCGAGGGGGTCGATCGAGGCGGTCACGGGCGGACCGACCGCGAAGCCGAGCGTCACCGCCGACCCCGCGAGCACCGTGACGACGGCGGTGGTGAGGGGGCTGGCATCCGCCAGACCGGCGGCGCTCGTCGCCGCAACGACGGTGGCGGCGATGAGGATGACGACGCCGATGGCGCGCCGGACGACCTCGCGCCGGTCGCCCCGGAGGGCGCCCAGCATCATGGCGAGTCTCAGGCGGAGAACGTGTGCAACCACTCGAGTCCCTCCACGTCGCCGAGACCACCGGAGAGTTCGCGGAAGCGCTGTTCGAGCGTTCCCTCGCCGCGCACCTCGTCGACGGTGCCCTCGGCGAGCACCTGACCCGACACGATGACGGCGACGCGTGAGCACACGCGCTCGACGAGCTCCATACCGTGGCTCGAAAGGATGACCGTGCCGCCGTGTTCGACGTAGGTGCCGAGGATGTCGAGGATGACGCCGCTCGACACCGGGTCGACGGCCTCGAAGGGCTCGTCGAGCACGAGCAGACGCGGCGAGTGGATCATGGCCCCCGCGAGCATGACCTTCTTGGTCATACCGGCGGAGTAGTCCGACACCGGGCGCGAGAGCGCTTCGACGAGGTCGAAGGCACGAGCGAGGTCGGCGGTGCGGCTCTCGACCAGCGCGGCGGGCAGCCCGCGCAGCGCGCCGTAATACGACAGCAGTTGACGGCCGGTGAGCCGGTCGAAGGTGCGCAGCCGGTCGGGCAGCACGCCGATGAGCTTCTTGGCCTCGCGCGAGCGCTTGGCCGCGTCGACACCGTTGATCGTGACGGTGCCGCGGTCAGGACGCAGGAGGCCCGCAATGATCGACAGGGTCGTGGTCTTTCCGGCGCCGTTCGGTCCGACCAGGCCGTAGAACGCCCCCGCGGGCACGGTCAGATCGATCGCGTCCACGGCGCGCAGTTCGCCGAAGCTCTTCGTGATCGTGCGCAGGGCGAGAGCCGGGACGGCGGTTTCGTCGTCGGATGCCGTGGGTGCATCGACCAACCCCGCAACCACCGCGGCGGGGACGAGTGCGTCGTCGACCTGGGTGACGGACTCGTCCACCTCGGAGCGGGGCTCGGGGTCGACGGCACGCTCGAGCGTCTCGGCCGGGGATGCGTCGAGGACGGCGGTCTGCCCGTCGTCTTCGGCGCCCGCCGCATCGACGCCGGTGGTCTCGGGCACCTCGGTCGACGCCGGAGCGACGAACGGGGCGGTCTCGGGGTCCGCGGGCTCGGCCTCGTAGACGCGCACGTCGGCGGGGGTGGGGTCTTCCTGCTCGCTCACGCCGTCGGCGCTCGCGGGTGACCCCTCGCTCGGCGGGGTGGCGGCCGGAGCAGCCGACTCAGAAGGGAGGTCGTGCTCGAGCGGCGTCTCGGCGACGACCTCGGTGGACGACGACGTGACCAGTGGGGACGACGGGTCGGTCTGCTGAGGCGTATCTGCTGCGACAGTCGCGGGCTCCTCGACGGCGACGTCGCCCGGCGTCGGGTCGGCCACGGTTTGCGCGGCCGGCTCCTCGACGGCGACATCGGCGGGAGTCGTACCGGCAACCGGTTCTTCGACAACGACGTCGGCGACGATCGGATCGGCGACCGCGACATCGGCGGGAGCCGGATCGACGACCGGCTCCTCGACAGCGACATCGGCGGGGCTCGGGTCGGCAACGGTCTCCGACTCGGCGTCACCGGCAGCGGACGAGTTCTCGGTGGAAACCTCAGCCGGAGCGGAGCCCGCCGCATCCGGTGTGACCGCCGCGTCCGGCTCGTCGACCGCCTGGTCGGGCTCTGCGTCGGCGTCGTCGCTCTCGGTCGTCGCGCCGACCGATGGCAGCGGCGGGCGCGGCGGCACCACGATGTCATCCGGCAGAAGCGGCGGCATAGCGACGTCCGGCGCGCTCACGGTCGCCTCGGCCCGCGACTGCTCGAGAGCAGCGCGCCTCCGCTGCCGCCTTGGCAGCCGCGGCCTTCGCCGCAGCCGTCTGACGCGGAGCCGCGGGCTTCTTGGGAGCGGCGGGCTTCGCCGCCGCCGCCTTCGTCCCCGCAGCCTTCGCCGCCGTCGTGCGGGGAGCAGCAGGCTTCCTCGGCGCGGCGGGCTTCTTCGGCGCGGTCGGTTTCTTCGCCGCGGGCGTCCGGCCGGTCGTCTCCGCGGCCGAGGCGGCGCGCGCGGCAGTCGTCCGCGGGGTGCGCGGCGGGGCGGTCGCCTGGGGCGTCTCTGCCGAATCGGCTTCCGCAGCCTTCGCCGTCGGGCGTCGCGGAGCTCGCGGCGTGGTCGCACGCGGCGCGCGGGGCTTGGCCGGGGGTGACACCGCGGCTTCGGCGCTCGCCGCCGCGCCCTCGGTATCTGAAGAGGACTTTTCGGGGGGCTCCGGCAGCGACGCTGTCATCGCACCAAACTACCAACCCCCTCCGACACCGACCGACGCTCAGTCGCGCGCCCCACACACTCACAGATAACGAAAGGCCGGTGGATCCCCGCAAAACATTTCATCTGAACGGATGACGTCCTCTTCGACATCCCGGGCGCGTACGTGCGCAGGCGCTCTCGGGGTCGACTCGCAACCGCACCTCGTGGCTGCGCACGCCGCACCGCGCCCCGCGGCCGTCAAGCACCCCCGCCCGACCCGTCCTCCGGGCGAGGATGGAGGCATGGCTGAGAAGGTGCACCGCATTCACACCCTGCCCGACGACGCCCCCTGGAAGGGCGGCCTACCCCCGGTGGGGTCGGAGGAGCACCCGCGCACCATCCGCATGCTCGACCGCGTGCTGTCGGTCCAGCGCCCCGTGGTGCTCGCGCACCTGCGCAGCATTCGTCTGCGGCATCCGGATGCCGGCGTCGACGACATCCTGAAGATCCTCGAGCGGCGCTATCTCGCGGCCGTCACCACCGGCGGGGCCGCCGTGGGAGCGACCGCCGTCGTCCCCGGTATCGGGACCGGCGTCACCCTGGCGCTCAGCGGCGTCGAGACGGTGGGCTTTCTCGAGGCGACCGCTCTGTACGCGCAGTCGGTCGCCGAGGTGCACGGGGTCGTGGTCGAAGACCCCGATCGCGGCCGCGCGCTGGTGCTGGCGCTGATGCTCGGCAAGGAGGGCATCGACCTCGTCTCGCAACTGGCCTCTCAGGCCGCCGGCCGTGGGGGCTCACGTTCCAGTTACTGGGGCGAGATGGTGACCAAGACGCTGCCGCGCGCGATGGTCGGCCCCCTCGTCGACCGGCTCAAGACGACGTTCGTGCGCCAGTTCGCCGCCCGCGGCGGTGCCTCGTGGATCGGCAAGGCCCTCCCCTTCGGCGTCGGCGCCGTCGTGGGCGGGGCGGGAAACAACATCCTGGGTCGTCGCGTCCTGGTCAATGCCCGTCGCGCGTTCGGCGCTCCCCCGTCGACGCTTCCCGCAGACCTCGAGCCGCGGCCCGGTACCGAGCCCCTCGAGCGGGCCGCGTTCGGCGGGATTCGTCGTGCCGGTGACGCCCTCGCGGGGGCGGGACGCCGAACCGGCGCGATCGCCCGCAGGGCCCTCTCGCGCCACGAGCGCCCCGCAGAGTCCCCCGAGCTCGAGCCGGGCGGCGACGACGAGAGGCCGGCATCCTGAATCTCGCCCTCTCTCACCGACGAGGGGCCGCGCGCAAGACCTGCACGAAGGACTCGACGGCGCGTTAGCCTGCCCGCATGGGCGACCTCCTCGAACTCCTCGCTGTCTGGATGCCGCGTCAGCGCTGGTACGGAACAAAGGGCCGCGACCCGCGGCTGACTCTCGTGGCCGACTGGCCGCTCGACGCCTCCGACGCGCGAGTGCTGCTGGTGCGCGACGAGGCCGTGCAACCGGCGATCGTGTACCAGGTGCCCGTCGCACGCCGAGCGGAAGGCTCGGTTCCGCCGGGGAGCCTGATCGGCGCCGCAGCGGAGGGACAGGTATGGACGGATGCCACCACCGACTCCGCCTTCACCGACGCGCTGTACGCGCTGGTCACCGCGGGCGGTGAGGTGGGGGCGCCGGAGGACGGCTTCCGGGGCATCCCGCTCGGGGCGACCAACGGGCGCCCGTTGGCCTCGCGTACGACGGCCCGCGTGCTCAGCGGCGAGCAGTCGAACACCTCGATCATCTACCGTCTCGAGGGTGAAGAAACGGGTGTACCCGTCATCTGCAAGCTGTTCCGTCAGGTGAATCCGGGGATTAATCCCGACGTCGAGCTCCAGTCCGCGCTGGCCGCCGGCGGGGCCTTATTCGTGCCCGGAGCGATCGGTGAGGTACGCGGAATCTGGATGACCCCGGAGGGCGTTCCCGTCAGCGGTTCGCTCGCCTTCGCGCAGGAGTTCTTCGAGGGCGTCGAAGATGCGTGGCGCGTCGCGCTCGATGCCGCCGCCGCAGGCGACGACTTCTCGGAGCGTGCGTACGCCCTCGGAGCGAGTGTCGCCGGCATGCACGTGGCCCTGGCCGAGCGGTTCTCGACATTCCCCCCGAGTGCGGCCGACAAGTCATCGGTGAACAGCGCCTGGGAGCGCCGCCTGACCATCGCACTGATGGAGGTGCCCGCCCTCAAGCCCTACGAGGAGCAGATCCACGAGGTCTACGACAGGGCCCTCGACGTGAGGTGGCCGGCTCTTCAGCGCATTCACGGCGATCTGCACCTCGGGCAGGTGCTCGACACCGCCTCGAACGGCTGGGTGCTCCTGGACTTCGAGGGCGAGCCGCTTCGCCCGATCAACGAGCGTCTGCAGCCCGACGTCGCCGTGCGCGATGTCGCGGGAATGCTCCGCTCGTTCGATTACGTCTCGGGCGCGGTCGCCGACGACGACGGCGGGGCCGTGCGCGCGTGGGTCATCGCTGCGCAGCAGGCGTTCCTCGACGGGTACGCCGCCACGACCGGCCGCCCCCGCACCGACGACGACGCTCTGTTGAAGGCCTTCGAGCTCGACAAAGCCGTGTACGAGGCGATCTACGAGACGCGCAACCGCCCGGACTGGGTGGGCATCCCCCTCGCGGCGATCGGGCGGTTGGCACCCCTGCACTGACGGGGCCCGGAAACCCGCGAAGAACGCCACCCCGCTGGGATTCAGCGGGGTGGCGTTCTTCAGCGGGAACGGCGGGGTCAGCTCGTGGGCATGGACCCCAGGGTCACCTCGGCGGTCTTCTCGGCGTTGCCGCGGTTGTACGTGACCTCGGCCTTGCTGCCGGCGGCGAGAGCGCGCACCTGGGCGGTCAGGTCGATGGAGTTCGTGATCGGGATGCCGTTGAACTTGGTGATCACGTCACCCTTCTGCAGCCCGGCGGCCTGGGCCGCGCCGCCGCTGGACACGTCGGCGATGTAGGCACCGGTCGTGGTGGCGCCCTGGATGGACGCGGCATCCTGAACCGAGGCACCCAGCAGGCCGTGCGTGGCGGAGCCGTTGTCGATGATCTCCTGGGAGACGCGCTTGGCGATGTCGGAGGGGATCGAGAAGCCGACGCCGATGTTGCCCGACTGCCCGCCCGAGGACGACCCGCCGGCGCTCGCGATGGCGACGTTGATGCCGATGAGCTTGCCCTGGTTGTCGACGAGCGCCCCGCCCGAGTTGCCGGGGTTGATGGCGGCGTCGGTCTGGATGACGGCGATCTTGATCGTCTGACTGGTCGACTGCTGCTGCTGACCCTGACCGAAGTCGAAGCGGAACGGGCTCTCCTGGCCGGGCTCCTGCTGCTGCTGGTCGGAGCCGTCGCTCGGAGCGGCCGACGAAGCGACCTGGATCGAGCGGTTCAGCGCGCTGACGATACCCGTGGTGACCGTGTTGGGCAGGTCGAGGGGAGCGCCGACGGCGATGGTGTTGTCGCCGACATTGAGCTTCGACGAATCGGCCCACTCGATCGGGGTCAGCCCCGAAGCGTTCTCGAGCTTGATGACCGCGAGGTCGTAGGTGGGGTCGGTTCCGACCACCTTGGCCGCGTAGACCTTTCCGTCCGACGTGGTGACCGAGATGCTCGCGCTGCCGCTCTGGCCGTCGAGGGTGACCACGTGGGTGTTGGTGAGCACGTAGCCGTCCTGGCTGAGGATGACGCCCGAACCGGTGCCGCCCGACTGCCCGGCCGTGGCGCTGATGGTCACGACGCTCGGGACGACCTTCGCGGCGACCGCGGAGGTGTTGTTGACGCTGTCGGGGTTGTTGACGGTGATCGCCTGCGGCCCCGAGGCGACCGAGGAGTTCGATCCGCCCCAGAGGCTGAGGCCGGCGTAGGTGCCGCCGAGACCTGCGCCACCGCCGACGAGGGCGGCCGCGACCAGCAGAGCGGCGATCCGCGGTGCCGCGCTCTTCTTACGGGGAGCGGTGGATGCCGAGGACGGCATCGCCAGCGTGGGGTGCGCGTCGGTCGCAGCGGGGCCGAAGGCCTGACCGGTCGGCGAGGTGGCGCCCGAGGGGGCCGAGGCGTAACCGGGCTGCTGGGGCGCGGCAGCACCCGCGGCGGGCGGCGGCCAGGCCGCCGCGGCCGAGGCCGGCGAGCGGGTGGGGACCGGCGGCGCGTCGTAGCGCGGGGCGGCGGGGGTGGTGGACTCGGGCTGCGGCGACGCGGGAACGGCGCCGTTCGCGGCCGAGTTGTTCTGGTGGCTGTTGTCGTTGCCCTCGGGACGGTTGTCCGTGGTGTCGCTCATGGGATGCTCCTTGTTCCAGGTGCTTCTACGATGACCACCGTTCCTGTGGACCACCTATGACGGGCGTGGGCCGTCTCTATGGGTCTAGCAGGAGAGACCCGCGCGGCATTCCCGCTTGCGCTGCGCGAGGGTGCGGCATCCTGGATCCATGCGACACATTCCCGGCGCCTGGCAGCGCACCGCTCGAGGCGCGGGACTGCTCGCGCCCGACGGCTCATCGGTTCCGACGATCTTCGCCGAGATGAGCGCCCTCGCCACCGCGACCGGCGCTCTCAATCTCGGCCAGGGCTTTCCCGACGAGGACGGACCGGAAGCGGTTCTGGATGCCGCCCGCTCGGCCATCTCGTCGGGCGTCAATCAATACGCCCCGGGACGCGGCTTTCCCGACCTGTTGGCCGCCGTCGCCGAGCACCAGAGGCGCTTCTACGGGATCGAGCTCGACCCGCAGCGCGAGGTGCTGGTGACGGTCGGGGCGACCGAGGCGCTCGCCGCGACCCTGCTGGCACTCGTGGACTCCCCCGACGACGAGGTCGTGGTGTTCGAGCCCTACTACGACTCGTACGCGGCCTGCGTGGCCCTGTCGGGCGCGAAACTCGTGCCGGTGCCCCTGCGGTGGCCCGACTTCCAGCCCGACCTCGCGCAGCTCGCAGCGGCCGTCACCGATCGCACCCGCGTGATCCTCGTGAACGACCCGCACAACCCGACCGGCACGGTCTTCTCGCGCGAGGCGCTCGACGAGGTCGTGCGCCTGGCCCACCGGCACGACGCGATCATCGTCACCGACGAGGTCTACGAGCACCTGGTGTTCGACGGACCGCACGTGCCAATCGCCACCCTCCCCGGAGCCGCGGAGCGGACGCTCTCGATCTCGTCGGGCGGCAAGACGTTCTCGCTGACCGGGTGGAAGACCGGGTGGGTCACCGGCCCCGCCGATCTCGTCACCGCCGTGCTCGCCGTCAAGCAGTACCTCACCTATGTGGGCGGTTCGCCCTTTCAACCGGCGATCGCGGTGGGCCTGCGCCTCCCCGACGCGTTCTTCGCCTCGGTCGCGTCCGAGATGGCCGCCAAGGCCGCCCTGCTGGGCACGGGGCTGCGCGCCGCCGGGTTCGACGTCTCGACTCCCGCGGGGTCGTACTTCACGGTGGTGGATGCCGCCCCGCTCGGCGCCACCGACGCCGACGCATTCTGCCGCGAGCTGCCCGCCCGCGCCGGGGTGGTCGGTATTCCGCTCACCGCGTTCGTGACGCCCGAGCACCGCGGCGACTACGCGACGCTCGTGCGGTTCGCCGCGTGCAAGCGGGTGGGGGTGCTGCAGGATGCGGCGGAGCGGTTGGCGGGGCTGACGTTCAACTGAGGCGGCCGAGGCGCGCAGACAATCGCTGAGCGTCGACGAGTACACGCTCCCCTGTCGAAGCACCCCGCCGTCCGGGAGAAACGTCGACCACACAGAAGCCCCCACTTCCGCGGGGGCGCCGCGAACGCATTCTCTACGACCTTTAAATGGGCTGTCACGAGACCGGCGAGAACCTCTCGGAACCCTCGAACCGCGCACGAGCGCCGTCGACGCAATGCGACACGCGGCTCGAGCTGAAACGGCACACACTCGTCGAGCGGCACTCCCCTCGAAAGCGTGACGTTTGTTGCGGACAAAATACGAAATATTGTCGAATGGTCAACAAACCCGCATCGCAGGTCTCACACGTGAAAACGTAGCGGTGCGCCATGACGAACCCGCGTTGGTTGGAGGCCGTGTGACCGAGGGCGTGAGAGAAGTGATACGTCGGGTACTTCGCGACGATCCGACCGTCGAGGTTCGCTACACCTTCGCAATCCGGCCTGGTAGCTTCCACCAGGGCGTCGGGGTGCTGTTCGTCCATCCGTCCCACGAGTCCGTCGTCGCCGCAGTGAGAGCGCAAGCCCGTGGCCAGCTCTGACGGGTTGACCTCCGCGTCGACCGGATCGTGTCGAGCCTGCGGCCACGCAGCCGTCGGGCTGCGACGCAGCAAACTCGCGGTGTTCGTGGAACGTGTCACGCCCGGGCGGTGCTCATGGACAACGTGTGCGAGCTTCGAATACTCCGAGACGGCTTCGATGACGCGAACGTTCTGCCCGTGTTCTGGACCCGCGCATCAGCTTCGCGTGGTCGACCGCGCGGACGGGATCGAGCTCAACGGCTCGGGCTGGTGACGACCGCCAACGGCTAGACGCCCCGAGCGCGAACTCATCAGCGCGGCGTGACCCGGTATCGCCGCAGCTCCAACGCAGGATTCACACGCCGCACTCGCGCGATAGCGGCCACATCGATATGCGCCACCGCGACGTCGGTCATCGTACCCACCTGAGCCAAGATGACTCCCTGCGGGTCGATGATCATCGAGTGCCCCACACCGAGCGGCGGCGGGTGGTCGGCCGCGGCCACGAAAAACGTGTTCTCGATCGCCCTGGCGGTGAGCAACGTCGTCCAGTGGTGCTCCTTGAGCGGCCCTCGAACCCACTCCGCCGGAACCAGCGCCACATCAGCTCCCGCGTCAGCCAGGGTGCGAGACACCTCGGGAAAGCGCAGGTCGTAACAGGTCATCAGCCCGAATCGCAGGCCCCGCACCTCGAACGTCTGCGGCGGGGTGATCTCGCCCGGTTCGACCCAGTCGGATTCGCGCTGCCCGAAGGCGTCATAGAGGTGCAGCTTCCGATAAACGGAACGGATGCCATCGGCGCCCACTGCCACGACCGCGTTCCGCACGCGACGACCGTCGTCAGCCTTCTCTACAAGGCCCGCGACCAGGACGACGTCGAGCTCGGTCGCCAGGGTAATCAGCGCGCGCACGAACGGGCCGTCGAGGTCTTCGGCGTTCTCAGCGAGCGAGGCGTCGAACGGGTCGACGAAGTAGCTGGAGTACTCCGGGAAGACCACGACGCCGGCTCCACGGGCGGCGGCCGTGCGGGCGAGGCCGGCGATATCGGCGAGGTTGCCCTCCCGCGAGGCCGAGGGCGCGAACTGCGCGACGGCGACTGCAACGGTGTCGTGACTCATGGAGTGATCTCCCTCCCCCGGCGCCCGACGATCGTCGGCACCGAAACCACAGTACGAGGATGACCGCGCCACGCACGACCCCGACCGCACGATCTCACTGAAGCCAGCGAAGACGAGGACGAAAGCCACCGCACTGACGGGTAGCAGCCGCTCGGTCGGACGCTCCTCGTAGCGGGCTCGGTGCGGCGAGCGACGCTCGGCGCCCCGAGGTCGGACGAAAGCCCCCATGAACCCGCCGTCGCCCAGTCCCGCTTCCCCGTGATCGGCCTGCTGAGCAAAACTGCGCGCGCGCCCGTCGGCGCAACTGGCGATATCTTCGCTCACCAGCGCTATTCTTTCGCGACACTCCCGGGGCGTACGTCCGGATTTGCGGGTTTGTTCATCCGCAGGTAATGTTTTCTCTTGTGCCGCGGGGTGGAGCAGCTCGGTAGCTCGCTGGGCTCATAACCCAGAGGTCGTAGGTTCAAATCCTGCCCCCGCAACAAGAAGAAGGCCCCGGATCGGAAGATCCGGGGCCTTCTGTCATCTGCGGTGCTTTCTGCGAGCCTCGGTTTTCGACTTCACGCTCTCCGCGCGTACCCGAAGGTGCGGCGGCGCGGCGCCGCGGACTGACTCCCACGCCCCAGGTGCGCGACCTTCTCAGCGGCGCGGCGGCAGTGGCACGACCTCGGGGTCAGCGATGACAAACAATCGCATACCGAGGACCCAAGGCTTACATTACGGAAGCTGTTATCATCCAGCCGTGAAACGTCACTCGAGGTACGAGAAACGAAACGCAACCGCAAAGTTTCGATCCGGTCGCTGCGGGCTTCGCCTGGTTGACATCGCCGTTGTCGCGATCGTCGGCCGTGTCATCTACCTCGTAACGCGCCTTTCCAGACGCGCGTCCAAGTGACCCTCGCCGCATGGCCCGTGTGACGTAGCGCAAGCACCACTTGTTGGCCGATCCGGGGCCTCCCGCTTGCCCAGCAGGTTGCGTTACGAGGCCCTCGTCCGCGCAGTCGCGGCAATCGTCGCAAAACCCCATCCCCTGGGGTAGCTCGAACAGGTCAGCGACGGCTCGACGTGAGCTCCGACCCGGCCCTCCGTGCTCCGCATGCGGCCACATCAGCAAGCTCGCCGACCACTCCGCAAACCCGCCGCCGGAGCAGAAGCAACGCAAGGCGGCGCCCGGCTCTCGGACTCACAGTGCGTCGACGCCCCCTTCCGCGTGAGCGTCGCGAGATGACGAGAAATGCGGCGTTCATTTGAAACTGACATCAGGCTCCGTACAAGCCTGTTATCGTTCGATCCAGAGGCAGAATACCTAGAGCAACCCCCGGCCACGGAGGCAGGATGCAGCAACAGAAGTTGTAAGCATTCTCGGACAGCGACATGGTGAAACGCGAGCGCTGCTGAACAGAGTGACCTCGGGCCGACCGCAAGCAATACACATTCATTGGTGCTTACCCTCCGCCTTCGGCCCGGGCCACAGGATCCACCCCCAGCTACGACGAGGTCGCAACCAACGATGGACGTCCTCACGGCGGCCAGAAGGACGGATTGACGTGACGCAGCTGAGAGTAGACATCGTCGGAACCCGCGGCTACCCGAGCTACTACGGAGGCTTCGAAACGGCTGTCCGAAAGCTTGCCCCGTATCTGGCGGATCAGGAGTGGGACGTTTCCGTCTATGGGCGCTCTCGCCGCGAGCCATCTGCGGGGCCTGTCGGAGACCCGCGCATCAAGTCGATAACGACTGCTGGCTTCGACACCAAGCAGCTGAGCACGTTGAGCTACGGTTTCACCTCCATGTTGAGAACGGCAATGCGCAAACCGGACGTCGCTCTGGTCATGAACGTGGCCAACGGCTTCTGGCTCCCGCTCCTCAGGCTCCGCGGCATACCCACCCTCGTCAACGTCGACGGTATCGAGTGGGACCGCGCAAAATGGGGCCGTCTTGCGAAAGCAGTCTTCAGGCTGGGAGCCCGCTGCACCGCTCGCTGGGCGAACGAGCTCGTCTTCGACGCGGAGGCGATCGGAACGCGTTGGAAATCGGACTTCCAACGCGATGGCACCTTCATTCCCTACGGCGGGGAGGCGACTCCCCCCGAGCTGCCGGTAGAACCCGGACTCACAGCGCGAGGATACGTCCTCGTCGTCGCGCGATTCGTGCCCGAGAACACCATCAAGGAATTCTTCACCGCAACCCCGACGCTCGCGAGCCGGTGGGACGTCGTTATCGTCGGCTCCAGCGGTTATGGCGGCGAGTTCGATGAATGGGCGCAGCGACTGGACACCAGCCACCCTCGAGTTCATTGGCTGGGCCATGTGCGCGACGACGCTCGACTCCTGTCGCTCTGGAAAAATGCTGGCGCGTACTTCCACGGCCATTCCGTTGGCGGAACGAACCCAGCCCTGGTTCAAGCCATGGCTGCGGGCGCGCCGGTTGTCGCTCGGGACACCGTCTACAACCGAGAAGTCCTGGGCAGCAACGCCGTTTTCGTCGACGCCGATCCCACCGCGGTCAACGACGCTCTTTCAGAAATGATGGAACGCGAGGACCTGGAGGAAGTCGCGGATGCCAACCGCGCGAGGGCTGCCGAACACTACTCATGGAGCCAGGTGTGCGCCGCATACCACTCGGCACTGCTCGCACTGGTCGGAAGCCGGAAAGAGGACAAATCCTGATGCGGATCGCGCTCGACCAATTTTCGCTGAGCGGCCCCGGTGCGGACAGAGGACTCGGAAGATACGCGACCACGATTGCAGCGGCGGCTCACTCCACATCCGGTATCAGCGTTGTGAACGTGTCAGGCTCAGCGCGCGACGACGGCACGGACCTTTTCGCCGTCCAGCGGCAGCTGGGTCGAATGGAACCCCCGCCGGACGTGTATCACGCGACGGCCGTGCATCACCTCCCGCTTCTGAAATCCAGCAAGTGGCTCTGCACTGTTCAAGACACGATCCCCCTGGACCTGAAGCAATACTCGAAGCTCGGATTGAAGAGCCGCGCCCTCTTCTTCAACGCTCGCAGGTCCGACAGGATTCTTGCTAATTCTGAATTCACCGCGACGCGAGTTCAGGAAAAACTCAAGATGTCGCGCGACAGGATAGACATCTGCTCGCTACCGGTATCAAGGGCTTACTTCGACGCGCCGAAAGATCTCCCCGGTACGACCCGCGCAATCGACGGCCTGAAATACATCGTCGCGATGGTGGACCTCCGCACCCCGGATCCCAGGAAGCGGTTCCACTGGATCCCGGCCGTGGCCAGAGCTCTCGCGAACGAAGACATTTATACGGTGGTCGTAGGAAGGGGCACCTCCGCCTTCCCCCTCACCGATCACGTTTTCAGATTCGACAACCTCTCCGACACCGAACTAGCGGCCGTCTACAAGAACGCGGTTGCCTTCTTCTATCCCTCAGCCTATGAAGGACAGGGCATGCCACCCCTGGAGGCGATGGCGGCAGGGGCGCCCGTCGTCGCTTTTCAGAACAGCGCTATCTCTGAGATGGTCTCGGAACCCACGTTTCTCATGGAAGACCCTTCGCCGTGGAGGCAGGGGAACCTGGATTCAGCACTCCCCTCCGACTCCCTCCAGCAGATAGTCGCCCAGGTCACACTGTGGGCCACGGACGATAACGAGATGAGATCTGCGCGCGAGAGAGCCGCGTCCGCAAGTCTGAGGTTCGACGGCACGGAGTTCCGCGCTCAGCTCCAGTCCGCCTACATGAAGTTCGGTTCTCTGTGACCCTGCTCAACGATTTCATCGGCGTGCGAGGACGGAGTGGATCCAGTCGCGGTGCGAGGCTGATCGAAGAGGCCCTCGCCGGTGTCAATGTGCGTACTGTTAGCCCGCGGGCAGAGCCGACCTCCAAAATCGCTCGAGTCGCGAACATGCTCGCGTGGGACTTCTTGCGAGTTCCCGTATCCGCGGCGAGATGCGGCGAGAAGGTGATAGTGCACGCTACGAACACTGGTGGGAAGCTTCGCTCTCAGCGGTCGATCGTCGTCATGCACGACACGATGGTCTTGGACCATGAACGTCTATTCGCGAAGGTTTTCGTCGCCTACGCGCGCACCACGTTCGGTGTCTCAGCGCGACTCGCAGACGTCATTGTCACGCCATCGGCGCACAGTGCCAGTCAGATCGCGAAGAGGTGGCCAAGAGCTGATATCCGGGTCATACCCTGGCCAGCCCCACCCATTCGGGAAGACCCGAGCCCCGGGGCGCATCGCGCGGGATTCCTTATGGTGGCGTCCGGTGATCGCCACAAGCGAATACCGATGGCGATCGAGGTGGTGGCCAGGCTGCGACGCAAACTCGAGCAGGACTTCACTCTCAATCTCGTTCTACGACCCGGAAACGACACCGAAGCTATCAACAAGGCGCTTCGCGAGTGGGATTCCGGAAACGATTGGGTAAAACTACATGAGGACGTTTCGACTGCAGCGCTCGATCACCTTTACGACACTTCGTTTGCGCTGATAGTGGCATCAGTAGACGAGGGCTATTGCCTTCCTGCGGTCGAGGCAGCCGCTGCCGGCTTGCCCGTCGCACACACGGGGCGCGGATCGCTCAATGAAGTCACCGCCGTCACCATCACACCGTCGCAGACTCTGTCTCAGGACGCTTCATTGCTCATGACGCAACTCGAGGATCTCGTGGTCGATCCTCAGACGTGGCAGTCCTCCGCCCGCGACGGGCTGGCACTTGCCGCGTCACGGCCGGCTTCTCAGTTCCGCAGCTCGTGGAGCGCTCTGATCGGGGAGTTTTCCTGATGTCTTCGGTGGCGATAATCCACGGAAGCAATGACGTCTACGGCGCCAGCCGAGTCCTCCTGGACGAAGTTCGCGCCCTGCGTAGGTTAGGTCACTCGGTCACGGTGATACTGCCGGCCGATGGCCCGCTCACCGCCCTACTGGGGCGCTTGCGGGTGGTG
Organism: Microbacterium sp. SORGH_AS_0454; assembly: GCF_031453395.1. Classification (NCBI taxonomy): domain Bacteria; kingdom Bacillati; phylum Actinomycetota; class Actinomycetes; order Micrococcales; family Microbacteriaceae; genus Microbacterium; species Microbacterium sp. SORGH_AS_0454. The sequence goes on along the minus strand of NZ_JAVIYS010000001.1, from coordinate 2,477,400 downwards.
GTCCACATCGAGCCATCGATGTCCGTCCTCCGCAAAAGCGCGTTGCGGGATTCCCTGCGATCCCTTCGGCTCCCGAGGGCGGCGCGAAAAGCCGACGTCGTCGTACTTTGGACGCTCGCTGTCGCGCACTACTCCGTACCCTTGAGACTTTTCCGGCGTCGATTTTATCTTGCCGTTCACGAACTGCTGCCTGGACGCCTGGGCGCGGTACTGGTGAAGAGCCTGCTGCGGAGCGCTTCATACGACCTGACGAGCTGCAGTGAAGCGGTGAAGTCTTGGCTTGTCTCGAGCGGGGTCGAAGCGGAACGGATTCGAGTCACGTACCCGGTCGTCGATCTGGAAGAGGTCACCGCCGAGCCTCGCGAACCGTCGATCTCATCGAAAGTAGCGGTGGTCGCCCGGGTGAACGGGCATAAAGGGCATCTGGCGGTGGCACGGGCGTTCATTCGTGTCGCTCCGCCCGAGGCCACCCTGATCCTCGCGGGTTCACCATACCCGGGCCAGGAGCAGCACCTGAGTTCGCTCTTGGACGTGGTCGCTACGGACGCCCGCGTTCACTACGCGGGCGAGATAAAGAGTCTTTCCGCTCTGCCCTCTGATGTCGGACTCGTAGCGTGCTTCCCGAGTCGACCTGAGCCATTCGGACTGGTCCCCGTCGAGGCCGCTCTGAGAGGGATTCCATCAATTGGCTTCGCCGACGGGGGCGCGTCCGAAGCTCTGGCACTCGTCGGCGGCGTATCGGTGGATCGAGGTGTCGACGAAGATATGGCAATCACGGAGGCTCTCGCAAAATGGTTCGAAACAGAACCCGATGCGCGCCCCCGCCCATCGCTCGAACGAGTGAGATCCGAACTCACTCTGGAGAAGCGGGCTCAAGTGCTCTCGAAAATGAATGTGTGGAATGCCCGTGTCACCGCGACCTGAGTACGTCATTCTCGGGGGTCCACCATACGAAACTGGCGCGAATCAAACGTCGCTTCAGATGTTCGCAGAGCTCAGCAAGACGGCAACCACACTCTACGTCTGCAGACAGCACCAATCTTCGGGGCTGACTGCGCTACTCGGCTTGAGAAAGGGAGGCCGCAAGGCCACGGGCCTGCGGCCCGGGCTGCTCTCGCTCTCGAAGACTGCGCACGTGCTCGTCACTCCGGGCATCACGTCCATGCTTCCGACGGTGCGCCCGGAGGTTTCGCGCCTCCTGGCTCTTCGACTCGTCGGTGCGGCCATTCGTCGGGCCATCGATGAGATCGGCCTGACGCGACCGAGCCTCATCGCATATTGGTGGATGTTTCCAGAGATATGCAGCTGGCCCGTCTGGTCTCACTCGCACTTCGATGTCGTGGATCGCCACTGGGGATACGAGTATCTATCGGGCACTCGCCAAGCTAGACGCAACCTGGAGCTATCCGTCGCAACGCGCGCGCGCTGCGCCACAACCACGAGCGTGTCCGAGAGCATCGCAATCGAATTGGACTCGGCGGCTCACGACGATCCGAAGAACGCTCCGATCGCGGTTGTCGGGAATGGGGTCTCTCTGGACCGTGTCGACGGCTACCTGGCGGACGTGAACATTCCCCGAGCGAGCAAGACGGCCATCTACGTCGGCGGATGGAACTCGCGCATAGACGTCGACCTCTTCGAACGGGTCGTGCAGTTGCGGCCGGATTGGACCTTCACTCTTGCCGGCGGCGAACCGACCGAGAACCTCCGAAATTCCGCCAATGTGCGGTCACTCGGCCCCATCGACTACGCGGATGCCATCCGGCAGATGGCATCGCACCAGGTAGGTGTCGTGCCTTTCGTAGATTCCCCCTACAACCGCGCGAGCAATTTCTTGAAAGCATACGATTACTTGGCAGCTGGCCTCACGATACTCGCCACCCCTCTTCCCTCGATGTTGGCTCTGGCGAAGAAGTTCCCGGAGCACGTTGTGTTGGCGGAAAACGCCGTCGAGTGGAGCACCACGTTGAATGAGCTTCTCCCTGATCATCCACCGGCTCGCGGGGATCTCTACGAGATCTCATCCGCGCATCGCGCAGAGCGAGTACTTTCCCACATGTTCATGGGCGAGGACGGCTGATGGGCGTTGTTGTCCTCATTGCGTTGGTTCTGCTGGGAGCGATGACTCTCCCCCAGCGTCCGAGATTGCTGGGCGGTCTCCTCGTAGCAAGCATGTTCGTCACACGGCCCGCTCTGGATGTGGCTGGCGCCAATATCAGACTCGAAGTCGTCATCGGTCTCATCTGCGCCGTGGCGCTCGTCGGAGATCTCCTCAGGAGACGAGAGCAAGGGGCTGCTCGCTCGATGCCCCTGGCAAGTTGGGTGTCGTTGAGCCTTGTCGCGGCATGGCTCGTCGGTGTCGGGCTGGCATCCGCCTTCAACTCCCCCGAGCCCGCGTCCTCGTTTTCCGTCTTGATCTGGTGCGCTGTGAACGTATTGAGCGCCGTATGGGTCGCACAGCATTCCGAGACTTGGCAGACCATTGTCAAAGTGGGCGTGGCCGTCAACCTTCTCTGCGGCGGCCTTGCCATCGCTCTGTGGTCGCTGGCGACGTTTGCTGGGGTGGCGGACATCGGGGTACAGATCGATCCCGCGTACGGAGGTTACGCGTCTTACGTAGCCGCTCTCGAGGCCAATATCCTCGCGGGGCTGCTATGCCTCTGGGGGCTCGTCGCCGTGTGGAACCCGCGGCGCCTGATCTCCGCACCGCTGCGCTACCTCTCGATCATCCTCACCCCGATCGCGCTGTTCACCACCCACACCCGCGCTGCGCTCGTGGCCTATTGCGTCGGCCTCATACTCGCCGCCGTGTTTCGCCCTCAGTCACGCCGCCTCATTGTTGCGTCTGCACTCCTGGCGATCCCTGCCGTCCCGGTGCTCCTCACCAGCGGCGACGTCGGTTTCAGCAAATTCTTGGATCTCTTCGACACCACGACCGGTACAGGGGGCCTTCGCGAGAGGGTGAACGCTGGAGCCTTCAACGAATGGCTTGCTTCTGGGCAACTGTTCCCCGGTTTAGGTTTCAACAGTTTCGGACAACGCAACTACGACCTCACCCGACCAGAACTCGCCCTCCCTGGTTACATCGGCAATCTCCCGCTCCAGATTGTCTACGATGGGGGCCTTCTCGCTCTTGCTCTCGTCGCCGTCTCGGCTGCCCTGACAGTGTACCGCCTCGTCTCAAGGAGACGTCTCGGCCTGGTTCTTACTTTTGCGGTGCCTTATCTCCTCTTCTCTGTCGCCACGAGCGCGCTGTGGTTCTTGGAGACGTGGTTGTTCGTTGGACTCGCGTGGGGCATTTGCAGGGAACGGCCGAGACCGGTGGAGAAACAGCCGATTGAGCGCTCTATAACGTCTTCCGACTACGCCGGAAGGTTCACAGAGAAAAGATCTTCGTGAAGTTCTTGTCAGACGGCGCCTATTTGCTGGTGGCTCAGCTCGCCGCACGCCTTCTCGCTTTCTCGCTGACGTTCATCGTCGCTAGGACGCTTGGACTGGAGCAATTAGCTATGCTCGGTCTCGCGCAGTCACTCATAGGCTTCGCTACCGTGGCCGGCGACGCTGGTCTGGGAACATCAGCCGTACAGCGAATAGCGCGAGGCGAAGATTCCCGTCAGGTCGTGCACGATACGGCAAGAGCCCAGCTTTGGATCTCTGTCGTCGCGTCAATCGTTATGGTCCCGATCATCGCGACGCAAACCGACATGATGCTCGCCTTCAGCCTTTGCCTCACGCCGGTGGTCATCGCGGCCACGACGACGTACGTCCTGCAAGCGCGACTCGAGGCGCGCAAGATCGCCGTGGGTCAGATTGCGGGAAATTTGCTGGTCGCCTCGGTCGGTATCCTCCTGGCGATCCTCGGCCTCCCACTCGGAGTGGTCGCTCTCGTCTACCCGGCAGGGCTCCTTCTCACGATGTTCATCGTGAACGCGCAAGCCAAGGTCAGAATTCGTGACATCGTGGGGCTTCCCCGCATTTCACACTTCGTGAGCGACGGTCGATCATACGCAGCACTGTTGTTCTATACCCTTGTCGTTCATGCCTACTCAGCGTGCCTGCTCATCCTGAGTCAGAACCTCGCTTCTGGCCGGCACTTCGAAGGTACCGGCCTGGCGTCGCGGATGCTTATTCTGATGGTGATTCCTTCCATCATCGTCGGGTCGATGCTGCTCCCCAGATTCGCCGCAGTCCCACCCTCCCGTAAGCGGCTATTCATCCTCACAAGCGTCGCATTCTTGGGCGGGGCCGTCCTCGCAACGGCGAACGCGTTGCTCGCCCCCATGTACGTTCCGCTGCTGTTCGGACCTGAGGCGGAACCGTATGTCGGCGCCGTACAAGCTGTCGGCGCCCAGGTTCCGTTCTCTTTCGCGTGCACCGTCCTCACATCCGCAGCGCTGGCCGAGCGCAGATTCGTGAGCACGGGGCTCGCATATGCCCTGGCCCTGCTTTCTCAGATCACGTTCGCGTTACTTTTCTCCCCGCTCTCAACATCCGTGTTTGTATTGGCTATCAGCGTCAGCGAGTGCATTTTTCTGGTGGCACTGGTTGCACAGCGGATGCTGTTCTCGCGCGGCAGCCTTTGAGTTCCGCCCCTTCGAGCTTCGAGGTTTGCCATGAAACGAGTGTTGTTCGTCGGAGCAGCGGGATGGTCGAACGTCGGCGACGACGTGATCGCGCTGCGCCTGCGTGAGTGGGCAGCAGCGGGAGGGGCGTCGTCGCGGCTGGTCGGCGGCCCCGATCTGGAGGCCGTTGGTCCAGGTGTGGTGTTGAGCGGCTCCATCCGGAGCAGGGCAGGAGTCATCCGCGAGGTTGCTCACTCGGACTGGGTTCTGATCGGAGGGGGCGGCCTGCTCGACGACAGGCGCCCGCACTTCTACCGTCCTTTCACGCGCATCGCGCACGTCGCATGTTCGTTGCAGAGGCCATATGGATTCATCGGCCTTGGCGTGGGCCCCATCAGATCTTCCAGGACGGCGCGCGACTACCGATCGGCGCTGGCGCGCGCGTCCTTCACTCACGTGCGCGATGACGAGTCGAAGAAACGACTCGTAGACATAGGCGTACCCGAATCGTCGATCGAGGTGTCGGGTGACGTTGTGACGTGGAAAAGGCTCGACGAAGCGGAGGATTCGCAGGACATCGAGTTCGACCTGTCCATAAACCTCCGTCAGTGGGAGTATTCGTCAAGCCCCGACGCGGTGGCTGAGATCGCGCGGTCAATCGCGTCTGTCGTGAAATCCCGCAAACTCCGCGTCGCTCTGTTCGCGATGAGTGGGATGAGGGACGACGACGACCGCGAGGCGCTACGACCGCTGTTCGACTGTGCGCACATCATCGTGGGACCTGAACGGGCACGAGAGGTCGAGGAGATCATCTCTCGAAGTCGAGCGGTGATCTCGATGCGCCTGCATGGCTGCCTCCTCGGCGCCAGCATGGGACGTCCCGTTGTGGGAATCGCATACGACCCCAAGGTCGCCCAGCAGGCAGCAAGGCTGGGGTTCCGCTCTCTCGACATGGCGGAGGCGAGTGACCGCACGATCCTAGAACCCGCCATCCTCCGGGCGCTCGGAGCGGTGGCGAGCCGTGCAGTCACAGACCCCCCGCCGACACCCTGGTGAGGATGCAAGGCCCCGCTCAGCTCACCGACCACTGCCGGTCGGTTTTGTTCGTCATGCGCCATTTTCCAACGTGCCCGCGAGGTCGTCGGAATTCGGCGCAGCCGACGTCGACTCAGCGATTGTCAGGCCAGCAAGCCACCGGCCAAGGATATGAGCAGGAACGTGACGTTGTACACAATGTGAAGACAAACTGCCCCCCATATCCGTCCCGTCAGAAGGACGAGGCCGGCACACGTGGCTCCGAGCGCGAAAAGCATGATCCCCTCGGGGAGGGCCACCGGCGCGAAGGCGGAGTGAAGCAATACGAAACTGCCCGCCGAGATCAGGAGCGCTGTGACCCCCGCAGACAAGGATCCGAGGGTTCGTCGAAGGGCCTGAAATACGGACACCAGCAGTACCGCTCTGAAGAAGAGCTCTTCGACGACGGGTCCACCCAACCCTGCAGGGAGCAACTCGCCCCACAGCCAAGACGAGAAGTCCAGGTCGGTGGGTGAGAAGGGTTCAGGAAAGGCTGTCGAGCTCGTTCCGCTGACCACTCCCTGTAGAAGCCTCAGCCCAACCCCCAGACCGACCGCGAGGACGAGATCGACAGGCCGCAGTCGCGTGAGCCCTGCGGGCCTCCCCCGCGCGAACGCGTAGACGATCGCAGACGCCAATCCGAGCCATGTGAGCAAGAGCGACAGAGACCCGCTGTTCGCGGGCCATAAAGTACGCGCAAGCAGTCCTGCACCGATTGCGAACACCGCACCACCCAGTGAGACCACGAGGACGCGTTTGTTCCATCTGCTCACGGCTCGACCGCCGAGTCGCCAGTCCGTTCGGCCTCGTCGCGGCTCACGACGAGGCGGCCGCGGTGATCGAGCGTCCAATGCTCCAACGGTGGAATGGCTCGTGCGCGACGACAGCTCATCACCGTCGTTAAGCTCAATGTGCACGTCGTCAACATACCGGGCAGAGTCTGAACCCAATTCCATTCGCACAGAGTGAGGACAGCAATGCTCAACATCCTCGTCATCTGCACCGGCAACATCTGCCGTTCACCGCTCGCCGAAAAACTCTTGGCGAGCCGCCTCATGAACAGTCGCGTTCGAGTGGCCAGCGCGGGCACGCGAGCGCGAAGCGGTGAGCCGATGACGTCCGAGGCCGTGCGCCTGGCCCTGCAGAACGGATGCGAGCCCGAGGGCCTCGCGGGTCACGAAGCGACCCTGCTCGATGCGAGACAGCTTCTCTGGGCGGATTGGACGATCGCGATGGACCGAAGTCACCGGCGCCAGATCGTCGAGTTGCAACCAGGATTGATGAGCCGTGCCTTCACGCTGCGCGAGCTAGCCCGTCTCGTCGACGGAGTGGGCGACGATACGTTGCTCGATGTCGCAGAGCGCTCGAGCGACTCGAGCGCGGGATCACGGGCCGCGCAGATGCTCACCTTCGCCGCTACCCGCCGCGGTTTGGTCGAACCACCTGCATCACCCGATGACGACGACGTGGTGGACCCGTACCGTCGATCCAGAAATACATACGAAAGGTCGGCGTCCCAGATTCTTTCGGCGCTGCCAGCCGTTGAGCGACTCGCACGCCTCGCGCTCCGCGAGGAGGCACCCGAGCGGACAATCTGAAGATCCGCCGTTCTTTTGTCTCCCTTACCGATTCCCGGGAGACGCAGGCGCGAACCGATCAGGTGCTCACCCAGCTCAATTCATTCCTTGTGTCACAATGTGCTTGACCCCCGAGCGCAGTCCTGTTTGGACAGCGCGTCCTCGAAAGGCACCATGGAGCTCAGCGACTACATCCGCATCCTCCGCAAGAATTGGCTTCTCATCCTGGTGCTCACGATGCTCGGATTGGCGGGGGCGACGGCGTTCACTTTGACGCGTACGCCCGCTTACGAATCTTCCAGCACGATCTTCGTCTCCACCCAGGGGGGCAGCACGACAGCGGAGCTGCAGCAGGGATCGACATTCACGCAAGCCCGTATCAATACATACGTGGGGCTGGTCGCCACACCGAGTGTGCTAGACCCCGTCATCGGAGAGTTGGGGCTGTCTACGACGGCTGAAGCACTCTCGAAGGAGGTCAAGGCCGCCGCGGCTTTGAACTCGACGCTGATCTCGATCACCGTGTTGGATTCTGATCCGACACGAGCATCATTGATTGCCAATTCCGTCGCCACGAGCCTGTCGACCGTCGTCCCGCAGCTTGAGCCTGCTGTCGACGGGGGCGCGAGCCCCGTTCGGCTCACTCGCGTGAGCGACGCGCAGCCCGCGCTCGAGCCGACATCGCCCAACGTTGCGCTCAATCTGCTCCTCGGGACGCTCGTCGGACTAGTGCTGGGCTTGGGAACGGCGGTGCTCAGGACGACGCTCGACAATCGTGTGCGGACGCCGCGAGACGCGGAGCAGGTGACGCACGCCCCCGCCATCGGCGCGATCGCGTACGACGCCAAAGCGAAGGAACGCCCTCTCATCGTTCACGCGGATCCGCTGAGTCCGCGTGCCGAGTCGTTCCGCGCCCTTCGGACGAACCTTCAGTTCCTCGACATGGGTGGGCGCTCGAGCTTCGTGGTGACCAGCTCGATTCCGAGCGAGGGCAAGTCGACGACCACGATCAACCTGGCAATCGCACTGGCCGACGCCGGCAAGCGAGTCGCGCTGCTTGACACCGACCTCCGCAAGCCCAAGGTCGCTGAGTACCTCAGCATCGAGGGCGGAGCCGGGTTGACCGACGTTCTCATCGGCCGCGCCAAAGTGAACGAGGTCATGCTCCCCTGGGGTGGCCGTAGCCTCTATGTGCTGCCCGCCGGGAAGATCCCACCCAACCCGAGTGAGCTGCTGGGGTCCCATCAGATGACCATGCTGCTCGAGATGCTCGAACGGGACTTCGACGTCGTCCTCTGCGACGCTCCCCCGTTGCTGCCTGTCACCGACGCCGCGATCCTTGCCCGAGCCACGAGTGGTGCGCTGATGGTCGTTTCCGCGGGAAAGACCACCAAGCACCAGCTGACAGGAGCCACCGAGGCGCTCAACACCGTCGGGGCGAAGCTCGCCGGTTTCATCATGTCGATGGTCCCGACGCGCGGGCCGGACTCCTACTACTCGGCCTACGGATACGGCTATGGCTACGGCTATCGCGAGATGCCGGCCAAGACCAGCCGGTTCTCTCGCAAGAGAGACAAGAGCGTCGCCGACACGGCCGGCTCCGACGACCTCTCGTTGGACGAACTGGGCTTCTCTCCGCGTCGCACGTCACGCGAAGCGCAGCGCGAAACCTGAACCGGGTTCGTACCTCGGGTCCCGGCGAGAAACTGAACCTGCGACCAAGTCGAGATGAAGGGCGTCAGCGTGAGTTCCTCCCCCCTGCCCCCGGCGATGCTGGTGGCCGGTCGCATCGTTGCCTGGATCGTCGGTGCGTTCATCGTCCTCCTCGTTGTCTTCGCTACCTGGGTGGGCATACGCGGGTGGATGGCGTATCAACATCTCTCACGTATCGAAGCCGGAATCAGCGAGGCCTCCTCGGCGCTGGCGTCCGACCCGGGCGCCGCGGGAGCCACCCTCGCCCGGTTGGCAAGTGACGCCTCAGCCGCGCATGACCTCACGTCGGATCCGATCTGGCATCTCGCCGAAGGGTCGCCATGGGTCGGCCCGCAACTGCAGGCTTTCGCGGCGGTCGCATCGGCAGGCGACGCCCTCCTGAGCGACGCGCTCTTACCCCTGGTGACGGCGGCGCAGGACACCTCTTTCGATGCGCTCAAGCCGGTCGACGGTCGTATCGATACGACCGGCCTCGCCGTCCTCGCACAACCAGCCCAGTCTGCCGCCGCAGCGGCCGCGGCTGCCGCCGAGGAGCTTGAGGGCGTGAACCGTACGCCTCTCGTGGGTGTGTTGGGGCGCGCGGTGGAGAAGTCGACCGGCGTCTTCGAGCAGGCGGCGAACAGTCTCGATGCGCTGTCGCGCGCGACACGTCTTCTTCCCGATGTTCTGGGCCAGAACGGTGAACGCGATTACCTGGTTCTGGTCCAGAACAATGCAGAGTGGCGATCGTTGGGCGGTATCGCCGGGACGGCGATTCTGCTCAAGACCGACCGGGGCGCGATCAGCCTCGCCAACACCGAATCCGGCACCTCACTGTCGAATGGCATCAAGAATCCGGTCGTAGACCTTCCTGCCGACGTGCAGAATATCTACGAGACCCGCCCCGCGCGCTTCTTCCAGAACCTCACGCAGATACCGGACTTCACCTTTGACGGGCCCGTTGGCCCGTGAGATGTACAAACAACGAACCGGCGTCGAGGTCGACGGCGTAATCGCTCTCGACCCGGTTGTTCTGTCCTATCTTCTGCGCGCAACGGGACCTGTCGCGCTGCCCGACGGCGAGACGCTGTCCGCAGACAACGCCGTGACGACGCTGCTCAGCTCTGTGTACGAGCGGTACACGGAGCCCGCCGCACAGGACGCATTCTTCGCCGGCGCAACCGGGGCCGTCTTCCACGCCTTCCTCGAGGGCCGAGGTTCGACGGTGAGCCTCCTGACCAGCCTCGCAACCGCGGCAGATCAACGCCGCGTGTTGATGTGGAGCGCCGATCCCGAAGAGCAAGCCCTTCTCGAAGGATCGTCCGTTGCAGGCGAGCTGCCTGCGACAGATGGCGACACGGCCCGGTTCGGCGTATACCTCAACGACGGTGGCGGCTCGAAGATGAGCTACTACGTCAAGCCCGATGTTTCGCTCGTCTGGGACCAGTGCGAACCCGACGGACGAAACGGCCAGCGTCAGCTGACCCTGCGGGTCAACTTCACGAACACCGCTCCGGCCGACGCGGCCACATCCCTGCCGAAGTACGTCACCGCGAACGGTGCGTTCGGCACCGCGCCCGGAACCGCCACGGTCGTGAGCAACGTCTACCTCCCCGAAGGGTACGAACTCGTGTCCGGCAGTACTGCGGCGGGAACGGTGTCTCCTACCGGGTCGTTCGAAGGACGACAGGTGTTGACGTTCGGGTTCCAGCTTCTTCCGCAGGCGTCCGCCGACTTCACCGTAACCGTCCGCGCGACGACGACGGCGTCGAAAGCAGAAGCTCTCGTCACGCCCACCGCCGACGCCGAAGTGGATCCGACGGTGAAAGCAGCCTGCGAAACGTCGGGGGCGGCGACCCTTCAGTGAACAATGCCACTGCGTAAAAGCGCCTCAGATTGCGCGTCAGCGGAAATTTACGCACTGGAAACCTAGCTAGTTTGCAATGCAGGGAACGCATGGGCAATACTCAGAAAGGGTCTCATCGCAGCCCACCGCTTCATTGTTGTCCTTCCCCTTGCAGCTCCATCGGGATAGCACGGACGCGGACCACCACCTCCCGGTAGCCCGGATTCGAAAGCAGGCACTCATGAAGCTCTCCCTCAAGAAGGCTGGCGTCTCCGCCGCCCTCGCCGGCGCGCTGCTGTTCGCAGCTCCCGCCGTGGCCCAGGCATACGTCCCCACCGCTCCCGGCACGCAGACCGTGACGATCACCAACAATGGTCCGGTCACGTTCAACGTCGCTCCGGGCGCCACCGTCAACTTCATCCTCGTCGGCTACAACGCCAACCAGGCCGGTCTCGCCACGGCGAACCTGCCCGTCAGCTCGAAGTCGATCACGAAGGTCGCCGACGCCTCCGGCTCCGCAACCGTCAGCGTGACGCTCCCCGCCGACCGTCGCGGCACCTACACCCTGTCCGCTACCCCCACGGGTGGCACCGCTGGCAACAACGCGGGCGGCAGCACCGGCCTCCCCGCGACCGGCTTCGACGCGAGCTCGATGCTGGGCCTCTGGGTCGGCGGCGGCGCTCTCGCTCTCGCCGGTGGCACGATCGCCGTGGCCACCACGGTTCGTCGCAACCGCGCCGAGGGCAAGGCCTGACGCACACCGCGTTCCTGAAGGGGCGCCGTCGACTTCGGTCGGCGGCGCCCCTTCATCGTTGGCGCCGGCACCCGGCATCCGCCCCTGTCGTCAACCCTCTGCTCCCCCGCGTCGCGCGCGATTGACTCGACGCATGGACACGACCACCACCACGGCCCTCGACAACGACGGACGCGACGCCGACACCCCGCCCACGCTGCCCTTCGTCCACATGTGGACGGGGCTCGACGGCAAGAGTCGTCTCGATGAGTCGGTACTGCGCGGCTTCGGACTGCAGAGCGTGGGCGGCGGTGCCGACCCCCAGTGGATACGGCCCTTCCCCGGCGAGGTGTCGGCGGTGCTGTTCGCAGCGCTGCCGGTGGGGTGGGTGGGGCAGTGGCATCCGTCGCCTCATCCGCAGTGGGTGATTCCGCTGCGGGGGCGCTGGTTCCTCGAGACGCAGGACGGCTCGCGTGTCGAGATGGGCCCCGGCGACATCCATTTCGGGCAGGACACCGACACCGATGAGGTCGACGGCACGGCCGGGCACCTCTCGGGCACCGTCGGAGACGAGCCGTGCCTGCAGGTGCTCGTCCAGTTCGCGTCGTCGCCGGCCGCGCCGACTCCCCACCCCTTCGGTTGAGCCCGTCAACCCGGCTCGCCCCACCCCGCGCACACGTTTGACTTGTGTCATGCCCCGTATCTTCCTCGACGGTCAGATCCTGCAAAGCCCTCGTTCCCCCGAGCCGGTCGAGGTCGCACGCCCGCGGGTGTGGGACGAGCGGCTCGCCGCGGTCCTGCCGAGCAGTTCGCGCCTGCTGTCGCTGTACGCCGACGCCACGTGGGCCGAGGGTCCGGTCTGGTGGCCCGAAGAGCGTTGCCTGGTGTTCAGTGACGTGATCGGTCGCCGAACCCTCGCCTGGCGCGAGGACGGCAGCATCGTCACCGTGCGCGACCGGTCGAACTTCGCCAACGGGAACGCGATGGATGCCGAGGGCCGCCTCCTGCAGGCCGAGCACGGTCGCCGCGGCATCAGTCGCACCGACGAGACCGGCACCGAGCTGCTGGTCGACGCCTTCGAGGGCGAACCGCTGAACTCACCGAACGACCTGGTCGTGGCATCCGACGGCTGGATCTGGTTCACCGACCCCACCTACGGCATCTCGGACCCGCGCGAGGGGTATCCGGCCGATCCCGCGCTTCGCCACCAGAGCGTGTACCGCTGGCGCGACGGCGACGGGCTCGAGCGCATGATCGACCTCGACCAGCCCAACGGTCTGGCTTTCAGCCGCGACGAGAAGACGCTCTACGTCGCGGAGTCGAACGCCCACGCCCTCCCGCGCGTCGTCGCGTGCGACTGGGACGGCCAGGCGGTCGGCGCGCCGCGCACCTTCGCCACGGTGGATGCCGGCATCCCGGACGGATTCGTCGTCGACAGTCGCGACTGGCTCTGGATCTCGAGCGAGGCGGGCGTGGTCATCGTCGACGAGACGGGCGCACGCCTGGGCGTGATCCCCACCCCGCACGTCGTGAGCAACTGCGCATTCGACGCCGACGAGAAACGACTGTTCGTCACGGGCGACAGCGACCTGTGGATGGTGGAGCTGTCGTGACCGACGTCGAGATGGCGCGGATCCCCGCGGGCCGCGTGCTGCGTGGCGATCTCCGTGGGGCGCAGCGGCGCGAGATCGTCGTCGACGCCTTCGAGATCGGCGTCTACCCCATCACCGAGGAGCAGATGGCCGAGCTGCTCGGCATCCCCGCTCGCTATCCGCGGCGACCGGCGACGCACCTGAGCTGGCTGCGGGCGATTCGACTGTGCAACGCGCTGAGCGAGTGGGAGGGACTCGACCCGGTCTATTCGTTCGACGGCGAGGTCGTCACGGGCGACCCCGACTCCGACGGGTTCCGCCTACCCACCGAAGACGAGTGGGAGTACGCCTGCCGTGCGGGCTCGACGTCGTCGGCCTACGGACCCGTCCGCGAAGTGGCGTGGACAGCCGCTGACGGCCTGCGCTTTCCCGCCGAGGTGGGAGGACGGATGCCGAACCTCCACGGACTCTTCGACACCCTGGGCAACGTATGGGAATGGTGCGCCGACCCGTACGACCCGGAGGGCGAGAGCGACGCGCGCGTGTTCCGCGGCGGCGGGTGGTCGGATGCGCCGGCACAGGTGCGCGCGGCGGCACGGCGGGGTGGGCTGCAGCGGGAGGCGTTCGACGACGTGGGCGTGCGCGTGGCGCGAGGGACGAACCGCGTCAGTCCTCTGTCGTGATCGACTCGGTGAGCGAGTCGAGGAAGGCGTTGATGGTCTCGAGCTCATCGTCGTCGAAGCGGTCGGCCACGTCGCGCATGGCGCCCAGGTGCACGCCGAAATGCTGGAAGAACTCGCGCCGCGACTTCTCGGTCAGCACCACCACGCGGGCGCGCCCGTCGGAGGGGTGCGGAAGACGCTCCAGGTGCCCCGAGGCGACCAGACGATCGATGAGCTTCGTCGTCGACGCCGTCGAGATGCGCAGGTGGGTCGCCACGTCGTGAGGGCTGACCATCTGACCGCGGTGCTCGCGGATGGTGAGCATGCGCAGCGTCGCGAGGTCGCTGGCATTCATATCCATCTCGCCTTTCATGCCCGAATGCATGCGGTCGAGGGCATCGCTGAGTGTCTGAACGGCGCGTAATGTGTGGGTCACGGCGGGCCTCGTACCAGAGGTCGACACGGCTTTCGTCACGGTGGACACCCCCTTTCGGCGTCGGTATAGTCAAGGCTACATCGCTAGCTAAACTAGCAAACGGGAGGCACGATGAGCGAGACCGAGTATGTCGTCCTCCTGGACGACTTCGGAAACGAGATCGGCACGGCGCCCAAGGCTACCGTGCACGACACCGATACCCCATTGCACCTGGCGTTCTCGTGTCATGTCGTCAATACCGCGGGCGAGGTCCTCGTCACGCGTCGCGCGCTGCACAAGAAGACCTGGCCCGGCGTCTGGACCAACTCGTTCTGCGGGCACCCCGGCCCCTCCGAGCCCGCGCTGTCGGCGGTCCACCGCCGAGCCGAATTCGAGGTGGGTCTCGCGATCCGCGATCTCGAACTGGCGCTGCCGACCTTCCGGTACCGGGCGGTCGATGCCAGCGGCATCGTCGAGCACGAGATCTGCCCCGTCTACATCGCCCGCGCCGACGTCGACCCCGAGCCCAACCCCGACGAGGTCGCCGAGTTCCGCTGGGTCGACCCGCTCGAACTGGCGTCCTCCCTCGAGTCCACGCCCTGGGCCTTCAGCCCGTGGCTCGTGCTGCAGGCGCAGCAGCTGCATCTCTTCCAGACCCCCCGACAGGTGAGGCGCGCCTCATGATCAGCCTCGACTCCTCCCCCGTCGCCCGCCAGGGCATCGACCGCGAGATCGATGGTGCGCTCTCCCGCCTCCAGCGCCGCTCCACCAACCTCGGCGACGGCGCTCGATACCTGGCATCCGCCATCCGTCGCGCGACCGAGGGCGGCAAGCGCTTCCGCCCCCTTCTCGTGGTCTCGGCCTTCAGCACTCTCGGCGGCGACGACGAGCACCGCATCGGTGTGTACCAGGTGGCCGCGGCCTTCGAACTGCTGCACACCGCCTTCGTCATCCACGACGACGTGATCGATCACGACACCGAGCGCCGCGGCCTGCCCAATGTGGCCGGCGAGTTCCGCGACCGCGGGGCGAAGAAGGGCGCGGATGCCGAGGGCTCGGCCCTGCTCGGAGACGCCGCCGCTATCCTCGCCGGCGACCTGCTGCTGCACGAGGCCGGTCGCATGATCGCTCTGGCGCAGCTTCCGGATCACATGCGCCTGCCGCTGCTCGAGATGCTCGACGACGCCGTGCTGATCTCGGCCATGGGCGAGCTCTCGGACGTCGAGCACTCCGTCTCGCCGGGCGAAGTCGATGCCGACGCCATTCTGCGAACCACGCGCGACAAGACCGCCGCGTACTCGTTCTCGGCGCCGCTGCAGGCCGGAGCCCTCATCGCCGGAGCACCGACCCCCTCGATCTACGCGCTCGAGCGATTCGGCCAAAAGCTGGGGCTGGCGTACCAGCTCGTCGACGATCTGATCGGCGCGTTCGGCTCGTCCTCCCTCTCGGGCAAAGAAGAGGGCTGCGACCTGCGCGAAGCCAAGAAGACCCACCTCATCTCGCTCGCGCGCCAGTCGCCGTACTGGCCCGAGGTCAGCGAGGCTCTCGCCCAGGCTCACACCGGCCCCATCGCCGTACGCGCGGCGCAGGACGCCTTGGCGCTGTCCGGCGCCCGCGCCGATCTCGAGTGCCTCATCTTCGACACCCTCGAGGACACGCTCGGCATCATCGAGGCGTCGACCCTGCCCGAGGCCTGCCGAGACATGCTCCGCGGCCTGGTGCGCGCCGTGCAGGAGCGCATTCCGTGAGTCACGCGCCCACGGGCCTCGAGCTGTACTCCCAGACGGCGGACGACGCCGCCGCCGCGGTCATCAACCGCTACTCCACCTCGTTCGGCATCGCCGCGCGCCTGCTCGGTGCTCGTCCTCGCCCGCACGTGCGCAACATCTACGCACTCGTCCGCGTCGCCGACGAGATCGTCGACGGACCCGCCCACGACGCCGGCCTCAGCCCCGAACGGGAGCGCGCGGTGCTCGACGGCCTCGAGAGCGAGGTTCGGGATGCCATCGCCACCGGCTTCAGCGCCAACCTCGTCGTCCACGCCTTCGCCCGGACAGCGCGCGAGTGCGGGATCACCGACGAGCTGATCGCCCCGTTCTTCGCGTCGATGCGCACCGACCTCGACACCGCGGCACACGACGATCTGTCGCACGACGCCTACGTCTACGGCTCGGCCGAGGTCGTGGGGCTGATGTGCTTACAGGTGTTCCTGAACGCGGGCATGTCGGCCCCCGCGAAGCCCGCCGCCGACCTGGTCGACGGCGCGCGGCGCCTGGGTGCGGCCTTCCAGGACGTGAACTTCCTCCGCGACCTGGCCGACGACGCCACCCGCCTCGGCCGTGACTACCTCGACGGCGCCGCCGACGACGAACGACGTGTGGCCGTGCTCGACCGGATCGACGCCGACCTCGCCGCCGCGGCATCCGTCATCCCCCATCTGCCGCCCGACTGCCGCGCCGCCGTCACGACGGCGCACGACCTGTTCGCCGAGCTGTCTCGACGCCTTCGCTCCTCCCCCGCCGGCGCCCCGCGCGTCCGCGTCCCCGACGGTGTCAAAGCCACCCTCGCCGCCCGTGCCCTCCTGGGCCGCCCCCCGAAAGGTTCACGCTCATGAGCGCCCAGCGCATCGTCGTCGTCGGAGGCGGGATCGCCGGTCTCGGTACCGCAGCTCTCCTCGCTGACCGAGGACACGACGTCCACCTCTTCGAGGCGCGAGACGCCCTCGGTGGCCGCGCGGGCTCGTGGGAGAAAGACGGCTTCCGCTTCGACACCGGACCCAGCTGGTACCTCATGCCCGAGGTGTTCGACCACTTCTTCCGCCTGCTCGGAACGAGCGCCGACGAACAACTCGACCTGGTGCGCCTCGACCCGGCGTACCGCGTCTACGGCCCTCCTGGAAAGGGAGAGCCGATCGACATCGTCTCGGGCCGCGAGGCCGTGCGCGCGCTGTTCGAAGAGCACGAGCCCGGCTCGGGTGCGAACCTCGAGGCCTACCTCGACTCGGCGAAGGACGCCTACGAGCTGTCGACGTCGAAGTTCCTCTACGACCCCTACTCGTCGACCAAGGGTCTGCGCGACCCCGCGCTCGTGAAACGCCTTCCCACCCTGATCCCGCTGCTGACGCGCACGCTGTGGAAGCGCGTCACCACGGACTTCAAGAACACCCGGTTGCAGCAGATCCTCGCGTACCCCGCGGTGTTCCTCGGCGGATCACCCTTCGAGGTGCCGAGCCTCTACCACCTCATGAGCCACCTCGACCTGGGAGACGGCGTGCTCTACCCCAAGGGCGGCATGACCGAGATCATCACGGCCATCGAGAAGCTGGCGCGCGAGCGCGGCGTCACGATCGAGACCTCGGCCCCCGTCGAGGCGATCATCACCGAGTCGGGCACCGCTCACGGCGTGCGGCTCGCCGACGGTCGAGTGATCGCAGCGGATGCCGTGGTCTCGGGCGCCGATCTGCACCACACCGAGAACGATCTGCTCGAGGCGAAGGACCGCCAGTACCCCGAGAAGTGGTGGAAGGACAAGGTGCCGAGCCCCGGCGCCCTGCTGCTGCTGCTCGGAGTGAAGGGCGAGCTGCCGCAGCTCACCCACCACACGCTGCTGTTCACCGACGACTGGCACACGAACTTCGACGCCATCTTCGGCGAGAACAAGCGCATCCCCGACCCCGCGTCGATCTACATCTGCCGCCCCAGCGCCTCGGACGACTCCGTCGCCCCCGAGGGCCACGAGAACCTGTTCGTCCTCGTCCCCGTACCCGCCGACCCCGACAGCGGGCGTGGCGGCGTCTCGGGCGCCGGCGACGAGCGCATCGAGAAAGCCGCGGACCGTGTCATCGCCCAGATCGGCGAGTGGACCGGCATCCCGGATCTGGCCGAACGGATCGTCGTGCGCAAGACGATCGCGCCCGAGGACTTCAAGGAAGACCTGCACGCGTGGCACGGCAACTCGCTGGGACTGGCGCACACTCTGAATCAGAGCGCGATCTTCCGCCCCAAGAACCGCTCGCGCAAGGTCGACAACCTCTACTACGCGGGAACCTCGGTGCTGCCGGGTATCGGGCTGCCGATGTGCCTCATCTCGGCCGAACTCGTGGTCAAGCGCCTGACGGGCGACACCACAGCCGGTCCCCTGGCGGAACCCGCGCGCGCGGCGGTCTGACATGCCCGGGATCTACCTGGGCGCGATCCTCTTCTCGTTGGTCGGCATGATGCTGATCGATTGGAAGTACTCGCTCGCGCTGCGGGTCGCCCCGCGGCGGACGGTTCTGGCCGTGCTCGGGGGAACGGTGTTCTTCCTCGCGTGGGACCTCGTCGGGATCGTGACGGGCGTGTTCGTGAAGGGCGAGAGCCCGCTGTTCGTCGGGATCGTGCTCGCGCCGCACCTGCCGCTCGAGGAAGTGTTCTTCCTGCTGTTCCTGAGCTACCTGGCGGTGGTGATGTTCGCAGTCTTCGAGCGGCGGGCGGCGTCTCGACGCTCCGACGCCGCCGCGGTCGAGAGGCGACCCGAGTGACGTATCCGCTCATCGTGCTGCCGTTCGTCGTGGTGACCGTCATCGTCACTCTCGCAACGGTGAAGCGGCCGCGGTTCCGGGAGCGCATGACATCTTCCGGTCTCACCGCACTCGTCCTGGTGGCACTCACGCTCGTGTTCGACAACCTCATGATCGCCGTCGACCTGTTCTCGTATCCTCAGGAGCACCTGAGCGGCCTGAAGCTCGGGCTCGCGCCCATCGAGGACTTCGCCTATCCCCTGTGTGCGGCATTCCTGCTACCGGCGCTGCACACCCTCTTCGCTCCCCTGCCCTCGAAGGAAACCGCATGACCGCCCCCGCCGCCCTCACCCCCGGCCGCGTGCTGCGGGAGCTGTTCGTGTCGTCGCGACCGGTCAGCTGGATCAACACCGCGTTTCCCTTCGCCGCCGCCTACCTGCTGACCACCCGGACGATCGATGCGCCGCTGATCATCGGCATCCTGTTCTTCCTCGTTCCCTACAACCTCGCGATGTACGGCGTGAACGACGTGTTCGACTACGAGTCCGACCTGCGCAACCCCCGCAAGGGCGGCACGCACGGCGCCGTGCTCGACAAACGGATGCACACGATCACGCTGTGGGCCTCGGCGCTGACCTGCCTGCCGTTCGTGGCGTACCTGGTGGTGATCGGGTCGCCGCTGTCGTGGCTCGTGCTGGCGCTGAGCCTGTTCTTCGTCGTGTTCTACTCCGCGCCGCCCCTGCGGCTCAAGGAGCGGCCGTTCGCCGACTCGATGACGAGCAGCATCCACTTCTTCTCGCCCGCCGTGTACGGGCTCGTGCTCGCCGGAGCCGTGTGGACGCCGCAGCTCGTGTTCGTGCTGGTCGCTTTCGCGTTGTGGGGTATCGCCTCTCACGCCTTCGGCGCCGTGCAGGACGTCGAGGCCGACCGAGCCGCCGACATCTCGTCGATCGCGACCGCCCGCGGAGCCCGATGGACCGTGCGCTTCGCCCTCGTCGCATACGCCCTGGCCGGTGTGGCGATGCTGTTCACCGCCTGGCCCGGCCCGCTGGCCGCCGTGCTGGTGGTGCCCTACCTGGTGGTGTGCTGGCCGTACCGCAACGTCACGGATGCCGACAGCGACCGCGCCACCGCGGGCTGGAACCGCTTCTTGTGGCTGAACCAGATCGCCGGTTTCGGCACGACGATGCTGCTGATCTGGTGGTGGTTCCTCACCGCGTGAGTGCGGGCGGCGCGCGCGGGGGCGTGCGAGGGGCGGTGGGTTCCGCGCGGCGGGCGGGCGCCGGCATCCGGTGTCCCCCGTTGAGTGTCCAAAACACCCGGACGAAATCTGAAACCGTCCGGGTGTTATGGACACTCAACATCGTTCACGCGGGGTGCACCGCGGGTACAGCGCAGGACGCGGGACCGGCGCGGGCCGGGCGCCGGCACGCCGGGCGCGGAGCGGGACGAGGGTCCGGATGCCGGAACCCCGGCCTTGAACGTCCAAGACACGCCGAGTGCAGGGCGACGCATGCGGCGTGTTCTGGACACTCAACGAAGCGACAGCCGCGGAGCGCTCAGCGTGTCGCGGTCGCGGGCACGGGCACGGCGCGGGACCGGATGCCGACACCCCGGCGTCGAGTGTCCATGACACGCCAGGGGCGCGGCGTGCGGCGTGTTCTGGGCACTCGAACGGGTGACGACCGCGGCACATCCAGGATGACGTGGTCCGGCGCGACGGGAACGGCCCGCGCGAAACGACGACGCCCGCGCCCCGCGAAGATGCGGGACGCGGGCGTCGAGGGGTCGGTCAGCCGGCGGGCGTAGCCGAGGGGGCGGGGGTCGGCGAGGTGGTCGCCGTGCCGCCCTGGCCCTGGGACTCGAGGTCCAGCAGGCGCTGGACCGCCGCGGTGAGACGGGCATCCTGCGTCGCGAAGCCCGCGAGGTCGCCGCTGGTCAGCGCTGCCTGACGCGCGGTCAGAGCATCTCGCGCCTCTTGCAGAGCGGCCGCGTAGTCGCCCGTCGGAGCCGGAGTACCCGATGATCCGCCCGTGCCGCTGTTCTGGTCGCTCGGAGTGACGGTCTCGTCGCCGGTGTTGGCTCCGGAATCACCGCCGAACAGCGTGTCGAGTGCCTCGCTCAGCGTGTTCTCGAACGCGATCTTGTTACCGAACGCGACGAGCACGCGTCTGAGCTGCGGCAGCTTCGTATCACCGGACGACTGGACGAACACGGGCTGCACGTACAGCAGGCCACCGCCGACCGGGAGCGTCAGCAGGTTTCCGTTGAGCACCTGCGACTGCCCCTGTTTCAAGATGTTGATCTGAGACGAGACGTTCGTATCGGAGTCGAAGGTGTTCTGCACCTGGCCGGGTCCGGGGACCGTCGTCGACGCATCGATGACGAGCATCCGGAGTTTGCCGTAGTCCGGGCGCTTGGTGCCCTGCTGATTACCGGCGTTGGAGTCGACGGCGAGGTAGCCCGTGAGCACGTTTCTCGCCTGTCCGCCCTGGGATGCCGGGATGAAGCTCGTGAACATCGAGTACGACGGGTCGTCCTGGTTCGGCATCTTCATCGTCAAGTAGTACGGCGGCTGGAAGGTCGCCGGGTCCTGCGGGTCGTTCGGGGTCGTCCAACGGTTGTCCTGCTGGAAGAACGAACGGGCGTCATCGACGTGGTAGACACCGAGCATCGAGCGCTGGACCTTCATGAGGTCGGTCGGGTAGCGCACGTGGCTCATGAGGTCGGCAGACATGTCGGTCCACGGCTTGAGGGTCGTGGGGTAGACGTTCTGCCACGCCTTGAGCAGCGGGTCCTGGTCGTCCCACGCGTACAGGCTCACCGAGCCGTCGTAAGCGTCGACCGTCGCCTTGACCGAGTTGCGGATGTAGTTGATGTCGTCCAGCGCGTAGGTCGGAGCGGGGTTGTTCGAGTCGGCGATGGCCCGCGACAGCGAGACGCCCGAGGAGTACGGGTAGTTCGCACTCGTGGTGTAGCCGTCGATGACCCACTTGATGCGTCCGTCGACGACCGTGGGGTACGGGTCGCTGTCGAGCGTCAGGTACGGCGCGAGCTTCTGCACGCGCTGCTTGGGATCACGGTCGTAGAGGATCTGCGAGTCGGAGTTGACGTAGTCCGAGAAGAGGATCTGCTCCGACTGGAACTTCAGCGCGTAGATGAGGCGGTTGAAGACGTTTCCGACGCTCGGTCCGCCGTTGCCGGCGAAGGTCGTACGCGTCTCGGTACCGCCGTCGGCACCGAGCGGGTAGTCGAGCTCGATCGGCTCGCCACCCTCGGGTCCACCGACGATGGAGTACGGCGGCGACTGCTCACCGAAGTACACCCGGGGCTCGTAGTTGAGGTCGGTCAGGAAGCCGGTGCCGGGAATGGCCTGCTCGAGGAAGACCGGGTCGCCGTCGGCGGTGCGCTCGTTACCGGCGGCTGCGACCATGCCGTATCCGTGGGTGTAGACGAGGGTCGTGTTCTGCCACGAGGCCGCGTCGCCGAGCTGGCCGATGTTGAGCTCGCGGAGCGAGACCACCGCGTCCTGCGTCTGGCCGTTGATCGTGTAGCGGTCGACGTCGAGCGGGGTGTTGAACTGGTAGTACGCGCGGTACTGCTCGAGCTGCCGGACCGTCGGCCCGATGATCGCCGGGTCCATGATGCGCAGCTGCGCGGTGGACTCGGCATCGTTGCGCAGCTGACCCGCCTGCGCAGTCGTCGTCGCCTGGAAGTTCTCTTTCTCGATGCTGTCGAGGCCGTAGGCGGCCTTCGTCCCGTCGAGGTTGCGCTGGTAGTACTGGCTCTCGAGGGCGAGCTCGTTCGGGCGCACCTGGAACGTGGTGACCGCCCACGGGATGGCAGCTCCCACGACGATCGCCGAGACGACCAGCAGCGCGGTACCGATCAGCGGGTAGCGCCAGCGACCGAGGAAGGCCGTGACGAAGAACGCCAGGGCCACGATGACGGCCGCGATCGCGAGGATCGTCTGGCCGGGGATGACGGCATTGGTGCCGACGTAACCGGGGCCCGTGATGCGCTCCGACGGCTCGACGAGCGTGCGGAAACGGTCGAGCCAGAGGCTCGCACCCTGCAGCAGCAGGTACACACCGGCGAGGATCGCGAGCTGGATGCGCGCGGCCTTCGAGATGCGGAGCTCTCGCTGGCCGACCCGCACCGAGCCGTAGAGGTACGACACCACACCCGTGAGCAGGAGGCACACCAGCACCACGGCCGACGCGAACCCGAGGGCAGCGGCGTAGAACGGCATCCCGAACAGATAGAAACCGGTGTCGAGACCGAACTGGGGGTCGGTGGTGGACGTGGAGACCCCGTTCAGCCACAGCCACGTGGTCTCCCACTGGGCGGAGGCGGCGAAGCCGGCGAAGAAGCCGAAGAAGATCGGGATGCCCCACATGGCGAGGCGGCGCAGCGGCTCGACGACCTCCTGGTAGCGGTCGAGCTGCGAGCTCAGACGCGCATACACCGGGCGGAGCCGGTAGGCGAGCTGGATGACACCCCACACGGGCAACGCCATCGCGAGGAAACCGACCACGAACATCACGCTGCGGCCGAGCCACTGGGTGGTCAGCACGGTGGTGAAGCCCAGCTGCGAGAACCACAGCCAGTCGGAGTACAGGTTCGCGAAGACGAAGAACGCCACGACGAGAACCGCGATCACCGCCAGGGTGATCGAGATAATCCGTCGGGAGCGGTTAGGGGGCGTGGCCTGATTCGGCGCCGAGGTCGTGGTCACCCGTCCATCCTAGGCGCGCCCTGCCTGGGGTTCGCCGTGAAAGATCGATCACGAAGTACACGTCGGCAGGGCGTCGAGATCGCCTCCGTCGCGGATGGTCTCGAGCACGGTGAGCGACTGCTTCAAGGTCGAGGTGGAGAACACTCGGATGCCGTCGGGAACGTGGCCCACGACCTCGTTGCAGTTCTCCTCGGGGGCGAGGAACCAGGTGGCCCCGGCATCCCGTGCTCCGTAGAGCTTCTGACGGATGCCGCCGATCGGGCCCACGTTCCCGTCGGCGTCGATCGTGCCGGTGCCGGCGATGTGCTGGCCGCCGGTGAGGTCGCCGGGCGACATCTTGTCGATGATCCCGAGGGCGAACATCATGCCGGCGCTGGGGCCGCCGACGTCGTTGAGCTGGATCTTCACGTCGACGGGGAGGTCGAACGTCATCATCAGCCCCACGCCCAGCAGGTACTGCGTCTGGCCGTTCACCTCGGTCTGACGGGGAGTGATCGAGATCGTGGATGCCGTGCCGTCACGCTCGTAACCGACGCTCACGGCCTGACCCGCGGCCTTCTGCACCGCGGCGCGGATGTCGTCGATGTTCGAGACGGCAGTGCCGTCGACCGAAGTGATGACGTCGTTCTGCTGCAGCTTGTCTTTCGCGGCGCCGGAGTCGTCGATCGTGCCGACCGCGATCTGCTGCGGGACGTCGTAGCCGAGCTCGCGGAGAGCGGCCGCGCTCGCCTCGAGCTGAGAGTCGGTCATGAGGGCGGCGTTCTCGCTGTTGCGCTGCTCGGTGCTCTGCCCCGCGGGGAAGATGCGATCGATCGGCACGACGGCGCGCGAGCTGTCGAACCAGGCCGAGGCCAGCTCGATCCACGACGGGGTGTGCTCGCGGTTGCCGCTGACCTGCACGGTGAGCAGGTCGAGCTGACCGCTGCTGGTGGAGTCCTTCTCGTCGCCCTCGGGCACCGAGATGAGCGGAACCTGCTGGCCGTCGGCGGAGGCCGTGGTGCCGAGGGTGTTGTAGACCGGGCCCGGCTGCTGGATGACGTATGCCGAGGGCAGGAACGTCATCACGAACAGCACGATGACCGCGATGGTGAGAGACCACACGCCCACGACGGTGCCGCGCCGCCACCGCTGACGCGGGGCGGGCACGACGGAGACGTTCTCATCGAACAGGGTCACGGTCTCAATCCTTTGCCGGGTCGTTCGCGCGCGGCGTAAGCGGCCCGGGGGCCGAGCCGACTGATGCGGGGAAGCGTGCGACTAGCGTAGAACCCGTTCCCCCAGACCTGGCTGAAAGGCGGCTCACGTGGCAGACGACAACCCCGGCGGCGACCGGAGCCCCGAGGACGAGTTCCAGGAACTCATGCGCCGTCTCATGTCCGGAGACGTCAGCGGCATCGACCCCGAGCAGCTCTCCCGTCTGTCGGGCATGCAGATCGACCCCGCCATGCTGCAGGCCGTCATGAACCAGTTGCAGGGCGCCTTCGCCGGCACCCAGGAGGGCGTCGACTGGAGCCTGGCCGAGCGCCAGGCCCTGCACATCGCCAACCAGGACGGCCTCGGCGTGACCACCGGTCAGCGCACCGACTTGGACCAGGCGTTCACCCTCGCGGCCCTGTGGCTGGGCGAGGCGACCTCGATCAGCGACCTGCCACGTCCCCCGCGCGCCGTCACGCGCGGCGCGTGGGTGAGTGCGACCCTCCCGATCTGGCAGGAGCTCGCCGAACCCGTCGCCACGAGCATCGCCGACGCGCTCACCGCCGCCCTCGGCCAGCAGGCACCCGACGACATGCAGGACATGATCGCCGGTGCCGGTCGCCTCATGCGCACCGTCGGCGGTTCGCTCTTCGCCACGCAGCTCGGCCAGGTCGTCGGCCGGCTGTCCACCGAGGTCGTGGGTGGTGGAGATGTCGGCATCCCGGTCATGCCCGACGGCGCCGCGGCGATCCTCCCGCAGAACTTCGCCGACTTCGGCCGCGACCTCGAGATCCCCGAGGATCAGCTGGCGCTGTACTTGGCCACGCGCGAGCTGGCGCACGCGCGCCTGTTCCGTCACGCGCGCTGGCTGCGTCTGCACGTGATCTCGCAGGTGCGCGACTTCGCGCACGGGATCCGCGTCGACACCGACGCCCTCGAGGACCTCGCCTCGCGCTTCGACCCCTCGCAGCCCGAAGAGCTGCGCGGCGCCCTCGAGAGCGGTGCGCTGCTGCCCGAGCGCTCCGAAGAGCAGACCGCGGCTCTCACGCGCCTCGAGAACCTGCTCGCGACGATCGAAGGCTGGGTGGACGTGGTCACCGAGGACGCGACCTCGCGCCTGCCGTCCGCCGCTCGCATCGCCGAGGCGGTTCGTCGTCGTCGCGCGGTGGGCGGGCCCGCCGAACAGGCGCTCGGCTCGCTCGTCGGCCTCGAACTGCGCCCCCGCCGCATGCGCGAAGCCGCGGCCATGTGGCGCGCCGTCACCGACGCCGTGGGCGTCGACAATCGCGACGGGCTGTGGGACTACCCCGACCTCATGCCCTCGTCGGAAGACATCGACGACCCCGCGGCGTTGATCGCGCGACTGACCGCGGCCTCCCGCGGAGAAGCGGCTCCGTCGGACGCGATGGACGACGCCCTCGCGCAGCTGTTGGCCGAAGAGGCCGACGGCGAGCGGCGCGACGGTGGTTCGGGAAGCGGGAGCCCGGATGCCGGGACCCCTGACGACGGCACGGATGCGGGTGGGACGCGGGAGCATGGCGACGGTCCCCTCGGCGGCGACGACGACGGAGCAGCGCCGGGAGATCAGCGGCCGGTGTGAACACTCCGGCGGGCTGAAGCCCGTCGTGTCGTGACGCCCGTGGGGAGGATGACATTCCTCCACACGGGCGTCACGCATTTTTCGCCCTGGGGACAACGGCATCCGGGATCTCCGGAGACGCGATGATCGGGCGATGATCAGACTCGATTCCGCTGCTCCCCCGCTGTGGCGTTCCGATGGGAGTGTGCAGTTCGGCGCCCCCGCGGTAGCCGTCTCACCCTTCACCGGCTCGTGGGTCGACGTCGTCGTCGCGGCACTGGCGGACGGGACGAGTGCGGCCGCGGTCCGGGGTCTCGCCCGCGTGCACGGGGCCGAGGACGGAGCCGCCGACGCTCTGCTCGCGGCGGTGGCTCCGGCGTTGGCGCGAAGGTCACGGCATCCGCCCCTCGCCCTTCAGGTCGACGATGACCTGCCGCCGCGAGCCGCCCGAGCCGTCTTGGCGGCACTGCCCCCGCGCACCCGCGTCGTGGCGTGGGCGGGGACGGCGACCGAGAGCGTCGCTCCCGGAACACGGGTGGTGCTGCTGGCCGCGCACCGGGTCGACCCCCGCAGAGCGGGGCCGCTCGTCCGCGACGACGTGACGCACCTGCCTCTCGTGCTCGACGGGTCGAGCGCCCGGATCGGGCCCGTCGTCGTGCCGGGACAGACGGCGTGCCTCGCGTGTCTCGACGCGGACCAGCGCCGCGACGACCCGGAGTGGGCGACCGTCGCCGCTCAGCTGGTGGGACGACCGCGGCCCGAGATCGACGTGGCGCTGGCCGCCGAGGCCGGACGGGCGGCGCGGTTCCTTCTCACCGCTCCGATCGGGCAGACGACGCGCTCGCTGCGCCTGCGCGCCGATTCGTTCCGGCGGGCCTGGGCGCTGCATCGGCCGAGCGCAGACTGCCACTGCCGATCTCTCGAAGAAAGCGCGACGGGGACCGTTCCATCCGCCCTCGACCCCGTGCCCAGCTCACGGACAGCGTTCGTGCGGCCCGCGTGACGCCCACGTACGCGAGGCGCCGTTCTTCGTCGACCGCTTCGAAGGTCTTGGCGTACGAGATCGGCAGCAGCCCTTCGCTGAATCCCACGAGGTACACGTGATCCCACTCCAGCCCCTTCGCCGCATGCAGCGTCGCGAGCGTCACCGTCCGCGTCGTCGGCTCGTGCTGATCGCGCGCACGCGCCTGCAGATCGTCGGTGAACGCGCGCAGGTCGGTGCCGTGCGGCGCTTCCTCCGCCAGGCGCAGGATGGCGGCGCGCGCCTCCCACGCCTCGCGGAGCGCACCGCCCGCCTCGGGCGGGTCGTCGGTGAGCCCGACGCTGCGGAGCACGTCGCGGACGGTCGGAAGGAACCCGGTCTCGAGCGGTGCCACCGACGCGGCGCGAAGCGCCATGAGAGCCTGCCGAACCTCGGGAAGGTCGAAGAACTTGCGGCCGCCCAGGACGGACGCCGCGACACCCACCTTCGCGAGGGCCGAGATCAACCCCGCGGACTGCGCGTGCGAGCGGTACAGAACCGCGATGTCGTGGGGATCGACGCCGCGCGCGAGCGAGTCGCGGATCGAGGCCGCGACCGCAGAGGCCTCGTCTTCATCGTCGTCGAAGGCGCGCACGGTCGGCGTGGGCGTGTCGTCTTCGCTGGCCGCGACGAGCTCGAGGGCGCCGGCGCGACCCCTCATGAGGTCGTTGGCGACGGCGAGCACCGGAGCCGTCGAGCGGTAGTTGCGCTCGAGACGCACGACACGCGCATCTTCATGCGTGCGCTCGAACTCGAGCAGGTACCGCGCGTCGGCGCCGGTGAACGAGTACACCGTCTGGCTCGCGTCGCCGACGACGCACAGGTCGCGACGATCGCCCAGCCAGAGCTCGAGCAGGCGGTTCTGCAGCGGCGAGACGTCCTGGTACTCATCCACGGTGAAGTGCCGATACTGCTCGCGTACGGCCGCGGCGACCCGCGGTTCGGCCTCGATCATGCCGGCGCAGGTCAGCAGGACGTCTTCGAAGTCCATCTGGCGGCGCTCGTCCTTGAGCTTCTCGTACGCGCTCTGCAGGGCCACGACCTGGTCGACGCCGAGACGACCGACGCCGTCGGGGCGGTCCGCCGCGTACTGCTCGATGGAGCGCAGAGTCACCTTGCGCCACTCGATCGCCGACGCGACGTCGCGCAGAGTCGCGGTGTCGGGGGCCAGTCCCACGCCGTCGGCCGCGTGCGCGAGCATGCGCACCTTGTTGTCGATGATCGAAGGCGCTTGATCACCGGCGAGCGTCGGCCAGAAGAAGTTGACCTGCGCGAGAGCGGCGGCGTGGAACGTGCGGGCCGAGACCCCCGCGACCCCGAGCGCACGCAGACGCCCGCGCATCTCCCCCGCGGCCTTGGCGGTGAACGTCACGGCCATCACGCGCTGCGGCGAGTAGGCGCCCGTGTCGACGCCGTGAGCGATGCGGCGGGTGATCACGCGCGTCTTGCCGGTGCCCGCACCCGCGAGAACGCAGACCGGACCGCGGAGCGCACGCGCCGCCTCGAGCTGGTGCTCGTCGAGTCCTTCGAGCGGCGCGGTCACGCGACGCCCCGGTACCAGCCGTCGATCAAGCGACGAGCGATGGATGCCGGGCCCGGGAGCATCGCCGAGCCCTCGCCGCGAAGAGCGGCGCCGATCTCTTCGCGGTCGAACCAGCGGACCTCGACGATCTCCTCACCGTCGGCCTCCGCTTCGGCGTCGTCGACGACGACCGCTCGAAAGCCCAGCATGAGCGAACGGGGATACGGCCACGCCTGCGAACCGCGGTACGCGATGTCGCGGAGACGAACCCCGGCTTCCTCGCCGACCTCGCGGGTGACCGCGTCCTCGAGCGACTCCCCCGCCTCGGCGAACCCGGCGAAGCAGGAGTACCGGTCACCTCCCCAGGCGGCGTTCGCGCCGAGAAGGATCCGATCGTCACCGGTCGCCGAGGTCACCAGCACGATCACCGCCGGATCGGTGCGCGGGAAGTGCTCACGCCCGCAGACAGGACAGTGCCGCGACCAGCCGGCGTGGCGCAGCTCTGTCGCCGAGCCGCACGCCGGGCAGAACGCGGCATCGCGCAGCCACCCCGCCAGAGCGACGGCGGTGGTGAGCAGTTCGGCTTCACCGTCGGGCAGGTCGCCTCCGGCCGCGCGGAGGGGTAGCCACTCGGCATCCGGGACGAGGTCGTCGGGGGCACCGGCGGTCAGGGCCGCAAGCACGACCGCGGTGTGATCGGGAGTGCGGCCGAGAAACGCCCACTCCTGGACGTGCTCTCTCCCTACCCGTGCGAGGGAGCCCAAGACCAGATGTCCGTCGCGCAGCGGCGCCGCATCGCGCCGGATGGCGAGGACCAGGGTGCTCGGTTCAGACAGGACGCGCTCGAGCAGGGTCTCGTCGTCGCGCTCACCGCCCGCGCGGTCGACGGTCAGCGGGACCTCGGACGGCGAAGACACGGGACGCGGCATCGAACACCTCTCTGACGGCGGGCACGGGTGGGCGGTCGGCAGACCGACCTGCTCGGTGAAGGGCGTGGCGCGGGCCGGTGAAGGAAGGCCCGACCTACCCTGGGGGCATGGCACGCTCGCCCCTCATTTTAGCCGCGTCGGCGACGACGGCCCTGCCCGGCGCAGCCTTCTCGAACGTCAGCGCTCTGACCGAGAACGCCGCCGGCCGTTTCGATGCCGCGCTGGCCCGCACCGCCGACGGGCGCGAGGTCGTCATCCGCATGCCCGCCGGTGAAGAAGGCGCTCCCGACCTCGCCGCGGAGTCACGAGCGCTGCACGCTCTGACGGCGGGCGTCCGCGCCCTCCTCCCCTTCGCCGTGCCCGAGGTGATCGGCGAGAGCGGTTCCGGAACGCAACGTGTCCTCATCGTCGATCGCATCGACGGCTACCGCATCGACCCGGCGCACCTCCCCAAGGGCCCGGGGTACGCGCCGGCGATCGGCGGGGCGCTCGCCGCAGTCCACGCGCTCCCCGTGTCGATCGTCCGCACCGACGGATTGCCCGTGCGCTCCCCCGAGCAGGTGCGGGACGACGTCAAACGACTCCTCGACCGCGCTGACGCCACCGGTCGCGTCAACGACGACCTCATGCTGCGGTGGCGCCGCGCCCTCGACGTCGACGAGCTGTGGCGCTTCGAGTCGGCGGTCGTCCTGGGCGGCGCGACGAGCTCATCCATCCTCCTCGCCGACGATGAGGACGAGATCCCCCACGTGGTCGGCATCCTGGACTGGGCCGGCCTCAGCGTCGGCGATCCGGCCGTCGACCTGCGCTGGTTGGCATCCGCTCCCCTCGCCGCCGACGACGTCCATGCCGGATACGCCGCGGCCGGCGATCGCTCCCCCGACCCCCTGCTGCGCGAACGCGCGCGGTTCTACGCGGAGCTCGAATTCGCGCGCTGGCTCGTGCACGGACACGACGCCGGCGAGACCGACGTCGTCGCCGACGCCGACGCGTTGCTCGACGCCCTGGCCGACGGCGTGCGCGGCGACCACATCGTGCCCGACTCGCGAAGCGACATCGACGACGCGTTGGCCCTCGTCGAGAGCGTTCCCCCGGTCTCTGCCCCGGCCGCCGTCGACACCTCGATGCAGACCGACGCCTACGACCCCGAAGCGTTGTCGCTGTACCTGTCGGCGGAGCGCGACCGCGCCACCGCCGCCGAAGCGCTCGCCGAAGCCCTCGCGAACGCGAAAGAGTCGGATGCCGACAGCGGCGCGATCCACGTCGACCGGCTGCCCGTCCCCGACAGCGTCGAGCCCGGCGAGACCGAACCCCTCGACCTCGACGGGTGGGAGGACAAGACCCCCGAGACCCGGAACGACCGTGGCCAGGCTCCCGCGCTAAGCGGCGACACCGACGCGACCTCGCTGTGGTCACGCTCTGCCGTGTCGACAGACCCCGCCGAGCCCGCCGTCCGCGAGGAGGGCGCACCGGGTACGGACGCAACGGCGTCCGACGCCTCGCGCGATTCCGGTGCCGCGCACATCGACGACGAAGAAGACGCCGCTCGCGCGAGCCGCGCCGCGCTGCGCCGCTGGGGCGTCTCCGGCGACGGGGCCTGACGGGCACCGTCGCTCTGCTGTCGCCGCTCGTCGCCGTCGACCTGGTTCGCGACGGTCGCAGGGGACCGATCTTTCCCGCGCCTCAACCGGCACATCGTGCCTCGAGCCGCGCGGGGTGCGACCGGGTCACGTGACCGGGCTGTGACGGAGCCGGCAGATCCGAGCGGCGCTTTTGCGCGTCGCTCCCCGAAACCTCTCACGGGTACCCGGCCTGGACGGCCCGCGCCCTCACCCCCGCAGCACCAGCTCATCGCCGACGTAGAAGAGGGCGACGTCGATCAGGTCAAGGTCGATACCGTGCTTGGCGTGATAGGCCTCGCGATAGAGCTCGAGCTGCAGCATGCGCAAGCGGCGCTCGGGCTCGCTGGCGGGCGGGCGCCCCGTCTTCCAGTCGACGATCTCGTACCGCTCGCCGCGGCGGTACACGGCATCCAGCTTGCAGATGACGACATGCTCGCGCCCGTCGAGGCGCGTCGTGACGAAGTCGATCTCGGTCTCGACCTCGAGAGGCCGCAGTGCGGCCCACTCCGAGCGTTCGAAGCACTCCCGCAACCGCTGCAGTTCGATGGCATCAGCTGCGGACGCTCCCGCTTCGTCGTCGCCCCACAGACCGTCGTCGTCGAGCCCGACACCCGCTCCGACCAGCCCGGAGCGCTGCTCGACCCAGGCGTGGAAGAGCGTTCCGAGGCGCGTCTGCCGATAGGGGCGCTCCGGCATGGGCCGGCGAAGATCCTCGACCGCGCGTCCGTAGTCGTCGACGAAATCCTTGAAACGAGAGGCTGGGATACGCGTCGGAGCCGGCGTGTGCACGGGCCGGAGCCGCTCGGCACGCTCCGCGAGCAGCAGCTCGAGGTCGCCATCGGCATCGGCCGGCGTCGCCGCGCGCGCAGCGGTGACGGCCCCGACCGCGGCCGAGATCGCCGTGCGTCGGGCCCCGAGCGCGTCGAGCGGCCAGTGCAGCAGGCGTCGCTCACCGTCGTAGGGGTCGTCTCCCGCCTCGTCGACGAACAGCTCCGCCCCGAGCGCCTCGGCGGCCTCGTCGAGGAAAACGCTGGGTCGGCGAGGGCGCTTCGTGCCCGACCAACTCGAGCCCGAGAGCATGAGGTGGTCGCGGGCGCGAGTGAACGCCACGTAGGCGAGCCGTCGGTCCTCATCGAGCTGGCGGGCTCGGTTGTCGGCGACGAACGCGTCGATCGCCGCCTTCAGATCTTGCTGCGTCTGGGCCTCGCGCCATCCGAACACCGGAAGCCACGCAGAATCGCCTCGGAACTGCGAGGGGAGGATGCCGAAACCCAGCCACCCCTTCGTGTCACGCGGAAGCGAGGGCAATTCGTCGGTCACGAGGCGCACGACGGCCACGGCATCCCACTCCAGGCCCTTCGAACCGTGGATCGTGAGGAGCTGGACGACGTCGTCCTCGGGCGGCTCGGTACGCGGCGCGAACTCGTCGGCCTGCTCGGCGTGATCGAGCCACGCCAACAGGCTCGAGACGGAGCCGGACTCGTCCGCCGCCAGGAACCCGCGGATCTCGTCGACGAAAGCGCGCAACTGCGCCGAGGCGATACGAGCAGGGCCGCGTGCCTCGTTCGCGGCGAGTTCGATGTCGAGACGCAGCTCGGCCTCGATGAGGCGGATGAGCTCGGGGATCGGGGCACCGACGCTCCTGCGGAGGGCTGCGAACACCGCACCGGCTTCCCGGAGGCGCGCACGGCCTTCGGGAGTGATGTCTGTCAGCCACCCGTGGCCGTCGGTCTGGCGGGTGACGAAATCGAGAGCGTCGACCAGCGACGCGCGATCGGCCCCCGGCGTCGAGCGCAGGCGGTCCACGACCTCGGGGGCGAGCGGTTGCAGGGCGACGTCGTGTGTCGCTAGCCGCCTCGCGACTTGAGCGAGGGCGCGCAGATCGGCCAACCCCACCGCCCATCGCGGTCCGGAGAGCAGACGGATCAGAGCCGACCCCGCCTCGGGGTCGCTGATGACCCGCAGCACCGACACCACGTCGACGACCTCAGGGGTCGTCAGCAGGCCGCCGAGCCCGAGGATGCGGTGAGGGATGCCACGCCGCCCGAGCGCATCGCCGAAGCGCACCATGTGCTTCTTGCTGCGGAAGAGCACGGCGCCGGTCGTCCCGCGCCCCTCGGCGGCGCGTGCCGCACGGATGCCAACGAACCACGACGCGACGCGATCGGCCTCGGCGTCGAGATCGTTCTCGAAGGCGATCTCGACCACACCCTCGGGCGCGCCGGGACGTGACCGCAGCTCTTCGACGGCCACGGCCGCCCGGTGAGCGAGGGGCGCGAGCACGGCATTGGCGGCGTCGAGCACACGGGCACTGTTGCGCCAACTGGTGAGCAGCGCGAAGCGCTGGCATCCGCCCTCCGGAGCGAAGGCATCGGGGAAGCCGCCGAGGTTTCCCGCGCTCGCTCCGCGCCACGCGTAGATCGCCTGGTGTGGGTCGCCGACTGCCATGACACCGGTACCCCCGAAGAGGGTGGCCAACAGGTCGGTCTGGACGACCGACGTGTCCTGGTACTCATCGAGCAGGACCACACGGTAGCGCGCTCTCAGCTCCTCGACGACCGCGGGATGCTCCTGCGCGATGCGCAGGGCCCCCGCCACCTGGTCGGCGAAGTCCATGACGCCCAGGCGCGCCTTCTCACGGTCGTAGTCGGCGGCGAGGCGCGCGAGCAGTGACAGAGCCGACACACGCGATGCGGCGTCGGCCACCTCTTTGTAGACGGTGACGCGTGCCGAGGTCGACGGACGCTCGACGATACGAGCGAACTCGTCGGGGAACGCGGCGAGCTCGTCGAGGTCGACGAGGTTGTCGACGCCGTCGCGAGCGATGCGCAGAGCCGCGTCGATGAGCGTACGAGGCGACTCCTGCCGCTCCTCCAACCGCGGGTCGTCGGAGGTGAACACGACCCGGCGCATGAGCAGCCAGGCCGCGGACTCCGAGAGCACCGCAGCCTCGGAGTCGCGGCCGATGCGCAGGCCGTGCTCACGCACGATCGAGTCGGCGAAGCTGTTGTAGGTCGACACGGTGGGCCGGTGCAACAGCTGGTCGCCGTCGTCGAGGCCGGGGTCGTCCGCGCCGACCTCGGCGGCGAGGGCGTCGAGAACCTCGAGACGGGCGGCATCTGCGCGCGCCCCTTCGGCACGTGTGAGTTCGGCGAACACCGCGAGGCGACCCGCCTCGTGCAGCGCTGGAAGAGCACCCAGCAGTCCGCGCGTCTCGAACTCCGACAGACGCTGCAACCGCCGCTGGATGCGCTCGGCGAGCTCGCCCGCGGCCTTTCGGGTGAAGGTCAGCCCGAGCACCTCGTCGCGACGGACCAGTCCGTTCGCGACGAGCCAGACCACGCGACCGGCCATGGTCTCGGTCTTGCCGCTACCCGCACCGGCGACGACGAGGGCGGGCGCGAGAGGCGCTTCGATCACTGCGGTCTGCTCGATCGTGGGCGGGAACTGTCCGAGGGCGGCGGCGATGGTCGCCGCGGAAAGCACGACGGTCACGATGCGCTCACCGCCGACACCGTGTGGATGCGGCACAACCCGTAAGAGAACTCGTCCCGGCAGTGCACCTCGTACGGCGCGGCGAAACTGGTGCCGCGCATCACCTCGACCGCCCGCTGCACACGTTCGACGAACTGGCCGCGCTGTTCATCGTCGAACGGCTTCTGCGTCGGCTCCGCGTAGTCCTTCTTCGCCGCGGTGGGGCGCAGGACGAGCAGTTTCGCACCGCCCGACGGCAACCCGGCGACCTGCTCGATCGCCCCGGACGAGAACGCCAACTGGTACGCGGCGAGCTGCGGGTTGTCGGCGACCTTGGCATCCGTCTGGGGTTCGCTCTTACCCGTCTTGAGGTCGACGATCACGACTTCACCCGAGGGCGTCACCTCGACGCGGTCGATGTCGCCGCTCAGCACGGCGCCGTGCTCGCCGGCATCGGCAATGGGGATCGGCACCTCGAAGTGCCGCTCGGCGCCGATCAGGCGTCCGCCCGCATCATCGAACCGGCGCAGATAGGCCGCCAGACGCCGCACGAGGTCGCGCGCTCGCGTTCGTTCGGCGCGCTCGCGCCAGACCGCGTCGAACGCCAGCTCACCCCAGCGCTCGTCGACCACCGCCCAGAGGTCGTCTTCGGACGACGATGCCGCCGTCTCGAG
Source organism: Microbacterium sp. SORGH_AS_0454 (assembly GCF_031453395.1). Classification (NCBI taxonomy): domain Bacteria; kingdom Bacillati; phylum Actinomycetota; class Actinomycetes; order Micrococcales; family Microbacteriaceae; genus Microbacterium; species Microbacterium sp. SORGH_AS_0454. The sequence continues at coordinate 2,441,996 of NZ_JAVIYS010000001.1, read as the reverse complement.
CGCCGCATGGATGATGGTGCCGATGCCCGCCGTCGTCCCGCCCCGGTCGCCGCCGAGGTCGGCGATGACCCAGTCGAGCTCGCACTCCTCGAGGGCGTGCAGGCGCGACGGCGAGACGCGGACGTCTTCGCGCGTCAGATCGCGCAACGGCGCCGACGATGTGGGAGCGGCCACGCCGTACCACTCCTCGGGCGCGGCGCCGGCGACGCCCGCCGCGGCGAGTAGCGCCAACTGTCCGGCCGCGTGGGTGCGATCGGCAACGGCGACGCGCGGCGCGGTGAGCGAGCGGCGATGCCGCGCCACGAGACCGCGAAGCGACAGGGGATGCTCGGGAATGGATGCCGCCGGCTCGGGCGCCGGGAGCATCTCGAACAGCACGCTGGGACCGGTGTCGTCGTCGTCGACCGCGGTGACCACCAGCAGTGACCCCGCCCTGCTGAGGGCCCGGACGAAGAGCCGTAGCTCATCGTGCATCGCCGCACGGCGGCGATCGAGCGTGCCCGCGGCGGGGAGGTCGGGGTTCTGCACCGCGTCGACGAGTCGCCACGTTTCGAGCAGGCCGCCGCGCAGACGGGTGTTGGGCCAGACGCCATCCTGCACCCCGGCGACGATGACGGTGTCGAACGCCGTACCGGCGGCGGCCGCGGGGGTCAGCACGCGGACCGTGTCGACCACGGCGGGCTGTTCGATGCGGTCTTCGGCGACGTCGCTGTCGAGCACCGCGCGCAGGAAGACGGAGGCCTCCCCGTCGGGCTCACGCTCGGTGAACCGCTTCGCGGCCTGGAACAGCGCGACGATCGCGTCGAGGTCGCGCTCCGCCTGCTCGGCGATCGGCCCGTGCCCGCGCACCGCCTCGCGCCAGGTCCGCGACAGGCCGCTGCGCTCCCACGCGGTCCACAGCAGTTCGTGCGGGGTCGCGTGCGACAGCGTCTGCGCGCGGAGTGCGGCGAGGGTCTCGCCCAGCCGTGCGGCGCGGCGTGCTTCGCGCGTGTCGACGGCCTCGAGCTCGAGCGGGAAACGCACGCCGGAGACGAGCAGTTCGGTCGCGGTGCGCGCGCCCCCGGCACCGACCTCGTCGTGTCGGAGCGCCGTGCGCAGACGCCGCAGCTCGATCGGATCGAGGCCGCCGAAGGTGCCGATCAGGGCGTCGACCACCTCGTCGGCGACCCATTCGTCGGGATCTTTCATGCCGAGCTCGACCAGTCGGACGAGATCGCGGACCGGCCGCTGCACGCCCAGGGCCAGCCCGGGACCGCTCGCGCGCGCGGGCACCTCTCGCGCGGCGAGCTCGGCCTCGAGGGTCGCGACCTGCCGCGAGTCATGCGCGATCACGGCGCACGAGCCCCACGGGACGCCCTCGAGAACGTGCCGTTCGCGCAGCAGGCGGGCGATGGCGTCGGCTTCCTCCGCCGGCGACCGCAGCAGGTAGGTGCGGACCGAGCCCTGCGGCGCGGCGCCCGAGGGAGCACGTCGGTGCGCGACGATCCCGGCCGCACCGATGCGCGTGACCACGCGACGGACGAGGTCGATCTGCTCCGGTGTCCCGCGGTGGGGCTCCCCGAGAGCGGCGATGGCACCGAGCTCACGGGCGAGGCGAGCGAAGTTCTCGGGCGTCGCTCCGCGGAAGGCTCCCGACCCGACGTCGGGGTCGCCGAACGCGACCACCCCGATGCCGAGGGCCCGACACGCGCGCAGCAGATCGATGCCGCCGGCGGTGAGCTCTTGCGCGTCGTCGACGAGGATGCAGCGCAGCGTGGCGAACCGCCCCAGGAGCGCGCGATCCGCGCGGGCCTCATCGAGTACGGCGACGGCCTCGCGAGCGAGGTCGGCCGCGTCGCGGTGCGTGCCGCGCATCGCCGAGCGCACGGCCCGGTACTCGTCGGCGAACGACGCGAGAGAGGCCCAGACCGGCAGCTCGCACCGCTGCGCGAGCTGGATCAGGTCGTCGGAGCCGATGCCCAGGTCGGTGCACTCCGCGAGGAACGCCCGCAGGTCGCCCCGGAAACCGCGGGTCGCTCGGATGACGGGCCCGAGCCACGCGGGCCAACGCGACGCGCCCTCGAGCTCGTCGAGGGCATCGCCCTCGAGCAGATCGCGGATGATCTGGTCTTCGTCTCCGCCGGTGAGAAGCTGCGGGGGTTCGACCCCCCGCCGGACCTCGGCGCCGCGGACGAGCTGGAACGCGAACGACGCCACCGACCGGGCGAGAGCGCCAGAGGTCGCCCGCGCGACGGCGAGGGCGAGGGGATCGCGCAAGGCCGTCGCCGCGGGTCGCGTGGGCGTGAGCACCAGCACCTCGTCGGGGTCGACTCCGGATGCCACGAGCTCACGCACACGAGCGAGCAGCGTGGTCGTCTTGCCCGAGCCGGGAGCCCCGACGACCACACCGCTCGCGGCCGCGGGCCAGTCGACGACGACGCGCTGCTCGGCGTCGAGCGCACCTCCCCGAGCGGGAGATGCGTCGAGGGCGACGGCATCCGGGATCTGCATGTCTCCACGCTAATCGCGACCTCCGACATCGCCGGGTGCGACGCCGCGTCCGCTCCGGTCGCCGTCGGCGCGAGGCGCGTTCGCCGTCCGCGAAGCGACCCCTCCCGCGAGCTCGGGTGTCGGATGCCTGCCCTAGAGTCGAATCACGCGCCGGGCCGACCGCGGCCCGCGGGGAAAGGACGCATCGTGGAGATCCGCATCGGAATCACCAACACCGGCCGCGAGCTGAACTTCGAGACGAACGAGAGCTCGGACGCCGTGAAGTCGGCCGTCGCCGCCGCTCTCGACAACTCCGCCAGCCACGTGTCCTTCACCGATGTGAAGGGCAACTCCTACCTCGTTCCGACCGCCAACCTCGCGTTCGTCGAACTCGGCACCGAAGAGTCGCGTCGCGTCGGCTTCGTCGCCTGACACTCGAACCGTGCAGATCCTGCTCGGTCTGATCATCGGCGCGGTCATCGGCCTCGCCGTGCACTTCGCGCTGCCGCACCGCCACCTCCGCGGCGTCGTTCTCGCCCCTCTGGCGGGGGCGGCTGCGGCGGCGGTCGTGTGGACCGCCCTGACGTGGATGGGTCTGGGGGTCGACTCGCCGATCCTGTGGATCGTCGCCGTCCTGGCGCCGGCCGCCACGACTCTTGCCCTTGTGCCGCTGCTCACTCGTTCGCGCGTCGCCCGCGACGAGGCCGATCGCGTGCGACTGGGCGTCTGAGTCTCTCGAGAGACCAGCGGATGCCGGCACCCGGCGTCGTCCAGACACTCTGTGGTGCATCGACAGGCGTGGTGCCTCGCCCCGTCGCGCGGACCGTGGTGACGCTCGTTACGCGGCGAGCCCCATGGCATCCATCCGCCTCGCGTGAGCACCCATCAGCTCGCTGAACACGGGCTCGACCTTGGCCTCCTCGGCGCGGTCGAGGTGTCCGTGGCGGAGGGCCGTGCGGGCGACGAGCAGGGTGTCGCCGACGAGACGACGCCCCCAGAGCGCCAGTAGCCAGCGCCACTCCTCGTCGCTCTCGATCGTCGCTCCGAGGATGTCGACGATCGCCTGACGGTCGTCATCGGCCTGCAGGATGCGCGCGACCCGGCGGCCGGTGTCGCCGTAGCTCGACGACAGCGCGAGGTAAAAGTCGTCGAGGAGTCCCGCCGTGATGTGCACCGTGAGCATGGTCTCTTGGGGGCGAACGCCGTGCGTGTTGCGGCGGAAGGCGTCGAGCGACTCGCGGAACGGCAGCATGAGCTGCGTCGGATCGGCCCCGCGTTCGCGGATCAGCGAGACGAGCTCCTGGTGCTTGATGAGCGCCGCCCCCGCCGCGCGGGAGAGCGACTCCTTCTCGGCGAGTTCGGGGGTCAGGGCGATCAGCTCGCTGAGCGTCTCGAAGAAGCCGAGCTGCAGATAGGCGGCTTGACCGAGGAATGTCTCGATCTCGGGGGCGAGCTCGGCGAAGTCGACGCGCATGGCCTCGCCCAGGTCTCCGCGCGAGCGCAGCTGGAGCGTGCGGCCCACCGGGCGCTGGCGACGACGGAACCACTCGAACACGTACGACAGCCTAGGCGTCGGGGGCTGTCGAGACACGCCGGGTAGAGTGGAGAAGCCCCGGCGTCGGATCGGGGCCCCGCGCCTGTGGACGAGTGAGGCGTGGATACGACTCCCCCAGGCGGTCTCTCGCCGCCGGAACAGGCACGCACTATGACGACTTTCGCCGATCTCGGCATCGACCAGGACATCGTCGATGCCCTGGCCTCCAAGGGCATCGTCGATGCCTTCCCCATCCAGGAGCAGACGATTCCCCTCGGCCTCCCCGGCCAGGACATCATCGGTCAGGCCAAGACCGGCACCGGGAAGACCTTCGGCTTCGGCATCCCCGTGGTCCAGCGTCTGGGGCTCAACCCCGAGCCCGGCGTCAAGGCACTCATCGTCGTCCCCACGCGCGAGCTCGCCGTCCAGGTCTACGAAGACATGGACATGCTGACCAGCAACCGCTCGACCAGCGTCGTCGCCATCTACGGCGGCAAGGCGTACGAGGGGCAGATCGACCAGCTCAAGGCCGGCGCGCAGATCGTCGTCGGAACGCCCGGTCGCCTCATCGACCTCGCGAACCAGCGCCTGCTCGACCTGTCGAACGCGACCGAGGTCGTGCTCGACGAGGCCGACAAGATGCTCGACCTCGGCTTCCTCGCCGACATCGAGAAGATCTTCTCGAAGGTCCCGCCCGTGCGCCACACGCAGCTGTTCTCGGCGACCATGCCCGGCCCCATCGTCGCCCTCGCGCGTCGCTTCATGTCGAACCCCATCCACATGCGCGCCAACGACCCCGACGAGGGCCTGACGCAGGCGAACATCAAGCACCTGGTCTACCGCGCGCACTCGCTCGACAAAGACGAGGTCATCGCCCGCATCCTGCAGTCGGAGGGTCGCGAGAAGGCCGTCATCTTCACCCGCACCAAGCGCGCCGCCCAGAAGCTCGTCGACGAGCTCGGCGACCGCGGCTTCAACGCCGCCGCCGTCCACGGCGACATGAGCCAGGAGGCCCGCGAGCGCTCGATGGCCGCGTTCAAGGCCGGCAAGAAGGACGTCCTGATCGCCACCGACGTCGCCGCCCGCGGTATCGACGTCAACGACGTCACCCACGTGATCAACCACACGATCCCCGACGACGAGAAGACCTACCTGCACCGCGCCGGTCGTACCGGTCGCGCCGGCAACACCGGTATCGCCGTGACCTTCGTCGACTGGGACGACCTGCACAAGTGGGCTCTCATCAACCGCGCCCTGGAGTTCGGCCAGCCCGAGCCGACCGAGACCTACTCGTCGAGCCCGCACCTGTACACCGACCTCAACATCCCCGAGGGCACCAAGGGCCGCCTCGTGACGGCGCCGAAGGCCGTCGCGCCCAAGCAGGTCGAGAAGAAGAACGAGAGCCCGGATGCCGAGGGCACCCGCGCCCCGCGCCGTCGCCGTCGCGGTGGTTCGTCGTCCGACAGCCCCGCCGGCGACAGCGCCCCGCGCGAAGAGGGTGGCGCCGGCACGCACGACGGTGCCGGCAAGGAGCACCACGACGGCAACGCAGCCCCGCGCCGTCGCCGCCGTCGCCGCGGAGGCGGCAGCTCGGGAACGCCGACGGCCCCCGTCGCCTGACGCGTCTTACACGGAACGGCGCCGACCCCCAACCGCGGGGTCGGCGCCGTTCGCGTATGAACCGGCATCCGGAATTGTCGACCTCGGGCGTCGGTTGCTCGGCGTGGACCGACGCGACCAGGCGCGCGGCGCCGCCACGCGGTCACCGACCCACGCATAAACGCCCTCCGCACGCAGAAACACGCGCTCCCCGCGTTTCCCCGCGCAAACAGCGTTTATGCGTGACCCACCGCCACCGCTGCACGCCGCCACCGCCCGCCCTCGCCCGACCACCCCGGCCCGCTCCAACCGCGGCCCGCTCCTGCACCGGCCGCAACTCACACCGAACGCTCCGGCACGCCCCCTCCCCGCGCCCGACACGCATAAACGCCCTCCGCACGCAGAAACACGCGCTCCCCGCGTTTCCGCGCGCTAACAGCGTTTATGCGTGACCTGCCGCCACCGCTGCACATCACGACGCGCGCCGAGCGACAGACACCCGCGCCGCCCGCCGCCCGCCCATCCGCACGCGACGCCCGGCCGCTGCCCCACCCCGCGGGGCAGCCCCTACGGGAAGACCGGCGCCGTCCCGCGGCCCAGGGCGAAGATCCGCGCCACCATGTCGTCGGCCGTCGTGTTCTCGCCCGGGACGTTGGGCTTGCCGAGCCCGTGGTAGTCGCTCGAGCCGGTGACGATGAGGTCGCGCTCGGCGGCGAGATCGGCGAGCAGGGCCGTGGGCTCGGGCAGGTTCTCGCGGTGCGCGAGCTCGAAGCCCGCCAGGCCCGCGTCGAGCATCGCGTGCAGCACGCTGTCGGGCAGCAGCGACCGCCCCGCCGGGTGAGCGATGATCGGCACGCCGCCCGCGCCGACGACGAGCTCGACCGCGGTCACCGGGTCGGGGGCGTACAGCGCGACGTAGTAGTCGCCGGAGGGATGCAGGATGCCGGCGAACGCCTCGGTCCGGTCGGCGACGATGCCGCGGGCGACGAGAGCGTCGGCAATGTGCGGACGCCCGACGGTCGCGCCGTCGGTGGTCTGGGCGAGGATGTCGTCCCACGCGATGTCGTAGTCGTGGGAGATGCGCTCGGCCATGATCTGGGCCCGATCCAGCCGCGAGGAGCGGATGCGGTCGGTCATGGCGCGAAGCGCCGTGTCGTCGGGGTCGACGAGGTAGGCCAGCAGATGGACGCTGCGCCACCGATGCCGGGCCGACAGCTCCATGCCGGGCACGAACGTCATCCCGAGCGAGGTCGCCGCCTCGGCGGCCTCTGCCCACCCCGACGTCGTGTCGTGGTCGGTGAGGGCGGCGGTGTGCAGGCCGTGACGGTGGGCGGCGGCCATGACCTGCGCGGGCGGCTCGGTTCCGTCGGAGTGCGAGGAATGCAGGTGCAGGTCGCTCGGACCTTCGAATCGCCGTTCACGCTGCACCCGTCGAGCGTAGCGCCCCGTATTCGCGGAGGTCGCGCTCAACCGGCATCCGTGGATCTCTCAGACGGCTCCCCTATGGTCGGGTGCGTGCGTCGTCTGGTCGGTCTCCTGGTCGCGCTCGCTTTCGCGGCGGGCGCCGCGGTGCTCACGTGGCCCTCGGCGTTCGGGGCCGAGCGCACCTTCCCCCTGGCGCAGGTCATCTCGTTCCGTGCGCCGCTGGCGGCCGCCTTCATCGCCGCGACGCTGCTCATGCTGCTGTTCGCGCTGATCCGCCCGATCCGGGCCCTCGCCTTCGTCCTCGCGGTCGTCTTCGCTCTCGCGGGCGGTGTCAACGTCTCACTGCTCTCGCAGCGCGGCCTGGGATCGGAGGAGATGCCGGCCAAGACGGCGTCGAGCCTGCGCATCATGACGTGGAACACCGCCGGTTCGGCCACCTCGGCCGAGTCGATCGCGCAGTTCGCGGTGGGTATGCAGGCCGACGTCGTGACCCTCCCCGAGACCACGATCGAGACGGGGGCCGAGGTCGCCGAGCTCATGCGCGACATGGGCCAGCCGATGTGGGCGCATCACGCCGAGTACGGCGAGTACGGCATCACCGGATGGGATGCCACCTCCACCACCGTCCTCATCAAGCCCGAGCTGGGCGAGTACTCCGTCATCCAGTCCTCGCTCGACGGATCGAGCAACACCTCGACCGTCCCGAGCGCCGTGGCCATGCCCGTCTCGGGAGATGGCCCGATCATCGTGGCCGCCCACGCCGTCGCGCCGCGACAGGAGTACATGACGCAGTGGCGCAGCGACCTGCAGTGGCTGGCCGACCAGTGCGCGACCGACAACGTGATCCTCGCGGGCGACTTCAACGCGACCCTCGATCACATGACCGGGATGGGCGTCGACGGCGGCACCCTGGGCCGCTGCCACGACGCCGGCGTCCGAGAGCGGCAACGGCGGGGTGGGCACGTGGCCGACGAGTGCTCCCGCCCTGCTGGGCGCGCCGATCGATCACGTCATGGCCACCCCCGACTGGAAGGTCTCGGCGTCGGTCGTCATGCGCACGCTCGACGGCTCGGGCAGCGACCACCGCCCGATCGTCGTGCAGCTCGAGCGCACGGGCGGCTGACCGCGCCCGCGACGCACGTCCCCTCCTCGACCGGATGCCGACTCCACGGCGCCGACGCGGGCGGGACGCCCCGGTTCCGCGCAGGACGAGACCCCCGCCACGGCGCACCCGCCCGCGCGCGCCGATCGGCGTCGTGCACGCGACGCCCGACGGTGCGAGACTGGAACGATGGACGCCCCCTCCACCAGCGACACGACCGCGACGACCGCCGAGCCTCAGATCCCCGAATCGCAGACTGCCGAACCGCAGTCCGCGGACGTCGAGCTCGACGCCCCCAGCAACCGCAAGGCCCCGTTCCCGCGCGGATTCCTCGACACGATCTCGACCGGGTGGGCCGAGCACCCCGCCGCGCTCCCCGAGCCGCGCGAGCAGGCCGCCTGGGCCGCACGTCGCCGTGCCCGCGTGTCGGAGGCCTTCCCCGGCCAGCGCGTCGTCGTACCCGCCGGCGGGCTGAAGCAGCGCAGCAACGACACCGACTACCCCTTCCGCGCGCACTCCGCCTTCGCACACCTCACCGGCTGGGGCAGCGACGCCGAGCCCGACGCCGTCCTCGTCTTCGAACCGCGTGACGACGGTCACGAGGCCGTGCTGTACTTCCGCGAGCGTGCCGACCGCACCACGGCGGAGTTCTACTCGGATGCCACGGTCGGAGAGTTCTGGATCGGCCCCCGCCCCGCCCTCGACGGCGTCGCCGCCGATCTGGACCTGGCCACCGCGCACCTCGAGGACTTCCAGGTCGGCGAGAACGACCGCACGGTCGGCGACGACGACGAGGTCACCCGGTTCGTCTCGGAGCTGCGCCTGGTGAAGGACGAGTACGAGCTCGCCGAGCTGGCCCTGGCCGTCGAGGTCACCGGCCGCGGGTTCGACGACATCGTCGCCGAGCTCCCCCGCATCATCGCCCACCCGCGCGGCGAGCGTCTGGTCGAGGGCGTGTTCCACAAGCGCGCCCGCTCCGACGGCAACAGCGTCGGCTACGACACGATCGCCGCCTCGGGCCCGCACGCCTGCTACCTGCACTGGACGCGCAACGACGGCGCTGTCAAGCCCGGAGATCTGATCCTCGTCGACGCCGGCGTCGAGGTCGACAGCCTCTACACCGCCGACATCACCCGCACGCTGCCGGTCTCGGGCACCTTCACCGACATCCAGCGCCGCATCTACGAGACCGTCCGCGAGGCCGCAGACGCCTCCTTCGCCGCCGCGAAGATCGGCGTACCGTTCCGGCGCCTGCACGAGGCCGCGATGGAGGTCATCGCCGCGCGCGTCGCCGAGTGGGGCCTGCTCCCCGTCACGGCCGAGGAGGCCCCTCGACGCCGACAAGGGCGGCCAGCACCGTCGCTACATGGTGCACGGCACGAGCCACCACCTCGGCATCGACGTCCACGACTGCGCCCAGGCCCGTCGCGACATGTACTACGACGGTCTGCTCGAGCCCGGCATGGCGTTCACGATCGAGCCCGGCCTGTACTTCCAGATCGACGACCTCACCGTCCCCGAGGAGTACCGCGGCATCGGCGCGCGCATCGAGGACGACATCGTCATGACGGCAGACGGTCCGGTGAACCTGTCGGCGGGCATCCCCCGCACGGCCGACGAGGTCGAGGAGTGGATCGCCCGGCTGTCGCGATGACGTTCACGCCGCCGGCATCGTTCACCACCCGGCCGACGCTGCGAGGCACCTTCGGGATGTCGGCGTCGACGCATTGGACGGCGACGGCCACCGCGCAGGCGGTGCTCGAGCGCGGAGGAAACGCGTTCGACGCCGCCGTCGCGGCCGGCTTCGTGCTGCACGTCGTCGAGCCGCACCTGAACGGCCCCGGGGGTGACCTGGTCGCCCTCGTGCGACCGGCCGGAGCGGCTGCGCCCGTCGTTCTCATGGGTCAGGGCCCGGCACCGGCCGCCGCCACCATCGAGCACTTCCTCGGACGCGGGCTCGACCTGGTCCCGGGCTCGGGCGGCCTCGCGGCGACGGTGCCCGGCGGCGTCGACGCGTGGTTGCTGCTGCTGCGCGATCACGGCACGTGGGAGCTCGCCGACGTCCTCTCCTTCGCCACGGGCTACGCGCGCGACGGGCACCCGCTGGTCGCGGGAGCCGCCGCCACGATCGGCCGCGTCGCCGACCTGTTCCGCGACCATTGGTCTTCGTCGAAAGACCAGTGGATGCCGACCGGCGAGCCGCCCGCACCCGACACGCTGGTCCGCAATACGGCGTGGGCCGATGTGCTCGACTCGCTCGTGGCCGCGGGCTATGACGCCGCCGACCGGGAGTCGCGTATCGACGCCGCGCGCGAGCGCTGGATGAGCGAGGTGCTCCCCCGGGCGGCGACGTTCCTGCACGAGCCGCACCGGCACGCCGATGGCGGCGATCATCCCGGCATGCTGACGACAGCAGACCTCGCGTCGTGGCGCGCATCGTTCGAAACCGCCGTGTCGGTGTCGTTCCGCGGATGGGACGTGTTCAAGGCGGGCGCCTGGTCGCAGGGACCGGCTCTGCTGCACACGCTCCGCCTGATCGAGGACGCGGACGACGTGGATCCCGGCTCGGTGGAGGGGGCGCACCTGCTGCTCGAGGCGCAGAAGCTCGCCTATGCCGATCGCGATGCGTGGTTCGGCGACACCGAAGAAGCCGCAGAGGCCGCCGCCCTGCTGAGCGACGAGTACGTCGCGACACGGCGCGCCCTCCTCGGGCCGGATGCCTCCGCCGAACTTCGCCCCGGCTCCCCCGATGGTCGCGAGCCGGTCCTGCCTCCGCTGCGCACGACGCAGCGGGTCGCGTCCGGGTCCACGGGGGAACCGACGGTCGATCGCTCGGGCCAGACCCGAGGGGACACCTGCCACCTCGACGTGATCGATCGCTGGGGCAACGCGATCTCGGCCACCCCGTCCGGCGGCTGGCTGCAGTCCTCCCCCACCGTCCCCGAACTCGGGTTCTGCCTGGGCACGCGACTGCAGATGGTGGTGCTGGAGCCCGGGCACCCGGCATCCCTCGTTCCCGGTCGCCGCCCGCGGACCACCCTCACCCCGACGTTGCTGACGCGCGGCGACGAGGTCGTCGCGCTCGGCTCCCCCGGCGGCGACCAGCAAGACCAGTGGCAGCTTCCCGTGCTGCTGCGCCTGCTCGTCGGCGGCTACTCCCCGCAACAGGCGATCGACGCCCCGACCCTGCACACCACGGCGCTCGTCGACTCGTTCTGGCCGCGGACGTGGTCGCCGGCGGGAGCGGTGGTAGAAGATCGCCTGGGCGAAGACCTGATCGCCGGCCTCGAGCGGCGCGGACACCGCGTGCGCCGGGCCGGGGACTGGGCTCTCGGGCGGGTCAGCGCGGTCGGTCGCGACGCCGACGGACTGCTGTGGGCAGCCGCGAACCCGCGCGGTGCGCAGGGGTACGCGGCCGGTCGCTGACGCGGCTAGAGCCCCCGTGCGAACCCGGCGACGACGCTCGCCAGCCCGGCGCCGATCTCGTCGGCCGGGCGGCGCGCGCCTTTGACTTCGAAGGAGTGATTGCCGCCGGCGACCCAGTGCACGCGGGCGTCCTGGCACGACGCGACCACCTCGTCGAACTGCTCCCGCGGATCGATGAAAGGGTCGTTCTCGCCCTCGACGAAGAGCTGGGGCACCGTGATGCGCGGGAGGTGCTCGCGGCGCGGCTTCTCGGGTCGTCCCGGCGGATGCAGCGGATAGCCCAGGTACGCCAGGCCCGCGGGGGAGATCACTCCCTCGGCGGCGGCGACGGATGCCATGCGCCCGCCGTACGACTTACCCGCGGCGGTGAAGGGTCCGGGCGCGGCCGAAGCGAGCCAGGCCTGCACCCCGACCCAGGTGGCGAGGGCGTGCGCGGCGGGTCCGGGCATACGCCGGCCCGCCTCGACGTAGGGGAACACGAATCGCAGGACCGAGACCCCCTCGGTCACCAGCGCATCGGAGAGACCCGTCAAGAACGGGTGTTCCATGCCGGCGCCCGCCCCGTGCGCCAGAGCGACGGTCGCCGAGGAGTCGGGGGCAGCGGACCACAGCCCCGACACCTCGGTGTCGCCCGTCGGCAGCGCGACGGCGATGCGGACGGGCTCGGCGCTCACCGCTCGGTGGGGGCGGGGTGCTCGTCGGAGCCGTCGCGAGCGTCGGCGGGACGCTCGGCGTCTCGCTGGTCGTCCGTGGGACGCTCGGCCGGCGGCGCGATCCGCTCGCCGTACTGCGGCGGCTCGTCGTCGCGCGGGGCGGGGGCCTGAGTCGGCGCGGGCGGACGCGGAGGGGCGGCCGGCGCGACCGTGCCCGGGGCGACGCGCTCGCCGTACTGCGGCGGGGAGGTGTCGGGCGCCGCCGGGCGCGAGGCAACGGTGCGACCGGTGCCGGCACCCGAGGGGCCGACGATCCCGCGGGCCTTGTGGACGCTCGGGGCCGCGACGCACACGTCGTAGTGGTCGGCGGTGACCTGCATGACCGAGGCGAAGTCCCGACGTCGGCGCACGATCGAATACGTGCCGATGCTGAGGATCATGCCGAGCGCCATCCCGACCAGCAGAACGCCGACGAAGGCGGAGATCTGCACGGTCGGCATCCCGAGCACGAAGATGAAAGCGAACAGCAGGCCGAGCATGAGGCCGTTCAGCGCTCCCGAGCGGGCCGCCGTGGCGTAGCCGAGCTTGCCGGTGATGCGCTCGATGGAACGCAGACCCGAGCCGACGATCGCGATGTCGCGAGCGGGTACTTCTCCGGCGATGAGAGAGGACACGGCCTTCTGCGCCTGCTCGTAGGTCGGGAACGAGGCGATCTTCTCGCCGACCTCGTCGCGGCCGGCACCCGGACGCTGTGCGAACATACTCATTTCACCATCCTGTCACGCGCGCCTGACCGTTCCACCGGTGTTGCATAGGAGGTGCGGACTACGCTGGTCCAGTGAGCACGCAAAGGGTATTCGTCGCCCGCTTGGCGGGCTGCACGGTGTTCGACCCGGCGGGAGACCGTCTGGGTAAGGTGCGCGACGTCGTGGTGATCTACCGCGCGTCCGCCGCGCCGCGCGTCGTGGGGCTCGTCGTCGAGATTCCCGGACGACGACATGTGTTCGTGTCCATCGGGCGCGTCACCTCCATACAGGCCGGTCAGGTCATCACGACCGGCCTGATCAACGTGCGCCGCTTCCAACAGCGCGGGGGCGAGGTGCGTGTCATGGCGGAGATGCTCGGCCGTCGCGTGCGCCTCGTCGACGGTTCCGGCACCGCCGTGATCGAAGACGTCGCGATCGAACGCAACCGCCTGGGCGAGTGGGACGTGGGGCAGCTGTTCCTCCGCCGCCCGCGCACGAGCGCGTCGCCCTTCGCCAAGGGCGCGACGACCTTCGCCGCGTGGGGCGAGGTGCGCGAGAACCAGACGCCCGGCGAGGCGCAGTCCGCCGAGCAGCTGGTTGCGACCTATTCCGAGCTCAAGCCGGCCGACCTCGCCAACACGCTGCTCGATCTTCCCGAGGAGCGCCTCATCGAGGTCGCCGAAGAGCTGAGCGACGACCGCCTGGCCGACGCCCTCGAAGAAATGCCCGAGGACGAGCAGGTGCACATCCTCGAGCAGCTCGGGGACGAACGCGCCGCCGACATCCTCGATGCCATGGAGCCCGACGACGCGGCCGACCTTCTCGGTCAGCTCCCCGAGTCGCGCTCCGAGCAGCTGCTCGACCTCATGGAGCCGGAAGAGGCCGACGACGTCCGCGCCCTCCTGCAATACGGCCCCGACACCGCGGGTGGTCTCATGACGCCGGAGCCGATCGTGCTCTCGGCCGACGCGACGGTGGCCGAGGCCCTGGCTCTCATCCGGCGGCACGAGCTGCACCCCGCCCTCGCGGCATCCGTCTTCATCACCCTGCCCCCGTACGAGACGCCCACCGGGCGCCTGCTCGGCACGGTCCACTTCCAGCGCATGCTGCGTTACCCGCCGCACGAGCGCCTGGGCGCGATCATCGACGACACGCTGGAGCCGGTCACCGCAGACGCCACCGCGGCCGAGGTCGCCCGTCTGCTCGCGAGCTACAACCTCGTGTCGCTGCCCGTGGTCGATCAGGCGCACCGCCTCGTCGGCTGCGTGAGCGTCGACGACGTGCTCGACTACCTGCTGCCCGACGACTGGCGCACGCACGACAGCGACGATCCGAGACCCCGGACGACCACGAGGTCCACCGCGACCGCGAGCATCCCCCAGATCACCCCGCAGACCCCGAGGAGGCGCTGATGGCACGCAACAACCGCAAGCCCGCTCTCGACGCCCCGCGCGGCCGCACCGGCGTCCTGGCCCCGCGCGCTCCGCAGCCCTCGCGTGACCGCTTCGGACGGTTCACCGAGTGGGTTGCCCGCGCGATGGGGACGCCCACCTTCCTGCTGTCGCTGACGTTGTTCTGCGTGGTGTGGATGGGCTGGAACTCGATCGCGCCCGACGAGTTACGTTTCGACTCCGCAGCGATCGGCTTCACCGCGCTGACGCTCGTGCTCTCGCTCCAGGCCTCGTACGCCGCTCCCCTGATCCTGCTCGCGCAGAACCGACAGGACGACCGCGACCGCGTGCAGATCGAGCAGGACCGTCAGCGTGCCGAGCGAAACCTCGCCGACACCGAGTACCTCGCCCGCGAGATCGTGGCGCTGCGCATGGCCGTGCGCGACCTGACCGACGAGGTCATCACGAAGGACACGCTGCGCGCCGAACTGAAGGCGGCACTCGAGCGCCTCGACGACCACGACGACGCTCCTCGGCCCGCCTCGTGACCGACGCCCTCGCCGAGAGCGTTCGCCGAGCGGTCGCCGCCGTCACCGATCCGGAACTGCGACGGCCGCTCGGCGAGCTCGACATGGTGCGCGAGATCACGGTCTCGGGTGCGTCCGCCGAGGTGGGCATCGCCCTGACGATCGTCGGCTGCCCCGCCGCGGATCGCATCGAGAGAGACGTCCGGGATGCCGCGGCCTCGGTCGCCGGCATCGACGCGGTCGACGTGCGGGTCGGGGTGATGTCGCCCGACGAGCGCAAGGCCCTCACCGAGAAGCTGCGCGGTGGGCGCGCGAAGCGCGAGATGCCCTTCGGCCCGGACTCGCTCACGCGCGTGATCGCCGTCACGAGCGGTAAGGGCGGAGTGGGCAAGTCGACCATCACCGCGAACCTCGCCGTGGCGCTCGCGGCGAAGGGGCTTCGCGTCGGGCTGATCGACGCGGACGTGCACGGATTCTCGATCCCGGGCCTTCTCGGCCTCGTCGACGACGACGGCCTGCCGCCGGCCCCCACCAAGCTCGACGACCTGATCCTGCCACCCGTGGCGTACGGGGTGAAGGTCATCTCGATCGGCATGTTCCTGCGGCGACCCGGAGAGGACGCCGCGGGAGCGGTCGCTTGGCGCGGACCGATGCTGCACCGCACCGTTCAGCAATTCCTCACCGACGTGTTCTTCGGCGACCTGGACGTGCTGCTGCTCGACATGCCTCCGGGCACGGGCGACGTCGCGATCTCGGTGGGGCAGCTTCTCCCCCATGCCGACGTGCTGGTCGTCACGACCCCGCAGGCGGCGGCCGCCGAGGTGGCCGTCCGCTCGGGGCTCGTCGCACGTCAGACCGGCCAGCATCCGATCGGGGTGATCGAGAACATGGCGGCCATGACCCTCCCCGACGGCACCGTGCTCGACCTGTTCGGCGCGGGCGGCGGCGAGGAGGTGGCCCGCGCCCTGTCGAGCGACGACGTGCGCGTGCCGCTGCTGGCATCCGTGCCGCTCAGCCCCGCGCTCCGCGCCGGCGGTGACGACGGACGACCCGTGGTCCTGTCGCAGCCCGATGACCCGGCCGCTCGCGCGATCGACGCCGCCGCCTCGGCATTGGCCGTGCGACCGCGGGGTCTCGCGGGCAAGGCACTCCGCCTGAACGTCTGACCCTCGCCGCCACCCGTCACGGTGCGACCCCGGGCCACGGCATCCGGATCGCACTCTCCGCCGCGCCGCCCCCGGCGAGCCGCTCCCGTCACGAGAACAGGGCGCCGCCACGAGAACAGGGCGATTCGTGGCGGATCGGCCTGTTCCGGTGACATCCCCTGTTCTGGTGACACGCGGTCTGACGCCGTCCCGCCCGGTTCCGGCCCCTTCGACAGCCTCAGGGGCCTCCGCCCGGGGCAGCAGCCGGAATCCGCGTCAGGTCGCCTCGTCGTCGAACGGCGGGAGCTCGCCCGCCACGAAGGGGGTGGATGCCGGTTTCTCGCGCGCTGCGAGAGCGGCGGCGCCCGCGGCACGCATGGTCGCCGTCGGGGTGTCGTCGAGCAGCGCCTCGCGGATGATGCGGCGCGGGTCGTACTGACGCGGGTCGAGCTTCTTCCAGTCGACGTCGTCGAACTCCGGGCCCATCTCGTCGCGCATGCGCGTGCGCGCACCCTGAAGCGTCTCTTTCGCACGCTTGGTGAACTTGGCCAACGCCTCCGCGTAGCGCGGGAGGCGCTCGGGGCCGACGAGGACCGCTGCGATCACGCCGATCAGCATCAGCTTCTCGATCGTGAGGCCGAAGAACATGGGACCAGATTACCGGCCTCGCCTAGGGGGCGAGCGACCATCGGCCGTCTAGCCTGATCTGAGGAGGTCCACGTGAGCGGTCATGAGGCGAACGAACGGTTCGTGCAGGAGTCGACGGTCGAGCCCGAGCACATCGCTCGCGCCCGGGCGCACGCGCTCGAGCTCGGAGCGGCGCCGATCAGCCCCGCGGTCGGAGCCCAGGCGGCCGTGATCTCGGCGGCATCCCGTGCTCTCAACATCGTCGAGGTCGGCACCGGAGGCGGAGTCTCGGGCCTGTGGCTGCTGCACGGCTCGGCCCCGTGCGACGATCACGACGATCGACAGCGAGCCGGAGCACCTCGGGGCCGCCCGCTCCGCGTTCATCGACGCCCGCGTACCCGCCGCGCGCGCCCGGTTCATCACCGGTCGGGCCTCCGACGTCCTGCCGCGAATGAACGAGGCGTCGTACGACATCGTCTTCATCGACGCCGACCCCGAGGGCGTCATCGAGTACGTCGAGCACGGTCTGCGCCTCGTGCGCGCCGGCGGAACGGTGCTCATCCCCCGTGTCCTCGCGCACGGTGCGGCCGACCCTGTGCGCCGCGACCCGGTGACCACGGCCTACCGTTCGCTCATCCAGGAGGTGCAGTCCTCCCCCGCCGTCATCGGCGCGCTGTCGACCACCGGCGAAGGGCTGCTGCAGCTCACGACGCGGCCGACCGAGGTCTGAGCCTTCCGAACGCACGAAGAAGGCCGGCCCCCGAGGGGACCGGCCTTTTCTGCGTCAATGGTCGTCAGGCGGTGACGACACCACCGAGCACGTCGTAGAGTTCCTTCGCCTCGGCGTCGTTCACCGAGACGACGAGTCGCCCGCCACCCTCGAGCGGCACGCGCACGATGATCAACCGGCCCTCCTTCACGGCCTCCATCGGTCCGTCGCCGGTACGCGGCTTCATGGCTGCCATCGCGGCCCCCTTTTCGTCGTTGGTCTGCCTGAGAAGTTTACCGGTATCCTGCGCGGCGGGTCGTACCGCGTGGTCGCCGGACGTAAACGGGGATCAGGGAATCTGCCAGTACGCGTTCGCGAGGGCGTACATGTTGTAGATCCACCACCACTGTCCGAGCAGGGCGAGAGCGAGGACGCCGATCCGCCATCGGCGCGATCGCGGCACCGCGAGAGCCCCCCACAACGGCGAGATCGGCACCAGCAACCGGAAGATGCTCGACTGCGGGAAGAACACCAGCAGCAGATACACCAGGTAGCTCGCCGACCACAGTCGCACCTCGATACCGAGCCGCTTCACCTGCGGCGAGAACAGCAAGAGGGCGGCAACGGCCAGCACGAGCACTGCCAGGAAGACGTATCCCGTCGCCGCGCCCAGCCCCCAGCGGGTGAACCAGAATCCCGCGGCCTGCACGAACCCGTCGACGGGGAGGAACCCGCCGCTCGAATCGCCGAGCCAGTTGCGTCGCCACGCGAGCTCGGTGGCGAGATACGCGCCGGGGTCGCCGGTGACGAAGCCCGCGATCGCCTGCCAAGCGAAGCCCACGACGACCGAGAGTCCGCCCAGGGCGACGAGGTGCGCGATATCGCGCGTCGGCAGCGGATCCGTCCGACGACGGAGGAAGCGGTGGATGCCGTAGAGCCCCAGGAACAGGGCGAAAGCCAGGATGCCGGGGCGTGTGAACCCCATCGCGGGAACGAGCAGGTAGAGCCAGGTCCATTGCCGCCGCTGGACACACCGGATAGCGAGGAAGAGGAAGAAGAGGAACAACGCCTCGGCGTACCCCACCTGGAACAGGGCTGCCAGCGGGCCGCACGCGAAGAAGACCACGGCCCACATCGCGGCCGACGCGCCGATCCGCTCGCGCAGCAGGGAGTGCAGCACGAGACAGGCTCCGTAGCCCGCGGCCAGCGAGATCGTTATGGCCCCCGCGCCCCACGACCCGAGCAGGAAGCCCAGCCCGGCCGAGAGGTACGAATACAGGGGCATGAACGCCCAGGCGTTCTCGGCGACGTGACCGCCCGCGGCGATCGGCAGATCCACCGGGTACCCCGACACCGCGGCGAGCCAGTACCACTGCGCGTCCCAGCCCAGGGCGAGCTTCTCGAGCGAGGGCGCGATGCCGTAGCGCGAACCCGGGCCCGACAGCGCTGACGCGAGAAGGAAAAAGCCCGTCGTGACCACGCGCGCAGCGATGTAGACGATCGCGATGCGCGCCGCCAGGGGCAGACTCTCCCCCCAGGCGACCCGCGTGCGCGTCGTGGCCGCGGTGGTCACGACCCGCTCAACCAGGCACGCAGGCCTTGCTCGACGGCGTCGATCTGCGCGAGAGGGACTCGTTCCTCGTCGTGGTGCGCGAGATGCGGGTCGCCGGGGCCGTAGTTGACGGCCGGGATGCCGAGGGCCGAGAACCGCGCCACATCGGTCCAGCCGTACTTGGGTTTCGGCGTGGCACCCACGGCATCCACGAAATCTCTCGCGAGAGCCGCGTCGAGGCCCGGGCGAGCGCCCTCGGCCACGTCGACGATCTCGACGTCGAAGCCGGTGAACACGTCGGTGACGACGCGGATCGCGGCCGCGGCGTCGCGGCTCGGAGCGAAGCGGTAGTTGACCTCGACGGCGCACGCGTCGGGGATGACGTTGCCCGCGACCCCGCCCGAGATGCTGACCGCGTTCAGGCCCTCGCGGTAGACGAGACCCTCGACCTCGATCTCGCGGGCTCGGTACTCGGCCAGGCGCGCGAGGATCGGCGCCGCCTTGTGGATCGCGTTCTCGCCGATCCACGAGCGGGCGCTGTGCGCGCGGACGCCCTCTGTGCGCACGATCGCGCGAAGCGTTCCGTTGCAGCCGCCCTCGACCTCGCCGTTGCTGGGCTCGCCGAGAATCGCGAAGTCGCCCTCGAACAAATCCGGGCGGTTGCGCGACAGCCGGCCGAGGCCGTTCAGGGCGGAGTCGACCTCTTCGTGGTCGTACCACATCCACGTGATGTCGACCGGGGGCTCGGTGAGCTCGGCGGCGAGCTTGAGCTGCACTGCGACGCCGGCCTTCATGTCGACCGTCCCGCGCCCCCAGATGACGTCGACCCCGTCGACCGTGCGGTCCTCGACGGGGAGGTTCCGGTTGATCGGCACGGTGTCGATGTGCCCGGCGATCACGACCCGGCGCTCGCGCCCCAGATTGGTGCGGGCGACGATGGTGTCGCCATCGCGGATGACCTCGAGATGGACGTACGCGGAGACGGCGGCCTCGATGGCATCCGCGAGAGGAGTCTCATCTCCCGAGACGCTGTGGATGTCGCAGACCGCTCGGGTGAGGGCGGCCGAGGACTGGGTGAGGTCGAGCGCGAGCATGCCCCGATCTTCGCACAGGCGGTGCCCCACTACCCTGGGACGGTGAGCAACGAACGACGCATCAGCGCTGCCGGCCTCTCGACACGAACCACCGGGGGGACGGTGCTCGACGCCTGGTTCCCGAAGCCGGTCCTGGGCGACTCGAACGACCTGGATGCCGAGAAGGCGGCGCTCGCATCCTCCGCGGGCCCCGATGAGCGACGCGGAGTCGTCGTCGAGACGGTGTCCCTCACGATCGACGCCGACGAGGCCCCCGCCTCGACGATCGATGCCTACCTGCGTCTGCACGCGCTGTCGCACCTGCTCGTGCGCCCCAACGAGATCAACCTCGACGGGATCTTCGGCCACCTTCCCAACGTCGCCTGGACCAACGCCGGCCCCGTGCACCCCGACGACGCGGCCCGGCTGCTGCCGCAGCTGAAGCGTCACGGTATCGAGCTGCAGGGTCTCGACAAGTTCCCCCGCCTCACCGACTACGTGCTCCCCGCGGGCGTGCGCATCGCCGACGCTTCGCGTGTGCGCCTGGGCGCGCACCTCTCCCCCGGCACGACCGTGATGCACGAGGGCTTCGTCAACTTCAACGCCGGCACGCTCGGCTCCTCGATGATCGAGGGCCGCGTGTCGCA
Organism: Microbacterium sp. SORGH_AS_0454; assembly: GCF_031453395.1. NCBI lineage: Bacteria > Bacillati > Actinomycetota > Actinomycetes > Micrococcales > Microbacteriaceae > Microbacterium > Microbacterium sp. SORGH_AS_0454. Next base: position 2,421,371 of record NZ_JAVIYS010000001.1, on the reverse strand, counting down.
GGGCGTCGTCATCGGCGACGGCACCGACATCGGCGGCGGCGCCTCGATCATGGGCACGCTGTCGGGCGGCGGCACCCACCGCGTCTCGATCGGCGCGCGTACCCTCCTCGGCGCGAACGCGGGTATCGGTATCTCGCTCGGCGACGACTGCGTCGTCGAGGCGGGTCTTTACGTCACCGCCGGAACGAAGGTGAAGGTCGGCGACGAGACGGTCAAGGCCGGGGAGCTTTCCGGTCGCGACGGCATCCTGTTCCGCCGCAACTCGCTCACCGGCGCGGTGGAGGCCTCGGCCCGCGCCGGTGTCGGCGTCACCCTGAACGAGGCGCTGCACGCCTGAGGCGCGATCGCTCGGGCCGGGGCGGCGCGGGTATTGCGTCGCCGCGGGGTGTCGCGCTGAGTCGTCGTCCCGCTGCCTCCCCACCCCACGCATAAACGCGATCCGCGCTCAGAAACGCGAGCACAGCGCGTTTACGCGCGGTGAGAGTGTTTATGCCGCGGCCGAACCCACCGGGGGCCCACCGCGCGCAGCGCCGCACCCGGGTCGCGACGCGCCCGGCTCACAGCATCCGCCCGTCACGCATAAACGCTCCCCGCGCGCACAAACACGCTCTCCTCGCGTTTACGCGCGCCAAGAGCGTTTATGCATGCAGCCGCACCCACCGACGAGCCCACCGCCCGCAGCACCGTAGCCACCAGGGCCGGCCGCGCGCAGCGCCGCGCGCAACGCTGCCCCCGGGGCGCGACGCGCCCAGCTCGCGGCATCCGCCCCTCACGCATAAACGCTCCCCGCGCGCACAAACACGCTCTCCTCGCGTTTACGCGCGCCAAGAGCGTTTATGCGTGCAGCCGCACCCACCGACGAGTCCGCCGCGCGCAGCGCCCTACCCACACGAGCCCACCGCGCGCAGCACCGTAGCCACCAGGGCCGGCCGCGCGCAGCGCCGCACCCGTGAAACCCGCCGCGCACGGCGAAACGCCCCGCCCCTCTCGAGAGGGACGGGGCGCTTCGGATCCGGTCAGACGCCGGGATAGTTCCGCTCGGCGGCACCCGTATACAGCTGCTGCGGGCGACCGATCTTGGTCTGCGGGTCGGTGATGGCCTCGCGCCACTGCGCGAGCCAGCCGGGCAGGCGTCCGATCGCGAACAGCACGGTGAACATGCGCGTGGGGAAGCCCATCGCCTTGTAGATCACGCCGGTGTAGAAGTCGACGTTCGGGTAGAGGCGACGCTCCTTGAAGTAGTCGTCCTCGAGAGCGATCTGCTCGAGCTCTTTGGCGAGGTCGAGCAGCGGGTCGCTGACGCCGAGGGCCTCGAGCACCTCGTCGGCCGACTCCTTGACGAGCTTGGCGCGCGGGTCGTAGTTCTTGTAGACGCGGTGACCGAAGCCCATGAGCTTGACGCCCTGCTCCTTGTTCTTCACCCGCTCGACGAAGCGCTCGACGCTCTCGCCCGAGTCGCGGATGCGCGCGAGCATCTGCAGCACGGCTTCGTTCGCGCCGCCGTGCAGGGGACCCGAGAGCGCCTGGATACCGGCCGAGATCGAAGCGAACTGATTAGCTCCTGTCGAGCCGACGAGGCGCACGGTCGAGGTCGACGCGTTCTGCTCGTGGTCCTCGTGGAGCATGAGCAGCAGGTCGAGGGCCTTCGTCATGACGGGGTTGGCCTCGAAGGGCTCGCTGTGCACGCCGAAGTTCAGCTTGAGGAAGTTGTCGACGAAGCCGAGCGAGTTGTCGGGGTACAGGAAGGCCTGCCCGATGCTCTTCTTGTGCGCGTAGGCCGCGATCACGGGGAGCTTGGCGAGCATGCGCACGGTATTGAGTTCGACGTGCTCGGGGTTGTGCGGGTCGGACTCGGACTCGTAGTAGGTCGACAGCGCAGCCGTCGCGGCCGAGAGCACCGACATCGGGTGGGCGGTGGGCGGCAGAGCCGAGAAGAGGCTCTTCAGGTCTTCGTGCAGCAGCGTGTGACGGCGGATGCGCTCGTCGAAGGACGCCAGCTCGGATGCCGACGGCAGCTCACCGTAGATGAGCAGCCACGCCACCTCGAGGTAGGTGCTGTTCTTCGCCAGCTGCTCGATCGGGTAGCCGCGGTAGCGGAGGATGCCCTGGTCACCGTCGATGTAGGTGATGTCGGACTTGGTCGACGCCGTGTTGACGAAACCGTAGTCGAGCGTGGTGTGACCGGTCTGCTTCGTCAGCGACGCGATGTCGATGCTCGGAACGCCGTCGGTGCCTCGCAGGACCGGGAATTCGGCGGTGGTGCCCCCTACCGTGAGAGTGGCCTTGTCCTGCTGCGTGCCCGCGTCGCTCACCGCGCCTCCTTGCGATTTCTGGTCGCCCGTGTGGTCGAACGCGGGGGCTTGCGGCACCCCGCGATCTTCTCGACCGATGGATGCCACGGGGGTGTCATCCTGGTCGGCCTTCGCCCGGAGGGTCACCCGAGCACAAGGCTTTTACAGCCTAGTAGGCCCACCGACGTACGGATGACACCGCCTCAGGAGGTTGCCCTTCTCGGCCGAGACCGTCGCCACGACGATGCTGGAGGACGACGACCCGTGATCGACGTCGTCTCGCGGGAGCCGCGACTGCCCGGCATCCGACGGGGTGAACATCTCGAGCGATTCCCGGCGTGACGTCGCCGCTCTCGGTCCCGTCTCAGTCGGGCATCTCGCGCGATCGCCCGGCGTAGACGGCCGGAGTCACCCCGAAACGACGGCGGAACGCCGAGATGAAACTGCTGACCGAGTCGTATCCGACCGCGGGGGCGACGACGTGCACCGGTTCTCCCTGCAGCAGAAGCCCCACGGCGGCGTGCAGGCGCGCGCGCACGCGCCACTCACGGAAGGTGCGCCCGGTGTCGGCGACGAAGGCCCGCGCGACGGTTCTGGCACTCACACCCACCTCGGCCGCCCAGGCGTCCAGGTCGCGCTCGTCGTCGGGCCGGTCCAGCAGGGCGACGGCAACGGCCCGTGCCCGCGGATCCTGCGGCAGCGCGACGACCTCGCGCGCGACGGGAGCCTCGGCGACGAGGTCGCTCAGGATCGCGAAGCACGACTGGCCGCGCCCCTCTGCACGATCGCCCGCGGCGAGGTGGCTCAGCAGGGCGCCGCCGAGCGGGTCGAGGGCGAGCACCCGGGCGCGCTCCCACCCCGTGCGCGCGGGCCGGTGACGCTGGTCGACGTAGGCGCTGACGAGTTCCCCCGGCTCGGTGAAGCGCATCTCGTGGAGGACGCCGGCGGGGATCCAGACCTGGTGGTCACGGCGCAGGTGCCAGCGGTCGGCCCCGACCGAGACCTCCATGGAGCCGGACGCCATCCAGGCGAGCTGATCCTCCTCGTGGCGGTGCGGGTCGAAACCGGCGCCGGCACTGACCGACGTCGAGATCACCGCGAATTCCGCCGATGTCCAGTGGCGACTATGAGTGGCCTCGGATACGGCATCCATCGAACCGGGATGTTTGCTACGCGACATCACGGTGTCGTGCTCCAGCACGGAATGTCTCCTCACGACGATGGCGGGCAAGGTAAGGCAAGGCTAACCTAGCGGCGCCCGTCCCATCGACCCGAGAGTCCGCATGCCTGCTCCCCGCCATCGCTCCCGCCCCGTACGCCTCGCCGCACTGGGCTCCGTCCTCGCCGTCGCCGCGGCCCTGCTCGCCGGCTGTGGCAGCACTGCCGAGGCCGGCGCCCGCAACGCCACCTACTCGACACAGCCGAGCGATACCTTCCCCGTGACGGTCACCCACCAGTTCGGCGAGACGACCGTCACAGCCGAGCCGCAACGTGTCGTCGTGGTCGGCCTGACCGAGCAGGACGTCCTGCTCGAGCTCGGCACGCCCCCGGTCGCCACGACAGAGTGGTACGGCGAACAGCCCTACGCCGTCTGGCCCTGGGCCACGGATCTGCTCAACGGCGCCGAGCCCACCGTGCTCTCCGCGACCGACGGCCTCGAGTTCGAGAAGATCGCCTCGCTCGAGCCCGATCTCATCGTCGGCACGAACGCCAAGCTGACCGCCGACGACTACACCAAGCTCAGCGCCATCGCCCCCACGATCGCGAGCGTCGCCGGCACCGAGGGCTACTTCTCGGACTGGAAGGGACAGACCCGTCAGATCGCGCAGGCGATGGGGCGCAGCGCCGAGGGCGAGAGCCTGATCACCGGAATCGAAGAGAAGTACGCGGCAGCCGCCGCGGCGCACCCCGAGTTCGCGGGCAAGACCGCGTCGTTCTCGCAGGGCGGCCCGTGGCAGGGCAGCATCTACGTCTACCCCGATGGCTTGAACACCGATTTCCTCACCGATCTGGGCTTCGTAATCACGCCGGGACTCGACAAGTACGTGCAGCAGAAGGGCGCGCAGGCGCTCATCTCCGGTGAGAACATGTCGCTCATCGACGCCGACGTCATCGTCTTCGCCACCGAGAGCGCCGAGTCGCTGCCCGCGCTGCTCGACTTCGGCACGACCCGCTCGTTGAGCGCGGTCGCCGGCGGCCGAGCCGTGTACACCGACGCGGAGCTGGCCGGAGCCATCTACTTCCTCACCCCGCTGAGCCAGAAGTACGTTCTCGACGAGCTCGTGCCGCGCCTCGAGAAGGCCGTCGCGGGGACCTCGCCGCAGAGCGTCGAGGGCTGATCCTCCGGTGATGCCCTCGCCGTCGGTCGCGTCGCGCCCCAGCGCGCGGCGCGACCGCCTCCCCTCGCTCCAACGGCGTCGGCGGGCCGCCGGCCTCGTCATCGCCGTGCTGGCGCTCGCCCTCGCGGCGGGCCTGAGCATCGCGGTCGGCTCGAACGCGCTCGGCCCCGCCGAGATATGGCACGCGCTGACCAGCCCCGACGGCGGTGTCGGCGATCAGATCGTGCTCGACCTGCGCCTGCCGCGCACGCTCGCGGCGATCGTCGCCGGAGTGGCCCTGGGCCTCGCCGGCGCCCTGATCCAGGCCTTCACCCGCAATCCGCTGGGCGATCCCGGCATCCTGGGGGTGGATGCCGGAGCAGCCCTGTTCGTCGCCGTCGGCGTCGTGCTGGGGGCCGTGACGGCACTGCAGTTCCTGCCGTGGGCTTTCGGAGGCGCGCTGCTGGTCACGGTGACGGTGTACGCGATCGGCGGTGTCGGACGCGGCGGGCCCGACCCGGTGCGCCTGACCCTGGCCGGTGTGGCCGTCGGAGCCGTCCTGATGGGGATCACCAGCGCGATGATGCTGCTGGATCCGGTGACCTTCGCGCGACTGCGCGGCTGGAGCGCCGGGTCGTTCGTGGAGCGCGGCTGGGACGTCATCGTTCCCGTGCTGCCCTTCGTCGGAACCGGCGTCGTCGTTGCCCTCGCGTGCGCGCGGTCGCTGAACGCCCTGGGCCTCGGCGACGACCTGGCCGCCTCCCTCGGCACGCGCCTCGTGCGCACGCGCGTGCTGTCGGTCGTCGCGATCACCGTGCTCGCCGGGTCGGCCACAGCGATCGCCGGCCCCATCGCCTTCGTCGGGCTCATGGCCCCGCACGTCGCGCGCTGGATCGTCGGCCCCGACCAGCGCTGGATCCTGCCGTACACGATGGTCATCGCCCCCACCGTGCTGCTGCTCTCCGACGTGATCGGGCGGGTGGTGCTGTGGCCGAGCGAGGTTCCCGTGGGCATCGTCACCGCGTTCGTGGGCGCGCCCGTGCTCATCGCGCTCGTCCGGCGCGCGAAGGCGAGCACCCTGTGACCGCCCTCTCCCCCGGCTCCAATCGGCCGGAAGCAGGTCGGGACCCCGTGGGCGGCCCCCGCACCGTCGTCGTACGCCGCGGGCTGCTGTCGCTGCGCCTGCGCGTGCGCACCCTCGCGGTCGGCGGTGCCATCGCCGCGGTCGCCTTCGCGCTGGCGATCCTCGCCCTGTGCCTGGGCGACCTGGCGCTCACCCCCGGCCAGGTGGTCGGCGCCCTGCTCGGGATCGACGGCGGCTTCACCGCCACCGTCGTGCGCGAGTGGCGTCTGCCGCGCGTGCTCGCGGCCCTGATCTTGGGTGCCGCCCTGGGCGTCTCGGGCGCGGTGTTCCAGTCGCTCACCCGCAACCCGCTGGCCAGCCCCGACGTCATCGGTCTGTCCGCGGGCTCGTACGCCGGCGGACTCAGCGTCATCCTCCTGGTCGGGGCCGGTGCCGGCACTGTCGCGGTGTCGGGAGGCGCGATCGGCGGCGGTCTCGTCGCGGCTGCTCTCGTCTACGCGCTCGCGTACCGCCGCGGCATCCAGGGCTTCCGTCTGATCGTGGTGGGCATCGGTGTCTCCGCCATGCTGCAGGCGCTCAGCACCTACCTGCTGCTGCGCGCGAAGGTCGAGGTCGCGATGATCGCCGCGGTGTGGGGCGCGGGTTCGCTCTCGCCGGTCGGCTGGTCTCAGGTGCTGCCCGCCGCCGGGGTCATCGTCGCCGCGTGCGCTGCCCTGGGGCTGTTCTCCCGTGCTCTGTCGCGCCTCGAGCTCGGCGACGATGCCGCCCGGGCACTCGGCATCCGGGTCGAGAAATCGAGGCTGGGGCTGGTCGTCTGCGCCGTCGCACTCACCGCCGCGGTCACCGCGGCCGCCGGTCCGATCGCCTTCGTGGCGTTGGCCGCCCCGCAGATCGCCCTCCGGCTGACCCGCACCGCGGGCATCGCTCTCGCCCCCTCGGCGCTCGTCGGGGCGGTCGTGCTGCTCGCGTCCGACATCGTCGCCCAGCACGTGCTGCCCATTCCCCTGCCCGTGGGCCTGGTCACGGTCGTCGTCGGCGGGCTCTACCTCGTCTGGCTCCTCATCCACGAAACCCGGAGACGCGCATGACCGCTCCCGCCCGCCTCACCGCCCAGGGCCTCACGATCGGCTACGACCGGCGGGTGATCTCCGAGAACCTGTCGATCGCCATCCCCGACGGATCGTTCACCGTGATCGTGGGGGCGAACGCCAGCGGCAAATCGACCCTGCTGCGCGCGCTCGCCCGCCTGCTCGCGCCGACCGCAGGCGTGGTGCGCCTCGACGACCGGCCGCTGGGCGAGTACCAGCCGAAGGAGCTGGCGCGCGCGGTGGGTCTGCTGCCGCAGACCTCGCTCGCCCCCGACGGCATCACGGTGATCGACCTCGTCGCCCGCGGACGGCATCCCCACCAGGGGTTCTTGCGGCAGTGGTCGATCGACGACGAAGCGGCGGTGACCGAGGCGATGGATGCCACCGGCACGGCCGATCTGTCGGGGCGGCTCGTGTCGGAGCTCTCCGGCGGCCAGCGCCAGCGCGTCTGGATCGCCATGGCCCTGGCCCAGCAGACGCCCATCCTGCTGCTCGACGAACCCACGACGTTCCTCGACATCGCGCACCAGATCGAGCTGATGGAGCTGCTCACCGATCTCAACGCCCAGGGGCGCACCCTCGTCGCGGTGCTCCACGACCTCAACCAGGCGGCCCGCTACGGCACCCATCTCATCGCCGTGAAAGACGGATGCGTCGTCGCCGAGGGCGCCCCGGCCGAGGTCGTGACGGCAGAGATGGTCGAGGAGGTCTTCGGGCTGCGCTGCGTGGTCACCCCCGATCCCGTCTCGGGGTCGCCCGCCGTGTCCGCCCTCGGACGGGATCGAACGGCGCCGCGATGAGGATGCTGCTCCAGGCGCCGACGGAGCCGATTCCCACGCGTGCACTGCCCGTGACCGATCGGACCACGCCACGCGCGCTGACGTGGCGGGTGATGCGGGCTGCTCCCCGCTACTCGGTTCCCGCCGCCGCGCTGTCGATCACGCATCAGGTGGGCGAGGCCCTCGTCCCCGTCATCATGGGTCTCGCCATCGAGCGGGCGGTCGCCACCGGCGATCCGCTGCAGCTGGTGCTATGGCTCGGCCTGCTGGCGGCCGACTTCCTGATGCTGTCGTTCTCGTGGCGCTTCGGTTCGCGACTGGCCGAGCTCGGCACGCTCGCGGTACAGCATCGCCTGCGCACGACGGTCGCCGCCCATCTGATGCGGCGGGCGCCACGCGCGGGCCGCCCCTCGGAGCAGCCGGGCGTCGCCCTCTCGCTCGCCACCTCGGATGCGAACCGTCTTTCGGAGGCCGTGTCCATCGGCGTGTACCCGGTCGGTCAGCTGGCCGCGGTGCTCTTCGGCGGCGCGGTGCTGCTCACCCTGTCGTGGCCCCTCGGGCTGGCCGTGCTCGTGGGCGCTCCGTTGCTGCTGTGGCTCACCGAGCGTGCGGGCCGGACCCTGCGCGACCGCAGCGGCGCCGAGCAACGGGCCGCGGCCGCCGCCGCCGGCCGGGCGGCCGACCTGCTCAGCGGCTACCGTGTCATCCGCGGTATCGGCGCCGAGGCCGAGGCCGCGCGCCGCTACCGACAGGCCAGCCGGACCGCTCTGGCCGACACCGTGCGCGCCCGCCGGGCCGAGGGCGTGTTCGGCGGTGCGATGAGCATCGTGACGGGCCTGTTCCTCACCGCGATCGCCGTCTGCGCGGCCGTCCTCGCACTGTCGGGATCGCTGAGCGTCGGCGCCTTCGTCGCCGTCGTGGGCCTCGCGCAGTTCCTCATCGACCCGCTCCGGGTGCTGGCGCTGTACACCGGGACGTGGTGGGCCTCGGCGACGGCGTCCGCCGCACGCCTGCTCGACGTGCTCCGCGACACCGAGCCCGACGTCGAGGGTGCCGAGGCGTCCCGCGCGCCCGCGCGCCCGGCCGAACAGAGCCTGCTCGCGGCCGGTTCGCCCACCGACGACCTCGCCGACGACCTCGCTGACGACCTCGCCGTTCGCCCGGGCGAGTTCGTCGTCGTCGCGTGCGCCGGCGAACGGTCCGTGGCGGTCGCCGCTGCCCTGCGCGCACGGCATCCGGATGCCCTCCACGCCCCGCACGTGGCGCACCTGTTCGCCGGAACCGTGACCGAGAACGTCGCCCCGCCGGGAGCGGATGCCGAGACCCTGGCGGCCGCTCTGCGCGCGGCCGCGTGCGACGATCTGGCTGGAATCCTCCCCCAGGGGCTCGACAGTCGCGTCGGCGAGAACGGCACGGCACTCTCGGGAGGCCAGCGTCAACGCGTCGCCCTGGCCCGAGCGCTCGCACACGACCCCGATCTGCTCGTGCTGCACGACCCGACGACCGCGGTCGACGCCGTCACCGAGGCGCGCATCGCCGAGCGGGTGCACGCGTCTCGTCGCCACCGTCGCACCCTCGTCGTCACTCGCGCGCCGGCATTCGCCGCCGTCGCCGATCGCGTCGTGCACGTCGCCGAAAGAGGCGACGCGTGAGCGTTCCGCTGCCCCTCGCCCCCGCCGGGGCGGTCGCGCGAGAGATGTGGCGCGCGTTCCCCCGGGGCTGGTGGCGACTGCCCGCACTCTTCGTCGTCGTGCTCGCCGCCGCGGCCGCCGGCGTCGTCGGTCCGCTCGCGCTCGGCGCGGTCGTCGATGCGATCGGCGCGGGCGGCGACGATCCGGGACTGGCCTGGACGCTCGCGGCGGTGATGGCCGGTGCCGTCGTGCTGGCGTCGGTGCTCACGGCCGTCGGGACGGTATCGGCCTCGCGGCTGTTCGAGCACGCCCTCGCCTCCCTGCGCGAGCGCATGGTCGACACCGCCCTGCACCTGCCGCCGGCGCGCATCGAACGCGCGGGCACCGGAGATCTCGTCGCCCGGGCCGGAGACGACGTCGCGGAGGTCTCGGGCGCGATTCCGCAGGTCGTGCCGGCGCTGGTCGGGTCCGCCTTCACGATCGTGGTGACGCTCGTCGGCATGGCCGTCATCGACCCGTGGTACGCCGTCGCGCTCGTCGTGGTGACGCCCCTGCACGTCTTCGCCGTGCGCCGGTACCTGCGCGCTGCGCCCGCGGTGTACGCGGCCGAACGCGCCGCCATGTCCGATCGCGCTCAGCACCTGCTCGACGCGCTCCGGGGACTCGAGACCGTACGCGCCTACCGCACGGAATCCGCCCACCTGTCGCGCATCTCGACGGCGTCCTGGGCGGTCGTGCGGTGGAGCATGCGCGCGCGGCATCCAGAACCTGTTCTTCGCTCGTCTGAACGCGGCCGAGTTCCTCGGCATGGCCGGGCTGCTCGTCGTCGGCTTCGTCCTGGTGGCGAACGGGGCGGGAACGATCGGCGGCACGACCGCGGCCATGCTGCTTTTCCTGCGCCTGTTCGGGCCGATCAACCAGCTCCTGTTCGTCGTCGATGACCTGCAGTCGGCCCTCGCCTCGCTTTCGCGCATCGTCGGCGTGATCCGCGCCGGGGCACAGAACGGGCCCGTCGCGCGCCAGGACGACGAGCGGCCGGACCGCGGCACCGAAGCAGACGACGACCTCGTGCTGCAGGACATCACGCACGCCTACGAAAGGGATCACCCGGTGCTGCACGACGTGTCGATGCGCGTCGCCTCGGGCACCACCGTGGCCGTGGTCGGCGCCTCAGGGACCGGCAAGTCCACGCTCGCGGCCATCGCCGCGGGCGTCCACGATCCGGTCGCGGGCCGGGTGCGTCGCCCCGGCAGGGTGGCCCTCGTCACGCAGGACGTGCACGTCTTCGACACCGACCTGCGCGAGAACCTCACCCTGGCCGCCCCCGACGCGGGCGACGACGATCTCGTCGAGGCGCTGCGGCGCGTGGGCGCGGGCAGCCTCGTCGCGCGCCTCGCCCGGGGGCTGGACGAACCCGTCGGCGCCTCGGGCACCCCCCTCTCGCCCGCCGAGGCGCAGTTGATCGCCCTCGCGCGCGTGTCGTTGAGCGACCCCGCCGTCGTCGTGCTCGACGAGGCGACGGCCGAGGCCGGATCGGCCGAGGCGGGCCGACTCGAGGATGCCGCGCTCGCGGTCGTGGAGGGACGCACCGCCCTGGTCGTCGCGCACCGGCTCAGCCAGGCCGCCCGCGCCGACCGCGTCGTGCTGCTCGAGGCCGGCCGCATCCGCGAAGAGGGCACGCACGACCAGCTGCGCGCGGCCGGCGGCCCCTACGCGCGCCTCTGGGAGGCGTGGAACCGCTCGAGCTGAATCAGGGCGTCAAGCGCTCGGCCGCGGCGGCGATGCGCTCGTCTGTCGCCGTCAGCGAGAAGCGCACGTGGTTCGGGAAGTGCGCGCCGTAGAAGTGCCCGGGACCGACCAGGATGCCGAGGTCGGCGAGTCGGTCCACGCTCTCCCAGGCGTCGCGCCCCTCGGTCGCCCACAGGTACAGGCCGCCCTCGCTGCGGTCGATGGTGAAGCCGGCGGCCTCGACGGCGGGCTTGAGGACGGCCCGACGGCGAGCGTAGCGTTCGCGCTGCTCGGACACGTGCGCATCGTCGCCGAGAGCGACGGTCATCGCGCGCTGCACGGGCGCGGGCGGCATGAGACCGAGGTGCTTCCGCCCGTTCAGCAGACGCGCCACGAGAGCGGCGTCACCGGCCAGGAACGCCGCACGATACCCGGCGAGATTCGACTGTTTGCTCAGCGAGTAGACCGAGAGCACATCCGTGAGATCGCCGTCGACGACGGCCGGATCGAGAACGCTCGGGACGGGCTGCGCGTCCCACGGGGCATCCCAGCCGAGCTCGGCGTAGCACTCGTCGGAGGCCAGGACGGCACCGATCTCGCGCGCCCGGGTCACGGCATCCCGAAGCTCGTCCGTCGACAGGACGCGGCCGTCGGGGTTGCCCGGCGAGTTGATCCAGACCAGACGCGTGTGGGCGGGCCACTCGGAGGGATCGTCGGATGCCACGGGCTCGGCGCCGACGAGACGCGCGCCGACCTCGTAGGTGGGGTAGGCCGCTCGGGGGTGCACGACGGCATCGCCCGGACCGAGGCCCAGAAGCAGCGGCAGCAGGGCCACGAGCTCTTTCGAGCCCACGGTCGGCAGGACGTTCGCCGCGCTCAGCCCCGGAACGCCGCGACGGCGCTCGTACCAGTCGGCGATCGCCTCACGCAGCGCCGGAGTGCCCGCCGTGGCCGGGTAGGCGTGCGCATCGGTCGCGTCGGCCAGGGCCTCGGCGATCACGACGGGGGTCGGATCGACGGGCGAGCCGATCGACAGATCCACGATGCCGTCGGGGTGTCGCCGCGCGCGCTCCGCATAGGGGGCGACGGCGTCCCACGGGTAGTCGGCGAGGTCGGCGACGCCCACGGCTCAGTGGCTCTGCGGGGGCAGCGCGGTGATGACGGGGTGGTCCTTGGCGATCACGCCGACCTTGGCCGCTCCACCGGGCGATCCGATGTCATCGAAGAACTCGACGTTGGCCTTGTAGTAGTCGGACCACTCTTCGGGGAGGTCGTCCTCGTAGTAGATGGCTTCGACGGGGCAGACCGGCTCGCACGCACCGCAGTCGACGCACTCGTCGGGGTGGATGTAGAGCGATCGTTCACCCTCGTAGATGCAGTCGACGGGACACTCATCGATGCAGGCGCGGTCTTTGACATCGACACACGGGAGGGCGATCACGTAAGTCACCCGCCCAGTCTAATCGCGCCGAGGCGATCGCCTCCGCCGACGGGCCCTCGGGCCTAAGATTCGACCGGACGCGCGGGGGTCTGGAGCTTGGAGAAGTCGGGCCACAACGCCACGAGCACCATCAGGGAGGGGCCGACGACCGTCCACACCAGCGGAATCCATTCCGTGCCCGCCGTGGGCGCCGCCACGATCGCGGAGCCGCCCGGGCCCACCTGCGAGAAGAGATAGGTCGCGGCGGTGATGCCGAGCCCGCCGGCGAGGGCGTTGACGCGGTCGCCGGTGAGGGTACGCAAGGCGATGAGCAGCGCGGCGCTGCCGATCGTCGCGAGGATCAGACCGACCGGCACCGGGCCGACGAGGAAGGCCTGGCCGACGGTACCGGCGGCTCCGTAGAAGGCTCCGACGAGCAGGGCAACCACCCAGCCGACGACGCGAAGAATCGTGGAAGTCACCGCCCGAGTCTAGGCGGGACGGCTGTGCGCGCAGCGCGAGCCCCTCACGCCGCCCACCCCCAGAGCCGCAGCAGCGCGGCGGTGACGGCGGCGGCGGCCACCACGACGAGGAACGGCGCACGCGCCCACAGCAGCAGGGCGGCGACACCGACGGCCGGGAGCCGCGCGTCGACGACGACGGCCGCCCCCGCCCCCAGCGTCTGCACCATCACGAGCGCCGCGAGCAGGGCGACGGTGAGGAGGTCCGCGACGCGGGCCGGACGGGGAGAGTCGAGCCAGTGCGCCGGAAGCAGGTACCCGATCGCCTTGAGCGCGACGCAGATGACGGATGCCAGGAGCACCGCGGTCCACAGGGTCATGGCATCCGTTCCTCTTCTGTCGAAGCCTTCGCGGCCCGCGGGTCGAACAGGCCCACCGCGACGGCGACTCCGGCCGCAGCGATCACCGGGATGCCCGGCATGAGCCAGGGGGTGAGCAGCGCCGCGACGACCGCCGCTCCCGCCGCGACGGCCAGGGGCTGTCGTCCGCGCAGGCGCGGCCAGAGCAGGGCGAGGAACGCGGCCGCCGCGGCGGCGTCGAGACCGTAGGAGCGCGGGTCGCCGAGCACGTCGCCGAGAAGCGCTCCCAGCAGGGTCGAGAGGTTCCACCCGACCCAGATCGCGATCCCCGTCACCCAGAAGCCGGCCTGGCGTGCGCGGGGTACATCCTGGGCGAGGCCGACGGCCACCGACTCGTCGATCGTGAAGTGGGTCGCCGACAGCTTGCGCCAGAACCCACCCGCGACGACCGGAGCCATGCGCATCGCGTACGCCGCGTTGCGAACGCCCAGCAGAGCCGAGGAGGCGATGGCCGCGGGGGCGGCGGCAGGTCCCCCGGCGGCGACGACGCCGACGAAGGCGAACTGCGATCCCCCCGTGAACATCAGCAGGCTCAACACGCAGGTCTGCCAGATGTCGAGACCGGATGCCACGGACAGGGCCCCGAACGAGATGCCGTAGGCACTCGTGGCGAGGGCGACCGCGAGCCCTTGCCGGGTCGCCATCCCCTCGGGTGTTCGGTAGAACGAACGCATGAGCATCATCGTGAACGATAGTGACGTGTTCGTCAAATCGAACGATCGGCGGCGATAATGAACACATGAGCGATCTGAGCAACCGCATCGCCGCGAGCCTGCGACGCGAGCGGGAGAGACGCGATCTCAGCGTGTCCGAGCTGGCGCGGCGCGCCGGAGTCGCCAAAGCGACCGTGTCACAGCTCGTGAACGGCGGCGGGAACCCGAGTGTCGAAACGCTCTGGGCCCTGGCCTCCGCTCTCGGGATCACCTTCGCCGACCTCGTCGATGAGGGCGCGCACTCCCCCACCCTGATCCGCGCCGGAGAAGCGGGAACCGCCGTGGCGTCCTCGGCATCGGAGTACGTCGCCGTGCTGCTGTCGGCGAGTCCGCCGCACGCGCGTCGCGACATCTACCTGCTCTCCGCCGAGCCCGGACAGCCCCGCCGTTCCGACCCTCACCCCCGGGGGACGGTCGAGCACCTCGTCATGGTGTCGGGTCGCGGCCTCGTCGGCCCCGCCGATGCCCCCTACGAGCTCTCCCCCGGCGACTACCTCTCGTATGCCGGCGACTCCCCGCACGTCTTCGAAGCGTTGTCGCCGGGCATGAGCGCCGTGTGCGTCGTCGAGTCGCGCTGAGGACCATCGCCCGGGGCCCGGGTCACGGCATCCCGGGTCGAGTGACCAGGACACGCCGGGTGGCACCCCGGCGCGGCGTGTTCTTGACACTCGAGGTCGCCCGGCACCCGCGGCGCACTCGAGCGTCCGGGGACGCCCGGCGCGTCCGCCTTCCGGTCGCGAACCGGCGGCAGCGCCGTCAACCGGTTTACGCATAAACGCTTCCGGCGCGCAGAAACAGGAGCAGAGCGCGTTTCTGCGCGCGGATCGCGTTTATGCGTACAGCGGCAGCCGGTTGACTGCCCGAAACAGCCCGACGGATCCCAGACCCGTCGGAGCTTCCCGGACACTCAAGGGGCCGGAAAAAGCCGAACGGCCCCGCTCAGCACGTGGCTGGGCGGGGCCGTTCGCGAGCGGGATCGCTCAGGCGTTGGCATCCTGACGCTTCAGGCGCGAGGCGGTGCGGCCGCGCTCGGTCGCGTCGAGCACGACCTTGCGGATGCGCACCTTCTCGGGCGTGACCTCGACGCATTCGTCGTCGCGCGCGAACTCGAGCGACTCCTCCAGCGTCAGCAGGCGCGGGGGCGTCATCGACTCGAAGGAGTCGGAGGTCGACGAACGCATGTTCGTCAGCTTCTTCTCCTTGGTGATGTTGACGTCCATGTCGTCGGCGCGGGAGTTCTCGCCGATGACCATGCCCTCGTAGACCTCTTCGGTGGGCTGCACGAAGAAGCTCATGCGCTCCTGCAGAGCGATCATCGCGAAGGGGGTCACGACACCCATGCGGTCGGCCACGATCGAGCCGTTCTGACGGGTGGTGATCGAACCCGCCCAGTCGTCGTAGCCGTGCGAGATGGCGTTGGCGATACCGGTACCGCGGGTGATCGTGAGGAACTCGCTGCGGAAGCCGATGAGACCGCGCGAGGGGACGACGAACTCCATGCGCACCCAGCCGGTGCCGTGGTTGGTCATGTTGTCCATGCGGCCCTTACGGGCAGCCATGAGCTGCGTGATCGCGCCGAGGTGCTCTTCGGGGGCATCGATGGTCAGGTGCTCGAAGGGCTCCTTGAGCTTGCCGTCTTCACCGCGCTTGGTGACCACCTGCGGCTTGCCGACCGTGAGCTCGAAGCCCTCGCGGCGCATGTTCTCGACGAGGATGGCCAGCGCGAGCTCGCCGCGGCCCTGAACCTCCCACGCGTCGGGGCGTCCGATGTCGACGACCTTGAGCGAGACGTTACCGATGAGCTCGCGGTCGAGGCGGTCCTTGACCATGCGCGCGGTGAGCTTGTGGCCCTTGACCTTGCCCATGAGGGGCGAGGTGTTGGTGCCGATGGTCATCGAGATGGCCGGGTCGTCGACGGTGATCGCCTTGAGCGGGCGGACGTCTTCGGGGTCGGCGATGGTCTCGCCGATGGTGATGTCGGGGAATCCGGCGATGGCGACGATGTCGCCGGGGCCGGCGTCTTCGGCGGGGTAGCGCTCGAGGGCGCGGGTCTTGAGCAGCTCGGTGACACGAGCATTGCTGGTGGTGCCGTCGGCGCGCACCCAGGCCACGGTCTGCCCCTTCTTCAGCGTGCCGTTGAAGACGCGCAGCAGCGCGAGGCGGCCGAGGAATGGCGAGGAGTCGAGGTTGGTGACCCAGGCCTGCAGGGGCGCCTCGTCGTCGAAGGCCGGAGCCGGGACGTGCTCGAGGATCGCGGCGAACAGGGGCTCGAGGTCGTCGTTGTCGGGCAGCGACCCGTTGTCGGGGCGGTTGAGCGAAGCGGCGCCCGCGCGGCCGGAGGCGTACACGACCGGCACGTCGAGCAGGGCGTCGACATCGAGGTCGGGCACGTCGTCGACGAGATCGGACGCGAGGCCGAGCAGGAGGTCGTGCGCCTCTTCTTCGACCTCGGCGATGCGCGCGTCGGGGCGATCGGTCTTGTTGACCAGCAGGATCACGGGGAGCTTCGCCTCGAGAGCCTTGCGCAGCACGAAGCGCGTCTGGGGCAGCGGGCCCTCGGACGCATCGACGAGCAGCACGACGCCGTCGACCATGGACAGACCGCGCTCGACCTCGCCGCCGAAGTCGGCGTGACCGGGGGTGTCGATGACGTTGATCGTCACCGGCACGTCCGAGTGGATGCCGTTGTACGTGATCGCCGTGTTCTTGGCGAGGATCGTGATGCCCTTTTCGCGCTCGAGATCGTTCGAGTCCATCGCGCGCTCTTCGACGTGCGCGTGGTCGCCGAACGAGCCGGTCTGGCGGAGCATGGCGTCGACGAGGGTCGTCTTGCCGTGGTCGACGTGCGCGACGATCGCGACGTTACGGAGGTCAGGACGAAGGGCGTGCGCCATGGAGGGTCTCCAGGAAAATTCGGGGTGATGCCCGGAATCGGGCCTGCCTAGTCTACCGGGCGCCCACGACACTCCCGGGCAGGAGACGTTCAGGAAGCGCGGCGGCGTGAAAAAGGGGCGGGATCCCGCGGGATCCCGCCCCTCTCGGTCAACGGATCACGAGTTGGCGAAGCCCACGATGGTCCAGTCGATGGTCTCGAACTGGGTCGCGCCCCAGTTCACGAGGCCCTGCTTGACGGCGTAGACGTTCGGCAGCGGCGCGATCGGGATGATCGGCACGGACTCCCAGAGCACCTTGTCGATCTCCTGCGCGGTCTGCAGGCGCGCGTCGGGGTCGAGCTCCGAGTTGGCCTTGGCCCACAGCGCGTCCAGACGCGGGTCGGCGATACCGGTGTAGTTCTGCGCCGAGTCGACGGGCGTGAACAGCGAGCGGCTCGACGAGATCGGGTAGGCGGTGCCCTGCCACGAGAACGTCACCATCTCGAAGTCACCCTTGATGACGTAGTCCGAGAAGTAGCTGCCGACGGGAACCGAGACGAGCTCGACGGGGATGCCGACCTCGGCGAGGTCCGCCTGGATCTGCTCGGCACGCTGGATGTTCGTCGTGGTGTCGGCGGGGACCGTCACCGTGAACGAGAGCGCCGTGCCGTCCTTCGTCCAGGAGTCGCCGTCCTTCGTGTAGCCGGCGTCCTCGAGGTACTTCGTGCCCGCGTCGACGTCGTAGGGCAGGGACTCGTCGGTGTAGCCGTCCTGGCCGGGCATGAAGATGTAGCTGCCCTGCGTGATGGCGGGGACGCCGACCGGCGAGTTCGCGTTGTTCGCGATCTGTCCGCGGTTGACGATGGATGCCACGGCCTTGCGGACGTTGACGTCGGCGAGCGGTCCGCTCGAAGCGCGCATCGTGATGTGCGTCCAGGTCAGACCGTTCGAGGCCTGGATCTCGGCACCCGGGACGTTCTGGGCCGTCTGGTAGAGGTCGGCGTTCGAGCTGATGTTCAACGCATCGATCTCACCGTTGCTGAACGAGGTGCCCTGCTGGCTCTGGCTCACGGCGCGGAAGACGACCGAGTCGAGCTTGGGCTTGTCGCCCCACCAGTTGGGGTTCGGCTCGAGGGTGGCGACACCGGCCGTCGAGTCGAAGCTCGCGAGCTTGAAGGGGCCCGAGGACGGAAGCGCCTTGGTGAGGTAGCCGGTGTTGAAGGTGTTCGGGTCGTTGGCGACGCTCGCGGGGAGGACCTGACCGAACAGGCTCTGCCAGTCGGCGAAGACCGACGAGAAGGTGATGACGACGTCGAACTGGTCGGTGCCCTGCTCGACCGAGGAGATCTGGTCCCACCCGGTGGTCGAGATGACGACGTACTCAGGGTTGCTTCCGTTGTTCGCCTTCCAGGTGGCCTGGTAGTCGGCCACGGTGATCGGCGTGCCGTCTTCCCACTTGGCATCCGGGTTGAGCTTGATCTCGACCTTCTGGGGGTCGGTGCTGGTCAGCTCGACGGACGAGGCGTAGTTCTGGTCGACGACGGGCTTGCCGTCCTCGCCGATGCGAATGGGTCCGCCCTGCATCGCCGCGACGATGTTGTTCGTGTTGACCTCGTTGCCGTCGATCTGGAAGTTGTTCCAGTTCACGGGCATGGAGTCGACCGCGAGAGTCAGCGTGCCGCCGTCCTTGACGTCGGAGGCGTCGGCGCGCACCCACGCGGTCGACGGCAGCGAGTTCTGGTCTTCGGGGTTGGCCGACGGCGCTGCGGTGTTACCCGGCGCACACCCGGCGATCGCCAGGGCGGCGGCACTCAGCAGCGCGAGAGCGCTGAGAGCCTTCGCTTTACGCATTCTCATGTGATCAATCCTCTCGTTGGTGATCGGGGAGGGCCCCCGGCGACATGGTGCCGTCGGTCGGGGACGTTCGGGGAGAACCGACCGACACCGTCTCGAGGACGAGGTCGGACCGTTCGGCGTAGTGACACGCCACCTGGGAGTGCGCCTGAGGACGCAAGCCCGGGTCGTCGTTGTCGCACCGGCGCCGGTCGGCGTCGGGCAGCAGGCGGTAGAGCGGGCACCGCGTGCGGAAACGGCATCCGGAGATCTCCTGCGTGGGGCTCGGCAGATCGCCGTCGAGCAGGATGCGCGTGCGGGCCCGCTCGATGCGCGGATCGGGAATGGGAGCCGCCGAGATGAGGGCCTTCGTGTACGGATGCCGTGGGTCGTCGAACACCTCGTCGACGGGTCCCTGCTCGACGATGCGTCCGAGGTACATGACCGAGACGTCGTCCGCGATCTGACGGACGACGGCGAGGTCGTGCGCGACGAACAGGAACGAGAGCCCGAGTCGCTCCTTCAGGTCTTCGAGCAGGTTGATGACACCGGCCTGGATCGACACGTCGAGCGCCGAGACCGGTTCGTCGAGGACGACGACCGCGGGGTCGGTCGCCAGAGCCCGGGCGATGCCGATGCGCTGGCGCTGTCCACCCGAGAATTCGTGCGGGTAGCGGTCGGACATGTTCGGATCGAGACCGACCAGATCGAGCAGCTCGCGCATCTTGCGGTCGCGCTCGGACCGGGGTACGCCCTGCACCAGCAACGGCTCTGTGATGACCTCGCCGACCGGCAGGCGCGGATCGATGGCGCCCATCGGGTCCTGGAAGACGATCTGGATGCCCTTGCGCAGCACGGCTTTGTCCTTGCGACCGACCGTGGCGACATCGGTGCCGTTGATGCGGATGCTGCCGCTTTGCGGCGCGACCATCTCCATGATCTCGAGGATCGTCGTGGTCTTGCCGCAGCCCGACTCCCCCACCAAGCCCATCGTGCGGCCCGGCTGGATCGAGAACGAGATCCCGTCCACGGCGCGCACCGTGCCGACGCGGCGCGGGAAGACCGAACCCTTCATGAGCGGGAAGTGCTTCACGAGGTCGGTGACCTCGACGGCGGGGGTCACGTCGGGGCGCAGCGGCGGGATCTCACCGAGCGCCTCGGGCCGGGGGAAGATGTCGGGCCGCGACAGGGCGCCCGAGGCGATCTCGCCGGAACGGATGCAGGCGGCGACGTGGTCGGGAACCGTTCCGTGCACCTCGAGCGCGGGCTCGACGTCGTGACACGCGTCGATCGCGATCGGGCAGCGTGCCGCGAACGGGCAGCCCTTCGGCAATGCCGCAAGGGACGGCGGGCGTCCCTCGAGCGGCACGAGCCGCTGAGAACCCGCGGTCTGCATGTTCGGCACCGAGCGCAGAAGCCCCACCGTGTACGGCATGTGCGGGTCGTGGAAGATCTCGTCGACCGTGCCGCGCTCGACGAGCTTGCCGGCGTACATCACGGCGACGCGGTCCGCGTGCCCTGCGACCACGCCGAGGTCGTGCGTGATCAGCACGACGGCGGCGCCCGTCACCTCACGGGCCTTCTGCAGCACCTCGAGGATCTGCGCCTGGATGGTCACGTCCAAAGCGGTGGTCGGCTCATCCGCGATGATCACGCGCGGGTCGTTCGCGATCGCCATGGCGATCATGGCGCGCTGGCGCATACCGCCCGAGAACTCGTGCGGGTACGCGCGGGCCCGACGCTCGGCATCCGGGATGCCGACGAGCTTGAGCAGCTCGACGCTGCGGGCGTGCGCCGCCGGAGCGCTCAGGGCGCGGTCATGCAGTCGCAGCCCCTCGGAGATCTGGTCGCCCACCGTGTAGACGGGGGTCAGCGCCGACAGCGGATCCTGGAACACCATCGCGAGCTCGGCGCCGCGGATCTTGGAGAGCTGGCCGTCGTTCATGCCGAGGAGCGAGCGCCCGTCGTAGAGGATGTCGCCCTCGACCTTCGCGTTCGAGGGCAGCAGCCCCATCACCGCGAGCGATGACACGCTCTTGCCGGAGCCCGACTCCCCCACGATGCCGAGGAACTCGCCCTCGTGCACGTCGTACGAGATGCCGCGGACCGCTCGGACGGGATCGCCTTCGCGCTGAGGGAAGGTGACGCTGAGGTCGCGGACCGACAGCAGCGGCGAGCGGCCGGTCGAGGACAGCATGGTGGCGGATCGGGTGTCAGTCACGGTTCGCTCCCGAGGTGGGGTCGATGGCGTCGCGCAGGGCGTCGCCGATGAGGCTGATGGCCAGGAGCAGCACGATCAGCACGCCGGCGGGGTACACGAACAGCCACGGGCGGGTCACCGCGGCCGACGTGCCCGACGCCAGCAGCGTGCCGAGCGAGACGTCGGGCGCCTGGACACCGAAGCCGAAGTAGCTGAGCGAGGTCTCGGCCATGATGGCCGAGACGATGCCGAGGGTCGCGTCGATGATGAGCAGCGACGCGATGTTGGGGATGATGTGGCGCCCGAGGATCTGCCGGGTGGGCATGCCCATGTACCGCGCGGCACGCACGAAGTCGCGGTTGCGCAACGACCGGGTCTGGTTGCGCACGACCTGGGCGAGGATCATCCAGCTGAACACCGCGAGGAAGAACGTCAGCGCGAGCCACGACAGGCCGCGCGTCAGCGGGCTCAGCAGCACGAGGATGAAGAACGACGGGATGACGAGCAGCAGGTGGATCAACCACCCGATGACGGCATCGATCTTGCCGCCGAGGTAGCCGGCGAGCGAACCCACGGCCGCCGCGATCAGGGTCGCACCGATGCCGGCGAGGGCGCCGATGATGAGCGACTTCTGCAGGCCGACCAGCGTCTGGGCGTAGATGTCCTGCCCGATGCCGTTGGTGCCGAACCAGTGCAGCTGCGTGGGCCCGAGGCCGACGTTGAGGAAGTCGCGCTGGGTCGCGTCGTAGGGGTAGAGCAGCGGGCCGATGAAGGCCCAGAGCACGATGAAGACGAGAATGCTCGCACCGACCCAGAAGCGGGGCATCTTGCGCAGACGCGCGCGCACCAGGGCGCCGCGCGACAGCGGCTTGCGATCGCGGGTGACGGGGCTCGTGGCGACGAGCGTGCCGTCGAGGGCTTCTTCCTGCATGGTCATGTCAGCTCCTCACTCTCGGGTCGAGTGCGGCGTAGAGCACCTCGGACAGGGTCGATGACAGCAGGACCAGCACGGCGACGAACAGGGTCGACCCCGCCACGGCGTTGATGTCCTGCTGGGTGACGGCGTTGAGCTGGAACTGCCCCATGCCTCGCCACGAGAAGACGATCTCGAGCATGGTCGAACCGGCGATGAGGGTGCCGAAGCTGTAGGCGAAGAACGTCGACATCGGGATGAGCGCGATGCGCACGCCGTGACGGAAGAGCGCCTGCGTACGCGGCAGTCCCTTCGCGCGGGCCGTGCGGATGTAATCGGCGCCGAGGACGTCGAGCATCATGCTGCGCTGGTAGCGCGAGTACGACGCCGCGCTGATGAGCACCAGAGCGAGGGTGGGCAGCAGCAGGTGCACCGCGCGGTCGGCGATCATCGGCCAGAACCCCTCGACGCCCGCGGTGTACTCCCCCGTGAAGCGGATGAGCTGCGTGCCCGCGGCGTTGTTCAGGTTGGTCGCCCCGATCATCAGCAGCACGCCGATGACGAAGGTCGGCGTCGCGAAGACCAGGTAGGAGGCGTAGGTCGTCACCTGGTCGGTGGCGCGGTACTGGCGCACCGCCCCCCACACGCCGATGAGCACACCGACCACCGCGCCGATCAGCGACCCGATCAACAGCAGGCGCAGGCTCGTGCCGGCGCGCGTCGCGATCTCGGTCATGACGTCCTGACCGCCGATGGTGTTGCCGAGCGAGAACCTCGTGAACAGGTTCACGAGCCAGTTCCACAGGCGCACAAGGATCGGAACGTCGGGATTGGCGCCGAGAGCGTTGAGGCTCGCGATGATGGACTCCTCCGGCGGCCGCGGGTTCATGCCGTAGAAGCGATCCTGGGGCCGCAGCAGGGCGCTGCCGAGCACGTACGCGAGGCACGTCGCCAGCAGGCTCAGGACGGCGTAGTTCACGAACCGTCGCAGAACGTACAGCGTCATGAGGTGCGCGAGCCCGTCCGGAGCACATCGGGGGTCAGCATCATGGGTGGTCCTCTCGCCTTCGAGATCCCCGCCTATTCGTTTGCCTGGCTAAGGATCTTCAGCGACCCTACGTCGGCTTCCCATGAAACGAGTGCCGGGGGAACACACTTTTCACGACCGTAACAAAGCTCTTACATGGCGCTTTGCCACTGCGGTGTCCGTCGAGCGCAGCATCGCGCTCAGCCGAGACCGCCTGAGATGAACAAAGCGATGATAACCCAGCAGACCAGAACCAGCAGGGAAATGACCGAGGGAATGTCCCACGAGCGGCGCACGATGCCGCTCTCCGACGCCGTGCGGCGCGCGCTCTCCCAGGCCTCCTGAATGAGCTGCAGGTCCCGGATCGCGGGAGGTTCGCGTCTCCCCCGGGAGTCGTCGCGTCGAAGCGCCGGACGACCGGGTCGACCGGCGACGGGGCCTCCGAAGGCCTTCACGACGCGTGGTTCGTCCGTGCGCACTTCGAGCTGCCAGCGCATGTCGATGTCGGCCACGCGCGCCCACGCGATGTCGACGACGCGCAGCGGATTGTGGATGCGGATGCCCTCGGCATCGATACGCACGTGAGGGGCGTACAGCAGGGCGTAGACGGCCCACAGCGCCAACAGCACCCACGGCGTCAGCAGGAGCATCTCGCCGACGCCGGCGCGGAGCGCGGCATCCCCCAGGAGGACGACCGTGAGCACCGCGCCGACGATCAGGCCGACGATCGACGACGGGGCGCGGAACACCCGTGGGTGCTCCGCGCCCCGGAAGCGCTCATCGCGCGTCACGCGCCGCCCAGCGAGAGGGAGGCGCCGGGGATGGCGTCGAGCAGGCGCTGCGTGTACTCCTGCGACGGCTGGGCGAAGATCTCGTCGACCGTGCCCTGCTCCACGAGCTTGCCGCGCTCCATGACGCACACCAGGTCGGCGGCGACGCGGACGACGGCGAGGTCGTGCGTGATGAACAGGTACGTCAGCCCCAGCTCGGACTGCAGCTCCGCCAGCAACTGGAGGATCTGCGCCTGCACCAGCACGTCGAGCGCCGAGACCGCCTCGTCGAGCACGAGGATGTCGGGCTTGAGAGCGAGCGCTCGCGCGATGGCGACGCGCTGGCGCTGTCCGCCGGACAGCTCGTTCGGATAACGGGATGCCAGCTCCTGCGGCAGAGCGACCTGCTCGAGCAGCTCCTCCACGCGGGCGCGGCGCGAGGCACCGTCACCCACCTTGTGGATGTTGAGCGGCTCGGCGATGAGGTTGCCGATGCTGCGCAGCGGGTCGAGGGAGCCGTAGGGGTCCTGGAAGACCGGCTGCATGCGGCGGCGGAGGTTGAAGGTGTCCTTCGCGCTCAGCTTGCCGGTGTTGACGCCGTCGACCTCGATCGAGCCCGAGGTGGGCTCCTCGAGCTTGAGCACCATCTTCGCGATCGTCGACTTACCCGAACCCGACTCGCCGACCAGGGCGAGCGTCTTGCCGCGCGGGATCTCGAACGAGACCCCGTCGACGGCGCGGAACTGCTCGCTGCGGAACCCGCCCTGGCGGATCTTGTACTCCTTGACGAGGTCGGTGACCTTGACCGTCGCGGGAGCGTCGATGTCGGACTCGCGCAGGATGCCGCGATCCTCGACCGTCGCCTGGATGCGCTGCGACGCGATGCTGGGGGCGGCCGCCACCAGTCGCTGCGTGTACGGGTGCTGCGGGTTCTCGAGGATCTCGCGGCTCGGACCCGACTCGACGATCTCGCCCTGGTTCATCACGACAATCGTGTCGGCGCGCTCGGCGGCGAGCCCCAGGTCGTGCGTGATGAGCAGCACCGAGGTGCCCCGCTCACGGGTCAGGGATGCCATGTGATCGAGGATCACGCGCTGCACGGTGACGTCGAGAGCCGAGGTCGGCTCGTCGGCGATGAGCAGCTTCGGGTCGGCCGCGAGGCCGATGCCGATGAGCGCGCGCTGGCGCATACCGCCCGAGAACTGGTGCGGGTACTGGTGCAGTCGGCGCTCGGCGTCTGCCAGACCGGCCTGCTTCAGCACCTCGATCGCGCGCTGCTCGACCTCTTTGCGCCCGGTGGCGATGCCGTTCGCACGGATCGCTTCCTTGACCTGGAAGCCGATGCTCCACACCGGGTTGAGGTTCGACATCGGGTCCTGCGGGACGTATCCGATGTCCTTGCCGCGCACGGACTCGAACTGCGTCTGGCTGAGGTCGGTCAGCTCGCGTCCGTCGAGGGTGATACTGCCGCCGGTGACGTGACCGGTGCCGGGAAGCAGTCCGATGACCGCCGAGGCCGTGGTCGACTTGCCCGAGCCCGACTCGCCCACGATCGCGACGGTCTGACCGGGGTAGACGTCGAGGCTCACTCCGTGAAGGACCTCGCGCGTGCCGCCTTCTCCCTCGAACGCGACCTTCAGGTCGCGCACGGACAGCAGCGGCGTCATGGTGGCGTCGCTCATCGGCGGGCCCTCGCTCTCGGGTCGATGGCGTCTCGGATGAGCTCGCCCAGCAGGATGAAGGCCAGCACCGTGACGGTCAGGGCGACGGACGGCCAGATCAGCGCCTGTGGCGCGATACGCAGCGACTGCTGCGCCTGGCTGATGTCGTTACCCCACGACATGGTGTCGCCGCCCAGGCCGACGCCGAGGAACGACAGCGTGGCCTCCGCGACGATGGCCGCGGCGAGGCTGATCGTGGTGACCACGAGCAACGGGGCGATGGCGTTCGGGATGACGTGGGTCAGGAGCGTCTTGAAACGCGTCTGCCCCAGCGCCTGCGACGCGGCGACGTAGTCGGCCTGACGCACGCGCAGCACCTCGGCACGCACGACGCGCGCCGTCGACGCCCACGCGAACCCGCCGATCGCGAACGCCAGGGTGAACACGTTGCGGTACTGCGAGAACACGCTCATCACGACGATGGCCGCGAGGATGTAGGGGATCGAGAAGAAGATGTCGCCGACGCGCGAGATGACCGCGTCGAGCCATCCTCCGTAGAAGCCGGACAGCGCGCCCATGATGAGGCCGATGATCGTGCCGATCGCGGTTGCGAGCAGACCGACCGACAGCGACGTGCGGGCACCCCAGACGATGCGCGAGAAGGTGTCGCAGCCCTGGAAGGTGAAGCCCAGGATGTGACCCGATGTGGGACCGGCGTTGCTGTTCGACAGCTGGCAGTCGTTGTTGGGCGGCACCTGGGTGAAGAGGGTCGGCCACACGGCCATGAGGATGACGACGGCCATGACGGCCAGAGCGATCCAGAACGTGGGGCGACGACGGAGGTCGCGCCACGCGTCGAGCCACAGGTTGCTCTTGCGGGCGGCGACGCGAACGGCGTCGACCGAGATGGTCTCGGTCTTGATCGGCGCGACGTAGTGCGGCGCCGGGAACTGACTACTTGACATAGCGGATCCTCGGGTCCAGGAGGCCGTACAGGAGGTCGACGACGAGGTTGACCAGCACGTAGATGATGACGAAGACGGTCACGAACGAGACGACCGTGGGTCCCTCGCCGCGGATGGTGGCCTGATACAGCGTGTTACCGACACCGGGGATGTTGAAGATGCCCTCGGTGACGGTGGCGCCGACGAGGAGCACACCGAAGTTCGTCGCGGAGTTCGTGATGACCGGGATGAGCGAGTTGCGCAGCACGTGCACGGGGATGACGCGGCGACGCGACAGGCCCTTGCTGTACGCGGTGCGCACCCAGTCCTGGTTCAGGGTGTCGATGACCGAGCCGCGCATCAGGCGCATGCTCGTGGCGAAGAGGCTGAAGCCCAACACGATGGCCGGCAACCACAGATCGCCCCAGTTGTTCTGGGCACCCACCGTGGGTTTGAACCAGCCGAGCTGGATCGCCAGGAAGTACTGGGCGAGGAAGCACGCCACGAAGATCGGCAGGGCGACGAACAACAGGGCGACGATGAGCGCCACGTTGTCGAACAGCTTGCCCTTGCGGATCGCCGAGATGGTGCCGACCACGACGGCCAGGACGAGCTCGATGGCCAGGGCCATCACCGCGAGGCGACCGGTCACGGGGAGCGTGCGCGCAAGCACCTCGTTGACGGACTGTCCCGAGAAGGTGGTGCCGAGATCGCCGCGGAAGATCCCGCCGATGTACAGGAAGTACTGGACGATGAAGGGCTGGTCGAGGTGGTACTGCGCGCGCAGGGCTTCGACGACCTGGGGCGCGGGGGTCTTGTCGCCGAAGAGGCCGAGGATCGGGTCCCCCGGCATGGCGAAGACCATGAAGTAGATCAGCAGGGTGGCCCCGAAGAACACGGGGAGGACCTGCAGCAGACGTCTGAGGATGTAGCCGAGCATCCGCTCTCTTTTCGAACGTGGGAAACGCCTCATCCGACGTTTTTAGGGGGCGTGGGCCACGAAAGGGCCCGTGCCGTTTTATCACACGTCGTGATGAGGCCTGGCTGGCAGACCGCGAGGCGGTGACGAATCCGTCACCGCCTCGCGGGTGAGATCGGAAGGGTTACTTCGTGATCTCGTAGTACAGCGGAACCGAGTTCCACCCGAACTGGACGTTGTTGACGCCCTCGGCGTAGCCGCCGGTGACGTTGGAGTACCAGAGCGGGATGGCCGGGAGGTCCTTCAGCAGGATCTCCTGGGCCTTCGCGAAGTCGGCGTTCTGTGCCTCGAGGTCGGTCTCGGCGATGCCGGCCGTGATCTGCGCGTCGAACTCGGGGTTCGAGTAGTCACCGTCGTTCGACGAGGCGCCCGTGGCGTACAGCGGTGCGAGGAAGTTGTACGCACCGGGGTAGTCGGCCTGCCAGCCCGAACGGAAGGTGGTCTCGATGCTGCGGTTGGTGACCGCCGAGCGCAGTTCCTTGAACGTCGGGTAGGGCGCACCCGAGGAGTCGATGCCGAGGGTGTTCTTCAGCGAGTTCGTCACCGCGTCGACCCAGGACTGGTGTCCGCCGTCGGCGTTGTAGGCGATCTGGAGCGAGCCGGTCCAGGGCGAGATGGCGTCGGCCTGGGCCCACAGCTGCTTCGCCTTGTCCGCGTCGAACTTCAGCACGTCGGCGCCCGACAGCGAGTCCGACCAGCCCGCGATGACCGGCGAGGTGAAGTCGCTGGCCGGGGTGCGCGAGCCCTGGAAGATCGTCTTGGTGATCTCGTCGCGGTTGATGGCCATCGAGATGGCCTGGCGACGGAGCTTGCCCTCTTCGCCGCTGAAGTGCGCGAGACGCTCGGGGATCGTGAATGACTGGAAGATCGCCGCCGGCTGGTTGACCGCGCGGTCGCCCAGGTCGGACTGGAACGTGGCCAGCGACGACGAGGGAACGCCGTCGATCACGTCGACGTTGCCACCGAGCAGGTCGGCGTACGCGGCATCCTGGGTGGCGTAGAAGATGATCGACAGACCACCGTTCTCGACCGTGCGACCGCCCTGGTAGTCGTCGTTCTTGACGAGGTCGATCTGCACGTTGTGCTGCCAGGCACCCTCGCCCTTGAGCTTGTAGGGGCCGTTGCCGATCGGGTTCTCACCGAAAGCGGCCATGTCGTTGAACGCGACGTCGGGCAGCGGGAAGAACGCCGAGTAGCCCAGGCGCAGCGCGAAGTCGGCGGCCGGCTTCGACAGTGCGATCGTGAAGGTGTAGTCGTCGACCTTCTGCAGACCCGTGAGCTCGGAGTCAGCGTCGTAGCTGAAGCCCACGATGTCCTCGAAGAACGAGCTGCTGACCTGGTTGTTCGACAGCTGAGCGCCGTAGTTCCACGCCTTGATGAAGTTGTCGGCCTTGACCTCGGTGCCGTCCGTGAACTTCTGGCCCTTCTTCAGGGTCACCGTGAGGTTCTGGGGGTCGTTGGTGACGATGGACTCCGCCATGTCGTTGACCGGGGCGCCGGTTCCGTCGTAGTAGACCAGACCCGCGAAGATCGAGTCGAGGATCTTTCCTCCACCGACCTCGTTGGTGTTGGTGGGGATCAGCGGGTTCTGCGGCTCGGAGCCGTTCGTCCGAATGATCGCCGTGGCGTCGCCGCCCGATGACGAGCCGCCGCCGTTGTCTCCGCCGCCCGAGCAGCCGGCGAGCATAAGCCCGACAGCTCCCAGCAGGGCGAGGCCGGAGAGGGCAATCTTGTTGCGCTTCACAGTTCCTCCAGGGAAGGGATGATCGTCGCCCATGCAGGGCTTTCGCGCAGCACAAGGCGCGTGAAAGATCCGTCGGGCAGGATGAGAACACACTAGGCACGTTTACCCAGGTGCCCCAAACTCCTCTGAAAAACGTTACACAGCATTTACTCGAGAGGCTCTCCATGGAGCAATCTGACAAGCCGGGCCGGTCACGCGGTGCCGCGGACTGGACGTATCCTCCGGCCATCGAGCGCACGGACTCCTACCGACGACGCCGGCTCGGGTGGGAGATCGCCATCGTGCTGCTCGTCAGCGTCGGTCAGTCCGCGATCTACTCGGTCGTCTCCTTCGTGCGTGCGGCGACGCGCGCTCCGATCTCGCAGCAGCAGACGCAGCTGAATCCCTCGCGCAGTGCCGAGCCGCTGTGGGACGCGATCTATCAGTTCCTCGACATCTTCTTCTCACTGGCTCTGGTGGCCCTGGCCGTCTACCTGCTGTGGGAGCCGGCGAACAACGCGCTGCGCCGGATCGGCCTCGATTTCCGCCGTTTCGGCGGTGACACCGCCCGAGGGATCCTGCTTGTGATCTTGATCGGCGCCCCGGGAATCGGCGTGTACGCCATCGGCCGCGCACTCGGCCAGAGCATCGCGGTGATCCCCGCTCCCCTGGACTCGTCGTGGTGGGTCATCGCGCTGCTCATCCTTGCGGCGTTGCGCGCCGGTCTCACCGAAGAGGTCATCTTCCTGGGGTTCCTCTTCGACCGCCTGCGACGTCTCGGCTGGTCGTGGACGTGGATCATCGCGTCGACGGCCCTGCTGCGCGGCAGTTACCACCTGTACCAAGGATGGCCCTCGGCGCTCGGCAACGTGGTCATGGGACTGGTCTTCGGCTGGTGCTACAAGCGGTGGGGGCGCGTGATGCCTCTCGTCATCGCGCACACGATCATCGACATCGTCGCCTTCGTGGGATACCCCCTCGCGGCAGCGTGGTGGCCCGGGATCTTCGCGCCCACCCCCGCGCCGTCTCCGAGCTCCTGAGAATCAGGACTGAGGCGGCGACCACGTCCAGAACGCCGGTGGCAGCCCGTTGGGCTCGGAGGTGTAGGTCACTCCCCCGACACCCGCGGCGTTGACCACGGCGCCCGTCCGCTCGAGCAGCGGCACTCCCGCGTAGGCGGCGAACAGCGAGCGGTCGATGAGCTTCGCCTCCGCCAGCACGTCGACGGGATCGGTGTGCGTGGTGAGGTCGTCGAAGAGCTCCTCGGTGTCGCCTCCGTCGATGCCCTCGGCGATGCGGTCGCGTGCCGAGCGGTAGAGGCTCTCATCCTCGCCGACCCAGGTGAGGGTGGCATCCGGGACCTCCGTCGCCGTCGCCGCGCGGACGGCGATCCCAGCCTTGGCGGCCATCGACACGAGGCGGGGGAAGACCAGCGCCGCCGTCGCGTCGGTGGTGTCGTAGGCGACGCGGAGCACGGCCGCTCGGTCGCCGAGGGCGGAGCGGGCGGCGTTCACGTCGGCCCCGGTCCCGGGTGCCCCGTTCCCCGACACGAGGTCGTTGTAGAGCTGGCCGGTCGCCGGCGAGGAGAGGAAGGACTGCAGGGGCTGCGCGTCGGGGCGGACATCACCGAGGACGTCCTGGACGAGGGACGAACGGTCGAGCGACAGAGTCGTCGCCTGCCGGAGGTCGGAAGCCGTCGTCGTGGCGAACCGCAGTTGCAGCGTCTCGGACGTGGGCCCCACCTGCACGTTGAGTCCCGCGTCGGTCAGGGTCTTGCGTTCGGCGACGTCGAGATCGCCGACGTTGGCCACATCCACCGTGCCCGCTTCGAGCGCCGACAACTGCGCTGCCCGATCCGGGAAGAACCGGACGGTGAGGCCTTCGAGGCCCGGGAAATGCGCGCCCTGGTAGCTGTCGCGTCGAGCGAGCTGCAGGGTGTCGGCCGTGATCTCGGAGACGGTCCACGGGCCCGAGGACACGACACCGGCGGGATCGGGGGTGGTCCCCGGTGCGACGTCGAAACCGGTGTTCCACGCCTGCGCGGCGGCGGCCAGCACGGGGTTCGGCGCAACCGGCGCCTTCGGGTCGCCCTCGGGCACGGTGAGGATGGCGGTGAGCAGATCCTTCACGCTCACACCCGCTCGCTGCGCGACGACGTGCACGGGCCGGTCGAGCAGCCACTGCCTGTTCCAGTCGGCGAAAGGCTGGTCGTACGTGAGTATGAGCGTGTCGTTCGCCCGATCGAGGCGGGGCCGCGTCGTCCGAGCGTTCGGGTCGGCCGGCAGAGCGGTGTCGAAGTAGCGCGTGCCCGAGACCAGCTGCCCGTTGGCGTCGTAGGTGGCGTCGTCGAAGAAGTGCGAGGTGACGGCCCACCCGAACAGCAGGTCGTCGAGGGTCACCGGGGTGCCGTCCGACCAGACCCGGTCGGAGAACAGCTCGTAGCTGACGGTGAGCGGGTCACCGTCGACGCGGGTGATGCGTCCGAGCCCGTTGTTCGGCACGACCTGCAGGTTGCCGTCGAGGGATCCCAGCTTCTCGTCGAGAAGGGCCGACACCGCCCGATTGGCAGCGGTGTCGCCGGTGGCGCTGGCGGCGTTGAAGCTGGTGAGGGAGCCGACGACGCCGACCGTCAGGCTCGTGCGCTGTTCCTTCGCCGGCTCAGGCGCCGGGTCGGCGGCCGAGCAACCGGCCAGCGCGAGGCCTGCGGCGACGAGGAGGGCGATCACCCGTCCCGGGCCGCCACGGCGTTGATTCGGTCGAGGAACGTCGTTCAGCCCGTGGTGCACAGGGGCACTTTACTAAACGCCTCCTGAGGATCTCCCCGGTCTGCTGCGCGTCCCCCTAGAACGACGAAACGGCATCCCGTTCAGCCCCCACCGCGAGGTGCGGAAGGAGCGTTGGGGGGATGCCGTCTCGTCGAGGGACGGGCAGGGGTCAGGCGAACGCCTCCGGCGGCGGGCACGAGCAGACGAGGTTGCGGTCGCCGTAGGCCTGGTCGATGCGGCGCACGGGAGGCCAGTACTTGCCGCGGATGAGCGAACGCACCGGGTACACCGCGGTCTCGCGCGAGTACGGGTGCGCCCACTCCCCCACGACCACGGTCTCCGCGGTGTGCGGGGCGTTCACGAGGGGGTTGTCGTCGGCGGGCCACTCCCCCGCGGCCACCGCAAGGGCCTCGTGCTTGATCGCGATCATGGCATCCACGAATCGGTCCAGCTCGGCGAGGTCTTCGCTCTCGGTCGGCTCGACCATCAGGGTGCCGGCGACCGGGAACGACATCGTGGGTGCGTGGAAGCCGTAGTCGATGAGGCGCTTGGCGACGTCGTCGACGGTGACACCGGTCTGCTCCTTGAGGGGACGCAGGTCGAGGATGCACTCGTGCGCGACGAGGCCGCCCTCACCCGCGTAGAGCACCGGGTAGTGCTCGCGCAGGCGCGCGGCGATGTAGTTCGCCGAGAGCACCGCCGCGGCTGTGGCCTGGCGGAGTCCTTCTGCGCCCATCATGCGGACGTACGCCCACGAGATGGGCAGAATGCCCGCCGAGCCGTGCGGGGCAGCCGAAACCGGACCGCCGTCGAACGTGCCGCCGGCGTGGTCGGCGCGCTGCGAGAACGGGTGAGAGGGCAGATAGGGCGCGAGGTGAGCCTTCGCCGCCACCGGTCCCACGCCAGGGCCGCCCCCGCCGTGAGGGATGGCGAACGTCTTGTGCAGGTTCAGGTGCGAGACGTCGCCGCCCAGGTCGCCGAAGCGGGCGAAACCGAGCAGCGCGTTGAGGTTGGCGCCGTCGACGTACACCTGTCCGCCGGCATCGTGCACGGCCTGCGTGATCTCGAGCACATCGTGCTCGTACACCCCGTGGGTCGAGGGGTACGTGATCATCAGGGCTGACAGCTCGGCCGCGTGCTGCGCGATCTTGGCCCGCAGGTCGCCGAGGTCGACGTTGCCGGCCTCGTCGCACGCGACGACGACGACCTTCATGCCCGCGAGGATCGCGGAAGCGGCGTTGGTGCCGTGCGCCGACGACGGGATGAGGCACACCGTGCGCTCGGTGTCGCCGTTCGCGAGGTGGTACCCGCGGATCGCGAGGAGCCCGGCGAGCTCGCCCTGCGACCCGGCGTTCGGCTGCAGCGACACCGCGTCGTAGCCGGTCACCTCGGCCAGCCAGCGCTCGAGCTGGTCGATCATCTCGAGGTAGCCGTGCACGTCGGCCTCGGGCGCGAAGGGGTGCACGCGCGAGAACTCCGGCCACGACACCGCCGCCATCTCGGTGGCCGCGTTCAGCTTCATCGTGCACGAGCCCAACGGGATCATGCCGCGATCGAGCGCGTAGTCGCGATCGGCGAGGGTCTTGAGGTACCGCATCATCGCCGTCTCGCTGCGGTGAGCGTGGAAGACGGGGTGCGTGAGGAACTCGTCGTCGCGGTGCAGGGCGTCGTCGATCCCCCGCAGCGCCACCCCATCGGGCAGCTCGCCGCCGGCGAGACCGAAAGCGTCCAGAACGACCGAGATATCGGCATCCGTCGTCGTCTCGTCCACCGAGACGCCCACGGTCGCGTCGTCGACCCACAGCAGCTGATAACCGCGCTCGCGGGCGCGGTCGACGACGTCCTGCGCGCGCCCGGGAACGTGCACGCGCACCGTGTCGAAGAACGCGTCGCTCACGAGCGTCAGGTCATGAGAGCGGAGTGCGGATGCCAGGGCGTCGGCCTTGCGCGCGACCTGCGTCGCGATCGCGCGGAGCCCGTCGGGACCGTGGTACACCGCGTACATCGCCGCCATCACGGCCAGCAGCACCTGAGCGGTGCAGATGTTCGACGTCGCCTTCTCGCGGCGGATGTGCTGCTCGCGCGTCTGCAGCGACAGGCGGTAGGCGGGGGCGCCGACGGCATCCTGCGACACTCCGACCAGGCGACCCGGCAGCTGACGCTCGAGACCCGCGCGCACGGCCATGTAGCCCGCGTGCGGTCCGCCGAATCCGAGCGGGACGCCGAAGCGCTGGGTCGTGCCCACCGCGACGTCGGCGCCGAGCGAGCCGGGCGAACGCAGCAGGGTCAGGGCGAGCAGGTCGGCGGCGGCCACGACGAGACCGCCGGTGGCGTGCACGGCCTCGGCGACGGTGGAGAAGTCCCAGATGCGACCGGTCGCGCCGGGGTACTGCACGAACGCGCCGAACGCCTCCGGCAGGTCGCCCTCGAACGAGGTCTCGACGATGCGAACACCGACGGCTGCGGCGCGATGATGCAGCAGCGCCCTGGTCTGCGGCAGAGCATCGACATCGACGAGGAACACGTCTGTCTTCGCCTTCGAGGCGCGGCGGGCGACGAGCATGCCCTCGACGACGGCGGTGGACTCATCCAGCATCGAGGCGTTCGCCGTGGCGAGACCCGTCAGGTCGGTCACCATCGTCTGGAAGTTGATGAGCGCTTCGAGCCGGCCCTGCGAGATCTCCGGCTGGTACGGCGTGTACGCGGTGTACCAGGACGGATTCTCCAGGACGTTCCGCGCGATCACCGACGGCGTGAAGGTGTCGTAGTAGCCGAGACCGATCATCGGGCGGGCGGAGCGGTTGGCGGATGCCAGCTCCCGCAGCTCTGCCAGGGCCTCGGCCTCGGTGGCCGCGGTGGGGATCGCGCTGGTGGCACGGGCCTGCACGTGGATGGAGGCCGGGACGGCGGTCTCGACGAGCGCCTCGACGCTGTCGTAGCCGACGACCTCGAGCATGTGCGCCTGCGCGTCGGCGCCGATACCGATGTGGCGGTCGGTGAACGCGGCCGGAGTGCCCGCGTCCGTGCGAGGAGGAAGAAGGGTGCTCATGCGGTGAGGTCCTCGTAGGCGGCGCGGTCGAGCAGGTCTGCCGGAAGGTCGCCCTCGACGCGGATCTTGATGAGCCAGCCGCCCGCGAACGGCTCGGCGTTGACGAGCGAGGGGTCGTCGACCACGGCGTCGTTGACCTCGACGACCGTGCCGTTGAGGGGCGCGTAGAGCTCACCGACCGACTTGGTCGACTCGATCTCGCCGCAGACGTCGCCGGCCGAGACGGTCGAATCGGCGCCGGGCAGCTCGACGAAGACGACGTCGCCGAGCTTGTCGGCGGCGAAGTCGGTGATCCCGACGGTGGCGATGTCGCCCTCGAGGGCGATCCACTCGTGCTCGGACGTGTAGCTGAGGGCGGTGAGGTCGGTCATGCGTTTCTCCGATAGAAGGGAAGGGCGGTGACGGTCGCGGGGATGCGGGTTCCGCGCACGTCGATGGTCAGTTCGGTTCCGAGTCCGGATGCCGCGGGGGCGACGAACGCCATCGCGACGGGGTGGCCGAGGGTGGGGCTGAGGGCTCCGCTGGTGATTTCTCCGACGATGTCGTCGCCGAGCAGCACGGTGTAGCCGGCGCGGCCTGCGCGACGGCCTTCCGACACGAGACCCACGAGCACCGGGGCTTCGGCGGGGCCGGACGACAGTCCGTCCTTGCCGACGAACGCCTCCTTGTCGACGGCGACGACGCGCCCGAGACCCGCCTGCGCGGGCACGATGTCGCGCGAAAGCTCGTGGCCGTACAGCGGCATGCCCGCCTCGAGGCGGAGCGTGTCCCGCGCGGCGAGACCGCACGGAACGAGGCCCCGGTCGGAGCCCGCGGCGAGCGCGGCGTCCCACAGGGCGGCCGCGTTCGCGGTGGGGATCATGAGTTCGTAACCGTCTTCGCCCGTGTAGCCGGTGCGGGCCACGAAGAGCGGCACGCCGTCGAAGGTCCCCTCGGTCCAGGCGTAGTAGCCGAGCTCGTCGAGGGCGGTTCCGGTGATCTCCACTCCCGGGGTGGA
This sequence comes from Microbacterium sp. SORGH_AS_0454, assembly GCF_031453395.1. Taxonomy (NCBI): domain Bacteria; kingdom Bacillati; phylum Actinomycetota; class Actinomycetes; order Micrococcales; family Microbacteriaceae; genus Microbacterium; species Microbacterium sp. SORGH_AS_0454. The sequence continues at coordinate 2,385,705 of NZ_JAVIYS010000001.1, read as the reverse complement.
GCTCAGGATGCCGCGCGCCTCGGGACCCTGGAGGGCGATGAGGGCGTAGTCGTCGGTGACGTCTTCGACGAAGAGGCCGTCGGCCGCCGAGATCCACGTGCGCTGGGCGAGGTCGAAGGCCGAGGCCACGGCATCCCGGTTTCCCGCGTTCGAGATGATGAGGAAGCTCCGCTCCCCCGTGCGGTAGACGATGACGTCGTCGACGATGCCGCCGCTCTCGGCGAGGACCAGGGAGTACTTCGCCTTGCCGATCTTCATGGTCGAGAGACGCCCGGCGAGCACGTAGTCGAGGAACGCGGCGGCCGCCTCCCCGTCGACGCGGAACTCGGCCATGTGCGAGATGTCGAACAGGCCTGCGGCTTCACGCACGGCGCGGTGCTCGGCGAGGTCGGAGGTGTAGCGCACGGGCATGTTCCAACCGCCGAAGTCGGTGAACGAGGCGCCGAGGGCCTCGTGCCGATCGTTCAGCGGCGACGTGCGCGGTGGAGCGGGGGTTTCGGTCATGAGTTCTGCCGTTCGCGATGACGGACAGACGCCGGACGGCGTCTGGAGAACTCCCCCTCTGTCATGGACCTGAGAGTTTCACCCGCGCGGTCGAGGACGAGCGCGGGCTTTCACCGTCGGCGGACCCGGGACGGTGCATCCGGGTCTCTTTCCAGAGTGGCCCGATCGACGCGGTACGCGTACCTGAGAGATTGGCGGGGAGGCTTGCTCCTTCGGTGCCCGGCTGAATTCGCCGGAGCTCTCCCGCATCGATCATGGGGCCGGTGTGGACTTGTGGGGTCAGCCTAGCGGAGCTTGGGAGAGTGTCGTGAGATGTTCAGCCGTTGTCCTGCTTGCGGATGGCTTTGGCGTCTCCGGGAACACAGAGTGATGTGCCGGCGATGTGATAGTCGCCAGGCGCTGTCGAGAAGGACAGGCCGCCGACGGGGCCCCCTTTCGCGTAGACGACAATGAGCGGCTCGTCCACCACGCGCACTTCCATACCCAACGAGCGCCAATAGTCAGCCACCTTCTTTGCGTCCGAAGCACGGTCACCGTCAGGCGGCGGAGCTCCATAGCCGTAGGTGTAATTGACGCGCTCGCCGCTGCTTTGCCCGCAGTTTCCGACCTCGGGCGCGCCGTCCCACGTCCATCCAGAGACGTTCAGTAGGGCGGCGCTGTCTTCGACGGTCGACACGAGTGCATCTCTCGCCTGCTCCGGACTCACTTCCTCCTCCTTCGATCCCGCACACGCTGTCATAGTCCCCAGCACCGCCATGAGGAGGGCCGATACGGCACCTACCCTCAGAAATTTCCCTTCAGTTCGAGAAACCACGAGTCATCCCTTCGATCAGCGCCCGCTGCAACGGCGTGGGCCCCGGAGGTACATAAGGCGAGATCTCGGAACCCTGCCCGGTCGTCGCGAGCGCCACATTGCGAAGCGACTCTGTGTCGAAGTCTAGGTAGCCCGTTCCAGCCGGGGTGGTGACCCCGTGGTCCAGGACCGGATTGAGTCCTGAATCGCCGGCGACGCTGAAGGCGCGCGCCCCGAAGCCGGGGGCCACCGGGTTGGTCGGATGGTCCGGAGAAAGCCGACCGGTCCACGCCCACGCGTCGCCCCCGGCCGGGTCGATCTTCCACACGTCCTGAGCTTGGCCCGCGAACACTTCGTCGGCTCCCAAATCCGTCGCCTGGTCTATTTCGCGGGGTAAGCCGGCTGAACCGAGGGTGACGTAGGTATCGACATGCACGTCCTCCTCGGTCAAAGCTAGGGAGGATGTGGTCGTGCCGTACGAATGGGCCACGACGTTGACCTCGACATCCGACCGCACCGCGTCCACCGCGCGAAGATCGCGCGCGAGGTTGTACGCCCCAGACTGCGCGAGCTCGTTGCCCATGACGTCGAACCCGCCTCCGATGAGGGGAACAGGAGGGGTGCGATACCCAATCCACGCGACGACGGCGTGCGCGCTGCCGCTGTCGGAGCGATCTTGTTGGGTGAGGAGGTTTTGCGCGGCTCGCGCCCAGTCCCCCATCCCCTCCGTGGTCGTTCCCATCCCGGGCACCGCGTAGGTGATGTCGTCCGCGGTATCGAGGTCTCCGATGGAGACCGCCGCCAGCGGCGGTGAGTCCGCCGTCAGCGACACAAGAAACCTCGCTGCCTTCCCATCCGGCGACGTCAGCGAGGACTCGATATCTTCCAGACCTCTCACCCGAGAACGCGCACGATCGAGCCGCTCGGCATACGCCTCGGCGGCGGCCTGTCCCCCGACGATCTCGTCGTATGTCGGCGGCTTCTCCGCCTCGGCCAGCGCCGCGCGTGCGTCTGCGAGCTGGTCCTCGAGCCAGATGCGGTTCGCCTCGTCGCGAGCGGCGTAGGCGACTCCCCCGAGGTTGCCGATAATCGCCGGCACGGCGTGGATGAGCGCGTCTTTCTGCGCCGCGTCAAGCTGCGCCCACCAGGGCGCGACTGCCGCCGGCTCTGCCTGGGCGAGAATACCGGCGAGGCTCGGCCGGGCCCGCAGAAGAGCGGCCAGACTCCCGGCGTCCGCGCCGGCGAGAGCATCGAGCACCTGGCCGGGGTTCGCACAACCCGTCAAGAGAGCCGCCCACTCGTCGGCGCCGAGGCCGGGCACGGCGATGGCGGCGCGAAGCTTGGCAGCCGCCTTCTGCGCGGCATCGCGGAGTGCCGCACGCGCATCCGCGAGGATCGCTTTGGCCTCTGCTCGCGGTCCGGAGCCGAGGAACGCTCGTCGGTCCGGCCCGAGCCAACCGGTGGGCGTGGCGGGTGGATCTTGGAAAGCCGCAGCGTCGAGCGCGTCGGCTCTGTCCCACAGATCGACGGCGTCTCCCGCCCTTGCCCGTGCAGCCTCGATCGCGGCGGCGACGTCTTCGAGTGCCGATTCACCGTGCCGGAAGGCGGTCGCCATGGCCGACCAACCGGACGCCACCGCCCTCACACGCGTCCCATAGGCGTCGGCCGCTTCGCCGGTCCAGCCCGAGATCGACTGCGTCGCACGGAGCGCCGTCCCGACCTCGTCGGCGTTCTGCTCGCGCACCCGCCACGCGGAGGCCGCCCGGTACAGAGAGGCGACATCGCCGGGGATGAGGGCGGACGGGTCTCGGGTCTCACCGAGCTCGGCGGTCATTCGATGGTCCACCCCTCGACGGCGCCCAACGCGCGCACGTCGGCCTGGCTGGTGGCATCCAGGTTCTCGAACATGTCCGCGACCTCGCGCAACCCCGTCACGAGTGCCTCGACACCACGGCGACGCTCGGCGGTGCAGTCATTCATGCACCCGATGAACTCCGTCAGGGCGAGACTCAGATCGGGCTGATCGGCGACGGAGAAGCCCCAGAGGTCGGGCTCATCGGGCACGACGCCGACCATCTTCGCCGCCACCCGCCGCACCTCATCGACGGATATCGAGATGTCCCCCATGCGCAGGAGCATAGACAGATAACGCAGTGGGACAGGGCGCTAGAGGGAAATTTCACCCGCCCCACGGCCAACGGCCCTCGTCGCCGGCGGAGCGGAAAGCGCACCCCGAAGCGGGCAGCGTGTTGGCGCTCCCCACCGCCCCAGGCGCGGAGGCGGTTCAGCCGCGCGTGCAGCTCCCGGAGGCCACGGGTGCCGACAACGACCCCATCTGGGCCATCACGGGTTCCAGCTCGGCCGGGGTCATGGCGTAGCCGACGTCGTCATCGGTGTCGGAGCGGGCGAAGACGATGCCCGCGACCTGACCCGAGGTGGTCAGCAGCGGTCCGCCCGAATTGCCCGGGCGCACGATACCGGCCAACGCGTAGATGTCGCGCGGAGCTCGGGAGTCGTCGTAGATGTCGGGGACGGGGACTGTGCCCTCCGACAGGATCTGCGCGCTGCCGGAGGTGAACGGACCGCCGCCCGGGTAGCCCTGCACCACGGCGGGAGCCCCCACCGCGAGCGTCTCGGCGATCGGCAGAGCCGCGGCATCCAGTCCATCGACCGAGATCACGGCGATGTCGTCGATCGGGTCGAAGTACACGACCCGCCCCTCGCGCGCCGGGCGGCCAGGGAGCTCCACGAGCGGGGTGTCGACCCCCGCGACGACGTGCGCGTTGGTGACCACGCGATCGTCGGCGACCACGAAGCCCGAGCCGCTCGAGGTGATGCCGCAGGCGTACGCGGTACCCGAGATCCGCGCCACCGATTGCGCCGCCTGCGTCAGCGCAGGATCGTCGAGGGCGATGCTCGGGGTGGTCGGCACGGGGCCGATCTGGATGAGTTCGCCCAGGCGAGGGATACCGTCGGCGAAGATCGTTCCGCGCAACTCGGCGAGCGCGCCGCGCACGGGAGCGGGCGTCAGGTTGTCGATCGTGCGCACCACCGCGGAGGAGCCGAGAGCTGCGGAGACGACGGGGACCCCGACCGGGGTGAGGGAGCCGGCGACGAACGAGATCGCGAGCGCGGCGGCCGCGACGTTGACCACCCCGCCGAGGAGTCGCTCGGGGATGCGCAGCTTGATGCGGTCGGCTCCTCGACGGAAGAAACCGCCCACGGCACTGCCGAGGCCCGAGCCGATCACGAGCAGCGCGATGCCCGCGCCGATCATGGCGGGTCCGCGCCAGGCGAGGTCGGTGACCCACTGCCCCACGAATGGAAGCGCCCAATAGGCGGCGACGGCGCCGAGGGCGAGGCCCGCGAAGAAGCCGATGGTGGCGAGAAAGCCCCGAGAGAGCCCCGCGACGAGTGCGACCGCCAGAAGGGCGATCAGGGCGATGTCGACGATCGGCATCCGACCTCCTGTATTCGCATCGAGGCTAGATCGCCCGTCTGGGAGAACCCTTTCGACGCGCGGGCCGCGCGCGCCGGCATCGGGGATTCGGCCTTCGAGTCGATATGACACTAAGATCGATCCCGGAGATATGGTCACCATGACACGAACCCCTCGCCCCGAGTCCCGCGACGCCGACGTGCGCGTCGCGGTGTCGACCGTCATCTTCAGCGTCCGCCGGAACGACCACGACGAACCGGTCCTGTCCCTCCCCCTCGTCCGCCGCACCCGCGACCCGTTCGATGGGAGGTGGGCGCTGCCCGGCGGCTGGCTCGACGCAACCGAAGAGCTCGACACAGCGGCATCCCGCACCCTCGCCGAGACGACCGGCCTCACCCCCAGCTATCTCGAGCAGCTCTACGCGTTCGGAGCCGTCGACCGCTCCCCCACGCGCGTGGTCTCGATCGTGTACTGGGCACTGTTGCGCTCCGACGAGGTCGATGCGCAGGTCGCCGCGCACGCGCGGGAGGGCGATGCGCCCGAGAACGTGGAATGGTTCGACGCGACCGACCTGCCGGCCCTGGCTTTCGACCACAACGACATCGTCGAGTACACGCTCTGGCGCTTGCGCAACAAGGCCGGTTACAGCCGCATCGCGCACGGGTTGCTGCCCGACGAGTTCACGCTCGCCGACCTGCGCGAGGTGACCGAGTCGATTCTCGGCAGACGACTCGATCCCGCCAACTTCCGTCGGCAGGTCGACATCTCCGACACGCTCATCCCGACCGATCGCTTCCGCACCGGAAGCCATCGTCCCGCCCGCCTGTACCGCTACAACCGCGATGTGGAGCTGGCCGACCGCGGCCCGCTCCGCTCCCGTCACTGATCGGAACGCCCATGTCCGCCACCCCCCTCACCCTGCAGCCCCGTCCCGCGATCGACCCGAGCGTCGACCACGCGATCCAGGCGATCGTCGCCGGCGCCTCCACCGACGCGACCTGCACCACCGATCTCGCGGTCAGGCCCTGGGACTTCGACACGCGCCCCGGCTACGGCCCCGGCTCGTCGATGGGCGACGTCATCCCCACCGGAGCGCCCCGGCAGGGCGAGCTGCCGCAGCGGTACCGCGACGCGTCCGACGACGAGCTCGAAGCCCGCATCCGCGCGGCGAAAGAGACGCTCGGCGACCGAGTCGTCGTGCTCGGGCACTTCTATCAGCGCGAAGAGGTCGTGCGACACGCCGACTACGTGGGCGACTCGTTCCAGCTCGCCAACGCCGCGAAGGACCGCCCCGAGGCCGAGGCCATCGTGTTCTGCGGGGTGCACTTCATGGCCGAGACCGCCGACCTGCTCTCTCGCCCCGAGCAGGCGGTGATTCTCCCGAACCTCGCCGCCGGCTGCTCCATGGCCGACATGGCCGACATCGACCAGGTCGAGGAGTGCTGGGAACAGCTCGAAGACGTGCTGGGTGATCTCGAGACCCCGGATGCCGAGGGCTTGGTCCCCGTGATCCCGGTGACGTACATGAACTCGAGCGCGGCCATCAAGGGCTTCGTGGGGCGTCACGGCGGGATCGTCTGCACCTCCTCCAACGCCCGCACGGTGCTCGAGTGGGCGTTCGCACGGGGACGACGGGTGCTGTTCTTCCCGGATCAGCACCTGGGCCGGAACACCGCCAAGGCGATGGGTGTGCCCCTCGAGCAGATGCCGATGTGGAACCCGCGCAAGCCCCTCGGCGGCTCCTCCGACGCTCAGATCATCGACAGCCGCGTCATCCTGTGGCATGGCTTCTGCTCGGTGCACCGCCGCTTCACCGTCGACCAGATCGACAAGGCGCGCGCCGAGCACCCCGGCGTCCGCGTGATCGTGCACCCGGAATGCCCGATGGACGTGGTCGATGCCGCCGATGAGGCGGGTTCGACGGACATCATCCGCAAGGCCATCGCCGCGGCGACCGAACCCACCACCTTCGCGATCGGCACCGAGATCAACCTCGTGCAGCGCTTGGCCGCCCAGTACCCGCAGCACGAGATCTTCTGCCTCGACCCGGTCGTCTGCCCCTGTTCGACGATGTACCGCATCCACCCGGGCTATCTCGCGTGGGTGCTCGAATCGCTCGTCGAAGGCACCGTCGTCAACCGCATCACCGTCCCCACCGACGTCGCCGAGCCCGCCACCGTCGCGCTCGAGCGCATGCTCGCTGCGAAACCGAACGGTGCGGTGAAGTGATCACCGTCGTCGTGGTGGGCAGCGGCATCGCCGGTCTCACGGCGGCGCTGCACGCATTCGAGAACGGATGCCGTGTCACGGTCGTGACGAAGGGCGCCCTGCCCGACACGAACACGCGGTGGGCGCAGGGCGGGATCGCCGCGGTGACCTCACCCACCGACTCGGTGGGCTCGCACGCGGCCGACACGATCACCGCGGGCGCAGGACTGAACGACCCCGCCGCCGTCGACGTGCTGGTCGGCGAAGGGCCGCAGCGGATCGCGGAGCTCGTCGCGCGCGGGGTCGGTTTCGACCGCGCCGAGGACGGCGACTTCTCACGCGGGCTCGAGGCCGCTCATGCGGTCCCCCGTGTCCTGCACGCCGGCGGCGACGCGACCGGAGCCGCCATCCAGGCCGCTCTCGGTGCAGCCGTGCGTGCCGCAGCTATCGAGGTTCGCGAGCACGCCCTCCTGCGCGACCTGGTCGTCGCGGGGGGCCGGGTGACGGGCGTCGAGCTCGACGGCGGCGAGCGCCTCGATGCCGACGCGGTCATCCTCGCCACCGGAGGCGCGGGCCAGCTCTACTCCCACACCACCAACCCCCTCGGCGCCACCGGGGACGGGATCGCCGCGGCGTTGCGCGCGGGAGCCGCTGTCGACGACCTCGAATTCGTGCAGTTCCATCCCACGGCCCTGGCCGTCGGCATCCCGTTCCTCGTCTCGGAGGCGGTGCGCGGAGAAGGCGCCGTGCTCATCGACGACACCGGCCGCCGGTTCACCTTCGACTCCCACCCCGACGGCGAACTCGCCCCGCGCGACATCGTCGCCCGCGCCAACGCCCGGGCGATGACCACACAGGACGGTCGGCCCGTCCGGCTGGATGCCACTGCCCTGGGCTCCGAGCGACTCGCACGGCGCTTTCCCACGATCGACGCCGCGGTGCGCGATCGCGGGCTCGACTGGAGCCGCGATCCGATCCCCGTGACCCCCGCGGCGCACTATCTCATGGGCGGGATCGTCACCGATCTCGACGGACGGACCACCGTGCCAGGGCTCTACGCGGTCGGAGAGGCGGCCCGCACCGGCGTGCACGGGGCGAACCGCCTGGCCTCGAACTCGCTCCTCGAGGGGGCGGTCTTCGGAGCGCGGGCGGGGGATGCCGTGGCTCGCGGCGGCGAGTGGCCGGGCTTCCCCGTGCGCGAGGTCCCGCCTCTCGACGTCGCCCCCGCGGTGGACGCTCCCCCCTTCTCTCGCCGCACCCTGCAGGAGCTCATGTGGGCCGAGGCGGGTCTCGTGCGCGAGGCCGCAGGTCTAGGGCGCGCCGCCGCGGTGCTCGCCGCGTGGGATGCCGACGCCGCACCGCGCAGCGTCGAAGACGCGAACCTCCTCCTTCTCGCCACGCACGTCGTGGCCGCCGCCCGTGCGCGCGAGACCTCGGTGGGCGCGCACTTCCGCTCCGATACCGAGTCCTCGGCATCCCTCATCGAACCCCAGGAGGTCCTCGCATGCTGACCCGCGCCACGATCGACCGGATCGTCTCGGCAGCCCTCGACGAGGACGCCCCCTGGGGCGACCTCACCAGCGAGACGCTCATCCCGGAACACGCGACCGCGCGCGCCGAGCTCGTCTCCCGCGTCGAGGGCGTGTTCAGCGGCTCTGCGGTGTTCGTCGCCGCCTTCACGCTCACCGACTCCTCGATCACCGTCGAGATGCAGATCACCGACGGCGAGCGGTTCGCTCCCGGCGACACCCTCGCCGTGGTCACCGGACCCGCGCGAGGCGTGCTCACGGCCGAGCGCATCGGTCTCAACTTCGTGCAGCGCATGTCGGGGATCGCAACCCTCACCGCGCGCTACGTCGCCGAGGTCGCCCACACCGGCGCCCGCATCGTCGACACGCGCAAGACCACGCCGGGCCTGCGCGCGATCGAACGTCAGGCCGTCCGCGACGGCGGCGGCCACAACCATCGCTTCTCTCTGTCGGATGCCGTCATGGCCAAGGACAACCACCTCGCGGTGCTGACCGCGAGCGGACTGTCGGTGACGCAGGCACTCGAGAGCGCCATCGCGCGACTCCCCCACACCACGCACGTCGAGGTCGAGGTCGACCGGCTCGAGCAGATCGACGCGGTGCTCGCCGCCGGCGTCGGCACGATCATGCTCGACAACTTCTTACTCGACGATCTGCGCACCGGTGTCGCCCGTGTCGCCGGAGCCGCCCAGGTCGAGGCCTCGGGGGGCGTGACGCTTCAGACCGTGCGCGCCATCGCCGAGACCGGCGTCGATGTGATCTCGGTCGGCGCGCTGACGCACTCGGCATCCGCCCTCGATCTGGGCCTGGACATCCGCATCGAGACGGCGTGAGCCTGTACCTGGACAACGCCGCCACCACCCCCGTGCGCCCCGAGGTGCTCGAGGCCATGGCCCCCTTCCTCACGCGGTTCTTCGGCAACCCGTCGAGCCACCACGAGGTCGGTGAAGCTGCGGCATCCGCTCTCGACGAGGCTCGCGCGCAGGTCGCGGCCGTCCTCGGCTTCCGCGCGGGAGACGTGATCTTCACCTCCGGCGGCACCGAGTCGAACAACGCCGCGATCAAGGGGCTCGTACTGGGGTCGGGGCGTTCGCACCTCGTCACGACGGCGATCGAGCACGAGTCCGTGCTGGCCTCGGCCGACTACCTGTCACGCCTGCACGGGGTGCGCGTGACCCACGCTCCGGTCGACGACACCGGCACGCTGACGCCCGAGGCGCTCGCCGGCGTACTGCGCGACGACACGGCGCTTGTCAGCGTGGGCTACGCCAACAACGAGATCGGAACGGTTCAGGACGCCGCCGCCCTCGCCGCCGTCGCTCACGAACGTGGGGTTCCCCTCCATCTCGACGCCGTCCAGGCCGCCGGGTGGCTCCCCCTGGCGGGACTCGGAGCGGATGCCATGACCGTCGCCGGCCACAAGATCGGTGCGCCGAAGGGCACCGGGATCCTCGCCGTTCGCGGGCGCCTCCCGTTCGAACCTCTGCTGCACGGGGGCGGACAGGAACGCGGTCGACGCTCGGGCACCCCCGACGTCGCGGGGGCGGTGGCCATCGCCACGGCGCTGACGCTCGCCGAGGCGGAACGCACCGCCGATGCCCTGCGGGTGGGAGCCCTGCGCGAGGCCTTCACCGCGCGCGTGCTCGCCACGGTGCCCGGCGCGCGTCTCACCGGCCACCCCGAGCGCAGACTCCCCGGGACCGCCAGCTTCGTCTTCCCGGGCACGAACGGCGAGACCGTGTTGCTCGAGCTGGAGCGTCGCGGAGTCGTCTCGTCGAGCGGCTCGGCGTGTGCTGCGGGCAGCGACGAGGCCTCGCACGTGCTCCTCGCCGTGGGTCTCGATCACGACGACGCCCGCACCGCCGTGCGCTTCACGCTGCCGCACAGATGGACCGGTTCTCTCGACGCCGTCGCAGATGCCGTCGCCGTCGCCGTAACCGCCGTAGGCTCGCGCGGGTGAGTTCCACCCCCGTCACCGTCATCGTCCCCGGATTCGACGTCGCCCCCTTCGCGGAGGAAGCCCTCGGGTCGTTGCGCGCACAGACGCACCGGCACTGGACCGCCGTCCTCGTCGACGACGCCTCGACAGACGACACGGCCCGCATCTTCGCCGATGCCGCCTCCGCCGACCCCCGCTTCCGGCTCGAACGGCACACCGAACAACGTGGGCTGGGTGCCGCGCGCAACTCCGGTCTCTCGCACGTCGACACCCCCTACATCGCGTTCCTCGACGCCGACGACCGCTTCCGCCCCGACGCGCTCACGCGCCTGGCCGACACGCTCGATCGCACCGGCAGCGACTTCGCCGTCGGCGCATACGTCCGTCTGCGGCCGGATGCCGACACCCCCGGCTACACCGCGGGCGAGGTGCAGCCGTGGGTCACGGCATCCACTTCTCCTGCCCGCGCGCGCACGACGATCGCGGAGCATCCCGCGGCCTCGGGCAACATCGTGGCGTGGTCGAAGATGAGCCGCGCGGCGTTCTGGGAGGCGAACGGCCTGCGTTTCCCCGAGGGGCGCTACTACGAGGACCAGGTGCTCACCCAGCGCATGTACACGGCGGCAACCGCGTTCGATGTCATCCCCGACGTCGTCGTCGACTGGCGTCAGCGCCGAGAGGGCGGGTCGATCACCCAGCGGCTCGGTGAGCTCGACGTGCTGCGCGACTATCTCGACGCGCTCGGTGAGGGGATCGCGGTACTGCGCGAGGCCGGGGCCGAGGCTGCGGTGAAGGAGCGCGGAGCCCTCATCCGCACGCTCGACCTTCCGCCGCTGCACCGCATCGCCGAGACGCACCCCGACCCGGCCTACGGCATCGCGCTCGAGGCGTTCCTCGAGACGCTGCCCGGCTGACACTCCCTCGGCCACAGCGCCGCCTGGACTCGCGCCGGCCGGGTTCGGGCCGGCCCGAGTTCGCGAGGCTGCAAGACGCCGACATCTCGCTGCAGGCTGACACCGGAGTGTCAGCGGTATGCCGTCTCACGAACCCCATACCGGGACCGGAACCGGACAGAACCGTCGCAGCTCAGGCAGGCGCCTCGTCGGCGCGACGGACGGGGAGCGCGGCGTGCGCGAGACCCGCGGCGTCGTGCTGCTCTTCGGCGAGGACGAACGCGGCGGCGAGCTGCTCGGCCGCGAGGCTCGAGTACAGGCCCCCCGCAGCCAGCAGCTCGGAATGCGTCCCCGATTCGACGATGCGACCGGCATCTACGACGTGGATCCGGTCGGCGCTGATGACCGTCGAGAGTCGGTGTGCGATCGACAGCGTCGTGCGCCCGCGCGAGGCGGTCTCGAGCGCTTCTTGCACGATGCGCTCCGACACGGTGTCGAGGGCGCTCGTCGCTTCGTCGAGCAACAACACCGGCGGGTCTTTCAGCAGCACGCGCGCGATGGCGATGCGCTGCTTCTCGCCGCCCGAGAGCCGGTACCCGCGCTCGCCGACGATGGTGTCGTACCCCGCCTCGAACGAGGCGATCACGTGGTGGATGTTGGCCGCGCGGCAGGCGGCCTCGATCTCGTCATCGGTGGCGTCGGGCCGGGCGTAACGCAGATTCTCGCGCACGCTCGCGTGGAAGAGGTACGTCTCTTGCGAGACGATGCCGATCTCGTCGATGATCGATGCCCGCTCGAGGGTGCGCACGTCTGCTCCGGAGAACATCACCGCTCCGCCGGTCGCCTCGTACATACGAGGGGTGAGATAGAGGATCGTCGTCTTTCCCGCTCCCGAGGGGCCGACGAAGGCGACGTGCTGCCCCGGCTCGACGGTGAACGAGACGCCGTCGAGCGTGGGCCGCGCCTGCACGGATGCATCGGGGTAGCGGAACTCGACGTCGCGGAACTCGATGCGCCCCACGGGGCCGGGGGCCGCCGAGACGGGCAGGGCATCGGGGACGTCGACGATCGCCGGACGCAGGTCGAGGTACTCGAAGATGCGGGCGAACAGCGCCGAAGAGGTCTGCACGTCGAGGGCGACGCGCATGAGCCCCATCAGGGGCATGAGCAACCGCGCCTGCACCGTGGTGAAGGCGACGATCGTTCCGGCTGTGATCGCTCCCGCTCCCCCGCCGATGAGGTACCCGGCAACGAGGTAGATGACCGCCGGCACACTCGACATGATCACCTGGACGACGGCGAAGAAGCCCTGACCGCTCATGGCCCGGCGCACCTGCAGGCGCACCTGGTTGTCGTTCTCGGCGTCGAAGCGCGCGGACTCGGTGCGCTGACGGTTGAAGGACTTCGACAGCAGGATGCCGGACACGCTCAGCGTCTCTTGCGTGATCGCCGATAGCTCGGACAGCGACTCCTGCGTCTCTCCCGCGATGCGCGCCCGCACCTGGCCGACGCGGCGCTGGACGAAGAGCAGGAACGGCATGAGCGCGACGGCGATGAGGGTGAGACGCCAGTCGATGAGGATCATCGCCACGAGCGAGGCGATGACCGTGACGGCGTTGCCGAGGATGCTGGTGACGGTGTTCGTCAGCACCCCCGAGACGCCGCCCACGTCGTTCTGGAGTCGTGACTGGATCACGCCCGTCTTCGTGCGCGTGAAGAAGCCGAGCTCCATGTTCTGGAGGTGGTCGAACAGACGCGTGCGCAGGTCGCCCGTGACCCGGTTTCCCACGGTCGCGGTCAGCCAGGTCTGACCGACGTTGAGTGCGGCCGAGACGAGGAACAGACCGATCATGACGCTCACGAGGACCGCGAGGAGCCGTAGGTCGGGGCTCGATCCATCGACGGGGAACAGCGCGTGGTCGAAGATGCGCTGCACGAGCAGCGGCGGGATGACGGCCACGGCCGCGCCGACGACGACGAGCAGCGCGGTGAACGCGATGCGCCCGCGATAGGGCCGGAACAGGTCGACGACGCGGCGCCCGAGGTTCTGCACCCGCGGAGCCTGAGCGTTGCGGCGGCGCTGCATGTCCGCGTCCACGCCGCGGAACATGCTGCCGCCCATCCCCATGCTCATGTTCGTCAGCCTACGTCCGACCGCCGACGGTGAGCGCCGGGGCGGCGATGTCGGACGCCCCCGATAGGGTCGCTTGCGGATGACCTCGAATCCGTTATCTCGATGTCGGAATACCTCGGGCCGCGCACCCGTTGTCTCCGTCGCAGTCGCCCTCCGTGGCGCCACGAAGCCCCCCGCACGTAAAGGACCTCGTCATGGCCGCCACCGGCACCATTCCCGTCTCCCGAGCGAGCACCGCGTCGTCGCCGTCGCACCGCTCCGGTCCCGTCATCGCCCTGCTCGTCGTCGCCGCGTTCGTCGTCATCCTCAACGAGACCACGATGTCGGTCGCGCTTCCGGCGATCATGGCCGACTTCGGCATCAGCGCCGCCACCGGTCAGTGGCTCACCTCGGCGTTCTTGTTGACGATGGCCGTCATCATCCCCCTGACCGGCTTCCTCCTCGAGCGCTTCCCCATTCGCGTGGTGTTCTTCAGTGCGATGAGCGTCTTCGCGTTGGGCACCCTGGTCGCCGCGCTCGCTCCGATTTTCGGGGTCCTGCTGGCGGGTCGCATCATTCAGGCGATGGGCACCGGCGTGATGATGCCGCTGCTGTTCACCACAGTGCTGAACCTCGTCCCGGCGAACCGACGCGGTCGCATCATGGGCGTGGTGACGATCGTCATCGCCGTCGCACCCGCCGTGGGCCCGACGGTGTCGGGGCTCATCCTGTCGGTGCTGACCTGGCACGCGATCTTCTGGCTGATCCTCCCTATCGCTCTGCTCTCCATCGCCCTCGGCGCCCGCTGGGTCCGCAACGTCACCCAGACCCGCCCGGACGCGCGCTTCGACGTGCTCTCCGTCGTCCTGTCGGCGATCGGCTTCGGCGGCCTGGTCTACGGCCTCAGCGCCATCGGAGAATCGGCCTCCGGGCACACGTCCGTGCCGGTGTGGATCCCCCTCGCCGTCGGCGCGGTCTTCGTCACCGTGTTCGTCATCCGTCAGCTCCGACTGCAGCGGTCCGACTCCGCGCTGCTCGACCTGCGCGTGTTCCAGAGCCCGTCGTTCCGGCTCGCGGTACCCCTGGTCGCGATCGTGATGGCCGCTCTGTTCGGCTCGCTCATCCTGCTGCCCATCTTCCTGCAGCAGGCGCTCGGCCTCAGCAGTCTCACGGTCGGCCTCATGCTGCTCCCGGGCGGCGTGCTCATGGGCGTCATGGCGCCGATCGTCGGCCGCCTCTTCGATCGCTTCGGGCCGACTCCCCTCGTCATCCCTGGAATGCTGATCGCCGCCGCCGTGCTGTGGACGATGGCTCTGACCTTCGACCTGGGCACCCCCATCTGGTGGATCGTCACGGTCTACCTCGGCCTCAACCTCGGACTCGGCCTGGTCTTCACCCCGTTGATGACCTCCGCGCTGGGCTCTCTTCCCCGCCGGCTGTACTCGCACGGCAGCGCCGTCGTCGGCACCGCTCAGCAGGTCGCCGGAGCCGCGGGCACGGCCGGTTTCGTCGCGATCATGACCGTCTTTTCGAGCACCGCCCTCGCCGGTGGTGTCGACCAGGCCGGCGCCGTCGCGTCAGGTGTGCACGCGTCGTTCCTCGTCGGAGCCGTGATCGCCTCGGCCGCCGTCGTCCTCGCGTGCTTCGTGCGCAAGCCGGCGGAGGCGGAAGAGACCGACGCGCCCGTCAGCGCGCACTGAGTCCACACGAAGTCGGGGTCGACTGATGGGTTTCGCCCTCCCGGCCCGACGAACCGAGGACAGCCACCGTCTCGGGGCATGCGCGAAGCCGCGTCAAGGCGACCGACGCGTCGGGATGTACGACGCGGGCGCGATATGACGCGTGCGGCGCCGACTCAGAGAGAGCAGGAACCGCCGCCGCAGCACTGCGACGCGGCGGGCTTGTCGTCGCTCTCACCCTCGACGGCGGGAGCGTTCAGCAGCGCGATCAGCGGCTTGGACGCGGTGGTCGCGTCGGAGGTGGTGTCAGCGGACATGCGCCCCATGCTACGCCTGCGCGCGGTCACCGGGGCCGGCGTCGGCGCTAACGCCGCGCTCCGGCATCCGCAACCCCCGTCCCTCCGGTCGAGACGCTTTCTAGCGTGGGAACCCCGATCGAGAAAGAGAGGCTTTCCATGACTGATCTCAGCGGTAAGCGCATCGCATTCCTGCTCACCGACGGCTTCGAGGACAGCGAGCTCACCAGCCCGTGGGATGCCGTGACCTCCGCCGGCGCCGAGGCCGTTCTGGTCTCGCCGAGCGAAGGCAGCATCACGGGCGAGAACGGCCACCAGCAGAAGGTCGACCTCTCGGTCGCGGGTGCGTCCGCGGGTGATTTCGATGCTCTCGTCCTGCCCGGCGGCGTGCAGAACGCCGACGACATCCGCATCGTGAAGGATGCCGTGTCGTTCACCCGCGACTTCTTCGACCAGCACAAGCCGGTCGCCGTCATCTGCCACGGCGGGTGGATCCTCACCGAGGCCGACGTTCTGAAGGGCCGCACGCTCACGAGCTACCCGACGCTGCAGACCGACCTGCGCAACGCCGGCGCCACCTGGGTCGACGAAGAAGTACACGTCGACCAGGGCCTCGTCTCGAGCCGCAACCCCGACGACCTGCCCGCGTTCACCGCGAAGCTCGTCGAAGAGGTCGCAGAGGGCATGCACTCGCGCCAGACCGCCTGACCCCTTTGTCGGCGAGGGCCCCGGGACATCGTTCCGGGGCCTTCGCTCGTTCCGGCCTGCCATACGGCGGCCGAGAGGACTCGCCGAGCGATCACCTCCGCCCCCCTCTCGCGCACTCGCCAGCATCCACGAGCGCGGCTCTGCCGCTCAATCGTCGTCCGGCAGCACCTGACACACGGGGCACCACTGCCCGCCGCCTTTGGTACCCGGGATGTCCTGGATCACTCCACCGCAGTCCGGGCACGGCTCGCCTGTGCGCCCGTGCACGCGCATCGACGCGACTTTCGCCGCCTTCTGCTCTGCGATCGGCACGCCGCGCCGCGCGAGCACCGCCGCAGTGAGGGTGTCGTGCAGAGCATGGTGGAGCTGCGTGACGTCGTCCTCGCTCAGTGCGGCCGCGTGGGCCGTCGGACGCAACCGCGCGGCGAAGAGGATCTCATCGGAGTACGCGTTACCGATCCCCGCGAGAGTCTCCTGCTCCTGCAGCAACGCCTTGAGCTGCTTGCGCCGACGGCCGAGGGCCTCGGAGAGCATCTCGCGCGAATAGGCCGGGCTGGCGGCATCCGGTCCGAGCTTCGCGACCGAGGGCACCTCGTCGACCCCGTCGACGACGTGCAGCTGCACCGAGAGCCACTCGCCGGCGTCGGTGATACCCAGGATCCCGTGCTCGAAGGTCACCCGAGCGATCACGGCCGCAACGGACGCGGGGTCATCGTTCTGCGCGGACTCGTCCCACGTCGCCCACCCGGCGCGGCCGAAGCCCACCCCCACGTGCACGCCGCCGAGATCGAGGTCGATGTGCTTGCCGTGGCGGGTGACGGCGGTCACCGGCCGGCCGACGATCTCGTCGAGGGGACGCGCACGCGTTTTCAGCGCACGCCCCTCGACGAGTTCGATGCCCGTCACCTGACGACCGATCAGTCTCTCGCGCAGGAACAGCGCGAGCGCTTCGACCTCGGGAGCCTCAGGCACGGGTCACCGCGATCACGACTCCGCCGACGCCGGGGGCGTGGTCGGGGCCGGGTTCGAGTGCGTCGAGGTGGGCTCGTCCGCCTGTCGAGAGTGCGCGAACGAATCCGCCATGACGCGGCCCTGGATGATCTGCGTCAGGTCGATCCCGGTCGCCGCGCGCACGGCCTCGAACGACGAACGCAGGCCGGTGGCCGACTCCGCCGCGAGATGACCGCTCGCGCCCTCCCCTCCGAGGACGGTGATGTTACCGACCCGGTCGTACCCCTTGGCGAACTCGGCCATCATCGGCACGAGAGCCTCGAGGGCGCGCTGCGCGAGCAGGGCCTCCTGATTGTGAGACAGGGCTTCGGCTTCGGCGCGGATCGCCTCGGCTCGGGCTTCACCGGCGAGACGGACGGCCTGGGCGTCGGCCTCCGCGCGCACGCGAACGGCGGCCGCCTCTTGCTCGGCGATCTCGGCACGGGCCTGGGCGGCCTTGATCTGCGCATAGGCCTCGGCGTCGGCATCCTTCTGACGCTGGTACAGGTCGGCGTCGGCGACGCGCGAGACCTCGGACTCCAAGCGGGCCTGGGTGTTCTGCGCCTCTTGCTGCAGAACGGCCTGACGACGCTCGGCGCGTGTGAGGGC
Source organism: Microbacterium sp. SORGH_AS_0454 (assembly GCF_031453395.1). NCBI lineage: Bacteria > Bacillati > Actinomycetota > Actinomycetes > Micrococcales > Microbacteriaceae > Microbacterium > Microbacterium sp. SORGH_AS_0454. The sequence continues at coordinate 2,368,005 of NZ_JAVIYS010000001.1, read as the reverse complement.
CTCGGCCTGCTCGGCCTCGGCGTTGGCCCGACCGACCTCGGCCTTCGCCGCCGCGCTGTTCTTGTCGAGCTTGGTCTGCTCGATCAGGTTCGCCTCGTCGGTGGCGATCTGACGGGCGCGGATCTCGCGGACGGCATTGATACGGGCGACCTCGGCCTCGCGCTTGACGCGCTCGACCTCGGTCGCACCCAGGGCCGAAATGTAGCCGTTGCTGTCGGTGACGCCTTGAATCTGGAAGGAGTCCAGAATCAGCCCCTGCGACGACAGGTCGCCCTTGATGCCCTCGGCGATCTGGTCCGAAAGTCGCTGACGATCACGCATCAGTTCTTCGACGGTCAGCGTCGCGACAACCCCGCGCAAGGCGCCTTCGAGCTGCTCGGTCGTGAACTGCTCGATCGCTTTGTCCTGGGAGGCGAAACGCTCGGCCGCGCGACGCACCTGTTCGGGGTCGGAACCGATCTTCACCAGGGCCACGCCGCTGACGTTGACCGTGACGCCGTTCGACGACTGAGCCGTGGGCTCCATCTTGATCTGACGTGCGCGCAACGAGATCATTTCGCCGCGCTGCGTCAGCGGATTCACGATGGCGCCGCCACCGGTGATGACGGTGATGCGCGAGGACTCCCCGTCGGCCCCCCTCTGCCGCTTTCCGACGATGACCAGCGCTTCGTCGGCCTTGGCGACGCGGTACCACCCGCGTATCAAGCCCGCGACGATCAAAAGGACGACGACGACAACGACGAGTGCGATGACCACGACGATGCCGATCGCCCCCAGAGCAGCAAATTCCATGGTTCTCCTTCGACAGGCGCCGCGAACCGCGGCGCGGGGGAATTCCCTCCAACCTATCCGGGCGCCTTCGGGCGCTGTCCACCCCTTCCGCGCACGATTCTCGTCCCCGGCGGGGTGGGGAGGAGCGTACCGTTGGAGGTGGGCGGCCCGAACCGCCCCAGAAGGGTCCCCCATGAAGATCGTTTCGTCGCAGGACTGGCGAGATGCCATCCGCTTCGATGCTCCCGTGCTCGTCGCCGAGGTCGTTCCCGGCGAAGCCACCCGCTGCGTCGCCTGCGGCACCGATGGTCCGCTGTACGACCGGACCGAGCTGTGGGCGGTCAAGCACCGCCACCCCAAGCACCACGGCGGGTTCGTCCGTTTCTACTGCGAAGAGCACAAGCCCGCCGCTCCCCCGCCGCCGCCCGCCCCGACGATCGAGGCTCGCCGCGCCCGCGCCGCGTCGGCGCCCAAGGAGCGTCGCGCCCCCAGCCTGAAGCCCACCCCGATCACCGATCGCCCCACGCGCGCGATGTGCCCCGACTGCTTCGTCGAGGTCTCGGCCGGTGGCGACTGCGGAATGTGCGGCGCGCAGGTCGTCTGACCGACCGCCCGTACGAACAGAACCGCCCCGGATCGCTCCGGGGCGGTTCTGTCGTTGCGGGGGTCTCAGCGCGCCGAGATCGTCCACCCGGCTTCGTGCGAGGCGCCGGGGTCGAGCGAGACGACACCCGTGTCGAAGTCGTACGCGTCGTCGTTGAACGCGTCGGGCGCGCAGGTCATCGGCTCGACGGCGAGGCCGGCGCGGTGGCCCGGCGTCCCCGGGCCGTCCGGCAGGTCGGCCGTGTGGATCTGCACCCACGCGCACTCCCCCGCCCAGCTCATGGCCACACCGCTGCCCGAAGGATCGGTGAGCGTGACGGTCGCGCGGCCGTCGGCATCCCGGATCAGCCCCGTGTAGGCGTGGTCGATCTCGACGGCGCCCAGCACCCGCTCCTCGCGGAAGTCGAATCGCTCCGCGTCGGAGGTGACGGATGCCAGCGCCACCGGCGCGAGCCGGTCCGGTGTGACCTCGAGCACGGTGTCGGCCGGCAGGCCGAGCGTCCACTCGTCGAGCGTCGCCGGACCCGCGACGAGATACGGGTGGGGTCCGGTGCCCCACGGCGCCGGCGTATCCGACAGGTTCGTGGCGCGAACGGTCTGGGTGAGGCCGCCGGCATCCAATCGGTACGTGGTCGAGACCACCAGCCACCAGGGGTAACCGGCCTGTGCGGTGACGGTCGCGGTGAGCGTCACCGCATCGTCGGACGCCTCGAGCACGTTCCAGTCCACCCACGACAGCAGTCCGTGCAGCGCGTGGCCGCGGTTCGGCTCGGTCAACGGCAGCTGATGCTCGAGACCGTCGAAGTGGTGGATGCCGTCGACCACCCGGTTCGGCCAGGGCGCGAGGGTCGTGCCGCGGTAGGCGGGGCGCAGCTCGTCGGCGTCGAAGGGGACGACGAGGTCGCGGCCCTCGTGCGTGAGAGAACGGAGGGAGGCGCCGACGCTCGCGATCGCGGCTTCGTAGCCGTGGGCGCGCAGAACGACGGGGGTACCCGAGACCACGGTGGGGGTCTCGGTGGGAACGGCAGCGGTCATGTCGCCATTATCCCGGCCGCGGCAGGTGCACCCCGGCATCCCGTGCGTCGATTTCATCCGAACAGACGAAATGCCCCGACCCGCGGAGGGGTCGAGGCATTTCGGGGAGGGCGACTTACTTGAAGGCGTCCTTGACGTCTTCGCCGGCCTTCTTGACGTGAGCCTTGGTCTGGTCGGCCTGGCCCTCGGCTTCGAGGCGCTCGTTGTCCGTCGCCTTGCCGGTGGCTTCCTTCGCCTTGCCAGCAATGTTCTCCGCGGCGTTCTTGATCTTGTCGTCGAGTCCCATGGTCGGCTCCTCCCGTTGTGGTCTTCGGGTATCTCCCGATGTGCGTCCACGCTAGGTCGGCCACCCCGCGGGCGAAGGGGGGCTTGAAATTCCGGTCGTGGTGAGGCACGGATGTGAATAGATTCGGAACGTGGGCATCCGTGGGGGACTTTCGTGAGCACTCTGGCCGACTTGGGCGATCTCCTCGAGAAGGCACCCGACGAGCCTCCGCGCAGCGGCCGGGCCGGTCGTGTCGTCCTCATCACGTTCCTCGTCGTCACACTCGTCGTGCTCGGCGGAAGCGGCGGATACGTGTGGTGGGCGTCTGCGGCAGCTCTGCCTGCCCCGACCGTCACCTCGCACGCTCCCACCGCGAACGCCGGGGCTCCGGCATCCCTCGCTGTGCCCTCCGGCGGAGAGACGCTGGTGCGCGTGGACGGCGGCTCCGAGTACCTGGGTCCCGATGCGGCCCAGTCTTTCGTCGCCTCGGGCGGGAACGAGGCACGCTCGCTCGCGAGCATTTCGAAGCTCATCACGGCCCTCGTCGTCCTCGACGCCCACCCGCTGACCGGCCCCACGGACCCCGGTCCGACCATCTCGTACACCGAGGCCGACACCGACCTCTACGACCAGTTCTACGTGCAGGGTGCGGTCATCGCACCGATGCCCGATGGGCTCAAGCTGTCGCTGCACGACTCGCTCACGACCATGCTTCTGCCCTCGGCCGCCAACTACGCCGTCGCCGTCGCCCGGTGGGGTTTCGGTTCCGAGGGGGCGTACGTGTCGGCGGCCCGTTCGTGGCTGAGCAAGAACGGTCTGAACGACACCCGGATCGTGGATGCCACGGGCATCGACCCCCGCAATGCCAGCACCCCGACGGATCTGCTCACGCTCGCGGGACTCGCGCAAGCGAACCCCGTCATCGCCCAGATCACCGGCACCCGCTCGGCGCAGATCACCGGCGTCGGCACCGTCTACAACACCAACGATCTGTTGGGCACGCTCGGTATCACGGGTCTGAAGACCGGCAACCTCGGCGACGGCACGTTCAATCTGCTGTTCACTTCGTCGCTCGACGTGGGAATCGGTTCTCCCCTGAAGATCACGGGCGTGCGGCTCAGCGGCGAGACCCATGAGAGCACCGACGCCGACGTCCGGAGCCTTCTGCAGAGCCTCAGCGACGGGTTCCACGACATCCCGCTGGGAACCGTCGGCGACGACGTCGGCACGATCACCACGCCGTGGGGATCGAAGGCCTCGCTCGTGCTCGCGCAGACCACCAAGGTCCGGACCTGGTCGGACACCCCGGTGACGGTGACCCTCGATACGACGACCCCCCAGAACTACGTCGACGGCGAGGTGGTCGGTTCGGTCGTCTGGACCGCCGGCCCGAAGACGACTTCCGCCAGCGTCAAGATCTCGGGAGCGATCGACGAGCCGACCCTGTGGTGGCGCCTCACCCATCCGAGCGAGCTGGGCTGAGCGAGCAGGGCGCACGCGTCGTCGAAACCGATCCGAGAGGATGCCGCGTCCTCTCGTTCTTGTTGCGAGAACGCGTCCTAAACGCCACACGAGAGCGGCCGTTCGGTGGATACTCTTTGGGTATGCGTCGGACGACTTCTCTTCTCGCACTCGTGGTGCTCGCCGCTTTCGGCCTCAGCGCCTGCGTCCCGTCACCGGCTCCCGAGCCGACGGCCGCGGATGCGGCCACACCGACGTTCACGCCCACCGTGAAGCCGACTCCGACGGCGTCGCCGACCGCGGACGCGGCAGCCCCCGCGAGCGACGCCGTGCTGATCGTGCAACTCGACGGCGCCTCCATCGCCGCGGGCTCGACGCTCGAGTACTCGATTGACGCGATCGACGCGTGGACGAAAGCCCTCGGCGCGGTACCGACGCAGTCGCCGGCGGAGGGGCCCTACGGCGGCACCCTGGAACGCACCGTCCTCGAATGGCCCGGCTTGACGATGACCGTCCCGAACGACGGGTCGACGCGCGGCGCCTCCGTCCGCGTGTCGACGCCCACGGTGGCAGGCCACCCCGTCGTCACCAGCGGCGGCATCGGCGTGGGCTCCACGAGAGCCGAGGCTGTCGCGGCGGGCGCCACCGAGGGGTTCGACGCCACGGAGCTTCGCCTCGACACCCGCGAAGCTCCGGGCACCCAGTCGCTCCAGCGCCCGGGTGAAGTGGGTCGCGATTACGTGATGCTCGTCCTCGACGGCGATGCCGTCACGCAGATCATCCTGCCGGGAAACGACTACAGCGACCTCTGAGCGAGCACCCTCCTAGGCTGACCTCATGACCAGCCTCTCCCCCGCCCAGGTCGATCGCGCTGTCGGTGCCGTGCTCGTCTCCGCCGCGGGCGACGCCCTCGGCTCTGCGTACGAGTTCGGCCCCGCGCTCGCCGACGACGTCATCCCCGCTTTCGGCCGCGGCCACTTCGGCCACGGCGAGCGCGAGTGGACCGACGACACGAGCATGGCCGTCCCGATCCTCGACGAACTCGCCGCCGGCCACCGGCTCGAAGACGCCGGGTCGCTTGAGACCATCGTCCGCCGCTGGCAGGAGTGGGCTCGCGATGCCCTCGACGTCGGAGCTCAGACGCGTTAGGTGTTGTCCCGCATCCCCGCCGACGGACGAATGGATGCCATCACCGCGGCATCCCGTGCGGTGCACGACGCGTCGGGGCGCAGCGGCGGCAACGGCTCCCTCATGCGCACCGGGCCCCTGGCTCTCGGCTACCTCGAGCGACCCCGCGACGAGATGGCCGCGGCGGCCGGTGCCGTCGCCCGTCTGACCCACTGGGAAGACGACAATCTCGACGCGTGCGCCCTGTGGTGCGGGGCGATCCGCCACGGCATCCTGACCGGTGAACTCGACATGCGCGCACAGCTCGACCTCGTGCCCGCCGAGCGCCGGGATCGCTGGGCCGACCTGATCGAGGCGACCGAGGGCCGCCATCCGCGGGACTTCCAGCAGGCGAACGGCTGGATCGTCCGGGCGTTCCAGGGCGCACTGTCCGCGGTGGCCGGTGCAACCTCGCCCGTCGACGCGATCGAGCGTGCGGTCCGTGGCGGCAACGACACCGACACGGTCGCGGCCATCGCCGGTTCTCTCGCGGGCGCGGTGTGGGGCGCCGAGACGTTGCCCTCATCCCATGCCGAAGGCCTGCACGGGTGGCCGGGCATCGACGGCACCGAGCTCTCGCGCCGAGCCCGGGCGGCCGTGGGGACCTGGCGTCTGCCTAGAACGACGTCGCCACGCTGAACACCGCGATCAGGATCCCCACCGGAACGAGCACGGCAGCCGCCGCAATTCCGATTCCTATCCAGACCCAGCGTGGCAGGCTGCGCTTGAGCCGGCGCCCCTCCGGACCCACGGATGCCGACAGCCCCGGTGCCGCGCGATCGTCGCTGTACCCGTCGGTCTGGGTCCACGCCTTCGCCCCCACGGTGGCCCGGATGCGCGCGAAACGATCCCAGACCGCGGGGTCGTGCAGGTCGAAGCCACCCGGGCGATAGACGATGAGCATGTCATCGCGCACCTCGACGTCGAGGTCGCCCGTCTCATCGATCAGCAGAGCCATGAGGTCGGGCGTGAAGACGTACAGGGCGTCGCGCTCGTACCCCTTCGGTGCGAAGAGATGGAAGTGCGTGTCGAAGTCGCCCTCGAGCGAGAGTCGCTGCTTGCGCTGTGGTCGGTGCTGGAGGGACGACAGGATGCCGTCGTTGCTCCGCGCGTCGACAACGAAGTGCGGCAGTTGCCGGGGCAACCGGATCGCCAGGTAGCCGAGGTTGATGCTCTTCACCGGCACGTTGACCGACACGCTCGTCCGAATCGTGACGATCCCGCTCTGGCGGACGTTCTCGGCCTTCCTCGCCCCGCCGACGATCCGGCCGGCCTCCCACCCCGGTCCGGCGATGCGGTCCTGGACGTTGCCCGCCGTGGCGTACTCCCACATGTCACCAGAAAGCGCAGGGGGTTCGGCGGTCGGCTGGTAGGTCCAGCCATTCGCTGCGGCGAAGGAGGCGAGGTCGTTGACGCGGGCGGGCTCGGGGGTGGTCACGTGCCCGACCCTAGCGGGGTCCGTCAGAATTGGTCGTCACTGAGCCCGAGCTCCTCCCAGCGACGTCGGGCGACTTCTGCGGAGAGCTTCTCGAGTTCGAACTTTTGAGGCGCGCCATGCTGATCCACCTGGATGCGGCGCCACAAGAATCGCCGCTCCGCCGTCACGCTCGGCAGGTGGTGATCGAGAAAACCCGCATCGATCTCGCGGAGGGTGTACCAGTCCGACCCGTAATCCTCGAAGGGGAACTCCCTCCGCCCATCGATCCAGACGACCAGGAACCACAGCCACGGGGCTCTCCGAGGGAACATCATTTCCGACACCACACACGCGACATGACCCCGGAGCTCGCCGTCAACCGAAAGCGTCCAGACCGCGTGGTGGTAGGAACTCAAGGAAGGGTCGAGCGGTTCATAATCCCTCGGTTCCGTCACGACGATGAGGCTACCTGCCGCATAGGCAGAAGTCCGGGAACAGTCCCGCTCAGTTGTTGAAGCGGAACTCCACCACGTCGCCGTCCTGCATGACGTAGTCCTTGCCCTCGAGACGCGCCTTGCCCTTCGCGCGAGCCTCGGCGACCGAGCCCAGCTCGACGAGGTCGTCGAACGAGATGACCTCCGCCTTGATGAAGCCCTTCTCGAAGTCGGTGTGGATGACACCGGCGGCCTGCGGCGCCTTCGCGCCCTGCGGGATCGTCCAGGCACGGGCTTCTTTGGGACCGGCGGTGAGGTAGGTCTGAAGGCCGAGCGTGTCGAACCCGATGCGGGCGAGCTGGTCGAGACCGGACTCGTCCTGGCCGGTCGATGCCAGCAGCTCGGCCGCGTCCTCGGGGTCGAGGTCGATCAGCTCCGACTCGATCTTCGCGTCGAGGAACACGGCCTTCGCGGGCGCGACCAGGGCGGCGAGCTCGTCCTTGCGGGCCTGGTCGGTGAGCACGGCCTCGTCGACGTTGAAGACGAAGATGAACGGCTTGGCGGTGAGCAGACCCAGTTCGCGGATCGGTGAAAGGTCGATTCCGGATGCCGACAGCAGCACGCCGCGCTGAAGAGCATCCTGCGCGGCCTTGGCGGCGTCGAGCACCGAGGGGTCGAGCTTCTTGCCCTTGACCTCTTTCTCGTACCGGGTGATGGCCTTCTCGAGCGTCTGGAGGTCGGCGAGCTGCAGCTCGGCGTTGATGGTCTCCATGTCATTGGCCGGGTTGACCGAACCGTCGACGTGGACCACGTCGTCGTCGGCGAATCCGCGGACGACCTGAGCGATGGCATCCGCTTCACGGATGTTCGCGAGGAACTGGTTGCCGAGGCCCTCGCCCTCGCTCGCGCCGCGGACGATGCCGGCGATGTCGACGAACGACACCGCAGCGGGCACGAGCCGCTCGCTGCCGAACACGTCGGCGAGCTTCTGCAGGCGCACATCGGGAAGGTTCACGACCCCGACGTTGGGCTCGATGGTGGCGAACGGGTAGTTCGCCGCGAGCACCGAGTTCTTGGTCAGAGCGTTGAAGAGGGTCGACTTTCCGACGTTGGGAAGGCCGACGATTCCGATGGTAAGAGCCACGGGAGTCCAGGTTACCCGGCCTGGAGCCCGGTCACCCGCGTCACGGCCGCCGCGCGCGGAACGCGTGGGTCACGTACGGCAACGCGACCGACCCTCCGTCGGCGAGTTCGGGAACGGATGCCACGACCCCGTCGACCGCGGCCTCGATGCCCGCGCGCTTCTCGGGGCTGGCCGTGATGATGTCGCTTCGCGAGACGACGAGGTCGCGCAGTTGCGGCAGAGTGATACGCCTCTCCCACGACCATTCACGGTGCTCGAGCTCGCCGTAGGGCTCGGCGACGCACGGACCGGTCGTGGCGAGGAGGACCTCGGCGTTCGACCCGCCCATGGCCGCGGTGAGCCGCCGCACCCAGTCGACCCGGTCGTCGCGGATGTTCCAGATGAGCCCGAGCACTCCCCCGCTGCGAAGCACGCGCGCGGTCTCGAGCGAGGCCGGCTCGACGTCGACCCAGTGCCAGGCCTGGCCCATGACGACGGCGTCCAGGCCGGAATCGGGGAGGGGCAGGTTCTCGGCCGTCCCGACGAACGTGGGCACACCCCGCGCGTTCTCTCGAAGGGTCGCGAGCATGTCGGCATCCGGATCCACCGCCACCACGTCGGCGCCGAGCTCGACGACGGCGCGTGTGAGCTTGCCCGTCCCCGCGCCGACGTCGGCCACGCGGAGCGCGCGGCCCGGCTCCCGCACGGGCGCGAGCAACCACGCCACGGCGTCGGCGGGATACCCCGGACGCCCGGATTCGTAGGCGGAGGCCGCCTGCCCGAACGAGGTCGACTTCTCGCGATCGGTCATGCCCCCGACCCTACGCCGCCCCTCCGACATGCCCCGTTCGCGGCCGAAAGGGGTGGCGGGGCGCGAACGACCCGACGCCCGCGATCCGTCCCGCGGAGTTGGGGGGCGACACGACGTGGGCGGATGCCAGAGGCCGGCGTGTCGTCGATGATCTCCGCGCGACGGCACGGGCGGGCCGCCTCCGGGGGCGGGCAGACATCAACGGCTGTGCGAACCCGCCCCGGCGCGCCTCCTCTGCGACACGGCGGTCCCGGCGCAGTGTGGTCTCGTGGCTTTGGACTTCACCGCGATCGACTTCGAGACGGCGAACTCCAGTGGTGCGTCGGCGTGCGCGGTGGGTCTTGCCCGTGTCCGCGACGGCCGTGTCGTCGCGACCGCGGCCTGGCTGATCAAGCCTCCCGCCGGTCACGACCACTTCGCCCCGATCAACGTCGGGATCCACGGCATTCAGCCCTCCGACGTGGTGAACGCCCCTGACTGGTCGGCCCAGCTCGAGCGTCTCACCGCGTTCGCCGGAGCCGACGTCCTGGTCGCGCACAACGCGGGCTTCGACATGTCGGTGCTGCGTCGCGCATGCGCCGCGACCGGCGACGAGTGCCCGCCGTACCGCTACATGTGCAGTGTGCAGATGTCCCGCAAGACGTACACGCTCGATTCGTACCGCCTTCCGCTCGTCGCCGCCGAGGCGGGTTGCTCTCCCTTCGCGCACCACGATGCTCTCGCCGACGCCGTCGCCTGTGCCGAGATCACGATCGACTGCGCCCGCCGAGCGGGCGTCGATGACGTGCACGCCCTGGCCGCGCATCTGGGCGTGCGGGTCTCGCAGATCGTCGCCGAGCCCGCCGAGCGGGCGGTCGCCTGACCTCCGTCGGACCGTCTCTCCGGCGATGTCGGAGGTCTGGTGCAAGCTGACCCCATGGATGCCATCGCTCTCGTCTTCGCGATCCTCGCCCTCGCCGTCGGCGTCGTCGGCGGGTGGTTCGTGGGTTCCTCGCGCACCGCCGCCCGCCACGCCGTCGGCGAGCAGGCCCTGGCGGCACGGGTGGCCGCGGCCGAGACCGCGCGCGACGGCGTGCAGGCGCAGCTCGACCACCAGATCTCGCTGTACCGCGAGCTCGTGGGTCAATCGCGCGCCGACCAAGCGGCGCGCGAAGAGCGCGAGCGTCGGGAGCAGACCGTGCTCCGCGCGCTCGACCCGGTACGCGAGACGCTCGACGCCATGCAGCGCAAGGTCGACGGCCTCGAGCGCGACCGGGTCGAGCAGTACTCCGCCCTCGGCGAGCAGCTACGGCTGTCCCGCGAAGCCGACGAGGCCCTTCGCGCGACCACCGAGTCGCTCGCCTCTGCCATGCGCTCCGGGACCACCCGAGGCGTCTGGGGCGAGACCCAGCTGCGCCGGGTCGTCGAAGCCGCCGGGCTCACGCGCTACGTCGACTTCGACCTGCAGACGGCGATCTCGAGCGACGCCGGTGCTGGTCGCCCCGACATGGTGGTGCGCCTCCCCGGAGGCAAGTCCCTGGCGGTGGATGCCAAGGCCCCCCTCGACGCGTATCTGCAGGCGAGCGCGATTCCGGTGACGGCGCACGGCGACGAGGGGGCCCGTCGTGCGGCGCTTCTCGCCAAGCACGCGAGAGCGGTGCGCGCGCACGTCGATGCTCTGGCGAAGAAGGCGTACTGGGCGGGCCTCACCACGAGCCCGGAGTTCGTCGTGTGTTTCCTCCCGAGCGAGTCGCTGCTCGCGTCGGCCCTCGACGAAGACCCGACCCTGCTCGACTACGCCTTCACGCGACGTGTGGCTCTTGCCTCCCCCGTCAACCTGTGGGCGGTGCTCAAGACCGTCGCCTTCACCTGGACCCAGCAGGACGTGTCCGACGAAGCCCGGACGCTCTTCGCGCTGGGCACGGAGCTGTACGAACGCGTCGGAAAGCTCGCCGAGCACGCGAACGACCTGCGACGGGCGATCGAGAAGACCGTCGACAGCTACAACCGGTTCGCCGGGTCGTTGGAGTCGCGGGTGCTCGTGACGGCGCGCAAGTTTCCCGGTATCGACGAGACGAAGCTCGACGCGGTTTCCGCGCCCGCCGCTCTCGAAGCGGCACCGCGTCGGTGGACGGCGCCCGAGATGATCGAGATGGAGGACGGCGACGCTCCACGGGAAGACACCGCGGGCGACCAGGCGACGACGCACGCCGATGTGGGAGCCATTCGCGAGCGGGCGGGTCTCTTCGACGACGAGTCGTAGAGGGTCACGCGCCCATCGCCGCGTTCACAGGAGCGAGCGGAACGACGGCGGTGCGGCTCAGGCGCCGCCGGGAACCCAGCTCAGCAGGCTGACCACGGCGGTCGAAACGGCGACGAACGCACCGACCATCCACCACGCGCTGACCTCGTGACCCTCGTCGCGACGCACGCGCAACAGCACGTCCGGTCGACGCGCGGGATCGACCGCGCTGGCGATGACCGCCTGTGCACCTGTCTGAGGTGCGGTGTGATTCGTCGGAGCTGCCATGGACGATCCCCCTTCGGGTCTCGGAAGAACACAGCGTCGCCGTTGACACTGCGTTCGATTCTGCCAGACACGGCCTCCGGGGCCGGTCACGCTTGCGTCACGACACGCCCGGCTGTATCTGCACATCGCGGGACTCTCGGCACGTCGCCGGTTCCCCCGGGCGCCGGAGGGTGCTCGGACGCCGGGCCCCCGCCCCACCGCCGGGACGGCATTCCGCTGACAAAACAGTTGCGACTTGCAACCGATCTGTCAGCGAGATGCAGTCTCACGATCAGAGGTGTCTCGAACGGAAAGCCCCCAACGCAAGCTCACGACGACATCGCGACACCGACTCCAGAGTCCTAGCGAGACCCCAGCGCCGTGGCGTCAGCACTCGTACATCAGCACCGTGTCGCCAGCACTCGCGCATCAGCACCGTGGCGTCAACGCCGTGGCGTCCGCCCAGTGACTCAGCGCCGAAACGTCAGCCCGAACGTCACAGCCACTTCGACGTTAGGTGCTCCGACGAGATGCGGCGAAGCGTTCCCGACGCGCCACGCAGCACGACGCTCTCGGTGTACAGGAAGTCCCCCTCGCGACGCACACCCTGCACGAGCTGGCCGTCGGTGACGCCCGTCGCGACGAAGATCGTGTTCTTGCCCTTCACCAGACCATCGGCCTCGTAGACCTCGCCGTCGACCTGGAGGCCGGCATCCCGGCCCTTCTCCTTCTCGTCGTCGTTGCGTGGGGCCAGGACGCCCTGGATGTGGCCGCCCAGAGCCTTGATCGCACACGCGGTCACGATGCCCTCGGGGCTGCCGCCGATGCCGACGCACATGTCGGTGCGGGCGTTGTGGCGGGCGGCGTTGATGCCGCCGGCGACGTCGCCGTCGCTCATGAGCCGGGTGCCGGCCCCGGCTTCGCGGATCTCGGCGATGAGCTTCTCGTGTCGGGGGCGATTCAGCACCGACACCACGATCTCGTCGACGGGCTTGCCGAGCGCCTTCGCCAGGAGGCGGATGTTCTCGGCGATGGGGAGTCGGATGTCGACGACGCCGACTCCGGCCGGGCCCGTGACGAGCTTGTCCATGTAGAAGACGCTCGATGCGTCGAGCATCGTGCCTTGATCCGAGACGGCGATGACCGAGAGGGCGTTCTGGCGCCCCGCGGCGGTCAGCGACGTGCCGTCGATCGGGTCGACGGCCACATCGCACTGGGGTCCGCGGCCGCTGCCGACGCGCTCACCGTTGTAGAGCATGGGCGCGTTGTCCTTCTCGCCCTCACCGATCACGATCGTTCCGTCGAAGTTGACCGTGCTGAAGAACGCGCGCATCGCGTCGACGGCCGCTCCGTCAGCGGCTTCCTTGTCGCCCCGGCCGATGAACGGGACCGCACGGATGGACGCCGCCTCGGTCGCTCTCACCAGCTCGAGCGCCAGGTTGCGGTCGGGGTGCAAAGGACTCATGTCGGCAGTCAGGCTCACCATGCGGCCACTGTATCCAGCAAAGCGTGGACAATCGCCGGATTTGACCGGATGTGCAACGAAGGAATCACGATTCTTAACGGTTCGGCAGAAGTGTCCTCTTCCTGCCGTGCCCGCCGCGTCACGATCCGGTGGCTTCGCTAGAGTGACGGTGTCCCGACAACACCAAGGAGCACCTCCATGCCCGTCGCTTCCCCTGAGCAGTACGCCGACATGCTGGACCGCGCGAAGGCCGGCGGCTTCGCGTATCCCGCGATCAACGTCTCGAGCTCGCAGACCATCAACTCCGTGCTCCAGGGCCTGACCGAGGCCGGCTCCGACGGCATCCTGCAGGTCACGACGGGCGGTGCCGACTACTTCGCAGGCCACACCGTCAAGGCCCGCGCCACCGGAGCTCTCGCATTCGCCAAGTACGTGACCGAGGTCGCGAAGAACTACCCCATCACGGTCGCCCTCCACACCGACCACTGCCCCAAGGACGCCCTGCCCGGCTTCGTCCTGCCGCTGCTCGAAGCCTCTGAGGAAGAGGTCAAGGCCGGCCGCAACCCGATCTTCCAGTCGCACATGTGGGACGGCTCGGCCGTTCCTCTCGACGAGAACATCGACATCGCGGCGGAGCTCCTCCCCCGCATGAAGAACATCAACGCCATCCTCGAGATCGAGGTCGGCGTCGTCGGCGGCGAAGAAGACGGCGTGCAGCACGAGGGCTCGAACGAGGCTCTCTACACGACCGTCGCTGACGTGTCCAAGGCCGTCGAGCGCCTCGGTCTCGGCGAGAACGGTCGTTACATCTCGGCCCTCACCTTCGGCAACGTGCACGGTGTGTACAAGCCCGGTGGCGTCAAGCTCCGCCCCGAGCTGCTCGGTGAGATTCAGGAGGGCATCGCCGCCAAGTTCGGCACCGGCGCCAAGCCCCTCGACCTCGTGTTCCACGGCGGCAGCGGCTCGACCGACGAAGAGATCGCCCTCGCGGTCGCCAACGGCGTCGTGAAGATGAACATCGACACCGACACCCAGTACGCCTTCACGCGCTCGATCGCGGGCTACATGTTCTCGAACTACGAGGGCGTGCTCAAGCTCGACGGAGAGGTCGGCAACAAGAAGCTCTACGACCCCCGCGCCTGGGGCAAGGTCGCCGAGTCGGCGATGGCCGTCCGCGTGGTCGAGGCCACGAAGCAGCTCGGCTCGTACGGCCAGTCCCAGCACTGACCCAACACGTGTGCGCGAACGCCCCGGCTCGAGCCGGGGCGTTCGTCGTTTCCGGATGCCGAGCCCCGGGCCGGGCGTTTCGGTCCGGCGAAAAAGCATCTCGCTGACGATCCGGCGTCAGGCTGCAACCGAGATGTCAGCGAAATGCCGTCTCCGCGCGCCGACCACGCGTGAGACGACGCGGCTCAGCTCCGGTACACCTCGAGCACGGTGGGCGCCCCCTCGGGCGAGGACAGCACCTCGATGGCATCCCCCGCTCGCACGTCGCCCGCGCGACGGACCCGCAGGTACGCGCCGAGCCGCCCCTCGTCGGAGAAGCGCTTCACCCAGCCGCGCGCCGCCGAGCCGCCGACCCATCGCGCGAAGGTCGCGCACGGTGTGCGGGGCATCGTGACCTCGACCTCGACGGTGTCGCCGATGCGCCAGATCTCGCCGACACGCGCACCATTGACGTCGAGTCCCGCGATGCGCAGGTTCTCGCCGAACCAGCCGGGATGCAGCTCGCGATCCAGCTCACGCTCCCAGAACGTCGCGTCTTCCTCGGCGTAGGCGTAGACGGCCTTGTCCGGCCCGCCGTGGTGCTTTCGACTCGCCTGCACGTCGGAGCGGATGCCGAGTTTGCCGACGCGCACGCTCCCCTCGATGGCTCGCTTGTCGATCGCCGTCACCCCGACGGATCCGGAATCCGGGTGCAGGCTGTGGACCGCGCAGACGGCAACGAGGTGAGGCATGGATCGATGCTAGATCGTCGGAGGACGACGGGCAGACGAGCGGGTCACTCGAACTCCCGCCGCATCACGACGGTGTCGCCGTCGAGCGACCGGATCTCGACCGCACCGATGTTGGAGGCGGAGAGGTCGGTACCGGCGCTCAGCTCGGTGGTCGAGCCCGGGTCGGCGCGCCAGGTCGAGAGCACGCTCGTCGTGCCCGAGTCGTCGGTGATCGCGAGAGCGTAGGGCCAGCCGCCCGGAGGGGCGTCGAGCACCTGGCCCGTGTACTGGCAGACGAGGTCGATGCGAGTGCCCCACGGCGCCGACGTGAGCTTGACCGAGGCTTCGAGTGGCGCGCCTGCCACGTCGTCGAGGGCATAGACCGTCCCCGAGGACTGCTGCACCGCACTGTTCACGGCGAAGACGCTCGGCACCGCAACGGCGACCAGGGCGATGGATGCCGCGAGCGTCCACACTGCCACGTGGCGCGTGCGACGACGTCGGGCGGCCTCGACGACGCGTCCCCGCAGAGCCGGGTCGGGTGAGGCCAGCGGAACAGGTCCGGTCGTCGCGCTGAGCGCTCGAGCCCGTTCGGGGGAAAGCCGGGAAAGAAGGCCCGCGGTGGGAGCGAGCTCGGCCACAGACGCGCGGCATTCGGCGCACACCGCCAGGTGAGCCTCGAATTCGGCGCGGTCCGAGGCACACAGAGCCCCCAGCACGTAGGCGCCGTCTGACATCGACAGGCGATCGTGTTCGTCGTTCATCGGGTCACCCCCCTCTCCTGCAGCGCGAGCCGCAATGCCCGCACCGCGTAATGCAGTCGCGATTTGACGGTTCCGGCCGGGATGCCGAGCTCCTCGGCGGCCTGAGCGACGCTGCGCCCACCGTAGTAAGCGCTGACGATGACGGCGCGGTGGTCGGGAGTCAGGGTGGCGAGCGCCTCTTCCACGAGGAGGGCGTCGAACATCGCGTCGGTGTCGTCGTCGCGGACGACCTCGGGCAGTTCGTCGACCGGATGCTCGTGCCGACGCCGCGCGCTGCGCGCTTCGTCGATGACGAGGTTGCGGGCGACGGTGTACATCCACGACCGCAGCTTCGCGGGATCGTCGCTCATCACCCGAGGCGTCCGCCAGGCGCGCAGCAGCGTCTCTTGTACGACATCGTCGGCTCCCGCGTGATCACCGGTGAGGCTCACGACGTAGCGCCAGACGGGGGTCGCGTGCGCGTCGTACAGCGCGGTCAGCTGCGCGTGTTCGTCTCGCACCGCGGCATCCCCTCTCCCTCTTCTTCTAGGAACACGGGATGCCGCGCAGAACGGTTCAGTTCGAGACGCTGCCCATGACGGCCGACAAGAACT
Source organism: Microbacterium sp. SORGH_AS_0454 (assembly GCF_031453395.1). Lineage (NCBI taxonomy): Bacteria > Bacillati > Actinomycetota > Actinomycetes > Micrococcales > Microbacteriaceae > Microbacterium > Microbacterium sp. SORGH_AS_0454. The sequence goes on along the minus strand of NZ_JAVIYS010000001.1, from coordinate 2,351,671 downwards.
GCGGATCACTCGCCATGCCGACCAGAGACAGGACGGCGGCGATGACCGTGCTGACCAGCGCCCCGACGATGGGGATCCAGAACGAGATACGCCCGCGCTTCATGGACCGCCAGGTGAACATCGCAGTGAGCAGCCATCCGATGCCGGTGACGGCCGCGGCCGCGGCGCCCCAGAGATATCCGGCCGTGAGGTTCGTGAACGTCGCATCGACCCGGAAGACCCGGGCGAAGTTGTTCGCGTACTCGGGGAAGTTGAGCAGCTGGATGATGCTGGTGACGACCGAGAACAGGCCGTAGATGAGCAGCCCGAACGTCACGATCCGGTCGATCTGGCCCCCGCGGGTAGTGGGGGCGGGCATCGGCGAGGACTTCGCCGCGGCACGCTGTTCGACGACCGGTTCCGGCTGCGGGGCTACGCCGGCCTCGAGGGCCTCGGTCACCTCGGGACGCCGGATGCGCGCGCGCTGCTCTTCGGGGGTGGCGTATTCGCCGTACTGCGGACGAGGGCGGGCCTCGTCGGCCGGAGTGCGCGGCTCGGCGTCGCTCACGCGCGCCCCCGGCCGCCCAGCGCGCGCTCGTCGCGCTTGCCGCTGGAATCCTGTCGCAGCTCCTTGGGGAGCGAGAAGATGAGGTCTTCCTCGGCGGTGCGCACCTCTTCGATGTCGCGGTAGCCCGCTCCCGCGAGCTCGTCGAGCACCTCGGTCACCAGGACCTCGGGGACCGAGGCGCCGCTGGTGACGCCGACCGTCTCGACTCCCTCGAGCCACTCCTGCTTGACCTCGTCGACGTAGTCGACACGGTAGGCGGCCTTGGCGCCGTGCTCGAGGGCGACCTCGACCAGCCGGACGCTGTTGGAGCTGTTCGCCGAACCCACCACGATGACGAGGTCCGCACCGACGGCGACCTTCTTGATCGCGACCTGCCGGTTCTGGGTGGCGTAGCAGATGTCGTCGGAGGGCGGATCCTGCAGCTGCGGGAAGCGCTCGCGCAGGCGCCGCACGGTCTCCATCGTCTCGTCGACGGACAGCGTGGTCTGCGAGAGCCACACCACCTTCGAGGGGTCGCGCACCTCGATGGTGTCGGCGTGGTCGGGAGAGTTCACCACCGTCACGTGCTCGGGGGCCTCGCCGGCCGTGCCCTCGACCTCTTCGTGGCCCTCGTGACCGATCAGCAGGATCTCGAAGTCGTCACGGGCGAAGCGCACGGCCTCGCGGTGCACCTTGGTCACGAGCGGGCACGTCGCATCGATCGCCTGCAGGCCCCGGTCGGATGCCGCGGACACGACGGCCGGCGACACACCGTGGGCACTGAACACGACGTGGGCGCCCGAGGGAACCTCGTCGACCTCTTCGACGAAGATCGCACCCTTCTTCTCGAGTTCGGTCACGACGTGGATGTTGTGCACGATCTGCTTGCGCACGTAGACCGGGGCGCCGTAACGCTCGAGGGCCTTCTCGACGGCGATGACCGCGCGGTCGACACCGGCGCAGTAGCCTCGGGGCGCCGCCAGCAGCACCTTCTTCTGGCCCTTCACGGGGATATCCTGGAGCCGCCCGCGTCGACCCGGGATACGGGGAACGGGCAGGTGGACGGCAGGTGAGCTCACCCCTCGATTCTACCGGGACGCCCCTGAACACCGGCCGAACCGCCCACCTCGACCCTCCGGAGACCATGACTTCGTTTCAGCCCGAGACCATCGCGGGCCAGGCCCCGCCCGCCGACAGCGTCCACCCCCGCGACTCGAGCACCGACGCCCCCACGTCGGTGTCGCGACTGAACGACACGATCCGCGGCTTCATCGAGCGCTGGGGCTCGGTCTGGGTCGAGGGCGAGATCACCTCGTTCAACCGCCGCGGCGGCAACGTCTTCGGGCGCCTCAAAGACCTCGGCACCGAGTCGACGGTCGCTTTCCGCATCTGGTCGAGCACCCTCAACCGCTTGCCGAAAGACCTGAAGGTGGGCGACCACGTGGTCGCGTGCGTGAAGGCCGACTACTTCCCCCGCACCGGCGACTTCTCGTTCGCGATCTCGGCGATGCGGCACGTGGGGCTCGGAGAACAGCTCGAGCGCTTGGAGCGCCTCCGTGTCCAGCTGCGCTCCGAGGGCCTGTTCGACCCGGTGCGCAAGAAGAAGCTGCCGTTCCTCCCCCACTGCATCGGTCTCATCACGGGCGAGAACTCCGACGCCGAGAAGGACGTCCACCGAAACGCCGAGCTCCGCTGGCCTCGCGTGCGCTTTCGCACCCAGCACGCCGCCGTCCAGGGCGACCGGTGCGTCCCCGAGACCCTCGCGGCCCTGAAGATCCTGGATGCCGACCCCGAGGTCGACGTGATCGTGATCGCTCGCGGCGGCGGAGACCCGCAAACGCTGCTCGGTTTCAGCGACGAGCGCTTGCTGCGCGCGGTGGCCGCGGCATCCACTCCCGTCGTCAGCGCCATCGGGCACGAGAACGACCGGCCACTCCTCGACGAGGTCGCAGACGTGCGCGCCTCGACGCCCACCGACGCCGCCAAGCGCGTGGTGCCCGACGTGAGCGAGCAGCGGGCGCTCGTCTCGCAGCTGCGCGCCCGGCTCACGGGGCGTCTCACCCAACGCGTGCTGCACGACATCGCGCAGCTCGAGCAGATTCGTTCGCGACCGGCCCTGCGCCATCCCCATTCCCTGCTCACCTCCCGCGCCCAAGAGCTGTGGATGCTCTCGAACCGCGGGCGCGACATCGTCGACCGCCGCATCGAGGCCGAGCGGCGGCGCACGAGCGAACTGGGCGCGGGGTTGCGCGCGCTCTCGCCGCTGGCGACGCTCGCCCGCGGCTACGCGATCGCCCAGCTGCCCGACGGCTCGGTCCTGCGCGACGCGGCCCAGGCACCCGCCGGCACCGCCCTGCGACTCACGATCGAAGAAGGAACGCTGACCGCCCGCTCGGAGGGCGGAGTCCCCGACGCCGTCGCCCACGGAGCCGCGACCCGCAGCCGTGAGAGCGCGGAGCCGGCCGAATCATCGGCATCCGTCGATCGTCCGCTCGACGACGAGGCACCCGGCGACGGGGTGTCGGCGGGGCGCGCCTAGAATGGATGCCATGACCGCGACGACCCCCGGCCCCGCCGTCGACGTCGCGAACCTGTCGTTCGAGCAGGCCCGCGACGAACTCGTGCGCGTGGTCGCCGAGCTCGAGCAGGGCGCCCCGACCCTCGAAGAGTCGCTCGCACTGTGGGAACGCGGCGAGAAGCTCTACGCCCGCTGCGAGGAATGGCTGCTCGGCGCGAAGCGTCGCCTCGACGCCGCCCGCGGCGAGGGTGACGACTGATGGCTCGCGTCGTCGCCCACCTCGGCCGACCCGAGACCCCGCAAGAGGCGGCCGACCGCAAGGCCGAGTCCTCGCGTCGGTACCGATCCAGCAAGACCTTCCGCAATCTGATCGCGGCGCTCATCGTCACCGTCGGCGTGGTGCTGATCGTGGTCGCGGCCGTCCCTCGCGGCGAGCCGGCCCCCCGCCCCGAGATCGACGTCCCGGCCCTCGCATCCGAGATGCAGAGCGACCTGGGTCGACCGGTGCTCTCCCCCTCCCTCGGCGAAGGGTGGCGCGTCAACCAGGCGAGCACCGAGGGCGTCGGTGGCACCGAGGCGTGGACCATGGTCTACGTTCGCTCGGGCGAGAGCGGTTTCCTCCGCGTCGCGCAGGGTTTCGAGGCCGACGAGACGTGGGTCGCTCAGGTACTCGACGGCACCCGTAGCACCGAGACCACAGAGATCGACGGCATCACGTGGAACGTGTACCGCCCGTCGAATCCCTCCGGCACCGGGAACATCGACTATGCCCTCGCCACCCCGGCCGGGCCCGACTACGTGCTCGTCTACGGCGACGCCGCCCCCGAGACCGCAGCGTTGGCGGCCTCGTCCGTCACGTCTCAGATCGAGCAGTTGAGAGAGATCCCGTGAGCGAGCGCATGACTCCCCGTCAGGTCTGGCAGCAGATGGTGGAGGGCAACGAGCGCTTCGTCTCCGGCGCCCCCGCGCACCCGCGCCAAGACGTCGAACGTCGCACCGAGCTCGCGAGCTCGCAGCACCCGACGGCCGCACTCTTCGGGTGCTCCGACTCGCGCCTCGCGGCCGAGATCATCTTCGACGAGGGTCTCGGTGACCTCTTCGTCGTGCGAAACGCGGGCCAGGTCATCTCCGACTCGGTGATCGGCAGCCTCGAGTACGCCGTGGGCGTGCTGGAGGTTCCCCTCATCGTGGTGCTCGCGCACGACGCCTGCGGGGCGGTGGGCGCGGCGATCGAGAGCACGGGCGTCGACGCCCCGACCCTGCCCGCTTACATCTGGCGGCAGATCGCGCCCATCGTCCCGGCCGTGCGCCGCGTCCAGCGCGCCTCCGCCGTGGACGGCCACCTCCCCGACGTCGTCGACCCAGAACTCGTGGGCCGCGAGCACCTCCGTCACACGGTGGGCGAGTTGCTGCGCGCGTCCGAGCTGATCAGCGAGGCCGTGGCCGAGGGTCGTACCGCCGTCGTCGGCGCCAACTACCGCCTCGATGAGGGCGAAGCCTTCCCCGTCGTCATCGTGGGCGATGTCGACGACCCCCGCGTCGACGACCCTCGGGTCGAAGACGCCCGCATCTGACAACCGAACGAACGACCCGGAGGAACGACGACGTGACCGACATCGAGTACCGCATCGAACACGACACCATGGGTGAGGTGCGGGTACCCAAGGACGCCCTCTACGCCGCGCAGACGCAGCGCGCGGTCGAGAACTTCCCCATCTCGGGCTCGGGCCTCGAGTCGACGCAGATCGCCGCCCTCGCGCGCATCAAGAAGGCCGCCGCCCTCGCCAACAAAGAGCTCGGCACCCTCGACGGAGACATCGCGGACGCCATCGCCCAGGCCGCCGACGAGGTCATCACCGGCGCGCACGACGCACATTTCCCGGTCGACACCTACCAAACCGGCAGCGGAACCTCCTCGAACATGAACATGAACGAGGTGCTCGCGACGCTGGCCACCCGCATCCTCGGCGACACGGTCCACCCCAACGACCACGTCAACGCCTCGCAGTCGTCGAATGACGTCTTCCCCACCTCGGTGCACATCGCCGTCACCCAGGCGCTCATCACCGACCTCATCCCGGCGCTCCAGCACCTCTCGGCGGCGCTCGAGACCAAGGCCGAGGCGTGGAAGGGCATCGTGAAGTCGGGCCGCACCCACCTCATGGACGCCACCCCCGTCACCCTCGGCCAGGAGTTCGGCGGCTACGCCCGCCAGATGCGCCTCGGCATCGAGCGCGTCGAGGCCGTGCTCCCCCGCGTCGGCGAGGTCCCTCTCGGCGGCACGGCGGTCGGCACCGGCATCAACACGCCCCTCGGCTTCCCGCAGAAGGTCATCGAGCTGCTCGCGGCCGAGACCCAGCTGCCCATCACCGAGGCCGAGGACCACTTCGAGGCCCAGGCGAACCGCGACGGTCTCGTCGAGGCATCCGGCGCCCTCCGCACGATCGCGGTCTCGCTGACCAAGATCAACAACGACATCCGCTGGATGGGCTCCGGCCCCAACACCGGTCTGGGCGAGCTGCACATCCCCGACCTGCAGCCGGGCTCCTCGATCATGCCCGGCAAGGTCAACCCGGTCGTCCCCGAGGCGACGCTCATGGTGTGCGCGCGGGTCATCGGCAACGACGCGACCGTCGCGTGGGCGGGCGCCTCGGGCTCGTTCGAGCTCAACGTCGCCATCCCGGTGATGGGCACCGCGCTCCTGGAGTCCATCCGTCTGCTCTCGAACGCCATGCGGGTCCTCGCCGACAAGACCATCGACGGTCTCGAGGCCAACGTCGCGCGCGCCGAGGCGTTCGCGGGCATGTCCCCCTCGATCGTCACCCCGCTGAACAAGGTCATCGGTTACGAGGCCGCGGCGAAGATCGCGAAGCACGCGGTCGCCAAGGGCATCACGGTACGCGAGGCGGTCGTCGACCTCGGCTACGTCGAGCGCGGCGAGATCACCGAAGAGGTTCTCGACGCCAAACTCGACCTGCTGTCGATGACCCACCCGGGCTGATCACCCCCACCCGCACAACCACGACGCCGAGGCGCGCCATAATCAGAGGATGAGCCGCACGACGAGACCCGTCTCGACGCGCGTGCGCTTCCTCGGCGCGATCCTCGGCGTCGTGCTGCTCGGCATGATCATCGCCGGCGGCGTGACGTTCCTCGTGCAGAGCGAGCGCGTCGTGGCCAACGCCGAGCGCCAGCTCGACGGGTTCGTCTCGACCCTGTCGACGAGCAGCCAGGATGCCGCCACGCTCGTCGCCGCGGCCGTTCCCGGCCGGACCGACGGCACCGTGGCGCTCGACGGGGGTCGAGTACTCGCGACTACCCCGTCCCCACCGGGGCTGTCGATCGGCGACGACGCCGAGCTCGTGGCATCCCTCGCCGATGAGATCAGTCTCGGCAACGACCGGGGCCGCGTCGACAGCACCCACGGACCCGTGCTGTATGCCGCGGTGCAGACGCGAGACGGAGTCGCCGTCCAGGTCATCTCCATCGACCAGCGCATGGAACTGGTGACGCTCTCGACGCTCACCTACGGGGTCTCGGGGCTCGTGGTGCTGCTGCTGGTCGCCGTCGCCGGCTGGTTCGTCACGGGGCGCCTGTTCTCTCCCCTCCGGCGCCTGCGCGACACCACCGACGCCATCACCATCGACGACCTCGGCATGCGCTTGCGCGCACACGGCAACGATGAGATCTCCGACCTGACGACCTCGGTCAACTCGATGCTCGATCGACTGGCGATGTCCGTGGACGCGCAGCGGCAATTGCTCGACGACGTGCGGCACGAGCTGAAGACCCCCATCACGATCGTCCGGGGCCACCTCGAGATGATGGACCCGGCCGACCCCCACGACGTGACCGAGACGCGTGACCTCGGTATCGCCGAGCTCGACCGCCTCGCCCGGCTCGTCGACGACATCGACACCCTGGCCGATGTCGAGAGCGGAGCGCTCGAGGCCGCGGTCATCGATGTGGGAGCCCTCACCGACCGCGTCGCGGAACTCGCGGGCGCGATCCCGGGGCACACGTGGACCGTCGAGCAGCGCGCACGTGTGCGCATCCACGGCGACGCAGATCGCCTCGTGCAGGCCTGGCTGCAGCTCGCCGACAACGCGGCGAAGTACACCCCCGAGGGCACTCCGATCGAGATCGGCAGCACCGCCGACGACGTCACCGCGCACCTGTGGGTGCGCGATCACGGCCCCGGCATTCCCCCCGCCGCCCGCCACCGCGTGTTCCGCCGCTTCGACCGCCTGTCGACGGGGCGCGGGGTAGACGGGTCGGGGCTCGGGCTGTCGATCGTGGATGCCATCGCCAAGGCGCACGACGGGCACTGCACCGTCGGTGACACCCCCGGCGGCGGCGCGACGGTCGCCCTGCACATCCCCGTGACCGGGGCGCAGTCCCCCGCTGAGCTTCCGACGCCCGTGCGCGCCGGTGACGTCGTCATGCAGAGAGAGGCCACCGGATGACACGCATCCTCATCGCAGAAGACGAGGAACGCATCTCGGCGTTCGTCTCGAAGGGGCTGGAGGCCGCCGGGTATCAGACCCTCATCATCTCCGACGGCGCCGAGGCTCTCGACACCGCCCTGTCAGGCGACATCGACCTCGTCCTACTCGACGTCGGCCTACCGACGATGGACGGCTTCGAGGTGCTGCGGAGCCTGCGCGGGCAGGGCTCGCAGATCCCGGTCATCATGCTCACCGCCCGCACGAGCACGCGCGACACGGTCGACGGGCTCGACGCCGGCGCAAACGACTACGTCGCCAAGCCGTTCAAGTTCGACGAGCTCCTCGCCCGGGTGCGTTCGCGCATGCGAGAACCCGTCACCGTCGGCCCGATGACCGTGGCACACGGTGACGTCTCGCTCGATGTGCTCGCCCGGCGGGCCACCGTCGGCAGCCGGGAGATCGATCTCAGCGCGAGGGAGTTCTCCTTGGCCGAGGAGTTCATCCGCCATGCCGGTCAGGTGCTCAGCCGTGAGCAGCTCTTGAGCCGCGTGTGGGGAATGGACTTCGACCCCTCGTCGAACGTCGTCGACGTGTACGTGCGATATCTGAGGGCCAAGATCGGCCAATCCCATATCGTCACCGTGCGCGGCGCGGGTTATCGCTGGGAATGACGCGTACAACCCGAAAACCCCCGGCGGGGGAACCGGGGGTTTTGGGGAGACGCTCACTGTGGTCTTCCGACTCACCCGAAGAGCGGTGACCTGCAGGTGACGTTCTCGTGTTTTTCCTGGGGGAACCGCCGAGGCGGGTGACGAGGTCTCCCTCGTCGATGGCTCTACTCTGACGGGCCATCGTGAGAAGGCGGAGAGCCCAAAATGAGAACCCTCTCATCAAGGCGCCGGCGCCGCCGCACCCGGATGCGCTTGGTCGAACGATGCGTACCCCGCCGTTCTGAGCGCGAACGCAAACCGCCTCGGCCCGGGCGCGCCCGCGTCACTCCGACATCACGGAAGAGGGGCCGGGATGCCACGGCATCCCGGCCCCTCTTCCGTCACCGTTACGACAGCTCGCCCGCCTCCAGCAGCTCCGTCACGAGGGCGGCGATGGCCGAACGCTCGGACCGCGTGAGCGTCACGTGGCCGAAGAGGCCGTGACCCTTCAGCGTCTCGATCACCGAGGCGACACCGTCGTGCCGACCGACGCGCAGATTGTCGCGCTGCCCGACGTCATGCGTGAGCACCACGCGCGAGTTCTGGCCGATGCGGCTGAGCACGGTGAGCAGGACGTTCCGCTCGAGAGACTGCGCCTCGTCGACGATGACGAAAGCATCGTGCAACGAACGACCGCGGATATGCGTAAGCGGGAGAACCTCGAGCAGACCCCGCGCGAGCACCTCTTCGAGGACGTTGCCCGACACGACCGAGCCGAGGGTGTCGAAGACCGCCTGGCCCCAGGGACCCATCTTCTCGGCCTGATCGCCGGGAAGGTAACCCAGCTCCTGCCCGCCCACGGCGAACAGCGGTCGGAAGACGATGATCTTCTTCTGCTGCTGACGCTCCAGCACGGCCTCGAGGGCGGCGCACAGCGCCAACGCCGACTTGCCCGTACCGGCACGACCCCCGAGCGAGACGATGCCCACCTCGGGGTCGAGAAGCAGGTCGAGGGCGATGCGCTGCTCGGCGGACCGGCCGTGCAGTCCGAAGGCGTCGCGATCGCCGCGCACCAGGCGGTACTCCCCCTTGCCGGTGACACGGCCGAGCGCCGAGCCGCGCTCGGAGTGGATGACGAGTCCGGTGTTGATCGGCAGGCCCTTCACCACCTCGCTGACGCCGACCTCGGTCTCGTAGAGATCGGAGATCTCGTCGCCCGATAGATCGATCGACGCGATTCCGGTCCAACCGGAATCCATGGCCTGCTCGGCGAGATACTCCTCGGTACTCAGGCCGAGGGATGCCGCCTTCACCCGCATCGGGAGGTCCTTCGACACCACGGTGACCTCGGCGCCGTCCTGGGCGAGGTTCATCGCGACGGCCAGGATGCGGCTGTCGTTGCCACCCGTGCGCATGCCCGAGGGCAGTACCTGCTGGTCGGTGTTGTTCAGCTCGACGCGGAGGGTGCCACCGGTGCCGACAGGCACGGGGAAGTCCAGGCGGCCGTGCTCGATTCGGAGTTCGTCGAGGTGACGGAGCGCCTGGCGGGCGAAATACCCGATCTCGGGGTCGTGACGTTTTCCCTCGAGCTCGGTGATCACCACGACGGGGATCACCACCGAGTTCTCCGCGAAGCGGAAGAACGCCCGCGGATCGCTCAGCAGGACGGAGGTGTCCAGGACGTACGTGCGCAGGGCCTGATCGACTCCCGCTTCGGACTCGGTGCTCTCGACGACGTGATGCTGGTCGTACGGTGCTCGTGCAGTCACAACCCACTCCCGACCCGGGTGTTCACCCGGTTTTCACGAGTCGACCTGTGGGTCACGAGTCGCGATCCGAAGGTCGACTCGACCGGACTCCGTGTCCGATGAGATCACCGTACGGCCCGTCGACACCACCCGGGGTCGTTAACACACCGCGAAAGTGACGAGTTCGTAAACAGCATGTTCACGCCGATCCCGTCGTCGAGATCGTTTACTGTCCGAAGCGGGCGATCGCGCGCCGCGAAGTCGCGGATCGCGCGGAGGAAGTCCACCTCGCGCAGGTCGGGGCCGAGCGCCTCGACGAAGTAGAACTCCGAGTGCGCCGACTGCCAGAGCAGGAAGTCGCTGAGGCGCTGCTCACCGGAGGTGCGGATCACGAGGTCGGGATCGGCCTGTCCCCCCGTGTACAGGTGCTCCCCGATCTGCTCGGGCGTCAGGCTCGCGGCGAGTTCCTCGAGAGACCCGCCCGACTGGTCGTGCTTCGCGATGATCGAGCGCACGGCATCCACGATCTCGCTGCGCCCGCCATAGCCGACGGCGAGATTCACATGCAGTCCGTCGTGGCCGCGCGTGCGCTCCGTGGCCTCGTGCAGCACCTCGGCGAGCTCTTTGGGCAGCCCCTCGGCCCGGCCCACGTGCTTGACCCGCCAATTCGGCTCGTGCGACAGTTCGGCGGCGAGTTCGGCGATGATCTCGAGCAGATCCTGCAGCTCCTGGCTGTCGCGCTTGACCAGATTGTCGTTCGACAGCAGGTACAGCGACACGACCTCGATACCGAGGTCGTCGCACCAGCGGAGGAATTCGTGCATCTTCGCGGCGCCGGCCCGATGACCGTGCGCCGCGCTGTCGAAGCCCAGCTGACGCGCCCACCGGCGGTTGCCGTCGATCATCATGGCGACGTGGTGCGGCACGGTGGCCGGCATGCGACGGCGAAGGCGCGAGATGTAGAGACGGTAGAGCGGTCCCCGCCCCTCGTTCTTCCGCATGCGCGCCACGCGCCTACGCTACCGCGTCGAGGCTGCCTCGACCTCGGAAACGGGTCATCCTCCCTGGGGGAACGGTGAGCGGATTCCCCATGTTCCGCGCGAAGCATGCTCGCAGACGTAGGGTCGGAGTCGTGACGAGCTCGCCCCCCGCAGATGGCCCCGACATGCCCCAGCTCCCCCTTCTGGAAGCGGGCGCCGTGGGCGCGCAGGCCGATCTCAAGCCCACCTGGCGCGGCTGGATCCACGCCGCGACCTTCCCCGTCGCGATCGCCGCCGGCATCGTGCTGATCGCCCTGGCGCATGGGACCGCGGGCAAGTGGGCCGCAGCCGTGTTCATGGCCACGTCGATGCTGCTGTTCGGCAACTCGGCGCTGTACCACCGCTTCCATTGGAAGCCCCGGACCCTCGCGGTGCTCAAGCGCATCGACCACGCGAACATCCTGCTGCTGATCGCGGGGACCTACACGCCCCTCGCCGTGCTGGCTCTCCCGACCCAGAAGACCGTGCTGCTGCTGTCGATCGTGTGGGGCGGGGCGATCCTCGGCATCCTGTTCCGCGTCTTCTGGATCAACGCGCCGCGCTGGCTCTACGTCGCGCTCTATCTCGCGCTCGGATGGGCGGCCGTGATGTATCTGGGCGACCTGCTCGCGGCGAACGTCGCGATGATGGTGCTGGTCGTCGTGGGCGGCCTGCTCTACACCGGGGGTGCGATCGTCTACGCGCTCAAGAAGCCCAACCCCTGGCCCGGGCACTTCGGCTTCCACGAGATCTTCCACGTGTGCACCGTGCTGGCGTTTCTGTGCCACTGGACGGCGTGCCTGCTCATCGCTCTCGCTCCGGCGTACCACGGAGGCTGAACGACTCGACGCGGCTGCTCAGGCCCTCGGCACGACACGTCGGCGTCGGGCGATCGATACCGGATGCCGCCCCCCCCACGGCCGGTAGTCAGTTGCGGGGAGCGGCCGGGTCGATGTCCTGGTCGTCGGTCGTGGTGGCGTCCTGAGCCGCGCGCGCCTGTTCTTCGGCATCCAGTTCGGCGTTGACCTCTTCGCGGTAACGGCCGCGGCGGATGCGACGCAGCATGTCCCATACCAGGAGGAACACGGCGATGCCGATGAAAGCGATCGCGGCGAAGCCGAGCGGCCCGGGGGTGACGATCGATTCGTCGGGCGTGACGACCGGGGAGGGTGTGGTCGCGAGAGCGACGATCACGGAGTGCATGGAGTCCTTCGGTCCGGACGGAAGCGCGTAGCCTGGTACTCCAGCCTAAAGCCCGGGGAGACCATGACGACGCAAGCCCTGCTCGACGACCGGTACGGGCGTACACGTTCGCCCCGGCGACGCATCGTCGGCTGGGCGATCGTCGCGGTGCTCGCCCTCGGCGCCATCGGGTATCTCGGCTATACGACGTTCACGAACAGCGCCGCCTCGGTGACGGCCACCGACACCGGCTTCACCGTCATCGACGACAAGACCGTCTCGAGCAGCTTCCAGATCACCGCCCCCGTGGGGGAACCGGTCGCGTGCGCCCTCGAGGCCCGCGACGAGGACCACGGCACCGTGGGCTGGAGGGTGGTGCAGTACCCGGCATCCGATGACGCATCTCGCGCCTTCACGGAAACGATTCCGACCCTGTCGTTGGCGACCACAGGTTTTGTCAACGCCTGTTGGGTGCCGTAAACTCGCGGGATCACGACGCGCCCCGGCTCGATGCCGGGGCGTTCGACATATCCCCCGCCGACGGCTGCAGACACCGCCGTCAGCGCCCCGACGAAGGAGTACCCGTGTCCAACGACGCTCAGGTGACGTTCCTCACGCAAGACGCCTACGACCGCCTCCACAGCGAGCTGGAGCACCTCTCGACCACGGGTCGCGAAGAGATCGCGAAGCGCATCGAGGCCGCGCGCGAAGAGGGCGACCTCAAGGAGAACGGCGGTTACCACGCCGCGAAAGACGAGCAGGGCAAGCAAGAGGCGCGCATCCGCACCCTCCAGGCTCTCTTGAAAGACGCCAAGGTCGGCGAGGCCCCCGAGAGCCACGGCGTGGTCGAGTCGGGCACCGTCGTCACGGCGATCGTCGCCGGCGGCGAAGAGAAGTTCCTGCTCGGCAACCGCGAGATCGCGGCCAACTCCGAGCTCGACGTCTACAGCGAGGCCTCGCCTCTCGGCACGGCCGTCATGGGCCTCAAAGAGGGCGACAAGGGCTCGTACACCGCGCCCAACGGGAAAGAGATCCAGGTCGAGGTCGTCAAGGTCGAGACCTACTCGGGTCAGTAACCCGCCTTCGTTCACGAGCCGCTCCCCCGCTGCCGGGGTGGGCGGCTCGCGGTGTTTCCGGACCGCCGCGGCCGGGGCCGTGCGGGGCGTGCGACCACGCTGTACGCGCCTCGACCGCCTCCCGGTCGAGGCCCTGACGCGTCAGTTCGGAACGACGGTGGCGATGAACCCGGCGTTCTCGAGCGTCGCGATCACCAGCGCCCGATGCTCCTCACCGCGTGTCTCGACGCTGAGCTGGAGAATGACCTCGCTGATCTGCAGACCCTGTCCGTGGCGGGTGTGCAGCACCTCGATGACGTTCGCGCCGACGCCTGCGAGCAGCTCCGCTACCCGGGCGAGCTGGCCCGGGCGGTCGGGCAGCGGGATCCGCAGCGACATGTAGCGACCGGATGCCGAGAGCCCGTGCGCCACGACCCGCTGCAGCAGGAGGGGGTCGATGTTGCCGCCCGAGAGGATCGTCACCGTGGGGCCGCTGGCCTTCACCTTGCCGGCGAGGATCGCCGCCACGCCCACGGCTCCGGCGGGCTCGACGACCTGTTTGGCGCGCTCGAGGAGCACGAGCAGCGCGCGGGCGATGTCGTCCTCGGTGACGGTCACGACCTCGTCGACGTACTGGCGGATGAGTTCGAACGGCAGGTCGCCGGGGCGGGCGACCGCGATGCCGTCGGCGATCGTCGGGGTGGTCTCGACCTGCATCGGATACCCGGCGGCGAGCGACGAGGGGTAGGCGGCGGAGTTGTGCGCCTGCACGCCGATGATGCGCACCGCTCGCCCCTCGGCTGCGGCGCGCGCCTTCACGGCGGCGGCGACTCCCGCGGCGAGCCCTCCCCCGCCGATACCGACGATGACCGTCTCGAGATCGGGCATGTCCTCGACGAGCTCGAGGCCCAGGGTTCCCTGCCCCACGACGATGTCGCGGTGGTCGAAGGGGTGGATGAGCACGGCACCCGTGCGCTCGGCGAACTCGGCGGCGAGGCGCAGCGGCGTCTCGACGGTCGCGCCCTCGAGGATCACCTCGGCACCGTATCCGCGCGTGGCGAGGAGCTTGGGGACCGGAACACCCAGGGGCATGAAGATCGTGGCTGCGATACCGAGCTGCTGCGCGGCCAGCGCCACGCCCTGCGCGTGATTACCCGCGGACGCTGCGACGACCCCGCGCGCCCGCTCCTCCTCGGTGAGGCGAGACAGGCGGTAGGTCGCTCCGCGGATCTTGAACGATCCGGTGCGCTGCAGGTTCTCGAGCTTGAGGTTGACCGGCACACCGAGGAGCTCGGTCAGGTGCAGCGACTCGTCGAGGGGCGTTCGCGTGATGATGCCGCGCAGGTTCTGCGCGGCATCCTCGAACTCGGCCAGGGTGGGAGTGTCGTTCATGATCTCCTTCCGCGCTCGCGCGGGACGGTCCGCCAGATCAGATCCGGGGATGCCAGGGTCTCACCGTCGCGCTTCCACGCTTTCGTGCTGAGGTAGACGGCGACGACGTTGACGAATGCGGCGAGGGGCACCGCGAACAGGGCGCCGGCGATGCCGCCGATCATCGCGCCTCCTGCGACGACGAGCACCACCGCGAGAGGGTGCACCTTGACGGCCGAGCCCATCAGGATCGGGTGGAGCACATGGCTCTCGAACTGCTGTACCCCGAGGACGACGATGAGCATGAACAGGGCGATGAGCGGGCCGTTGTAGACGAGGGCGATGAAGACCGCGAGCGCCCCGGTCGCGACCGCGCCGACGAACGGGATGAACGCGCCGAGGAAGACGAGCACACCGATCGGGATCGACAGGGGCACGCCGAGCAGGAAGGCGCCGAGACCGATGCCGATCGCGTCGATCGTCGCGACGAGCAGTTGGGTGCGGGCGTAGCTCTTGATGGTCCGCCAGCCGGCGCGACCTGCACCGTCGACCGCTGGTCGAGCGGCGCGCGGGAAGAGGCGCGTCGTCCACCGCCAGATGCCGCCCCCGTCGGCGAGCAGGCACAGCAGGATGAAGAGCGTCAACAGCACGCCGGTCGCGACGTGCCCGATGGTGGAGCCGATCGTGAGGGCCCCGGTCCAGATGACCTCGCCCTGCTGCTGCAGGAAGGTCCCCGCCCGCGTGAGCCCGTCGTCGATCTGCTGAGCGCTCAGGTGCAGGGGGCCGCTGATCAAGTACTCGCGGAATTGCTGGACGGATGCCTCGGTCTGCTTGCGCACCGACCCGAACTGCCGCGAGATCTGCCACACGGCGACCCACACCAGACCCGCGATGATCGCGAGCGTGCCCAGCACCGTGACGATGATGGCGAGCCACTTCGGCCAGCGGTGCCGCAGCAGGAAAGAGAACCCGGGCCACACCAGTGCCGAGATCAGCACGGCGACCAGCAGCGGGATCACCAGGAGCTTCAGCTGGATGACGACGAAGATCACCACCGCGAGCGCCGCGGCGATCACCAGCAACCGCCACGCGTACGCCGTCGCCTGCCGCAGACCCGGTGGGACGGGCGGCTGCAGGTCACTCGACACGGTGCGCCGTTTGAGGGCGTCGAGGAAGGACCCTCGCTCGTCGGGGCCGGTTCCGCTCATCCCGCCAGCCTACCGCCGCGCCGACTGCGCTCTGGCGGCGATGTCGGAGGGTGTGGGTACGGTGAAACGCATGACCACGACGCTCCGCCGCGCCGACGCTCGCCGCATCGCCCTGGCAGCTCAGGGCTTCGCCCGGCCGCGCCCCGCCACGGTGGGAACGCGTCAGATCACCGGTGCGCTGCAGCGCATGCGCATCCTGCAGATCGACTCCGTCAACGTCTTCTCCCGCTCGCACTACATGCCCCTGTTCGCGCGACTGGGCCCCTACGACCCCGCACTGCTCGACAAGCTCGCCTTCTCGCGCAGGCCGAAATGGGTCGAATCCTGGGCGCACGTGGCATCCCTCGTCTCGGTCGACGACTGGCCTCTGCTGCAGTTCCGTCGCGACGAGCTCCGGGCCAAGTACGAGAGCGCGACGCGTGGGCCGAAGCGAACCAGCCTCTTCTGCGGTGGTTGCGCGACGAGCTGGCCGACCGCGGTCCACTCCGTCCCGCCGAGATCGAACACGACGCCCGCAGCGGTTCTCGCGGCTCCTGGTGGGGGTGGGACGACGTCAAGAACGGCCTGGAGCGCCTTTGGTTGTTCGGCGATGTCGCCATCGCCGGCCGACGCGGCTTCGAGCGGCGCTACGCCCTCGTCTCCGATGTCCTTCCACCGGCCGCGCTCGAGACCTCCGTTCCCCGCGCCGAGGCGATCAGAGAGCTCGTGCGTCGCGCCGCCATCGCGTACGGCGTCGCCACGGCGGCCGACCTCGCCGACTACTGGCGCATCCGCGATCGACCGGCGGTGATGGCCGGCATCCACGATCTGGTCGACGCCGGCGAACTCATCCCCGTCTCCGTCGAGGGCTGGCAGGTCGCCGGTCGACCGGCCAAGGCATGGCTGCACCGCGACGCCGCCCGGCCGCGCAAGGTCGATGCCGCAGCCATCCTCACCCCGTTCGATCCCGTGGTGTGGTTCCGCGACCGCGCCGAGCGGCTGTTCGACTTCGACTACCGCATCGAGATCTACACCCCCGCGCCGCAACGCCGCTTCGGCTACTACTCGCTGCCCGTCCTCGTGGGAGACGACGTCGTGGGACGCATCGATCTCAAGGCCGACCGCGTGTCGCGCGCTCTGCGCGTTCAGTCCGCGTGGTGGGAGCGCGGGGCGCCGTCGAACGCCGCCGAGCGCGTCGCCGCAGAGCTGCTCACGGCGGCGCGCTGGCAGGGCCTCGACCGCGTCACGGTCTCGCGGTGGGGCGACGCGGCGGAAGATCTGGCCGGGGCCCTGCGCGCCGAGCGGCACGAACACCCCGACGGTCGCGTCAACTGAAACGCGCCCCCTCTGCCGAAGCGGAGGGGGCGCGTTGACTCAGAACTGCACGCGTGGCGGTTCGGCGATCGCTGCGCCGTCGATGACCTCGAAGAACTCCCGCTCGTGGAAGCCGAGCTGACGCGCGAAGAGGTTGTTCGGGAACACCTTGATCTTGGTGTTCAGCTCGCGTACGCCGCCGTTGTAGAACCGGCGCGATGCCTGGATCTTGTCCTCGGTGTCGACGATCGAGTGCTGGAGCTGCAGGAAGTTCTGGCTCGCCTGGAGCTGCGGGTACGCCTCGGCGACCGCGAACAGCGACTTCAGCGCCTGCTGCATGTGTCCTTCAGCGACACCGGCTTCGGCGGGGCTCTGCGCCGACAGCGTCTCGGCCCGAGCGCGCGTGACGTTCTCGAACACGGCCTTCTCGTGCGCGGCGTAGCCCTTCACCGTCTCGATCAAGTTCGGCAGCAGGTCGGCGCGGCGTTTGAGCTGGACCGTGATGTCGCTCCACGCCTCGTCGACGCGCACATTGAGCGCGACGAGGCTGTTGTAGGTGGCCCACAGGTAGATGCCAGCGATGACCAGAATGCCGACGATCACGATGACCGGTACGAGCCACTCCCACATAAGTCCCCACACTCCGTTCGGAAGATTGCCCTCCAGTGTAACGGCGGGTCGCGCCGCGTTACGGGTGGAGACAGGTACTCCCAGGCGATGCGCACGCAGGAGGAGAGGGGTACCCCCGGTGGGACTCGAACCCACACTGAAGCGATTTTAAGTCGCCTGCCTCTGCCATTGGGCTACGGGGGCCCGTGCCCTCCACCGTATCGCGGGTGTCGCCCGCTGACCGTCGACCGTCCCGCGGAGATCAGCGACGACACGTCGACTGCGGATGCCGACACCCGGCCTCGTGGTCCCGGACTCCGCACGACGGCACATGACGCCCCGCGAACGCCGAGACCCCCGCACCCGGAAGGGCGCGAGGGTCTCGGAACGAACAGTCTTACTTGGCCGCGACGGGCTCGGCCTTCTTCTCGGCCGGAGCTGCGGGCGTCTCGGCGGCGGGGGCTGCCGGACGCGGGCGAGCGGCGAACTCCTCGAACGCGGCGCGGGGCTTCTGCACGGCCTCGAGCGACACGACCTCGCGGCCGTGGACGAAGTTCTGCATCCAGTCGCCGATCACGCGGAACTTGCGCTCCCACGTGGGCATGGCGAGACCGTGGTAGCCGCGGTGTGCGAACCAGGCGATCAGACCGGTCAGGGCGATGTTGCCAGACTGGAACGCGCCGTTGTACAGACCCAGGCCGGCGACGGCGCCGAGGTTCTTGTGGTTGTACTCCTTGGGCTCCTCGCCGCGGAGCACGGCCACGAGGTTCTTCGCCATGAGCTTGCCCTGGCGGACCGCGTGCTGGGCGTTCGGAACGCAGAAGCCGCCCACGCCGCCACCCGACAGATCGGGCACGGCCGATACGTCACCGGCGGCCCAGGCTCCCTCGACGATCTCTTCATCGGTACCGACACGCAGGTCGGGGCGGGTGCGGATGCGACCGCGCTCCTCGACGGGCAGGTCGCTGCCGCGGACGACCGTGGGGTTGGCCATGACGCCGGCGGTCCAGATGATCAGGTCGGTCGGCAGGTTCTCCCCCGTCGACAGCTCGACGACGCCATCGACGGCACCCTTGACCTGCGTGTCGAGGTGCACGAAGGCACCCTTCTTCGCGAGGTCAGCGAGAACCCACTCGCTCGTCTTCTGCGAGACCTCGGGCATGATGCGGCCCATGGCTTCGATGAGGTGGAAGTGCGTGTCATCGAATGCCAGCGTCGGGTACTGCTTGAGCAGCGAAGACGCGTAGGCGCGAAGCTCGGCGAAGACCTCGATACCGGCGAAGCCGCCACCGACGACGACGACGGTCAGCAGACGGTCGCGCTCGGGACCGGCGGGAAGGACCGACGCCTTGTCGAAGTTCGACGTGAGGCGGTCACGGATCGCAACGGCCTCTTCGATGGTCTTGAGCCCGATCGCGTTGTCGGCGATGCCGGGGATCGGGAAGGTGCGCGAGACGGCACCGGCGGTGACGACGATGTGGTCGTAGCTCTGCTCGAAGGTGTCGTCACCGGCGATCGGCGTGATCGTCGCGGTCTTGGTCGCGTGCGAGATGCCCGTGACCTTGCCCGCGATGACCGTGGTGCGCTTGAGGTGGCGGCGGAGGCCGACCACGACGTGGCGGGGCTCGATCTCGCCCGCAGCGACCTCGGGGAGGAAGGGCTGGTACGTCATGTACGGCAGCGGGTCGACGAGCGTGACTTCGGCCTCGCCTCGGCCGAGCAGCTTCTCGAGCTTCCAGGCGGTGTAGAAACCTGCATAGCCCCCACCGACGATGAGGATTCTGGGCACGTTTGTGGTCACGATGTGAGGGACTCCTCGTTTGTGGTGCGGCTCGGCTCGCGGGAGGTGCGCGCCTGTCGGATTCGCCGGGCAGCAGCAGTGACACCGAGCGCAATCATTATAGCGGCCAGTGTGGCAGCACCGAGCGGCAGCGACCCGTAGAGCACGCTATCGCGAGACGGCAGCAGGGGCGAGCCCGCAGCGGGCGCCGCCTCGACGGGCGGGAGCGGCGGGATGACCACCGGCGTCGAGGTCGGCTCGGGCGAGGGCTGCGAATCCGCACGTCGATAGAGACGGATCCATTCCTTCAAGCTCCCGAGCGGGTTCTCCGATACGGTCTCGACCCGCGCCGACACCGCGGCCGCGGCATCCACCAGGCCGTAGCCGTACAGCTTGTCGGGACGAGCCGACGCGCCGGCAGCCGGCTTCGCCGTCTGGATCAGGCGGTTCAGGACGTTGTTGGCATCCATTCCGGGATGCGCGGCGCGAACGAGGGCCGCGATACCGGCGACGATGGGAGCCGCGCCGCTCGTACCGTTCCACTGCACCAGCGAACCGTCCGCCGAGACGCCGATGAGCCGCTCGCTCGGGGCGGAGAGACCGATCGTGATGCCCTGGGTCGACGCGTCATTGCTCGCCGCGCCGGTCGGGTCGACGCCGCCGACGGCCAGCACGCCGGGGATGGTAGCCGGGGCCCCCACGCGGTCGGTGCCGCTCCCCCGGTTGCCGGCGGCCACCACGATCACCACGTCATGGTCGAAGGCGTACTCGAAAGCCGTGTCCCAGCTGGTGTCCCAGTCGAGAGTGTTCGTCGTCAACGACATGTTGATGACGGTCGCACCGTTGTCGACCGCCCAGCGGATGGCATCCGCGATCTGGTCCGTGAAGGGTTTCGCGCTCGAGGCTCCGAAGCCGACCGAGATCGACAACAGTTCGGCCTCGGGCGCGACGCCGATCATGCCGCGGCCGTTGCCGGTCCCGCGGGCTGCGGCAAGCGAGCCCACCCAGCTGCCGTGGTTGGCGTCGACCGCCCCCACCGGGGTGCGTCCATCGGAGGCCCCCACGCCCGACACGTCGGTTCCGCCGACGACCGCCCCGTTGAACTCGGCGGGACCGCGTCCGATACCGGTGTCGATGACCGCGATCTTCTGGCCGGCGCCGCGGGTGGTCTTCCATGCCTCGCGCACGCCGTACTGGTCGATCCAGTACTCGCCGGCACGGACCGAGTCCGTGGGATCCTCCGGCACGGGGTTCGTCGGCGCCTGGGGCGAGGCCGATGCGGGAACCGTCGTGGCCATCGCGGGCATCGCCGTCGCGCCGGACAACAGCGTCATCACGATGACGGATGCCACGGCGGCGGCGGCGCGCTTCATCCGCCGGTCCCGGGGCTTTCGCACTGGCACCGCTCGGGCGACCAGGTGCCGCGCGCGAGGGCGCGGTCGCCGATCGGGTTGACGCCGGGGCCCGCGGCCAGCGCGTGACCCGCGAGAGCGTGCAGGCACTTCACGCGCGTGGGCATGCCCCCGGCCGAGATGCCGGCGATCTCCTCGGGCTCGCCGTAGGCGGCGCGGTCGCGGAGGTACGCCTCGTGCGCCGCGAGGTACTGCTGCTGCAGCTCTTCGTCCTCGGCGAGCTCGTCCGAGAACTCCTTCATGACGTGGCCCGCCTCGAGCACCGACATCGCGGCAGTGGCGGCGGGGTGGGTGAGGTAGTAGAAGGTGGGGAACGGACTGCCGTCGTCGAGCCGCGGCGAGGTCGCCACCACCGTCGGATTGCCGCACACGCAGCGCGCAGCGATTCCCACGACTCCGCGCGGGACACGGCCGAGCTGGGATCGAAGCACGGCCACGTCGGCGTCGGAGGCGGGAGGGAGCGTTGCGGTAGTCATCGCCTCCAGGGTACCCGGCGTCTCCGACAGCCCGCCGAGCCCGCGTCAGCCCGCCGGTGCGTCCGGCGCGGGCGTCGGGTCGGGAACGCCAACCGTGACATCGGGAACCGCAACGGGTGTCGCCGCCGACGATGTGAGCGAGCGCACGAGCTGCGCCATCCAGTCGGTGCGGGTCTGGCCCACGTCGCCGCTGACGTCGTCCTGCTCCTGAGGGGTTGCTGAGGCCGGTAGGTCGTTGTCGATCAGGTAGACGACCTCGCCGGGAAAGGTGTAGCCGAGGCGCTCGCGCGCCTGCGTACGGATGTACGCAGGGTCGGACCACCGATCGCGCTGGGTCTGCAGATCGGCGACCTCGGACTGGCTCAACTGCACGGCACTGCGGAGCGCCTGGATCTGCTGACGCTGGTCCATGTAGGTGCCCACGGTCGGCACGAGCACGAAGGTGCCCAGCACCACGAGCCCGAGCATGATCACGACGAAACCCGAGATGCGGACGCGTCCGAGCCACTCGCGCACGTCGACGCGGCGTTCCTCGACGGTCGGCCGGGCCGAGGAGCGCATCGGTCGGGTCGACGTCTTCGGCGCGCTCTTCGAGGTCTTCTTCGCCGTCTTCGGGGCCTCGGATGCCACGGGGCGTCGAGGAGGCAGTGTCGGTCGCTGCACGGCATCCCTTCCCTCGTCACCCGGATCGGATCTCGAACCGCAGGCGATTCTACGTCGCGGCGATAAGGGCTCCCGGGGACGCGCCGGGGGCTCGGCGTCCGCTCAGTCAAAAGGGCGCGGAACGACGAAGAGGGGGAGCCGGCCGGCTCCCCCTCTTCGTGTGTCAGACGATCAGCCCTTGAAACGGGGGAACGCCGAGCGGCCCGCGAAGACCGCGGCGTCGCCGAGGTCTTCCTCGATGCGGAGCAGCTGGTTGTACTTGGCGACGCGCTCGCTGCGCGCGGGGGCGCCGGTCTTGATCTGGCCGGCGTTGACGGCGACGGCGAGGTCGGCGATCGTGGTGTCTTCGGTCTCGCCCGAGCGGTGCGACAGCATCGAGGTGTAGCCCGAGCGGGTCGCCAGCGAGATGGCATCGAGCGTCTCGGACAGCGTGCCGATCTGGTTCACCTTGACCAGCAGCGAGTTGGCGACGCCGAGGTCGATGCCCTGCTGCAGGCGCTTCGGGTTGGTGACGAACAGGTCGTCGCCGACGAGCTGCACCTTGGAGCCGATGGCATCCGTCAGCTTCTTCCAGCCGTCCCAGTCGTCCTCGGCGAGGGCGTCTTCGATGGTGACGATCGGGAAGTTCGCGACGAGATCGGCGAAGTAGTCGACGAGAGTGTCGACGCTCCACTCCTTGCCCTCGACCGTGTAGACGCCGTCCTTGTAGAACTCGGTCGCGGCGACGTCGAGGCCGACGGCGATGTCCTTGCCCGGGGTGAAGCCGGCCTTCTCGATCGCGCGGATCAGGAAGTCGAGGCCCTCGCGGTTGCTGGGCAGGTCGGGGGCGAAGCCGCCCTCGTCGCCGAGCCCGGTGTTGTACCCCGCGGACTTCAGTTCGCCCTTGAGGACGTGGTAGACCTCGGTACCCCAGCGGAGGGACTCGCCATACGTCTCGGCTCCGATGGGGGCCAGGAAGAACTCCTGGAAGTCGATGCCGTTGTCGGCGTGCTCGCCACCGTTGATGACGTTGAACAGCGGAACGGGCAGCAGGTGCGCGTTGGGACCGCCCAGGTAGCGGAACAGGGGAAGGTCGGCGCTGTCGGCGGCGGCCTTGGCGACGGCCAGCGAGACGCCCAGGATGGCGTTGGCGCCGGTGCGCGACTTGTTCTCGGTGCCGTCGGTCTCGATGAGGATCTCGTCGATGATGCGCTGCTCGCTGGCCTCGACGCCCTCGATGGCGGGGCCGAGCTCGTCGACGACCGCGGCGACGGCCTTGAGGACGCCCTTGCCGCTGTAACGGCTCTTGTCGCCGTCGCGCAGCTCGTAGGCCTCGAACGCTCCGGTGGACGCGCCGGAGGGGACAGCGGCCCGCTGGACGATTCCGTCGTCGAGGAGCACCTCCACCTCGACGGTCGGGTTACCGCGCGAATCCAGAATCTCGCGCGCGTTGACAGCCTCGATAAGTGCCACGAAGGACTCCTCGTTGGTTCTTGAGTGGGAGGGGGCGGAGCGACATCGGTCCGTGGTCGAGTCTAGTGACCGGCTCCGACACTCGTGAGCCGCTGTGTCAATCCGAGTCGGTGTCCGCCGGATCCACCACGATGGCGAGGGCGATCCCGTCCCACCCTTTGCGATCGAGGGTCTGCAGCGCCGTGGCGTCGAAGCGGGGATCGGAACCGAGCATGAGGATGCCGCGGCGAGCGCCCCGAACCTTGGCATCGACCGTGTCGGCGTCGGCGACGTCACCCCCGCGCACGACGTTGTCGAGCACGACGACCGTTCCCGACCGCCCGAGACGTGCGGCCCAGTCGAGGTACAGCTCGTTCGACTCCTTGTCGGCGTCGATGAAGACGAGGTCGAAGGGCTCCCGGCCCTGCAGCGTCGGCAGCACGTCGGCACCGCGACCCACGCGGACCTCGACCCGGTCCGCGACGCCGGTTCGTTCGAGGTTGCGCTGCGCGATCTCGGCGTTCGCCGGCTCGGCCTCGATCGTCACGACCCGCCCCTGCGCCCCCACCGCCCGCGCGAACCAGAGCGTGGAGTATCCGCCCAGCGTGCCGATCTCGAGCACGCGGCGTGCACCGGCGATGCGTGTGAGCAGATGCAGGAACTTCGCGTTCACGGGGGCGACCTCGATCGCCGGCAATCCCGCGTCGTGCTGGGCCGCCAGAACGGCCGCTCCCGCGGGGTCCGCCCCGACCAGGGTCTCGGTCAGGAAGGCGTCGACGTCTTCGGGGGTGGGCACTCCCCCAGCCTGACGGCGTGAGACGACTCGGTCAACGCTCTCCGCGCAGATGCGCGCGGGTCATCTCGTCGTATTCCTCGTCCGAGAGGTCGTCGAAGCCCTTCGCTTCCACACGGTCGCTGCGCATCCACCGGATCATGAGGATGACGAGGATCGGCACGTCGGCGAACTCGGCGATGAACCAGATCATGTCGCCCGCGAGGTGCTGGTCGTGCAGCAGTGACGGCCACCACGACACCGATTGCGCGGCATCCGGAATCAGATCCAGCACGTTGTCATTGAGCCGGAGGAGAAGCCCGGGGACGGAGTCGATGAGCAGCTCGACGAACGCGAGGAGGAACTCGATCGCGATGAACGTGCCCGTGTGGACGGCGCCGAGAGCCATCATCGGCAGCACCATCGCGAGCCCGACGAGGGGCACGACGATCCCGAGCGCCGCCTCCACGACGGGGTTCACGCGCAGGATGCCGGCGACCGGCGTCAAGAACAGGCAGAAAACCGCGGCGATCACGACCGTGGCGACCATGGCGTTGCCGAAGACCCGCGTCAGGCGCGAGGCGAGGAAGCGCTCCCGGAGGCGCGACGGGACGAGATCGAGCGGGCGCCCGGCGGCGATGCCGGCGGGGATCGCGAAGATGAGCAGGGCGACGCGCGTCGAGAACGCCCAGCGCAGTTCCGACGAGTAGACGCCGAGGAACCCGAGCTCGATCACCGCGTAGGGCAGCAATCCGAGAGCGAAGAAACCGACCGTGCGCAGCACCGGCCACGGCTGCCCGCGACGGCGAACGCGCCGAACCCCGAGGAGATAGGCCGAGGATGCGACGAAGAGCACGCCGAGCGTGATCGGATCGGCGCGCCAGGTGCTGAGGAAGACTTCGATGGGAGGCGTGGAAGAACGGTAGATCCGCGAGCTATGCGTCTGCCGGGGATCGGGGCGGGCCGAACTCCGGAGACTCCGACGCGCGCGGCGCCTCGACGGCCGGGCGCGCACGCGGGGGCCGCGCGTCCGATGCGCGACTCAGGAGTTCGGCACGCCCCCGGGCAGGTCAGCCGCGGCCGGCGTCCTCCGGCGCCCGGGCCTGCTCGAGTGCTGCCAGCACGGCGGGTAGCAGCGCCTCCGCGGTTCGGCGGTACCCGAGGGCGCTGGGGTGGAAGCGGTCGACGCTGAACATCTCGTCGGGGCGCTCCGCGAACACCGGCCCCACGGCGCGCGCGAGCCCGACCACCCGGCCGCCCGCACGGTGAACGGCGGTCGCCTGGGCCGCGGCCAGCTGCCGAGACGACCGGGCGGCGAGCGCGCGCAGCGGCTGCGGGATCGCGCGCAGGGTGCCGAGGTCGGGGCACGTGCCGACCACGACGGGCACGCCGCGGGCGCGCAGGTCGCGTACGACGTGTTCGAGCTGTCCCGCCGAACGGGATGCCGGGATCCGATGCGTCACGTCGTTGCCGCCCACGACGATGACGGCGGCATCCGGCCGATACTCCGGCGGGAGCGAGGCCACCTGTGCCGCGAGGGCCGAGGTCTCCGATCCGACCACCGCGACGGTGCGAAGACGCACCGGTCGCCCTGCCTCTCGAGCGATGCCCTTGGCGAGCCGCGCCCCGAGCGTGTCGCGCCGGTGGCCAGCGCCGAGCCCCGCGGCGATCGAGTCACCGAGCACGAGCAGCTCGACCGGCTCACCCGGGTGCTTCTTCCGTCGCCACACCCGGTCGGCATCGAGCGCCTGTTCGCCGAGGGGCTTGCCGATCCGGCGACGGGCGATCGCTGCCTGTCGGGTGATGAGGGTGCGCAACCCCACCGCCCCCGCTCCGGCGAGTGCCACCACGGACGCCGCGGTCAGGGTCACCGGTCGACGCGCGCGCATCCTCCGATGACACCCGCCCGCGGTGAACGCCGGGTGGCCGGGCCATGACGCTCGGACGACGGCGGCCTCCCGACCGGAACGATGCCGTCGAGCTAGAGCGACGCGCGGCGCCCCCGCGCGCGCAGCGCCATGGCGAGAACGAGCACCGCCACGGCGAGGACGATGTCGAGGGCGAGTCCCGCGAGCAGCTCCGTTCGGCCCCCGACACCGGTGAGGGTGACGACACCGCCGATGACGATGACGCCGAACGACAGGGCGAGCTGCTGGGCGGTGCTGAACATGCCGCCCGACAGGCCGGCGGCCTCGACCGGAACCTCGCGGACCACGAGCTGGGTCAACGGCGAGAAGATGAGCGCCTGACCCGCTCCGAGCAGCACCAGAGCGGGCTGCAGCCACAGACCGATGTCGTTCCCCCACGCGAAGACGAGGGTCGCGGCCATCCCCGCGAGCGCGACGATCTGCACCGAGACGCCGAGGACGAGCGTCGAGTCACCGAGCCGAGCCTGGATGCGCGCGACGGCGAGTGAGACGCCCGCGAACACCACGGCGAAGGGCAGCAACGCCATCCCGGCCTCGAGCGAGCTCAGTCCCCCCGCTTCGACGGCTCGCGGGAAGACGTACAGCAGCGCCGAATACCCCGCGAAGAAGAGACCCGCGGCGAGGAGGCCCAGCTGCAGGGGACGCAGCCTCAGCACGCTCGGCGGCAGCAGCGGCACCCGTCCGGATCGCTCGATCGCGTTCTGGTGCTTCCACATCGCCACCAGGGACACGGCCGCGATCACCAGGGCCACCGCCACCGGCCACGACCAGTTCCAGACCGGCCCGAAGGTCAG
Source organism: Microbacterium sp. SORGH_AS_0454 (assembly GCF_031453395.1). NCBI lineage: Bacteria > Bacillati > Actinomycetota > Actinomycetes > Micrococcales > Microbacteriaceae > Microbacterium > Microbacterium sp. SORGH_AS_0454. The sequence goes on along the minus strand of NZ_JAVIYS010000001.1, from coordinate 2,324,788 downwards.
GGCGACGGAGGCGGCGAGGATGCCGAGTCCCAGCGCCGCCGTGCCGACCAGGTCGATCGCGACGACCTCGTGCGCGCGAGAGCGCGGCGCCAGGGGGGCAAGGGCGATCGCGGCGACGGCGATAAGGGCGACGACCACGAACACGGCACGCCACCCCTCGACCAGACCGAACGAGAGCGCCGCCAGGGCACCGCCCGCGACCTGACCGACGGCTGCGCCGATCCCTCCGCTCGCCCCGAACGCGGCGATCGCGCGCGTGCGGGCGGCGCCCTGCGAGGTCGCCTGGATCGTCGCGAGCACCTGCGGCGTGCACAGCGCTGCGCCGACACCCTGCACCACCCGGGCGGCGATCAGCGTCTCGATGGAGGGCGCGAGAGCGCATGCGACCGCGGAGACGAGGAACAGAGCCATCCCCACCACGAACAGCCGGTGCCGACCGAAGCGGTCACCGAGCCTCCCGCCCAGGATGAGCAGGACGGCGAAGGGGATGCCGTATCCCGCGATCACGAGCTCGAGGGCGACATCCCCGGCCCCGAACCGCTCGCGCAGGGTCGGCAGGATCACCGTCACCGCATTGAAGGCGAATGTCCCCACGCCGGGGCCGAGCAGGAAGCCGAGATAACGCCAGGTGGGCACCTCGACGACCGTTCCCGGGCGGATCGGCACGGGCGCGGTCCCCGAGGCGGGGTGTGCGGAAGTCGTCATGGTGCCAGCATGGAGACCGATCCATCCTGGTACCAGGAGTGCGCTCATCCTGGTACTGCCACCACTCCCCTGCGGCGGGCGGGAGGTCGCACGCCCGTCCTATGATCGCCGGAGAGGGAGGGATGCCGTGACTCGATCCGACGATGTCCGCGCCGAATTCGCGGGGTTCCTGCGCAGTCGGCGAGCGCGCCTGCGTCCCGCCGACGTCGGGCTGCCCGAGGGAACACGGCGCCGCGTCGCGGGCCTTCGCCGCGAAGAGGTCGCCCAACTCGCCGGAGTCGGCCTCACCTGGTACACCTGGCTCGAACAGGGTCGCCCGATCGCGGCGTCCGCCCAGGTCGTCGCAGCCATCGCCCGCGCGCTCCGCCTGAGCGACGACGAGCGCGACCACCTGTTCGCCCTCGCCGACCTCCCCGTGCCAGACCGCGAGGCGCGGCACTGCGTCGGTGCGACCCACCTCGACCTGCTCGAGAAGCTCCTGCCCTACCCCGCGGCCGTGCAAACCGCGCGTTTCGACATCCGCGCATACAACCGCGCCTATCGGTACCTCTTCGACGACCTCGACGACATGCCGGCCGAGCGACGCAATTGCGCCGTGCTGCTCTTCACCGACTCCGAGTGGCAGCGCTCGCACGTCGACCTCGACCACGCTCAGCGGCGGATCGCGGCGCGGCTCCGCGCCGCCTACGGCCGCCACCACGAAGAGCCCTCGTGGCAGCGCTTCATCGCCGAGCTCGAAGAGGAGTCCCCGCGCTTCGCCGAGCTCTGGCGTCTGGGCGACGTCGGGGGCGAGCGCAATGCCAACAAGCACCTCCTGCATGCCCGCGTCGGCGAACTGCACCTGGAGATGTCGAGCCTGTGGATCGACGACGGACTCGGCTCTCGCGTCGTGTGGTTCTCCCCGCGGGACGCCGAGACCGCGGCGCGCCTGGAACGCCTTGCCGCCGAGAGCCCGACGGAGGCGTTGATCAGCGCGGTGGCCTGACGCCGGCCCGCGAGACCCGGAGCGCTCAGCGGCGTCGGGGTCCCGGCATCCTTCGACCTCCCGCTCTCACGAGAGCGGCTTGATCTCCAGCGTCTCGGACGTCGTATCGACGTTCACGGTCGCGAACGACGCGTAGCCGTCGGCGGTGGAGCGCTCGAGCAGGGCCTTCATGTTCTTCGGCCGCTGCTCGACGCGTACGCGCGCTCCCCCGCCGATCAGGGCCGTCTTGAGCGACAGCAGTCGGGCGATCGGTACATCGCGGTCGTGCACGAGGACCACGGAGCGCTCGCCTTCGCTGCCGGTCTCGGGCAGCAGGTCGACGATGCGCTCGAAGCCGATCGAGAAGCCGACAGCCGGCACCTGCTGGCCGAGGAAGCGGCCGATCATGCCGTCGTAGCGTCCACCGCCGCCCAGCGAGTAGTCGACGCTCGGGTGGGCGAGCTCGAAGATCGTGCCGGTGTAGTAGCCCATGCCCCGCACCAGGAACGGGTCGAAGACGAGCGGCACCTCTCCACCGCGTGCTGCGGCGACGGTGTCGCCGAGGTCGACGAGGTGAGCGACGATCTCGTCGGGGATGCCGTCGGGCAACGTGGCGCGGATGCCTGCCTCATCGAACGACGGGGCCGACGCGGGACGGTCGAGGTACGCCGCGAAGGCGTCCACGGCGGACGCGTTCACGCCGCGTCCGCGGAGCTCGGCGACGACTCCCGAGGGACCCACCTTGTCGAGCTTGTCGATCGTGATGAGAACACCCGGTCGCTGGTCCGGCGCGAAGCCGAACACGTCCAGCATCGCGTCGAGAGCGCGACGATCGTTGACGCGGATCGATCCGCCCACGAGCCCGAGCGCGTCGAGCACGTCGAGGCTCGCGATCATGAGCTCGGCTTCGGCCCGCGCCGACGCGTCGCCGATGATGTCGATGTCGCACTGCATGAACTGGCGGTAGCGCCCCTTCTGGGGCCGCTCGGCGCGCCACACCGGTGCGATCTGCACCGACCGGAACACCGTCGGCAGCTGCGCGCGGTGGGTTGCGTAGAAACGGGCGAGCGGGACCGTGAGGTCGTAGCGCAAGCCGAGATCGGCGAGCGCCGCTTGGTCATCGGCGGCGGCGCGGATGCCGTCGGCATCCATCCCCCGCTTGAGGATGCTGAACGAGAGCTTCTCGTTGTCGCCGCCGAGGCCGGCGTGAAGGCGATCGTAATCCTCCATGACCGGGGTCTCGATCTCGTCGAAACCGTGCGCGCGGTAACGCTCGCGGATGACGGCGAGCACGCGCTCGCGGCGGGCCTTGTCGGCGGGGAGGAAGTCGCGCATGCCGCGCGGCGGGTTCACGGATGCCACGAGTCCATTGTTCCAGGGTCGGGGCGATGCTCCGCGCGGCCCTGTTCCGCGACGGCGCGGCCGGGGGTGGCCGAGACGCAGGCGACAGCCACTCACCGCCCGCGAATCACTTACCCCGACGCGGCCTCGCCGCGTCCCTCGGCCGCGCGCACCTCGGAGCGCAGTGTCCGCAGACGCTCCCGCAGCGCGCGTTCGGCGTCCCAGCCCCGGGCGCGAGCAAGCTGCACGAGAGTCAACAGAGCGTCGCCCAATTCGGCCTCGCTCACGGGGTCCGCCAGACGATGCGGCGGCGCCTGCGCCCCCACCTGCGCCGCCTTCCCCACCAGCTTCTGCGCCAGGGCCAGGGCGGGCATGTGGTCGCTGACCCCGTCGAGCACACTGGTGCGTGTGCTCTTCTCGGCCGCCTTGGCCGCGTTCCAGTGCACCAGGACTTCCTCGGGTGTGGATGCCACGGCATCCGCGAACACGTGCGGATGCCGCCGCACCATCTTCTCGGTGAGTCCCCGAGCCACGTCGTCGATGTCGAAGGGGTCGCTCGCGTGTCCCGCGGCGATCTCCGCGTGGAACAGCACCTGCCACAACAGGTCGCCGAGTTCCTCGCGCAGGTCGGCGCGCGTGCCGGACTCCACCGCGTCGATGACCTCCGCGCTCTCCTCGACCAGGTACGGCACGAGGTCGCGGTGGTCGATCGTCTGGGTCCAGGCGCAGCGTTCGCGCACCGCGCGCATGGTCTCGGCTGCCTCCCGCAGGGCGTCGTCGCTCACGGTTCCTCCCTCCGCGGGCCGGACGGCACCGCTCGCCACGAGTATCCCCCGGGGACACACACGGGGCCGACCCCCGGCATCTGCCATGCGGTCATCTGTTCCGCCCGCTTCTCGCCGAGCGAACGCCCCCGGCCGTCGAGGCGCGACCCGTCGCCCGGACGCGCTTCCTCCCCGTACCGCCCCTCGGTGCGTCGCCGAAGCCGGAGATTTCCGGATGCCACGCCCCCGTCGCCTCGATTGCTGCGGTCTTGACGCCTCGCGACCGGAGAAACTCCGGAGTTCGGCGCGCGAAACCGACGCATGCCGTTACACGTGAATCGGTGCACGCTCGACGCCGATAATCTGGGGCGTGTGCGTGAACTGACCCCGACCGAGGCCATCGACCTCGTGGGCCGCTTCGAAGCGGGCCAGGAGCTCCCCGAGCAGATGCGCGCCGACGTGCGCCTGCTCGGATCGCTCCTCGGCCGCGTCCTTCAGGAGAGCGGCTCCCCCGGACTATACGACGACGTCGAGCGCCTGCGCTCGGCGACGATCCAGGCCTACACCGACGAGACGCCCGAGGCGTTCGAACGCGCCGCCGCGATCGCCGACGGCTTCTCGATCGAGCGAGCCGACGAAGTGGCGCGGGCGTTCACCGCCTACTTCCACCTCGTCAACCTCGTCGAAGAGCACCAGCGCGTACGCGTGCTGAGAGAGCGCGGCGATCAACCGTCGCGCAGCGGCGTTCCCGACACCATCGCGAGCGCCTTCGAGCGTCTCGCGACCGAGGTCGGCGAAGAGACCGCGCTCGCGCGTCTCCAGGCTCTCCGCTTCCACCCGGTCTTCACCGCCCACCCCACCGAGGCCCGCCGTCGCGCCATCTCGACCAGCATCCGGCGCCTCTCGGAGCTGCTCTCGGAGCACGACGACGCCTCCGAGGGAGGAACCGAGAGCCGTCGCACGGAACGCCGGATGCTCGAAGAGATCGACACGCTGTGGCGCACCGCTCCTCTGCGGCGCGAGAAGCCCTCGCCCGTCGACGAGGTCCGCTCGGTCATGTCGGTCTTCGACGAGACGCTGTACACCGCCGTGCCCCGTGTGTACCGCCGCATCGACGACATCCTGCAGGGCGAGAACGCCGGATCCCGCGCCCCGATCGTGAAGCCGTTCGTGCGCGTCGGCTCATGGGTCGGCGGCGACCGCGACGGCAACCCCTTCGTCACGGCATCCGTCACCCGCAAAGCCGCGGCGATCGCGAGCGAGCACGTCCTGCTCGGCCTCGAACGCACCACTCAGCGCGTGGGCCGAGGTCTGACGCTGGATGCCGAGAGCACCCCGCCCAGCGATGCTCTGATCGCTCTCTGGCACCGTCTACGCGCCGCCGACGAGGACGCCGCGGCCGAGATCGCCGAGCGCTCGCCCGACGAGCCGCACCGCCGGATCCTGCTGCTGCTCGCACGCAAGATCGCCGCGACGCGCACGCGCAACGCCGACCTGGCCTACCGCGACCCCGAGCACCTGCTCACGGACCTGCGCCTGGTGCAGGACTCGTTGGTCGCCGCTGGCGCCGCCCGTCAGGCGTACGGGTCCCTCCAGCGTCTCGTCTGGCAGGTCGAGACGTACGGCTTCCACCTCACCGAACTCGAGGTGCGCCAGCACTCCGCCGTGCACCGTAAGGTGCTCCAGGAACTCCGATCCGGCGGCGCGCGGAGCGAGCAGACCGACGAGGTGCTCGAGGTCTTCCGCTCGATCGCATACGTCCAGGAACGATTCGGCCCCCGTGCCGCCGGTCGCTACATCGTCTCGTTCACCCAGTCGGCCGAAGACCTGGCGAATGTGCACGAGCTGGCCACCTACGCGGTGGGCCCCGGCGAAGCCCTCCCCGTTCTCGACGTGATCCCGCTGTTCGAGACGTTCGCCGACCTGCAGGCGGCCCCCGGCATCCTTGCCGAGATCGTTTCGCACCCCTCGTTCGTCAGCCGACTGGATGCCACCGGCAGACGCCTCGAGGTCATGCTGGGGTACTCCGACTCCTCGAAGGACGTCGGCCCCGTCGCAGCCAACCTCGCTCTGTACGAGGCGCAGGCCGAGATCTCCACATGGGCTGAGGCGGAGGGCATCGAATTGACGCTCTTCCACGGTCGCGGTGGTGCTCTCGGCCGTGGCGGCGGACCGGCGAACTCCGCCATCCTCGCGCAACCCCCGCACTCCGTCGACGGCCGGTTCAAGCTCACCGAGCAGGGCGAGGTCATCTTCGCCCGTTACGGCGACGCCGATATCGCGATGCGTCACATCGACCAGGTGGCGGCTGCCGTGCTGACGGCATCCTCCCCCTCCATCGAACGACGCAATCGCGGCGCCGCAGAAGCGTTCGCAGATGTGGCGAGCACGATGGACGTCGCCTCACGCGAGCGTTTCTTCGCCCTGGTGAAGGCGCCCGGCTTCGCGCCGTGGTTCGCCACCGTCACGCCGATGGAAGAGCTCGGACATCTCGCCCTCGGATCCCGCCCCGCCCGCCGCGGTCTGTCGGTTGAGTCCCTCGAGGACCTCCGCGCCATCCCGTGGGTGTTCTCGTGGACGCAGGCGCGCATCAACCTCGCCGGCTGGTTCGGTCTCGGCACCGCGCTCCAGGCCGTCGGCGACGAAGAACGTCTCCGTGACGCGTACGAGCAGTGGCCGTTGTTCCGCACGATGATCGACAACGTGGCGATGAGCCTCGCGAAGGCCGACGAGCGCATCGCGCGCCGTTACCTCGCTCTCGGCGATCGAGACGATCTCGCTCAGCTCGTCATGGACGAGATGCTTCTGACGCGGTCGTGGGTCGAGCGCATCACCGGCGGCGATCTGCTGAGCAATAAGCCGATCCTCCAGCGCGCGGTGAAGATGCGCAGCCCCTACGTCGACGCTCTCTCGCTGCTTCAGCTGCGAGCTCTGCGCGCCCTCCGCGACGCGGACGCCGAGAACCCGACTCCGGATGCGGAACATCAGCGCCTCCTGCTCCTCTCGGTGAGCGGAGTCGCGGCCGGTCTGCAGAACACCGGCTGAGACACGATCCCTCGCAGAACGCGCCGGCTCCCCTCGCGGGAGCCGGCGCGTTCTGCGTTGACGAGGCAATACCTCGAGGTGCTCCACCGCTCCGAACGCGTCGGCGAACCATGGCGCGAACGACCGTGCATGTGGCTCGATCGAACGCACCTGCGGCGCGGAGCATCAGTAAAGACTGCCTACGAGAGGAGGGCCGAGGCATCGGCCAGCCCCGTCACCGTGGATGGCACGCAACCACAGGTAGCGAGCATACGGCAGGCCCCACACGGTGGGTGTGGGGGGTGCGTTGGTGGGTGCTTCCGTACGGAAGGACGCGCCGACGCGGTGCCGCACCCGAAAGTGCCCGTAAATGCGAAATGACCACCCAACGTTGGGTGGCCATTTCGACTGAAAAGAAGTCCGGCGGTGTCCTACTCTCCCACAGGGTCCCCCCTGCAGTACCATCGGCGCTGAGAGGCTTAGCTTCCGGGTTCGGAATGTAACCGGGCGTTTCCCTCTCGCTATGGCCGCCGAAACACTATTGATGTTTCACAAACCAACAACGACATGATCATTGTTGAGTTCCCGACCGTACATCGAGAACCACTCAGTGGACGCAAGCACCAAAAACAGGTGTGTTATCAAGTCATCGGCTTATTAGTACCGGTCAGCTTCACGTATTACTACGCTTCCACATCCGGCCTATCAACCCAGTAGTCTGGCTGGGAGCCTCTCACCATAAAGGTATGGAAGTCTCATCTTGAGGCCGGCTTCCCGCTTAGATGCTTTCAGCGGTTATCCATCCCGAACGTAGCTAATCAGCGGTGCTCCTGGCGGAACAACTGACACACCAGAGGTTCGTCCAACCCGGTCCTCTCGTACTAGGGTCAGATCCTCTCAAACTTCCTACGCGCGCAGCGGATAGGGACCGAACTGTCTCACGACGTTCTAAACCCAGCTCGCGTACCGCTTTAATGGGCGAACAGCCCAACCCTTGGGACCTACTCCAGCCCCAGGATGCGACGAGCCGACATCGAGGTGCCAAACCATGCCGTCGATATGGACTCTTGGGCAAGATCAGCCTGTTATCCCCGAGGTACCTTTTATCCGTTGAGCGACAGCGCTTCCACAAGCCACTGCCGGATCACTAGTCCCGACTTTCGTCCCTGCTCGACCTGTCAGTCTCACAGTCAAGCTCCCTTGTGCACTTACACTCGCCACCTGATTGCCAACCAGGTTGAGGGAACCTTTGGGCGCCTCCGTTACATTTTGGGAGGCAACCGCCCCAGTTAAACTACCCACCAGGCACTGTCCCTGAACCGGATCACGGTCCTAAGTTAGATATCCAGAGTGACCAGAGTGGTATTTCAACAATGACTCCACACTCACTGGCGTGAATGCTTCACCGTCTCCCACCTATCCTACACAAGCCACACCGAACACCAATACCAAGCTGTAGTAAAGGTCACGGGGTCTTTCCGTCCTGCTGCGCGTAACGAGCATCTTTACTCGTAATGCAATTTCGCCGAGTTCGCGGTTGAGACAGTTGGGAAGTCGTTACGCCATTCGTGCAGGTCGGAACTTACCCGACAAGGAATTTCGCTACCTTAGGATGGTTATAGTTACCACCGCCGTTTACTGGGGCTTAAATTCTCAGCTTCGCCTTACGGCTAACCGGTCCTCTTAACCTTCCAGCACCGGGCAGGCGTCAGTCCGTATACATCGTCTTGCGACTTGGCACGGACCTGTGTTTTTAGTAAACAGTCGCTACCCACTAGTCTCTGCGGCCACCACACCCTTTCGGAGCAAGTCCTAATAAGTGGATGGCCCCCCTTCTCCCGAAGTTACGGGGGCATTTTGCCGAGTTCCTTAACCACGATTCTCTCGATCTCCTTGGTATTCTCTACCTGACCACCTGAGTCGGTTTGGGGTACGGGCGGCTAGAACCTCGCGTCGATGCTTTTCTTGGCAGCATAGGATCACCCACTTTTTATCCGCATCGTGTCTCAGCCTCATGACTCCCGGATTTGCCTAAGAGTCGGCCTACGCACTTGCACCAGGACTACCATCGCCTGGCTTGGGCTACCTTCCTGCGTCACACCTGTTAATACGCTAGCCGCACCAGCATGGGGTCGAGCGTTCACACACACCCGCCTCACCCCGAAGGGATCCGCTAAAGCGTGAGCTAGGACTCTTAGCACCACTGGATTGACTGGGGCGGTTCTTCGCCGGTACGGGAATATCAACCCGTTGTCCATCGACTACGCCTGTCGGCCTCGCCTTAGGTCCCGACTTACCCAGGGAAGATTAGCTTGACCCTGGAACCCTTGGTCTTTCGGAGGACGTGTTTCTCACACGTCTTTCGCTACTCATGCCTGCATTCTCACTCGTGTAGCGTCCACGGCTGGGTCACCCCGCCGCTTCACTCGCCACACGACGCTCTCCTACCCATCAACACGGCTGGACCACGAAGGCCTACCAAAAATGTCAATGCCACAACTTCGGTGGCGTGCTTGAGCCCCGTTACATTGTCGGCGCGGAATCACTTGACCAGTGAGCTATTACGCACTCTTTCAAGGGTGGCTGCTTCTAAGCCAACCTCCTGGTTGTCAAAGCAACTCCACATCCTTTCCCACTTAGCACGCGCTTAGGGACCTTAGTTGGTGGTCTGGGTTGTTTCCCTCTCGACTATGAAGCTTATCCCCCACAGTCTCACTGCTGCGCTCTCACTTACCGGCATTCGGAGTTTGGCTGACGTCAGTAACCTTGTAGGGCCCATCGGCCATCCAGTAGCTCTACCTCCGGCAAGAAACACGCAACGCTGCACCTAAATGCATTTCGGAGAGAACCAGCTATCACGAAGTTTGATTGGCCTTTCACCCCTATCCACAGCTCATCCCCTCAGTTTTCAACCTAAGTGGGTTCGGTCCTCCACGACGTCTTACCGTCGCTTCAACCTGGCCATGGATAGATCACTTCGCTTCGGGTCTAGGACACGCGACTGAATCGCCCTATTCAGACTCGCTTTCGCTACGGCTACCCCACTCGGGTTAACCTCGCCACGTATCGCTAACTCGCAGGCTCATTCTTCAAAAGGCACGCTGTCACCCCTACTAAGGAGGCTCCAACGGTTTGTAAGCAAACGGTTTCAGGTACTATTTCACTCCCCTCCCGGGGTACTTTTCACCTTTCCCTCACGGTACTTGTCCGCTATCGGTCATCTGGGAGTATTTAGGCTTATCAGGTGGTCCTGACAGATTCACACGGGATTTCTCGGGCCCCGTGCTACTTGGGATACTTCTCACGCCAAGAACAGGCATTTCGACTACGGGGTTCGCACCCTCTATGACCGGCCATTCAAAACCGTTCGTCTATACCCTCTTGTCACGTCGATCATTCGGCAGAACAATCAGAAAAGTCCCGCAACCCCCAACATGCAACGCCTGCCGGCTATCACACACGCTAGGTTTAGCCTCTTCCGGTTTCGCTCGCCACTACTTACGGAATCGCTTTTGCTTTCTCTTCCTGTGGGTACTGAGATGTTTCACTTCCCCACGTTCCCTCTACCCGCCCTATATATTCAGGCGGGAGTCACCAGGTACGCACGCGCCCTGGCGGGGTTTCCCCATTCGGACATCCTCGGATCAAAACTCGCTTATCAGTTCCCCGAGGCTTATCGCAGATTGCTACGTCCTTCTTCGGCTCCAGATGCCAAGGCATCCACCGTTTGCTCTTAAAGACTTGAAATCACATGAGTTGAATCGTCAAAAAATTGACTAATGATCTTTAAGATCATCTTCACGACACAACCAAAAAGTCATGTCGAAGATGCTCGCGTCCACTGTGTAGTTCTCAAAGTACGGGCGGTACCCACCCCACACGCCACAACCGTGACAGCAGGGAAGGCCCACGAGGAACAGCCACCAACCACACCAGCCTTCCGACTAGCGCAACCAGCGCCCGGCCCCTCAGGACCCAACAGCGTGCATGTACCCACCCCACCAACCCGAACCGTTCCCACAGCAAGCTGCGTACTAGACCCGAACCATCGGCATGAGCACCCCATCAAATGTTCCACCCATGAGCTACCAGCAACACACATTCGGTGTTGAACTGGCGCCTGGACACTCGAACCGAAACCCGAGTGCCAGATGCTCCTTAGAAAGGAGGTGATCCAGCCGCACCTTCCGGTACGGCTACCTTGTTACGACTTAGTCCTAATTACCGATCCCACCTTCGACGGCTCCCTCCACAAGGGTTAGGCCACCGGCTTCAGGTGTTACCGACTTTCATGACTTGACGGGCGGTGTGTACAAGACCCGGGAACGTATTCACCGCAGCGTTGCTGATCTGCGATTACTAGCGACTCCGACTTCATGAGGTCGAGTTGCAGACCTCAATCCGAACTGGGACCGGCTTTTTGGGATTCGCTCCACCTCACGGTATTGCAGCCCTTTGTACCGGCCATTGTAGCATGCGTGAAGCCCAAGACATAAGGGGCATGATGATTTGACGTCATCCCCACCTTCCTCCGAGTTGACCCCGGCAGTATCCCATGAGTTCCCACCATTACGTGCTGGCAACATAGAACGAGGGTTGCGCTCGTTGCGGGACTTAACCCAACATCTCACGACACGAGCTGACGACAACCATGCACCACCTGTTTACGAGTGTCCAAAGAGTTGACCATTTCTGGCCCGTTCTCGTATATGTCAAGCCTTGGTAAGGTTCTTCGCGTTGCATCGAATTAATCCGCATGCTCCGCCGCTTGTGCGGGTCCCCGTCAATTCCTTTGAGTTTTAGCCTTGCGGCCGTACTCCCCAGGCGGGGAACTTAATGCGTTAGCTGCGTCACGGAAACCGTGGAATGGTCCCCACAACTAGTTCCCAACGTTTACGGGGTGGACTACCAGGGTATCTAAGCCTGTTTGCTCCCCACCCTTTCGCTCCTCAGCGTCAGTTACGGCCCAGAGATCTGCCTTCGCCATCGGTGTTCCTCCTGATATCTGCGCATTCCACCGCTACACCAGGAATTCCAATCTCCCCTACCGCACTCTAGTCTGCCCGTACCCACTGCAGGCCCGAGGTTGAGCCTCGGGATTTCACAGCAGACGCGACAAACCGCCTACGAGCTCTTTACGCCCAATAATTCCGGATAACGCTTGCGCCCTACGTATTACCGCGGCTGCTGGCACGTAGTTAGCCGGCGCTTTTTCTGCAGGTACCGTCACTTTCGCTTCTTCCCTGCTAAAAGAGGTTTACAACCCGAAGGCCGTCATCCCTCACGCGGCGTTGCTGCATCAGGCTTCCGCCCATTGTGCAATATTCCCCACTGCTGCCTCCCGTAGGAGTCTGGGCCGTGTCTCAGTCCCAGTGTGGCCGGTCACCCTCTCAGGCCGGCTACCCGTCGACGCCTTGGTGAGCCATTACCTCACCAACAAGCTGATAGGCCGCGAGCCCATCCCAGACCGAAAAATCTTTCCAAACACGACCATGCGATCACGTCTCATATCCAGTATTAGACGCCGTTTCCAGCGCTTATCCCAGAGTCCAGGGCAGGTTGCTCACGTGTTACTCACCCGTTCGCCACTGATCCACCAAGCAAGCTTGGCTTCACCGTTCGACTTGCATGTGTTAAGCACGCCGCCAGCGTTCATCCTGAGCCAGGATCAAACTCTCCGTAAAAAAGAAATGCATACAACCACCGGGAAAACGACAGTCATAGCGAGTTTGAAACTGACCAAAGAGAAAACATCAAAACTGACGAATTCATATGCCAACCCCCGGAAGGGCTGGTCTTTGATCCAAAGGAATTTCTCGCAATCCAACAAAAGTCAGACCGACGAGGAATAAATTGGCATTTGACAAGTGCACGCTGTTGAGTTCTCAAGGAACGGACGCACCCACAGAAACGATCTCCCGACCTACCCGTGAGGCAATTCACTACCTATTCGATCATTCAAACCTTAAGGTTCTCACCGTGGGACCCATCAAAGATCAACGTCGTGAGACCCGGTCGAAGACCAGAACCAAAACCATACACCGAAACGATGAGGTTCTGGACAGTCCGCCACTTGAGACGAAGCGGGGCCTTCCGGCCTCTCCGCTCTCCCCTGTGGGGCGAACAGGTAAAACACTACGTCGGGAGTTCGGATCGGTCGAATCGAGGCCTCCACCCGGGCGTGTCGCCGCCCCTGGACCCGAGGATGACACGCTCCTACGACGGAGCCCGGCCGACGAACAGTCGGCCGGGCTCCTGCCTCGATCATCCGCGAGGCGGGCGACGCTCAGGCGTTCGCGGTCTCCGCGTTCTCGTCTACCGGCAGCGGCCACAGCGCATCGAGCAACTGGCGCACCCACGCGATGAGGTTCGCGTCGTCGGCATCCTGCGGAAGCGGCACCACCATCGCATTTCCATTGGCGACAAGTTTCGCTTTGGGGTACAGCCGCTGCAGCCGCACGCGCATGGAATCGGGCAGGTCGGCCGGGGCGACGCGCAGATTGGACCCCATGGCGACGACATCGGCCAAGCCCGCCTGCGCCGCACGACGACGCAGGCGCGCGACCGCGATGAGTCCTTCGACCTCCGCAGGAGGCTCCCCATACCGGTCGCGGAGTTCGTCGACCACGAGGTCGATCGCGTCGGCCTTCGCGGTACCTGACGCCGCAGCCGACAGCTTCTGGTACGCCTCGAGACGCAGCCGCTCGCTGTCGATGTAGAACTCGGGCAGGCGTGCGTCCACGGGGAGCTCGAGCCGCAGCTCGGTGGGTCCGTCGACGTCCTCACCTCGGAACGTCGACACCGCTTCGCCGATCATCCGCAGATACAGGTCGAAGCCGACGCCGGCGATATGCCCGGCCTGCTCGGCACCGAGGAGATTGCCGGCACCGCGGAGCTCGAGGTCTTTCAGAGCCACTTGCATGCCGGAACCCAGGTCGTTGTTGACGGCGATGGTCTCGAGGCGGTCGGCCGCGGTCTCGGAGAGGGGCTTCATCTCGTCGTAGAGGAAGTAGGCGTAGGCGCGGTCACGACCGCGGCCCACTCGACCGCGGAGCTGATGCAGTTGAGAGAGCCCGTACTTGTCGGCGCGGTCGATGATGATCGTGTTGGCATTCGAGATGTCGAGGCCGGTCTCGATGATCGTGGTCGATACGAGCACGTCGGCACGACGTTCCCAGAAGTCATCGACGACCTGTTCGAGCGCGTGCTCCCCCATCTGCCCGTGGGCGACGACGATGCGCGCCTCGGGGACCAGTTCGGCGAGGTGCGCAGCGACCCGCTGAATCGAGGACACCCGGTTGTGCACGTAGAAGATCTGGCCCTCTCGCAGCAGTTCGCGCCGGATGGCCGCCGCGATCTGCTTGTCGTTGCGGGGTCCGACGTACGACAGAATCGGGTGCCGGTCCTCCGGCGGAGTCGCGAGCGTCGACATCTCACGAATACCGGTGACCGCCATCTCGAGCGTGCGCGGGATGGGTGTGGCGCTCATCGCGAGGATGTCGACGTTGGTCTTGAGCTTCTTCAGCTGGTCCTTGTGTTCGACGCCGAAGCGCTGCTCTTCATCGATGATCATGAGACCGAGGTCCTTGAAGATCACCTTCTCGGTGAGGATGCGGTGGGTCCCGATGACCATGTCGACGGTGCCGTCGGTGAGGCCGGCGAGGGTGGCCTTCACGTCTTTGTCGGTCTGGAAACGCGACAGCGGCCGCACGGTGACGGGGAACCCGGCGAAACGCTCGGCGAAGGTCTCGAGATGCTGCTTGACCAACAGCGTTGTCGGTACGAGCATGGCGACCTGCTTGCCGTCCTGAATGGCCTTGAAGGCCGCGCGGACCGCGACCTCGGTCTTCCCGAAACCGACATCGCCCGAGAGCAGACGATCCATGGGGATGGGTTTCTCCATGTCGGCTTTGATCTCGTCGATCGTCTGAAGCTGGTCGAGAGTCTCGGCGAAGGGGAATGCTTCTTCGAGCTCGCGCTGCCAGGGGGTGTCCGGACCGAAGGCGTAGCCCTTCGACGCCATGCGCGCCGAGTACAGCTTCACCAGCTCGACCGCGATGTCGCGAACGGCCTTGCGGGCGCGCCCCTTGGCGGCGGCCCAATCGCTGCCGCCCATCTTCGACAGAGTGGGCGCCTCGCCGCCGACGTACTTCGACAGCAGATCGAGCTGATCGGTGGGGACGAACAGCTTGTCGCCCGGGTAGCCGCGCTTGGCCGGCGCGTACTCGAGGACGAGGTACTCCTTCGTCGTCTTGACGGCGTTGCGCCCGCCGCTGGACACCTCGCGCTGCGTCAGCTCGAGGAACTTGCCGATGCCGTGGGTGGCGTGCACGACGACGTCGCCGGGCTTGAGCTGCAGAGGGTCGACGACGTTGCGACGGCGGGAAGCGAGCTTCTTCACGCCGCGGTTGTCGCCGCTGACCGAGCGACCGTAGAACTCGGTTTCCGTGATGACCGCGAATTTCGCCTCGGGGAGCTGGAATCCGCGTTCGAGAGGAGCGCACACCACGTGAGCGACACCCGTCTCAGGCGCCAGACGCACGTCGTCGACACGACGCGCCGCGATTCCGCGCTCCGAGAGCACGTCGCGGGCGCGATCGACCATTCCCGGACCGGATGCGGTGACGACGACCGACCATCCGTCGCTGATCAGCGTGCCGACGTGAGCGGTCGCGCCCTCGACATTGCCATGGAAGGAGGGAACGGGATCGGCCTTGATGCGGTGGGTCGAGTCGTCTCGGACGATGAGCCCCTCGTCCTCGGCATCGGCCGCTCCCGAGTCGAAGGCGCTGAGCTGCCACCAGACACCGCCGCGCCCGCTCGCTTTCTCGTGCAGGTCATCGAGGGTGACGAAATCGCCGGAGCCGAGGTCGACCGGGGTGTCCGCGCCAGCCGTAGCCGCCGACCAGGCAGCCTCGAGGAATTCGCGGTTGGTGTCACCGAGCGTCGTCGCGCGGGCGAGCGAACGCTCGGGGTCGACGAGCGCCACCGCACTGCCGCCGGGGAGGTAGTCGACAAGGGTGATGAGGTCGTCGACCAGCACCGGGATGAGCGACTCCATCCCCTCAGCGGGAATGCCCTCGGCCATCTTCTCGAGCAGTTGACGCAGGCCCGGGTAGCCGTCGCGGAGCTCGGCGGCCCGGGCACGCACCTCGGTCGTGAGCAGCAGCTCGCGGCTGGGAACAAGGATCACAGAGGTGACCTCGCCGGGGAGCGAACGCTGGTCGGCGACGGAGAAGGCGCGGATCTGGTCGACCTCGTCGCCGAAGAACTCGACGCGGTAGGGATGATCGGCCACGGGCGGGAACACGTCGAGGATGCCGCCGCGTACCGCGAACTCGCCGCGGCGCGACACCATATCGACGCGGTGGTACGCGAGCTCGACGAGCCGTGTGATGACGCCCTCGAGTTCGAGTCCACGCCCGCCGACGACGAGCTCGATCGGCTCGACATCGCCGAGCCCGGGAGCCAGCGGCTGGAGAGCACTGCGTACCGATGCGGTCACGACAAGGGGGGCGGTACCGTCCCACGCGGCGATCCGGCGCAGGACGTCGAGGCGTCGGCCGACCGTCTCGGGGCTCGGGCTGAGCCGCTCGTGCGGCAGCGTCTCCCACGCCGGGAAGTGCAGAACCTGTGCGCCGGGGAAGACGGCATCCAGAGCCGGACCGAGAGACTCGGCTCGTCGACCGGTCGGGGCGATCACCAACACGGCACCGGGGCCACCCGCCGAGCGGCGCCGTTCGACGAGGCCGGCGATGACCGGGGCGTCGAGGCCATCGACGAGGGAGAGAGACAGGTCGGAGGAAGCAGCCGAAGCGGCTTCACGATACGACTCAGCCTGCTCGAGGGCGCGAACGATCCCGGGAACTGTCACTCGGAAGAGTTTACGCGGGGGCTCCGACATCGGGACGGGGTGGAACAACACGGCGGGCAATCCGTGTCTCGTAGGCTGGCCGCATGACGTCGCCGAGCGCTCCGAACGGTCCGGTCTTCGCCGCCCCCCACGCGGCGCCGCCGGTCGGGACGCTGCTCACTCCCCCGGAGCCGACGCGCCGCGGTCGACCCCTGGGAACCTGGGCGCTCGCGCTCTCGGTCGTCGCGGCGGTGTTGGCATCCGCCGTCGGAGGATTCGCGGCGTTCCGATCGGCGCGCGGGGCAGCCCCCGCGCTGGGCACCATGTCGTCGAACGGCTTCGACTGGCGCGTCCTCTCCCCCGTCCGCGATCTGGTGCTGGTGGGCGAGGTCGCTTTCTGGTCGGGAACCGTGATCGGTCTCACGGCGCTCGTGCTCGGTATCGTCGCCATCGTGCGGCGGTCCGGGCGGGGCGCCGGAATCGCCGGGCTCGTCATCGCGGTTCTGGGACCCGCGATCTTCGGCGGGCTCACGCTCATCGCCATCGTGGCAGGGCTGGCGAGCGTCCCCTCCGGCGGTTCGTCGGTCTGATCCCCGGGCGGACTGCTCCTCGCCCCAGTGGGCGACATCGCGCCGAATCGGCGACCGTCCACCCCCGCGATCCCCCGCCAGTCGGTTCCTAGACTTCGGGACAGGGCCTGTTCGCCCATCGAAGACCAGAGGAGCACTCCGTGAGCACGACACCGCCGCCCCCCGAGCCCTACCAGCAGCCCGTCGCGCGCAACGACGCCTACCGCGCCACCCCCGCAGGAGTGCCCGCCCCCGCGTCTCCTGCCTACGTCCCCCCGGCATCTGCGAACCCCAAGGGCGGAAACAAGCTCGGGCTCGGCGCTTTCGTCGCCTCGCTGGTCGGCGTGGTCGGCGGCTCGATCATCGCTCTCATCGCCGGCATGCAGAGCGCGGCCCTCGCGCCCTACGCCGACGCCGGTCAGCGGGTCGACCCGAACGCCCTCCCACCGGAGGTCCAGCAGGCTGCCGCGCTCTTCGGCATCCTGACCGTCGTCGCCTTCGCCGTGTACGCCGTTCTCGGCCTATGGGGCTTCGTCCAGGGCATCGTCGCGGCGATCAAGAGTCGCGGTCGTGGGTGGGGCATCGGCGCAGTCGTACTGTCTGTGCTCGGCGGCATCGTGGTCGGAATCGCCCTGGCCGCAGGCGCGGCGATCGGCGTCTCGACATGAGCTGACCCTCGGTGTGAACGGCCCCGGTTGCTCCCGACCGGGGCCGCTCGCCGTCTCGGTGTTGCCCCTGACACCGTGGCAGGGTGTGGACTGTCGTCATGGTCTCGATCGGTGAACTCGCTCGGCAAACGGGTACGACGCCACGCATGCTGCGCCACTGGGAAGCCACCGGCCTTCTGCCTCCCGCAGACGTCGATCCGGCAACCGGACGCCGCTCCTACGACCCCGCGCAGGAAGGACGCGTGCTGACCATCGTCGCCCTCCGTGCCAACGGCTTCGGACTCGACGAGATCCGCGTCCTGCTCGACTCACGGACGGACCACGCGAAGCTGCGCGCAGTCCTCGATGCGAGGCGATCGACGCTTTCCGCCAGCATCGCCCGCGACAACGCCGCCCTGCGCCGTCTGGACAGCAGGATCGCCTCGCTCGACCGCGGGCACCACGACATCGCGACGACGCTGACGCTGCAAGCGCTCCCCCCGCTCACGGGCCCGGGCCTGCGGACGTCCGTGGCGCACGAGTCGGAGATTCCCGCGGCGGTGCGCGCGGTGCTCGATCGGATGGCCGCACCGGCAGGGGCGGAGGTCGCCCTCGTCTACGACGGGACGACGGACCCCCGGGTGATCGCCGTGACCGCCGTCTGCGAGGCGGCCCGAACAGACGTGGTCACGATCCCGGGAGCGCCCCGCGCGGCGAGCGTTCGACTCGCACAACGGCCCGTCGACCTCGGGGACACCTGGGCCGCTCTCGACGCCGCGCTCCTCCCGCTAGGACTCGCGGCGACAGGACCGTATCGTCACATTCTTCACCCGGAGGGGACGGCCACCACGCTCGCGACCCCGACCACACCGGTCACCGGCTCGGTATGAGCCCTTCGCTCAGGCGCGCGGAGCGTGGAAGCGCTGCTGCGCGGCGACGAGGCCCTCGTCGGTCAACAGTTCCACGGCATCCGCGGCATCCGAGACCAGGATGGGCAGGGTCTGACGCTCGGCGGCACTGAAGGGGTCGAGCACCCAGTCCGCGGGATCTTGCCGGCCGACCGGTCGACCGATTCCGACCCGCACCCGGGGGAAGTCGGGCGTGCCGAGCGCTTTCGCGATGTCACGGACGCCGTTGTGACCACCGTGACCGCCGCCGGTCTTGAGCTTGATGGTGTCGTAGGGGATATCGAGTTCGTCGTGCACGACGACGATCCGCTCGGGACCGATGTCGTAGAACCGGGCGAGGCCGGCGGCCGGGCCGCCGGAGACGTTCATGAAACTGTTGGGCTTGGCCAGCACGAGCTTCGCCGCTCCCGGCCGCAGCCAGGTCTCGACCACTCGCGCGTTGGCCTTGTGCGCGCGGAACGCTTCGCGGCGACGGGCGGCGAGTTCATCGATGACCATCTGACCGATGTTGTGCCTCGTCGCCTCGTAGCGCGGGCCGGGGTTGCCGAGACCCACGATGAGCCAGGTGTCTGCCATGGCATCCATCCTTCCGGGTCCGGGTGGGGACCATACGCGACGACGCGGTGCGCCGCGCGGGGAAACGAACGAGGGGACGCGAATCCGCGCCCCCTCGTCGTCGTCGGACCGGTGAACGGCCCTCGGGAATTACTTGTCGTCGCCCTGTTCGGCCGTCTCGGCCTCTTCGGACTGCTCCCCGGCGACCTCGGCATCGGCCTCGGCGATCTCTTCGTCGGCGGCGATCGTGTCGAGCGGGATCGAGACACCCACGATGAGGGTCTCGGGCTCGGTGACGAGGGTCGCGCCCTGGGGCAGCTTCAGGTCGGCGGCGGTGATCTGGGTGCCGTCCTCGGCGCCCTCGACATCGACCTCGACGTTCTGCGGGATGTGAGTGGCCTCGACCTCGAGCGAGACCGACGTGGCGTCGAGCATGGCGATGGTGCCAGAGAAGGGCTCGCCGGTGATGACGACGGGAACGTCGACCTGGACCTTCTCGCCCTTGTTCACCACGATGAGGTCGATGTGCTCGATGATCTGGCGCACGGGGTCCTTCTGGACATCCTTGACGAGGACGAGCTGGCTCTTGCCCGCGATGTCGAGGTCGAGCAGCGCGTTGGCGCGACGGATCAGCAGCGCGGTCTGGTGACCGGGCAGCGCGACGTGCTGGGGCTCGGTGCCGTGACCGTAGATGACGGCGGGGATCTTGCCCGCGGCGCGGAGGCGACGGGCGAAGCCCTTGCCGAAGTTCTCGCGCAGTTCTACGACGACCTTGTTGTCTTCCGACATGATGTTCTCCTCGCGGGCTCGTGTCCCGCAGCTTGTGAGCGGACAAGGTCCGCACCTGTGTGGTCTGGATTCGACTCGAACGCGAGCGCGTGAGGAAAGCCGGGAGCCTGCATCACTGCGTCGATCACGGATGCCCAGCGCGCCGTACGGCGTACGAGGTGGCATCCCTCGCCGAAGTTCCCCGGAAGTCTACCAGCGCGCGGGGCCGCACCACGACCCCGCCGCCGGGGCGCGCGCAGGACCGCCCGCGGAGCGACGGTAGGATCGAACGGCCACAACCCACCCGGAGGATCATCATGGACAGCGGCTTCTTCTCTCACGTCGTGCTCTGGGTCATCGGCGGCATCGCCGCATTCGGCCTGCTCGGCACCGTCGGCGCCCTGTTCTCGATGGGCCGCACCACGAACTACAAGAAGCACTGACGCCCGGAACCGCAGCTTGCCCCCGGCGGAGCCGCTCCGCGGTCGCCGGGCCGTGCCGACCCTTATGCGGACCGGTTCGTGAGGACGAGCTCGATCGCCGTCACCCCCGCCTCCGGGGAGCGTGACGGGTCGTTCAGTTGTTTCCGCCGAACGAGAGCACGACCTTCGACGATCGCGAAGCGTCCGCCGCCGTCGCGAAGGCGTCGAGGGCGTGAGCGACGGGCGCCACGTGCGTCACGATGCCTTCCACGGCGAGTGACCCGTCGGCAAGCGCCGCCAGCACCTCGCCGAACTCGCCGGCGAAACGGAACGACCCGGTCAGCGTCAGCTCCCGTGTGATCGCCGTCGCGAGCGGCGCCGCTACCGCGCCCGCCGCCTGAAGCCCGAGCAGAACGACCGTCCCGCCGCGCCGCGCCGCCGCGACCGCCGCAGCGAGTCCGGGGACGGTGCCGCTCGACTCGATCACGACGTCGGCGTGCAGGGCCTCGATCGCCGCCGCGTCGCGCGCGTCGAGGGTACGTGCCCCACGTGCCGCTGCCAGACGGCGCGGAAGCTCGTGCAGATCAGTGGCGACGACCTCGCCGGCACCGTGGTGGCGAGCCGCGGCCACGGCGAGCAGGCCGATGGGACCCGACCCGATGACCGCGACGCGTCGGCCCGCGACCGTTCCGGCGCGTTCGACGGCGTGCCACGCGACCGCCGCGGGCTCCGCAAGCACGGCCGTGGCGAGATCGAGCCCCGCCGGCAGAGGGAAGAGCATGCGCGTGGGGAGCGCGACACGCTCGGCGAACCCGCCCTGCGTGTGCGGGAGGTGCATGGCCGAGCCCAGGTAGGTCGAGGCCGGCGCGAGGTTCGGGCGCTCCCGCGGCCACGGCGTCGCACCGTCGTCGCGGGGAGTCAGCGGGTGCACGGCCACCGGCGTGCCCTCGGCGGGCCCGCTTCCGTCGGCGGCGGCGCGCACCACCACCCCCGACAGCTCATGGCCCAGGACGAGCGGCTCCCGCAGGATCGATGCTCCCGCAGCCCCGTGTCGCCAGTAGTGCAGGTCGGAGCCGCAGACGCCCCCGAATGAGACGGCGACGACGGCCTCATCGGCATCCGGGGTCGGCTCACCGATGTCGTCGATGCGGAGGTCGTCGGCGGCGTGGGCCACCACGGCGAGATTGGTCACGGTTCTCCTCAGAAGGTTGCGGTGCGAAGGCGCACATCGGCGACGACGACGTCGACCCGCGCACCCGGGTGGATCGGTGCGGCGGAGAACGGTGCCCCCATCATGATGACGTCGCCCGGGCCGAGGACGTTCCACCCGGCGACGTAGGCCAGACAGTCCCTCAGCGAGACCGGCAGACGCGCGGCGGAGGTCTGCCGGACCGGCTCGTCGTCGACGATGAGCTCCAGAGCCAGATCGGCATCGAGCGAGAACCCGGTGTCGATCCACGGCCCGAGCGGTGTGTAGCCCGCGCCCGCCTTGGACTCGAAGTTGCGCGGATCGAGGACCGACCGGTCGGGGCTCGACAGGTCGTTGACGGCGGTCATGCCGAGCACGTACTCGTGGGCGTTCGCCGCCGTCAGCCCGGTGGTGTCGCGACCGATGACGACGGCGATCTCGGCTTCGGCGACCGTGGTGCCCGCGTCGCGCCGGAGCGCCACCGACGCGTCCGACCCGGTGACGGTGCGGGGACTCTTCAGCCATGCCTGCACGGGAGCGGCATGATCGGGGCCATTCTGCGCGATGCCGACGACCACGATCGGCTCGCACGGAGCCAACAGACGTCCCGCGACCGGGTCGCCCTCGTCGGCGGGGCGGCGGCCGTCCGCGAACGCCGCGTACGGATCAGTGATCGGGATCCACGACCCGTCGTCGGCGAGACGGACCGTGCGCACCCCGGCGGGGGTCTCGACGCGAGCGATGCGCATCAGACCACCGCCGTCATGCCGCCGTCGACGAAGATCGTCTGGCCGTTGACGAAGTCGCTCGCCGAGCTCGAGAGGAACACCAGCGCCCCCACCAGGTCGCCGGTGTTCCCCCACCGCCCCGCGGGCGTGCGCGAGCGCACCCACGCGGAGAACTTCTCGTCGTCGACGAGTGCCCGGGTCAGCTCCGTGGCGAAGTACCCGGGTGCGATGGCGTTGGCCTGGATGCCGTGCGGCGCGAGATCGGCGCACAGGCCTTTCGTGAGCATCGCGATCGCTCCCTTCGTCGCGCCGTACGCCGCGATGGAAGGGCGGGCCAGCTGCGACTGGACGCTGCCGATCTGCACGAGCTTGCCCGATCCGCGCGAGATCATGCCGCCGGCCACACGTCGTGAGACGTAGAACGCGCTCGAGAGGTTCGTGCGCACCAGGTCGTCCCAGTCGGTGTCGGCGAACTCCGCGATCGGCGCGCGCCGCTGGATGCCGGCGTTGTTCACGACGATGTCGGGCACGCCGTAGCGATGCTCGATGAGAGAGACGCCCTCGTCGACAGCGGCGGACTCCCCCACATCGAAGGTCACCGCGTGAGCGGCCACCCCGGTCGACGCGGAGATCTCCTCCGCCGCGCGTCCGGCGGTCTCGGCATCCCGTCCGTGCACGAGCGTCGTGGCCCCCGCCTCGGCGAGGCCCTGCGCGAGGGCCCGGCCGATGCCGCGGCTGGAACCGGTGACCAGGGCCAGCCGCCCGGTCAGGTCGAACGCGGCCGTCATCGGATCGTCCGCACGGTGACGGTCGTGGCGTCCACGCCCTCGCCGGCCTCTTCGCGAGACACCTTGATCGCGTCGTCGGTGCGCGTGAGGTCGCGGCGCAGCGTCTCGGGGACGAGGAAGGTGGACGCCGTGGTGATCAGGGCGAGAGTGGCCATGTAGATCGCCAGCAGCAGCCAGTTCGCGCCGCTGACGGCGATGATGTAGGCGCCCAGCACACCCGCGAGGCCGCCGGCGAGCACCGCCGAGATCTCTCGCGCCATCGCGACGCCGAGGTAACGGTGGCGGTTGCCGAACAGCTCGGGAAGCATCGCGCACTGGGGTCCGAGCATGGAGTTGACGGCGACGCCGATACCGATCGCGACGACGGCGATCGTGATCGGGTAGCTCCCGAGCGAGATCAGCCACCAAGCGGGGAAGGTGAACAGCAGCATGAACACCGCGCCCGCGCGGTACACCGTGCGACGACCCATCCGGTCGGACAGGGCGCCCGTCAGCGGCACCGAGAAGATGCCGATCAGCGAACCGAGGGTGACCCCCCAGGTGAGGAGGCTGCGGTCGGCCTGTCCCCCCACCGACGCGACGAAGAAGGTCAGCGCGAGGGTGTTGAACATGTAGGAGCCGCCGTTCTCGGCCATGCGGAGCCCGATACCGACGATGACTCCGGGCAGACCCCGCGTGAAGATGTCGCGCACGGGCCGCTCGGCAATCTGCTCGCTCTTCTCGAGCTCGATGAAGGTCGGCGTCTCGCGCAGGCGCATGCGGATGAACAGCGCGAGGAGGATCAGCACGAACGAGGCGAGGAATGGCACGCGCCAGCCCCAGCTGAGCAGCTGGTCTTCGGGCAGCAGCGAGATGAGGCTGAACACGACGGCCGCGAGCAGCGTTCCGGCCTGGATGCCGATGAAGGGCAGGGCCGAGAAGAATCCGCGGCGCTTGACGGGGGCGTATTCGGCCATGAGGACCGTGGCCCCCGCCTGCTCGGCGCCGGCGCCGAAGCCCTGCAGCAGTCGCATGACCACGAGCAGGATCGGAGCGAGGATGCCGACGGCCTCGTACGTGGGCAGGAGGCCGATGGCGGTGGATGCCCCGCCCATCAGCACGATCGTGATGACGAGGACCCACTTACGGCCGAGCTTGTCGCCGAGCACGCCGAAGAAGAGCCCGCCGAAGGGACGTGCCAGGAAGCCGACGCCGTAGGTCGCGAAAGCGGCGACCGTGGCCAGGGCCGGGTTGTCTTGCGAGAAGAACAGGACGTTGAAGATCAGCGCCGTCGACAGCCCGTAGAGCGCGAAGTCGAAGTACTCGAGCGCGCTGCCGATGCTGGAGGCGAGCGTCGCCCTCCGCAGATTGGCGGCGTACTCGGGGTCGTCCTGCGGCACGGGCGGTGCGGTGGGTGCAGTGGTCACGGCCATCTCCTTTGATCGGCTGGGGTCTCCCGACACCGGGACTGTATCAACCCTCTGAACTGAGTTCAATATGTTGAACACAATTCGTTGAGCCCGTTTCCACTCCATCGATCAGGAGGCGCGACGAATACCCCTCCGCGGAGGGGCGAGATCAGCGCACTCAGGGGCGCGGTGCCGCGCTGAACGGATTCGTCAGCGCCGACGCGGCCCCGCGCAGCGCCTCTCCGACGCGCGTGATGCGCTCGGGCGTGGCATCCAGAACGGGGATGCCGACACCCAGGGCCAACTGCGGATCGCCCGGCGCCCACCCCTCGAGGGGCACGGCCACCCCGACGATTCCGCGGAACGACTCCTCCTCGTCGATGGCCCATCCGCGCTCGCGAGCGACCGCCAGCTTCACGAGAATGCCCTCGACATCGACCGTGCTGTGCGCCGTCAGCGCGGGCAGCGGACCTCGACGCGCGAGCAGATTCCGCACGGTAGCGTCGTCGCGCGTCATGAGCAGCGCGCGCCCCGTCGCCGACAGGGCGGCGGGAAGTCGAGATCCTAGGGGCGTGCCCAGACGCACCGAGCGCGAGCCCTCGTACCGGGCGAGGTAGAGCGAGTCGGCGTCATCGAGCACCGCCACCTGCACGAGCTCGCGCACCAGCACGGGCGACGACTCGCAGACGGCGTAGAACTCGCGCACCTGGTTGAACTGCGCCGCGAAAGCTCCGCCAAGCTCGGCGGTGCGGATGCCGAGGCGATAGCCGAGCGGGACGCGTTCGATCATGCGCTCCGCCTCGAGCGAGAGGCACAGGTTGGCGGTCGACGACTTCGCCAGCCCCAGCCCCGATGCCAGCTCGGTCAGGGTGAGCGCACGCTCGGCCTCGGCCAGAAGCCCGAGCAGGCGAATACTGCGTCCCACCGCCGGGGCGGGATCCCGTGCGAGCCGGCCGTCGTCGTCGTCGGTCATGCCGGCTCCCCTCGATGGTCTCGATCAGTAGAACTCGACCGTATCGACAACCGCGCGCAACGGCTGTCCATCGATCAGGCGCGTGGCGTTCTCGGCGAAGCGACGGGCGATCCTCTCCTCTTCCCTGCTGCTCAGCGCGGCCGTGTGCGGGCTCACGAGAACGCGAGGGTGCCCCCACAGCGGCGAGTCGACGGGCAGCGGCTCGACCTCGAACACGTCGAGCGCCGCGAAACCGACCCGGCCATCGTCGAGGGCCGCGAGCAGAGCGCTCTCGTCGATCACGCTGCCGCGCCCGACGCTGGCGAGGACGACCCCCGGACGGACGGCGGCGAACATGTCCGCGCCGATGAGGTGGTGCGTCTGATCGGTCCCGGGGAGCGTCACGACGATGGCATCCACCTGCCCGACGGCCTCGGCGAGATCGTCGAGCGGTACGAGGCGGTCGACCCCCTCGACGGGCGCGCCCGAGCGGGTCGTGCCCCACACCTCGGCGCCCAGAGCGTGGAAGCGGCGAGCGCATTCGGCGCCGATGCCGCCGAGCCCCACGACGAGCACGGTCATCTCGTCGATCTGGCGCATCTCCCAGCGATCGGACCAGACGCGCGCATCCTGGTCTGCCCGCAGGCGCGGCAGGCCCTTGGCCCCCGCGAGCACTCCGAACACCGCGAACTCCGCGAGCGGTCCGCCGTGCACGCCCGCACTCGTGGTGAACACGACGCGCTCGAGGGCCGTGTCGTCGAGGGCTGCCGCCTTCACCTGCCCGCCGCCACCGGCGGCCGTCGTCATGACCCACCGCAGCCCCGGGTTGGCCGCGACCGTGCGCGAGAGCGCGGCCGGCTCGACGTCGGGAATGCCGAAGAGCGCCTCGGCCGAGTCGATCATCGCCTCGAAGGCGCGCTGCTCGGCGTCGGTGCGCACGTGGGCCGGGTCACCCGACCAGTCGGCGGGGCCGCGCATGGGGCGCGTGAGAGCGGCATCGCGCACCAGCTCGAGACGCGGCTCCAGCCGCTCGATGAGCCGGCAGTGCTCCTCCGCCAGCGGAACGGCGACCACCGCGCGTAGGCTCTTGTGCGTCGACATCTTCGTCCATCCCTTCGCCGCGATCGCGGGCACCGCGAGCCGCTCGACCCCTCGGTATACGTTCACCATAGTGAACCCTGTTCAACCTGTTGTCCAGTCGATAGGATGCCGTGCATGACACCTCTCGACGACGAGACCACCCCCGCCACCGTCCGACTCGGGGTATGGGGCCTCGGGGCAATGGGGGCACCGATGGCGCACCACCTGCTCGCCGCCCGCGGCTCCCTGACCGTCCACGCGCGTCGGCGACGCCCGGCGCTCATCGAGGCCGGCGCGCAGTGGGCCGAGACGGCCCGTGAGCTCGCTGTCCACACCGACGCCGTGCTCGTGATGCTGCCCGACCTTCCGCAGCTCGAGGAGCACCTCGACGGGCCCGACGGGCTGCTGGCAGGCATCGGCGACCGCGATTTTCTCGTCATGATCGGCTCGACCTCGTCGCCCGTGGGCGTGCGGGAGCTGTCGGACCGCCTCCCCGACGGCATCCGGGTGGTCGACTGCCCCGTCTCTGGCGGCGAGGACGGCGCGAAAGCCGGGCGACTGTCCATCATGCTCGGCGGCTCCCCCGTCGACACCGACCGGGCCGCCGCACTTCTGGCTCCGTGCGGAACGCCCGTGCGCCTCGGCCCCCTCGGCGCCGGGCAGGTGGCGAAAGCCTGCAACCAACTCGTCGTCGCCTCGACGATCCTCGCGCTCGGGGAGGCGACCGAGCTCGCCGCGCGTTCCGGCGTCGACCCCGCGACCTTGTGGGAGCTTCTGGGTGGCGGGTACGCCGGATCACGCCTGCTCGAGAGCCGTCGCGAGCGCCTCGTCACGGGCGACGACTCCCCCAGTGGCATCGCGGAGTACATGGTGAAGGACCTGCGCTTCGCGGCCGACATCGCCGCGTCCACCGACACGCGGCCCGCGCTGCTGCCGGCCCTGCGAGCCGCCTTCGACGAGATCGTCGAGCGGGGCCTGGGCGGCCGCGACATCGCCGTCACCCGCCGCTTCACGGCGGAGCGCAGCTCTGCCCCCACCCACACGGACTGACATCGGCGAGCGCCGGAGCGACCGCGAGCGACGAGCTCACCACGACACACTCGTCCCCGGCGCGCAACGGATCCGCCGAGGCCTTACTCCGCGCTCACCGCGGAGGCCATCGCATCCCCCGCCTCGCGCACGATGAGGTGCATCGCCTGCACGGCGTCGTCGGCGCGACCGGCCGCGACGGCGAAGGCCACGTCTTGGTGCCACCGCACGGCGTGCGGGTTGGCGTCGTGCGGCATGAGCTCGTGTCGCGTCCGCCCCACCAGCACCGATTCGACGACCGCACCGAGGGCGGCGAACATCGTGTTTCCGGATGCCGCGAGCACCGTGCGATGGAAGCGGATGTCGGCCGCGAGGTACTCGGCACCGTCCGCGTCGTGCTCGGTGCGCGCCATCTCCATCACCGAGGCCACCAGCACCTGGCGCTGCTCGTCGGTGGCGTGGGTCGCCGCGGCACGCGCAGCGAGCGGTTCGATCGCACCGCGGAGCTCGCTGAGCTCGCGTAACTGGGCGCGCCGGCCCGGACCGGCGAGGCGCCAGGCGATGATCTCGGGCGCGTAGACGTTCCACTGCGTCGACGGAAGCACCTCGACACCCGTCTTTCGACGCACCCGCACGAGCCCGAGCGACTGCAGAACGCGCACGGCCTCACGGCCCGCTCCGCGCGACGATCCGGGCGAGAGCTCCGCCGTGATCAGGCGCGAGCCGGCGCCCAGCTCCCCGTCGACGATCGCCGATCCCAGGCGGTCGACGAGGGCGTCGTGCAGCGTCGACACGGCGGGACGGTCCAACGTCATTTCTCGATGATGACAGACGCGATGCGTTCCGACGGACGCATTCGTCGTGCACAACTCCGCATCCTGTGGTTTTATGTACGACAAATACCCACTGCACCAACACCCACGGCATCGCTGCCGCTCGCCGGATCAAGGACGCTCATGGCCCTCTCCCCCCACCCCTCCACGCTGGTGCTCACCGCCGCGGAGTCCACGACCACCGCCCCCGCCGGGCAGTTGATCACCGCCGCCCTCATCGGCATCGCCCTCATCGTGGTGCTCATCACGTGGGGCAAGCTGCACCCCTTCCTCGCCCTGACCATCGGCGGGTTCACGACGGGCGTCATCGCCGGCATGCCCATCGCCACCTCGGTGACCAGCTTCACCGGCGGCTTCGGCTCGACCATGGGCGGCGTCGGCATCCTCATCGCCCTCGGTGCGATCTTCGGCAAGCTGCTCGCCGACTCGGGCGGTGCCGACCGCATCGTCGACACCCTCGTCGCCCGCGCGACCCCGCGCTCACTCCCCTGGGTCATGGGGTTGATCGGAGCGATCATCGGCCTGCCGATGTTCTTCGAGGTCGGTCTCGTACTGCTGGTCCCCGTCATCATCCTCGTGGCCCGACGCTCGGGCGTCTCGCTGATGAAGATCGCCATCCCGACCCTCGCGGGCCTCTCCGCGATGCACGGCCTCGTGCCCCCGCACCCGGGGCCGCTCGCCGCCATCGACGCACTGGACGCCAACCTCGGCCTGACCCTCGCGTTCGGCGTGATCGTCGCGATCCCCGCGGTCATCGTCGCCGGCCCGTTGTTCGCCCCGATCGCCGCCCGCTGGGCCCCCGTTCCCGTGCCCGAGCTGTTCGTCTCGGCCGAGGAGAAGGGCGAAGAGCCCGCTCGGCGCCCGTCGTTCGCGGCGACGCTCGCGAGCATCCTCCTGCCCGTGTTCCTCATGCTGCTGAAGGCCGTCGCCGACATCGTCGCGCCCGGCTCGACCGCCCCGTGGAAGGTGGTCATCGACTTCCTCGGCCTGCCGATCATCGCGCTGCTGCTGGCCGTGCTCGTCGGCTTCGTCGTGCTCGGCCGGGGCGCCGGCTTCGACCGCGCCAAGCTGACGAGCGTCGTCGGCTCCTCTCTCGGGCCCATCGCCGGCATCCTCCTCATCGTCGGCGCGGGCGGCGGGTTCAAGCAGGTGCTCGTCGACACCGGCATCGGCAAAGTGATCGCCGATCTCGTCGCGGGCTCCAGTGTCTCCGTGCTGCTGCTGGCCTGGCTGGTCGCCGTGGTCATCCGCGTCGCGACCGGATCGGCCACCGTCGCCACGATCACCGCCGCCGGCATCCTGCAGCCGCTCACCGAGACGCTCGACGCCCCCATGACGGCGTTGCTGGTGCTCGCGATCGGCGCGGGCTCGGTGTTCCTGAGCCACGTGAACGATGCCGGCTTCTGGCTCATCAAGGAGTACTTCGGCTTGAACATCCCGCAGACACTGAAAACATGGAGCGTGCTGGAGTGCGTGATCTCGGTCATGGGCCTGGCCGGCGTTCTCGCGATCAGCGTGTTCGTCTGATGGGAGAGGAAGAGAGAATCATGACGTCCCACCCCGTCCTCGTCTTCATGGGTCCCGCCGGCACCGGCAAGTCCACCGTCGCCGGCATGCTCGCCGGTCGCCTCGGCTGGGACTTCCAGGAGGGCGACGACCTGCACCCCGCGGAGAACGTCGCCAAGATGGCATCCGGTCACGCCCTCGACGACGATGACCGATGGCCGTGGCTCGATCGCGTCGCCGGCTGGATCGACGGCCAGATCGCCGCCGGACGCCCCGGCGTCATCACGTGCTCGGCCCTCAAGCGCACCTACCGCGACGTACTGCGCCGCGACGATGTGACCTTCGTCCTGCTGATGGGCGACCCGAAGCTCGTGCTCGAACGCCTGCTGCGTCGACAGGGCCACTACATGCCGCCGTCGCTGCTGACCTCGCAGTTCGAGACCCTGGAGATCCCGGATGCCGATGAGCGCGCGATCCGCATCGACCTCGACCTCACTCCCCAGGAGCAGGTGCGAGAGGTCGTCGAGCGTCTCCAGCTCACGCACACCCCGTCCTGAAACACGCGCGGGCCGAGCCGATAAAGTGGCGGAGGCGGCCCACGTGAGCCTGCCCACACCCCTCGCACCTGAAGACGGAGCACCCATGACGTCCCACGCCTCCCCGACCGGCCCCTCGACCGACCAGGACCAGTCCCCGCATCAGGCCGCACAGGTGCACGAGGGTGCGCCCGGCATCGAAGAGGTGGACCGTCCCACCGCCGACGCCGACTCACGCCCCCAGGGCGAGGGCGACGGCCGCGCCAACATCGGCGTCGTCGGCTTGGCCGTGATGGGCTCGAACCTCGCCCGCAACCTCGCCAGCCGCGAGGGCAACACGGTCGCCATCTTCAACCGCAGCAAGGACAAGACCGAGCACGTTCTCGAGCAGCACCCCGAGGCCAACTTCGTCGCCTCGTTCTCGTACGAGGACTTCGCCGCGTCGCTGGCGAAGCCGCGCACCGCGATCATCATGGTCAAGGCCGGCCGCCCCACCGACTTCGTCATCGACGAGCTGGTGAAGGTCTTCGAACCGGGCGACATCATCGTCGACGGCGGCAACGCGCTGTTCACCGACACCATTCGCCGTGAGAAGGCCGTGCGCGACACCGGCATCAACTTCGTCGGAATGGGCGTCTCGGGCGGCGAAGAGGGTGCCCTGCGCGGCCCCTCGATCATGCCCGGTGGTTCCGACGAGGCATGGGCCACGCTGGGCCCGATCCTGAAGTCGATCGCCGCGGTCGCCGAGGGCGAGCCCTGCGTGACGCACGTCGGCCACGATGGCGCCGGTCACTTCGTGAAGATGGTGCACAACGGCATCGAGTACGCCGACATGCAGCTGATCGCCGAGGCCTACGACCTCATCCGCCGCGCCACGGGCAAGAGCCCGGCCGAGATCGCGGACGTGTTCGCCGAGTGGAACCGCGGCGAGCTGGAGTCGTACCTCATCGAGATCACCGCCGAGGTGCTGCGCCAGACCGACGCCGACACGGGCAAGCCCCTCGTTGATGTCATCCTCGACCAGGCCGGCGCCAAGGGCACCGGCGCGTGGACCGTGCAGACGGCCCTCGACCTGGGCGTCCCCGTCTCGGGCATCGCCGAGGCCACGTTCGCCCGGTCGCTGTCGAGCCACCCCGAGCAGCGCGAGGTCTCGCGCGAGCTCCCCGGCCCCTCGGGCACCGACGTGCTCTCGGGCGAAGATGCCGACGCCTTCATCGAGCAGGTGCGCCTCGCGCTCTACGCCTCGAAGATCGTCGCCTACTCGCAGGGCTTCGACGAGATCCGCGCCGGTGCCGCCCAGTACGACTGGAACATCGACCTGGGCGCGGTGTCGAAGATCTGGCGCGGCGGATGCATCATCCGTGCGCAGTTCCTCAACCGCATCGCCGAGGCCTACGACGCCGAGGCCGAGCTGCCCGTGCTGCTGACCGCCCCGTACTTCGTCGAGGCCCTCGGCCGGGCGCAGGACGCATGGCGCCACATCGTGTCGCTGTCGGCGGCGAGCGGCATCCCCGCGCCCGCGTTCAGCTCGTCGCTGGCGTACTACGACGGTCTGCGTGCCGAGCGCCTGCCCGCCGCCCTGATCCAGGGCCAGCGCGACTTCTTCGGTGCGCACACCTACCGTCGCATCGACAAGGAGGGCACCTTCCACACCCTGTGGTCGGGCGACCGCACCGAGATCGAAGCCGAAGACACCCACTGAGAGCTGTCTTGACGAGGCGGCGGCGAGCATGGCTCGTCGCCGCCTCGTGCGTCTAAGGCCGCCCAGGCGCGTCGCGGACGTCCGCGACGTCGTCGCGAACACCCCGGGTGCCGCGGTCGGGGTCGGCACGGGCTCGTTCTCAGCCGTCGGGTCTCCCGTTCCCAGGATTCCCATAAGGCTCGCCATAGAAAGCTCATAGATACGAGAGCACAATGAGTTCTATGACCGCGACCGCCGCCGCCCCCACCTTCACCCGCCCCGACGGGAGCGCCCTGCGCGTCCTCGTCGTCGACGACGAGCAGATGCTCACCGACCTGCTGTCGATGGCCCTGCGCATGGAGGGCTGGGACGTGAAGACCGCCGGATCGGGCTTCGACGCCCTGCAGTCCGCGCGCGACTTCGAGCCGGATGCCATGGTGCTCGACATCATGATGCCCGACCTCGACGGCATGGCAGTGCTGCAGCGCCTGCGGCACTCGGGCAACGACGTGCCCGTGCTGTTCCTGACGGCGAAGGACGCCGTGGCCGACCGCGTCGCGGGGCTCACGGCCGGTGGCGACGACTACGTCACCAAGCCCTTCAGCCTCGAAGAGGTCGTGGCGCGCCTGCGAGGCCTCATGCGTCGCGCCGGCACCGCCCTCACGCGCGACTCCGAGCCGATCCTGCGCGTCGGCGACCTCTCGCTGAACGAGGACAGCCACGAGGTCATCCGCGGCGGCAAGGAGATCGAGCTGACCGCGACCGAGTTCGAGCTCCTGCGCTTCCTCATGCGCAACCAGCGTCGCGTGGTGTCGAAGGCGCAGATCCTCGACCGCGTCTGGAACTACGACTTCGGCGGTCGCTCCAGCGTCGTCGAGCTCTACATCTCGTACCTGCGCAAGAAGATCGACGCCGGAAACGACCCGCTCATCCACACCGTGCGCGGTGTCGGGTACATGATCAAAGCGCCTCAGTGAGTATTCCGCCGAGACCAGCGCCCCCCGCTCCCCCGTCCGAGGTCTGGGAGACCGACCGCCCCGCAGACGCCGACACCGGCACACCGGCGCCGAGGCCGAAGCGGGAGCCCCTGTCGACGAGGCTCCGTCGCCCGTGGACGCTGCAGGCGCGTCTGATGACGGCCGTCATCGGCATGGTCGC
Source organism: Microbacterium sp. SORGH_AS_0454 (assembly GCF_031453395.1). Lineage (NCBI taxonomy): Bacteria > Bacillati > Actinomycetota > Actinomycetes > Micrococcales > Microbacteriaceae > Microbacterium > Microbacterium sp. SORGH_AS_0454. The sequence goes on along the minus strand of NZ_JAVIYS010000001.1, from coordinate 2,291,400 downwards.
GTTCATCCTCGTGATGATCGGCATCTCGACCAGTGCGATCCTCAGCCAGGTTCTCTACGTGAACCTCGGCGCCCAGGTGGACGAAGCGGCTGCCTCCATACAGCCGCGGGCGGCGTTCCAGAGTTCGGCGGAGCAGGTCCTGGAGTCGGGGTTCTTCGACTCCGGCACGCTTCTCGTGATGAACTCGCGCGGTGCCGGGATCACCGGAGCTGTCGTCGGCGACAACGGCGTGCGCGCGCTCACGACCGACGACCTCGGTCGCATCGCCGACAGCCTCCAGGCCGCCGCATCCGACCCCACCGCTCAGACGGTCGACCTGCCGAATCTCGGCGAGTACCTCGTCCGAGCGTTCCCGACGCCCGGAAGCGACAGCGTCTTCCTCGTGGGTCTCCCCCTGTCGAGCGTGACCAGCACGATCGGTGCCATCCTCACCACCGTCGCGCTCGTCACCACCGGAGGCCTGCTGCTGCTCGCCGTGATCATCGCGATCGTCATCCGTCTGGGGCTGCGCCCCTTGCGCGCGGTCGCCGAGACCGCCACGCGCGTCGCGTCGATCCGCATGGATCAGGGAGACGTGTCGATCACCGAGCGCGTCCCGGCGGATCAGGTCGACGAGCACACCGAGATCGGGCAAGTGGGAACCGCCCTCAACACCCTGCTCGACCGCGTCGACGCCTCGCTCAGCGCGCGCCAGCGCAACGAGGAACTCATGCGCCGGTTCGTGGCCGACGCCAGCCACGAACTGCGGACGCCCCTGGCATCCATTCGCGGTTTCTCTGAGCTGTCGCTGCGCGCCATGCGTCAGGCGCAGGACGACGAAAGTCGCCAACGCATCGCCCTGGCCGTCGAGACCACCGAGCAGTCGCTCGAGCGCATTCAGGCGCAGTCGCTGCGCATGACCACGCTCGTCGAGGACCTGCTTCTTCTCGCGCGCCTCGACGAGGGCCAAGAGCTCGTCTACGGCTCGGTCGACCTCACGCGTCTGGCCGTCGAGGCCGTCGGCGATGCGCGCCCCGCCGGTCCCGACCATTCGTGGACGATCGACGTTCCCGACACCCCCGTCGAACTCGCCGGAGACGCCGCGCGCCTGCACCAGGTGGTGGCGAACCTGCTCGCCAACGCGCGCACGCACACGCCGGCCGGAAGCATCGTGAACGTCTCCGTCGCCCACGAGGGAGCCGAGGCCGTGTTGCGCGTGCACGACAACGGACCCGGCATCGACCCGTCGGTCGCCTCCCAGTTGTTCGAGCGATTCGCTCGCGCCGACCGTTCCCGCGACCGCAAGACCGGCGGCACGGGCCTCGGCCTCTCGATCGCCCGCGCGATCGTCGACGCCCACCGCGGCACCATCAACGTGAAGAGCAGCCCCGGTGACACGACGTTCGAGGTGCGTCTCCCCGCGAAGCCCGCGGATCCGGTCTGAGATCCCGGATGCCGGCGGTCAGGCGCAGCGGGACCTGACCGCCGCCCGCGCGGCCTCGAGGTCGGGGCCGGGAGCCGCCTCGATGTCGGGCGCGAGCGGACCGTCGTAGACCCGACCGGTGCGGTCGACGTCGTAGCTGGTGGTGAGGATGAGGCGGGCGCCGTCGCTGAGATCTCGGACCTGGTTACCGGTCGTCATTCCCGCCGTCGGTTTGCCGACCCGCAGGGCATCGGCCTGACCGGCGAAGGCGATGGCCACGATCTCGGCGGCGCTGTTCGTCATCCCCGACGTGAGCAGCGCCACTGGGGTGTCGACGGTGAATCCCCCGGGAGACGAGGTGTCGTCTCCCCCGGGCGTCGAGACGACACCGCCGTCGGCCACACGTGCCCACTGCACCTGCCCGTCTCGCTCGAGTCCGACGACGTCTCCGTCGTCGAGCAGCGGCGCGACCACCGCGAGCATGGGCCACGCATTGCCCCCGCCGTTCGTGCGCAGGTCGACGATCCAGCCGCAGGTCGTCGCAGCGGCGGCGGCCCGCATCGCCTGCAGGCCCGCTGACTCATACTGTTCGATCGCTTCGGGCTCCTCCCCCTGGAACCCGGGCAGCAACAGGATGCTGATGCCGTCGCGCGTCGAGACCGTCGGCACGGGGAAGGATGCCGCCGGGGCGTTCTGCGCCGCAATGGAGGCGACATCCGCGGGCGTCTGCAGCCACGAGTGCACCCCGCCCGCCACGACCACCAACTCGCCCAGCCCCCGGTGAGTCTCCGTTATCGTCGATTTCGCCTTCAGCTCGGGTTCGACTCGAGCCACGGCATCCCGGAACGCGTCCGTGTCGGCGTGGATGCCGTCGCGCATCTCGGCGATCGCTGCCTCGACGTAGCCTGCGACGTCGTCTCTCCCGCTGTCGGCCGAGCAGCCGCTGAGGACGAGGGTCACGGCGAGGATTCAGTACCCGGCGAACGCGTCCGTGGTCAGCGACTTCGCCTTCGCGAGCGCGGGGGCGAGGGCCGAGATGAGCCGCGGCGGGCCCGAGACGTACGCCGCTCGCTGCGCGATATCGGGAACAGAGCGCAGCAGCGCCTCGGCATCCACGCGATCGGGTCCCGCCCACACCCAACCCGCGGGGAGGTCGAGCGGCTCATCGCGCGAGAACACCACCACCGGGATGCCGCTGGCGGAGATCTCGTCGCGGAAGGCGAGTTCGGATGCCTCCGACACCACGTACACGAGAACGACGTCGCGGTCCTGATTCGTCGCCACGAGGTGACGCAGCTGCGAGACGAACGGGGTCACGCCGATGCCGGCGGCGACCAGGAGCACCGGGGAGGTCGGGCGCGAGGGCAGCACGAAGTCGCCCCAGACGCCGGTGACGGCGAGGGTCGAGCCCGGCTCGACCGTCGCCAGCGCTCGCTTGTACGACGACTGCGAGCCGTCCTTGAACGCGATGCGCACCTCGGGCAGGTCCTCCGGCGCCGAGACGATCGAGAACTCCCGCCGCGTGCCGCGGGCATCGGGGCGGCGGTGCGGCACGTCGAGCTCGAGGTACTGCCCGGGGTGGAACGAGAAGGGGCGGGCGGCATGGAACGACAGCTCGCGCACCGTGGGCGTCACATCGCGGCGACGGTCGACCCGCAGACGGACGGCCGCGCGCAGGCAGAACAGGAACGCGAGCAGGTTGCCGATGAGAAGAGCGCGCTCCTGGCCGAGCGTGATCTCGCCCAACGGCAGCGGCCAACCCGCGAGGACGCCGACCAGGATCGCGACCAGGTACTGCTGGACGCGACGCGGAGGAAGGGTCAGCGGCTCGGACAGCATGAACGCCCCGAGGAAGAGGAAGGGCGACGAGAACGCCACCTGCAGCAGCACGCTCGGCACGTCGACGGGGAAGCCCGCGGCCTGGAACTGCACGCTCGTGCGGAAGAAGGCGACGGCCATCGCGACCACCCAGAAGACCACGACGATCGGCAGCTTGTCGGTGCGCAACAGCAGCAGAACACCCAGCACCAGCACCGGACCCGCGAGCCACGGCGAGCCGATCCACCAGGCCGAGGAGCCGAGATCGGGCGCCCAGATGCTCACGATCGTCAACACCGCCGCCCCCGTGGCCGCGGGGTTGAAGATGTGCCTGCCCCGCCAGGCGAGCAGGTACTTCGACGCGGATGCCACCACCCCGGCGAGAGCGAGACCGGCCAAGCCCAACGGCTCGATCGTGGGGCGCAGGACGAACAGCAGGATTCCGGCCGTGATCAGCGAGGATTCCACACGACGTGGCATCCGGAGCGCACTCTGCGCCACGACATCGGTGAGGGCGCACGCGGCGGCGAGTACCACGGCGCTCGCGACGATCGCCAGCGGCTGCGGCACGACCAGGCCGGCGAACGACAGGACGAGCGCGATCACGGCGAGAAGGCCGAGCGACGCCATGACGAGCCGGTACATCGAGACGCGTCCGATGAGTGCGAGGACCCGGGTCGAACCGGCGGCGAGCGTGGTGCTCATGAGAGGGAACCCTTCGAAAGATGGGAGTCAGGAGAAGATCTCGCCCGAGAAGCCGGGCGACCATTCGACACGGCCGTCGGTGCGCATGCGCACCCAGTTCGCGTTCCAGGATGCCGCAAGCTCCGGGCCGCCGTCGAAGAACAGCGCCGTGGCCAGGGCGTCGGCGCGCATGGCCGTGCCGGCCAGAGCCCACGTCGCGGCGAACGCGCGGACGGGGGCGCCGGTGCGGGCGTCGAGCACATGATGGAGCCCGTCTCCCCACGCGCGGCGGTTGATCGCCGAGGCGCAGAGGGCCCCGTCGGTCACGGTGACGACGCCGATCGCGCGCGTGGCGTCGAACGGGTGCTCAAGCCCGACGCGCACGGGAGTTCCGCGAACGGCGAGATCTCCCGAGGCGTCGACGACGCGGTCGCCCTCGACGAAGGCGCTCAGCGTGTCGAGCACGAGGTCGACCAGTCGCCCTTTGCCGAGGGCCCCGACGTCGATGGTCGCGGGAGTCGCGACGCTCACGCGGTCGGCGTCCCAGGTGAGGACGTCGCGCCATGACGGCGCCGGCTGCGGGTCTCCCCACGCAGCCAGGGTCAGCCGTGCGTCGTAGCCCAGGCGCGCGAGCGCATCGCCGACGAGGGGGTTGACCGCGCCGGAGGTCGCCGCGTCGAGCTCTCGGTAGAGCGAGAACATGGCATCCGCGTCCTCCGGGGCGGGAACGGATGCCGTGCGCCCCTCGGCGAGCGAGGATACGAGCGAATCGTCGCGAAATCGCGACCACTCCCGATCGAAGCGCTCGATGACCGACGACACCGCGTCGCGGGCGATCGAGGAGAGCGGATCCGCCGTCTCGATCGCCCACGACGTGCCGATCGCGTCGAAGGTCCAGGTCGAACCCGTCGCAATCGGAGTGCTCATGGCTGTCAGGCCTGGGCCTCGGACTTGATCGTGTCGACGGCCTTGTTGAAACCGCCGCTCGTGAGCGAGGAGCCCGCGACCTTGCTGACCGAGATCTCGTCGAGCTTCTTGCCCACGACCTCGCTCTGGATGCCGCCGATGAACTCGCCCTGGTAGCGCTTGGACTCCGCGGCCTGCGGATCGCCCGTGACCGTGACCGCGGTGACCGTGTCGCCGGCGATCGTGAGCGTGACGTCGATGGTCTCGACGCTTTCGGGGGTGGCGTACTGGCCCGTGGCCTCGTACTCGCCGTCCTTGTAGGAGCCCGAGCCGGTGGATCCGGCTGCGGCACCCGAGGTGGTGGGAGCCGAGCTCGCGGCGGGGGCCGCGGTTTCGGCGGGGGCGGCGTCGCCGGTCGTGGTGCCGCCCGCGCACCCGGCGAGGGTGGCGATGCCGGCGACACCCAGCAGAGCGGTGCCGATGCGGACGGGACGGGGTACGGCTGTGGTGCGGATCATGAGGGTCCTCCTTCGGTCGTGCCTCGCGGCGCGTACGTGCTCACGGTAGGGACACGACCTTGCCCGCTCACCGGTTCATTCTTTTGTGCGAGCTATGTGTGGTGGGTGGTTGGGGCGAGGTGGCAGTGGGGGGCACCCGGGCCGCCGAGCGGAGTTCGCGGTTGACACGCCGTGCTCGCGGCACCAGAACCGGCGTGTCGAACCCCGACTCCGCACGACGGCCCGGCCGCGGCCGTGCGAGCGGGCCGGCAGCCGCCCGTACCCTCCGTCGGAGGTCTTCGGCGACACGCCGTGCCGCGGCATCCCGGAGCGGCGTGTGCAACACGACTCCGCAGGACGGCCCGGCACGAGAACGACTCAGCCACCTCCCCGAGGGGAGGTGGCTGAGTATCGAAGCAGCGAACGCCTACGCGTCGCCGCCGAACATGCTCGTGACCGAGCCGTCCTCGAAGACCTCGTGGATCGCGCGAGCCAGCAACGGCGCGATCGGCAGCACGGTGAGGCGCTCGAACCGGCGTTCGGCCTCGATCGGGATGGTGTCGGTGACCACGACCTGGTCGATCGCCGCGTCCTGCAAGCGCTCGATCGCCGGGTCGCTGAAGATCGCGTGCGTCGCGGCGACGATGACCTTGCGGGCGCCCGCGGCCTTGAGAGCCTGCGCGGCCTTCTGGATCGTGCCGCCGGTGTCGATCATGTCGTCGACGAGCAGGCAGGTGCGCCCGTTCACGTCGCCGACGATCTCGTGCACCGAGACCTGGTTGGCGACCTTAGGATCACGACGCTTGTGGATGATCGCGAGCGGGGCCCCCAGGCTGTCGGACCAGGTGTCGGCGACGCGGACGCGACCCATGTCGGGCGAGACGACCGTGAGGGTCTCTCGGTCTTCGGCCGACAGGCCCTGCTCGAAGTGCTCGAGCAGCACGGGCTTGGCGAAGAGATGATCGACCGGGCCGTCGAAGAAGCCCTGGATCTGTGCTGCGTGCAGGTCGACGCTCATGATGCGGTCGGCGCCGGCGGTCTTGAGCAGGTCGGCGACGAGGCGGGCGCTGATCGGCTCGCGGCCGCGGCCCTTCTTGTCCTGCCGCGAGTAGGGGAAGTACGGGGCGACGACCGTGACGCGCTTGGCCGAGGCGCGCTTGAGGGCGTCGAGCATGATGAGCAGCTCCATCAGCCACTCGTTGACCGGAGGGCCGAAGGACTGGATGACGAAGACGTCGCAGCCGCGGATCGACACCTCGAACCGGGTGTAGATCTCGCCCGACGCGAAGGTGCGGTGCTCGGTGGGGGCGAGCTCGGTACCCAGGTGCTGCGTGACCTGTGCCGCGAGATCGGGGTGCGAACGACCCGAGGCGACGACGAGCCGCTTCTTGGTCTTGGCGACGAGCCCGGGGGCGATGCCGTTGTCGCGGTCGAGGTCTACACGATTCTTCTTACGAGCCATCGGCCGCTTCCTGTTCAGCCCGAGCCCGCGCGGCCACGTCGGCCGCTCTGGTGCCCGGTCGGTTCTTCTCGACCCACCCCTCGACGTTGCGCTGGGGTGCCACGCTGAGCGCCAACGCACCGGCCGGGACATCCTTGCGGATCACCGCTCCGGCGCCCGTTTTGGCACCCGCTCCAATCGTAACCGGCGCGACGAAGACGTTGTGCGACCCGCTGTGCACCTCGTCGCCGATCACCGTGCGGTGCTTGGCGACGTCGTCGTAGTTGGCGGTGATGGCGCCGGCGCCGAGGTTGACCCCGCGGCCGATCTCCGTGTCGCCGATGTACGAGAGGTGCGGCACCTTGCTGCCCTCGCCGATCGAGGAGTTCTTCACCTCGACGAAGGTGCCGACCTTGCCGTTCACGCCCACCCGGGCGTTCGCGCGGAGGTAGGCGAACGGGCCGACGGTGGCCCCGGCCTCGACGACGGCGAGGGTGCCGTCGGTGCGGGTGATCGTGGCGTTCTCTCCCACCTCGCAGTCGACCAGGCTCGTGTCGGGGCCGATCGTGGCGCCCGAGGCGATGACGGTCGCCCCGCGCACATGGGTGTTGGGGAGGATCGTGACGTCGGGAGCCAGGGTGGCGGTCACGTCGATCCAGGTCGTAGCGGGATCGACGACGGTGACGCCCTCGAGCTGCCAGCGACGCACCGTGCGGGCGTTGAGCGTGCGCCCGGCCTCGGACAGCTGCACGCGATCGTTGACTCCGAGGGCGGCCGAGGCGTCGGAGGTGACGGATGCCGCGACGCCCAACTGTGCGTCGCGCAGCAGACCGACCACGTCGGTGAGGTACTTCTCGCCCTGCGCGTTGGCGGTCCCCACCTGCGCGAGCTGGGCGCGAAGCGGCGCCGCCTGGAAGACGTACACCCCGACGTTGATCTCGGTGACCGCGGCCTCCTCGGCCGAGGCGTCTTTCTGCTCGACGATCCGACGCACGCCGTCGGCCTCGTCGCGCAGGATCCGGCCGTAGCCGAACGGCTGGTCGACGCGAGCGCTGAGCAGGGTGACGGCGGTGCCGCCCGTGCGGTGCGTCGCGAGCAGCTCGGTCAGCGTTCCGGTCTCGAGCAGCGGCACGTCGGCGCTGAGCACGAGGACATCGCCCTCGAATCCGTCGAGCGCGTCGAGGGCGACCTCCACCGCACGACCGGTACCGGGCACCTCGTCCTGGTCGACGATCACGACGCCGGGCGCGAGCTCCGACACGGTCTCGGCGACGAGCTCTCGCTCGTGACGCACGACCACGACGATGCGCGCCGGGTCGAGGGAGGCCGCGGTGTCGAGCACGTGACCGACCAGCGGGCGACCGCCGAGGGGGTGCAGCACCTTGGGGGTGCGGGAGCGCATGCGCGTCCCCTGACCCGCGGCGAGGACGACGACGGCCAGCTCGGTCGGTGATGTCATGCTCCGCCGCCAGGATTCGAACCTAGACCTAACAGCTCCAAAGGCTGTCGTGCTGCCGTTACACCACGGCGGACCGTGCCCGCGGGCACCGGTCAAGTCTGCCAGACCCGAGCGCCGTGCGTTCCGACCTGCGGCGCGAGCCGACGGTGGACCGCGCACTCGACATAATGAGACCGTGACCCGGGACAGCGACGAAGTCGACCGCATCGTCGATGCGTGGATGCGGCAGCGCCCCGATCTCGACTTCTCGCCGCTCGAGGTGCTCTCGCGTGTCGCCCGCCTCTCACGGCACCTCGACATCGCCCGCAAGGAGGCGTTCCGCCGCAGCGACATCGAGTCGTGGGAGTGGGACGTGCTCTCGGCTCTGCGCCGCGCGGGCGAGCCCTACCAGCTGAGCCCCAAGCAGCTTCTTCAGCAGACGCTGGTGTCGAGCGGAACGATGACGAACCGCATCGACCGGCTGGTCGCTCGCCGTTTCGTGCGCCGGGAGGCCGACCCCGGGGACGGACGGAGCATCCTGGTGACTCTGACCGATGACGGACGAATACGAGTGGATGCCGCGATCACCCGCCTCGTCGATGCCGAGGCCCTGCTGCTCGAGGGCCTCTCCCGCGGCGACCGCGACCGCCTCGCGACCCTGCTTCGCAAGTTGAGCCTGGGGTTCGACGCGTGAGCGTTCCGATCGGGTCCCCCTCGCGTTGGGCCCGTGTGAGGGGGTGGTTCGACGTTCGTTTCCGCTCCCCCGCCGCCATCTACGGCCTCATCGTGTTCGCGGCCTTCGTCTCGATCGCCGACGATCACGCCGAGGACGTGTGGGAGGTCCTCGCGAGCGCGTCGGTGTCGCTCGTGGTGTTCTTCATCGCGCACGTCTTCGCCCACACCCTGACCGAGCACGCCGACCACGGCCTGCGTCACGCCACGCGCGAGGGCATGCGCCACGGTGCCGGCATGCTCTACGCCTCGGTGCCGTCGATCCTTGTGCTGGTGTGGGCGGGCCTCACCGGCGTGTCGGTCGACGACTCCTTCGAGGCCTGCATGTGGGCGACCTTCGCGGTGCTCGCTCTGCTGGGGTACGGCGCCTACGCCCGGCGGAAGGCCCGGATCGTCGTGCGCCTGTTCGGCGCGTTCGCCACCGCCTGCCTCGGCATCTTCATCGTCGGTCTCGAGTACGGCATCCACTGACGGCATCCGCCCCCTCGCCGGGACCGACCGGGTCGCCGCTCCCGCCACGACCGGTCCCGGGCGAGCTCAGTCCTGAGCAGCCGCCCGGCGCCGGACGCGACCGCGCAGGACGAGGCCCGCCGCGACCGCGAGGGCAGCCCCGAGGCCGGCGACGCCCGCGACCTGCGCCCCGGTGACGGCGAGGTCCGACCCGCCCGCGGCGACGGGCGCGGGGGTCGCCGACGTCGACGAGCCCGGAGCGGCCGAGGCGGAGGCCGCAGGGTCGGGGGAAGCCGACACCGTCGCGCTCGGCGAGGGCGCCGGTGTCGTCGGGACCGCGGTCGGGGTGGGGCTCGGCTGGCCCGGGACCGACCAGCCCGAGGCGGTGAGGGTCACGGGCAGACTGGCCGCCGAGGTGATCGATGAGGGCACGCCCGACGACAGCGCGAGGCACTCGAGGCTGAGGGTCGCCGCCGCCGTTCCCACCGGGACCACGGCACGGAACGACGACCCCATGGGGACGCTCACGGCCGCTCCCCCGTTCACGGGCACGGTCGCCGACACCACCACGGTGCTGCCGCCCGCCGAAACGGTCAGGCGCGCCCCGTCGCGTGTGCCGGCCGGGCAGCCGTCGGCGAAGTCCGCGGTGGCGAACGACGGGTATGCGGCGGCGTCACCCGAGAAGACGGCCGCACCGTCGGCATCCCGCAGCACGAGGGGGCTCGCCGCGGAGGCGGCCAGGGAGCCGAGCGGAACGATACCCGCGACGAGGACCACGGCGGCGGCGACGGGGAGAAGGCGGGTGGGCACGGGCGTGGACGACATGGCTGCTCTCGATCGGGTGGTGAGGACGAACGGACTGTGCCCCACGGTTCGGTCCGCCCGGTGAACGGATGACGACGCCAACATCACCCGCAGGCCACCCGCTATTCACCCGCGGCCCCTACGTTCCCGGCGACCCCTCTCACGAAAGTGACCGATGCCCACTCACACCCCTTCCGGCTTCTCCCGCCGCGCCTTCCTCGCCGCCGCGGCGGCGGCCGTCACGACCGCGTCCGCCGCGTCGTCCTTCGGTCCCGCCGCCGCCGCGACCGCTGCGGCGGCGACCGCCGCGCCCGCCGCCGTCACCGACCCGAAGACCCTGCGCTGGCTGGTCTTCGACCACCACGTGCACTCGGTGTACTCGCACGACGCGAAGTACGCGATGACGACGATCCTCGACCAGGCGCAGCGTTTCGGGGTGGATGCCATCGCCTTCACAGAGCACAGCAACGTCGGTCACGCCAACGTCGGAGGCGTCTTCAACGCCGCCCGGGAGATCGAGGCGGCACGCACGGCGCGGCCGGACCTGCTCGTGTTCCAGGGGCTCGAGTGGTACATCCCGGCCGCCGAGCACGGCACTGTTCTCGTCGCCCCCGGCCCCCGGGTCACCGAGGTGCTGCGACGCTTCGAGCTCGACTACGACGGCAAGCTGAACAAATGGGAGAAGCCGCGGCCGAACACGAGCGACGCCGCGGACTGGCTGCAGCACGCGGTCGACGGCATCTCGTGGCTCGGTCAGCAGCGCACCGCGGGGGCGATCGCCGACGTGCTGGTGCTCGCCAACCATCCCAGCCGTCTGGGGATCGACTCCCCCGGCGAGCTGCGCGCGTGGCAGGATGCCGACCCCGACATCTTCGTCGGATTCGAGGGTGCACCGGGAGCGCAGGCCTCGGGCCTCGCGGCCAACACCACCGACCGTTCGCAGCGCGGGGAGTACGAGAACTCGCGCAGCGACTACTCGTACCCAGGGTTCCCCAGCGAGGCCTACCGGGCGCACGGCGGCTTCGACTGGATGACGGCCGTCGTCGGCGGAATGTGGGACGCACTGCTGAGCGAGGGACGCCGCTGGTGGATCACCACGAACAGCGACCTGCACCTGAAGAACTTCGACAACACCCGCGTGGGCGATTTCCCCACCGGTTCGGGCTGGGACAACGGCGCGACGCTGGCGAACTTCAACCGCGCCGGTCGCCGCCCCGATCCCGTGTCGACGGCGGCACCGCAGGGCGGCAGCGACCTCTGGCCGGGCGAGTTCAGCCGCACCCACGTGGGCGTCACCGCGAAGACGCACACGGCCGTCCTCGACGCGGTGCGAGCGGGGCGCATGTGGGTCGACCACGGCCACCTCGTCGCCGGGCTCGGGGTCACCCTCCGCGCGGTCGACGACACCTCGAACACCGCCACCCTCGGCGGAACCCTGCGCGTGCCGACGGGGACGAACATCGAGATCGTGATCGACGTCGAGCCGACCACGCAGCGCAACTCCGCCGGCATCCTGCCCCGTCTGGCCCACCTCGATGTGATCCGCGGCGAGATCACCGGCGCGGTGACCGACCGCGACACCATGATCGCTCCCCGCACCCGCGTCGTCGAGCTGCGCGATGTGAGCGACCGCAGCGGCTCGCCCTTCCAGATCGTGATCCCGGTGGGCACGGCCGACGTCGACGGCTACGTGCGCGTGCGCGGCTCCGACGGCAAGGTCCACGGCACCGGCCCCCGCGGCGCCGAGGTCGACCCGCGGGCTCCTCAGCCGCACGCGGCGGGGCAGGGAAACCCCTGGCTCGACACGTGGCTCTACACGAACCCGATCTTCGTCTCGGTGCACTGACCCGACGACGCGAACGGCCCGTCACCCGAGGGGGCGGGCCGTTCGCCGTGCGGGGAGGAGATCTCGACGGCCGAGGACGATCGAGGTGCGAAACGTCCTCCGCTGGGCGGCACTCGCTCGGGACGAGCTCAGCCGATCGTCTCGGTGAGCTCGAACCACTTCATCTCGAGCTCGTCGCGTTCGCCCTCGAGGGCCGAGATGCGCTGCATCTCTTTGCCGAGCCCCTCATAATCCGCCGGGTCGTGGTCGACGAGCGCGGCTTTGGCCCTGTCGATCTGCTGCTGCAGCTTCTCGATGCGCCGCTCGGTGGCCGAGGCCTCCTTCTGCGCGGCGCGCAGTTCCGCGCCCTGCAGACCCGAGGTCGCGGTGGCGCCGCCCGTCGTCGCGGACCGCGAGGGCTCGGCATCCTGAATCGCTCGAAGACGCAGGTACTCGTCGACGCCGCCGGGCAGGTGCCGCAGCTTCGCATCGAGGATCGCGTACTGCTGGTCGGTGACGCGCTCGAGGAAGTACCGGTCGTGCGAGACGACGATGAGGGTGCCCGACCACGAGTCGAGCAGGTCTTCCATGGCCGCGAGCATGTCGGTGTCGAGGTCGTTGGTGGGCTCGTCGAGGATGAGCACGTTCGGCTGATCGAGCAGGACGAGCAGCAGCTGCAGGCGCCGCTTCTGGCCGCCGGAGAGGTCTTTCACGGGGGTCGAGAGCTGGGCGCTCGAGAATCCGAGACGCTCGAGCAGCTCGCCGGGGGTGAGCTCCTTCGCCTTCGACCCCGCGCCGAACGAATAGGTGGTCCGCAGCCCCGAGATCACCACGCGCACGGGGTCGTTCAGGTGCTGGTCGAGCTCGTCGAGGCGCTGGGTGAGGGTGGCGACCTTCACCGTCTTACCGCGCTTGACCCGGCCGCTCGTCGGCTCGAGCGAGCCGGTGACCAGGCTCAGCAGGGTCGACTTGCCCGCGCCGTTCACCCCCAGGATGCCGGTGCGCTCGCCCGGGGCGATGCGCCACTCGACGTCTTTCAGGACCGTGTGATCGCCGTAGGTCACACCGGCGTCGAGCAGGTCGACCACGTCTTTGCCGAGCCGTGCCACGGCGAGGGACTGCAACGCGACCTTGTCGCGGATCTCGGGCACGTCGGCGATGAGCTCGTTGGCCGCATCGATGCGGAACTTCGGCTTCGACGTGCGCGCCGGCGCCCCGCGACGCAGCCACGCCAGCTCTTTGCGGGCCAGGTTCTGTCGGCGCTGTTCGATGGATGCCGCCTGACGGTCGCGCTCCACGCGCTGCAGGATGTACGCCGCGTACCCGCCCTCGAAGGGCTCGACGAGACGGTCGTGCACCTCCCAGGTGACCGTGCAGATCTCGTCGAGGAACCACCGATCGTGCGTGACGACGAGCAGACCGCCCGCCGACGGCGCCCACCGCTTCTTCAGGTGCCCCGCGAGCCAGGTGATGGCTTCGACGTCGAGGTGGTTGGTGGGCTCGTCGAGGAACAGCACATCCCAATCGCCCGAGAGCAGCGCCGCCAGCGCGACGCGGCGGCGCTGACCGCCCGAGAGGTCGCCGAGGCGCGCGTCCCAGGGCAGATCACCCAGCAGACCCGCGATCACGTCGCGCGTGCGCGCGTCACCGGCCCACTCGTGTTCGGCGCGGTCGCCGACCACCGCGTGCCCGATCGTGTCGTCGTCGTCGAGGGTGTCCTGCTGGTCGAGCACGCCCACGGTGACGCCGCCGCGCACCGTCACGCGCCCGCCGTCGGGTTCGCGGGTGCCGGCGAGCATGCCGAGCAGACTCGACTTGCCGTCGCCGTTGCGACCGACGATGCCGATGCGATCGCCTTCGTTCACGCCGAGCGAGACGGAGTCGAAGACGACCTTGGTCGGGTATTCCAGGTGCAGGGCTTCGCCCCCGAGCAGGTGTGCCATATCCGTCCCAGGCTACGCGGTGCCCGGGGTATGCGAGCGCGCGGGGGTGCCGGCATCCGGGATCTCCGGCTTCCCGTCGCCCATCTGGCGCGCCACGGACGAGACGATCGCAGGCGCACCCCGGATGCCGGCACCCGGGGCCGCGGTCGGAACGACGACGGGGCCGCCCGGCGAACCGGACGACCCCGCGTGACTCGACGGCTCAGAAGCCGTTGGCCGAGAGCCACTCCTTGGCGATGTCGGCGGACGACTTCTGGTCAACCGTGGACTCGACGTTCATCTCGACGAGGGCATCGGCCGTCAGGGCCGCGCTGACCTTGTTGAGCACGTCCGACACCTCGGAGGCGACGTTCGAGTTGACCACCGGCACCACGTTCGACGCCAGGAACAGGCCCTTGGGGTCGGTCAGCGTGACGAGGTTGTCGGTCTTGATGCGGGGGTCGGCCGTGTAGACGTTCGCGACCTGGACGGTGCCGGCGACGAGGTCGTCGACCGTGGTCTCACCGGTGGGCGAGAACTGGACGGTGACGCCGTAGGTCGACTGCAGACCGGTGGGCCCGTAGGGACGCTCGGCGAGCTCGGCGTTGCCGCCGAGGGTCAGGCCCGAGGTCACCTTCGACAGGTCGGCGATCGAGGTGAGACCGTTCGCGTCGGCGAAGGCCTTGGTGACGGTGTACGAGTCCTGGTCGGTGGCCTGCGACTGGTCGAGGACCTCGAGACCCTCAGGGAGGGCGGCCGGCAGAGCCGCGTACACGTCGTCGGAGGTGCGCGCGGTGGTGTCCTTCTCGAAGAACTGGAGCAGGTTGCCGGTGTACTCGGGGAAGACCGAGACGGTGCCGTCCTCGAGCAGCGGGATGTACGCGTCGCGCTGACCGATCTGGAACTGGCGCGTCACGGTCTTGCCGGCACCCTCGAGCGCCTGCGCGTAGATCTCGGCGATGATCTCGTTCGAGTAGTAGGCCTGCGAGCCGACCACGATGGTGTCGCTCGAGGCGCTGGCGTCGCCGCCGCCGTTGCTGAGGGGATCGCTGGAGCCGCCGCCGCAACCGGCGAGGGCGAGCGAGGCGACCGCGAGGCCGGCGAACAGGCCGAGGCCCTTCTTGGTTCGTGCTGTGAACATGGGTGCTCTCTTTTCTGGTGATTCGGGAATCGAGTGTGGGTCAGGGGGTCGCCGGAGGTGCGGTCGGTGCCCCCACGGCGAGGGCTTCGGCGCGACGCTGACGAACGGAGCGCCGCTGCGGCTGAGCGGAACCGGCGGCACGGATGCCACGGGGTACGACCAGGTGCTGGAGCAGGGCGAAGAGCCCGTCGATGACGAGCGCGAGGACGGCCACGAGGATCGCCCCGCCGATGAGGATGTCGAACCGGCGGAGCGGGATCGCGGCGATGATGTACTGCCCGAGCCCGCCGAGGCCGATGTACGCGGCGATCGTGACGGTCGCCAACACCTGCAGGGTCGCCGCACGGATGCCGCCGACCAGCAGCGGAAGACCGAGGGGAACCTCGATGCGCCAGAGGATCTGCGACTCGGTCATGCCCATCGAGCGTCCCGCGTCGATCACGCGGCGGTCGATGGCCTCGAAGCCCGTGTACGCCCCGGCGAGCAGCGACGGGATCGCCAGCACGATGAACGAGATGACCGCGGCCTCGGGCTTGTGCAGGACGCCGAGGAGCAGCGTCAGGAGGATCAGCAAGCCGAAGGAGGGGATCGCCCGTGCCGCACCCGAGATCGCCACGGCACTCTCGCGCCCCTTGCCGGTGTGGCCGATGTACCAGCCCAGCGGGATGGCGATCGCTCCCGCGATGACCACGGCGATCAGCGTGTACAGCAACTGGACGCCGATGGCGGCGGGGATCGAGTCGAACTGGCCGGAATCCCCGGAGAAGATCCAGGCGATCGCGTCGCCGAGGAGGTTCATGCCTTCACCAGCGTTCGGTTGGCCTGACGCGAGACGGTCTTCGTCCCACGCGTCCACGGCATGAGCAGGCGCCCCGCGACCACGAGCAGCAGGTCGATGACCAGAGCGAGCACCACGACGGCGATCACGCCCGCGAAGACCTCGGGGATGATGCGCCTTTGCAGCCCGTTCGTGAACAGGTAGCCGATGTTCTGGATGCCGACGAGGATGCCGACCGTGGCCAGCGCGATCGTGCTGGCCGAGGCGACGCGCAGGCCCGCGAGCACGACGGGGCCGGCGAGCGGGAACTCCACCGCCCAGAAGCGACGGAAGGAGCCGTAGCCGATGGCCGTCGAGGCCTGGCGGACTCCGGCATCCACCGAATCGAGACCGTCCGCGACCGCGCGCACGAGGATCGCGACCGCGTAGATGGCGAGCGCGACGATGAGGTTCGTCTCGCTGACGATGCTGTACCAGCCGGTGACGACGGGCACGAGGATCAGCAGGGCGAGAGAGGGGATCGTGTAGAGCAAGCCGGTGATGGTGATGACACCGCTGCGCACGAGGCGATACCGCCACGCGACCCAGCCCAGCGGGACGCTCAGCACGAAGCCGGCGATCAACGCGATGATGCTCTGGCGCAGGTGCACCAGCGTGAGCTCCCCGATCAGCTCGAGGTTGTTGCCGACCCAGTTCACGGGCGGGAATCCTCCACGAGCGCACCCTGCGTGCGTCCCTCGGCATCCACGACGACCGTGCCGCTCGGCGTCTGCTTCAGATGGAGCGCGCGCTTGCCCTTGACCGCGCCAATGAAGCTCGCGACGAAGTCGCTCGCGGGGTTCTCGACGATCTCGCTGGGGGTTCCCACCTGCGCGATCTTCGCGCCCTTCTCGAGGATCACGACCTGGTCGCCGAGCAGGAAGGCCTCGTCGATGTCGTGGGTGACGAAGACGATCGTCTTGCCGATCTCGCTCTGCAGACGAAGGAGTTCCTGCTGCAGTTCATCGCGGACGATCGGATCGACGGCGCCGAAGGGTTCGTCCATCAGCAGGATGTTGGGGTCGGCGGCGAGGCCGCGAGCGACGCCGACACGCTGCTGCTGCCCGCCGGAGAGCTGGCTGGGGTAACGATCGGCCATCGCCGCGTCGAGGCCCACCGTCTTCATGAGCTCGAGCGCCCGGGCGCGAGCCGCTTTGCGGTTCTGCCCCTGCAGCACCGGCACGGTGGCGATGTTGTCGGCCACGGTGAAGTGCGGCAAGAGGCCGGAGTTCTGCATCACGTAGCCGATGCTGCGGCGCAACTGCACGGCGGGGCTGCCGCCGATGTCTGCTCCGTCGATCTCGATCGTGCCCGAGGAGGGCTCGACCATGCGGTTGATCATGCGCAGCAATGTCGTCTTGCCACAGCCGGACGACCCCACGAAGACGGTCGTCTTTCGCGAGGGGATGACGAGATGGAAGTCGTCGACGGCGCGCGTGCCGTCGGGGAAGACCTTGGAGACGGCCGAGAACTCGATCATGTGCTCACCCGACCTCAGTCGGAGACCACGACCTTCCGGTCGAAGGCGACGTAGCCGGCGAAGTCCTTGCCCACGCGCTCCACAGCGCCCGGGTACAGGTCGGGGTACGACCAGGCGCCGTCGGCCAGTTCGACACCGTCGAGCGCGACGTTCCAGTACTGTGCAGCGCCCTTCCACGGGCAGGTGTACGGGGTGGGGCTCTCGTGCAGAGCGCCCGCGCGGACGGACTGCGGCGGGAAGTACCAGTTGCCCTCGATCGAGGCCAGGTCGTTGCGGTCGGCTTCGGCGATCACGACGCCGTCGAGCACTGCCTTCATGGTTTACCCCCTCCGTGGCGTCCCGCGGGCACAGCGCCCATCGGTGACGGACCACCTCGGATGAGGCTAACCAGACGGTCGGCACGCGAAGCGCAGATTGCCCCGTGTGACGACCTGGGCTAGGGTGCGGCGCCCTCAGACCACACGCGCGCCGGGAACGGGCCCGTGCACGTGCAGAGCGACCAGACCGGCGGCGCTGAGGGTGACCTGCAGGTCGATGGCGGATGATTCGTCGGCGGCGAGGAACGCGAGCGTCGGCCCGGAGCCCGAAACGATCCCCGCCAGGGCACCCGAGCTCTCGCCGCGCTCGAGCACGCGGGCGAGATCGGGGCGAAGGTGGAGGGCCGGCGCCTGGAGGTCGTTGCGCAGGCTCGCGGCGAGCATGCCGGCATCCCCCTGACGAAGGGCGTGGAGCACGTCGCGGTCGACCACAGGCACGCGCGGAGCCGGACCGATGTCGACGGCGTGGCGTCTGCGGTGCGCATCGAGCTCGCCGTAGACGACGGGGGTCGACATGCCGGTCTCGTTCGGAACGAGCACCCAGTCGAAGCGCCCACGCGCGAGAGCCGGACTCAGCTGGTCGCCGCGACCGGTGCCGATGGCGGTCCCGCCGAGCAGAGCGAAAGGGACGTCCGCGCCGAGGCGGGCAGCCAGGCGGGCGAGCTCGCCCGTCGGCATCCCGAGCCCCCAGAGCGCATCGCAGGCGACGAGGGCGGCAGCCGCATCGGCCGATCCCCCACCCATGCCGCCGGCGACGGGAACGGCCTTGCGGACCGAGAGATGGGCGCCTCGGTCTATTCCCGCGGTCTGCGCGAGAAGGCGCGCCGCGCGAACGGCGAGGTTGCGGTCGTCGGTGGGAACACCATCGATATCGACCGGACCGCGCGCGGACACCTCGATCGTGATGTCGTCAGCGGCCGTCGCGACCATCTCTTCATACAGGGACACCGCTTGGAAGGCCGTCGCGAGCTCGTGGTAACCGTCGTCCTGGACGTCGCCCACCTCGAGGAAGACGTTGATCTTCCCGGGCGCGCGAACGCGGACGGATGCCGGGGCGTGAACGCTCATCGTCCCTGCCGCCGTCCCGCGCGCCGGGGGCTGTCGGGGTGTGCGAAACTGGAACGTCGGCCCGCTTCCCGCCAACGCTCGCAAGGCGGTACGGGAAGGTCCGGGCCGGAGCGAGCGATCTGAGTCACTCTTCGACAGTAGTGCTCCGCTCCCCCGTCGTTCGGCGCCGAGGCCGAAACGTCTTCGTAACCCCGGAACCATACGGTGACCGGATCCCTTGCACCTACCCCCGAGGAGGCAGAATGCGCCCGATGGTCCCCCTGTCGATCGACACCGACCCCTGGCGCGCCCTGCTGTCCCGGTCCGACATCCGCATGCACGACGGCATCCTGCACCTCGTCGACGACTCCTCGACGCCCGCGATGGCCGAGCGCGACGACCTGCTCACCGCAGCGTCCGCGATCGAAGCTGCGGGGGTGAGGGTGCTGCTGGTGCGCGACGCCAACCGTCGTCCCAAGCTCGTCGTCGACACGGCCGATGCCGCGAAGGCCCTCGCCGCGCTGCGCGATCCCGACCTCGGCCCGATGTACCTCAAGGCCCGTGGCGAAGACCCCGTACCCGCACACAGCGTCGAGCCCGCTCCCGGGTCGGTGCAGGCCTACGCGGTCTTCCGCCCGCGCACCTCGACCGAGGGGTCGTACCGCTACGGCTCCGCACTGGCTCCGCGGATGGAGCTCTGGCGTTTCGGCGAGAAGACCATCGAGGCACCTCGCCCGAGCGCCCTCACCCGCCGCAAGTTCGCCGCCGCCGACCTCGATCTGGTCGAGGTCGAGCGCTACGGCCGCCGCTGGATGACGGTCTCGGGCATGTTCGACCCCCACCCGAACGAGTTCACCGCCGACGTCGACATGGTCTTCTCGTGGGTCGACGGGTCCTCGAGCGAGTTCCAACGTCAGCGCGCCGCCCGGATGAAGGGCTACGTCGTCGGCGACGGCGACGACAACGCCGCCCGGTACCGACAGGTCGACGAACTGCGTTACGCGCTGCGCAGTGTGCACATGTACGCGCCGTGGGTGCGCCGCATCTTCATCGCGACCGACTCCCCCACCCCGGAATGGCTCGCCGATCACCCGAAAGTGACGATCGTGCGCAGCGAGGAGTTCTTCGCCGATCCCTCGGTGCTGCCCACGCACAACTCGCACGCGGTCGAGGCGCAGTTGCACCGCATCCCGGGCCTGGCCGAGCACTTCCTCTACAGCAACGACGACATGTTCTTCGGGCGCCCCGTCACCCCCGAGCTGTTCTTCAGCGGTGGCGGAGTGAGCCGTTTCGTCGAGAGCGGTGTGCGCATCGGCAGCGGTCCGGCGCACGTCGACCGCTCCGGCCACGACAACGGCCTGCGCGTGAACCGGGCGCTGCTCAAAGAGCGCTTCGGCCGCGTCATCACGCTCGACCTCGAGCACTGCGCGACGCCCCTGCGCCGTTCGGTGGCCTCCGAACTCGAGCGGGAGTTCGCCGAGGACTACGCGCGCACGGCCGCGAGCCGGTTCCGTTCGGCGACCGACATCTCGGTGACCAACAGCTTGTACCACTACTACGCCCTGGCGACCGGTCGCGCGGTCATCACGACCGAGCCGCGCACCCGCTACGTGCAGACCACGCAGTTGGACTCCCTCCGCACCATGGAGCGCCTCGTGTCGCGTCGCGACACCGACATGTTCTGCCTCAACGACGGCAGCGTGCCCGAGATCCCCGAGGAGGTGCGCGTCCCGGCGCTGCGCGCCTGCCTCGAGCGCTACTTCCCGGTCGCCGCGCCGTGGGAGAAGACCTCGGTCAGCGAAGGATCGGCAGCGGCGTCGTCGGCGGCGACACCCGCCCGCTGAGCTCGCGCGAGGTCGGGACCACGATGCCGGCGTCGTGCAGGCGTCGCCGGGACTCGTCCGCGTCGACGTACTGCAGAGCCGTGCTCGCGGCGAGCGGGACGACCGAGTGCACGACCGTCTCGTCGTAGACGTGCACGATGTTGAAGCCCTGCGCGGCGTCCTGAGGGCGCGTGCCGCCCACGGGCACCATGAGGTCCTGCGTGTAGCAGGTGGCCGAGGCGACGGAGACCGGGATGCCGGCGAACGTGGCGAACGTCGAGTAGTGCAGGTGTCCCGCCAGAATCGCACGCACGTCCGACCCCCGCAGGACCGCGGCGAGGCTGCGCTGATCGCGCAGTTCAACGGAGGCCGCGAGGTCGAGCACGCTCGGGACGGGCGGGTGGTGCATCGCGAGGATCGTGCCGAGGGGCGCGGGGGTGGCCAGCACCTCGGCGAGCCACTCGCGCTGAGCCGCCGTGACCTCGCCGTGATGGGCACCGGGCACCGAGGTGTCGAGCGTCACGATGCGCAAGCCGTCGAACTCGTCGACGCGGTCGACCGGAGCGTCGCGGTCGCCCTCGTCACCGGGCAGCAGCCGCGAGCGGAAGGCCGCCCGGTCGTCGTGGTTGCCCATGACCCACACCACGCGCGTCTGCAAGCGCTCGGCGAGCGGCTCGACCAACGCGCGGACACGGTCGTAGGCGTCAGCCTCGCCGTAGTCGGCGAGGTCGCCGGTGAAGACGAGGGCGTCGGGGCGGATGCCCGACGCATCGATGGCCTCGACCGCACGGGCGAGGTACGCCTCGGAGTCGACGTCGTCGTAGAGCGGTGCACCGCCGGCGCGAAGGTGGGTGTCGCTCAGGTGGAGCAGCACACGTTCGGCTCGGGGGTACTCGGCGTAGCGCATCTCGATCCTCTCGGGCCGTCGGGTACGACCTCGTCACCGGCGTGATGCTCCCGGTTGGCTCGAAATGTTACAGACATGTTTCTGGAACGCGTGATGAACACGGCGAGAATTCACCCGACAGTTCACAACTTGGCCGCACTGCGCGGTGGCACGGGACGTCGTGTGGGGTGGACGCCGCGCCGCATCCCGCCCGGTCGAGCGACATGACCCGCGATGCGCGAGATGACCCGAGACGAGCGCGAAACGCGGGTCTTCTCGGCGGACAGGGGTCACCTCGAACGCGGGTCACGTCGAGGCGCCCCGACCTCGGGTCAGACCGCGGCGATCAGACCGCGGCGATGCGCGCGTAGTCCTCAACCGTCAGCTGCTCGCCGCGCAGCGTGGGGTCCACGCCCGCCGCCTCGAGATGAGCCGACGCCTCCGCGGCCGTGCCGCCCAGCACGCCCGACAGCGCCTGGCGGAGCATCTTGCGGCGCTGCTGGAAAGCGGCATCCACGATCTGGAAAGTGCGGAGTCGGTGCTCCTCGGTGCCGCGGGCTTCGGCATCCCGGTCGAAGCCGACGAGCACGCTGTCGACGTTCGGCACGGGCCAGAACACCTGACGCGACACCGTGCCGGCCAGTCGCCACGAGCCGTACCAGGCCGCCTTGACGCTCGGGGCGCCGTAGATCTTCGACCCGGGAGGGGCGGCGAGGCGCTCCCCCACCTCGGCCTGCACCATGACGACGCCGCGCTGCAGGTAGGGGAAGGTCTCGAGGAAGTGCAGCAGCACGGGCACCGAGACGTTGTACGGCAGGTTCGCGACCAGGACGCCGGGTTCTCCCGGCAGCTCATCGACGCGCAGAGCGTCGGCGTCGATGACCGTCAGGCGGCCGGCGGGCACATCGTGGGCTGCCGCGGTGGAGGGAAGCCGCTCCGCGAGCCGGTGATCGATCTCGACGGCAACGACCGAGGCACCCGTCTCGAGTATCGCCAGGGTGAGGGATCCGAGACCGGGACCGATCTCGACGACATGATCGGATGCCGTGACCCGAGCCGCCTGCACGATCTTGCGCACCGTGTTGGCGTCGACGACGAAGTTCTGCCCGAGCTTCTTGGTGGGGGTCACATCGAGCTCGGCGGCGAGCCGACGGATCTCGGAGGCACCGAGGAGGGAAACGGGCATTGTTCCACTGTAGTCAGCGATCCCGCCAGTGCCCGACGCTCCCGATGGGCAGGAGTAGCGTGATCAGGTGAGTCAAACGCAGTCCATCCCCTCGAACGCTTTCACCCTCAGGAGCCCCTACGGGCGACGAGCCATCGGGCTCTCGCTCGCGGCAGCGGTGGGCGGTTTCCTCTTCGGTTTCGACTCCTCGGTCATCAACGGCGCTGTCGACGCCGTCCAGGGCAACTTCGAGCTCTCGCAGGTGCTCACCGGTTTCGTCGTCGCCGTCGCCCTGCTCGGTTGCGCCGTCGGCGCGATCGTCGCCGGCGCCCTGTCGGACCGCTGGGGGCGCCTCAAGGTCATGCTCCTCGGCGCCGTGCTGTTCTTCGTCTCGTCGATCGGCGCCGCCCTCACCTTCAGCGTGCCCGACCTCATCCTGTGGCGCGTGATGAGCGGACTGGGAATCGGCATCGCCTCGGTGGTCGCCCCCGCCTACATCGCGGAGGTCGCCCCACGTCAGATCCGTGGTTCCCTGGCCTCCCTGCAGCAGCTGGCGATCACACTCGGTATCTTCGGCGCCCTGCTCTCGGATGCCCTGCTGGCCAACACCGCCGGCGGCGCGGCCAATCAGCTGTGGCTGGGCATGGAGGCCTGGCGCTGGATGTTCCTCGTCGGTGTGGTCCCGGCAGCGGTATACGGAGTCCTGTCCTTCACGGTTCCCGAATCGCCCCGCTACCTGCTCTCGAAGGGCAAGCGCGACGAGGCGAAGGCGATCTTCGCGCGGCTGGTGCCGCCGGCCGACCTCGACAAGACGATGAACGAGCTCTCGAACGCCATCGAGGCCGACCGCAAGAACAAGAACGTCTCGCTGCGCGGGCCGGTGCTGGGACTGCAGGGGATCGTGTGGACCGGCATTCTGCTGTCGATGTTCCAGCAGTTCGTCGGCATCAACGTGATCTTCTACTACTCCACGACCCTCTGGAAGGCTGTCGGCTTCGACGAGAGCAATTCTCTGCTGATCTCGGTGATCACCTCGGTCACGAACGTCGTCGTGACCTTCGTCGCGATCTTCCTCGTCGACCGGGTGGGCCGGAAGCCGATTCTCTTGACCGGCTCGATCCTCATGACCGTTTCGCTCGGTGCGATGGCGCTCTCGTTCGCCTTCGCCACCGGTTCGGGTACGGACGTGTCGTTGCCCGCCCCGTGGGGTGGAGTCGCTTTGGTCGCCGCGAACGTCTTCGTCGTCGGCTTCGGGGCGTCGTGGGGCCCGCTGGTCTGGGTGCTGCTCGGCGAGATCTTCCCGAGCCGCATCCGAGGCAAGGCCCTCGGCGTCGCCGCCGGAGCCCAGTGGATCGCGAACTTCGCCATCACGGTGTCGTTCCCGGCCATGTCGGGCTGGTCGCTGCCCCTCACCTACGGCATGTACGCCCTGTTCGCGGCACTGTCGTTCGTCTACGTCGCCCTGCGCATCCCCGAGACCAAGGGCATGGAGCTCGAGCAGACCGAGACCCTGTTCGTCCGCAAGCCGAAGGCGAAGGCCAAGGCCTGACACGAAGCCCGCGTCCGGATGCCAGAAGGCCGGTGCCCCGAGGGGTGCCGGCCTTCCGCGCGTCGGCGTGTCGCCCGCGTACTCTCAGCGATCCGCACAGAGTCAGCGGCATCCGGGGCCAAGCAGCTGAGGTTGCGCGAATCGCTGAGGCTGCGCGGCGCCGGACCCACCCACGCGACATCACCTCAGCAATCCGCACAGAGTCAGCGGCATCCGGGGCCAAGCGGCTGAGGTTGCGCGAATCACTGAAGCTGCGCGACGCCCGGCGCACCCTCGCGACATCACCCCAGCGATCCGCACAGAGTCAGCGGCATCCGGGGCGAAGGGCCTGAGGAAGCGCGAACCGCTGAGGCTGCGCGACGCCCGGCGCACCCGCGCCACATCACCTCAGCGATCCGCACAGAGTCAGCGGCATCCGGGGCCGAGCGGCTGAGGCTGCGCGAATCACGGAGACTGCGCGGCGCCGGGCCCACCCACGCGACATCACCTCAGCGATCCGCACAGAGTCAGCGCGATCCGGGGCCAAAGGACTGAGGAAGCGCGAATAACTCAGGCTGCGCGACGCCGGGCTCGTGCGCGCCGGTCAGTCCTCGAACGCGCCGTAGACGCGCAGCGTGTTCGCCGCGACACGGGCACCGAGCTCGTCAGTGTCCATCGCCAGCTCCGCCGCGAGGAAGCGCAGCGTCACCGGGATCAGATATGGCGCGTTCGGGCGGCCGCGGTAGGGAACCGGGGTGAGGAACGGCGCGTCGGTCTCGATGAGGATCCGGTCGAGCGGCGTGACCGCGAGAGCGTCGCGCAGGTTCTGCGCGTTCTTGAATGTCACGTTGCCCGCGAACGACAGGTAGTACCCGCGGTCTGCCGCGATGCGCGCCATGTCGGCGTCGCCCGAGAAGCAGTGGAACACCGTCTTGTCGGGGGCGCCGACCCTCTCGAGGGTCTCGAGCACGGCCTCGTGCGCGTCGCGGTCGTGGATCTGCATCGCGATGTCGTGCTTCTTCGCCAGCGCGATGTGCGCCTCGAAGGAGCGCATCTGGGCTGGGATGCCGTCGGCTTCGGTCCGGAAGAAGTCCAGGCCCGTCTCGCCGATCGCCCGGACGCGGGGTTCGGCGGCGAGTTCGTCGATGACGGCGATCGCGGCATCCAATTCGCCTGCCCGCTCGTAGACCGGAGCCTCGTTGGGGTGGATGGCGACGGCGGCCAGCACCCGGGGGTGCGAACGCGCCGCCCACGCCGACCAGCGCGAGGAGTCCACGTCACCGCCGGCCTGCACGACGCCGTGGACGCCGACGGCGAGCGCGCGCTCGAGCTGCTCGTCGAGCGACAAACCGGTGTCGCCGTCCTCGATCTCGAGGTGCGTGTGATTGTCGTAGACCGGGATGCCGAGCGGCTCGGGCGCCGGCGGATAGCTCACGTCGCGACGGCCGTCGACCGAGCGCTCGCGCACGTACTGACTCGGATCACCGCCGTCGATGGTGCCGCGTGGACGTTCAACGGGCGCGGAGCCGGGGGCCGGTGCGGCGACGGTCGCCTCGCCGGGCTCAGGGACCGCCGCTGCATCCGACATTGCCGTCACGCCTGCTCGACGCGGGGGAACAGCGGCGAGAGCGCGTTCACCGAGGAGCCGGGGCGCAGCACGCCCCATGCCCCCGCTTCGCGCAGACGCTGATCGTTCAGGTCGCCGAGGCTCTCGGACGCGCCCAACGCGAACCACAGCTTCTCGGTCGACGCCGGCATGACCGGCGACAACAGCACGGCGAGCGCGCGCAGGCCCTCGGCCGCGGTGTACAGCACGGTACCCAGGCGCTCGCGCGTGGCCTCGTCCTTCGCCAGAGCCCACGGCTCGTTCTCGGTGATGTAGCCGTTCAGCGCGTCGACGATCGTCCAGATGGCGGCGATCGCCTCGTCGATGCGGAAACGCTCCACGGCGGCGTCGGCGTTGGCCGCGGCATCCGCCACGATCTTCTGGATTGTCAGGTCGCTGTCGGTATACGCGCCGGGCTCGGGCACGACGCCGTCGAAGTACTTGGAGATCATCGCGATGGTGCGGGACGCCAGGTTGCCGAAGCCGTTGGCCAATTCGGCCTGATAACGGGCCGAGAGGTCTTCCCACGAGAAGGAGCCGTCCTGACCGAAGGCGATCGCCGAGAGGAAGTAGAACCGGTACGCGTCGGAGCCGAAGACGTCGGTGATCTCGGTCGGCGCGATGCCGGTGAGCTTGGACTTCGACATCTTCTCGCCGCCGACCAGCAGCCACCCGTGCGCGAAGACGCCACGCGGAACGTCGAGGCCCGCAGCCATGAGCATGGCGGGCCAGATGACGGCGTGGAAACGCAGGATGTCTTTGCCGACCACGTGGTACGCGGGCCAGCGGCGCGCGAACTCCGCGGTGACCTCGCCGGTCTCGGGGTCGGTGCCGTACCCCACGGCGGTGGCGTAGTTGAGCAGAGCGTCGACCCACACGTAGATGACGTGCGAGGGGTCCCACGGAACGGTGATGCCCCAGTCGAAGGCGGAACGCGAGATCGAGAGGTCTTTCAGACCGCTGCGCACGAACGAGACGACCTCGTTGCGCGCCGACTCGGGGCGCACGAAGTCCGGCTCGGTCTTGTAGAGCTCGAGCAGGCGGTCCTGGAACTCGCTGAGCTTGAAGAAGTAGTTCTTCTCTTGCAGCAGCTCGAGGGGCTTCGAGTGGATCGCGCAGACCTTGAGTCCCTCGAAGGGCCCCGTGCCGTCGACGATCTCGGCCTCGGGCTTGAACTCCTCGCAACCGACGCAGTACAGCGCCTCGTACTCGCCCGCGTAGATGTAGCCCCGGTCGAACAACGCCTTCACGAACTGCTGCACGCGCTCCTCATGGCGCGGCTGCGTGGTGCGGATGAAGTCGTCGTTGGCGACGTCGAGGGTCTCGAGCAGCGGGAACCACGACTCGGTGACGAGCTTGTCGACCCACTCCTGCGGCGTCACGCCGTTCGCGGCGGCCGCCCGCAGCATCTTCTGGCCGTGCTCGTCGGTGCCGGTGAGCATCCACGTGTCGTCACCCGCCTGGCGGTGCCAGCGCGCGAGCGTATCGACGGCCACCGTCGTGTACCCGTGCCCGATGTGGGGCAGATCGCTGGGGTAGTAGATCGGCGTCGTGATGTAGAAAGATCGGCCGGAAGTCACCTGGAGATTCTACGGGGAGGCACCGACACGGCCGACCGTGTGACGGGTGTCAGCGTTTGACGGCCAGCGCCGCCTGATATAGCTCGCGCGAGGAGTGGCCGGTCTGCGAGGCCACCTCGGCGGCGGCCTCTTTGAGCCGCGCGCCGCCGCGCACGATCTCGAGCACCTGGGTCACGGCATCCGAGAACGCCACCTCTCGAGCGGTGGCACCGCCGACGACGATGGCGATCTCACCGCGGACACCATCGGCCGCCCACGCGGCGAGCTCGGCGAGGGTTCCGCGCTTGACCTCTTCGTAGAGCTTGGTGAGCTCGCGGCAGACGGCGGCGGGACGGTCGGCGCCGAACTCGGTCGCGAGGTCTTCGAGAGTGGATGCCAGTCGCGACGGCGACTCGAAGAAGACGAGGGTCCGCTCCTCCGACGCCAGCTGCGCGAAGGCCTTGCGGCGCTCCCCCGGCTTGCGGCGCGGGAACCCCTCGAAGGCGAAGCGGTCGGTGGGAAGGCCCGCGACGGCCAGGGCCGTGACGACCGCGCTCGGCCCGGGGATCGCGGTGACCGTGACCCCCGCGGCGGCGGCCGCCGCGACGAGGCCGAAGCCGGGGTCGCTCACCGTGGGCATGCCGGCGTCGCTCAGCACCAGCAAATCGTCTTCGCGGGCGAGCTCGACCAGTTCGGCGGCCCGCTCCTTCTCGTTGTGGTCGTGCAGGGCGATCAGGCGCGGCCGGTTCTCGACCCCGAGTCCCGCGAGCAGGCGCTGCGTGGTGCGGGTGTCTTCTGCCGCGACGACGGTGGCGTTCTCGAGCGCCTCGATCAGACGCTTCGAGGCGTCGCCCAGGTTGCCGATGGGGGTCGCCGCCAGGATGATCACCGTTCCACCTTAGGCTGGGGGCCGTGACCACCGCCGTCCCTCCGCTGCTCCCGTCGATCGAGCAGACGCGCGTCGATCGGTGGCGCGACGCCCTCCTCGACGGCCCCCGCGGGTTCCGCTTGTGGCGCTGGCTCGCACCCGCGCTGGTCACCGTCCTCGCGGCAGTGCTGCGTCTGGTCGACATCGGCAATCCGCACCAGCTCGTCTTCGACGAGACGTACTACGTGAAGGATTCGTGGAGCCAGTGGGTGCTCGGCTACCCCTCGACCTGGCCCGACGGCGCCGACGCCAGCTTCGCGGCGGGGGACACCGACGTCTTCACGGGCATCGGCAGCTACGTCGTGCACCCTCCCCTCGGACGCATCCTCATCGGCGCGGGCATGGCGCTGCTCGGTCCCGACTCGGCGACGGGTTGGCGCATCTCCGCCGCCGTCTTCGGTACCGCGACGGTGCTGCTGGTGTACCTGCTGGCGCGCACGATCACCCGGTCGATCCCCTTCGCGACCGTGGCATCCGGTCTCGTCGCGATCGACGGCCTCGGGATCGTGCTGAGCCGCATCGCGCTGCTCGACGTCTTCTTGACGTTCTTCATCGTGCTCGTCTTCTGGTTCGTCGCCCTTGACCACCGGGGCAGCACCGACCGCTTGCGCACCGCCATCGCGGCCCTGCCGGGAGAACGGCACACGTGGGGGCCCGTCCTGTGGGCCCGCCCCTGGCTCTTCGCCGCGGGAGCCGCCGCCGGGGCGGCCACCGCCGTGAAGTGGTCGGGACTGTACGTGCTCGCCGCCGTCGGCTTGTACGCGGTGATCACCGACGCCCTCGCCCGTCGCCGCGCCGGAATCGATCAATGGCCGATGGATGCCGTGCGCCAGGGCCTCGCATCGTTCGTCCTGCTCGTGCCGGTCGCGGTGGTCGTTTATCTCGCGAGCTGGTCGGGGTGGCTGTTCTCGAACGGCGGCTGGATGCGCGGCACCCCGGTCGCCGCGACCGGCATCTGGGGGTGGGTCCCGGAGCCGCTTCGACAGCTCTGGGCCTACCACCAGGAGATGTACGCGTTCCACGTGGGCCTCGTCACCCCGCACAGCTACGCGAGTCCCGCCTGGCAGTGGCCGCTGCTCATCCGCCCCACCTCGATGTACTGGCACCAGGACCAGGCGGGCGTCAACGGCTGCACGCTGCCGACGGGCTGCACCGAGGCGATCTCGAGCATCGCGAACCCGATCATCTGGTGGGCCGGGGTCGCGGCGTCCCTCTATCTGCTCGTGCGCTTCGTCATGGTCCGCGACTGGCGCTTCGCTCTCGTGCTGACCGGACTCGCCGCCACCTATGTGCCGTGGCTGCTCTACCCCGAGCGGACGATCTTCCAGTTCTACACGGTGGCGATGCTGCCGTTCCTCGTGCTCGCGCTCACCTTCGCCCTGCGCGACGTCGCCCGCGGGGTGAAGGGCGCGTCGAGAGCAAGCGGGCAGGCAGTCGTGCTGGCCTTCCTCGGGCTCTGCCTCGTGATCTCGGCGTTCTGGTATCCCGTGTGGGCGGGGCTTCCGGTGCCGTACGAGTTCTGGCGCCTGCATAACTGGCTGCCCACCTGGATCTGATCGGGGCGCGCGCGGGTGCGCCGTCGCGCGCGGACGGGTGCGCAACAGAATCGCGAAGTGATAACGGGATCGGACGCCCGCGGATCGGCACCCGAACCCGTTGCAGGCATCGGAATCTGAAGAGGCCCCCCGGGGGGACCATCGCGAGCACAGACGGCTGGCGGCACGTCCCAAGGTCTGCGCAGCGGGGGAAGCTAGTCAACTAACGCACCGGTGGGCCCCTCCGCCTGGGCGGCGACTATCCGGCGGTGTCGCAGTTCCTGAAAGTGGCCCGGGGCGACAGGTGGGATTCTGGGCCCGGTGTCACCTGGCTACCAGCCCTCCCGCCACGGAAAAGTCGACTCCCAGGGCGATCGGGCGCGTGATTCGCATACGTGGCGATCGGCTTGCAAGTCGTTCAGGAGCTTTGCGACCACCTTCGGGAGGACGATTGGTTGATCCGGGCCATCATTTATTACGAGGGTGGACAGAAGCGACGTGACCCCATCGAAAGCAGCTAGCCCAGCTCTGCCGCTATCGAGAGCAGCGACGATGGCCAGGTGGGAGCCGTGCACTCCCTCTTGTATGACATCGTCCCGATCACAAACACCGACTTCACTCGTCGCGGCAGGAATACTCTGACCCGGCGACATGCGGTTTGCTATCGCGGCACGCCATGAATACATCGACTTGCTCGACAGACGCCTCGGAACTACTGATGGGTCATATATCCAGAAGATATCGCGAGGATCCAAGGCACCCGATATGAGGGAGTTGTTTGAAACGCCACCACGCGCTTCCTCCGCCACAACGTCAACCCGCGACCTGAGCAAGCGCGAACCGAATGACCAGCCGAAAGCGCGGCAGAGGGCCTCGACGGCCAGAGTCGCCTCGGCTGGGTAATTCTGGGCGAATTCGACGATGATCCACTCGCATAAAAAGGACCCGAAACGTGAACTTCGCTTAGCGACATCCACCACATCGCTCACTATTGCCACACCATGGTCATCCCAAGCATCGTGCGCAATGAGAAAGTAGTAGTACAGACGTTGCCATGCATAGGAGGCAGCCTCCGCGTCGTTTGCAGCGAGCTCCATCGCATCAGCGTGAAACGGCCACGCCTCTGATTCCCATTCGTCCAGTTCGTCAAGGTGAGATGTTGAACCATGTCGCCATGAGTTCAGGAGGCGCCACCCAATAGCGTTGCCCGCGTCTTCGTTCATTTACCTCCTCCTTCTCTTCGGGGACTTAGCGGAGATTTCTCATCATCCCACCACCTCCCCGCAGCGGGATGCTGCGCCCGCCCCCGCCCCCGCCCTTGCCGGAGGATCCTCGCGCGCCCGACGTCGACATGGCAGACGTGTAGATCGCCAGAGAACGCCCAATGATTCGATAACCGCGCGCCGAAGCGGGAAGTCGAATAGGCGACGCAAGTGTCGTCCGCATGATTCTGGTGACAACGGCTGGCCCGAACCGCCGTTCGTAAGTCGTGATTTTTTTACTCAGCGCACTTTCCATGTCGACAAGCGTTCTTACGTGCCCCTCAACCGTACCTGGCTTGCCGCTCTCTTGCGTGAATAGCGGCAACTTCCACTTGTCCGCGAACAGTTCTGCTCGTCAATTTTCGACAACTTTGAAGCGCCGCAGGAGATTTTGAAGATACTCGTACTCCTCAGAGGTCTCTTGCCTAAGCCCCGTCACATCGCTGCTACCGATCGGGTCGGTCGGCCAGACATAGTCGTTGTCGACACCGCCCTCGACGGGGTCGACCTGCAAGAACCGCCCCAACGCGGGGACGTAGAGACGCGCACCCATCTCGATGACCAGGGTCGACTCCACCGACTCGGTCAGCTTCTGTGCGCCCTGATGCCATCCGGTCGTCCCGTTCACGGCTCCCGTGTCGTCGGCCGCACCCGTGCCGATCGCCAGAGTCTGCGGATCGAGGGGTTGGCCGAACGGGTCATACAGGCGCACATTGGAGGAGTCGTAGCCGCTCCCCGTCGTGAGAGTGTGCCCCTGAAGAGAGGGGTAGGACCACGTTTCCGTTCCCGAGGCCGGGATATCGACGGTGACTCCACCGGGGAGAGGAAGGGACACCACCGGCGAAGATCCATCAGAAAGCACCACCCACGGCACGTCGCCATCGCCCGCATATACGAACCGAGTGGTGACGGCCGGCGCATCACCCGCCGGATGGACCGTTCGACTCACGACGCGTCCCGTCGCATCCCGCACGAGCGACACCGTTGACCCGCTCGCGTAGACCGTGCCGACGTGTTGATTGGCAGCGTCGTACGAGAACGTCATGTCGGCAAGACGCGTGGTGTTGCCGCTCACGTCGTAGGCGATCTCGCTTGCGCTCAACCCATCGGAGACCTGGGAGGCGCCAGACACTGCGCCGGTCACCGTGCTCGAAAGGAGCCGATCCGCCCAGTCGTAACAGTTCTGCGTCTTTGTCGTCGAGATGACGGCGAAGTATCCACGGCTATCCTCTGTCCCATAGACATCGGTGTACCCGCTGCGATTGCCCGACGCACCCGCCGCCGTGTTCGGCCCGCACCCGCCTGACGCCGCGAACTCGTACGACAGCCGGTGCCCGGGAATCTGAGCCGCCACAAGTCGGCCAGCCGCGTCGTAGCGGTACGTCGAGTCGAACACCTTCGTACCTTGGGCCGTCTTCTCTCGAACGATTCGACCCGCGACGGAGCGGAAGACCTCATCCGTAATCTGGTCGGCCGCTCTGAACCGCCACGTGTTCGACGCGACCGTTCCTCGCTTGTCATCCCAGGTGGCGGTCAGCCCCGACTGGCCGTAGTCGACTCCCGATAGACGCTGCTTCGCATCGTACGACGGCGTCGCGTAGGTGCGCCCGTTGTAAGTGACACTCGTCGTCTTCCCGTCGAGGTCGTACGCGAAAGCGGTAGTCGAGGACGACACATTCGGACCCGCCGTCGTCACGCTGTTTACCCGGCTCGTGAGTGGAGCGTACGAAGGAGTCGTCACCACGCCCCACACATCGGTGTACGACACGCTGCGCCCGAGTAGGTCGGTCTTCGTCGTCACGGTCGACGTCGAAGAGCCGGCGACGGTCGGTCCCGTCGACACGACTGTCAAGCCCGAAGCCGTCGAGGTGTACGTCGTCGTTACGGTCTGCGTCGACACGCCCGCCGGGCCTGCTGACACCTGCTTCACCGCACGACCACGCGCGTCGAACGTCGTGCACGACCACGCCTCGTCGCCCGTCACGCGTGAGCCCACGGTGCGCCCCATCACGTCATACACGTACGACGTGACGATCGCCGTACCGCTGGCGGGCGTCGGCCCCGTGGAGGACTTCAGCATCCCGAACTGGCGCTTACCCGCGGGTACGCCGCACGTGTCAGACCCAAGCTGCTCGAGGTCGCCGTAGTACGCGCGCGTCGTGCTCTTGGCATCCGTGATTGATCCAGATGCCGCGACGGCGGGCAAAGCCCTTGCCTTCTGCCGCAACCACCCGTTGCCGTTGAGCGATTCGTAGGTGTCCGTGCTCCTAAGCGCAAGACCACCCGGGTCGACGGTGTTCTCGGTTGCCTGTCCGACGACGGGGTTGGCGTAGGCGGTCGCGGTGATCATCGAGGGGGCGGCTGCTCCAGCTATGGACGTCGAATCGTCGGTCGCTGTCGACGTGACGAGACCGTAATCAGGACGCAACTGGGAGCCGGGCACGATTACAAACGCACCATTCGATGGCGTAGACCATTTCAACTGCAAGAGCGCAGACGATGTGTCGTCGAAATACTCGATACGAATGCGTCGAATCTCCCCCGCCGCGACTGTGACGGGCGCGCTCGTCTCGTCAGTCGCCCCCTGTGAACGCCAACGATCAGTCGTGCGAACGTCATCCAACCACGTGCGCGCGCCATCGTCGCTCGTCGTGCGAAGGCGGTAGGTGCCAGCTTCGGGGAACGTGATGATGCCGGTGAGACGAAGGGACCAGTGGTCGGCCGACACTCCCGTGACGGGCGCATTCTGTCCCCAATCGCGATCGACCGCGCCCCCACTCGCTCCTTCGAGACCCAGACTGTACGCCTCGGGCCTGCCGGACAGCTTTTCGGTGTTCGAGTAATAGCGGCGGGGGCCTCGTTCGAGCCGCCGCTGAACACCGGGGCGAGCGGGTGGTCTTCCACCTTCCATTCGTCACCTTGGCGCGAGACCGAGTTGTTCACGTCGACCCAGTTGCCGGCGTCGTCCTGCACCCGCGTCGGCTCTGACGTCAGATGCGTGATCGACCCACCCGCTGGCCCGCGATACTCGGCCGCGTTCTCGGCCTCGTCGATCAGCTGAAGGTTCGACGTCGAGATCTCGCGCTTCTCCCACTGCTCAACGGCGGCCCCCTCAGCCGGCCGCGCGATGGGTGCGACCGGCTGAGGCTCCTCCACGGTCGCGTCGACCGACGACGGGATATCGAACGTCCCTTCCGGTACGCGCGGTTCTTCGGTCACCTCATCGGTCGACGGAAGTGCCGGCGCCGAGTCGGCGGTCGGCTCATCCGCGCTTCCCGGTGGCGTCACCGCGTACGCGGCATCCGCCAACGCCCCCGCGCCGATGAGAAGAGCGGCCGTAACCGCGAGAGAAACGAACGGCAGACGAACAGAATGAAACAACGACGGCCCCCCGGCAGGCCGCCTACGTGGCGGTCAACTTCGCCTGAATGCAGGCAGCGCTGATGCTACACACAGAAAGTTTCCAGTTTTTCGCTTAGGGGTCTTTCGATGCGCCAAACGTCACTTCCTAGCTCAGCCGCAGGGCTCCTCGATAGCGGATTTTGGCACCCGAACGCTTCACTGCGATTCGTGTACTCGCACCAGGTCGCGGTGAAACCCCGAGCGACATCATGTTCTGTCGGACGTTCCCGATCTCACGCTCACGCCATCGCACCGCGCGCCGCGGCCCGCTGGCGCGGTCGCCCACGCCTCAGCTCAGCGCGGCCGGATCCGTCGTCGGCAGCGCGCACGTGAAGGCACGGCAGTCGTACGCCGTCGCCTCGCCGCCCAGGGCGGCCTTGCCCTCGAAGAGCTCGAACCCCGCCTCGGCGAAAGCGACAGCCTGTGCGGGCGACACCACCGCCACCACGTCGGCGGCGATCCGGCGGGCGGCGTCGGCGATCTCGGCATCCGTCTCGCCCACCACGACCACCTGGCGCGGGGCCGAGGCCAGGCCGAGGGCGACCTCGAGGATCGCGCCGTGCGCGAGGGGCGACGACAACGCGGTGTCGGCCGCGGCCCGGACGAGGGTCTCCGCGGCGGTCCGGTAGCTCTCCCCCGCCCCGAGGCGCCACAGGTCGAGGGCGGCAGCGGCGAACACCGACGGGCCCGAGGGCGAGGCGCCGTCGGTGGGCACGGCGTGCGACTGCATGCCCTGCCCCACGAGCACGGAGTCACCACCATCCGGAGGACGGATGCCGTCGTCGCCGACGCACAGGTCCACGAGCGCCCGAGCCCGCGCGGCATAGGCGACCTCCCCGGTCGCACGGGCGAGGGCGAGGAGGCCCCGCGCGAGTCCGCCGTAGTCCTCGAGCGTCGCGGGGGCAGCGGAGCGGATCTCGTCGAGCGAGGCGCGGCGAAGCGTCCCGTCGTCGGCGACGTTGCTTTCGAGCACCGCGTCGGCGGCCCAGCGCGCCGCCTCGAGGAAGCGGGGGTCGGTGCGGGTTCCCGCGGCGGCGAGGGCGGCGATCGCGTGCCCGTGCCAGCCGGTGACGACCTTGGCGTCGAGAGCGGGGGGCTGCAGTGCCGAACGGTCCGCGACACGGTAGTACCCGCCCTCGTTGCGGACCCCGTCGATGATCGACTCGGAGTCTTGAGCCGCGGCGATCCCGCCCGAGGGCAGCTGCAGCACGTCGACGAGGAAGCGGGCGGCATCGGTCGCCGTGGCGTCGTCGCCCGCGGCGAGCGCGACCTCGACGAGCCCGGCGTTGTCGGTGAGCATGCGCTCGTAGTGCGGCACGCTCCAGTCGCGGCGCGTGGCGTAGCGGAAGAATCCGCCCTCGACCGTGTCGTGCAGGTCGGAGCCGGCCATGGCGGACAGGGCTCGGGATGCCACGTCCGCGGCATCCGGAGCGTCCGAGGCGAGGGCGGGGTGCTGCAGGAAGCGGAGCACCGGGGTGTTCGGGAACTTCGGGGTCTCGAAGGCGGGGCCCGCGGCGAAGCCGAAGTACTCGCGGTCCTGGCGCGCGGCGATCGTGCGGGCGGCGGCCGCGAGCTGGTCGAGGGATGGCGGGGCGTCGGCCGGGGCGGTGGCTGCGGCGGCCAGGGCGTCGCGGAGCGAGGAGCCCGTGGCATCCACCTCGCTCCGTCGCTCGGTCCACGCCTCGCGGACCGCGGCGAGCACCTGGCGGAACGAGGGCTGAGGCGGGCGGGGCGAGGGCGGAAAGTACGTGCCGGCGTAGAAGACGCGCCCCTCGGGGCTCGCGAACACCGTCAGCGGCCAGCCCAGGTGCGGCGTGAAGGCGGACGCGGCGTCGAGGTAGGCGGCATCGACATCGGGATGCTCTTCGCGATCGACCTTGATCGAGACGAAGCCCTCGTTCAGGATGCCGGCGGTCTCGGCATCCTGGAACGATTCTCGCGCCATGACGTGGCACCAGTGGCAGGTGCTGTAGCCGATCGAGATCATCACGGGGACGTCTCTCTCGGCCGCGAGCGCGAACGCCTCGGCCCCCCAGGGGAACCACTCGACGGGATTGTCGGCGTGGGCCCGCAGGTAGGGGCTCGAGGCGTTCGCGAGGCGGTTCATGCGCTCGGTCGAGCTCGGGTCAGTTGAGGTCGTCGGGGTGCGTGCCGACGCGGCCCGAACCGTCACCCGGGTCGACCGCGTCGATCGCGGCCATCTCGTCGGCGGAGAGCTCGAAGTCGAACAGCGCGAAGTTCTCTTCGAGGCGCTCGCGGCGCACCGACTTGGGGAACACGATGAAGCCGTGCTGGATGTGCCAGCGCAGCACCGCCTGGGCCGGGCTCTTGCCGTGGGCCTCGGCCGCGTCCTTCACCGCGGGGATCTCGAACAGGTCGTACTTGCCCTGACCCAGCGGACCCCATGACTCGATGTGCATGTCGTGCTCGTGGCCCCACGCGGCGATCTCGCGCTGGCTGAGGGCGGGGTGCAGCTCGATCTGGTTCACCACGGGGGTGACGCCGGTCTCGGCGACGATGCGCTCGAGGTGCGGCACGAGGAAGTTCGAGACGCCGATCGAGCGGGTCTTGCCGGCCTCGCGGATCTCGATGAGCTTCTGCCACGCGTTGACGTAGTTGTCGTTCTTCGGGGTGGGCCAGTGGATGAGGTACAGGTCGACGGCGTCGAGCTGAAGCTTCTGGAGGCTCTCGTCGATCGCGGCGTGCGCGTCGTCGCCGTCGTGGCGGTCGTTCCAGAGCTTGGTGGTGACGAAGAGCTCGTCGCGCGGGATGCCGCTGGCGGCGATCGCTCGACCGACGCCCTCTTCGTTCTTGTAGATGGCGGCGGTGTCGATGTGTCGGTAGCCGACCTCGAGGGCCTCGGACACGGCACGCTCGGCGTCGTCGGCGGGCACGAGGAACACGCCGTAGCCGAGCTGGGGGATGGAGTTTCCGTCGTTGAGCTGAACTGAAGGAACGGTCATGCATCGAGCCTAGGAGAATCGATTCGAAGCGGCTTCGGGGTTGACGGGGTGCGCGGGGCGGGGACGAAGCACGCGCGTCGCGCGCATCACGACAGCGGCGGGGCGATCGCCGCGCGGGCGAGGGCCTCGGCGACGAGACGGACGTTCTCCGACACCGATCCCCCGGTGACGCGCACGCGCCCGCCGCCCGCCCCCGGCTCGGGCGACGCCTCGACGACGAAGGGCGCTCCCGCCGACACCGCGATCCCCTCGGCCGCGAGATGCACGACCGCCGCGCGCTCGTCGAGCACGGGAACCCACAGGTTGATGCCGTCGGGTGCGCCCACGTCGACTCCGCATCGCCGCAGGGCGTCGGCGAGGCGATCGAGCCGGTCGCGATAGATGAGACGAGCGGTGCTGACGGCGGCGATCGAGCTCGAATCGGTGAGGAGTTCCCGCAGCACGCTCTGGAGCAGACGCGAGGTCCACCCCGGCCCGAGCATGCGGCGGCGGACGATGCGTTCGACGATGTCGGCGGGACCGCCGAGGGCCGCGATCCGCAGGTCGGGACCGTGGGATTTCGAGAAGCCGCGCACGTGGACCACCTGAGCGGGGATCCAGCGCGCGAGCGTGACGGCGGGCGCCGTGGCGATGAGCGCCGAGTGGTCGTCTTCGATCACGGTGACCCGACGACCCCCGGGTACGGTCAGCAGCACGTTGGCGAGCCGGCGGGCTCGCTCGGACGACATCGACACCCCCGTGGGATTCTGTGCCCTCGGCTGCAGCACGAGCGTCGAGGGCTGTCGCGCCAGAGCCCTCGCCAGAGAGGAGGGGAGGATGCCGTCGGCATCGCTCTCCAGCGGGAGAGGGATGCCGCCCGCCGCGTCGACGAGATCGAAGATGTACGGGAACCCCGGGGACTCCACGGCGACGCGATCGCCGAAACGGACCACCTGATCCACCGTGCGCGAGATGCCGTCGAAAGCGCCGTCGACCACCGTGAGGGCCTCGACGCCGCTCACCGGCCACTGCTCCATCAGGACGTCGTACAACTCGGGCAGCACGGGAAGGTCGTGGTACCGGCCCGTGTCGGCTCGCGGTCGCGCGAGCGACAGCGCCCTCTCGATCGACGGCAGGAGCGCCGGGTCGGGCGTTCCGCGCGAGAGGTCGAGGCGCGCGGAGGCGGCGACGCGACCTCCGAGCCCTCGGGGTGGCGCGGGAACACCGGGGGCGTCGAGGGCCAGGCCCCGTACGCGCGGGCTCAGCCACTCCCGCCGCTCGGAGCGCACGAAAGAACCGGCGCGTCCCCGCGAAACGATGACCCCCGCGTCGGCGAGCGCGCGCCACGCCGCGGCCACGGTTCCGGTCGACACTCTCAGCTCGGCGGCGACGGCGCGCACCGTCGGCAGGCGCTCGCCGGGCACCAGCGTCCCATCGGTGACGAGGCGCGCGATCTCCGACGCGAGACCCGCGGAGGAGCGTTCGGTCAGTGCCTCGGCTTCCAGCATGTCGCCCCTCGCCCTCGTCGTTCCCCGCGGCGCCGGCAGATCGCGCGAAGCCTCTTCTCTTCACCGTGTTGTCACGCACGGAAATCGTCGGGAAATGTTCAGCCGCGACAGTAACAGAACACGGCACCGGCCGTGAGATCGGGAGAATCGCATGACGACCGTGCGCGCAGCCATCACGCAGACCACGTGGACCGGCGACAAGGAATCGATGCTCGACAAGCACGAGCAGTTCGCTCGCGATGCGGCGGCGGCGGGTGCCGAGGTCGTGTGCTTCCAAGAGCTCTTCTACGGCCCCTACTTCGGCATCACGCAGGACCAGAAGTACTACCGCTACGCCGAGCCGATCGACGGTCCCATCGTGCAGCGATTCGCGGCACTCGCGAAAGAGCTCGGACTCGTCAGCGTGCTGCCCATCTACGAAGAGGCCCAGACCGGCGTCTACTACAACACCTCGGTGCTCGTCGACGCGGATGGGACGGTGCTCGGCAGCTACCGCAAGAACCACATCCCGCACCTCGAGAAGTTCTGGGAGAAGTTCTACTTCCGTCCGGGCAACCTCGGTTATCCCGTTTTCGAGACCGCCGTCGGCAAGGTCGGCATGTACATCTGCTACGACCGGCACTTCCCCGAAGGATGGCGCGAGCTGGGCCTGAACGGCGCGCACATGGTGTTCAACCCCAACGCCACCAAGCCGGGCCTGTCGAACCGCCTGTGGGAGGTCGAGGGCCCGTGTGCCGCTGTCGCCAACGGCTACTTCGTGCTGCAGCCCAACCGCGTCGGCCGCGAGGACAACGAGTACGGAGAGGATGCCGTCACCTTCTACGGCACGAGCCAGGTCATCGACCCGCGCGGCAACCACGTCGGCGCCGTCGGATCGTCGGAGCACGAGGAAGTGCTCATCCGCGACCTCGACATGGACCTCGTGCAGCAGATGCGCGACGACTGGCAGTTCTACCGCGACCGTCGTCCCGACACCTACGGCGAGATCGTGGAGGCCTGACATGGCGACCACCCTGATCACGGGCGGCACCGTCGTCTCGGCGACGGGGCGCAGCGCCGCGGACGTGCTGCTCGACGGTGAGACGATCGCCGCCGTGCTCGCGCCGGGCTCGACCCTGCTGGGCCACGACCTCGCGGCATCCGTCGACACCGTCATCGACGCGACCGGCAAGTACGTCATCCCGGGCGGGATCGACGCGCACACGCACATGCAGCTCCCCTTCGGCGGCACGAGCGCGTCGGACACGTTCGAGACCGGCACACGCGCCGCGGCCTGGGGCGGCACGACGACGATCGTCGACTTCGCGGTGCAGCGGGCCGGCGAGCGCGTGCAGGACGGCCTCGCGCACTGGCACGAGCTCGCCGCGGGCAACTGCGCGATCGACTACGGCTTCCACCAGATCGTCGGAGGGGTGGATGCCGACTCCCTGGCGGCCCTGCCCGGACTGATCGACGAGGGCATCTCGAGCTTCAAGATGTTCATGGCGTACCCGGGCGTCTTCTACGCCGACGACGCGCAGATCCTGCGCGCGATGCAGGTGGCCGCCGACACGGGGCTCCTGACGATGATGCACGCCGAGAACGGCCCCGTGATCGACGTCCTCGCCGAGCAGCTCATCGAGAAGGGCAAGACCTCGCCGTACTTCCACGGCGTCGCCCGCGCCTGGCAGATGGAGGAAGAGGCCACCCACCGCGCGATCATGCTGTCGAACCTCACCGGCGCACCCCTGTACGTCGTGCATGTGAGCGCGAAGCAGGCCGTCGAGCAGCTCGCGTGGGCGCGCGACAACGGGCAAAACGTGTTCGGCGAGACGTGCCCGCAGTACCTCTACCTGTCGTTGGAAGACCAGCTCGGCGCGTCGAGCGAGGAGTGGGGCGACTTCGAGGGCGCGAAGTGGGTGTGCTCGACGCCGCTGCGCTCGAAGCACGAGGGCCACCAGCACCACATGTGGCAGGCGCTGCGCACGAACGACATCCAGATGGTCTCGACCGACCACTGCCCGTTCTGCATGAAGGACCAGAAGACGCTCGGGCAAGGCGACTTCCGCGCGATCCCCAACGGCATCGGGTCGGTCGAGCACCGCATGGACCTCATGTACCAGGGCGTCGTGACCGGGCAGATCACGCTCGAGCGCTGGGTGGAGCTGACCAGCACGACGCCGGCGCGCATGTTCGGCATGTACGGCCAGAAGGGTGTCATCGCCCCCGGTGCCGACGCCGACATCGTCGTGTACGACCCGGCCGGGCACACCTCGATCGGCGTCGGCAAGACGCACCACATGAACATGGACCACTCCGCGTGGGAGGGCTACGAGATCGACGGGCACGTCGACACCGTCATCTCTCGCGGGAAGGTCGTCGTCGACGACGGCGCCTACATCGGGGCGAAGGGCGACGGGCGCTTCGTCAAACGCGGCCTGAGCCAGTACCTGGTCTGAGAGGAGAACCCATGGATTTCGGCGTCGTCCTGCAGACGAACCCGCCCGCCGCCCGCGTCGTCCAGCTCTCGCAGCTGGCGGAGGCGCACGGCTTCAGCCACGTCTGGACCTTCGACTCGCACCTGCTGTGGGAAGAGCCCTACGTCGTTCACTCGGCGATCCTCGCCGCCACCCGCCGCATCACAGTCGGTCCGTTCGTGACGAACCCCGCCACCCGCGACTGGACGGTCACGGCATCCACCTTCGCCACCCTCAACGAGATGTACGGCAACCGGACCATCTGCGGGATCGGTCGCGGAGACTCGGCCGTGCGCGTGACGAACGGGCGGCCCACGACTTTGAAGGCGCTGCGCGAGTCGGTGCACGTCATCCGCGAGCTCGGCAACTCCCGCGCGGTGGAGTACAACGGCGCGACGCTGCAGTTCCCCTGGAGTCGCGGGTCGAAACTCGACGTGTGGGTCGCGGCCTACGGGCCGCTCGCCCTCAAGCTCACCGGCGAGGTGGCCGACGGGTTCATCCTGCAGCTGGCCGATCTCGACATCGCCGAGTGGATGATCGCCACCGTCCGCCGCGCTGCCGAGGAAGCCGGGCGCAACCCCGACGACATCGCGTTCTGCGTCGCCGCTCCGATGTACATCGGCGACGACACCCCCGAGGCTCGCGCGCACATGATCGAGCAATGCCGGTGGTTCGGCGGGATGGTCGGCAATCACGTGGCCGACATCGTGTCGAAGTACGGCGGCGACTCCGACGTGCCGGCCGCCCTCACCGACTACATCGCCGGACGCACCGGGTACGACTACAACTCGCACGGCAAGAGCCACAACGACCACGTCGACTTCGTGCCCGACGAGATCGTCGAGCGTTTCTGCGTGCTCGGCACCGCCGAGGAGCACATCGCCAAGCTCGAGAAGCTGCGGGCCCTGGGAGTCACCCAGTTCGCGGGGTACCTGCAGCACGACAACAAGGAGGAGACGATGCGGGTCTACGGCGAGACCGTCATCCCCGCTCTCACTCCCCCGGTGACGGCGAAGCGGTGACCGATCAGGTGGTGGCACCCGGGACCGCGGCGGCGGTCGCCTCTGAGGAGCGGATGCCGCGCGGCATCCCCTCCTCCCGGGGGCGCGCCACCGCGATCCGCGTGAGCTGGGGCGTGGCCGGTGTCGCCGCGATCATCGCCGTGTGGGAGCTGTACAAACTGCTGGGGCCCGCCGATGGCGTCACCGTGGGCGGCGACGGATCGGCCGGGTCGGGCGTCATTCTGCTCCCCCGCACGCACGACCGCGCGATGCCGCACGTGTGGGAGATGGTGACGCGGATGTTCGCGCCCACCAGCGGTGGCGATACTCCGCCCCTGATCGTCTCGGTCGCCGCGGCCGCGGGCATGACGCTGGGTCTCGCGGCGCTCGGCTGGCTCATCGGTGTGGTCGTGGGGTCGCTGCTGGGGGTGGCGATGCAACGCTGGCGCCTCGTCGAGGCGGGGCTCCTCCCCTGGATCGTCGTCAGTCAGATCGTGCCGCTCATCGCTTTCGCACCGGTGGTCAACGCCATCGGGACACAAGTCGACCGATCCGGCTTCCCGTGGCCGCCGTGGTTCTCGGTCGCGCTCATCGCGTCGTATCTGGCGTTCTTCCCCGTCGCGATCGGCATGCTGCGGGGCCTGTCCGCTCCCGATGCGATACACCTCGACCTCATGCGCGCGAA
Organism: Microbacterium sp. SORGH_AS_0454; assembly: GCF_031453395.1. Classification (NCBI taxonomy): domain Bacteria; kingdom Bacillati; phylum Actinomycetota; class Actinomycetes; order Micrococcales; family Microbacteriaceae; genus Microbacterium; species Microbacterium sp. SORGH_AS_0454. The sequence goes on along the minus strand of NZ_JAVIYS010000001.1, from coordinate 2,248,393 downwards.
CTCCGCCGGGTGGTGGCAGACGCTCGTACGCCTGCGCCTGCCCTCCGCCGTGCCGCATCTGCTGCCCGCCCTGCGGCTCGCTGCCGCCTCGGCGGTGGTCGGCGCGGTCGTCGCGGAGGTCTCGATCGGCCTGCGCGGCGGCATCGGCCGCATGCTCATCCAGCTCGCGGGTCAGGCTTCGTCCGACCCGGCCGCCCCCTGGGCGCCCACCTTCGGCACCGTCGTGATGGGACTCGTCGCAGCCTTCGGCGTGACCCTGATCGGTGTCGCCCTTCATCGTTTCCGTCGCGGGGAGGACACCGCATGACCACCGCCACCTCTATCGACCTCGCCGTCCAGGCCTCGGGCATCGGCAAGACCTTCGCGACGGCCCGTGGGGAGGTCATCGCGCTGACCGGCGTGGAGCTCGACGTCGCCGCCGGTGAGTTCGTTTCACTCATCGGCCCCTCGGGCTGCGGCAAATCGACGCTCCTGCGGCTCATCGCCGACCTCGACTCCCCCAGCGTCGGCGAGCTCACGCTCTACGGCAAGACCGCGCACCAGGCGCGGCTCGACCAGGATTACGGCATCGCCTTTCAGCAGGCGGCTCTGCTGCCGTGGCTGACGGTCGCGGCGAACATCGCCCTGCCGCTCGACCTGCACAAGTGGGCGAAGACACGCCGCGACGCACGGGTGGCCGAACTCGCGGAGCTCGTCGGTCTCACCGACTTCGTCGACCGCTACCCCGACCAGCTCTCCGGCGGCATGCAGCAGCGCGTCGCGATCGCCCGCTCTCTCGCCGCGCAGCCCCGCCTGCTGCTGATGGACGAACCATTCGGTGCGCTCGACGAGATGACCCGTGAACGCCTGCAGTCCGAGCTCGCCCGCATCGCGGCCGACACGGGCGCCGCCGTCGTCTTCGTCACGCACTCCATCCCCGAGGCGGTGTTCCTCTCGGACCGGGTCGTGGTGATGAGCCCTCGCCCGGGCCGCATCACCGACGTGATCGACACGCGCCCCGGTCGCCCGCGCGATGAGGCCCTCCGTGAGTCACCCGAGTTCTTCGCCCGCGTCACGGCCGTCCGCGAGGCGCTGCACGGCGCCCCCGTCCAGCGGGCGAACGAGCGATGAACGCCGTCCGGCTCCCGGTCTGGGCGCGGTTCGCGGCCCCCGTCGTCGTGGGGATCGCCGGCCTCCTCGCCTGGTACGCGTTCGTCGCCTCCGGCAACGCGCCGCGCATGCTGCCCGACCCGTTCGCCGTCGCGGCGGAGTTCGTCGAGCGCACCCCACTCGTGTGGGAGGCCGCCGGCATCACCGGCACGAACGCGCTCGTGGGTCTGCTCGCCGGAACCGTCATCGCGATGCTGCTCGCCGCGCTCGCCGCGACCTGGCGTCCTGTCGACGGCATGACCGCCCCGCTCGTCGCCGCGCTGGCGGTGGTGCCGATCGTCGCCCTCACCCCCATCCTCAACACGATGTTCGGTGCGTCGAGCCAGTTCGGCCGCCAGGCGGTGGCCGGCATCGCCGCCTTCGTGCCGGTGTTCGTCAACACCCTCCGGGGTCTCCGGCAGACCCGCCCGGTGCAGCGCGACCTGTTCCGGGCCACCGCCGCCACCGGCGGACAGACGTTCCTGCGGCTCACGCTGCCCACCGCGCTGCCGTACCTGCTCACGGGCGTGCGGGTCGCGGCATCCCTCGCCGTCATCTCCGCCCTGGTCGCGGAGTACTTCGGCGGGCCCGCCGACGGTATCGGCACCGCGATCGCCACGTACGCCAAGTCGGGACGCGCGGCCCTCGCCTGGGCGTTCGTGGGCGGCGGCATCGCGATCGGGCTGCTCTTCTTCCTGCTCACCGCCCTGCTCGAACGGATCGTCGCCCGGCGCCTCGGCGCGCTGCGCCCGTAGACACTCACCGCCTGCTCCACCCGAACTGCTCCACCAGAACCGGAAGGACCACCCATGAGACACAGCACCCGTCGCGCTCTCGGCGCGATCGCGGGAGTCGCCGTCGCGGCCCTCGCTCTCTCCGCCTGCTCGGGCGGAGGATCGACGCCATCGTCGTCCGACGCCGACTTCACGCCGCTCACGTCGGTGAAATTGCAGCTGCAGTGGCTCCCGCAGGCGCAGTTCGCCGGCTACTACGTCGCCCTCGACAAGGGCTACTTCCAGGAGGAGGGCTTCGACGACGTCGAGGTGCTTCCCTCGGGCGGCGACATCGTGCCGCAGGACGCCCTCGTCGCCGGCGACGTCGACTTCGCCGTCGCGTGGGTGCCGAAGGTGCTCGGAACGCTCGAGAACCAGGGCGTCGAGCTCACCGACATCGCGCAGGTGTTCCAGAAGTCGGGCACGACCCAGGTGTCGTGGAAGGACTCCAACATCACCAGCGTCGACGACTTCGAGGGCAAGCGCATCGGCTCGTGGGGCTTCGGCAACGAGTGGGAGATCTTCGCCGCGATGGCCGACAAGGGCCTCGACGCCTCGACGGTGAAGATCACCACGCAGGACTTCTCGATGAACGCCCTGCTCGATAAGGACGTGGATGCCGCGCAGGCGATGACCTACAACGAGCTCGCGCAGCTGCTCGAGACGGTCAACCCCGCCACCGGCAAGCTCTACACGATGGACGACATCAACGTGATCTCGTACGAGGACACCGCGGGAGCCATGCTGCAGGACGCGATCTGGGCCGACACGAAGCGCCTGGCCGACGACCCCGCGTACGCGGACGCGGCCAAGCGCTTCCTCAAGGCGGTCGTGAAGGGGTGGGTGTTCGCGCGCGACAACCCCGCCGAGGCCGCAGACATCACGTACAAGGCCGCGACCGCTCCGGGCGTCAACGCCTTCCCGGTGGGGCCGACCCATCAGCTCTGGCAGATGAACGAGGTCAACAAGCTCATCTGGACCGGTGGGGAGTTCGGCATGATCGACTCCGCGGCGTGGGACAAGACGGTGCAGGGCGCGCTCAAGGCCGTCAACCAGGACGGGCTGAACCTCATCACCACCGAGCCGGCCGACTCCGCACACTCGAACGAGTACATCGAGGCGGCGCTGAGCGAGCTGAAGGACGAGGGGGTCGCCGTCGGCGGCAGCTACACCCCGATCGAGGTGACGCTCACCGAGGGCGGCAAGTAATCGTCCACCGGGTGGGGCGGTCGATTCTCCGGCCGCTCCACCCCTCGACTGCCCTCACCGCGAGTCCGCGTGGTTGACTACCGTGATGACGCCGCAGCCCCCCACCCGGCACGCTCGACGTGATCCCTCCTCGACCTGGCGCCGCGGAGCGAAGCTCGTCGCGATCGCCGTCACCGTCGTGCTCGTCGCGGCGGTCGCTGTGGGCGGCTTCTACGCCTTCTCGCTGTCGCAGCGGCTGCAAGAAGCCGCCGTACCCCTGAAGGACGCACCGGCCGAGCCGCCCGCGCTGAGCGCGTACAACGAGCCGTTCTCGGTGCTGGTCGTCGGCACGGACGAGTGCGACGACCAAGTCAAGGCCGCGTTCGGCGCCCGCTGCTCGGACCCCGGCAACGAGGGCACGCGCAACGACGTCAACATGCTCGTGCACGTGTCGGCCAATCCCCGTCGCGTCACGGTCGTGTCGTTCCCGCGCGACCTGCAGATCGGCATCCCGGAGTGCACGAACCCCGACGGGACGGTCTCGGACGCCTCGTACAAGGCGCCGATCAACTCCGCGTACGAGGCGGGCGGGCTCACGTGCGTGGCCGACACCGTGTCCGAGCTGAGCGGGCAGAGTATCCCGTTCGCGGCGAAGGTGAGCTTCGGCAACGTCGTGAACATCACGGACGCCATCGGCGGCGTGGAGGTCTGCATCGGTGGCGACGGCATCGACGATCCCGACGCGGGCATCGACTGGGAGCCCGGCCCGCGGGTGGTCAAGGGTTACGACGCCCTGGCCTTCCTGCGCACGCGCAAGGGCATCGGCGACGGCAGCGACCTCGCCCGCATCGGCAACCAGCAGCAGTACCTGTCTCGCCTCATCAACAAGCTCCGCAGTGACGAGGTGCTCTCCAACCCGGGCACGCTCATCGGCCTGGCCAACACCGCGGTGAACAACATCGAGCCGAGCGAGAGCCTCGCCGACCCGATCCGCATCGCGCAACTCGCGTACACGCTGAAGGACGTCCCGTTCTCGGACATCACCTTCGTGCAGTTCCCCGTGGTCGACGACCCCGCCGACAACAACCACGTCATCCCCGACCAGGCATCGGCGGCGACGCTGTGGGAGGCGCTGGACACCAACGCTCCCCTGCAGCTGACCGGCCAGGAAGGCGCGAACGGCGGCGTCATCGCCGACCCCTCCGCTCCCACCGCCGCGCCGAGCGAGCCCGCCCCCGAGGCGAGCACCCCCGCCCCGGATGCCACGGACGCCAGCGCCGCGCCGGGCGTGGTGGAACTGCCGAGCAACGTCAGCGGCACCAAGGCGAACCAGGCGACGTGCTCGGCCGGCAACGGCTGATCGAGGCCATCGGGTCGCGGTCAAGACCCGGGAACCGTCCAGAGTCGTCGGGGAGCATTGCGGGGTGAAAACCGCCACGCGCTCGACCGCCCTCTTGCTGCTCGCGGCCCTGGCCCTCACCTCATGTGCCCCGGCCGCGGCCCCCGCGCCGTCGACATCCCCCTCCCCCACCGCGACTCCCACGCCCACGCCGGCCGCCACTCCCGACCCCCTCGCGGGAATGAGCCTCGCCGACAAGGTCGGTCAGATGTTCATGGTCGGCACCTCGGTCGAGGGCGCCAACCCCACGACCCTCGCGGCCGTGCGCGACGACCACGTCGGCGGGATCTTCCTGCACGGACGGTCGGATGCCGGCACCCAGGCCACCGCGGGACTGATCGGGCAATTCACCTCCACCGTCAGCGCGGGCACCCCGGAGCTGTGGGTCGCCACCGACCAAGAGGGCGGCACCGTCCAGGTGCTGAAGGGCCCCGGTTTCGACCGCATCCCCTCGGCGGTCGAGCAGGCCACCCAGACCGACGCGGCGCTGCGCTCGTCGGCCGCGACCTGGGGCGCGCAGCTCGCACAGGCCGGGGTGAACATGAACCTCGCGCCCGTCGCCGACATCGTCACGAGCCCGGAGTTCGCGGCATCCAATCCTCCGATCGGCGCGCTCGCGCGCGAGTACGGCTACGACCGTGCCACGGTCGCCGCGAAGGTCGGAGCGTTCGCCGCGGGCATGCGCGACGGCGGCGTGATGCCTACCCTCAAGCACTTCCCGGGCCTCGGTCACGTCGACGAGAACACCGACACGCGCACGGGCGTGACCGACGACACGGTCACCGCGGACGGCGCCGATGTGGGCGTGTACGAGAGTGTGCTGCCGCAGGGCGACGCCATCGTCATGATGTCGACCGCCATCTACGCCCAGATCGACCCGAACGCACCCGCCGCGTTCTCAGCCGCGGTGGTGAACGTGCTGCGCGACCGCGTCGGTTTCGACGGGGTGATCACGGTCGACGACCTCTCGGCCGCCCGGCAGGTGCAGCCCTGGTCTCCGGCCGACCGCGCGACGCTCGCCGTCGACGCCGGTGTCGACCTGCTGCTCGTGTCGGCCGACCCGTCGGTCTACCCCGAGATGCACCAGGCCGTGCTGGCGCGCGCCGAGAGCGACCCCGCGTTCGCCGTGAAAGTGGATGCCGCGGCTCGACGGATCGTGGAGCAGAAGGCGTCGATGCCGTAGGGCCGCGATAAGCTGAAAGGCTGTGTCTGTCGAACCCGTCATCGTCTACCCGCCCGAGCTGCCCGTCAGCGCCGCGCGGGATGAGATCGCGCGCGCCATCCGCGACCACCAGGTCGTGATCGTCGCCGGGGCCACCGGCTCGGGAAAGACGACGCAGCTGCCCAAGATCTGCCTCGAGCTGGGCCGTACCTCCATCGCGCATACGCAGCCGCGCCGCATCGCCGCGCGGACGATCGCCGAGCGCATCGCCGACGAGATGCAGGTGCCGCTGGGCTCGACCGTCGGGTACAAGGTGCGCTTCACCGACAAGGTGTCGGCCGATACGCGCGTGGCGCTGGTGACCGACGGCATCCTGCTCAACGAGATCCACCGCGACCGGCTGCTGCGCCGCTACGACACGATCATCGTCGACGAGGCGCACGAGCGCTCGCTCAACATCGACTTCCTGCTCGGCTACCTCCGCCGCATCCTGCCCAAGCGCCCCGACCTCAAGGTCATCGTCACCTCGGCGACCATCGACCCCGAGAGCTTCGCGCGCCACTTCGCCGCGGCCCCCGCCGAGCCCGGCGGCGAGCCGGTTCCGGCACCGGTGATCGAGGTGTCGGGGCGGACGTACCCGGTCGAGATCCGGTATCGGCCGGTCGATGGCGCGGACGACGCGGGCGAAACTCCTGAGGATTCGGATGTGGACGGCGCCGAACCCCCCTCATCCCGAGGTCGCGCGGTCGCAGGGCCCTCGAAAGTCAGGAGTTCGGCACGACCCGCGGCCAAGACCCGGCGCGATGCCGACGACGCCGACGAGGTCGGAGCCGTCGTCGCCGCCCTGCGCGAGCTCGACCGCGAGCCCGCGGGCGACGTGCTCGTCTTCTTCCCCGGCGAGGCCGAGATCCGCGACGCGGCGGACGCCATCCGCGGGGCGTACCAGAAGGACGCCGCGCCCACCGAGGTGCTCCCCCTCTACGGGCGGCTGTCCGCCGCCGAACAGCACCGCGTGTTCGAGCGGTCCACGGTCGCGGGCGTGCGGCGACGCGTCATCCTCGCCACGAACGTCGCCGAGACCAGCCTCACCGTCCCCGGCATCCGGTACGTCGTCGACACCGGGACCGCGCGCATCTCGCGCTACAGCAACCGCTCGAAGATCCAGCGCCTGCCGATCGAGGCCGTCTCGCAGGCCTCGGCGCAGCAGCGCTCGGGTCGCGCGGGCCGCACCTCACCGGGCATCGCGATCCGGCTGTACTCCGAAGACGATTTCGCACGTCGTCCCGAGTACACCGAGCCCGAGATCCTGCGCACCTCGCTGGCATCCGTCATCCTGCAGATGCTCTCGCTCGGATTCGGCGACATCCAGGCGTTCCCGTTCCTGACGCCGCCGGACTCGCGGGGCGTGAAGGCGGCGTTCGACCTGCTCGTGGAGCTCGGTGCGGTGAAGCTGCCGGCGCCGGGGTCGCGCGGGGCCGACACCTCGCGCGACCGCGATGTGCGCAGCGACGGAGACCCGTCCCGGCAGGGCCGCGGACGCCGCGAAGACGACGGCCCCCGCCTCACCGAGATCGGCCGCGAGATCGCGCGCCTGCCGATCGACCCGCGGTTCGCTCGCATGCTCATCGAGGCGCGGCGAAACGACGTGCAGTCCGAGGTGCTGGCGATCGTGTCGGGCATGTCGATCCAGGACGTACGCGAGCGTCCGGAGGACCGCCGCGAGGAGGCCGACCGCTTCCACGCGCGCTTCACCGACCCCACCAGCGACTTCCTCTCCCTGCTCAACCTGTGGGAGTACCTGCAGGAGAAACAGGCCGAACTCGGCTCGAGCGCCTTCCGCCGGCTGTGCCGCAGCGAGCACCTCAACTACGTGCGCGTGCGCGAGTGGGTCGACGTGCACCGGCAGCTGCGATCACTGAGCGGCGAGCGCGGGTCGGGCGAGGCGCGCGGCGAGGGCGGGCGCGGCGACGGTGGGCGTGGGCGCGGTTCGGGGAACCATGTCCCACTTGGGGCTGGTTCAGCACCCTCCAGGCCGCACAGATCGGGACGCGGCTCACTCATATCGGAACGCGGTTCGGCACGCGCCGACCAGGGCGACGGCCCCGAGGGACACGCAGCCGGCGATGCCATCCACCGCGCCATCTTGTCGGGGTTGCTGTCGCACATCGGCATCCTCGATCCCCGCACCATCGCGCCCGCCAAAGACCGCAAGGCTCCCGGCGACGCCCGGCCCACGAAGGGCGAATACATCGGCGCACGCGGCGCGCGATTCGCGATCTTCCCGGGCTCGGGCCTGAAGAAGAAGCGTCCCTCCGCGGTCATGGCCGCCGAGCTCGTCGAGACCTCGCGCCTGTTCGCCCGCACGGTCGCCGCCGTCGACCCGGCCTGGGCGGAAGACCTCGCCCCCGACCTCGTGAAGCGGTCGCTGAGCGAGCCGCACTGGTCGAAGGATGCCGGCTCCGCCGCCGCCTACGAGAAGGTCACTCTTTTCGGGGTGGAACTCGTCGGCCGCCGCCGCGTGCAGCTCGCCCGCTTCGACCGCCCGCTCGCGCGCGAGATGTTCGTGCGACACGCGCTGGTGGAGGGCGAGTGGGACCCCTCGGTGCTCGACAAGCGCCTCACGGCGTTCCTGCGCCGCAATCAGGAGCAGCGCCGCCTGCTCGAGAAGATCGAGGAGCGCGAAAGGCGCCGCGACATCCTGATCGGCGACGAAGCGGTGTTCGCGTTCTACAACGCGCGGATCCCCGCCGATGTCACCGACGTGCGCTCGTTCGAGGCCTGGTGGAAGGATGCCGCCGACCGTACACCTCACCTGCTCGACCTTCGCGAGTCCGATCTCACCGGCGACCGCGCCCAGGGCGACGACCGTGCTTTCCCGGCGCGGTGGCGTCAAGGAGACCAGACGCTCAACCTCGCCTACCGCTTCGAGCCCGGCGCGCCCGACGACGGTGTGACGGTCGTCGTCCCGCTGCCGCTGCTCGCGCAGCTGCGACCCGACGGCTTCGACTGGCAGGTGCCGGGCATGCGCGACGAGCTCGTCACCGCGCTGCTGCGCGCGCTTCCCAAGACCATCCGCCGCAACGTCGTCCCCGCCGCCGACTGGGCGGAGAAGTTCTCGGCCGAACTCGCCGAGAAGGGCCCCGAGCACGCGAACGGCCTCCCGAAGACGACGCTCGTCGATGCGCTCGCCGCCCTCGTGCAGCGCGTCGCGAACCAGCGGGTCAGCGCCGCCGACTTCGAGCTCGAGCGGGTTCCCGGTCACCTCATGCCCTCGTTCCGGGCCGTCGACGCACGCGGGCGCGCGATCGGCAGCGACCGCGACCTCGCGACCCTGCAACGCCGCCTCGCCGACCGCGCGCGATCGAGCGTCGAGTCGGCCGTGACGCGCGAGCGCCCGGCTGCCCGATCGGCTGCGAAAGTCGCCGAGGCCTCGCCGGCGTTCGCGTCGCGCTCGAAGCTCACCGGCTGGGACTTCGACGAACTCACCGAGGTCGTCGACACCCCGGTCGCCGGTGGCGTGGTCCGCGGGTACCCGGCGCTCGTCGACGAGGGCGACAGCGTCGCCCTGCGCGTCGAGGCGACACCCGAAGACGCCGCGCGACACACCCGTGCCGGAATCCGCCGCCTGATGCTGCTCGCCGTCCCCTCCCCCGCCACGTACGTTCTCGACCACCTCACCGCGAACGAGAAGCTCGCGCTCGCGGCATCCCCGTATCAGAACGCCAAGGCACTCATCGAGGATGCGCGCGTGGCCCTGGCCGACGACGTGCTGCTGCGAGAGAGCACGAGCGGCGTCGTCCGGACGAAGGCGGAGTTCGAGCGGGTGCGCGATGCGTACTCGTCCGTCTCCGTCGAGCGCACCTTCCAGACCGTGTCTCTCGCGGCCAAGGTCCTGCTCGCGCAGCGCGAGGTGGACCGCGCGATGAAGGACGCCTCGTCGATCACCCTGCTCGGTGCGCTGAACGACGTGCGCGGCCAGGTGACGGGGCTGATCTTCCCCGGTTTCCTCTCCCGCACCGGCCTCGCGCGACTGCAGCACCTGCCGCGCTACCTCGCGGGAGCGCTCGAACGGGTGAAGACCCTGTCGGACAACCCCGGCCGCGACCGCCAACGCATGACCGAATACGAGCGCGCCGCCGCGGGCTTCGTGGATGCCGGAGGGACGATGCCCCTCCCCGCGGACGCCCCCGCGCACCTCGTGCAGACACGGTGGTTGCTCGAGGAACTGCGCGTGAGCCTGTTCGCTCAGCGCCTCGGCACGGCCGAGCCCGTGTCGCCGCAGCGCATCGCGAAGGCGCTGAAGGGCGCGTGAGTCGCCGGGGCTCGCCCCTGACGAGACCCACGGCTGGCGACGGACGCACAGACCTAGACTCGACGGATGCCGATGTCGGACTACGTGCGCTCAATCCGGGCGCGGATCGGATCAGACCTGCTCCTGCTGCCCGGGGTCACGGCAGTGATCCGCGACGGCGACCGGTTCCTGCTCGCGCGAGATCGCCACGGCGGCTCCTGGAGCCTGATCGGCGGCGGGGTGGAACCCGGGGAGGAGCCCTCTTAGGCGCTCCTGCGCGAAGTGCACGAAGAGACGGGCGCGTCGGTCCGGATCCGCGGCATTGTCGGCGTCTACGGCGGAGAACCGATGATGGTCACCTATCCGAACGGCGACCGCGTCGGGTACGTCACGACCGCGTACGATTGCGAACTGCTCGGCGACGCCGTCGCCGACGGCGAGGAGCTTCTCGAAATCCGGTGGTTCGAGCGCGAGGCGATCACGGCTCTGGAACGCCGCGTCTGGATCGATCGCGTGATCGCCGACGTCTCGCCGCGATGAGCGAGGCCGTGGTGGTTCGGCGCGCCCGAGCGGACGATGCCGATGCGATCGCCGCGCTGCACGTGCGGTCTCGGGCGGCTTACTACGGCGACACGCTCTCGGCGGAGGATTCGGGGCACGACCGGCGCCCGATGTGGCGGCGCCTCGTCACGGAGCAGGGTGTTGTCGTTCTGTGCGCGGTCGAAGACGAGGTCGTCATCGCCTCCTGCTGCCTGCGTCAGCCTGCCGAGGCGAAAGAAGTGGAGCTGCAGAGCCTGTACGTGGAGCCTGCGCGGTTCGGGACCGGTGTCGCCGACACCCTGTACGCGTCTTTCGTCGCGGAGTCCCGGGGGCGTGCCGCCCATCTCGAGGTCTGGGACCGCAACGAACGCGCCAAAGCCTTCTATCGCCGGCGCGGTTGGCTGCCCAGCGATCAGACCCGCCCCGGTCCCGCCGGCGCGCCCTTCGTGACGTGGAGACTGGTGCCTCGCGCACACGCCGAGTGACGCGCCTCAGGCGCGAAGCAGCGCCTCACGCGCTCAAGGATCGAGCCCCGTCGTCAGGCGGTACCCGCTCGCTACGGCGCGGAGATGACCGGCCTCCGTCCCTGGCAGTTTTCCGGTGAGATCTGGCCGCCGACCGGGCCTTCTCGCGAGGCGTGGCGGGGTTATCGTCAGATCAGCAGCGCGCCTCACGGAACGACGATGGGGTGCGCCGCGGAAACGCCAGGAGAGTCCTCTCCGTGCTCCACCGCGACGTCATTCTCGTCCCCTCTGAAACCCGCGCCCTACATCGCACACCCCGGCGAAAGAAGAAAACGATGATCACGATCCACCTTCGCTACCAGATCGACGCGGCAGCGATCGACGCGTTCATCGAGTACGCCGAGAGATGGATGGAGATCGTTCCTCGGTTCGGCGGCGTCCACCACGGGTACTTCCTGCCCGCGGAAGGCGATAGCGACGAGGCCTTCGCGCTGTTCTCGTTCCCGTCTTTGGCGGAGTACGAACGATATCGGGAAGCATCACTCGTCGACCCGGACAGCGTCGCGGCCTACGACCTCGCCCAGCGCACGCGTTGCATCGTGCGATACGAGCGACGGATCCAACGGCCCCTGCTCCCCCGAACCTGAGGCGCAGCGAATCCTTGGAAATGACCCGGGTCCGGCCGCAACCCACCGGATCGAAAGCGCGTCGGCGACTCACACGCCGAGCGACGCACCCCAGTCACGCAGCAGCGCCTCGAGCGCGCGACGCTGCTCGGCGTCGAGGCCCGCCAGCAGACGCTGCTCGTTCGCCATGTGGGCGGTGAAGGCCTCGTCGATCACGCGGCGTCCGGCCGGTGTCAGCCGGATGACCCGCGCGCGCCCGTCGTCGGCGTCGCCATCGCGCACCACGAGACCGGATGCCAGGAGTCGATCGACGCGCTTGGTCACCGCCCCGCTGGTCACCATCGTGTGGCGCGCGAGTTCGCCGGGGGCCGCGGCGAAGGGCTCCCCCGCGCGGCGGAGAGCGGCGAGGATGTCGAACTCCCCCTCGCCGAGACCGTAGCGGCGGTAGACGGCGAGTAGCTCGTCGCGCAGATGATCGGCGAGACGGTGCAGGCGTCCGATCACCTGCATCGGCGAGACGTCGATGTCGGGGCGTTCGGCCTGCCACTGCGCCGTGAGGGCGTCGACGCGATCGGTCGTCGGGGTCATGGCATCCATTCTATCTTCCGCGGAAAGTACAATATCTTCCATGGAAGCAAAATGGCGCATCGTCGCCGTCACTGCCGTCGCACCGGTCGCCTGGGGTGCGACGTACGTCGTCACGCGGCACCTCCTGCCGGCCGATGCACCGCTGTGGGGGGCTGCCCTGCGCGCCCTGCCGGCGGGCCTGTTGCTGTGGGGCGCTCGCGAGACGTCGGCCCCGCGGGGCGTGGTGGTGGAAAGCGCCCGCGCTCGGGATGCTGAACTTCGGCGCCTTCTTCGTGCTCGTCTACGTCGCGGCGCAGCTGTTGCCGTCGTCGATCGCCGCCTCGATCATGGCCCTCGCCCCGCTGGCCCTCGCCGGACTCGCGTGGCCCCTGCTCGCCCAGCGCCCCACGGCGCGCTGGGCCGTCGGCGCAGCCCTCGGCCTCGCGGGGGTCGCTCTCGTGGTCGGCCTCGGCACCGGAGCCGTTCCGCTCGCGGGGGTCGTGGCATCCGCCGTCGCCCTTCTGGCGTCGTCGCTGGGTGCGATCCTCACGACCCGCTGGAAAGACGACACGCCCCTTCTGGCGACCACGTCGTGGCAGCTGACCGCGGGTGGTCTCGCCCTGGTCGCCGTCGCCCTGACGGTCGAAGGTGCTCCTCCGACGGTGGATGCCACGGGCCTCGCCGCGTACGTCGGGATCGCGGTGATCGCGACGGCGCTGGCATTCGTGTGCTGGTTCACGGGACTCCGACATCTGCCCGCGGGCACCGTGGGACTCATCGGTCTGCTGAACCCGGTGACCGGGGTGCTGCTCGGTGTGGCCGTCGGCGGCGAGTCGCTCGCGCCGCCGCAGGTGCTCGGCATCGTGCTCGTGCTCGTCTCGATCGCCGTGTCGAGCCGGACGCGGGGCCGGAACCTGCCGCCCCAGGGCGAGAGGTCCGACCCTGCGCAACGGCGCTACGACCGCATCGACACCTGACCCAGCGTCGCTTCGACGTCGACGACCGCGGTCGCCGAGTTCGAGGTGCGCAGGCCGTTGTCGACCCGGCCGAGGCCGCTGTCAGTCGTGACGTTGTACTCGTCGTCCGGCAGGGTGATGTCGGCGGATCCGGCTGTGACCGTGACCTTCGTGCGAGCGGGGGCATCGCCCTTCAACGTCGTGGCGAGGCTGCCTCCCGCGACCTCGAGCGTGGCGTCCCCGACGCCGGTGAGCGTGCCCGAGGCCGCGCCGCCCGAGACGGAGACGGAGAGCGTGCGCACGTCTCCGGCGAGATCCACGTCGCCCCCGGCGAGCTGCACGGAGAGGGAGGTGAAGTCGGCGTCGAGCCTGAGGGCGCCACCGGCGACCTCGATGCGCGCGTCGAGGTTCGTCGTGGTCGACAACCGCGGCAGGAGCAGGGTCGCGGAACCGGCGGGGTTCGACCACCCGACGACGTTCGTCCGCGGAGAGCTCACCCGCAGCGTGGTGCCGTCGCGTTCGAACGTCCAGTCGCCCGTCCCACCCCCGTCGACGTCGAGCTGCGCCTCCGACACGTCGCCGTAGGCGATCGTGAGCGAGCCGCCGGCCACGTCGACATCGAGCGCGGTGAGTCCGGTCGTCGAGGTCTCGCTCGCGGCGTACGCGGGCCCGTTGTCGCGCAGGGTGGCCGCCGCGCTCACTCCCGCCGAGACGACCGCCCCCGCGAGGACGCACGTTCCGACGACGATCGTGGCGAGCGAGACGAAGAAGGGCGTTCCGTGCCGCGGGCCCGGGTTCGACGCGGTCGAGGGTGAGTGCGAGGTCATGAGGTCGCTCCGGTGTGATCGTGGCCCAGGTGCACGAGGGCGGCGATGACGCGGCGGTTGCCGGTCTCGTCCTGCTCGAGGCCGAGCTTGGTGAAGATGGCGGTGATGTACTTCTCGACGCTCGCCTCGGACACGAAGAGGGCCTGCGCGATGGCTTGGTTCGAGCGGCCTTCGGCGATGAGGGCGAGCACCGATCGCTCGCGCTCGGTGAGTAGCTGCAGTCGCTCGTCGCGACGGCGCCGGGCCAGCAGTTGCCCGACCACCTCGGGGTCGAGCACGGTCGCTCCCCCGGCGATGCGGGCGACCGTGTCGAGGAAGTCGCGCACGTCGGCGACCCGGTCCTTCAGCAGGTACCCGAGCGAGCCCTGCCCGTCGGCGATGAGATCGCTGGCGTACTGCTCCTCGACGTACTGCGACAGGACCAGGACGGACAGCCCCGGATGCCGGGACCTCAGCGCGATCGCCGCGCGGATGCCCTCGTCGGTCCAGGTCGGCGGGAGCCGCACGTCGAGGATGCAGAGGTCGGGGGTGGTCTCCGCGACCGCGGCCTCGAGACCGTCGGCATCCGGGAGCGACGAGACGACCTCGTGACCGTCGTCGGCGAGGAGGCGGACGAGCCCCTCGCGCAGCAGGACCGAGTCCTCGCAGATCAGGATGCGCACGGGATGCTCGCCTCCACCGTGGTCGGACCGCCCTGGGGGCTGTCGATGCGCGCGGTGCCGCCGGCCGCGGTGACGCGGTTGACGATCCCGTCCAGGCCGCCGCCGGGCGCGATCCGGGCGCCGCCCAGGCCGTCGTCTTCGACCCGTGCCCAGAGCGTCGCGTCGTCGCGCAGGCGCACGTGGACACGGCATCCGGTCGCACGGGAGTGCTTCGCCGCATTCGTCAGCGCCTCGGCGATCACGAAATACACCGCGGCCTCGGCCGGGCGGGAGCACCGGTGCGGCAGACGCACATCGAGAGTGACCGGGATGTGGGACCGCGAAGCGAGGGCCGAGAGAGCGGCGTCGAGACCGCGATCGTCCAGGACGGAGGCGTGGATGCCGCGGGCGAGCTGGCGCAGCTCGGTGATGGCCGACTTGGTCGAGGCATGGGCTTCAGCGATGAGGGCTTTCGCGGCCTCGGGGTCGTCGTCGATCTTGGTCTGCGCGAGGCCCAGGGTCATGCCGATCGAGACGAGCCGCGGCTGGACGCCGTCGTGCAGATCGCGTTCGATGCGCGTGCGCTCGACCTCGGCGGCGCGGACGGCCCCGGCGCGCCGGGTATCGGAGGCACGCGCCTGCTCCTCGAGCTGCACCTCACGAGAGGGCACGAGGATCGCTCGGGAGATGAGACCGTGCAGCACGGCGAGACCGACCATCGCGGCGAGCGAGGCGACGAAGACGAGCAGGCCCACGAGGGGCGCAGCGATCCCGTAAAGCGGGAGCAGTCCGAGCAGGTTGATGTCCGACCAGCCGAAGAGGGGACTCACCGTCACCGCGAGACCCCAGGCCGTGAAGCCCACGACCCCGAGCGTGCTGACTCCGAGGATCGTCGCGATGGTGAACGAAGCGACGGCACGCCACTGGCCCGGATCGATCGCCTGCAGCCAGATGGTGTGCAGGACGCCGACGAAGCCCGGGCGTGCGCTCCGACGCGGGCGCAGAACGGGAAGCCCGAGACCGTACAGGCCGTCGAGGCGGACCCGCTCGAACCACGCGATCGCGAAGAGCACGTAGACGAGAGCGACGAGGGCGATCACACCGATCAACAGGGCTGCGAGGAGACCGACCCCGGCGCCGAACAAGCCGAACACGGCGCCCAAGACGCCCGGCCCGATGACGCCGAGCGCGGCGAGGTGGGCCACCGCCCCGGCGATGCGACCCGGCGAGGCGATCCGCACGCGCGCGGCGAGGGGCTGATCCGCCCCGGCCGCGGGGGCGGGCTCTGCGCTCGCGGGCGTCGGCGGAGGAGGCGGGAGGACGGATGCCGTGGTCATGGGTTCCACGCTAGAGGGGAGCCCGCGCGGGCACCGCCCGGTCAGCCCCCGCGCGTTTTCGGGTTATCCCGAACGCGCGTGAGCGGTCAGTTCTTGTCGCCGAGCGCGAGCGTCGGCGACAAGAACCGGCCCCTCACGCGCCGGACGCGCGAACGCCCCGCCGCACGAGGCGACGGGGCGTTCGAAGAAAGAGCGTGGATCAACCGCGGGTGCGGTTCTTGTTCCACACGTCGAAGGCCACGGCCAGCAGCAGCACGAGACCCTTGATGAACTGCTGGACGTCGGTCGAGATACCCATGAGCGACATGCCGTTGTTGAGCACACCCATGACCAGACCACCGGCGATCGCGCCGACCACGCGGCCGACACCACCCTGGACGGCTGCTCCACCGATGAAGGATGCGGCGATGGCATCCAGCTCGAAGAGGTTTCCCGCGCCGGGACCGGCGGAGTTCAGGCGGCCCGTGAAGACGATGCCGGCGAGGGCCGCGAGGACGCCCATGTTGACGAACAGCATGAAGTCGACGCGACGGGTGTTGATGCCCGACAGCTTCGCGGCGGTGCGGTTGCCTCCGAGTGCGTAGATGTGGCGACCGAAGACGCTGCGGCTCATGACCGTCGAGTAGCCGATGATGAGCAGCGCCAGCACGACGAGCACGATGGGCGTGCCGCGCGAGCCGGGCGCGACGCCCAGCAGGTAGGTGAGGTACGCGATGAGCGCGCCGCCACCGATGAGCTTGACCAGGAAGGCGACCTGCGGCTCGTTCTGCAGCTCGAGGGCGGCACGCTTGGCGCGCTGACGCACCTGCGAGACGACGAAGAGCACGAGGGTCAGCACGCCGAGGGCGACCGTGATCCACTCGGCCGGCGACGACGCCGCCGGGAAGAGGTCGGGGAACAGGTAGCCGCCGCCGAGGGCGCGGTACTCGGTGGGGAACGGCGTGATCTGGGTGTTGCCCAGGGTCATCTGCGTCAGACCGCGGAAGAGCAGCATGCCCGCCAGGGTCACGATGAACGCGGGGATGCCGATATACGCGACCCAGAATCCCTGCCACATGCCGACCACGGCGCCGAGGAGCAGCGAGAGGACGATGCCCAGCCACCAGGGCAGGCCCCACTGGACGATGAGCACGCCCGAGACCGCACCGACGAAGGCGGCGACCGAGCCGACCGAGAGGTCGATGTGGCCGGCGATGATGATCATCACCATGCCGATCGCGAGGATCAGGATGTAGCTGTTCTGGACGATGATGTTCGACACGTTGCCCGCGGTGAGCAGACGACCGCCGGTCAACGCCTGGAAGAGCAGCACGATCACGATCAGCGCGATGAAGATGCCGATCTCGCGCAGGCGCGACGTGAAGAACTGCACGATGCCGCCGGCACCGTTGCCGGCACCGCCGCCGACGGGGCCCTTCGGCGTGGCGGGGCCCTGGGGGGTCACGGTGTTGTCAAGCGCTGACATGGTCGGCTTCCTTTTCCTTCGTCATGAGCACCATGAGTGCCTCGGGAGTGGCCTCTTCGATGGGCAGCTGGCCGGTGATGTGGCCTTCGCTGAGGGTGTAGATGCGGTCGCAGATGCCGAGGAGCTCCGGCAGCTCCGAGGAGATGACCAGCACCCCCTTCCCCTGCGCCGCGAGGGAGTTGATGATCGTGTAGATCTCGTACTTCGCGCCCACGTCGATACCGCGCGTCGGCTCGTCGAGGATGAGAACCTCGGGGTCGGAGTACAGCCACTGCGACAGGACGACCTTCTGCTGGTTGCCGCCCGAGAGCTTGCCGACGACCACGTCGACGCTCGGCGCCTTGATGTTCATCGACTTGCGGTAGCGGTTGGCGACGAGGTACTCCTCGTCTCCGTCGACGAACCCGCCCTTGACGAGCTTGCGCATGCCGGCGATCGAGATGTTTCGCTTGATCGTGTCGATGAGGTTGAGCCCGGCGCCCTTGCGGTCCTCGGTGACGTACGCGAGCCCGCTGCGGATGGCCGCGGGAACCGTCGAGGTGTCGGCCTTCTCACCGCGGATGTAGACGTTGCCCGAGATGCGCGAGCCGAAGCTCTTGCCGAAGACGCTCATCGCGAGCTCGGTACGCCCCGCACCCATGAGACCGGCGATGCCGACGACCTCGCCGGCACGCACGTTGAGGTTCGCCTGGTGGATGACGACGCGGCTCGCATCGGTCGGGTGGCTGACGTTCCAGTCCTCGATGCGCAGGACCTCGTCGCCGATCTCGACGTCGCGGTCGGGGTAGCGGTTCTCGAGCTCTCTGCCCACCATCCCGCGGATGATGCGGTCTTCGCTCGTACCGCCGGTGGCCACGTCGAGGGTCTCGATCGTACGACCGTCACGGATGATGGTGACCTCATCGGCGATCGCGCGGATCTCGTTGAGCTTGTGGCTGATGATGATGCAGGTGATGTTCTGGCCGCGCAGGTGACGGATCAGATCGAGCAGGTGCTCGGAGTCGTCGTCGTTGAGCGCCGCGGTCGGCTCGTCGAGGATCAGCAGCTTGACGTCCTTCGACAGCGCCTTGGCGATCTCGACGAGCTGCTGCTTGCCGACGCCGATCTCGTTGACGGGGACGTCGGGGCTGTCGCCCAGACCCACGCGAGCGAGGAGCTTGGCGGCCTCTCGGTTCGTGGCATCCCAGTCGATGAGACCGCGGTGCGTGATCTCGTTGCCGAGGAAGATGTTCTCGGCGATCGAGAGGTAGGGGCTGAGGGCCAGCTCCTGGTGGATGATGACGATGCCGGCCGCTTCGCTGTCGCGGATGTCTTTGAACTCGACGGTGTTGCCGTCGAAGACGATCTCCCCGCGGTAGTCGCCCGCGGGGTACACGCCGCTGAGCACCTTCATGAGGGTGGACTTGCCGGCGCCGTTCTCGCCGCAGATGGCGTGAACCGTCCCGCGCTCGACGGTCAGTGACACGTCGGCGAGCGCGATGACGCCGGGGAACTCCTTGGTGATCGAGCGCATCTCGAGGATGGTGCTCACGAGGTCCTCCTTGCAGAACCGGCTCGTGGCCGGTCGGAATGTGGGGCGGGTGCGGGATGCCGCGGACCCGCAGGAGCCTCCGCCGCGACCCGGTGGGCCGCGGCGGAGGCGGGGTGGAGGGGCTCAGAGCCCCTCCGGGGATCAACCCAGGTCGGCCTCGGTGTAGTAACCGCTGTCGACGAGGACTTCCTTGTAGTTGTCCTTCGTGACGATCGTCGACTGCAGGAGGTACGAGGGAACGACCTTCTTGCCGTTGTCGTAGGTCTTCTCGTCGTTGACCTCGGGCTTCTCGCCCTTGCGGATGTCGTCGACCATGGTCACGGCCTGCTTCGCCAGCTCGCGCGTGTCCTTGAAGATCGTCGAGTACTGCTCACCGGCGATGATCGACTTGATCGAGCCGGCCTCGGCGTCCTGACCCGTGATGACGGGGAGGGCGTTGGCGGCGTAGCCGCCCGAGGTCAGGGCCGAGATGATGCCGATCGACAGACCGTCGTAGGGCGAGAGGACACCGTCGAGCTTGGTGCCGCCGATGACGGTGAGGATGTTCTCCATACGCTTCTGCGCCGTCTCGGGCAGCCAGCGGAGGATGGCCGCCTGGCCGAACTCGGTCTGGCCGGAGGGAACCTTCAGCACGCCCTTGTCCATGTAGGGCTTGAGGGTGTCCATGGCGCCGTTCCAGAAGAACGTGGCGTTGTTGTCGTCGGGGCTACCCGCGAACAGCTCGACGTTGAAGGGGCCGGCGGCGCCGGTGTCCTTGCCCGACGCGTCGAGGACGCCCAGGCCGGTCAGGAGCGAGGTGGCCTGCTGGACGCCGACCTTGTAGTTGTCGAAGGTCGTGTAGTAGTCGACGTTCTCGGTGCCGTTGATGAGGCGGTCGTACGCGATGACGGGGATGTTCGCGTCCTTGGCCTGCTGCAGCACGTCGGTGAGCGTGGTGCCGTCGATCGAGGCGACGATCAGGGCCTTGGCGCCCGTGGTGATCATGTTCTCGATCTGCGAGACCTGGGTGGGGATGTCGTCGTTGGCGTACTGCAGGTCGACCTGGTAGCCGAGCTCCTCGAGCTGCGACTTGACGTTGTTGCCGTCGGCGATCCACCGCTCCGACTGCTGCGTCGGCATGGCGACGCCGATGGTGCCACCGGCTTCCTGCGAGTCTCCGCTGCCGGCGCCGGTGCGGTCTCCCGCGCAACCGGCAAGGCCGATGCCGAGCGCGAGGACGCCCGCTCCCGCGATCGCCTTGAGCATGCTGTGCTTCTTCACTCTGGTTCCCTCCGTTGGGTGTTTGTCGCGGCGCCTCCCCCTGGAGCCCACCGCGGCGATGCAGACGGGTCGCGTCGGGGCGCACGGCTTCGGGGGCGAAACGAAGGGCCCTCGGCGAGGCGGTGCGACCCGCGTCGTTCGAAACGTCTTCGTCTCGACGGATCCGCTCCGCAGCGAGTCCCGTCGGCCGTGTGACCCGGTCATGTGACCGTTCACATCGTGTGAGCGATGCTACCTCCCCGCCAGGCGGGACTGTCAAGTCTCGATGCGCCCGAAGTCCAGCCGTTGCCGAAACGTGACGTGCACGGCGCGCGGCTCACGCCCGGGGTGCGGCCGTCGACGCCCGCACGATGAGACGCAGATGGTCGGGTTCGACCACCGGCTTGTCGTCGTTCACCTCGCCGAGGGATGCCAGGAGGTCGGCGACCGCGCGCGTGCCGATGCCCACGAAGTCCTGGCGCACCGTGGTGAGCGGGGGCCAGAGATGCGCGGATTCGGGGACGTCGTCGAAACCGACGACGGAGATGTCCTCGGGGACCGAACGACCTATGGCTCGCACGGCATGCATGAACCCGAGCGCCATATGGTCGTTGCCCGCGAACACCGCGGTGGCGTCCTCGGTGCGCAGAAGCTCCAGCCCCGCCTCGAAGCCGAACTGCGCCGTCCAGTCGCCGAGGACGGGCGGTCGCGGCGACAGGTCGTTGGCATCCATCTCTGCGAGATACCCCCGCATGCGGTGATCGGCCTCGACCCAGTCGCGCGGACCGGCGAGGTGGAGGATGCGCGAGTGCCCGAGCTCGATGAGGTGGCGGACGGCGGCGCGCGCCCCCGCGCTCTGGTCGTTGTGCGTGGTGGAGGTGTCCGTCGAGGTGACGATCTGCACCGGCACCGGAAGCTTCAGCTCGTCGAGGATCGGGACGACCCGGGTCTGCGGGGCCACAGCGATGAGCCCCTCGATCGACTGCTGCATGAGGTGGTCGATCGACGAGCGGACATCGTCGGGGGCGCTCGTGGCGAGGTTGGTGACGGTGAGACGGTAACCGGCGGCGCGAGCGGCGGATTCGATGGCCTGCACCATCGACGCGGTGCCGTGGGTGGTGGCGCGCGGCCCCAGGACGCCGATCAGGCGCGAGCGGCTGGTGGCGAGGGCACGAGCGGCCTGGTTGGGCACGAACTTCAGCTCGGCGATCGCGGATCGCACCTTGGCGGCGGTCTCGGGACGCAGCTGCGTGCTGTTGTTGATCACACGAGAGACGGTCTGATACGACACCCCCGCGAGCCGCGCGACATCGCGGATGCTCGGGGCGCGCCCCGTCGCCTCCGGAGTATCGGTGTCGCTCATGGTCCGCCTCATTGCGGGTCGCGCGCTGTTGCGTGACCGGTCACACGAGGATAGCCGACGCGGCTCGGTCCGCCCGAACGTGCTCACGTCGGCTCGATCCGCCGGGGTGCGCGGGCGCGGCGGGTCGTCGTGGGCGCGTCGGCGCCGGCGCATCAGCATCGGCTCGCCGGCTCGGGAGCGGATCGGGATGCAGCCGCGGGGCAGTCGACCAGCTGCGTGCGAACCCGTTCAGGACTCGAGCAGTGCCCGATAGAACCGGATGCCGCGGAGCCAGACGTCCACGCGGATGCGCTCGTCGGGGGCGTGCAGCGCATCGCGCTCGGCGCGCGTGAGGTGGAACGGCGCGAAGCGGTATTTATATACACCGCGTCGGTGATCCCCGTGTAGAACCGGCTGTCGCTGGCCCCGAGCTGCAGGTAGGGCAGGGGCACGGTGTCGGCGCCGAGGGTGTCGGTGACCGCCCGCGACAGCCGCCGCCATGCCTCCCCCTGCCAGGGCGAGACCGGCGAGGGATCGCCGCCGTGGCGCAGCTCGATGTCGACGAGCGGGTCGGCCACGGCTCGGCGCAGGTGGATCGCGACGTCGGCGAGGGTGTCACCGGTCAGCAGCCGCACGTTCACGCTCGCCCGCGCCGAGGTGGCGAGCACGTTCTCGCCCGCCGAACCTTCGAGACGGGTGACGACGGCGGTGGTGCGCACGAGGGCGTTGGTCTCGGGTCCGAGCAGCGACAGGGCCGCGGTCACGGCGGGAGCCGACAGCGAGGTGCGGCGGAACAGCGTCGAGACGGGCTCGCTCGTGTGGGCGGCGGCGGTGGCGAGCATCGCCCGGACGGGAGCGACGAGCCGACGCGGGAACGGACGACGCCGGAGGCGATCGATGGCCCGAGCGAGTCGGGCCGTCGCGGGCATGCGCGGCGGGGTCGAGGCGTGACCCCCGGCCTCGCGCGTCACGAGCTCGAAGGTCGCGGCGCCGCGCTCGGCGACGCCGATCATCGCGGTGGGCACGGCGACGCCGGGAACGGCGCCCTCGACGACCGCTCCCCCCTCGTCGAGGACGAGGGCCGGACGGATGCCGCGCTCTTCCAGGAGCGCGGCCATGGCCTGTGCCCCGGTGCCGCGAGTCTCTTCGTCGTGACCGAAAGCGAGCCACACGTCGGTGCGCGGGGTGACCCCTTCGGCGAGCGCCGCTTCGACGGCCTCGAGAATGGCGACGAGAGCGCCCTTGTCGTCGATCGCCCCGCGCGCGTGGATCGTCGCGTCGGGTCCCTCCCCCACGAGGTCGGCGGCGAAAGGCGGATGCCGCCACTCCTGCCCGTCGACGGGGACGACATCCTGATGGGCGAGGAGGACCAGCGGCGCGTCGCTCGCCGTTCCCGTCCAGCGGTACAGCAGCGAGCGGCCGGCCACGACCTGTCGCTCCAATTGCTCGTGGACCAGCGGGTACAGCCGTTCGAGGGCAGCGTGGAATGTCTCGAAGGCCGAGTCGTCGACCTCGCCCGAGTCGACCCGCGACACCGTCGGGATGGACAGCAGCTCGCGGAAGCGCTCGACGGGCGTCATGCGACGAGCCTAGGTCGTGGGACATCGCGGAGCCCCGGGGATGCCGGCATCCGATGTCCGCGGCGTACGACGGGCGGGCGCGACGCCGATGTCGGCAGACGCGGCTACGGTGGATCGCATGACCGGACTGCACTGGGGCATCCTCGCAACGGGCGGCATCGCGCACGCCTTCACCTCCGACCTGCGCACCGCGGGCCTCGACGTCACCGCCGTCGGCTCGCGCCGCATCGACAGCGCTCGCGCCTTCGCCGAGCAATACGACATCGCGCACGCGCACGGCTCGTACGAAGAGCTCGTCGCCGACCCCGATGTCGACATCGTCTACATCGCGACGCCGCACCCCGGCCACCTCGACAACGCCCTCCTGGCCCTCGAGCACGGCAAGCACGTGCTGGTCGAGAAGCCCTTCACCCTGAACGCCTCCGAGGCGGCGCAGATCCGCGACGCGGCGGCCGCGAAGGGTCTTCTCGCGATGGAGGCAATGTGGACGCGTTACCTGCCGCACATGGTGCGCATCCGTGAGATCCTCGCCGCCGGCACCCTCGGTGAGATCCGTGTGGTCTCGGCCGACCACACCCAGAAGATCTCGACCGACCCGGCTCACCGCCTCAACGACCTCGCACTCGGCGGCGGAGCCCTGCTGGACCTCGGTGTCTACCCGATCTCGTTCGCGATAGACGTCCTGGGCCTCCCCGAGCGCATCATCGCTCTCGCACGGCTTTCGGACGCGGGTAGCGATGCAGAGGTGGCGACCGCGTTCGTGCACTCCGGCGGGGCGCTGTCGAGCACCGTGTCGTCGTCACGCGGGGCCGGCCTGAACACGGCGCAGATCGTCGGCACCGAGGCCCGCATCGAGATCGACCGCGTCTGGTACACCCCCACGTCGTTCCGCGTCGTCTCCCCCGACGGCGACGTGATCGAGGAGTTCACCACCGAGGTCGAGGGCCGCGGCATGCAGTTCCAGGCGCAGGCGGCAGAGCGCTTCGTCGCGGCCGGCACCGGGTCGAACGACATCCTGTCGATCGACGAGACGGTCGCGATCATGGGCGTGCTCGACGAGGTGCGACGCCAGATCGGCGTGGTGTACCCCGGCGAGCGATGAGCGGCGAGGGCTACCCGCGCTCCGCCGCGACGGGTCAGACTGGAGGCATGCCCGACACCCAGACCGCCCGCGTCGCCGTCTACCTCGACTTCGACAACATCGTGATGTCCTGGTACGACCGCGTGCACGGCCGGAACGCCTACTCGCGGGATCGGCAGAAGATCGCCGAGAATCCGATCGACCCCGAGATCGCCGAGCGCCTGACCAAGGCGACCATCGACGTCGGCGCGGTGATCGACTACGCCGCATCGTTCGGCACGCTGGTGCTGACCCGCGCGTACGCCGACTGGTCGTCACCGGTCAACGCCGAGTACCGTTCGCAGCTCGTGGCTCGCGCGGTCGACCTCGTGCAGCTCTTCCCGGCCGCGGCCTACGCCAAGAACGGCGCCGACATTCGTCTCGCGGTGGACGCCGTCGAAGACATGTTCCGCCTCCCCGATCTGTCGCACGTGGTCGTCGTCGCCGGAGACAGCGACTACGTGCCGCTCGCTCAGCGGTGCAAACGGCTCGGCCGGTATGTCGTCGGGGTCGGCGTGGCCGGGTCCACGGCGAAGTCGCTCGCCGCCGCGTGCGACCGTTTCGACGCCTACGACTCCCTCCCCGGCATCCCGAATCTCGCCGAGACGAAGAAGGATCCCGCCCCGTCGCGGCCCCGCGCGCGCAAGCGCTCGAAAGATCCCGCGGTCGACCTGCTCGACCGCGCGATGCAACTCGAGGCGGAGCGCGCCGACGGCGAGTGGCTTCACGCGTCGGCGGTGAAGGACCTGATGAAGCGTCTGGATCCGTCGTTCAGCGAGAAGGCGCTCGGGTTCCGCAGCTTCTCGGACTTCCTCAAGGCGCAGACCGACCACGTCGAGGTCGACGAGGAGTCGAACGTCGTGCAGGTGAAGGCGGTCTCGCGGGGCTGAGGCGGTGCGGGCGCGCGGACCCGACGCGCTGGCGGACGTGGCCTCGCGTGCGCATGAGTGGCCCTGCGCGGTTGACCAGACGTGGGCGCCCGCGTCGAGTGTCCAAAACACCCGGACGATTTCGACGGGCGTCCGGGTGTTTTGGACACTCAACGGGTCGAAGAGGTTGGGCGGGCCGTTCGGCGCCCCGCGCCGGTGACGACCCGCGGCGTCAGCGGCGCTCGGCCCCGGGGGCGACGTGGGTCAGCACGCGCGACCAGACCGAGGTCAGCGTCACCTCACCGTTGACCGAGCCGATCTCGTCGGGGTGGATGACCTCCGCGGCGCCCGAGCGCAACCGGTCGACGTACCACGCAGCGTCGCCCTGCCCCGCGGGGCCATCGTGGCCCACGACCACCAGGACGTCGGCCGCGAGATCGTCGAGCAGCGGCGTGCGCAGGTCACGGCTCAGCGCGTCGGTCGGGCTCCGAACGCCGACGATTGCGACACGGTCGACGACCTCGCCCATGGCCGCGGCCAGATAGAGCGCGATCGGTCCCGCAGACCGCTCGCCGACCAGTCCGACCGTCGCGCCGGGGGCCTCGCGCTCGAGCAGCGCCCTCAACGCCTCGACGGTGAGCCCGGCGGGGGTCTGTCCCCCGAACACCGGCGGATCTTCGAGTTCGGGGGCGTCGAGACCGACGGCGACGATCCGCACGTCGAAACCCGAAGTCACCCGGGCGTCGGGGTCGGTGGTGGCGACGTCGCCGGTGCGCAGGACGAACACGGCACGCGGAGCGCCGGGGGTGCCGAAGCTGCGGTAACCGAGTTCACCGTCGAGCCAGGGGGCCAGACTCATCGCGTCATCCTTTCGTCGCTGCTTCGCCGCCGGGCAGCAGCGCGCGCAGGGTGTCGATCGTGTCCGCCTCGGCCGCGGTCTTGTCCGAACGGTAGGTCTTCACCCGGGCGAAGCGCAGCGCCACGCCGCCCGGGTACCGCACCGACCGCTGCACCCCGTCGATGGCGATCTCGACGACGGTGTCGGGTGCCACGCGAAGACCCCCCGCCACCTCTCCGGTCTGCCGCTCGGCGAAGTGAGCCGTCTGCCACTGCAGCAGCTCGTCGGTCAGACCCTTGAAGGTCTTGCCGACCATCACGAAGCCGCCGGGTTCGCCGAAACGCCCCTCGGGATCGCGCGCGCCGAGATGCAGGTTGGACAGCCATCCCGAACGTCGCCCCGAACCGTACTCGACGCCGAGGACGACGAGGTCGAACGTGTGCACCGGCTTCACCTTGAGCCAGCTCTTGCCGCGGCGCCCCGCGGTGTAGGCGTCGTCGAGACCCTTGACCATCACGCCCTCGTGACCGGCGGCGAGAGCATCGCGCGCGAAGGCGTCGGCGACCCCCGCGTCGTCGGTCAGAACGGCGGGGATGCGGTGCTCTCCCGCGACCCTCTCGAGCTCGGTGAGGCGAGCGGCGAGCGGTTCGTCGACGAGGTCACGACCGTCGACGTGCATGATGTCGAAGAACCAGGGCCGGAGAGCGATCTCGCGCGCCGACTCGGCGCCGAAGCGCGCCATGGTGTCTTGGAACGGCCGGGGGCCGCCGTCCTCGTCGAGCGAGAGGGTCTCTCCGTCGAGGATCACGTCGTGGACGGAGAGCGAGAGGGCGACCTCCACGATCTCCGGAACGCGATGGGTGATGTCGGCCAGCGTGCGGGTGAAGACGTGCACTTCGCCACCGTGCCGATGCACCTGGACTCTGGCCCCGTCGAGCTTGTACTCCACGGACGCACGCCCCGTCACCGCCATCGCCTCCGCGACACTCGTCGCCGTCGAGGCGAGCATCGGCTGCACGCCGCGGCCCACCACGAGTCCGACCGCCGCGAGATCGGCGGCGGGGGCGGTCAGCGCGATGCGCGTCGTCGCGCCCAGGTCGCCCGACAGCATGGCTGCGCGACGAACCAGGGCGACGTCGCGATCCGAGGCTCGGGCCACGGCATCCAGCAACACCCCCTCGAGGGCGCCGGTGCGCAGCTCGCCCGTCATGATCCGGATCAGCAGATGCCACTCCCGCGCCGTCGCGCGCTCGGCGAGCTCGTCGAGCAGGCGCGTGCGCACCGCCCCCGACCCCGCGCCGCCGACCGCGGTCAGCCGCGTGAAAGCCGCGTCGACGTCGCCGATCGTCAGGCTCGGTTCGTCTGCGTGGCCGCCGTCGTGCGCCGAGAGCGTGCGCCAGCCCACCCCGAGGCGGCCCTGCCGCGGTGACGCGGTGAGCAGCCCCACCGCCGGTTCGATCTCGTCCGGGTCCAGCCCGCGCACCAGCGCGGCGAGGGCGGCGACCTTCGCGAGTCGAGAACGCGTGTTCGTCACCGCCGCAAGCGCGGTCTCGATATCGCCGAAGAGCATGTCGGCATCCTGGCATCCCCCTCCGACATCGCGGCGACGCTTGTGCGGAACCGGCGGCGGTGCCATGCAGCGCCGGAGAACCCGACACCTCCGGAGGAGGATCGCCTGTGCGGCCGTTCCGGTGAGAACAGATCCGGCCCGGCCTCGCAACCCCCGGATCGATGTCGGAGGTCTGGAGTGTGCTGGGTTCCTCCCCGAGGAATGAGGATTCGTGAACGCTCCCGCTACACTCGAACAGTCCGCCCGCACCGCCCGTGAGGTGTTCGGATGGGACGACCTGCTGCCGGGTCAGGCCGAGGCGATCGACGCGGTCGTGAGCGGTCGCGATACCCTCGTCGTCTTCCCCACCGGCGCGGGAAAGTCGGCGGTCTATCAGATCGCCGGCTGCGAGCTCGGGGGGACGACGGTGGTCATCTCTCCGCTGCTCGCCCTGCAGCGCGACCAGATCGACTCGATCGACGCCGCCCCCGACGCCCCCGCGGCCGTCGCCCTCAACTCCCGCACCGGTGCCGCCGCCAAGAAGAAGGCGTGGGCGGCGATCGAGGGCCAGGACTCGGTGTACGCGTTCCTCGCGCCCGAGCAGCTCGCCAACGACGAGGTCTTCGATCGACTCTCGAAAGCCGACGTGCGCCTCGTCGTCATCGACGAAGCGCACTGCGTGTCGGCGTGGGGCCACGATTTCCGTCCCGACTACGCGCGCATCGGCGACGCCATCGAGGCGCTCGGTCACCCCCCGGTGCTGGCGTTGACGGCCACGGCATCCGCTCCCGTCCGAGACGACATCGTCGAAAGCCTCGGCATGCGCGAGCCTCACCTCGAGGTGCGCGGCATGGATCGCCCCGAGATCCACATGGCGGTCCGGCGGCACGAGCACGACGCCGACAAGCGCCGCGCCGTCGTCGCGGACGTCCAGGATGCCGGCGGCCCGGCGTTGCTGTACGTGGCGACGCGCAAGGGCACCGACTCGTATGCCGAGGAACTGCGTGAGCTCGGCCTGCGGGCTGCGGCTTACCACGGTGCGATGGCGCAGAAGAAGCGCGACGAGGTGCACTCCGCCTGGAGCGCCGGCGACCTCGACGTGGTCGTGGCGACCTCCGCGTTCGGCATGGGCGTCGACAAGAGCGACGTTCGTCTGGTCGTGCACGCCGACGTGACCGAGTCCCTCGACTCCTACGCGCAGGAGATCGGCCGAGCGGCACGCGACGGGCAACCCGCACGGGCGATCCTGCACTACCGCGCCGAGGACTTCTCGCTGCGCTCCTTCTTCGCGGGCGGTCACATAAAGCGCGCCGACATCGCGGGGGTGTGGGACGTGCTCCAGCGGACGAAGAAGCCGGTGCGGGCGAGGGACATCGCCGACGAGAGCGGACGCTCGGTCAGGGCGATCGGCCGGGTGCTCAATCAGCTCGTGACGTGCGGGCTCGCCGTCTCGGGCCCCGAGGGGGTCTCGGCGCAAGCGAAGGTATCGGCGGGCGACGCGGTCAGCGCCGTGCGCGAGCGCGACGAGGCCGAGGAGCGCATTCGAGCCTCGCGCATCGAGATCATGCGCGGGTACGCCGAGACCACGCACTGCCGCCGGCGGGCGTTGCTCGAGTACTTCGGCGTCGAGACTGCCGCCCAGTGCGGGTCGTGCGATCGGTGCGACGCCGGCACCGCGGCCACGGTCGACGAGCGCGACGAGACCTCCGACGACGACGGCATCCGGATCGACTCGACCGTCGAGCACGGCGAGTTCGGCACCGGCACCGTGATGGCGATCGAGGACGACCGGCTCACGGTGTTCTTCGCCGACCACGGGTACAAGGTGCTCGCTCGCGCGGCGTTCGAGAAGGGCATCCTGGAGCTCGGCGAGGCTGCCTGAGGGGCAGTCAGCGGCTCGAGGTGTGATTCATCGGCACGGCACCGCGAGTTCCGTTCCGAACCGCGGCAGGGGCGTCACCGGGCGCGCGTCGACCACCACGCCCACGCGACGAGCGGCACCTGCAGGAAGAGACGGATGAAGCGGGAGCGATCGGTGTTCAGCCCCGGGGCCGAACGCCCGGTCCGCCACTGGTGCACGTTTCCCGGGAACACGGCGATAAAGAAGGCCGCGATGGCCGCCCCGATGCGTCCACGTTCCCGCGGCAGAGCGACGAGAGCGACCCCCAAGACGACCTCGACGGCCCCGGATGCCACGACGATGGCGTCCTTGTCCGTCCGAAGCAGTCGCGTGGCCCATCCCGGGACGACGATCCGATAGCCCCGCCGACCCCACGTGACGTGGCCGACCCCGGCCCCGACGAGCAGGAGGGCCAGCACCCCGCGGGCGACGGAACGGACGGTGAGACCAGTGCGACGCGGCATGGGGTCAGTCTGTCATCCGTGCAGGCCGGCGGGGCCGCTCGCGCGCGGCCCCACCGGCCTCAGCAGGGGGTCATCACGACCCCGGCGGGCGTGGCGATACGGCGTCCGGGTCCGTTGATGCCGCGTGGCCGCTGTGCCGGGCCGGCGCCGTCGTCCGCACGAACTCGACGTACGCCTCGACCGTGTCCTCGGGCACGATCGCGCGCAGTACGACCTCGTCGGCGGCCGCCGTGTATGCCTCGAGCGCGTCTGCGAGTCCGGCGGCGTCGCGGATCGCCGTGGCCGCGGCATCCACCCCCATCCGCTCGAAGTTCGCGGCGTAGTTCGGGAACGACGCGTACATGGCGGTCTCGGCGTCGAGGCGCTCGCGGGCGGCCGAGACCACGGCGGTACGCACGTAGACCGCGACGTGCGCGGCCGGTGCGAGGGCGTGCAGGGCCTCGGCCTGGTCTCGAGCCTCGGTGGGCGGTACCCAGTTCAACAGCACGCCCTCGGCGAGCTCCGCCCCCGTGCGGCGCATCTTGGGGCCCAGCGCCCCCACGAGGACGCGGGGCACGCCGGCCTCGTGCAGCACGGAGACGGCCTCGGTCACCCGGGCCAGGGCGCCCTGCTTGGCCATGCCCGAGCCGATACCGATCGTCAAGCGGTCCAGCGGAAGACCGAGGGATGCCACCTCGGCGGCGATCGCGTCGGCGGGCCGGCGATCGACCGGGACGACGCCGGTCGCGAGTCGAAGACGATCCGTGACACGCGCGGCGGCGGCGAGCGCGGCCAGAGCATCGCCATCGGGGGTGTCGTTGATCCAAAGGGTGTCGAAGCCCGCTCTCTCGACGGCCGGAGCGATCCGCGCGACGGCGTCGGGACCGAGGGAGCCTGCGAGCCCGAGCGAAACGGTTCCTCGTGTCATGACGCACCTCCCGCGTTCGGCAGGGCCAGCGCGACCTGACCCACCGCCGAGAAGAAGGCGGCGAGGTCGACGTCGTCGGTGGGGAGAAGAACGACGTCGTCGACGCCCGCGGCGTGGAAGCGCGCGACCCCCTCGGCCACCTCTGTCACCGAGCCGGCGAGCACGCGGTCCGCCGCGTCTTCGCGATCGGCGAGCACCGCGGTGGCGCGCTCGAGAGCGTCGGGGCCGAACGCCGTCAGCACGTAGGCGACGACATCGGTGCGGCCCTCACGGCCCGCCTCGGCACGACCCATCTGCACGGTCTGCACGGCCGCCGCGATCTCGGCGACGGTGTGCCTGCTGTCGAGCACCACCCCGTCGGCGACGGCCCCGGCGAGGGCGAGGGTCTTGGGCCCTTCGGCGGCGGCATAGACGAGCGGCGCCGTAGGAGGCGGCCAGTCGAGAGTGACGTCGCGGAGCTTCACGTAGCGCCCCTCGGTACTCACCGTCTCACCGGCGAGCAGCGAGCGGAGGGCCGGCAGCTGCTCGCGCATGAGCGTGAGCGGTGAGGCGGCCTTGGCGCCGACCTGACGCATCCAGTCCTGCACCCCGTGGCCGAAGCCCGGCAGGAGGCGTGCGGGGAACATGCGCTCAATCGTCGCGATCTCCATCGCCGACGCCGCGACGTTGCGTAGCGGGAGCGGCGCGATGCCGACTCCGATGCGCAGATGGTCGGTGACGGCGAGAGCGGCGGCGGCGGCGGCCCACGCGGACGAGCGGAAGCAGTCCTCCCACAGCCACAGCTCGTCGACCCCCGCGTCTTCGGCCGCTCGCGCTGCGTCGCGAAGCTTCTCGGGCGGATGCGGGTACGGGCTGAAGATCGTGCCGATACGACTCATGTCTCTACTCTGCCGCGAACCTCCGACATCGGGAGGGGCTGGCGCGCGGGTCGCCGCTGCCCGGGCGAAACGCCCCCACGCCAGGACGCCCCCGGCACCGAAGCACCGGGGGCGTCGAGAAGGGGCTCGTCAGGCGGCGAGAGCGGCGGTGACGGGGGTGACCGTCATGCCCGCGTCCGTGGCATCCACCGTCACCGCTGCGCCGTCGCTCAGCTCACCCGACACGAACAGGTCGGCGATACGGTCGTCGACCTCGCGCTGGATGACCCGGCGCAGGGGCCGCGCTCCGTACTCCGGCTCGTACCCGATCTCGGCGAGACGGTCCACCGCCGCATCGGTGGCCTCGAGGGAAACGTTGCGCGACGCCAGTCGCCGCGAGGTCGCCTCCAGCAGCAACCCCACGATCTCGCGCAGCTGCGTCTTCTCGAGCTTGCGGAACAACACGATGTCGTCGATGCGGTTGAGGAACTCCGGACGCATGGCCTCGCGGAGCTTTCCCATCACTCGGTCGCGGAGGTCGGCATCGGCGAACTCGTGACCCGTCGTGGTGAAGCCGATGGCGCCCGAGCGGGATGCCAGGAACTCGGCGCCCAGGTTCGAGGTCATCACGATGACCGTGTTGCGGAAGTCGACCGTGCGGCCCTGTCCGTCCGTGAGCCGGCCGTCGTCGAGCACCTGCAGCAGCAGCGTGAAGACGTCGGGGTGGGCTTTCTCGATCTCGTCGAACAGCACGACGGCGTAGGGGTTGCGGCGCACACGCTCGGTGAGCTGACCGGCCTCGTCATAGCCGACGTATCCGGGAGGGGCACCGATCAGGCGCGACACGGTGTGCCGCTCGCCGAACTCGCTCATATCGAAGCGGATCACCGCTGCGTCGTCGTCGAACAACGAGCCCGCGAGAGCCTTCGCGAGTTCGGTCTTGCCGACGCCGGTGGGGCCGAGGAACAGGAACGATCCGACCGGGCGGTTCTCGTCGCCCATGCCCGTGCGGTTGCGGCGCACCGCCTTCGCCACGGCGGCGACCGCGTCGTCCTGCCCGATCACCCGGGCGTGCAGCTCGGTCTCGAGCTCGGCGAGACGACCACGCTCGGTGGCGGTGAGGCGAGCGACGGGGATGCCGGTGGCACGGCTGATCACCGCGGCGATCTCGGGCTCGTCGACGACCGCGGCGGCACGGGGGCCGGCCGTCGCCTCGTCGAGCCGCGTCTGCACGGCAGCCATCTCATCACGCAGGCGGGAGGCCTCCTCGTAGCGCTCGGCGGACACCGCGGCGTTCTTCTCGGCCTCCAGGGTTGCGAGGCGTTCGAGCAGCGCCGTCGTGTCGACGGTCGAGCCCAGGCGCAGCCGCAGACGCGCGCCCGCCTGGTCGATGAGGTCGATCGCCTTGTCGGGCAGCACGCGGTCCGGCAGATAACGGTGACTCAGCTCGACCGCCGCGCGCAACGCGTCGTCGGTGTACGTCACGGCGTGGTGCTCCTCGTACGCCGAGCGGAGCCCGCGCAGGATCTCCACGGCATCCGGGATCGAGGGCTCGCCCACGCGCACGGGCTGAAGGCGCCGTTCCAGGGCGGGGTCCTTCTCGATCGTGCGGTACTCGCGAACGGTCGTGGCGCCGATCAGGTGCACGTCGCCGCGGGCGAGGCGGGGCTTGAGGATGTTCCCGGCGTCCATCGAGCCGTCTCCGCTCCCGCCCGCGCCGACGAGGGTGTGCACCTCGTCGATGAAGACGACGAGCTTGTCGGATGCCGCGACCTCCTCCATCGTCTGGGTGAGGCGCTCTTCGAAGTCGCCGCGATAGCGCGCTCCGGCGAGCATCGCCGCGAGGTCGAGCGAGACGACGCGCGTACCGCGCAACTGCTCGGGCACCTCTCCGGCGACGATCGCGCGGGCGAGCCCCTCGACGACGGCCGTCTTGCCGACGCCGGCCTCGCCGATCAGCACGGGGTTGTTCTTCGTGCGGCGGCTGAGGATCTCGATGGTCTGCTCGATCTCATCGGAGCGACCGATGACCGGGTCGAGCTCACCGGCGACGGCCCGCGCCGTCAGGTCGGTGCCGAAGCGGTCGAGGTTCGGAGTCGCGGATGCCGACTCGTCGGCCGCCTCGTTCTCGTCGCCGCCCATGACGGTCTCGCGCACCCCCTGGGTGAGGGCCTCGGCGGTCACTCCGGCCTGCGCGAGGATCTGCCCCGCGGGCGCGTCCTGGGCGAGGACGAGCGCGAAGAAGAGGTGGTCGGGGTCGACGTACGTGGACCCTGCGGCCCGCGCCACCTGGAACGCGTGGAACAGCGCGCGCTGCACGGAGCCGGCGACGACGGCACCGTCGACGTTCGCGGGGGTCGCGGCGGCGGGAAGGCGGCTCTCCGCCGCACGGGCGATCGCGGCGGGGTCGGCGCCGAGCCGCGCGACGGCTTCTTTGGCGGGCGAGCGTCCGACGAGGACGTGGAGCACGTGCAGAGCGTCGAGCTCACGCTGACCGCGGCCGAGCGCGAAACGTCCGGCCGCTTGGAGGGCGTCCTGCGTGCGTGCACTGAGGAACCGGCTGAGGTCGATCGAGCGCTCGGCTCGCGCCTGCTCGCCCGCGAGGTAGCGGGCCAGGAACTCGTCGAACGACTGAGCGCCGTCGCCGGGGGTGAATTCTTCGGGCAATTCCGTCTCCTGAGATACGTGAGTGCGGTTCACTCAAGTTTGCTACTTGAGCGCCGTCGTATCAAGTTCAACGAGAGTGCGCGGTGTCTATTCCCGGAGGGTCGGGTCGGCGTCGTCCCAGAGCTCCACCGTCTGCACGAGCCAGAAGATCGCGAAGAGCGCCAGGGCCGCCGACTCGCCCACGAGCACGACCGGAAAGCCCGTGCGTTCCACGCCCGAGACGACCCCGATGACGAGCAGGACCAGGGTCAGCACGATCGCCACGGCCACGGCCGCGTAGGCGAGACGGACTCCCCGCCGCAGCCGCCCGCTGCGCCGCGGCCTCCACGCCGCGATCGAGGCGACCGCCGCGATCAGAACGAAGAACGCGACCGCGGCGATCTCGTGCGCCCACGCGAGGAAGACCCCGGGCGCGGCCAGAGCCCACCCCGCTCCCCCGGCGACCAGCACGACGATGACCCCGACCGTGAGCGCTACCCCGCGACTCGCGGTGCCCTGAACGCGTGCCAGGATCCCCGCCGCAACCGCCCCGAGAAGAACCACGGATGCCACCGCCACGGCGTTGTTCGCCACGGTCGGTCTCACCTCCGGCGGCACGCAGCGCAGACCGTCGGCACAGGCGTTCGACGAGATGGTCGTCGGTACGTAGGCGATCACGAGAGCGAGCACCGCCGCGATGTCGAGCAGGCCCTGCTCCAGGCTGCGGCCCGACAAGGCGAGCAGGGCGAGGGCCGTCGCGCTCAGCGCCCCCACGAACACCGGGCCCGCGGGGGTGTAATACGTCGCGCTGACCGACGGCAGCCCGTCGCCGCGCGCGAGCTCGAGGCCGACAGCGATGGCGAGGAACACCGTCGCACCGATCAGCGCCAGCCGCACGTACCGGTACGTGCGCTGCGTCGAAGTGGTGCGGATGCGCATAGCGGCATCCTGGCACTGCCCGCCGACATCGGCGGCGAGCGCAACCTTCCTCTCGACGTCGGTGGCGTCTGTCACAATTCCGGCATGCGCGAATTCCTCGCCGGAGCGGCATTGCTGGCCCGCGGTCTCGGCCAATGGCGCCGAACCCCCGGGGCGATGGCGCTCGGGCTCATCCCGGGAACGATCGTCGGCCTGGTGCTCGGTGCCGCGCTCGTGACGTGGGGTCTCGTCCTACCCGATCTCGTCGACGACTGGACGCCGTTCGCCGACGCGTGGGCACCGGTGTGGGCCGGCGCTCTCCGTGCGGCGATCGGCCTCGCGTCGTTCGGCGCGGCGGTCCTCGTGGTCATCGTGTCGTTCACCGCCGTCACTCTCGCCGTGGGCGAGCCGTTCTACGACCGCATCTGGCGCGCGACCGAGCGCAGCGCCACGGGCGCGGTCCCCGCCGCAGAGTACGGCTTCTGGCGGGCCGTCGCAGACAGCGTGCGTCTCATCCTCCGGGGTATCGTGGCCGCTGCTCTGGCATGGCTCATCGGCCTCATCCCCTTCGTCGGCGGAGTCTTGGGCTTCGTCACCGGCGTGCTGCTGACCGGGTGGCTCCTGGCCGACGAACTCACCTCGCGCGCGCTCTCCGCCCGGGGGCTCGATCGGCGCGCGCGCAGAGAGCTCCTCCGCACGAACCGAGCACGTGCCCTCGGTTTCGGGGTCGCGACCCAGCTCTGCTTCCTCGTCCCGCTCGGGGCGGTGGCAGTCATGCCCGCAGCCGTGGCCGGCAGTACCCTCTGGGCGCACGCGGCTCTCGGTATCCGTCCTGTCGACGGCCGCGCTCCGGACACGCTCGACCCCCACGCCATCCCGGCCGCGCACTCGCGCGCGGACTCGGCACGATAGCCTGGAGCGACCGAAGGGATCCTCATGTTCATCGTCTCTCTCATCTTGTTCGTCGGCGGCATGCTGTTGACCGGCATCTCGTTCTCCCTCGCCGCTCCGGCGCTGTTCTTCGCGCTCGGCATCATCCTCGTCTCGGCCTCGCTGGCGCTGCCGTTCCACTTCGGCACCCGCTGAGCACGCATCTCGGTCAGGCACCGCGTCACGTCACCCCCGGGTAGCGTGGTCCGGTGCCTTTCTCGTTCGATGCCCTGCGTCGCCGCCCCGATCTCGAGGGTCCCGACCTCGTGGCCGTCGATGCCGCCGATCGTCTGATCCTGGACGAATCCGCCGACGCGCGTGCCGCTCTCGGTGAGGGAGAGCTCGTCGTGGTCGGCGACTCCTACGGGGCACTGACCCTGGCGGCGGCGGATGCCGGAGCCCGCGGCATCCGGGTCCATCAAGACGAGCTGCTGGGCGAGGAAGCCCTCGCGCGCAACGCCCGCGATGCCGAGCTCGAGGACTCCTTCGTCTCTCATGCGCTCGACGCGCACCTGCTCACCGGCGCCCGCGTCGTCCTTCTGCGCCTCCCCCGCTCGCTTCACGCGCTGTCCGACATCGCCGGACTCATCGCGCTGCACGCGCACCCCGACGTCGTCGTGGTCGCGGGTGGCCGGCTGAAGCACATGACGGTGTCGATGAACGACGTGCTGCGGCGCTTCTTCGACCGCGTGGACGTCTCGCACGCGCGGCAGAAGTCCCGCGTCCTCACCGCCCGCGGCCCACGCGACGGCGCGGTCCCCGAGCCGGAGGGGGCCGAGATCGACGGCATCCGGGTCCGTGCGTTCGGCGGCGCCTTCGCGGGCGCGTCGATCGACATCGGCACGCGCCTGATGCTCGCCCAGCTGCCCGCCCCGCGCGGCGACCGGGCGATCGACCTCGCCTGCGGGACGGGCGTGGTGGCCGCGGCCCTGGCCGTGCGGCATCCCTCCGTCCGTGTGGTCGCGTGCGACCAGTCCGCGGTCGCCGTCGCCTCGGCGCGGGCCACGGCAGAGGCCAACGGCGTGGCCGATCGCGTGAGCGTGGTTCGCGACGACGTCCTCCGGTCGCAACCGGATGCCTCGGCCTCGTTCATCGCGCTCAACCCCCCGTTCCACGCGGGCGCCGCCATCAACGAGGGTCTCGCTCCCCGCATGTTCGCCGACGCGGCTCGGGTGCTCGAGCCGGGCGGCGAGCTGTGGACGGTGTGGAATTCCTCGCTGCGGTACCGCGCGGCGCTGGAGCGGCTGGTCGGTCCGACCCGCCAGGTGGCGCGCGATCGCAAGTTCACCGTCACCGTCTCGACGAAGCGCTGACTCGATCCGCGTCGAGTCGTGGCGTCCGCCGCGTTCCGCGCGTAGATTTCGATCGACGTCGACGAGGAGGTGCGCCGTGCGGATCCGAACCGCCGTTCCCGCGCTCCTGGTCGTCGCGGCCCTGCCGATGGCGTTGCCGCCCGCCCCTCCCGCCTCCGGAGCACCCGCAACCGGCAGCGTGCGCGCCGATCCGCTCTCCGACGCCCTCACGGCCCCGCTCCTGGCGGACTGCTCGAGCATCACCGACAACGGCCGGGGCTACGCCCGCCTGCACGGGATCGACCTCTGCGGTGCCGCCACCACGCCCCCGGCCGAGCCTCTGCGCACGGAGGTCGTGGGCGGTGAGGAGTGCGGGTCGGCGACGCTGACGATGACGAGCCGGGGCGGAGGTCTCGCCGCGATCGACTGGCGCGTGAGCTCCGAGACGGGTCCGATCGTCGCCGTCGAGCTCGACCTCGCCTTCGCGAGCGGCTCGGGCGGCGAGATGCGCCACTTCTCGGACCGCTCGCCCAGTGTCCACGCGCACGACGGCACGGTCGTGTTCCTCGGGGCGGGGAGGGCGACGGCCACCCTGTCCGGGTCGGTCGAGACGTTCACCGCGACCTGTCGGATCGTCCCCGCGAGCGTACACATCCTCGTGCGCTGACGGGGAGCCCGACGTCAGCCCTTGCCGCCGGGAGGGCCGACGGTGAGCAGCACGACGAACACGACCACGACGACCGCCACGAGCGCCATCGAGAGGGCCCATGGTCGACGGAGGAAGAATCGCAGCAACCGGTCGAGCGGGCGCCGATCGCGCGGGTCACCGCTGTCGTCGAGGCGCCACGCGCCGCGCAGACGTCCGGTGCGGTGGAGCCAGATCTCGGTGGGGATCGTGGCGTACGGGATCACGGCGCTGACCACCGCGAGGGCGGTGGGACCGAGGCCCCAGCGCTGGTTCAGCGCCACGAGCACGGCGGTCGCGCCGTAGGCGAGGAACACGAAGCCGTGGATCCCCCCGCCGATCGATACCGCGATCGGCAGGTCCGCGACGGCGCGCAGGATCAACCCTCCGATCAGGAGCGTCCACGAGACCGCCTCGGCGATCGCGAGGGTGCGAAACAGGGTCAGGGGCGTGCGGAACACGTCTCTCCTCGTTCGAGTCGGGGCTTTCCACCCTACGCAGAACGTCTCGCCGCTGACCGGCTCACCGTTCGACGTCGAGACGTCACTCGATCGGCTGATCGTCCTCGTCCAGCGAGGGATCCGACCTCGTCCCCTCCGCGGCCGTCGACGTGTCGGGCTCGGGGCCGGGCTCGATCGGGGGCTTCTGGCGTTCGGCATCCATCGCTCCACCCCATCAGATCGAGCGAGGGATGCCACGCCCTTGACGTCTCGGCATCCCTCCGGGCACCCTCGCCTCTCCCGCCGAGGGTCCGGCTCCCCCGCGGGACGCCCGGCGCCCGCGATCCTGGAGCGTAGGCTGGAGGGATGGCGGAATCCCGGGGGCGCGTGTGGACCGGGGTCATCCGCGTGGGACCGCACCGCGGGGATCACCGAGTGGCTTTCCGTGCCGTGGTGAGCGTCGGTGTCCCGCTTCTCGTGCTCCTGGCGCTCGGCCGCCTCGACCTGAGCGTCTACGCGAGCTTCGGGGCTTTCGCCGCGCTCTACGGGCGCACCGACCTC
The DNA here is from genome assembly GCF_031453395.1 of Microbacterium sp. SORGH_AS_0454. Taxonomy (NCBI): domain Bacteria; kingdom Bacillati; phylum Actinomycetota; class Actinomycetes; order Micrococcales; family Microbacteriaceae; genus Microbacterium; species Microbacterium sp. SORGH_AS_0454. The sequence goes on along the minus strand of NZ_JAVIYS010000001.1, from coordinate 2,209,361 downwards.
CCTCGCACGCGCGTGCGCATGCAGGCCGTGGCGGGTACGGTCCTGGTCTCGTGCATGCTCGTCGGGACCGCCCTCTCGGCCCTCTCCACCCCCGCCATGGCGAGCGTCGCCGTCGTCGCGGTCCTCGCCGCGGCCGTCACCCTCTTCGCCTACCGCGCCCAGTGGCATCCGCCCGGCGCGCTCTTCGCCGTCTTCGCCGCGGGAGCCACCGCAAGCTTTCCCGCCACCGGCGCGACGTTCCTCACCGTGCTCGTCGTCGGCGGCGCAAGCGTGCTGTGGAGCCTGCTCGTGACCTGCGCGTTCGTCCTCGCGCGGCGCGGCTCGTGGCGGCGTCCGGCTCGCACGCGACCGCCCATCGGCTCGGTCGCGTGGGAGATGACGGCGACCGTCGGCGTCGCCGCTCTCGTCGCCGGCATCGCCGGGGCCCTGCTCATCGGTACGCACTGGTACTGGGCGATGGTCGGTGCCGTCGCCGCCGTCGGCGGAGCACACGTCACCGCGCGACTCATCCGTGGCGTGCAGCGGCTGGTCGGAACGCTCCTGGGTGTGCTGGTCGCCGCGGGGCTGCTCGCTCTCGACCTGCCCCCGTGGGTCGTGCTGCTCATCGCGGTCGCCCTGCAGGCGGGGGCCGAGCTGTTCGTCGGCCGCAACTACGGCATCGCGATGCTCTTCATCACCCCGCTGGCTCTGCTCATGGTGTCGCTCGCCTCCCCCGTCGCCCCCGACATGCTGCTGCGCGACCGCGTGATCGAGACGATCATCGGCGTCGCCGTCGGAACCCTCGTCGCCATCGTGTCGGCGGGCCTGCGCCGCCGCTCCGCGAGAGGCTGAGCGCCCCATGCCCACCGGCTACACCCCGTTCCCGTTCGTGAGCACCGCCGTGGGCGCGGCCCTCGTATCGCCGCCGCTCATCGCCGCGAACCTCCTGCTGCACTGATCGGAAGGCCCCGCCATCTCTGCCCCACTCACGGTCGTCGGCGCCATCAACGTCGACCTCACCGCCCGCGTCCGCCGCTCCCCCGGCCCCGGCGAGACCGTCGCCGACGGCGTCCTCGACCGCGGCCCCGGAGGCAAGGGCGCCAATCAAGCGGTTGCCGCTGCCCGCCTCGGCGCCGACGTCCGGCTCATCGGCGCCGTCGGCGACGACGCCGACGGTCGCGGCATCCGGGACCGCTTCGCCGCGATCGGGGTCGACGCCTCGGGGGTGCAGACCACGGACGCCGCGACCGGAACCGCCCTCATCGTCGTCGATGCGACGGGCGAGAACTCGATCGTCGTGTGCGCGGGGGCGAACGCCGCCATCGACGCGGATGCGCTCGGCATCGAACCGGGAGCCGCGGTCCTGCTGCAGTTGGAGGTGTCGGATGCCGTCGTCTCGGCCGCCGCGCGCGCTGCGGGCTTCCTGGCGGTCAACGCCGCCCCCGCCCGGCCGCTGCCCGCCGAGGTGCTCGAGCGGTGCGACCTCGTGATCGTCAACGAGACCGAGTACGCGCAGCTGCCCGAGGTGCACGACGCCCCTCTGCTCTGCGTGACGCTCGGTGCCGAGGGTGCGCGACTCTACCGGCGCGGCGACCTCGTGGCCTCGGCCGCGGGAGTGCCCACGACCGTTCGCAACACCGTCGGCGCGGGCGACGCGTTCTGCGCGGCTCTCGTCGTCGGGCTGCTCCGCGGAGACGCCGAGACCGACGCCCTCTCCCGCGCGTGCGCCGTGGGATCCGCCGCCGTCGCCGACGACGCCTCGCAACCGGCGCTCGACGCCCTCGACACGTACGGAGTCCCCGCATGAAGCGCCGCCCGATCCTCGTCGACTGCGACACCGGCATCGACGACGCCCTGGCCCTCGCCTACCTGCTGGCCGAGCCCTCCGTCGAGGTCGTGGGCGTCACGACCGTCTCCGGGAACACGGATGCCGTCCGCGCGGCCGCCAACACCCTGTCGCTGTTCGAGCTCGCCGGCGAAGACGACATCCCCGTCGCGATCGGCGCGCACGATTTCCGCGCTCGCGCCTACGCAGGCGGAGCTCCGCACGTGCACGGTGACGACGGGCTCGGCGGTATCGCCCTGGCCGCCGCGGCCCGCGCGCACGACGCCCGCGCCGCCGTCGAGCTGATCGACCACGTGGCGTCACGGCATCCGGACCTCACCGTCCTCGCCCTCGGCCCCCTGACCAATCTCGCGGCCTACGCCGAGGCGCCCGGGGTGGCGCGGTTCGACCACCTCGTCGTGATGGGCGGCGCGTTCGCCCACTCGGGCAACGTCACCGCGTGGGCCGAGGCCAACATCCACAACGACCCCGAAGCTGCCGCCGTCGTCTTCGCGCAGGACTGGGACACCACCCTCGTCCCCCTCGACGTCACCATGACGCAGACCCTGGATGCCACCGACCTCGTGCGCCTCGAAGCGATCCCGGGAGCCGTGCCGCAGGCGTTGGCGCGCATGCTGCCGCACTACCTTGACTTCTACGCCGGGGTCTTCCCCGACCGGCGCTGCGCGCTGCACGATCCGCTCGCCGCGATGGTGGCCGCGGGGGCGCTGCGCGGAGTGAGCGTCGCCTCGGGCCGGGTCGAGGTGCGGCTCGAACGCGGAGAGCGCGGTCGCACGGTGTCGTCGAGCGGGTCCGAAACGCAGCGCTGGGTCCGCGCGATGGAGGGCTCGGCGGCAGAAGTGCTGCTGGAGCGGCTCGAAGCGCGGGAGTGGCCGGGTTGATGGGTGGGAGTGGCCGGGTTGATGGGTGGGACGGTATTCTGCGGCTTGATCGCCCGACCGATCTGGCTGAACTCATGCCCGCGGCTGTACCGCCGGCGACTCGTCGTCAGCAACCCAGGTCTTAGCTGCGATCCAATCTAGAACACCGAAGAGGCCCCACTGAGCTAGCACCAATCGACCCTGTAAGTCCTCCAGTGACATCTGAAACTGCTCTTCCGTCAGGTGCTCAATCCGGTCAGCCTTCTCACGCAAGGAAGCTGCAGCTCCATTGGTCGCATCGTTCGTTCGCGAAACGAAATGGCCAATGAGGGTAGTGACGATGATGGACAGGACACCAACAGAACCAACTAGGCCGTTTGCCAATTTTGCAATGAGGGCGATCCCCCCCGAAGGCGAAAGGGCTGAGATTTCTCCGAAGTAAACCCCAACGGAGGAGTAGTACAAGAATGTCCAGGCGTCTGGCTGTCGCTGAAAATTAAAGTCTGTTGGCATCAGAATAAAAGCGCCGAAATTCACAAAAGCAAACGCCACAATCGTTTGCGCCAACATGGCGCAAATAAGGAGGCAGTTCAGAACGACTACTGCCGGGCCACGACGGTACTGATCGAGGGCGCCCGCCCAGAAAAGCATGACACGGCGCGCGAGGAGCGCATTCCCCCCAGCGTCTCGGAACTTTTTTGCGTCGTCCAGGGACCAAGTCTTGAGTTCGACCCTATCCGGTTGTTCTGGCGACACAACGCGCTCGATTACATCAGAGCTGATCATCCAGTCGACCGCCTTCTTTTGGGCACGAATGAACGCGGTTGCGTCAAGCAAGTCCCTTGCGGTAGACCAAAGACTCCAAGAAAGAGTCGAAATCATTAGCGCCATCCCCGCAATGATAATTGCTGATGGAGCACCCTCCGTCGTAATTAGGACCGCAGCAATACAAGCGACGGTGATCGCAATGAAGAGCGACTTCGCCCGTCCTAGGAGACTCGCCGCCACCCCCACGAGACTCGTGATCAGAATTGTGTCCCGTCGCTTCACGAAGAACTTTGGCAGCTTCCACGCAACGACTATCAGCGGAAAAGTCATAACGTATGCGAGACTGATGCCCAGGGTCTTGGCACGCAACAGGATAAGCACGAGAGCCGCACCGACAAGGACGAGCAGCCAGCGGAGGTCGAGCAACCAGATCAGTTGCGGGGCAATCCACGACATGAGCATTCGATCGACGTCCGCGACGAAGAGCTTGACCAGAACCGTCATCCAGAAAACGGTACCGACAACGTCGAGAATGGAAACAAATCGTGCCCGCCGACGTCGCCGGCGGTCTTGGCTTCGCTGCCGCTTTTTCTCCTCTTTGGTCTGCGGCTCACTGTCGGACTTTTCTTGCCCAACAAGAGTCTCGATCCGGGCCCATACCGATTCGACGTCGGCTCGGGGAGGCCGAGGTTTGTACGGTGAACTGCGCTGTGAGCGATTGACGGCCCCGCGATTTCGTCGCTCTGCCTTTTTAGCCACGAGACGCTCCTCCTGCTAGCTTCGGCCCACCTGCGGGCTCAGAAGTCCCAGTCGTCGTCCTCGGTCGCCTCGGCCTTGCCGATGACGTACGACGAGCCCGAGCCACTGAAGAAGTCGTGGTTCTCGTCGGCGTTCGGCGAGAGGGCCGAGAGGATCGCGGGGTTCACGTTCGTGACCGACGCGGGGAACATCGCCTCGTAGCCGAGGTTCATGAGCGCCTTGTTCGCGTTGTAGTGAAGGAACTTCTTCACGTCTTCGCTCAGTCCGACCGAGTCGTACAGGCTCTGCGTGTAGCCCACCTCGTTGTCGTAGAGCTCGTACATCAGCGAAAACGTGTAGTCCTTGATGTCGTCGCGACGGGCCTGGTCGACCGTCTCGAGACCGCGCTGGAACTTGTAGCCGATGTAGTACCCGTGAACGGCCTCGTCGCGGATGATGAGGCGGATCAGGTCGGCCGTGTTGGTGAGCTTCGCGCGGCTCGACCAGTGCATCGGCAGGTAGAAGCCCGAGTAGAACAGGAACGACTCGAGCAGGGTCGAGGCGACCTTGCGCTTGAGCGGGTCATCGCCACGGTAGTAGTCCATGACGATGCGCGCCTTCTTCTGAAGGAACTCGTTCTCGGTCGACCAGCGGAAGGCCTCGTCGATCTCCTTCGTCGAGCACAGCGTCGAGAAGATCGACGAGTAGCTCTTCGCGTGCACCGACTCCATGAACGCGATGTTCGTGTAGACGGCTTCCTCGTGCGGGGTGATCGCGTCGGGGATGAGCGAGACGGCGCCGACCGTGCCCTGGATCGTGTCGAGGAGCGTGAGCCCCGTGAACACGCGCATCGTCAGCGTCTGCTCCTCGGGGGTGAGCGTGTTCCACGACTGGATGTCGTTCGACAGCGGCACCTTCTCGGGCAGCCAGAAGTTGTTCACGAGACGGTTCCAGACCTCGAGGTCCTTGTCGTCCTGGATGCGGTTCCAGTTGATGGCCTGCACGTGGTTCAGCAACTGCAGCTTCTCAGCCATGTCGTTCCTGTGTCCTTGATCGATGAGGTGTCAGTGGCTCAGAGCATGCACGAGACGCACTCGGTCATGTCGGTGCCCTCGAGCGCCAGCTGACGCAGACGGATGTAGTAGATGGTCTTGATGCCCTTGCGCCACGCGTAGATCTGGGCCTTGTTGATGTCGCGGGTGGTGACGGTGTCCTTGAAGAACAGCGTCAGCGACAGGCCCTGGTCGACGTGCTGCGTCGCGGCGGCGTACGTGTCGATGACCTTCTCGTAGCCGATCTCGTAGGCGTCCTGGTAGTACTCCAGGTTCTCGTTCGTCATGAACGGAGCCGGGTAGTAGACGCGACCGAGCTTGCCTTCCTTGCGGATCTCGATCTTCGAGGCGATCGGGTGGATCGAGCTCGTGGAGTTGTTGATGTACGAGATCGAGCCGGTCGGGGGCACCGCCTGCAGGTTCTGGTTGTAGATACCGTGCGCCTGCACGGACGCCTTGAGTTCGCGCCAGTCGTCCTGCGTGGGGATCTGGACGTTCGCGAACAGCTCCTTGGCCTTGGCCGTCTCGGGCGCCCACACCTGGTCGGTGTACTTGTCGAAGAACTCGCCCGACGCGTAGGTGGAGTTCTCGAAGCCGTCGAACGCGGTGCCGCGCTCGATCGCAAGGCGGTTCGACGCACGCAGCGCGTGGAACAGCACCGTGTAGAAGTAGATGTTCGTGAAGTCGATGCCCTCTTCGGAGCCGTAGTAGACGTGCTCACGAGCGAGGTAGCCGTGCAGGTTCATCTGGCCGAGGCCGATGGCGTGCGAGCGGTCGTTGCCGTCTTCGATCGAGCGGACCGAGGCGATGTGGCTCTGCACGCTGACGGCGGTGAGGGCGCGGATCGCGGTCTCGACCGTGAGGCCGAGGTCGCCGCCGTCCATCGCGAGAGCGATGTTCATCGAGCCGAGGTTGCAGGAGATGTCCTTGCCGATGGTGTCGTACGAGAGGTCCTCGTTGTACGTGGTCGGCGTGTTGACCTGCAGGATCTCCGAGCACAAGTTCGACATGTTGATGCGACCGGCGATCGGGTTGGCCTTGTTCACCGTGTCCTCGAACATGATGTACGGGTAGCCCGACTCGAACTGGATCTCGGCGAGGGTCTGGAAGAACTCGCGCGCGTTGATCTTCGTCTTCTTGATGCGCGGGTCATCGACCATCTCGCGGTACTTCTCGGTGACCGAGATGTCGCCGAACGGCTTGCCGTAGACCTTCTCGACGTCGTACGGCGAGAAGAGGTACATGTCCTCGCCGTTCTTGGCGAGCTCGAACGTGATGTCGGGGATGACGACACCCAGCGACAGCGTCTTGATGCGGATCTTCTCGTCGGCGTTCTCGCGCTTGGTGTCGAGGAAGCGCAGGATGTCGGGGTGGTGGGCGTTGAGGTACACCGCGCCGGCACCCTGACGCGCGCCGAGCTGGTTGGCGTAGCTGAAGCTGTCTTCGAGCAGCTTCATGACGGGGATGATGCCGGAAGACTGGTTCTCGATCTGCTTGATCGGAGCACCCGCCTCGCGGATGTTCGACAGCAGCAGGGCCACGCCGCCGCCGCGCTTCGACAGCTGCAGAGCGGAGTTGATGCCGCGAGCGATCGACTCCATGTTGTCTTCGATGCGGAGCAGGAAGCACGACACGAGCTCGCCGCGCTGCGCCTTGCCCGCGTTGAGGAAGGTGGGGGTGGCCGGCTGGAAGCGGCCCGAGATGATCTCGTCGACCAGCTGGACGGCGAGACGGGGGTCGCCGTCGGCGAGGGCGAGGGCGGTCATGACGACGCGGTCCTCGAAGCGCTCGAGGTAGCGCTTTCCGTCGAAGGTCTTGAGCGTGTAGCTCGTGTAGTACTTGAACGCGCCGAGGAAGGTCTCGAAGCGGAACTTCGCGCCGTAGGCACGGTCGTTGAGCTCCTGGATGAAGTCCATCGAGTACTTCTCGAGCACGGTCGGCTCGTAGTACTCCTTCTCGACGAGGTAGTCGAGACGCTCCTTGAGCGAGTGGAAGAACACCGTGTTCTGGTTCACGTGCTGCAGGAAGTACTCGCGTGCGGCACGCTTGTCGGCGTCGAACTGGATCTTGCCGTCCGCGTCGTACAGATTCAGCATCGCGTTGAGGGCGTGGTAATCCAGCCCCTCGAACCGCGCTTCGGTCTTGAAGTCCACGTCGGTCAGCTCAACTTCCACCATCGTTCCAATCCCTCGTTGACCCGCTCGACATCGTCGGGGGTGCCGAAAACTTCTAGCCGGTACAGGTGCGGCACCCCGCATTTGCGCGCGATGATGTCGCCGGCGAGGCAGAACGCGTCGCCGAAGTTCGTGTTTCCCGCGGCGATGACACCGCGGATGTTGCGTCGGTTCCGCTCCTCGTTGAGGAATCGGATGACCTGCTTGGGGACCGCGCCCTTCTCGACGCCCCGACCGGCACCCCCACCGTAAGTGGGGGTGACCAGCACGAAGGGTTCGTCGATGTGAAGGGGCGGATCGGTCGGCCGGAGCGGAATGCGCACGGCCCGCTTGCCGAGCTTCTCGATGAAACGTGCGGTGTTGCCCGACACGCTCGAGAAGTAGACCAGCAGCGGAGCTTCGGTCGCCGACAAGACAGTGCTCATGACGGAGGTCTGAGAGCCTGTCGCCGGATCAGGCGAGGCGCGAAGCGAGCTCGTCGATCTTGTCGGGACGGAAGCCCGACCAGTGGTCCTCGTCGGTGACGACGACGGGTGCCTGAAGGTACCCGAGCGACTTGACCTGCTCGAGCGCCGACGGGTCTTCGGACAGGTCGAGCACGTTGTACTCGATGCCCTTCGAGTCGAGCGCACGGTAGGTCGCGGTGCACTGGACGCAGGACGGCTTGGTGTAGACCGTGATCGCCATGTCGTTCTCTCTCTCCCCTGGAAAATCTGTGTCCGGCCGGGCAGGGCCAGCCGGGACCTCAATACTACATATGGGGACGGACATCGGAAGGCACCACAAGGGGTAGTAGTTACAGCGATGTGATTTTCCACCGTCTCTCCCCATGTACAACACAGGTTGTCCACGATTTCATCCACAGATCGCACCCCTTGCGGAACGTTGTCGACGGGCGCGATTCCGCGGATTTGGCGGGATCGGTCGATGTCTGTCCACAGGTCGGACGGTAGACGGGGGGTCCGACATTGCACAGGCGGGCGAATTCGCTCGAGGGCGTGTCGCGGCGTGTCGCAGCGAGACGGTACGAGGACGCCTCGGCGCATGTCGGAGGTCGGCTGTAGCGTTATCCGGTGGCCGGCTACCGCGAACTCCTCAAAACCCCTGGCGTGGGGCGCATCATCGCCGCACAGTTGACGGCGCGTTTCCCCAACGGCATGACCAGCCTCGCGGTGCTCCTCCACATCGAACACGTCACGGGTTCCTATGGAGCGGCGGGGCTGGTGCTGGCCGCCACGAGCATCGGCCAGGCCGTCGCGGGCCCGGTCACCAGTCGCTGGATGGGCATCTGGGGTATGCGGCGCGTCCTCACCGTGACGCTTCTCGTGTGCGCGGCCGCGATCGCAACCCTCGCCCTCATCGAGATGCCGCTGCCCCTCTACATGGTGCTCGGCCTCATCGCCGGCTTGTCGACCCCTCCGGTGCAGTCGGCCGTTCGCACCATCTATCCCAAGATGGTCAACTCCCAGCGGCTCACCCCGCTGTACTCGCTCGACGCGTCGCTGCAAGAGATCATCTGGGTCTTCGCGCCCGTGCTCATCACCCTGGTCGCGACGCAGGTCGGCACCGTCCCGGGTCTGCTCCTCGTCGTGATCATCCTTCTCGGGGGCGGGGCGTGGTTCATCCTCAGTCCCGAGGTCGGCCGCGTGCGCATCCCGCGCAGCCGCCGCGGCCTCGGCCGCGTGCTCGCCAAGCCGCCGGTCATCCTCGCCACCGCGACCGGTTTCCTCCTCATCGGCGCCTGCTCGGCCGTCGAGGCGGGCGTCGTGGCCACCTTCGACCACGGCGGCCTCGAGGCCGGCCTCATCCTCGCCGTCTTCGCCGTCGGCAGTCTCGCCGGCGGACTGTCGTTCGGTCACATCCCCATCGGCCCCTGGGCCATGGCGCGCCGCTTCGCGATCGTGGCCCTCGGTCTCTCGCTCACGATCTTCTCGCTCAACGCGTGGTGGATCGGCGCCACCCTCCTCGTCGCCGGCGCCGGTATCGCGCCGGCCCTCGCGGTGATGTTCGCGATGACCTCTGCCAGCGTCCGCTTCAGCGAGACCGCCGAGGCCTACGGCTGGATCGGTACCGGCCAGCTCATCGGTGCCGCCGCGGGCTCCGCGGTGGCCGGCTTCCTCGTCGACGGCGTCGGCCCCACCGGTGCGTACATCGCCGCCGCAGGCTTCGCCCTGGTCGGCTTCGTGGTCGCCGCGGTGTTCGTGCGCGGCTTCCCGGATCTGCGGCACCGCGACGCGAGCCCCATCCCCGACACCGAGCCGGTGCACACCATCACCTGAGCGGATGCCGGGGCGATCGGCATCCCGCGCCCGAACCGCCCGAGCCGCGGATCAGTGCGTGCGCCGCAAGAGCTCGAGCACCGCGAGCGCGTACGCGTCCGCCGGTGCCGGGTGGTCGAACACCAGGGTCGAGCCGCCGACCGAGATCTCGACCTCGTAGGTGTCGGAGAGACGTCGCAGAGAGCGGAAGGTCGAACGCAGCATCTCGCGCAGTTGCGACTCGGAGGGCAGCCACAACGCGTCTTCGGTGGCGACGGAGTCGAGCGCCCACTCCGTCGTGCCGTTGAAAGCGAGGATCCGACCGGTGGGGTAATCGCGCGGCTCCACCGTCATGTCGCTCACGGTGAAGATGTCGGCTTCGAACTCCGGCTCGTCGAGCTGAAAGCGGTCACCGGAGAGCGGATGCCACACCAATCCCGCCTCGCGCAGGGCCTGGGCCAACTCGGTCGAGATCATGGCATCCATTCTGGGGGCGTTCTGTGACGGCCGGTCGCCTGTCGTGCGCGTGGACGGAGCAAGATGGATGCCATGTCGACACCCGTGACCCTCCCCCGACTGTCGTGGGGCGACCCGCACGGACCGCAAGCGCTGCTCGCCCACGGACTCGGTTCCGACGGCGCGCTCATGTGGCGCTACGGCGTGGCGCTGGCCGACGCCGGGTGGCACGCGGTCGCGGTGGACCTCCGCGGCCACGGTGACGCCCCGCGCACCCTCGACTACCGCCTGTCGTCGTACGCGGCGGATCTGATCGGCACGACGCCCGCGAGCGGCGGAGCGTGGGACGCGGTCGTCGGTCACTCGCTCGGCGGTGCGTCGTCGACGCTCGCCGCGGCTCAGCGTCCCGCTTGGACCCGCCGGCTCGTGCTCATCGACCCGGCCATCGCCCTGTCGGAGGACGACCGCGAGGTCGTACGCGTGAGTCAGGAGCAGTCGTTCGCCGACCCGAGCATCGAGGCCGTGCGCGCGGCGCATCCCGAATGGCATCCGATCGACGTCGAGTTGAAGGCGCGGGCGACGCAGCGCGCGAGCCGCTGGGCGGTCGAGCAGACGAGTCTGCAGAACGCCGTGTGGGACGTGCGCTCCGCCGCGGCCTCTCTCACGGTGCCGACGCACGTGGTGGGCGCCGACCCGGCCGTGCACTCGATCTTCACGGGCGAGCTCGCGGCCGAGGTGCTCCGGAACCCGGTCATGACGATGAGCGTCATCGAGGGCGCCGGGCACTCCCCGCATCGCGATCGCCCCGAGGCCGCCGCCGCGGCGGTCCTGCACGCCCTCCGCTGACGCCGCGCATACGCGATGTGCGGCGCGATGCCACCCCCGCACGCAATGTCGGCGGTGCCGAGCAGAATGGATGCCATGACCTCGTTCGACCCGGCTCGGTACCTGCCCGACGACCTGCTCGCGCGCATTCGTGAGCGCGCCGTCGTGCACGACCGCGAGAACACCTTCCCGCACGACGACCTCGACGAGCTCCGAGCGGCCGGGTACCTCGGCATCCTGGTGCCATCCGACCTCGGTGGCGCGGGGCTGAGCCTCGCCGAGGCGTCGCTCCTGCAGCAGCGTCTCGCGGGCGCGGCCCCGGCGACCGCCCTGGCCGTCAACATGCATCTGGTGTGGACGGGGGTCGCGAAGGTCCTGAGCGACCGCGGCATGAACGATCTCGAGCACGTCCAGCGGGGCGCTGCGGCAGGAGAGGTCTTCGCCTTCGGCATCAGCGAGGCCGGCAACGATCTCGTGCTCTTCGGCAGCGACACCGAAGCCCGCCCCGATGGCGACGGCGGCTACACGTTCACGGGGACCAAGATCTTCACCTCGCTCTCCCCCGTGTGGGACCACTTGGGCGTGCACGGGCTCGACGAGACCTCGGCCGACGGACCGAAGATGGTGTTCGCGTTCCTGGACCGCAGCGACGACGTCGTCGCCCACGACGACTGGGACACCCTGGGCATGCGCGGCACGCAGAGCCGCACGACCGAACTGCGCGGGGCCCACGCTCCCGCCGACCGCATCGTGCGTCGGATCGACCCGGGCCCTCAGCCCGATCCGCTCGTGTTCGGCATCTTCGCCGTCTTCGAGATCCTCTTGGCCTCGGTGTACACCGGCATCGCGCGACGCGCGCTCGACCTGGCCGTCGCAGCCGCGACCTCGCGGCGGTCGAAGAAGACGGGCACGACCTACGCCAACGACCCCGACATCCGGTGGCGCGTGGCCGACATGGCGCTCGCTTACGACGCGCTTCCGCCGCAGCTCGCCTCGCTGGCCTCCGACGTGGACACCCTGGTCGACCACGGTGGTCGGTGGTTCACCCTGCTCTCCGGCGTGAAGTACCGCGCGGTCGCCATGGCGAAAGAGGTCGTCGACGACGCGATCCTCGTCGGCGGCGGCTCGGCGTACTTCTCGCACAACGAACTGAGCCGCCTGTACCGCGACGTGCTCGCCGGCATGTTCCACCCCTCCGACTCCGAGTCCGCGCACTCGACCGCCGCGGCCGCCTGGCTCGGGCCGGTGACCGCGTGATGGCGCGCACGCCCACCCGCGCGCTGAGCCCGGCCGATCAGGAGCGCCGCCGCGCCCTCCGCGTGATGAAGGGCGTGGCACTGGGCGCGCTCCTCGCGATGGCCATCGTCTTCGCCGTCTCGTTCTCGCTGCAGCGCGAGGTCGAGTGGTTGCAGTACGTGCGGGCCGCGGCCGAGGGCGGAATGGTCGGTGCCCTCGCCGACTGGTTCGCGGTCACCGCACTCTTCCGCCACCCGCTCGGGCTGCCGATCCCCCACACGGCGATCATCCCCCGACGCAAAGACGAGATCGGGCGGCAGCTGGGCGAGTTCGTCGAGACGAACTTCCTCGAGGGCGACGTCGTACGGACCAAGCTCGAATCGACGCCCCTGTCGGCTCGCGCCGGAGCCTGGCTGGCCGTCCCCGCCCACGCCGATCGTGTCGCGGCCGAGGGGGCGACGCTCGCCTCGAGCGTCCTCACCGCGCTCAGCGACGACGACGTGCAGGGCTTGATCGAAGACCTCGCCCGCGAGCACCTGCTCTCGCCCGACTGGGGTCCCTCCCTCGGCGGCTGGCTCGAACGCGTCGTCGGCTCGGGCGCCCACCACGGCGCCGTCGACCTCGCCCTCGACAACATCGCGGTATGGCTCGGCAACAACCGCGACACGTTCCAGGGGCTCGTCTCGCGGCGGCTTCCGTCGTGGGTCCCGAGTATGGCGGCGCGCCTCGTCGACGACACCGTCTATCGGGAGGCCGTGCAATTCGTCGACGCCGTGCGGGCCGACCCGAGCCACCAGGCACGCGGGGCGATAGACGGCTACCTCGGCCGCCTCGCCGACAGCTTGCAGCACGATCCCGCGACGATGGTGCGCCTCGAAGAGGCCAAGGCCGCGGTGTTCGACAGCCCGCGCGTACGGCAGCTCGCCGCCGACGCCTGGAACACCGCCAAGGCCGGCCTGTTGCGGTCGCTCGCCGACCCCGAGAGCGCTCTGCGTCGCCGCGCCGCCGCCGCCCTGGCCGAGGTCGGCGGCCGCCTGCAACGCGACGCTGCGCTGCAGAAGCGCGTCGACGGCTGGGTCACCGACGCGGCGGTCTTCGTCGTCGGTCGTTATCGGCACGACATCGCCTCGATCATCACCGACACCGTGGAGCGGTGGGATGCCGAAGAGACCACCGAGAAGATCGAGCTCATGGTCGGCCGCGACCTGCAGTACATCCGCTTGAACGGCACGATCGTCGGCGCTCTCGCAGGGCTGGTGATCTTCACCGTCGCGCATCTGGTGTGGGGATCATGACGATTCGCGCAATCGCTGGCCGAATCATCACGCTCGCGCCGCCCGGCGCCCTCGGTGCGTGAGTAGCCTGGTGCGCGTGAGCGACGCTTCGGACATGGAGTCCCTCTTCACGTATGGGACGCTCCAGCTGCCCGACGTGCAGCTCGACACCTTCGGCCACCGTGTCGAGGGTGCCGAGGACGCCCTGGCCGGGTACCGGCTCGAGTGGACCGACATCGCCGACGACCACGTCGCCCAGCTCTCGGGTCTCGACCGTCATCCGATCCTCCGTCGCACCGACGACGCGCGAGATCGCGTCTTCGGTCGCGTGCTGCTCCTGACGCCGGAAGAACTCGACGCCGCCGACGAGTACGAGGTGTCGCTCTACCGCCGCGCCTCGGTCGTTCTCGTCAGCGGTGTCCGCGCCTGGGTGTACCTGGCCGCATGAGCGCCCTGTCCGTCGATCCTTTGTGGCCCCGTGCCGGGGACTGGCCCGCACCCCACGGCACGACGATCCCGGATGCCGTCCTGCTCGGCGTTCCCGCCTGGCGCACGTCGCTCTCTCCCACCGGAGCAGCGGCGACCCCCGCCGCCGTCCGCGAGGCGCTCCGCCGCTTCTCGCCGACTCTGCTCGGACCGCCGCCCGTCGACCTGAACGCCGCGCTCCGCATCGCCGACGCCGGTGACGTGCACGACCCCGACGGCCGCGAGGGAGAAGCGCGCGTGCGCGCCGCCGTGGCGGACCTGTCCGCGGCCCGGCTCGTCGTCGCTCTCGGTGGCGACAACTCCGCCACCTACGCGGTGGCCCAGGGGCGCGGAGCGGGTGGCCTGATCACCCTCGACGCGCACTTCGACCTCCGCGACGGGGAATCCAACGGCTCCCCCGTGCGACGGCTGATCGCCGACGGCCTCGACCCCCGGCGCATCGTGCAGATCGGCATCGCCGACTTCGCCAACTCGGCTGCCTACGCCCGGCGCGCTCTCGACGCCGGCATCACCGTCATCACGCTCGACGAGGTGCGCCGACGCGGCATCGCCGAGGTCGTCGCCGAGGCGCTGAGAGTCGCGGCGGGCCGGCCGGTCGATCGGCCGGGCGACGGACCCCTCACCGTCGTCGGCAGCGAGTCGGCCGCCTCTCCCCCCGACGGACCGGCCGCCGGCCGGTTCGCGTTCCCGGGGGTCGGAGCCTCGTCCCCCGGCATCCACCTCGACATCGACGTCGATGTGTGCGACCGCTCGGTCGCCCCCGGCTGCCCCGCGAGCGTTCCCGGCGGTCTCGCCGCCTGGGAGCTGCGGGCCCTCGTCCGCGCGCTCGCTCGAGACCCCGGCGTCATCAGCGCCGACGTCGTCGAAGTGGATGCCACGGCGGACGCCCCCGACGCCCGCACCGTGCGACTCGCCGCACTGTGCGTACTCGAGCTCTTGGCAGGATTGGCGGAAAGACGATGATCCAACTCGTCCTCGCGCGACACGCGAAATCGGACTGGGCCGATGAAGGCCTCGCCGACCACGACCGCCCCCTGAACCACCGCGGCCTGCGCGACGCCCCGGCGATGGCCCGCACGATCGCGCGCAAGGGCGTCCGACCCGAGGCGATCCTCTCCAGCACCGCGCTGCGTGCTCGGCAGACGGCCGAGGCGTTCGCCCGCGTCTTCGACGCCGAGATCACCGAGCAGGCGGAGCTCTACCTCGCCGATCCCGCACAGGTGCTGGCCGCGGCGCGCGCCGCCGGAGTCGACGAGGTCATGGTCGTGGCGCACGACCCCGGGATGAGCGCGCTCGTCTCACGCCTGGCCGATCGCGACGAGCGCATGGTCACGTGCGCCGTGGCGATCTTCACCTGGCACGAGGGCACCTGGGACGACGTCGACGCCACCCCTCCCGACGAGTTCGAGCTCGTCACCCCGTAGGCCCGGCGATCCGCCCGTCCTTCCACACCCGTCGCACGAGCGGTACTCCCGGCCGGTAGGCCAGGTGCACCCGCGACGGCGCGTCGAGCAGCACGAGATCCGCCTTGGCGCCGGGCTCGATCACGCCGACGTCGGTGCGACGCAACGCGCGCGCCCCGCCGGCCGTGGCTGCCCACACGGCCTCGGCCGGTGTCATCCCCATCTCGCGGACGGCGAGGGCGATCATGAGGGGCATCGAGCTGGTGAAGCTCGACCCCGGGTTGCAGTCGCTCGCGAGGGCGAGCGTCACGCCGGCTGCGAGCAGACGCCGCGCATCGGGGTAGGGCTGCCGGGTCGAGAACTCCACGCCCGGCAACAGGGTCGCGACGGTTTCAGAGCCGGCGAGCGCGATGACGTCGTCGTCCGTCAGGAAGGTGCAGTGATCGACCGCGGCCGCACCCATCGCGACGGCCAGTGCCGCCCCCGCGCCGTAGCCGAGCTGGTTCCCGTGCACCCGGATCCCGAGCCCCTTCGCCCTCCCCGCCTCGAGCACACGCCGGCTCTGTGCGGGCGTGAAGGCCCCGGCCTCGCAGAAGACGTCGACCCACCGCGCGTGCGGCGCGACGGCGTCGAGCATCGGTCCCACGACGAGATCGACGTAGTCGTCAGCCCGCCCCGCGAACTCCGGTGCGACGACGTGTGCGCCGAGGAAGGTGACCTCGTCCGTCACCTCCGCGGCCAGCCGCGCAAGACGCGTCTCGGTCGCAACGTCGAGGCCGTACCCGGTCTTGATCTCGAGCGTCGTCGTCCCCTGGGACCGACACTCTCCGACGAACTCCCGGAGCCACTGGCGAAGTTCGTCTTCGGATGCCGCTCGGGTTGCCGCCACCGTCGTGCGGATGCCGCCCGCCGCGTACGGCTCCCCCGCCATGCGTGCGGCGAACTCCGCCGCGCGGTCGCCGCCGAAGACGAGGTGCGTGTGACTGTCGACGAAGCCCGGGATCACCGCGCGCCCCCCGGCGTCGACGACGTCGACCCCTCCGCCGGCGTCCGGAACCCGGTCCGAAGGACCCGCCCACACCACGTGCCCGCCGCGGACGAGCACGGCCGCATCCCGCACCGTCCCGCACGGGTCACCGTCGACGGCGACGTTCGTCGTCAGCTCCCCGATGTTCGTCAGCAAGAGGTCGCCCGCGGGGCCGATACCGCCCGGTGCCGGAGCGCTCATGGCATCGGCACCGTGAGCCCGCGCTCGGCCGCCACCTCGCGGGCGCGGTCGTATCCGGCATCCACGTGTCGCATGACGCCCGTTCCGGGGTCGTTCACGAGCACGCGCGCGAGCTTATCGGCCGCCAGCTCCGTGCCGTCCGCGACGCACACCTGCCCCGCGTGGATGCTCCGGCCGATCCCGACGCCCCCTCCGTGATGCAGTGACACCCATGAGGCACCGCTCGCCGTGTTGAGCAGGGCGTTCAGCAGCGGCCAGTCGGCGATCGCATCCGAGCCGTCGGCCATTGCCTCGGTCTCGCGATAGGGCGAGGCGACGGAGCCCGCGTCGAGGTGATCGCGACCGATCACGATGGGCCCCGAGAGCTCGCCGGAGGCCACCATCTCGTTGAACTTCAGCCCCGCGAGGTGGCGCTCCTGGTAGCCGAGCCAGCAGATCCGCGCCGGCAGCCCCTCGAAGTGCACCTGCTCGCCGGCCTTCTCGAGCCAGCGGTGCAGGGCGGCATCTTCGGGGAAGAGCTCGGCCACCGCGCGGTCGGTCTTGGCGATGTCCTCGGGATCCCCGGACAGCGCGACCCACCGGAAGGGCCCCTTGCCCTCGGCGAAGAGCGGACGGATGTACGCCGGCACGAACCCCGGAAAGGCGAAGGCCCGATCGTACCCGCCGAGCTCGGCCTCGCGTCGGATCGAGTTGCCGTAGTCGAAGACCGCGGCTCCCGCATCCTGGAACTCCACCATCGCCTTCACGTGCGCCGCCATGCTCTCGCGCGAGCGGCGGGTGAAATCCTCGGGGTCGCGCCCGGCCTCGGCCTGCCACCGGTCGACCGGCGTCCCGACGGGCAGGTACGACAGGGGGTCGTGCGCGCTCGTCTGGTCGGTGACGATGTCGATCCGGATGCCGCGGGCCCGCACCTCCGGGAAGACCTCGGCCGCGTTCCCTTCGACGCCGACCGACAGCGCTTCACCCGCCTCACGCGCCGCGGTCACCCGCTCGATCGCGGAGTCGAGATCGAGAGCGACCTCGTCGAGGTAGCCGTGGGCGACGCGTCGGTCGAGCCGCGCGCGGTCGACGTCGACGATGAGCACCGCCCCGCCGTTCATCGTCACCGCCAGAGGCTGTGCCCCGCCCATCCCGCCGCATCCGGCGGTGAGGGTCACGGTCCCCGCGAGCGACTCGCGACCGAGGGAGCGAGCCACCGCCGCGAAGGTCTCGTACGTGCCCTGCAGAATCCCCTGGGTGCCGATGTAGATCCACGAGCCGGCGGTCATCTGTCCGTACATCGTCAGCCCGAGTTCCTCGAGGCGGCGGAACTCGGGCCACGTCGCCCAGTCACCCACGAGGTTCGAGTTGGCGATGAGCACGCGCGGTGCCCACTCGTGCGTGCGGAAGACGCCTACGGGCTTGCCCGATTGCACGAGCAGGGTCTCGTCGGGCTCGATCTCGTCGAGGGTGCGCACGATCGCGTCGTATGCCGCCCACGACCGCGCAGCCTTTCCGGTGCCGCCGTAGACGACGAGGTCGTCGGGCCGCTCGGCGACCTCGGGATCGAGGTTGTTCATGAGCATGCGCTTGGCCGCCTCGGCGCCCCAGCTCTTCGCGGTGCGCTGGGCTCCGCGCGGCGCGCGGATCGGAGGGCGGGAGCCGGATGCCGTGGCCCCGGCCCGCGGCGCGGTCGCGGCGTCGGGGGTCGAGACGACGGCCGACGCGTCTCGCTCCGAGGCGTGGGCGCCGGAGGCCGTCGAGGGCGATGCTGTCGTGTCGGTCATGGCGGGATCTCCTTCGATCGGGGCGGGAACAGCCGCGCTCTACGCGCGAGGGGCGACGGCGCGAGCGGTGCGAGCCACCGCTCCCGAAGCGACGAGCTCGGTCACGGCCTCGATCTCGGGCGAGACGAACCGGTCGGGACCGGGGCCCTGCACGCGCTCGCGGACGAGGTCGCGAACGGCTCCGGTGACCGGCGCGGGCTGGAGCGGGGCGCGCAGGTCGAGGGCACGGCATCCGGTGAGCACTTCGATCGCGAGCACCCGAGCGAGTCCGTCGATCGCCCGGCGGAGCTTGCGGGCGCCGGCCCAGCCCATCGAGACGTGGTCTTCCTGCATGGCGCTCGAGGGGATCGAGTCGACCGACGCGGGGGCGGCGAGACGTTTGAGCTCCGACACGATGCCCGCGGCGGCGTACTGCGCGATCATCAAGCCCGAGTCGACCCCGACCTCATCGGCGAGGAAAGGGGGAAGCCCGTTGCTGCGCGAGACATCGAGGGCGCGATCGGTGCGGCGCTCCGACATCGACGCCACGTCGGCCACCGCGATGGCGAGGAAGTCGAGCACGTAGGCGACGGGCGCGCCGTGGAAGTTGCCGTTGGACTCGACGCGCCCGTCGAGCGTGACGACGGGATTGTCGACGGCCGATGCCAACTCGCGATCGGCGACCAGGGCGGCGTGCGTCATCGTGTCGCGGGCGGCGCCGTGCACCTGGGGAGTGCAGCGCAGCGAGTACGCGTCCTGAACGCGCGTGCACTCGGGGCCGCGGTGGCTCGCGACGATCGGCGAGTCGGCGAGGAACGCGCGGAGGTTCGCCGCCGAGTCGGCCTGACCGAACTGCGGACGCAGCGCCATGAGGTCGGCGGCGAACACGGCATCCGTTCCGAGCTGCGATTCGATCGAGATCGCCGCCGAGACATCGGCCGTGGTCAGCAGCATCTCGAGGTCGTGCAGCGCCAGCAGCAGCATGCCGAGCATGCCGTCGGTACCGTTGATGAGGGCGAGGCCCTCTTTCTCGCGCAGGGCGACGGGTTCGATCCCCGCGGTGGCGAGGGCTTCGGCGGCCGGCCGGAGGTTCCCGGAACCGTCGCGCACCTCGCCCTCACCCATGACCGCCAGGGCGACGTGCGACAGGGGGGCGAGATCGCCGGAGCATCCGAGCGAGCCGTACTCGCGCACCACGGGCGTGATCCCCGTGTTCAGCAGGGCGGCGTAGGTCTCGACGACGACGGGACGCACACCGGTACGCCCGGTGGCCAGGGTATGCAGGCGCAGCAGCATGAGCGCGCGGACGACCTCGCGCTCGACCTCGGCGCCGGTCCCGGCGGCGTGCGAGCGGATGAGGCTCGACTGCAGCTGGGCGCGGCGGTCTTCGGTGATGAAGGTGGTCGCGAGGGCGCCGAAACCGGTCGAGATGCCGTAGTGCGGCTGCGGGTCGTCGGCGAGGCCCTCGATGAGCGCGCGCGTGTCGGCCACCCGCTGCAGGGCGTCGGCGTCCACGTCGACCCGGGCGCCGAGGCGGGCGACGGCGACGACGTCGCGCGGGGTGAGGGGGGCTGCTCCGACGGTCACGCTCGTGTTCATACGGCGATTCCACCGCGTCTCGTGCCGCGGGGGGCGGGGGTTCTGGCATCCTGTGTCTGTCATGCCAGACAATCCGCGCCCCCAGGTTCCCGCCGCCGATCAGACGCTGCGGATCCTCTCGCTGCTCGCGCGGCAGCCGGGTCCGATGGCCGCGCAATCCATCGCGAGCGCGCTCGGAATCCCCCGGTCCAGCACCTACCACCTGCTCGCGACCCTCGAGCAGCACGGCTACGTGGTGCACCTGCCCGGCGATCGGCGCTGGGGCTTGGGAACGGCCGCGTTCGAGCTCGGCGGCGGATACGCCCGACAACAGCCTCTCGCTCGCCTCGGACGCCCCCTGCTCGCGGGCATGTCCGACCGCGTCGGCGAATCGGCGCACCTCGCCGTGCTGGCCGGGGCGCGACGTGCTCTACATCGTCGAGGAGCGCGCCCCGCGCCGTCCCGCGCTCGTGACCGACGTCGGCGTCCGCCTTCCCGCGCACCTCACCGCGACGGGTCGCGCCATGCTCGCGGCTCTCCCCCGCGAGCAGGTCCGGGCTCTGTTCCCGGATGCCACGGCCCTCACACAGCGCCACGGTCTGGGCCCCGCGACCCCGCGCGAACTGCGCGACGTGCTGCGCGAGGTGCGCGCCGCCGGCCACGCCAGCGAGAACGGCGAGGTCACACCGGGTTTCCGGTCGGTGGCCGCCGCCGTCCTCGACCACGCGGGGTGGCCCGCCGCGGCCGTGGCGATCACCTGGCCCGCCGATGGGCCCGAGCACGATGCGCAGTCGCTGGCGTCCGCGGCATCCGGAATCGCCGCCGAGCTCGCGCGCCGCATCGGCCGACCGGCCTGAGACGTCGCCGGTGGGCCGCACGGCCCCGCGCCGCGGACAGCGACGAGATCTCAGGCGACCCGCGTCACCGCGCCGCCCGTCAGCCGCACCAGCTCGTCGAACGTCAGTGGGAAGACCGTGTGTGGCGTGCCGCCCGCCGCCCAGATCTCGGGAAACGCGGCGAGATCCTCGTCGACGACCGTGGTCAGCGGGTGCGGGTGCCCGGTCGGGGCCACTCCCCCGATGGGCTGCCCGGTGGCGGCCAGCACCTGCTCGGGAGTGGCCCGTCGGATGCTCTCCCGTCCGAGCCGCCCGGCCAGAGCCCCCGTGTCGACGCGGTGCGCGCCGCTGGTCATCACGAGCAGGGGTTCGTCGTCGCTCCAGAACACGAGGCTGTTCGCGATCGCCCCGACCTCGACCCCCAGGGCCGCGGCCGCGAGGGCCGCGGTGGACGCGGCATCCGGGAGCACGACGATTCGACCCGCGATCCCCGCCGCTGTCAACGACGCGGCGACGAGACGGCTGCGGGCAGGGAGGGCATCGGTCATCCCGTCAGCCTAGACAAGCGTGCGGGTTCGCGTGCCTTCGCCGAGCGCGCCGAGACCTCGCTCGCGCGGCGCGGGGCGAGCCGTCAGAATGGATGCCGGATGCCGCAACGCCGCGGCCCCCGACAAGCGCTGCCCACAAGGCGGCCGACGACAAGGAACGCGATGACCAACGCTCTGCCCCTGCCCGATTTCACGCACGAACGCGTGGAGGTGATCACGGGGCGACGCAGCGGTCTGCTCGTCGCCGTGGCGCTCCACTCCTCGGTCCTCGGCCCCGCTCTCGGCGGTGCACGACTGTGGACGTACCCCTCGTGGACCGACGCGCTCGGTGACGCTCTCCGCCTCTCGGCGGCGATGACGCTCAAGAACGCCGCTGCCGGTCTCGACGCCGGAGGCGGCAAGTCCGTCATCGGCCTGTCCGAGGGCACCGTCCTCGACGCCGACCGGCGTCGTGCCGCCTTCCTCGACCTCGGTGACGCCGTCGACAGTCTCGGTGGCCTGTACCGCACCGCCGAAGACGTGGGCTCGACGACCGAGGACATGCTCGTCGTGAGCGAGCGCACCCCGCACGTCGTCGGCCTGCCCGACACCGTGGGCGGCTCGGGCGAGCCCGCGGGCCCGACGAGCCTCGGCGTCTACGCCTCTCTCATCGCGACCCTCGAACGCGCCGTCGGCACGGGTGACGTCGCCGATCGCCGGATCACGATCGCCGGCCTCGGGCAGGTCGGCGGACGCCTCGCCGAGCGCCTCACCGCCGAGAACGCCGTCCTCACCGTCACCGACGTGAACCCCGCCAAGCGCGCCCTCGCCGCCGAACTGGGCGCGTCGTGGGTCGAGCCGAGCGAGGCGCACCTCATCCCCGCCGATGTCTTCGTCCCCGCGGGCATCGGCGGCGTCCTCACCGACGAGGTGATCGACGCCCTCGACGCCCGTGCCGTGTGCGGGCCCGCGAACAACCCGCTGGCCGACCGCTCCGGTGCCGACCGGCTCGCGGCCCGCGGCATCCTCTACGCCCCCGACTTCGTGGTCAACGCCGGAGGGGTCATCTATCTCGACCTGGTGGCCAAGCAGCGCGGCACTCTCGACGAGATCATGGGTCGCGTCGCCGGGATCGGCGACACCGTCCGCCGCGTGTTCGACGAAGCCGCGAGCCGGGGCGTGACCCCGCTCGCCGCTGCGGAGGGGCTCGCCGCCGAGCGACTCGCCGCGGGCGCAGGTCGCACCGCGCTCGTCTAGATCGCGGCGGGAAAGAAGAAGAACCGGATGCCGCTCGCGCGGCATCCGGTTCTTTTGTTCGAGAACGTCAGTGAGCGGCGTCGTAGGCCGCGAGAACGGTAGCGGAGATGCGTCCCCGATCATTGATGGGGAAACCATTCTTCTGCGCCCACGATCGCACGTCGATCAAATCGCGGGTGGGAATGGCGCGTCCCCGGGGAGTGCGTCGAGGGGTGGCCGGAGACGACCCGATCGGTCGTGCGGCGGAAATGAACGGCCGAAACGCGTCGCGCAGTATCTCGGCATTCTGGGGAGACAGATCGATCTCGTAGGAACGCCCTTCCAGAGAGAAGGTCAGAGTGGTTCCGTCTTCGATGACCGATCCGTCGAGATCATCGATCGTCTGCGTGATGTGCTTTTTCGCCATGCCGCGACCATATGCCGCCGACGAGGCGCATTCCGGGCCACGCTTTCAAATTTCACCCGCCAGCTCGCCTGCTTTCACCGGCCCCGACCGCCGACCGACCGTTCCGCGATTCTCTGCGGGTTCGGCGGCTTTGGTCGAGACGGTCTGGCGAACGCGGGAATCCTCTCGGCCGGTGCTCTCACATCCGGCCGAGAGGATCGGGACCGAAGATCAGGAATTCGCCTCGGCGTACGCGTCGAGAATGGTGGCGGGAACGCGGCCGCGGTCGCTGACCGTGTGGCCGTTCGCGCGCGCCCATTCCCGGACGGCTCCGAGATCGACGTCATTCGAACGGCGAGCGGCCCGGGGCCGACGCGCGGCCGAATTGCCACGGGACACCGAGCGAGCGGCATCCACGAACGGAGCGATCGCCGAGTAGAACTTGTCGGCATTGCGGTCGGAGAGGTCGATCTCGTAAGCGCGACCTTCGACGGAGAAGGTGATCTGCTTTCCCTGCCCGTCTTCGAGAACGGAGCCGTCGAGGTCGTCGACGAGGTGCGTGATGTGCTTCATAGCCATAATACGAAAAACCTTACACCCGCATTCAATGAATTTCCCGCATAAGTCCTCTCCGGTAAAAGCACCGGGTGTCCAGCGCGCCGCGAGATAGGCACGACCGCCGTCGGGGGACTATCCTCCACGGGTGGTGTTCGCTCCCAGGACCCACTCGAGACAGAGGATGCGTCGCGTGAGTCTTTTCCGTACCAAGTCGGTGGAGCAATCCATCGCCGACACCGATGAGCCCGAGTTCCGCCTCAAGAAATCCCTCAGCGCCGTCGATCTGACCGTCTTCGGCGTCGGCGTCGTTATCGGTGCGGGCATCTTCACTCTGACCGGTCGAGCCGCCCATGACGTCGCCGGTCCCGCCGTGGTGATCAGCTTCATCATCGCGGCGATCGCCTGTGGTCTGGCGGCCATGTGTTACGCCGAGTTCGCCTCGACCGTCCCCGTTTCGGGATCGGCGTACACCTTTTCGTATGCCTCTCTCGGTGAGCTGTTCGCCTGGATCATCGGGTGGGACCTCATTCTCGAGATGTTCCTCGGCGCGAGCGTCGTCGCCCAGGGGTGGAGTGCTTACCTCGGCACCTTCCTCCAGCAGCTGGGCATCATCCTTCCCCCGGAGATCTCGTACGGCGGTGTCGTCGACCTTCCGGCGATCCTGCTCGTCCTGGTGCTCGGTGGGCTGATGACCCTCGGCATCAAGGAATCCCTGCGGGTGAACCTCGTTCTCGTGGCCGTCAAGCTCTTCATCGTGCTCTTCGTGATCATCGCGGGCATCATGTTCATCAACCCGGCCAACTACAGCCCCTTCGTGCCGGACTCCGTGCCGACCGAGTCGGCGTCCGGGCTCACCCAGCCGCTCCTGCAATTCCTCTCGGGACTGCAGCCCGCCACCTTCGGCGTGGGTGGCATCCTGGCCGGTGCCGCTCTGGTGTTCTTCGCCTACATCGGTTTCGATGTGGTGGCGACGACGGCCGAAGAGACCAAGCGCCCCCAGCGCGACCTGCCGATCGGCATCATCGCCTCGCTCATCATCTGCACGATCCTCTATTGCGCCGTCGCGATCGTCGTCACCGGCATGGTGCCCTACTCCGAGCTGAACCCCTCTGCGGCCCTCGCCAACGCTTTCGCGTTCCACGGTCAGACGTGGATGGCCACCGTCATCGCCGCGGGCGCCGTCGCCGGTCTCACCACCGTGGTGCTGACGCTGATGATCGGTGCGACCCGCATCATCTTCGCGATGTCGCGTGACCGCCTGCTCCCCGGTGCCCTCGCCAAGGTGCACCCGCGCCTCCGCACCCCGTGGGTCATCTCGATCCTCGTCACCGTCATCGTCGCGATCGTGGCCGGTGTCACGCCCATCGGCGTGCTGGAAGAGATGGTCAACATCGGAACGCTCTCCGCGTTCGTCCTGGTTTCGATCGGCGTGATCGTGCTCCGCCGGAAGCGCCCCGACCTCAAGCGCGGTTTCCGCGTGCCGTGGAGTCCGGTGCTGCCGATCCTCTCGGCACTCATCTGCACCTACCTCATGCTCAACCTGTCGGTCGAGACGTGGCTGCGCTTCCTCATCTGGCTGGCCCTGGGCTTCGCGATCTACTTCGCCTACTCGCGGAGCCACGCGCGCGTCGGAACGGGCGCCCCGCTCGGCCCGACCGCGCCTCGAGTGGTCTCGCCGCCGAAGGAGTAACCGCAGTAGTCACCGGATGCCACGCCCCGTCGTTCTCAGAACGCTGGGGAGCGTGGCATCCGTCGTTTTGAGCGCCGCATCTACCGGACGCACCTGAGCACCTGACCGCTGCGCGGTGCGCTCGGAGAGTGGAAATTCACGCTGCGGGTGAATTAACGGCTGTACTTCACTATGCGATAGATCGGCCCCTCCGCGCGTGGGGCGTATCCGCGGGTGAGGTTCGGCGCTTTTGCTCGTGGCAGTTGGGAGTGGAGCCGTACGGTAACCGCATGGATCCATGCCATCCGTTTCGCACGACGGAGAACGTCCGACCGACGCCCGCAGGCTATCGTCGCGAAGCCCCAGCGTGACGGTCAGTATCGCGCACCTGCGCAAGACCTACGGCCCCGTCATCGCCGTCCGCGATCTCTCGCTCGAGGTCTCCGCCGGTGCGTTCTTCGCCTTTCTCGGCGCGAACGGCGCGGGAAAGAGCACCACTATCGGCTGCATCACGACCACGCTCAGACCCACCGCGGGAACCATCCGCGTGTGCGGTCATGACACCATCACCGAGGCAGCCGCGGTCCGACGCTCGATCGGCGCCGTCTTCCAGCAATCGCTGCTGGATCCCCTCCTGAGCGTGCGCGAGAACCTCTCGGTACGCGCTCGTCTGTATGGGATGACGCGACGCGACACGGTGACGCGCATCGCCGAGCTCACGCCGCTTGTCGGACTCGACTCGTTCCTCGACCAACGCTACGGGCGCCTCTCGGGGGGACAGAAACGTCGCGCCGATATTGCGCGAGCGATCCTGCACCGCCCCTCCGTCGTCTTCCTCGACGAGCCCACCTCCGGGCTCGACCCCCAATCCCGCGAACGGATCTGGTCGACGATCGGTCGCCTCCGCGCCGAACACGGCACCACGGTCTTCCTCACGACGCACTACATGGAAGAGACCGAGCGCGCGGACCGTGTGTGCATCCTGGCGCGCGGTGAGATCGCCGCGGAAGGCACTCCTGCCGAGCTTCGCGCACGCCACAGCCGAAGTATCCTCACCGTTCGGGGCCGCGACCTCGCCGGTCTCGCCCAGACCTTCGAGCAGCGGGGGCTGCGAACCGACGTCACCGAGAACGACGTCCGCGTACACGTGGACTCCGCCGACCAGGCTCGCGCGCTCCTCGACAACACGGCCATCGACGACTTCGAGTTCCGCCACGGGACGATGGACGACGTGTTCCTCGAGGTCACCGGAGGACGCATCGCATGACCTCCGTCGCCGCACTCACCAGCCGCAACCTCCGACTCTTCTTTCGTGACCGCGCGGGCGTGTTCTTCTCGCTCCTCTCGGCCCTCATCCTCATCGGGCTCTACGCGCTCTTCCTCGGCAACCTCCAGGTCGACAACCTGACCGAGAGTCTGCCGACCGCGAGCGTCGGCGACATCCGGTGGTTCGTGACCTCCTGGGTTTTTGCGGGAATCACAATGATCGTCACCGTGACGACGCCGCTGGCGGCGTTGTCCGTCTTCGTCGACGACCGTGCGAGCGGACGCTTCAGCGACTTCGTCGTCTCGCCCGTACGTCGCGTCGAGCTGATCCTCGGCTATCTGGCATCCAGCTTCCTCATCTCCGTGACTATGACGGCGATCGTCTTCCTCGCCGGCCAGCTCTACTTGCTCGCGCAAGGCCACGCGGCACTCAACCCGGAACAGATCGCCACCGCCTTCGGCCGCGTTGCTCTGTCGTGCCTCACGTACGCGGCAATGTCGAGCTTCGTGGTGACCTTCATCCGCACGTCAGGGGCCTTCGCCGCCCTCTCCACAGTGGTCGGCACAATCATCGGATTCCTGGCCGGCGCATACATTCCCGCGGGCACCCTCCCCGCCGGTGTCGTGCAGGTCCTGAACGCTCTGCCTTTCGCGCAAGCCGCCATGCTTATTCGGCAGCCAATGACCGCTCCGGCTCTCGACGCCGTGACCAACGGCCAACCTCTCGCCGTCGACGCCGTCTCCGCCTTTTACGGCGTGACAGCGCGAGTCGGCGACCTCGACGTCACAGCAGGTATCGCCATCGCCGCTTTGCTGTGCGTGGTCGTGATGTTCACCGCCCTCGGGTCCTGGCGACTGTCGATGAGGATCCGGTGATCACGGGTACGTTCCGGGCGTTCGCGGTCCCAAGGTAGCCGAGAGCAGGAACGCCTCAATCGCGTTCGAACAACCCTCGGGCCCGGGCCCGACTCCTCGTTCCGTCGTCATGAACCTGGAAGACTTCGCGGATGAAGCGATGACGATCCGCGAGCAGCCCGACGTGACCGAGGTGCAGGTCGAGCGTCTCGGGTTCCTGCGCCGGGCCGAAGCCGAGGGGCGCTACGCCGAGACGGTGCGCCAGCTCAACGCCGCCGACCCGCACTGAACCGCCCCGGGCGATACCCACCCGGGTGGTCGGGCGGCCTCCGCGATTCCCATGGGCGGCACGACGGCCGTCGCCGTGCGAGCGGAGGTCGTCGACGCCATCCGGTACTGAGAACGAAGAGTTCCGCGGCGGGGCTGGGAATGCCCGGTCGCCCGCCGATAGGTTCGGGACGTGACCGACATTCCTCGTGACACCCCGCCGCCGTCCGCTCTGCCCGAGGCGGTCGCACCGCCCGCCTCGAGCGACTCTCTCCCGGCGATGCAGCTGGCCGGTCTGGCGAAGCGCTTCGGGCAGAAGGTCGCGGTGGCCGGTCTCGACCTCACCGTCCCCACCGGGTCGTTCTACGGCCTGGTCGGTCCCAACGGCGCGGGCAAGACCACGACGCTGTCGATGGCGACCGGACTTCTGAGACCGGATGCCGGCACCGCCGGCATCCACGGAGTGGACGTCTGGACCCACCCGGTCGAGGCGAAGAGACTCATCGGCAACCTCGCCGACGGCGTGCGCCTCTTCGACCGGCTCACCGGCGAACAGCTCGTCACCTACACGGGCATGATGTTCGGGCTTTCACGCGACGAGGTGGGCACCCGCACCGCCGACCTGCTGCGCATCATGGATCTGACGGAAGCGGCCGGCACCCCCGTCGTCGACTACTCCGCGGGCATGACCAAGAAGGTCGCCCTCGCCTGCGCCCTCGTGCACGCCCCGCGACTGCTCGTCCTCGACGAGCCGTTCGAATCGGTCGACCCCGTCTCAGCCGCAAACATCGAGGACATCCTCCGCGGCTACACCGCCTCGGGCGGCACGGTCATCGTCTCGAGCCACTCGATGGACCTCGTGCAGCGCATGTGCGACCACGTCGCGGTCATCGCACAGGGCCGATTGCTGGCATCCGGCACCGTCGACGAGGTCCGCGGCGCACAGACGTTGCAGGACCGCTTCGTCGAACTGGTGGGCGGGCGTCACCACGCGGAGGGGCCGCAGTGGTTGCGACAGTCCTGAGGATCCGGTTCCGCGTCCTGGGCAACACCCTGATGCGGAGCCCGATGCAGATGGTCGGCTTCATCTTCGGAGTGATCGGCGCGCTGTGGATGCTGCTGCTCGCGGGCGTCGGCCTCTTCTTCGTCGGCACGCTCGACCTCGACATCGCGCGGTCCGTGATCACGGTCGCGGGGGCGCTGCTGACCCTCGGGTGGGTCGTGGGCCCGATCTTCGCCGCGGGGCTCGACACGACGCTCGACCCCGCCAAGCTTGCACCCTTCCCGATGACGACCCGGCAGATGATGGTCGCGATCACCGCCGGAGGGCTCACGGGCGTGCCGGGCATTACGACCGCGGTCGGTTCGCTCGCCGTGTTCCTCGTGTGGGCGCGGTACCCGGTCGCGGCCGTCGCCGCGCTCGTGTGCGTTCCGCTCGGCGTCGTGATCTGCGTCGTCGCCTCGCGCGCGGTGGCCGCCCTCGCCGCCGGCATCGGCGGCGGCCGCCGCACCCGCGAGATCATCGGCCTCGTCGGCTTCGTCCTGGTCATCTTCGCGAGCCCGATCTTCATCGGCATCACCGGCGCTCTGGTCTCGGCGAGCGAGCAGGGGGTTCAGCTGCAGGCCCTCGTCACGGGTCTGTCGTGGACGCCGATCGCCGCCGCGTGGGCCGTGCCCGGAGACCTCGCCGCGGGCGCCTGGATCACGGGGGTGCTGAAGCTCGTGATCGCCGTCGTCACCCTCGCGGTGCTGTGGTGGCTCTGGCGGCGGAGCCTGTCGGCATCCGTCGTCGGTCCTCCCGCCCGCGCGACCACGCGTCGCCGGTCCGGATCGCTGGGGTGGTTCGGCGTCATGCCCTCGAACCCCGTCGGGGCGACCTGGGCGCGATCGCTCACCTCGTGGACGCGCGACTTCCGCTACCTGCGGCAGCTGCTCCTGATCCCCTTCGCCCCCGTCCTCGTGCTCATCTATTCGCGCGGCGACCTCGACGGACCGTTCTTCGCGGCCTCGGGCCTGCTGGTCGGATTCTTCGCCGGCATCCTGGCGTACACCGACGTGTCGTACGACGGCACCGCCTTCGCCACGGTGCTGCAGACCGGCATCCGCGGGCGCGCCGATCGCCTCGGCCGCATGCTGGGCTCGGCGACCGTGAGCGTGCCGCTCGTGCTGCTCGCCGACGTGGTGCCACTGGCGATCGCCGACAAATGGCAGCTCCTTCCCGCCGTCATCGGCGGCTCGATGGGACTCACGCTCGTGGGGCTCGGCGTGAGCGCCGTCAGTTCGGCCCTGCTCGTCGTACCCACACCCGCCCCGGGTGACTCGCCCTTCAAGCGGGTGCCCGGTTCGACGTTCACGATGTTCCTGGCGTTCTTCCTCTGCTGGGCCCTCGTCGCCGTGCTGGCACTGCCCGCTGTCATCCCTGCCGTGATGGCCGTTTTCTTCGGAGTGACGGGCGCCGGATGGATCTCCCTCGCGGTCGGACTGGTCTGGGGCGCGATCGTCTTCGCGGGCGGCGTGGTCATGGGCGGCGCGCGCTTCGACGCGAGCGCGCCGAGGCTGCTCGCGCAGTTGCGGACGTTCAAGGGCGCCTGAAACCGGATGCCGCGTGCCGGTCCCGGCGTCGGCTCAGCCGTCGTAAGGGTAGTCGAAGACGAACCCCGGGACCGCCGCAGGATCGAGCACCAACACCTGGCCGGGTTGGATGGCGGTGCTGCCCGGGATGCCGTTGAGAGTGGTGAGGGACATACCGTTCCAGATGCAGAACCGGTCGCCGATCGCGGGGGGGTGTCACCGGGGGCCACGGTGTACGTAGCGATGCGTCCATCTTCCGTTAACGTGGGGGTTCCCGCCGCGAACTCACGGACGCCCGTGTCGACGAGCTTTCCCGACAGACTCGCGGTGGGGGCCTGTCCGTCCTGACTGCCCATGTGGATGTAAGCGGATTCCGCGCAGTCGCCGAACCCTCCACCGGGGATGTACGTACCGTTGCCGACGTCGACGTACCCCTCCGGGGGTCCGTAGAGATCGACGGGGGCGGATGTGGTGGGCGTCGTCGCGTCGCTCGGAGTAACTTCCAGCGACGACGTGAGGCCCGCGGCCACCGTGGCGACCGTCCCCAGCGGCGCAAAGGCCGGCACCGTCAACGCCGCCAATCCCACGACCACCGCGCCGCACACGAGGCCGGCGATGACCTTGGCGGACGGCTTCATGGTCTCGAGCATGGCAGGCGGCGGCGTCGGGCGCCATCGTGTCGGGGCGTGGTTCGTTCGGTGCTCACAGCGGGCGTGCCATCGCGGTCCCCACGCACGGGTCTAAGGTGAGGGCCACCGCTCGCCGCCGGAAGGATGCCTCATGGCCACCTCGCTCGTCGTCTACATCTCGTTCGCCGGAGCCGCCCGAGAGGCGATGACCTTCTACGAATCGGTCTTCGGCGGCGAGCTCAAGATCAGCACGTTCGGCGACTTCGGAATGGCCAACGCCCCCGCCGACGGTGTGATGCACTCCGAATTGCGTGCCGACGGCTTCACCGTGATGGGAGCCGACGCCTTCGGCGAGCCCGCCGGCGGCTGGGGCGCGAACCGCGTGCACGCCGCGTTCATGAGCGACCAACTCGATCGCGTGCGCGGCTTCTACGACCGCTTCGTCGAGCGGGGCTCCGAGGTCGTGCAGCCGCTCGAGAAGCAGCTGTGGGGCGACCTCTACGGCGAGGT
This sequence comes from Microbacterium sp. SORGH_AS_0454, assembly GCF_031453395.1. Lineage (NCBI taxonomy): Bacteria > Bacillati > Actinomycetota > Actinomycetes > Micrococcales > Microbacteriaceae > Microbacterium > Microbacterium sp. SORGH_AS_0454. The sequence goes on along the minus strand of NZ_JAVIYS010000001.1, from coordinate 2,178,125 downwards.
GACCGATCCGTGGGGTGTGGCTTGGATGTTCAACATCGCTGCCCCCGGCGGCTGGGCCGAGAGCGGGAGCGTGAGCTCGTGAGCATGCGCCTCGAGCTAGTCCCCCTGCCCGTGTCCGACGTTGACAGAGCCATCTTGTTCTACCGCGACGTCGTAGGCTTCGTCCTCGACCACGACGTCTCCCCCGGAAACGGCATGCGTGTCGTCCAGCTCACCCCGCCCGGCTCCGCCTGTTCGATCTCCTTCGGCGTCGGAATGGGGGCTGGGACGCCGGTGTCGAACCTGCAACTGGCCGTCGACGACCTGGACGCCGTTCGCGCCGACCTCGCCGCGAAGGGCCTCGAGGTGTCACCGGTGCAGGACATGGGCGGCGGGGTGCGACTTCGATGCTCTCCGGGCGCGCCCGTGGGCGCTCGGTTCCTGAACGATCCCGTTCGAAAAACGAAGAAGGCCCCCGCTGGGCGGAGGCCTTCTCGTGGTGTTCTGGTGGACCTGAGGGGATTCGAACCCCTGACCTCCTCGATGCGAACGAGGCGCGCTACCAACTGCGCCACAGGCCCGGAAACCTCGACAACACTATCACGTCGCACGCGGCCACCCTGACGCGGGGTGGGCACCTGGCATCCGTCGTATACCGCGAGACGTATGCCGACGGATTGGCGCCAGAGCCGGAGAGGGCGAGCCCCAGGCACGGGGCCCACAGGGATCGCAGCGAGGCGGTTACTCCCCCGACGCGCGACGCGCCAGAAGCCGCTGCACGTGATCCTGGATCTCGGAGTCGTCCACGTACCCCATCGCGGCATACGGCGACGGAGCGGGGGCGACAGCGGCCGGACGAGCCGTCTCGATGGGGGTGGGCGCCTGCTCGGCGGCGAGCTCGCGAGCGGCCTCTTCGCGAGCGGCGGCACGCAACGCCTCGCGAGCGAGCTGCTCGTCGACGACGGCTGCTGCGCGAGAGCCGGCCGATGCCACCAGGGGGCGCGGCAGCTCGCGCGGAGTCCAGGTCGGACGCGGCTCGGGCACGAGAGCCACATCCTGCACCTCGACGGCGACGGTGCGCTTCACCGCGGTCGCAACCACAGCCGGCGGAAGCCGTGCGCGCCGCGACCACCGAGATACGGCGGAGAACGATGAGGGATGCCAGAACCACAGCAACCCCGGCGAGGAGAAGCGCGGGTGCTCCCCCGGCGATGACCGGCCCGAGACCGACCAGGGCAGCAGCGAGACCGACCAGGCCCACCGTGGTGACGCCGAGACGGAAACGACGACGGGCACGCGCGCGACGTGCCTCGGGTCGGGCCACGGCTGCGGCACGCTCCGCGTGTGCGCGCTCGACGGCGGCGGCACGCTCGGCGCGGGTCTTCTCCAGCGCGGCGGCGCGTTCGGCCCGAGCGACCTCGACGGCGGCGGCGCGCTCCGCACGAGCAAGATCGACCGCGGCGGCGCGCTGTTCCTTCACGACGTCGCGATCGCGGGCGCTCTCGACGCGAGCGACCTCGAGCCGTGCTTTCGCCGCGGCCAATTCGATCTGCGCCTTCTGGGCCTGGATCTGGCGGGCGAGCTTCTGCTGCTGGTGAGCGGTACGTGCCGTCAGCTCGAGCCGTACCTCGCGCGGCGTCTCGGCCGTCTCGGCGAGCACGCGGAGGGCCTGGTTGAGGCGCACGGCGTTGCGTTCGGCGGAGGTGAAGCGATGACGGCTCTGCCACGACGGAAGCAGGTACACGAGCCAGAGCGCGACCGCGACGAAGAAGATCACGCCGCCGCTGAGAACCTGCCCACCCATGCCATAAAGGTAGGTCACCGAGAGATCACACCTCGGCATCCCCCGGCGTGTCGTGGCGAGACTTTCACCGATGGAGCGAGAAAGACCGTAGCCGGGTCGCTCAGATCCGGTCGGCCGGCGGAACGCGGGCCGCGTCGGGCGGCACCTGTCCTCGCACGAACCGGTCGAGCACCCCGTACGGAACCTCTTCGCGCACCAGGGCGAAGGCGTAGTGATCACGCCAATCGCCGTCGATGTGGATGTACTTGCGCCGCAGGCCCTCGTACCGGAAGCCGAGCTTCTCGACGACGCGCAGACTGGCGTGGTTCTCGGGCCGGATGCAGATCTCGACGCGATGCAGGTTCAGCTCGGTGAAACACACGTCGGTCGCCATCGCCACGCCGATCGTGGTGATGTTGCGACCGGCGAACTCCTCTGCCACCCAGTACCCGATCGTCGCCGAGGCGAGTGACCCGCGCGAGACACCCCACACGTTCAGCTGCCCGGCGACGTCGTCGTCCCACGCCATCACGAAGGGGACGCCGACGCCGTCACGGTACTGCTGCAGAAGACGGCGGATGCCGAGGCGCATGTCGAACGACACGGGGCCGTCGGGACTGGTGGCCTCCCACCGCTTCAGCCACGAGCGGTTGTCGATCAGCTGCTGCTGAAGGACTCGCGCGTCGCGGTTGCGGATGAGACGGATCGACACGTCGCCGTGCCGCCGAGGGACGGACAGATCCATGGCATCCTGCCGGGTCAGAGACCCTGCGCGAACTCCTTGAACCAGGGGCGGAGGGCGGGGCCGAGGTCGTCGCGGTCGGCCCGCGAGCTGCACGATCGCCTTGATGTAATCGACGCGGTCACCGGTGTCGTAACGGCGGCCGCGGAACACGACGCCGTAGACGCCGCCACCGTCGCCACCACCGGTCGCGAGCTCTTCGAGGGCATCGGTCAGCTGGATCTCGCCGCCCTTGCCGGGCTCGGTGCGCTCGAGGATGTCGAACACGTCGGGACCGAGCACGTAGCGACCGATGATCGCGAGGTTCGAGGGGGCGTCTTCGGCCTTGGGCTTCTCGACGAGCTGGGTGACCTTGACGACGTCTTCTTCGTCGGTCGCCTCGACAGCGGCCACACCGTAGAGGTGGATGTGCGCGGGGTCGACCTCCATGAGCGCGATGACGGTGGCACCGCCGCGCTTGTCGTACTCCTCCATCATCTTGGTGAGCAGCGGGTCGCGCTCGTCGATGAGGTCATCGCCGAGAAGGACGGCGAAGGGGTGATCGCCCACGTGGCTACGGGCGCGCAGCACCGCGTGACCGAGGCCCTTGGGCTCACCCTGACGGACCATGTGGATGTCGGCGAGGTCGGACGAGTGCTCGACCTTGGCGAGCTTGTCGTCGTCGCCCTTCTCGCGCAGCTTCGCTTCGAGCTCGGGCATGGAGTCGAAGTGGTTCGCGATGTTGTTCTTGTTGCGGCCGATGATGATCAGCACGTCTTGGATACCGGCACCGGTCGCCTCTTCGACGACGTACTGGATGGCCGGCTTGTCGACGACGGGCAGCATCTCTTTGGGCATCGCCTTCGTGGCGGGCAGGAAGCGCGTACCGAGTCCGGCGGCCGGGATGACGGCCTTGAAGGGCTTGTGAGGCATGGGCATACCCTAGCGGGGTCCCGCGCCACCGGCGGCAACGCGCCCGCCCCTAGACTTATCGCATGCCGGATCGTATCGAGCAGGCCAAGCGCGCACTCCGCGCCGATCTGCGCGAACGCCGCCAGACCATCTCCGCGCATGCCCGCGAGGTGGCCGAGGCCGGCGTCACAGAGCAACTCGACGCCCTCGTCGCGCGTCTCGGAGCCCGCAGCATCTCGTGTTTCCTGTCGACACCCACCGAACCCGGCACCCACGCCTTCGTGCGCGCGGCCGTGGATCGCGGCATCCGGGTGCTTCTTCCGATCACCCGCGAGGACGGCCTGCTCGACTGGAGCGTCGCCACGGCCGACACCGAGATCACCGAGGGGCTGTTCGGTGTTCCCGAGCCGGTCGGCGACGTGCTGGGGCCCATCGCGGTCAACGACGTCGACCTGCTGATCATCCCCGCGGCCGCCGTCGATCATCACGGCATGCGCCTCGGATGGGGCCGCGGCTACTTCGACAAGACCCTCGGCTCGATGGAGAAGTGCCCGCCCGTCTACGCGGTCATCTTCGACAACGAGCTCATCGACGACGTGCCGCGCGACGTGCACGACCAGCCCGTCACGGGCGTGGTCACCCCCACGCGCACCCTGCCGCTCGCCGCCCACACCTCCTGAACACCCGAAGGACGCTCATGCCCACCTATTCCTATGCCTGCAAGCAGTGCGGCCATCGTTTCGACGCCCAGCAGTCGTTTTCGGATGCCGCTCTCACCGAGTGCCCCGAATGCGGCGGCGAGGTGCGCAAGCAGTACGGGTCGATCGGTGTGACCTTCAACGGGTCGGGCTTCTACCGCACCGACTCGCGCAGCTCGTCCTCGGGCGCAAGCGGTGGCGGCTCCTCCACTTCTTCGACATCATCGAAGTCGGAATCGACGTCGTCCGCCTCGCCCTCGGCCTCTTGAGCCCGAGTCGGCGCGGCCTGAGAGGAACCAGCGCATGATCAAGGGATTCAAGGAGTTCATTCTCCGCGGGAATGTCATCGACCTCGCCGTCGCGGTGGTCATCGGAGCCGCGTTCACCGCGGTCGTGAATGCCATCGTCGCCGCGGTGATCACGCCGCTGATCTCGGTGTTCTACAAGCCCGCCGAGAACGGCGAGATCGGGCCCACGATCACCGGCATCTACGGCCAGGAAGTGGTCTTCCCCCTGCCCACCCTGTTGTCGGCGATCATCAGCTTCTTCGCCGTCGCGCTCGTGGTGTACCTCGTGTTCGTCTACCCCATGAACCGGTGGAAGGCCATCGCCGCCGCCCGCGCGGGAGTGAACGAGCCCGCCTCGGACGAGCCCAAGCTGCCGACCGAGCAGGAACTGCTCGTGCAGATCCGCGACCTGCTGGAGCGACAGAACAAGCTCTGAGCCGACCGACGGATCACGCGAAACGGCGCCCGCGCCGGGACCACGTCCCGGACCGGGCGCCGTTTCGTGTACGCCCTGCGGGTCAGTAGTGCGGGGGGACGTCGCGCATCATGCGCTCGTCGTTGGGCCCGGATGCCGTCGGCCGAGCGCCCGTGCCACGCGCCGGGTCGTCCGCGGGTGCGGGCTCCGCGGTCGTACCCGGGGCGGCGAGCAGACGCGCGCGACGAGCGCCGCGCACGCGAACGACCGGCTGCCGCTCCGTACGCGGATCGGGAGCGCCCGCGGCGTCTGACCCGGTGCTCTCGGGCGTCTCGCTCATCGGCTTCTCAGTCAGGGAGATCGAGCGACTCGGTGGTCGCGTCGGGAGCGGCCGCGTCGTCGGGCGCGATGCCGAGCAGCTCCCCGATCCGCGAGGCCACGCCCGCAGGGTCGCTGTAGAGATCGAAAGCGTGCACCCGCACGTAGTGCCACCCGAGACGACGGAGGATCTGCGGGCGGAGGCGAAGCGTCTCGCGGAGCGATTCGCCGATGGTCTCGGGGTCGCTCTCGGCGACGACGGCCTTGCCCTGGTATCGGGCGACGATGGGGAGCAGACCGCGGTAGTCGACGTCGACCTCGACGCCGAGGCGTCGAAGCTCGCGCGCCAGGGCGCGGGTCAGCGGGTCGGCGAGGTCTTCGAGCCGCATCTCGCGGCTCCGCGACGCCACGTTGCCGAGGATTCCCATCAGGGTGGCGGCACCGTGCTCGAGACGGCCGTCGTCGAACGCCGAGGGACGAATGGACGACACGATCACCATCGAGCGCCGTGCGCGCGTCATACCGACGGTGAGCAGCCGCTCGCCGTCGGGCGTCGACAGGTCGCCGAAGTCACTCAGGACGCGACCGTGGCGCGTGAGACCGAAGCCGAGCGAGAACACCACGCGGTCCCGGCTCTCGGCCACCGACTCTTCGAGGGTCAGGACGGCGAAGGGCTCCGCGGCATCCCGGGAGATGAACTCCGCGACGTCGGACCGGCCGGCCAGTGCCGCCACGACCGAGGCGCGCACGCGCTCGGCATGCTTGCGGCTTGCGGTGACGACCATGAGCGACTCGGAGGCGCGGTTGACGGCGTGCTCGACCACGAGGGTGACCACGCGGGCGACCTCGGCATCGGGGCTCTCGACGGCGCCGCTGACGGGGTCGGGGGCGCCGACGCCGCCCTCGACGTAGTCGACGCTGAGGCTGCCGCGACCGAGGTACGACCCTGCCCACGGGAGGGAGACGATCTCGCCGCCGTAGAAGGCATCGTTGACCAGCTGCGAGAGGTCCTCGCCGCCGGCGCGGTAGCTGCGCGTGAGGGTCTCGACGGGCAGGAGCTCCGCGATGCGCTCGAAGACCGAGGTGCCGTCGAAGGGCACTTCGTCGGCCTCGTCGGGCGCGCCGATGATCGAGGCACTGACCCGGAAGGGGGTGGGCTTCTGCACCACGGGGTCGCCGAACAGCACGACCTGGCGAGCGCGGCGCAGCGCCGGGGCCGCCTCCGCGAGGCACAGGGCCGCGGCATCCGCGATGATCACGACGTCGAACGCCAGGTCGGTCGGAACGTCGGGGACCTCGTACGGCGACGCGAGCCACACCGGCGCGAGCGTGCGCAGCAGGGTGGGCGCGGCATCCGACATCTCCTGCGCCGTGTGCAGGCCGTCTTTCAGAACGCGTTTGAGGGCGGCCGCTTCGTCGGCGTGGTCGACGATGCCGATACGCCACTGCGTCGCGAGCTGCGCGGCCAGGAGGGGCCCCGCCGCGGCGGCGTGCGCCTCGTCGACGAGCCGGAAGTCGCGCTCGAGACGGTCGACGACGCTCGTGTTGGCCCCGAGCAGGGCACGGTCGGTGCGAAGCAGGTGCTCGAGGGCCGACTGCCACCAGGCGAACTCGAGCTCGGCGCCGACGCGCTCTTCGGGGACGTGGCGCACCGAGAGCTCGACGAGCAGCTGCTCGAGGCCCAGACGGGCGAGCTCGGAGCGCAGTTGGGCGCGCTCGACGAGGTTGTCGAAGAAGGTGGATTCTGCCGCGAGGCCCGCGAGCGTGCGCACCAGACGCTGCACGGGGAGGGTGGCCAGGCGTTCCGAGCCCTGGCGGCCGAGGATCCGGTCGAGTTCTCCGAGCAGGGCATCGGTGCGCTGCCACGCGACGTTCACATCGGCGAGTCCGAGAGGCACCTCGGGGGTCACGCCGGCGTCGACCACGCGCTGCCACTCGGTGCGCTGCTGCTGGATGCGCACGAGCGCCTCGTACATGTCGGGCACGTGGACGCCCGGGCGCACGTACTCCTTCGACAGACGCTTGAGCCGGCGACGGTTCGGACCGCTCATCGCGGACGCGTCGCGGCGCGGCGAGTGCGCGTCGATCAGCTCGCCGAGGGGGCGCTCGAAGACACTCGGGCTGAAACGGTCGAGGGACTCGCGGATGCCCTGCAGAAGCTTCAGATACGACCCGAGCTCCGACACCGTCTGGAACGGTCGCATGCGCGTCTGCGCGATGAGCTCGTAGCCGCGCTCGAGCAGGCGCGGCACATCGCTGGTGTGGAGCTTGCCGGCGAGGTCGTGCGCCGCGCGGGCGTCTTCGGTGCGCGAGAAGCTGACGCCGTACCAGGGCGAGTCGTCGGGGCCGAAGCGGAACTCGCCGAGGCGTGCCGCCATCGCGAGGGCCCGGGCCGCGGCATCCCGTCGCCCGGCCAGACGCTCGAGGGTCGCCAGATCGAAACGGGCCTCGGTCGAGGGAGCCGGAGAGGTGGATGCCAACGACGTGAGCGCGCGGAGGATGTCGAGCGCCGAGACGCCCAGGGCCAGATGCGGCTCGGTCACGGCGGAGCGATAGTCGCGCAGGACCGTACGCAGGCGCACGAGCGCGTCGTCGATCTCGGCGACCTTGGGCTGCTCGGCCTTCTCGTTGCGGCCGATCGCGCGAATGAGGTCGCGGCGAACGTGGTTCGGCGAGACGGCCAGCCCGGTGAGCCCGACCCCGGCGAGACGGTGACGGATGCCGTCGAGCGTCGACCGACGAGCACTCACGACCAGCACGCGCTTGTTGTCGTGGACGAGCTGACCGATCGCGTTGATGACCGTCTGCGTGCCACCGGTTCCCGGGAGCGTGTGCACGGCGAGCGAGTGACCGGCGGCGATGCGCGCGAGGACCCGCTCCTGCTCGGCATCCGCATCGAGGAGGAGGGTGTCGGCGGCGGGGGTGCGCTCGTCGGGGCTGACCACCTGCGGGTCGTCGCGGCGGACCGTGATGCGCGCGCGATCGTCGGGGTGGCCGGCGAGCGCGTTCAGCAGCGTGTGATCGAGGTCGTGGGTGTCGCGGGCCATGCCAGAGCCGACGTCGGCGAACGACGAGATCACCAGGCGCGGGTGCACGACGAACGTCGGCACGTGCGAGGTGAGGCGACGGATGTGATCGATGACCGGCTGCGGTTTGAACACGCCCTGGTCGTAGGCGAGGCCCGCGAGGGCGGCGGAGTCGATCTGGATGCCGAGGTGGGTGCGGAACGCGCGGGCGAGCTCGGGGTTCATCACGAACGCGCCGTGCAGCTTCAGCTCGAAGTCACCGTGGTGGCGGCGGATCGCCAGCGGGCGGAGGAGCACGGGGGCGGACCATTCCACTCCCCCGATCTTCCACGCCGAAAGACCCACGGCGAGGTGCACGGGCTCGAGGCCGCGGGCGGTGCGGAGCTCGACGTTCTTGGCCGTGATGCGCTCGGCGGCCATGCGCGCGGTGCGCAGAGCCACCTCGTCGCGGAAGAGATTGGAGAGCATGGTCGCTCGGCCCGTGATGAACTGCGGGAGCGAACCCGGGTGGGCCTTGGTGATGTCGATGCCCGCGTCGCGCGCATCGTCGAAACGCAACAGGGTCGAGCGCCCGCCCAGGGCCGCCGCCTCGGCGCGGATGCGATCGCGTTCGGGGTCGGCCACGTGGCGAACCACGATGCCGGGTTCCGACAATCGCAGCTCGCCGGGATCGACGGACGACGCCGTCTCGTCTCCGTCAGTGCCCATCACGGCACCGTCCTCAGCTCGCCACACACCTGTCAGACTAAGCCGGGCAGTGCGGGATCGTGCGCAGCGGGCCCGAGTTTCGCGGGAATCAGCGACACGCCGCGTCATCGGCTCTTCCTCCCCAGGGCGAGACTTCGCGGCATCCTCCCCCTTCGCGTTCGATCCGTCAGCACGGCCGCGGCACGGTCACGAGGATGGGCGCATGAACAGAGTCACCAGCACCGCATACGACAGCCCCGTCGGGCCGATCCTGCTGACCTTCGTCGATGACGCCCTCGTGCGGCTTCACGTCGCCCACGACGGTCTCGACATCGCGCGCGCAGAGATCGCGCAGCGCCTGGGGATCGTGCCCGAGCCCGATGCCTCGGTCGGCCGGGGGCTGGTCGCGCAGCTCGACGAGTACTTCGACGGCGCGCGGCGGGCGTTCGACGTCACCCTCGACTGGCGCTTCGTGCGCGGCTTCACCCGTGCGGCGCTCGAAGCGACCCGGCAGATCCCCTACGGGGAGGTGGCGTCGTACGGGGAGGTGTCGATGATGGCCGGAGCCCCGCGGGCGGCACGGGCGGTGGGAACGGCCTGCGCCTCGACGCCCTTCTCGATCGTCGTGCCGGTGCACCGCGTCGTGCGGGCGGATGGCTCGATCGGCGAGTACGGCGGACACCCCGAGGTCAAGGAGTACCTGCTCTCGCTCGAGAGCGACGCGATGCTCGCCGAGACGCTGCTCACCTCGACCTGAGCCCGAGTGGACGTCGACGCCCGGGCACGACGATGCCCGGCCCCGCCGCAGCGAGACCGGGCATCGGTCGGTCAGTGGCTCGACGCCTTCTCGGCGCCGTAGCCCGTGAGGGAGCGGACGTCCATCTCCGCGGCTTTACGCGGGTCTTCCGGCGTCCGGGAGGTGACCGAACCGAGCCAGCCGAGGAAGAACCCGAGCGGGATCGACACGATTCCGGGGTTGTTCAGCGGCCAGATCGCCATACCCGTATCGGCGAACACGCTCGTGGGGGTTCCCCAGAACACCGGCGAGAGGAAGATCAGCACGAGAGCCGAACCGAGACCGCCGTACATGCTCCAGACCGCCCCGCGAGTGGTGAAGCGGCGCCAGAACAGCGAGAAGAGGATCGTCGGCAGGTTGGCCGACGCCGCCACGGCGAAGGCCAGGGCGACGAGGAACGCGACGTTCTGCCCCTGCACGCCGATGCCGCCGAGGATCGCGAGCACACCGATCACGATGACCGTGCGCCGCGCGACCTTGACCTCGCCGTCCGGGGGCACGTTCCCCTTCTTCACGACGTTCGCGTAGATGTCGTGAGCGAACGAGGCGGCAGCGGTGATCGTGAGACCCGCCACCACAGCGAGGATCGTCGCGAACGCCACCGCCGAGATGAAGCCGAGAAGCAGCGGTCCGCCGAGAACCAGGGCGAGCAGCGGAGCTGCGGCGTTCACCCCGCCGGGGGCGCCGAGGATCGTCTCGGCTCCGACCATCGCGCCGGCGCCGTAGCCGAGTACCAGGGTGAGGATGTAGAACAGCCCGATCAACCAGATGGCCCACACGACCGAGCGACGCGCCTCTTTGGCCGTCGGCACCGTGTAGAAGCGCATCAGCACGTGGGGAAGACCCGCGGTACCCAGCACGAGGGCGAGGGCGAGCGAGATGAAGTCCCACGGGTTCTTGCCGTATTGCAGGCCCGGCGCCAGGATCGCATCGCCCTTGGGAGAGGCCGCGACGGCGCTCTCGAGCAGCGTGTTCAGGTTGAAGCCGTTGATCGCGAGCACCCAGACCGTCATCACGATCGCGCCGCCGATGAGCAGGAACGCCTTGACGATCTGCACCCAGGTGGTTCCCTTCATGCCGCCGATCAGGACGTAGACGATCATCAGGATGCCGACCACGGCGACGACGATCGACTGACCGACGCGCTCCGTGATGCCCAGCAACAGCGACACGAGGCCACCGGCTCCGGCCATCTGCGCGAGGAGGTAGAAGAAGCAGACCGCGAGCGTGGTGATGGCCGCTGCCATCCGGACCGGCCGCTCCTTGAGGCGGAACGACAGCACGTCGGCCATCGTGAACTTGCCGGTGTTGCGCATGAGCTCGGCGACCAGCAGAAGCGCGACCAGCCACGCGACGAGGAACCCGATCGAGTACAGGAAGCCGTCGTAGCCGTTGATCGCGATGGCCCCGACGATCCCGAGGAACGAAGCCGCCGAAAGGTAATCGCCGGCGATCGCGAAGCCGTTCTGCGGACCGGTGAACGAGCGGCCCGCCGCGTAATAGTCGGCCGCCGTCTTGCTGTTGCGACTGGCCCGGATGACGATGAACAGCGTCACGGCCACGAAGGCGCCGAAGATCGAGATGTTCAGCACGGGATTGTTCTCGACGGTCTGCACGGCCGCCTCGACGCTCGCGAGGATGTCGTTCATGAACGGCCCCCGTCCGCGCGCTCGAGCTCGACGCGCAGCGCCTCGGCGCCCGGGTCGAGGCGCCGGTTGGCGTAGGCCACGTAGCCCATGGTGATGGCGAACGTGGTGACGAACTGCGCGAGGCCCAGCACGAGCCCCACGGTGATGGCGCCCGACACCGGCTGCGCCATGAACTCCGGCGCGAACGACGACAGCAGAACGTAGACGAAGTACCAGACGAGGAACGCCACCGCGAGCGGGAAGACGAAGCTGCGCTGGCGCTTCTTCAACTCCCGGAACGGGGCGGATTCCTCGACCGCGATGTAGTCGACGCCGCGCCTGGTGGGCTTCGTCGATGCGACGGTCCGTCATGTGGCCTCCTTGCCTCATGAGTACGGCGCAACGCTGCGCCGAACGGCGGAAAAGTCCGGGTCGGCCGCTGCTTCCCCGGTGATAGGGTCGACGCTACGAAACGCGGCGACGAAGCCGTCACCCCCGGAAGTAGGTAGTGCGTGACTGCACCCTCCACACTTCGAGACGATGCGACGCTCGTGTCGCACGCCGTCACCGAGCTCGCCCGTCGCACGCATTTTCCCGTCGCTTTCGGCGGCCTGGAGCACGACGGCGCCGTCCACGTCACCACCATCGTCGGCGCGCGCACGCGCAGCATCGAAGGGCTCGTCGTGCACGCATCGCGCGGACTCGGCGGTCGCGCGCTCGTCGAGCGGCGCCCGCGCATGACCCTCGACTACCGCACCTCACGCTCCATCACCCACGATTACGACCGCGCCATCCTGGGCGAAGGGATCGCGACCCTGTTCGCGGTTCCCGTGCTCGTCAGCGGGGCTGCGCGCGGCGTCCTCTACTGCGGGTCGTGGGCGCAATCGCCGGTCGGCGACGTCGAGGCGCGCCCCGCGTTCGATGTGGCCGGCGAGCTCGGCACCGAGCTGCGGGTGCGCGCCGAGGTCGACCGGCGCCTCGCCTCGACACCCGGGCCCGAGGGCGGTCTCGGAGCCGGCGCCCGCGAAGAGATCCGCGAGAGCTATGCCCAGCTGCGCAGCATCGCGGCGACGGTCAACGACGACGAGGTACGGCGCCGACTCGAGGACGTCGAGGCGCGTCTCGCCGCCCTGACCGGGGACGCCGGTGAGACGGCATCCGACCCCGACATCCACCTGTCCAGGCGAGAGATCGACGTGCTCGCCTGTGCCGCGGTGGGGTCGACGAACGGGGAGATCGCCGCGTCGCTGCACTTGCGGGAGACCACCGTCAAGTCGTACCTGGCCTCGGCGATGGCGAAGCTCGATGCCTCGACTCGGCATGCTGCAGTGACCCGCGCGCGGCGCGCCGGGCTCCTCCCCTGAGCCGCCCGAAGAGGCCGGTGGGAAAACCCTGGCAATGGTCGCGTGAGCTTGAGGACGAGCGGGATTCTCGGCATCGTGGCTGATTCCTGTCGTCGATCAGAGAAGGAGAGTCACCATGCTGACGCTCACCGAAGAGGCCACGACCGCCGTGAAGACCATCACCGCCCAGTTCCCGGATGCCGCCCAGGGCGGCGTCCGCATCGAAGGTGCGGGCTCCCCCGAGTCGCAGTTCGCGCTGTCGGTCGTCGACGGCCCCCAGCCGGACGACGCCGTCGTCGAGAACGCCGGAGCGCGCGTCTTCCTCGACAGCGATGCTGCGGCCGTGCTCGACGACCGCGTGCTCGACGCGCAGATCGACCCGCAGGGGTCGGTGCAGTTCGCCGTCACCAGCGCCGCCTGACGCGCGTACGCGAGCGATCGATGCCCCGGCCTCATGCCGGGGCATCGTCGTGTGCGCGGGCTTCGTGCGGCACCGGCGCTCGAGACGGCATCTCGCGGGCATTCCGGCGTCAGTGTGCCACCGACTCGCCAGCGAGATGCCCTCTCGCGAGGGGAGCGGAGCGGATGCCGCGGCCTCAGCCCTCGAAGACCACGACCTCGTCGTTCGCCGCGTCATACACGAACTGCAGCGCGGTGCCGGCGGGCAGATCGGTGTTGCGGAGCTCGGGGGTGCCGTCGCTGAGCAGCATCGTCGCGGTCGGCGGGAACACGCCCGCCCCGCACGAGGGAAGCATGTACCGACCGTTGTACGACGTGCCGTTCCCCAGCTCCTGCAGCAACGCGGGTTGCCAGACCGTCATGCACTGCGACGCGCCCTCGCCGGTGTCGAACGAGGCATAGACGGCGACGCGGAACCCCTGGAACTCCGCATACGACGTCACAGCGCTCGAGACTCCCTGCGTGAAAGAACTCGGCGGTCGGAAGTCCGCATCGGGCACGAGTCGGGCGATCTGCGTCGCCCCCACCTGCAGGGGGTCGGCCTGCACGCGCTGCACCAGCACGAGCGCGGTCCCGGCGCACGCGACGACCAGGGCCGCCGCGGTCAGCAGGATCGTCGTGGAACGCCGTAGGCGCGGCATCCGAAACCTCCGACGCGACGGGTGGGCCGCATGCGGCTCCTCGCCCCCGAGCGATTCCACCGGCTCCTCCTCGACGTCCGACAGCACGGGAGCGACGTCGTCGGAGCTGTCGCGGCTCTCGAGTTCGATGAGGCGCCGCAGAGCGGCGGGGTCCGAGGAGATGTCTGCTCCGGGAGCGTAGGCCCGACGACGCAGGGCCTCGAGCTCGTCGTCGTCGTCGCTGCTGCTCGGCATGCGTCGATTCAATCAGGGTCTGAGTCAGGATCGGCCGGAGTCTCGGCCATGTTGCCGCGGCCATCGGGATCGCGTCGCTCCCCCGCGTGCGCTTCACGCCGGCGCTCGACGGCGCTCAGCCCATCGTCGAACCCGTCATCGACCCGTGAACTCCGGCGGACGCTTCGCCTGGAACGCGGCGAAGCCCTCGCGGTAATCCTCGGTGGTCGCGAGCGCGGCCTGGGCACGGTTCTCGAGCGCCATCGCCTCCCACAGGCCCAGGCGCTCGTCACGAATCGCGCCGACGATGCGCTTGCTCGCGCGGAACGCCTGCGTGGGACCGGCAGCGGCCCCTCGGGCCGCGGAGGTCGCGGCATCCTGGATCTCCCCCACCGGGAAGGCGCGAGAGAAGAGTCCGGCACGAACGGCCTCGGCCCCCGTCATCAGCCGGCCCGTGTAGATGAGATCGAGGGTGACGTGGGCGCCGAGGCGCTCCACGAACAGCGCGTGACCGCCGGAGTCGAGGGTCGCGCCGAGGGCGGCGAAGGGCGAGCCGATCTTGGCGTCCTCGGCGACGTAGACCACGTCGGTGGCGATGAGAAGCCCCAGGCCCACACCCAGGCACGCCCCGTGGGCGGCGGCGAACGTCGGCGCGGGAAAGGCCGCCATGCGCCGCAGCAGGGGCGCCAGCGTGTCATCGAGGTAGCCCGCGACGTCGTCGGTGCGGGGGTCGACCCCCGAGATGTCGCGCCCGGCGCAGAACGACGGACCCTCGCCGCGCAGCAGCAGGGCGCGGGCGCCGTCGACCTCGGCTCGGTTGTAGGCCTCGCCGAGCGCGCGCAGGTCGTCGAGGCCCAGAGCGTTGCGACGGGCCGGGGCGTTCAGGACGATCTCGGCCACACCGGCGTCGAAGCGGTAGTCGATCATCGCGCTCAGCCGTCGTAGTCGACGCGGACGACGTCGGAGGTCGGGTGCGATTGGCAGGTGAGGACGTAGCCGCGCTCGATCTCGTCGGGCTCGAGCGCGTAGTTCTCGGTCATCGTGACCGCACCCTCGATCACCCGCGCGCGGCAGGTGCCGCACACCCCGCCGGCGCAGGCGAAGGGCACGTCGGGGCGCACTCGCAGGGCCGCGGCCAGGATCGTCTCGTTCGCCGCGACGGGGCTGTCGACACGGGCCGACTGGCCGTCGAGGGTGAAGTCGATCGAGCGCACCGGCTCGTCGTCGCGGACCCGCACGGGGCGAGCTCCGCCGGTCTGGGCGGGGGCGTCTGCGTCTCCCGTGGTGAACAGCTCGAATCGCACGCGCTCGCGCGCGACACCGACCTCGGCGAGCGTGTCGCGGCAGAGTTCGACGAGTGCGAAGGGTCCGCACAGGAACCACTCGTCGACGGATGCCGGGTCGATCAGTCGCGACAGGATCAGGCGCAGCCGCTCCTGGTCGATCCGCCCCGAGAACACGGGCGCCGCGCGCTGCTCGCGCGAGAGCACGTGATGCAGCGTGAGACGCGAGGGGTAGCGGTCTTTGAGGTCGGCGAGCTCGTCGATGAACATGACGTCGGTCGAGGACCGGTTGGCGTACACGATCGTCATGCGCACGTCGGCGGAACGCTCGAGCACGCTGGCCGCGAGCGCCATGATCGGGGTGATTCCGGAGCCGGCGGCGATCGCGACCACGTGCCCCGTCGAGGTCGACGCCTTCGAGACGAAGGTGCCCGACGGGCTCATGACCTCGATCTCGTCGCCGGGGCGCAGGCGCTCGTGCGCCCAGGTCGAGAAGCGCCCGTCGGGGTCGCGCTTGATACCGACGCTGACGCTCCCGTGCGCCGGCGGCCGGCAGATCGAGTACGAACGGCGCAGTTCCTCTCCGTCGACGACGGCGCGCAGCGCCACGTACTGCCCGGGGGCGTAGTCGAACGCCGCGGCGAGCTCAGCGGGGACGGCGAAGGTCACCTCGATCGCCGTGGGGGTGAGGGGCCGCACGTCCGCGACACGCAAGGTGTGAAAGCGTGCGCGGGTGCGCGCGGCGGCCGGGGTCTCGGCATCCGTCATCGTCATCAGAGGGCCTTGAAGTGGTCGAAGGGTTCGAGGCAGGCTCGGCATTCCCACAGCGCTTTGCACGAGGTGGAGCCGAAGCGCGAGACTTCCCGCGTGTCGAGCGAGCCGCAACGGGGACAGGCGACGCTGAGCGTGAGCCGGATGGGTCCGGCCGGCGCGCGCCCGGTGGGCGGGGCGATGCCGTACTCGGTGAGCTTGCGCTTTCCCGCGTCGCTCATCCAGTCGGTCGTCCATGCGGGGCTCAGAGTCGTCTGCACGACAGCGCGGTCGAAGCCGGCCGAGGTGAGGGCAAGCACGATGTCGTCGCGGATCGCGTCGACCGCGGGGCAGCCCGAGTAGGTCGGCGTGATCGTGACGGTGACGGTGCCGCCGTCGAGACGCACGTCGCGGAGCACGCCGAGGTCGTCGATCGTCAGCACCGGCACCTCGGGATCGACGACGGCGGCGACCACCTCGCGGGCGTGCTCGAGGGTCGCGGTCACCACGTCGCTCCCGGGTGGCGGCGAGCGAGCACCTGCATCTCGGCGAGGAGCGGACCGAACGCGGGATGGTGGAGGCCGCGGCGACCGCCGGCGGAGGAACCGGGGACACTCGGCACGGGAACGTCCTCTTCCGCCAGCACGGCGGCGAGGACGTCGTCGACACGAGCGCGCAGGGTCGAGGGGCGCACGGCGACGCCGTCGAGGCGGTCGTGCACGGGCTGGTCGCGGAACAGCTCGTCGAGGTACGGCCACGCGTCGTCGAGGCCGACGAGGAACCGGCGCCGAGACTCCTCGGTGCCCCCGGCCAGGCGCAGCGTCCACTGCACGGCGTGGTCGCGGTGGTAGTCGACCTCTTTCTCGGCCTTCGCCGCGACGGCGGCGAGAACAGGATCCGCGGATGCCGCGAGCTCTCGGTACAGCTCGAGAAGATAGGTGGATGCCAACAGCTGGCGGGCGATCGTGTGCGCGAAGTCGCCGTTGGGGAGCTCGAACAGCCAGGCGCTACGGAACTCCGACTCGTCGCGCCAATAGGCGAGATCGTCTTCGCTGCGACCGTCGTACGATCCCGCGTAGCGCAGGAGCGAACGCGCGTGACCGAGCAGGTCGAGGGCGATGTTGCCGAGGGCCACGTCTTCTTCGAGCTCGGGGGCCCGGGCGACCCACCCGCAGAGATTCTGCGCGAGGATCAGCGCATCGTCGCCGAGGCTCAGGGCGTACGCCGCCACGTCGGGTTCGGTGGCGCGGGCCTCTCCCCCGGCGAACTCGGCGGAGAGCTCGCGGGCGTCGAGGGCGACGTCGCCGTGCGGGTCGGCATCGGTCGAAGTGCTCACAGGTGCGGCACCCCCTCGGACGCGGTGTAGTACACCGCGTGCCGGTAGTTCTTCCCGGCCGGCGACTCGAAGAACGCGCCCTTGGCTCCGGGGTCGCTGGTGGTCACGGCATCCGAGGGCACGACCCAGACCGACACCCCCTCACCGCGACGGGTGTACAGGTCGCGGGCGTTGCGGACGGCGAGTTCTGCATCGGGTGCGTGGAGCGAGCCGACGTGCACGTGGCTGAGGCCGCGGTTCGCGCGCACGAAGACCTCCCAGAGCGGCCAGGTCTCGGCGGGGTTCCCGCCGGGGGTGGCCATCAGGCGGCCGCCTTCGCGTTCTTCTTCGCCGCGTACACCGCGGCCGCCTCGCGCACCCACGCGCCCTCTTCGTGGGCATCGCGTCGGTGCTGGCGACGCATCGTGTTGAGGGGGCCGCGGCCCGCGAGCACCTCGTGGAATTCGGTCCAGTCGATCTCGCCCATGTCGTACTCGCCCGTCTCGTCGTTGAACCGCAGCTCGGGGTCGGGCAGGGTCACACCCAGCACCGCCGCCTGCGGCACCAGCATCGACACGAACCGCTGGCGCAGGACGTCGTTGCTGAACCGCTTGATGTTCCACGCCATCGACTGCGCCGAGTTGGGCGAATCGTCGTCCGGGGGCCCGAACATCATCAGGCTCGGCCAGTACCAGCGGTCGACGGCATCCTGCGCCATCCGACGCTGCTCGTCGGTGCCCTGCATGAGGGTGAGCAGGATCTCGAACCCCTGGCGCTGGTGGAACGACTCCTCCTTGCAGATGCGCACCATGGCGCGGCCGTACGGACCGTACGAGGCGCGGCACAGGGGCACCTGGTTGCAGATCGCGGCGCCGTCGACGAGCCAGCCGATCGCTCCCATGTCCGCCCAGGTCGGGGTCGGGTAGTTGAAGATGGAGGAGTAGCGCGCCTTGCCGTCGACGAGCTGCTGCGTCATCTCGTCGCGCGTGATGCCGAGGGTCTGCGCGGCGGAGTAGAGGTAGAGGCCGTGCCCCGCCTCGTCCTGCACTTTCGCGAGCAGGATCGACTTGCGCTTGAGGCTCGGGGCGCGGGTGATCCACGCCCCCTCCGGCTGCATCCCGATGATCTCGGAGTGCGCGTGCTGCGAGATCTGCCGGATGAGCGTGCGACGGTAGCCGTCCGGCATCCAGTCCCTCGGTTCGATCCGGCCGTCGGCCTCGATGAGGGCGTCGAACATCGCCTCGCCGTCCAGAGCATCCGTGGGGGGTGCGGTCATCGTCATCGTCGACTCCTTTTACAGACCGATCGTTCAGTAAAACTGTAGCCGAGGGGGTCGAGGACCGCAACGGGCGTGACCCCGAACCCCGATCTCGGCGGCGCCATGCGCGCGCGAGCCTACGACCGGGCGCGCGTGTTCGTCGGGCCCGCACGAGATCGACCGGGTGCGGTCCCGACGATGCGCCGCGTCTTCGGCGGTGGTCGGCCTCAGCGCAGGTCGTACACCCGCTTGTACTTGCCCTCGCTGCGCGGGAGGGCACCGGGCTCCTCGACACAGACGTCGACGCTCGTGCCGATGAGCACCTTGATGCGCTGCCGCAGCGCGACGCCCGCCGCCTCGCACACCTCGCGCTCCAGGGCCGGGTGCCTCTCGATGCGGACGGTCATGGCATCCATCCGCCCCTCGCGGCGCAGCTCGAGCACGAAGTGCGGGGTGAGCTTCTCGATGCCGAGCACGATCTCCTCGATCTGCGTCGGGAAGAGATTCACCCCGCGCAGGATGATCATGTCGTCGTTGCGTCCGGTGATCTTCTCGATGCGGCGCATGGCCGGGAACGCGGTGCCGGGCTGCAGGCGGGTGAGATCGCGCGTACGGTAGCGGATGACCGGGAACGCCTCCTTGGTGAGGGAGGTGAAGACCAGTTCGCCGAGATTGCCATCGGCCACGGGCTCCCCCGTATCGCCGTCGATCGTCTCGGGGAGGAAGTGGTCCTCCCAGATGTGCGGGCCGTCCTTGGTGAGCGCACTCTCGGATGCCACGCCCGGGCCCATCACCTCGCTCAGGCCGTAGATGTCGACGGCGGTGAGGTCGAGACGACGCTCGATCTCGCGGCGCATCTCGTTGGTCCATGGTTCGGCCCCGAGGACGGCGACCCGAAGCGACGTCGAGCGCGGGTCGATGCCCGCGGACTCGAGCGCGTCCGCGATGGTCAAGAGGTAACTGGGCGTGCAGAGGATGGCATCGGGTGCGAAGTCCTGGATGAGCTGCGCCTGGCGTGCCGTCTGCCCACCCGACATCGGAATGACCGTCGCGCCGAGGCGTTCGATGCCCGCGTGCGCGCCGAGGCCGCCGGTGAACAACCCGTACCCGTAGGCGTTGTGGACGCGATCGCCGGGGCGGATGCCGGCGGCAGACAGCGAGCGTGCGACGAGGTCGGCCCAGCGGTCGAGGTCGCCGCCGGTGTAGCCGACGACCGTGGGGCGCCCGGTCGTGCCCGACGAGGCGTGGATGCGGCGAACATCCGCCATCGGCACCGCGAACATGCCGAAGGGGTACGTCTCGCGCAGGTCGGCCTTGGTCGTGAAGGGCAGCAGGCGGATGTCGTCGAGGCTGCGGATGTCGTCGGGGTGCACACCCGCCTCGTCGAACTTGTGCCGGTACAGGGCGACGTTCTCGTAGGCGTGGCGGACCGTCCACTGCAGGCGCTCGAGCTGCAGCGCGCGCAGGTTCTCGAGCGTGATGCCGGCCGGGTCGACGGATGCCAGAAGACCGGGGCGCGAGGAAACGGTCATGGTCATCGGGACACCTCCGTGGTGGAGAGCGCGGCGTTGCGCTCGGGGGCGGGGTCGGGGGGTGTGCGGGGGTCGGTCGCGCGCGCGGGGTCGGGGTCGGTCGCGCGCGAGGGGCGGGGGTCGGTCGCGCGCACGGGGTGGGGGTCGGTCGCGCGCACACCCTCAGCGATCTGCACATCCTCAGTCGCGGTCGCGGCGTGTGGCGCTGAGCTTGTGTGAATCGCTGAGGTTGCGGCGGCGGGCGCCGGCGGGCGCCGATCCGTCGTGATGCTCCGGCCGCGTACCTCCGCGACCAGGTCGCCGCTCTCGTCGGTGACGCGGATGTCGTACAGGCCGGTCCGGCCGCTCCGGGCGCGTCGCGCGGCGGTCGCCGTGAGCGTCTGCCCGGACGTCGTCGACTTCAGGAACGTGATGTCCGCCCCACCGGCGACGGTGACGCGCTCGTCCTCATTGCACGCGATCGCGAACGCCGTGTCGGCGAGGGTGAAGACGAGCCCGCCATGGGTGATGGCGAAGCCGTTGAGCATGTCGTCGCGCACGGTCATCGACACCCGCGACTCCCCCGGCGCGTCGTGCTCGACGACCATGCCGAGCATGGCCGATGCCTGATCGCGTTGCATCATCGGCCGCAGGCTCATGCGAGCACCGCCGCGGGAGCAGGCTGCCACGTCTTCGCCACGAGCGTCAGCACGTCGTACTGCGCGACGATCTCGTCGTGCTGGTTGCGGATCACGGCGTCCCAGCGCACCTCGCCGTACTCGTCGGTCTCGCGCGGGGTGATCTGCTTCGCCGTCAGGGCGACGCGGATGCGGTCTCCGGGTGAGACGGGGGTGACGAAGCGCAGGTTCTCGAGCCCGGAGTTGGCGAGCACCGGACCCGGCGCCGGATCGACGAACAGTCCCGCCGCCCACGACACGAGCAGGTAGCCGTGCGCGACCCGCCCCGGGAAGAAGGGGTTGGCCGCGGCCGACTCCTCGTCCATGTGCGCGTAGAACGTGTCGCCGGTGAAGTTCGCGAAGACCTCGATGTCGTCGAGGGTGACTTCGCGCTCGACCGACTCCACGGCATCCCCGATCCGAAGGTCGGCGAGGGGTTTGCGGAAGGGGTGCGCCCCCGCGGTGTCGGTGTCGGCTCCCGGATGCCACACCCCGGTCAACGCGGTGAGCATGCGGGGCGAGCCCTGGATCGCCGTGCGCTGCATGTAGTGGAGCACCGAGCGGATGCCGCCGAGCTCCTCGCCGCCGCCGGCGCGGCCGGGCCCGCCGTGGACGAGGTGCGGGACGGGTGCCCCATGCCCGGTGGAGGTGCGGGCGTCGTCGCGGTCGAGGAACAGCACGCGGCCGTTCATCGCCCCCATGCGCGTGAGCAGTTCGGTGGCGACGCCGGGGTCGTGGGTGGCGACGCTCGTGACGAGCGAGCCGCCGCCGCGACCGACGATCTCGGCCGCCTCGGCGACGTCGGCGTACTCGACGATGCTGGCGACGGGACCGAAGGCCTCGATGTCGTTGACGGCCGGTGTCGTGGCATCCGCGAAGGCGAGGAGCATGGGCTGCAGGAAGGCGCCGTCGGCGGGCACCCCCGGAGGCGCCTCCGCCGAACCGACGACGAAGCGACCGCCGGCGTCTGCGAGAGCGCGAACCTGGCGCAGCACCTCGTCGCGCTGCTCGATCGAGACGACCGGGCCCATCGTCACGCCCTCGGCGCGCGGATCGCCGATGACCACGCGCTCGGCGATCCTGTCGCGCAGCGCCTGCGAAACGGCATCCGTGGTCCCCACCGGCACGATCGCGCGGCGGATCGCGGTGCACTTCTGGCCCGCCTTGGTGGTCAGTTCGACGAGCAGTTGCTTGACGTACGCGTCGAACTCGGGGGTGCCGGGCACGGCGTCGGGACCGAGGATCGAAGCATTGATCGAGTCGGTCTCGCTCGTGAAGCGCACACCGTGCTTGGCCTGGGCGCGCAGCCGCTCGGCGGTCGAGGCGCTGCCGGTGAAGCCGACCGTGTCGCCGAGGTCGAGCAGATCGAACAGACCCGGGACGCTGCCGCTCACCAGCTGCAGCGAGCCCTCGGGAAGCAGGCCGGTCTCGACGACGATGCGCACCCATGCCTCGGCGATGTAGGCCGTGGGGGTCGCGGGCTTGACGATCGTGGGAAGGCCGGCGAGGAAGGCGGGCGCGAACTTCTCGAGCGCGCCCCACATCGGGAAATTGAAGGCGTTGATCTGCACAGCCACTCCCGGCAGACGCGTATAGACGTGCCTCCCGAGGAACGTGCCGTCCTTCGACAGGGGCTCGATCGGACCGTCGAGCACGACCCTGCCGGCGGGGAGCTCCCGCCGCGCCTTCGACGAGAAGGTGAAGAGCACCCCGATGCCGCCGTCGACGTCGCTGAGGGAGTCGCGACGCGTCGAGCCGGACCGCTCCGACAGGACGTAGAGCTCCTCGCGACGCTCGTTCAACGCGATGGCGAGGTTCTTCAGCACCATCGCGCGCTCGTGGAAGGTGAGGGCGCCGAGGCTCTTCTGACCTGTCTCGCGGGCGTACGCGACGGCGGCGGCGAGGTCGAGACCCGTCGTGCTGATGCGCACGATCTCGACGCCCGTCGACGCGTCGCGGACGATCGCGGCATCCGGGTCGGCTTCGGGGGCCCACCAGTGGCCGTTCACGTAGCTGGGGAGAAACGTCATCATTCGCTCCATTCGTAGAATCCGCGGCCGGTCTTTCGGCCCAGGTGCCCCTGGGCGACGAGATCGCGCAGCAAGGCGGGCGGGGTGAAGCGCGCGCCGTACGCGCGCTCGAGCTCCTCGGCGATGCCCAGGCGCACATCGAGCCCGACGACGTCGGTGGTGCGGAGGGGGCCCATCGGATGCCGGTAGCCCAGCTCCATCGCGGTATCGATGTCTCGCGCCGAGGCGACGCCCTCTTCGAGCATGCGGATGGCCTCGAGGCCCAGGGCGACCCCGAGGCGGCTCGACGCGAAGCCCGGCGCATCGCGCACGACGACGGCGGTCTTGCCGATGGCCTCCACCCATCGGGTCGCGCGCGTCACGACCTCGGGCGTGGTGTCGGCGCCCGTCACGACCTCGACCAGCGCCGATGCCGGCACGGGGTTGAAGAAGTGCAGGCCGAGGAAGCGCTGGGGGCGTCGGAGCGACGCGGCGAGCGCGTCGATCGAGATGGAGGAGGTGTTGGATGCCACGACCGCCTCGCCGCGCACGGCCTTCTCGATGCGCGCGAGGGCGTCGAGCTTGAGAGCGCGGTCCTCGGGGACGGCCTCGATCACGAGTCCCGCCTCGGCGAACGCGTCGGTGTCGGTGCCGGTCGTGAGGGTGTCGGCATCCGGGATCCGCATGCCCCTCTGGGCGGAACGCGTCAGTGCCGCCTCGACGCGTTCGCGAGCGGCGG
Source organism: Microbacterium sp. SORGH_AS_0454 (assembly GCF_031453395.1). Taxonomy (NCBI): domain Bacteria; kingdom Bacillati; phylum Actinomycetota; class Actinomycetes; order Micrococcales; family Microbacteriaceae; genus Microbacterium; species Microbacterium sp. SORGH_AS_0454. The sequence continues at coordinate 2,154,677 of NZ_JAVIYS010000001.1, read as the reverse complement.
CAGCTGCGGCGGTGTCGCGCTCGACCACGTGGACGCGGGCTCCCGCGATCAAGAACGCGTGGGCGATGCCGGCCCCCATGCGGCCTCCGCCGAGCACACCGACGACGGCGGGGACGGATGCCGTGTCTTGGACCGTGGTGGTAACGGGGGAGGTCATCTCTTCTTCCTCTCGAGGAACGCGGTCATGCGGGCGTGCTTGTCTGCGCTGTCGAAGAGCTCCGCCTGCAGGTCGCCGTCGATGGCGGGGTGCGCGTTGCGCGGGGCGAGCAGGGCGCGCTTGGTGAGGATCGTCGCGCGTGCGGAGTTCGCGGCGATCCGGTCGGCGACCGCGTGAGCGGAGTCGAGCAGGTCCTGGGGCTCGTGGATGCTCGAGAGCAGCCCCCACGCGAGCGCTTCGTCGGCGTCGATCACGCGGGCGGTGAGCAGCAGCTCACTCGCTCGGGCGTGGCCGACGATCTCGGGCAGACGCCACGAGGCCCCCGCTGCGGCGATGATGCCGAGGCCGGGCTCGGGGTTACCGAAACGCACGCGAGGCGTTCCGAGACGGATGTCGGCGGCGTAGGCGAGCTCCGCTCCCCCGCCCAGCGCGTACCCGTCGACGGCGGCGATGACGGGCATCGGAAGACGGCGGATGCGGTCGAACGCCGTGGCGTTGATCCCTCGGCGGGCGTCATCGCCGGTGCGGTCGCGGAGCTGGGCGATGTCGGCCCCCGCGGCGAACACGCCGCCGGCTCCGGTGAGGATGAGGGTGCGCGGGTGCTCCTCGAGCTCACCGCAGAGCGCATGCAGCTCGTCGACCATCGCCTGATCGATCGCGTTGCGGCGGTCGGGGCGATCGAGCGTGGCGACGACGCGATCGCCCCGGGCCTCGATGCGGAGGGACTCAGCCATCGACCCGCTCCACGATCATCGCCGTCCCCTGCCCCACGCCGACGCACATCGTCGCCAGGCCGTACCGCGCATCCTCGCGCTCGAGCCGCCCCAGCAGCGTCACGATGAGGCGCGACCCGCTCGACCCGAGGGGATGCCCCAGCGCGATCGCCCCGCCGTCGGCGTTGACGATCCGGGGGTCGAGTCCGAGTCGACGCATGCACGCCAGCGACTGCGAGGCGAATGCCTCGTTGAGTTCGACGGCCCCCAGGTCGGATGCCGACAGCCCGGCCTTCGCGAGCGCCTTCTCGGTCGCGGGCACCGGGCCGAGCCCCATGATCTCGGGCGCCAGCGCGGCGGAGGCGTGCGCGACGATCCGGGCGCGAGGGCGCAGGCCGTGGCGTTCGACCGCCTCGGCGCTGGCCACCACGATCGCGGATGCCCCGTCGTTGAGGGAGCTGGAATTGCCCGCCGTCACGACCTCGCCGCCCGTCACGACCGGCCGGAGCCCCGCGAGCGCATCCAGCGAGGTGTCACGGCGGGGGCCCTCGTCGGTATCGACCACGCCCCGAGCGGTCTCGACGGCGACGATCTCGTCGCGGAAATGCCCGGCATCCTGAGCCCGGACCGCCCGCTCGTGGCTGCGGAGCGCGAAGGCGTCGGCATCGGAGCGCGAGACGCCGTCGATCCGGGCGACCTCTTCGGCCGTCTCGGGCATGGTGAAGGTGGCTTTGTCGCGCGCGGCGAGGCGCGCATTGGTGAAGCGCCAGCCGATCGACGTGTCGAAGGCCGCCCCGGGCTTCGCCCACGCCCTCTCGGGCTTCGCCTGCACCCAGGGAGCGCGAGTCATGGATTCGACGCCGCCCGCGACGATCGCGTCGGCATCGCCCGCGCGGATCGCCTGCGCGGCGAGCGCGATCGCGCTCATGCCCGAGGCGCAGAGGCGGTTGACGGTGAGTCCGGGGATGGAATCGGGCAGCCCCGCGAGCAGAACGGCCATGCGGGCGACGTTGCGGTTGTCCTCACCGGCCTGATTCGCGGCGCCCAGGATGACCTCGTCGATCGCCTCGGCGGGAACGCCCGCGCGAGCCACCGCTTCTGAGGCCATCAGCGCCGCCAGGTCGTCGGGACGAACGGATGCCAGAGCCCCGCCGTACCGCCCGACCGGGGTGCGCGCACCGCCGATGAGAAACGCGTGCGCCATCGTCATCCTCTCCCCCGCCGACTCTGGCGGGGCCCGTCCACCTCGACTGCGAGGTTTTCCGACCGATCGTTCAGTAATCATGACAGAAGGTGTCGTCGGAGGCAACGACGCACGTTCTCACACCGCCGCGATGGGCGAGCGCTCACGCCCCGTCGGCGGCGGGGGCGGTCGACCCTTCTCGCGCGCGACGCTGTTGAGCGCGGCGCTCTTTGCGGCGCTCCACGAGCAGGTACAGCACCGGCACGAGAACGAGCGTCAGCAGCGTCGACGAGATCAGCCCGCCGATGACCACGATTGCCAGCGCGCGCGAGACGAAGACGCCGCCACCCGTGAACCCCAGCGCCATCGGAACGAGCGCGAGCACCGTCGCGGCCGCCGTCATGAGGATCGGGCGCAGACGGAGCCGGGCCCCATCGATCACCGCCGACAGCAGGTCGTGGCCCGCAGCACGACGGCCGTTGACGAGGTCGACGAGCACGATGGCGTTGGTGACGACGATGCCGATGAGCATGAGCATGCCGATCATGGCGGGGATCCCCAGCGGCGTGTCGGTCGCCAACATGAGGGCGATGGCGCCGGTGGCCGCGAACGGGATCGACACGAGCAGGATCAGCGACTGCGCGAGGCTCCGGAAGGTTGCGGCCATGATCAGGAACACGATGCCGATGGCAGCGAGCATCGCGAGGGCGAGGTGGGTCAGCGAGGCATCCTGCTCGGTGGCGCCACCGCCCAGACTCACGGTGACGCCGTCGGGCAGCTCCACGAGGCCGAGAGCAGCCTCCACGTTGAGAAGCACGCCCCCGGGGTCGCCGCCCGTCGGTGTCGCGGTGAGGGTGATCGCGCGCATCCCGTCGGTACGGGTGATCGAGGAAGGACCGGTGGAGGTCGCGACGGTGGCGATGTCTCCGACCTCGATGGGGGTCGCCCTCACGTCGGCGAGGGCCTTCTGCTGATCGGCGAGGGCGGCCGCGCGGGCCCGCTGCGCCACGGTCTCGTCGCGTGTCTCGATGAGGCCGTCGATCTGCGTGCCCAGCTGCGCGATCGATGCCCGCACCTGAGCGATGCTCTGCTGCAGCTGAGCGATCTGCTCGTGACGCTGCGCCTCGCCGAGGCTGTCGGCGAGGGCGTCGACGCTCGCCTGCGCCGCGGCCGCCTGCTGAGCGGCGGCGGCGGGATCTGGGGCCGGATCGGCCGGGGGTGTCGTCGACGCCGGCGGCGGGCTCGCGGTGAGGAGCGTGTTCAGCTGAACGACCAGATCGGCGAGCTGCGTCTGCGCGGAGGAGCGCGCCGACCGCGTCTCGGCGAGTTGATCGCTCAGGCTCTCGTCCTGTCGCGCTTCGGCGGCGGCCTGCTCAGCGTTCTGCGCGACGACGAGCGCATCGGAGGCCCGCTTCTGCGCGGTCGCCTGCTGGAGGGCCGAGACCGGGAGCTCGAAGCCGGCGATCTGCGCCGGGGTGGCGTCGTTGGCCTGACCGCGCAGGACCACCTCGTGGCGATGTCCGTCGAGCTCGACGGTGCCGACGCGCGCTCCCCGCAGACCGTCGTGGATCGCCCGGCCCACCTCCGCCTGCGTGAAGCCGTACTGGGCGGCGCGAAGCTGGTCCACGCTCACCGCGAGGATCGGCTCGTCGGCGACGGCATCGCTGCGAAGGCCGTCGAGATCGCGCAGCTCGGCGAGCGCCGCCCGCACCTGCTCGGCTCCGGCCGCGAGGGACTTCTCAGAAGCACCCGACACCGTGACGGTGAGGTCGGAGTTTCCCGTCGAAGAGGTGCCGTGCACGGCGATCTGACCGACGCCCTGGACCGACGACAGCTCCGCCCGGAGCCTCGCGACGGCGATCTGGGGGTCGGCATCGTCGTTCAGGATCACGGTGTGGGTGGCAGATTCCTCGGTCACGGTGGTGAGGGCGGTCGCGACGTCGTCGTCGGCATCGAGGATCTCCTCGATCTGCGCGGCTCGCTCGCTCGCTGCGGGCAGAAACAGGCCAGGAGGCATGGCCTGCGTCACCGAGACCGTGCGCTGACCGTCGTCGTCGAGGAAGCTCTCACGCAGCGCACCCGACGCGACGACGGTGAGCACGAAGACGACGACGGCGACGGCCAGGGTGCCCGCCGGCCGGCGAAGGGCGAGATGCAGGAGAGGAACGTACGCGGCCTGGAGACGGTCGAGGGGCTCGGTCCCCTGCCCGGCGACGATGCCGGGCACGCCACGACGACGGCGGCGCTCGTTCTCTCGTTCGACCACCTGTCGACGGCGCTCCGCCTCACGGTCCTCCCGCTCGCGGCGACGTCGTTGGAGAGCGGCGAACCTCTCCGGAGAGAGCGGACGGGGCGGCCTCCGCATGACCCACGACGCCAGCACCGGCACGACGGTGAGCGATACGAGCAGAGACGCGAGCAGAGCGATCGTGACGGTGACCGCGAACGGTCGGAACAGCTCACCCGTGATGCCCGGCACGAAGGCGATCGGCGCGAAGACCGCCACCGTGGTGAGCGTGGAAGCCGTGATGGCGCCGGCCACCTCACGCACCGCCTGCACGATGCCAGGGTCCGTCGATACCCCGGTTTCGCGATGCCGAGCGATGTTCTCGATCACCACGATCGAGTCGTCGACCACGCGGCCGACGGCGATGGTGAGCGCGGCGAGGGTCAGGATGCTCAACGAGAAGCCGCCGACGGCGAGACCGATCATGGCGATGAGCAGCGAGAGCGGGATCGAGATCGCGGTGATGATCGTGGCCCGCACCGACAGCAGGAACAGCAGGATCACGCCGATGGCGAAAGCCAGGCCCAGCGCTCCCTCGGTCGACAGGTCGTGGATGGACTGCTCGATGTACGGTGCCTGATCGAAGATCGTGGTGAACGCGACGTCGGAGCCGAGCGCGTCGCGCCGGTCGTCGAGAACGCGGGCGACTTCGTGCGAGACCTCCACCACCCCGGCCTGCGGCGTCTTCGTCACCGAGATCGTCACCGCGGGCACGCCGTCGACGCGCGCGAGCGAGGTCTCGGGTGCGCTCTCGAGCGCGACGTCGGCCACCTCGCCGACCGATACGGGGCCGTTCTCACCCGGGATCACCAGTGCCGCCACCTGATCGGTGGAGGTCGGAACGCTACCGACCTCCACCGCGAGGGCGGTGTCGCCCTCACGGCTGGTTCCGGCCGCTGTCACCGAGAGCGACGCGGCCAGCACGTCCTGCACCTGCGAGGCCGTGACGTCCTTGGCGGTGGCGTCGGACGGACGCATCGTCACCACGAGACGCTCCTCTTCGACGCCGGTCACCGTCACCTCGCGCACGCCGTCGACGGCCCTGAGGGCGGGCACCAGCACTCGCTGCACCTCATCGCCCAGCAACGCGGCGTCGCCGGCCGACGTCACGGCCACCTGCACGGCGGGAAGGTCGTCGGTCGACCCGGCGTACACCTCGGTGACCACGTCCCTCGGGAGAGCGGCCTGGGCCGCACCGACCGCCGACCGCAGGTCTTGCACCACCTTCTCGGCATCCAATCCGTACGGCCACTCGACGCTCACTCTCGAGACGCCGCCACCCGTGGTCGAGGTGACCCGGTCGACGCCCGGCACGGCCTTCACCGCGTCTTCGAGGGGAACCGTCACCTCTTTCTCGACCGACGCCGACGAGGCTCCCGCGTAGGTCGCGACGACCGACGCGGTGGGCGGCTGAAGCGAGGGGAGGAGTTCCTGCCGGAGCCCGGACGCGGCGATCAGCCCCGCGGCGACGATGAAGATCGAGACGAGGACGACGAGGAGACGGTTGGCGAGGCTCAGCCTCGTCAGCGAAGACACGGTGGAAGTTCCTCTCAGCCGAGTTCCGGGGACTCGGTCGTGTGGTGCGGGGTGGCGGGACTGATCCGTCGGAGGAGCACGCTGGCGTTGTTGCCGCCGAATCCGAAGGCGTTGACCAGGGCGTGCTCGACCGGCCGGTCGCGGCGGAGCGCAGGTCCCTCGACGGGGAGGTGAACGCCCTCGACCTCGACGGGATCGCGCAGCCCCACGGTCGTCGGTATGCCCCCTTCCCGCACGGCGGCGACGGCCACGGCGATGCCGGGGAAGGCGGAGGCGTGCAGCAGGTGGCCGAGAGCGCCCTTGTGCGACGAGACGGCGACCGCCGGCCACCCGCGCTCCGCGACGAGTCGCGACACGGCCTCGAGCTCGGCCGCATCACCCTGCACCGTGCCGGTCGCATGCGCGTGCACGTAGTCGACTCCGCTCGCGCCGGCCTCGTCGAGCGCTCGTGCCATGCAGGCGTAGACGACATCCGGGTCGGAGGCGACCGAGGAACGCCCGCCGATCTCGGCGACCGATGCTGCGAGCGCGGCGAGGGGCGTGGCGCCACGAGCGGCCGGGGCCGCCGCGCGCTCCAGAAGAACCGCACCGGCACCCTCGCCGACCAGGATGCCGTCGCGCTCGCGATCGAAGGGACGCGAGGGCGCGGTCCCGATCGCCTTGACCACCCGCAGGCTCTCGCTCGCATAGGGATTGCACACCGACGCCCCCGCGACGAGGACGGCGTCGTGGATGCCGGCGCGGATCAGTCTCGCGGCGAGGTGGATCGCGAACAGCGCGCTCGCGCACGCGTGCGAGACGACGAGCGGCCGTTCCCAGCGCCGCGCGTCCGCCACGACGGTGATCGGCGCGTAGAGAGCGTTCTGCTCGCCGGGCGGCGCCTCGGCCTGGGCCGCGAGCAGCAGGAGGGGCGGCGGCGAGTTCTCCGGCCACCGCGCCTCGGCGAGGGCCTCACCGATCGCCGACGCGAGCCATGAGGACGAGTCGGCGCCGTCGAGTACGGCGCGATCGATGGGCCGCGTCGCCGCGTCATCGCTCGCGCCGACGGTGGGAGCGCGGCCGGCGAAGAGGCCGTCGAGCAGTGCCGGTACTCCGCGGCCATAGGCCGACACCAGCCCGACACCCGTGACGACGACATCGCTCATGCTCCGCTCCCCTCGAACGAGGGGCAGTCGACGTGCGCAGCCAGGAGGTCGCAGTCCTCGGGGTGCGGCCCGTGCAGCTCGTATCGCACGACGAGCGCCGACCGGCATCCCTCGAGCAGGGATGCCACGAGCCCCGCGTCGAACGCGGACGCCAGCACGAGGGAGGATCGCGGCCGCCCGCGTCCCCGGGCGGCAAGCGCCGCACGGACGGACTCGGAGGTCTCCATACCCGTCGAGTCGGTGGGACGCACGCGGGCCGTCTCGTCGTCGACCGTGACGACCAGACGCCGCGCGAAGGCCGTGGCGAACGCGCCGGCGAAGACGAGCAGGAGGTCGACGGCGTCGAAGGACTCGCCCACGACGGGCGCGAGAAGGTCGAAGGACCGCCGCATCGCGGTCTCGGTCACGCGCCGGGTGCCCTCGGGGAGCGTCTCGATCGCGAGCGGGGAACCCGAGAACGGGTGATCGGCCGAGGCGAACCGGTGGGCCAGGCCCGGCCGCGGGCTCACGCCTACCCAGGAACAGCCGGCGGTCATGACGCCTCCCCCGCCTCGGCGACCATCGGTGCGGGCCGGTCAGCGGCATCCATCGCCCGCAGTGCCCACGGCGCCGCCAGACCTCCCAGCAGGGCGATCGCCGCGAGGACGACGCACGCGACCTGCCACGAACCGACCTCGTAGGCGATCCCCGCGAGAGCCGTGCCGACCGCGCCTCCCGCGAGGGCGGCGGCCTCGTAGGCGCCCATCGCGGCCCCGAACCGCGAGCGACCGGTCGACTCGGCGACGACGGCCTGCTCGACGGGCATCACGATGGCCCAGGCCACGGCGCTCAGCACCCACAGGATCCCGATGACCGTCGGGGTGGGAGCGAACGCCAGGCCCACCGCGAAGGCGCAGCTCAGACCGGCGGCGATCAGCAGAGCCCTGCGGCGGCCGATACGGACGACGACCACGTGCAGCGGCTTCGGCAGGACCGCGAGCGCGATGGCCCCCGGGAGAAAGACCCACGCGGCCTCGATCACGCCGAGCCCGAAGTGCTTCTGCAGATGGATCAGGAGCACGATGCCGATGCCCGCCTCGGCAGCCGTCGAGCCCACGACCGCGCCGAGCAGGGGTGCGCGAGCCGCCGGACGAGCCCGCGGGCCGGGCCGGGAGAGCGTTCCTGACGGGACCGCTCGGCGGGCAGGAGCGCCACGAGCACCGCACCGGCCAGACAGGCGAGGGCCGACAGCAGGAACAGGCCGGTGTACCCGACGGCGCCCAGCGCCGACAGCCCCGCGACGAAGGCGATCCACGCACCGGTTTCTTCCGCCGACACCAGGCTCGCGAACGCCGTCTCGTCCGACACGTACTGCTCGCTCACCATCGCGCGCAGCGCCACCCACAGCAGGGAACCGCCCACCCCGCTCACGACGGCCGCGGCGAACGCGACCGCGACGACGCCGTCCGTCGCGAGGGCGTACCCCGCGACCCCCAGACCGTAGATCACGGCACCGGAGGCGGCGACAACGCGCCGGTCGGCGCGATCCGCCGCCCAGCCCCCCAGCGGGCGGGCCGCGCACGACACCACCAGCTCGAGGGCCACGAGAAGACCGATGGCCGTGGCATCCAGACCGAGGGCCAGGCCCGCCCAGAGGGGAACGACGAAGTCCAGCAGGTCAGCGGGGCCCCGCGTCAACGCCGCGGCACAGCGCAGGAGCGACCACCTCGATTCCCGCGGATCACGAGCTGACATCGGCGACGGTGTCCTTTCTCGCGGCGGCCCGTCCGGCTTCCGCTTCGGCGGCGAGTCGTGCGCGGTCGATCTTGCCGGTGCCGAGCCGGGGCACCTCGGCGACGAGAACGACCCGGTTGGGCCACTCGTGTTCGGGGAGCGCGGCTCTCACCCGCTCTGCCCACTCGGCCCGCGTGTGCGTGCCGGCGTCCTCGATGAACGCGGTGAGGTGAGCGCCCCGACGCTCATCGGCCAGCGCGATCAGCGTCAACGGAACGCCCGCGCGATCGGCTCGATCTTCGAGGTGGGCGGGATAGATGGTGTGGCCCCCGCGATGCACGGCCCCCGCCCGGCCGATCACGCGCAGGGCGCCGTGGGCATCGACGGAGCCGATGTCTCCGGTGCGGTACCAGCCGTCCTCGACCTCAGCGGGCCGATCGTCGCCGATCGTCGCGGTGAACAGAGCTTTCGAACGGATCCACAGCTCGCCCGTCTCACCGGGCTCCACCGGCGCCCCATGGGGTCGGCGGACCGACAGTTCGACGCCCGGCAGAACCCGCCCCAACCCCTCGGGCCGTTCGAGCGTCGCGAGAGAGACGTTGCCCAGCTCGGTCGAGCCGTAGCCGTCGAGCAGCGACCGCCCGGTGATCCGCAGGAACCGCTCGGCGAGCGACGGCCTCAGCGGAGACCCACCGACGCACCACATGCGCACGCGCGGTGCCATCTCGACGCAGCCGCGTTCCTCCAGCAGATCGAGGATGTCGGCGATGACGGGCGGAGTGGCATCCACCACCGTCACGCCGCTGGGAAGCGCGGCCCGCAGCGTCTGGACCGGACGGCGATGGTTGCCCATCACCAGGGTGCACCCCACGAGCCACCACGCGAGCACGAGCGAGAGACCGTACGTGGTGGCTCAGTGGCAGCAACGGCAGCAGGACGTCGTCGGCGCGGTACCGCATGGCGTCGACGGTCGCCCGGACGTTCTCGAGCACGGAGGAACCGGAGCGCACCACACCGCGCGGTCGCCCCGACGAGCCGGAGGTCCACAGGACGATGCCGTCATCGCGGTCCTCCCACGCGGGGAAGCCCGCCGCGGTACGGCGATCGCACCCGCAGTCGAGGTGCGCGCCGACCGCGGCGACGACGGGGCCGGCACCACCGAGGTCGACGCGATCCCGCACGGGCGGCAGGCCCCGGGCCGTGATCGTGGCCGCACACCCGGTGCGCGCCGCGATCTGCTCCACGTCGGCGGCGGGAAGGCCGGGGTCGAGCAGCACGATCGAGACCCCGGCATCCATCAGGGCGAGAAGGACGAGTGCTGTCTCGGGTGTCGACTCGTCGCACACGAGCACGCGGGGGAACTTCCGCAGACCCCGATCTTCGAGATGCTCGCGGATACGCCCGACCATGTCCGAGGCGCAGAACGAGCGGCCCTCCACTCGCCGGACGCGAGGGCATCTCCTCGTCGCCGCACGCTCGAGGAACCACTCCGCTCCGCCGTGGAAGACGATCTCGCCGTTGCGGTGGGGCCGGGCGATGGCTTCGATCACCGTCTGTGCGACGTCGGAGGTCGTCGCGAGCCTGCCGATCTGCCTCCGCCGTTCCGCGGTGGAGCCCGGCCGCAGCCTTTCCATCAGCAACGTCGTCGCGGAATCGACCACGACATCGGCCGAGACGACCACCAGTCGTGCCCCGACGGCGGCGATGCGCTCGGTGAGCGCGAGCAGCGCATCCTGTCCCGCGCGCTTGGATGCTGCGACCGTCTCGTACTCCGGCTCCGGCGCGACCTCGCGGCTGAAGTGCGCTTGATGGCTGGTGAGGTACACGATCACACCGCCGTCGCTCATCACGGGCAGGGCGTCGCCGACCAGTTGGGCCAGAGCATCCCGGTTCAGCGCGAAGGCGTCGTGCGCGGTGCTCCCCTCCTCCAATCCCCCGGATGCCGCGAGCACGAGGACGTCGATGCGCTCGAGGCCCGAGATCAGGTGTCGCCGCGCTCGCGGATCGCGCAGGTCTCCGACGCGCACGTCGATCTCGTGCGCGCCCTCGGCGACGGCCCTGTCGGAGAGACGACGGGCACGCGCGAGCTTCTGCCGGCAACCGACGACGACCCGCTCCCCCGCGACGGCGAGTCGGCGGGCGACTTCTGCGCCGATCCCGCGCGAGCCGCCCGCGACCACGACCGTGCGCCCCGTCACGCGAGGGCCTCCGACACGGCCGCGGGCGAGATCGGAACGGTCTCGAAGCGGTCGCCGCCGTGCCTGCGGAAGGCCGACGACGGGCCGGGCACGATGAGACTCGTCACGCCGACGGCCTCCAGGCCGTCGTACAGCGTCGTGCCCACCGTCGGGTGCGTCCACCCGTCGAGCAGGTCGGTGCGCACCTCCTCGGCCGTGTTCAGCACCGCACCGGTGACGTCGGAGACGATCGGCACGACGGGGTCGTCGAAGACCACGCCCGCGTAGGCCTCGAGCTCCACCCGCTCGCGCACGGGCATCATCCGGGGGCAGTGCTCGGCCCGATCGATCGTGTAGTAGACGATTCCGCGGCGCGCGCGCACCGCGTTGTCGAGGCGTGCGATCGCCGCGGCCGTTCCCGAGACCGCGTACACGCCCCGATCGCCCCGCACCGAGACCTCCGCCCACCCGTCGGGCTCTCCCGCCGCGCGCACGAGCGCCTCGATGTCGGCATCCGCCACCCGTGAGAAGAAGATGCACGCGAGCGGCACGTCGAGACCGGCGAAGAACGCCCTCTCCGCCGCGGTGCTCCGCGACAACAAGCCGACCATCTCACCGAGTGGCAGGCAGCCCGCGGCAACGGCTCCGGCGAACGCGCCGAAGCTCTGACCGCAGATCGCTTGCGGGCGCAGGCCTCTCTCGTCGCGAGCCCACTCGGCGAGAGCGAGGTTGATCGCGAGGAAGGCGGTCTGGTACGGCTCCCAGTCGTAGATGTCGGCGTTCGCGTAGGCCTCCTCGAGGTCGTACCCCAACGCCTCGCTGCACTCGTCGAACAGGCGCCGGGCGACCGAGAACCGGTCGAGGAAGCGACGCACGTGACGGTGACGCGCCGGCGTGAGACCGGGGAAGAGAAGAGCGTGCATCATCGGCCCTCCCCCGCTGTCGCGGGCGGTCGCGGCAGCGGAAAGTCACCGGCCAGTTCCTCGAAGCCCGGCGCGACATCGTCGAGCGAGACGGCGACGTCGAGCACGACCGCACGGCCCGTCGCGGCCCGCCCCCAGGCCCGACGCACGGCCTCGGCGAGCTCCGCGGCATCGTCGCACCCCTCGTAGTCGAGCGCGTACGCGGCGCACAGGCCGCGCACGACCGTGCGGCTCCCCACGAACGAGAACGGTGCGCCGGCGCGGCGCCGGTTCGCTTCGAGCCACCCGAAACCCCCGTTGGTGAGGACCACGACGAGAACCGCGCTGTCGATCTCGGCGAGGGCCGCGAGGTCGGGCCCGATCGAGCTGAAGGCGCCGTCACCGCCGATGACGACCACCGGACGCGGGTCGCCCAGGGCCACGCCGCGGACCGCAGCCATGCCGAACCCGAGCGGGGTCTGCTCGCTCGGAACGAGACACGCGGCGTCTCGACGCACGATCCAGTGCGGGAAGATGTACGACCAGATGTCCTGCAGGCCGTTCTCATGGATGCTGACCCGTGCCGTCGGCACGGCGGCGTCCACTTCGCGCAGCACGTCCTTCACTCGCGGAATCGCTCCGTGTGCCGTCACCGGCGCCGGGTCATCCCCCGCCCGGAGCGCCACGTGCGCGGCGGCGACGGCGGCCGACCAGCTCGAATCAGCAGAGACGGTCGGCAGGGCGGTGCGCCAGGCGCGCACCACGTCGGCGACATCGGCCACGATCCGTTCCGTCGCCCAGGCAGAGGTGAACTCGCTCTCGTCGTCGAGCACCTGCACGATCCGGCACCCGGGGGCCAACCCGGTGTCCCAGCCGAAAGTCGCTGTCTCTTCCAACCGGGAGCCGAGCGCCACGATCACGTCGACGCTCCGCAGGATCGCAGCGGCCCCGCCCGGTGCGTAGAGACCGCTGACCCCGAGGAATGCCGGGTGCGTCTCATCGATCACTCCCCGACCGGATGCCGTGACGGTGACCGCCGCGCCGAGCCGATCGACCAGCGCGACGATGTCGTCGCCGAGCCCGGTGTCGGAGCAGCCGCCCCCGACCACGACGATGGGCCGTCTCGCGTCACGGACGACGTCCGGCAGGGGCACGTCGGAGCTCGTCCGCCTGCGCTGCGGTGGGCGCACGCGCGCCGCCGATGAGGATGGAAGACCCTCCGGAACCTCGAGGATCACCGGTCCGCGGCCCCGACCCCGGCTCAGCCGGAACGCATCGGCCAGCCCGCCGGCGACCGTGTCCTCGTCGACGCGGATCGTGCCGACGGTCAGCGCTCCCAGCGCCTCGATCGGATCCAGCTCCTGGAAGGCGCCCGTTCCGAGCCGGTCCAGGGGCACGCCCGAGCTGATGAGCATGAGCGGGTGCCGCTGAGAGCGCGCTTCGAGCAGTCCGGTGGCCGCGTGGGTGAGGGCCGGCCCCTTGCCCACGAAACAGACTGACGGCCGGCCCGAGATCCGCCCGTACCCGATGGCCTGATAGGTGGCATGTCGCTGGTCGCGAACAAGCACGACCCGGATGCCGCTGCGCTCGAGCGCTCCGAGGATCGTCATGTCGTCGCCGGGCAGCCCGAAGACCGTGTCGACGCCGTGCGCCGTGAGCCCCTCGGCGACCCGATCCCACACGCTGTCGCGCGTCATGCGCTCACGTCCTCGGCCTGGAGGCGCGGAAGGTAGGCGGAGAGGCCTTTCGACAACAGGATCGGTTCGGGGTGGACGATGCCGTCCACGGCGATGTAGTTCGCCATCGCGCCGCGGCCGCCCAAGGGGGCGTTCCCGTCGTCGACGGCGAGCAGCGTCTCGTCGACGGTCAGCGTGTGACGGCGCGAGAGCGCCGATACCAGCCGATTCGTGGGCCCGAACACCGTCGCGCCCATCGCACGCTCGTGGTACTTGCCGGAGTCGAGCGTCTCCACGACCACGGATTCGTCGTCGTACAGGCCGACGTTGAAGATCGGGGAGAAGAACTCGAGGATCTCCATTCGTCGCGCGTCGTCCCAGACGAGCACCGTGGGCTCGATGTGACGCGAGCCGAAGTGGATGCGGCCCCCGCGATGGATACGGCCCTGGTGGCGGTCGAGGTAGTCCGCGATGTCGCGCACGATGCCCGGATAGCAGATGTCGCCGTAGTCGCTCCGCGGGTCGTCGTAGGCGCCGTAGCGCACCTCGTCCAGGCGTCGATCCAGCGCCGCGAGCAGACCGTCGGCCGCGTCGCGCTCCACCCAGATCGCGTCGGGTCCAAGGCAGTCCTGCCCGGAGTTCAACAGGCGGATGTCGACGATGCCGCGCGCCGCGCGTTCCAGGTCGGCGGTCGCCGTGACGACGATGGGGTTGATCCCCGAGCCGAGGAAGAACATCATCTGATCGCGACGCAGGCGCGCCCGGATGCGCTCGGCGTTCTGGTAGGCGCCGGCGAAGACGACGACGGGCGCGGTGGGCACCGTGCGTTCGACGAACTGGCGCTGCGTCTCGTCGCGGATCTCGATCGCGAAACCGTGCTCGGGCGCGAGCAGCGCGTGCAGACGCGCCACGGTGTCTCGGACGTGGGATGCCGGGCGGACGAGGACGCGCGAGGCGTAGAGCGAGGGCACGAGCGCGTAGAGGACGTACGAGTACAGCACCACGTTCGACGGCAGGAAGACCGCGATGGCCGATACCCGGGGCGGGCGATGCTCGGCGACCTCGGCACCGGCTCCTCGCAGCGCCGCGACGGCGGCATCCACCTCGTAGTCCGCAGCCTTCCTCGTACAGATGACCGTCAGGATGGCCAGGACCTCCGCCCGGCGCGCCTCGATGACGTCGGCGAGCGCGGAGAGCTGTTCGGGCATGGCGAAGCGCGCCGCGGGCGAGGCGTGGGTCTTCTGCATGGTGTCCTTCGAGAAGAGAGGCGGCTATCTCGCGAGCGAGAGGCGAGCCAGACGGGAGTAGGAGCGGGAGGTACGAACGAGATGGGAGTGGGTGCCGGTGGAGATCGTGCCGTCGCGGCGCAGGTAGACCACCTGGTCGGCCCCCGCCGCCGTGTGCAGGCGGTGCGTGACGACGAGCACCGTCCGCGTGCCCGCGAGTCCGCCGATCACCGCGTTGATGCGCGCCTCGGACTCGGGATCGAGCCGCGAGGTCGGCTCGTCGATGAGGACGATCGAGCCCGGCGACAGCAGCGTTCGAGCGAGTGCGAGGCGTTGCGCCTCACCCCCTGACAGCGCGCGCCCGGTCTCGCCGAGAGGGACATGGATGCCACGGGGATCTTCGTCGACGAGGTCGTCGAGGCCCGTGGCGTTCAGCGCCCGCATGAGCTGCTCGTCGTCGGCGTGCGGCGCTCCCAGACGCAGGTTGTCCGCGAGCGAACCGTCGATGAGGGGTGCGTTCTGTTCCATGTAGGCCACGCGGCGGCTCACCTCTCGACGATCCATCTGCGCCAGGTCGGCTCCGCCGAGCAGAATGCGTCCGCTGTCGGGATCGTGCAGGCGGGCGAGGAGGTCGAGGATCGTCGACTTCCCGCTTCCCGACGGCCCGACCAGGGCGCAGATGCTGCCGGCGCGAACGGTGAGGCTGACGTCGCTGACACCGCCCGCGCCGTGCGGGTGGGCGAATCCGACCCCCTCGAGGCGGATGGGTCCAGGGGCGGACACCTCGCTCTCCCCGGCGGACCGCGCGATGCGTTCGTCACTCTGGGGGTCCTCGACCGGAACCCGGAGGGCGGCGCTGATCCTGTCCCACGAGGCGCGCGCTCTCTGCAGCACGGGCACGGCGCGCAAGGCGTTCTCGACGGGCGAGAGCACCAGGACGACGTACATCAGGAAGGCCAGCAGCTCGGAGAACGCCATCGTCCCCTGCCCGACCTGGATCGCGCCCACCGCCAGAACGGCGAGGAAAGCGCACTGCGTCGCCATCTGGCCGATCGGCGAGACGATGGCCGTGCGGTTGCCGAGGGCGACGGCAGCGTCTCTGGCGCGGACGGCGGGTTCGATCAGACGCGCCACGTACCTTTCGGTCGCCCCGGCCGTGCGGATCGTCCGCATGGCGCGCAGCGAGCTGGCCAGCTCTGATCCCATCTGCGCGGTCGCGTCCTGACTGCGGCGGCTCAGCGTCCGCACCGGCCCCGAGGCGAGGGTGACCACCGCACCCGAGACGATGATCGCCACGACCGTCACGAGGAAGAGCAGAGGGCTCAGGATGAACATGAGCGTGCATGCCCCGAGAGTGAGGGCGGCCGCGGTGACGATCTCGAACACCCCGCCGACCACCATGGTGTGCACCTGGGCCGTGTCGGTCGTCAGCAGGCTGACCAGTTCGCCGTGCCGCTCCTCGGAGTAGCGCCGCACCGGCCAGCGGAGGAGCCGGTCGGCGAGCCCGCGCCGCACGTCGAACACCGCCCGCGCGCCCGCGCGTTCGAGCAGGACGGTGTGAAGGCCCGCGGCGACCGCCTCGACGGCGATGACCGCCACCAGCACGACAAGGCTGAGGACGATCGCATGGTTCGTGCGCACCGCCTCGATCACCGCCTGGGCGGCGAGCGGCTGCGCCAGAGCACATCCGACGGCCACGAACGCCGTTGCGACGATGACGACGAGACGGCCCCGGTGCGGTCGGATGAACGTGTGGAAGAAGGATGCCAAGCTCAGCCTCCCGCTCGCGGAAGATCGAGACCGGGGAACGCGGGGCGCCCGGTCGCCACCGACGAGAGCACGGCCGCCACCCCGGCGGCGCCGGTCGCGTAGTCCATCGAGACGCGAGACAGTCCGCGACCGAGCACTCCGACTCCGTCGCGGTAGGCGACGCCGTGCCAGTCGAGTGCGCGCGCGTGCATGTCGATGGGCGCTCGGGTGTCGGCCACGCCCGCGCGCTGCAGCTGATCGAGCGCGATCATCAGGCCCGCCCGACCGTCGAAGACCCCGGGCTCGATGACGATCGTGGGGCTGAGCGCGCGGACCAGACCCTCTACCTGCGAAGCGGTGAGCGCGTCACGGCCGGCGCGTGCCAGGCGGGCGCCGGCTACCGCGATACCGGCAGAACCATGTGCGAGATAGGGGTAGAGGACGCCACGTTCCTCGACGAGCAGTGCGCCGTCGGGCCCGGCAGAACACACGAGCAGGTCTCGTGCGAGGCACCGCTGCGCCTGATCGAGGTAGCGGTGGTCGCCCGTCGCCTCGGCGAGTGCGGTGAGGAACACGGCGACACCCGACCAACCGTCGACCAAGCCCGCCGCGGCGCCGGTAACCGTTCCTGCGGCGGCGACGCGCCGGTCGAGGATCCCGTCTGCGAGTCGGGCGGCGGTGTCGATCCCCTCCGCCCCCGCATCGATCAACGCGAGACCGACCCCCGCTCGGCCGCTGTAGAGCGTCGCGTCGTCGGAGGTCGAGATCCGCTCCGCTGCTTCGGCCAGGAGAGCCCGCGCCTCCTCGACGCGGCCGCGAGCGCCGAGGGCGAGCGCCATTCCGGCCTGTCCGCTCAGCAGGCCCGGATCGGCGATCCCGCGCGCACCGCGCGCGAGCCAGTCGACCCACGCCTCGGGCACGTCTTCGCCGAGCTGATGCAGGCTCCACAGGACGCCGGCGGCCCCGGCAGCGAATTGCCGGCCGTTCTCGAGGTACAGCAGCACGTCGCCGGGGAAGAGCCGATCCGCTCTGTCCGGGGTCGCAGACGCCCGGACCGCCCGCACGAGCGACGCGGGGCCGAGGGGTTCGAGCGGAACGGACGGCGCCGAAAGACCGTAGCTGCGCTCGACGAGGTCGCGCCAGTGCGAAGGCAGATCGAAGGTGTCCTGCGCCCATGCGATGTGCTGACCGGCCCGCGCAGGATCGAAAGCGAGCACGATCGCAATGGGGAGGAACAGCCAGAGCGCGAGGGCGCCCAGGGCGTAATAGTCGTCGTCGACGCCCGTCGGCTCGTCTCGCCCCCGCCTCGGCCGAGCGAACCCCGGACAGCCCAGTCCGACCGGCACGCTCGACCCGGCGGCGGCCGCCAGCTCGAAGTCGACGATGCTCAGCCGTCCGTGCGCGTCGACCAGCACGTTCCCGGGGTGCAGGTCGCCGTGGGCCCAGCCGCTCGCATGAAGAGCGCCGACGCAGGCCGTCAGCGAGCGCAGGATCCCGAGCGCCCGCTCCCGGTAGACGGCCACGGCCGCACCGTCCGCCGGAAATCCCGCGCGCACGCCGGGGTGATGAACGGCCACCCAGTGCTGCAACGTATCGGCGTCGGAGTATGCCGACACAAGGAAGACGTGCCCACCCAGCTGGAACCGGTCGATCAGCGCGGGCACGCCGTGGAGCCCGTCCAGCGCAGTGTGCGCCTGATACTCCCGTTCCAGTCGCTCCACGGCATCCGTTCCGAATCCGTCGAGGCCGGCGTGCGGTCGTGCCTCTTTCAGCACGACCGGCAGACCATCCGAGCGCCGGTGGCCCCGGTACACCCCGCCCGCGTTCGAGAAGTGCAGGGCCTCATCGAAGGTGTACTCGCACTCCGCGAGCTCCGCCCTGCCCTCCTCCGCGAGGCGGAGACGACCGGGCACGTCGACCCACTCCGGGATGACCACGTACGGTCGCCGCTGGTCGGGCACGAGCGAGCCGTCGGGCGCCTCGATGGCATGCACGCGGTGCCCCTCCTCGTCGTCGCACCAGCGTTCGACGAAGCCGCCGTATCGCACGTGCAGAGGCCCCTCCTGCCAGCGGAGGTCGCTCAGAATGGTCGGTCCCGCCAGGCCGCCGATCCGCTCCTGGAGGGCGTCCAGAGCAGCGAAGAGCTCGCCCTCGTCGCGGGGGTAGATGGTGACGAACTTGCCGCTCGCGCTACGCGAGGCGTACTTCGCCCCGCAGACCAGCAGCACCAGCTCCGAGCGCAGGTACTTGAAAGCGACACCGCGTGGGACGCAGTGCTCGACCACGGCATCGAGAACGGCTCGCGCCGTGCGGGGAATCGCCGCGACGTGGATCTTCCAGCCCTGCGCCGGCCCCTGCCAGCAGACGGGGAACGCGGTGTTCCACTCCCGCGCCGTGCCGTGGGACCATCCGTCGGGGAGGACGACCTCGTAGGGGCGCATCCTCTCATCGCCGCAGGCATCCATCCGGAAGGGATCCTCGAAGTGCAGGTGATCCGCCAGCAGGAAGAGGTCGAGATTGGCGCGCCGCGCCTGACGGAGCGCGCTCATTGCGACGCCTCAGCCGAGGCGGACATGATCCCCACCGCCGTCGCCTCCGGCGATGCGACATATGCGGCCATCCGCGCGCGGGAGCGTTCGACCGACTCATCGCGGTCGCTCCGGCGCTTCACGCGATCCGGCAGGTCGACGCCGAACTCGTCGAACTCGGCGCGCAGAATGCTCCATACCAGGGCGTCTTCACGGCGGCCGTCGATGTAGTAGTACTCGCGCAGGATGCCATCCAGCACCGGTCCGCCGCGACGCGCGAGCATATTGACCATCGGCACGTTCGACATCGCGGTGATGAACTCGACCCGGTTGGCGTCGTGGGTGTAGAAGGACTCCTCGATCACGGCGTCGATGGCCTCGGCGCCGTAGCCCTGGAACCACAGGGACGCATCGCTGATGATCACCCCGAGCGAGATGTTGCGCGCCGCACGCTGACCGACCCACCGCCACTCCGCGAAGCCGATGTCGTCTCCGCTCCGGGTGGAGACGATGACGTAGTGCACCGCGCCGTCGACGATGGTCGCCGCGATGGCCTGGGCGTCGACCGCGGACGCGTCGCGGATGCCGGCCCGCGAGCCCGCGGTGTTGCGATCGGCCAGCTTCGCGATCGTCCCGGCATCTCCCGCACCGGCCGCACGCAACGAGACCCGGAGATCCCTCATGCGACGCCCCCGCCCCTCGATGACGTCGCGCCCGTATCGTCGAGGCCGGAGGATGCCGCCAGCACCAGAGCTGCGCACTGCCCACCGAATCCGAACGATGTCGACATTCCGCGTCGAGCGGTGATCCGGCGGTTCTCGCCGCGGACGATGTCCAGCTCTTGATCGATGGGATCGTCGCAGTTGGCGGTGGCGGGAACGACGCCCTCGCGCAGCGAAAGGATGAGCGCGACGGCCTCGATCGCGCCGGCCGCGGCGACCGTGTGACCGGTGAGCGGCTTGATTCCGTAGATGGGGATGGAGGGGGCGTCGTCGGCGAAGACGGCGCGGAACGCGTCGAGCTCGACCGGATCGTTCAGGCGGGTACCGGTCGCGTGCGCGCTGAAGAGATCGATCGAGGCACTCTCGAGATCCGCGTCGACCAGGGCCGCGCGCATCGCTGCGACGGCGCCCCGTCCATCGGCATCGGGGGCGGTCGCGTGAGCGATGTCGGTGGCGGCGCCGAATCCGAGGACCTCGGCGAGCGGCTGCACCCCTCGCCGACGAGCGTGGGTCTCCGTCTCGAGAACGAGCATCGCGCTCCCCTCGCCCAGCACGAATCCATCGCGGTCGGCGTCGAAGGGACGGCAGGCCCGGGACGGGGCGTCGTTTCGCTCCGAGAGCGCGCCGACGATCGACATGCTCGCCATCGAGAGCCGGGTGACCGTGGCGTCGGAGGCGCCGCAGACCATCACGTCGGCGACCCGCGCCCGCAGCAGGGCCGTCGCCAGCCCTATGGCGTTGGCTCCGCTGGAGCACTCGGTGGAGACGGTCAGAGACGGTCCCCGCGCGTCGAGGGCTCTCGCGATCTCGGCGGCCGCGCCGCCCATCGATCCGCTGGCGGCCAGGTAGGGCAACCGACGCCGCAGCTCGTGCGCACCGCCGACGGCAAGTGCCGCGCTCGCCTCCGCATTCGTCGCAAGGGGACCGGCAGACGTGCCGACGCAGACTCCGAGGCGCGCGGGATCGACCTTCTCATCGAGTCCGCTCTGCCCGGCCGCCTGAACGGCTGCGGCGAGGGCCATCGCCACGAACCGGTCCACACGTCGTCTGACCCTGGCCGGCACGAGGGGGTGGTAATCGACATCGTCGACCTGACCCGCGAAGCGCGTTCCGAGATCGCTCACATCGAATCCGTCGATGTCACGAACGCCGCAGTGTCCCGAGAGAAGCGCCGACCAGAACGTCCCGACGGTGGATCCGATCGGCGTCACGACCCCCATCCCCGTAACCACGATCCGCTCAGACATCGCGACGGCCCTCCGGATTCGGTCGGGAGGTGCCGTCCGAGGTGTCGGGCTTACGCCGAGAGGGCCAGAACGGGGCCGAGAGGAGGACCCCGGCCCACACGACGATCGCACCGAGGGGCCAGAAGGTGTCGAAGCTCCCGCGCATGAGGCACCACGCACCCCAGACGAGCAGCACGACGATGGAGACTCCGCCCCACAGGCGCCACTCGGCGACCCAGGTCTTCACGTCATCCTCGTTGTGAGTCATTTCGTTCTCCGTGTCTTCCACAAATGAGCGAGATCGCACGTTTGGTGGGAGAGGTCACTCCCCCACCAAACGGCGGTTCCGACGACCGGGGCGGGTGCGCGCACCCGCCCCATCACGGTGCGATCAGAAGCAGTGGGTGCTGATGCTGCTCACCGCGGCGAAGCCGTCGGCGGTCTCTCGAGCCGTCTCCAGCTTCTGCAGATCGAGGATCGACATGTTCCCCTCCTTTCCGTGGATCGCCTTCGAGCGCGCTGTCGTGCTCAGCGGACGCAGTGATTGCTGACCGTGCTCGCGGCCATGGCCGAGACGTCGGTGGCCGCCTCGAGCTTCTGGAGGTTGAGGATCGCCTGCATGTCGTCACCTCCTTTCTGTGGTCGCAGTGCGGGTCGCGGGCGACGCGGGGTCGCGCGGGCGACTCGATGGTTCATGACGCCGCCTCGGGTTGCGAGGGCGCGGGGCTACGGGCGGCGACGATCCGATCCGCGAGCCACGCCAGAGTCACCTCGGCGCGGTCACCCGCCGTGTGCGCTTCGCGCAGGAGGGGCTCGAGATCGACGTCGTAGGTCTCTTCCGAGAAGACGGCGAGCTCCAGGACCGACAGCGAATCGACATCCAGATCGTCGAAGAGGGTGCTCTCCGGCCGGATCGACTCCGGCGCGAGGTCGAGCATGTCGGCGAGAAAGGCGCGAAGCCCTGCGATGACGTCGTCGGGGGTCATGAGGGGTTCCTCTCGATCGGGGCGGCGACGCGCCCGGTGTGCTCTCGTACATGCCGGCCCTCGAGGCATTCGGGCGCGACCACCCGTGCCCGGTCGACCACGTGGCGGGTGAAAGCGGGGTCGGCTCCGATCCACCGCATGCCGCGCAGGAACGAGTCGACGCCGGTCTGCGTCGCGGCGCGCGCCTCGTGGGAGTCCGCCGCGAGGAAGGCCGAGGTGGGCTGCAGTCGGTCGGTGAGGACGAGCGCGAGCGGCATGGCCCTCTCGAGCACGTCGTAGATCGCGTCGGCGTGGCCCTCTCGGATGCCCGTCCGCAGCGCGTGCAGACCGAAGCTGATGTGGCGTGACTCGTCTCGACACATCGCCGCGAAGGCGGAGCGGATGCCGGGGAGCAGGTCGGTCTTCCCCAGGGCACGCACGATCGAGCGCTGACCGCTCACCGCGAGGACGCCTTCGGTCACGAGGTGGAAGAGGGTGACGCACCGCAGCCACTTCTCGTAGTCACGGGGATTCGCGACACTCGCCCGCATGATCTCGCCTTCGAGCAGCGCGAGATCCCGGTGCTCTTGCTCCGCCAGTTCCCAGGCCTGCCGCAGCATGATCGTCGGGTCGGGGTCATACCCCAGCACTTCGTGACCGACGCGGAACATGAGGCGTGCGTGACGGGCTTCGTCGGCGACCTGAGTGCCGAGGAAGATCAGATCCTCTTCATCGGGGCGCACCGAGCTGGACGGGCGCGAGCAGGTCGAGCCCCGTGTACTCGCCGACGATGAACGTCGAGATCGTGGCTTCGAGCTGACGCCTCAGCGTGCGCGGCAGGCGGGTCTGAAACGTGTCGCGATCACGATCGAGACGAACGGCGTCCGCCGACCACTGCTGTTCCTCCCAGCGCCGGTACAGATCGCGCGGGCGAAGGCGACGTTCCGCCAGCAGGTTGGCGTGATCGGAGATGTCGCTCGCATCGAGTGTGCCGAGCTGATCGAACGATGCCGACTCGACCAGCGTGCTCCAACGAACCATGGCCCCCCTCGATTGAGCCGTTATGCACGTCGACGTCGGATCTCACTGGATCGTCGAGCCTCGGGCAGAAGAAGTGGTCGGTTCGAGAGCGGGGGATACGAACGGTGGTCAGGTGCGAAGATACGGTTCCACGCCAGGAAAAGGAGCCAGCGCGGTATTCGGTGAAGACGAGATCAGGTGGGGAACATCTCCTCGACGGTGAGGCCCTGGCGGCCGCCGGCGACGAGATACTCCCGCACCGACACCTCGTCGACGCCGGGGTTCGGCAGGTCCGCACCCCGAGGATCCTGGGCCGGAGAGGCCCGATCCGCAGATCGCGAAGCGCTGGTATCCATATTTGGACACTAACAGACTGAATGCGAACATCTCAACTCGCCGGGAGCCCATTTGCGCACACCTACTCCCCTAGGCTGAACGGCATGGTCCGGCAGAAGAAGACGCCCCACGCGTTCGATGCATATCTCGGCACCGCCATCCGGGCCACACGCGCGCGGCGAGGCATGACGCGAGAAGTGCTCGCCCGGCGCACCGGGATCGCCCTGTCGAATCTCAAGCGGCGCGAAGACGGCGTGAACGAGACGTCCGTCTCCGAACTCGAGCGAATCGCCGCGGTCCTGCAGGTGCCGACGACCGAGATCGTGAGCATGGCCCTGGTCGACTACAGCGGCGGCCGCGGCGCGCAGGACGGGTTGCAGATGCTGCTCGAGTCGATGTCGGAGGCCTCCCCTATCGTCGACGACGAAGACAACGTGACCTACATCGGTCGCACTGCGCCCGGTCTCCGCGACGCCGCCAACACCGACGAGCGGACGACCACCGACTGACAGGGAGATCATGCGGCAGCTCCTCGCCCACGCGGCGCACCTCGGCGTCACCGTCCACGTCGCCCACCTCCCCGAACCGTATCGAGGGTTCTACGATCACGAGCGGCGCCGAGTCGTCTACGATTTCGGCCTCACTCCCATCGAACGCGCGTGCGTCCTCGCGCACGAACTCGGTCATGCGTTCCACGCGCACCAAGGGCGCGACGATCCCGCCGCAGAAGCCGCGGCCGACGCGTACGCTGCCGCCCTGCTCGTCGATCCCGCGCACTACGCTCGGCTCGAATCGATCGGGCTGAGTCCCAGCGAGGTCGCCGAAGAGCTGGGTGTCACGGTCAAAATGCTTCGCGCCTTCGTCGAACACCACCTCGTCCGCGTCCACGGCGCCGCGTACACACGACCGCGTCTCGGGCGGGACCAGCACGATCATCTCGCACGCTGGGCGTCGTGACCCGGCGGCGAAGCGCCGCCTCAGGGCGAGCACGGCGATGAACAGGAGCCTGCCGAGAGCGTCCGCCCGAAGTGCCCCCGACAGGATTCGAACCTGCGACGCCCGCGTTAGGAGTGCGGCGCTCTATCCCCTGAGCTACGGAGGCGGGATCTCCCCAGCTTACTGCGGCGCTTCCCCGCGAGCGGTTCGGGGCGAACTCGCGAGGGGGATGCGATCGCGCAGAGCGTCGACGAGACCCTCGTCCCACCGCCCCGGCTCCGCGAGCGTCCCTTCGCGCAGGTCCACTCCCTCGGGGCCGATGCTCGCGACACAGACCAGAAGCGACTCGAGCACGAGCCCGTCGTGGGCGTCTCGGCGCAGGACCGACCCCTCGGGCTCGCGCGTCGACGTCTCGATCACGCCGAGCCAGGGCATCCACCAGTCCGATCCGTTCGCCAGGCCGGCCTCGCGAAAGGCGCCCAGCCAGCGCGCGATCCGCGGGGTGCCCGGGTCGTCGACGGCGTGATGGGCGACCATGTGCGTGCCGGGGGTCAGCGGCGTGCGACGCGAGACGAGGCCGTCCCACTCCACCAGGTGCGCGCCCGTGGCATCCACCTCCACGAGATTGAAGCCGCGGGTGGCGGGACGGTTCGGGATGCCGGACCCCACCGCGTCGAGGGGAATGCTGCCTCGGCTGACGACCTCATCGTCGCGGCGGTCGGAGAGATCCTCGCGATTGAGCAGCACCGCCAGCCGCTGAGCGATCGGATCGACTGCGAGCCAGGCACCGCCGGCGCGGTCGTCTCGCACGCCCACGACGCCGTCGCGCTCGGGCCACCAGGGTCCGATGCCGCGCCAGGGGCGATCGCGGTCCTCGTCGCGGACGGCGAGCACCCGCACGGGTTCGCCGGGAGCGGTGGGGACGTCGATCACGACGGTGCACATTCCGACAACGCTACCCGTGCCGAACGAACGTCGGGTGGGCCGTGGAGGCGACCCGACACCGTCACGAGAACAGGTAGCGGCACGAGAACAGGCCGTTCGGTACGGAAAGCCCCCGTTGCTGTCGGCTCCCCTGTTCTCGGCACTCCGCCCCGCCGCGGATGCCGACCTGGAAGACTGGGACGATGTTCGTCGTCGTGGGAGTGACCGGGGGCATCGCCGCCTACAAGACCGTGAGCCTCGTGCGCCTGCTCGTGAAGGCGGGGCATCACGTGCACGTCATCCCCACCGAGGACGCGCTGCGCTTCGTCGGCCTGCCGACGTGGGAGTCGCTCAGCCGCAACCCGGTCACGACCTCGGTGCACGACGACGTCGCGCGCGTCCGTCACGTCGCCCTGGGCCAATCCGCCGATCTGGTGATCGTGGCTCCCGCCACCGCGAACACCCTGGCCGCGATGACGGCGGGATTGGCCTCCGACCTGCTCGGCACGACCCTTCTCGCCACGACCGCACCGGTGGTCGTCGCCCCCGCGATGCACACCGAGATGTGGCGGCATCCGGCCACCGTCCACAACATGGACGTCCTGCGCTCCCGCGGCGTGCACGTGGTCGGCCCGACCGACGGCGTGCTCACCGGCGGCGACTCGGGCCCCGGACGCATGTCGGAGCCCGAAGAGATCGCGGCCGCAGCCCTCGCCCTGGTGCAACGACCGCGCGACTTCGAGGGAATCTCGATCGTCGTGAGTGCCGGGGGCACCCGCGAGCCCATCGACCCTGTTCGCTTCCTCGGCAACCGCTCGAGCGGACGACAGGGCGTGGCGATCGCGCGGGCCGCCGCCGACCGAGGCGCCCGTGTGACCCTGGTCGCCGCGCACCTCGACGCCGATACCCGTCCCGATCCTCGCGTCGAGGTGATCGCCGCCGGCACCGCCGACGAACTCGGACAGGCGATGGATGCCGTGGCACCCGACGCCGACGTCATCGTCATGGCCGCGGCGGTCGCCGACTACTCCGTCGCCGCGGTGTCGGAGCACAAGCTCCGCAAACAGGACTCCCCCAGCGGACTCTCCCTCGAGCTGAGGGAGAACCGGGACATCGTCGCGGGGCTCGTAGCCGCTCGCCCAGCGGGGCAGACGATCGTGGCGTTCGCCGCTGAGACGGTCGCCGACGACGCCGAGCTGCTCGAGCGCGCCCGAACCAAGGCCGCGCGGAAGGGCGTCGATCTTCTGGCCGCGAACGCCGTGGGATGGACTCGCGGGTTCGAGACGTCCGACAACGAGCTCATGATCGTCGACGCCGCCGGCGAGGTCATCTCGACGGTGTCGGGTTCGAAGGACGACACCGCTCACGCGGTGCTCGACGCGATTCTGGTGGCGCGAGGCCGCTGATCCGAAGAGCCTCGAGCCGACCACCGAGGCGGGATGCCCCGGCGGTCGGCACCGATCAGCTCTCTTCGAGACGGTCGACGGCCCCGACGATGTCGGCGACCTCCGTTCGCGAGGTGTAGTCGACGTGGACATCTGCGAAGCGGATGCGTCCGGCCCGATCGATCACGTAGACCGAGGGGAAGGGCACGCGCGCCGTCGCGTCGGCGTTGCTGTCCGAGACGGCGAATCCGAGCTCCGTGTGCGCCTCCTGGGCGTGCGCGCTCGGTTCTGTGACGATGCCGAACCGATCGGCCAGGACGTTACCGGGGTCGGAGAGAACCGCGAAGTCGAGGGAGCCGTTGCTCTGGCTCTGCGCGGTGCCGTCGGCGGTCTGGGGCGAGATCGCGACGAGCTGC
Source organism: Microbacterium sp. SORGH_AS_0454 (assembly GCF_031453395.1). Lineage (NCBI taxonomy): Bacteria > Bacillati > Actinomycetota > Actinomycetes > Micrococcales > Microbacteriaceae > Microbacterium > Microbacterium sp. SORGH_AS_0454. The sequence goes on along the minus strand of NZ_JAVIYS010000001.1, from coordinate 2,127,755 downwards.
GCGCCGCGCTCCTCAAGCGTCGGCAGAAGGCTCTGCTGGTAGGTGCGCAGCGTGATGTTGCAGTACGGACACCACGCGCCGCGGTAGAAGACGACGACGGTCGCCGTACCGCCGAGGACGGACGAAAACGTGATCGTCGCGCCGTCGGCGGTCACCAGGTCGGCGTCGGGAGCCACGTCGCCCTCGCCGAGGGCACCGGTCGGCACGCCGGCTGCCCGGAGCGCGCTCTGCTCGTCGGAGAAGACAGCGGCGAGGCGATCGCCGATCTGTGATTCGAAGCCGACGTTGAAGTCGTCGACCTGCTGGGCGATGGATGGTGTGGACATGCGTGGCCTCTCCGGTGGAACCGACATCGGGCGTCGGTGAGAGGACCGTATGTCGGCCACGGGATGCCTCGGGCGATGCTGACGCGAAGGGCAACACAACGTCACGCAGCGTCATCATCGAACAGAGGGAAGAGGGCGCCGCCGAATCGACCGACGGCACCCCTCGTGTCAGTAGCCGTAACTGCTGGAGAACTCGCTGATCATGGTCGTCAGCTGTGAGATCAGCACGATGATCCAGACGATGAACGCGATGATCACGGCGACGTTGACGGCGATGGACGCCCAGATCGGGGCGAGGCCGGAACCGGTGCGGCGCCGCAGGATGACACCGCGCCCGATGATGTAGACCAGGCCCGAGCCGATCGCCAGCACGAAGAAGCTGAAAGCCCAGTGAAACGGGCGATCGACGCCACGGGCGCGCAGCTGACGCCAGTCGAGGAAGGCGAACAGCACCGTGAGCGCGGAGACCACCAGGCTCACCACGGACGACACCACGGCGATCAGCGTGGTCGCCGCGTTGGTGCCGGCCATCGACGCGGGGCCGGAATCGTACGAGTACACACCGGCGTAGAAGGCGTCGCGGAAGTACGACGACCAGTCGAAGATGACCACGCCGAGCAGACTGAGCACCGGCAGGAAGACCATCAGCCATATCCACACGGTGTTGGTCTTGATGTCGCGGCGGGGCGCGGCGGTGTCGTAGGCGACCGGGGGTGCGCTCGGGTAGCCCGGGGCCGCACCGTAGTCTGCGCCTGCGGCGGTGGCGGCACCGTACGCCGGAGCGGCGGGGTACGACGGGGCACTGGGGAAGGCGGGAGCCGACGTGTACGCCGGCGCCGCGGACGGGGCAACGGGCGGTGTCACCGGCGGGACACCCGCGCTGGCCGCGGTGTATCCCGCACCCGCGGGGGTCGAGGTTGCGGAGTCGTTCGGCGCATGCGGGGCGCGGTCGAGCGTGGCGCCCTCATGCGGCGGGTGGGCGACGGGCTCGGACGCGGTGAGCGAGGCGGCGGCGTCGTCGTGTGAGCCGTCACCGCCGGACGCGTCCTGGCCGGAGGCGTCGACAGAAGCGTTCGACGAAGAGGCGTCGTGTGAATCCTCACGGCCGGGCGTGTCCTGGCCGGAGGCGTCGACCGGGGCATTCGACGAAGAGGCGTCGTGCACCGACTCGTTCGGCGCTGCCTGGTCACCGGCGGCGGAGCGCACCTCATCGGTCCAGCTCGTGCCGTTCCAGCGGCGCAGACCGCCGCCTCCCGCGGGGTCGGGATACCAGCCGTCGGGCGGAGTGGGAGTGTCAGTCATGTCGTTTCCCCTGTCAGGTGCGGAACCGGGCGAGATGGCCCGAGTCTAGTGATGACGTCCGACGTCATCGGAAGTCTCGCGACGAGTGGGCCACGCCCACCCGAAGATCGGTGAACCCGTCGGCGACCACGTTCGTCACTCCCTCGACCGAGCGCTCGAGCACCCCCCGCACGATCAGGGCGGGGGATTCGCGGGCGACCCGGCGGTACCTGTTCCAGACGCCGACCGAGCAGATGATGTTCATCAAACCGTGCTCGTCTTCGAGGTTGAGGAACGTGATCCCGGAGGCCGTGGCCGGCCGCTGCCGGTGAGTGACGAGCCCCGCCACCTCGATCCGCCGATCGGTCTCGAAGGTGCGCAGTTCGCTCGAGGTCAGCACGCCGCGGGCGTCGAGCGCGGCACGGAAGTGGGTGAGCGGATGGTCGTCGGCCGACAGCCCCGTCGCCCACAGGTCGGACGCGAGGATCTCGTAGCTCGACGGATCGGTGAACAACGGCGGCTGTACGGCCACCAGCGAGTCGGGAAGGAACTCCGGGCGATCCAGAGCGGCCGAACCCGACAGCCAGATCGCCTCGCGCCGTGTGTGCCCGAGGCACTCGAATGCCCCGGCCGTGGCGAGGGCCTCGAGCTGAGCCGTCACCAGCCCCGTACGGCGCACGAGGTCGCGCAGGTCTCGGTAGTCCCCGTTGGTGTCTCGCTCGGTGACGATGCGCTCGGCGACCTTGACCCCGATGCCGGTGACCCCCGCCAGACCGAGACGTACGGCGAACCCCGCGTCACGGCGATGAGCGGGACTCTCGTCGGCTTCGGAGGGGTCGAACTCCCCCGTCGGCGACTGAACCGCGTGCGCGCACGCATCGAGCCCTGTCGGCGCGCGCCTCCCCGGGCAGGGTGCCGATTTCTTGTCTGCTCCTGAGCCCGCGGCATCCGCCTGCCCGGTGACGGCATGATCCGGCGTGTCGTCGATTCCCTCGAGGGTCGCTTCGACCCCCGAGCGCAGCAGGTCTGGTCGACGCACCTGCACCCCGTGCCGTCGGGCGTCGGCGGTGAGCGTGGCGGGTGAGTAGAACCCCATGGGCTGCGCGCGCAGGAGACCCGCGAGGAACGCCGCCGGGTAGTGCAGCTTGATCCAGGAACTGGCGTAGACCAACAGCGCGAACGACAGCGAGTGCGACTCCGCGAAACCGAAATTGGCGAACGCCTGGATCTTGGCGTACAACTCGTCGGCGACCTGCCCCACCAGGCCGTTCTCGGCCATACCCGCGTACAGCGTCTCGCGCAGGGAATCGATGCGCTCGAGCCCGCGCTTGGAGCCCATGGCCCGGCGGAGCAGGTCGGCGTCTTCGGCGGAGCAGTTGCCGATGGCGACGGCCATCTGCATCAGCTGCTCTTGGAACACCGGCACCCCCATCGTGCGCGCGAGCACCGGTTCGAGCTTGGGGTGGACGTAGGTGATCTCTTCCTGCCCGAGTTTGCGCCGCACGAACGGGTGCACGGCCCCACCCTGGATGGGACCGGGGCGGATGAGGGCGATCTGCACCACCAGGTCGTAGAACTTGCGCGGCTGGAGTCTGGGCAGCAAGCCCATCTGCGCGCGCGACTCCACCTGGAACACCCCGATCGAGTCGGCGCGGCACAACATGTCGTAGACCGCCTTCTCTTCCTTGGGCAGCGTCGACAACTCCCAGTCCTCGCCCGTCGCCCCGCGGATGAGGTCGAAGCAGTACTGCAGAGCCGCGAGCATGCCGAGGCCCAGCAGGTCGAATTTGACCAGCCCCATCCACGCGGCGTCGTCTTTGTCCCACTGGATCACCGTGCGGTTCTCCATACGCGCGTGTTCGATGGGAACGACCTCTCCCACCGGGCGGTCGGTGAGCACCATGCCGCCCGAGTGGATGCCGAGGTGTCGCGGCGCCTTCAGCAGTTCCGACGCGAACTCGATGACCTGGTCGGGGATGTCGTGATCGGCCCCGGTCTCGAGCGTTGCGCCCCACCGCTCGACCTGCTTCGACCAGGCGTCCTGCTGCCCCGGAGAGTGGCCGAGCGCCCGCGCCATGTCGCGCACGGCGTTCTTCGGCCGGTACTGGATGACGTTCGCCACCTGCGCAGCCCGCTCGCGCCCGTACTCCTCGTAGACCCACTGGATGATCTCTTCGCGGCGGTCGGAGTCGAAGTCGACGTCGATGTCGGGCTCTTCGTCGCGCAGGCTCGACAGGAACCGCTCGAACGGGAGCTTGTAGAAGATCGAGTCGACCGCAGTGATGTCGAGCAGATAGCAGACGGCGCTATTGGCCGCCGAACCGCGCCCCTGGCAGAGGATGCCGCGCCGACGCGCCTCGGCGACGATGCCGTAGACGATGAGGAAGTAGCCCGGGAAGTCCTTCATCTCGATGACACCCAGTTCGCGCTCGATGCGGCGCCGGTCGTCGTCGGACAGGTTCGGGTACTTCCGCGGGGCGGCCTCCCATACCAGGTGGCGCAACCACGACATCGGCGTGTGCCCCTCGGGGACCTTCTGCTGCGGCAGCGCGGGCTTGGCCCGACGTAGCGGAAAGGCGATCTCGTCGGCGAGCTCGACCGTGCGGGCCACCGCTCCGGGATACCGCCGGAACCGCGCGGCCATCTCGACCCCCGAGCGCAGGTGCGCCCCGGCATGAGCCGGGAGCCAGCCGTCCAACTCGTCGAGCCCGCGATTGGCCCGCACCGCGGCGACGGCGGCCGCGAGCAGCTCTTTCTGCGGAGCGGCGTAGTGCACGTTGTTGGTGGCGAGGATCGGCAGACCCCGGTCGGCGGCGAGGCCGGCGAGTACATCGTTGCGGCGGGAGTCGAGCGGGTCGCCGTGATCCGTCAGTTCGACGTAGACGGCCTCCGCGCCGAACAGGGCGACGAGGGTGTCGAGCTCACGCGCGGCTCCGGTCGGACCCTCGAAGGCGAGAGCCTGACGCACCGCCCCCTTTCGGCATCCGGTCAGCACCGCCCACTGCGGGTCGCTCGGTCCTCCGGCGCGCTCGGCGAGGTCCTTGAGGTCGTAGACCGGTCGCCCTTTCTCGGCGCCGGTGAGCTGGGCGTGGGTGATGGCCGCGGCGAGACGGTGGTACCCCCCTTCCTGACGGGCGAGGACGAGGAGGTGCGAACCCATCGGGTCGGCTTCACCGTTCTGGGGACCGGTGAGCCCGAGCGAGAGCTCCGCACCGAAGACGGTGTGCACCGCCCGCTGCTCGGCCGCCTCGGCGAATCGCACGATCCCGTAGAAGCCGTCGTGGTCCGTCAGAGCAAGAGCGTGCAGGCCCAGTCGCTCGGCCTCTTCGACGAGCTCTTCGGGAGAGGACGCACCGTCGAGGAACGAGTACGACGAGTGCGCGTGCAGTTCGGCATAGGGCACGGTGTCGGCCGGTCGCTCGATCGAGGGCGGTACGTAGGCGCCGCGCTTGTGCGACCACGCCGGGCTGTCGCCGCCGTCACCGTTCGGCGGGGCGCTGGTAGGACGGCGGGCGTCGCTGAGCAAGCGCTCGAGCTCCGACCACTTCACGGGAGGATTGGTCCACCCCATCAGCGCGCCCTCACCCCGAGGACGGAGTCGGGTCGGTTCTCAGTCATACCGCCCCTCCGCTCGCCACTCGCCCTCTTCGACCACCAGGAGCCATGCACCCCCATCGGCGTCCACCACCTGGAACCGGTGCGCCTTGCGCGCGCGCAAGGCGTCCCACCCCCGCTCGCTGATTGGCCAGGGGCCCGCCCACTCGCGGATGCGGCGTCGCTGCCCCGCGGTCTCGAGAACGGCGGGCGGAGCGCTCAAGACGTCGCGCTCGCCCACCGTGACCGGAGCCCCCGCGATGTCGGTGACTCCCACCAGACGCGGTTCGGGATAGACGGTGGCGGGCAGGGGGTCGGGGAGGCTACCGGGCCACGGCCGCGTCCGCACCTTGTCGGTGACCGCACGATCACCCCACGGCACGAGCACCTGGCGCTCGGCGAGCCAGCGCCCGCCGCCGATCGTCGGGGTCACGACTGCGCGGTGTCCGAGCATGGCCTGCACGCGCGAGAGCGCGTGGTGCACACGCGCGTCGGGTCCGGCCCCGAACAGCCCCTTGGCGTGGTGCGCTGCGGCGTCGACGGCCTCGGGCTCGATGTGCACGCCCGCGACACCGCTGCCGAAGATGCCCTGGGCATCTTCGGCGAGCTGCCAACGCACGCGGTCGACCACCCCGGCGGCGTCGAACGAGCCGGGGTGCAGCCATACGCGCTCACTGCGCTCGCCCCGCTCCCCCGAGAGCACGACCCGCAGCTCCGTGCAGACGAGGTCGTGCGCACCGAGCTGGGCGATGAACTCCTCGGCGGCCACGCGCATGCCGAATGCGATCTGGTCGGCGAGCTCGAGCGGAGGTTCGAACGCGACGTCGCGGTGCAGCTCGGGTGGGGGCGTCCGCGGCTCGACCGGTTGCGAGTCGAGCCCTCCGGCGAGCGCATGCAGGCGCACGCCCCTCTCGCCGAACCGCTCCCGCACCCGCTCGACCTGCAGCCCCGCCAGCTCACCGAGGGTATGCACGCCCAACCGCGACAGCAGGCTGCCGAACTCGTCGTCTTCGAGGGTCGCGATCGAGAGGGGCGCGAGGAAGGCTCCGGCCCCACCGGGCTCCACGATACGGACGGGATCTTCGACAGCCGCCGTCCGGGCCGCTTGCTCGGCGGTGAACACCCCGTCGGCGACACTCGCGCGCACTCCGGCGAGCCCGTCGTCGTCGAGCTGACGGATCAGCATGCGAGCGGCCTGGAGCTCACCGCCGTAGTACCGCGCAGGTCCCCGCGCTCGAAGAGCGCAGAGCCCCGGCCGCACGATCTGAACCCCGGGAGCGCGCTCCTCGATCCGGGCGACCACCGGGGCGAACGCCCGCGCATCCCGCACCGGGTCGGCCGGCACCACCTGCAGCCCGGGGCACAGCGCCTGCGCGTCACGCCGTTTCTGCCCGCGGCGTACACCCTGCGCCCGCGCCGCCCACGAACACGCGACGACGATGTTGTGGGCGAACACCGCCACCGCGGCATCCGGTCGAGGAGGACTGACGGCCTCGCTCACGAACGCCGTGATGGGCCAGTCGGGGAACCACAGCACGAGGCTGCGCGTCGGGGCCTGCATCACCCCACCGCCCGCACAGGAAACGCATCGCGCTCGCGCGGGATCAGACGTTCCGCCGGAGCACCCAGCAGCTCGATCGACCCGTCGGCCGCGGGCAGCAGCATGCGGGCGCGCCGGGCGTTCGGCGAGCGCCGGCTGGTCACCGATACGGTCAGCTCTCGACCGGCGAGGTACCCGTGCCCCGTGCCGAGCCCCGACCACCGGGGGTCGGCGACGTCGATCACGGCTTCGGCCTGGGGCCAGGCTCCCTGCACGAGCAGCACCGACCCACGATCGCGCAGACGCGCGGCCAATCGCGTGGTCTCTGCGCCCCCGCGCGCGGCCGTCGACCCCGAGGGAGGGCGCACGGCCACCACGGGGAGCACCTCGGTAATCGTCGCCGTCACGGCCAACCACCGGGGGCCTGGATCGGGGATGAAGACGAGACGGTCGAGATCGAGACCGTACTTCTCAGCGGCCTCGGCGCCGAGCTCGGGCATGCCGATCACCCCGCACCAGGCCCCCTCTTGGGAGGGACGGGCCATGAGCGCCAGCAGAAGAGAGGCCGATCGGGCCAGCGCGTACGCCGACCCCGATCGCAGACCCCCACCGGGCAGCAACGGCGAGAACGCAGGGTGCGTCGGCAGAACGGGGGCGTCCATGCGACGCCCCTGCATGCGCTCGAGGCGATCGCGCAGCGCATGGATATCGGGTACGGCCTGTACCTGGTCTCTCACGATCGCCCTCATTCCCACAGGTTAGAACATCTGTTCGATGACCTCAATCCCTGTGGGTCGAAGATACGATCGACCTCCGACATTGCACAGAAAGCCCCGGCCTGGCGGCCGAACGGGCACGCCGACCCCCGGCATCCCACCGATGACGACCCCGCACGGGCGTCGCCTCAGACCAGATCGGCCGTCGCGGCGATCCGCGCGAACCCTCCCTGCTGCAGCACGACGGCGGTGTTCGCCATGAGCTCGACAGCCGTACGGGTCACCGTTCCGAGCCCCGCGATCTCTCCGCTCAGGTCGAAGGTGCGCGTGGCATCCAGCACCACGGTCACGTCGTAGCCGAGGTTTCCCGCCATGCGCGCGGTCGTCTCGACGCACATGTTCGTCTGGATGCCGCAGATCACCAGTTCCCGGATGCCGCGCTCGCCCAGCCAAGCGTGCAGGTCGGGGTCTCCGTAGAACGCCGAGTTGACGCTCTTCGACACGACGAGGTCCGCCGGGGCGTCGGCGACCACCTCCACGAGGGCGTTGCCCTCGGCATCGGGGTGAAGGGGGGAACCGGGAGAGGCCGAATCGTGCCGCACGACGACGATCGGTTCCTCCGCCCGGCGCCAGGCGTCGATCAGCGAGGCGACGTTGCGTTCGCAGTCGGGGTTCGCGGTCGGCCCCCAGAAGGCGAGGTCGTCGAACCCCTGCTGCATGTCGATGACGAGGAGAGCGCGGGCCATGCATCCATCTCACCACCCGAGCGGTGCTTCTCGGACCGAGGAGACGAACCTTGTCGTTTCGGTCGCTCGCGCGTCAAGGACTGTGCGGGTGAACTTCTTCTCAAACAGGATGAAAAGTAGACGGAAAGGTTCACAAACGTGATCGTCGAAACCACCATTCATCGCGACGACCTGCGACGAGAGGTTCGGCGTCGAGAGCTGTCGAAGGCGCGACGTCTCGCTCTCGTGCGAATCATCGTGATCCTGTCGGCCGCCACGGGACTCAACTACATCACGTGGCGCTGGCTCGCCTCGGTGAACTGGGAGTCCTGGTGGATCGCCGTCCCCCTCGTCCTCGCCGAGACCTACAGCCTCATCGACTCCCTGCTGTTCGGCCTGGGGGCGTGGCGACTCCGCGAGCGCCACGACGCTCCCCCGCTCCGGCACGACGTCACGGTCGACGTGCTCGTGACCACCTACAACGAGCCCCTCGACCTCGTGATGCACACCGCCCGCGCGGCGAAAGCGATCCGCTACCCGCACGAGACGTGGATCCTCGACGACGGCGATCGCCCCGAGCTGCGCGCTCTCGCCGAGGCCGAGGGCATCGGGGTGGTCACCCGCTCAGAGGCGTGGCGGGACCGCCCGCGCCACGCGAAGGCCGGCAACCTCAACAACGCCCTCATGGTGACCGAGGGCGAGTTCCTTCTGATCCTGGATGCCGATCAGGTGCCGTCCCCCGATATCCTCGACCGCACCCTCGGGTGGTTCGAAGACGACACCGTCGCGCTGGTCCAGACGCCCCAGTGGTTCGTGAACGTGCCCGTGAGCGACCCGCTGGGGAGCCAGGCCCCGTTGTTCTACGGCCCCATCCAGCAATCCAAGGACGGCTGGAACGCCGCCTTCTTCTGCGGGTCGAACGCGATCCTCCGCCGCGAGGCCATGATGCAACTGGGCGTCTCGCGCTACGTCGGCGAGGTCACCCTCGCGGTGAACCGTGGCATCCGCTCCTCCCGTCGGGTTCTCGCCCGTGCTCGCCGCGAGCACGTCTCCGATCCCCGCATCACGGCATCCCTCGACGCGGTCGGGCGAGCCCTCGACGATCTGAAGTCGGGGATCGCCCGCGGGGACGCTCTGGCGGATCTGACGTTCGCGTTCCAGCGCCGCATCGTCGAGGTGCGCCGAGAGCTCGCCGACCAGGACATCGCGAGCGTGCGCGCCGAACTCGCCGAGCTGGCCGAGGTCACCGGCGACCCCGCCGCTCTGGCCGCCGTCGACGACCTCGCCCTCGACGCCCTCGGCGAGCGCAGCCTGTCGCCGCTGGCCGCGGTGGAGTCGGTGAGCATGCTCGTGGAGTCCTTCGACGTCGGACGCGAAGAGGAGGCCCAGGCGATCATGCCCCTGGCCACCATCTCGGTCACCGAGGACATGGCCACCTCGATGCGCCTGCACGGCCTCGGGTGGACGTCGGTCTACCACGACGAGGTCCTCGCGAAGGGACTCGCCCCCGAGGACCTGCCCACCATGCTCACCCAGCGCCTGCGTTGGGCCCAGGGCACCATGCAGGTCATGTTCCGCGAGAATCCGCTGGTGCAGAAGGGCCTCAGCTGGGGTCAGCGCTTGATGTACTTCGGCACCATGTGGAGCTACCTGTCCGGGTTCGCGGCGATCGTCTACGTCGCCGCCCCCGTGCTGTACCTGTCGTTCGGGGTCATGCCCGTCCAGGCGTGGAGCGTGGACTTCTTCGCCCGCTTCATCCCGTTCTTCGTCATCAACCAGGTGCTCTTCCTCGTCGTCGCGAACGGACGCCCCACCTGGCGCGGCGCGCAGTACTCATTGGCGCTCTTCCCGGTCTGGATCCGTGCGGTGACCAGCGCGTTCGACAACGTCTACCGCGGTCGCTCGCTCGGCTTCTCGGTGACCCCGAAGACGCGCTCGCTCGAGAACCGCCCGCGGTGGGATCTGGTGAAGCCGCAGCTGTGGGTGATGGGCGCCATGATCGCCTCCCTCGGTGTCGTGGCGATCCGCTATGCCGCCGGTCAGGCCGAGGGCATCGCTCCCCTGATCAACATCGCGTGGGTCCTCTACGACCTCGCTGTCTTCAGCATCATCGTGCGCGCGGTGCTGTACTCCGCCTCCGATCACCAACCGAAGGGTTATTGACATGCTCCAGGTCGACATCGACACCCGAGACGGGGGTACCGTCGTCATCCCCCGAGGCCGACTCACCATGGTCTCGGCGAAGACGTTCCGTGAGACCGTGACCGCCGAGATCGACCGCGGGGCGGGTGGGATCGTCGTGGTCGACCTCTCGCAGACCGAGTTCGTCGATTCGTCGGGGCTCGGCGCCCTCGTATCGTGCCTGAAGGTCGCGCGACAGTCGGGCGGCGACCTGCGTCTGGCCGCGCCGTCCGAGCAGGTCACGATGGTTCTGGGTCTGACCAATCTCGATCGCGTGCTGCGTCCGCGCCCCAGCGTCGACGAGGCCCTCCGTGGCTGATTCGACCGCCCACCGCTCGCTCGACGCCGCGGTCGCGCCGGCGAGCCTAGAGGCGGTGTTCGAGCTGCTCGCCGCGTGGTGGTCCGAGGTAGGCGAGGTCCCCGCCGCGACTCGTCTCGGTTTCGAGACCGCCGTCATCGAGATCGCCGGCAACGTCGTCGAACATTCGCGGGGGGATGCCGATGAGCGCCGGTTCACCCTGGAACTGTTCGCGGATTCCAGGGTGATCCGGGCCACGTTCCGCGACGACGGCGATCCTCCCCTCCTCGATCTGGACGCCGTGCGTATGGCCGGCGAGGAGGAGGTCAGCGGCCGGGGCCTCGCTCTCGCCCGTGCGAGCGTCGACGACGTGGCTCTCGACCGTGATGGCGACCGGAACGTGTGGACCCTGGAGTCGAGAAGAACGTGAGACGGATCGGACAGCGGGTCGCGGCGGCTCTGGGGCTCACCGCCGCGCTCCTTCTGACCGTGGCGGCTCCGGCCGCCGCCGCAGTCCCCACCGACGACGGCGTATGGTTCGGGGCCGAGCTCAACTGGGGTGACGACGGCCCGGACGGGTACCGCGGTCGCCTCGGCGAACAGCCCGCGATGTATACCGTTCGCCTGTCGTATCCCCTCGACGGTCGGGCGATCTCTGAGTGGGAGCGCGCGGCGACACAGGTCGCCGGTCAGGGTGCCGCCCTCGTCCTGACCCTTGAGCCCTCGGTACCCCTCGACCGGCTCACCGACGCCGACGCGGCCGACCTCAACTCCCGTCTGGAGAACTACCGTTCGCAGTACGATGCGGTGCAGTTCGTGCGCTTCGCCCCCGAGATGAACGGGTCGTGGGTGTCATGGGGACAGCAGCCGACCGCCTACGTCCGCGCCTTCGAACGAGTGGCCGAGGTGGTGCACGCGGGATCGTCGCGGGCCGAGACCGTGTGGAGCCCCTCGTACGCCGCCGGCTACCCCTTCGAACGCGCGGACGGGCGACTCGACACCCTGACGAAGAGCGACCGCCTCACCCTCGACACCGACGGAGACGGGCTCTTCTCCGAAGCCGACGACCCGTACGGCCCGTACTTCCCCGACCCCGACGCGGTCGATCGCGTAGGACTGACGATGTATTACTTCGGCAAGGGCGAGTCGGCGGCCGCCGCCGGACGTGACGTCCCGCTCGAAACGAACAGCGCCCCCGACGAGGGCGAGGTCGCCGCGCGCTTCGACGAGAGCTGGGGCTACGCCACCGGCCAGCGCACATCGTTCTACGACCGCTTCCCCGTCGCCGAGGACAAGCCCATGCTCCTCGACACCGGTGCGCTCTACGACTTCGGCCGCGAGGGTGACACCGAGCTCGCGGTCAAGCAGGGGTGGTGGCGGCAGATCCTGGCCGAACTCCCCGACCACCCTCTCCTCACGGGGGTCACCTGGCTCGAGGTCGTCCGCGAGGAGGCGGAGGCGGGTGGTCAGGTCGTCGATTGGCGGGCGACGGCGAACGGTGAGCTCGCCGGATCGCTTCGGGCGGACCTCGATGCCGCAGGGCTCATCCGCTGGGGTCCGGTGACGACCGTCGTCACCCCCGAACAGGCCTCCGCCGCGACGGTCCAGGTCCGCCAGGGCGGCGCCGAGCCCACCGACGAGATGAACTGGATCGCCGGCAGCGCCGCGGTGCTGGCCGTGGCCTTCCTGGCATCCGGCATCGTCGGGCGTGCCGTGCCGAAGTGGCGGTACGACGACTCCTCCGCGAGCCGGGATCTGCGCATCGACATGGTGCGCGGCTTCATCATCGTGGTCGTGGTGGTCACGCACATCGAGGTCACCAGCCCCTTCGCCTATGCATCGCTCAAGGCGATCGGCGCGATCACCGGCGCCGAGCTCTTCGTCCTGCTCAGCGGCATCGTCCTGGGGATGGTCTTCCCGGCCGCCATCGCGCGCGGGGGTGAGTGGGCCGCCGCCCTCGCCGCATGGGCTCGCGCACGCAAGCAGTATCTCGTCGCCCTGGCCGTGATCCTGCTGATCTTCGCCGTCGGTTTCGTCCCCTTCGTCGACACCACCGCAATCACCACCTTCACCGACCGGGGTACGGGCGAAGGGGGCACCGGAGACAGCGGCCGCGTCTACGACCTCTACCCCAACGCGGAACGCCTGCTCGACTACCCACCGCCCTGGTACGCGGTTCGGCAGTTCCTCCTGCTCGAGATGGGCCCGTGGCCGTTCAACATCATGGGCCTGTTCGTGGTGCTGAGCCTGGCCTATCCCGCCCTCATGTGGTTGATCCGACGCAAGATGTGGTGGCTCGTCCTCGCCCTGAGCTGGGGCGTCTACGCGGTGCACTATGTGGCGCCCGGTGCGCTGAGCCTCCCCTCGCAGTTCGATGCGGTCTTCCCCCTGGCCCTCTGGCAGGTGCTGTTCACGCACGGTCTGGTGATCGGTTACTACCGGCGACAGATCATCCGCGCCCTCACCTCGATCCCGGGCAAGATCGGCGTCGGTGTGTTCGTCGTCGGCTACGCGGGTTTCCTCGTGTACCTCTGGGCCGGTCAGACCTACGGCTTCACGCCCGTCCCGTTCCCCGCCGACCTCTACGGTTCGCTCTACGATTCGGGGTACCAGCGCATCTTCCTCGAATGGGGACGCCTGCTCGATCTGCCCCTCGTGATCGTGTGCTCGTACGCGGTGCTCACGGTGGCGTGGAAGCCGCTGTACAAGAGCATGGGCTGGCTGTGGATCCCCCTCGGCCAGGCGAGCCTCTACGTGTTCATCGTGCACGTGTTCTTCGTGCTCGCCGTCGCGAACATCCCCGGCCTCGACCGCGGCAGCATATGGCAGGGAACGCTCATCCACAGCGTCGTGATCGGACTCATCCTCTTCATGGTCCGAAAGCGATTCCTCTTCTCCGTCATCCCGCTGACGTTGGAGCAGACCCAGGATGCCGTCACCCCGACGACCGTGATCGGTTCGCCGGGGTGACGGATTGCGCGGAGGCCGTCAGCTCACCGACAGCACGACCGCGGTGACGTCGTCGTCGACCTGGTGCGTCGACACCCGCAGAGTCAAGCCGTCGAAGAATCCGTGCGGGTCGGCGGCCGCGCGCAGGTCGTCGCCGATGAGACGCAGGCTCTCGAGGGTCGAGTCGTACGCGTCCAGGGCGCCGTCCGACACGCTCACGAGCAGGTCTCCTCGGCTGACGCTCGCGCGCCCGGCCTCCCACTCGACGTCAGCGGGGCGCAGCCCCAGGGGGAGGTTCCGCGACGTCAGACGCTCCGACGACCCGTCGGCGCGGAGCACCAGGGTCAGACCATGACCGGCGTCGATGTAGTCGACCGTGCCGGCGGCGGCGTCGATGACCGCGTGGAACACCGTCGCGAAGGTGTCGAGGTAGAGGCCGCTCGAGCGGGCCTCGTCCTCGACCGAGAGCATCGCCGCCACGGGAGACATGTCTCGACGCGCCTGCAGTGCGTGCAACAGCGCTTCCGCCACCGCACCCGCCGCCTCGCCTTTGCCCATGACGTCGGCGAGCGTCACGACCACGCGTCCGCCCACTTCCTGCCACCCGCTCCGATCGCCGCTGACGACCCCGTGCGGAATGGCGAGGGATGCCAATCGCACACCGTCCGCGGTGAAGTCGTCCGCTCGCGGCGTTCGGCCGGTCGCCACGGCACCCTCGACCGGACCCGGATCGCTCTGTCGGATCTCGGCTTGCGCCCATCGACCGAGATGCTCCAACGACCGACGCTGATCCTCGTCGAGGGCATGCGGATCGGGGTCGATGAGGCAGAGGGTACCGACCGGCTCACCGTCGTCGGTGCGCAACGGGAAGCCCGCGTAGAACCGCATCCCGTACTCGGTCACCGAGGCGATGTCACGGAAACGCTCGTCGAGGGTCGCGTCGTCGACTTCGAGGATGCCGTCCTGCTTGACCGTCTCACCGCAGAACACCGCCTCGCGGGGAGTGCGACCGAAGTGGGTCTCGGGCGGCTGCGACTTCGTGTACACCTCGTCTTCGCCGACGATGTTGACGAGCGCGTAGTCCACGTCGAACATTTCTCGCGCGAGCCGGGTGATGCGATCGAAGCGCTCTTCGGGGGGCGAATCCATCAAGCCGATGCGCTCGACAGCGGAGACGGTGCGGTGAGAATCGGTGGCCATCGAGGACTGCCCTTCGCGTCGCGTGGATCCCGTCGGGGACGACGAGACCGCGACGGATCGGCGCATGGGCACCGTGTGAACGGCTCGAGTCGAGGCCGTCCCCACGCCACCGCGGAACCGATCGCGCCGACCGTTTCAGCCTATCGACGCCCGCGGGAGGAGGTCCCGAGTTTGTCGTTTTCAGGCCGCCAGCGCCAGATATGGTTCCCAACGCGGGTCGCTCTTGTCCACGCCGCGCACGGTCCACGACGAGCCTCGAGGGGGCGCCGGCACCAGCCGGAGCTCCCAGCGCATCTCCTGAGGTGTGCGATCGCCCTTCACGTTGTTGCACAGCAGGCAGCACGCTACGAGGTTCTCCCACGTGTCCTTACCGCCGCGCGAGCGGGGAAGCACGTGATCGATCGTCGACGCCGCTTTGCCGCAGTATCCGCAGCGGTGCGCGTCACGGCGCAGAACACCGCGGCGGGTGACCGGTACCTGGCGGGCGCCCGGCACGCGCACGTAGCGCGTCAGGATGATCACCGCCGGACGGTCGTAGGTTCCGTGGGCGGCCCAGACCGGGTCCTCGTCCACGCTCTCGATGACGGTGGCCTTGTCGTTCATGACGAGCACGAGGGCTCGCTTGAAAGACACGACAGCGAGGGGCTCGTAGCCCGCGTTCAGCACCAGTGTGCGCATTTCTCGTCCTCTCGAATGGCCGAGACGGCTTCTCGGATGTTCGACTCGCGACGACGGCAGGCGCGAAAGGGTATGAAAAAGGCGCTGCCTAGACAGACAGCGCCTGAGAAGTCGCGGCGGGGCCGCGGCATCCGATCACACGATGCCGAAGAACGAGCAGCCCGAGCGCATCCATGGTGCGGATGCGCGGGCTGGTGTTCATCGGCTGGTCCCTTCGGTTCTTCCGACGTCGGTGACAGGCTAACCCACCACGACACGCCCGGGGTCGGCCGAGGGGGCAAACGGAAAGCGGCGTGTCGGAGAACGATGTCCTCCGCCACGCCGCCCCGTCAGAAGAATCAGCCGGCGTTCTGCTGCAGCCAGGCGTAAGGATCGACGACCGAGCCGTTGATGTGCACCTCGAAGTGGAGGTGATTGGCGGTCGAGCTGCCCGTCGATCCGACCAGACCGATGAGCTGACCGGGGGCGACGGTCTGGCCGGCCTGCACCTGACGGCTGCCGTAGGTCATGTGGCCGTACGTGGTCGATACCTTCTGGCCGTTGATCACGTGCTCGATCACGATCGCGACACCGTATCCGCCGTAGCTCTCCTGCGAGACGCTGACGACTCCACCGGCGGCGGCGAAGATGGGCTGACCGCCGGGAGCGAGCAGGTCGACACCCTGGTGATAGCCGGAATCCCACAGACCACGACCGAGGGTGTAGCTCGTGAGGGGCCAGCGCACCTCGCCCGATCCGGGTGCGGTCATGTTGAGGTCGATGGAGCTCACCGAGGTCGACGCCTTCGAAGCGTTGGCGGCGAGCTGACGGGCGCGCTCGGCGGCGGCGGCGGCAGCTGCCTCTTGATCCTTCTTCTTCTGGATCTCGTCAGCCGTGGTGGCCGAGTAGCTGCTGCGGTCGAGGGTCTCAGCGGCGGCGTCGGACGCCACGACCAGCGACTGGTTGTCGGCGGCCGACATCTCTTGCAACGTCATGGTCTCGGCGGCCGGCATGGTCGCGGCGTAGGCGGGGATCGCGACGGTCGCGACGAGGCCGGCGACCATCGAGAGGATCACCGCGCTGCGCAGCGGTTTGCCGACACGGCGAGGCGACGATGCGCCTCGAGCGGGGGTGGGGCGAACAACCGGAGCAGTCGTGAGGGGCGCGGTCTGCAGAGCGCGGCTCGTCGGTCGGGTCACCGCGGCACGAGTGCTCTTGCGGGTGGGTTCCGTCGCGGTGCCTTCGGGTAGGTCCGCTGCGGGCTCGTTGTGTTCAGCCAAAGTTCCTCCGGCGCCTCTGCGTCTTCGGGGACGCTGGCTCGTCAGCACTCGAATACGGGGCACGATGTGCGGGCTGGGCCCTGCGCGGACGACGAGCCGATGAGGCAAACCGCGAGGGGTCCGACGGCGGGCTTCTCACCTGTGGACTTTCTGAGGCTACCCGAAGATAACGAACAAGTCACGCTCCGGTAACCGCTCCCAGGCGATGCTCGGCCCGACCTTGCGGAAAGCGGCCGAGCTCAGTCCTCGGCGACCAGGAAGATGTGCGAAGCCACCTCGACGGGCAGTTCGAGCCCCTCGTCGACGCCGTCCATCTGGATGAGGACGTATCCCTCGTTGAAGCGGTAGTCACCGCGGGCGCCCGGCAGGACACCGGCGGCCTTGAGCTGCTGTAGCAGTTCGGGATCGACCTGAGCGGGCTCGGCGAGTCGGCGAACCGTGCCCGTGATGGGGGCGCCCGCATCCGTCAGCTTGCGGACCAGACCGATCACTCCGTCGTCGAAGGTGGCGCTCGCTGCGTCGCCCAGCTGGTCGAGACCCGGGATCGGGTTGCCGTACGGCGACTCGGTGGGGTGGCCGAGGAGCTCGACGAGCCGACGCTCCACCTGCTCGCTCATCACGTGCTCCCAACGGCAGGCCTCATCGTGCACGTACGCCCAGTCGAGACCGATGACGTCGCTGAGCAGACGCTCGGCAAGTCGGTGCTTGCGCATGACGTCGACGGCCTTCTGACGGCCGGAGTCCGTCAGCTCGAGGCGGCGGTCTTCCGACACGACCACGAGACCGTCGCGCTCCATGCGACCGACCGTCTGAGAGACGGTGGGTCCCGAGTGCCCCAGGCGCTCGGAGATGCGCGCGCGCAGCGGCACGATCTTTTCCTCTTCGAGTTCGAGGATCGTACGCAGATACATCTCGGTGGTGTCGATCAGGTCGGTCATTCGGGTGTCCTCGATCTCGCGCGGCAAGTCCTCCCAGCCTACCGACCCCCTCCGACATGAGCGCGGGCGGCGTCCGAGGGTGACCCTAGAATCGGTGCCATGTCGCACGTGGAACTGCCCGCCGATCTCCTGCCCGCCGACGGTCGCTTCGGGTGCGGCCCCTCGAAGGTGCGCGGTGCGCAGCTCGAGGCCCTCGTCACCCGCGGTGCGTCGATCCTCGGAACCTCGCACCGCCAGGCACCGGTGAAGAACCTCGTCGCCAGCACGCGCGAGCGCCTGTCGCAGCTGTTCCGTCTGCCCGAGGGGTACGAGATCATCCTCGGCAACGGCGGGTCGACGGCCTTCTGGGATGCCGCCGCGTTCGGGCTCATCGAGAACCGCAGCCAGAACCTCGTCTTCGGCGAGTTCGGCGGCAAGTTCGCCTCGGCGGCCGCCGCCCCGTGGCTGCAGGCACCCGACGTGCGCAAGGTCGAGCCCGGTACGCGCTCGGCGGCCGAGGCCGTCGCCGGCGTCGACGTCTACGCCTGGCCGCACAACGAGACCTCGACCGGGGTGGCCGCCCCGATCCGGCGCGTGGAGGCGGATGCCGGAGCCCTCACCGTCATCGACGCGACCAGCGCCGCGGGAGGCATCGACTTCGATGTGGCACAGGCGGACGTCTACTACTTCGCGCCCCAGAAGAACCTCGGCTCCGACGGAGGGCTCTGGTACGCCGCTGTCTCGCCCGCCGCTATCGAGCGGATCGAGCGGATCGCGGCATCCGGCCGCTACATCCCCGAGTTCCTCAGCCTGAAGAACGCGCTCGACAACTCGCGTCTCGAGCAGACGCTCAACACCCCTGCTCTCGCGACGCTCCTGCTCCTCGACGACCAGCTCGGATGGATCCTCGACAACGGCGGCCTCTCGTGGGCCGGCGCCCGAACCGCCGAATCGTCCGGCGCTCTCTACGAGTGGGCCGATGCGAGCGCGGTGGCGACTCCCTTCGTGACGGATCCCGCCGACCGCTCCCCCGTGGTCGTCACGATCGACTTCGACGACAGCATCGACGCCGCGGCGATCGCCAAGAGCCTGCGCGCGAACGGCATCGTCGACACCGAGCCGTACCGGAAGCTCGGTCGCAACCAGCTGCGCATCGCGACCTTCGTCTCGATCGAGCCCGAGGATGTGCGCCGCCTCATCGGCGCGATCGACTACACGATCGAGCGCCTGCCGCAGGCTTGAGCTGACAAGAACGAAGGCCGTCCCGCACCAGCGGGACGGCCTTCGTCATGAGCGGCGGTCAGTAGCTGCGATCGCCCTCGTCGTAGTCGTCGTCATCGGAGTCTTCGTCGTCCGGGTCGACATCTTCGTCCGAGTCGACATCGTCGTCCGCGCCGTCGAACTCGTCGATGTCGACGCCGTCGAGGTCTCCCGCGTGGAAGCGCGCCTTCGGCTCGTCGTCGTCTTCGTCGTCCTCATCGTCGTCGTCCGGCTCGTCATCGTCGGGCTCGTCTTCGTCGGTGTCGTCGTCCTCGACGACCGCAGCGACCTGGGCCGCCTGGTACTCCGCCAGACGAGTCGCCCACGGCACCCAGTCGGGGGCCAGCAGAGCACCGTCGCCGGGCAGCAGTTCCACCTCGAGCACGGTCGGCTCGGAGCCGTCCACGACGGCCACGGTGACCGTCCAGAACCAGCCCGGGTAGCCCGCGAGCCGGGTGTGGAAGCGCAGCGAGACCGCTCCCCCTTCCTCCGCGGTGTATCCGGCTGCGGGGCCGACGGTGTCGGCCGGGGTGATCTCGTGCAGGGCGGCGAGCGCGAGGTCGTGGGCGCCGGTCAGGCGCTCATCGACGGGCTGCTCAGGCTTCGAAGTCATCGGCGACCTTGCGCAGGACCGCGGCGATCTTCTGCGCGTGCGGAGCGTTGGGGTAGCGACCGCGTCGCAGGTCCCCTCCGATACCGTCGAGCAGCTTGACGAGGTCTTCGACGATGATCGCCATGTCGTCGGCGGGCTTGCGCGAGCGCTTCGACAGGCTCACGGGAGCATCGAGAACGCGCACCGACAGCGCCTGCAGACCGCGCTTTCCATCGGCGACCCCGAATTCGAGGCGCGTCCCGGCCTTCGGCCCGGGGGCTCCGGCGGGCAGGGCGGTTGCGTGCAGGAACACGTCCTGGCCGTCATCGGTGACGATGAAGCCGAAGCCCTTCTCGTCGTCGTAGAACCTGACCTTGCCGGTGGGCATGGACACCTCGCTGGATGAGTGCGCGGAAAGCGCGGCGGAACGCGGGACCCGAACGGATCCCGGCCTTCCAGCCTACGGCACCGCCGCCAGGCGGTAGGCTGAGCCCGATGAGCACCCGCACCTCCGGTGGCAGCACACCGGGCGACGACGTTCCCGTCCGCCGCATCGACCGCATTCTCGCGTTCATGTCGCTGGGCCTTCTCGCGCTGTCGATCGTGTGCTTCTTCGCCATCATCATCGGCTCCAGTTCCGGAGCCGACATGGGTTCCGGCGTCTGGCCCGTCATCGGCCTCCTCGTCTACGTCGCTCCCCCGGTGGCATTCGCGTGCCTCCTCGCCGTGCTCATCATGAGCTTCATCCGAAGGGCCAAGGCCAACAAGGCCTGACGACGTGCCCGAGACCTCCGCACAACGCGCACTTGCGGTCTCGTTGAGCGCGCGCAGCGACACCGACCTCGCCCGACTCTTCGCCGAACGCCACATCTCGCCGTCGAGCACGTGGCGCGACATGTTCGACGCGGCTGAAGCGCTGCTCGACCCGGTCTCGGTCGCGCGCGGGCTTCCCGCGCTGAGTCGTGACGAAGCCGTCGCCCTGCTCGACGCCGCCGAGGGACGACCGACGACCGGTGAGATCGGCGAGCGTCTGAGATCCCGTGCCCTCATCGGAGACGACGGGCTTCCCTTCCCCACGGTGATCGACGCCGCGCGCGAGATCCTGCCCTCGGGGATCCCGGATGCCGCGCCCCCGCGCCGCACCCATGCGACGCCCGAGAGCACCGGGGCCGCCTCCGAAGCGGTGTTCACCAACGCGGCATCCCTCGCCGACATCCTCATGCAGACCCTCGACGCCCCGCTCGGACGCATCGGATCGGGGTCACTGGGCGCGACCGAGAGACGACGCCTCGTCGACGCCGGGGCCGTGACCACCGCAGCCGAAGCGGACCTGCTCGTCGGGCTCGCGGCCGAGGTGGGCCTTCTCGGAACGAACGAGCGTGCCTGGCTCGTTTCTCCCGCCGGGCGCGAGTGGCTGCGCCTGCCGACTCTCGAACGATGGCAGCGCACCGCAGAAGCCCTGCGTGACGCCCTTCCGTCGGCGTACCGCTCCACCGACGGCGGGTGGATCCCCAGCGAGCACTGGCGCTCCGCGACACCTTTCGACCCCGAAGGCCCCGACCGCGCAGACCTCTGGATCAAGCGCCTGGTCCGCTGGGGGCTCCTCGACGCCGACGGCCACGCGACCCCCTGGGCGCTCCCGCTGGCCGAAGGCGGCGACGTCGACACCTCGGCCCTGCGCGAGCTGCTGCCGCCCGAGGTCGATCGCGTGTACCTGCAGAACGACCTGACGGCGATCGCCCCCGGTCCTCTCGCTCCGCACCTCGACGTGCGGCTGCGCTCGATGGCCGCGCGCGAGTCGCGGGCTCAAGCCTCGAGCTATCGCTTCAGCGCGGCGAGCATCGGCGCCGCGATCACCGCGGGCGAGACGGCGGACAGCCTTCGCGCCTTCCTGACCGGTATCTCGCTCACGGGCCTCCCCCAGCCGCTCGCGTACGTCATCGAGCGCACCGCCGCCGAACACGGCCGCGTGCGCGTCACCGCCGACGCGCAGTCGCACCTCACTCGAGTCATGACAGACGACGAGACGCTTCTGCGCTCGATGGAAGTCGACCAGTCGCTGCGCTCGATCGCTCTCACCCGAACCGACGACGAACTGGTCTCGCACGTCTCGGCCGACGTCGTCTTCTGGGCCCTCACCGACGCGCACTACCCCGCGGTGGCGGTTGACGCCGAGGGGCGCCCGCGCGCTCTCGAGCGCGCCAAACTGGCTTCCCCCGGGGCGACGTCAACGGCGCCCGCCGACACCTACGCCGACCTCATCGAGCGTCTGCGCACGGGCGCGGGAGACTCGGACGCCGCGTGGCTCGAGCGCGAACTCGATCAGGCGGTTCGCGCGCGATCGATCATCGACGTGACGGTGCGCCTGCCCGACGGCTCTGCCCGCGTCTTCCGCTTGGAGGCCACCGGACTCGGCGGCGGACGCCTGCGCGGTCGCGACCGCGGAGCCGATGTCGAGCGCACCCTCCCCCTGTCGCACATCGACGGCGTCACGCCCGTCGAGTGACGGCCGCGAACGCCCTGCCCTCTTCGACACCGGTAGACTCGAACGCTATGGCTGACGGCCCCCTTATCGTGCAGAGCGACCGCACCGTGCTCCTCGAAGTCGCGCACCCGCAGGCAGAGACGGCGCGGCATGAGCTCGCCGTCTTCGCCGAGCTCGAGCGTGCACCCGAGCACATCCACACCTACCGCATCACCCGCCTGGGCCTGTGGAACGCGCGTGCAGCCGGCCACGACGCCGAGGCCATGCTCGACACCCTCGATCGGTGGTCCCGCTTCCCGGTGCCGGCCTCGGTCAGCACCGACATCCGCGAGTCCGTCAACCGGTACGGGCGCCTCGTCATCGAGCGCAACGACGAGGGCGAGCTCGTGCTGCGCTCGACCGATGCCGCGGTGCTCAGCGAGGTGTCACGCAACAAGCGCATCTCCCCGCTCCTGATCGGCCGCCCGAGCCCCGACAGCTTCCTCATCGACGCGTGGGCGCGCGGGCACATCAAACAGGAACTGCTGAAGATCGGCTGGCCTGCCGAAGACCTCGCCGGCTACACGCCCGGGACCCCGCACCCGATCGACCTGGCCGAGGACGGCTGGAGCCTCCGCCCTTACCAGCGTCAGGCGGTCGAATCCTTCTCCGAGGGCGGTTCCGGGGTCGTCGTCCTCCCGTGTGGAGCGGGTAAGACGCTCGTGGGTGCGGGCGCCATGGCCGACACCCGCACGACCACGCTCATCCTCGTCACGAACACCGTCAGCGCACGACAGTGGCGCGACGAGCTGCTGCGCCGCACGAGCCTCACCCCCGAAGAGATCGGCGAGTACTCCGGGCAGGTCAAAGAGATCAAGCCGGTCACCATCGCCACCTACCAGATCCTCACCGCGAAGCGGAAAGGCCAGTACGCCCACCTCGCCCTGCTCGACGCCCTCGACTGGGGCCTCGTGCTCTACGACGAGGTCCACCTGCTTCCCGCTCCGGTGTTCAAGCTCACCGCCGACCTGCAGGCGCGCCGCCGCCTGGGCCTCACCGCAACTCTCGTGCGCGAGGACGGCCGCGAAGGAGACGTCTTCAGCCTGATCGGCCCGAAGCGCTTCGACGCGCCGTGGAAGGAGATCGAGGCACAGGGCTTCATCTCACCCGCGGCCTGCTACGAGGTGCGTATCGACCTTCCCGCCGACGAGCGGCTCGAGTACGCCGCAGCCGCCGACGAGGATCGCTACCGTCTCGCCGCCACCGCCCCCGCGAAGATCGAGGTCGCCCGACGTCTGGTCGAACGGCATCCGGGTGAGAGGGTTCTGATCATCGGTCAGTATCTCGATCAGATCGACGAGCTCGCCGAGGCGTTGAACGCCCCGCAGATCACGGGCGCCACGCCGATCCCCGAGCGCGAGGAGCTCTTCCAGGGCTTCCGCGACGGGAGCATTCCGCTACTGGTCGTCTCCAAGGTCGCGAATTTCTCGGTCGACCTGCCCGAGGCCTCGGTCGCCATCCAGGTGTCGGGGTCGTTCGGATCGCGCCAAGAAGAGGCTCAGCGCCTCGGTCGACTTCTCCGACCGAAGCAGTCGAACCACACCGCGAGCTTCTACACGCTCATCGCGCGCGACACCGTCGACCAGGATTTCGCGCAGAATCGCCAGCGCTTCCTGGCTGAGCAGGGGTACGCCTACACGATCCTGGATGCCGACGGAATCGACGCCCAGGCCGCCTGACGCATACCAGCACGCGGCCTTCCGTTCCATATCCAGCACATTGCTGGGTCAGATCACGATAATGAGGGCATGACAGCTCCTCGCATCCTCGTCGTGGACGACGAACCGAACATCCGCGACCTGCTCATCACGAGCCTGCGCTTCGCCGGTTTCCAGGTGCGAGCCGTGGCCAACGGCGCGCAGACGATCTCAGCCGTGCTCGAGGAGGAACCCGACCTCATCGTGCTCGACGTGATGCTCCCCGACATGAACGGGTTCAGCGTCACCAAGCGGCTGCGCGGCGCCGGCTACACCGCACCGATCCTGTTCCTCACCGCGAAGGACGAGACCGAAGACAAGATCATGGGGCTCAACGCGGGTGGCGACGACTACGTCACCAAGCCGTTCAGCTTGGACGAGATCGTCGCCCGCATCCAGGCGATCCTGCGCCGCACGATGCAGGCCGACGAAGAGTCGATCATCCGCACCGGCGAACTGACGATGGATCAAGACACCCACGACGTCAGCGTCGGAGACGTCTCGATCGACCTGAGCCCGACCGAGTTCAAGCTCCTGCGCTACCTCATGCTCAACCCCAACCGGGTGCTCTCGAAGGCGCAGATCCTCGACCACGTGTGGGAGTACGACTTCAACGGCGACGCGGGGATCGTCGAGAGCTACATCTCGTACCTGCGCCGCAAGATCGATCCGCACTCCTCGGAGCCGCTCATCCAGACCAAGCGCGGCTTCGGCTACATGCTGAAGTCGGGCAAGACCGCCTGAGCGAAAGGCTCGCTCCTGTCGCACTCCGACGATTCGCTCACGCGCTGGTGGCGCGGGCTGAGCCTGCGCACCAAAGTCACCGGCGTCACCGTCGCGTTGCTCGCGATCGGGCTGTTCACCGCGGGCATCGGGACCATGGTGTTCTTGCGCACCACCCTGGTGAACAACCTCGACGAGCAGCTCGCGCAGCAGGCCGCCGGCAGTATCGCGAACAGCATCTTCACCACGGCTCCCGTCGACGGGCGGGTCGTCTTCTCGCAGGTGGAGAACGCCCCGCAGATCGGGTCGATGGTCGTCGTGTACGGTCCCGACGGACAGCGCGAGGCGTTCTACAACGGCACGTCGACGACCGCTCTGCCCGACATCCCTCCCACCTTCACGGTCGAGCAGACCTACAGCCAGATCGATCGCCGCATCGAACTCGAGTCGCCCGAGTCCGGTCAGCACTTCGTCGCCCGGGTGGGGGTGCTGCAGGTGCCCGGAAACCCCGGGGTCTACACGCAGATGGTGATCCAGCCGCTCGCCCCGACCGACCGGATCGTGGCCGCCTACATCGGCATCTACGCCTTCGTCGCGCTGCTGATCCTCATCGCCACGGCCTTGCTGACCCGGTGGCTCGTCACCCTCGCGTTCCGCAATCTCCGCCAGGTGGAGACGACGGCCATGGACATCGCGGCCGGTGACTTCAGCCAGCGTCTGACGGACATCGTCCCCGACACCGAGGTGGGCCGGCTCAAGACCGCCATCAACGCGATGCTCGCCCGCATCGACGGCGCCCTCGGACAACGGGATGCCACCGTGCGGCAGATGCGTCGCTTCATCGGCGACGCCAGCCACGAACTTCGCACACCCCTCGTCACGATGCGCGGCTATGCGGAGTTGTACCGCATGGGGGCGATCCGCTCCGACGAGGATGTCGCGCAGTCGATGGAGCGTATCGAGAAAGAGGCGATCCGCATGGGGGCCCTGGTCGAGGACCTCCTCGCGCTCGCCCGCCTCGACGAGCGCCGTGACGTCACCATCACCGCCCTCGACCTGCGCCCGATCGCGCGCGACGCCGCCCTCGACCTGCGGGTGACCTCGCCCCAGCGTGAGGTCACGGTCGACGACGCCACCTCGCGCGACGAGCTGATCCTTCCCACCATCACCCTCGACCCGCTCCTGGACGCCGGAGGCAAGCCCGCGAACGGGAACGGTCGCCGTCGCACCGCTCCCACCACCTCGGCGATGGCGATAGCGGGCGCCACCCTCTCGCGGCTTCGGCGCCGATCGAAGGACGGCACCGAGTTGGCGGCATCCACTCCTGCGGATGGAACCCCGGCCACACCGATCGGCGTGGTCCGTCCCGTGCCGCGCCTCGCCCCCGTCGTCATGGGCGACGAGAACAAGGTGCGTCAGGTCGTGGCGAACCTGCTCGGCAACGCGCGGCGTTTCACCGCCGAGGACTCCCCCATCGGGCTGCGCGTCGGCGTCGACGGCGAGTCCGACATGGGATGGATCGAGATCATCGACCACGGCGAGGGGGTGCCGGAGCAGATCCGCGAGCAGATCTTCCAGCGCTTCTGGCGCGCCGACACCTCGCGCACCCGCGAGACCGGCGGCTCGGGTCTCGGCCTGTCGATCGTGGCATCCATCGTCGATCTGCTGCACGGCACGGTCGATGTGCGCGATACCCCCGGGGGCGGAGCGACCTTCCGCGTCTCCCTCCCCCTCGCCGATCGCCGCGACGCCCAGGAGCACGCGCTCATCGAGACGCAGCCGCTCGAACGCCTGCCCGAGGGGTACCGGCCCGACGCGCAGACGTGACGGGCGCCCCGACGCTTGACCCTCACACGATGTGAGAGGACACGATGGCTTCATGGCCGAGGGGGAGCTCTGGGGCCGCCTCATGCCTCTCCTCGCCGAGCGGTCGATCGCACCGATCGGAGCCTGCGGCGTCATCGAGCACGACGACCAGTACGTCGAGCACGATGTCGATCTGTCGATCTTCGTGCCCGTCGCCCCCGGGACGACGGTGGACGCCCCTCTCACCGTGATCGAGCTGCCTCCCCGCGACTGCCTCGTCGCACGTGTGACGGGCCCGTACGAGCAGATCGCACAGGCGCACGACATGATCAACGCCCGCCTCGTGGAAGACGGCTTGAGCCCGCGCGGCGACGACACTCTCGCCTCGCGCGTCTTCAACGTCTACCTGACCACCCCCGACCGCGTACCGGGTGACGCTCTGGTCACCGACGTCTGCCGCCCGCTGAACTGACAGCGGCCACGTCCGCAGCACGCAGAACGCCCCCTCCCGGAGGAGGGGGCGTTCCGTGTGTTGCCTAGGCGGGGATCAGAAGTCCATGCCACCGGTCGGGTCGCCCGCGGGAGCGGCGACCTTCTCGGGCTTGTCGGCGACGACGACCTCGGTGGTGAGGAAGAGGCCGGCGATCGAGGCGGCGTTCTGCAGAGCCGAACGGGTCACCTTGGCGGGGTCGATGATGCCCTGTGCGAACAGGTCACCGTACTCGCCGGTCGCGGCGTTGAGGCCGTGGCCCACGGGCAGCTCGGCGACCTTGTTCGCGACGACGCCGGGCTCGAGACCGGCGTTGAGCGCGATCTGCTTGAGCGGGGCCTCGATGGCGACGCGCACGATGTTCGCGCCCGTGGCCTCGTCACCCGTGAGCTCGAGGTTCGCGAGAGCGTTCTTGCCGGCCTGGATGAGCGCGACGCCACCACCGGCGACGACACCCTCTTCCACGGCGGCCTTGGCGTTGCGCACGGCGTCTTCGATGCGGTGCTTGCGCTCCTTGAGCTCGACCTCGGTCGCGGCTCCGGCCTTGATGACGGCGACGCCACCGGCGAGCTTCGCGAGGCGCTCCTGGAGCTTCTCGCGGTCGTAGTCGCTGTCGGTGTTCTCGATCTCGCGGCGGATCTGGGTCACGCGACCCTCGATCAGCTCCGACTCGCCGGCACCCTCGACGATCGTGGTCTCGTCCTTGGTGATGATGACCTTGCGCGCACGGCCGAGCAGGTCGACGGTCGCGTTCTCGAGCTTGAGGCCCACCTCTTCGGTGATGACCTGGCCGCCGGTGAGGATCGCGATGTCCTGCAGCTGTGCCTTGCGACGGTCGCCGAAGCCGGGAGCCTTGACGGCGACCGACTTGAAGATGCCGCGGATCTTGTTCAGCACCAGGGTCGCGAGCGCTTCGCCCTCGACGTCCTCGGCGATGATGAGGAGCTCCTTGCCCTCCTGGATCACCTTGTCGACGATCGGAAGAAGGTCCTTGATGTTGGAGATCTTCTGGTTGGCGATCAGGATGTAGGGGTCTTCGAAGACCGCTTCCTGACGCTCGGGGTCGGTGACGAAGTAGGGGTTGATGTACCCCTTGTCGAAGCGCATGCCCTCGGTGAGCTCGAGCTCGGTGCCGAAGGTGTTCGACTCCTCGACGGTGACGACGCCTTCCTTGCCCACCTTGTCGATGGCCTCGGCGATGAGCTCGCCGATCGCGGGGTCGGCGGCGGAGATCGACGCGGTCGCGCCGATCTGCTCCTTCGACTCGACCTCCTTGGCGGAGGCGAGGAGCTCGTCGGTGACGGCCTTGACGGCCTTCTCGATGCCCTTCTTGAGCGAGATGGGGTCGGCGCCGGCGGCGACGTTGCGCAGGCCCTCGCGCACGAGCGCCTGGGCGAGAACGGTGGCGGTGGTGGTGCCGTCACCCGCGACGTCGTCGGTCTTCTTGGCGACCTCCTTGACCAGCTCGGCGCCGATCTTCTCGTACGGGTCGTCGAGCTCGATCTCCTTGGCGATCGAGACACCGTCGTTCGTGATCGTGGGGGCGCCCCACTTCTTCTCGAGCACGACGTTGCGACCGCGGGGGCCCAGGGTCACCTTGACGGCGTCGGCGAGAGTGTTGAGGCCGCGCTCGAGACCGCGCCGGGCCTCTTCGTCGAAAGCGATGATCTTTGCCATAAGTGTGTCGTCCCTCCCGGACGGGTGACTTGCAGATTTTGGCACTCGACGAAAGCGAGTGCTAATTCATTCTGGCACTCGCCCCTAGGGAGTGCAAGCCACGAGCCGCCCCGCAAACGCCGAACGCCGCGGCATCCGGAAGTCGGATGCCGCGGCGTTCTCGCCAGAGCTCAGGCCAGGCGAACGGACTCCGCCTGAGGGCCCTTCTGACCGGTGCCGACGGTGAACTCGACGGCCTGTCCCTCTTCGAGGACACGGAAACCCGACATCTCGATGCTCGAGTAGTGGACGAAGACGTCCTGCCCGTCATCGACGGTGATGAAGCCGAAGCCCTTCTCGGCGTTGAACCATTTGACAGTGCCCTGCGTCATGCGAATCTCCTGTTGCTGAACGACGAGGTCATCGTAAGCACGGAGGATGCCGCGGAATCGGGGTTCCGGAGCATTGTTGACGCGCGTGCATCCAAGTTGTTACGCCGCGGAAACACGCGGCGCTCGCGGACTCAGGAGGAGGGAGAAGCGGAGGGCTGACCGCTCGCGCGGTCGAGGCCGATCACGACGATCAGACGCTTGACGTCGCTCTCGTCGGCCGGGGTGTTCGGGTCGTCCGTCGGCTGCAGGAAGTCGCTCTGCGCGATCTGCGCACCGCCGATCGTCTGGGCCAGGCCCTCGGCCGCGGCCGCGTCGCTCTCGAGGCGGTAGTAGATCGTGGTGTCGGCGAAATCGGTGCTGTCGGAGTTGCCGGTCTCGACGTTGTCGCCGCTCCAGCCCGCGGCCACGATCTGATCGCGAACGGAGGCCGCGAGGCCGTTGTCGGGAGTGCCGTTGAGCACGACCACCGAGTACGACGTGTCGACGACGGCCGGGATGGTCGGCTCGACCGAGACGGTCGGGCTCGGCGCAGCGTCGGAACCGAGCGAGATACGCCCCGAGACCAGGAGCGTCGCGAAGATGCCGGCGATGATCAGCAAGAGGGTGGCGATGGCCGCCCACAGGAACACGATCCATCCGCGCAGACGGGGGTTCTCGGCCCGGTGAGCGCCGACGCGGCCGGATTCAGTCGGCAGGTCGTCGAAGCGATCCCGAGGGAAGGTCGATCTGGCCATTGGACGATGCTATCGGTCGCGTCGAGGCGAGCCCGTCAGCGGGCCGCCGTCCGGCCGAGACGAGCGCGGTGCTGATCCGCCGCGTCATCGCGCCGCCGCCGCAACCGGCGCACGAGCATCGGATCGTGTGCGAGCGCCTCGGGGGTGTCGATCAAGCGCCCGAGCAGCTGGTAATACCGGGCAGGCGTCATCGAGAACTCCGCGCGGATGGCCTCTTCTTTCGCGCCCGCGTGACGGCGCCACTGGCCCTCGAAAGCGAGGAAGGCGAGGTCACGGTCCGACAGAGGCACGCCGTTACGCTACTGCGCCATCGCTCACGATCCCGGATGCCACGCCACCCACGCCCCGAGAGGGTCGACCTCCGCGAGCACCTCTCCATCGAGAGCGAGCGCGAATCCGCCCCGCACGGGCTCGGGGCGCCGCGTCCAGCCGTCGTGCAGGCCGGGCGCGTCGAGGGTGATCCACCTGCCTGCCGCCCGAGCGGCATCGATCACGGCGGCGCGGTGCCCCCGGGGCACGTGAGCGAGCACGCCCGGAGTGGTCACGACCAGGGTCGCCCCGGCCGGAGCCTGGGCGGCGAGCGTGGGGAGGGCCTCGGCGCCGTCGCCCGCGACGAGCAGAGGCGGGTCGGCCGCCGCGATGTCGAGCGCCCCCTCGATGCGTTCGAGACGCCCCTCCTCTCCCCCGGCCAGACGAGGCCGGTGAGCCAGTCGCGGTCCTGCGCGCGGCGGGCGTCGAGGGGGCTGAGGTCGATGCCCGCACGCCAGACGATCTGCGGCATGTGCAGGTCGGGGTGCCCCTGGAGGTCACTGTCGAGAACCACGCGACTCGGGCCGTCGACGGGGTCGACCGCGACGATCTCTTCGCGGTGATAGCGGTACGAGTACCGATCGGGATAGAGGCAGAGCCCCGCGCTCACCCCCACCTCGAGCAGGGCGATCGGCCCCTCGATCAGAGCGAGGGCGGGGAGCAGGGCCGCGCAGCGGAGGGGCTCGTTGGTCTGCACGCTCCGGCGACCGCATTCCTCGACGATGGCGTCAGCGTGGGCCGTGACCCATGAAGCCCACGCATCGACGTCGTCGAGGGGCGCGCCGAGCAGACGCATCACGGCGAACACCAGCGGCGGCTGTCGTCGCGTCTCGGGGATCCTCGCGAGGGCGGCAGCCACCGCGGTGTCGTCCGCGACACGCTCCGCCCAGTTCGCGTACACCGCCGAACGACCGGGAGCCTCGTCCTCGGAGAAACGCCGATAACGATCGACGACGGCGGTCACGGCATCCTGGGTCACCCGGAGATTATGCCGTCACGACCTGACCGCTGCCGGGCACGAGAGAATAGAGCCGAAGAAGGAGAGTGAACATGACCTACGCCGTCGACAAGTCCGACGACCAGTGGCGCGCCGAACTCAGCCCCGAGCAGTACGCGGTGCTTCGCCAGGCGGGTACCGAGCGCGCCTGGACCGGTGAGCTGCTCGACGAGAGCCGTGCCGGTCTCTACACCTGCGCCGCCTGCAACGCCGAGCTTTTCCAGAGCGGTACCAAGTTCGACTCGCACTGCGGGTGGCCGAGCTTCTACGAGTCGGTCCGCCCCGAGGCGGTCGAACTCATCGAAGACAACAGCCACGGCATGCAGCGCACCGAGGTCCGCTGCGCCAACTGCGGCTCTCACCTGGGACACGTCTTCCCCGACGGTTTCGGCACGCCCACCGGCGACCGGTACTGCATGAACTCGCTGTCGCTCAACTTCACCCCCGAAGACAAGGCATGAGCGCACTCGAGGCGATGCGCGACCGCCGGTCGTGGTCGAAGGTCACCGACCTCGCCCCCACCGGTCCCGAGCTCGAGGCGTTCGTCGCCGCGGCCGGTCGCGTCGCCGACCACAAGAGTCTGAAGCCCTGGCGGCTCATCGAGATCCGCGGCGCCGACCGCGACATCCTGGCCCGTGCGCTGAACAAGGCGGATGGCAAGAAGGGGATGTCGTCGAAGCCCCGGCGCGCACCGCTGATCATCGCGGTGGTGGCGAACCTCCGCTCGAAGAAGATCCCCGCGTGGGAGCAGGAGGCCGTGGCATCCGGAGTCGCCCACATGTTGAGCCTCGTGCTCGACGAAGCGGGCTTCGGCGTGTTCTGGCGCACCGACGACAAGACCCGCAGCAAGGTGCTCGCCAAGGCGCACGGGCTCGACAAGGGCGAGGTCCTGCTCGGGTGGCTCTACATCGGCGGCAAGCCCCCTCGCACCCGCGCCACGCGACGCAAGACCGTGGATGCCGCCAAGCACATCTCACGCATGCCCGGAGGCAAGAAGAAGCGCTCGGTCGACGAGACGCGTCTCTGACCCCTGCTCGTTCGACGCCGCCGCGGGACTCCGGTCCTCGGCGGCGTCGTCGTTTCCGCCGTCAGCGACGGCGGCGGAACGGGACCGCGGCGACGGTCACTCCGCCGATCGCCACGGTCGCGGCGAGCAGAGCCACCAGGGTCGAGGGGGCCGCCGGCGCAGGCCACAGCGCGTCGAGCAGCACCGAGGTCACGAGAAGACCCACGACCGAGCCGAGACCGAGCAGCAGCACACCCGTGCGGCGCACCACGACCGACGACAAGAAGATGTAGATCACGCCCACCGCCCCGCCGATGTAGAGCCACGGCTCGGTCGGCACGGTGCGCGGTGCCCCCACGACCGCGACGTGCACGCCCGCGGCGATCAGCAGGACCACCGTTCCGCCGATGAAATTGACCAGCGTCGCGGTCAACGGGCTTTCCACGCGAACGCGCAGACGTCCGTTCGTGCCCTGCTGCCACGCCACGCCCGCACCCGCGATCACGGGGACGACGAGCATCCAGGGGGGAACCGCGCCGAGCGCGTCCCCCGACAAGCAGACGACGACGCCGGCGATCGCCAGTAGCGCACCGATCAGACGGCGAACGGTCACCGGAACGACGCCGGCCGGTCCGTACCCGATGCGGTCGAGCACGAGCCCACCGGTGGTCTGCCCGGCGACGAACCCGACGGTGAACAGCGCGACGCCGATGGTCGCCACAGTCAGGCCCTGGCTCGCGACGGTGAACGCCCCGAGCAGACCGCCCAGCAGCATCCACGGCGGGATCGATCGAGACCGGATGCCGCCGACCAGACGCCCGAACCCGCGTCGGCCGCCGGGGATCAGCGCCGACAACGCGATGAGGATGAGCAGGCCCGAACTGAACGAGATCGCGGCGGCGACGAAACCGTCCCCCAGCTCCGCACCGAGACTGCCGTTGATGCGCGCCTGGAGCGCGGTGAGGGCGCCGATGAGCACCGCTCCTCCGACGGCCAGTCCGACTGAACCCCGCTCCGCCACGGCTCTCCCCTCGCGCCCCCGCGCGGGAGCCACCGTCGATCGTACGACGCGGGGCCGTCAGACCCCATCGGCGCGTGCAGGCAAGGGCGGTGACCCGCGTCCCTCGACTCACCCCCTCGCTCCCCGCGGCACGTCGATGTCGACCGCGGTGGTCCGGATGCGTCAGGCTGTGACCCGTGACCCAGCTCCACCCCGGCCCCGACGACGTCTCGCGCCTGATCGACGACCTCCGCGCGGCCGACGCCGACCGCGAGTTCCTCGCGCACGCCGAACAGCATCTGCCCCGCCTGCACGACCTCTTCACCCAGCTCTACGGCGATCGACCCGACGGCCTCGAGCGCTTGGCATCCGTCCTCGATCTCGCGTGCACCTCGTGGACGGCGCGCCCGCGCACGCTGAAGGCCCTCGACCGGGAGCGCGAGAGCGCGCCGGACTGGTTCGAGAGCGAGCGCATGCTGGGTGGTGTCTGCTACGTCGATCGGTACGCGGGCGGGCTCAACGGCATCCGGGATTCCATTCCGTACTTCCGCGAATTGGGCCTGACGTACCTGCACCTCATGCCGCTGTTCGAGAGCCCCGAGGGCAACAGCGACGGCGGCTACGCGGTGTCGAGCTACCGCCGGGTGAATCCGGCGCTCGGCACGATGGAAGAGCTCGCGGCCCTCGCGACCGATCTGCGTCGGGCGGGAATCTCGCTCGTGGTCGACTTCATCTTCAACCACACGAGCAACGAGCACGAGTGGGCGCGCAAGGCCGTCGCGGGTGAAGCGGGGTACGAGGACTTCTACCTGATCTACCCCGACCGCGAGCTGCCCGACGCCTACGAGCAGACGACGCGCGAGATCTTCCCCGACGACCACCCGGGATCGTTCGTCCAGCTCGACGACGGACGCTGGATCTGGGCGACGTTCTATCACTTCCAGTGGGATCTCAACTACGCCAACCCCGCGGTCTTCGAGGCGATGGCCGGGGAGATGCTCTTCCTCGCGAACCAGGGCGTCGAGATCCTCCGCATGGATGCCGTGGCCTTCATCTGGAAGAAGCTCGGCACGACCTGCGAGTCGCTGCCCGAAGCCCATCTGCTGCTGCAGGCCTTCAACGCGGTGCTGCGTATGGCGGCTCCGGGTCTGCTCTTCAAGTCGGAGGCCATCGTGCACCCCGACGAGGTGATCTCGTACATCTCGCCGGAGCAATGCCAGATCTCCTACAACCCCCTGCAGATGGCCCTCACCTGGGAGGCGCTCGCCACTCGCGACGGCCGACTGCTGCAGCAGGCGCTCGAGCGCCGCCACGCCCTGCCCGCCGGCACCGCGTGGGTGAACTACGTGCGCAGCCACGACGACATCGGCTGGACGTTCGCCGACGAGGATGCCGCCGAGCTCGGCATCGACGGCTACCCGCACCGCCGCTTCCTCAACGACTTCTACGTCGGCCGTGCCGAGGGATCGTTCGCGCGCGGCGTGCCGTTCCAGGAGAACCCGCGCACGGGCGATGCCCGCGTCACGGGCACCACCGCGTCGCTCGCGGGTATCGAGGCGGGTGACGCCGGAGGGGAGGACCGGGTCGTTCTCGCTCACGCCCTGGCGCTCTCGAGCGGCGGCATCCCGCTGCTTTATCTCGGCGACGAGGTCGCCCAGCTCAACGACTACTCGTTCGCCGAGCGGCCGGAGGAAGCGGGCGACAGCCGCTGGGTGAACCGCCCCTTCCGTCCCGAGCAGAATTACGAGGATCGAACGGATGCCGGCACCCCGGCCGGCCGCGTCTACTCGCGGCTGTCGCGTCTCACAGAGGTGCGCCGATCCACGCCGGAGTTCGCGGGCAACGAGCTGATCGCCTTCGGAGCGAACACGGCGTCCGTCGTGTCGTTCCTGCGCCCGGGCGACGGATTCTCTGTCCTCGTGCTCGCGAACGTGGGTGACTCGTCCGCAGAGATCGATGCGCTGACCCTGTCGGGAATGGCGCCGGAGGCCCTCGACCTCGTGTCGTCGCAGCCCGTCTGGCTGGGCGCCGGTCTCACCCTCGCGCCCCACGGCGCGCGGTGGCTGCGCGTGCGGATGCGCTGAGCCGTGTCCGACGATCCCGTTGGAGCATGCAGCCCCGCGTGGCACGTGGGCGCGTTAGCGGCGGGAATCGTCGCGATCGCGACATCGGTGTGGGCGCCGCCGGGACTGATCGGCGACCTGCTCGTGCTCGTCGTCGCGGTGTGCGCGTTGCTCTTCGCTCTGGATGGGAGTCGCCGGCGCGGGCCGCTGCGCTGGGTCGCCGTCGCGGGTGCACTGCTCGCGGGGCTCGCGCTGATCGTGGCGGCGGCGGTGTTCCTCGTCGCGCTCGCGAAGGCGCTGCCGTGATCCCTCTCCCGCAGGCGCCAGCGGGCTGCGGCGCACGGGCAGCGCCTCGCGGGGCGCTCTACGTCGCCGAAGCGTGCGCGCCCGTCACGCTCTCTGCCGGTCGGCTCGCCGGCCGCTCTCGCGATCCCATTCGAGCGACTTCCACTGCAGGAACGTGCAGAGATTGCTGGCGATGACGAGCTCGGCGGCGAAGCTGGCGATGTCGTGGACCGACATCACGAGCTCGTTCGGACGCCCCGACATCGTGATCTCCCAGACGGGATCGTCGTAGCTGCGGGGTCGCATGAAGATCGACTCGGTGGCGTTCCGCGGATTCAGGATCACCAGACCCGTGTCGTCCCCACCATCGTCTTCCTGCGGGGCGACCGTGATGGTGCCGGCGATGCAGTGTTCCTCTTCTTCGAACTCCGCGACCCAGGCTTCGAGTTGCTCACGGGATCGTCGAGGCGGCGAGTTCTCCAGGGCTTCGTCAGTCACGCAGCGAGCCTACGGCCTCGCCCGATGCGTGCCGTGAGACGCGGACGCCGCACGTGCGGGCGGGGGTATTTCCAGAGAGGGTGCCGGCTACAGGACTTGAACCTGCAACCCCCGTATTCACGAGAACGTATCCCGTGATGACCCAGAATAACCCTTTGACCTGGCATTAGAAGGTAACTGGCGACCCGCAATGTCCCGCGATAGTCCGTGGATATCCCGCCCAAAACGGTACGTAAGCGGCGCTCTTAGGAGGCGAACAGCTCCAGGATCGTGCGCACGTCAGGCCCCTGGTGCAGTCGTCGAATGTAGTGCCTCTTCGTGATCTTCGGGGACTCGTGTCCGAGCTGGCCGGCGGCGGTCTCGTCGTCGGCCTCGGTGGCGACGAGCGTCGCGACGGCTTTGCGGAACGTCTTCGGTGTCACCCAGTCGTCGTAGCCGTGCGCGGCGCGGAACTTCCGCCACTGGGTGCGGAAGTTGTTGGGGCTGCGGAGCGTGCCGGTGACGGACGGGAAGACGTACTCGCTGTCCCGCGCGCGGGCGGCGAGAGCGTCAACGAGGAACGGCGGCAGGATCAGCCGGCGGTGCGACATCTCCGTCTTCGCGTAAGGCTGGCGGTAGAGGCCCCGCCCGGGGATCTCCTTTACGGTGCCGGTGACCTCGATGTAGGGGATGTCGACGAGGTGCACGTCCTCGTCCCAGCGGAGCGCGAAGACCTCTCCGGTGCGGATGCCAGTGCCGAGGATCATGTCGACGGGGTCGGCGATGTCGGTGCGGCGAAGGACTCCCCCGTTGCTGCGGCGAGCGTCCCACTTCGCGAGCTGGGCTCGCGCCTTGATGACCTCGGCGAGCTCCAGGGTGCGAGGCTCGGCTGCCTTGCGGGGGATGGAGACTGCGTCGCGCACCGGGTTCGAGGGGAGCGCGCCTTTGCGCACGGCGAGACCGCACACGCCCCGGAGGACGACTCGGCACAGGCGGGCAGTCTCGGGCCCGCTGCTGACCATGAGCGCTTCGAGGAACCGGTCGACGGCGGGGACGGAGACCTCACGCATTTGCAGGCCGCCCATGCCGCGGACGATGTGGACGAGGTTGCGGGTGTAGAGGTACTTCGTTCCGTCGCTGACGTCGCGGCGTTCGAGCTCGCGGGTCCACTGCTCGGCGACGCGGGAGAGCCGGGTCTCCGGGGTGAGGTCTTCGGAGGGGAGGCGGGCGCGGTCGCGGAGCGCTTCCTTGAGGAGGTTCTCCGCTTTCTGCCCGGTGCTGCCGACGCGGCCGACCTTGCGGGTGACGCCGTCGTAGTCCCGGAACCGTGCGACGGCTTTCCACTGCCCGGGTTCGATTTGCGTTCGGGAGATGGCGCCCCAGGTGCCTACGGGCAGAGGTGGGCGGGCCATGTCAGGCGGTCCGCTCGCGGTGTGCCCACTGGCCGGCGCCCATGCGGGGCTGCACGTAGACGGTGTTGCCGAGGCGCTCGATGAGGTTCTGGAACGCGATGACAGTGCTGCGCATCACATCGAGGTCGACCGCGATAGCGCCCGGGTGGCCGGCGTGCACGGCCTCGAGGTGCCGGTACTCGTCGATGTCGATGAGGCGGAGTGCGGCCCATTCCTCGGCGCGGCGTTCCTGCTTCGCGTGCACGGGCCCGAAGTGGGTGGGCGTGTCGCCGAACGCTGCATGCCCGAGCTCGTGCGCGAGGACGGAGCGGTGGTGTCGGGCGGACATGCCGCGGCGCAGTCGGATGCGGCGGGCTTCGTGGTCGTAGACGCCGTCGCGGTCGGCGGGGAGGCGGGTGTATTCGATCGTCACGCCGATGGTGTCGGCGTAGTCGAGAAGCATTCGATCAACTGGGGTCGTCATAGGAGGGCTGTTCGTCGGTGGGCTCCGGGTCGGCGGGGCGGGCGGCTTCGTAGAGCTCCTCATCTTGCGCGGGGGTTCCGACATTGGATCCGAATCGGCCCTCGATGAGGTTGTTCGGATGGAGTCGATCCCACGCCGCCTGCGCCCAGGCGTCGAAGTGCTCGGGCAGTCGCTCTGCAGCCTCGGGGAGACGGCGGCCTTCCTCGACGTAGTAGATCGGCGAGGAGGCGGGCAGGTCTCGATCTGCCACGAAGTCTTCGACTTCGCTGACGAGCTGGCCGAGGTCGATTGCGAGTGCGTCGCAGATGATGACGAGCTGGTCGAGGCTCATGGGTCGGGTGCCGCGGATGATCTTGGAGAACTGTGACTGGCTGACGTCGCAGAGGACTGCAAGTTCTGCCTGGCTGACGTCGTAGCGGGCGATGAGGCCTCTGACGCGGTCGATGATCTCGCGGGCGACTGTGGTGGGGGAATAGTTCGACACAGCCTGATCGTGTCAGATGTGAACCGAATTGCGCAAACTCGGTGCAGTTTAAGTTCAGGTGAACTAGATTAGTTCCTATGAACTACACCACTCCCAGCGGGAAGGCATCCCGAGCGATTCGGTCCATTCTCGCCGATCGGCGGGAGTCCGTCGAGAAGCTCGCGGAGGCAACGGGGATCTCCCTCAGCACCCTCAAGCGTCGTCTTCTCCTCGCGTCTCCCTTCACGATCGACGAGCTCGGCCTGATCGCGGCCCACTTCAACCTGTCCATCATCGACGTCATCACCCCCGTCGACGAGCGGATTCTGGCGAGCTCGCGATGAGCGCCGCGCCGGCACCCGAGATCCTCACGATCCAGCAGGTTGCCGAGGTCACCGGTCTCGCAGTCAAGACGCTTCGCAATATGCGCTCGAAAGGTGAGGGCCCGGACATGTGGCTGCTCCGCGGGCGTGTGCGCTGCTACCGCAGCGACCTCGATGCCTGGGTGCGCGAGCAGGCCGGCATCGACAAGGTGACTCCGCTCAAGCGGACCGCCTGACACCCACAAGAGAAACGCCCCCGGCGGCAACCGGAGGCGAATCAAAGAAAGGAGGGCACCACAGATGCCCACCACCGCCACCGTAGCACCGCCCACCGAACGCAGTGGGGCGGACATCGCGTCCGGTCTCCGGGCGCTCGCTGACATCGTCGAGGCCGACGCGCAACTCGCCGCCGCGATGAACGTCGTCCCTGGCCCGCGCGCCACCATCCACTTGACCGGCGTCGCAGCCGTGGAAGCGTTCGCCGCCCGGTTCGGCAAGACCCCGATGGACATCGCCGCGGGCGACTCGTCGCACATCATCGCGACCGGGAACCTCGACGGTCTGGACGTCACCGTCTACACGCGCGTCCGACGCGCCGACCTCCCCACCGTGAGCGAGGCAGCAGCATGAACGACTTCACCGCATCCAACGGCGTCCGCGTGGTGAACCTCGGCGGTAAGTGGGATCAGTCCCTCTTTCAGTTCGCAGGGGAGATTCCGGGACTAGCCGACGAGATCTGTCAGGTCCGCGAGGTCGTCTTTCAAGACCCGGACGTCATCGCGTTGCGTGAGTTCTTCCAGGCGGAGTCTGACGAACGCCTCGGCCGTTGGCGCTGGCCCGAAAACCCCGACTACGTCGTCTATCCCTGCTCTGTGAAGACGCGCGTGCGCGTGCTGCGCGAGAGCGGTACGGGCGACCTCGAGTGGGTTGATCAGGGCGACGGGCGGTCGTACGAGTTCGTGCACGCTGCGCGCGCCTACTTCGATGCTCACCCGGAGCCGAAGCCGTGGCACGACTCCGTCGAGGGCGAGGTGTGGATCCTCATGTTCTCGAACTCGGCGCACGCGTGGATCGTCAACGGTGGCTATTTCCAGTCGGCGAAGACGCTCACGAATATCGCGAAGACGGACACGGGGATCATCTCGGCTCGCCGCATCTACCCGGAGGTCGAAGCGTGAACGGGCAGGACGCGCGCCGTGCGCACGCCGCCGCTCTCACCGCGCTCCGCCCCGCGCCCACCGGGTGGAGGCGCGCCGCCGAGGTTGCCGGCCTCGTCGCCCTCGGGATGCTCGCCGCCGTCGGGGTGATCCCGTGGTGAACGTCTACGGCCGCATCGTCGGCGTCCTCGCCGCAGCCGGCGCTCTCTTCATCGTCCTCGCCGCTCTCCGCGGCCGCTTCGACGGCGTCGCTCTCCTCGCCGTCATCACCCTCATCCTCGCCCTGTTCACGACGTACACCGCGTGGACCAACCGGAAGCGACACCGCCCATGAGCACCGCCACAGCCGTGCACTACCCCACCGTCCCCAGCCCCCTCCCCCACGACCACCAGATCCTCGACGACCACTGGCGCGCAATGCAGGACATCGAGGACCGCATCGTCGAAGCGATCGGCGACCGCTACGGCACGAAGTCCGCGCGCCAGGCAATCCGGAAGGCGTTCAAGCTGACCGTCCCGTGGGTGCTGAACACGCAGCAGACCCTCGACGACCTCACCGACGGGCAGCTGCTCGCCGAGCTGCGCAAGGAGGACCGGTCTATCTTCTGGCCGCTGCTTTGCGCAGACCCGAAATTCCCCACCGAGTGCCCGCGGTGCGCGAAGAGTGTCGTCGTCGACAAGGACGGCCTCTGCTCGGAGTGCGCCTACGAGTTCGAGGAGGAGCGATGACCTCGTTCGACCGCATCGACGTGACGCCCGACACCCCGGCGTGGGAGCTCGAGCGCCGCGGCTCTGTCGGCGCGTCCGAGGTAGCCGCAGTCATGGGCTTGTCGTCGTACGGGAACACGGCGCTCGACGTGTACAAGCACAAGCAGGGCGTCGAC
Organism: Microbacterium sp. SORGH_AS_0454; assembly: GCF_031453395.1. Classification (NCBI taxonomy): domain Bacteria; kingdom Bacillati; phylum Actinomycetota; class Actinomycetes; order Micrococcales; family Microbacteriaceae; genus Microbacterium; species Microbacterium sp. SORGH_AS_0454. Next base: position 2,087,378 of record NZ_JAVIYS010000001.1, on the reverse strand, counting down.
CGCGACTTCGACCCGCTGCTCGCGTGGATCGGGCACCAGTCCGAGCCGATCATCGAAGCCTGGGTGCACCAGTTCGCCGGGCTCGACGTGACCCTGTCCCCCGGCTTCATGGCCCGCTCCGTCAACCACCCGTTCCTGCACGCCTCGTTCGACCGCGTCTCACACGACCCGTTCACCACCTGGCAGTTCAAGACAGCCCACCACTACTCCGGGCACCACTGGGACGAAGGCATCCCCACCGACATCCGTGTGCAGGTGCAGGCGGAGATGGCCGTCGCCGGCACCTCCCGCGCCGCGGTGGTCGTGTGGATCGGCGGCCGGGAGTTCCGCCTGTTCTGGGAGCCCCGCGACGACCGGTTCATCAACGAACACCTCATCCCCTCCGTCCGCGGCTTCTGGGAGGACAACGTCCTCGTCGGTGTCTCGCCGATGCCGTCGACGATCGCCGAGCTCAACGAGGTGCCCGTCGACGCGGGCACCTCGCTCGAGGCCGACGACACGGTCATGGAAGCGATCGAGCGTCGCGCCGTGCTCCTCGCCGACATACAGGCGCAGAAGGCCGAAGCCGACGCCCTGCAGGTCGCGATCGGGCAGTGGCTCGGCGGCGCCGACACCATCACCCGCAACGGACGCAACGTGCTCACCTACCGCTACCAGAAGGGGCGCATGGGACTCGACACGTCCGCGCTCCGCCAGGTGCACCCCGACATAGTGCAGGAGTTCACCGTCCAGGGGCAGCCCTATCGAGTCATGCGCACGAACCTCAAGGAGAAGAAGTGACCGACCTGTCTACCGCCGCCGCCGCGGCGAAGCAGAACCCGACCATGAAGGACCTCGTCGAGGCGCAGCTGCCCGCGATCGAGCGTCAGCTCGGCGGGACTATGAACAGCGAGGCCTTCGTCCGCGCTGTCCTGTCCGAGATCACGAAGTCGCCGCAGCTGATGCAAGCCGACCCGAAGACCCTCCTCGGCGGGGTGATGCTCGCCGCGCAGCTGCGTCTCGAGATCGGGTCCGGGCTGGGCGAGTTCTACCTCACCCCGCGGAAGGACCGAGGGCAGCAGATCTGCCTACCGATCATCGGGTACCAGGGCCTTATCAAGCTCGCCCTCCGGTCCGAGTTCGTGATGAACGTGCAGGCGTTCCTCGTCCGCCGCGGCGACCAGTTCAGCTACGGCGCGAACGCCGAGCGCGGCATGTTCTACGACTGGGTGCCGCAGGACTTCGAGGAGACCCGCGACTGGATCGGCGTCGTCGCCACCGCGCGCATGCGCTCCGGCGGCACGACGTGGGTGTACCTCACCCGCACGCAGGTCATGGACCGCCGCCCGTCGTACTGGGCGTCGACGCCGTGGAAGACGAACGAGGACGAGATGGTCAAGAAGACCGCCGTCCGGGCCCTGGCGAAGTACCTGCCGAAGTCGACCGACCTGGGCCGCGCGCTCGAGGCCGACGAGGCGAAGGTGCAGACACTCCGCGGTCTCGACGAGGTCGAGGTCACCCACATAGACGACGAGCCGGAGACGGTCGTCGTGAACGAAACCACGGCAGCCGACTGGAACACCGCCGAGGTGCCCGAATGAACGCGCAGAACGTCTGGACGGACGAGCGCATCCGCGAGGCGTTCCTCGACGACGGCGGTCAGGCCGCCTTCTACGACCCCATCAACGGTGAGAAGGAGCAGCGGCGTATCGCCGGCGCGATCTTCGACGAGTGGCTCACCTCGCATGACGAGGCGGTGCGCTCCGCGATCGACTGGCGTGTGCTCGGCGGCCTCGTCCCCGGCATCATCAACGCCGCCTGGCTGCGCGACGGCGACCGCGTCCGCATCAACCAGCTCGAGGGCATGGTCCTGAACCACCACATCGTCAACGTCGAGCACATCGGCCGCCTCGCCCGCTTCGTCGTCGAGACGGACCTCGGCGGCCGCGTGAACCACGACCGCGCCCTCGACTCCGAGGTGCGCGTCATCGCCACATCGAACGGAGCAGACCAGTGACCGACACCACAAAGCCGCGCCGGTCCCGCGCGTCGGCGAAGGACGCCGGCACCCGCTTTGAGCGCTCCGTCGCCGACTTCCTCAAGATCCGCCTCGACGACGACCGTATCGATCGGCGAGCCAAGACCGGGTCGAAGGACCGCGGCGACATCGGCGGCGTCCGCACGCCCCTCGGGGGTCGCGTGGTCATCGAATGCAAGGACACCGCGCGACCCGACTTGCCCGGCTGGTTGCGTCAGGCCGAGACCGAGCGCGGCAACGACGACGCCGTGGCCGGGGTGGTCGTGCACAAGAAGCGCGGCACGACGACCCCGGCGGAGCAGTACGTGACCATGAGCCTCGAGACGCTCGCGGTTTTCCTCGAAGGCGGTGCCCGCGCATGAGCGCTCTCCTGACCCTCAACACAGGCAATGACGGCAGCCTCGAATACGACGCCTTCCTGCGCGAAAAGGTCGCTTTCGACCGGTCGTTCGGGTTCGACGTCGACGACGCCGACCTGTCGCCGATCTTCCGGCCCGGCCACGACATGTACCAGCCGCACCAGGCCGACGTCGTGAAGTGGGCCGTCGCCGGCGGCCGCCGCGCGATCTTCGCCCGCTACGGCATGGGCAAGTCGGTCATGCAGCTCGAGGTGCTCCGCGTCATCGTGGCGCGACTCGGCGGCCGCGGCCTGATCGTCGCGCCGCTCGGTGTGCGCTTCGACATCGTGCGCGACGGTCGTGAGCTGCTCGACGTTCAGGTCCGGTTCGTCCGCACCACCGCCGAGGTCGACCCCGACTGGCAGGGCCTGTACGTCACCAACTACGAGTCCGTGCGCGACGGGAAGCTCGACGTCGACCTGTTCACGGCCGTCTCGCTCGACGAGGCCGCCGTGCTCCGCTCGTTCGGCTCCGAGACCTACCAGCGGTTCCTGCCGCTGTTCACCAACGTCCCGTTCCGTTTCGTCGCCACGGCCACCCCTTCACCGAACCGACACAAGGAGCTGATCCACTACGCCGGGTTCCTCGGCATCATGGACACCGGAGCCGCCCTCACCCGGTTCTTTCAGCGCGATTCGTCCAAGGCGGGGAACCTCACCCTCTACCCGCACAAGCGCCGCGAGTTCTGGCTGTGGCTCAACACCTGGGCATGCTTCCTCCAACGGCCGTCCGACCTCGGCTACTCCGACGCCGGCTATGCGCTACCTGAGCTGCGCGTGCACTGGGATGAAGTGCAGGTCGGGATCCTCTCCGACCAGATCGACCGCGACGGGCAGGGCGTGCTCGTCCGCGGCGGCGCGATGTCGCTCGTCGACGCCGCCCGCGAGAAGCGACACACTCTCGAAGCGCGCGTCGCGCGAGCCATGTCGATCGTGCGAGAGCACTTCGGACGCCCTCTGCCTGGCCAGATCCTGCTCTGGTGCGACCTGAACGACGAACAGACCGCGCTCGAGCGCGCGCTGGCTGACGAAGGCCTCATGTACTCGTCCGTGCACGGCGGCCTCACCGACGAGCAGATCGAGCAGCAGCTCGGTACCTGGCTCGCCGGCGAGACCTACGCGCTCATCGGCAAACCCGTCCAGCTCGGCCGCGGACTCAACCTGCAGCAGTGCAGCACGGCCGTGTTCGTCGGCATCACGCACAAGTACGAGCAGGTCGTCCAGGCCGTCCACCGCATCCACCGATTCGGCCAGACGCAGGAGTGCGACGTGCACCTGATCTACGCCGAGACGGAGTCGGAGGTGCGCGCGACCCTCGAGACCAAGTGGGCGGAGGACGACCGCCTCACCGACACCATGTCGGACGTGCTCCGGGAGTTCGGCCTCTCAGCCGCGGCGATCTCTGCCGAGTTGACCCGCGCGATGGGCGTCGAGCGCGAGGTGCACACCGGTGAGGCGTGGACGATCGCGCTGAACGACTCGGTCGTCGAAGCCCGCGACCACCTCGAGACGGAGTCCGTCGGGCTGATGGTGACGAGCATCCCATTCGGCAACCACTACGAGTACTCCCCGAACTACGCCGACTTCGGCCACACCGACGACAACGCGCACTTCTGGTGGCAGATGGACTACCTGACGCCGTCGCTCTACCGCGCGCTCATGCCCGGCCGGATCCTCGCCGTGCACGTCAAGGACCGCCAGATGTTCGGGTCCGTCACCGGCGCCGGCGTCTACACGGTCAGTGAGCTGCACGCCGAGTCGATCGCGCACTACCGCCAGCACGGCTTCGACTATTACGGCGCGATCACCGTCACGACCGATGTCGTGCGCGAGAACAATCAGACGTACCGCCTGTCGTACTCGAAGATGCTCCGCGATCACACCCCGATGGGTGTCGGCTCGCCGGAGTATGTGCTGCTGTTTCACAAGCCGCAGAGCGACCGGTCGAAAGGCTGGGCGGACGAGCGTGTCGTGAAGGAACGCGAGGCGTACTCGGTCGGCCGCTGGCAGATCGACGCGGCCGCGGACTGGCGTTCGTCGGGCGACAGGCTGCTCGCGCTCGACGAGCTCGCAGTGCTCGATCCGGGGACGCGCTCGAAGCTGTTCACGCAGCAGTCGCTCCGATCGGTGTATGACTACGAGCAGCACGTCGCCCTCGCTGATCGTCTGGCCGCAGCGAACGCCCTGCCGGGCACGTTCGCGTCGCTCGTGCCCGGCTCGTGGGCGGCGAACGTGTGGCACGACGTCCTGCGCATCGAGACGCTGAACAGCGAGCAGAAGCGCCGCGCCGTCGAGAACCACATCTGCCCGTTCCCGCTCGAGATCCCTCGCCGCCTCATCACGGCGTACTCCAACCCCGGCGACCTGGTCTACGACCCGTTCAGCGGGCTCGGCTCCACCGTGCTCGAAGCAGTGCGCCAGGGCCGTCGCGGCTACGGGTCGGAGCTGAACCCGGTGTCCGTCTCTGACTCCCTCGTCTACCTGCGCCGGCACGACGACGAGCAGGGCATCCCGACTCTGTTCGACCTGCTCGACTCCGAATGGGATGCGGCATGAGCACGGCGACGACGGTCACGCTCCGCTGCGACCACGACGGCTGTCGGGAGTCGCTGGCGGCCGAGCCGCGGGAGACGGAGATAGAGCTGCGCATCCGGGCGTTCCGAGTGCACGGGTGGCGGTGCTCGCCGTCGCTGCGCCAGGGCGGGCACACAGACCTCTGTCGGTGGCACGCATGAACTACGCGCCCGACACCCTCCCCCGCGTCCGTCGCACCTGCGGCGCGTGCCGCCACTGCCACCCCGGCCGCCAGTGGGGCGGAGACGAAGTCTGCCGCCGTCCCACCTGCCCCTGTCATCAAGGAGACACCGTGTCTGATCGACGCGTCCCCAAACGTCAGCTCGAGGCCCTGTCGCGTCGTGATGGGTTCGTGTGCGTGTGGACGGCCACCACCGGCGATCGTCTCGTCCCGCAGCACCGCCAGGGCGGCATGGGCGGGCGACCCGACAAGCACCGCACCGAGAACCTCCTGTGGCTGGATAGCCAGCTCAACGGGCTGATCGAAGCCGACGCCGGCATGGCGGAGATCTCGAAGGCGTACGGCATCAAGGTGCCCCTGTGGGCGGACGTGACACGCGTGCCCGTGTTCTTCGCCCACGAGCACGCGTGGTTCGTCCTGACCGGCGACGACCGCCGCGAAGTGACCACCGTCGAGGCGCTGGACATGATGCACACGGTCTACGACGACGAGTTCTTCGTGTGGAAGGCGCGGGCGGATCAGTCGCCGCAGGCCGCGATCCTCGCGCTCAGGGGGCGATGATGGCCTGGTTCAAGGTCGACGACCACTTCTGGTCACACCCGAAGACCGCGGCTCTCAGCGACGCTGCAACGGCGCTCTGGCTGCGTGCCGGGTCGTGGTCGGCGGGGCACTTGACGGACGGTCGCGTGCCGGTGTCGATGCTGCGTTTCTTCCGCGCGCGCCGCCGCTCAGCCGACGAACTGGTCGCCGCGGGCCTCTGGACAGCCGATGGTGAGACGTTCGTGTTCCATGCGTGGGCCGATTACCAGCCCTCCAAGGAACAGGTTGACTCCAAGCGTGAGGCCACCAAGAACCGCGTAAAGACGTGGCGGGAGAAGCAGAGTAACGGCGTTACTAACGCATCACCACCTGATGAGGGTAACGCTCCCCCCGACCCGGCCCGACCCGACCCGACCCCTATCTCTACCTCTGACGAGGTAGAGAGTAAGCCGCGCAAGCGCGCCACTCGCATCCCTGAGCCGTTCATCCTGACCACCGGCATGCGAGCCGAGATGCGCGACGACTGCCCCGGTCTCGACGTCGATTACGCGACGAAACAGTTCGTCGACTACTGGCGTGCGGCGTCCGGGCGGACTGCGACCAAGAAGGACTGGGTCGCGGCCTGGCGCTTCTGGATGCGTCGCGAAGCCGAGCGCACCGCCCCGCGCGCTGGTCATCAGCCGCGCCCCACCCGCGACGACGAGAACCTCGCCGTCGTAGCCCGTCTGGCAGCCCAGGAGGCCGCCGAGCAGAGAGGACTCACCGCATGAACACTTCCGACGCAGCGAAGCTCCTGACCGTGGCGGCTGGTTTCGACCGGCGTCAGGTCACGGACGTCACCGCGACCGCATGGGCCGCCGCCCTCGACGGCCACTCGTACGCCGAGTGCGAGCGCGCGATCATTGCCCACCACCGCGACCCGGCGACGCGCACGACGTATCTGACCGTGGGGCACGTCCTCGATCGCGTCGAAGCTGGGGACCGCACCAGCACGGCTGACGTGGAGGCCGACGTGCGCTCCGCGAAGGCGCGCGGCATCATCCCGGCGGACTGGCCGCGCCGCCAGCCGCTCGAACCGGAGGCAGCGTACCGGTTGCAGGCGGCACGCGATCGCGACAAGGCCGAAGCGATCCGGGCACACAACGGGCGCGATCGAGGCCGGCGCATGAGCCACGGGATCAAGCTCTCCGACGATGCGTGGAAGGAACTCACTGCGGCCGCCAATCGGTGTGGCACGAACGTCGAGGATCTGCTCCTCGGTGCCGTGCTGACGCTGACGGTTGGGGACGCAGCTGTCCGCCAGCGCGCCGCGGCCCGCGGCGCGCTCACTGCCCGCGTGATCCGTCTCCGCCGCGAGGGCCGAAAGGTGTCCGTCGTCGCGCAGATGACCGGGCTATCGACCACGCAGGTGTCTCGCATCCTCTGCCGCAACGGAGAGCGCACACGAAACCGAACCAGCAGCACCACCGAAAGGACCGCAGCATGAGCGGCGAAACCACCATCACCATCGTCGGAAACCTCACGGCTGACCCGGAGCTGCGGTACACGCAGAACGGGCTCCCGGTCGCGAACTTCACCATCGCGTCGACTCCCCGCACGTTCGACCGGCAGGCGAACGAGTGGAAGGACGGCGAGGCGCTGTTCCTCCGTGCTTCCGTGTGGCGCGAGCTAGCGGAGCACGTTGCCGCGTCGCTGACGAAGGGTTCCCGTGTCATCGCGACGGGGCGGCTCAAGCAGCAGAGCTACCAGGACAAGGAGGGCAACAGCCGCACGTCGATCGTGCTCGAGGTCGACGAGATCGGCCCGTCGCTGCGGTACGCGACGGCGCAGGTGACGCGCGCCGCGGGCGGTACGGGCGCGACTGGCGGCCGATCGGGTGCCGCGGCGGGTGACGAGCCCTGGGCGACGCCGGGAGCGGCTCAGTCGGGCGCGCAGGGCGTGGCGGGAGGTGGGAGCTATGGCGACGACACCCCGTTCTGAGATGCGGATCCTCACCGTGCGTCAGCCGTGGGCGTGGGCGATCATCCACGGCGGGAAGGACGTCGAGAATCGCGTCCGCAACATCGCCGGGGACTACCGCGGGCCCGTCGCCATCCACGCAGCCAAGGGTGTCGGCTCGGCTGAAGAGTTCATGGCCAACACGTTCACCGTCAGCAGGATCGGGCCGCCTGTCCCCTTCGGTCTCACCTACGGCGCGATCCTCGGCGTCGTCGACCTCGCGGGCGTGCACCTCGTGAAGCAGTCCAACGGCATGAGCAACATCTGCTTCGACGACCACACCCCGGTCGGCCGCATCTGCTCGCCGTGGGCGCAGAACTACATCGAGTTCCCGGCCCACGAGGGCTATCACCTCGTGCTCACCAACCCGCGCCCCCTCGCCGAGCCGATCCCCTACCGCGGCGCGCTCGGCCTCCGCCGCCTCGACGACGACACGACCGCGCGCATCCTCACGCAGATCGGAGAGCCCGCATGACGATCGTCTGCGCCACGAACGACAACCTCCCCGGCATCCGCGCGTGCACGACCCTCGGCGAGCACCGCGTCACCTGCCCCGACCACCCCGGCTGGGACGAGAAGACCCGCCCCGGCACCTGCCGAGGGTGTCTCCCTCTCGCGTCTGAGGTGGGGTTCCTCTGCCGCCACTGCTGGGACCTCGTCGAGACCGCCTACCCGCAGTGGGCGCGGTTCCGGGAGCTGCTCGACGCGACCGGCGGGCGCGCCGTCTCCCCCACGGCGGGGGGCGGTGGGTCCGCGGCGTCGGGGTACTCGAACCTGCCGCTCGCGTTCCTTGCCGTCGACGAGTGCGAGCGGCACCTCGCCACCCGTGAGGACCTCACCCTCCTCATGTGGGTGAACACGCCCGCCGGCGCCGCCCACGCGATCCAGTTCGCCCACGCCGCGCTGAACGCGTACCGGACGCTCGAGGTCGAGGAACGCGAGAAGGTCACTCCCCCGCCCGCGCGATGCCCGGAGTGCGGACTACTCACCCTCACCGGCAACCGGCAGCGGGTCGTCGGCGCGTTCACCGTCGTCGAATGCCAGCACTGCGGCCACCGTCTCGACAAGATCCGCACCGGCCCCGCCTCCTGGACCGGGTCGGACATCTGCGAGTACGGCGACCCGACCGAGCACGTCGCGTGCACCGAGCTCGCGTGCGGGTGCTGGTGTCACGACTACGGACGCAAGTCCCACCCGGCGCTCGGTGTCGCGGCCCTCTGGGACGGCGACACCGCAGGCGCCACCCACGGCCACGGGGCACCCCGCGGCGACTGGATCATCGACGACCCCCACACCATCCGACGGGTCCCCGCCTACGACGACAGGAAGACAGCATGACCACCACACCGGACACCCTGCGCGAACTCGCGCAGCGCGGCGTCGGCTTCGACATGAACCCGACCATGATGTTCACCACCGCGGAGTCGATGTACTCGCAGTGGCACGAGTACTCCACCCGCCTCGATCGGGAGTGGCGGGATCGCGTGGCCGCGGCGGCGGACGCCCTGTCCACCCCGCCCGCCGACGACGTACGCGAAGCGCTGACCGGTGACGCGCCGCTGACCGTGACGCTCCATCCCGACCTGCTGGCCGAGGTGTATTCGCTCGTTCGCGCAGCGCCGGCGACCGGGCACCGGCGTGACCTGATCGCCGCTCTTGACGCCGCGATGACACCTGACCAGGCCCCAGAGATTCCGATGTTCGCTGGCACTCTGGACGCCCTCGAAGCGCTGACCATTCGCTCCGAGGTCCGCCCGCACGGGACGGTCACCGACGCCGAGCGACATGCCGTTGCAGATGCCATCGACAACACGGCAGTCATCACGCCTCGGAATGACTTTCTGGGCGGGTCTACCATCGCCAACCTTCTTGAAGTTGCCGATGCCGCGCTCGAAGCCGCACGGGAGGTCCACCCGTGAGCGCGCGACGACCGAACATCGGCGCACGTGTGATGCGTGTCTACGGGCGCAAGGACTACGCCGAGTATGGCGAGATCGGAACCGTTACCGCGCACAACGGCAACGGCACCTTCCAGATGACGCTCGACGCGGCACAGCCGTTCTACCGGGAGATGTGGGGGTCGAAGGCCAAGCCCACGGACCACGGCGGAATGGTGCACAAGGTGCTCACCCCGCACGAGGTGACGCCTCTCGCCAAGGTGTACCGCGAGAACGCTCGTCGCCTCCGAGCCGTTGCCAAAACGTGGGCGGATATGGCACGCAGGGTCGAATCAGAGGCTCGCTCGTGACCGTCCACGCGACCCCTCCCCACGGGGAGGTGGCCACGCCCTGCTGCGACGCGGCCCCGACTGAGCTGCCTGACGACGACCAGATGACCCTCAACCCCGACGCCGTCACCTGCGGCAGCGACCACGTGGATGGGGGCCTGTAATGGCGCGCACCGAAGAGGCCAGGACATACGCCGCCGTAGCGAAGGCCCTGGCGGGCAACCACCCGCCCGAGGTCGAACGTGCGCTTGTGAGCATCGCGGCCCGAGCTGCGCGCGATGCCCGGCGAAACGAGGCCACCGGATCTACTGGTCCAGCCTGTACGTGCGTCACTGACCTCGACGGCGCTGTCATCGACGAGAGCAGATGTGCGGCTCACAGATCGAGTGAACCGTCATGAGGCCCCAGCACTCCCACATCTGCCAGACGCGGTCGCCGGTCACGAACTGCCCCGCCTGCAACCTCATCCGCCCCGAGGTGATGAACGCCCACCCCCGCATGATCGCCGGCGGGATGTTCGGGCCCCCGCGCACCGCCCCCACGACCGAAAGGACCACCCGTGACTGACGCCAAGCTCCCCGACTGGGTGACCGTCAAGGTCGCCGCTGCGCTCGTCGGGAAAGCCCCACGCACGATCTACGAGTGGATCGAGAACGACCGCCTCGCGTTCCGGCGCAACGGCGAGGGCGTCATCGAGGTCCTGTCCAAGGCCGTCGTCCGCATCGAACCGACCGTGAAGCGAGGCCGCCCCCGCCACTGACGACACGCCAGCCCCGAAAGAAAATCCGCAAAATCCGCAAAGGCCGCACTATAGAACGTAGATGGTGGAGCACTCCGCCCAGACGACGAAGCCCCGGCCCTCACCCACGAGGACACCGGGGCTTCGCCACGCCAGCGGCTACTTCTCGACGTTCACGTTCCCCGGCTGGGCCCCGCCCGCCGTGTAGCGATACGCCAACGCGAGATCAGCGAGAGCCCGCGACTTCACACCCGAGTTCAGCGATGCGCTAGCGACGTACTTCGCGTGCGCCTCAATCGCGGTGAACAATTCCTCCTGCGCCTCGGCCTTCCCCATGACATTCCCCAATCTGCCGGACCCCATGCCCGACACCACACCCAACGTACGGGCAACCCCCGACACCGCACAGGGCAAGAGGCCCGCGAAGAGGTGACCGCATGGCAATCAGCGACGACCAGCGCCAGCACGTCATCGAACTCCACAGCCAAGGCAAGACCCGCAACGAAATCGCCCGAGCAACCGGAGTCAGCGCCGGCTCCGTCACCAACATCTGCCGAGACGCCGGACTGTCCTTTGACCGGTCAGCCACGAAACACGCCTCTGAGGCCCGCGCGGTCGATCTCGCTGCTGGTCGTATCCGGCTGGCGGAGAAGATGCTCGCAGCGTCGGAGGACATGCTCGATGTGATCGACGGCCCGTACGAGGTGTACAACTTCGGCGGGAAGGACAACACGTTCGAGTCGCGGGTGCTGGATTCGGCGCCGGTGGAGGTGCGGCGCAACGTGATCACGACCGCGGCGATCACGTTCGACAAGCTGACCCGCATCGTCGAGAAGTCGGACACGGGTCTAGAGCAAGCCGTCGGTGTCCTGGACACGCTCGCCGAGGGGTTCCGCGCGGCGGCGGACATATACCGAGCTGAGACTCCGAATGAGGCTTGACGAGATCGAACGGTCTGCGTCTCGCGCCCAGATCCTTTCTCTCGTCGATGCGATGGAGTTCAAGCTGGCGTTGTGGTTCGGGGCGGTGTCGTCCGGGAAGACCGTGATCAGCCTGTGGGCGTTCCTGCTGGCGGTGCATGTGGCCCCGAAGACTGGGATCATCGTGATCGTCGGTCGGACGTTGCAGACGGTGTATCAGAACGTGTTCGTCCTGTTCCAGAACACGTCGATCTTCGGGACCGTCATCGCCTCCCAGATTCACTACACGCCCGGCGCTTCGTCGGCGCGCATCCTGGGCCGCGAGGTCATGGTCATCGGCGCGTCGAACAAGGAGTCCGTGGGCCGCATCCAGGGCTCCACGGTGGCGCTCGCGTACGTGGACGAGGCGGCGCTGCTGCCCGAGGTGTTCTGGAACATGCTCGTCTCCCGACTCCGCGTCGAAGGTGCCCGGCTCCTCGCGACGATGAACCCGGCGTCCCGGAACCACTGGATCCGGAAGAACTGGATCGTCCCCGGCGCGGCGAAGAACCTCATCAGCTTCCACTTCACGATGCGCGATAACCCGAACCTGCCGGCGGACTACATCGCCGACATGGAACGGTCCTTCTCCGGGGTGTTCTACGACCGGATGATCAAGGGCGAGTGGACGAACGCTGAGGGCGCCGTCTACCCGATGTGGGACCCAAAGCGTCACGTGATCCCGTTCGCCGACATGCCCCGCCTCGCCGAGGTCATGGGCATCGGCATGGACTACGGCACGACGAACACCACCGCCGCGCTCATGCTCGGCGTCACCGACGAACCGAAGCCCCGCCTGATCCTGATGGACGAGTGGCGGTACAACCCGAAGGACCACAACGACCTCCGCCTCACCGACGCGGCGCTCTCGCAGCGTTTCCGGGCGTGGCTCCCGCAGGATCACACCCCGTACCCGTTGACCGTGCAACCGCGGTTCCTGATGCTCGACCCGGCCGCTGCGTCGATGCAGATGCAGATGCAGCAGGACCTCCGCGGCACCGGCCTATCCCCGTGGCCGGCGGTGAACGACGTGCTCCCCGGTATCCAGACGATCGCGAACGCCCTCGACGCGGGGCAGCTCGTCGTCACGGACCGGTGCACCGGGTTCACCGAAGAGGTCACCGAATACCGCTGGTCATCGAAGGCCACGGATAACGGCGAAGACGAAGTGGTCAAGGAGAACGACCACAGCCTCGACGCGGGCCGGTACATCGCGCACTCCACCCTCAACTACTGGAAGCCGCAGCTCGCGGCCGCCTGACCTCGGAAAGGGGTGCGCATGCCGATCCCCGCCGAGGCCGCCGAACGGTTCTGGACACACGTTGCGATCGCTGGCGAGAACGAGTGCTGGCTCTGGACCGCATACCGCACCCCGAACGGATACGGGCAGGTCGCGATCAACCGCTACCCGCACAAGGCACACCGCGTCGCATGGGAGATCACGAACGGGCCCATCCCGGACGGCTTGACCATTGACCACGTCCGCGCGCGCGGCTGCACTTCTCGAGCGTGCGTGAACCCGGCTCACCTTGAGCCCGTTACACCGCGCATCAACACCCTGCGGGGCGACTCTCCCGCCGCGACCAACGCGCGTAAGAGCCAGTGTCCCCAGGGGCACGCGCTAACCGCCGACAACGTCTATTCGCACCCTCGGACTGGAGGGCGTCGATGCCGGACGTGTCGCGCTGTACAGCGACAGCGCCGCCGGGAGGGTCCACAATGCCCATTCCCGTTGAGAACTCGAGTTGGCCTCCCGCCCCGTGGGATGAGGCGTACAAGGCGTACGCGCTGAACGAGGCGTGGCAGCTCGGCGACACCGCTCAGCTTGAGCGTCTGTACTCGTCCGACCGGCAGGCCGCCGCGACGCACACGCACCGCGGGCAGGCCATGCGCGGCGGACTCGTCGGTGCCGCGTCGAAGATGTTCTGGGGTCGCCCGGTCCCGGCGAACGAGAACCGCACCCGCATCCACGTCCCCGCTCCCGCCGACCTCGCGACGCTGTCTTCGGATCTGGTGTTCGCGGAACCGCCGGAGGTATCCCTCGGCACCGACAGCACCGAGAAGGGCAAGGCACGCCTCGACCTCATCGCGAACAGCGAAGCCGCGCACGCCACCTGGAACACCATGGGCGAGCTCAAGGCCGCTCTCGGCGCGACGGTCATCACCTCCGCGTGGGACACCGAGGTCGCCGATCACGTGTGGCTCGAGGTCGCCGCCGCCGACGTCGTCATCCCCGTCTTCCGCCGCGGCGTGATGGTCGAGTGCACCATGTGGACCGAGTACCGCGAGGACCGGACGCAGGTCGTCTACCGTCACCTCGAGCACCACGAGGTCGGTGCGATCGAGCACGCCCTGTTCCGCGGGACGGAGACGAACCTCGGCAAGCGGGTCCCGCTGCAGGACCGCCCCGAGACCGCCGGCCTCGCTGGCCTGGTGAACGCGGACTCCCGCATCCTCACCGGCATCGACCGGCTCACCTGCTCCTACAACCCGAACATGCCCACCCGGGCATGGCGGAAGAAGGGCGTCCTCGCGAACACGGGGCGCTCCGACTACGCCGGCCTCCACCCCCTGTTCGACGCTCTCGACGAGACGTTCTCGTCGTGGATGCGTGACCTCCGCCAAGGTGCGGGCCGCATCCTCGTCCCCGACGCGGTCCTCGACTACATGGGCCCCGGCATGGGCGCCAGCTTCGACATGGGCCGCGAGGTGTTCGCCGGTCTCAACTCCCCGGGCAAGCCGGGCGAGCTGATGATCGACAAGGTCCAGTTCGAGATCCGTGTCGAGCAGCATGAGCGCACGGCGTTCGCCCTGTACCGCGAGATCCTCCGCGCCGCTGGCTATTCCCAGTCGGCGTGGGGTGACTACTCCGGTGGTGGGCAGGGTGGCACGCAGACCGCGACGGAGGTCGACGACCGCAACAAGGCGTCGGAGCGCACCCGCGACAAGAAGATCCTGTACGACCGTGCCGCGATTAGCCGTCAGGCGTCGGTCGCGCTCGAGCTCGACGGGAAGCTGTTCCCCGGGAAGGGTGGCGGCCGGTTCGAGCAGCCGACGGTCATCTTCCCCGACGTGTCGCAGGAGGACCCGGAGAAGCTCGCGCGGACCCTGTCGCTCCTGGATGCTGCTGGCGCGATCAGCCTGTGGGAGAAGGTCGCTCGCGCGAACCCCGACTGGGGTGAGGACGAGATCAAGATCGAGGTCGGCCGCATCCAGAAGGACCGCGGCACCGTGCCTGACCCGGCGACGTTCGACGGCGCCGACGAGGACCCCGAAGACCCGGAGGAGCAGGCATGACCCGCAACCCCTTCGCTCTGGCCGAGAAGGTCGGCCGCATCGCGGGTTACTCGGTCGTCGTGATCCTCGTCTCCTTCTGCTTCGTCACCCTCGCCTTCGCTGCCGTACGCGAATGGGGCTGGGGCGCGCTGTGGGCCATCCCCGGCGTACCCGTGGCCCTTGTCCTGCTCACGATCATCGCTGGCCTGCTGCGAGTGCTGCTCGACACGATCCATGACCGCTGGCGCATGGCGAAATGGCGCTGGGACGATCGACACCCAGAGAGGTGACCGGTGGCGCTGTTCAAGCCGGACCCCGACCGCAGCATCGAGGACATCGTTGAGGACCTCGGCCGGGAGATCGCCGACCGCTTCCGCGACGCTGAGGACGAAGCGATCGCCGAGGTCGCCGCCCGCGCACGCCGCGACATGGACCTCTCTCCGCCCGACTGCCCGAAGCGGCCGCCGACGCGGGTCTCACCGTCGCGGAACGGCGGGAACAGAACCGCATCCTCGCCGACCTCGCCACACACCGTGCACGGGCCCTGAACGAGCTCGCCCGCATCGGTAAGCGCCTCGCTGACGGGCTCGCGCCCGGTGACCTGGCCGCGCGGATCATCGCCGCCGCCGCGCTCGAGGGGGAAGCCGCCGCCGCAGTCACCCTCGGCATCGGCGTCGGCAACCTCCGGCCGGTCCCGTTCACGTCGACCGCGGCTCAGGCCGCGTCGATGGTGGCCGTGTCGCTGGAGAACCGGCTGACGAACCTGCGGGAGCGGATCACCCGGTACCCGCGTGACGCGTACCAGCGGATCGTCGCCATGTACACGCCGTCCACGCTCCTCGGTGTCACGACGTCGCAGGTGCAGCAGGCGCGGATCGTGCAACGGTTCCTCGCCGAGGGCATCACCGGCTTCGTCGATCGCAGCGGCCGTCGGTGGACGATCGGCGCCTACGCGGAGATGGCGGGCCGCACCTCCGTCGCTCGCGCTTACAACGACGCCGGCGTCTGGCGGATGCAGCAGAACGGCATCCAGCTCGGCACGATCAGCGGCGGCGCGGACGCGTGCCGGAAGTGCGCACCGTGGATCGGGAAGATCGTGTCGTTCGACGGCGCGACCGGTGACGTCACCCTCCCTCACGCGACCAGCGACGAAACCGTGACCGTCCACATCGACGGGACACTCGCACAGGCGCGCGCCGCCGGGTGGGGGCACCCGAACGACCGGTGCAAGGTCAACGCCTACTCCCCCGGCCTCGCGATCCCTCAGCGGGACTTCCAGTACGACAAGCAGGCCGAATACGAACGCGCCGAGCAGCGTCGCCTTGAGCGGGAGATCCGGTCAGCGAAACGCGACCTGGCTGCCGCGATGACCGACACGGACCAGCGCCGCGCGGCGAAGGACGTCGCGAAGGCGCAGGCCGAGATGCGCGCGTTCCTCAAGGAGACCGGCCGTAAGCGCTCGTCGTACCGCGAGCAACTGCACTTCGCCGACGGCTGACCACAGACCAGGGAGGGCCGTTCACGCGGTTCCTTACGCCGCGAAGGACGCTCATGACGCCGAGGCTTTCCGGCTAGGCGTTCCTGCGCCCCTCCCCACACTGACCGGGCGCCCAACGGCGCTGCGGCTATCGAGGCTTCGACCGCCGAGCCCGCGTATGCAAATCGGCGTTCCACACACTCCGCGGCCGTCGTCGGCCCTGCACGTCGACGGCCGCGGTCCCCTTCACGTCGCTCACCGCAGGGGTGCAGCGAACCCATGAGCAGGAGGCTCACCATGACCGATCCCGCCCCGACTCCCACTCCGGAGCCCACTCCCGAACCGACGCCGGCACCCGCCCCCGCGCCGACCCCAACCCCGGCGCCGACACCGCAGCCCGCTCCGATCAAGTACCAGGGCGACCCGGACGAGTACGTCCGCGAGCTCCGCGGTGAGGCGAAGACCTACCGCGAGGCGAAGGAAGC
Source organism: Microbacterium sp. SORGH_AS_0454 (assembly GCF_031453395.1). Classification (NCBI taxonomy): domain Bacteria; kingdom Bacillati; phylum Actinomycetota; class Actinomycetes; order Micrococcales; family Microbacteriaceae; genus Microbacterium; species Microbacterium sp. SORGH_AS_0454. Next base: position 2,070,508 of record NZ_JAVIYS010000001.1, on the reverse strand, counting down.
CGCCGAGACGCTCGCCGCCGAGCGTGAGCAGGCCGCCGCCGCCGCCGCAGCCGAGCGCGACCAGCTCGCCCGCGAGAACCACCTCCTCCGCGTCGCCGGCAAGCACGGCGCCAACGCGGACATGCTGCTCGACTCGAGCAGCTTCATGAAGACCTTCGCCGACGTCGACCTTTCGAAGGAGGACGACGTGAAAAAGGCGATCGAAGACGCGCTCGAGAGGAACTCGGCGTTCAAGGCAGGACCCACCCTCCCCGGAGCAAGCGGCCCCGGGCACCAGGGCGGCCAGGCCACCCCCACCACCACCCCGACCCTCGACGGCGCCGTGAAAGCGCGCCTCGGGGGCTAACTCCCCGGAAGGGAGATGAACCATGCCCGTATCCCTCGTCGAAGCGAAGAAGAACGCGACCGACGACGTCGACGTGGCGGTGATCGACGAGTTCCGCAAGGAATCGGCCATCATCGACTCGCTCATCTTCGATGACGTCGTCAACCCCGCCGGCGGCGGCGCGACCCTGACCTACGGCTACCGTCGCCTCGCCACCCAGCGAAGCGCCGCGTTCCGTGCCCTGAACACCGAGTACACCCCCGAGCACGTCACCACGACCCCCGTCGTCGTGAACCTCGCTCCTCTCGGTGGCTCGTTCGAGGTCGATCGCGTCATCGCGAAGATCGGCCCGGCCGCGTCCGGCGCCGTGTCGCTCAACCTGCAGCAGACCGTCAAGGCCACCCGAACGAAGTTCCAGGACGCCGTCATCAACGGCGACACCGCGACCGACGCGAACGGCTTCGACGGCCTCGACAAGGCCCTCGTCGGCACGTCGACGGAGACCGGCGTCGGCATCGTGACCGACTGGTCCGACTTCGACACCAACGCCCGCGCGGAGCACAAGGCGCTCGACAAGATCGACGAGTTCCTGTCGCTCCTCGACGGCGCCCCGACGGTCATCCTCGGCAACGCGTCCGCGCTCGCCCGGGTGCGCGCCGCAGCCCGCCGCGCCGGCCAGTACACGAAGGACCCCGTCGAGGGGCTCATCGGTGCCAACGGCCGCCCGATCGAGCGTGAGACGTACGGCGGGATCGTGTTCGCGGACCCGGGCAACAAGCCCGGCACCAACAACCCGATCATCCCCGTCGCCACGCGCACCGTCGGCGGATCGTCCGTCACCGGCCTCACCGACCTGTACGCGTACCGTGTCGGCCTCGACGGCTTCCACGGCGTGTCCATCGTCGGCGGTCAGCTCGTGCAGACCTGGCTTCCCGACTTCTCGTCGGCCGGCGCCGTCAAGAAGGGCGAGGTCGAGCTCGGCCCGATCGCCGTCGCCCTCAAGGCCACCAAGGCAGCCGCCGTGCTGCGCAACGTGAAGGTGCGGTGATCCAGATGGCGGAGAAGACCATCGAGACGCCCGTCGAGAAGTTCACCGGTCTCGTCGCCGGCGTGCACTTCGTCGACGGCAAGGGCTCCACGGACGACGAAGCGGCGATCGCCTACTTCGAGCGTCAGGGGTACAAGGTCAGCGGCCACGTCGACGAGGACGCCGAGCAGGACTTCCCGCTCGGTGACCCGTCCGACAAGTGGACCGTGCCGCAGCTCCTCGCCTACGCGACGGCTCACCAGATCGACATCGGTGACGCCAAGAAGAAGGACGAGATCTGGGGCGCGATCAAGCCCGGCGGCACCCCCTACAAGGGCGTCACCACCCCCGAGGGGAAGGCGCTCGTCAATGACAGCACCGACCCGAAGGACGACGAGATCAAGGACCAGGAGGACCTCCCGGTCAAGTAACCGTCACCGCTCCCCGCACGACGCGCACACGCTCCGTCGTGCGGGGAGCACCACGACACGTAGCTCAGCGGATAGAGCCACGGTGCGCAGGTTCGAGTCCTGCCGTGTCGACCCATCGAAGGAGGCATCATGCGCATCATCCACCCCCAGCCGGTCGCTGGCCGCCAGACCGCGTTCGACGTCGAGTTCGTCGACGGCGTCGCGACGGTCGAGGCGCTGCACCCCGAGCGGGAGCTCGCGCTCCGCCAGCACGGGTTCCGCTTCGAGGAGGATCCCGAGGTCGTCGCCCCGTACCACGGTGGCCTCGGCGAGCCCATCGTCGACCTGACCACCATGACGATCGCGCAGCTCCGCGAGATCGCCGAGATGGACGGCGTCGAGCTGCCGTCGAAGGCGAAGCACGCGGAGATCGTCGAGATCCTGTCGCGGGTCCCGGCGAAGCCCATCCCGGGTACCGTCGAGAACGGTGACGGGTCGTTCGTCTCGCCCGGCGTCGGCGAGTTCGGCACTGTCGAGCTGCTCGACGGGACCGTCCTCGGCGACGGCACCAGCATCGTCACCCTGCCCGCCACGGAGGACTGAGATGCAGCGCGTCTTCGCCACCGTCGCCGACTACACGAAGTACGCCGAGGAGGATTACGGCGACGACGCGCTGCTCACGAAGCGACTGCGTTCCGCGTCCGTCGAGGTGGAGAAGCTGATCCGCGGCGCCGTGTACGACGTCGACGACGACGGCTACCCCACCGACGCTGACACCGCTGACGCTCTCGCCGAGGCGACGTGCGCGATCGTCGAGCACTGGGCCGACACCGACGACCCCCGCGGTACCGACGCGGTGCAGGGCGCGGTGAAGATCGGGTCCGTGTCGCTCGGTACGACGTCGTCCGGGTCGGACAACCTGTCCGCCAGCGAGAAGCTCGCGCGTCGCATCGGCGACAAGGCCGTCGACATCCTCACCAACGCGGGCATGATCGGCTCCGCTGTCGCGCACTGGTAGGAGGCCCTGATGGCTCGTCTGCGAGCGAAGCACCTCCCCCACCGCGTCACCGTCCAACCGTTCGAGGGCGACGGCGCGGAAGGCGACATCTGGGGCCAGGAGCGCGGCGACCGGCCCGCCTACGTGGAGCAGAAGACCCGCCTGCGCGTCGACCGCCGCTCCACCTCCCCCACGTCGGGTCGGGAGATCACGTCGACCGCGTTTGTCGTGATGCTGCCCGACGACGACACCGCACCCCGCTCCCGCGTCACGGTCTGGGCGGGTACTCCGCGCGAGCGCACTGCCGAGGTCATCGACTCCGCGTTCTTCGACTACCGCGGCACCCCGTCCCACGTGGAGCTGTACCTCGAGTAGGAGGCGACCATGGCCGTCAGCGTGCAGGTGACGATGACGAACCGCTTCGGCGAGCTCACGGGCCAGATCCGGGCACGCCTCATCGCTGGTGAGAACAAGGCCGCCGAACGCGCGCTCACCCTGTCCCGGCAGATGGTCCCGTTCGACACCGGCCACCTCTCCGGGTCAGGGACGGTCGAGCCCGCCGTCGACGCCGAGCAGGGCGCCTCCGTCGTCTACGACACCCCATACGCCGCGCGCCTGCACGAGCACCCCGAGTACAACTTCTCGAAGGACTCGAACCCGAACGCCCAGGGCAAGTACCTCGAGAACGCGGTCGTCCAAAACAAGAAGGAACTCGGCGACATCATCCGAAACGAGGTGCAGGGTGGCTGACGCCCCGGAGATGGCCCTCAACCGAGCGCTCGCGCAGCTCATCCACGACGCCGACCTCGCCGTCTACAAGCCCACCGGTGCGATCGTCGAGCGCGGCATCCGCTTCGACGGGGTCATGCCGACCACCGTGAGCGAGTTCACGCTCCTCACCCCGCTCCGCCCCGTCCCGGAAGGCCGGGCCGACATGGTCTGGCGCACACAGGTCTACACGTGCCGCCTCGGCGGGCCCGCGGCCGCCCGCGCATGGGGCGCCGACCTGCGCGACGTGCTCGACCAGAAGGAATACTTCCCCAACGTGCTCGGCATCGGCTGGGCGTGGGAGTTCTCCGCCACAGACTTCGACCCCGACTCGCAAGGACGCTCCGCCGTCGCCGCGACCTACTACTTCCGCGGCCGCCGGTCGTAGGAACCCCAGCCGGAAGCGCCGGCACACCAACCCACGAAGGAGGCGGCCATGGCCGACACCACCCTCTACGACACGATGGCGCCCTCCGCGGGGTCCGTCGCGCTCGCGCACCAGCGCCTGATCCGCATGCGGCAGAACGGCGTGTTCCAGAACATCACGGGCGACATCAACAACCTCGCCCTCAACCCGACGAAGATCAGCGTCCCCCGCGAGGTGTACGGACAGAAGGGCCGCACCCGCGAGGACATCATCGGGTACAACTACGCCCCCACCTTCGACGTCGAGGTCGTCCGCGACCCCGTCACGAAGCAGATCGTCGCCGCGCAGGCGTGGTTCAAGGACCTCGTGTCCGCCGCGTTCTCCGAGGGCGAGGCGAACAAGCGCGAGTTCCAGCTCTTCACCGACGCCCTCGACGAGGACATGCCGGTCGTGCAGGGAAAGTTCTCCGTGGCGTACGCCGAGGGCAACACCGGCTTCGCCGACAAGGGCGTCGTCCGCATCACCCTCCAGTCCGACGGCATCGTCCCCCGCATCACCTCCCCCCTCGCCGGGACCGGCGCGCCGATCCTCGAGTCCGCCACCCCGTCCGGCCTCACCACGGGCGACCTGCTCAAGGTCCGCGGGTACAAGCTGGGCACGATCGTCTCCGCCACCATCGACGGTCAGACGGTCACCAAGATCCGCCCGGTCGACGAGTACACCGTCGCCCTGCTGATCCCGGCCACCGTGTCCGGCTCCGCGCCGATCACCGTCACCAACGACGTCGGCGTGTCCAACACGCTGCCGTACACCGCGGCGTAAGTCAGGGAGGGCAGGGACTCCATGACTGTGCACGCTGAGAAGGTCGGCCGCGACCTTCATCTCACGTTCGACGGCATCGAAAAGCCGTTCATCATCCACCCGCTTCCCGGCCGCGCCGGGGTGCAGATCACCGACACCTACCTCGCCGTGTCCGCCGGGGGCGACCGCGCGAAAGAGATGACCGAGGCGCTGCAGATCGCCGTCGACGGCGCCCGCCAGAACGCCATCACCGGCCGCTGGGAACCGCGCCCCGACGACGAGCAGACGAACTTCAACCGCATCGGCCTCGAGCTGTCGCAGGACGAAGCCGAGTCGATCCTCATGCCCGCGTTCTTCTGGCAGACCATCCTCGGCCTCGACGGCGTGAAGGTCTACCTTAAGGGCGGTGAGGGTCTCGCCGGCACCCTAAAAGCGACGGGGGCGCTGTCCCGGCGTTTGGGTCTCTTGGCCCGGCCGACATCGCCCAGGGCATCCGAGACGGACTGATCATCGGCGTCGGACGCCCCGACGCCGCCGGGAACTATCCCGAGCTGATCTACACCCCCGAGTGGCAGGCGCAGCGTGCGCGCTCCGCCGAGCGCCACGAACGCCGCGAAGACGCCCCCGGCCTGACCGCCTCCCAATTCTGGGGGCTGGTCTGGCCGGAGCTCTTCGGCGAGGTGGAACTCGACCTCGCCACCACCGGCCTGATCCCCGACCTGGACCGCGCGCTCGACACACGCCCCTGGCACACCGTCCGCGGCGCGATCGAACGCCTTCCCGACATCGAAACGACCTGGGTCGGGAAGGCGGTACGGCATGTTCGACGCGGGCGCACTGATCTTCAAGATTCAGACGGCGGGCGAGCAGACCTTCCAGTCGAACATGGCGTCGGCGGAGCAGTCGGTCGAGAAGCTCGGCCGGACTTCCGCTGAGGCCACCCCGAAGGTCGAGAAGACTGGCGACGCCGTCGACAAGACCGGCAAGAAGGCGAAGGAAGCGAAGGCTCCGCTCGACGAGCAGGCGAAGTCGACGAAGGGCGTTGGCGACGAGTCCGAGACGGCGTCGAAGAAGCAGAGCAAGCAGGCGACGTCCACCGAAGAGCAGATCGCGGCGTCCAAGGAGCTGTCGAAGGTCCTGCTCGTCAGTGGCGCTGCCGTCGGCGCCGTCGTGGCGCTGTCTGTCGCGAAGTTCACCGAGTTCGACAAGGCCATGTCGCAGACCCGCGCCGCGACGATGGCGACCGCCGCTGAGCAGAAGGAGCTCGGCGAGGCCGCTCTCGAGGCTGGTGCGGACACCGCCTACTCGGCGTCGGAAGCCGCAGCCGCCGAGGAGGAGCTCGCCAAGGCGGGCCAGACCGTGTCCGACATCGTCGGCGGCTCCCTGAACGGGGCGCTCGCTCTCGCCGCCGCCGGACAGTTGCAGGTCGCGCGGTCCGCCGAGATCATGGCGACCACCCTCACCCAGTTCCGACTCCCGGCCCGTGAAGCTGCGCACGTCTCTGACGTACTCGCCGCGGGTGCTGGCAAGGCCCAGGGCTCCGTCGACGACCTCGCCCTCGCGCTGAGCTACGTGGGTCCCCTCGCTGGTTCCGTCGGTCTCTCCCTCGACGAGACCGCCGGCACGATCGCGTACTTCGCGACGCAGGGCATCATCGGCGAGAAAGCGGGCACCTCGCTGCGAGGCGTGCTCGCCAGCCTCCAGGCACCGTCGATGGCCGCCACGAAGGAGATGGAAAAGTACAACATCACCGCGTTCGACGCGAACGGGAACATGCTGTCCCTCGCCGGCATCGCCGACCAGCTCCAGAAGAACCTCAGCGGCCTCACCGAGGAGGAACGTCTCGCAGCGCTCGGACGGATCTTCGGCAACGAGTCCCTCAACGCCGCCACCCTCCTCTACGAAGGCGGTTCCGCGGCGGTCGAGAAGTGGACTGCCGCCGTCGATGACTCCGGCTACGCCGCCGAGCAGGCCGCCATCCGCCAGGACAACCTCGCGGGCGACATCGAGAAGCTCGGTGGTGCGTTCGACACTGCGTTCATCCGCACCGGCGCGGGAGCGAACGACATCCTCCGCGAGATGGTGCAGCTCGGAACGGGCCTCGTCGACTTGTATGGCGAGCTCCCCGCACCTGTGCAGGCGACTGCCCTCGCTCTCGGCGTTGCCGCCACGGCGATCCTCCTCTTCGCGGGCGGCGCGGTGCAGGTGCGGGCCCGCCTGATCGAGTTGCAGGCCGAGTTCGCCAAGACCAACGCCAGCATGCGCACCACCGCGCTCGTCGGCGCTGGGGCCGCGCTCGCCCTGTCGGGCATCGTCACCGTGATCGGGATCCTGGCCGCCAAGCAGGCGGACATGAACGCGTCCACCGAGGCGTACGCCGACACGCTGGACGAAGCCACGGGCGCGATGACCGAGTACACCCGGAAGAGCATCGCCAAGAGCCTCGCCGACTCAGGATCTTTCGAGGGCGCCCGCCAGGCTGGGATCTCGCAGGACGAACTCACCGAGGCGCTGTTCCGTGGCGGCAAGGCGTACGAGGACGTCATGGAGAAGCTCCGCGCAGCGCACGACGCGTCCGGCGGGTGGAACGCGACGATCGGCAACACGATCAACGCGGTGAAGGACACGAACGTCCAACTCCAGGATGCGAAGCAGCGGCACGAGGACCTCAAGGCCGCCACCGAGGGCACCAACGCGGCGACCGCCGCGGGCACCGACACCACGAAGACGGCAGCGGCGGCGTACGTCGAGGCCGCCCAGGGTGCCGACGCTCTCGAAGGTGAACTGCACGACCTGATCGACGCGGTCAACGAAGCAAATGGAGTGGGGCAGGACGCGGTCAGCGCGAACATCGCGTACAAAGACGCGGTCGCGCAGGTCGACGAGACCATCCAGAAGGCCCGCGACGGCGCCGACGGGTACGCCCTGACGCTCGACACGAACACGGAGGCAGGCCGCAACAACCTCGGCATGCTGAACGAGCTCGCGCAGAAAGCGCAGGACGCCGCCGAGAAGCAGTACTCGCTCGACGGGAACACGCAGAACTACCGCTCCTCTCTCGAAGCTGGGCGGCAGGCGCTCATCGACCGGGCCCGCGACCTCGGCTACAACGCCGACGAGGCGGAGGCTCTGGCGAACCAGATCTACCGCATCCCGTCGGAGACGGAGTGGAAGATCATCGCCAACACCCAGTTCGCGCAGCAGCAGGTGGATTCGTACATCAGCAAGAACACGGGCCGCGAGATCATCCTCAAGATCGCGGGCGTTCCTGTCGCGCAGGGCCTCGGCGGGTCCGGCGGCATCACGCAGGCTGACGGCGGCAAGGTCGAGTTCTACGCCGACGGCGGCCGCCGTGGCGAGAACCACGTCGCTCAGTTCGCGCGCGCCGGCACCTACCGGGTGTGGGCGGAGGACGAGACCGGCGGTGAGTGGTACCTGCCGAACTCACCGGCGAAGCGGGACCGTTCGCTCGTGATCGCGAAGCAGATGCTCTCTGAGTGGGGCTTCGACATGGTGCCGAAGGGTGCCGCGGTCGCCGTTTCGGCGCCGAGCGATGCGGGACAGCGGCAGATCAGCATCGTCCAGAACATCACGGCCGAGCAGACCGACCCGCGCATTCAGGCGCGCCAATGGGGTGACGAGTTCAGACGGGCGGTGGCGAGCACAACATGACCGGTGAACGATCGTTGCAGTTCGGGCCTATCACCTTCGTCGACTTCGACGCGCCCGGATGGGCGTACAGCGGCCTGATCGACTGGTTCGGTTCCACTCCGGACAAGAAGGACGTCGTCGAGCGTCCGCAGCAGCACGGGGCGTTCCCCGCCGCCGTGTCGCTGCGGGCGTCGAAGGCGATCTCTTTCCGTGCGAGCTTCCGCGGTGAGACCGGTGCAGACGTCGAGGAAGCGTTTGACCGGCTTTCCGCGGTCGCGGCGGAGGGCCCGGTGCTGCTCACCGCGAACTACCCGGGCGGGTCGACGTGGCGCAAGGTCACCGCCACCGTCAACGTGGAGGACCACTTCGGTCTCCACATCGGCGAGGCGACTATCCACTGCGTCGCTCGTGACCCCCGCCGGTACCGCACCGGCACGCCGGTCATCACGGGCCCGCCCTCACCGGGTCAGGGTCTCGTGTTTCCCGTGAAGTTCCCCGCCGTGTGGCCGGGCGGGGGATCGACGGGGCGCGTCACCCTCCGCAATGAGGGTCGCGCCCCATCGCCCGTTTCGCTCACCCTGGCCGGCGGGTTCTCTTCCGCGTTGATCACCTGCGTCGAGACCGGCGCACGAGTCGGCCTCGCCCGCCCCATCCCCTCCGGCCAGACGGTCGTCATCGAGAACGGGCGAGCGTCCATCAACGGGCAAGACATATCCCGGTGGCTTCGCTTCCGCGAGTGGACCGAGGTTCCGGGTTTGCTGTCTCGCACGTTCCAGCTCGAGGCGTCGGATCCGGTGGGACAGCCCACCCTCATTGGAAGGGTGGATCACGCGTGGTGGTGACTCGATTCTTCCTGTTCGAGACCCGCGGCGGGCAGCAGCTCATTGAACTCGAACCGTCGTCGTTCAATTGGCAGGAACAGTCGAACATAGCCGAGACGGTGGACCTCCGCTTCGTTGACCACGTCAACGAGTGGCGGAACCTCTTTACCCCGTGGAAGCACTCCATCGCCGTCGACGTCGGAGGTCATTTCCTCGGCGGGCCGATTCTCCCGCAGGACTTCGACCGCGACAACGGCACGCTCTCCGTCACGGCACGCGGACTCCGACACATGCTGGACAGATTCCCCGTGCTGCCGCCGCCGCCCGGACTGCTCACGACCACACCGCCGGACTGGCTCGCCCCGGAAGGCAAGCCCGCATCCGGTTACGACACCGTCATCACCGGAGTCGACCACGGCACCATAGGTAAGCGAGTATTGCAGCAGGTGTGCCTGTGGCCCGGGTGGAACGACATCCCCATCCGCTTCCACGCCGACCGGCCCGGCACCCGCAGCGAGTCGTATGTCGCCGTCGAACGGAAGATGGTCGGCTCCGCTCTCACCGACCTGTCGAACCAGGACGCCGGCCCCGATATCCGCCTTCGCCTTGAGCGGACCAGCGAGGACAGTTTCGGGTGGGTGTACGAGTCCGGCACCGAGGCGCAGCCCCGCTTGCAAGGCGAGGCTCCGCTCACGTGGGAACCGTCTGACGTCACCGGCGTCGGCACCCGTATGGACCCGACCCGCATGGGCTCCGTCTCGTGGGCGTCGGCGGGGCGTTCGTCCGACACGACGCTGCTGCGGATGCTGTACGACCCGTACCTCGTCGACCGCGGATTCCCCCTGCTGCACCTCGAAGCCGACGTGTCAACGAGCACGAAGGACCCGAACACTCTCGACTCCGGGAACGTGGAGACGCTGCGTACGGCTCGGCATCCGTGGGAGTTCTGGGAGTTCGACGCCCCGACCGACGTGGCACCGTTCCCCTACGAGTACGGGTGCGGCGACATCGCGGAGATCTTCCTCTCCGAACAGCAGCGGGTGAACCTAGGTCTCCTCACGGGGCCTGGGACACTCACCGGACCGGGCGTCCTTACGGGCGGCACCACGACCGATCCGATCTACGACTACCTCGCCGCGGGGTCCTACCGGCGTCGCATCGTCGGACTGTCGGGCTCGGACCGGTCGGACTTCATCAAGGTCACCTGCGGCGAGATCTACGAGGAGGTCTGATGGCTGACCCGTCCCCGTCCCGTGAGGGTCTCGCGCAGATCGCGGACGAGATCAACGCCCTGTGGCGAGCGGTCGGCGAACTCAAGGCGCCGTCCGGTACGCAGCAGGCGAACGCCGTCGCGCAGCTTGAAGCGGCCGTCGCCGACCTGCAGGCGCAGCAGGCGCAGATCGTCGCTCAGCAGGAGCAGATCACGATCCTCGTCAGCGACCTCGACGAACGGATCACTGACTTCATCAACGAGAACATCGACGACATCGTCGCCGCTCAGGTGACCGCGGCGCTCGCGTCGGCGGACATCACGATCGGTCAGTCGGGCGGTGTTGTTCGTCTCCCGTCCATCATTACGACGGATCTCACCAGCGCTTCCGGCCGTGTCGTCACATGGACGGCTGGCGACGGTCGCATCGGCCACACGTAGGAGGCACCATGCTCACCCCCTCACTCCCGAGCGAAGCGGCTTCCGGCGTCCCTGTCGGTGCGTGGCGGCGCCTCGACGCGGGCCTCGTCGCGCGAGCCGCGAACGGGACACCTCGCACGGGCATCCTCCCGTGGACGCTCGACGATCTGGTCACCGGTACCAGTGACCTCGCGATGACGTACCGCATCGGCCCGTTCGTCGCGGTCACGGCTCGTGGTGCCGGTGTGGAGCGCGTCGCCAACGACGCCTCCGAGACCATCGGTACGGACCCCGCACCGCAGGCGAACTCTCGCATCGACGTCATCTGGGTGCGGGCCACGTTCATCCTCGACGGCGACACCACACCCTCCGTCCTCTTCGGTGTGACCAAGGGCGTCGCGAACGCGAACCCGCAGAAGCCGACCATCCCGGCCGGCGCGCTCGAGCTCGCGACCGCGGTAGTCACGTCGAGCGACCTGGCGACGCAGACGTGCGTGACCACTCAGACGGCCCGCTACACCGCGACCGCTGGTGGCACGGTGCTGCTCCGCAACCAGGCGGAGATGAACGCCTGGACACCGGCAGACGGTGCCACCGCATACCGCCTGGACACGGGGCTGCTGATGGCGCGACGGGGTGGGGCGTGGAAGCTCGCCGCATCTGTCACGCGCGCGACGGCGCTCCTCGACAGTGACGCCAACGGGTTCATCACGATCCCGCATGGTCTCGGCGTCACCCCTGACGCGGTGTCCGTGTCGGAGCGCAACCACCCGAGCACTGACACGAACACACTCGCATTCCGAGCAGTCGTGTGGAACGACCCGGACGAAACGGCGTTCAAAGTACGCCTCATCAACACCAGCACGCCGAACGCGTACCCCAGCTCGCCCCAGCAGTTCCGTCTCACATGGACCGCCCAGTGAGCACCCGCGAATACCAACGGGAGGAGTGATCGATGCAGAAACGCATCCCCAACTACGCCAACGGGTCATGCCCGTTGAACCGTCTCATCGTCCTCCCTAACGGCACAGGGCGGGACAAGTACGGACCATGGGTGCACCGCCTCCCTCGCGCCACGCTCCGCCGGTGGCGCGACCTGCAACGGCGTGGGCGAGAACGTTCGGGCGGGCGCGAGCTCGCGATCTCCCCAGGGTGGTCGACCGACCGCCCCGTCGACATCCAGATCATCCTCAAGGCGGACATGGGGATCTACGCGGCCACCCCGCGCACCTCGTCGCACGGCATGGTCTTCGAGGGTCAGCAGACCGCGGCGATCGACGTCGGCAACTGGGCGTGGGTGTACGCGAACTGCGGTGGCTACAACGCCTGGCAGGAAGACGTGCGCGCCGCCGGCTTCACCCGTCTGCCCGACGGGTATCAGCAAGAGGGCGAGTACCACCACATCATCGATTGGAATCCGTGGGATGACGAACCCGAGTTCGGGGGCGCGCCCGCGGCGACCGACGCGAAACCTCTTGAGGAGGATGACATGTACGACGAACAGGCCAAGAAGGACGCCGCCGAGCGGCACGAAGCGATCATCACCGCGCTCGGCAAGATCCACCAGGCAGCGGCACCGCTTCGCCAGTACCAGTACGGAACCGGCATCGTGGTCCACGACCCCGACAGCGGCGGTCTCTGGGTCCTGCCTTCGCAGGGATACGGCGATCTGCTGAACAAGATGCAGCTCACCGCAGGCGAACCGATCCCGGTCAACGGCGATCAGCTCGCCTTCGCGACCGGTTTTCTGTCGGCTGCTCTCGGCAAGATCGACATGCCCTCCGCGGCGCAGCTCGGCGCGGCCGACCTCGCCGCGATCAAGGATGCGATCTCCAAGGCGCAGGTCGCCGTCACCTCCGAGCAGCTGCAGAAGCTGCTGGACACCGTCGGCGCGGCAGCGCGTGACGGTGGCGAGGACGGGGCGCGCAAGGCGCTCGCGGATCTCACGTTCGTCGTGACGGCATCGTGACCGTCATCCCCACCGCGTGGCGGTACAAGCTCGCGGCGATCTACCTCACCGAGGTCATCACCGTCATCCTCGGGACCGTGGGTGCGGTGTTCGGGGCGTCGATTGTCGCGGCGCCGAAGGACTACGCACGGATCCCGTCGTTCGCTCAGGCGTTCGCGTTCGTCGCACCGCCGTGGTGGGGCCTGACGATGGTGATCCTCGGGGTGCTGATGGTGGCGTTGCTCGTGCATTCGCGTGCGGCGGCCGCGGTGCCCGCGTTCCTGCTCGGGATCGTGTGGGTGCTGTGGGTGCTGCCGATCGCATTCTCCGCGAACTTCGCCCCGTCCGCACCGATCGTGTACACGGCGCTCGCGCTGCTCACCCTCGTCGCGGGAATGTCGTGCCTGGTCGAACGGGGGGAAGCAGATGGACGAACCTAAGCCCGTCCGCCTCACCTCGCCGGACAACGCGTGGGCGGCCGGCGCGATGCTCATCTCCACCGGCATTCCCATCCTGTCCGTCGCCGAGGTGTACCAGCCGGTCGCGCTCGAGGCGTGGAGCCACCTCCTCGCCGACGTGTGGCAGTGGGTGTTGCTGGTCGCCGCTGTCGTCGCGTTCTCGACCCTCCCGCTGATGAAGCGGGCGGAAGGTCACGGAAACCGCATGCGGGCTGTGCAGCGTGTGGAGGCGGTCGCCACGGCCGTCGTGTCGCTCTGCTACCTGCTGCTGTGGGGTGCGCTTGTCCACGAGTACGGGTTCGGCACGAATCCGCTCACGCAGCTCATGGTCGCGGGGCTCGGCATCACCGCCGGGGTGCGGGTCGTTCAGATTGTCCGCGGCCTCGGGCGGTATCGGCGAGCTCTTCGAGCTGGACGCACCACACACGTGGAGGCGATCGCCCAGTCGAAGGAGACCTGATGACGGTGGACGCGTGGGTGGCGGTCGCCGGAGTGGGCGCGGTCGTACTCACCGCCATCGCCGGTCTCTTTAAAGCCGTCGCGGACCTGATTGGTGCGTGGCGTCGACCCGATCGGGCACCGGCCCCGGAGGTCGGTATCCCTGCGGTCGCTGAGCCGCGTGACGACGACATCGACTATCGGGCGTACCTCGACATGAAGGAGCGCGCTGAGAAGGCCGAGGCGGCGCTCAGCGCCTACCTCGATGACCGCCGCCGTACCGCGCCCGACGAGGACACTCACCCCACCACCTGACCCCGGCGCTGTGTCGGGGTCTCCGTCTCGAAAGGACACCCCACATGGACATCGCCATCCCGGCCATCCCGGTCGGCATCCTCACTCTCCTCGCGTTCTTCGCGCCCTATGCGATCGGTGCGCTCAACGGCATCCTCCCGTTCGTACGGAAAGCGTGGCAGCGCAAGGTGGTCTCGATCCTCTTCGCCCTCGCCCTCGCCGTGGTCGTCGTGGTCTTCTACGTGATGATCACCGGTGAGCCCATCGGCAACATCTGGGTCTTCATGCTGCTCGCCGTCGTCATCGTCTCGGCGTCGTACGCACTCATCACCGGCGGCACCGCAAAGGCGATCGAGCGTCGAACGGACCTCACCCTGCCCCGCCCCAGCGACTCCACGCGCGCCGAGTACCAGGCTGCGCTCGACCCGCACAACCCGGCCGCGTTCCGGGACCCCGGCGCGCACAACCAGCCGTGATCCTCCGTGCCGCGGCGACCGTCCTGCTCGTGTGGGCTGTCGCCGCGGTCACCTACCCGGCGCTCTCTCGGGCGCACGCCGACCGCTGAGGAGACGCCATGCCGTTCGACAAGCCCGACTGGGCCGACGGGGATCCGTCGAAGCCGGTCACCGCCGAGAAGCTCCAGCGGCTCGGCGAGCAGTACGACACCGTCGCCGTGGACGCCGACCAGCCCGACACTCCCGTCGGCGCCGCCGTCACCCGCGCGATTGCCGCGGCCGGCGCATACGGCGGATACACCGACAACGGCGACGGCACCGTCACCCTCAACCCCGGCACGTTCACCGACAACGGTGACGGCACGATCTCCCTCGGAGGATGACCATGGCAGGACCAATTCTTTACACGAAGGCCGCCGCCGATGCCGCGTTCGTTCACGACACCGCTGAGGGGCGTGCGCTGCTGGTCGGATCGCCGGAGGCGACCAGCGCATTCGGCCCTGCCGCGGTGGCGCAGTCGCCCGAGATAGCGGCGCAGATCGGCGCATCCGAGCTGCCGCGGTACTCGGCACAGGACAACGTCATCATGGTCTCGCGCGCCGGTAGCGATGCGAACGATGGGCGCGCCCCCGGGTCCGCGAAGAAGACCATCCAGGCCGCAATCGACTTCCTGCACACCACCTTCCGCAAGGGGAAGGTGATCGTCGGAGCGGGCGTCTTCATCGGCGACCTCATGATGCGTGACGGCATCAGCGTGGTTGGCATGGGGAGCAACTCCACGACCATCCAGCCGGCGTCAGGGTCAACCGCGCCCGCAGCGGTGACCTTCGAGGGCGGACCTGTCAACGGGATCCTCATCGAGGGCATCAAGATCCTCGGCAACGGCAACGCCGGACAGATGGGCATCTACGCCTACGCACGTGCCGGGAACGGGCAGCAGGTCGGCGGCTGGTGGTACAGCACCATGCGCGACGTCGCCGTCAGCGGCTTCACCGGCCGCGGCATCTGGCTCCGAGGCGGTGGACCGAGCTACCTGCTGCCGCACCAGTTCCTGAAGTGGGAGATGGTGCGCGTCTTCATGACGAAGGCCGCGAACAAGGAAGCCCTGGTCATCAGCGGCCAGGTCGGTCAGATCGACTTCATCCAGTGCCAGTTCGACTCGGACGAGAAGGCCCCGTACGGCAGCGTCATGACCGTGCCCAACGTCCTCATCACCGACGAGCTCAACGATGACGGGACGTCCGCGTCGGCCGAGACTCCGTACTCCCTCACCTTCCACACCCCGACCTTGCAGGGCGGATGGAAGGCGGTGCTCGTCGCCCGTCTCGCGTCGGGTATCGAGTTCCTCAACCCGCACCTCGAGGGGTTTAAGTACGGCATGCAGGCCGACTCGAACGCCGTCCTCACGATCCGCGGCGGCTCTTTCTCGAACGTCGGAAATGGCGACGGGACCGGCTGGTGGACACGAGCGACCAACGGCGGCGTCGTCTCGTCGACGAACATCACCGGGAACATCAAGGACAAGACCCACACCTCCGACGGCAACATCGGATCGGTGAACGACGTCCGTCAGGGCCCGAAGAACGCCGTCGGCGGGGAGACGGACGGGCTGACTAAGCAGGTCAGCGTCGACGCGAATGGCAAAGTCATCCTGAAGGGCAACCGGACGGCCTTCTGCTCCACGAGCACCACCGCGATCAAGTCGATCGAGTCTTCGGCCACGCCCGGCGAGTCGATCTTTATCGAGGCGTTCGGCGGATCGCTTACGTTCTCCACCGGCTCGGGTCTCATGCTCGGCGGCGAGAACACGCTCACGATCCCGGAGAAGGCCGTCGCGCAGTTCGTGCGCCTCGACGTCCTGAACGTATGGGCGCTTGTCGGGTCGACGCCGCGTCCCGGCATCCCGTGGGTATCCGTCGCCGCGGGCGACTTCCAGAACAGCTGGTCGAGCGTCGGAGAGCCCTACTCGCCGGTGGCCTACCGGCTGTCCGCGGACGGCACCGAGGTGCTGCTCGTGGGGGCGTTGACCGGTGGAACCTCGCCGGGAGTCGCGTTCACGCTTCCGGCGGGATACCGGCCGGCCAAGGGTAAGCGGCTGAGTGCCTACAGTGTGGGTAACGGCGGTGGCCGCGGAATCGAGGTCGGCTCCGACGGGACCGTCCGTGTTCTCTCGGGCGTGACGTCACCGATTTCGCTGGACGGTCTGCGCTTCCCCATCAACATCTGACGCGAGAGGGCGGCGGGCTCGCGGCTCGAACCGGTCCTTTAGCTTGAGGAACGGACGCTCCACGAAGTAGTAGCTGGCGGCGGCGATAGCAACCGCTGCCGCCAGCGCTACGACCTTCCCAGCCGCCCCGTCGATCTGGTCTGTGATGACCCGGAAGACGGGGAAGTGCCAGAGGTAGAGCGAGTAGCTGATCTTCCCGACCCACACGAGCGGCGCCCAGGACAGAACGGGCGTGAGGATCGGCGTGCGTCCGGCGAGACCGGCGACGAACAGCGTCGAGAAGATGGCGGCGAGGGGCAGGAGAACGGCGAACACTGCGTGCTGGTGTGGCCAGTCGTGGGGCATGAACGCCACCAGCGCGAGCACGCCAGCAAGACCGACCCATCCGACCCATGAGAAGCGTTCGATCGTCCGTCGTCCACGGTCTGTCGAGAAGATGAACGCGGCGGCGCATCCGAGCAGGATCGCGCCCGCACGAGCATCGGGACGGTAGTACGACAGGGGCGTGCCGCCGTCAGGTCGCGACTCGAACAGCAGCGCACCAATGGCGAAGGATGCCACCGCCAGGACGGCGAGGATGATGACTGTCGTACGGGGTCGCAGCTTCAGTGCGAACACCGCGATCAACGCGAGGGGCCAGATGAGGTAGAACTGCTCCTCGAGCGCGAGGCTCCACGTGGGGTCGAGCGCGCCGAGGTGCAGCCCGCCGAAGCTGACGAGCAGGTTCGCGGTGTAGGTCAGCGCGCCGAGCGCGGCGAGCCAGAACGGTGAGTCGCCGTCGCGCTGGACCAGGGGCCATGCGATGCCGACCACGGCAACCATGACGATCACCGCGGGGAGGAGTCGGAGGATGCGGCGGATCCAGAAACGGCCGAGTCGGATGGCTCCGGTGGCGGCCTGCTCCTTCAGCAGGATGGACGTGATGAGGAAGCCGGAGAGCGCGAGGAACAAGTCGACGCCAAGGAAGCCTCCCCACGTGAGCGGAACACCGAGGTGGTATCCGACGACGACGGCGATTGCTACGGCGCGCAGTCCGTTGAGCTGCGGCATGTAGCCGAAGCGTGGCCCCCCTGATGGCATGTCGGCGATGCTATCCACTGCCTATGTCCTACGCAGAGTGGCGGCAGGTAAGCACCCCAAACGCGCAGTTCGCATCCGGTATACGCAACGAACCCGCGAAGACGATGACGCCCCCGATGTCCCTCTGCTGAGGTGACACCGGGGGCGTTTCTACGTTGCAACGAGCAATCTGTCAGCCGCCGAGCGCGGCGGTAACAATAGGCCCGATGGCAGCTGCTGCTGCGGCAGGTACGCCCTTCTCCGCCAGGCTCCCCACAAGGCGAGACAAAAGGCCCCTGTCCGGCGCGGGCTTTCTGAGCTCGGCGATGATCGCATCCAACTGCGCCGTCGCCGCACCGATGGCCGCGTCGGCAGAGTTCGCCATGCTTGGGCTGACCGTCACTTGAGTGCTGACGTCCATCCCGATGACAGTGTCGTAATTTCCACCGCCGCTAGGAGCGACCATGGGGGCAATCAGTGTGGTGCCACTCCCGCCACCGAACTGCGCTCCGATCAGGTTCTCGATTGTCAACGTCTGTTGTGGATTGGCAACGAGCGACGTTCTGACTGCCTCGATTGCCTTGATTGCGTCCGCTTTGTTCATGGCGCGAAGATAGCTCTCTTGCCTCGCGTTTGGAACAACTGCGACGAACATATCGAGACGGCCCCGGTGTCCCTCTTCGGAGGTGGCACCGGGGCGTTTCGTCGTTCCATCAGCGGTTGTCGAGACCCCGCTTGGGCGTGACGCGCACCCATGTGCCCGGACTCTCCATCTCGAGGATGCCGAGGTCGAAAGCCGCCCCGTGGTGCATCCAGTTCAGGTCTTCGGCCAGCTCGCCGAGGCGCTGCGCCGTGCGGTTCATGTCGTCTGCACTCACCGCGCGCGTTCGGACCAAGCCAGTCTTCCGCACGCGCTTGCGGACGCCCAGGTTGGCGTCGGCATCGAACTCCCACAGCCCGTGGAGGAACTCGTTTCGGTCGTGCATGAGGCGCCGAGCCTCTTCGAGGTGGGGGAGGATTGCTTCCGGGTGTTCCGTGCCCTCGAGTCTGAGCGTCACGAGATCGGCCAGCATGATTGCCTTGGCCTCGAACTGCATCCCGCGTATCGCACGTAGTCCCACCTCCACGTCGTGAGTGATGGCGTCCGAGAGGAACTGCTCAACCACGGCGTCGAGCAGCGATGCTTGCGCCGCGACTCGGCCAAGCGCCGCGTACTCGTGGTCTCTCAGGACATGTGGCATCAGGCGCTCCTAACATGCAGCAGGATCCACCCGTCGGGCACCTGCGCCCGCAGCGCGGCCATGTCGGCGGCCTCGATGTCACGTGCCCCGTCACGCCGTGAGTACGTCCCGGACGCGGTGAGCGTGTCCGTGCCTTTCCCCATCCGCACCGGGGCGTCGGTGAGGACGAACCCGGCCGGCGCTTGCTGCTCGAGCAGGGCGTGCGCTTCTTCGAGGGAGCGGGCCTCCACCTCGGCGGTGGTGGTTTCGCGGGGGCGGATGGTTCCGATCAGCACAACGTCAGCCTAAGCGGCGTACGGTCACGGCGTTGCGCCACACGACCGGCTGCCAGTGGCCGCCATCGCACGGCACCTCGAGCACGACGACCCGGTCGTTCGCTCCGACCGCCCACGCTTCGACGCGTTCGGCGGCACGGTTGGGCCACTGCACCCACGCCCACACGGGACGCTTCGGGTCGAACCACTCCACAGGGGCGGGCCCGTACGCCTGCATCGGCAGGGTGATCGGATGCACCGCCGCGAGCGTGCGCGACAGCATCTCGTCGCTGACCTTCGCTGAACCCATAGACCGGTCCCCTTCCCCGGCCAGGAGACAGGCTACGTCAGGGGCACGACATCAGGCCACGGGGCGATGTCGGAGGCCCCGGGCAGACTGCACACATGGCTGAGCTGAAAGCACCCGCTCTGCTCGACTTCGAAGCGAGATGGGGCCACCACACCGGCGCGAAAGAACTCGCGATCATGGACGACCTCGACATGCGCCCGGCGAGGTACTACCAGCTACTCACGCGCGCCGCACGGAGCCTTGACGGCATTGCGCACGACCCGATGACCTGCCGCCGCGTGCGCGACGAGACCGCGACCGCGGCCTAGTCAGCGTGCTTGACGAGGATGCTGGCCCCGTTGTCGGGGTGGTAAGCCCACGAGATCGTGTAACCGTCCCACTCGTCGTTCTGCCGACCGTCGAGAGCACGGGTCTGCCCGATCTCCGCTTCGATCGCTGAAGGCGCGTCGAGGCCCTTGAGGAAGCACGTCATCTGCGCGTACGTGGGGCCGTCGAGCTTCGTCACGCGCTGCAACTGCACCGCCTCTCCCCCATCGAGGATCTCGACGGTCGACGACCCAGCGGACGCGACACCGCAGCTCGCCAGCTCTTCTCGGAACGTCGCGAGACGCCGCACCTCGGCGGCCTGCGCTTCGGCAGCTACGCGCGCTGCCTCCTCCTTCGCGGCGGCCTCGTGCGCGGCGTTGAGCGAGACGGGAATCGCGATCGCCGCGGCGACGACGATGACGCCGATCCCGGCGAAGATCCACGGGGTGAGGCTGCGCTTTTTCGGCGTCGGCTGCTGCGGTGCTTCGGTGGTGATGGTGCTGTCGGTCATGGTGCCCCCCTGCTGTGTCCGCTGAGCATACCGCCGCCCGCGGGTGCCGTCAGGGGCGGATTGAAAGCGGTACGTTTCCGGTACTTTCGTGAGCCGGGAGCGGGTCCACGCCCTCGACTGCCGCGGAATTACGTGCCGGCTACAGGACTTGAACCTGCAACCCCCGTTTGTGCGGTGCGCTGTATATAGGTGTACTTACTTGTACCGCCCGCGTAATTACGCGGGACCGGTACAACTAAGTACACGTATGGACATGTGCAAAACCGTGAGTAAATCGTGAATGAGGCCTGCCACGCTCACGCAGTACGACGCCGCTGCTCGGCCATCCGCGCCGCCTGCATCCGACGCAGCCGGCGCACCAGCATGGGCCGCGCCGCCACCGCCTCCGGGGTGTCGATCACGCGGTGCAGCACCTGAAAGTACCGAGCCGGCGTCACTCCGAAGCGCGACCGAATCGCCTCATCCTTCCGCCCCGACCAGCGCGGCCACTCCTCCTCGAAGTCGAGCAGGTTCATCATCTCGATAGCTGCCATGCGCACAGTCTCCCCCGCACCTCCGACATGGGCGCTACCCTGACAATCGACCTAGGGGGAACACATGGAACCGATCACCGCGAACGGCGTCAACGGCCAGATCTCGTTCGATGGCAACGTGGTGCGAATCACTCGCGCTGGATTCTTCGGACGCGTCGGCCACGGCCGCGGCGAGAAGACTCTCAATGTTCGATCGATCGGGGCCGTGCAGATCAAGCCGGCATCCGCTCTCGTGAACGGCTTCATCCAGTTCTCCGTTTCGGGTGAGTCCTCGAAACAGTCGATCGGCTTCGGGCGGTCGCAGGATGCCGCCCAGGACGAGAACGCCGTGATCTTTGCGAAGAAATCGACGGCGGATTTCGAGGCCTTGCGCGACGCCGTGCTCGCCGCACTTGCAGGTGGGTCTACCCCTGCGCCGGCCGTCGACCACGCCGAGCAGCTGACCAAACTCGCCGCCCTGCGGGATGCCGGCGTGATCACGCCCGAGGAGTTCGACGCGAAGAAAGCCGAGATCCTCGAGCGCATGTGACGCGTCGCTCGCGGCCAACAACGACGAATCGCCCCGGCGCCCGCCCTCTCGAGAGGGTCGGACGCCGGGGCGTTTGTCATGCGGGGCGCGTGTATCGAAGGTTCAGCACGAACGATCCGGGGGTGGCAGTACCGCCGAAGCCCCCGTACTGCGAGCCGACGGCGACGAGCCCGCGCGCGGCGCCCGTGCGGAGCGCCTCACGTAGACCGGCTGGGAGCGCGATCTGCCCGGTGCCACCCGATCCGATCGACCCCGAAGCCGCGGCCTCGAAAGGGCCAGCCGACGGCTCGCCCTGGGGACGGCTGCCTGCCGCGGTCCCCTGCACGGTCAGCACCGCACTGTTTCCGTCGGCGGTCTTCCGTGCGGTCAGTATCGCCTCGTCGATCGACACGGCCCCGAGGTTGGCGATCTGATCGCCGTACCCCGCGAACCCGCGCAGCTGCCCCGAGCCGTAAGCCGACCCCTGGTAGATATCGCTCGCGCCGCCGTACCGGTCGGTGTTCCACTGATCCCAGCGACCGGCCGACGCTCGATAGGTGCCCGACGACTGCGGGCCGATGGAGGCCGTGGCCGTCACGGTCGAGCCACCCGCGCTCGGGGGCGCTTCGACCGGCGGTGGGGCGGGCACGGTGGCGGGTCCGAGCGCGATCACCGGGACACCCCAGTCGTCGAGCAAGATCCATGCCGTCTGACCCACCGTGTAGGTGCCGGCGACCGAGGGGATGGTCGATGACTTCCCGTCGACTGTGACCGTCACGACGGTGCCGTTAACGGCCGCAACGGTTCCGAGAACTGCGGGCGCGCCGGGCTCAATTGAGCCGAGCACCAGCACCGGACGCGCCGACGTCGCGTCGAACAGGACACGTACGGGCGCCGCCCGCACGTAGCGCCCGGCGACCGCCGGCAGCCACACGTCACCGCCGCGCAGCGCAACGCGCACCCGTCGCCCGTCCACGTCGCGATCGATCACTGAGCCCGTTGAGACGAGCGCCGTGTCGTCGTCGCGGCCTGGCCCCTGCGGCACCATCCGCTCGAGCGAGCCGAGCAGGTTCAGCGGACTGACGTCGATCACCCGGACACCCCCACGTCGATGCGCATGTCTCCCCCGTCGGCCGTCAGCGGGAGATCCCACGCGGTGACCCAGCCCCACAGGGGCGTGTCGCCCTCGCGGGTCACGGCCACCGGGTCATCGATCTCGAGGCGCGGGTCGGGTGCGATGCGCACCGGCACCGCCTGAGCGGGGCGCGCTGCATTGTCGAGCATGGTTCGCGCTGCAGCCTGTGCCTGTGACGCGTTCTCGAGCAGGCTCGACGACCATTCCTTCACGACCACGCCGTAATCGCCGTTGATGCTCATCGGCCCCGAGGTGATCGCCGCGACCCCCTGCACGTCAGCGGTAGCCGAGCTCCCCGTCGTCGCGACGACAACGTTCGGGACACCGCCGCGTGAGTCCGACCGAGGGGCGGCGATCAGCGTTCCACCCTTGCCGTCGCGCAGGGTGACGACCGGTTTCGGTACGTCCGGGAGCGGGGCACGGAACGCGATCTGCCCCCACGCGTCCACCCGCAGCAGCGCCGGCCACGCGTCGGCGATCTCCTGCAGATTCTCGATCCGACTGCGAGACCATGACATTGCGGGCGAACACGGCCGGTCGATGAGCTTCGGGTCGAAAGACACGCCCATGCCCGCCGGGGCGAGACGGCGCGCCTCGCTCTTTAGCGTTCCGGTCGGCGAGGTGAGCGACAGCAGCTTGTCGTCGCGGGGTCGCGCCAGCAGCGACTCCGCTTTCACCGTGACTGTGCCAGCGTCGTCATCATCCCAGTCTTTGATCTGATACCGGCCGATCCGGGTCTCCCAGATCTCGCCCGTCACGACGGATTCGATGATGGTCGTCACGTCGAGCGTCTGCCCGTACCTGGCGAGCGAGTGCTGCGCATCCTTCCCGGGGCGCCAGTCCTTCACGTCTCCCCCGGGTGCCCCGGCTGCGAACCGGGGCACCGTCAGGGATAGCTCTTCGATCACCTCTTGCGTCGCTTTGCCGGTGACACGTCCGGCGATGATCGGCACCGTCGCGGCGAGCATCCGCCCGCCGAGCCACGACGTGATCCGAGCACTGTACAGAGGTGCTCCTGCGAGCACCTCGTCGGGCGGTCCGTTACGCATCCCGACCCCCTCTCAGAGCAACGACCAATCGGCCGCGTCGAACTGATCCCACGTGGCGAAGAGCTCATCGAACGACCCGACCGGGACGACCGAACCGGCCGAGATGGTCGGTGCGGACACGTCAAGCTGATCGTTCGCCGCGACACCGGATGCCGCCATGCGAGCACCCGAGGCGAGACCGCTCACGCCGGCAGGCGCGACGGCTGTCACCGATACCTGCTGCCACTGCCCGGTCAGGGTGACCGGCGCACCGGTGACGACCGCACCCGACGACCACTTCAGCAGTGCGGACGCCGAGCGCCCCGGCGTGCCCTTCACGCGCGCGGTCACCGTGTACGTCGCCTGCGGCGTGACCGCCTCGCCGAGCGTCTTCGCGGCGGCCGTGTAGACCGACTCGATGACGTCGACTGCAGTCCCTGCAGCGGATGCCGTGGCGCGCGCAAAGTTGGGCGTGAGGTATCCGCCCGCGGTGACGAGCGAGAGCGAACCGTTCGCCGCCGACCAGCCCGTGAGGGAGGGGAACAGCGAATGGTACGACCACACCCGATCCGCCATCGCGTCATCGAAGTCACGCCACGTGAATGCGATCAGAGCAGACGAGGGCTGCGGATCGCTGATCTCCCGGACCGTGAGAGCGAATCGTCGCCACGTGTCGAACCCATCGGAAATGAGCTCATCGCCCCAGTCGGTGACGATCCCGAGCACGACGGGTTTCAAGTCACGGATACCGGGTGGCAGCCGACGCACGATCGGCCGACCGGTGCGCAGGATCTGTTCCATTGCGGCAGAGTCGGCGCCCTGAGTATCGAATTGCCACGAGTACGAAAACGATCCCGGCACGTCGAGACGCGCCGCGGGGTCTCGTCGGCCGGCGATCTCGAATGTCGACGATCGAGTGTTTGACTTCCGCGCCTCGGTCAGAGACGCGATCTCCACGCCGGCCTTCTGCAGACCGTCGATCGTCTGCACGACCCCGACGCCGGGGCCGGCGTATGCGACCGTCAGGGGCACCGCGACGTAGGTCACACCGTCGACCACCGCCTGATAGGTGATGAGCGCGTTCAGCGCTGTACGACTGTCGATGAGCACCAGCTGCCCGCCCAACGAAACACCCGCGCCGCCGGGAATCGACCAGCGCGAGCCGTCCGCAGTCGTGCCGACCACCTCGAAGATCGCGCCCGCCGCGACCCCGCTCAGCGTCACCTGAGCGGGGCGCGGATCGGCCGACGACAACAGCGCTGCAGTGAGAGTTACCGGCATCCGCTCACACCCCCAGTGCTGTCTTAATCTGCGACTGCGCGCCCTTCACGATCAGCGGATACACCGTCTGACCGATCAGCTGAGCGACAAGTTCGAGATCCTCACGTGCGAGCCGGGTCGGCCCGCCGGGTGCCGAAGCCCGGCCAGACCTAGCGGCCTCGAGCGCCACCCGCTCCATGCGATTAGCGACCTTGTCGACCGGCTCGATGTACTCACGCCCACCGGGATTGTCGCCGACGACGGCGAGCATCGGCCCCATCGTCACACCACCCGTCGCCAGGTACGGCACCTGCGGCAGCGAAACCCCGAAGGACTGACCGCCGACCATCGGCACCCACGCCGGGATCGTTACCGAGATCCCGTTGATAGCCCGGATGGCCCCATTCACGAGGCCGATGATCGCGTTTATCGGACCGCGGACGGCATTCACCGCCCCGCTGAACGCGTTCGAGATAAACCCCCCGATCGCCCCGAACACCGTTCGGAAAGCGTTTCCCACCATGTCAACCGCCCCCGAAATCGCGTTGAACACGGGCGAGATGATCGAGTTGTACACCCACTGCACGGCCTGCCCGATCCCGTTCACCGCCGGCATGATGGCACTGTTCCACAGCCACGAGAACACCGAGCCGACAGCGTTCACCGCTGCCCCGATGGCAGCCCCGACCGGCACGACGACGTTCGCGTGCAGCCACGAGAAGACGCTGCCGACGTTGCGGATCACGTCAGCGACGAACTGACCGAACGGGGCGAACACGTTCTGCCCGATCCAATTCAGCACGTCGCCGATCCCGCGAATGACAGCATCGATGCCCTGCCCGACCGGAACGAACACGTTCTGATAGAGCCACTGCAGCCCCTGCCCGATGAGATCGAACACCGGCATCGCGACGTTCTCCCACAGCCACACGATCACCGCGGCCCACAGGCCGATATAGAGCATGATCCCGGTCACGACCGGCAGGATGACGTTCTGATACAGCCAGTTGAAGACGTCGCCGATCCCCTGCACAACGGTGGCGATGAAGCTACCGATGGGGGCGAAGACGTTCGTCCCGAGCCACTCGAACGCGGCACCGATCGCCGAGAAGACGGGCGACAAGACGTTGTCCCAGAGCCACGACCAGGCCGACCCGAGCCACGAAATGACGCTGTCCCAGTTCGACGCGAGCCAAATGATCCCGGCAACCAGCAGCACAACGGCCGCGATGATCCCGAGGATGATCCACGTGATAGGGGACGCGAGCCACGCCGCATTGCTCGCCCACTGCGCCGCCGTTTGTATTGCCTGCGCAGCCGCGAAGACCTTCATAGCGCCGCTCGCAAGGATCACCGCCCCCGCGAGAACGCCGACCACCGACGCGATCGCCGTCACGACCCCCTGATTCTCGCTCGCCCAGTCGGCAAATCCGCGGAGCACGCCCAGACCATCGGTCACCGTCGGCGCGAAGGATTCGCCAATCTCAGCGGCGGTCATCTGCAGGTCACGGCGAATGGACTCCCACGAGCTCTTCATGTTCCCCGACGTAGTCTCGGCCATCTTCGCGGCCGACCCCGACACGTCGCCGAGTGCCGTATCGACGCCCGTCAGAGTCTCGAGGAACTGCGGGATCTCGTTCACGCCGAGATCCTCGAGCGGGGTACCGAACAGGCCGATCGCAGCGTTCGCTCGCTTCACCGGATCTTCGATGCCGAGCAGCCCCTGCACTACCTGCTGGAACCCCTCCTTGCCCTGCTCGCCGCCCGCGAGGATCTTCGCCGCCATATCGGACGCCGATAGCCCCGCGGCCTCGTACGCCGCGACAGAGGCCGCAGACATGTCCGTCGCGCGGATGCCAAATTCCTTGACCGCGTCGCCGGTCTTGTCGATCCCGTACATGCCCTTGGACGCCGACGCGAGCAGCGCGCCCATCGCGTCCTCACCGGACATGCCGATCTGCTGGAAGAAAGGCCCGTACTCGTCGACCGCGTCAAGAATGTCCTCACGCACAGCCGGCGGCACCTTCTGCAGCGTCGCCGTCAGCAGATCGAGACCCTGCTCAGCCGAGGACGCGAGCCCCGTCGAAAGCATCTGACCGACCACCTGAGAGATGCGATCCGCCTCGAGCTCCATCCCGCCCGATATGGTGAGCACCTTTTCGGTGATCCCCTGGATTTCCTCGGCCGAAGCGTCACGCATTCCGCGGATCGACCCAACGACGCCGGCCGTCGCCGCCTGCACCTCCTCGAGCGATCCACCAAACGCGTTCGCGTAGGCACTCGCGGCGGCCTCACCCGCCGCTGCCGCCTGCGGCTCCGTCAGCGCCAGCGACCCCGCCAGCCGGTCGACGCCCTCCTCGGCATTGGCGAATGCGACCGTCGACCCGACTGCCGCACCCGTGACGGCGAGCAGCGTCCCGGCGGCCACCTTCGACCCCTGCTCAAGCGCATCGTTCCACGCGTCGAACTTCGCTTTCGACCGGTCGACCTTGTCGAGAGATTCATCTTCGACGAGCAGTCGGATGATCAGATCCGTTGCGGACTTACCGGCCACTCGGTCACCTCCGTTTTCTCAGACGCTCCAACTCGGCCGCGTCTTCCTCTTTTTGCTTGGCGATCGCGTCGCACGACAGGGCCAGCTGCGCCCACAGGTCGTAGGGCAACTCCCACAGACGGTCGGGGGTGAGCGCCGGCCAGTAGTCGTGACGGCAGATCAGCAGCGCACGGCGCATCACCTGCTCTTCGAGCCACGGTTCGCGCTCGTTCAGCGCCTCGAGCTCGGGCGACGCCTTCTCAGGCTGCCGACGTCGCCCCCGCCCGTTACGAATTACTGAGGGTCCGGGGTCTCCTCACCCTCCGTCCCGGCCTCGCGGTGGTCACCGGGCTCGGCGAGCAGGTTGTCGATGCCGTCGAGATTGGCGCACGAGTCGAAGGTCACATCGTGGCCGGCGCGGCGCAGGCTCGCGAAGATCGCGAACGCGGTCTGCATGCTCCCCGACTTCATCCGCTCGGCGTACTCCTTGCGGTTCCAGCCGGTTTCCTTCTCGACAGCCGCACCGTCCCAAAGATTCGGCTTAACGATCGGGATCGTCGAACCGTCGGCGAGCTTGATTTTTGCCATGCGCTTTTCTCCTAGGTGTCTTGGGCTGCGCGCGTGATGATCTCTTCAGTCGCGCGCAGCAGGTGTTCGCGCCCCTCGATGACGGGTGCGCGGAAGAACGGTTGTCCGGCCTGATCCACGTAGTGCTTGCGGTTGCCGAACGCGGGGTGACGAAACCTGACCTTCTGCCAGAACTTCGCCTTGTTGAATCCGTCCGGCCCCTTCGGACCGGTGGTCTTGAACTCGATCCCCTGCCGGGTCTTGCCGGCGACGATGCGGAACTTCAGGCCGGCCTTGATGCCGGCGCGCATACCCTTCGATTTGCCGCGCCGATTGACGTCGCGATCCGAGTAGATGTTGACCTTCACGGCGTAGAACTTGCCCTTGCGCTTCGAGTGCACGAGCTTGTGCCGGAATCCGGTCTTCACCAGGCCGCGCGGTAGCGGGCCGTCCAGGATCGCCTTCTGCGCGCTGATGACGGGCGCGCCGAGGCCGCGAAGTTCCCGCCGGACCGGCGTACGCACGGCCGGCGGGAACTCCCGCAGCTTCGAGATCAGGCGACGCAGCGACTCCGGGTCAGGGACGGCGCCCGTCGCCTGCTCGGTCACACCGTCGCGTCGAGCGTCCGATACACGATGTACACCGGCTGCGGCGAGACACCGTCATCGAAGGCCTCGAAATCGATCGAGAGCTTGATCGCGCTGCCACCGTCGGATGCCGGCACTTCACCCTTCAGCCGGATAGCCGGCAGGGCGATCTGCAGCATGGCCTTGTTGGCCCCCGAGATAGCGACGTTGTGCTCGAACGTGAGCAACAGCGACAGCGGCGTCTGCGCGAGGTATGCATCGCGCAGCGTGTTGTCGGTGTACTCCGCGGTCATCTTGCCCGAGAGCTCGGGGAGCCCGAGCAGCGGGGCGCGCGAGCGCAGACCCTTGCCGCCGAGGTTCCACCCGTCCGAGTCCAGCGAGCGCTTCACAGCGAAGCTGAAATCGGCGATGTTGGCCGCGGGCGTGCCGGTCATCGACGCGGGCGCCGTGGTCGTCGGGGCCGTCAGCGCGCCGCCGACCACGATCCCGCCGTGCACGAACGTGAACAGCGAATCATCGGCCGGGTAGCTCGCCGCTGCAGCGCCGAACGCGGTCAGCAGTTCGCGCGCCGTCACCGACAGCTTCGCCTCGACGAACCCGCCTTCCTTCGCGCTGAGCTCGATCGAGTCGAACGCGCAGCCGGTGAAGGTGTGCGGGTACGAGTTGACACCACCGAGGGTCGGCAGCACCTCCTGCAGCGTGAACGTCTGCACCGGATCGGTCGTGCTGATCGTGTGCACCTGCTGGTACACAGCCGGCGTGGTCGACGGGACGACCGTGCTCGAGACAGCGCCGAGCACGGCGTTCAGCCAGATACCGAACCCGCGAGTCGGCACGTCGAAGGCCACATCTCCCGAGCCCTCGAACCGGCCGATCGCGTTCCGGTTCAGACGGTTGACGTTCTTCCCGGGGCGCAGTCCCTTCGACTGGATCGTCTTCACGTCGTACTTCATCTTCGCGTCGGACTCGGCGAAGCGGGTCGGCGCGACGGCCGTCCCGTAGGTCGTCTCGCGGCCGATGCCGACCGTGAAGTCAAGCTGCGTCGTCACCGTCGGCCACCTCCTCGGGCTCGGGCTCCTCGGCGGGGGCGAGCGCCTCCACCGTCGCGGTCTTCGCCGAAGCGTTGACCGGTTCGTAGTTCTCCACCTGACCGGCGAAGAGCGGCACGAGATCCTCGCGCACGTCAAACTCCTCGCCCGCGGCGATCACGCGACCCAGCGCGGGCACGTCGAGCGCACCGAGCGGAGACACGTTCTTGAATCGGGGCACAGCCTTTCCGGCCATAGCTCCCCCTTCCGTTGTTTGGTCGATCAGGTGGGGCGCACGCGGTGCGCGCACACGAACTCGGTTTGGATCTCGACGACGTATCCGCCGCCTTCGGGGTCTTGCACGCCGGCCGTCGACATCGACCCGGGCAGGCACCACTGCACCTTGTCCCCGAGCGTGATGTCGGTCTGTGTGATGTGGGTTTGGATCTCGGCGAGGATGCTGTACGCGGCATCGAACGCCGCGCGCCCGTCAGCCTCACGGTTGCCGGATGCCGCGACCCACGCCCCGACAGAGAGGCCGATGCGTATCGATTCGTCGAACTGTCGACGCGGGCCGATGTTCACGAGATCGGGGTCGACTGAGACGTCCTCCATCGCGACCCAGCGAGTAGCGAGGATCTCGGCGGGCGGCGCGTAGTAGCGGTCGATCTCCACGCCGCGGTGTGCGGTCGCAGTCTCGACGGCCTCCCACACGCCGTCGCGCGCGGCGAGTATGCCGGTTGCTTGGCTGATCCCGCTCACGCGCCACCCCCGTAGAAGATGCGGGGCGGGAAGGGTGCGAGCCAGACGGCGACTTTCGCGGGCATCCCGACTCCCGCGGGCGCGGTCGGCTCTGCAGACTGACCGCGGGCGTTCGTGCCACCCTTGGTCTGATTCCACATGAGCTTCCCCCACTCGCGCGCGCTCATCACGAACTCGGGCGGCAGCCCGACACCCGGGATCTCATGGCGGTGCGGGTCGACCGCCCGCCCGGTGTCCCGGTCGATCAGACTGCAGACGGTCGCCGCGAAGAACGCTAGATCCTCCTGCTCGGCTGCGATCTGCTCTGTCGTGAGCCCAATCGCCTTGCCGAGCACGTCGGCCGCGATGGGCCAATTTCCTGCCACGATCGGGCCTCCTCTCACGAGAGAGGGCCGCACCATTCCGGCGCGGCCCTCTCTCAGCGATGGTTACTCGGCGAGCTTCGCGTAACCGTTCGCGACGTACAGCGCCGCCTCTTCCGCCGGCAGGGTGATCGACTCGCCCGCTTCCGGCCACGGCTCGCCGTCCCGCAGGCCGGTGATCGTGATCAGCATCACGAGCTCCACCCCGTCGAGCTCGTCGAGCGTGTCGGCCGCCTCGGCAGCGGCCTGCGCCTCGGCAGCGGCCTGCGCCTCGGCAGCGGCCTGCGCCTCGGCAGCGGCCTGCGCCTCGGCAGCGGCCTGCGCCTCGGCAGCGGCGGGGTTGCCCCCGGCCGCTGCCGTCTTGCGCTCGCCCGCCATCAGGACGTCGCCCCGGCGAACGCCTTCACGGCCGACGCGTCGAGCAGTCGACCGTCAGCGCGAAGCACCGCGCGGAACGCCTTCTGATCCGAACCGAACAGCGCCTGGTCGCTGGACTCGACGCGGGTCGAGCCGACGAGACGCACCCAGTAGCGGGAGAAGTCACCGTAGAACATCGAGCGGTTGCCGAGGCCGATCGCGTCGATGAACGGGTCACGGTACAGCGGGGCGCCGAGCAGGGTCGACGCCTGGCCGGCCTGGCCGTTGGGCTCCCAGAGGTAGCGGCCCGTGCCCGGCTCTTTGAGCTTGCGGACGGATGCCACGGCCGAGTTGGACGCGACCCACGACGACTTCGGCTGGTACGGCGCGAGCACCGATTCCTGCAGGTCGATGAGGTTGTCCCACGACGGGGCGCCGCCGACGCCGGTCGCGCCGGTCACGCCGACGGTTGCGGCGGTGGCGATGCCCTGCGGGGCGCCCGTGCCCGAACCCTTCGCGAGATCCTGGCCGAGCGAGATACCGATGTTCTCGCCCATGAGACGGATCACCAGACCCTCGATATCGAACAGGGAATCCTGAACGAGCTCGTTCGAGACGCCGCGGTAGTCGCCGTACTTCTTGCTGCCGAACGACACCTGGTTGAAGCTGGGATCGGTGCCGGGCAGCTGCACGGCCTCGGTCGCGGCACCGGCCGCACCGAACGACGCGAGCCGGGGCAGCGTCACCTGCTCGCCGCTGGTGGTCGTGAACACGTAGGCGCCCGCGGCGTAGATGCCCGAGAACTGACGAAGCGGCTCGACCAGCTGCGCGAGGAACGTCTGCCCCACGATGTTGCCGCCGGCCGTCGCGGTGCCGACCGACAGGGCGCGCATGAGCACCTGCGAGCTCTCGCGGGTGGCGATGGCGCGCGCCTCGTTCACGTTCGTGACGTAGTCGAGCGGGGTGCGCGAGTCGGTCAGCGCGGCGCGGATCTCGTCGGAGAACTTCTTGACGTCCGCGGCGTTGCCGAACGCCGAGCGGTTGTCGAGCAGATCGGCGGCGAAGTCGATCGCGCGCTGCTCGAGATCACGCTGCTGCACGAGCAGGGTGATCCGGTCATCGTACGAGTCGAACGCCTGCGTCAGCTTCTCGAACTTGCCGCGCTCCTCGGCGGTCAGCGCGCGCTCGGCGGCGATATCGGCGAGGGGCTTACCCTCGGTCTCCCACGCCCGCTTCTGCTCTTCGGCGAGGGACTTGATTCGTTCCTGAATGGTGGTCATTCGGGTGTGTCCTTTCTCAGATCCCGCGCTTGCGGGCTCGGTTGGCGAGCGCGGGATGCGTCTCGCGGGTCATGGCCGCGGCGCGCTTGGACGCCTCGGCCTCCCACTCGCCGGGGCCGGCGGGGGAAGGGTGCAGGGATGCGCGCACGGCGTCGATATCGACGGCGCTGCGCATCTGCGTGGTGGCCGCCCAGTAGGCGGGATCGGCGACCGGTGCGACGTCGCTCAGCACGGAGCGAATGACGCGGCGCACGAGACTGCCGGCGACGTTCTCGCGCCACTCGACCTCGAGCGCGTGGAACGCGAACGACGAATGCCGGTAGTCCCCGCGCTTCGCGAGCGCGGCCACGTCGCGGCCCGCTCCCGTGTCGGGCAGATCCACCTCGTACCGCACACCGACGTCGTCGATGTACAGCCGCAGCGTGCCGGCGTCGGTCGTGCCGAGCAGCAGTCGACTGTCGTGCTCCGCGCGCGCGATCACTCGTGTGTGCAGAGCCATGTCGACACGGCCCTCGGCATCCGGTGCGCCGAACGCCTCCGGCGCGATCTCCTCGAACCACCCGCCGAGATCACGGGAGGGCGAGTCGAACACGACCGCGTAACCGGTCAGCACGCCCACACCCCCCGACCCCTCGGCAGCGGCTCGGAACTCGGTCGGTTTGTCGACGACGCGGCGCTCGAGCTCGGTCATTGCGTCCCCCCTTCGGGCATCTCGACGCGGGACGTCGAGTCAGATTCGGATTCGGATTTCGTGGTGGCGTACCAGGCCTGCCACTGCTCGATCTCGACGTCGGTCACGCCGCGGCGTCCGAGATCTCGGCGCGCCTCGGCGAGTGTGAGCGTGCCGTTCTTCAGCTGCTCGGTGATCGCTCGCATGTACTCGAGGAGCCCGGGTCGCTCGAGGCGGGACAGGTCGTAGGACACCTGCTGCCCGAAGGGCAGGAGCTTGCCGAATGCGGCCTCCGCGCGGCCGGACACGCCGCCCAGCGTCTTGATGCGGAACAGCGTCTGATCCATCTCGCGGTTCGAGTAGGTGCGCGATGAGCCAGCCTTGCCGCCGACCTCTTCGGGCGGCACGCCGAAGATGATCGCGATTTCCGTCGCGGATGCTTCGATGGTCTGCAGGAACTGCGCCTCTTCGGGGGTGACGGTGACTTTCTTGTAGTCCCACTCCCCCGGCAGGGCGACCGGCTTTCCCTCCGCGGCGGCTCGCACGAAATCGTCTCGCGCCTCCGTGAGCACTTCGCCGCTGACCCGCGTCCCCTTCGCCTGCAGGATCGCGGGCGGCATCGACGATTGCTTGAACCAGCGGCGGCCGTACTGCCGCGCCAGGTCCGACCACTCGAACGACGACGCGAACTCCGCGATCGGCGAGAGTCCCTTGACCGTGCCTGCCCCGAGTTGCTCCCGAATGTGCAGCAGGTTCCCGCCCTGCTGCACCAGGTCGACCGGGCGCCCGTTCACGCGATAGCTCGGCCGCAGCGGGTTGGTCTCGTCGATCGTCACGTAATCGTCGGGTATCCACTGGCAGTAACGGCGGGCGTCGTCGACCAGCCCGTACGCGTTGCCTCGGCTTTTGAGCTCGTGCACCATCTGCACCCGGGAGTCCCAGACGAACAGCGACGGCGACGGGTCCGAGAGGATCAGCGGCGTGTCGACGATCTCTCGCTGCCCGTTCCGCGTCTCGGTGACGGTCACGTTCGCCTGCGCCCACTGATCAGTGATGTACCGAATGGACGCGTACACGGCCGCCTGCCGCATCGCCCCGCCGCGGCCGAGCCCCTTCCAGGACACCCCGAACACGTCGGATGCGCTCAGATCTCGGGTCTCGGCGGGCCGCGTGAACAAGCTCACGATCGCCGCCGGACCGGCAGCGGGTGCACGATCAGCAGCACCGCGATACCCGCGATGATCAGCGCGACGGGCAGCGACCACATCGCCACCCCGACGACGATCAGCAGCACGCCGAGCGCCTCGAGCAGATCGTCGCGGAACGTCGCGAGGAACGATCGCAGCACCGCCCATGCGGCAGAGAGCGCCGCGCGCGGCTTCATTCGGTCGGTCATCCGGCCTCCTTTGTCGTGCCGTTCGCGGCGCGGAACGCTGCGATCGGGTCGTATGCGAGATCCGGCAGAAGCTCGGCGAGCATCTGCCGTGCGTAGGTGATGGCGACGAGCGCCGAAACGGGACGCATCGACTTGCCCCTGATCCACTTCCACCCGGCATCCGTGGCCTTCGTGCTCGCGGATTTCAGCGCCTCGGTGAGCTCGTCTTGCCCGAGGTGCACGACGTCGTGATTCAGCACGGCGTCGAGCAGGCCGGGGCCGGCGATGGCGATGTTCGCGGCCGTCATCACGCGGGCGTCGATACCCGCCTCGAGCAGCTTCGGCAGCAGGAACCCGGCCGCGCGGTGCTCGAGATAGACCGGCCCGGGCGCCTCGCGCACCAGGTCGAGGATGCCGGGCACCTCGAGCCCGTCGTCGCCGTCGAGAATCCAGTCAGTGCCGGGCGCGTCGGCCAGCACTTCCAGGTGCACCTTCGTGTCTTTGCGGATGCCGGCGACAGCGATCGACGCCCACGCCGATTCGGGCGCCACGTCGATGACGTACACGACTTCGTCGCGCGCCACCTCCGACCCCGGGTCGACGACAGCCTCGTGCTCCCACCGTTCCTGTGGGATCTTCCATGCAACCTCGAGATCGTCCTGCCACCAGTTCAGAAACGGCCGCAGGAACCCGCCCCTGCATCGACTCTCGGAACGCCGCGATCTTCGTCTGATTCGTCGTGTACCCGAGAGCGGGCATGCACGACCACCAGGTGAGCGGGTCGTCAGGATCGGCTTTCGGGTCGGCCGAGTATTCGATGTACAGCGACCGCATTCGCTGCGCGTTGAGCAGCGACGGATCGGCGCGGAGTAGCTCGACACGGGAACGCCCCGCCTCGGCTTTCTTCCACAGGAACGGCGACTTCGTCTTGCTGTATCCGACGGTCGAAATCCACATCGACTGTGCGTCGTCGACCGCCGTCGTCGCCGGCATCAACGCCGCCTCGAGACGGTCATCCTTCTGCGCAAAGATCTCATCGCCGATCGTCAGCCCGAGCGTGCCACCGTGGCCGGCGTCTTCCGTCGGCGCGTCAATCGCCCACTTCGAACCGTTGCGGAACCGCATCGACTCCGACCCGTTCGACAGGTGCAGAGTGTTGCCCCGCCGGTTCGGCCGCAGCTGCGACTTGAACACCGACGCCGCAATGCGGTGGTGGTGTTCCTCCTCGAGCTTCTCGAGCGCCTTGTCGCGGGTCTGCGCGATGTACAGCAGGTACTGCCGATCGGGCCACATCAGCATCCGGTGAACGCCCCACGGGATGACCAGGGACGACTTACCCGATTGCCGGGGCACGATGATGACGATTTCCGAGTACCACAGCAGGCCCGTCGCCGGGTCGATCTCGAAAGCGGTCTCGAGGATCTCACGCTGCCACGGCATCGGCTCCCAGCCGAGCAACCGCATGCACCCGATCACCTCGGATGCGATCGTTCGCCGAGCAGGGTTACGGGGCGTCGCCCATCTCGGCACCGTCTCCGTCATCCCGGCCGGCATTCCTGATCGCTTCCACGATGTCGGCACTCGAACCCCCCTCGTCATCCGTGAGATCGGCGAGCACCTTGCGCAACGCCTCGACGGTCGACGCGTAGTAGCGAGCGTTCTTCGGGTCATCGAGCGCGCGAGCACCGCGAAAGATCAGTTCGTGACGCAGACGCGTCGCCTTGTCAGGCGCCTCGGGCAGCGCGTCGCGCGCGGCCCGCTCGATCGGCGCGTCAGCCTCGAGCAAGTCGAGAAGTTCGAGCGCGTCGAGAGACCCGCGGTGAATCCACCCGGCATCCCGGATCGCCGCGGCGGCGACGATCGACGCCGTCGCGGAATCGCCGCTCGCATCCCACAGCGCATCGTCAATCAGCTGCGCGAGCTCGTCACCGAGCGCCGGCCGACGCACCGACAGAGCGGACCGCACCTGGTCGCCGAAGTCAGGCGCCCCGACGGCCACGACGACCGGACGTGTAGGGCGCTTTTCGCGTGTAGGGCGCGCCCTCACATCGGGTGCGGGCGCCGCTTCGGCGGCCGGCTCGCCACCCGCCGCGGCGCGCTTGCGCTCGCGATACTCGGCCTGGTCTTTCGTCTTCCACGCGCGGCACGCATCGCACCGACAACCCGCGCGATATCGCGGCCGGGTGCCGTGCTCGGGGGTCTTCGCCGCCACGGCGACCACCTCCGCTCTGCGCCCCTCTGACGCGTCGAGCCGAGGGCACGCATCGCAGCGCGACCCGAGGCCCATTCGGCCGCGCACGGCCCCCTCCGTGCCCTACACGCCCTACACCCTCACGCCGAATGAACCGGGGAGAGGGATTTGGGAGCGGGGCGAGGGTCGGGAGCGATGCCGGGGGTGGAAAAAAGCGATCGAAACCCGGCGGGTGCCGGCGACCTGCGGGCGCAATGGACGACGCTCGGGCCGCCGACACTCGTCAGGCTTCGATCAATTCACGTCATCAGCGACTCGGTCACGACGACCAGCATTCGCCCAGCGCGACGAGCGGATGCCACGAGCCGTACGCGGAGCACGATCACGCCTCCCCGCGTTACACCCATAGTGAGCAGGCCGCAGGTTCCACAGATCCCACGTGCCGCCATCCTTCGCCGCCTTCACGTGATCAAGCGACGGACCGAGCGGATGCCAGGGACGCAGACCCATACCGGATCGGCCCCCGTGCCCCACGGCACAGCCAGCACTGCGGCGTGTCCACCTCGGGCACCACGATCGCCAGCAGGCGCGCGTACTCCGAAGCGCTCAGCTTCTCGGCGTAGTGAGGCATAGCACCCCTCCCTACGCATTGCAGGGCATCTACCCCCACCCGCAGTTTTTGCAACTCACCGCAGTCAAACGAAACCCGCGGGAGACCCAATAGTCTGACCACCACACAAAGAAGGGGGCCGAAGTGGCAACATCAGACAGGGGACCGCGAAGGCACGACGTTGACATGCCCACACTGGGTAGTGTCCCGATCTATGCCGGAGCCAAGGTTGGGAAAGCCCTCGACGAGGTGACCGAAGAGATGGACTTTTACCACGGAGTGCGTCTTGCGGAGGTCATGGAGGCTGTCTACGAACAAGGTCGTGTAGACGGTCGAGCTCAGGTCGTCTCTGCGTTCCAGGACGCGAGCGATGAGATCACGTCCCGCAAGGATCTTCGCTACCGCAACCCAGGCAAGCCTCGCGCCAAGAAGAAGAAGCCATCAGCGTGACGTGAAAGGAGCAGCGGGGCCGCGCGCGGTGCGCTTCGCCGCGGCCCCACTGTCTCACCCCCGGCGTACCGTTCGACGAATGGACCCACGACCAGGCGCGAGCCTCGGCACCGTCAACACTCACCACGAACTCGCCTACCTGCGGGCAGGCACTGACCCACCCTGGGAACGCCCACACCGCGACGGCGTCGATATCACCGACACCCCCGAGATGTGGACGCCCTACCAGCGTGAGCGCCGGCTAGCCTTCGAGGCCCGCGTCGTCGACTACCGGCGGGCTGGGGCTATTTGACGTCAGCGCTCGTTGTACGGGACGATCTCGAACTCAAACCTGCTGCGCGCTTCGCCCGGTGCCTGCTCGATCGACCGCAGCCCCCGGACAGGCATCGCATCGATGTACGGGTGCCGAGCGGTGAAGGACTCATCTCGCGCCTGAAGGTACAGATAGCCTTCACGCTCGGAGAAGTCTGTGATCGTTGACCGATCACCGTCCGCATAGTGCGTAAGCTGCGCGGCCACGGCAACTGCAGCGGCGCGCTCATGCGGCGAGGCGTCGGGCGGCAGCAACGCGAGCACTTCGCCGCTCGCCCAGGGGAAGA
The DNA here is from genome assembly GCF_031453395.1 of Microbacterium sp. SORGH_AS_0454. NCBI lineage: Bacteria > Bacillati > Actinomycetota > Actinomycetes > Micrococcales > Microbacteriaceae > Microbacterium > Microbacterium sp. SORGH_AS_0454. The sequence goes on along the minus strand of NZ_JAVIYS010000001.1, from coordinate 2,032,375 downwards.
GCGGGTCGTCGGTGGCCCGAGCTCCGCTACCTGTTGCCGTTGCCACGATCGCCCACGCCTCGATGCTCACCCCGCGAGAGTAGCGGATACGCCCGACCCCTACGGATTTTCTGGGCCGCGATCCTCGGGCACCCGCTCATCCACGGCAAGACCCACGCACACCGCGCACTGCCCCGTCGGGATGAACGGGCGACGACTCGACCAGTTGTGCGGACACGGCGCCCCCTCTCAGTAGTGCGCGGGACCGCGCAAAACGGTGGACGCGCGCTGAGCACGCTCCACCGACGACACCGCCACCTCGGGCGGGTCCGCCTGCTGCACGACGAGCGCCTCGACGGGCGGCATCATGCGAGGCGGGTCAGGGACGATCGCGAACGACACGACGTCGTCGAACGACCCGGTCACGACGTGGCACCCGAGGTCAGGTAGGTCTCGAACGTGCTCGCCGTCGTCACAATCGAATCCGGCGAGTCTCCGAGGTTGCGGACCTCGAGCGCCTTCGAGAGAGCGAACGAGCGCACCGGGTCGAGCTCAGCCATTGGTCGACGCCGCCGACTGCACCCGCGGCCCCTCGTAGATCGACGTCGCGACGTTCGGCTCGAACGTCTCGATCAGACCGCGAGTAAGCGGGACCGTGACGAGCACGACGTCGAACGTGAGCGGGCGCATCGCGGTAGCCAGACGGAAGACTTCGATGGTGACCGGCGTCGGCGCGAAGCGCGCTCGCACGTCGTCGAGCGAAGGGACGTCGCCATACGGGGCGAAGATCGCCACCCGAAGACCGCCGGACCGCAGCAGCGGCTTTCCCGTGCGCAACCTCTCGATCGGCACCACGAGATCCGCCACGGGCGCGGGCGCGGGCGAGAGCGTGCCAGCGTTCACCATCTGCAGCGCACCGACCAGGATCGACGCAAGCACCGTCGCCACCTGCAGCATGAGAGACGACGTCGCCTCGGACCACAGCGAGAACGTGAACCCGACGACACCGATCGCGCCGCCAAGCGAGTAGATGACGCCGCGGCCGGTCGTGTTCAGCCACGTGAACCGGTCCCCCGGGCGCAGCAGGAACAGGCCCAGCGCGCCCTGCAGCGCGAGCAGGCCCGACGCCGACAGGTCGAGCAGCGCCGACGATTGCACGTCGGTCACCGCCCCGAGGATGACGAGCAGCGACGTCGCCGACGCGACCATCGCCTGCAGCGCCTGCCGCCTTTGATCCGTGAACCAGCCCGCGATGCGGGTCAGGAAATCCTTCATCTCTTACTCCTGTCCGACGAGCGCGGCGTAATACCGGTCGCCAATCTCGCGAGTGAATGGCACGCGGTGATCCCGCGCCCATGAGCGGCCGTTTCGGCAGGCCTTGCACGATCGGTCGCTGCTCGAGCGGGCGTTCGCGCCGCCGAGAAGGTGTCCCTGCGGGCAGCGCGTCTTCCGCACTTCGGAATGCCTGCCGCTGCGCACCGTGTCGTGAACGTTCTCGGCATGCGTCCCCCAGCGCAGGTTCGACGCCGCGTTGTTGGTCGGAACGTCGTCGATGTGCAGCGCTTCCATGCCGGGCGGGCAGAGACCGACGAACGCCTCGAGCACGAGGCGATGCACCTGCACCGTTCGCGGTCGGCCGCCCTGGCACAGCGACACAGACAGGTAGGGCCGCCCGGTCGGTCGAAGCACGCGACCGCGGATGCTCCGCCCGCGCGCGTCGAGACGCGGCAGTCCCCGGACCCTCCCGCGACTGCTGACTTCGTAAGCACCCTCGTATCCGACGACCGGGTGCCACCACTCACGCATCGTCGCCGCCCTCTTCGTCTTCGTCGGGCTCGAGCGTCTGCCACAGGCGGTCGTCGACCGCCGCGAGCTCCTCGTACTTCACGTACAGACCGGCCACGCCCTCTTCGAGACGATCGGCCGTCTGGCCGAGCTCGGCGACGCGCGCCTCTGTGCGGCGAACCGAGTCGTTCAGGCTCGTGCCCGAGTTGGGGTGCAGTTCGTGGTGCACCGCCGCCATCGCGGCATCCGTGCGCTCGATGAACGCCGGCAGCCCCTTGACGCTGTCGAGCACCTGCGCGGCAGTGACCACGCCGCGCGCGAAGGCGAGGATGCCCCCCGGGATCGTCTTCACGATCGGCCACACGCGTTTCACGAACAGCCAGACGCCGACGACGACACCGACGACAGTCGCCACGGCCGCGGCGACATCCCCCAGGCCCACCAGCGCGATAGCGTCAGCGAGCCACGGGGGCGACGTCGCCGCGGCCACGATCAGCCAACCGCCGGAACGACGGTGATCTCGATCATGCCGTCGAGAACCTGCGGCGCCTGGTTCAGCGCCTCACGCAGCCCGAGGTTCCGGCGGAACGTCAGCTGGTCGTCGTTCCACAGGCGCGCTTTGGTGTTGGCGTCCAGGTTGACGGCCCAGTAGACCTGATTCCCGCTGCCGTCGTCGGCCGGGACGCTGACGGTGATGCTCTTGTCGGCGTTCTCGCGGTCGGTCGTGCGGAGCGCCTCCACGAACGCTTCCTTGATCTCGTCTTTGCTTGCCATGTCTTCCCACTCCTTCGGTACGGGTCGGGGGTTGATCGTGATGTCCGCGAACGCGGGGACCGTGAACGGGTCGAAGTCGCCGATGTGCCACTTCTCACGAGGCGTCACGAAATCGACCGTGAAGCCGACGATGCGGCAGAGCGCGACGAACCGCGCCCACGCGAGCGCCTCGTCGCGTGGCGCGAGCGAGGCCCAGTTGTTGACGTCAATCGCCGCGCAGTCGCGGCCATTGAAAGTGAGCCCGTGCGACGAATACCCGGGGACGGCCGCCCAGATTCCGAGCTCCTCGCGGTACTCGTACTGGACACTGAGCGGGCGGTACCCGTTCCATCCCGACGTTGGCACGAGCCACACGCTGTACTTCTCCCAGGCGAGCCGCTGCAGTTCCCGCCAGCGCGCCGCGGTACCCGCCGGCAAGTAGAACTCGGGGCCGAGGTACACGAGATCCGACAAGGGCGCTTCGCCGTTGCGATACCGGGTCATGCGGGGTACGCCAGCCAATAGAACTCAACCGGGTTGCTCGCCAGCGCGTTGCCACCGTTCGTGACGTAGAACTGAATCTGCGTCGTCGACACGCCCGACACCACGATCTTGCGCGTATTGGGAGCCCCGCCCGAGTTTCGATCGGTGACGACCACCGCGGCCGGCTCGGCACCCAGCGGATGATTCACCGTGACGATGCCGCTCGCCGCCGTCGCCCCAGCCCAGACCTCGCCGTAGGGCAGGACACCCCTCCAGGCGTTTCCGTTCCACCGGTAGTCGAGATTCGCCGCCACGCACCGATCGCCGACCGACAGCAGAGACGGGTTGGCCTGAGCCCACGACGTAGCCGCGGCGAGCGTCGAGAACCACAGGACGCCCGAGATTGGTACGAACGCGCCCCCGCGAGACACCTCGATCTGATGCAGCGCCCGAGCGTCACCCCGAGTCGTCGTCAGCGGACGATCGGTAGACACGGCGACGTCGGTCCCAGAGAGGGCGTTCACGATCTGCGCCTGCTCCGTCGCGTTCGCCGTCGGCACCACGTCGCTAATCGACAGCAGAGCCTTCGCAAGCGCGCCCTGCTTGGGCGCTTCGCCCGCCGCGATGGTCGTGTGTTTCTTGACGTCCGTAGCCACAGCCGTACCCCCTTCGGTCGTGCGGGAACGGCCGCCCGCGGGGTTTCCCCACACGCAGGCGACCGCCCCCTCTCACCACTCCCACCTCACAGGGAGACCAGCACCGCGACACTCGCCGCGGTCACGCTTCCCGCCAAGGACTCGAACCTCGATTACCCGAGCCAGAGTCGGGCGTCCTGCCATTGGACGAGCGGGAATCACCGCCCCCGACACGAACCCGCAATCCCGAAGCCATGCATCCCGCGCGGCGCCCGCATGCTGCGCGGCACTCGACGACACGGTGAGCGGCGAAAGGTGGAGATTCGACGGACGGTCGGGGGCGCTCTCAGCCCGTGCGGGCGAGAGTCATTGGGCGCAGGAACACCAAAGGCCCGAACCGCCAACCGGTCCGGGCCTTCGTGTCAACTCTTGCGCAAGCTCAGCTTAACAGGCCGCCGCGCCACACGGAGGGCGTTTCAGCCCCTCACGACAAAGTCGCCCCAGTAAGCTCCGAGGGTGGACGAATGGTGGGGCAGCCTTACGTTGAATGTCGCCAGCGCCCTGGTCATAGCCGCATTTAGCTCGGCAGTCACCTGGTACCTCGCGCGACGCAAACGGGCAGTTTGGATACTCGAACACGTCCGCGGCGAGAACTGGACGCTGACCTACCGGGGCCGACGCGCTGCGTGGGACGTTCAAATCGGGCAAACGATCTCACCGACCGTCTCCGCGAGGTTGTACGGCGACAACCCGAAACCGCCACTTTCCGCCGCCTTCTCAGACTGGACGAAAGACTGCCGAACCCAACTCGGGAACTTCGAGCGCGGTGAGGAACTAACGCTGACCTGGCACGACCACGGGCGCCGCCGCGCATCAATCCAAACCCGTGAAAGTCAAAGCCGCTACGAGGTCGCCGCCGCCGATGTGCGACGAGATTCGCCGAGCCCGATCGTCAGCCGGAAGTGAACCCATGCCGGGTGCGGCGAAGGTCTTGCCGCACCCGCACTCGTGCTCAGTGACGCTCACGCGGGCACCTGGACACCGAGGGCCGCGAGGTGACGGCGGGCCGCCCGATCACGCGCCGCGGCATCCCCCGCGAACTTCCGGCCGAGATCACCGAGGCGCATCAGCGCCCGTCGCTCCGCGAGCTCGATCCTCCGGGCCACGCGGCGATCTGCCAGAGCGAACAGGTTCGCGAGAGTCGGCAGCATCGGCGCCCGCTCTTCGATCCCGTCGTCACCCTCGCACGACACCCAGACAGTGTGCTCCTCGCAGTAGTCGCCCAGATCCCCCGAGTAACCGTCAGCGTTGCTCCACTCGTCGACCGCCGCGCCGACGTCGCCCCAGAATGCGTAGTCGCCGAGATCCCCCGTCTCGATCCCGCACCCCGGGAAGTCGCACACGATGGCATAGCCCATCTGTTCCTTGACGCTCACGCCGCCACCTCCCCTTCTGCCTCGGTATATCGGCCGCCTTCGTCGCGGACGTTCTTCGCCGCGGCCATGCGCTCTTTCGTGGCGAGCAGCGCGGACTCCCGGTACAGCGGGGTCTTGCGCCCGGCGACATACGGTGACGCCTCGGCTTTGATCTCGCCAGCCTTCGCCCACCGCTGCAGCGTGCGCAGCGACCCGGCGACGGCCGCAGCCTGAGCACCGCCGAGCAGCCGGTCACCGTGCTCCGCGATCGGCGACGCCGTCGACTCGTCGAACACCCGCTCGGGCCGCAGCGCACGGGATGCCGTCACCGCCTCCTCGGCCGGCTGCTCCCGACGCTCCGCGCCCCACTTGTCCAGCGCATCCTGCATCGACCACGCGACCCGCACGCCGTCCTCGTCGGCCGGATGCCGCTTGAGTAGCAGCGCGTACAGCGAGGTCACGTCGTCTTCGTCGGATAGCCACTCGTCGAGATGAGCGAGGATGCCAGCCGCCGCGGCCTCGGCATCATCGAACGCCTCGGCGGCATCCGACCGCGGCCACCCGCCCGACGGCGACCACCGCCACAGACCCTTCTGCAGAGCCTCCGACGCGTCGATCAGATCCGCCGAAGCGGGCGCGGGCGCCTCGGGCGACGCCGACCCCGTGCGACGCGCTCGATCCTCGTACACGATCGCCGACGTCGGGTCGATGAGCGACCGCATCCGGCCGATCAGGTCAGCCGCCTGCCCCAACACGTACCGGAACCGGCCCCGACACTTCGAGCACACGAGCGTGCCACCGACCGTCGGCTCAGCCGCACACCCGTCGCACGGGAACGCGTACTCCCGGCCGTCATAGACCATGCAGTCAGCGAAGTGCACACCCTGCTGAGCGCACCCCAGAACACACCCCGTCATCGCTTCCCCCCTTTCGTCTTCGCGGTGTACGCCACCAGGAAATCGATCTGCCACGGCAGCAGCTGCACCCCCAGCGACTCGGCGAGGTCTGCCCATTTGCGCTCAGCGCGGAGGCGGCGACGCAGCGCCCGCGCGGCCCGGCGCTCCTCACGTGTACGGCCCATCAGAACGGCATCTCCCCATCCGACGGCGCCCACGCGCCCGAGTCGTCGACCGGGGCGTCATACGGTGCCGACGACGGCCGCGAGCCCGACGACCCACGGGATGCCGCGCGCGTCACCTGCGCCGTCGCGTACCGCAGGGACGGGCCGATCTCGTCGACCTCGAGCTCGAGCGACGACCTGGTGTTGCCCTCGCGATCCTGGTAGCTGCGCTGCACGAGACGACCCGTCACGACGACTCGGGCACCCTTCGTCAGCGACCCCGCGATGTGCTCGGCGAACTCCCGCCAGGCCGAGCAGCGGAGGAACAGGGGCGTCCCGTCCTTCCACTCGTTCGCCTGCCGATCGAACGCGCGGGGCGTGCTCGCGACGGTGAAGTTCACCACCGCGAGACCGTTCTGCGTGTGCCGCAGTTCCGGGTCCGCGGTCAGGTTGCCGACGATCGTCAGCGTGGTCTCTCCGGTCATGTGTTCGTGCTCCTCATATCGTTCTTCGGTCTTGCGCTCGCTGCGGCCCGGGTGCGCCCAGACGACGCCTCCCGGCATCCGCTACACCCGCAACGGTGCGCGTTGTAGCAGTGGCTCGTCTTCCCGTGTCTGTGCCACGGCGGGCATATGACCCGCGGGGATCTCGGCACATACCCGGGCGCCTCAGCCAGCAGTCGCCGCCGGTACGCGACCGACTCGGCGAACGCTGCCGCCGCCCGATCTATGAAGACGGCGAAGGCGAGATCACTCACCACGGCTCATCCCCCGGCCCATCCGCCTGCGTCTCCCACTCCACGAGTTGATCGGTGTACCGCTGCTGAGCGAGCCATCTGTCGTGCTGACGGCGGGCGGTTCCGCAGGGTCCGCAGTTCTCCCGGCGGCCGTTGGGATGGTCGACGCACCCGATCGGCGGGGCATCCAGCAACAGCGGTCGCCGCGGCGGCGCGGCCCTCTCGGCCCGCTCCCGCCACGCGGCCCACTCGCCGTCCCGCTCGGCCTGCTCGGCACGCACCCGCGCCTGCGCCCGCTCCCTCGCGCCCTCTCCCCCCATAGCCGCGGAATTCCTCGGAACCCCGAGCGGCGGGGGCGGCGGGATCTCCGACGTCGCCCCGCGGGTATCCGCCTTCAGCGGTCGCCGCAACGCCAACACCTCGGTCCCCTCGTGCTCGTACCGCACCAGGAACCCCGACTCCTCGAGCATCAGCACGTGCAGAATCACCTGCTCCGTCGCCGCCTCCCCCGGGTAGATCGCCGCGGCGATCAGTTCCGGCACCAGCAGGCACCGCCCATCGACGTCCGTCGCCTTCGTCCACAGACCCAGCGCGGTTGGCTTCGCCTCGTGCGGCGCCCGCAGGTACCCCACGAACTCGAGATCCGCCCCGCTGATCCGGCGCTGAACGCTCCTCGTTGACACCCGTATCGCTACCTCTCGCAAAACCCTTGAAACACAGATCGACGGCCAACTGCACGTAGTGCTCGGGCACGCTGAAACATTCGGTCCAGCCGCGGCCGTACGGCATCAGCGACCACGCGTCGAGCTCGGAGTCGAACGCGTCGGGGAACCAGCGGCGAAGCTCACGCAACGCCTCCCGCTCCCACGTGGCATCCGTCCCGCGAGCGAGCACGAGCACGTGACCACCGGTCGACGTCATCGCGTCGATGCGATCCCACTGCGATGTGCGGCCGACCTTCAGCACGGCACGCTCGGGCCAGTAGATGACGTAGGTCATCGCGAACCGAGGCATCATCGACGACCCCCTCGGCGGGGCTCCCGCGCCCAGCCTTCGAATGCCGCCGTTCGCCAGAGTCCGCGGACGCCGAGCACGAGCAGCCAGACGATCGCCGCCGGCCAGACCGGTGCAGCGAAGGCCCAGCGTGCGGCCGTCCGTTGCTCCTGCGGGCGAGGGGCGAGCAGCCCCCCGAGGCAGAACAGCAGGTACACCAGGGCTGCCACGCCGTAGACAGCGAGATAGGCGATCACCGTCGACCCCCTCGGCCGCGCGCCGCGGGCGCGGGAGCGGGCACGGCGGGCAGCCCGAGGCGCACCCGGTAGGCCTTGTGCGCCTCCGTCACCTTCGAGCACAGCCCGGCCGCGTCGAGACGCATCGCCGACTGCCCGCACAGCTTGCACTTCGGGTAGTCGGCCTGCATCCGGTCGATGCGTGCCGACGTCGCCGCCCACTCGCGGCGCAGGTGCTCCCGGCGGCGGCCGTCGAGGTGCAGCCCATCCTCGGACCATCCACCGTTCGGCAGGCCCGCAACCTCGGGCGAGCAGCATCCCAGCTTGCACCCCTTCGTCACGACGCCCACCGCTCTTCCTCCTGCCCGGCGACCCACTGCCGCTCGAACTCCGCATATGTCACCCGCGGGTGCTCCTCCCAGTGCTCCACGAGCTCGGGCGACGCGTACGCGTACGCCCGCACCGCCGGCCCCATGAACAGCGAGACCGCGTCGACCTGCGCCCGGCGTCCGCGCTCGTTCAGCAGGGCGCCGTTCGTCGCGACCTCCGCCCGGGTGTAAGCCGAATGCAGCACCTCGTCGAACGCCTCCCGACACTCGCGCCACACGGCGAACGCCTCCGAGATCACGCTCACGCTGCACGCTCCACCACCTCGGGGACGGCGCGCAGGGCGGCCGGGGCGAGCAGTTCGTCGATGATCGCCCCACCCATGAGAGGCGGGACCGCGTTACCGATCTGCAGGAACTGCTTCGTAGCTGGTCCGGCGAACGGGAACCCGTCAGGGTAGGACTGCAGCGCGGCGGCCTCAGCAGCCACCATCCGACGCTTGCCCTCCCACTTGTTGCGGTCCGCCTTGCTCGTGATGGTCGGGGCGGGCTGATCTGCGCGCCGCTCGCCACGGTTCGCCGGGTCACCACCGGTTCCGTAGTTCGACCGCAGGGTCCATGTGCGCGACTGCGAGGTGATCGTCTGCGCGGGCGCATCCGAGGGGCGCGAGTGGTAGTCACCGCGCTCGCGACCTCTCGGCACCTGATTACCCACGAGCACGAACCCGCCCGGCTCCATGCCACCAGCCGAAGCGCGGATCGTGAACGCGGGCTCCGTCGCGTCACGTCCCGGGCGCGAGCCGTGGCGCTCCACCATCCCGCGGCCCATAACTTTCTCGGCCGAGAACCCGTCGATCCCGAGCGCCTCGCCCATGCTGACCCACGGCAGCACGCCCTCATCGAGTCGCTGCGGTTCGCGCTCGTAATAGCGGGAGTGCGTAGGCGTTGGCGGGGCGGCGTCGATGCCGTCGGCACGGGCGATGAGTACGGCGCGGCGGCGGGTCTGCGGCACGCCGTACTGCTCGGCGCGAATGATGCCGACCCACACCGAGTAGCCCATGTCGCGCATGACGGCCGCGCACGCCTCCCACACCGGCAGCACCGGGGGAACCTGCTCCCACGTAACGAACATCGGGCGGTCGCGGTGCACGTGCGCGAGGGGCGTCAGCACCAGGGCAGTACGGTCGTCGGTCTCTGCACCGAGCGCGCGCAGGCGGGCGGGCTGCTCGTAGGCGCGGTCGTCGATCGCGCGCAGCACGTCGTCGAGCGCCGCGCGGCCCGCACCCTTCCCCGCCAGGCTGAACGACTGACACGGGGGTGACGCGATCTGCAGAGAGTGCGCGAAGACGACCGGGTCGTCAGACAGCAGACCGTCCCACACGTCGTGATAGATCGTCTCCATGCCCGCCGCGGCGCGCGACGCGCGAGCCTCGGGCATGATCTCGACGCCACCCTCACGGATGCCGCGAGCCTGCAGGGCCACACCCCAGCCGGTGCCTGCGAACAAATCGAGTGCCACCGTCATGCCGCCATCTCCTCTTCGTCGGGCTCGTCGGCAGGCGCATAACCGCCGTCGTTGTCGAGCAGCACCCACCCGTGCAGGGCGTGCAGCAGGGGAACGTCGACCGGGCGGCGGATGCCGATCCGGGGGACGCGGAAACCGAGGCGCGCGGGCACCTCGTTACGGGTGATCTCGCCGTGGCATCCGGTGACACCGTCGCCGCACAGCAGGACACCGTTCGACGCGAGGGCGAGGTACGCGCGCGGCTGATCCCGCCCCTTGCGGGCACGCTTCACGCCACCCATGCCACGGTCTTCGCGGTGATGCACTGACCACTCAAAACCACGCATCAACCGGTTGAGCCACACGCCGCACAACGCGCACACGCCTGCGTCGCGCTGCCAAATGATTTCGACCGTCGCCGTCTTGAACTCCCCCGGGCCGGTCATGAGCCACCCACGAGGGACGACAGGGCCGCCATCGCGATACCGACCAGCATCCCGCCCAAGGCGATCGCCGCCACCGTCTTCTCGCCCAGGGCGACCGCCCGCCCGAAGGCGCAGCCACTCCCGATAGCGATCGCCATCCCGATCACGTAGAGCGCGCTCACGACGACTCCCCGACGATTGACGCGGCAACCAGGATCAGGCTCACGACGAGCGACGTCGAGAACGTTGCGACCGGGCGCCGGTCCCCGCGGACACCCGCGATGACCAGCATTCCCACCGACACGACCGCGAGCATCAGGGCCACGGCGCCCACGAGCGCGATCACCGGACACCCCCGCGGGTCTCGGGCGCGGCCAGACGGGGCACGTGCGCGGCGGGCGGGCGCGGCACCGGGCCGGGCATAGCGGCCACCTCGGCCGCCTCCCACGGGAGCGCGGCGACTGCCGCCTCGAGCTCGGCCGCCGCAGCATGCGAGATGCGCGGGGCGGGCTCCCCCCTCGGCGGGCTCGGCGGCGACAGGCGCGACGGCGCGGGTGCGCGGCTTTCCGGGGTCGGGTCGGTCGCCGATCACGTCAGCGAAGGCGCGGGCGAGCGCGGCGCGCAGCACATACGACTCGAGACGCTCCGTGGGGTTGGCCTCCCAGATGTCACACCAGCGGCGGCCGTCGTCCGTGAGCGCCGTCTCACCCGGGATCGCCTCGACCCAGCGGCGATAGACGACGGTCTCGACGTCGTCGCGGCGCACCGTGGCGCGTGCGGCGACGGGCGGCTCAGTGTGCAGCCACAGCGGCACCCACACCTCACCGTCGGCGGTGAACTCCACCGGGTCGATCTCGAGGCGCGAGCCCGTCGACAGCGCCAGGCGCGTGTACTCGGCCAGTGTCTGCGCCACGTCGTCGACCGCGGGCGGCGGTGTCGGCCGCTCCGCACCGCGCAGGCGGGACGCCCGCATGTCGACGGGGATCTGAATGTCATCGAGAGTCGTCATGTCGTCAGCCCTCCCAGGCCTTCGTTGTGGTCGTAGACCGCCCAGTTCGGCGGGATCGCGATCTGCAGTTCCTGCGGGTAGCCGGGCCACTCGCCCGACTCGATGCCGGCGGCGAATCGGCGGCGCGCCTCGGCGGCCCCGGCGTACCCCATCTCGAGGTACTCGCGGCCGAGCACGTACGTCGCCGTCAGGTAGGGCGGCTCCTTTTCGACGACGACGAACACGAATTGGTCGACGCCGCCGCCAGCTGCGGCGAGGGTGTCGAGGTAGTGGCCGACCTGGACGTGATAGCCGAGCTCGGCGACCGTCTTCGAGAACTTCACGGGCGTTGCCAACCCGTGCTTCGTCTTCAGGTCGACGGCGAACCGGCGGCCCGACCCGCTGCCGAGGTAGTCGAACCGGCACCGCTGCTCGATACCCGTCTCGTCGTCGCGGGAGAACACCGACAGTTCGGCGTCGCCCTGCTGCTCGAACATGACGCGGGCCATCGCGTGCGCCAGCACCGATTCCGCCATCGCGTTCACCTCGGCGATCTCGGGTGCTTTGAGCGGGATCGCGTTCGACTCGCGGGCCGCGGCGACCCAGTCTTTTGCGGCGACGCTCGAGATCGCCCGGTTCGGTCCCGACAGCAACTCGTCCGGGATCTCGACGACGTCCCACCCGGTGCCGAGCACCTTCGCGTGCACCGCTGAGCCGACGTCATACGCCTTCTTGTGCGGCGGCTTGTTCTGCATCCAGTGCGCGAACCGGGCGGGCGCCTGCAGCAGCTGCCGGGCGCCGGTCGACGACAGCGCCGGGTGCGCGTGGTACGTCACCTCGTCGAGATCGGGCACGAACCCCTCGAGCGCGCTCACGGGTACACCTCCCCCACCTGGTAGCGGTCGAACGTCGCGTTCGAGACGTTCACCCATCCGCTCTTCTCGCCGTCGCGGAGATCGAGCCGCCACGTCGGCGGCATCCACAGAGTCGACGGGGTGCACGTGGTCGTCTTGTTGACCGTGCGGCACGACGTCGTCGTGTAGAAGTACCCGGGGCGCGAGTGCTTATCGGTCACCGTGCCGGCGCTGATCGCCGAGCAGCCGGTGAGGCCGGCGAGGGCGACCGCCAGACCAGCGGCTACAACCGACCAGCGACGACCAGCGATGCGAGGATCTCCGCGCCGGTCACCAGGCCGAGCCCCTTCGGGCGACCCTGCCGCCACGGTCGCGACGGCACCTTCTGCGCTTTCACGAACTTGACCCCGGCGCGCTTTCGCGCCTTGCGTTCGGACGTCCCCACGGGCGCCCCCTTTCTTGCGTCGGTCCAGGTGCCACTGCAGGGCCAACCCCGCGAACAGCGCGCCCGCGATCGGCAGCCCCAGCTGCGGCGGGAAGTAGTCGGGATTCACATCGACCTCCTGCGGTCGGTTTCAGGCAGCACGGAACATCGGCCGTGTCGCCGAGATGGTGAGAGGTGGGGGTTTAGCGGGCGAGCGCCCAGACCTCGGCGCGGCGGGTGCCGGTCGGGCCAGGCTTGAAAGACGGCGTGCGGGTCAGCCACCGTTTCCGCTCGAGCTCGGGGCAGCAGGACCGCAGTCGCTGATCCGAGTAGGTCGATCCGAGGCGGCGGCCCCAGGCGACGACCTCGTGCTCAGCGAGGGCCGTCACGCCCTCCTCGCGGGCGATCTCGAAGATGGCGAGCACTTCCATCTGCGAGCGGGCGAGATCCGTGTCGGCGACGGCCTCGGCCGAGGTGACCGGGTCGGCGTCTCGGGTGCGCAGCGTCTGCCCCATCAGGCCACCGCCTCGCGGTCGTGACGATCGGCGTACCGGTCGACGCGATCGAAGCGCTTCGCCGCCACACGGTTGCGGGCTATCCGCTCCTCCCGCTCGGTGCGGACCCGTCGGGACTCGAGCGCCTTCACGACCGGCATCCCCGGGATGGCGAGCGTGCGCCGCGTGCCGCTCATGCCTCGAGCTTCCGAGTGAAACCGTGCGTGCGGTTCGCGGCCTGCTCGGCGATCACACCGGCCAGCAGGCGGGCGGCGCTCTTCGACGCGTTCGCGTAGGCACGCTCCCAGCCGTCGGCGGCCAGCACGCTGTGCACGGTCGCGAGCGCCATACGGTCGCGCTCGACGCGCAACGCCTCATCGTTCAGCGCCTGCGCGGCGGAATCCGCGAGTCGCTGCGATCGGGCGAGCACCTCGCGGTGCGTCGGCGCGACCGGCGCGGGACGATGCCCCATCGGGCGGGACTCCTCGACGACGACGCTCACGCGGACACCCCGTCGCGGTGCGCGTTGTTCCAGGCCTGATGCGCACGCAGAGCATCGCAGCATCCGGCACACGACGCGCGCCAGCGTTCGCCGCGGTGCTTCTCGCAGGTATCGGCGGGCTGCTCGGTCGGGAACCCGACGTACGCGAGGCGGGAGAGCAGCGCACGGGAGAGTGCGAGGGTCTCGGTCGGGGTGAGGTAGCGGACCCCGTCACGCTGCTGCATGACGACGACGCGCTGCCCGTCGATCGTGGTCGTGTCGATCGTGAACGTGTCACTGTCGAACGACGCCTCGACGACGAGAGCGACCGGACGCTCGACGGTCGGGATAGCTTCGGTGTTGCGGTCAGGCATGTACTGCCCCTTCAGGTGAGGTGGTCTGTGACGCCGCGGCCTGCGTCGGGTCGGTAATTCGCTCTCGCATCCACGCGTCGAGGTCGACGGGATAGAAGACGTTCAAGCGGCCTTGCTTGAATTTGCGCGGGCCTTGGTCCGCGGCGAGGAGGTTTCGGAAGGTCTGATAGGCGAGACCGCTATACGTCGCGGCCCCTCGTGTGGTGAGGACGGGGCCGCCGCGGTCAGACGAGCCGGTCACGATGCCACCGCGTGCGCGGGCTCCTCTGCCCGCCGCAGCAGTTCTTTTGCGTCCATGCCGAGCCACATCGCGACAGCCATCAGTTCAGTGACGCTGAACGCAACGGCCCCGCTCAGGCGGCGTCCGGCGGTGTGCGCGGTGATGCCGAGCACCCGCGCCATCTCTCCCGCCGTGCGCTTTTGCCGTGCCATCTCGGCCCGCACCTCGCCCGCCAGGCGCTGCGCGGCTGCCAATCCGACTGCTGCGTGATTTGTCATGTGACGAGAATGAATGACTTGTCATGCGCTGTCAAGCTAGTCATGCGTATTGACTAAAAATCATGCAGCGGACATACTCAGATCCCGTGGACAACTACTCTCAGCGCCTCGCCGACGCTCTCGTTTCCGAGATCAAAGCCGAGATGGGCCGACAGGATCTCTCCTCCCGCGCCCTCGGTCGTCTGATCGGCGAGACCTCGCAGTACATGTCGATGCGTCTCGACGGAGGAAACCCCCGCACGGGCGAGCGCGTGACTCTGAACGTGCGCGACCTCTACTCGATCGCGAGCGCGCTCCACATCGACCCCCTAGACCTGATGAGCCGTGCACAGCGGGTCGCGAGCGAAACCAACAACCTGACGCCGTTCCCGGCCCGCAATGTCGGAACCCCCGCCGAAGATGACTTGTACCTCGCCGCCCGCGCCGCCGACCCTGAACCCACGGACGAACAGCCCTCATATGACGACCCCAGTTGACCTTCGCCTCCTCGACTTCGCCGACGCGATCGGCGTCACCATCGAGTACGTGCGCATGCCCGCTGACCGCGACGGGATCTATGACCACGACTCCCGACGCATCCGCCTGCGCCGCGGCATGTCGGCCCGCCATCACCGGTCGGTGCTCGCGCACGAGCTCGGGCACGCGGCATTCGGGGACTCCCCAACCCGCTTCGGCCCCGTGCACGCGAAGCAAGAGCGCCGCGCCGAGGAATGGGCCGCGCTCCGCCTGATCGACCTCGACGATTACCGGCACCTCGAAGCCGTACACGCCGGCCACCCCGGCGCGATCGCCGTCGATCTCGACGTCATGCGCAGCACGGTCATCGCGTTTCAGGGGCTGCTCGAGCGTCTCGGCGACAGCGTCTACATGCGACCGCGCATGGGCGCCGAAATGTGGGAGCGACGCGAGGGCGTCGCCTGATGGCTCGGCCGCCGCTCGAACTCGAGACGTGGGGGCGCATCCGCCGCATGACGGTGAAGGGCAAGCCGACCGCGCGCGCCTACTATCGAGATTCCGACGGCGTCACGCGGTCGATGGACCGGCAGGGGAAGACGCCCGCCGAGGCCGAGCGAAATCTCGTGCGGGCGCTGAAACAGCGCCTGGCCCCCGCGAGTGACGATCTCACCGCAGACACGACCGTCTCCGACCTCGCGACGCGTTGGCTCGAGTCTCGCACGCGCCTCGCCGAAGGCTCGGTGCGGATCTATCAGAACGCCATCACGAAGCACATCACCCCGGGCCTCGGCAGCGTGCGCCTGCAGGAGTGCAGCGTGCCACGGCTCGACCGCTTCCTCGTCGCGCTCGCGCGGTCATCCGGGCCGGGCACCGCGAAGACGACGCACGTCGTGCTGAGCGGAATGTTCACCCTCGCCGCCCGACACGGGGCCGTGCGCGCCAACCCGATGAGCGACGTCCCCGCACCCGAGCGCGCGAAACGGACAGCGCGAGCAGCCGCCCCCGACCGCTCGGCGGTACAGGGCATCCTCGACCGCTTCGAGCAATGGGACGCCGGGGCAGAGCCTCGCGACGCGAGCGATCGTCGGCCGCGCCGGGCACGCGCGAGCGACCTCGCCGACACGGCGAACATGTTCGTCGGCTCGGGCATGCGCACGGGCGAAGTCTTCGCTCTCCGATGGGATGCGCTCGACCTCGTCGCGCAGCGGGTCATCGTTCGTGGCACGATCGCGCAGGATCGCGACGGGAAGATGTTCGTGCAGGAAGTGACCAAAAGCGACGCCGGTTATCGCGAGCTCGAGCTACCTGCTGAGACGGTCGACATGTTGATGCGGCGGCGGGTCTCGTCGTTCTCGCAGTTCGTGTTCCCCTCGAGCGTCGGCACGTTCCGGCATCCGAACAACTACCGCACGACGTGGCGGGATGCCCTGAAGGGCACAGCGTGGGAGGGCGTGACGCCGCGCAGCTTCCGCAAGACCGTGGCGACCGTCGTCCGCGATGAGCTCGGGATCGAAGCTGCGCGCGATCAACTCGGCCATGAGGAGACGAAGACGACCGAGCGCAGCTACGCCGATGAGATCCACCGCGGCCCCGCCGCCGCATCCGTTCTGTCGAAACTGCTCACGCGAAAACCGTGAGTAAAACGTGGATCGGCCCCGCACCTTTGAAAAGATGCGGGGCCGATTCTGTTTCTGACCTGCGGTTTCTGGTGCCGGCTACAGGACTTGAACCTGCAACCCCCGTATTACAAGTACGGTGCGCTACCAATTGCGCCAAGCCGGCGTGAGACGCGGGACGTCTCGATGGATGAGTCTAGAACGGTGAAGCTCCCTCACGAGACAGCTCAGTCGCGGTGCGTGCCGCTCTCGCGGTCCCACTCGAGCGACTTCCACTGCAGGAACGAGCAGAGGTTTCCGGCCACTACGAGCTCAGCGGCCAGGCTCGCCATCTCGTGCGGAGAGAGCGTCAGGTCTTCGGGGCGCGAGGTGAGCGTCGCTTCCCAGAGCGGCTCGTCGTAGCCCTTGGGCTGCATGTAGACGGACGCACGCGCGTTGGTGAGGTTCATCACCACGAGACCGGTGTCCTGGCTGTCGGCATCCTCCTGCTCGACGACCTTGAGCTGGCCTGCGAACAGGTGACCCTGGTCGCGGAACTCCTGCACCCATGCCTTCAGCTGCGTGAGGGACCGCCGCGGGGGCGAGTCCTCAAGCTCTTCGTTCATGTCACCAGAATCTCATACAGCGACGCATTCGCGCCGACGCGTCAGCCCGCGGGAGTGGCCGACGGCGAGACGGACGGCGTCGGGGTGGCGGTCGAGTAGTACGCGTTGCTGTCGACGGTGAGCACGAACTGGGCGAACTCCTTCGCGTCATCCATGTTGCCGACGTATTCGGTGCCGTTCACGAGCACGGTCGGGGTGGCGGTCAGCGCCTGTCCCTTCGTGCCGGGCAGGCCCTTGATCGCACGATCGGTGGCGGCCTTGGCCCACGCCGTGTAGGTCTCGCCCTCGATGCAGTCGCGGACCGCACCGATGTCGCTCACGCCGGCGCCCTGCGCCATGTCGGCGAGCTGCTGGTCGCTGTACCCGTCGGAGTCGACCGCGGGCTGGTTCGTGAGCAGCTCGTGGTTGTACGCGAAGAAGCGGTCCGACGAGTGCGTCGCCACGCACGCCGCGGCACCGGCCGCGCGCAGGCTGTACTTCGTGCCGTTCGACTTCGACGTCAGCATCGCCACCGGGTAGTACGTGAGGGTGGCGGCCTTGTCGCCGACCCACTTCGACAGCTGGCTCGCGTTCGCGGTCTGGAACTCGCGCGCCTCGGCCGACATGTAGTCGACGTAGACGCGGATGTCGACGGGCGCTGCCGTGCCCGTGGGCTCGGGGGTCGGCTCGGTCGCCGGTGCGGGCTCGGCGGCCGGAGGAGTGGCCTGTGCCGACATCGTCGCGGCGCTGCCGTCGACGGTCTGATCGGCGAGCGGGTCGGCCACCTGCGAGGCGCTCGTGATGACGAAACCGTCGTCGGTGGCGGCGTCGGGAAGCGCCTGCGAGCGAGACTCCCGCGAGTTCAGCGCGAACGAGACGCCCACGGCGCCGACGGCGATCACGGCGACGGCCCCGATACCCAGCAGCGAGCGACGCGCGATACGCCATCGCGTCTGCTTCGCCTTGACCTGCTGCGCCTTCTCGCGCACCGCCTCACGGCGGTCGCGTTCTGCTGGCACATTCGGTGACTGGTCGTTGGACATGAAACCTTCCGGGCACGGACGATGCCGCATGAAATCAGGGGGGTCGCGCGGGTGGGGCGACGAGGATCGATGGTAGCCAGGCTGGCTGAGAAATGACCAGACACGTGCGATACTGACGAATGCGTCCAACGTCGGGCGCACGGGGTCGCCCCCGTTCATTCCATTCACTACGGATCGTCCGGCACGTACCTGCCGGTGAAGGAGAAGAGAAAATGGCGTCCGTCACCTTTGACAACGCAACCCGTCTGTACCCCGGCGGAACCCGCCCCGCGGTCGACAAGCTGAACCTCGACGTCGCCGACGGCGAATTCCTGGTTCTCGTCGGCCCCTCCGGCTGCGGCAAGTCCACCTCGCTGCGCATGCTCGCCGGCCTCGAAGAGGTCAACTCCGGCCGCATCCTGATCGGCGACCGCGACGTGACCGACGTCCCGCCGAAGGACCGCGACATCGCGATGGTCTTCCAGAACTACGCCCTGTACCCGCACATGACGGTCGCCGAGAACATGGGCTTCGCGCTCAAGATCGCCGGTGTCGGCAAAGAAGAGCGTGCCTCGCGCGTGCTCGAGGCCGCCAAGCTGCTCGACCTCGAGCAGTACCTGACCCGCAAGCCCAAGGCCCTCTCGGGTGGTCAGCGTCAGCGCGTCGCCATGGGCCGCGCGATCGTCCGTCAGCCCCAGGTCTTCCTCATGGACGAGCCGCTGTCGAACCTCGACGCCAAGCTGCGCGTCCAGACCCGTACCCAGATCGCGTCGCTCCAGCGCCGCCTCGGTGTCACCACGGTCTACGTCACGCACGACCAGACCGAAGCGCTCACCATGGGTGACCGCATCGCCGTGCTCAAGGACGGCCTGCTCCAGCAGGTCGGCACCCCGCGCGACCTGTACGAGACCCCGAAGAACGTCTTCGTCGCCGGCTTCATCGGCTCGCCCGCCATGAACCTCTTCACCGCCGACCTCGCTGAGGGCGGCGTGCGCTTCGGCGACCTCGTCGTCCCCGTCGAAGCCGACACCATCGGCAAGGCCAACGGCTCCGCGGTCACCATCGGCGTCCGTCCGGAAGACATCCAGGTCGCCCCCGCCGACGGTCGCGGCCTCTCGGTCGTCGTCGACCTCGTCGAGGAGCTCGGCGCCGACGGCTACCTCTACGGTCACACCGACATCAACGGCAAGCGCACCGACCTCGTCGCTCGCGTCGACGGTCGCCGTCACCCCAACGCGGGCGAGACGGTCGTGCTCGCGCCGGTTCCCGGCCACGTGCACGTCTTCGACGTGGAGACCGGCGACCGCCTCACCGACCGGGCCATCGCTTCGGCCTGATCCACGCATCGACGCGGCGCGTCCCCGATCCCGATCCGTCGGGTCGGGGGCGCGCCTCACTGTTTTCCCGGAGGTTCCCGTGTCCGAATCCCTCAGCATCACGGCGAGCACCGTCGACCCGGGCCTGTTGCAGCTGCCCTGGTCGACCGCTCTCGCCGACTGGCCCAGCAGCCACATCGTGGCACTCCCCAAGGGCATCTCGCGGCACCTCGTGCGCTTCGCCAACCTCTCCGGTCGCGTCGTCGCCATCAAAGAGACCACCGAAGAGATGGCCCGGCGCGAGTACGACATGCTCGGCAATCTCGACCGCCTCGATGCCCCCTGCGTCGACCGTGTCGCCGTGATCGCCGGGCGCACCGACGCCTCGGGCCGCCCCCTTCCCGCCGCCCTCGTTACCTCGCACCTGCGCTTCTCGCTCCCCTACCGCGCGCTGTTCACGCAGGTGCTGCGCCCGCACACCGCGACGCGTCTCGTGGACGCTCTCGCGGTGCTGCTCGTACGCCTGCACAACGTCGGCTTCTACTGGGGTGACGTATCGCTGTCGAACACGCTGTTCCGCCGCGACGCCGGCGAATTCGCGGCGTATCTCGTCGACGCCGAGACGGGCGAACTGCACGGCAACCGCCTGACGCCCGGTCAGCGCGCGCACGACCTCGACATCGCCCGCATCAACATCGCCGGCGAGATCATGGACCTCGAGGCCGGCGGTCGCCTCGAGGGCGGAGTGGATGCCGTGGCCATCGCCGACGGACTGGTGTCGTCGTACCACTCGCTGTGGGGTGCCCTCACCGACAGGGAGTCCTTCGCCGTCGACGAGTCGTGGCGCATCACCGAGCGCGTGCATCGTCTCAACGCCCTCGGCTTCGACATCGGTGAGATGTCTATCCGCACGGCGAGCGACGGCACGAAGGTGTCGATCCAGCCCAAGGTCGTCGATGCGGGTCACCACCAGCGCCGTCTGCTGCGCCTGACCGGGCTCGACGTCGAAGAGAACCAGGCCCGCCGTCTGCTCAACGACCTCGACGAGTTCCGCGCGCGCGTCTCACGTCTCGGCGCTGACGAAGAGATGGTCGCGCACGAGTGGCTGACCCGTGTGTTCGAACCCATCGTCATGGCGATCCCGTGGGATCTGCGAGCCAAGCTCGAGCCCGCCGAGGTGTTCCACCAGGTTCTCGAGCACCGCTGGTACATGTCGCAGGCGCGCGGTCGGTCCGTCCCGCTCGCCGAGGTCGTGAGCTCCTACATCGACGACGTCCTGCGCCACCGCCGCGACGAGGCGACGGTCATGGGCCCGCCCACCGACACGATGTCGCTGCCGACGATCTCCGACGCCGATGCCCCCGCCACCGGCGAGGTGCCCACGACCGACACCGACTCGGTCGACTGGCGAGACCTGGTCTGACGCCGCCGCCGAGCCCTCCGTCCGCACCAGTTCCCGTGTTCGCGGCACGATCGCGAAATCACGCGATCTCGCCGAGATCACACGCGACATCGTGTCATCTCGTCCAGATCGCGTGTCCTCGCGGCGGAGAGGACGCGCGGACGAGCGCAGCGGCGCGAGCACCGCACCCCACGAAACGACGAGGCCGTGGCATCCGGAATCGATCCAGGATGCCACGGCCTCGGTGCGTCGTGGGCTCAGTACCCCACGGTGAAGCGCCCGCGCGTGTGCTTCGGGTTCTCGATCTCGTCGAGGACGGCGATGGCGAAGTCGGCGCCGCCGATGAACGAGTTGCCCTCGCCGTCGACCACCAGCACGTCGCCGCCGTCGCGGTACGAGCCGGTGCGCTCGCCCGGCGCCCACGAGCCGAAGCCGCCGGCCGGGTGCACGTAGAACCAGTCGCGCCCGGTGTCGTCGGCCTGGAGATCCTCGAGGATGCCGATCGCTTCGCGCGCCTCGGGCTTGTACTCCTCGGCGAAGCCGTCGGTGTCGATCAGGCGCGGGCCCCTATCGGCGACGAGCGAACCGCCGGCGCCGCCGATGACGCCTACGCGGACGTTCTCGGGGAGCGCGGTGACGAGCTCGGCGATCGCGGGGCGGAGCTTGCCCTCCATGTCACCGCGGGGAGCGGCGGCCGACACCACGACGTCGACGCCCTCGAGCTGGGCGACGAGACCGGGGACGTCGAGGACGGTGCCCTCGAGGTAGGTCGCACCCTCGATGCGCTCGGTGGGAACCGAGCGGGCGATCGAGACGACCGTGTGACCGCGGCGGACGGCCTCGGTCACGATGTGGCTACCGGCGTAACCGGTGCCTCCGATGACGGCGATGCGGGGCATGAGCGTTCCTCTCGAAGGGTCAGACGGTGCCGCGGAGCGTCGACACCTGGTACAGGGCGACGGATGCCGCGATGCCGGCGTTCAGCGACTCGGTTGCGGCGGAGATGGGGATCGACACGACCTGGTCGCACGTCTCGGTGACCAGGCGCGACAGGCCCTTGCCCTCGGAACCGACGACGATCACGACGGGACGATCGGCGAGCTCGAGGGCGGGGAGTGACACGTCACCGTCGCCGTCGAGGCCGAGCACGAACACGCCCTGCTTCTTGAACTCCTTGAGCGTGGCCGTGAGGTTGGCAGCGAGCGCGACGGGGATACGCGCGGCGGCCCCGGCGCTGGTCTTCCAGGCGGCGGAGTTGACGCTCGCCGATCGACGCTGCGGGATGATCAGGCCCTGACCGCCGAACGCGCCGGTGGAACGGATGATCGCTCCGAGGTTGCGAGGGTCGGTGACACCGTCGAGCGCGACGAGCAGTGGAACCTGACCGCGGTCGATGATCTGCTCGAGCAGGTCCTGGGGGTGGGCGTAGGCGTACGGGGGCACCTTGAGCGCGACGCCCTGGTGCACACCGTCGAAGCCGGCCATACGGTCGAGTTCGGGACGCGTGACCTCGAGCACCGGGATGCCGCGGTTCGTCGCCATCGACAGCATCTCTTTGACGCGGTCGTCCATCTCGATGCGCTGGGCGACGTACATCGCCGTGGCGGGAATCTTGGCCCGCAGCGCCTCGAGGACGGAGTTGCGACCGGTGACCGTCTCGGTGTCGTCGGCCGCCTTCGGGCTCTTGCGATTCGGGTTGCTCCCCACCGCGCGCACGCCCGGCTTCGCCTTGCCACCGGCGGCGGCGTAGCGCTCCTGGGCGGCTTTACGCTTGCCCGCGGGGTGCCAGGCGCGGTCTTCGGCCTTCGGGGTGGGTCCGCGCCCTTCGAGTGCCTTGCGGACGTGGCCGCCGGTGCCCTTGAGGGGCCCCTTCTTCTTGCCGGGGTTGCGTGCTCCCGGGCGTCCAGGCTTAGCCATCGATACTCCAATGCGTTCCGGCCGGAGTGTCCTCCAGCGTGATTCCTGCGGCGGCGATCGCGTCTCGAATGCGATCCGCGGCCGCCCAATCCTTGTCCGCGCGCGCTTGCGCACGCTGCGTGATCATCGTCTGGACGAGGGCGTCCAGAGCGGCGGTCTGCGCTCCCCCGCCGGTGTCACCCCACTGAGAAGAGTGGGGGTTGATCCCCAGGACGAGCGTCATCTGCATGACATCCATGACGTCCTGCTTCGCCTCATCGTACTTGCCGGCGTCGAGCAGCGCATTTCCCGATCGGATGCTCGTGTGGATCGCGGCGAGCGCCCGGGGTACGGAGAGATCGTCGTCCATGGCCTCGACGAACTCCGTCGGGAGTGCATCGGTCGCCTCGGTCCACCCCGGCTGCACGAGACGCTCTGCCCGGTCGAGGAAGGTCCGGATCCGGCCGAGGGCCGTCTCGGCCTCGGTCCATGACGCCTCGCTCAGGTCGAGGTTCGAGCGGTAGTGCGCGGCGGCGAGGGCGTAGCGCACCACGAGCGGGTCGTGAGCGGCGAGCACGTCGGCGGCCAGGGTGAAGTTGCCGAGCGACTTGGACATCTTCTGCCCGTCGACGGTGACGAGGCCGTTGTGCACCCAGTAGCGCGCGAAGGAGTCCCCGGCTGCCGTCGACTGCGCGATCTCGTTCTCGTGGTGCGGGAAGCGCAGGTCGAGACCGCCGCCGTGGATGTCGAACTCGGGCCCGAGATAGCGGCGCGACATCGCCGAGCACTCGATGTGCCAGCCGGGCCGTCCCGCGCCCCAGGGAGAGTTCCAGGTCGCGGATGCCGGCTCATCGGACTTCGCGCTCTTCCACAGGGCGAAATCGCGAGGGTCGCGCTTGCCCCGGGGATCGGCGTCGGACGCCGGCTCCATGGCATCCAGGCTCTGACGGGTGAGCTCGCCGTACGCGGGCCACGAGCGCACGTCGAAGTAGACGTCGCCGGCGGCAGCGTAGGCGTGGCCGCGCTCGATGAGCTCGGCGATGAGCTCTTGCATCTGCGTCACCGATGCTGTCGCGCGGGGTTCGTAGGTGGGGGGAAGGATGCCGACGGCCTCGTACGCCCGCGAGAACTCCAACTCCATGCGGTAGGCGAGAGCCCACCACGGCTCGGTTTCGGTCGCGTTGGCGAGGACCTTGTCGTCGATATCGGTGACGTTTCGCACGAACGTGACTCGGCCGTAGCGGCGTTCAAGCCACCGGCGAAGCAGGTCGAAGGCCAGGGCTGCGCGCACGTGGCCGATGTGCGGGCCCGACTGCACGGTGGGCCCGCAGACGTAGACCGTGACGTTCGAGGGGTCGAGGGGGACGAAGTCGCGCAGTCCCTGCGCCTTCGTGTCGTACAGCCGAACAGTCACCGGCCCAGCCTACCGGCCGCCCCCTCACGACCCCTGAGCGAAACATAGCGCCGCTAATGTGCGGGGGTGCCCCTTGTGATTCGCCCCGATGACCTGTCCGGAGACGCCACGCGCGCTCTCGTCGCCGCACACCTCGCCGGCATGCTCGAGAACACACCCGTCGAGAGCGTGCACGCCCTCGACGTGGACCGGCTCACCGCGGACGGCGTCACGGTCTGGTCCGCCTGGGTCGACGACGAGCTCGCCGGCATCGGTGCGTGCAAAGACCTGGACCTCGATCGTGCCGAGCTGAAGTCCATGCGGGTCGCCGAGGACTTCCTCGGCCAGGGCATCGGCCGCGCGATCCTGCGGCACATCATGGACGATGCGCGCGAGCGCGGCATCCGGAGTCTCTGGCTCGAGACGGGGAGTACCGACGACTTCCTTCCCGCTCGTCGTCTCTACGCGAGCGAGGGCTTCGTGGAGTGCCCCGCGTTCGCGCCGTACCAGCCCGACCCGCTGTCGACCTTCATGACCCGCGAGCTCTAAGCCGGCACGATGAGGGCCGTCGCGAAAGCGGCGACCCCCTCGGAGCGCCCGGTGAAGCCGAGTCCGTCGGTTGTCGTGGCGCTCACCGACACCGCCGCACCGCCGAGGGCGGCCGACAGCGCCCGCTCCGCCTCGACGCGACGGGATGCGAAACGCGGGCGGTTCGCCCTGCACCTGCACGGAGACGTTCCCGATGCGCCACCCGGCCGCCGACAGGAGCCCGGCCGTGTGGGCGAGGAACGCCGACGCGTGAGCACCGGCGAACTCGGGCCGGTCGGTGCCGAAGTGCGTGCCGATGTCGCCGAGACCGGCCGCGGCCAGAAGCGCGTCGACGATCGCGTGCGCCACGGCGTCACCGTCGGAGTGTCCCGACAGCGCCTTTTCGCCCGGCCACTCCAGACCCGCGAGCCACAGCGTGCCCTCTCCCCCGAAGCCGTGCACGTCGGTGCCGATGCCCACGCGCGGCGCCGAGTGGGTCGACGGGGGGACGACGGATGCCGCGGGGCCCGTCTCGAGAAGGGCACGAGCGCGGTCGAGGTCGGGGCCGGTCGTGATCTTGAACGCCACCGCGTCTCCCTCGACCGTGACCACGGGGTGCCCCGCTGCCGCGACCGCGGCCGCGTCGTCGGTGTGATCGGAGTCGACCTCGGCCAGAGCCGCCTCGAGAACCGATCGAGCGAATCCCTGCGGTGTCTGAGCCGCCGCGAGCTCTGTGCGATCGACGGGGCCGATCACGCGACCTTCTGCGTCGACGCGCTTGATGGTGTCGACGACGGGGAGGACCGGGATGACGGCAGCGGCTCCGGCCTCGACGGCCTGGACCACGCGATCGAAGACCGCGGGCGGCGTCAGCGCACGGGCTGCGTCGTGCACGAGCACGATCTCTACGTCGCCCCAGAGCGCGCCGAGCCCCGCGGCGACCGACTCCTGCCGAGTCGCCCCGCCCACCACGACAGTGACGAGGTCGGCGCGGTCTCCCGCGGCATCCCGCGCATCGGCCAGCGCCTCGCCCTCGTACCCCCGGGGCACGACGATGACGACCTGCGCAGACGTCGCGGCAAACACCCCACGCAGAGCGTGATGCAGAATCGACCTCTCGTCGATGCCGACGAACGCCTTCGGCGCACCACCCTGCAAACGGGTACCGGAGCCGGCGGCGACGACGATGACCGCGAGACGCGGGACGGGGGTGAGAGTCACCCGTTCACGCTAGCGCGCCGCCACGAACGGGCGACGCACCGAGCGGGATCAGGACGCGAGGACCTCGTCGAGCACGACGCTCGCGCGGTCTTCGTCGGTCTTCTCGGCGAGAGCGAGCTCGGACACCAGGATCTGGCGCGCCTTCGCCAGCATGCGCTTCTCGCCGGCGGACAGGCCGCGGTCCTGATCGCGGCGCCACAGGTCGCGAACGACCTCGCTGACCTTGATCACATCGCCCGAAGCGAGCTTCTCGAGGTTCGCCTTGTAGCGACGCGACCAGTTGGTCGGCTCCTCGGTGAAGGGTGCGCGGAGCACCTCGAAGACACGGTCGAGACCCTCTTTGCCGATCACGTCACGAACGCCGACGAGGTCGACGTTGTCAGCCGGGACCTCGATGACGAGGTCTCCCTGGGTGACGTTGAGCTTCAGGTATTTCTTCGTCTCGCCCTTGATAACGCGTTCCTTGACCTCGATGATCGTGGCCGCGCCATGGTGCGGGTAAACGACGGTCTCGCCAACCTCAAAAAGCATGGAGTTATGT
This sequence comes from Microbacterium sp. SORGH_AS_0454, assembly GCF_031453395.1. NCBI lineage: Bacteria > Bacillati > Actinomycetota > Actinomycetes > Micrococcales > Microbacteriaceae > Microbacterium > Microbacterium sp. SORGH_AS_0454. The sequence goes on along the minus strand of NZ_JAVIYS010000001.1, from coordinate 2,005,957 downwards.
CCTTTCGGCAACATCCAGGATACCACAGGCCCGCATGCGCTAAGGTTCCGCCCTCCCCGCCGACCCCTCCCCTCGTGCGCGTGCGAGCGGCCCGGTACCGCTGACCCCGTAGGATGATCTGGATGCCGTCTGTCGATCTTGGAGGATCCGTGAAAACGCGCCTGATCGCGTCCATCGCCGTGGGTGCAGCTGTCGTACTCGGTACGACGGGATGCAACATCCTCGCCCCGCAGGCGACCACCATCGATTACTCCGCGTCCGACGGTGTGAACGTGCCCGCCGACTCCGGTCCGCTGCACATCCGCAATGCGATGATCGTCGCCGACGAAGACGGCACCACCGGCAACTTCGTCGCCGCCATCGTCAACGACACCACCGACGTGCTCACACTGAAGCTCGAGGTCGGCGAGGGCGCGACCGCCGTCCCCGCCTCGGTGACGGTGCCGGCCAACCGAACCCTCAGCCTCGGCGATCTGGCCAACGGTGTCGAGCCGCTCCGCCTCGACGACATCGACGCGGCCCCCGGCTCGACGGTTCCCGTGTACTTCCAGTCCGGCGACGGACAGGGTGCTCTCATCCAGGTGCCCGTCCTCGACGGGGCGCTCGAGTACCTCGCCCCTCTCGCGCCGAGCCCCGAGGCGTCGACCTCGTTCCCGGCCACGCCGTCGCCGACGCCCAGCGCGACTCCCGCGTCCTGAACACACGACGAAGGCGCCGACGGTTCTCCGTCGGCGCCTTCGTCGTTCCCGCGACCGTCAGGCTTCGAACCGGTAGCCCAGACCTCGCACGGTGACGAGCATGCTCGGCTCGCTCGGGTTCTGCTCGATGCGCGAGCGGATGCGCTTGATGTGCACATCGAGCGTCTTGGTGTCGCCGAAGTAGTCCGTTCCCCAGACGCGATCGATGAGCTGTCCGCGGGTGAGCACGCGACCGGCGTTGCGCATCAGCACCTCGAGGAGTTCGAACTCCTTGAGGGGGATGTTGATCTCTCCCCCGTCGACGGCGACAGTATGCCGGTCGATGTCGAGCACCACGCGCCCGCCGGAGAGGATGCGGTCGTCGAGGTCGGCCTCCTCCGGTGCGCGGCGGCGCAGCACAGCCCGCATTCGCGCCAACAGCTCGCGGGTCGAGTACGGCTTGGTGACGTAATCGTCCGCGCCGAGTTCGAGACCGACGACGATATCGACCTCGGAGTCCTTGGCCGTGAGCATGATGATAGGAACCTGCGAGCTCAGTCGCACCTGGCGGCAGACCTCGGTCCCGGGCATCCCGGGAAGCATGAGATCCAGCAGGACGATGTCGGCACCGCGATCGCGGAAAGCGACCAGGGCGAGGGCGCCGTCCTCGGCGATCTCGACCTCATAGCCCTCCCGTCGCAGCAGGTAGGCCAGCGGGTCGGCCAGATCGGGTTCGTCCTCGACGATCAGAACGCGGGTCATGCGGTGTCTCCCTTCGCGGGTACGGGGGTCGTCGCGGAGCCCTTACGGCCCTTGCGGCGGGGTTTGGGGCGGACGCTCTCCAGATCGGGAGCCTCCGACATCGGAAGTCGGATGGTGAATGTCGAGCCGCGGTCGGGACGCGACCAGAGCCGCACCTCGCCCCCGTGGCGCTGGACGGCATGCTTGACGATCGAGAGGCCGAGCCCGGTTCCGCCGGTTCGACGCGAGCGAGCCTGGTCGGCGCGGTAGAACCTCTCGAAGACGCGGTGCTGATCGCTCTCGGGGATGCCGATACCGCGGTCGGTCACCGCGATCTCGACCACGGTGTCGTCGAGCTTCACGCCGATTCCGACCTTCGAGCCCTGCGGGGAGTACGCGATGGCATTGGCCACGAGGTTACCCACGGCCTCGGTGAGGATCTGCGGCTCGCCGCGCACCCACAGTCCCTTGGTGCCTCCGCGGACGACCGTGACCTGGGCGGCATCCGCCTGGATGGCGTACCCCTCGACCGCGGCGGTGACGACCTCGTCGATCGATACATCGCGCACGTCGCGCAACTCGTCTGAGGCCTGCAGACGCGAAAGGCTCAGGATGCGATTGACCAGGGCCGCCAATCGCGTGACCTCGGCCTGGAGCCGCGACGCGAAGTGCCGCACCTGAGCGGGATCGTCGGCCGCCGACTCGATCGCCTCGGCGAGCAGACTCACCGCACCCACGGGTGTCTTGAGCTCATGGCTCGTGTTCGCCACGAAATCGCGACGCATCTCCTCCACGCGCTCGTGCTCGGTGATGTCGCGCAGTACGACGAGGGTCAGACGACCCGAGATGGGAGTGGCGCGCACGGCGACCAGCCGCGGCTCGGCGGGAGCGGCGCCGCGCCGCAAGCGCAGGTTCTCGGCGATGCCCGAGCCGGTGTCGCGCGCCACGCGAGCCACACGCTTGAGTTCTTCGCTCGCGATCACCTCGCCGGCCTGGACGCCGAAGACCTCGGCGGCCGGCGAGAGCGCCAGCACCGTCGACGAGGTGTCGCACACGAAAGCGGGGTCGTCCATCGCCCCCAGCATGGCCTCCACGCCCTCGGGCACCTCGGCGGAGGTCTGCGCGAGGGAGCGGTCACGGGCACGCAGTGCCGCGACCACGAGGCCGACGACCGCCGCTCCGACGAGGAGTCCAGCCAGGAGCGCGAGCAGCACGAGCTGCGGTTGTTGCATGCCTCCACAGTAGAGGCGCCCCTTGAGCGTCACCGGCCGTTCACCCCCGTGAGAGCCGCCGTAGAGGCTACTATTCACTGTCACAGCACCACTCGTTAACCTTCGCTGGGAAGAATCCCCCAGGGTTGCGGGACACCTATGTGCCGTGCCGCCGACGAGGAAGGTACCCGCCCATGCGCGAAGTATTCCACCAGTCCCTCGAGGACGTTCAGAGCCGACTGGTCGAGATCGCCGACCTCGTGACCGTTGCGATCGACCGCGCCACCCGCGCGTTCGGCACCAGCGACGTCTCCCTCGCCGAAGAGGTCATCGAAGCCGATGCCATCATCGACGAGAAGGCCTTCGAACTCGACGAGCTCGCGATCGAGATCCTCGCCCGCCAGCAGCCCGTGGCGCGCGACCTGCGTATCGTCGTCACCGCGCTCCGGGTGAGCGCTTCACTCGAGCGCATGGGCGACATGGCCGAGCACATCGCACAGCTCGCGCGCTCGCGCTTCCCCGAGCGCGCGATCCCCAAGGGCTTGAAGAGCACCTTCACCCGCATGGGCGAGCTCGACGTCGAGGTATCGCGCAAGCTCGCCGAGCTGCTGCGCACGCAGGACCTTCGGCTCGCCGAAGCCATCCGCGACGCCGACGACGACATCGACGAACTGCACGTCAGCGTCTTCGAGAAGGTGCTCGGCGACTCCTGGAAGGGTGAGGCGACGGCGACGGTCGACGCGACTCTGGCCAGCCGTTACCACGAGCGCTTCGCCGACCACGCGGTGTCCGTCGCCAAGAAGGTCATCTACCTCGCGACCGGTGACTGGGCCGGCGCCGACGACGAATCCACCCACGAACCGAGCCCGGTCATCTGACCGCGGAACGCGAGAAGAGGGGGTGGATGCCGACCGGCATCCACCCCCTCTTTCTGTTCGGCGTCAGTGCTTGTTGCCCTGGGCGGCGACGGCGGCGGCGCCGGCGGCCGCGGCCTCGGGGTCGAGGTACTCGCCCGGGCCGAGGGGCTTGAGGTCGTCGTCGAGGCGGTAGACCAGCGGGATGCCGGTCGGGATGTTCAGCTCGGCGATGTCGGCGTCGCTGATGCCCTCGAGATGCTTCACGAGACCGCGCAGCGAGTTGCCGTGCGCCGTGACGAGCACGGTCTTGCCGGCCTGCAGGTCGGGGACGATGTCGCTGTGCCAGTAGGGCAGCATGCGGTCGATGACGATCTTCAGGGACTCGGTGTCGGGCACCTCGCCGTCGATCCCGTCGTAACGGGGGTCGCCGACCTGGCTGTACTGGTCGTCGGCGGGCAGGGCCGGCGGCGGAACGTCGAACGAACGACGCCAGAGCATGAACTGCTCGTTACCGAACTCCTCGAGGGTCTGCGCCTTGTCCTTGCCCTGCAGAGCGCCGTAATGACGCTCATTGAGGCGCCACGACCGCTTGACCGGGATCCAGAGGCGATCGGCGGCATCGAGGGCGATGTTGGCCGTCTGGATCGCGCGGCTGAGCACCGAGGTGTGCAGCACGTCGGGAAGGACACCGGACTCGGCGAGCAGCTCGCCGCCGCGCTTCGCCTCGGCCTTGCCCTGGTCGGTGAGTCGCACGTCGACCCAGCCGGTGAACTGGTTGGTCTTGTTCCACTCGCTCTGCCCGTGGCGGAGGAGGATCAGCGTGTGAGGCATGACTCCATGCTATCGAGGTGAGGGCCGCGGGCCGGGGCTGGACGGCCTGACAAGATGTTCGAGTGACCCCCTCCCCCGTCGGCCGTCCCACCCGCGGCACGACCGGGGTCAATCGCCTTCGTCGTATCGACCGCTGGATCGCTCGGCACCCGGTCCTCCGTCGTGCCGACGACCCGCTCGTGGTCGACCTCGGCTTCGGAGCGAGTGCGGTGACACCCCTCGAACTCCTCGCCCGGCTTCGCAGCCAGAGACCGGACGCCGAGGTCCTCGGCCTCGAGATCGACCCCGACCGCGTCGCTCGGGCCCGCGAACAGTCCGCCGGGGTCGAGGGCGTATCTTTCGCACGCGGGGGCTTCGAAGTCCCCCTGCCGGCATCTCGTCGCCCCGCGATCATCCGAGCCATGAACGTGCTCCGCCAATACGACGAGGGCGACGTCGCCGACGCCTGGGGCCGCATGTGCGCGCGACTGCAGCCCGACGGCATCCTGGTCGAGGGAACCTGCGACGAGATCGGCCGCGTCGCGACCTGGGCGGAGGTGGGAGCGGATGCCGTGGCCCGCAGTCTCACCATCTCGCTGCGTCTCGCCGAGCTCGATTCCCCCGCGATCGCCGCCGAGCGCCTGCCGAAGGCCCTGATCCACCGCAACGTCGAGGGAGAACGCGTGCATGAGTTCGTGACCTCGCTCGATCGCGAGTGGGCCCGAGCCGCGGCGGTCGCCCCGTTCGGGCCGGTCCACCGGTGGCGCACGGCGATGCTCGCCCTGGCCGACGCGGGGTGGCCCCTGCTGCGCCGCGAGAGGTGGCGGCTCGGCGAAGTGGGCGTGGCGTGGGAGGCAGTCGCTCCGAGCTGAGCGTCAGACGCGCGGAAGAAGCGCCCGGGCCTCGGCGGAGGGCATTCCGGCCGCGACGAGCAGGTCGACCGCCAGCGGACGCAGGGCCGCGACGAGATTGAGCTCGCCCACGCGCCCCTCGGGCAGCAGAACCGCGGGATCGAGTCGTCGCGCGACTGCTCCGACGGCTTCTCGGGCGACGGGCTCGAGCGAGATGTCGTCGAGGCTGTCGCGGACGAGGCCCGCGCCCCGGGCAAGCTCGGCCAGCAGATCGGCGGGGACGGGTCGGCTCTCGCCGTCCGCGCACAGGTAGGCGGCGCGCCGGGCGACCACGCGAAGGTTGCGCGTGGTGAGGTCGAGGGCACCGCGGACCCGTTCGTGGCGATCGAGCTCGGTGCGCTGGCGGCGCAGGAACGGCGAGATGCGCGCGACCTCGCGGCCCGACTCGAGCGACCCGCTCCACGCGTCGACGTAGGTCTGCAGCGAGCGCGCGCGTTCCAGACCGCGCTCGGCGCGTGCGCGATCGCCCCTGCGCAGCGCCCGCACGATAGTGTCCATGGCGGCATCCAGCGCGTCGAACAGCTCGTCGGCGTCGCGCAGCTCGGTGCGGCGGAGGGTGCGCGGGATCAGCGCGGTCACGATGAGCGCGGCGACGCCGCCGATCGCCCCGTCCACGAGGCGCAGGAACGGCACACCCGACACCAGCACCAGGGCGATGAGCGACTGGACGACCGCCGCGAGCGCGAAGCCCGGCTGGGGCGACAGGAACCGGGCCACGACGAGGGTCACCGTCATCGCGAGCGCGATCTGCCACCATCCGGCCCCGGCGACGAGCAGGACGACCTCGGCGATGAGGATGCCGACGAGCATGCCCATGACCGTCTCGGCGACCCGCCACGGGCGCGCGTCGCGCACCAGCCCGAGGCTCGACACCGTGACCGTCGCCGCGAGCAGAGGGACCGAGTGCCCCAGCACGAAGTGCGCGAAAGCGTACGCCGCGGTCGCGGCGACGACGATCTGCGCGATCGCCGGCAGCGACTCGCGCACGCGGTTGACCCGGCGCCCGACGGTGGAGCGCCAGCGCGGACCGGCGACGACGACCCCGACGGTCGTCGAGGAGTCGTCGGGGGTCATTCCGCGGCGCGGCGGCGCCCGAGGCGCGGCAGACGGGGAATGGCGGCTGTGGCACCCGCGTCGGCGGGAACGACGGTCTCGGCCGCCGCGGCCAGCGGTCCGTCGGCGGTGTCGACGATGAGCGGCTCGCCCTCGGGAGCGGTGCGCTTGACGAGGGCGAGGGCGATCGGCCCCTCTTCGTGGTGGACGGCCACCGAGGTGATGGCGCCGATCACGGTATCCCCCGCGCGTACGGCGTCTCCGCGGACGGGGAGGACGTTGTCGCTGCCGTCGAGCTGGAGGGCAACGACGCGGCGCGGAGGGTGACCGAGGTTGTGGACCTTCGCCACCGTCTCCTGGCCGCGGTAGCAGCCCTTCGACAGGTGCACCGCCGTGCGGAGCCAGTCCATCTCGTGCGGGAGCAGTCGCTCATCGGCATCGACGGCCACGCGAGGACGCCACGCCGCGATACGCAGGGCTTCGACCGCGTCGAGACCGGCCAAGGCCGTCTCTCCGCTCACGGCCGACGCGATCACGCGCTCGAACTCCGCGGCATCCACGATCGCCTCGGCCCAGTCGCGGTCGGCACCCGGGTGCGGGTCGACGCGGGCGTAGGCCCACCCACCCGGCGAGACGTCCGGCCACGGGTCGACCCACACCGGAGCGACGGACGAGAGGACCCCCACTGCCTCGCGCGTTCCGCCGAGCACGAAAAGCTCGTCGGAGCGGTCGACGACCACCACGCGCAGGCGGAATCGCATACGCGTCAGCCACGCGGCGAGGGCCGCGGCATCCGACGCATCGACGAGAAGCCACGCGGTCTCGCCGTCGTCGACCACCGAGGCGGCGTGCTCGACGCGTCCCTGGGGGTCGAGGATGAGGAACTCGGTCGAGACGCCGGGCGCGAGGTGCGTGAGGGCCTGCGACGACAGCGAGTCGAGCCAGCTGAGGCGGTCTTCACCCGAGACCGTGATGACGCGGCGGTCGCCGAGGGGCGCGAGAGCGGATCCGGATGCCAAGCGGCGCTGCTCCGCCACGGGAGAGCCGACGTGGCGCAGCCCGCGATCGTCGATCACCGCACCGGGGACGGCGGAGAGGGATGACATGGTCACTCTGCCCGGGCCAGTCGAGCCGAGGCGTGCGAGCCCAGCTCGCGACCGAGGGCCGCGATGTCCCATGCCCAGAGAAGGTGGTTGTCGACGAGCCCGTAGAGGCGGGTAGCCGCCGTGTAGGTCTTCGCACCGGCGGTACGGACGACGGCATCGGTCGCGAGATCGATGCGCGGCCCCTTCACCTGCCCGACATAGAGCTCCAGGATGCCATCGGCGTGCGCCAGGCTCACCTCGATGTCGAAGCCGCCCTGGGCGTTGCGCAGGGCTTCGACGTCGTCGGCCGTACGGGTGACGGGCTCGGCCGTCGCGGGGAGGAGCCCGGGGCCGGCGTCGGCGTCGCCGACGGGTCGTGCGAGACGCCAGTAGCCGATCTCGGAGACGAGGGGGCGCCGCCCGTCACCCTCGATCAGCCACGCATCGGCGGAGTAGTTGAGGAATCCCCCGCCGTCATGGCTGAAGCTGACGCGGTGGGCGAACTCGCCCGAGAAGGACCGGCCATCGACCTCGTAGTCGATGACGCCGGTGCCCTCCCAGACGCCCACCAGCCACGAGAGCGGGACGAGGTCGGCCGGAAGATCGGTCGGGATCTCGATCACGACGCGCTCAGCGCTGGCCGCGGTAGAGGTTCCAGATGACCGTTCCGGACACGAAGGCGATCGCCAGCGAGGCGAGGCCGAGAAGTCCCACGAAGAACGCTTCGAGCGCGAAAAGGTCCATAGCCCAATCCTAGCCCGACACCAGCGCCGCGAGTCCGAACCCGGCCGTGATGATGCCCAGCACCACCATCGCCCCGAGGCTGCTCAACGCCATGCGCTGGATGAACGCCTGTGAGCGGCCGTACCAGAGCTGCACGGCGAACGCCACGATGATGCAGCCTCCCAGAGCGACGGTGATCCACTGGGCGCGCCAGTGCTCCGGAGCGAACAGGCCGATGAGCACTCCGGCCACCGCGGCCAGCACCCACACGGCGACGATGCCGCCGAATGTGCGACGCGGCGCGAGGTCAGGCGTGGACATGACCCCATCATCACTCACGACCCCCTTGGCGCGCACGCGCAGCGCCGGTGTCGAGCGGCTCCGCGCGTCACCCTAAGATGATCGGGTGCGCGGCACGCCGCACGGGAGGTCCTCTTGGCTCAGCTTCTTGTACTCAGCTCCGCCCCGGGCGGCGGGGCTGCTCTGCCTGCGCTCGAACTGCTGAGCCACCGGGTGCGGCAAATACCCGCCGAGGCCGCGCAGCTGGTGAACGCCCCCAGTGCCGACGTCATCTTCGTCGACGCCCGCTTCGACCTGGTCGGGGCCAAGTCGCTCAGCAAGATCCTCACGACCACCGGCGTCGAGGCGCCCCTGGTGCTCATCGTGACCGAGGGCGGTCTCACCGCCGTCTCGACGGACTGGGGCATCGACGACGTCGTCCTCGTCGGTGCCGGTCCCGCCGAGATCGACGCGCGCATCCGCCTCGCGATGGGGCGACGGGCCGCAGACCAGGTGTCGACGCGTATCCAGACCTCCGGCATCACGATCGACGAGTCGTCGTACTCGGCCAAGGTGCACGGCAAGCCCCTCGACCTCACCTACAAGGAGTTCCAGCTCCTGCACTTCTTCGCCACGCACCCGTCGCGCGTGTTCACCCGCGAGCAGTTGCTCAGCGAGGTCTGGGGCTACGACTACTTCGGCGGCACCCGCACGGTCGACGTGCACGTTCGACGCCTCCGCGCCAAGCTCGGCGATCTCGAGCAGCTCATCGGCACCGTGCGCAACGTCGGCTACCGGTTCAACGTCTACGAAGACGACGCCCCCGCCGCGGCATCCCCCTCCGCATAAGGTCGCACGCACCGCGTGTTCACCCCCGTGTCACCGACCCCTGCAATGATGTGGGAATGATGGAACACGACTCGCTCGATGCCGGCCTCGGCGACGCCGACGACGACGACTTCGACGAGGCCGTAGAGGCCCAAGACGACCAGTTGCCCGACCACCGCTACCTCGACCGTGAGATCAGCTGGCTGTCGTTCAATCAGCGTGTGCTCGAGCTCGCCGAGGACCCCACGGTCCCGGTCCTGGAGCGGGCGAACTTCCTCGCCATCTTCGCCAGCAACCTCGACGAGTTCTTCATGGTGCGGGTGGCGGGCCTCAAGCGCCGCATCGTCACGGGGCTCGCCGTTCCCACCAACGTGGGCCGCGCCCCGCTCGACGTGCTCGCCGACATCTCGGCCGAGGCTCACCGCCTGCAACTGCGTCACGCCGCCGCGTGGACCGAGAAGGTGCGTCCCGCTCTCGCCGAAGCCGGCATCGAGGTCGTGTCGTGGGGGTCGCTCGACGAGGACACCGCCGCGCGCCTGACCGAGTACTTCCAGCGGAACGTCTTCCCGGTGCTCATGCCGCTCGCCGTCGACCCGGCGCACCCGTTCCCCTACATCTCGGGGCTCTCGCTCAACCTCGCGATCCGCATCCGCAACGCTCGCACCGGCCGCCAGGAGTTCGCGCGTCTCAAAGTGCCGCCGATGCTCCCGCGCTTCGTCGAGATCGGCGGGGACGGACCCGGCGTGCGCTACCTGCCGCTCGAGGAACTCATCTCGAACCACCTGGGCGATCTGTTCCCGGGGATGGAGGTCCTCGACCACCACGCGTTCCGTCTGACGCGCAACGAGGACATGACGATCGAAGAGGACGAGACCGAGAACCTCATCCAGGCGCTCGAGGCCGAGCTCCTGCGTCGTCGTTTCGGTCCCCCCATCCGCCTCGAGATCACCGAGGACATGGATGACGTCACGCGTTCGCTGCTGCTGAGCGAACTCGACATCACCGAGCAGGAGGTCTACCGGCTGCCGGGATCCCTCGACCTGCGCGGCCTGTTCGACCTGTCGCGCATCGACCGCCCCGACCTGCGTTACCCGCCGCACGTGCCCAAGACGGCGCTGGCCTTCCAGCCGCCCGAGCAGAACGGACGCGCCGACCTGTTCGGTGCGATCCGCAAGGGCGACGTGCTGGTGCACCACCCGTACGAGTCGTTCGCGACGAGCGTGCAGGCCTTCCTCGAGCAGGCCGCCCGCGACCCGCACGTGCTCGCCATCAAGCAGACGCTGTACCGCACGTCGGGCGACAGCCCCATCGTGCAGGCGCTCATCGACGCAGCCGAGGCCGGCAAACAGGTCCTCGCGCTCGTCGAGGTCAAGGCGCGCTTCGACGAGGCCAACAACATCGTCTGGGCCCGCAAGCTCGAGAAGGCCGGCGTCCACGTCGTCTACGGTCTGGTGGGGCTCAAGACCCACTGCAAGCTCGCGCTCGTCATCCGCGAAGAAGAGGGTCGCCTGCGCCACTACAGCCATGTCGGCACGGGCAACTACAACCCCAAGACGAGCCGCATCTACGAAGACTTCGGGCTGTTCACCGTCGACGACCAGGTGGGCCGCGACCTCACGCGCCTGTTCAACGAGCTCAGCGGCTACGCGATCGAGAAGAAGTTCAAGCGTCTTCTCGTGGCTCCCCTGCACCTGCGCAAGGGGCTGCTGCGTCACATCGACAAGGAGCGCCGCAACGCGCTCGAGGGCAAGCCCTCCGGCGTGCGGATCAAGGTCAACTCGATGGTCGACGAGGAGATCATCGACGCGCTGTACCGCGCGAGCCAGGCCGGTGTTCCCGTCGAGGTATGGGTGCGCGGAATCTGTTCGATCAAGCCGGGCGTCCCCGGAATGAGCGAGAACATCACGGTGCGATCGATCCTCGGTCGCTACCTCGAGCATTCGCGCATCTTCACCTTCGAGAACGACGGCGACCCGCAGGTCTTCATCGGAAGCGCCGACATGATGCACCGCAACCTCGACCGCCGCGTCGAGGCGCTCGTGCGCGTGGTCGACCCGGCTCAGGTGCAAGAGCTCACGACGCTGTTCACCCTCGCGATGGACGACGGCACGAGCTCGTGGCACCTCGGCTCGGAGGGAGAGTGGACGCGGCACAGCGTCGACGAGTCCGGTGCGCCTCTCATCGATCTGCAGGAGCACACCATGGCGCTCGTGCAGCGCAAGCGCCGGGCCCGGACGGCGCGGTGACGAAGGCCGAACCCGAGACGGCCGTCTACGCGGCCGGCGGCGTCGTGTGGCGCTTCGTGGAGGGCAAGCTCCGCGTTCTGCTCATCCACCGTACGAAGTACCGGGACCTCACCCTCCCGAAGGGAAAGGTCGACCCCGGCGAAACGCTCGCCGAGACCGCCGTGCGCGAGATCCGCGAGGAGACCGGCATCCGGGTCTCGCTCGGGGTGCCCGTGGGCGTCTCGAGATACCGGATGCCGAGCTCACGCACCAAGATCGTGCACTACTGGGCGGCGGAGGCGACGGACGCCGCCGTGCGCAGCTCGACGTTCGTCCCCAACAAAGAGGTCGCGGCGATCGAGTGGGTGAGCCTGAAGAAGGCACGCAAGAACCTCTCCTATCCCGTCGACATCGAGATCCTCGACGAGTTCACGCGGATCGTCGACGAAGGGGCCCTGCCGACCTTCCCGATCGTCGTGCTGCGCCACGCGAGAGCACGCGCGCGTGAGGAATGGGACGGCTCCGACAGCGTGCGGCCGCTGACCCCGCGCGGTCGCCGCCAAGCCGAGGCGATCGTCGGGCCCCTGCTCGCGTTCGGCGTGCGGCGGGTGTACTCGAGCCCGGCGGAGCGATGCATTCGGACGGCGACACCCCTCGCCCAGGCCCTGGGCCAGCGCATCCACCTGACCGACGCGGTCAGTCAGGACGCGTGGGAAGAGGGACGCGCCGACTCGCGCACCCTCATCGGCGAGCGGGTGCGCGCCCGCAAACCGGTGGTCGTGTCGAGCCATCGGCCGGTGCTCCCCGACATCCTGCACGAGCTCGCGCTCGCGACCGGGACCATGGGCGGTTCCTACCTGGGCAGTGCTTCGGCGCTCGAGCCCGCCGCGTTCTCGGTCGTGCACATTCCGGTCGAGCATCCCGGTGCCGGCATCGTGGCCATCGAGACGCACGAGCCGAAGGTGTGACGCTTCCCGCCGGCATCCGTGTCGCGTGGCGCGAGGTTCCCGCGGGCTCGAAGCGCCGGGACGTCTCGCGTGCACTGCTCGCCGAGCTGCTGCCGGGGGCGCGGTTCACGTCGCGCTGCCCCGCGTGCGGTGCGGACCACGGCCGCGTGCGCGTGGAGGGGGCGGATGCCGCGGCCTCGGTGTCGTACGCCGGGGGCTGGGCCGTCGTGGCCACGGCGTCGGGGCACGAGAGTGTCGGTGTGGATGCGGTGCCCGGGAACGCGGCCGGCTTGGAGCGGGTCCTTCCCCCCGTGGTGTCCGACCGGCCGGCCGTCTTCGAGACGAGCGCCGCGCGGGCGGAGGCGGGGCACCGTGCGACCGGGGGCGAGCAGGCACGGGCGTGGGCGCGGGTGGAGGCCGTCCTCAAGGCGGACGGCCGAGGGCTCGGCGTGGATCCGCGGTGCGTGGAGGTGACCCTGAACGGTGCGCGGTGGTCGGCCCGGGTGCGGTCGCCCTCGTCCGACAGCGCTGAGGCAGGGGACGACGGCGAGGCGGGTGCGCGCGAACGGCGTTGGCGCGGATGGGACCTCGACGGTCCCGACGGCGTCGTGCTCGCGGTGGCCGTGGAGGCGCGCGCGGACGACGTCTCGGTGTGAGGCGCCGTGGGTGGGTGCGCCGAAACCGCCCGATGCTCTGCCCGGTGGCTCCGCCGGCCGAGGCCATCGGTCCGGTCCCGCGAGTCGCGATGGCGCTGCGGTTCGACCGTCAGGGTCGCGCCGGCAGAGCCACGTCGTCGATCCACCGTGACAGCACCGCCGCGGCATCCGCTCCCCCGGCGTGTTCGACCGCGGCGCGGAAATCGTCGGTGGTCACGAGAGCGTGCCGATGCTCCGCCGTCCACGATCGCAGGAGCTCGAAGAACGCGTCGTCGCCGAGCGTGCGCCGAAGAGCGTGCAGGGTCAGGGCGCCGCGCTTGTAGACGCGGTCGTCGAACATGTCGTCGGGGCCCGGATCGACGAGAAGAAGATCGCGGGGTTTGGCGGCGAGACGGGCGTAGAAGTCTGCGACGCACGACTCGACGGACGCGCCACCCGAAGTCTCCGACCACAACCATTCGGCGTAGCAGGCGAAGCCCTCGTTGAGCCAGATGTCGCTCCACCGGGCGATGCCGACGCTGTTGCCGAACCACTGGTGCGCCAGCTCGTGCGCCACGAGGCGCTGCGCCGCGGGAACCAGGTGGTTCATGCCGAAGACCGCCAACCCCTGGGCCTCGAGCGGGATCTCCAGCTCGTCGGCGGTCACCACGAGCGTGCACGCCTGCTGGGGGTAGGGCCCGAAGAACCGATCGAAGGCCCGCAGCATGCCGGGCACCGTCGCGAACGCCCGATCGACGGCCGCACTGAGTCCCGGAGGGGCCGTGACCGTGACCGCGGGCACGAGCGAGTCACCGGTGCCCTCGAGCTGGCGCGTGCGATAGCGCCCCACGTGCACGGCCGCGAGATACGTGGCCGTGGGGACGTCGGAGACGAAGGTGGTCGTCACCCGACCACCTCGCCGCACGCTCGGACCGGCGACCCCCGTGGCCGCCGCCACGTATCCCTCGTCGACCGTGATCTCGAGCCGCATACGCGCGCGGTTGTCCGGGCGGTCGTTGCAGGGGAACCAGGTCGGCGCGCCGGTCGGCTGGCCGGCGACGAGGGCGCCGTCGGTCAGTTCCTCCCACCCGAGGGTTCCCCACCGGGAACGGCGAGGAGCTGGGGCTCCCGCGTAGGCCACCTCGACCTCGAAACGATCACCCGCGGCGAGCGCGCGCGGCAGGGTGACGCGGAGGACGCGGGGACCGGCCGAGAACCGGGCGCTCGCACCGTCGACGCGCACGCGCGAGGTGCGGAGGCCGACGATGTCGAGGGCGAACGACGAGACCGCCTCGCGGGCGACAGCGACGATCGTCGCGACGCCTTCGAGGCGATTGGTGCGCACGCGGTAACCGATCACGAGGTCGTACGACTCGACGTCGTACGACAGGTCGCCGCTCTGCGGGGCGTACCGGTCGACCACGCTCACGTCGTCGACTGGTAGGCGCGCACCTTCACCGCACGCCACGGACCGATGGGATTGCCGCTCCACCGCGAGCCGACCGGTACCGTCTCCCCGCGCATCACGAGCGACGCGGGGCCCACGGTCGCATGCGCGCCGAGCGTCGAGGCGGGAAGGACGACGCTGTGCGGACCGAGGGTCGACCCCGGCTCCAGCTCGACGGTATCCATACTCATGATTCGATCATGGAACAGATGCGTCTGAACGACGCATCCGCGGTTGACGGTTGACGCATCCCCCAGAGTGACCAGGTCGGGTTCGGGCAGCCAGTAGCTGTCACACCACACCCCGCGCCCGATCTTCGCCCCGAGAGTGCGCAGCCACACGGCGAGCGCCGGCGTGCCCGCCGCCGCGCGCGCGAACCACGGGGCGGCGACCATCTCGGTGAAGGTGTCCGACACCTCCGTGCGCCACACGAAGCTCGACCACAGCGGCTGCTCCCCCGCGCGGATGACGCCGACGATCGCCCACTTCGCCGCCGTCGACACGCCGGCCGCCACGGCGCCCGCCGCGAGCAGCACGATGCCCGAGAGCAACAGCGTCCACACCGGGCCCAGGCCTTGCCACAGTGCAGCGAGTGCGAAGATCACGCCGAGACCGAGCGCACACGTCACGACCACCGGCACGAAGCGGCACAGCTCCCAGAGGGTTCGCGCGAGACGCAGCGCCGACGTCGGCCGGTAGGTGCGCGACTCATCGCCCTCCGCCGACCTCCGGCGCAGGCGCACCGCGGGTGAGCCGAGCCACGACGAGCCCGCCTTGGCCTTGAGCGGCGCGGCCGACAGCACGGCGACCAGCCCATCGCGCGGAACGCGGTGTCCGGGAGCGGCCATGCCGGAGTTGCCGAGGAACGCGCGCCTGCCGATGCGCACCGGCCCGATCCGCAGCCAGCCGGCTCGCAGCTCGTAGGAGGCCACCATGGTGTCGTCGGCGAGGAACGCCCCGTCCTCGATCCGCGTCATCGACGGGATGAGCAGCACCGTCGACGCCTCGACGTCGCGGCCCACGCGCGCACCGAGCAGGCGCAGCCATACGGGGGTGAACAGTGACGAGTACAACGGGAAGAGCACCGTGCGGGCGGCATCCAGGAGTCTTTCGATCGTCCACGCCTGCCAGGCGACGCGACTGCGCACGGGGTGCGTCCCCTCGATGAGCGCGATCGACATGACGCGCACGAGAAGGACCACGGATGCCGCGAACACCAGGCCCGTGACCGCGACGCCGGGAACGAGCCAGGCGAAGGCCCCCGCGGCTGCCTCGGCGAGATCGCTCGCGCCGCGCATCCCCTGCGCGACGACGAGCCCACCGACGGTGAACGACGCGAGCGGCAGCAGCGCCAGGACGACCGCCGACGCGGCGTATGCCCAGAGCCAGCGGGTGGGCGACGCCGGGCGCTCGGTCGGCCAGCCCTTCGCCGTGCCGCCCACGCGCACGGCCGGAGACCCGGCCCACGACTGGTCGGCCTTGACGCGGCCGAAGACCGCGGATCCCGGCGCGATCTCGGCGCGACGACCGATGCGCGTTCCGGGAGCGAGCGTCGAACGGGCGCCCACGGTGGCTTCCGCCCCGATGCGCACCTCGCCGATGCGCACGAGGTCGCCGTCGATCCAGTACCCGGTCAGATCCACCTCGGGTTCGACCGAGGCTCCGTCGCCGACGACGAGCATTCCCGTCACCGGCGGCAGCGCGTGCAGGTCGACGTTGCGACCGATTCGCGCGCCGAGAGCGCGGGCGTAGTACGACACCCAGGGGGCGCCCGCGAGACCCACGGCATCCACCTGGTCGGCGATCTGCTCGGCGAGCCACAGGCGGATGTGCACCCACCCTCCGCGCGGATAGTCGCCCGGGCGCAGGCCCGCGAGCAGGAGGCGAGCGGATGCCACGGCGATCGCCATGCGTCCGAACGGCGTCGCGAAGACGACGAGGCCGACCACGAGAGCCGGCCACGGCACCGTCGGCAGGACGTCGAAGCCGGGGACGAGCCGCAGGATCGCCGAGGCGGTCAGCAGGTAGAGCAGCCACCGCACCCCCGAGAGGACGAAGAGCGGCACACCGAGTAGCGTCTGCGCCCACTGGGTCGTGCGCGGCGTCGGTTCGGCGCGGTGGAACTCGGCGGGGGTCTCGTCGGCGAGCTGGGGTCCGAGCGCCTTGGCCATCGCCCCCAGTCGGGGCACGTCGTAGATGTCGGCGACCGAGAACTCGGGCACGCGTGCACGGATGCGCGAGACGAGCTGGGCCGCCGCGAGCGACCCGCCGCCCAGATCGAAGAAGTCCGCCTTGCGCTCGGTGACCGGCAGGCCCAGGACGGCCTGCCACTGCTCGGCCAGCCAGGTTTCATCGAGGGAGAAGTCGGTGGGGGCGGGCGCCTCGACACCGGGGAGCGGCCACGGCAAAGCCGCCCGGTCCACCTTGCCCGAGGTGCGCACGGGAAGAGCGTCGACCACACCCAGAAGCGGGATGGTCGCGGCGGGGAGGCGCTCTGCGAGAGCGGCGCGAGCGGCGGCGCGGTCGAGTTCGACGCCCTCTTCCATCACGAGGTAGCCGACCAGCACCGGGACGCCCGCCTCGGTGGTGCGGACGGCGACCGTGGCGGCGCTGACACCGCGAAGGTCCTGCAGGGCCGACTCCACCTCACCGAGCTCGATGCGCCTGCCGCCGACCTTGACCTGGTCGTCCGCGCGCCCCTGGAACACCAGACCCTCGGGCTCGAAGCGCACGAGATCGCCCGAGCGATAGGCCCGCTCCCACCCGAGAGTCGGCATGGATGCGTACTTCTCGGCGTCCTTCGCCGGGTCGAGATAACGGGCAAGACCGACGCCGCCGATGATCAGTTCGCCCACCTCTCCCTCCGCCACGGGGAGTCCCTCGGCATCCACCACCGCGAGAGACCAGCCGTCGAGGGGCAGACCGATGCGCACGGGCAGCGAGCCATCGAGCGGAGCCGCGCACGCCACGACCGTCGCCTCGGTCGGTCCGTACGTGTTCCAGACCTCGCGTCCCTCGGCCACCAGGCGCGCGGCGAGCTCGGGCGGGCACGCCTCTCCGCCGAAGATCAGCAGGCGCACGTTCTCGATCGAGTCCGCCGGCCACATCGCCGCGAGCGTCGGCACGGTCGACACGACCGTGATCCCCTGGCGGAGCAGCCAGGGCGCGAGGTCTTCGCCCGACCGCACGAGAGAACGGGGAGCCGGCACGAGACACGCACCGTGACCCCAGGCGAGCCACATCTCCTCGCACGAGGCGTCGAAGGCCACAGAGAGCCCGGCCAGCACACGGTCCCCCGGTCCGAGCGGTTCGCTCTGCAGGAAGACGCGCCCCTCCGCTTCGACGAAGGCAGCCGCCGAGCGGTGCGAGACCGCGACGCCCTTGGGGACGCCGGTCGAACCCGAGGTGAAGATGATCCACGCGTCGTCGTCGGCCGTGGGCGGGGCGACGATCGGCACGGCGTTCGTGCCCGGATGCGGAGCGTCTCCGTCGTACAGACGAACGAGGTCGCCCTCGGTCGCCACGAACTCGCCCTCCCCCGCGACGATGCCGCGCACCCCGGCCTCGCCGAACACCAGGCGGGCGCGCTCGTCGGGATCGTCGGCATCCACCGGCACGTAGGCGGCGCCCGCCGCCATGACCGCGAGTATCGACACGTACAGCTCCTTGGAACCGGACGGCATGCGCACGCCCACCCGGTCACCCCGTCGCACTCCGGCGTCATGCAGAGCCGCTGCCGTCCGCCATACACGCGCCAGCAGCTCGCGGTAGCTGAGGGCACCCGACCCGTCGTCGATCGCGGAGGCTTCGGGATGCCGAGCGGCGACGTCGGTCAGGATGTCGATGAGAGTGCGCGCGGGCGGCGCAGCCCCCGTCCGGTCCAGCGGGGCCTGAGCTTCGAAAGCGGAGGTCGTCACGGAGGTGAACAGTACAACCCCCAGGAAAACACCCCGGGACGGCCGCCCCGGTTCACCTCCCGTTCACCCGTGCAACGCAGTCTGTTCTCCGTCGCTGTTTACCGTTCACGACGAACCCTGCACCGGGTTCCTGTTCCCGACATGCGAAGGATTCACACCGTGAAGCTCTCCCGACTCGCCCAGCTGGGCACCGTGGCCGCCGTGGCCTCTCTGACACTCGCCGGCTGCGCCGGCACCTCGGGCTCCGGCGACGCCGCGGGCTCGACCCCCACGTCGACCTCGTCCGACGTCGCGTTCACCGTCGACCCGAACCTCTCGGGCACGATCACGGCCGGTGGCTCGAGCGCCCAGGCGAACGCGCAGGCCGCATGGACGAGCGCCTACAACGCTCAGGCCAAGGGCGTCACGATCAACTACGACAAGTCGCAGGGCTCCGGCGGTGGCGTCACCAACTTCCTGAGCGGCGCGTACGACTTCGCCGGCTCCGACTCGCCGCTGAACGCCGACCAGACGGCCCAGTCCAAGGCCCTCTGCACCGACGGCGGCGTCAACATCCCCGTCTACCTCGACGGTGTCGCGATCATCTTCAACATCCCCGGCGTGACCAGCCTGAAGCTCTCGGGTGAGACGATCGCGAAGATCTTCGCCCTGCAGATCACCGACTGGTCGGACCCGGCCATCACGAAGGACAACGGAACGGCCCTCGCCGCCGGCGCCATCACCACCGTCGCCCGTTCGGACGGCTCGGGCACGACGCAGAACTTCACCAACTACCTCGCCGCGACGCAGTCGTCGGTCTGGACCAAGCCCGCGGGCAAGGACTGGCCGATCGAGGGCAACGTGTCGAAGCAGAAGGGCGGCTCGGGCGTCGTCGAGGCCGTCAAGGCCGGCACCGGCACCATCGGCTACGCCGACCACTCCGCCATCGGCAGCCTGAACGCCGCGTCGATCATCCAGGACGGCACCGCCATCGCTTACAGCCCCGAGGCCGTCACGGCGACCTTCGCCGCTGCCGCGGTCGACGCCAGCAACGGCGTCGCGGGCGACCTGTCGAAGAAGTTCGACTACTCGAAGCTCACGGCTGAGACCTACCCGATCCCGCTCGTGTCGTACGCGATCGCCTGCACCACGTTCAAGGACGCGAAGCAGTCCGAGCTCGTCAAGTCGTACCTCGGCTTCGTCACCAGCACGCTCGGCCAGCAGGTCGCTGCCAAGAACGCCGGCTCCGCGCCGCTGCCCGACTCGGTGCTCTCGGCTGCTGCCGAAACCCTCGCGTCGATCAAGTAAACATCTCTTCGGACTCGGCCCGGCCCGCACCTCGCGTGCGGGTCGGGCCGGGCTGATCGGAGCGGTCGACACCGTCGAATGCTCCGCTGAGCCGACATCCTCAGAGAACACCCGACCGAGGAGAACCCATGACCCGTGCCGAGCGTGAGATCCCCCGTGACTGACACCGTCGCAGACACAGAGACCGCCCCGTCTTCCCCTCCCCCGCCGCGGACGTCGATCGTCGGCAAGCGCCGCGTCGGAGACTCCGTCTTCCTGGGGCTGTCGACCACGGCCGCCGTGTCGATCATGATCATCCTCGCCGGGGTCGCGATCTTCCTGATCATCCGCGGAATCCCCGCCATCACCGGCAACTGGACCGAGGGCGATCTCGCCGGGTACCAGAACGGCAGCTGGACGAACTTCTGGGAGTACGTCGGTCCGCTGCTCTTCGGCAGCATCTGGGCCGCCCTCATCGCCATGGTCATCGGCACCCCGGTCGCCATCGGGATCGCGCTGTTCATCTCGCACTACGCGCCCCGTCGCATCGCCGGCTTCCTCGGCTACATCGTCGATCTGCTGGCCGCGGTCCCCTCGATCGTCTTCGGCCTGTGGGGCATCATCGTCATGCGCCCCCTGCTCGTACCGGTCGGGGAGTTCCTCAACCAGTACCTCGGCTGGATCCCGCTCTTCCAGGGCCCCGTGTCCACCACCGGCTCGACGATGTTCACCGGTGGCGTCGTGCTCGCCGTGATGATCCTCCCGATCGTCACCTCCATCACCCGCGAAATCTTCCTGCAGACCCCGCGTCTGCACGAAGAGGCTGCCCTCGCCCTCGGCGCGACACGCTGGGAGATGATCCGTCTCGCGGTGTTCCCCTACGCACGCAGCGGTATGGTCTCGGCCACGCTCCTGGGCCTCGGCCGCGCGCTCGGCGAGACCATGGCCATCGCGCTCATCGTCTCGCCCAGCCTCATCTACTCGGTGCTGCTGCTCACCGACGGCTACAACTCGCAGACCATCGCGGCCAACATCGCGCTGAACTTCCCGATCGCCACCGACCTGCAGCGCTCGGCGCTCATCGGCACCGGTCTCATGCTGTTCGTCGTGTCGCTCGCGGTGAACATGCTCGCTCGCTACATCATCGGGGCCACCGGTCCCGGTGCGAAGGGTCGCAAGAAGGGCAAGCGCTCATGACCGTCACGGCCCCCTCGTCCTCCTCTCCCCTGGCGCTGACCAGCGGCCAGCTCCCCCGCTTCATCGAGCCCGCGCTCCTCCTCGGGGTCGCGATCGTCGTGGCCGGAGTCCAGTTCCTGCTCGGGGGATTCAACCTCGCGGCGTGGCTCGTCCTGTCCGCGGTGCTCTACCTGATCGCCATCGGAGTCGGCTCCTCGATCGTCGAGAACCGCCGCAAGGCCGTGGACCGGGTCGTGCGCGGCCTCGTGACCGTCGCGTTCCTGCTCGCGGTCGCCCCGCTCGTCTCGACACTGTGGACCGTGGTGTCCAAGGGCCTGGCGGTCGTCAACTGGAACTTCGTCACGCAGGTCGGCGGCACCGCGTTCAACCCCGACACGCTCGAGGTCGTCGCCACTGCCGGCGCCTGGCAGGCCATAACGGGCACGCTCATCATCACGGGGATCGCAGCCCTCATCTCGGTGCCGATCGGCGTCCTCGCGGCGGTCTACCTCGTCGAGTACGCGCAGCCGAACAACCCGCTGCGCCGCGCGATCACCTTCCTCGTCGACGTGATGACCGGCATCCCCTCGATCGTCGCGGGTCTGTTCGCGTTCTCTCTGTTCAGCCTGGTCGTCGGACCGAAGGCGTTCAGCGGGTTCTCGGCATCCATCGCCCTGTGCGTGCTCATGATCCCGATCGTCATCCGCTCCACGGAGGAGATGCTGCGTCTGGTCCCCGCCGACCTGCGCGAAGCCTCGCTCGCTCTCGGCGTGCCCCGCTCGGCGACGATCATCAAGGTCGTGCTGCGCACCGCGGCATCGGGGATCATCACCGGTGTCGTCCTGGCCGTCGCCCGCGTGGTCGGGGAAACCGCACCGATCTTCATCGCCGCGAGCTTCACCGACAACTTCAACGCCAACCCGTTCGAGGGCCCCATGCAGACCCTGCCCGTCATGGCGTACACCGCGTACAGCTTCCCGGGGCAGGACATCGACGCGTCGCAGGCGAACGCCTGGGGTGCGGCCTTCCTTCTCGTCGTCCTCGTCGTCATCTTCAACCTGATCGCCCGTATCGTGGCGGCGGTGTTCGCGCCCAAGGCGCGCTGAGCCCAGAAAGGCACACACTCGTGTCCAAGAGCATCGAGGTCCAGGACCTCAACGTCTACTACAGCGACTTCCTCGCGGTCGAGGGCGTCTCGATCGACATCGAGCCGCGCTCGGTCACCGCGTTCATCGGGCCGTCGGGCTGTGGCAAGTCCACGTTCCTGCGCACTCTCAACCGCATGCACGAGGTCATTCCCGGCGGGCGCGTCGAGGGACGCGTTCTCATCGACGGCGACGACCTCTACGGCCCCGGCGTCGACCCCGTGCTCGTGCGCCGCCACGTGGGCATGGTGTTCCAGCGCCCGAACCCGTTCCCGACCATGTCGATCCGAGAGAACGTGTTGGCCGGTGCCAAGCTCAACGACAAGCGCATGGCCAAGAGCGACGCCGACGCCCTCGTCGAGAAGTCGCTGCGGGGCGCGAACCTGTGGAACGAGGTCAAGGACCGCCTCGACAAGCCCGGCGGCGGCCTCTCGGGCGGTCAGCAGCAGCGTCTGTGCATCGCGCGCGCGATCGCCGTCTCACCCGACGTGCTGCTGATGGACGAGCCCTGCTCGGCGCTCGACCCGATCTCGACCTTCGCGATCGAGGAGCTCATCGGCGAACTCAAGAGCGAGTACACGATCGTCATCGTGACCCACAACATGCAGCAGGCCTCGCGCGTCAGCGACAAGACGGCCTTCTTCAACATCGCGGGCACCGGCAAGCCGGGCAAGCTCATCGAGTACAACGACACCGCGTCGATCTTCACGGCACCGAGTGTCCAGGCGACCGAGGACTACGTCTCCGGCCGCTTCGGATAACCAGCTCTCATGCGAAGGCCCCGCTCCGGCGGGGCCTTCGTCGTTCTCTCGAGCCCTCAGTCGCGCGGGCTGAGCAGGTACGCGTTCAGCTCGTCGGTGAACGCGCGGTCGAGCGCCACCTCGATGCCGTCGACGGAACGGATCGGGGCCGCGAGCCGGACGCTCGAGAGGAGCCACGCGGCATCCGCTCTCGTCAGATCTTCGGCCGGCACCGTCTCGTACGTCGTGGCGAAGCCGCGGCCCTCGAGGAAGGCGAACAGGCTGAGCTGCGTCGTCCCATGCAGGATGCCGGCCTGCGGCTCCGGCGTGACGAAACGATCCCCGAAGCGCAGGACGACGGATGCCGTGGGCGCCTCGAGCACATAACCGTCGCTCGTGACGAACACGGCGTCGTCGGCACCGCGTCGCTTCGCCTCACGGATCGCGGCCATGTTGACCGCGTACGACAGCGTCTTCGCCCCGAGCAGGAGCCAGGGAGCGCGAGCGGGCACTTCGAGGGCGTAGCCGCGGTCGAGCGTCGCGACGCGGACTCCCTCGGAGCGTGCGCGATCGTTGTCGGGGGCGTCGGCGAGCGTCACCCAGGCGGTCGGGGCGGGCCCGTGCTCGACACCGCGGCTGAGGAGCAGTTTCATGACGTTCTCGCCCTCGCCCGCGGCGCGCGCGGCGCGCTGGATCGCTACGCGCCACTGCGCGAGGTTCGGCACGGGGAGGTCGCAGAGCGCAGCCGAGTGCACCAGACGCGCGAGGTGGGGTTCGACCTCCTGAACGTGCCCGTCGACGACGCCGAGGCTCTCGAAGATCCCGTCACCGCGCTGTGCGCTCAGCTCGCCCACACCGAGAGCGGGGCCGTCGGGATCGATCTCCCGCAGGGTGTCGGCGTAGTCGTTGCGCTCCACGTCGGATGCCACGGGGTCGATCACGAGAGCGAAGCGCCAAGCCATGGGGCGAGCCTACGCCGCACGACCGACACGCCCGAGCCTTGTCAACGGGGCCGCGGAAGGGAATGTCCGCAGGCGGGTCTTGTTACACTCCTATAGCCGGGCCGCAGTAACCCCGGGCTCCATCTTCTGCCGCTATGAGCGGCCATGCGCCGAGAGGCGTTCTGCGGTCCGGCACTTATCTTTTCCGCTCAGGTCAGCGCGTCACGGCGCCAGAGAGCGGCGGATGCCGAGAGGTCTTCCGCGTAGGTGGCGAGGCGCAGAGCCCGCGTCGTCAATGCCGAGGCCCGCTCCGATTCGGTGTTCTCGTAGTCGTCGGCCAGGTGTGTCGAACCCGCGGCCTGCACACGGCAGAACGCCGCTGCGCGGTCGAGGGCGACGGCGAAGTCCCCTTCGAAGAGCCCACGCAGAATGGTGTCGATCAACCGCACGAGTTCTTCGGGGCCCGCGGGGGCGGGGGCGCCGGCGACCACGGCATCCACCGTCGTGATTTCCCCACGTCCGCGTTCGTAGAGCAGAGCTGCCGTCGCCGCGTCATCGTGGATCATCAGCTGCAGCAGGTAGAGCCGCCAGAGCGCCCCGGGCAGCGATCGGGCGGGCGAGCGCGACCACAGCTCGGCGATGTCGTCGATGCCGTGGTCGTCGGTGAAGGCGATGAGACGCTCGACCACGTCGACGCTCGGATCGGCCCGCACTCGCGACAGCAGCGCCTGCGCCGTGCTGTGCGCAACCCGCGATACCTCGGCCGGATCCTCCGCGGAGAAGAGACGATCGAACAGCTCGGCGGGACGCCGAACCGGCTTGTGGAACTCGCGGGGGGAATCGCTCATCCATCCAGGCTAGAGCGTCGATCTGCTCCCCCGGGCCGCTCGCCTGTCCCCGCGAGCGGCCGAGGAGGCACAAAGAATCAAGCCGTGGCGACGACCACGACGGGGGCGGTGCTCGGTGTCCCGTCGGGCGACCCGCCGGCGGGCTCGATCGTCACCGCGATGACGTCTCCCGCGTGCATCTCTCCCTGGAGGACCGCCGTAGCCTTCCCCGCCTCGTCGGGCTCGAAAGTCCCGGCCGCGATCGGGGTGTCGCCGCGGACGAACCACAGCTCGTAGGTCTTGTCGGCGGCGAGGGCCGGCATCCCGTCGGTGACGAGCACGCTCTGCCCGGTCGACGGCGACCAGTGCGCGGTCGCCACCGTTCCGTCGGGGAGGGTGGTCGACGCCGACTGGGCGTCGGGGGCCTGCTCGATCGACCTCAGAGCGACGACGGAGGCCGGCGGTGAGACCAGCTGGCTGACCGTGACGGCCCCGAAGCCCAGAACGAGGACGGCCGCGAACGAAGCCGCGAGGGTGAACCACCGGCGGGGTCCCCAACCGGATGCCGCAGACACACCGGTCGACGCCGTCTCGCGCTCCGGCTCGATCGGCGTCACACCAGCGGCGGCGTAGTCTTCGTCGGCGGATGATGAGGCAGGAAGGGTCGCGACGCCGGCCGACGCCTGCGGCAGTTCGGAGATACGCGCGAACAGCGAGGCCCGCACGGAGGGCGGGGGCTCGACGGGTTCGACGGAGGCGCTGATGGCGGCGACGGCGTCGGCTGCATCGCGGACGTGGCGGTCCCAATGCGGGTTGCCCGCCAAAGCCTCCTGGTACGCGCGTTCATCTGCCTCGGAGAGCGCATTGAGCGCGTGTCCGACGGCGAGGTCGGCGAAATCCCTCTCGTTCACTTGTCCACCCCCATCTCGATTCTCAACCGCGACAATCCGTCACGCATTCGTGTCTTGACCGTACCGAGCGGCGCCCCGACCAGGGTCGCGATCTCACTTTGGCTGTACCCGCCGAAATAAGCGAGCGTGAGTGCTTCCTTCTGAGCGTCCGGGAGCGCCGCCAGTGCATCGACGACGCGCCGCCCTTCCATCTTCAGTTCGACTTTCTCGGAGACGGCGTCGTACGCGACGTCCATATCCCGGAACCCCGCGCGCACGTCTCGATCGACACTCGACTGCGATGACCGCACGCGGTCCACCGCTCGACGGTGAGCGATCGTGAGAACCCACGATCTTCCCTGTCCCTTGTTCGGAGTGAAGCGCCCGGCGGATTGCCAGATCTCCAAGAAGACTTCTTGAAGCACTTCCTCGCTCTGCGAGCGGTCGACGAGCACGCGCAGGATCAGGCCGAAGGCGCGAGCGGACAGTGAGTCGTAGAGCTCCGCGAAGGCCGCCCGATCGCCATCGGCCACGCGCAGCAGGAGACTCCCGACGTGGTCGGCGTTCTCCACCCCGTCGTCGGGAAGGTCGAAACCGTCGATCACCATGGCATCCATCATTGCCTACCTCTCGCGCGCGCCCACGCGAGCGCACACGCGTGGCGGAACAGATATGGGCAAACCGTTACCCGGCCACCCCGAGGCGAAGCAGCATGCGGCGGTGCGGTTCAAAAACATTCTCAAGAATATTTACGAGCTTCTCATCAGGCTTTTTCATGCTTGACAACACCTGCGCGCGGCCGAATTCGCAACATTTCGCAATCCGATCGCGAGGGGGTCCCGAAGACCCTGTGTAAGCCGCTCCACGGCGAACCGCCCCTCGCACCGGGGTGTCCCTGACGGGTCGCAGACGCGATCCGGATGATTTCGGAGGAATGTCATGCTCACCAACAAGAAGCCCGTTGTCGCTGGTCTCGCCCTCGTTCTGGGTTCGGCCTTCGCCCTCACCGCATGTTCGGGCGGCACCACCTCGGGTGGCTCGACCACCGAAGAGAGCTCGATGCCCTCGATGTCGGCATCGCCGTCGATGTCGTCCAGCGCCATGGACCCCGCCGCGAACCTGGTCGGCCCCGGTTGCGCCGACTACGCCGCCGCCGTTCCCTCGGGCTCGGGCTCGGTTGCCGGTATGGCCGCTGACCCGGTGGCCACCGCCGCCTCGAACAACCCGCTGCTGAAGACGCTCACCGCGGCCGTCAGCGGCCAGCTGAACCCCGACGTGAACCTCGTCGACACGCTGAACGGCTCGGAGTTCACCGTCTTCGCCCCGGTCGACGACGCGTTCGCCAAGATCCCGGCCGCGACCATCGACGGACTCAAGACCGACTCCGCCACGCTGACCAAGATCCTCACGTACCACGTGATCCCCGGCCAGCTCACCCCCAGCGAGATCGATGGCACGCACGCCACGGTCGAGGGCCAGGACGTCACCGTCGCCGGCTCGGGTGACGCCATCACCGTCAACGGCTCGACCAACGTCATCTGCGGTGGCGTCCAGACGGCCAACGCCACCGTGTACCTCATCGACTCGGTGCTGATGCCCCCCACCATGTAATTCCCGGACGCGCGTTGATCCGCGCTTCCGAGCGGTCGATGATCGACCGATCCTGACGGCGAGCGCCGGACCCCAGGCGAGGGGGTCCGGCGCTCGCTTTCGTGTCTGCGGGGTTCGTCAGTCCCCGACGGTCCGGATGATCTCCTCCTGGACGAGACGCGCGGCGATCGGCCCGGCGTTCATGAACCACGGGTCGAAGTCGACAGTGACCGTTCGCTTGTCCGCCACCGCGCCGAGGGTCGGCCAGAGCGGGGCACTCTCGATGAAGCTCCGCCCCTGCCCGGTTCCGCCGTAGTAGACGCGGTCCGCATCGGCCAGGTCGATCTGCTCGGCACTGATCTCCTGCGACGTCTCGTCGAACTGCTGCGACGCCGGGCGCCCCAGGCCGAGGTCCTGGGCGATACCTCCCGCGAACGACGGCAGTCCCATGATGCGGGTGCGGTCGCCGGTCGATTGCAGGAACGACACCGTGGGCTCGCCGGCGGGGGTGCGTCTGGGCGAAGGCAGCGCTTTCGCCCTGCAGGTCGTCCAGCACTCCGCGCGCGGCCTCCTCGTCCCCGAGGGCGTCGGCGATGAGGAGGAAGTCGCTCTTCCAATTGACGCCGTTGCCCTTGGTCACGACGGTCGGTGCGATGGCGGAGAGGGCGTCGTAGAGCTGCGCGCCCCGGGTCGAGTTGATCAGGATGAGGTCGGGGGCGGCCTGTGCGATCGCCTCGAGGTCGGGCTCGGTGCGTTCGCCGATATCGGCCATGGCATCGAGCGCCGCCGCCTTGTCGGGAAGCGCCTCACGGAGGTACTGCGGCACGAGGCCGCTGTTCTCGGCGCGGGTTGCGGCGACGGGCACCTGCCCGAGCGAGAGCAGCGCGTCGAGCTGCCCCGTGGATACGACCGCGATGCGCTGGGGTTCGGCGGCGATCTTCGTCGTTCCCGCGAAGTGGGTCACCTCGCGGGGGAAGACGCCATCGGCCTCGGGCGAGCCCATCCCGGGTTCGAGGTCTCGCGAGACGATCCACTGCCCGGTGGAGCCCGCCTCGGCATCCACGGTCGAGGGCCCCGTCGCAGGGCCGGCGCACCCGGCCAGGGCCAGGGCGGTCGCGACGACCCCGGTGGCGAGCACATGCCGGAGACGGAAACGGGCACGGTGGGACGAGAAACGAAAGAGAGTCACGGGGTTAGGTTATCCTTACCCGCATGCTCGACGTCCACCCGTCCGTCGCCCCGGGCGTGGTTCTCCCGGGACGCCGACGACGCTCCTCGCGTGCTCGAGCTCTCTCGATCACCCTCGCCGTCGGTGGCATCCTGTGTCTTCTGATCCTCGCGAGCCTCGCGGTGGGGTCGCGTGCTCTCGCGCCCTCCGAGGTGTGGTCCGCCCTTCTCACGGATCGACGGGATGCCGTGGGCGTCATCGTCTACGAGCTGCGCCTGCCCCGCACGCTCACCGCGATCTTCACCGGGGCCTGCCTCGGCGTCGCGGGAGTGCTCATGCGGGCCGCCACACGAAACCCCCTCGCCGACCCGGGCCTGCTCGGTGTGAACGCGGGGGCCGCTCTGGGAGTGGTCGTCGCCATCGGGTTCTTCGGCGTCGCGACGGCGAGCGGGTACGTCTGGTTCGCGTTCGCCGGTGCGGCGGGAGCGTCCTTGCTCGTCCACCTGGCGGCTCGAGGGGACCGCCGCGACGACGCGATCGGCCTCGTTCTCGCGGGCGTCGCGCTCAGCGCCTGTCTCGGCGCCGTCGTCCGGATCATCACCTTGGTCGACGATGACACCTTCGAGTCGTTCCGCTTCTGGGCGGTCGGCTCGTTCGAGCGGCGCGATCCCGACGTGGCCGCGCAACTCCTCCCGTTCGCGGTGGCGGGCGTCGTTCTGGCCCTTCTCGTCTCACGCGGCCTCGATCAGCTGCAGCTCGGAAGCGACCTGGCCCGCTCACTCGGTGTCTCTCCGGCGCTCATCATGCTCGGCGCCGGCGCCGCGATCACCCTGCTCTGCGCCGCCGCGACCTCGGCTGCCGGCCCCCTCGCCTTCATCGGGCTGCTCGTGGCGCACGCCGTGCGCGGGGCGGTCGGCGGATCCGTGCGCGTCTCACTCCCCCTCGCGGCCGTCACGGGCGCCGCCCTGACCCTGGCAAGTGACGTGCTGGGACGCGTGATCGCTCTTCCGGGTGAGGTCGAGGCCGGGATCGTTGCCGCCTTCCTCGGCGCCCCGCTGTTGTTGTGGCTCATCCTGCGAAAGACGAAGACACCGTGAGCCTGGGAACGCCCCTGCGCACGTCCGCTCGATCCCGGAGGCGTCGCCGGTACGCCCTGGTCCTCGTGACGACCCTGGTCGTGGCTTCGATCGCCGCCGCCGTGGGCCTCACGACGGGCTCCTTCCACGCGTCGCTGGAGCAAGTGGCATCCGCTCTCACCGGAGAGGGCGATGGGCGCACCACGGTCGTGGTGGTGGGGCTGCGGGTGCCGCGAGTGCTCGCCGCCCTCGCGATCGGCGCCGCCCTCGGGCTCGCCGGCGCGGTGTTCCAGACCCTCGCCCGCAATCCGCTCGCGAGCCCCGACATCATCGGGTTCAGCGCCGGATCCGCCACGGGTGCGCTCGTCGGTCTCACACTCATCGCTCCGTCGGCGTCTCCCGCGGCCGGAGCGTGGATGGGCGGGCTGCTCACGATCGTGATCGTCATGGCCATCGCCCGCAGCGTCGGCGTCTCACGAGAGAGGACGATCCTCGCGGGAATCGCCCTGTCGACCCTGCTCTCGGCGGTCAACGACTATCTGCTCACCCGCGCTCCCCTCGAGATCGCGCGCAATGCGACGCAGTGGCTGCACGGGAGCCTGGCCGCGACCTCGTTCGACGACGTCGCGCTGTTGTTCGCCTCGATCGGCATCCTGTCGCTCGTGCTGCTCGCCGTATACCGCGATTTCCGCGCTCTCGAACTCGGCGACGACACCGCGATCGCACTCGGTGTGCGCACCCGCCGCGCGCGCCTGACGCTGATCGTGGTCGCCGCCCTTCTGACGGGGACGGCGACGGCCGTCGCCGGGCCCATCGGCTTCATCGCCCTGGCCGCACCGCAGCTCGCCCGACGGGCCATGGGCTCGAGTGGGATACCTCTGGTCGGCTCCGCCGTCACGGGCGCGGCGGTGCTGCTGGTCGCCGATGTGATCGCCCAGCGCGCTCTGGCCCCGCTGCAGATTCCCGTCGGGCTCCTCACGGCCGTCGTCGGCGGCGCGTATCTGTTCTGGATCGTGTCGCGTCGACGCCGGTGAGCACGAACGCCCCCTCGAGGCCGGTAGGCTTGTCGGCGAGGGCCTCTAGCTCAGTCGGTAGAGCATCGGACTTTTAATCCGCGGGTCGTGGGTTCGAGCCCCACGGGGCCCACCAGACTTGTCTTACTCGAACAAATTGCCCAGAGATAGTAATTACTTGGGGTGGAGTCGAGAGCGTCAGCGGTATCGCTGGCGCTCTTTGCTTTGGCTGCCACCCACTCAGCGGCCGCTGTCTGGATGAGCGCTACTGGCTCGTAAAGTTCACCGTGCGCGCTCACTTGGTGCGATTCGCCCTCCAGCCACAGACGCGAGAAGAAGGCTTCAAGGATGCGCCGTTTGATCGCAGCCCCAACGGCAAGTTGGCGAGGGCCGCGAAGAGTTTAGGGCGGTAAATTACGTCAACCTACCTCACCGCACCTAAAGGTTTAACCCCTGGCATGAATTAGCGCTGCGCTTCTGTGATTGCCGAGACCGTCACGTGAACCGTGCGTTTATCAAGTAGCCGCAGAACTTCGCGGTCAAAAACAATTCCAGCTCCTCCGCTGCGGGATCGCAGCTCTACCTCAACATGATTGCAGGGATCAAGATTAGCGACAAATGAATTGAACCATTCCTGACGAACATGCGCCTTGGAAGTGGAAACTTTTCCTATCAGCCCTCTACCACCATCGCTTGCTTTCTTGTACAGAAGGATCTCGTCCGGGCCCGAGCCTGGCCCTCGACGCTCGATCTCAACCCAAATTGACTCAAGACCGCTCTCCGACGGCATGCTGGAATCGAACGACACTTCAGTTGCCCCCAGCCCCATCTCGGGCCGCAGCCAAAGTGCGACGTCAGCGCGCACGGTTGACGGCAGCGACGAGACCGCTTGAGACAATGACTCGTCAAGGTTCAGAGTACGCTCGTCCCCAAATTCTTTATCGAGCGAGAAGGCAAAGAGCGAAGATTTTCCTTTGCGGTGCCATCCTTCTGGGATATCGGTGACTGCATCTGTGAGCTTGGCGAAGACAGTGCCCGTGACGAATTTCAATCTCACTCCTAGCCCAACGCCGCCTGCGCCGGGGAGGAAACTATGCCCCCCACGACCACGACTGTACCGATGATGACCGCACCGATCGTTGTCCCCCAGTCTATCTGCACTACACGCGGCGGCGCAGACATAGACGGGTTCAAGTATTCGCCGACATTCCCGATCACGTCGCCATCGCCACCCTTGATCCTAACGTCCCCCGTTTCGGTATCCACCTCAACGTCGGGGTTACTTCGGCGCCCACCTAGCATTCCATCGTTTTTGACTCCGTGGACAGCATCTTTCACGTCTTTTAGTGGAACTCCCCACTTGTTCGCAAGTTTGGAAAGGCTGTCGGTCCAGTTGAACATGCGCCCGGTCTCGTTCGGCCCAGTCGCGCCTGCTGCAGCCGCCGGCCGGCCACCCTGGGGGTACCCGAGGCTGTTCAGCGGTGACGGCTTAGAACCCGGTGCCGGGAAACTAATACCTGGGCCGCGGCGCGAATTGGATAAGTTGTCCCACGCTCGGGACTGGTATCCCCCGGCTGTGCCGGCACTGCTAGGCGATGTGACAGTGCTTTTAAGCGCTGGCCTCGAGCGAGGCGCCCCTAAGCAGCCCCGGACAACCGAGCAGTCGTCGAAGGCGAGTCCTGAGGGATCACTCCACGTCACAGGATTACCGCCTGAATATGCGTAACCGGAATTCTGTTGCGGCTTCTTTGGATTCACGACCGGATCGACCGATATGAATTTCCCAAGCCTCGGGTCGTAATTACGGGCTCCAATACTGGTGAGCCCGGTCGACGCGGTCAGGGGCTTGTTGAGATAGCCGTTCCCGTCGGCCCAGACGCCCGATGTGCCTCCAGTGGGCATACCGAACGGATCGCGATACTGCTTCGTCGTGACTCCGGTCTTTGCCACGGTCTGAGTGTCGACGGTGCCATTGATGTCAGCGAATAGCCAGGTGACGACAGTTCCGGCCACGCCTGCTGTTGCGGAGCGTTCGGCTACCGGGATCCCGTTGGCGGCGGCGTAGGTGCGAACACCGCGGATTGCTCCCCCATTGGGCGCCTGGGTCAGAACGGTGTCTCCGAGGAAGAGCGCCACGCCCTCGGCGGAGCTGTTTCTGAGGAGGAGGTTGCCGGACGCGTCGTAGACGTTTGACTGCGTCACGCTGGAAGCGGCCACCGTCACGGTCGAGACTTTACCGAACTCGTTGAACGTGACCGTCTGCCCCGGGCGCGACGTCATGTTGCCCGCCTGGTCGTACCCGTAAGAGCCAGCGCCATCTGCAGAAGAGCCGCTGACTGAGGTGACTGCGTGCGGTCGCGCGGCTCCAGCCGTCGGGTACGAGTAGTCCGAGGTCGACACAGCTCCCGTGGCCGTCCGGTTGACCACTTTGGTGCGGTACCTTGAGGGCCACGAGCCCTGATCGCCTCCCCCATCGCGACCAGCAACCGCTGCACCTTGTTCAGGCTGAAGCCATGTCGACTGCCAATAGCTGCAAGCGTCTCTCCCGCTCGATACGACTCAACGATCTCGTCCCTGACCATCGGAAGGACGGCTTCCGGATCCTCGCGGGTGAGCTCGAGACGCTTGATCAGATTGTCGAGCGTCGTCCGATGGACACCCAGCTTCGCGGCCAGGTCCGCGATCGGCTCGCCCCGTTCGTACCCCTCAACGACGGCCATCTTCTCGTCGTCAGTCAGCTGCCGAGCCTTCCGAGGCAGACTTCGCTGTGCACCCGGACGCCGGCCAGGTCCCGCTGCGGCCAGCTCAAGGAGGTGGGAGCCCCTGCCTGATTTATTCAATACCACTGAACGAGCCCCACCACGTCAGCGACACTCGAAACTCACCTAGAGCGATGTACGAGTGCTCCTGCCTCAGGAGTCGCATCCCCGCCCCCGTTCCTTGGAGCGGTGCTCGTCGAGATCTCAGAACGCCGACGGGCGCGAGGGGGGATTCCCCACCGGGTGCTCGCCGCCATAGTCTGACGCGATGGCCGACCCCCTCGCCAACTTTCTCTCCGGCGACCCACAGCGCATCTGGCAGGCCTCGTGGGACATCATCGGTACGCGCGACAAGAACGTGCTGGAGCATCTCCGTCTCGCGCTTCCCGCGATCGAACGGGCTACAGCGAACATCGAACTCGGCGGGATGATCTTCTCGAACAGAGACGCCCTGGTCCACGCCCTCGACAAAGTGCAGAACTACCGCGCATGGAAGTGCTGGTGCGACGACTACCGGCGTCTCCTCGCCTTCGACCCGACGAGGGAAGAGGACCGCGGTCACGTGAGAATGCTCAGTCAGGATCGTTCCGGGTGGCCAGTGACCTACGAGTGCGAGTGCACCATCTGCGGAAGAGAATTCCGCGTCGACGAAGGCGAGCATCACGCGCGATGGTGGCAATGGACGCCGCGCTAGCTCAGACAGAGGGCCTTTCAGGGAAGTTGCGGTCGCGGCTGCTTCGCGTCGATTCTCTTCGGGCGAGGAGTCAGTCCTGATCGAACCGCACGTCGACCATCTTGTGCGTCCACGCGAGCACGTCGGGCGTGACGCCAGCGGCAAGCGCCTCGTGCACGTACTGCTCCCACTTCACCCGGAGTTCCTCTGCCGAGCTCGGCGGCATCTCCACCGAGACTTCGACGGCCTGCTGCCAGTTCTATGCGGAAACGTTCAATGCGGCGATGAGCTTCGGAGCCATCTCTTCGTTCGCGCGGGCCGTGCGCTCGTCCAACGCACCCAGGGCGTCGAGAACGTACGCGTCGAGAAGCCGGAGGACGGGCTTACCGACGTATCGCGCGGTGAGGTCCGTCGTCATATCCATCTCCCGGTCGGGGGGGGCGAGCGGCATCCACTCCACGCTAACGCCGTGGGCCCCGCCCGACTACCCAGGACCGCCAGTCGAATTCACCTAGCGGAAGGACCGTGTGGACCGCCGATGCCGGCGAAGTCCTCGAGGCGGTGCACGAGTGCGTTCGTCCGGGCGCGGCCGTAGGGGAACATGCTCGTCACGCCGTATCGGGTGGGCTGGGCTTCAATGATGGTGCCATCCCGCAGCCACATCATGAGCTGCGGTTCGAAGAAGAATCCGCCGAGCACGTCAAGGCGCGCCACACGCACCACGTCGGACGGCTGAACGATACGCAGTGTCCTGTCGATGCTCGCGACCGTCAGCGTTCCCTCGCCCAGCCATAGCCAGCCTCGAGACGGCTTGTCGGGAGGTCGGTTGGCCGCACCCGCCGACTCCGAGCAGTGCGAGACGGTCACGCCCGTGAGGAGCACAGCGGCCTCGCTCGAGGAAGGAAGCCGTTCACGAGAGGCGGCGCGGACGGGGCGGAGCGAGATTCCCTGGATGCAGAGCACGTACGCGACGAACGTCACGCTGCCGATGAGCCAAAGCCATTGCGGAGTCGACGGCTCCTGCCGGAACAACGGGAGGAAGGTCATCAGCATGCCGAGGGTCAGCCCGCACAGCATGATCCCGATCGACGAGACCGCGCGAAACCGGAACTCGGGCGGCACCGTGGACAGGCGCACACGAGCAACGTCGGTGACGCGCCCGCCGTTTCCCGACGCATTGACCATGAGTCCCCCCATCCCCCACTCCCGTGTGGGGCGTAACCCACCCGCACGCGCAATCGTGGGCCCCGCCCGAATGACGGGGCCCACGACCGAGCCATCAGCTCACCCGCGAGCGACGCCGCAGCACCACCAGCCCCCGCGCCCGCCGCGATCAGCGCGAACGCGCCCAGGCCGAGGCCCCAGGGCAGCTCGGCGCCGGTACGGGCCAGGGTTCCGGCAGCGACCACCTGCACGCCGAGGCGCGAGAGGGTGGAGCCGTCGGCCCGCGTGATCACCAACGTGTGCGCGCCGGTCGCGAAGTCGGCGGGAACCGTCACGCGGAAGGTGACCGCGCCGCGAGCGTCCGCGGCCGGGATGCCGGTGATCGTCAGCGGCTGGCTGTTGAGCACCGCGCTGATCTGCTCGCCCGCCGCGAGCCCCGTCACCGAGACCGTGAACGACCCACCCTGCTCGACGCGCGTCGAGCTCGCCGTTGCCGTCGGGCCCGCGGACGGGCTCTGGGACGCCGAGGGCTGGCCGGGCGCGGAGGCGCTCGGCGAGGGAGAGACCGACGGGTCCGGCGAGGTCGACGGGTCGGGAGACGGCTCCGGCGAGGGAGTCACCTCGGTCACCAGGGTTCCCTTCGTGAACAGGGTGCCGACCTCGGTGGCATCCAGTGCCCGTCCGTAGACCCGGACCTCGTCGAGGTCGCCGCCGTAGAAGTTGTCCGCCCCGTACTGCGACTTGGCCAGTAGGCCGCCGATCCCGCCGGATGCCTCGAGATCGGAGGCGTCGAAGATCGTGGCGATCTCGGCGACCTTCGCACCGTTGACATACGTGGCCAGGGTCTTCTTACCCGTGAGCACGAGGGTGACCTGCGCCCACGTACCGGTGGGCAGCGCCGCTGCGCCCGACTTGTTCTCGGTGAAGCCCGACTTGATCGCGGCGGCCACGCCCCCGCAGTCAGCGCTGGTGAAGAGGTAGTTGGTCGTGCTCGAGCCGAGCGACAACGGCCACTCGCAGGGGGCGGCGCCATCCCACTTCATCCACGTCGACACCGTGAGATCACGCGTGCCGTCGGGCACCACCTCTCCCGCGATCGTCGCGTAGGCCGCGCTCGAGCCCGATCGACCGCCCGGGAACGACAGGGCGGAGTCCCCGGCCGCATCGCGTGCGCCCGCCGCGATCGTGGCACCCGTGCCGCGGATCGTGGCGTCGTGCCCGCGTCCGGAGACGTCGGTCACGCGGGAGCCGTCGGTCGTGGCATCCGTTCCGTCGAAGCTGTAGCGCAGCAGCAGATCGGCCTCGGCCTTCACCACCGTCAGCGTCAGCGTCGCCGTGCGACCGTCGGTCGTCTCGGCCGTGATGGTCGAGGTGCCGGCCGACACGGCGGTCACCTTCCCCGATCCGTCGACCGAGGCCACCGCGGGGGCGCTCGAGGTCCACGTCACCCTCTGGTCGGCGTTCGCGGGCGCCACCGCAGCAGTGAGCGACGTGGTCGCCCCGACGGCGAGCGCGCGCGAGTCGTAGCCGATCGAGAGAGAGGTGGATGCCACCGAGCCACCCACCGCGGTCACGGTGGCGATCGCCGGGGTCACGGAGCCGTCGTCGAGCGCTCCGCGGATCTGCACACTGTCGCCCGGAGCCTTCAGGGCCGAGAGGTCCTGCTGTTCCCACGTGACGCCGATGTCGATCGTGCCCGCGGACCGGGCGGCCTTCACCGTCGCCGGCAGAGCCACCGAGGTGGTGCCCGGAGCCACGTCGAACGACAACGGCTCGACGGAGGTCACGAGTTGCTCGGGGTTGTACCTCGCGATGAGGCGGTCGCGCTCCTCGCGGGTGATGCCGAAGGCCACGCCGTGGCGCGGGGAGGGCGGCAGCGAGTACTTCGCGGGAACCTTCCAGTCGACCTTCCCGTCTTCCAGCGACTCGGTGTACAGGGGGATGTACCCGACTCCGCCGTACCAGTCGACGAGCACGTAGTTGCGGTCACCGTTGATGTCGCCGGGGTTCGAGCGGAAGGCCGAGGGACCCTCGGTCTCGGGCAGGCCGGCGTTCGCCGAAAGGCAGGTGTCGAACTTCTTCCACTCCCCCGAGGTCGACGGGGCCCGCAGGTCGGTGCCCTTCTCGGCCACGATGTCGGGGCGGCAGGCGGTCTGCTCGGTGCCCTTCGTGAAGCGGTAGTACGTGCCGTCGCGCTCCATGATGGTCGTGTCGATGAGGCCGGCGTTGGTCTTACGCAGCCCCTCGATGTCGCCCGACTTGATGTACGGAACGGCGGGCGTGAAGGTCACGAAGTCGCGCGTGGTGGACATGAGGATCTGCGGACCGTTGCCGTCCTCCTGCGTGTGCGCGTCATCGAGGAACAGGCGCGACGACCAGTACACGACGTAGGCGTCGATGGTGGGGTCGTAGTGCGCTTCGGGCGCCCACGTCATGCCCGCGCTGGGAGGTGAGACCTCGATGTGACGCTGTTCGCCCCAATTGACGAGGTCGGTCGACTCCCAGATCTCGAGGTAGCGGCTGCCGTTGTCGGTCGGGAAGCCCTTGCGCGCGGCCGACAGGTCGGTGGCGAGGAGGAAGAACCGGTCGCCCTCTTTGGAGCGCAGCACGAACGGATCGCGCAGGCCCATGTCGCCCTGGGTGGATTCGAGGACGGGGTTGGCGTTGTTCAGCGTGCGCCAGTTGAGCGCGTCGTTTCCCTCGGAGACGGCGAAGCGGATCTTCTCACCGTCGATCGTGTTGTCGCGGAAGTACACGAACATGTACGCCTCGTCGTCTTCGCGTGTGTGCTCGGACGCGGCGAGAACGGTGATCGGGAGCTGCACGGTCCTGGTCGCCTCACCCAGGCGCAGAGTCGCGGTGAGTGTCACCGCCGTGTCGCTGTCACCACGCGTGACGCGGCCCTTCTCCACGACGTCAGGCGAGACGCCTGAGTCGGTGTCGGTGACGACCGCGGTGTTCGAGGACGACCACGAGATCTCGACGTCGCCGGCCTGCCCCGACGAGAACGTGCGCTTCAGATCTGCGCCCGTGTCGGGGAGGGTGATCGATCCGCGCACGTCACCGGAGAGCCCCGCCTGCGAGGGCAGGGCGTCGGCGACCTGGCGGACGGCCTCGTCCTGCTCCGTGGCCGACAGCGCGCGCACCGTCACCGCGATGGGGGAGGCGACGCGCGTCTGACCGCCGAGGGTGAGGGTGGGGGTGAGCTGCACGGTCGTGTCGCCGACGCTCGCGGAAGGGCGCGTGACGGTGCCGTCGGCGGCCACCACGGCCGCGTCGCTCGTCGCCCACGAGACCGAAGAGCCAGCCTCGGTGCTGGCCGGCAGCTGCAGATCCCGATCGACGCTCGAGGTGTCTCCGAGGGACACGGAGTCGGATGCCAGCACGGCGCGGTATCCGTCTGCTCCGACGGAGCGGATGTCGTCGGCCGACAGCGCGCTGTTCCAGATGCGGACGTCGTCGATCGCCCCGACGTAGTAGGGGTCGTCCCAGAACGAGCGCCCGAGATAGCCGCCCACGCCGTTCTGACCGAGTGCGGCGTCGATCGTCTGCGTGATGCCGGTGAGGTCGGCATCCGCGCCGTCGAGCTGCCCGTTGACGTAGTAGGTGAGCCGCTGCCCGGGCTGGAAGACGAGGGTGACGTTCGCCCACTGCCCCACCGGCAGGGCCGATCCGCCGTTGCCGACGCGACGCTCGCCGGAACCGTCCGACACCGCCCCATAAGTGCCGTTGCAGCTCGTCGAGGCCAAGACGTTCTTCGTTGTCGAGCGGCCGAGACCGAAAGCGAGCTGGCACGAGCCGTTGCCCGCGCCCTCCCACTTCGTCCAGAGGCTCACGGTCAGGGCCGTATCGGTGGAGGCGACGACGTCGTTCGGCAGCGTCACGTACGAGGCGACCGCATCGGCGTCGTTGCGACCGCCCGAGAGGCGGATGGCCTTGTCGTTCGCAGCGCCCGTGACGCCCGGAACGATCGTGATGCCGCCGTTCTGAACCACGCCGTCGGCGCGTGGCGACCGCGTGCCGGTGTCGGGGATCGCCGCCCCGGCACCGAGGGTGCCGCTCAGGGTGTCGAAGGTGTAGTGCAGGCCGGGCTCGGGCACGGCCGCGGCCGAAGCCGCGGGGACCGTGACGAACGTCGACGCGGCGACCGCGGCGGCGACGGCGGTGGCGGCGAGGAGACGGGGGACGCGCATGGGCAGGACGCTCCGTTCGGATGCGGGGACGGGCGGGCGATGCGGCGCCGTTCACCGAATACGAAAGGACAGCAGCTCTGCTGACTTTTCGAGTCGGCGCTGTGTTAGCGCTCACACTCAGAAGCACCGTACAAGGCGCTCGTGCGGCGGTCAAGCATCGATGCGGTCACGACGTGAAGGTTCACATGTGCCTTGCGCTTACCTGCGCTCATTGTTTAATGTCGGTCGCGACCCAGGCCGGAAACCGCATTACCGGCCCGGACCGCCACGACGACGTGCGGTCCGGTCGCCTCGCCGGCGACCCGGACGAGACGCTTCGCCGTACGCCCGAAAGGCTCCCCCGCATGCGTTCACGTCGTCCTGCCGCCTTCGCCCTCGCCGTCGCCCTGGTCGGGACCGGACTGGTCACCGGCATCGCTCCGGCCCAGGCGGAGGCTCCCGCCGCCGCACTCGTCTACGACTTCGACGCCCTTCCCACCGGGCCCATCGCCGCGGGAGCGCAGATCCCGGATGCCGCGGGGGCCCACGCCGGAACGGTGCGCGGTACCGGCGCGAACATCGTCACCGGCCCGCGTGGCGGCTCCGACCGTGCGCTGGCGCTACCGGGCGGTTCGTCGACGTCCGGGGCGGCTTTCGTGGAGATCGCACCAGGCCTGACGGATACGACGACGGGCGACATCACGATCTCGGCGTGGATGCGGTGGTCGGGCGGGCAGGAGTGCTCGTGGGCCTACAGCCTCGGCAGCTCGAACGAGCGATACCTGTTCGCCACCCCGCGCTGCGGAGGAAACCTGATCGGAGCCGTCAAGTCCGGCACCGAGCAGCGGGCGACCGGTAACGGCCCCGCCGCATCGAACCGGTGGAGCCACATCGCGGTCTCCCTGCAGTCGGGACAGCGCGTCACCACCTACGTCGACGGCGAAGCCGTGGCCTCCACCGCGACGACGGCGACCGGTGCCGCGACCGTGGGATCGTCATTGTTCTCGGGGCTGATCGGCAAGTCGCTCTACCCCGGAGACCCGTTCTTCGCGGGGGCGATCGACGACGTCCGCGTGGATCGCCGAGCGCTCGGCACCGAACAGATCCGCGAGATCGCGGCCCCCGCGGCAGAAGCGATCGCGCGAGCCGACGCCGCCGCCGTCGAGCTCGGCGACACCTCCGACGTCGTCTCGGATCTCGCGCTTCCCCGCGTCGGCAGCGGTGGTTCGACCCTGTCCTGGGCGTCGAGCGCCCCCGACGTCGTCTCACCCGACGGCCGGGTGACGCGGCCCGCGCCGGGCTTGTCGGACGCTACCGTCACGCTGACGCCGACCGCCGCCTTCGCCGGGGCGACAGCGATCGGCGCACCCGTGCAGGTGACCGTGCGAGCCGATTCCGCGGCCGACCTCTCGGCGCGGTTGAGCGCCTCGCTCGTCGTGCCGCCGGTCGTGGCATCCGGGACCTCCCTTCCGAGCGTCGCGGGCGTGGACCTGCGCTGGAGCGGCGCGGCCGTCTCGAACGGGGCGCTCGTGAACCCGGGCTCCGGCGACCGAACCGCGGAAGTCACCGCGGCCGCGGCCTGGGGCACGACCACCTTCTCGAAGACCTTCACGGTGACCGTGCTCGATCCCGCCACGGCGCAGAGCCTCGTCGCGTACACCCGCACACCCACCAACGACCACGACGCGAATCAGGACACCGTCGCGCGGAGCATCCACCTCGCGGTCGGCACGTCGGCCGACACCGCGCAGCCCCTGCAGAACAACTACGGTGTGGTCTTCGCCCGCGGCGAGCACGTCGGTCTCGACAACGTCGAGCAACGCGGCATCGGCTCCCCCTCGCCGTTCTTCTTCTCCGACGGCCGACTCGGCTTCCTCGCCACCCGCGTCGAGATGTCGGGAGCACGGGATGCCACGGCCCAGGGCGGAGCGCTCGTGTTCCGCGCCGAGGATGATCGGGGTTCGCAGTTCGCCGAGCTCGGCACCATCGACCTCGGGACGACCGACGGGGTCGTCTCTCCGCGCGCCGTGTGGGACTCGGCCCAGCAGCGCTACCTCGTGTCGTGGACCGACGCCTCGGGCACCGCCCGATACACGACCGTGACCGACCTCGCCCGCACCGAGCAGGTTGCCGACCCCTTCAACCCCGAGGACGACGGCACACGCAGCCGCGTCGTCTCCGCCGGAAACCGCGGCGACGTCGTCGTCGGCTCCCCCATCGGCGTCGCGGACCCCGGCTGGGGCTCGTTCGCCGAACGCGTCGCCAACGCGGAGCCCGGCGGCATCCTGCCCGTCAGCGGGACGATCGCGACGGCCCTCGCCGCACGCTACGACCGCGTCGTCAACACGGCGGTGACGGTCGCCCCCGCCACGATCGCGGCGGGCGCCGGCGAAGACCTCGACCGCACGCGCGCCGACCTCTCGTACAGCGACGGGTCGACCGCGACCCTCCCCGTCGACTGGAACACGGACGAGCTCGCGGCGGCCCGGGCGGCCACCTCGGGCACCGTCACCGTCACGGGCACCGTCCGACAGAAGGACTACAGCGTTCCCTTCGCGGCCAACCGCGCCGACCCGACCATCTACCGTTACGAGCGCGCGGGCAAGACGCAGTATCTGTTCATCGCGACCGACGACACGAACAACAACAACATCGCCTCGGCCCACCTGCCCATCCGCGTCTCCGACACCTTCGACGGACTCTCCGATGCCGCCGGCGGAGCCCAGCGCGAGGTCGACCTGTTGAACCGTTGGACACGGCGCGACACCACCACCGACGGTCGAACGATCGCCGGGTGCTACTGGGCACCCGAGATCCACGAGATCGGCGGGAAGCTGTCGATCCTGTTCTCGCCGTGCTTCAACTCGGGCGACGCGCAGGCCAACGACGGCGCCGACTGGCGCACCGTGCAATCGCACATCATGCAGCTCCGCGACGGCGGCGACCCCGCCGACCCCGCGGACTGGTCGAAGCCCGCCGCGGTCCTGGAAGCCGACGGAACGCCCCTGGGCCGCGAGGGTTACAGCAACATCAGCCTCGACATGACGTACTTCGAGGCGAACGGGCAGGCGTACTACACGTGGTCGCAGCGTTTCACCTCCCCCGGCTTCGGCGACCCGCTCACGTGGATCGCGAAGGTCGACCCCGCCGACCCCACCCGGATCGTCGGCGAGGCGAAGCCCGTGATCTCGCCGTCGCTCTCGTGGGAGCTGCGCCTGGCCGAGGGGTCGTTCGCGATGGAACGCGACGGCAGGATCTACCTGATCTACTCCAGCGACGGCGTGAGCCCTCGCTACGTCGTCGGCGGCGTCTGGGCCGATCTCGACAGCGATCTCATGAACATCGACAGCTGGCACAAGTACAACACCCCGTTGATGAAGAGCGTGCCGATGCCCGAGGGGGTGTGGGACTACCTCACCTATCCCCAGGGCCCCGGCCACGGAGCGGTCACCACCGACGACGACGGGAACGAGCTCTACGTCTTCCACACCTGGGGTGACGGCGTGGCCGGCAACGGCCGCGACACCCGCATCGGACGCGTCCACTGGGCCGCCGGTGATCGACCCGTGCTCGACATGAGCAAGGACGAGCAGGTGCTGCCGGCCCTGCGCACGGTGACGATGACCGTCACGGTCCTGCCCGCGGGCGGCCCCTCGCCCTCCCCGGAGCCCACCGCACAGCCCTCCCCCGGCGCTTCCGGCCCGGTCGCCACCGCGAGCGCGACGCGCGTCGCGCAGGGCCAGTCGTTCGACGTGACCGTGACGGGGCTGAACCCCGGCGAGCAGATCTCCGCCGTCCTGCGCAGCACTCCGCTGCCGATCGCCGGCATTCCGGTGGCCGATGCCTCCGGTCGTGTGGCCTTCCGCGTCGTCGTCCCCGCCGACTTCGCCCCGGGCGCACACACCCTCGAGATCGCACGCGCCGACGGAGGCGTCTTCAGTCGCCTGGGCGTCGAGGTCGTCGCCGCCGGGTCGCTTGCGAAGACCGGCGCCGACGTGGCGCTCGCGGCGGGTCTGCTGGGCGCGGGAGCACTTCTGGCCGGGGTCGCGGTGCGGGCGCTGCGCCGCCGACGGCTGTCATGAGCAGAGCCCCCTCGGGGCAGCTGAGCAACCGCACGTCCCCGGCTGTCTCCGCCCCGGCCGAGCCGGGGCGGGGGCCCTTCGGACGCCCCCTGCTCGTCATCGCGGCGGTGGTGGTCGCCGCCGCGGCCGTGCGACTCGTCACCATCGGCGCCGACACTCCCCTGCCCAGCGCGCTGTCGGATGGAATCACCCTCGCCGCGAGCGTGGTGATCGAGTCCCTGCCGTTCGTCTTCCTGGGCGTGGTGATCTCGATCGCGGTGCAGCTGTGGGTGCCGACGAGAATCATGGATGCCGTGATCCCCCGCCGGGGTGTAGCCCGCCGCGCCGTGCTGTCGCTGCTGGGAGTGGTGCTCCCCGTCTGCGAGTGCGGCAACGTGCCCCTGGCGCGCGGGCTGATGCTGCGGGGGTTCTCGGTCGCCGACTCG
Source organism: Microbacterium sp. SORGH_AS_0454 (assembly GCF_031453395.1). Taxonomy (NCBI): domain Bacteria; kingdom Bacillati; phylum Actinomycetota; class Actinomycetes; order Micrococcales; family Microbacteriaceae; genus Microbacterium; species Microbacterium sp. SORGH_AS_0454. The sequence continues at coordinate 1,962,504 of NZ_JAVIYS010000001.1, read as the reverse complement.
GTGACGTTCCTGCTGGCCGCTCCGATCGTGAACCCGGTGACCCTCATCACGACCTATCAGGCGTTCGGATGGGACGACGGCATCCTGGTGTCGCGGCTGCTGGGCGGGTTCGTCATCGCGAACCTCGTCGGGTGGGTGGTGAGCCTGCACCCGGAACCGGAGCGCCTTCTCGCCCCCGCGTGGGCGGCGACCTGCGCCGCCGCGCCCTCCGCCCGCCGACCGGCCTCTCTCGCGCGAGCAGCCGGGATGTTCCGCGACGAGGTCTCGGCCATGCTGCCGGCGCTCTTCTTCGGCGCGGCGATCGCGGGGATCATCCAGGTCGCGATGTCTCGCGAGACGCTCACCGGGATCGGCGGGCACCCCGTGGTCGGCATCCTGGCGCTGATGGTGCTCGCCTTCGTGATCGCGATCTGCTCCAACGTCGACGCGTTCTTCGCCCTCTCGCTGGCGTCGTCCTTCTCGCCGGGAGCGCTCGTCGCCTTCCTCGTGTTCGGGCCGATGATCGACGTGAAGATGCTCGCGATGCTGTCCACGACCTTCCGCGTGCGCGCACTGGCGGGGCTCACCCTTCTCGTCGCCCTCGGTGCCGTGACGATCGGCCTGGCGGTGAACCTCGTTGTCTGAGTTCCTCTCCCGGTGGACCGGGCTCATTCTGTGCGGCATCGGCGTGCTCTGCACCCTCGCCCTCGCCGCCCGGGGCAACCTGACGCTGTACATCCACCCGCGGTACGTGGTCTTCACCGTCGTCCTCACGCTGGTGGGAGCGGCCCTGTTCGCTCTGGCCGTGTGGTTCTCGCTCGCGCGGCGAGCGCCGGAGCACGACGATCACGGCCATGATCACGCGCCTCGCCGCGGTCTTCTCGCCACCGCCGTGAGCGGGACCCTCGTCGTCGTCGCTGCCCTCGCCCTGCTCGTCGCGCCGCCGGCCGTGCTGAGTGCCGAGCGCGCACTCACGAGCACCGCCGCCACCAGCGGCGGAGGCGATGTCGCGGCGCCCTCACTGGTGGGAAGCGATCCCACGAGGTTCTCGCTGCGCGACTGGGCCACCATACTCGGCGCCGGATCCACGGCATCCGATCTCGTGGGGCAGCAGGCCGACGTGACCGGCTTCGTCCTTCTCGACGCCGCAACCGACACCGCGCGGATCGGCCGCTACGCGGTCACCTGCTGCACGGTCGACGCCCAGCTCTTCGCGGTCCGCATCGAGCGCTCCGCCCTGCCCGCGGGCGTCGAGACCGGCGCCTGGGTCCGTGTCGCGGGAACCTTCACCGACGACGACGGCGCGACCGTGCTCCGTCCCGACACGATCGAGGAGGTGCCCGAACCCGATGATCCCTACCTCTCGTGAACCCCGCCGTACGCGGCGCCGCTTCCTCGTCGTCGCGGCGATCGTCGTCCTCGTCCTCGTCGGCGCGAGCGTCGCGATGGCGGCTGTGGCCCTGGATCGCGGGCCCCGCCTGCGCGCCGTCACCGGCGATGTCTCGCTCACCGTCTCTCAACGCGATCTGACGCTCACCCTGCGCACCGACCAACCGCTCGACTCCTCCCCGATGGAGGGGCTGCGTATCGAACCCGCGGCGCCCGCCGACATCGACCTCGACGGCGCCTCGGTCCGGGTACGTTTCACCGATCTGCTCGACTTCGACACGGCGTACCGCATCGTCGCCCCGGGTCTGCGATCACGGGCCACGGGCGCCACGAGCGCGGTGGAGTACACCTTCACGACGCCCTCGAACACGGTCACCGTCCTCGAGCGGGGCGGGGTATTCGACCGAGTCGACGACACCCCGGACCGCGTCGTCCGTCACGACCTGTCACGCGGGACGGAGACCACTCTGCTGTCGGCACCGCGCATCCAGGAATACGCCGACACTCCGGACGGGGTCGTGGCGCTCGTGCTCGCCCCGGAGGGAGGCGCACGCCTGCAGACGGTCGACGATGCGGGTGTCGAAGCCACCCTTCCCGCGCCGGGCCGAGGCGACATCCGACTCCTTCGTGCATCCGCCGACGCCGGTCGAGTCGGGTACGTCTTCACCGGTCCCTCCGCCGATGGGACGACGGAGTACACGAACACGCTCTTTCTGACCGACCCGGCGGCGGAAGACTCCGCGCCGCGCGCCGTGCACGGCATAGACGGGATGCCGCTGCGCACCGACGCGTGGTTCTTCGTGCCCGGCAGCGCCTACCTGGTGGCGCAGGCCGCCGACCGGAGTCTCGTCCTCGTGGATGGGACGGGGGTCGCTCCGCCGCGGGCACTCGGCCAGCTCGGCGATCTGCGCGGCATCCTCCCGGGGACGACGTCGGTCGTGGTGTCGTCGGATGCCGCGACCTCGGTCCTCGATCTGACGAACGGGTCGGTGACGGATGTCACCGGGGCCCCCGCGGCCACCTCGACGCTCGGCAGTCTCGTGCTCTCCCCCACGTCCGTCCTCACGTGGACCGGCCAGGAGATCACACGGTCGACGGCAGACGGGTCAGGGGTCCCGCTCGCCGTCGCGGGGAGCGGCGAACGTCTCCAGGAGGTGTGTGCCTCACCGAGCGGCCGACACCTCGCTGTCGGAAGCGCACCCGAGGCAGCGCCGATCGACGGGTATCCCGCACGCGCCGACCGCGTGGGCCGCTCGACGCGCATCGTCGACGCCGAGTCGGGCGAGATCGAGACGCAGCTCTCGGGCACGCGGCCCGATTGGTGCGCCTGAGGTCGAGCGTCGCCCGGCGGGAGGGGCCGCCAGGCGACGCTCGACCCGGGACTCACATGCCGTCGGCGATCATCGCCCAGATCAGCTGGACGTGCCGGTCGGCGTTGAGATCGGACATCTCGTTGTCGTAGTTCAGGCCGTAGGGCCAGATGTGCGACCCTCCGCAGTTGAGCACGGCCCCGGCTCCATCGAACTCGGCCAGCTTCGCGTTGCCGTTGGGGCCGGTCCACTGCCCGTTCTGGCACATCGCGTACCAGGCGTTGGCGGTGCCGTTGCCGACGGTGTGCGAGATCTCGTGGAGCGCCGTGCGCTCCTGCATGAAGCCGCGATTCTCGCCGAACCGGATCGTCCCGTCGATGCTCGCCTCGGCAGTGGGGACCCCGGGGACGTAGTAGACGTTCAGGTGCCGGTCGAAGTCGCTGAACTCGTTGTAGCGCGAGACCGCGGCATCCATCGCCGCTCGGATGCGGTCGTACGCATCGGCCTGGTCGGCCGTGGGGTTCGCCTCGGTATAGAGCGTGTAGGTCATGCGCCCGGCCGCCTCGGCAGGTGTCGAGGTCGCCGCCAAGGGGGCGATGACGGCGGCGAGCGCTGCGGCCGCGACGACGATGCGCTGAACGAGGGCACGGGGACGGGGGGATGCGTGCTGCATGGTCACTCTCCTTCGAATGGTCCGCGACGTCGGTGTCGCGTCCTGAGACAGTAAACGCATTCCCGAGCCGGCAGGAAGGGCGCAGAGATCCTTCTCATCGGTTTCTCATCTGACGACGCGGTGAATGGACGAATTGCCGTCACGATCAGGTAACTGTGCCCGAGATAGCTCTTTCGGCCCCGCTCTGTGAGCGCTAACATCACCTCAGGCGACGAAGACGTCGCCGCGCAATGACGCTCCGCCAGGAGGTCCGGCCCCCTTTCGTGAAAGGCCTCGACGCCTTCCGCCGCACGCCCGACTTCCTCGTTCTGCGATGCCGCAGGAAGGAACAGCATGTCCCGTATCCGAAAATCGGTCGCGCTCGGTGCCGTGGCCCTCATGGTCGCGAGCGGGGCGGTGGCGCTCACGACGCCGCTCGTCGCTTCGGCGGACACCGGGCTCGACGGCTCGAAGGTCCTCGACCTCCCCTTCGACGACTCGATCGCCGACAGCGGCCCCCGCGGGAACCCCACCTCCATGATCCGAGGGGCGGCCGAGTACACCGCGGGAATCGATGGTCGGGCGCTGAAGCTCTCGGGAGATGACGCGCTGGGCCTGGGAACGTCCCCCTCCCTGCAGCCCGAGAACCTCACCGCCTCCTTCTGGTTCAAACCCGACGGGAGCATGGGCGATGCCGAACAGGTGTTCACCTGGAACAAGCGCGAGTGGTTCACCGACGGGTGGTACCTGACCTCTGAAGGACCCAATACCCCGCTCGCGCTCTCCGTGGGGCCCGGGAACAACCAGCCCTACAAGGTCGCGGTGACCGGCACGCGGGATGCGTTCTTCCCGAGCGACGCCTGGACGCACGTCGTCGTCACCTACGACAAGACCACCAAGGCGGTGTCGTTCTACCGCAACGGCGAGAAGCAGACCTCGACGGTCGTCGTCCCGGTGGGCCCGAACGCCTCGGGCGTGCTCGGCGCCACGGACGTCGAGAAGACGATCGGCTTCAACGGAGTCGTCCACAACGGCGCGTACAGCCAGGGCGCCCTCGACGACTACACGCTCTACGACGCCGTCGCCACCACGTCGGACGTCGTCGCCCTCCAACGGCAGAACGACCCCACCTTCGACCCCTCGACCATCGCGCAGAAGGGCCTCGACTCCGTGTCGGTCCCCACGACCGCGACCGCAGACTTCGGTGTGCCGACCTCGACGGCGAACGGATCCGAGCTGTCGTGGACCTCGTCGAACGCCGACGTCATCGCCGTCCAGGCCGGACAGGCCGCGGTCGTCCGCCCGCAGGGGGCGGATTCCTCCGTCACCCTGACGGCCAGCGCCACCTACGGCGGCAGCACCGCCCGGACGAAGACGTTCACGGTCACGGTGCCGGCGGAGGGATCGACCGCCTCGCTGTACGTCGACGACACCGATCTCAACGAGGTCTTCGTCGCAGACCCCTACCTGCAGAACAGCCACACGAAGATGGTCGATTGGCTGCTGACCCTCGATCCGAAGCGCTTCCTCTACTCCTTCGACCAGCTCTCGGGCATTCCGACCACGGCCCAGCCCTACGGCGGGTGGGAGCGCACCACCGGCGCGCGCTTCCAGGGGCACTTCTTCGGCCACTTCCTCTCCGCGCTGTCGCAGGCGTACGCCACGGAGACGGATGCCGCACGCAAGGCGCAGCTGCTCGAGAAGCTCACGACGGCGGTCGACGGGCTCAAAGCGGCACAGGACGCCTACGCGCAGAATGACCCCGACAACGCCGGCTACGTCTCACCGTTCCCGGTGTCGTACCTGCCCGGCGGTCGCGACGGCTTGATCGTGCCGTTCTACAACCTGCACAAGGTGCTGGCCGGACTCCTCAAGGCGCACCAATACGCGCCCGAGGCGGTCGGAGACGAGGCGCTCACCGTGGCCGAGAAGTTCGGAACCTGGCTGAACACCTGGGGATCTCGTCAGGCCAACCCCGGTGAACTGCTCAACACCGAGTACGGCGGAATGAACGAAGCCCTGTACGACCTCTACAGCATCTCGATGGATGAGAACCACAAGAAGGCCGCCCAGTACTTCGACGAGACGACGCTGTTCCGCCAGCTCGCGGCGGGTCAGGACGTCCTCGCCGGCAAGCACGCGAACACGACGATCCCGAAGCTGATCGGCGCGCTGAAGCGGTACACGGTCCTCACCGACGACCCGACGCTGTACGCCCGACTCAGCGACGCCGAGAAGGCCGACCTCGGGATGTACCGACAGGCGGCGGACAACTTCTGGGCGATGGTGGTCGAGGACCATTCCTACGTGGGCGGCGGCAACAGCTACTCCGAGCACTTCCAACAGCCCGGTACCCTGTACGACTTCGCCACGAACGGCAACACCAGCGGCTACGGCGAGAACTCCACGGTCGAGGGGTGCAACGAGTACAACATGCTCAAGCTCACGCGAGCGCTGTTCCGCGTCGCCCCCGACGTGAAGTACGCCGACTACTACGAGAACACGTACATCAACACGATCCTCGCGTCGCAGAACCCCGAGACGGGAATGATGACGTACTTCCAGCCCCAGACCGCGGGCTATGCCAAGGTCTTCGGCAAGAAGGAGGACGAGTTCTGGTGCGATCACGGCACCGCCACCGAGAGCTTCACGAAGCTCGGCGACTCGATCTACTTCCACAAGGGCACTTCGGTGTGGGTCAACATGTTCCGCTCGTCGGAGCTCGACTCCCCCGAGCAGAACCTGAAGCTGACGCAGACGGCGGACGTCCCCAACACCGACGTGGTGGAGTTCTCCGTCGCGTCGCTCGACGGCAGCGCGTTGGCCAGCGGGACCACCCTGCGTCTGCGCGTGCCGGACTGGTCGCCGAACCCCACGCTGACGGTGAACGGCAACACCGTCGACGTCGCCCGAGAGAACGGATACCTCGTGGTTCCGGTATCCGCCGGCGACAAGCTCGTGTACACCCTCCCCGCCTCCGTCACGGTCGACTCCGACGCCGGCAACCCGAACTGGGTGGCCTTCCGGTACGGCCCGATCGTGCTCTCGACGGCGCTCAGCTCGACGAACGTCGACGCCTCGTACGAGGCCGGCATCCTGGTGCAGATGAGCGTGGCCGACAAGTCGGTGAGCAACAACGTGCTGGTGTCGAACGTCGATGACTTCAAAAAGAACATCGCCGCCAACCTGGTGCGTCTGGAGAACGGTCTCGACAACAACGATCGGTCGGTGATGCGGTTCGGCCTGAAGAACGTCGACAGCGCCGCAGCCGCCCTGACATTCGAGCCGTATTACAGCATGTACAACGTCCGTTACGGCCTGTACATGAACCTCATCGAGCCCGACTCCGCCGCCGCTCAGGCGATGATCCGCAAAGAGAAGGAGCAGCTGCGCATCGACGAGACCACGGTCGACTCGCTGGTCTCGTTCGACAACAACAACAGCGAGGCGGGAAAGAGCTACAAGACGAACCTCTCGCAGGTCGGCGTCTGGCGGGGCATGGGCTATCGCGACGCGCAGGCGAACCCCGCGGCGTTCTTCCAGTACGACCTGCAGATCGACCCCTCGGCGCCGAAGAACCACCTCGGCGTGCGCTACTACGGCGGCGACGACGGACGCACCTTCGACGTCTACGTGAACGATCAGAAGCTCAAGAGCGAGCGGATCACGAACGCCGCAGGGTCGGACCAGTGGTACGTGCAGTACGACGAGATCCCCGCGTCGTTCCTGGCCGACACCGAGGCGAAGGACCGATACAAGAAGGATGCCAACGGGGGCTACGTGCTGGATGCCGAGGGAAAGAAGATCCCCGTCGTCACGGTGCGGTTCCAGAGCAACGGGTCGAGCTTCGTCGGTGGCGTGTACGGCGTGTTCACGGCGACGCAGACCGCCTTCGCAACGGCGTCGGCGCTGACGGATCTGTCGTTCGACGGCGGAACGCTCTCGCCCGCCTTCGACGGGACCACGACCACATACACGCTGAGTGTGCCGAAGGGTCGCACGGAGGTGACGTTCGACGCCGACCCGGCCGTTCCGAGCGGTCTGGTCTTCGCGGACGGCATCCTCATCGACGACGCGAAGGTACGCACGGTGACCCTCGGCGAGGGCACCCCGACGCTCACCCTCGAGGCTTACGCGCAGGATCACCGGACGAAGACGACCTACACGGTCGCCGTCGTCCGCACCGATGCGCCGAGCCCGGAGCCCACGGGAACCGCGAGCCCGGAACCCACCGAGACCGCCGGCCCGCAGCCGACCGCAACGGCGGGTCCCGGCCCGTCGGGCACCGCCTCGCCCACCGCGAGCGGTACCGGCTCGCCGACGGCGGGCACCGCGACGCCGCGCACGGCCACGTCGTCGGTCAACGCGGTCGAGCGTGGTGGCGTCGTGCGCGTGAACGTGAGCGGTCTCGCCCCCGGCGAGCAGGTCACGGCCGAGCTGCGCAGCGATCCGATCCGCATCACGGGGATCCCCGTCGCGGACGCGAACGGACGCGTGAGCTTCGACGTGCGCATCCCGGCGACGCTCCCGACGGGCCAGCACCACATCGTGGTGTGGGCCGCCGACGGGTCGGAGATCGCGCGGCTGCCCGTCACGGTCTCCGCGAAGGGCACCCTCGCCGCGACCGGGGCTCAGGCTCCGTTCGGTGTCGCCCTGCTCGGAGCGATGTTGCTGGTCGCCGGAGCGGCCGGCTGGGCGATGCGTCGCCCGCGCACCCGCGCGAGCTGAGCGATCCCGAGAGGCGGCGGCTCCTTCCGGAGTCGTCGCCTCTCGGCGTCCGCGGGCGTTCAGTCCAGCAGTTCCACCCCGAACCCCGCCACGACATCGCGCACCTCGCCCAGGTACCGCTGCGCCTGTTCGGTGAGGGGGATGGCGGTCCGCCCGATCCAGCCGATCTCGATCCGCTCGTCGACGTCGAGGGGGACCGCGACGATCTCGGGGTCGAGGTCGTCGCTGATGATGCCGGTGGAGATCGTGTATCCGTCGAGACCGATCATGAGGTTGAAGATCGTCGCGCGGTCGGAGACCCGGATCTCCTGCCTGCTGGAGAGGGTCGAGAGGATCTCTTCGGCGAAGTAGAACGAATTGTTCGCGCCCTGGTCGAAGGTGAGACGCGGGAGGTCCGCCAGGTCGTCCAGAGTCGCGCGCTCACGACCGGCGAGCGGATTGCGTCGAGAGACGAAGATGTGCGGCTCGGCGCGGAAGAGCGGGTGGAAGGCGAGCCCCGAGTCCCGCAGCAGCTTGTCGAGGACGTTCCGGTTGAAGTCGTTGCGGAACAGGATGCCGAGCTCGCTGCGCAGCGTCCGGACGTCTTCGATGATGTCGAAGGTGCGGGTCTCGCGAAGCGAGAACTCGTACTCCGCGGCATCCGTCGCCTTCACCATCCGCACGAACGCGTCGACGACGAACGAGTAGTGCTGGGCCGAGACGCCCAGCAGGCGTCGTGAGGGCGGTCGACCGAGGTAGCGCTGCTCGAGCAGCTCGGCCTGCTCCACCACCTGCCGGGCGTAGCCGAGGAACTCGACCCCGTCGACGGTCAGGGTGACGCCGCGCGCAGAGCGGGTCAACAGGTCCCGGCCCACCCGCGTCTCGAGATCGCGCATCGCGGCCGACATGGTGGGCTGCGCGACGTAGAGCAGGTCGGCCGCGGCGCTGATGGATCCTTCCGCCGCCACCTCGATGAAGTACTGCATCTGCTGCAGCGTGATGCCACTCGCGCGCTTTGCCATAGCCCAAAGCTATACCCGCGTATAGCGGAGCGGAATTACTCGATGACCCCGCAGAGGGCGCACGATGAGGACACGATCACCGCACGGCCCACCCCGGCCCTATCCGATTGGCTCGACATGGCGAACGACATCACGTTCCGCATCTCCACCACGCGCTTCGACGAGGACTACGCCCCCTCGACCAGCTCGCGGATCACCACGAACTTCGCCAACCTCGCCCGGGGCGAGCACCGCCGGCAGAACCTGCGCAATGCGCTGGCCATGATCGACCGCCGCTTCAACGAAATCGCCGACGCCGACAACCCCGACGGCGACCGCTACCGGGTCGAGCTCGACATCGTCTCGGCCGAGCTGCAGTTCGACGACGACGGTGACGATCGCGAATTCCCCCTGCTCGAGGTCCTCGACCTCCACCTCCTCGACTCGGCCACCGGCGAGCGCCACCAGGGCATCGTGGGCAACAACTTCTCGTCCTACCTGCGCGACTACGACTTCAGCGTGCTGCTGCCGGCGGCCAACGGCGAGGGCAAGGCCTTCACGCTCCCCGAGGGCTTCGGCATCCTGCACGGCAAGCTCTTCCAGCACTTCCTCGACTCCGAGGCCTACCGCGAGCGCTACACGCAGTCGCCCGTCGTGTGCATCAGCGTGTCCACGAGCCGCGAGTACCACCGCACCGGTGTCGTGCACCCCGTCCTGGGGCACGAGTACGAGCAGGACTCGTTCTCGCTGACCGACGAGTACTTCGGGAAGATGGGCCTGCAGGTGCGGTACTTCATGCCGCGCGGCAGCGTGGCCCCGCTGGCGTTCTACTTCCGCGGCGACTTGCTGGCCGACTACTCCGACCTGCAGCTCGCCGGCACGGTGGCGACGATGGAGACGTTCCAGAAGATCTATCGTCCCGAGATCTACAACGCGCACGAGCCCGCGGGCGAGGTCTACCGCCCGACGCTGGCGCACGAGGACTTCACCCGCACCGACATCGCCTACGACCGCGACGAGCGCAGTCGCCTAGGCATCACGCAGGGCCGATACACCGAGGAGCACTTCGTGAAGCCTCACCGTGCCGTGCTCGACGCCTGGCTCGTCGCCGACGCCCTCCCCACCCGATGACCTCCCCGAAGGCGACCGCCGTGAACACTCTCCTGCCCACCTCCATCGTCGGAAGCCTCCCGAAGCCCGCCTGGCTCGCCAAGCCCGAGGTGCTGTGGTCGCCGTGGGAACTCGACGGCGACACGCTCGTCGAGGGCAAGCACGACGCCCTGCGCAGCGCCGCGAAGGAGCAGGAGCGCCGGGGCCTCGACATCGTCAGCGACGGCGAACAGACCCGCCAGCACTTCGTGACGACCTTCATCGAGCACCTCGAGGGCGTCGACTTCGAGAACCGCGAGACCGTGCGCATCCGCGACCGTTACGACGCGAGCGTACCGACCGTGGTCGGCGCGGTGAGCCGTCGCCAGCCCGTCTTCGTCCAGGATGCCGCGTTCCTGCGTCAGCAGACGGATTGCCCGATCAAATGGGCCCTTCCCGGCCCCATGACGATGATCGACACTCTCGCCGACCGCTACTACGGCAGCCGCGAGAAGCTCGCGTGGGAGTTCGCCACCATCCTCAATCAGGAGGCGCTCGAACTCGAAGCCGCCGGCGTCGACATCATCCAGTTCGACGAGCCCGCCTTCAACGTCTTCTTCGACGAGATGAAGGACTGGGGCGTCGCCACCCTCGAGCGCGCCGCCGAGGGACTGCGCGCCGAGACGGTGGTGCACATCTGCTACGGCTACGGCATCAAGGCGAACACCGACTGGAAGGCGACCCTGGGGGCGGAATGGCGCCAGTACGAGGAGTCGTTCCCCCTGCTGCAGCGCTCGAACATCGACACCGTGTCGCTCGAGAGCCACAACTCGCACGTGCCGATCGACCTCATCGAGCTCATCCGCGGCAAGAACGTCATGCTCGGCGCGATCGACGTCGCCAGCCACGAGGTGGAGACCCCCGAAGAGGTGGCCGACACCCTGCGGCGTGCCCTGCAGTTCGTGGATGCCGACAAGCTCATCGCGAGCTCGAACTGCGGCATGGCGCCCCTTCCGCGCCAGGTGGCGTTCGACAAGCTCAGCGCGCTCTCGGCGGGCGCCGGCATCCTTCGCGAAGAACTCGCGCACGTTCCCGCCTGATGGCCGCGCGATCCGTGGCAGAGTCGACGGTGACCCCCCTTCACCGTCGAGGAGAAGCATGCCCATCGCCGCCGATGACCCCCGCCTGACGTCCGCGTTCACCGCGTCCTCCACCCGCTACGACGACGTGCCGTTCCTGCGCGCCGGGGCGAGCGGGATCCCCCTCCCCCGTATCTCGCTGGGTCTCTGGCAGAACTTCGGCAGCGGACGCACGCTCGACTCGCAGCGCGAGATCCTGCGCCACGCCGTCGACCGCGGCATTGTGCACATCGATCTCGCCAACAACTACGGCCCGCCCTACGGCGCGGCCGAGACGACCTTCGGCACGGTGCTCGACAGCGATCTGCGCCCCTACCGCGACGAACTGTTCGTCTCGACGAAGGCCGGGTACGACATGTGGCCCGGGCCCTACGGCGACGGCGGATCGCGCAAGTACCTCGTGCGCTCGCTCGAGCAGAGCCTCACGCGCATGCGCACCGACTACGTCGACGTGTTCTACTCCCACCGCGTCGACCCCGAGACGCCGATCGAAGAGACGGTCACCGCTCTCGCCGACATCGTCCGCAGCGGCAAGGCGCTGTACGTCGGCATCTCGAACTACCCGGCCGAACTCACCCGTCGCGCGCACGAGCTGCTCGCGGCCGAGGGCGTGCGCCTGTTCATCCACCAGCCGCGCTATTCGCTGTTCGACCGCACGCCCGAGTCAGAGCTCTTCCCCACGCTGCGCGAGCTCTCGGTCGGCAGCGCCGTCTTCTCGCCGCTCGCCCAGGGCCTGCTGACCGCGAAGTACCTCGACGGCACCGTCCCCGCCGACTCGCGAGCGGCCGACAGCCGCTTCCTCGACGAGTCCGCCCTCACCGACGATTACCTCGAACGCATCCGCGGGATCGACGGGGTCGCCCGCGACGCGGGGCTGTCGATCCCGCAGCTGGCCGTGGCGTGGGTGCTGCGTGACCCGGTGGTCACCACCGCGATCATCGGCGCCTCGCGCCCGAGCCAGATCGACGACGCCGTCGAGGCGAGCAAGGCCACACTAGGCGACGACGTGATCGCCGCCCTCGAGCCCTTCGCCGCCCCCTCCGGCGGGTCGCTGCGCTGAGCGACGCACAACCACGGCGTCGGCGCAAGCGGCGCGGCATCCGGCGCTGGATCGTGTGAGGTGAGAACCCACACGCAATCGAGGAGGCGTCATGGGTGTCGCACGTTGGATCGGAACCGGCGCAGTCGGACTCGCAGGGGCCGTCCTGGCCCGGACGGCGATCGGCCGTGCGGTCGCCGCCGGAACCGTGGCCTACCGGGTCTGGAAAGACCCCAAGGTACAGAAGATCCGCCGCAAGGTGCAGGCGAAGGTTCTCAAGCAGCGCTCGTAGCGCTGAACGGCCCCGGGCCCGGGTCGCGATCGTCGACCCGGGCCTTACGCGTGCCCGGGGGCCGGTTCCAGTGGCAGGGGCGAAACGGGCTTGGTGACCCCGAACGCGAAGGTCGTGTCGATCGACGACAGCGATGGGATAGCGCGCAGGTGATCGCGCAGGAGTCGCTCGTACTCCTCGAAGCTCGGCGTGACGATGCGCACCAGGTAGTCCCAGTCGCCGGCGAGCAGGTGCGCTTCGACGATGTGCGGGATCGCGCGCAAGCGCTCCTCGACGGCATCCACCGTCGCCCCCTCGTGCGAGGCGAGCCGCAAGCGTACGAACGCCGTGATGGTGAGGTCGACCGCTCTCGGCGACACCACCGCGCGATAGCCCTCGATGACGCCCGCCTGCTCGAGCTGACGCACGCGCCTCAGGCACGGCGAGGGCGAGAGACCGACTCGATCGGCCAGTTCCTGATTGGAGAGCCGACCGTCTTGCTGCAGTTCACGCAGGATCAGTCGGTCGATGCGATCGAGCGAAGTCATGTAGCAGATTCTGCCAATTTTCGTGGACTGCGGGCAAGAATCGCAATCCGCTGCGTCGGCGATCTTTCTACGCTCGCAGGGTGACGACGTTCACCCTGCCCCTGCCCCGAGCGCTGCCCCGCCGCACCGTCGTTGGTCTGACGGCTCTTACCGCCGTCGTCGCCCTCTGGTCGTCGTTCGCCCTGTCGACGCGCGCGCTCGAGGGCGCCGGACTCACGATGGTCGATGCCGCGATCGTTCGCTTCGCCGTTCCCGCGGTCGTCCTGAGTCCGTGGATCCCTCGCGCATTCCGCGCTCTCCGCGCCGAGCGCCCCGCTGTCCTCGCTCTCGTGCTCCTGGCCGGCCTGCCGCACTTCCTGCTGTTCGCCTGGGGCGCCCACCTCACCTCTGCGGCGCTCACCGGACTGCTCGTACCGGGAACCGTCCCCCTGTTCGTCGCGGTGCTGCTCTTCCTGTGCGTGCGCCGCAGGGTGTCGGCGCGCCGCCTGCTCGCCCTCACCGCGATCGTCGCGGGAGTGGTGGCCAGCGCGCTGTTGACCGGCGGACCGGCGGGGCCCGCCGGTATCGCCGTGCTTCTGGCTGCCGGCCTCGTGTGGGCCGCCTATACCCTCGGCGTCGCCCGCACCCGGCTCGATCCGATCACGGTGATCGTGGTCGTGTCGGTGACGTCCGTGGCATCCGCCCTGCTCCTGGCGACAACGGGCGTGTTGCCTTCCACCCTCCTCGCCGGCACAGCCGACCTCAGCACCGTGGGCACCTACGCCCTCGTGCAGGGGGTCGGCACGGGTCTGCTCTCGACCGCCTGCTACGTCGTGGCGGTCAAGAATCTCGGCAGCAGCCTGCCCGCCGCCGCCGGAGCCCTCAGCCCGGTCCTCACCGCCGTCGTGGCCGTGCCGCTCCTCGGAGAGCCCCTCGGCCCGGGCCTCGGCTTCGCCCTGGCACTGATCACGACGGGCGTCGCGGTCTTCGCGCTGTCCCCCGCGTCCGCGAGCGCTCCCGACGCCGGCTCCTGACGGCATCCGTTCCGCCCTCCGCTCCGAACAGGTAGGAAGGCTCTTCGCGAACACGCGCCGAGCGGAGACGAGGGATGCCATGACGACCGACACCGCGGCCCGGGAAGACAAGACCACCACGGTCCGCCGCCCGCACGCCTGGATCTGGGCCGCCCTGGCCGGCATCGTGTCTGCGGCGGCTCTGCTGGCCGTCGCCGAAGCGCTCGCGGCGCTCGTCGCCCGATCTGCGAGTCCGATCCTGGCCGTCGGCTCGTTCATCGTCGACATCGTCCCGCGCCCCCTGAAGGAGCTCGCGATCACGCTGTTCGGCGAGAGCGACAAGATCGCCTTGCTCGCCGGCGTCGGTCTCGGAGCCGCCGTGGCCGCCGCCGTGGCCGGTGTGCTCGAGTACCGCTTCCGCTTCGTGGGGGTGATCCTGCTCGGCATCGGCGGCATCCTCGCGACCGCGGCCATCGTCACGCGCGCCGGAGCCGGAGCTCTCGCCTGGCTCCCCCCGGTCATCGGCACCGTCGCCGGGGTCCTGGTCCTGCTCCTCGCCATCGTGCGCCTGCGTCGCTGGGTCTCGGCCGCGACCGCGGGAAAGACGGATGCCGTGGGCACCGACCGTCGCCAGTTCCTGCTGTTCACCGGTCTCACCGCGGTGGGCGCCGTCGTGGTGGGCGTCGGAGCCCGCGTGCTCAACGCCGCCACCTCGTCGGTCGCCGCCGCCCGCGATGCCCTGCGGATCCCCTCGGCTCGCACCACGGTGACCGTGCCCGAGGGTGCGAACTGGGAGATCGACGGCCTGACCCCGATCATCACCCCGAACGGCGATTTCTACCGCGTCGACACCGCGCTCACGGTCCCCAACGTCGACCCCACCACGTGGCGTCTCTCGGTCGAGGGCATGGTCGACAACCCGATCGAGCTCAGCTTCGACGATCTCGTCAACATGGGACTCGACGAGTACGGCGTCACCCTCACCTGCGTGTCCAACGAGGTCGGCGGCGGACTCGTCGGCAATGCCATCTGGACCGGCATCCCCATCCGCGACGTGCTGCGCATGGCCGGCGTGCAGGGAGATGCCGACATGGTCCTCTCCGAGAGCGTCGACGGGTACACGGCATCCACTCCCCTCTCGTCCCTCACCGACGACAACCTCGATGCGATCTTCGCCGTGAAGATGAACGGCGAACCGCTCCCGTTCGAGCACGGCTTCCCCGTGCGCATGGTCGTGCCGGGGCTGTACGGCTACGTCTCGGCGACGAAGTGGGTCACCAAGCTCACGGTGACGCGCTTCGACAAGGACGAGGCGTACTGGACGCCCCGCGGCTACTCCGCAGAGGCCCCCATCAAGATGTCGTCGCGCGTCGACACGCCCAAGATCGGTTCGCCCGTCCCGGCGGGCCCCGTCGTCATCGCCGGCATGGCCTGGGCTCAGCCCGTGGGCGTACAGAAGGTGGAAGTCAGCATCGACAACGGCGAATGGCAGGAGACCCAGTTGTCGACGCCGATCAACGACCAGTCGTGGGTGCAGTGGAAGCTCGACTGGACCGCCGACGCCGGTACGCACTACATCGCCGTCCGAGCCACGGACAAGCAGGGTAACCTGCAGATCCAGGATCAAGCGCCGATCGCCCCCGACGGATCGAGCGGCTGGCAGCGGACGCTCGTCACCGTCTCGTCGTGAGGTGCCGCCCGGGAATGTCAATCTCTGTTCCCGGGCGCGCCCCCGCGGCATGATCGGCGTATGCCTTCAGCAAGCACCCCGGCCCACACGGGCGCCCTCGTATGACCACGGCCACGGACGGACCGCGGATGACGTCCACTTCACCCGATCACGAACCCACTCGCCCCTTGATGAGCATCCGACGTTCGATTCCCCAGGACTGGGACGAGCAGGTCGACCTGTTCGCGATCGTCAAGCTCGACAGCGGTGGGTTCGTGCGCGGATGGAATCTCGGCGCCGAACGCATCAAGGGGTACCGCGAGGACGACATCCTCGGTTCGCACTTCTCGTGTTTCTACCGCGAGGAGGACCGACGCCGCGGCAAGCCCGACCAGTTGCTGGCCGCAGCCCAGCGAGACGGCCACGTCGAGGACACCGGCTGGCGCGTCCGTCGCGACGGCAGCGAGTTCTGGGCGCGCGTGACGATCTCCGCCATCCGTAACGAGCACGGCCAGGTTCGGGGCTTCGTCAAGATCGTGCGCGACCTGACCGCCGAGAAGCAGGCCGCCGACGAGCGTCTGGCCCTGCAGCGCACCTTCGCGCATGATCTGCTCTCGCCGGTCACCGCCCTGCGCGGCTATCTCGACCTCATCGGCGAAGAGCTGCCCCCCGACCACCGACTCCTGCATCTTGCGGGAGAAGCGAGCGACCACCTCATCGCGATGGCCCAGGCCCTCATGGCCGAGGTCGACACCGTGGGTCAGCGAGGCCGCAGCCGAGCGAGCCTGGACCTCATCGCCCGCGGCGCGGTCTCACTGGTCCTTCCCGGAGACGCGCCCGGTCGGGTCGTCTTCGGCCAGATGGATGCCGTGTCCGTCTGCGGCGACGTGCTGGGCCTTCGGCGGGCCATCGCGAACGTCCTCGAGAACGCCGCCAAGTATTCGGACGACCTCATCGAGATCGAGGCGTTCGAAACGGACGAAGGCGCCGCGATCCGCGTGCGCGATCATGGACGCGGGATCCACCCCGAAGACCTCGCCTCGATCACCCACGAGGGCAACCGCGGCCGCTTCGCCGACCCCGGGGACGGGGGTCGGGGCATCGGGCTCGCGAGCGTCCAGCGGATCGTGAGCGAGCACGGCGGCACTCTGCGCATCACCAGCGTTCTCGGCGAGGGGACGAGCGTGACCATCACCCTCCCCCGCGCCGACGACGAGCGCGACTGAGCGCGGCGCCTCAATCGCCCGAGGTCGCGAGTTCCGCTCCGGCCGTCTCGATCTCGGTGAGGGCTGCGGCGCTCGAATCGGGGTGCACGCCCGCGATCAGGTCGATCAGCACGCGCACGCGACGCCCGGCGCCGATGGCGTCGAGGGCCGAAGCCCGCACGCAGTAATCGGTCGCGATCCCCACGACGTCGATGTCGCGGATGCCGTGACCCTCGAGAAGCTGCGCCGCGGTCTCGCCCTCGTCGGTGACGCCCTCGAACAGCGAGTAGGCGGGCTTGCCCTGCCCCTTTTTGAGGTGGTGGGTCACGCGCGCGGTGTCGAACACCTCGTCGTAATCGGCGCCGAAGGTTCCGCCGACGCAGTGCACCGGCCACGTGTCGACGAAGTCGGGGGCCTCGGAGAAGTGGCCGCCGTTGTCGTCGTCGCCGTGGTGCCAGTCACGCGAAGCCACGATCAGCGCGTAATCGTCGGCGTGCTCGGCGAGGTACCGCGAGATGCGCTCGGCGACCGCGTCGCCTCCTTCGACACCCAGCGCACCGCGCTCGGTGAAGTCGTTCTGGACGTCGACGATGAACAGGGCGCGCGTCATGCGTCGAGCCTACGCGCCCCGACATCTCCCCTGCCCAGCTTCGAAGGCCACCAGATGCGACGGCCCAGGTCGTAGGCGAGCGCCGGCACGAGGAGGGATCGCACCACGAACGTGTCGAGCAGGACACCGAACGCCACGATGAAGGCGAGCTGCGCGAGGAACAGGATCGGAATGACCCCGAGAGCGGCGAACGTCGCCGCCAGCACGAGACCCGCCGAGGTGATGACCCCACCGGTGGCGACGAGTCCGCGCAGGATTCCCGCGCGCGTGCCGTGCACGAGCGACTCCTCCCTCACTCTCGACATCAGGAAGATGTTGTAGTCCACCCCCAGGGCGACGAGGAAGACGAAGCCGTACAACGGCACCGCCGGATCCGCGCCCGGGAAGCCCAGGATGCCGTCGAACACCAGGGCGCTGACCCCCAGAGCAGCGCCGAACGAGACGATGACGGTACCGATGAGGACGAGCGGGGCCACGACCGAGCGCAGCAACGCCATGAGGATGAGCAGGATCACGACGAGCACGATCGGGATGATCAACGAGCGGTCGCGGATCGAGGTGTCGATCGAGTCGATGTCGGTCGCGGTCACCCCGCCCACCAGAGCCGCTCCCTCTCCCAGCTCGTCGGCCAGAGCGACGCGGAGCTGACGGACCGTGTCGTCTGCCACCGAGGAATCGGCCGTGTCGGCGAGGGTCGCGGCCAGCAGCACGTCGCCCTCGGCGACCGTCGGGGTCGGGGCGGGCGTTCCGGGCGCACCCGACGTCGTGGTCTGCAGGGCGCCGTCGACCACGCTCACGGGCGACTGTCCCCCGGGGGCGTCGGCGCTGAGTACCGAGACCGCGTCGATCCCCGAGGCGTTCTGCAGCACCGTCACGGCCCGAGCAGCTTCCTGCTCGGGGACGAGAACGTATGCCGGGCTCCCGGAGCCGCCCGGGAAGTGCTCGGCCAGGGCCGCCTGACCGTCGCGCGCCTCCGAAACCCCCAGCACGAGGTCGCTCGCGGGCACCCCGTCGGCGCGCAGCTGCGTGACGCCGACGCACGCCGCCAGGAGGACGAGTGTGCACACGACCCACACCGGGCGAGCGCGACGGGCCACGAATCGCGCCTGGCGCGGCCAGAGGCCCCTCGCCGACTGCGTGAGGTCGGCGGGGATCGCCGATCGGCCCGGCCGGGGCAGGAACGGCCAGAACGCCGCCCGCCCGACCAGCGCCAACAGGGCGGGCAGGAACGTCAGTGCCGAGAGCACGGCGAACGCGATCCCGATCGACGCGATCGGGCCCAGAGCACGGTTGGTGGCCAGGTCGGACAGCAACAGGCAGAGAAGCCCGGCGATCACGGTGCCTCCCGAGGCCAGGATGGGCTCGAACGCCCGCCCCCCACGCCCGGGTCGTGGCATCCCATCTCGTCAGGCCCTCGCCGATGGCTTCGCGGAACCGCGCGACGTAGAGGAGGGCGTAGTCGGTGGCCGCACCGATGACGAGGATGAACAGGATCCCCTGCACCTGACCGTTGAGCACGACGACCCCGGCGTACGCGAGCCACCAGACGGTGAGAAGCGCGACGCAGAGTGCGAAGACCGAGGTCAGCAGGACGAGGATCGGCAGCAGCGGTGAGCGGTACACGACGACGAGGATGACGAACACCGCCACGAGGGCCACGATCAGCAACAGACCGTCGATACCGAGAAAGCCCTTCACGAGATCGGCGGTGAACCCGGCGGGACCGGTGACCCACGCTTCGACTCCGGCAGGCACCCCGGCCGCAACCGTCTCGCGCACCTGCTCGACCACCTCTCGCACCTCGCCGGGGCTGTCGATCGGCACGAAGATCTGCGCCGCGCGGCCGTCGTCCGAGACGACCGGGGGCGAGGCGTCGCCCGACACCCCCTCGACGGCGGCCACGTCCGTTGCGAGACCCTGCAGCGCGGCGACCTGCGCATCACTGAGCGCGCTGCCGTCGGAGGTCGAGGCGACCACGATCGCGGGAACAGTGTCGTTGCCGGTGAAATCGGTCAGCCGTTCACTGACGCGGGTCGCGTCGGCCGACTGCGGCAGGAAGGACGACTGGTCGTTCGTCGCAACCTGATCGACCTTGCCGAAGAACGGTCCACCGATCGATCCGCCCGCCACCCACAGCAGGACGAGCAGACTCGGGATGCCGATGCGCAGCCACCGCGATACCCGCGCGGGTCGTAGCGAGCGGCGCGTGGCTGCGCGGGTGGAGCGACGAGTGGACGCAGGCGAGTCGGGCATATAGCTAGCTTATCTAGCAATATGTCCTCTGTGCCAGTTCGTCAGCCTCGCGCGAAGAGCACCACGATCGAGACGACGAAAGCGACCACCCCCAGGCCCAGCACTCCCGCGGCGAGGAAGGAGACGAATCGGACGAGGGGCGAGGAGCGCGTGAGCCGCATGCGATTCGACGAGCCGCGGCGGTAGAAGATATCGGCCATATCGGCGGCGCCGATCTTCACCTCGTCGTGCGCCGAGAGCGGCGCTTCGTTCACTCCCCCGTCGGCGTCGAACCAACGGACCACGCGACCGTCGTCGACGTGCTCCACGACCGCGCGGACGGGCAGCCAGGTGCCATCTGCGAGCAGGAGGAACACCGCCGCGAATGCCAACAGCAGGCCACCGCCCAGACCCACCCACGTGAAGATCTCGATGACGGCATCGAGGGCGTTCGACACGGAGGCTCCAGCGGGGTCAGCGGGCGGAGGACGGCCGTCACGCGGGCGCGGAACGAGGCGGGTTCAGCCTATCGGGCGGGTGCCGAGCTCGCCGCCGGAGCCGGCGACAGCGCCCCGGGACGACGCGTCGCGACCAGCGCGACGGTGAGCGGCACGGCCGCAACCACCCCGAACGAGATGTCGATCACCTGCCAACCCACGGCCCCCGGAGGGCGGCCGCGATCAGCAGGTGGGCGAACGCCAGCCAGTCGGTGCCGGAGGCGAGGAAAGGAAACGCCGCGGCCGTGGCATCCAGCCCTTCGAAGAAAGGCCCCCACCCGGTGGAAGCGGGTGAGGGCCTTCGGAGCCGCCTAAGGGAATCGAACCCTTGACCTATTCATTACGAGTGAATCGCTCTGCCGTCTGAGCTAAGGCGGCATGTGCGCGCTGTCGCGTGCACGATCATCGATCTTACATGCTCCAGCGCGTGCCGAGGTACGCGCTCAGTAGTCGCCCGCCGCGGTGCGGTCGGCGAGGATGTCCCGGCTCGACGACAAACCGAGGCGCGTGGCCCCCGCGGCGATCATCTCCTCGGCGGCGGCGCGGGTGCGCACTCCCCCCGAAGCCTTGACCTCGGCGCGGTCGCCGACGGTGCGCTTCATCAGCTCGACGGCGTGGACGCTCGCTCCGCCGGCGGGATGGAACCCGGTCGACGTCTTGACGAAATCGGCGCCCGCATTCACCGCGGCCTCGCAGACGGCGACGATCGCCTCGTCGCTCAGCGCCGCCGACTCGATGATGACCTTCAGCACGGTGGGGGCGGGAGCCGCGGCGCGCACGGCGCGGATCTCGGACTCGACGATGTCGTAACGCCCCTCGATCGCTGCACCCACGTCGATGACCATGTCGATCTCGTCGGCGCCCTGGGCGACCGACAGGGCGGCCTCGGCCGCCTTGACCTCGGCGTGGTGCTTGCCGCTGGGGAAGCCGCACACGACGGCGAGCTTGAGCCCCTCGGGGAGCTGCACGGGCAGGAACGACGGCGAGATGCACACGCTGTAGGTGCCGAGCTCGGAGCCCTCGGCGATGAGGCGCTCGACATCGGCGCGAGTGGCCTCGGGCTTGAGCAGCGTGTGGTCGATGTAGGACGCCAGGTCGACGATGGGCGCGTTCATAGGGGTCTCCTCGGGATGTGACGTCTTCAGCCTACGCGGACGGTCGGGCCCGAACGCGGCGCTACTCGCAGCGCAGCCCCGCGGCGGGCACGGTGCCGTCGACCAGGTAATCGTCCACCGCCGAGTTCACGCAGTCGTTGCCCTTGTTGTAGGCGAGATGCCCCTCGCCGACGTAGGTGACGAGCACACCCTGCGACAGCTGACCGGCGAGCGCCTGCGCCTCGGCATACGGGGTCGCGGGATCGCCCGTCGTACCGAGGACGACGATCGGCGGGGAGCCGGGGGCGGTGATCGCTTCACGCGTGCCGGTCGGCGGTGCCGGCCACGCCTCGCAGGCGTCGGGCCCGAGCCAGTACGGAGCCACGACCGGCGCCTTCTCTTGGAGCTCCTGCTCGAGCTGCGGATTGTTCTCGTCGCCCTCGTCGGGATAGTCGACGCAGTTGTAGGCGCGCAGCGCCTGCATCGTGTTGTCCTGGTACTTCCCGTCGACGCGACCGTTGTAGAAGTCGGCGAGTTGGAACGCGACGGAGGCGTCACCGTTCTGCACACCGCTCAGCGCGATACGGAGGTATGGCCAGTTCTGGTCGCTGTAGAGAGCCGCCACGATCGATGTCACCAGAGTGTCCGCGCCGAGCTGTCGGCCATCGGGACCGGCGAGAGGACGCGCGTCGACCCGCTCGAGCACCGACGAGAGGTCGTTCATCGCATCGTCGACGGACCCGGTGAACGGGCAGTCCGAGTTCTCGAGGCAGTCCGCCATGAAGGCGCGCAAGGCGTTCTCGAATCCGACCGCCTGAGCGATCCCGCTCGCGCTGCCGGGAAGACTGGGGTCGATGCCGCCGTCGAGCACCATGCGACCCACGCGATCAGGAAAGAGCCCCGCGTAGGTGGTACCGAGGAACGAGCCGTAGGAGAAGCCGAGGTAGTTGAGCTTCTCGTCTCCCAGGACGGCGCGGAGCAGATCCATGTCGCGCGCGGCGTTCTCGGTGGAGACGTAGGGCAGGATGCCGTCGCTGTTCTGCTGACACGCCTGCGCGAAATCGGCCTGACGCTTCTCGAGGGCGGCGTTGCGCTCGTCGCTGCCGCGCGCTCCCGGCGGGATGTCGTAGAGGAACGCGTCCATGCCCGCCGCGTCGTAGCAGGTGACCGGAGCAGACTGCCCGACGCCGCGGGGGTCGAATCCGATGACGTCGTAGTCCTTCGTGAGCGTCTCATCCGCCACGAGCGAGAGGGAGTCGCGGACGGTGGAGACGCCGCTCACACCGGGTCCGCCGGGATTGGTCAGAAGCGAGCCCAGGGGCTGACCCGACGTGGCTCGGTGGCGGATGACAGCCAGCGAGAGCTCGCC
This sequence comes from Microbacterium sp. SORGH_AS_0454, assembly GCF_031453395.1. Classification (NCBI taxonomy): domain Bacteria; kingdom Bacillati; phylum Actinomycetota; class Actinomycetes; order Micrococcales; family Microbacteriaceae; genus Microbacterium; species Microbacterium sp. SORGH_AS_0454. The sequence continues at coordinate 1,939,712 of NZ_JAVIYS010000001.1, read as the reverse complement.
CTGGGATGGATCGGAGTAATCGCGCGGGGCCGTGACCGTGGTGCAGTCGAAACCCGCCGAACCGCAGTCGGTCCAGGTGAGCGTCTGCCCGTAATACGGCAGGAGCGCGGCATCGATGCCTTCGGTCTGCGGAGCCGGCGACGGACCGACCGCGGGAGCCATGGGCGGGATCTGCGCGTAGAGGCAGCCCGACAGTGCGAGAGACAGACCCACGATGCCCGCGACGACGGCGGCCAGACGGCGACGAACGCTCACGGGGCGGATCCGTTGGCGACGGTGATCATGAGGCTCTCCAGCGCCAGCAGCGGGGCGGCGTTCTGTTCGAGGTTGCGGCGGGTGACCGAGATGCGGTCGAGGACTCCGAGTGTGCGGGAGGGAGACCACTCGGAGGCCACGGCACGCAGGGCCTCGAGACGCTCGCTGTTGACGAGATCGCCCTCCCGGCCGTATTGGATCATCACGACGTCGCGGAAAAGCGACTGCAGGTCGGTGAGGACGCGGTCGATGCCGTCGCGCAGGCTGCGGGTCGCACGGCGCTTCTGGTCGTCTTCGAGGGCGTTGACCTGGCCGCGCACGGACGGCGGCACCGCGGCACCCTCGGCCACACCGAGCATGCGGAGGAGCGAGCGACGCTCCTCTTCGTCGCGCGTGGCCGTGAGCGCCTTGGCGTCATCGGTGGCCAGGCGCACGATGCGCCCCGCGACGTCGACCGCGTCGCCGATGCCGCGCACGGCGAGGACGGCGGCGATGGTCTCGGCCCGACGGCCGCGCGCGTCGTCGTCGGTCGCGAGCCGCTGCGCCATGCCGATGTGGCGCTGCGCGTGCCGCGCGGACTCCTCGGCGATGTCGGGGCTCACCCCCGTGCGCTCCACGATGAGAGCGGCGACGTCGGCGACGGACGGCTCGCGCAGGCGCAGCACGCGCACGCGGGAGCGAATGGTCGGCAGGAGATCGGCGTCACTGGGCGCGCAGAGCACCCACACCGTCTTCTCGGGGGGCTCCTCGAGGGCTTTGAGGAGAACGTTCGAGGTGCGCTCCGCCATGCGGTCGGCGTCTTCGACGACGATCACGCGGTGGCGTCCGAGCGAGGGGGCGAAAGAGGCACGCTCGACCAGGCGACGCGCCTCGTCGATGCGGATGACGACCTGCTCGGTGCGCAGTGCGGTGAGATCGGGGTGGGTGCGGGCGAGCACCTGACGCTGCGCCTGCTCGTCGCCCGGATCGGCGATGAGCGCCGCGGCGAACGCGTACGCCAGCGTTGAGCGGCCCGAGCCGGGAGGGCCGGTGATGAGCCACGCGTGGGCAAGGGCGGAGGGGTCGGATGCCGCGTACTGCAGCGTCTGGACCGCCTCGTCCTGCCCCCACACGGCATCCCACGGGAATGCCGTCGTCCCTGCGGAGGAAGCGGGCGAATCGAGGGCGACGGACATGGGCTCCAGCCTAACGGCGGGGTCGGACACGGCCGCTGGCGGTCGGCTGTGCATCGTCCGGCCCCGCGTCAGCCGAGACGCTCGGTGATGGCCGCTCGAACGTGATGAGCGAGCTCGTCGGCCGGGCGCATGGCATCGAGGACGAGGAACCGCCGCGGCTCGTCGGCGGCGAGGGCGAGGAAGCCGGTGCGTACGCGCGCGTGGAACTCGCTCTTCTCCGCCTCGAGTCGGTCGAACGGTTTGTCGTCGGCATCCAGGCGCCGACGCGCCGCGGCCGGATCGAGGTCGAGCAACACCGTGAGATCCGGCAGCAGCCCGCCCGTCGCCCAGAGCGACAGGGCGCGGATGTCGTCGGCATCCAGGATTCTGCCCGCGCCCTGATAGGCGACGGACGAGTCGAGGTAGCGGTCCTGGATGACCACGTCGCCGCGGGCGATGGCCGGCTGCACGACGGTCTCGACGTGATGAGCCCGATCCGCGGCGTACAGCAGAGCTTCGGCGCGTGCCGCGATGTGGCCGCGATGATGCAGGACGATGTCGCGGATGCGCACGCCCACCTCGGTTCCACCGGGCTCACGGGTTCGCACGACCGTGTTGCCACGGGCGGTCAGCCACTCCTCGAGCATCGAGGCTTGGGTGGTCTTGCCCGCGCCGTCGCCGCCCTCGAAGGTCACGAACAGGCCGGGCCCCCCGGCCGCAGCCGCCCGGGGGACGGTCAGCGGCCGGGTGCGATCCTCGGTCACGACTTCTTCGCCGGCGCCTTGCGCGTGGTCGTGGTCTTGGGTGCCGCTGCCGTGGTGGTCTTGGCCGTGGCCGTCTTGGCCGCGGTGGTCTTCGTGGCCGTGGTCTTCGCCGCGGCCGTCTTCGTGGCCGTGGTCTTGGCCGGAGCCTTGCGCGCCGCCGTCTTCTTCGGCGCCGGACCCTTGGCGCGTTTGTCGGCGATCAGCTCGACCGCGCGCTCGAAGGTCAGGGCCATCGCGTCTTCGCCGCGGGGAACCGTGGCGTTCGTCTCGCCGTCGGTGACGTACGGACCGAAACGGCCGTCCTTGAGCTTGAGGGGTTTACCGCTCACGGGGTCGGCGTCGAACTCCTTCAGCGCACTGGATGCCCGGCGGGCGCCGTACTTCGGCTCGGCGTACTTCGCGAGAGCCTGCTCGAGTGTGATGTCGAAGATCTGCTTCTCGTCGTCGAGCGACCGTGAGTCGGTGCCCTTCTTGAGATAGGGACCGAAGCGACCGTTCTGCGCGGTGATCTCGGCACCCGACTCCGGGTCGGTGCCCACGACGCGCGGAAGCGACAGCAGTTGCAGGGCGGTGTCGAGATCGACGGTGTCGACCGACATCGACCGGAACAGCGACGCCGTCCGCGGCTTGGGAGCTGCTTCCTTCTTCGCGCCGCGCTTCTTGGGAGCTTCGACGACCTCGCCCGTGGCCTGATCGACCTCCTCGGGCTCCTCGGCATCGACTTCTTGAACGTAGGGTCCGAAGCGACCGTCCTTGACGACGACGAGCTTGCCGTTTTCGGGGTTCTCTCCGAGCACGCGGTCGCCGGCAACCGGGGCGTCGATGAGCTCCTGCGCCTTCGCCGGCGTGAGCTCGTCGGGGGCGAGGTCTTCGGGGATGTTCACGATGCGCGGCTTCGCCTCGGGGCCGGCCGCGGGGTCGGTGACCTCGAGGTACGGCCCGTACTTTCCGAAGCGGAGGGTCGCGGTGTCGGTGATGCGGGTGGAGTTGAGCTCTCGAGCATCGATCTCGCCGAGGTTGTCGACGATGTGGCGGAGCCCCACCTGCTTCTCGGAGCCGAAGTAGAACGACTTCAGCCACTCGGTGCGACGCTGCTCGCCGCGGGCGATGGCATCGAGATCGTCCTCGAGGGCAGCGGTGAAGTCGTAGTCGACGAGGTCTGCGAAGTGCTCCTCGAGCAGACGCACGACGCTGAAGGCGAGCCAGCTGGGTACCAGGGCCTGCCCGCGCTTGCTCACGTAGCCGCGGTCGAGGATCACGCCGATGATGCTGGCGAAGGTCGACGGGCGGCCGATCCCCTTCTCTTCCAGCGCCTTGACCAGGCTGGCCTCGGTGTAGCGCGGCTTCGGAGAGGTGCTGTGACCCTTGGGCTCGACGTCGCTGACCGACAGCGTGTCGCCCACGGCGACGGCCGGCAGCGACTGGTCCGCGTCGTCGTCGTTGCGCTTCTCGTCAGCGCCCTCTTCGTAGGCCTCGAGGAACCCCTTGAAGGTGTAGACGGTTCCGGATGCCGTGAACTCGGCGACCTGGGCACCCGCCTTCACGGTGAGGGTGACGGTCGTCGTCTCGTACTTGGCATCCGCCATCTGGCTGGCGACCGTGCGCTTCCAGATGAGGTCGTAGAGCTTCTGCTCGTCGCGGTCGAGGGAGGAAGCGAGCGAGGCGGGAGTGCGGAAGGTCTCGCCGGAGGGGCGGATGGCCTCGTGGGCCTCCTGCGCGTTCTTCGACTTGCTCTTGTAGACACGCGGGTTCGCGGGGACCGCCTTGTCGCCGTAGAGCGAGACGGCCTGCGCGCGCGCCGCCGAGATGGCCTGCCCCGACAGGGCGACCGAATCGGTACGCATATAGGTGATGAAACCCTTTTCGTAGAGTCGCTGCGCGACCCCCATGGCGTGCTTGGCGCTCATCGAGAGCTTGCGACCCGCCTCTTGCTGGAGCGTCGAGGTCGTGAAGGGAGCACGGGGGCTGCGCGTGCCGGGCTTGGCCTCGACCTTGGCGACGGTCGCGGCACCCGCGGCGGTGATCGCGTCGGCGAGGGCACGGGCCTGCGCCTCGTCGAGGACCACGACGGCCTTCTTGAGCTGGCCGTTGTCGTCGTAGTCGCCACCGCGCGCGATGGGGGCGCCGTCGAGACGGTTCAACCGGGTGGTGAAGGAGGATCCCGCCTGCGAGGCAAGGGCTTCCACGTCCCAGTACGAAGCGGAGACGAACGCCATGCGCTCCCGCTCGCGCTCGACGACCATTCGGGTCGCCGCGGACTGGACGCGGCCGGCGCTGAGCGCCGTGCCCTCGCGGCCGGAACCGACCTTGCGCCAGAGCACCGGCGAAACGTCCCAACCGTAGAGACGGTCGAGGACGCGGCGCGTCTCTTGCGCGTCGACGAGAGAGACGTCGAGCTCGCGCGTGTGCTCGGCCGCTTCCTTGATGGCGTCCTTGGTGATCTCGTGGAAGATCATGCGACGAACGGGGACCTTGGGCTTGAGAACCTCGAGCAGGTGCCACGCGATGGCTTCGCCCTCGCGGTCGCCATCGGTGGCGAGCAGGACTTCGTCGGCGCTCTTGAGCGCTCGCTTGAGCTCGGCGACCGTCTTGGTCTTGCGGTCGTTGACGACATAGAAGGGGTCGAAGTCGTTCTCGACGTCGATGGAGTACTTGCCGTACGCCGCCTTCTTGTCGGCCGGGATCTCTTTCTTCGACGCGAGGTCGCGAATGTGACCGACCGAGCTGAGCACCTCGTAGTCGTCGCCGAGGTATCCCTGGATCGACTTCATCTTCGTCGGAGACTCGACGATGACGAGCTTCTTTCCGTTTGCCACTGGGGTCCTTTCGTCGATGCACACCATACACACGCCTCCCTGTTCGGGTTCCGGGAGGTCTCACGGGCTCGCGGCCTCGGGGGGTCCGGCCCGTGAGCGCGCATCGAATGAAATCCCACCGTACGCCCCGGCGACGGTGATGGTGGCGATCAGGCCCTCGACATCGCACTCTCGCAGGCTCGCGTCCCCCGCCTCGGCGATGCGGGCGGCCTCCTCGCAGGGCACTCCCGCCACCGCCCCGCTCGCGGCGTCCGCGGCCGCGAGGGCGGCAGCGTCCGCCGTGCCCGCCAGACGTTCGACGGCGAGCGAGGCCCCGCCGACCACGGCCAGAGCGCAGACGAGACCCGCGATCACGGCGACCACGCCGACAGTGGTCACCGTGCCGGGCATCAGCGACCTCCATCGAGGGCGCACGCCCGGGCGGATGAGGGCGGGAGGGGAAGCCCCAGCGGCACCGGAACGGAGGCGCGGACGCACACCACTCCTCCGCCGCGGTCCACCGAGGCGGTCGCGCCGACCTCCGCGAGGCGTGACAGGGCGTCCTCGTCGCCGCGGCCGAGGAGTCGGGCGGCCTCGGCCACCGCCTGCTGCACGCGGACGGTGGTCGCCACCGACCCGAGCACACCGACGCCGAGCGCGAGCACGAGCAGGACAGCCGGCAGCGCCACGGCGAATTCAGCGGTGGCCGCGCCGCGCTCCCCGAGCTGCGGGATCTTCACTGAACCGTCAGTGCACGGCGCACGAGGTCCGTCAGGATCCCGCGTACCTCATCGCTGCGCATGATGACGACGAGTAGTCCCGCGAACGCGACGGCAGCCATCGTCGCGATGGCGTACTCGGCGGTCGCAGCGCCGCGTTCGTCGAGAAACAGGGCGCCGGCGCGAGCGCTCGTGAGGGAGGGCAGGTCTGCGGCGGGTCGAGGGCGGATCGCGGTGCGAACGAAACGGATCATGGATCTTTCCTTCTTCTCGGGGGCGGATGGACGGCGATCACGGCAATGCCGTGGACCGCAGGACGGCGAGCGCGGCAGGCACGACGGCGATCAACAGGAAGGCGGGGAGTGTGCACACGCCGAGGGGGACGAGCAGTCGTGTAGCCAGACGCGCCGCGGCGACTCGACCGTCGGTTCGCGCGCGGTAGCGCGCGATCCAGGCATCGCCGCGGAGCAGCTCGGCGGCCGGGACGCCTGCGCGGGTCGCCAGCTCGAGAGTGTCCCTCACCTCGGCGCGCCCCGTCGGGTCGATTCCGAGGTCGTCGATCACTCCGCGAGCCCGGTCGACGGAGACCCCCGCAGACAGAGCCACCGCCCACAGCTCGGACTCCAGCCCGGGAATCACCCGTGGCGGCTGCGCCCTGCGGGAGAGGCGCCGCATCCAGACGTACGCCGTCGCCATCAGGATGAGCCCCAGGGCCAGACAGCCTCGTCCGAATGGATCTGCGAGCAGGGTGCCGACCGGGTCGAAACCCAGAAGACCACCGAGAGGGATGCCGACGAGGGGCAGCCAGCCGAGGAGGCGGGCTGCCGCAGCCGGTTCGGCGAGAGCGACGCGCACATCAGCCGACACTTCGGCGGTCTCGCGAAGCGCGCCGACGACCGAGCGGAGGGCGTCGGACAGCGGGGCCCCTGCGGCCACAGCCACACTCCAGATCGCGGCGAGGCCGTGCCAGGAGTCCCCCGCCGCGCGAAGGACGGCACCGACGTCGGCTCCCCGCTCGGCGGCGTCAGCCGCAGCGGTCAGCGCCGGGTCACCGCCCTCGGCGAGGTATCTCCAGGCGAGAGTCGGGGCGGTTCCGCCCGACAACAGAACGGCGAGACGCAGAACCGTCTCGATCGGATCAGCTTTCCGCCCGTCGCCACGCGAGTTCCGACGCGTTCGGCCGAGGATCCTGAAATTCACGCCCACTTCTCCGGTTCGACCCGCAGGCATTCGTCCCGAAGCACGGGACGACCCCAGCCGGTCACGCGTCGCCGCCCGCCGACACGTTCCACGTGGATGACCGCGCCGATGGCTCCGGCACTCTGGCGCGCGCAGGTTCTGGCATCCATTCCCGCGAGGGCCCCCAAGGCTTCGAGACGCGTCGCGACATCGACGAGGCTGCTCGCATGGAGGGTTCCCGCTCCCCCGTCGTGGCCGGTGTTGAGGGCCATGAGCAGGTCCCGGATCTCCTCCCCCCGACACTCGCCGAGGATCAGCCGGTCGGGGCGCATGCGCAGCGCTTCGCGCACGAGACGGGAGAGGGAGATGCCACCGGCGCCCTCGATGTTGGGTTGTCGCGCCTCGAGCGCGACGTGGTGCGGATGGTCGGGATGCAGTTCCGCAACTTCTTCGATCGTGATGATGCGCTCCGTCGCGGGGACCCGAGCGAGCAGCGCCGCGAGGAGGGTCGTCTTCCCCGCCCCGGTCGGCCCGGCGATGAGCACGTTCTCCCGCCGGTCGACGAGGCGCTCCAGCCGCTCCCGCTGACGCGCTGAGAACATGCCGGCGCGCTGGAGGTCGCCGAGATCAGGGCCGTCGAACTTCGGGACCCGCACGGAGATACTCGTCCCGCTCGCAGCCACGGGTGCCAGAACGGCGTGAACCCGCACTCCCCTCTCGAGCCGGACGTCGACGCAGGGCGATGCGTCGTCGAGATGACGACCCCCGAGCGCGATCAGGCGCACCGCGAGACGGCGCACCTCGGCCTCGCTCGCCAGCCACGACGTCACCCGCTCGACCCCCTCACCCCGGTCGACGAAGAGTCCCCGGTCGCCGTTCACGAAGAGGTCCGTGACACACGGGTCGTCGAGGAAGGGACGGAGGAACGCCACCGCGGGATCGGGGGTGTCGACGACCCCGTTGTCGAGGCCGTTGCGGAGTGGGGTGAGGAAGGTCACGCGACGACCGTAGGGTCACGATGCGACGGTCCGCGGGCCGTCCGAGGCGATCGGTGGAGGCGGCGTGAACAACGGCTCCTGGGGAGGAACCACCCGAGATGTTTCGGGACAGACCCTCGACAGCGAGGGTCAACAGTGCCAAGAAAGAGGGGGCGGCATCCCTACAGTGGGGGGCGAGGGATGCCGCCACGCGCCGGGGAAAAATTGGGGGGCTCCCCCCGACGCGAGTGCCGGAAGCGATGTTCGGGCGCTAGCTAGAGTACGCGTGCAGATGGGTCCGGCCAACTCGACCGACCTATTCATGGCGATATATCACCTGTTTCCCATTCACCCCGATCCCATCTATCGGAGGTAACCGGTGCAGGAGGGGGTCGATAGCGTGACCACAGTGAGGACACCGCGCGCAGGTGCGCGGGTCCGTGAACGCGAAGGAGCGCCGCGATGAGCAGCCAGATCGACCACCTCCTCAACGAGACCCGCCGGTTCGCGCCGTCGGCCGACTTCGCCGCCCAGGCCGTCGCCCACCGCGATCTCTACGAGCGCGCCGCAACGGACCGCGAGGGTTTCTGGGCCGAGCAAGCCCGTGAGCTCCACTGGCACAGCCCCTTCACTCAGGTGCTCGACTGGTCGAACCCCCCGTTCGCGGAGTGGTTCGCCGACGGTGAGCTCAACGTCGCGTACAACTGCCTCGACCGGCACGTCGAAGCGGGCAACGGCGATCGCATCGCTCTGCGCTGGGAGGGAGAGCCCGGCGACCAGCGCAACGTCACCTACGCCGAGCTGACCGACGAGGTGAAGCGCCTGGCGAACGTCCTCACCGAGCTCGGTGTCGAGCGAGGGGACCGCGTCGCGCTGTACCTCCCGATGATCCCCGAGGCCATCGCCTCGATGCTCGCCGTCGCGCGAATCGGCGCCGTGCACTCCGTCGTCTTCGGCGGGTTCTCGGCCGACAGCCTGCGCGCGCGCATCGACGACGCGGGCGCCAAGCTCGTCATCACCGCCGACGGGGGATGGCGCAAGGGAAAGGTGTCGCCCCTGAAGCCCGCGGTCGACCTGGCCCTCGCCGACCGCAACGGCTCCGGTGAGCAAGAGACGGTCGAGCACGTGCTCGTGGTCAAGCGGGGCGGCAACGAGGTCGACTGGTCCGAGGGCCGCGATCTCTGGTGGCACGACGTGGTTCCGAAGGCTTCCGCCGACCACGAGGCCGAGGCGTTCCCCGCCGAGACCCCCCTCTTCATCCTCTACACGTCAGGAACCACCGGAAAGCCGAAAGGGATTCTTCACACCTCGGGCGGGTACCTCACCCAAGCCGCATTCACCAAACCGCGTCGTCCACGACGTGCACCCCGAAACCGACGTGTACTGGTGCACCGCCGACATCGGCTGGATCACGGGACACACCTACGTCACGTACGGCCCCCTGTCCAACGGCGCGACGCAGCTGCTCTACGAAGGCACCCCCGACACGCCGCATCCGGGACGCTGGTGGGAGCTCATCGAGAAGCACGGCGTGACGATCTTCTACACGGCGCCGACGGCCATCCGATCGTTCATGAAGATCGGGCGCGACGTGCCCCAGAAGTTCGATCTGTCTTCGCTGCGTCTGCTCGGTTCGGTGGGCGAACCCATCAACCCCGAGGCCTGGATCTGGTACCGCGAGATCATCGGCGCCGACAAGACCCCCATCGTCGACACGTGGTGGCAGACCGAGACCGGAGCCATGATGATCTCCGCTCTCCCCGGAGTGACCGAGACCAAGCCCGGCTCCGCCCAAGTGCCGATCCCCGGCGTCTCGGTCGCCGTGGTCGACGAAAAGGGCGAGCCGGTCGGCAACGGCAGCGGCGGCCTCCTGGTCATCACCGAACCGTGGCCGAGCATGCTGCGCGGCATCTGGGGCGACCCCGACCGGTATCGCGAGACCTATTGGGAGAAGTTCGCCGACAAGGGCTACTACTTCGCCGGCGACGGCGCCCGTCTCGACGACGACGGCGACGTGTGGCTGCTCGGCCGGGTCGACGACGTCATGAACGTGTCCGGCCACCGGCTCTCGACGGCCGAGATCGAGTCCGCCCTCGTCGGACACGAGGGCGTCGCCGAGGCCGCCGTGGTCGGCGCGAGCGACGAGACCACCGGTCAAGCCGTCGTCGCGTTCGTCATCATCAAGAGCCGCTACCTGAAGGAGCACCCCGTCGAGGGTCTCGGCGATGAGCTGCGCACCTGGGTCGGCCAGCAAATCGGGCCCATCGCCCGCCCCCGCGACGTCTACATCGTCGGCGAGCTGCCCAAGACCCGCTCGGGCAAGATCATGCGCCGACTCCTGCGCGACGTCGCCGAGGGCCGCGAAGTCGGAGACACCACCACGCTCGCCGACACGGCCGTCATGAGCGTCATCAGCGCCCAAGTGAAGTGAGCTCGGATCCCGGATGCCGCGGGCTTCGGCATCCGGGATCTTTCTCGACGAACTCGATCACGGCGCTCCCCGTGGCCGTGCCATCTCGTATCGCGACAGGGGTCGAAACCGTTGTTCCAGGGGGAATAAGCGTGGCGGATCACATTCGTGCCGAGTTCGGCGAGCAGCATCTGCGCGGCGTCATCCGTGCGAGACCGATCGCCGTATCGTGCGTTCGACCCACGGGATGACGAGCATGGCCCCTCCCGCCCGCACCGCCGGATACACCCCCGCCACCCAGACGATGGATGCCAGGGCGTCCCCGGCGTAGTGCACGCCGATGACCACGACCGACACCGACATCCCCACGACCAGCACCACCCCGACGACGATCCCGAGGGCGCGCCATCGCGTCGTCCAGAGCGCGCAGATCAACACGGCGGCGAACGATGCCGTGAACGCGACGTGACCGCTCGGGAACGACGGGTCGGCCGTCGCGCCGACCGCTTGCGTCATGGCCTCGGACATCCCGGGGCGCGGCCGGTCGACGATGAGTTTCGCCGCTTCCGCGAGACCCCACGTCACGGCCACTCCCCCGAAGAAAGCGAGGGCGACCTGCCACCGGCGGGAGAGAAGGCCTACAGCGACCGTGGCGACGGCCATGATGCCCGCCGCCGGCAGCGGTTTCAGCGAGCGGTAGAACGCCTCCGCCACCTGGGTGAGGGCGCTGACATGGAGATGATGCGCCGCGTTCGAGAACGCCACGTCTATCGGCACGAAGCGGAGGATGAATCCCACGGCGAGGAGCACGACGATGGTCGAGATCGCCACCACGATGTCGCGCCGGATGTGGATCGAGGGAATAAGAAGAGCGTTCTCGGCAGCCGACGGCCCGCTCGGCGCGAAAGAGGAGGTCACGGGGGCATCCTGCCCACCTTCACTTCTGAATCAGCCGAGACAGATACCCGACGATGACGAAAGGGACGCCCCGTGCGACCAGGGCGTCCCTCTCGTGCGAAGGCCGGAGTGCCGGCATCCGGGGTCGTCAGGCGACGGTGAAGATCACCTCGACCTCGACGGGGCTGTCGAGGGGGAGGACGGGCACACCGACAGCGGAGCGCGCGTGGGCGCCGGTCTCACCGAAGACCTCGCCGAGGAACTCGCTCGCGCCGTTGATGACGCCGGGCTGCCCGGTGAATTCGGGGACGGATGCCACGAAGCCGGTGAGCTTGAGCACGCCGGTGAGGTTGTCGACGCCGCCGACGAGGGCCGCGGCTGCGGCGATCGCGTTGAGCGCGCACTGACGGGCGAGGGTCTTCGCATCCGCGGGGGCGATCAGACCCTCGGACTCACCGACCTTGCCGGTCGCGGGCAGGGCACCCTGGACCATGGGGAGCTGACCCGAGGTGTAGACGAGGTCTCCGTGACGCTTGGCCGGAATGTAGGACGCGACCGGAGGCACCACCGCCGGGACATCGACGCCGAGAGCGGCGAGGCGCTCGGAAACGCTCACTGCTGGCCCTCGAACTGTCGCGCCGCCGTCTCGGCAGCACCCAGGCCGGCGTTGGCCGCGCCACCGCCGGTGGGCCGCTTGAAGTAGGCGACGAGTCCGCCCTCGGGACCGGTGACCACCTGCACGAGCTCCCACCCCTGCTTGCCCCAGTTGTTGAGGATCGCCGCGGTGTTGTGGATGAGCAGAGGTGTGGTGAGGTACTCCCACGTGGTCATGACGGGCTCCCGGAGGTGGCTCGGAGCGCGCAGCTGTGTTGCGCGCGAGGGTGGACGCGTCCGCGCGCGAGCGCACGCCTTCAAGGCATCGCCCAGCAACGTCGCTTAGCATCAAGCCTATGCCCGAGAACAAACGAACGGCTAGCGGTGCCCTCGGCGGCATCGTCGGCCTGGTCGGCCTGAGCGCAGTCGCTGGACTCCTGGTCACCGCTGCCGTGACGCCGGCCATCGCCGTCTCCGGTGCCGCTGCCTCCAGCGCGATCACCGTCTTCGACAACATGCCCAGCTACCTCAAGCCCGACGAGCTCATGCAGCCGACGACGCTCATGGCCGGCGACCGGGTGCTGGCGAAGTTCTACGACCAGAACCGCTCCCCCGTCACCTTCGACCAGGTCTCGCCCGTCATGTACGACGCGATCCTGTCGTCGGAAGACCCCCGCTACTACCAGCACGGCGGTGTCGACCTCATCGGTACGACCCGCGCGCTGCTCAGCAACGCCTCGGGCGGCGAGACCCAGGGTGGCTCCTCGATCAGCCAGCAGTACGTGAAGAACGTGCTCGTGCAGCGCTGCGAGCGCGACGCGAAGGCCGTCGAGGCGACCGACACCACTCCCGCGATGACGCGCGACGAAGCGCTGCAGAAGTGCGCCCTCGAGGCCGTGCAGTCAGACGGCGCGGCCGGCTACCAGCGCAAGCTGCAGGAGATGCGGTACGCGATCCAGCTCGAGAAGGAGTACACGAAGGACCAGATCCTTCTGGGCTATCTCAACATCGCCAATTTCGGCGGCACGACCTACGGCATCGACGCCGCGGCGCGCTACTACTTCGACACCCCCGCCGCCAACTTGAGCGTCGGCCAAGCGGCGGTTCTCGCGGGCATGGTGCAGAACCCCAACCGCTTCCGGATCGACCGCCCCGAAGGCTCGATCAGCGACGGCGAGACCGCGTGGAACAAGGCACCCGACGGCTCGATCGACGACGTCGACCAGAGCACGATTCAGGCCCTCTACACGTTGCGCGACAACGGCGAGATCACCCAGGAGCAACTCGTCAACGCCGCCGACGGCTACAGCGAGACTAAGGGCCGCCAGCTCTACGTGCTCAGCCGCATGGAGATCGACGGAAAGATCACGCACGAGCAGTATGTGGCAGCCGCGATCGAGCCGATCTCGCCGAAGATCACGCCCACCAGCCAGGGGTGCGCCTCGTCCGCCGCGCCGTATTACTGCCAGTACGTGGTGTCGACGATCCTGAACGATCCGGCTTTCGGCACCGACACCGACGACCGCGTGCGCGCCCTCCGCCAGGATGGCCTGACTATCCAGACGACGCTTGACTGGCGCGTTCAGGATGCCGCGCAGAACGCGATGAACACCTACACGCCCGCGAGCATCGACGGCATGAAATTCGGTTCGACCGTCGTCAACCTCGAGTCGAAGACCGGGCGCATCCTCGCCATCGCGCAGAACACGAAGTTCACGCAGGACCCCGGGCAAGCGGAGTCCGATCCCTCTTACAACTCCGTGATCTTTGCGGGCGACAGCACGAACGGCGGGTCCATCGGTTTCAATGCGGGATCGACTTTCAAGCTGTTCACCCTCGTCGATTGGCTCGAGAAGGGCCATTCCCTCAATGAGACACTGAACGGCCGGATGGGCCCCGTGCCGAACATGACGAATTCGTGCACCGGCAACTACGTGAACAAGAACAACGACCGCATCAACAACTTCGGCTCCGACGGCGGCTACGTCGGAACACCGATGATGTTCACGCGAGACTCGCTCAACACGGGTTACCTCCAGATGGCGGCGCAGCTCGACCTCTGTGACATCGCAAAAACAGCCAAGAAGCTCGGCGTGACCCGGGGTGACGGTTCGGATATCACGATGCAGTACGCCAACAACGTCATCGGCAGCGACAACGTCTCGCCTATCGCGATGGCGGGGGCCTACGCCACGGTCGCCAACGGCGGAACGCTCTGCCAGCCCAAGGTGATCGACAAGGTCACGGACAGCAGCGGCGCGGAGCGAGCCATCCCCGAGCGCACCTGCTCGGCTGCGCTGACCCCGGAGGTCTCCGCAACGGCCGCATACGCCCTGCAGGGCGTCATGGCCCGTGGCGGTACCGGTGCCCGTGGCAACCCCGGCGATGGCACTCCCGTTCTCGGCAAGACCGGTACGCACGAAGAGTGGCAGACCTGGATGATCGAGTCGTCGACCAACACGACGACCGCTGCCTGGGTCGGCAACTACGAGGGTGGCGTCAACGTCTTCAAGAAGTTCTGGGGCGGTCGCGCTCTCTCGGACATCCGTTATCCCCTGGCGGCCGATGTGCAGCGCGCGTCCGATGACTTCTACGGCGGCGACCGCTTCCCCGATCCCTCGTCGAATCTGCTGCGCACGCAGCAGCGCGACCTGCCGAACGTGGTGGGCCAGAGCATCGACAGCGCGACGTCCACGCTGACCCAAGCGGGCTTCCGCGTAACGGTCGGTGACCCCGTCGACTCCCCCTCGGGTCCCGACACGGTGGCCGCGCAGAACCCCGGCGGCGGTTCCGCGCCCGCGGGCTCGCAGATCACCCTGAGCCCCGGTAACGGGCAGGGCGCAACGGTCCCGAACGTGGGCGGTCAGACCGTACCTGCCGCGCAGGCAGCACTGAATGCCGCCGGCTTCACCAGCGTGTCGATCGGAGCCTGTCAAGCCGACGGTAATGCCCCCAACGAGGGCCAGGTGACGGCGACGAACCCCCCTGCCGGCACAGCGACGAACAAGAGCACCGCCATCGCTCTGTCGATCATCGCGAAGAAGTGCTGATGACGCGTCCTCTCGTGACGGCCGCCCTCGCACCCCTCGGGGTCGCGGGGGCGGCCGCTGTGGGGGCGGCCGTCTGGGGTATGGGCATCGAGCGCTACCTCTTCACGGTCCGCTATCACGCGCTGCGCGTCCTCCCTCCGGGCGCCGAGCCGATCCGCGTCCTCCACGTCTCCGATGCGCATATGGCTCCCTGGCAGCATCGCAAGCAGGAGTGGATGGCACGGCTCGCAGAGCTGTCGCCCGACCTCGTCGTGAACACGGGCGACAACCTCGGCCACCGCGACGGGCTCACCGGCATCCGAACGGCCTTCGCGCCCCTGCGCGGAATCCCGGGACTGGTGGTGCACGGGTCGAACGACTTCCAGGAGCCCGCTCCGCGCAATCCGCTGAGGTACTTCCTCGGGCCGTCCGGGCATCAGCCCGCGCACAAGCACCTCGACGTCGACGCCCTCGACCGGTTCTTCACCGACGACCTGGGATGGCACATCCTCGACGACACGGCCGTCTCGGTCGAGGTGAAAGGACTGCGCGTCACGGCTTTCGGTGTCAACGACGCCCACCGAAAGTGGGACCACCCCGAGCTCATCCCTCCCGTGATGGAGCGACTGGATGCCGCCGACCTCACCCTCGGCGTCATGCACGCGCCCTACCGGCGAACCCTCGACACCTTCACGGACTTCGGTGCCGACGTGCTGCTGGCGGGCCATACGCACGGCGGACAGGTGCGCGTGCCGTTCCGCCGGGAGGCGCTGGTGTCGAACTGCGACATCCCGCTCGACCAGGCCCGCGGCCTCAGCGAGTGGACTCACGACGGACGCACGGTGCCGTTGAACGTCAGCGCCGGGCTGGGCCACTCGATCTACGCGCCGGTGCGATTCGCGTGCAGGCCAGAGGCGTCTCTGTTGACGCTGCTCCCACGCTGACGGCTTCTGCACAATCGTCGAAAGGGTCGATCCATTCACGGATCGGCCCTTTCGACGTCTCGCCGGCGTGCACGTCACGCAGGATCGAGTTCCTCGACCGAAGGGACTCCTCGAATGCATCGTCCTCCCCCCTCACTCCGACGTCTGCCCGCTCTGCTGACGTTGGCCGCCCTCCTCGTGGGTGTCGCCGTCGCCCCGGCCGCACATGCCGCTGACCGGGGCACCGGCTTCGGCACCTGGGCCCCTCTCTCGCGAACCGGATGGCACGGTTCGATGCGGGTGGGCGACGTCCACACGTACTGCATCCACCCCGGGCTCCCCGTCGCCACCGGCACGACGACCGACCACGGCACCACGAGCCAGGTGAACGGACTCAGCCCGCAACAGCTCGTCTCCGTCAACTACCTCGTCAGCACCTACGGGCAAACCGACGACCCCGTGCAGGCTGCGAGCGTCGGCTGGGCGGTCAAGGCCATCGTCGATCGCGACACGACGCTGCACTCCTGGGGGTACGGCGGTGACAAGCTGACGGAGGCGATCGACTACATCATGCGGCGCGCGAGTCCCGAGAACAGCGGAGCGATCCAGGAGCGGACCGTGCGCTATCTCGCAGAAGCGGAGCAGGTCCCCGTCCCGCGCGTCGGGGGTTCACTGACCCTGTCGACGGACGAGGACGATCCCACCCGCGGGGTGGTGACCGTGGACGTGGACGCGACCGCCGAGGGATTCTTGAAGCTCGAGAACGCCGTCTTCGCCGACACCGGGAGCGCGGAACGCACAGGTGTTCGGGGCCCGACGAGCTACCAGGTCGTCGCTCCCCCCAGCGCCTCCGATGGGGGACGCCCCTACGTCGTCCGCGCATCGGGGTCGTTCACCGTGCGGTCCGCAGCGATCCGCTACTACTCCACGCCCGGTCAGCAGGAATCTGCGGGGCCAGCCGATCCCACGACATTCGAACTGCGAGCGGAAGACGCCTCTCCTCGCCCCGTTCGCTTCTCGCCGCAGATCGTGACGTCCGCGCAGATCGACGCGCGAGGACGGTTCGTCGACCAGGTCACGATCGAGGCGGCGGAGGGACTCTGGCCCCGCCATAGCGACGGCTCGTTCGTCGTGGTGTCGGCCTCGGCCGACGTCTATCGAACGAATGCCTTCGCCGCCGAGTCGCCCGAGATCCCCGCGAATCTCACCCCGGTTGCGCACCTCGAGCTGCGTACCGACCCCGCAATCGGTCCCGGCACCTACCGGACATCCACGACGACGCTTCCCGGGCCGGGGGTGTACACGGCCGTGTGGCGCATCGAGCGCACGTCTCAGGACGTCGATTCGGTGCCGCATTTCCCCTCGCGCTATTTCTGGATGGAACGGTTCGCCACCCCCGCACAGACGGAACAACTCGCCTTCTCTCCCCCGCCGGTCGATCCCTCCCCGTCGCCCACCGCGAGCCCGACGAGCGTTGCGCTTTCGTCTGCGCCGCCAGCGCCTCCGACGGTTCCCGCAGCGCTCGCATTCACCGGCTTCTCCGCACCGTCGCTGGCGGAGACAAGCGGAGCCGCAACCCTCGTCATCGCCCTGGGGGTTCTCGCCTGGCGCCTCGCACGTCGCCGCAGAGCGAGCGCCCACGCGTAAATCCGTGTCGAGGGTGAGCGTTCTCCCCCTGCGGGGAGGCACGCTCGCCCTCATCGGACGCGTCCACGGAGCGGAAGCGGCTCGCCGTGGTTCGCACCACCCCTCCGGGCAGGGTAGACTTTTCTAGTTGCAACGGGGTGTGGCGCAGCTTGGTAGCGCGCGTCGTTCGGGACGACGAGGCCGCAGGTTCAAATCCTGTCACCCCGACCAAGTGATTAGCAGTCGAACCCTTGGAGACTTCGTCTCCCCGGGTCGTAGAAAACGAAAAGCCTCTCGCGGAAACGCGGGAGGTTTTTCGTTTGTGCTGACGGGTTTTGCCTTCGATCCCACGATGATCAAGTGCCAGTCTCCTCTGACGCCCCTGATCCCTGCGTCGCTCACTCGGACGTGTTCCGCCGGATGCTGCAGGCCGGCCTGCAGGACCTGATCAACGCGGAAGCAACGGCGCAGATCGGCGCCTCCCCGCACGAGCGGACCCAGGGGCGGACAACGCGCCGCAACGACACCCGCTCGAAGACGCTCGCGACCCCCAGCACGAGATGGCCACTTTCGGATCCCGAAGCTGCGGGAGAGGGAGTTTCTTCTGTCTCTGTTGCACCCGCGCCCCCGGGTCGGCGCCCCCCTGCGCGGTGATCGGTCGGGCCGACCGCCCGGTGGCACATGGACTACCGGCAGCGCCCCGGCGGCTTAGAAAATGTCGCCAACCGTCACACTCGTGACTGTACAGACCCAGCTACTCGGCGCATCTGCTCCGGGCATAGCGTCCATGAGACGCGTGACTCGTGAGCCACGGCAAAATCATCTCGGGAATTAACCAAGCGTCACCATGGGGCGGAAATTGATAACAGTGATGTAGTCAAAGTATTGCCAAGAATTATCAACAAAGCGATGGCGGGGAGGAACCAAAAATTGTCAACAAGCCTCCGGGGCGACCGGGTTTTCACACCCAATCTGATTGAAGAAAAAACTCCAACCGTAGTCATCGAGAGAGACCACCAAATCCAGGCGGGTGTAGCCGATTCGACGAAGTACTCGCGCAGAAGCAGATCACCCCCGGACATGTTTCCCCAGGTCGAGCTCGACAGGAGGATGGCAAGGATCCAATTCCCCACCGCCAGAACCAATGTCAGAATTACCCCAACCACCGACGCGAGAAGCCAACCCCCATCTGTCTTGGAAATTTCCCTGCACCGCAGCGACACGGCAAAGATGGTCGCTGCGATCGTCGAAGCGAGAGCCAATCCCACGCCCGCACCGATGTAATCGATGCCAACTGAACCGTCTGCGGCTGAGCGGTGAAGACCGAAGTCGGTGCTAAATGTTAGGGAGAAATACAGTGCTACCAGCCCCGCAGCCACCACGAGAGCGCGCACTAATTGGGTAACGACCTTCATCACTTTCACTGGGGCGCTGCGCTCGCACCAGACTGCGCGAGCCCGGAAACGAGATCGGCCCAAGCCTCTCCGATCGCGTTGGCATGGACCGCCGTGGGCTGATACACGGGCTTACCGTACTGACTACGGGATATGAGAAAATCGAAACCACCCATCGTGAATGTAACTGGACCACTGATGGTGAAATTTCCACTCGTGAAGACATCGACAGCCGCCGCTTTCGCGTTAGCCCACGTACTGCCAAACCTTTGAGAATAGAATGCCGTGTACCGCCAATTCACGTCGGCCACGATTTTTGTTCGAATTTCCCTGAGAACGTCATCCAGCCGCCGAGATACGTCATCACTCAGCAGCGATCCGACGATATATCCATCTATGTCACCGATGAGATCGTCGAAACTGAAGTAGCCTTGTGTGTCTGGGTTCAAATCACGAACACCAATACGACGTTTGTACCACGCTTTGGTCGCAGAGGACGACGCGGGGTGGGCGACAGAGGAGTCTTGTGTGAACTCCGTCCACATGCTCGCCAGGTCAAGCGCCCATCCGCCGAGATCGGCGATCGTCGCCTTCGTCCGTTCTGACATCGTCGGCCGACCGTAGCGCATGTAGCCCCGCGCGGTGACAGCTAGATGCGATGTTCCTGCGGACGTACCTCCCAGAACCGGAAACGATGAAACGAAGTCAGTCTCGTTCACGACACTCTCCTCGTCCGTCGCCCACTGCGGAAAGCTTCTGTAAAATGCAATCTGAGGTTGTTGGGTTGGCTCGAGCAGATAGAGCTTGAATTGGTCCGCTAGATATTTTGGATCTTTGATTTGTACATAGTAGAGAACAGTGTTGGTCTGCAGGTCAACTGGAAAGCCAGCCCCAGTGATCTCCGCCAGCACCACGAGATGCGTAATCATCCAGTAAAAGCGGTCAAACCCGCCGTACGGAAGGGGGGTGGGAAGTATCTCCAATTTCCCGACTGGGTTTGCTCTAGACGATTGAACGTTCTTGTCAATCTCCATTTCTTTGCCGTTTGCCGTGTGCGCCGATGTGCCGCTTAGCGCGTAGTTATAGATCTGATCGTACGACCACTTCGGGGGAAGTGCATACCCGAGATTCCCACTCCACCCCCAGGACATCGATGCGATAAAAGCTTCGTCTGCGAATCCGGCGTTGATTACCCTGGTACAGACGTTGCGAGTGCCATAAATGCCGACCTTGAAAGCGACCCTGGTACGCGACAGATACTCCCGCACTCCCTGAAAGTACGGAATGATGGCCGCACTTATAGTGTCGTCCGTTGCATCGAAGTCGACGGCGAAGAATACCGTCGTCCCAGCGGGAAAACCCAGTTGGCGCAGCCGTCGCGCCGCTTGCTGAGCGTGCCCCTGACCGATCTCCTTATTGAAATATCCAAGGGAAGTACCGTCCTCTTGAAGAATTGGGAAGGTCTCGAGCCCGGCGTCGAAAATTGCCTGCAGCTCTCCTGGAAGGTAACGTTTGGACTTCACCGTAAGGTAGCGCCCGACAGTTCTATAGCCCGCCTTGTACAGTTCTACGCATAGTCCAGCATTCAATTGCGTGGCCATATCACTAGCCATTCCGGGGCGCGTTTCATCCCCGGTGCTAATTAATAGCGAAGCCCAGGTGCGGTAATCACCTGATCCGTGGGTGGGAAGCTCCGCGTATTGCTGGAATGAGATCGTCGCGCTGCGCGTTGACGGGTCGAAAGTTCCACTGAAAGGAGATGAGTAGCCGTTGAGCCGCAGTGAACCCTGAAAAAGACGCACCCAGTTCTTGGTCGTGTCAGTGCTACCCTGACTGACATTTCCGTTGGACCGAAGTCCCGACTTGGTGGACGGCCCGAAATTGCCATTTGCGACACTATCCGTCATATTGAGTTCGTATTGAATGGCATACATCATTCCCTGCTGCGTGTTCCGGGAGAACAACCCGTCGCAGGGTAGGATGTTGAAAGCACTTCGGTGGCTATATTTACCGTTCAACCAACGCTGGACGGCACGTTTCTCTTCCGTTCCGCCTGCAAGGAGAACGTAAGCGTCCATGGACATCAAGCTCTTCAGGACTTTCACCGAAACCGAGGACGACGCAATGAGCCCCATGTCGGCTGTCACCTTTTGAACCGAGGACGTCACGACTGCGTCGTAAGAGAACCACGTGTATCCGCCTAGGTAGCCTTTGCACCACAGCGCGCCCTGCGTGAGGCGTATCACGTTCCTGTTCGTCGTCGTAGACGAGACGCTACCAATCTGGGAAGTGAACGCGGATGCTGTGCCGCTTCCGAAGTTGTCGGAAAGAGACGTAATGCCGAGTTCGATCTGCAGCCCTCGAATGAGGGCGAACATCGTCCCCCAGCCGGTGAACCCGTCTTCGCTCACGCGGCGCCACTGAGCGTGACCACCGTAGGTCGTGTTCAGCCACTGCTGAGTGTCGCGCACCATTGCATCTGGCATGTCTAGGCCTTCTCCACTACTCGGTTATCAGTCAGTTCTGTGCCCGAAGAGGTAATAGCGGCAACAGAGTACCTTCCAGTTGCACGCATATCGTCGGTCCTGTCGCCAATCGGCCGTAGATAGATCGCGCCCACCTGCGTGAGAGATGCCCGCGACGTATCATCCACTTCCTGCTCAGGCGCAACGTGCAGGGTGAACGTCTCTCCGGCCGCCACGTCTTGCTCAATGGTCGATACGACTTCGCGGAACTCATTCACTGCCGTCGACTCCACATCGACCGACTCGCCGTCTGCAGACTGCGTGGAAAGAGTAGCGACGGAGCGGTAAGTTTCGATGACAACTTTCGTGCCGGCTGGGATGGGTCCTGGCCCGGTACTCAGAACGTCAACTAGAGACGGGTAGCTGTATCCCCTGGCAGTCGACCACGCAGCGCGAATCTCAGCTCCCCATGGTGATGCGTGCACTGCGACGGTCGAAGCAGTGTACGCCAGTGCATTGTTGAGAAGTACCGAACTCATCAATGGATTACCGACGTTCTCGGCGGGGTAGAGCTCCAGCGCCGCCGGCTGAAGGAAGAGTCGGTCCGTCTGCGCGGGCACGGTAAAGTGCAGCTGATTAGCACCAGCACTTTTCCCTGACAGCTCAACGTACTTCGAGGCTGTCAGGACCACCGCGGTGGGGGAAAAATCGTATAGTCGTTCATCCCATTCGACCGTGACGAGGGTGTCCTGGCGAATGTTCTCAAATTTCAGTATCACCGGCACGGAGGTCTCGAACCGTGTTGCCCAGTCTTCGGAATTGCAACGATTCGTGACCGACTCATCTACGCGCACTGAAGGTTCTAGTGCAGTTGCGCCCGATGGCGACACGGAGGGATTCTTCAGGGGTTCACCGTCGTCAGCGATGACGCTCGTCGCTATCGAGGCCGCGGTGGTGAGGGCGACGAGAACCTGCCGCCGAGAAAGTAGAACGCGTCCAAGGGTCATTACCGAACTTCTTTCAACTTTTGGAGGAGGGCGGGGTTCCTTCGCACATGGAAATCACGTGCGGTCGGGAGGCATCCAGCGATGCCCGCCGGGTCACGAGAATCACCGTCGCGTGGAGCTCTGGAGGGTTCCTTGCGGTCTCGCCTCTCGTGATTAAGAAAGAGCGGGGGCCCTACGCGCGCGTACACCAGAGGCATGCCTGCGCAAGACGACTCTCACGCGATCCCCATGCACAGATCGCCCACTCGCCGAGGCCACCACGGGTCCAGGCGATGAACCGGAGGCGACTTACGGCTTCAGCGCCAATTGCGCGCTTGTCGACCCGCCATACAGCCGCCGGAGCACTCATTGACGCACACTCGCACTCTCAACAAGCCACTACAGTCACGCCGACCGCCGCGACTCGTCGCGTCACGATTGTGATCGACTGCTGAAGTTCCGACATTCAAGCTTCTCGGTCCCGTCGCATTCCGCGACGGGACCGAGAAGCCAGTCGTCGATTCAGCGCCATAGGAAACGGTCAGGGACCAGGCCACCAACCGTACTTGTCGTACTGCGCTCCCTTGTAATTGCAACCACCACTGTAGTTCGTGGGGAAGTACATGCGGTTTCCTGTCTCCGGCCCGTAAATACCGTCTGCCGTAACCCCAAGCCTCCGCTGCACGTTCAGCAGGGCGTTCCGTGTCGCCGGTCCGAACTGTCCATCAGTCGCTATGTTCTGCCCATAGCACGCCTTCATCGCACGTTGAAGAGCACTGACACCCGATCCAGCGTCACCCTGGCGCGAAAGGCAGACCTTCGACAACTCGGTGCCTTCGGAAGGAAGGCTCGCGGTGACGGACCCGCCAGTCAGGGTGTGGTACGGCCCTTTCTCGCAGGGGCCCCAGTCAGAGGCGTATGCACCGCTCGCGCTCATGACAGATCCGCCGAGAATCGCTGCGACAAGCATCGCCAGCGTCGCGAGTCGTGTTCTTATCTTCAATGTGTCCCCCCACTTATCATAGATACCGGGGGGGCGCAATGCCCTCCCGCTTTGAATCTCAAGCGTATAGAGGAATTATCCAGTCGTCTGTCCTCCTTTCGGGGGACGCAGGTGACCAGTCGATGACAGACTCCAAGCGGGCAGCCGCCTATCGGTTGCCGCTTCAGCACTCGGGAAGCTAAAGCTGGCCGCAATGAAAGATCGCGACACCAGCCCTCGCACTGGGACCAACGCTGTACATGACACGAGGCGCGAAGCTCAAGCTGCCGACTTCAACGCGCCTGACGCACCCTGTTCGCCTGCGATAAGCCGCACTTCCCGCGGTTATTTGGCGCCAAACCACGGCGAGACTTCATCCGCGATCGGAACGTATGACCGACGAACCTCCCCGAGACGACGTTCTTTATAGCGCACAGGAGGAGTTTCCCTCCCTGGTGCTGTGATCAGGTAGTCGGTCCGCCGTAGCCGGTTTGGGCCCTTCCGTCCCGCCTCCCGTCGAACGAAGTCACTTGCCGCTGGACCGGCCTTGGGCACGTCTGCCAAGTCACCTCCCTGCCGAATGCCGACTGGCAGCTGATCTCCGACGCGATCTTCGCGCGGCCGGTTCGGACCACATCACTTCAGCAGCGTGGCGGCTTCGTCGGATGAGAGCGTTACCCGAGTGAGGGCGCGTTGCGAACACTGTGCAGCGGCGCGTGAGCGAGCACTGAGGTGTGGCGCACGGCGAGATCTGGAATGAGGCGTGGGCTGTGGTCGGCCCGCTGTTCCCGGTCGTAAAGGCGACGGGTCGACCGCCGGTGGGTCGGCGGACGGTGGCGGAAGCGGCGACGTGGCGGCAGCGCACCGGCGCCCTGGCGAGACATTCCGGAGCGGTTCGGGAAAGGGAGCGCCAACACGCGGGATTGTCGGGCTACCGGACGGGCCGGATACCATGGACAGCGGACCCCCGGTCCGCCACCCGTGGACTTGAGGAACTCCCGTGGCCTCGCCCGCGGCACTGTCGAGGGTCCGTCCTTCCGCCTGACAGGAGCACCGTGTCCGACGCCTCGCCCCGCCTCGTCGCCTTCGACCTCGACGACACCCTCGCCCCCTCGAAGTCGGCGATCGACCCGCGCATCGGTGACCTGCTGCTCGCCCTGGCCGAGAAGGTGGAGGTGGCCATCATCTCCGGCGGGCAGCTCCAGCAGTTCCGCAGCCAGGTCGTCGAGCGCCTCCCCGAGGCCTCTCCCGAACAGCTCTCGCACTTCCACCTCATGCCCACCTGCGGCACCCAGTACTACCTGCTCACGCCCGCCGGCGTCGAGACGGTCTACGCCCACTCGCTCACCGACGACGAGAAGCAGCGCGCCCTCGCGGCCGTGCGCGAAGAGGCCGAGCGTCTCGGGCTGTGGGAGGCCGAGCCCTGGGGTGACATCCTCGAGGACCGCGGCTCGCAGATCACGTTCTCGGCCCTCGGGCAGTCCGCCCCTCTCGAGGCGAAGATGGCCTGGGACCCCACTGGCGAGAAGAAGAACAGCCTGCGCGAAGCGGTCGCCTCCCGCATCCCCGACCTCGAGGTCCGCTCCGGGGGATCGACCTCCGTCGACATCACCCACCGCGGTATCGACAAGGCCTACGGCATGAACAAGCTCGTCGAAGCCACCGGCATCCCGCTCGACGACATGCTCTTCGTCGGCGACCGCCTCGATCCCGACGGCAACGACTACCCCGTGCTGGCCATGGGCGTCGAGTGCCAGGCCGTGCACGGGTGGGAAGACACCGCCGCGTTCCTCGAGCAGCTCATTCCGACGCTTCCCGCACGAACCGGGCACTGAGCCCGCGGGGCGCGAGCCGTCAGAGGATCTGCCCGATCGGCTCGCGCTTCTCGGCCTGGAATCGATCTTCGGTGCGCCCGTACGCCCAATAGCCCGACAGAGATACCTGCTCGCGACCCAAGCCCCACCGCGTGAAGACGAGGTCGCGGATCCGCTTCATCGCCTCTCGCTCTCCGTGCGCGAAGACATGTCCTCGCCCGTCGCGCGGATGCCAGGAGGTCACGGCATCCGCCAGGACGTTCGTCGCACCCGCCACGGCGGACCCGCGGTGAACCCAGACGATCTCGACTCCAGCCGGAGCGTCGAGCGAGAGCTGCTCGTCGGCGGCCTGCACTTCGAGGAACGCCGCGCCGACGGCATCCGGGGCCAGGGCCTCGAGAGCCGCGGAGATCGCGGGGATCGCGGACTCGTCGCCGATGAACAGGTGCCAGTCCGCCGTGGAGTCGGGCGCGTAGCCGCCGCCGGGCGACGAGACCACGAGGCGGTCCCCCGGCTGCGCGCGCGCCGCCCACGGGCCCGCGAGCCCCTCGTCGCCGTGCACCACGAAATCGATGGTCACCTCGTCGCCGTCGACCGCGCGCACCGTGTACGTGCGGGTGACGGGAAGGTCCTCCGGCGCGAGCGTGTTGCGCAACGCAGCCAGGTCGTAGGGCGGCTCGAGGCCGAGCTCCGGCTTGGCGAACGTGATCTTGACGTACTTGTCGGTATGGGGGCTGTCGCGGAACACGGCGAGATCCTCCCCTCGAGCGCGCACACGGACGAGGTGCGGGGTGAGACGCTCGGTCTCGACGACGTGCAGAATGTGCTGCGGGCGCGGCGGGCGCGCGGGTCGATCGCTCATGGGGATCCTCTCAAGCGGACGGCGAAGAACGTACGGCGGCACGCGCCGCGTCACCGACGGCGGCTTCGTCCGCATCGGACGGGCTCAGCGCCTGCGCCACCTCGGTGTAGTAATCGGTGATGTGAGCACGCACGGCCTCGCGCGCTCCCTCGGCGTCGCCACGCGAGACCGCCGCGAGGATGTGCCGGTGCTCCGAGCGCAACCGCTCGGCGACGACCGGCCACACGTCGAGGCGGGCGGCCCCCGCCCGGGTGTACGCCTCGATGGAGCTGCGCAAACCCGCCATCATCGCCGAGACGACCGCGTTGCCGGACACCTCGGACAGGGCCTGGTGGAAACGCGCGTCGAGAGCCAGGAACTCGTCGGGGGCGAGGCTTTCGGCATCCATCGCGTCCAGGATGCCGACCACCTCGGAAAGGTCGGCGTCGTCGCGGGCCAACCGCTCGACGACATCGACCTCGAGCACGATGCGCGTGCGGACGACGTCCGTCAAGGGGAAACCGTTCGCGGCGACCTGCAACCGGAGGAAGGCGGCGAGGCCGCCCCGTGGTGTCGTCACGATCATGGCCCCGGCGGTGGGCCCGGAGCCCGTCGCCGTGCGCACGACCCCGAGCACCTCGAGCACCCGCACCGCCTCACGCACGCTCGATCGGCCGACTCCGAGCTGGGCCGCGAGTTCGCGCTCGGGAGTCAGTCTGTCGCCGGGCGACAGGCGCCCCTCGCGGAGATCGCCCTCGATGCGCTCGAGCACGATCTGCCAGGCACGGGGTGCGATGTTCGGCAAGGAGTCCCCGTTCCGTCGAGCACGCTGGTGTGGCCCGACCACACCAGCCTACGCGTGGATGATCAGGCGTCGGCGGTCGAGCGATACCCGGCCGGGTTCGTGGTCTGCCAGTTCCAGTAGTCGCGGCAGGCGTCGTCGATGCCGAGACGCGTGCGCCAGCCGAGGACCTCGCCGGCCTTGGACGGGTCGCAGTACGTCGCGGCGACGTCTCCGGGGCGACGGTCGAGGATCTTCTTCGGCAGCTCGCGCCCCACGGCCTTCTCGAACGAGGCGACGAGTTCGAGCACGCTCACCGGACGACCGGTACCGAGGTTGAACACCTGGTGGCCGGGCTGCGCCTGCTCGAGAGCGGCGACGTGACCCTCGGCGAGGTCGACGACGTGGATGTAGTCGCGCAAGCCCGTGCCGTCGGGGGTGTCGTAGTCCGCGCCGAAGACCCCGATCTCGTCGAGCGTGCCGATGGCCACGCGCGAGACGAACGGCATGAGGTTGTTCGGGATGCCGGCGGGATCTTCACCGATCAGGCCGGACGGGTGCGCGCCCACCGGATTGAAGTAACGCAGCACTGTGACGTTCAGCTCGGGGTTCACGCGCGCGACATCGGCGAGCACGACCTCGTTCATGCGCTTGGACTTGCTGTACGCGTTCGACAGATCGATGCTCGTCGTCGACTCCTCGGTGAAGGGGAGATCGGCCGGGTCGGAGTACACCGTGCCAGTGCTCGAGAAGACGAAGCTCCGGATGCCGCGGGCGATACCCACCCGCAGCAGGGCGAAGGTCGTGTCGAGGTTGTTGGAGTAGTACTCGAGCGGCTTCTGCGTCGACTCCCCCACGGCCTTGAAGGCGGCCAGGTGGATGATCGCGTCGATCGGCCCGTGCTCGTCGAACGCCGACGCGACGACCGCCTCGTCGGCCGCGTCGCCCACGATGAGGGGCGCGGGCTTGCCGGTGATCTTCTCGACCCGCTCGGCGGCGACCGCGTGCGTGCCCGACAGATCGTCGAGGAGGACGACGTCGTGGCCCGCTTCGAGAAGGGCGACGGCCGTGTGGGTTCCGATGTAACCGGCTCCGCCGGCCAGGAGTACGCGCATGCCTCCAGGCTATCGCTCGGGCACCACCGCGCTGCTCGCGCGAGAGGGGTTCAGCGCCCGTCGAGCCGCCCGCCCGACTCGCGCAGGTAGCACGCGGCGCACATCGACTCGTACGTCACTTCGCCCTCGATCTGCCCCTCGTCGATGGCGACCTGATCGCCGTCGAAGACGAACCGGCCGCCCACCAGCCGTGCGTTGAAGATCGCCTTCCGACCGCACCGGCAGATCGTCTTGAGCTCTTCGAGGCTGTGGGCGATCTCCATGAGGCGGGCGGATCCGGGGAAGGCCTCGGTTCGGAAGTCGGTGCGGATGCCGTAGGCCAGGACCGGGATGCCGTCGAGCACGGCGATGCGCAGGAGGTCGTCGACCTGCGCGGCGGTGAAGAACTGCGCCTCGTCGACCAGCAGACACGCCACGGGTGCGTGGCCCGCGGCGCCGTGGAAGACCTCGCGCAGGTCGTCGTCAGGGGCGACGAGGAAGTCGACCTCGCGCTTCACGCCGAGGCGGCTGTCGATCTGATCAGCGCCCTTGGTGTCGATCTCCGGCTTGGCCAGCAGAACGCGCTGACCACGCTCCTCGTAGTTGTACGCCGCCTGCAGCAGGGCTGTCGACTTGCCCGAGTTCATCGCTCCGTAGCGGAAGTACAGCTTCGCCACGCGCGACTCAGGGGTTGATGGCCAGAGCGTGCGCCGTGGCATCCAGCTCTTTGCGCGCGGCGGCGGGGTTCGTGTTCAGCGTCTCGCCGTAGCTGGGGATCAGGTTGCGCAGGCGCGGCTCCCAGTCGGCCATGCGCTCGGGGAAGCAGGTCTTGATGAGCCCCAGCATGATCGACACGGCGGTCGAGGCTCCCGGGGATGCCCCGAGGAGACCGGCGATCGAGTGGTCGGCTGAGGTGACGACCTCGGTGCCGAACTGGAGCACGCCACCCTTGTCCTTGTCGCGCTTCATGACCTGGGCGCGCTGGCCGGCGTCGAGCAGCTCCCAGTCCTCGTCCTTCGCGGTGGGCATGAAGTCGCGAAGGCTGTCGACCTTCTTCGAGTGGGTCTTGAGCAATTCGCTGACGAGGTACTTGATGAGGCTCGGGTTGTCGACGGCGACCTTGAGCATCGGCAGGATGTTGTGCGGACGCACCTGCGTGACGATGTCGAGCATCGAGCCGTTCTTCAGGAACTTCGGGCTGAAGGTCGCGAACGGTCCGAACAGCAGCGACGACTCCCCGTCGATCACGCGCGTGTCGAGGTGCGGCACAGACATGGGGGGTGCACCCACCGACGCCTGCGAGTACACCTTCGCGCGGTGCTTCGCCACGATGTCGGGGTTGGAGGTCTTCAACCACTGCCCGCCGATCGGGAAGACACCGTAGCCCTTGATCTCGGGGATTCCCGAGCGCTGCAGGAGTTTGAGGGCCCAGCCGCCCGCGCCGACGAAGACGAACTTCGCATTGATGGAGCCGGGGGTCCCGCCGATGACGTGGCGGTACGAGACCTCCCACGACCCGTCCTTCTGCTTCTTGAGCTTCTTGACGTCGTGGTTCGTAGCCACCTCGACGCCCTTCTCGCGCAGGTTAGCGAACAGCTGGCGCGTGAGCGAGCCGAAGTCGACGTCGGTGCCGGCGGGCACTCGCGTGGCGGCGAAGGGCTCGCCCTTGCGACGCTTCTGCATGAGCAGCGGAGCCCACTGATTGATGACGCGCGAGTCCTCGCTGTACTCGATACCCGCGAACAGCGGCTGCTGCTTGAGGACCTCGTAGCGCTTGCGGAGGAAGGCGACGTCTTTCTCGCCGCGGACGAACGTCATGTGGGGCGTGGCATTGATGAACGTCGACGGCTCATCGAGAACACCCTCGGCGACGAGCGAGGCCCACAGTTGACGGCTCTGCTGGAACTGCTCGTTGATCGTGACGGCCTTGGCCGGGTCGATCGTGCCGTCCTTGGCCTCAGGCGTGTAGTTGAGCTCGCACAGCGCCGCGTGACCGGTGCCGGCGTTGTTCCAGGCGTTCGAGCTCTCTTGAGCGACGTCGCTGAGACGCTCGAGCACCGCGATCTTGAGATCGGGCTGGAGGTCCTTCAGCAGCGTGCCGAGAGTGGCCGACATGATGCCGCCACCGATGAGAAGAACATCGACGTTTTCAGTCACCCGTCGATTCTAGGTGCGGGCCGAGAGGTGTCTCGACATCGAGAGAACCGTCGGTTCGATGTCGAGACACCTCGCACCCGGCATCCGGATGCCGTGTCTCAGACAGTCGCGAGGCGCTTGTGTGCCACGAGCTCGGCGATCTGCACCGCGTTGAGAGCCGCGCCCTTGCGCAGGTTGTCGTTGCTGATGAACAGCACGAGGCCTCGGCCTTCGGGAGCGGACTGGTCGGCGCGGATGCGACCGACGTAGCTGGGGTCGGTGCCGGCGGCCTGGAGCGGCGTGGGCACTTCTTCGAGCTTGACACCGGGGGCCTCGGCGAGGAGCTCACGAGCGCGTTCGGGCGAGAGGTCGCGGGCGAACTCGGCGTTGATGCTGAGCGAGTGACCCGTGAAGACGGGGACCCGCACACACGTACCGGCGACGCGCAGGTCGGGGAGCTCCAGGATCTTGCGGCTCTCGTTGCGGAGCTTCTTCTCTTCGTCGGTCTCGTTCTGTCCGTCGTCGACGAGGTTGCCGGCGAAGGGGATGACGTCGAAGGCGATCGGGGCGACGTACTTCTCGGGTTCGGGGAAATCGAGGGCCGAGCCGTCGCGGACGAGACGCTCCACCTCGCCCTGGGCGAGGACGCCCTCGACCTGGCCGAGGAGCTCCCGGGCGCCCGCGAGGCCGGAGCCGGAGACGGCCTGGTAGGTGCTGACGATGAGGCGTTCGAGGCCGGCCTCGGTGTCGAGGACCTTCAGGACCGGCATGGCGGCCATGGTGGTGCAGTTGGGGTTGGCGACGATGCCCTTGACGGCCTGGTCGATCGCGTGGGGGTTGACCTCGCTCACGACGAGCGGGACCTCGGGATCCATGCGCCAGGCGCTGGAGTTGTCGATGACGAGGGCGCCCGCCTCGGCGAAGCGCGGCGCGTGCGCCCGGCTCCCCGTGGCGCCGGCGGAGAACAGAGCGACCTCGACGCCCGCGGGGTCGGCGGTGGCCACGTCTTCGACGACGACGGAACGGCCCGCGAACTCGATCGACGAGCCGGCGGAGCGCGCGGTGGCGAACAGTCGGAGTTCCCGAATCGGGAACGCGCGCTCGGCGAGGATCTCGAGCATGACGGTGCCGACCTGGCCGGTGGCGCCGACGACTGCGAGGGAGATTCCGGAATCGGAGATGCGGGTCATGGCTGTTCCTCGGGTACGCGGGGGCGCGCAGACGGATGCGCGCGACATTCGTGCCAGAGTAGCGTGCGCTCGGGGGGTCGCCGATCGGCGCCGGCCGCCCCGGCGGTCGTGAACGCCAGGATGGCAGGACCGCTGCTCTCGCACGGCGAACCATCCACAGGTGAGACGACGATATGGCACGTGTCGGTGGTCTCGCCCACAATGGCAGGGCACCCCCGTCGCGAGGAGACCGATGAACGACCCGCTGATCGAAGCCCTGCGTCGCGCCGTCGAGGCCGCACCACTCGACGACGAGTTGCGTCTGCATCTCGCGACGCAGCTCTGGGAACGCGGACTCGCAGACCAGGCCGTCTCAGAGGCGAGCACCGTTCTATCGCACTCCCCCGCCGACTCGCGGGCCCGCGAACTGCTCGCTCGAGCGCTGGGTGCGCCCGCGGCCCCAGACCCGGCGAGCCTCCGACCCGCGGAACCTCCCGCCCCATCCCGTCCGGAGGCCGGTTTCGACTGGTCGGCCGCCGAGACCGAGGTGGGTCACATCGCGCGGCCCGCGTTCGTCGACGGCGAGAGTGCCTCGGCGTTCGACGCGCACGACCTGCAGCGACCCACGACGACCCTCACCGATGTCGGCGGCATGTCGCAGGTGAAAGAGCGGCTGAATGCGGCGTTCCTCGCCCCGCTGAAGAATCCCGAGCTGCGTGCGCTCTACGGCAAGAGCCTGCGGGGCGGACTGCTCATGTACGGACCGCCGGGGTGCGGCAAGACGTTCATCGCCCGTGCGATCGCCGGCGAACTCGGGGCGTCGTTCCTCTCCGTCGGCATCAGCGACATCCTCGACCGGTACATGGGCGAGAGCGAGCACAACGTCCGAGACCTCTTCCAGCTCGCGCGCCGCGACGCCCCGACGGTCATCTTCCTCGACGAGTTGGATGCCATTGGACAGCGCCGTTCGCAGGCCCGCCACAGCGGGATGCGCGGGGTCGTCGTCGCCCTGCTCGAAGAACTCGACGGTGTCGCCAGCGACAACGAGGGCGTCTTCGTCCTCGCGGCGACGAATCAGCCGTGGGATGTCGATCCCGCCTTGAGGCGACCGGGCCGTCTCGACCGCACGGTGCTGGTGCTCCCTCCCGACGATGAGGCTCGGCGGGCCATCTTCCGCCACCACCTGGCCCGCCGTCCCGTCGAGGGTGTCGATCTCGCGGAGCTCGCACGGCTGACCGACGGCTACAGCGGCGCCGACATCGCCTATGTCTGCGAGGTCGCGAGCGAGAACGCGCTGCTCGAGAGCGCACGAACCGGCACGGCGCGTCTCATCGGCATGGACGATCTGCGACATGGCGTCGCTCAGACCACCTCGTCTACGGGCCCCTGGCTCGAGGCGGCCCGTAACATCGTCCGTTTCGGCGAAGACGACGGCACCTTCACCCAGTTGCGCGACTACCTCAGAAGCGTGCGCCGCCTGTGAGCGACGACGCACGGACACTCCGTAACGCCGATACGCTGCTGAGTCTCGGACGGCGCCAACAGGCACTCAAGGAGGCGGGAGCGGTGCTCGCGCGGGACCCCGGCAACGCGGAAGCACAGCGGATCGTCGGAGAGGCCCTGGTCGAGCTGGAGCGCTGGGACGAACTCACGCCGCTCGCCCGAGACGCGGTGTCATCGTTTCCTGACGACGCGTGGGCGTGGCGCCTGCTGGCCCTCACCCAGATGGAGACCGCCCACGAGGCAGAGGCCCTGTACGCCGCCGACCGTCTGTACGCTCTGGCCCCCGAGGTCTCGTTCGCGGTGTTCACCTACGCGCGCGTCCTGCATGCCTTCGGTCGCGCCGCCGAGGCCATCCCCGCCCTCGAGCGTGCGCTCGAGACGCAGCCCGATGACATCGATCTGCACCTCGCGCGCGCGACGTGCTTGTGGAAGGTGGGCCGCTCGCGCGAAGCTCGCGAGAGTGCCGCCTCCGCGCTGCGCATCGACCCGACGAACGACGATGCCCAACGCGTCCTCGCCGTCTTCGGCGGACCGGGTCAGCGCGGATCCGACGCCCTCCTCGAGACGGCTCGTCGCGTGGCGAAGGCCCCCGGCGACGACGACAACGAGGTCTTCTTCGAGCTCGCCGCCAGCAGGGCGCTGGTTTTCCCCGTCTCGGTCGTCCTCGGCCTGTGCGTGGCCCTGCTCGCGGTCTGCGTTCCGACCGGCGGCCTGTGGGGATGGCGCATCGACACCGGCCTCGGTCATCTCGCCGGCGCGATCGTCCAGGCCCTCCTGTTCTCGGGAGCCATCGCCATCCTGGGATTGTGGCTCCGGCGCATGCAGCGCAATCTGGGTGACCTGTTCCGCTCCATCGTCACGTCTCGGATGGACGATGGGCCCCTGTCGAAGTTCACTTCGTGGGCGATCGCGGGGGCTCTCGTCCTCGACCTCATCGGCATCGTCGTCTACGCCACGGCGGGCGATCCCCTCGGCACTCTCGGATTGACCCTGGGACTGTGCAGCGCCTACGCGGGCGGTGTGCTGGTGGTCCTGTTCCAGCTCATGACCCGCGGCCTGGTCTCGCGCGCGATGACGAGACCCGCCGGACTGCTCGTGCTCCTGTGGCCGGGGGCGATCGCCGGAGTGGTCCTTCTCGGGCTCTTCCTCATCGGCGCGGTGCTGTACATCATCGTCTGGTCATTCTCGGGTGACCGGTTGCCGGAGCCCTTTCCCCGGGCCGATCAGGAAAGAC
This sequence comes from Microbacterium sp. SORGH_AS_0454, assembly GCF_031453395.1. Taxonomy (NCBI): domain Bacteria; kingdom Bacillati; phylum Actinomycetota; class Actinomycetes; order Micrococcales; family Microbacteriaceae; genus Microbacterium; species Microbacterium sp. SORGH_AS_0454. The sequence goes on along the minus strand of NZ_JAVIYS010000001.1, from coordinate 1,905,991 downwards.
GGGAGACGTCGAACTAGTCGGCGTCACCGATCACGCCATCCCGAGACGCGCCTGCGTCGTTCTGGAACGCGTCGACCTCCGCGCCCGGCGACGTCCCGCGCGTCGAGGCGAGACGGTGATCAGCGACCGGTGCCGGCGTGGACGGTCGCCTCGGCGTCACCGTCGAGCCCATAGGCCGTGTGCACGAGACGGGCGGCCTCGGCGAGGTCGACACCACGCACCACGACCGAGATGCGGATCTCGGAGGTCGAGATCATCTCGATGTTGACGCCGGCCAGGCTGAGCGCCTCGAAGAGAGTCGCCGAAACGCCCGAGTGCGTGCGCATGCCCGCGCCGACGACGGAGAGCTTGCCGATCTGGTCGTCGTGCACGAGGCTTTCGAACCCGACCTCGGCCTGCTCCGCGGCGAGCGCCTTGAGGGCCGCGGTGGCGTCGGTCTTGGGCAGCGTGAACGAGATATCGGTGCGGCTCGTGGCAGCGGCCGAGACGTTCTGCACGATCATGTCGACGTTCGCGCCGGACTTGGCGACGATCTTGAAGATGTCGGCGGCCTTGCCGGGCACGTCGGGCACACCGATGACGGTGATCTTGGCCTGGCTGAGGTCGGTGGCGACGCCGGCGACGATGGGCTCTTCCATGACTTCTCTTTCGGGGACGAGTGCGGAGGTCTTCGAAGCGTCGAGCACCCAGGTGCCCTCGCCCGAGCTGAACGTGGAACGGGCGTGGATGAGGACGCCGTGACGGCGCGCGTACTCGACCGCGCGGATGTAGAGGACCTTCGCGCCATTGGCAGCGAGCTCGAGCATCTCCTCGCTGCCGACCCGGTCGAGCTTGCGCGCGAGGGGCACAACGCGGGGATCCGCGGTGAAGATGCCGTCCACGTCGCTGTAGATCTCGCAGACATCGGCCTTCAGCGCCGCGGCGAGCGCCACGGCCGTGGTGTCGGATCCGCCGCGACCGAGGGTCGTGATATCGCGGGTGTCGCGGTTGAAGCCCTGGAAGCCCGCGACGATCACGATCGCTCCCTCGTCGAGCGCCTCGCGAAGGCGGACGGGCGTGACATCGACGATGCGGGCTGCGCCGTGCGTGGCATCCGTGATCATTCCGGCCTGGCTGCCGGTGAAGGAGCGCGCCTCGAAGCCCATCGAGTGGATCGCCATCGCCAGCAACGCCATCGAGATGCGCTCCCCGCTGGAGAGCAGCATGTCGAGCTCGCGCGGCGCGGGGATGGGCGCGACCTGGTTCGCCAGATCGAGCAGCTCGTCGGTGGTGTCGCCCATCGCGCTGACGGCGACGACGACCTCATGACCCGCGCGGCGGGTGTCGACGATGCGCTTGGCGACCCGCTTGATGCTCTCGGCGTCGGCGACGGACGAACCGCCGTACTTCTGGACGATCAGAGCCATGAGGAGAACTCCCGGAGAGGTCGCGCGTCGGGATGCCACGACGGGGCGCTCGTGTCGCGCCCGAGGATCATCCTAGAGGCGGGCGCATACCGCCTCCGTCATGGGTCGACGCCGGGAGAAATCGCAGAGCCCGTCGATAGGATCGAACCCTCCCTCTCTCCCCCTTCTCTGGAGGCCCGCGGTTGTCCCCCACCCCGCGCCGACTGCTGTCGTCTCTGCGCCGGCTCGTCCATGTCGACGAGGTCTCCTCCCCCGACACGACGTTGCTTCCGATCATCGATGAGGCCCTGTCGACGCGCATTCTCGATCTCGCCATCCGCATCGGCGAGACCATGCTCGTCGTCGGTGCCCCGGCCAACGAGGTGACCCTCACGATCGTTCGGGTGTGCGGGGCGTACGGACTCGACCCGGTGCACGTCGACGTGACCTACAACTCGATCACGATCGCGCACAGCCGCCCGGGCGCGAGCCACCCGACCACCCTCCTTCGCGTGGTGCGCGGCTCGGTCCCCGACCACGCGAAGCTGCAGCGCCTGCAGGCCCTGGTGCAGGAGGTCACCGGCGGCCTGGGGCTCGACGATGCGATCGCGCGGTGTCGGGCCATCCGTCGCCTGCCCTTCCGCTATCGCCCCGCGATCGTCATCGCCTCGCAGGCGTCGCTCGCCGCGGGAGTGGCGATCATGTTCGGGGCGAACTGGCTCGCCCTCGTGCTGTCCTTCATCGCCGCGGCCCTCGCCGCCACCACGCAGTACGTGCTGGCGCGCGCGCGTGTGCCGTACTTCTTCGCGCAGATCGCCGGCGGTTTCGTCCTCACCGTCTTCGCGGCGCTGTCGCCGCTGCTGCGCTACACCGGTCTCGACGCGGCCGCGGCCATCAGACCGTCGGTGATCGTGGCATCCGGAATCGTCCTGATGCTCGCCGGTCTCACCGTCGTGGGCGCGGCACAGGATGCCATCGACGGCTTCGCTCTGACCGCGACGGGACGCATCCTCGAACTCACCACGCAGACTCTCGGCGTGGTGCTGGGGATTCTCGCGGGGCTCGAAACGGTGCGCGTTCTCGGGATGGGGATGTCGCCGCCGTCGAACGCGCTGCCGCTCGGACCCGTCGGCGTCCAGTTCGTGGGAGCCGCGGTCATCGCCATCGCTGTCGCGGTGTTCAACGGTGCCGGCGCGCGCATCGTCGTGGTGAGCGCCGCCCTCAGCCTGGTGGCCTGGGCGGGCTACGTCGCGGCCTCCGGCCTCGGCTTCGAGGTCGCCGCCGCGAGCGGCGTGGGAGCCTTCGTCGGAAGCTTCGCGGGCATCGTGGTCGCCTACCGGTTGCACGTGCCCTCGGTGGCGATCACGACCGCGGCGATCCTCCCCCTCGTGCCCGGTGCCGCGGTCTTCCGCGGTCTTCTCGGGATCGTGGAGTCGGGCCAGGATCCTGCCGTGCTCATGACCGGGGTCACCACGCTCGCCGGGGCGGCGACCATCGGCATCGCCCTCGCCGTCGGTGCGTCTCTCGGCATCTACCTGGGCCAGCCCGTGCGGGCGACCCTGTCGAGCGTCACCCGGGTGCGAGCGCGCGTGCGGCGGTAACCGGCGCCGGCCCGCGCGGACGACCCCGTCGGTTATTCCCCGGGTGCGAGCGCGTGTGCGGCGGTAGCGGGGGTGCCGGGATGCCCTGACCCCGCGCGGACGGTCGTCAGAGCGTCCGACGACCCTCGAAGGCGCGGCCCAAGGTCACTTCGTCGGCGTACTCCAGGTCGCCGCCGACGGGGAGACCGGATGCCAAACGCGTCACGCGGATCTCGAGGGTGTGCAGCAGCCGGCTGAGGTACGTCGCCGTGGCCTCTCCCTCGAGGTTGGGGTTCGTCGCCAGGATGACCTCTTGAACGGTGCCGTCGGCGAGGCGCTGCATGAGTTGGGTGACACGCAGATCGTCGGGACCGATCCCCGCGATGGGGCTGATGGCGCCGCCCAGCACGTGGTAGAGGCCGCGGAACTCGCGGGTGCGTTCGATCGCCGCGACGTCTTTGGCGTCTTCGACCACGCAGATCAAGGTCGCATTGCGACGCGGGTCGCGACAGATCGAGCAGCGGTCCTGCTCGGAGACGTTGCCGCATATCTCGCAGAACTTCACCTTGTCGCGGATCTCTCCGAGCAGCGTCGACAGGCGCGATACATCGAACGACGGCGACTGCAGGATGTGGAATGCGATGCGCTGAGCCGACTTCGGGCCGATGCCCGGAAGGCGGCCGAACTCGTCGATCAGGTCTTGGACGATGCCGTCGTACATCAGGTGAACCTCGTCGGGGGCTCGTAGGGCTCATCGCGCACGTAGTTCGCCCCGAGCATCTGGCGCACCACGGCTTCGCCGTAGCGCTGGACGCCCCCGCTGAGCGGGGCCATGCGCGGAACGACGACCGGCGGCAGCGGGGCCTCGACCTCGTCGACCGGTGGGATGACGTCGTCGTCGTCGACCTCGTCCGGTGCGGCCACCGAGGGGGTGACCTCGCGCGGCGGCAGGACAACGCCCTCGTGCAGCTCGGAGGGGGCGACCGCGGTGGCCTCGTCGGGCTCGTCGTCGACGGCGAGGGCTGTGGACGGCGCCGCAGGGACCCGCATCGTCGCCGGGGCGGAGCCGTCGGATGCCGGGATCGGCGCGACGGCCCACTCGGTCACCGACGATGAGTACGGCGCCGAACCCTGCGGAGCGCGAGTCGTGGTCGTGGGAGCGCCCGACGCCGGGCCACTCGTGGGAGCCGAGGGGCCTCGCGAGGAGCCGGCGGGACCGGATCCCCCGTGACCGTCTCCCTCGAGGCGCGCGAGGTACTTGACCCGGACGCCGAGGACCGCCTGGATGGCCTGCCGGAGATCTTCGCTCGGGCCGCCCTCCGGGGTACGCGTCTTGAAGGCGGTGAGATCGCTCCCCGTGCGAAATGCCAGCGTGAGCACGTCGCCCTCGAAGGCGGCGACGGCGGCGGTCGACACGATGAGCCACGACGACCGGCTCGCGACCTCGAGCTGGCCGAGCACCTCGGGCCACGCGTCGCGGACGTGTCCGAGCTCGATCGGGCCGACGGGAGTGGCGGGCGGCGTGGGCGCGGTCGGTTCGAGCGGCGAGGCGTCTTCCGTGTCGTCGGACGGCGCGCCCGAGGTCGACGCCGCGGCGGGTCGCTGTGCAGCCGACTCCGATGCCGAGGAGGCAGCGGCATCGTGGCGCGGGGCTGCTGCCGCGGGGGCCTCGGTGGGCGCCGATTCGGGCTCGGGGTCGAGTTCGGACGACGCGGTCTGCGGAGTCGGAGCCGTGTCGAACGGGTGGGCGTCGTCCGACGCCTCGACACGACCGGAACCCGCAGACGCCGCAGCAGGCGCGGCGGGGCGTGACGGCGATCCTGCCGACGCCCGAGCGTCTTCTTGGTCGGACGGGTTCGGGCCCGACGGGGAGAGCGCCCCCGTTGCGCCGCGCGCGGGTGGCGCTGCCGTCTCAGACGGCGAGTGCTCGTCGTCGTCGAAAGGCGGAGGAGCGTCGTCGTCGGTGAACGGCGGCGGTGCATCGTCGTCGCTCGGTCCGAAAGAGGGCGGTTCTGCATCGGCGGGGCGCACCGGAACGGCCTGCGGCTTTCCCGGTGAGGCCGCGGCGGGTGCCACCGGAGCGGGCGAAGCGGCACCCGGTGCGGCGATACCGGGCGACGCGATCTTCCCGGCAGACGCAGCGGCTGGCGCGGCGACACCGGGAGACGCGACCGCGGGAGACGCAGTCGGGGGCGCGACGGAGGGGGAGGCAACCGCCGGAGAAGTGCTGCCCGGAGAGGCGATCCCGGGCGCGGCAACTCGCGAGCCTCCCGGGCTCGCCACCGCGGGGGACGCCGGCGATGTGCCGGGAGAAGCGATGTCGGCCGCGGGAGACGCCGGTCTTCCCGTCGCGGGGGCCGGAGCGGAGGCATGCGAGCCGCCGCGCGTCGCCTCGAGATCGTGCGCCATGGCGGGCGACCTGCCCTGGGCGACGCCGGCGTGGGTGAGCACGCGCGCGACCAACAGCTCGAGCTGCAGGCGCGGGGACGTGGCCCCGGTCATCTCGTCGAGGGCGGCGACCACCAGGTCGGCCGTGCGCGAGAGACGCGGCGCGCCGAACGCCGTCGCCTGACGGGACATGCGATCGAATTCATCGTCGGGGATGCCGCGCAGGATCGCCGAGGCGCCCGCACCTGTGGCTGCCACCACGATCAGGTCGCGCAAGCGCTCGAGCAGGTCGTCGACGAAACGACGCGGGTCTTGACCGGTCTGCACGACCCGGTCGACGGCGGCGAAGGCTCCCCCACCGTCGTTGGCGGCGAAGGCGTCGACGACTTCGTCGAGGAGCTCGGAGTGCGTGTAACCGAGGAGCGCGACCGCGCGCTCGTACCGCACGAGGACGTGACCGCCCGCGTCCGCGTCGGAGCCGGCGATGAGCTGGTCGAGCAGGGAGAGCGTGTCGCGCGGCGATCCGCCACCGGCGCGGACGACGAGCGGCAGCACGCCGGCCTCGACGCCGACGCCCTCGGTCTCACACAGCTCTTGGACGTACTCGAGCATGGCCGCGGGCGGAACGAGCCGGAAGGGATAGTGGTGCGTGCGCGAACGGATCGTGCCGAGCACCTTCTCGGGCTCGGTGGTGGCGAAGATGAACTTCACGTGCGCGGGCGGCTCCTCGACGAGCTTGAGCAGCGCGTTGAAGCCCTGCTGCGTCACCATGTGCGCCTCGTCGAGGATGAAGATCTTGAAGCGATCGCGCGCGGGTGCGAAGATCGCGCGCTCGCGGAGGTCACGGGCGTCGTCGACGCCGTTGTGGCTCGCCGCGTCGATCTCGACCACGTCGAGCGATCCGCCGCCTCCGCGACCGAGTTCGACACAGCTGTCGCACGTGCCGCACGGGGTGTCGGTGGGGCCGGCGGCGCAGTTCAGGCAACGCGCGAGAATACGGGCTGACGTGGTCTTTCCGCAGCCGCGCGGACCCGAGAACAGATACGCGTGACCCACGCGGTCGCTGCGCAGTGCGGTCATGAGCGGCTCGGTCACCTGAGACTGCCCGATCATCTCGCCGAACGCCTCGGGGCGGTATCGGCGGTACAGGGCTGTCGTCACCACACCAGCCTACGGCGTACCTCCGACATCGCATCCGCCGCGGTCGATCGGCCCCGCCAGAACACCGGATGCCGAGCCCCGGGCCGTCATCGCGCGGCGGCGCCCGAAACGCCGAACGCGGCGGCATCCCGGGAGATGCCACCGCGTCGGTGATTCAGAAACCGCCGTCGAGCCCGACCGCGATCGGCCCGTCGTCGTCGCCGACGATCGGAATCGCCGTCGTGACGATCGGCACCGAGGCCGACAGGAGCGTGCCGTCCTCGCGCACCGAACCCTCGAGCTGGCGGATCGACGGCCGACCCGGCCGCACCGGGCCCTGCCCGTGGAGCGCGACGCGCACGGTCTCACCCGGAGCCACGGTGTACGTCACCCCGCGCACCGCGAAAGTGACGGGGTCGCCCTCTCCCCCGGCGCGCAGCGTCAGCGCGGTCTCGGTGAGCGTGATGTCCAGGCGCGTGCCATGCCAGTGCAGCACGTACGACAGCTCGGGCCAGTCGGCCGGAAGGCGAGGGTCGAAGGTGAGCAGGCCGAAGTGGTCGCGCATGCCGCCGAAGCCGCTCACCAGGGCCGTCCACACCCCGCCGGCCGATGCCACGTGCACGCCGTCCGAGGCGTTGTGGTGCAGGTCTCCGAGGTCGACGAAGGCGGCCTGCCGGAAGTACTCCAAGGCGAGGTCCTGGTAGCCCACCTCGGCCGCCAAGATCGACTGCACGACCGCCGACAGTGTCGAATCGCCCGTGGTCAGCGGGTCGTAGTACTCGAAGTCGGCGAGCTTCTCGGCATCCGTGAAGTGATTGCCCTGCAGGAACAGCGCGAGCACCACATCGGCCTGCTTGAGCACCTGGTAGCGGTAGATGACCAGCGGGTGGAAGTGCAGCAGCAGGGGGCGCTGGTCGGGCGGGGTGTTCTCGAGGTCCCAGATCTCGCGTTCGAGGAAGACGGCGTCCTGGGGATGGATGCCGAGGGCCTCGCTGAACGGGATATGCATGGCCTCGGCCGCCTTGTCCCAGCGCTCCGGCTCGGAGGGGTCGAGGTTCATGCGGTCGGCCATCTGCGCATAGGCCTCGGGGTTGTTCTCGGCGAGGTCGCGCACCGTGCGGGCGGCGAAGCGCAGGTTGAAGCGCGCCATGACGTTCGTGAAGAGGTTGTCGTTGACGACGGTGGTGTACTCGTCCGGTCCGGTCACACCGTGGATGTGGAACGAGTCGCGCTCCCCGTCTTCGGCGGCGTCGCTCGAGCGCCAGAAGCCCAGCGTCGACCAGAGGCGGGCGGTGTCGACCGCGATGTCCACACCCTCGCGGGCGAGGAACTCCTCGTCCCCCGTCGCGCGGACGTACTTCGCCAGGGCGAAGGCGACGTCGGCGTTGATGTGGTACTGCGCGGTGCCGGCAGCGTAGTAAGCGGACGCCTCTTCGCCGTTGATGGTGCGCCACGGGAACAGGGCACCCGCTTCGTTGAGCTGGTGCGCGCGCTTGCGGGCTGCAGGGAGCATCAGGTACCGCATGCGCAGGGCGTTCCGGGCCCAGAGCGGCGAGGTGTACGCCAGGAACGGCAGGACGTAGACCTCGGTGTCCCAGAAGTAGTGACCGCTGTACCCGGAACCGGTGACGCCCTTCGCCGGGACGCCCTGTCCGTCGGCGCGGGCCGCGGCCTGCGCAAGCTGGAACAGGCACCAGCGCGTGGCCTGCTGCAGGTCGCCGTGACCGCCGATGCGCACGTCGGAGCGGTCCCAGAAGTCGGCGTACCAGGCGATCTGCTTCTCGACGAGCCCGTCGACCCCCGTTTCGACCGCACGGTCGATCGTGCGTCGGCAGCGATCGAGCAGCTCACCCGTGGGGACGCCCCGCGAGGTGTGATAGCTCACCAGCTTGGTGATCGTGGTGGGCACGCCGGCCTTCGCGTGCACGCGGTAGATGTTCTTGGCGATGTCGGGCTCGACGAGCTGACGCGAGGTGTACTCGTTCTCCGTCTCGACGAGGTGGTCGGCGATGACGGCGAGCGTCATGTTCGACTCGCTCACCTCGTAGCTGAGTGCCGAACGGTTGCCGTCCTGCCAGTACTCGCGCGGCTGCAGCACGCGGTCGCTGAGCTTCTCGGTCTTTCGCGGGTCGAAACCGGACTGCTTGGATGCCATGGGCGAGCCGCCGTAGATCCCCTCGCCGTCCTGACGATTGAGCAGCTGATTGCTCACGGTGACGGGAGCGTCGGCGTCGAGCACCGTCACGGTCAGACGGAGGACGGCGAGGTGCTTCTCGTCGAACGAGACGAAACGCTCGTCCTCGATCCGCACGCGCTTGCCCGAGGGCGTCACCCACAGCAGGTTGCGGCGGAGGATCCCCTGGCGCATGTCGAGCACGCGCTCGTACTCGCGGACGTCGGCGACGTCGAGAGAGAGCGGCTCGTCATCGACGTAGACGCGCATGACCTTGGCATCCGGAGCGTTGATGATCGTCTGCCCGACCTCGGCGAAGCCGTAGGCCTGCTCGGCGTGCCGGATGGGGAACGTCTCGTGGAAGCCGTTGATGAAGGTGCCCTGTTCGAGGGCGAAGCGCCCCTCGATGGAATTGCCGCGCAAGCCGAGGTACCCGTTGCCGACGGCGAAGAGGGTCTCGGTGACCCCCACGTCGTCGAGGGAGAACTCGGTTTCGACGAGGCGCCATTCGTCGACGGGAAAACGATCGCGATCGATCATCGGGGCGTGCCTTCCGGTGGCAGGTTCGGGTAGGCGCGAGGCGGCCTCGGGCCGTTCGCGCGGGTGGTGCTCGGTCTCGCCGATGGGGGCGGGCGATGACGCGTGTCGCGGGTGGCGACGGCTCAGTCTACGAACGCCGCGAGGTCGTCGACGACCACGGTGGCCCCGGCGGCACGGAGGTCGTCGGCCCCGACGCCTCGGTCGACGCCCACCACGACGCCGTAACCGGCGGCGACGGCGGAGTGCACGCCGCTCAGAGCGTCTTCGACGGCGACGGATCGGGCGGGGTCGACGCCCAACAGTCGTGCGGCTTCGGCGAAGACGTCGGGGGCGGGCTTGGACGAGAGGTTGTCGCGCTCGGCGATCACGCCGTCCATCACGACGGGAAAGCGTTCGCGGATGCCGGCCGCGTCGAGCACCTCGACGGCGTTCTTCGAGCTCGACACCACGGCGATGGGGGTTCCCGCGGCCTGCAGCACATCGAGGAGGGCGACCGAACCCGGGTAGGGCGCGATGCCTTCGCTGCGGAGAATCCGCGAGAACACCTCGTTCTTGCGGTTGCCGACTCCGCACACGGTGTCTTCGGACGGGTCGTCGGAGGGGTCGCCCCACGGGACCTCGACGTCGCGGCTGCGCAGCAGGCTCGCAACGCCGTCGTACCGCTTCTTGCCGTCGACGTACTCGAAGTAGTCGCGATCGGTGTAGGCCGGCTCGATCTTCCACGCCGCGAACAGCTCGTCGAACATCGTCTTCCAGGCGCGCATGTGGACCTCCGCCGTGGGAGTGAGCACGCCGTCGAGGTCGAACAGCACTCCCTCGAAAGCGGTGAGGTCGGGCAGGTCGGGGCTGTCGGTCACGGCGGGCTCCAGATCGGGGTGCGGGTCACGGGCGCCGATGCGCGGCGATCTCAGGGTAGCGGTCGGGGGCGGACCGAGCCGGTTGCACGGCGGGCCGTTCGAAGAGGTGAGGGGCCGCGAGCGACTCAGCCGGTGACGGAAAGGGTCTGACGGGCGATCTCGAGCTCTTCGTCGGTGGGGACGACCAGCACCTGGACGCGCGAGGCGTCGGTGGAGATGCGCCGGATGCCGCGCTCTCGCGAGGCGTTGCGCTCGGGATCGATCTCGACGCCCGCGAAGCCGAGGGTGGCCATGGCGCCCTCTCGCACGGCGGCGGCGTTCTCGCCCACGCCCGCGGTGAACGAGATGACGTCGACGCCGTCGAGCTGCGCGAGATACGCGCCCGCATACGCGCGCAGGCGGTGGATGTAGACGTCGAAGGCGAGCTGGGCGGACGGGTCGCCGGCCTCTCTGCGCTCTCCGATGTCGCGCATGTCGGACACACCCGCCAGACCCAGCAGGCCGGAGCGCTTGTTGAGGAGCGTGTCGAGGTCGGCGATCGACATGTCGGCGCGACGGGCGAGCTGCAGCAGCACCGCGGGGTCGAGGTCGCCCGAACGCGTGCCCATGACAAGTCCCTCGAGCGGGGTGAGTCCCATCGACGTGTCGACCGAGCGGCCCCCCTCGATCGCGGCGACCGAGGCGCCGTTGCCGAGGTGGAAGACGATCTGCTTGAGCTCGCCGAGAGGGCGGCCGACGAAGGCCGCGGCGGCTTCGCTGACGAACTTGTGGCTCGTTCCGTGGAATCCGTAGCGACGGATGCGGTGGGCTTCGGCGACCTCGCGGTCGATCGCGTAGGTGTACGCCTCGGGGGCGAGGGACTGATGGAACGCCGTGTCGAAGACGGCCACGTGCGGAACGTGGGGGAAGGCCTTCTTGGCCGCGACGATCCCGGCGAGGTTGGCCGGGTTGTGCAACGGCGCCAGCACCGAGAGCTCGTCGATGTTGATCTCGACGAGGGGGGTCACGACGGTGGGTGCGAAGAACCGCGCCCCGCCGTGCACGACCCGGTGTCCGACGGCGACGGGCGGGCGTTCGTCGAGCGACGGGCCGTGCTGCGCGAAGGCCTCGAGCATGACGGCGAAGCCCGCCGTGTGATCGGCGATCTCGCGCTCGATGGTCGAGGTGGCATCGGTCACCGTCGGCACGGGCTCGCCCGCTGCGCCGAAAGACGCCGCCTTCACCGTGTGCTTCGCGACGCCGGTGCCCTCGCCGATGCGCTCGACGAGTCCCGAGGCGAGGACCTGTTCACGGGCCATGTCGAGCAGCTGGTACTTGAACGACGACGACCCGCTGTTGACGACGAGGACGACACTCACTGGGTGACCCCCTGGGCCTGGATCGCGGTGATGGCGATGGTGTTGACGATGTCGTCGACGAGAGCGCCGCGCGACAGGTCGTTGATGGGCTTGTTCAGCCCCTGCAGGACGGGCCCGATGGCGACGGCTCCGGCCGAGCGCTGCACGGCCTTGTAGGTGTTGTTTCCCGTGTTGAGATCGGGGAAGACGAACACCGTCGCGCGCCCGGCCACCTCGGAGTCGGGCATCTTGGCCCGGGCCACGGCGGCGTCGGCGGCGGCGTCGTATTGGATGGGGCCCTCGACCAGCAGCTCGGGCGCCCGCTCGCGCACGAGGGCGGTGGCGGTGCGCACCTTCTCGACGTCGGCGCCGGTGCCCGACTCGCCGGTCGAGTAGGACAGCATCGCCACGCGCGGCGCGATGCCGAACTGCTCGGCGGTCGCGGCCGACGACACGGCGATGTCGGCGAGCTGCTCGCTGGTGGGGTCGGGGATGACGGCGCAGTCGCCGTACACGAGCACGCGGTCGGCGAGGGCCATGAGGAACACGCTCGAGACGACCGAGACACCCGGGGCGGTCTTGATGATCTCGAAGGCCGGACGGATCGTGTGGGCCGTGGTGTGCGCGGCGCCCGATACCATGCCGTCGGCGAGGCCCAGGTGCACCATGAGCGTGCCGAAGTACGACACGTCGGTGACGGTGTCGGCGGCCTGCGCGTAGGTGACGCCCTTGTGGGCGCGCAGCCGGGCGTACTCGGTGGCGAACTTGTCGACGTGGACGGCGTCGAAGGGGCTCAGCACCTCGGCGTCGCGGATGTCGATGCCGAGCTCGATCGCGCGCCCGCGCACCTCGATCGGCTCTCCCAGGATCGTGAGGTCGGCGATGCCGCGCGAGAGAACGGTGGCAGCGGCCCGCAGTACGCGATCGTCGGTGCCCTCGGGCAGAACGATGCGGCGACGGTCGCTGCGGGCACGGTCGACCAGGCCGTATTCGAACATGAGCGGGGTGACCACGCTCGGGCGGGCCACGCCCAGCTCGCGCGTGAGCAGCTCGGTGTCGACGTGGCGCTCGAACATCGCCAGGGCGGTGTCGTAGCGGTGCTGCGAATCGGCGGCGAGACGGCCACGCGTGTTCATGATCCGCACGGCCGTGTCGTAGGTTCCGAGGTCGGTGGCGATGATCGGCAGCGGCGAGCCCAGCCCGTCGATGAGGCGCACGATCGCGTCGGGCAGTTCGAAACCACCGTTGAGCACGATGCCCGCGAGCGAGGGGAACGTGCCCGAGGCGTTGGCGAGGAGGGCGGCGAGGAGCACCTCGCTCCGGTCGGCCGGTATGACCACGACCGCCGACTCCTTGAGACGCGGGAGGACGTTGACCATCGACATGCCCGCCACGACGACGTCGAGGACCTCGCGAGTGAGCAGGGCCGGGTCGCCCTTGATCAGCTCGCCCTCGACCGAACGCAGCACGCCGCGCACCGAGGGGGCGATCAGGAACCGGTCTTCGGGGAGGGCCCACACGGGGACGCTGCGCTGCTCGGCCGGCGCACCGACCGGCACCGCATCGACGACCTGGCGGACGGATGCCATGATCTCGTCGAGGTGGTCGGGATCGGCGCGGTTCGCGATCACGGCGAACAGCGCCGCTCGCTCGTGCTGGAGTTCGGCCACCGCGAGCGAGGCGATCTGGCCGACCTCGTGAGGGGTACGGGCGACCGACATGCCGAGTGTCTCGCTGTGGCCCTGCTGCGCGCGACCGCCCAGAACAAGGAGCACGGGGGCACCGAGGTTGGCCGCGATCCGGGCGTTGTACGCCAGCTCGGCGGGGCTTCCGACATCGGTGTAGTCGCTGCCGATGATCACGACGGCATCGCACCGCGCCTCGACCGCCTTGTAGCGCTCGACGATCCGCGCCAGAGCCGCATCGGCGTCGTCGCGGACGTCGTCGTAGGTGACGCCGACGCAGTCGTCGTAGTCGAGGTCGACGCTGTCGTGGTCGAGCAGCATCTCGAGCACGTAGTCGCGCTCGGCGGTGGATCGCGCAATGGGCCGGAACACCCCCGCGCGCGGCGTCACACGACTGAGCGCGTCGAGGACGCCCAGGGCCACGGAGGACTTGCCCGAATGACCTTCGGCCGACGTGATGTAGATGCTCTGCGTCACGCGTCCAGCCTATTGCGCGCCTCCGACACCGCTGCGGGGTTGCTTCGGCGTCGAGTGATCACGGCGACGCCGGAAGCAGGCGCGCTCCCGCCGCGCGCAGCTCTCCCGCGAGCGCGGCCCCGGGATCGAGGTCGGCGATGATCCCGGTCACCCCGTCCAGCGGCAGGATGCCGAAGCGCGAGGCTGCGCCCAGCTTCTCCTCGCTCGCGAGAACGAACGTCTCGGCCGCGCGGGCGGCGAGCGCTCTCTTCATCGCCGCCTCCTCGGCATCTCCCGTCGACACCCCGGCCTCGGGATGCACGCCCGTCACCCCCAGGAAGAAGAGGTCGGCGCTGATGTTCTGGGCCGCCTCCATCGCGGCTGCCCCGCAGGCCACGGCGGAGTGCTTGAAGATGCGCCCGCCCAGGACGATGACCTCCGCGTCGTGGTGCAGCAGCCCCGCGGCGATCGTCGGCGAGTGCGTGATGACGGTTCCCGAGAACGAGCGCGGTAGCACGTCGAGCATCGCGAGGGTCGTGGTGCCGCCGTCGAGCAGCACGGTGGCGCCCGGCTCGATCACGGCCACCGCCGCCGCCGCGACACGTGCTTTGCTCGACCGGGCGACCTCGGCACGCGCGGAGTAATCGGCGACGGCCGGCGATGCCGGGAGGGCGCCGCCGTAGACGCGGACGGCCAGGCCCGCGGCATCCAGTTCTCGCAGGTCCCGGCGGATGCTGTCTTCGGACAGACCGAGTTCGACGGCCACGTCCTTCACGACGAGTCGGCCATCGCGGCGGAGGCGGTCGAGGAGGGCGTCTTTGCGGGCGGCGGCGAGCATCACGTTCGCATTCTTGCACGTTTCTGCACTATCGTTCCGACTCATGGCCCTCCCCCCACCCGGCTCCACCGTTCCCGACCACCGCGGCCGCACCGGCCTCGACCGGACCGGACTCGACCTCGACAGGAACCCCCGTGTGCAGGTCACCGGCGTCGAGCTCCTCGCCGCCGGATGGCACGTGCTGCGCGCGACCACGTTCCGGTACCGAGGCGACGATGGCGAGTGGACCACCCTCACCCGCGAGACCTACGACCGCGGCAACGGCGCGACGATCCTGCTCTACGACCTCGACCGGCGGACCGTCCTGCTCACGCGACAGTTCCGCTACCCGATCTACGTCAACGACCACCCCGACGGCATGCTCATCGAGACCGCGGCGGGCCTGCTCGACGACGACGACCCCGTCACCGCGATCCGCCGCGAGGCCGAGGAGGAGACCGGCGTGCGGGTAGCCGAGGTGGAGCACGTCTTCGACGCGTTCATGAGTCCGGGCTCGGTCACCGAGCGGCTGCACTTCTTCGCCGCGGCATACGACGGGGCCGAGCGCGAGGGCGACCGCGGCGGCCTCGCCGAGGAGGACGAAGAGATCGAGATCCTCGAGTACGACATCGATGTCGCCCTCTCGATGATCCGGGACGGATCGATCCAGGATGCCAAGACCATCATGCTGCTGCAGTGGGCGGTGCTCGACGGGCCCTTCGCATCCCGGTGACGGGAACGCAGTCCGACAAGCGCGCAGCTCAGCCGGCATCCCGTCGCGCAGCCGAGGCTTCCGGGCAAAGAAAAGACCCTCCGCGCACCCGGTAGAGCCTGGTTACCCTTGCTACGTTTCCGTCCTGGGGGAGTTGGCCGGGATACCGCCACGCGGAGAGCCGAGTACAGCCTACCCGATGCGCGTCACACCATCAGCGGGGCGAGGGCGTCGGCCGCCGGCCGCAGGGCCGACAGCACGTCGACGGGGTCGTCGACACGGTGTCGCGGCCCCGAGAACGCCACGGCGCCCGCCGCCAGGCCGCTCGCATCGACGATCGGCACAGCGAGACACCCCGACGCGGCCACGAGTTCTCCGCTCTGGCGTGTCGCCCCCCATCGTGCGAGGTCGTCGCGCGCGCGGTCGAGTTCGGGCGTGCCCTCGTCGCCCTGCGACACCAGCATGAGCCGGCCGAGCGCGTACCGGGCGGGTTCGCGCGCAAGACGCGCCTCGTCCGACAGGGGGAAGTCGGGATCGGCATCGACCACCGCGACCCGCCCGTCGACGAACAGCGCGACGTGCACTCCCCCGCGTACGGTCAGGCGCGCCTCGGCGAGCACCGCCCGCGCGGCCGACGACAGACGCGCCGGCGGAGCGACGACGGCCGCCAGCTGCGCGACCTTCGCGCCCAGCGCGAACCCCGCGAGATCCGGCGTGCGAACGAGGTACTCGTCTTCGACGAGGAGGTTCACGAGACGGTAGGTCGTGGCGCGCGGGAGACCGAGCTCGGTGGAGATCCGCTGGGCGCTCACCCCGGCGCCGAGCTGGGCGACGGCCTCGAGGACGGCGAGCGCGGAGTGCACGGCACCGGGCTGGCGTGCGGCGAGCGCCGGTTGCTCACGCATCGCCGGGATGCCGCGGCGACACCACTCCCCCGAGCACCTGCGCCGCGACCGGCTCGTCGTAGACACCGAGCGCCCCCGGGCCGTGCCGGCGACGGAGGACGGAGATGACGGCGGCGGACACGGCGGTCAGCAGCGCGACGATCGCGACGACCGGCCCGCCCTCGGCCGCGTCGTCGATGAAGAACGACACGAGGGCCGCGGCGAGGGCGAGCGCCGAGACCCCTGCGACCACCGTGACGCCGACCGTGGATTCACCGATGCGGCGGAGGAACACGGGGGCGGCGACGCAGACGAGGATGTAGGCCACGATGTACCCCGCGGCCCCCACCCCGATCGTGACGTGCATCGCGTCGCGGGTGTCGATCCCCGCGGCGACCACGAGCACCGGTACAGCCGTGATGACCGGCAGCGCGCACCCGACGGCCGCCGCCGGGGTACCGAAGCGCCGATGCGCGCGTCCGACGGCGTCAGGGAGCACCCCGTCTCGGCTCAGCGCGAACAGCACCCGGACGAGCGCGGTGGTCGTGCCGATCGCGCAGGCGAGGAACGACGCCGCGATGCCGAGATCGGCGACCACCCCCCATCCGCCCAGACCGTACGCCTCGGTGAGCTCGTTGACCGGCGAGACGCTGGTCGCCAGATCGGCTCCGAGGGCGTCGAACCCGGCCACCTGGGTCAGCGCCGCGAGGACGTAGAGAAGGCCGGACAGAACGACGGTGCCGGTGATCGCGCGCGGGACGTTGCGCAACGGAGACACCGATTCGACGCCGAGCGTCGCTGCGGACTCGAACCCGACGAACGCCGTCAGGGCGATCACCGCCCCCGCCGCAAAAGCCGTCGGATCGAGGTGTGCCGTCCCCACCCCCGCGACGGCGGCGAGGTCGATCGGACCGATGCGCACCAGAAGCGCGATAAGGAGCACGACGATCAGGGCGACCGACAGGGTCTCGACGACGAGAGCGGCACGGGCGGAGATCCGGATGCCGCGGACGAGCACGAACGCGACGAGAAGGCCCTGACCCACGAGGAACAGTGCGGTGACGATGGTTCGGTCGATCGACGGCCAGAGCCCCGACACCAGGTAGGTGGCGTAGTACGCGCCGCCGAGCATGGCGAACATCGCCACCGCGCCATACCCCGTGAGGATCGCCGCCCCCGCGGCGAGGCCGGCCCGTGTGCCGAGACCGCGAGCGGTGTAGGTGTACAGGGCGCCCGTGGCGGCGAAGCGACGGGCGAACTGCGAGATCGTCCGGGCGACCCCCAGGCTCAGGATCGCCGCGGCCACGATCGCGGTGACCGTCGCCCCGGGAGCGACACCCGCCACCAGCAGGACGACCGTCGTCGCCGCCGCGGCCGGGGCGACCGCCGCGATCGACTGAGCGGCGAGGTCGACGATGCCGATCCGGCGTCTGTCGAGCCCGTGCAGGGGCGACCGGTCGCCGAAGCCGGCGACAGGGTCGGGGCGCGCGATGGCGCGAGCGAGTGCGTTCACGTGGTCTCCGTCGGGTGCTGCCGACCGTACGCGGCGGGCGTTGCACCCGGGCGACCCGCGTGTTTCGTGCTCGTGACCTCGACTGAGACACACCCCCGGCGGGCGTCTCACTCGGTGTGGGCACACCTTCACGACGACTACACGGTCCGGCAACGACGCCACGGGAACCTCGACTCACGAACCGCGCACCCTCACCCGAACTCCGGAGGACTGGAAATGACCCAACTCGAATCGAAGGGAGTGGCGGCGTCGGCGAAGCGGACGTTGCAGGGCTCCCTCGGTGTCACGGCGATCATCTTCATGGTGGTCGCCGCCGCATCGCCGCTCACCGTCGTGGGCGGCGCCGGCCCGCTCGGCATCCTGATCGGCAACGGTGTCGGCTACCCGGCTCTGTACGCCGTCAGCGCCGTCATCCTGCTTTTGTTCGCGGTGGGCCTCGCGGCCATGACCCGACACGTCCCCCGCCCCGGCGCCTTCTTCACCTACATCGGATACGGCCTGGGACGCCCCTCCGGGCTCGCCGCGGCGTGGACCGCGATCCTGACCTACACGACCATCCAGGTCGCGGTTTACGGCTACGTCGGGTACCTCCTCGAGATCACCGTCGTGTCGGTGGGCGGGCCCGACCTTCCGTGGTGGCTGTACGCGCTGGCCACCGTCGCACTCGTCGGGATCCTCGGCTACCGGCACATCGACCTGTCCAGCAAGGTGCTGGGCGTCCTTCTCATCGCGGAGGTGGCGATCGTCCTCGTCCTGGTCGGCGCGGTGGTCGCCACCGGAGGCCCGGAGGGACTGAGCCTCGCGCCCTTCGAGCCCGCCAACATCGCCAGCGGCTCGCCCGGAGTGGGGCTGATGTTCGCGATCGCCGCCTTCATCGGCTTCGAGGCCACCGCCATCTTCCGCGACGAGGCACGCGACCCCGACCGCACGATCCCGCGGGCGACCTACGGCGCCGTCATCGGCATCGGGGTCTTCTACACCGTGTCGACCTGGGGACTGGTGATGGCCTGGGGACCGAACGGCGTGCTCGCCGCCGCCGCGGAGAACCCCGCGACGCTGATGCTCCGCACCGTCGCGTTGTACCTCGGCACGGTCGGCGAGGTCATCGTCAACGTCCTGCTGCTGACCTCGATGTTCGCGTGCGTCCTGTCGTTCCACAACGTCCTGACGCGCTACCAGCACGCGATGTCGAGCGCCGGGGTCCTCCCGGAGGCGGTGTCCGGCGTGCACGCACGACACCTCTCGCCGCACGTGTCGTCGATCGTGCAGACCGTCACGGCGGGTGTCCTGCTCGCCGCGTTCGCCCTGCTCGGACTCGACCCCCTCCTGCAGGTGTTCACCTGGCTCTCCGGCGTCGCGACCGTGGCCATCGTCGTCCTGATGGCCGTGACCTCGGTCGCGGTGATCGTGTACTTCTCGCGCAACCGCCAGGACCGTCGTCCGTGGAACACGATGATCGCGCCGGCGCTCGGCTTCGTGGGGCTTGCGATCTCGGCCGCGGTGATCGTGGCCTACTTCCCCGTGATGGTCGGGGACGTCGACGCCCAGGGCGCCCCCACCTTCGGCGCCGTCACTTGGTCCCTGCTCGCGCTCGTGGTGGTCGTCCCCGCCTTCGGGTACGCCCAAGCCGCCTGGATCCGACGCCGCCGCCCCGCCGCGTACGCCAAGCTCACCGACGCCATCGCGGGATGAGCGGATGCCGCGGCCCGGTGTCGCGGCATCCCTCCCGCCTCTTTTCCCTACCGCTCCACCCGAAAGAGACATCATGACCCTCACCGACCCGACGTCCACCGCCTTCACCGCGCCCGCGACACCCGCCCACCCGCTGGCCTCCCTGTCGCCCGAGGAGATCACCGCCGTGCACGCGATCGCCTCCAGCCTCGACGTGCTCGACGAAGCCACCCGTTTCGCCTACGTCGGCCTCGAAGAAGCCCCGAAGGGCGAGGTGCTGGCATGGGAGCGGGGCGAGGGCCCCTTCCCCGAGCGCCGGGCACGCGTCCAGCTGCTCAACCTGCGCACGGCGCACTCGCTCGACCTCGTCGTGTCGTTGTCCACCGGTCAGGTGCTCCGTCAGACCGAGCTGGACGGCTCGGACGGACAGCTCCCGATCCTCGACGCTGAGTTCGAGGAGGTCGGGGTCATCGCGGGCGAGAGCGCCGAGTGGGTCGCGGCCCTCGCCGCGCGCGGGCTCACGACCGCCGACGTCGTGCTCGTGCCCCTCTCGGCCGGCCACTACGGCTACGAGAACGAGGTGGGTCGGCGCGTGCTGCGCGCCTTCGCGTTCCGTCAGGACCACCCCGGCGACCACCCGTGGGCGCACCCCGTCGACGGCCTCACCGCCTACATCGACGTCGCCGACCGCCGGGTCACCGAGATCATCGACACCCCCGGGTTCACCGTGCCCGAGACGCACGGCAACTACGACGACCCCGAGCTGCAGGGCCCGCCGCTCGAGGGGCTGAAGCCCATCGTCATCACCCAGCCCGAAGGGTCGAGCTTCACCGTCGACGGCGAGCACGTCTCGTGGGGTGAGTGGGACCTGCGCATCGGCTTCGACACCCGCGAGGGCTTGATCTTGCGCCAGCTGTCGTTCGCGGGACGACCCGTGATGTACCGCGGCTCGATCAGCGAGATGATCGTGCCCTACGCCGACCCCGCCCCGAACCGCTTCTGGCAGAACTACTTCGACACCGGTGAGTACCTCTTCGGCCGCTACACCAACGAGCTCGCACTCGGCTGCGACTGCGTCGGCGACATCACCTACGTCGACGCCGTGCTCTCGGACGAGAACGGGATGCCGCGGACCGTCCGCAACGCCGTGTGCATGCACGAGGAGGACTTCGGCACCCTCTGGAAGCACACCGACATCTTCACCGGCGCCAGCGAGGTGCGCCGTTCCCGACGTCTCGTGATCTCGTTCTTCACCACCGTCGGCAACTACGACTACGGCTTCTACTGGTACCTCTACCTCGACGGCACCATCGAGTGCGAGGCCAAGCTCACCGGCATCCTGTTCACCTCGGCCTACCCGGGCGAGGGCTACCCGTACGCCTCGGAGGTGGCACCGGGTCTGGGAGCCCCGTACCACCAGCACCTCTTCTCGGCGCGCCTGGACATGACGGTCGACGGCGTCGCGAACGTCGTGAACGAGATCGACGCCGTGCGCGTGCCGATCTCGGCCGAGAACCCGGCCGGTAACGCCTTCACCAAGAGTGTCACTCCCCTCACGAGCGAGAAGGTCTCGGGCCGTCTCGCCGACGGCTCGGTGAACCGTGTCTGGCAGATCGCCTCGACCGAGAAGACCACCGAACGCGGTCAGGCGACCTCGTACGTGCTCTTCCCGACCGAGACGCCGATGCTGCTCGCCGACGACACGTCGTCGATCGCCGCCCGTGCGGCGTTCGCCACGAAGAGCCTGTACGTCACGAAGTACGACCCCGACGAGCGCTACGCCGCGGGCGACTTCGTCAACCAGCACCCCGGCGGTGCCGGCATCCCGGCATTCATCGCCGGCGACGAGCCGCTCGTGGGCGAAGACGTGGTGCTGTGGCACACCTTCGGGCTCACGCACTTCCCCCGCAACGAGGACTGGCCCGTCATGCCGATGGACTACGCCAAGTTCACGCTCAAGCCGTACAACTTCTTCGAGCGGAACCCCGTGCTGAACGTGCCCGCACCGGCCTCGACGCACTGCTCGCCCGCCGCGCACGCATCCGAGCACGAGCACGGCCACGACGCGGGCGACGCCCCGGCCGCCGAATGCCACTGCTGAGGCGATGAGCGAGATCCTCCACGTGGCGGCGGTCGCCCCCGCCGCGGTCGGTGCCTGCTGTCTGGCAGCCGATCGCGCGCGGGTGCGGCCGCCCGAGGTCCTGGCATCCGCCCTCATGCTCCTGGCGATGCTGGATGCCGCGGTGTTCGGGGTGGTCGCTCCGGTCTGGTGGACGGGGCTCCTGCTCGCCGGCGCGATCGCACTCACCGTGTGGCGCCGGCCGCGTCAACGCCGGACGCCGCACGTCCCCGTGCTCATGACCGTCCATACGACGCTCGGAATGGTCGTGATGGGCGGGCTGCAGCTCGGCATGGGCGGGCACGCCGCCCCCGCCGGCCACGCCCATGGGCTCGCCCTGGCGCCCGTGCTGCTCGGCACGGCGGCGGTCTACGCGGTGCTGTCTCTCGAGATGATGCGTCGAATGCGGGCTCGGCTCGACCGTGCCCAGATCGGTGCGATGGCGGCATCCGTCGCTCTCATGGCGGTGGCGTCGGTGTGACCCCGGACGCGGCTTGCGAGGTCACGTGTGCCGAAGAGACCAGCGTTCCGCGGCCCGGGCCGCGCGCCCCGTCAGCGCGGCCGCACCACCACCGGGTGCCCGGCAAACCGCGGGCATCGAGCCGTGGCGGGTGGCGTCGCTGCTGCTTGCCGAGATCGGCCTCGACGCCGACTGAGCGCGCCCTCCCACCCGACGGCACCGCGGGGCGGGAGGGCTTCGCCGCTCCCGCCCCGCGGATCCTGCGCGGTCAGCGGGCGAGACGCAGGGTGACCAGCTGGAACGGGCGCAGGTCGAGCGCGACAACCCCGCCCGCCACGCTCGTCACCGCGGCGGCGTCGACCTCGCGCTCGAGCAGATCGGTCTCGGTGACACCCGCGACCTCGAACCCGGCCTCCACGCGCGCGCGCGTGCGCTCGCCCAACGCCTCGTACAGGCGCACGACGACGTCTCCCGAGCCGTCCTGCGCGAGCTTGACCGCCTCGACGACCACCCCGGGACGATCGAGCGTGACCAGGGGTGCGACCGTCGACTCGGCGGCATCCGCCACCGTCCGCTCGGGCAGGTTGGTGCGGTAGCCCTCCGCCACGGCGTCGACCACGTCGGCGCCCACGACGATGCCGACCTCGAGGTGGTGCGCTCCCTGGTCCTGACCGGGATCGGGGAACTTCGCCGAGCGGATGATCGACAGCCGCACCAGCGAGAACGTTCCACCCGCCCCGCGCTCGTGGCGCGTGATGTCGTGGCCGTAGGTGGAGTCGTTGGTGACGGCCACGCCGAACCCCGGCTCGGCCACCCGGACCCAGCGGTGGGCGGCGGTCTCGAAGCGCGCGGCGTCCCAGGAGGTGTTCGTGTGGGTCGGTCGAACGACGTGACCGAACTGGATCTCGCTGGCCGCGCGATCGGTGTGCACGTCCACGGGCACACCGAGCTTGAGGAGCTTCTGCTGCTCGTGCCAATCGACCTCGAGCGAGAGACGCACCGTGCGCGACCCGTTGGCCAGGGCGATGCGGGTGACGATCGTGGAATCGCCCGTGCGTCGCTCGACCAGGACCGCGTCGCCGTCGAGGCGGACGGCCTCGGCGGAGTCGAGGGGGGTGACATGACGACGGTAGGTCTCGTCGATGTCCCACGCGTCCCACTGGGTGGGGGTGTCGCGGAACACCTCGAACAGACCCGCCGACTCTCCGGCGGGAACGGCCTCGCGACCCGAGGCGACCTCGATCATCGAGGTGATCAGACCGCGGCCGTCGACGACCACGCGCACGAGGCCGTTGTCGAGCACGAAGCCCTCGCCCGCGGGCCGGGGGGCGACGTCGCCGGCCGGGACCGCGGGGGCGATCGCGAGCGCCGGGGTCCCGGCGCGACGGTGAGGCGCGGCGTTCGCCACGACCGCGTGCTCCCCGGTGCCGACGAGAGCGCGGAGGCTGTCGGCGATGATCTGCTCGAGCTCCGTCGCGATCGCCGCGTAGTTGCGCTCGGCATCGCGGTGCACCCACGCGATCGAGGTGCCGGGCAGGATGTCGTGGAACTGCTGCAGCAGCACCAGGCGCCACAGGCGACGCAACGCCTCGGCCGGGTAGGCGGCACCGGTGCGCACGGTCGCGGTCGAAGCCCACAGCTCGGCCTCGCGCAGCAGGTGCTCGCTGCGGCGGTTGCCCTGCTTGGTGCGCAGCTGGCTGGTGTACGTGCCGCGGTGGAACTCCAGGTACAGCTCCCCCGCCCACACGGCCGGATCGGCGTACTCGGCCTCGGCCGTTTCGAAGAAGGCACGCGGGGTGGAGTGCTTCACCACCGGCGCACCCTCGAGCGAGTGCGTGCGAGCGATCGTCGCGGTCATCTCGCGGGTGGGTCCGCCGCCGCCGTCGCCAAAGCCGTAGGGAAGGAGCGAGGTGCGCGCGCGGCCCTTGTCGGCGAAGTTGCGCTCGGCGTGCGCGAGGTCGGCCGCGGTGACCTCGGAGTTGTACTTGTCGACCGGCGGGAAGTGCGTGAAGATGCGCGAACCGTCGATCCCCTCCCAGCGGAAGGTGTGGTGCGGGATGCGGTTGGTCTCGTTCCACGAGATCTTCTGCGTGAGGAACCAGCGGGCGCCCGCGGCCTTCATGATCTGAGGCAGCGCTGCGCTGTAGCCGAACGAGTCGGGCAGCCACACCTCCTCGGTGTCGATGCCGAACTCCTCGAGGAAGAACGACTTGCCCTCGACGAACTGCCGGGCCATGGCCTCGCCGCCCACCATGTTGGTGTCGGACTCGACCCACATGCCGCCCACCGGCACGAAGCGCCCCTCGGCGACGCGCGCCTTGAGCCGCTCCCAGAGGGCCGGGTAGTGCTCCTTCATCCACGCGAACTGCTGCGCGGACGAGCTGGCGAAGACGAACTCGGGATCTTCGTCCATGAGCGAGAGCACGTTGCTGAAGGTGCGCGACACCTTGCGGGCGGTCTCCCGCACCGGCCAGAGCCACGCCGAGTCGATGTGCGCATGACCGACCGCGTGCAGGACATGAGCGCTGGATGCCGCGGGGGCGGCGAGCAGAGGAGCGAGCGCGTCGCGACCGGCCTGCGCCGTCGCCGCGACGTCATCGGGATCGACCGCGTCGATCGCGGCATCCATTCCCTCGAGGAGGGTCGCCCGGCGCGCGGAGGTGGCGTCGAGCTCGGCGATGAGGCCGTGCAGGAGCCGGAAGTCCTGCAGCAGCTCCCACACCGCGAGGTCGCGCAGGCCGATCGACATCTCGCGCAGCGTATAGAGAGGAGCGTCTCCCGCCGTCGCGGGGTCGCCGAGGTGCGTCGGCTCGAACGTGAAGAGGCTGCCCACGTCGGGGTTGGAGGCGGCCTCGACGAGCACGTCGATCCGGCCGTCGGCGCCGATCGCCGCCGCGGTGGCGTTGTTGAAGGGCGAAACGCCCTTGATGGGCGCCCCGTCGCGGTTCCAGATCAACGCCTCGCACTGGAAGCCGCTCTGCCCGGCGGTGAACCCGAGGTCGACGACGAACTCGGCCACCGTCCCGGCGGGCAAGGCGCCCGAGCCGTCACGCCAGGCGGCGGGGATCTCTCCCGACACGGCGAACCAGGTGGTGCCCCACGCCCGACCCCACGGCGTTCCGACGGCGAAGGGGCGGTACTCGGCATCCCGAGCCTCGGCGAAGGTCACGGGCTCGCCGGGGGCCTCCCATGCCTGGATGTCGAGGGGCTGGCGGGCGCGGTAGACGGCGGGGGCGAGACGCTCGCGGACGAAGCGTTCGATGCGCATCTCGGTGAGCGCGGTGCGGTCGTGCATGAAGGTGGATTCCTTGTCTGGGGGGACGGGTCAGCCCTTGACCGCGCCGGCGAGGGCCGACGGGCCGCCGAGTCCGCGCTGCACGAGCACGTACAGGCCGAGGACCGGAAGGGAGTAGACGATCGAGTAGGCCGCGAGCTGGCCGTAGGCCACGGCTCCGAACGACCCGAAGAAGTTGAAGATGCTGACCGCCGCCGGCTGGTAGTCGGGGCTGAGCAGCAGCACGAAGGGAACGAAGAAGTTCCCCCACGCCTGGATGAACGTGAAGATGAACACCACCGCGATGCCCGGGCGCATGAGGGGCAGCACGATCTGGACGAGGGTGCGCATCGAACCCGCACCGTCCATCCAGGCGGCGTGTTCGAGCTCGACGGGCACGCCGTCCATGAAGTTCTTCATCATCCAGATCGCGATCGGCAGAGCGCTCGCGGTCAGGAAGAGGATCGTGCCGCCGATCGAGTCGATGAGATTCAGCTGCACGAACAAGCTGTAGACCGGCACCATGATCGCCGTGATCGGAAGGCACGTGCCGAAGAGCACCGCGTAGAGGAAGGGCTTTCCCACGCGCATCCTGTACCGCGACAGCGGATAGGCGGCGAGCGAGGCGAGCACGACCGTCGCGATCGAGGTGCCTCCCGCCAGCAGGACGCTGTTCCACAGGGGCTGGAAGAGCAGGTCGGGCTTCATGACGGCGGCGAAGTTGTCGAGGGTGACGACCTCGGGCATCTTGATGGCGAGAGTGGGTTGCGCATCGAGCGAGGCCGTGACGAGCCAGACGAGAGGCACGACGAACAGGATGCCGACCACGAGGAGCAGCGTGTTGGCGACGACCCGCAGCACACGGGTACGCGGCGACGACAGGGACGCCTTCTTGCGCGCGGGGGCACGGCGCGACGACCGGACGCGAGCGCCGGTGACCTCGGGAAGGGTGGCGGTGGTCATGAGGAGACCTCCTCGCGCAGCGCGCGGACGTAGAAGAAGGAGAAGATCGCACCGATGAGCAGCATGATCGTGGCGATCGCGGTGCCGTACCCGAGCTCGCCGAACTTCAGGCCCTCCTGGTAGGCGAGGATCGGCAGCGTCGTGCTCTTGTTGCCGGGGCCACCGCCGGTCATGACGAAGATGAGCGTGAAGACCGAGAGGGTCTGCAGCGTGACGATCATCGAGTTCGTCCCGATGGTCGAGCGGATCATGGGGATCGTGATGAGCAGGAGGCGCTTGATGCCGCTCGCGCCGTCGACCTCGGCGGCCTCGGTGATCTCGGGCGGCACGTCGGCCAGAGCCGCCGAGTAGACCATCATCGAGAAGGCCGTTCCGCGCCAGATGTTGGCGAAGATGACCATGAGCACCGGCATCGTGAACAGCCAGCTGACCGGGTCGAGCCCGAAGACGGCGAGGATGGCGTTGAGGGTGCCGTTGTCGCGGAAGAAGGCGTAAGCGGCGAAGGCCGCGACGATCTCGGGCAGCACCCACGCCGTGACGACGATCGTGCCGACCACCGCGGTGACGACGCGGTTGCCCGAGCGCATCATGAGAGCAAGTGCGAGACCCAGGATGTTCTGGCCGATGACGGCCGAGAAGAACACGAAGACGATCGTGTTGACGACCGCGACCGGGAAGTCGGGGGCCTTGAAGAGCTGGGTGTAGTTGTCGAGGCCGACGAACTCGCTCGCGACCGCCGTGGAGCCCGAGAGCGTCGCGTTGGTGAGGGAGCCCCACAGCGAGACGAGGATCGGACCGAGCAGGAACACGGCGAGCAGCAATGCTGCGGGAAGGAGCGGGAGCGCCCGGGCCGAGGACCGGAGGCCGCGCGTCTTGGCGCGCGACCCCCGGTCGGTTCCGGTCGCCCCGGTCTGAGCCAGGGCGGTCATGTTCAGCCGTTCTGGGTGTTGTCTTCGCCGACGATGCCGATGACGGCCTGATCGTAGGCGGCGGCCGCGTCGTCGACGCTGGACTGCCCGGTCATGACGGCTTCCATGGCGACCTGGATCTGGTTCGAGATCTTGTCGTAGTCCTCGGTCGCCGGACGGAAGTGCGTGGTGTCGACGAAGCTCGAGAACGTCTTGAAGCTCGGGTTCGCGTCGAGGTACTCGCTGGACTGGGCCACGTCGGAGCGCACCGCGATTTGGCTGTTGTCGATGTTGTAGGACGTGGCGTTGTCCTTGTTGACGGCCGTGGAGAGGAAGTCCCACGCGGCGTCGGCGTTCTTGGTGTTCTTGCCGATCGCGAGCGTCCACCCACCCGACATGCTGGTCGTGCCGGGCGCCTGGCCCTTCTGCGTCGGCATCGCGGCGATGCCGAGGGCGTCGCTCCATGCGGGCCACGGGGCCGTGCCGCCGTCGACCCAGGCGGCCGACTGCCAGGAGCCGTCGAGGGCGATGGCGAGCTTGCCCTTGGGCAGCCAGTCGGCGGTCACGCTGGTGAAGATGTTGGGGTCGAGCGCCTGCTGGAGCGAGGGCCCGAGGCCGCCCTGGTAGACGTCGCTGATGAACTGCAGCGAGTCCTTGAAGCCCTGGCTGCCCACCACCCACTTCTTCGAGGAGGTGTCGTAGAGGCTGTCTTCGGTGCCGTAGAGGAGCATCTCGAGACCCTGCATGGATGCCGCTTCGCCGGCCGTCTTGCCCGAGTAGACGTTGATCGGGATGACGTCGGGGTCGGCCGCCTTGACCTTCTCGGCCGCGGAGAGCACGTCGGCCCAGGTCTTCGGCTGCCAGGGCACCGAGATGCCGGCCTTCGCGAAGATCTCCTTGTTGTACCAAAGGCCGCGGGTGTCCGTGCCGAGCGAGACGCCGTAGGTCTTGCCATCGGGGCCGAGACCGGCCTGCTTGGCCCCCTCGGCGAACTGCGACCAGTCGCTCCACGTCGAGAGGTAGTCGTCGAGGGGAAGCAGGTAGCCGGCGGCCGCGTCGGACTGGATCTTGAAGGTGTCTTCGTACTGGACGTCGGGGGCGGTGCTGGCCGACTTGTTCATCAGCGCGAGCTTCGTGTAGTAGTCGGCGCCCTCGGCCTGGATCGGCACGAGCTCGACGGTCATACCCGGATGCGCGGCCTCGTACTGCGACTTGGCGGTCTCCATCAGCGTCTGCATCTGGTTGAAGGTCGCCGTGGTCTGGTACGCGACGCGGATCGTCTTTCCGTCGCCCGCACCCGCGCTCCCCGCGGAGCAGCCGGCGAGGGCCACGGTCAGGGCGGTGGCGGTCAGAAGACCGGTCGCCATCGTCAGTTTCTTCATTGAAGCTCCCTTGCTCGGGTGGAGACACCGCGTCGCCAGAACCTTTTATAAATCAAATGGACTAACTCGGCAAGTCCGAGAGCGCGAGCGCGCGTAACGATCGGGACTCGCCCGGCTATGAGAGACGGTGGGCGCGCCTCAGAGCGCGATCATCATGCGCGCCGGCCGCGCGGAGAAGGCACCGTCGAGCATGAGGCAGGCGGCCCCGACGGCCGCCACATCGGACCCGACACGTGAGCGGCGCACGACGATCTCGCGCGTCGCGGTCGAGGCGGCGTCGACCGCGACGCGCTCGGCGACGATGTCGCCCAGGACTCCCGCGAGACGCTCCCACACCGGACCGCCGAGGACCACCTCGTCGACGTCGATGAGGTTGTTCGTCACCACGAGCGCTCGGGCGATGCGCGCCCCCGCCTGTCGCAGCACGGCGGCCGCGCGCTCCTCGCCCTCGCGGGCGTCTCGCACGAGCCGATCCAGATCGGGACGGGTGTCCCCGGCGCGCGCGGGAGCGTACCCCGCCTCGGCGAGCAGCACGCGCGGCTCGATCGACACCCCCAGGCAGCCGTGTGCCCCGCAGGCGCACTCCGGGCCCTCGGGATCGACGACGACGTGGGCGATGCCGCCCGCGTTGCCGGTCCGTCCGCGCACGGGAGCACCCGCGATCGCAAGTCCGACGCCGACGCCGGCGCCGTAGTACAGGAACATCGCGTCGCCGAGAGCATCGGAGCGGTCGAACCACATCTCGCCCACCATGGCGGCGGTCACGTCCTTCTCGACGATGACCGGCAGGCCCGTCACGGCTCCCAGGTCTTCGCGCACGTTGACGTTGTGCCACTCGGGCAGCAGGGGCGGGTCGAGCAGGCGCCCCCCACGCGCGTCGAAAGGACCCGGGGCGGCGACGCCGACACCGAGCACGAGCTCGCGCGGGATGCCGGCGCGCTCGACGATCGCATCGACGGCGGCACCCAGGGCATCCACGAGACTCCCGGGGGCGGACACGACGGGGCGGGCGATCTCGTCGTGGACGATGACCTCGCCCGCCATGTCGACGACCACGATCGTGTCGACCACGGGATCCAGGTGCACGCCGACCGCGAATCGCGAGCGCGGCGCGAGCTTGAGCATCGTGCGCGGCTTGCCGGGGCCGGAGATGACCTTGCCCGCCTCGACGATGAGTCCCTCGTCGGCCAGGCGACGGGTGACATTGCTGAGCGTCTGCGCGCTGAGACCGGTGCGCGCCGTCAGCTCGACCCGGCTGAGTCCCTCGGGCGAGCGCCGGATGTGGTCCAGCACGAGCGTCTGGTTGTACTCCCCGACGGCGGGCAGGTTGGATCCGGTGCGCATGACCCCCGCCCTCGTTCGCCGGTCCGCGGCGCGGGCCCTCTCGCCCAGATTACGCCCGCTCATCCACGCACTTCTCGGTACGGTGCGCTCAGGACTGCAGCGCCAGTGCGGCCGCGCCCAGCAACGGTCCGTCGCCGTCGAGACCCGACCCGACGATGCGGCACCGCCTCGCATAGGCGTGCAGCGAGGCGGCCTGGGCTGCGGCGCGCACCTGGTCGACGTAATCGGGGGCGACCTGCGAGAAACCGCCGGCGATGGCCACGGCCTCGAGGTCGCACAGCGTGGCGGCCGCGGCGATGGCCTGGCCGACCGCGGTCGCCGAACGGCTCACGGCGGCGATGGCGGTGGCATCCCCCGCCGCGTGCGAAGCGGCGAGGTCCAGACCGGTCTCGCCCTCCCAGCCCTGCGACCTCGCCCACGCGACGGTCCCGGGCCCCGCGGCGACGGCCTCGAGCGTCGCCGCCACGATCTCGCCCCCCTCGAGGGTGCGGACGAAGGTCTGGCCCAAGTGGCCGGCGTTGCCGCTCGCTCCGCTGACGGGACGACCACCGAGGACGAGGCCGCCGCCCACGCCGGTCGACACGACGATGGCCATCGCGTCGTCGCAGCCGACGAGGGCCCCGCGCCAGTGCTCGGCGAGGGCGATGCAGGTGCCGTCGAGCGCGAGATGGATCGGGCCGTCGACCAGCCCGCCCAGCACCTCGTCGACGGGCAGCCCCGCCGCCAGCGGGAGGTTCAGGGGCGACACCGAGCGCGAGGGCAGGTCGACCGGGCCCGCGCTGCCGACGCCGATCGCGGTGACCGTGGCTCCCGGTACGGCGGCGAGCGCGGCTTCGGCGGCCGCGCGGACGTTTCCGGCGATGACGTCGCGGTCGTTCTCACGGCCGGTGGGGCGTCGGTTCACGCTCGCGCGGACCACCTCGCCGGAGGCCGAGACCAGGGCCGCGTCGACCTTGGTGCCGCCGATGTCGACGGCGAGCACATGGGTGACGGCGGGCAGGGACGGGGTGGTGTGCGACATGCGCGGGCTCCTCGGGTGGACCAACGCTCCCCGATCCTAGGGGCGAGCCCCCTCTCCCCGAGTGACGCCTGTGCACCCGCGGCTTTCCGACCCCCGCCGCCGCGGCCCGGGTTACGATCGGGTCACGGTGGCGAGGACGCGCCCGCCTCCGCGACAAGAGAGATGCCATGGACGAGACCGTCACGCCCGAGGCGACCACGCGGCTGCGCCGCGCAGACACCCCCACCGGCTCGGCTCGGCCGGGGGTCGACACCCCTCTCGACGCGGCGTCTTTCGCCCGGCTGACCGGGGACATTCTGGCCTCGGTGTCGACCGTCATCGACGGCAAGCCGGACGCCGTGCGCAGCGCCCTCATCGCGCTGCTCGCCGAGGGCCATCTGCTGATCGAAGACGTCCCGGGCGTCGGCAAGACGATGCTCGCGCGGGCACTGGCTGCCACGGTCGATGCGGACGTGCGTCGCATCCAATTCACTCCCGACCTCCTGCCGGGCGACATCACCGGCGTGTCGGTCTTCAACCCCGTGCAGCGGCAGTTCGAGTTCACCCCGGGCGCGGTGTTCGCGCACATCGTCATCGCCGACGAGATCAACCGCTCCTCCCCCAAGACGCAGTCGTCGCTGCTCGAGGCCATGGAGGAGCGCCAGGTCACGGTCGATGGCCGCACGCACGTGCTCCCCTCGCCGTTCCTCGTCGTCGCGACCCAGAACCCGTTCGAGATGGAGGGCACGTACGTGCTCCCCGAGGCCCAGCGCGACCGTTTCCTGCTGCGGATCTCGATGGGATACCCGGATGCCGCGGCCGAGGCGCTCATGCTCCGCCAGCGCGACGCGGTGAACCCTCTCGACGCCCTGACACCGGTCGTGACCGCGCGTCAGGTGACCGCGCTGATCGCCTGGGCACGTGGCGTGCACGTGGCTCCCGCTCTCGAGGACTACGTCGTCGCCCTCGCGCAGGCCACCCGCAGCCACCCCGACATCCGTCTGGGGGCGAGCCCGCGCGCGACCCTGCAGCTCGTGCGCGCCGCCAAGGTGCGCGCCGCTCTCGACGGGCGCGCCTACGTCATCCCCGATGACATCACCGCTCTGCTGTCACCGGTCTTCGCGCACCGCCTGATCGCCAACCGTTCGGCCGCGGGCGGGCGGGCCGGGGCCGCGGTCGTCGCCGACGCGCTCGAGCGCATCGCGACGAGCGTGCGCGTTCCTCTCGCCCCGCGGCCGTGAGCGCCGGTGTGAAGCGCCTGTGGCCCTTCACCCTGCGGGGCACGGGGGCCGTCCTCCTCGCCGTCGCCGGGTTCGTGGTCGCGCAGCGCGCCGGCATCCCGGAACTGCTGTACTTCGCCACCCTGCTCGTGGCTCTGCTGGCGGTGTCGGCGATCGCGCTGCTGCTGACGCGCGGCACGGGGTCGGTCTCACGTGTGGTCACGCCCGAAACCCCCGAGGTCGGAGGTCCGGCGACCGTCGTGGTGCGGACGACGCTCTCCAGCGCCCTCCCCACCGGTCCCGGACGATGGAGCGACACGCTTCCGGCGGGACTCACCGGCCATGCCCGGGGTACCTCGGCACCCATCGCCTCGACGCTCTCGGGTGCAGCGGGCACGGTCGAGGTGCGCTACGACGTGGTCGGCGCTTCGCGCGGCATCCACTCGATCGGTCCCCTCGAAGTGACGACCACCGATCCCTTCGGCCTGGTGCGCCGTCGCATCGCCCTCGGCCGGGCGACCTCCGTGACGGTGGCCCCGGCGATCGTCGATCTGGCTCCGCTCCCCTCGGCGTCGGGTGAGGCGGGCGGCACGCGCCAGACCGCGGCCCTGCAGCTGGGACAGGGGGCCGACAACCTCGTCGCCCGTCCCTACGCGCCGGGCGATTCGATGCGTCGCATCCACTGGCGGGCCACCGCCCACCGCGACACGCTGATGGTGCGCCAGGAGGAGCAGGAGTCCTCGCCGGCCGCCACCGTGGTGATCGACCGCGCGCTCTCGCGGTGGTCGCCGCTGGCCGCCCACGCTCCCGGCAGCGACCCCGCTTTCGAGACGGCGGTGACCGCGTGCGTCTCGGCGGTCGCCCACCTCGTGCACGAGGGGTACACCGTCGACGTCGTCGACAGCGACGGCACTCTTCTCACCGACCCGGTCGAAGGCGGCGACGACGTCGAGGCGCGCGCGGCCGCCGCGGGTTTCGCGAGCCTGAGGGCGCGCGCCGACGACGCGTCCCACCGCGTGGTACCGGTGACCGTCTCGGCTCTGCTGGGTCCCGTCGTCGTCATCACGGGGAACCTGCAGCCCGAGGACCGCGCGACCCTCGGGGCGGTCGGCACGCACTCGGCCCTTCCCGTACTGATCGTGGTGGCCGAGCACGCGCAGCTCGATGCCGTGCGGACCGCCGGCTGGCGCGCGCCGCACCTGCGCCCGGGGGCGGACGTGGTCCTCGCCTGGGACGACGCGATGGAACAGGGGTACGCCCGTGTCGGTCGCTGATCTCACCGTGCTGCGCACTCCCCGCCGTCGCCGCGACGCGACCCTGCTGACCATCGGTCTGTGCGCCGCGATCGCCGCCGCGATGCTGCCGGTCTTCTCGGTCATCGCCCCGGGCGCCTGGGTCGCGGGGGCCGTTCTCGTCGCCGGGGGCTCACTCAGTGCGGGGCTGGTCGTCCGTCTGTCGCGGCTGCCCGCCCTGGTGGCGAGCATCGCGGAGGTGGTCGTGTGGATCGTGCTGCTCACGGCGATCTTCGGCCGCTCCACGGCCCTGTTCGGTGTCATCCCCACCCCCTCGACCTTCGCCTCGGTACCCGGGCTCGTCGCCCAGGCCTCGGCGGAGATCCGCGACGGCGTCGCCCCCGTCCCGCCGGATGAGGGCTTGGCGTTCCTCTTGATCGCCGCGATCGGCGCGCTCGCCATCGTCCTCGACCACGTCGTCCTGACCGCCCGGATGCCGTTGCTCGCCGGGGTGGGCCTGGTCGCCGTCTCGCTCATCCCGACGATCGCGATCCCCTCCGACGTCGACGTCGCAAGCTTCGTGGCGCTGGCGGCCGCTCTGCTGTTCCTGCTCCGCATCGACACGCGAGCCCGTACCGCGGCTTCCGCACGCCGGGACGATCGCGCTCGCCCCGCGCAGGGCCGCCGTCTCTTCGGGGTCTCGGCGACGGCTCTGGGGGTCGCGGCCGTCGCCGTGATCGTCGCCGTGGTCGCGACCCCCCTGCTCCCGCAGCCAGGCCTGCGGTTCGCCAGCGGCGGCACCGGCGGCCTGGGTACGACGATCAACCCCAACCTCGAGCTCGGCAACGACCTGCGGCAGCCGCGCGACGTCGAGGTGCTGAAGGTGCGCACGACGGGTCCGACGGCGCCCTACCTGCGCGCGGTCACCCTGTCGCGCTTCGACGGTGCCGTCTGGCAGCCCGACAGCTTCGACACCGTCCCGCTGCCCTCCGACGGCGCGGTGTTCGACCGCGTGGGCGTCGACGGCGACGTCGCCCTGGCCGATTGGACGACTACGGTCACCGTCGACCAGCTCGACAGCCCCTGGCTGCCGGTGCCGTACCCGGCCTCGACGGTGACGGGCCTGAACGGCGACTGGCTGGGCATGCCGCAGAACCGCACGGTGGTGACCCGCGCCGGATCCACACGCGAGCAGGTCTACGAGGTGCAGGCGAGCGTCCCCCGCCCGACCCTCGAGCAGATCCGTTCCAAGACCGTCGGCGGAACGGACCTCGACCCCGCGCTGACCGCGCTCCCCGCCGACGTGCCCGCCGTCATCGGCGACACCGCCCGTGAGGTCACCGCGAACGCGCAGACGCCCTACGACAAGCTCGTGACCCTGCAGAACTGGTTCCGCGGCAGCCAGTTCCGCTACTCGCTCGACGCCCCCGTCGATTCCGGGTTCGACGGAGCGGGCCTCGACGCCGTGGCGCAGTTCCTGCAGGTGCGCGCCGGGTACTGCGTGCACTACGCCTCGGCCTTCGCCGTCATGGCCCGCACCCTCGGCATCCCGGCGCGCATCGTCATCGGGTACCTTCCCGGCACGGCCTCGAGCATCCCCCAGCAGGGCGGCACCGAATACTCGGTCAGCTCGAGTCAGCTGCATTCGTGGCCCGAGGTGTACTTCGAAGGCATCGGATGGGTGCCCTTCGAGCCGACGAACAGCCTCGGCGTCCCCACGAACTTCGCTTCGGGCTCCTCCGGGAACAACACGACCACCCCGAACACCCCGAGCCAGGATGCCGAGACCCCGACCGAACAGCCCTCGTCGGCCCCTTCGTCGGCCGCCGAGAACGACCCCGGGGCACAGAGCACCGGCGGCGGTTCGGTGATCGCTCGTCAGAGCACGGCGTGGGTCGCCCCGGTTCTCGGAGCCCTGCTGCTGCTGATACTCGCCGCGTCCCCTGCGGTGACCCGACTGGTGCTCCGCCGCCGGCGCCTCGCCGCCGCGCGGGCGGGCGACCCGGTGGCGGCGTGGACGGCGATGCGGGAGGACGCGGTGGATCTCGGCATCCCGGTCTCGCCCGCCCTCTCGCCGCGCGCCCTCGCGGCGATCCTCGTCGAGGAGCATGGCGCTCGCGCCGATGACGTCGACGCGCTCCGCGAGGCCGTGGAACGGGTGAGCTACGCGGGCGAGAGCCGCGACCCCGACCGGGGAGCGGCGCTCGTCACCGCCGTCGGTGGCGTGCGTGCGGCTCTGGCGGGGAGAGCGACGCCGCTGCGGCGGTTCCTCGCGCGGGCCTACCCCCGCTCGCTCGTCGTGCGTCCGGGTGCCGTCGCGGCGCCGGAGCGCGAGAGCGTCTCCCGCTGACGGAGGAGAACGACGAAGAGCGCCACCCTCGTCTGGCGGGACGGGGTGACGCTCTTCGTCGTGGCGGAAGTGACAGGATTTGAACCTGCGAGGCGAGTTACCCCGCCTACATGGATTCCAGCCATGCTCCTTAGGCCGCTCGGACACACTTCCAAGGGACGATCTTACACGTCGCTCAGCCCCGCCCGAATCGGCGCCGGGTTCGGACGGTGATCGGGCTGTCCTCCGCCCTCCACGACATCGCGCGCACACCGGTGTCGCGCGAAAGCCGGGTGGTCACGGCATCCAGGAACTCGGGCGCGTCTCCCTCGATGAGCAGTTCGGCGTCGAGGATCACGCCCGCCGGCTCCTCATCGACGCCGTCGTCTTCGTGGCTCGACATCGCGAGCACGAGGACATCGGGGGACTCCAGGGTGTCGGAGAGCAGCTCGCGCACTTCTTGCTCGCGCTCCTCGAGCGCGCGCACCGTGAGGACGAATGCCCCGATCGTCTCGGCGTTGGCGTCGGGGGCGCGGTCGACGAGGCGACCGAGCGGACGAAGGAGGACGTGCACGAGGAGCACCAGCGCCGTCATCGTCAGCGCCGGCACCACCAGCCCGCCCGCGGCCAGGCACCCGACGGCCGCCGAGCACCACAGGGTCGCAGCGGTGTTGAGTCCCTGCACGGACAGGCCCTGCCGGAGGATCACACCACCGCCGAGAAAACCGACTCCCGAGACGACGTAGGCGGCGATCTGCAGCGAGCCCTGGCCCACCCCCAGCTCGCTGCCGAAGAGGACGAAAGCGGCAGCCCCCATGGCCACGAGCGCCTGCGTGCGAAGGCCCGCCGTGCGGGAGCGATACTGCCGCTCCAAACCGATGAGCACGCCGCACGCCGCTGCCAGCAGCAGGCGCAGCACGAAGTCGAGATCAGCCATGCGAAACACCCCTCGCGGCGGGGTCGGAAGCGTCGGTCACCGGCGCAGTATGTCAGAGCACGCTTTTCGGCAACCTGTGCAGCGTCACCGCCCCCACCGCTCGGAACGGGTGCAGCGGGTCGGGCGCCTCGGAGCCGGTCGGGCCGCCCAGCTCGCTGTGCACGAGCGCGCTCATGACCGCGTAGGCATCCATGCGGTCCCACCCCCGCGCGTCGACGAGCTCGTCGAAGACGTCTTCGTACCCGCGCCGGATGCTCTCCTGGACCGGGTCTCCGAGGCCGACGAAGATCCACTCCTCGTCGGTCTCGACCCGGGGCGCCCGCAGAGCGGCATCCGCGATGAGATCGATCGAGACCACGGCGACGCCCGCCGCCTCGATGGCGACGAACGACGACTCGCCGCGGGCCATCACGGCGTGGATGTCGCCGATCGACAGGAGCGCGCCCTCGACCTCGACGGGCAGGTAGACCGTGGCCCCCGGAGCGACGTCGGTGAGATCCATGTTGCCGCCGAGAGCGGTCGTGGGCATCACGGTGGAGTTGCGCCCCGACGCGGGAGCCGTACCGATGCACCCGATCATGGGTCGTGCGGGAACCACGTGCCGGTCGGTGAGATGCACGCCCTCGGCGTCGATCGGGATGCGACGGCTGATGACGCGGTCGGGCATGCGGTGCTGCAGCGCGCCCGCGCCGGGGAGGCTCTGCGACCAGCCGTAGTCGCCGAGGCGGATCTCGTGCACGTGCACGGCGAGGGCATCGCCCGGCTTGGCGCCCTCGACGTACACGGGCCCGGTCACCGGGTTGATCGGCGCCCGTAGCGCACCGAGATCACCGTGGTCGTGGAGCTCGGCGTAGACCGCGTCGTCGGTCTCGAAGGCGATCGTCTCACCGGTCCCGGGCCGTAGGCGCAGCACCGGAGGCACCGAGGCGTCGTAGCCGGGACGACCGTGATCCTTGCCGAGCCAGTGATCGACGGTCATCGAGGGGCCACCTCTCCCCCGCCTTCACCGGCGGTGGACGTGGCGTGCTCGGGCAGAGGACCGGCGGCTCCCCCGTGCTTGCGGGCGAAGATCAGGTACACGATCCCCCCGACGACGAGCCACAGGATGCCGCCGACCTTGGCGGTCATGTCGGCGTTGAGCAGCACGTAACCGATGATGAGGAAACCGACCAGCGGCACGACGAGGTGCAGCAGATAGTTCTTCGACTTCTTCTTGCCGAGGTAGTACGCCGCCACCGACACGTGCAGCAGCATGAAGCCGAGCAGGGCGCCGAAGTTCACCAGCGACGAGATCACGGCGATCTGGCCGACGAAGAACAGCACGAGCACCAGCGAGATGGCGCTGACCATCAGGATGGCGGCCATCGGAACCTGGCGAGAGGTCACCTTCGACAGGAAGGCGGGGAGGCGCCGGTCACGGCTCATCGAGTACAGCAGGCGCGAGGTCGCGGCCTGAGCCGCCACCGCGTTGGCGATACCCACCGCGATGACGTTGACCGCGAGGAACGCGGTGGCCCACCCGCTGCCGGCGGCCTTGGCCACCAGCAGGAAGAACGCGTTGTTGACCTCGTCGTCGCCGAACTCGATGGTGCCGGCGGCCAGGGCGCTCGCGAACCAGGTCTGCGCGATGAAGAGCACCGCGACCACGAGCAGGGCGATGATCATCGCGCGTCCGCCGGACTTCCGGTCCCCCGTGGACTCCTCGGCCATCGTCGAGATGCCGTCGAAGCCGAGGAAGCTCAGCACCGCGATCGAGAGGGCGGTGGCGATGAGGGCGGGGTTGACCTTCTCGGCGTCCCAGAGCGGCGCCATCGTGAACTCGGCGCCCGGGATCGTGCCGGACGAGAGCGCGATCATCGCGATGACGACGAAGATCACCACGAAGGCGAGCTGGATGGCGAGCATGACGCGGTTCGCGATCTTGATGGAGCCGATGCCGAGGACGTTGATCACGGTGTTGACGACGACGAAGACCACGGCCCAGATCCACTGGGGGACATCGGGGAAGATCCCCGCCATCGACGACGCCGCGAAGACGTAGAGCAGGGTCGGCACGAGCAGGTAGTCGAGCAGGATCGCCCACCCGGCGAAGAAGCCCACGGTGGGGTGCAGACCCCGACCGACGTACGAGAACACCGAGCCCGCGATCGGGAACGCCTTCGACATCTGCGCGTAGGCGAGGGCGGTGAAGATCATCGCGATGACCCCGGTGAGGTAGACCAACGGCACCATGCCGCTGGCGGCGTTGAACACGACGCCGAAGATCGCCCACGGCGCGATGGGCACCATGAAGACGAGACCGTAGACCACGAGGTCGAGGGTGGACATGGAGCGCTTGAGCTCCTGCTTGTAGCCGAAGGACTCCAGCGACTGCTGGGCCTCGGGGGCGTGATGCGACATCGGGTCTCCTGGTTCGGGTAAGGGTCGGGGTGCGTCGTCAGGGAAGGGGTGCGAGGAAGTCGGCGATAACCGCGCGGAAGGCCTCGGGCATCTCGAGGTGGGTGCAGTGGCTCGCCCCGGCGAAGACGTGCGACCGGGCGCCGGGGATGCGCTCGACGAAGGGCTCCCAGGTCTCGGGTGTGGCCTCGTCGAACTCGCCGGCGACCACGAGCGTGGGCACGGCGACCCGGGGCAGACGGTCGATGATCGTCCAGTCGCGACCGGTGCCGACGACGTGGAACTCGTTCGGGCCGTTCATCGTGAAGTAGACGGTCGGGTCGGCGAGCATCTGCTGCTCGCTGTCGACGAAGTCCTGCGGCATGGGAGTCACTCGGCAGACGTGCCGCTCGTAGAACACGCGGGTGGCCTCCGCGTACTCCGGGTCGTCGAGGGTACCCGCGGCTTCGTGGCGGTCGAGCGCCTCGCGGGCTCGTGCGGGGAGCTCGGCGCGGAGGCGGGCCGCCCCCGCGAGCCAGAGGGCCATGGATGCCGGGGAGTTGCAGATCTCCAGGCTCCGCAGCCCCGCGGGCTGGCGGACGGCGATCTCGGCTCCGAGCATGCCGCCCCAGGACTGCCCGAGCACGTGGTACTCGTCGAAGCCGAGTGCGCGCTGCAGGTTGTGGAACTCGTCGACGAACAGCTGCGGCACCCACTGGGAGGCCGGGGCATCGGGGTGGTGCGAGCTCTTGCCGCAGCCGATCTGGTCGTAGTGCACGACGGTGCGCCCGGTCAGATCGGCGAGGGCGTCCAGGTTCGAGACGTAGTCGTGCGCCATCCCCGGCCCGCCGTGGAGGACGAAGAGGGGGGCCTTCCCGGAGGGCTCGGTCGGTTCGGTGAGTCGGGCCCAGGTGAAGCCGTCGTGGAAGGGAACGGTGATCTCGCGCTGCATGGAGTCATCGTGGCCCCTTAAAGGTGCGTTGGCAAACCTTTTCTTCGGATTTAACATGGGAGAAACGACGGGAGCCCATGGCCGACACCGACGACGCCTCCCTGGTGGAGCGCGTGACCGAGCGATTGATCACCGCCGTCGCGGTGGGCGAGTTCCTCCCGGGTACCCGCCTGCCCGCCGAACGCGACCTCTCGCCCCTCCTGGGCGTCGGCCGGACGACGGTGCGCGCGGCCCTCGACGACCTGTCCACGAGGGGTCTGATCGAACGGCGTCGGGGGCGCGGGGGCGGCACGTTCGTCGCCGAGGAGTGGCCCGCCTCCATCGTCGTCGGCGTCGACCGCTGGTTCGAGGAGCGCTGGAGCGACCTGGTCGACGCGTGCACCGCGAGCTCGATGCTGCACTCCTCGCTCGCGCGCCTCGCCGCCGAGCGGCGCAGCGACGCCGACATCGCCGTCATGCGTGAGCGCCTCGCCGAGTTCCACGCCGCCGAGTCGGGCGACCCCAAGCAGCGCGCCGACAGCCTGCTGCACCTGGCGATCATCGAGGCGGCGCACAACACCGCGCTGCGCGACATCCTGCTCGAGCACGAGCGACATCTGTCGCTGTCGGCGCCCGCGCACCCGTGGGGCGATCGCGGCAGTCACCGCCGCATGGAGACGCGCGCGGCGCGGGAGCACGACGCGATCGTCGATGCGATCGTTCAGGCCTCGCCCGAACAGGCCGCCGAGCTGGCCCGCCGGCACGTGCAGATCGACCTCGAGCTGTTCACCGAGGCGCGGGAGTTCGCGCGCCGCCGGGCAGCCGAGGCTGCGGCCGGCTGAGCATTCCGCTCACCTCGCCCGCGGAGAACGTTCCGCTCGCGCGTGGGCATCCTCCGCCGCGCGAGCCTGGCTCGCGAGGGCGGGTCAGCCGCCCAGACGCCCCTCGAGACCCGCGCGCACGGCCGGCCACTCCTCGCGGAGGATCGAGAAGTACAGCGTGTCCGACACACTGCCGTCGGGTGCGATGCGGTGCCGCCGGAGCCGCCCCTCTCGCGTCGCGCCGAGGCGCTCGATCGCACGCGCACTGCGCTCGTTCCGCGCGTCGCAGCGCAGCGCCACTCGATTCACCTGCCACTGGTCGAAGGCGTGGGCGAGCAGCAGCAGCTTCGCGGCGGGGTTCGTGCGCCCACCCTGGAAGGCGCGGCCGTACCAGGTCGTCCCGATCTCGACCCGCCCCTGCGACGGCACGTACTCGTAGAACGTCGTCGCACCGCGAACCTCTCGCGTCTCGGCGTCGCGCACGGTGAAGGCGTACAGACCCGGCGTCGCGACCTGCTGCTCGACCCGAGCGGCGTAGGCCTCGACCGAATCCGCCCACGGGGTCGTCATGCGACCCCAGAGCTCCGCGTCGGTCAGCGGCCACGCCTGCGCCGCGTCTGCCGGCTTCGCCGGGGTCAGACGGATGCCGTGACCCTCGAGCGTGACGTCGTGAGCGGTCATCGCGCCTCCAGCTGGCTGACGAACTCGTCGGCGGCGGCGAGCTGGCGCCGCAGGTCTTCGCGACGGCGATGCGCCTCGTCGCGGATGTCGGCGAGACGGGCCACCAGAGCGGAATCGCCCGGGGCCTCGGTGAGTCCGTCGACCACGGCGAGCAGCTCCCCCATCTGCTCGAGGGAGTAGCCGAGCGGCTTCATCCGGCGGATGAGAAGCAATCGCGACTCGTCGTCGGCCGTGTAGAGCCGGAACCCGCCCTCGCTGCGCGCCGAGGGGCGGAGCAGCCCGATCTCGTCGTAGTGGCGGAGGGTGCGGATCGACAGCCCCGTCCGCTCGGCGAGTTCGCCGATCTGCATCGGCCGCGCGTCGGTCATGCCATCCCCGATCCCGCAACCCTCTCGTTACGGTAGAGTTCGATACGTCGCGATCGCGACCCCCCTATTCTTCCCCGCGTCGACGCGGACCCCTCCCCCACCCCGGAGCATCACCATGACCTCTGCCCCCGCGCGCCCGCGCACCGAGCCCACCGTCCTGCAGGCCCTGCGTTCGCCTCGCCTGCTGACCCGCGAGGTGCTGGCCGGCCTCGTCGTCGCCATCGCCCTCATCCCCGAGGCGATCGCCTTCTCGATCATCGCCGGAGTCGACCCGCGCCTCGGGCTCTTCTCGTCGTTCGTGATGGCCGTGGCGATCGCCTTCCTCGGCGGCCGCCCCGCCATGATCACCGCCGCCACCGGCGCGATCGCCCTGGTCATCGCCCCCGTGGCCCGCGAGCACGGGGTCGACTACCTGCTTGCGACGGTGATCCTGGGTGGCATCCTGCAGGTGATCCTCGGCATTCTCGGGGTCGCCAAGCTCATGCGATTCATTCCCCGCAGCGTCATGGTGGGCTTCGTCAACGCCCTCGCGATCCTGATCTTCGTCGCCCAGGTACCGCAGCTGATCGGCGTGCCCTGGGCGGTCTACCCGATCGCGGCGGCGGGGCTGGCGATCATGTATCTGCTGCCGCGCGTGACCAAGGTCGTCCCGGCGCCGTTGGTCGCGATCGTCCTGCTCACCGCAGCCGCGGTCGTCTTCGGCATCTCGGTGCCCACCGTGGGCGACCAGGGCGCCCTGCCCGAAAGCCTGCCCGCCCTGCTTGTTCCGAACGTGCCGCTTACCGGCGAGACGCTCGCGATCATCCTGCCGTTCGCCGTCGCCATGGCGATCGTCGGCCTTCTCGAATCGCTCATGACCGCGGCCCTCGTCGACGACATCACCGACACCCCCTCGTCGAAGACGCGCGAGTCCCTCGGCCAGGGGGCGGCGAACCTGCTGTCGGGGCTGTTCGGCGGAATGGGCGGCTGCGCCATGATCGGCCAGACGATGATCAACGTGAAGGCCTCGGGAGCGCGAACCCGCATCTCGACCTTCCTGGCCGGCGTCTTCCTGCTCGTGCTCGTGCTGGCCTTCGGCGACGTGGTCGCCGTCGTTCCGATGGCGGTGCTCGTGGCCGTGATGATCGTCGTATCGATCGCCACCTTCGACTGGCACAGCATCCGCCCCTCCACCCTTCGCCGGATGCCGCTGAGCGAGACGATCGTGATGGTGCTCACGGTCGCCGTGACGGTGTGGACGCACAATCTCGCGATCGGCGTGGGTGTGGGCGTGATCGCCGCCGCGGTGCTCTTCGCACGACGGGTCGCGAGCGTCACCGCGGTGACGCGGTCCGTGGAGGGCGACACCGCTCGCTACACCGTGGAGGGCGAGCTGTTCTTCGCCTCGAGCAACGACCTGACCACGAAGTTCGCGTACCACGACGACCCTCGGCGGGTCGTCATCGACCTGTCGCGCTCGCACGTCTGGGACGCGTCCACGGTTGCAGCTCTCGACGCGGTGCAGACGAAGTACGCGCACCTCGGCACGACGGTCGAGATCGAGGGCATGAACGACACCGCCGCCCGGCTGCACGCGCGCCTGAGCGGAGGGCTCGGCGCGGGACACTGACCCCGCGCTCGCCTCGAAGGGTGACGCCGGGGCCACGAGCCCGCCGGCGGGTCCCGCTCGACGCGAGCCGCCGCCCTCAGGACCGCAGCGTCATCGACGGCGTCTCGCCGAACTCCCCGCGATACATCGCGGCGAAGCGCCCGAGGTTCGAGAACCCCCACCGTGCCGCGATCGCCGCGACCGTCTCGACCGACGGGTCGGCGCTGCGCAGCTCGGCGCGTGCGGCGTCGAGGCGCACGCGGCGCAGGTACTGCATCGGGGTTCGTCCGGTGGCCGCGCGGAACGCGTACTGCAGGCCGCGCGGCGACAGACGAGCCGCCTGCGCGATATCGGCCAGCACCACGGGCTCTGCCGCGTGCGCCTCGACGTATGCCTTGGCCCTTCGCACCGGGGCGGGCAGCGGCCGCGAGGGGCGGCCGGCCGCGAGGGCCTCGGTGAAGGTCGTCGGGAAGGCGAGGAGCGAGGCCTCCAGCAAAAGGGTGCGGGCCTGCTGCTCGATGATCGGGGTTCGTTCGGGTGAGCGCAGCAGCACGTCGCGGGCGTACTCCCACGTGCGCGACCAGTAGCGCAGGCGCTGCTCGCTCACCGGCGCGTACCCTGTCGGCCGGACGCGCAGGGTGTCGTCGCCCGACAGCCGCCGAGCGGCTTCGTCGAAGTCGGAGCGCGCGAACGAGACGGCGGTACCGGCGATGCGCCCGGTGAAGGCGATC
Organism: Microbacterium sp. SORGH_AS_0454; assembly: GCF_031453395.1. Lineage (NCBI taxonomy): Bacteria > Bacillati > Actinomycetota > Actinomycetes > Micrococcales > Microbacteriaceae > Microbacterium > Microbacterium sp. SORGH_AS_0454. The sequence goes on along the minus strand of NZ_JAVIYS010000001.1, from coordinate 1,862,189 downwards.
TCGAGAGGGCGGTCGACGACCATGAACGGCACCGCCGTGTCGATGCGCTCGCGACGATAGGTACCCGATACCCGGGGACCGGCGATACGACCGACCACGACCTGATCGCGCGGATCGGACTCGACGATCATCGTCGAACCGATCGTGTAATCGCAGAAAGCGAAACCGGGCTCGGAGGCCGCATGCCAGGCGAGAGCCGGCTGGATCACCTCGGCGCGCGAGATGCGCGCTCCGGGAACGACGGTCTGCCACAGGTGCTCCACCGTCTCGGCGTCGCGGGTTTCGATGTTCGTATGCTCCACGCCTTTTTCCTAAATAGTCCGAGGATGTGCGGCAAGACCATTGCGCTCAGTGGCGGGGGCCACTATGGGAACGCTCTCACACGCTCAGCCGAAGAGACCGCGGCGTCGTGGATGCCCCCCATCCGCATTCCACGCTATCGCTCATAGAAATTGCAATGCGCATTTCGGCGGATTCGGACCGCGTACGTCAATCGGCATCCGAAATGCGAAAGATGGACTCCGTGCAGATTGACCCGACGTACGTCGACCGGCCATCATCCCCGAGCAGCAACTCGCTGCATCCTGACCGCTCTCCGTTCCCCGGCGCGGTGGTCGGCAGGCGCCTCGAGGCGGAGCTCGTGACCCCGCCCGGGGCGCCTGGTGCGGCCCATAATGGGACGGGGGCTACCCGGCGTCCGCCAGGGAAGGGAGCTCTCATGCCATTTCGCACGACCACCACGCTGCAAACCTGGGTCGACGATTTCCGAGCGCTCGGCTACGACGACGCAGACATGCTGCGCGTCATTCCCCAGGACCTCGACGACGGCGCCGATGCGGGACTCATCGCCGCCCGACTGAAGAGCGTTTCGACGACGTTCTTCATCGCCCCCGGCCCCGAGCTGCACTCCACCGAATGGGCCGTGACGTTCGAGCCCCGCGAAGACGCCGCTCCCCTGCCGGCCGGTCGCGTCATGGCGCTGTCGGGTGAATTGGCGACGTTGTCGGCGTTGTGTTCTTTCCTCCAGGCACGATCCGAGGCTTTTCTCGCGAACGTCTGAGGCCGCCGGGCGCGACGGGTCGAGTCGAAGAAGCTCAGCTCACGGCTCGCGCGGTGATGCGGTCGAGGACTTCGGCGAGCCGTTTCGCATCGACGGGATCCACGTCGGCGATCGCCGCTTCGACGGCGGTGTCGAAGGCGCGAAGCTGTGACCACGGCGCACTGTCGAGGTCGATGATCACCGTGATGTGGTTCACCCGACGATCTTGTTCGTCGAGGTCGCGCCGCACGGCACCGCGCTGCACGAGGCGGTCGATGAGCGTGGTGACGCCGGCCGAGGTGATGCCGAGGTGGTCACGAACGTGCGAGGGCCGAGCCCCGGGATTCTCGGCGACGAACAGCAGGGCGCGAGCGTCGAGCTCGTTCAAGGACAGCTCACGACGCGCTTCCGCGGCGGCGACCCGGCGGGCTTCGCCGTAGGCGAGGAGGGCGCGGCCGACCTCCGACCCCGGCGCGGGGCGAGACGAAGTTTCGGGGGACGAGTGCACGACCCATGATCGTACCCACTCCGGCCCAGTGTCCAGTCCGCTTGCACGGAGCGGCGCAGGATGCTCCACCGGCCGCTCGACACGCGGCGGACCGGGTGATGGGTACGTCGAGACTCCTGTCAAGCCGGTCTCACGCCCCTCCCCCCGGGTCTATGACGGACACAGCGCCGTCGGGAGACGGGAGTAAGGAGAACACCATGATCCACGGACAGCAGAGCGGACGACAGACGGGCTCGGTGTGGAGCATCGCCATGACGGCCGCGATGGGCAACGGCATCGGGCCGCGCTCGATCGAGGAATCACCCGCGCCGCGCACGGCGAGGCGGTGGCCCTGGTCGCGCACGGGCTCGGCCGGTGAGGCGATGGCGGACGCACTCCGCGCCTGATTCCACCGCCCCTTCACCCGGCGCGTCGGCTTCTTCCCCCGGAGGTCGGCGCGTCGGCTCGTGTCCGGGCGTTCACACGATGGTCTCCACGGTGTAACCCGCCGCACCTGGTCGAGGCTCCAGCATGGGACGACCGCACCCGCGGTAGTGGATCCCGGCTTGGAAAGCGACCTCGATGACTCGACCCGTGCGCGTGCTCTCGCTCTACGAAGGCTTCTTCGCCGGAGGCGCGCGAATCCTCCATTCCGATGTCGTCGAGGGTCTCGTGGCCGACGGAACGCAGGAGCACCGTGTACTGTCGCTGACGTCCGCCGCACGGCGGGACGCGTCCCTGCAGTTCGCGCACGACGACACCCGGTTTCGTCGTCTGCAGGAGCGCGGGGTCCGCATCGACACGTTCGATCGCGTCGCCGGTGACCGCCCCCCGGGCCCCGACGAGTACACGAGGGACGAGCTCACGCACGCCGCGCGCCTGTTCGCGGAGGCCGACGTCATCCTCTCGCTGAAAGAGCAGCCGCTCAGCCTGGTCGTCGCCCTCGAGCGCGCGGGCATGCTGCCCGACCGCGCGATCGCCGCCTGCCTGCACCGCTCCGACCCCACCCACTCCGGCCCCGCCCTCGGCTGGCTCGTCGAGTCGGCTTCCTGCGGGGCAGTCACGGCGACGATCTCCTGCGCGGAGTCGACCTCCCGCGCCTACGCGCGCGCCGGCGTCTCGGCCGGTGAGGCCTGGGTCATCGACAACGGCATCGACACCCGCCGCTTCCGCCCCGGCACGCGCGCCGAGCGGCGACGGATCCGCGCGGGGCTCGGCATCCCGGACTCCGCCCCCGTGGTGCTGCTGGCCGCGCGCTTCGATGCGATGAAGGACCCCGGACTGTTCCTCCGGGCCGTTGCGGCGCACGCGCGCACGGCGCCCGGGACGCAGTACGTCGTGTGCGGATCGGGCATGACCCGCACCAACCCGGCCTTCGTCTCGCTCCTCGCCGACAGCGGCGTCGTCGACGGCGTGCCCCTGCACGCCCTGGGCCTTCGCGAGGACATGCCTGAGCTGTACCGCATCGCCGACGTCGTCGCTTTGACGAGCGCCTTCGGCGAGGCCTCCCCCCTCTGCCTCGTCGAGGGAGCGGCATCCGGAGCCGTTCCAGTGACCACCGACGTCGGAGACGCCGCGCGCCTCGTCGAGGGGTTCGGCCTGGTGACGACGCGCGACGTCGACGCGATCGTCCAGGCCTGGGGAGACGCCCTCGCCCTCGGCCCGGCGCTGCGCGCAGCCGCCCTCGCGGCCCGGGCCCGCATGGACCGGGGCCGCATGATCGCCGACTACCGAGCGACGGTCGAGGACCTGCTCGTGTCGCGCATGCTGGCGGCCTGAGCCCGGCGCACCATAGACGGCGTGCCGACACGGCGCCATCCCCGACGAAGGGCGGCGGCGCCGTGTCTACAGTGAGGCATGACCGCCCGTATCCTCTCGATCGGCACGGCCCTGCCCGACACTCGTGTCGACCAGTCGACCCTGCGTGACCTGTTCGCCGCACAGCCCGGTTTCGACCGCAAGGCCCAGCGGCTCGTGGGGGCCGCCTTCGATGCCGCGGCCATCGACACCCGGCACGTGGTCCTCCCCCAACTCGCGGGCGGACAGGGCGACGCACTCGAGGTCCGCGACGGCGACACGCTCCTCATGCCCCCGACCGGCGCGCGCAACGACGAGTACCGCCGTACCGCTCCACCGCTGTTCGCCGAGGCCTCTCGCGCCGCCATCGCAGGTTCCGGACGGACCGCGGATGCCATCTCCCACGTCGTGACCGTCTCGTGCACCGGCATGTTCGCACCCGGCCCTGACTACCACCTGGTGCGCGATCTCGGGCTCTCCCCCGCGGTCGAGCGCTACCACCTCGGCTTCATCGGGTGCGCGGCGGCCATCCCTGCCCTGCGGCTGGCCGCACGCATCGTCGGCGACGACCCCGCCGCGGTCGTGCTCGTCGCGTGCACCGAGCTCTGCTCCCTGCATTGGCAGACCTCGTCCCACCCCGACCAGATCGTCGCGGCCTCGGTGTTCGCCGACGGAGCGGGGGCGGCGGTCGTGGCATCCGCAGATTCCGACCACGAGGGCCTCGACCTCGAGGGCTTCGCCACGCACCTCGTAGACCAGGGCGAGAAAGACATGGCCTGGACGGTGGGCGACTCCGGTTTCGAGATGACCCTCACCCCCGAGGTGCCCCGCATCATCGGTCGCGAGATCTCCGCGATCGCCGCGGACGTGATCGGCGACCTCGACGAGATCGACGCGTGGGCGGTGCACCCCGGAGGGCGGAGCATCCTCGACCGCGTCGAGAGTGCGCTCTCCCTCGATGCTGCGGCCCTCGCCCCCTCGCGAGAGGTGCTGCGCCAGCACGGAAACATGTCGAGCGCCACGCTGCTGTTCATCCTCCGCGACCTGCTCGCCGACGCCTCTCGCGGCGACGGAGACCGCGTGGCCGCCCTCGCCTTCGGCCCCGGCCTCACGGTGGAGGCGGCGCGTCTGACGCTGCGCCGTCCGGCCGCGTGACCGGCTTGGCGCGGCGCGACACCGCGCTGACCGAGCTCATGGACGACCCCGACTGCGATCCTCAGGCGCTGGCTGCGACCTACCGTCGCTTCGATCTCGTGAACCGCCTGGTCTCGGCCTGGGGGCACGTCTACCGATCCCGCGTGCGGCCCGAGCTGCGCGCCCTCGGCCGCCCCGCGCGCTTGCTCGACCTGGGGTGCGGCGGAGGGGACGTCCTGGTGAGGTTGGCGGGTCTGGCCGCGCGTGACGGCTTCGAGCTCGAGTGCGTCGGCGCCGACCCCGACCCGCGCGCGATCGCCGCCGCCCGCGATCGCGCGCGGCCGGGGGTGCGGTTCGTCGCACAGGACTCGCGGGCCCTGCTCGCGGCCGGGGAGAGCTTCGACATCGTCGTGTCGAACCACGTTCTGCACCACCTGGACGCTGCGGCACTCCGAGGCTTCACCGACGACTCCCTCGCCCTGTCGAGGGGCAGCGTCCTGCACGCCGACATCGCACGCGGACGACTGGCCTACGGACTGTACGCGGTCGGTATCGCACCGCTGTCGGCGGGCACGTTCCTTCGCGTCGACGGCCTCCGCTCGATCCGTCGCAGCTACCGGGCTCCCGAGCTCGCCGCAGCGCTCGGAGCACCGTGGCGCGTGGAGACACCCGCGCCCTTCCGCGTCCTCGCCGTCGCCCGCGGGGAGGCCTCCCGTGCGTGAGGTCCTCGTCGTCGGAGCGGGCCCCGTCGGTCTCGCCCTCGCCGCGGACCTCCGCGTCCGCGGCGTCGACGTCGATGTCGTCGAGCGGCGGACGGCGATCGGCGGCGGCACCCGCGCCATCGGCATCCATTCCCCCGTTCTGGCCCACCTCGAGGCTTCGGGCGCGACCGACGAGCTTCTCTCGCGCGCCGTCCGCATCGCGCGCGGTGAGGCGCGCGCCGACGGCACGGTGCTGGCCGAGATCCGTTTCGACCGGATCCGCGCCCGTCACCCGTACGTCGCCGCCCTCCCGCAGGTCGACACCACCGAGATCCTCACCCGGCTCGCCCCTCCCGTCCGACGCGGGATCACCGTGACGGCGGTCTCCGACGACGGCTCGTCGGTGCGTGTGCAGACGACCGGGCAGCGCGGCGACGAAGAGGTCCGGGCCCGGGTGGTCGTGGTCGCCTCCGGCTGGGCGGGCCGTGAGCTCGTCTACCGCCCCGGCGCCGTCCGCACGCACGAGTACCCCGACCGCTACGCGATGGCGGACGTCGTCGCCCCGGGCGGGCCCGTCGCCCGCGTGCACCTCGAACGCGCCGGCGTGCTCGAGTCCTTCCCCCTCCCGAGCGGTCGGCGCCGCCTCGTGGCCTGGGCCGGAACGGAGGAGATCCCGGATGCCGCGGCCTTCCTGCGCCGCGCCGTCGCCGAGCGCGCCGGTCTCGATGTCGACATCCCGCAAGCGACGATGTTCCGCGTCCGCCGCGCCGTGGCCCCCGCTCTGCGGCGCGGACGGGTGTTCGTCGTCGGTGACGCAGCCCACGAGGTCAGCCCCATCGGGGGCCAGGGGATGAACCTCGGGCTGCTCGACGCGCTGACCCTCTCGCCCCTGCTGTCGCGATGGCTGCGGACGGGATCAGCGGACGACCTGGCTCGGTGGGAACGCGACCGTCTCGCCTCGGCCCGGCACGCCGCCCGACTCGCGACGCTGAACACCTTCCTCGGGCGGGCACGGGGGCCCGCAGCCCACGCGGCGAAGACCGCGACGCTGCGCACGGTCCTGCGGGGACCGGGCGGCGCCGCCTTCGCGCGCGCCTACGCGATGCGATTCGATCGCGCCGCGACCGCCTAGCTCAGCACGTCGTGCGGCCGCCGCCGTGGGGTCGGTGCGGCCCCGTGTCGGAAGAGCACGCCCGCACGGACGAGATCGTCACGAGACGACGAGCTGAGCCGCCAGCAACAGCGCCGCCAACATCGTCAGCTGGAACACCGCCCGCCCGGGCGATCTCACGTACACGAGCACGACGACGCCGACGGCCACCGCCGTGACCGCGGCGAAGAAGACCACGCCGGTGACCGTGGCATCCGTTCCGACGAAGACGGCGACCGCTCCGGCCACGATCCCCAGCGCCGCGATCGCCACGGACGCCCGGGCACCCAGACGGTGCGGCAGGCCCCGGACTCCCGTGCGCCTGTCGTCGTCGAGGTCCCGCACGACGTTCGTGAGGTGGACGGCCGCTCCCAGGGCAGCCCCGGCGAGAGACGCCCACCACGCGGCGAGCGCGGGCGGCGAGAGCGACAGCGTCGCGAACGAGGGGAACAGCCCGAAGCTCAGTACGAACGGCACGATCGAGAACGGCGTCGATTTGAGCCCCGCGTTGTACGCCCAGGCGGAGGCGAGCGCCAGGGCGTGGGCGGCGACCAGAGCCGGTCCGAGCGGGAGCGACAGCGCGACGGCGAGGACCGCGGATGCCACGGCCACCGCGAGCGCGCGCTCCGGGGTGATCGCTCCCCCGGCGATGGGCTTGTCGGTACGACCGACCGCCGCGTCGCGCGCGCCGTCGATCGCGTCGTTCGAGAGCCCGACCGAGACCTGACCGGCGAAGACGGCGACGACGAGCACGACCAGGCGCCACGGCTCCACGCCCGCCGCGACGCCGAGGGCGAGCGAGAGGAGGGTGACCACGAGGGTCGGGCCCGGGTGGGTGGCGCCCCAGAACGCGCGCACGAGGGGCGGCCCTGCCGCGGCATCCGTCACCCTCCGACGCTACCGCGCTCACGACCCGACGCCCCCGCAGCACGATGCCCCGGACGCCGCGAACGGGCCCGGGGCATCGAAGGCGTGTCAGAGGTCTTCGGGGGCGAGGTCGCCCTGGCCCTCTTCGCCGAGCTCGACGACGCCGGGATCCTCCCCCTGCGAGTCGGTGCCGGTCGAGTCGGGGTGAATGTCCTCGAGCGGGATATCGCTGTCGTCGGCCGGGATCTCGGCCGGGTCGGCGCCCGTCGCGGTGGCGGGGTTGATGTCGGCGGGGTCCGCACCCTCGTCGAGCGCGGTCGTCGCGTCCCACTCCGCCTGGGCGGGGTCGAGCGCGGGGTCGGGCTCGATGGAGGTGTCGCCGTCGCGGAGGGGCTGCACGCCCGCGATGCCCGCGTCGGCGGCCGGGGTCGTGGCGTCGGGGGTCGGGTCGATCGAAGCGTCGCTCATGGGGGTCCTTTCGTGGGGCGCACGTCACCGCCGACATCGGCGGTCCCCTCATCCAACGGGGCTCCTCGCCTCGAGCCCCGCCCCTTGACACGCACGCCCCCGCCTTCGTACGGCCACCGGGGACGGAATCCCTCGTCGGCGCCGCGACCACCGGGGTCGAACCGCACGCCCGACGAGTCGACCGCGCACGCGGCGGTGTCAAGGCGCTGGCCGGGGGACGCGCGAGGCCGCACCGTGAGGGAGACGAGAGGATCCCCCATGACCGAATCCCCGCGCATCGTCGTGATCGGCGGCGGAAACGCCGGCCTGTCCGTCGCCGGGCGCCTGCACCGCGCACGCCTCGGCGACATCACCGTGATCGAACCGCGCACGACCCACGTCTTCGCCCCCCTCCAGTCGCACATCGCGGGTGGCGTCGCTCGGGCGTCCGAGGCCGCTCGGACACAGGCCGAGGTCATCCCTCCGGGGGTGCGGTGGCTGCGCGACGAAGCCTTCACGGTGGATGCCGATGCCCGACGCGTGCATCTCGTCTCGGGCGGGCGCATCGATTACGACCAGCTCGTGGTCTGTGCCGGAATGCGCATGGCGTGGGAGCAGATCCCCGGTCTCCCCGAGGCGATGGCCGCCCCCACCGGCATCTCGAACTACGACTTCGAACTCGCCGCGAAGGCGTCACCGGTGCTGCGCGACCTCCGCTCGGGCACGGTGGTCTTCACCCAGCCGCCGGAGCCCGCCTCGTGCGGAGCCGCGGCCCAGAAGCCGATGTACCTCGCGTGCGACTGGTGGCGGGCGATCGGGGTGCGCGAGGACCTCCGCGTCGTGTTCGTGTGCCCGGACCCCGTGCCCTTCGGCATTCCCGCCATCGACGCCGAACTGCGCCGCAAGCTCGACGAGTACGGCATCGAGGTGCACTACAGCCGGGACGTTCGACGGGTGGATGCCGACTCCCGCACGCTCGTAATCGGTCGCGGCGACGCCGAGGAGACGTTGGCCTACGACGTGCTGCACGCCGTCCCCCCGCAGCGGGCGCCGGAGTGGATCGCCGGCAGCGGGCTCTCGGCATCCGATGATCCGTACGGCTTCGTCGACGTCGATCCCGAGACCTTCCAGCACACCCGCCACCCGGAGATCTGGGCCGTGGGAGATGCCGCCACCGTCGCGACGCGACGGTCGGGAGGGGCGATTCGTCCGCAAGCGAAAGCGCTGGTGAAGAACATGAAGGCCGCGCTGGCCGGGCGGAAGCCGTCCGCGAGATACAACGGCTACAGCGTCGTTCCGTTCACCGTCTCGCGCGGCACGGTCGTGTTCGCCGAGTTCGACCGGATGGGCCGGCTGCAGCCGACGGTGCCGTTCTGGCGCTCGCTGTATCGCGAGCGCCGCATGTCGTGGATCGCCGACCGCCGGATCCTGCCGTGGGTGTACTGGCACCTGATCTTGCGCGGACGGGGATGATGCGGGCGCGAGCCCTCCCCGTCGGGATCCGCGAGCCGGAAGAGCGGGCGGATGACGCGACGACTTCTCGCCCACGCGTATAGGGCACGAAGGCTCATCCCTCAACCCCGGGGGCGGGTCGGCGGCATCGGTCGAAGCTGGGGGAAGCCCCGGAAACCACACGAAAAGAGGACACCATGGCACAGGTCATCGAAACCATCGACGTCAACGTTCCCGTCCGCGTCGCGTACAACCAGTGGACGCAGTTCGAGGAGTTCCCGCACTTCATGAGCTTCGTGGAGTCCATCACGCAGAAGAGCGACACCCTCACGCACTGGAAGGTCAAGATCGCCGGTGCCGAGCGCGAATTCGACGCCGAGATCACCGAGCAGCACCCCGACGAGCGCGTCGCGTGGAACAGCGTGGGGGGCGACGAGAACCACGCCGGTGTCGTGACCTTCCACCGTCTTTCCGACGACGAGACGCGCGTCACGGTCCAGATCGACTGGGCGCCCGCCGGTGTCCTCGAGAAGCTCGGGGCCGCCTTCGGCGCCGACGACCACTCGGTCAAGAAGGACCTCGAGAACATTCAAGAAGTACATCGAGTCGCGCGGCGCCGAGTCCGGAGCGTGGCGCGGCGACGTCAGCTGACGTCCTTCGACGACAGAAGCCGGGTCCGTCCGCGAGGGACGGGCCCGGCTTCTGTCATGTGCGCGTCACCACTGCGGGTGGATCTCCGCCCTCAGACGACGGTCGTAGACGTCGCGAACCAGGGTGTCGAAGGCACCGAGGTCGAAACCGCCCTCGAGCAGCTCGGCTGCCTGGGCGTTGGCCGTCGCCTGTTCGACCGAGCGTGCTCCCGGGATCACCGAGGTGACGCCCTCGCGCGAGGCGATCCACGCGAGGGTCGCGGCCGGCAGCGTCACGCCCTCGGGGAGCGATGCCTTCAGTTCGTCGGCCGCGGCGACGCCCTCGTCGAAGGGAACGCCCGAGAACGTCTCGCCCTTGTCGAAGGCCTCGCCGTTGCGATTGTACGAACGGTGGTCGTTCTCATCGAACGTGGTGTTGCGCGTGTATCTGCCCGACAGCAGGCCGCTGGCCAGCGGCACACGCGCGAACACCGCGACGTTCTTCTCGGCCGCGAGCGGCAGCACCTCGTCGAGCGGCTTGAGGCGGAACGGATTGAAGATGATCTGCAGGTTGGTGAGGTTCGACCGCTTCAGCGCCGACAGGGCCTGATCCATCGTCTCGACCGAGGCGCCGTAGGCGGCGATCACGCCCTCCGACACGAGCTGGTCGAGAGCATCCCACGTGGCGTCGTCGTCGATGACGGCCGACGGCGGGCAGTGCAGCTGGACGAGGTCGAGCGTCTCGGTGTCGAGCAGACGCCGCGAGCGGTCGAGCCAGCCGCGGAAGTTCTCCATGACGTAGTTCTCGGGAACCTGGTCTTCGCGGCGGCCCATCTTGGTCGCCACGGTGATGTCGTCGGACCCCCGGTCCTTCAAGAACGCGCCGATGATCTGCTCGGATCGACCGTCTCCGTAGACGTCGGCGGTGTCGAAGAGGGTGACTCCGGCCTCTGCCGAGGCCGCGAGGACGGCGCGCGCGTCGTCTTCGCTGACATCGCCCCAGTCGGCGCCGAGTTGCCAGGTACCGAGACCGATGGCCGAGACCTGACGGCCGGTTCGGGAGAGAGGGCGCTGCTGCATTGCGGTTTCCTTTCGACGCGTGATCCGAGCCTAGCCAGCCCCCTGGCATCGCGGGCCGCGTCAACCCCGTCCGACCGCGACCGCGGCGCGCCTAGCGTGGCGGAACACCCACGGAAGGAACACCATGGACATCCCCGCCGACCGACTCCCCGGAGCCGACGAAGAGAACCTCGTCCCCGAATCCGACGGCCTCGCCGCCGATGTCCCCGCGGGTGCCGCCGGTGCGGACTCCGGCGCCGTGGGCACGGCCCGTATCGACCCCGACGACGAGGCGCGCCTCCAGGGCATCTCGAGCCAGAACGACCTTCCCGGCGTCGGCACGCGTGCCGCCGACGGCATGACCGAGCGCGGAACCGACGAGGCCCGTCGCGAGGGTGGATCCACCTCGCGCCACACCGAGGACACCGGCCGCCCCGAGCCTCAGCCGCACGACGACACGCAAGACGCGGCGATCCGCACTCCCGCCTCCCCGCCGCGATCGGAGGACGGCGGCGAGCCGCATGTCGACGGCGACGACCCCATCGCGAGATTCCAGCCGGGCGTCGGACGCGACTCGGCCGCGTCGAGCAAGATCGCGCAGAGCCTGCCCCACCCCGACGACGCCTGACGCGCGGATCGATCGTCTCAGTGGGCGAGGCGCAGGGCGTCCTGAGCCAGGTGGAAGAAGTCGCTCATCGCCCCCGTGACCGCCTGAGCGTCGTCGTCCGACAGGAGCCACACCACGGTCGCCTCGAGATCGCCGTCGCGCGCGAACCAGCTGCCCGTCAGCACACCGAGGCTCGACCCGCCCTTGAAGGCGGCGTACGGCCACGTTCCGAGATCGAGCCCCTGCCCGGGGTTCTCGCTCAGGATGCCGAGCACCTCGGCATCCTGCGTCTGCTGCAGCGCGCGGTGGACGGCGGCGATGTCGTTCGCACTGGCGAACCAGTCGAATCCGTCCTGCCACACGGGGGTGGTGACGTCGGCGACCTCCACGGCGAGGGGCGACGCGTCGATGCGGTCGAGTACGGCGCGTTTTCCCGCATCGTCGGCGGCGGCCCACTCGGTCCGCAGCGAGGCGTCGCCCCAGCCGAGGGTGAACAGCTCCTTGGTCGAGAGGAAGGGCGAGAGCACGGCCGGGTCGCTGTGACCCGACCGCACCACCGCCGCCTCCACGCGCTCGCGCCCGAGCCGCGTGATCAGCAGATCGGTCGCGGTGTTGTCGCTGATGCGGATCATGGCGGAGGCTGCGTCCCGCACCGACACGTCGGTCCCGGTGGGCGCGGTCTGCAGCTCGCCGGAGGGGAGGCTCCGGTCGGTGTCACGGAGGACGAGCTTCTCGTCCCACGACAGGTCGCCGGAGGCCACGGCATCCGCCACCGCCAGAAGCACGTACAGCTTGAAGGCCGAGGCGAGAGGGGCCAACCGGTTCGCATCGACGGCGATCGCCTCCTCGTCACCGCGAAGCACGAGGGCGCTGACCTCGCCCGGGAGATCGGCGAGGCGCTGCTCGACCTCGTCGAGAGAGGTCGAGGGGGTCCACGGCTTCGCCACGGGGCCGAAGACCATCCCGGTGATGCGACTCGCGCCGTCGATCGTGAGCGAGAGATCGAAGGGGTCGCCGAGGGCGCCCGCGAGGGTCGCCACCGCCTGGGTCTCGGTGCCCTGGTAGGCCGTGACGGTGAACGGGGCGGCCGGTCGCAACTGACGGTTGACGAGCTCGGCGACCTGCTCCGCCGGAACCTGCGCGAGGAAGCTCTCGTGCAGGACGCGGGCCCACTCGCCGGGGGTGGTGTCGGCCTCGGCCTCGAGCTTGTCGATGATCCAGGTCACGCGCTCCCCGACGGGGGTGTTCGGAACGTCGACGGATGCCGCCGGGCTCGCGGGCGTATCCGGTGCCGCGCTGGCGCAAGCGGTGAGGGCCGCGACGGCGGCGGCGGAGAGGACGGCGGCGAGGCGGCGGGCGAGAGTCACGGGGTTCCTTCCGGGGGGGGAGGACCCCACGCTACGCACGCCGCCTCGTCGTCACCTCCCTCTCGAGAGGGATCTCGGGGTGCGCCGCGCACGCCACCCCATCACCACGTCGACCAGCACGAACACCGCGAGCGTGTACCCGACCAGCGGCAGCACCAACCCGATCGCCACCGACGCGACCAGCACCGCCCCGGTCCCCCACCACGGTGCCAGGCGCAGCACGCCGCGGGCGGGGGCGCCCGTGGCTCCTCCCGTCGGACGACGCTTCCACCACATCGCGTACCCCAGCACCACGAGAGCGGCGATGCCGATCGCGAGAGCGAACAGCACGAGCTGGTTCGCCAGGCCGAACATGGTTCCCATGTGCAGGTCGACGCCCCAGCGCGAGAGCTTGGCCAGCAGCGGGTAATCGGCGAAGTCGACCCGGTCGGTGACCCGCAGGGTCGATGCGTCGATGGCCACGGCATCCACCTCGGTCGGGAAACTCCGGTGGATCTCCTGCACGACCCAGGCCTTGCCCGCGGACGCGGGAGGGCGGATCTCGAGGTCGCCGGAGTTCACGTTCGCGTCTCGGGCCACGGCCCACACCGCGTCGAAGGTCGCAGGATCCGCGGACCGCGCACCCGACGAATGCCCGCCGCCGTGGTGCGCGTGCTCACCTCCGGCCGCGGCCGCCCCGTCGAGGGTGGTGGTGAGGGCGGGAGTTCCCCCACCCACGAGGGTGCGAAGCTCGGCCACGTTCGCTCCCGCGAACGTCGACCACGTGATGCCCGTGGCCGACAGGAACAGCGCCCCGACCACGACCCAGATGCCCACGGCCGAATGCCAGCCCGACAGACGCCGGTAACCCGTGTGCCGTCGGTTCGGTCGCAGCAGATCGCGGCGCCCCCGGCGGCTGCGCACGAAGCGTCCGATCCAGAGTCCCAGTCCCGCCAGCGCCACGATCCCGAGCCAGGATGCCGCGAGCTCGCTGTACCAGCGGCCGACGTCTCCGAGGTGCAGCGAGCGGTGCAGGTCGCTGATCCAGTGCCGCAACGGCAGCGCACCGCTCGTGCCGTAGGCCGGCAGGTCGCCGCGGATCTCGGTGGTGGCGGGATCGACGAAGATCGCCCTCGTCGTGCTCTCGGGCAAGGTGTCGTCGGCGAACATCACGCGCGTGGTCGCCCCGGCCTGGGGTGCCGGACGCACGGCGACGGGAGTCGCCCCGCCGCCGACGTACTGCTCCGCGGCCGACACCTGTTCGGCGAGCGGTACCGCCGGCGCCGTCGTGGCCGCGGTGAGCTCGTGCGCGTACAGGGTGCTCTCGAGAGTTGGGGTGATCGCGTACAGCGCGCCGCTCACCGCCGCGACGAGGATGAACGGCCCCACCAGCAGCCCCGCGAAGAAGTGCAGGCGCCGCAGCAGCGCGGTGAACCACCCGCGAGAGGACGCTCCCGCTGCGGCAGAGGGAGCGGACGGCGTGGCTTTCGGGTCAGCACCCACGGCGGTCACGCGCGGGCTCCGATCGACGGCGGGGCCGGGATCGGCGTGAGGGGACGAGCAGGAAACATCGAGGTCTCTTTCCGAGCGCAGGATGCGCTCGCGACAGGACGCCGCGCAGGGGCGGACGCCGTCGCCCACGGCGGCCCCTCCTCAGGGGCGACGGCGTGGGCCGGAAGGGTGGGGACGCGCCCGAAGACACGTCGACGATCGCGCTGATCCGGCGAGGGGCACGGCACAGCGGTCGATCGCTCCACCGCCGCGAGAGGCGGGCGGAGCGAGACTCAGGATGCCGCGAGAGGAGGCCCGCGCCGGTGCGCGGACGAGACCACGAGGGCCGAGTGCGGACGCACCGCGACGACGACGGCGGGCACGGTTCGCCGCACGGACGGCGCCGCAGGAAGGGTCAGCACGACGCGCACCCGCGCGCGGAGCCAGACGACGCTGCGCTCCGCGAGGACGCGCAGGGCTGCGAGCGTCCGCTCGCCCCGGTGCAGGGCCACGGTGGTGGCGACAGCGGCGGCAGCGTGACCGAGCCACATCGCGGCATCCGGGCTCACCGCCGGGAGCGCGGTGCCCGTGAGCACCGGTAGAACGGAGCCGTGGACGTGCGCCGCGGCGGCCAGATCGTAGCTGCCGAGCACGAACAGCGTGTGGAACAGCACTTGGCTCACCGCAACGGCCACCGCGAGGCGCCAGGTCGACAGGCGGCGCCCGGCCAACACCGTGCACACGACGAACGACAAAGCCAGCGGCACGGCGACACCGAACAGGCCGGGAATCTCTCCTCCGCCGCTGACGTGCGAGAGCAGCGCGACGAAGGTGGCGACGGATGCCGCGGCGGTGCCGCGCGCTACGCGCGTCGCCCGGGCCTGTCGTCGCATGGAACTCATTGTGTCAGGCGCGGGCGCCCGAGCCGGACGGGTGTCGTCGGCCGGAGAGGAGATACGCCCCGGTGGTCGGAACGAGGACGAGCCGACGACGGCGGCGAGATACCTCGCGGTCGCGTTGCCCATCTCGAGACCCGCCGTGACGAAGCCCGCCCCTAGGCTGAGACCCACCCAGGCCAGGAGGATGCCGTGACCCCACCCCGTGTCGTGATCGCCGGCGCAAGCGGTTTCATCGGCCACGCGCTCGTCGAGGCCTTTCGCGCGGACGGCTACGAGGTGGCGACGGTGGGACGGACCGGAGACGCCGTGTGGACGGACGCGGACGCGATCGCGCAGCGGGTCGATGGAGCCGACGTGCTGATCAACCTCGCGGGCAAGATCGTGTCGTGCCGGTACACCGACGCGAATCGCGACGAGATCCTGCGCTCCAGAGTCGACACCACCCGCGCGCTCCGCGACGCCGTCGCGACCGCGGAGCACCCTCCCCGGGTCTGGATGAACGCGTCGACAGCGACCCTCTATCGGCACGAGACCGAGCGGGGCAACGACGAGATGGACGGCGTCACGGGCGAGGGCTTCTCGGTCGACGTGGCGACCAACTGGGAACGCGCCCTGTTCGAGGGGGACCTCCCTTCCACGCGCCGCGTCGCCCTGCGCATGGCGATCGTGTTCGGCGACGGGCCGGCGACCCGCATCCTCCTGGCCCTCGCGCGACTCGGTCTCGGCGGACCCCAGATCGACAGCTGGTGGTTCCCGCACCGTCGCTACCGCGGAATCGGCCCCCGTCCCACGGGCCCCGTGCGCTCGAGCTGGAGCAGGACGTCGGGGCGACAGCGCTTCAGCTGGATCCACATCGACGATGTGGTGGCATCCGTCCGCTTCATCCGCGACCACGACGAGATCGCCGGGGCGGTCAACCTCTCGGCTCCCGGCGTCACCGACAACCGCACGCTCATGCGCGAGCTGCGCCGCGTCGCCCGCGCTCCCTTCGGGCTGCCGGCTTTCCGGTGGATGCTCGACCCGGCGATGGCGGTGCTGCGCAACGAGCCCGAGCTCGTGCTCAAGAGCAGGTGGGCGGTGCCCCGGGTGCTGACGGAGGCGGGGTTCTCGTTCCGGTACCCGCGGATCGGCCCGGCTCTCGACGCCGTCGTGGCGGTGCGGCCCGCTCGGGCGCGCGATCTCTTCTCACGCTGACTACCGGAACGCACGCCGCCCCCGCACCGACGGAGGTGTCGGACGGGGGCGGCGTCGAACGATCCCGCGAGGTGGGACCGGAGGTCAGACCTGACGGCGGATGAAACGCATGAGCGCGGCGACGATCCCGATGATGAGGATGATCACACCGATCCACAGCAGGAACTTCACGGCCTCGACGAAGATGCCGAGGAACAGGAGCACGAGGCCCACGATGACGAGGATGATGGCGAGAGCTGGCATGGCCCCACTGTGCTCCGACATCGGCCCCCGCTCCCCCGCCTTGACAGGGCGAGCAGCCCGCGACACGAGGTGTGTCAAGACCGCTATGGGCTCGGCATCCGGGGTCTAACGTCGGGGACACCAACCAACCCAGGAGGCGGCAATGGCCGAGCGCGACGTCAACGGACACGACTCAGGACACGGCACCGGGCCCACGGAGGGCGAGTACACCGACGTGCAGTTGCCCGACGGCACCGCCGACCGCGGGAGCTCCGACCTCGCCGGTGAATACGTCGACCGCGAGAACGCCGACGGGAGCGAGTCGCGGCCCCGCTCCGACGAGGCCGGCGCCTACACCGACGTCGAGCGGCCCAGCGGCCGCGAGGCGCGCGAGAACGTCGACGACCCCGGCGAGTACACCGACCGCGATCGCTGAGACGTCAGCGTTCGAGCGTGCGACGCGGGTCGGCGCGGTACGCGCGGTGATAGGCGTCGACGAAGGCCGCGGCATCGGTGAATCCCCATCGGGCGGCGATCTCGCCGACGCCGACACGGGTGGGATCGGCGTCGACCAGATCGGTGTGCGCCGCGCTCAGCCGGGCGGCGGAGAGGTAGTCCTCGGGCGTCGCGCTGAGCTGGGCGTTCGCGACGAACGCTCGACGCAGGCCCGCGACCGAGGTCCCCACGGCGCGGGCGACGTCGTCGATGGTGACCGGCAGCGAGGCGTGGTCGTCGATCCACGACGTCGCCGAGGTGTAGATCGACGCCTGCTCGATCGCCGACGCCCGGCGCTCGCGGGGGTCGCCGACGAGAGGGAAGGCTTCGAGGGTCGCGGTCGCCAGAGTGCGGCGCACGTGGGCGCGCACCAGCGGCTCGTTCAGCAGAGGCACCTGCGTGAGCGACCAGCGCACCGTCGCGAGCCAGTGGTCACGCAGGCGGCGCGACACGGGGGCCGTGCCGGCGAAGCGCACGGCGAGTTCGTCGTCGCCGTAGATCGCCCGCGCCGTCTCGGTCAGCCAGCAGGTATCGAAGGCGATCAGGCGCAGGTCGGTGTCGTCCGGGCGACCGATCAGTTCGTGGCCCGGCTGCACCAGGCCCGGCTCCACGCTGTACTCCCCCGTCTCAGACCCGATGGTCCATGCGTATCCCGGCGTCGATGTCGCGAAGTAGAACCGGTCCGCCTCGAAGACCACCTCGGCGCGGCACTGCCAGATCAGTCGGCGCATCGAGAACGCGGTGTCGCCGACGGCGTGCTCCGCGAAGGTGCCGCGATCCGCTTGCACATCGACCTGCCCGTACTGCGCTTGCAGCCAGGCTTGCGTTTCGGCGACGTCGCTCGTGCGGACGCTGGTGTCGAAGAATTCGTTCATGAAGTGGGGCGTCGACCGCCGGAAAGGCGGGGCGCTCCTGCTCATGATAGTTATCCCGAAGCCTCCCCCTCGAAAGGACCCCGATGGCCGATTCTGCCTCCATCCGCCCCATCGACACCGACGACGCGGGTGAGGTGTTGACCATCCAACGCGCCGCTTTCGCGAGCGAGGCGCTCATCTACGGCGATCCCGACATGCCTCCGCTGACGCAGACCCTCGAGGAGCTGCGCGCGGAGCTCGTCGAGAACCTCGGATGCGTCGCCGTCACGGATCGTCGCATCGTGGGGGCCGTTCGCGCTCGTCTCGACGGCGAGCTGCTGCTCATCGGTCGTCTCGCCATCGCTCCCGACCAGCAGGGCGAAGGCCTCGGCACGCTGTTGCTCGCCGCCGTCGAGGACCGCGGCCGCAAAGCGGGAGCCACCGAGGCCGAGCTGTTCACCGGCGCACTCAGCGAGGCCAACCAGCGTCTGTACGAGCGCGAGGGGTACCACCGCTCCGAAGAGACCGCCGACGGCGAGATCTTCTACCGCAAAGCGCTGCGCTGATCGCCCGCCCGTGCCTCGAGACCGCGGATGCCGAGGGGCCGCCGCCCGAATCCGGACGACGGCCCCCTCGCGTTCCGCTTACGGCGTGGGCATGCCGCCGTTGACGTTCAGCGTCTCGCCGATGACGTAGCTCGACTCCGCCGAGGCGAGGTAGACGTACGCCGGCGCGAGCTCGGCCGGCTGACCCATGCGTCCGAGCGGGGTCTCCTCGCCGAACTCGTCGACCTTCTCGTCGGGCTGGCCGTCGGTCACCTGCAGCGGCGTCCAGATCGGACCGGGAGCCACCGCGTTCACGCGGATGCCCTTCGGGGCGAGCTGCTGGCCGAGAGCCTTGGTGAAGGTGTTGATGGTCGCCTTGGTCGAGGCGTAGTCGACGAGGATCGGAGCCGGAGAATAGGCCTGGATCGACGTGGTGTTGATGATGGTGGAGCCGGGCCGGAGGTGCGGCACCGCCTCTTTGCAGATCCAGAACATCGCGTAGACGTTGGTCTTGAAGGTGTCGTCGAACTGCTCGTCCGACAGCGTGGTGATGTCCTCGTTGAAGATCTGCTTGCCGCCGTTGTTGACGACGATGTCGAGCCCGCCGAGCCCCTCGACCGCTTCCGCGACCAGGGTCTTGGCGTACTCGCGCTCACGCAGGTCGCCCGGGATCTGCACGACGGTCGCGCCCGCCTCGCGGAGGATCCCGGCGATGCGGTCGGCATCCACCTTCTCCTCGGGCAGGTAGGACATCGCGACCGAGGCGCCCTCGCGGGCGAAGGCGATCGCGGTGGCCGCACCGATGCCCGAGTCGGCTCCGGTGATGAGGGCCTTACGCCCCTCGAGACGTCCGCTGCCCGCGTAGGTGTCTTCGCCGAGCGCGGCCTTGGGCGTCAACTCGGCGTCGAGGCCGGGCTCTTTCTGATCCTGCGACTGCGGGTCGATGTCGGCGTAGAGCTTCGCCGGGTCGGTGAAGGTGTACTGCGTGCTCATGGCGAGTCCTTTCAGAGGGGATGGATGCCGGGACGGGGCGCCCCGGCGGAGGTTCAGCGGTCGCCGAGCTCGGCGTCGTCGATGAGCTCGCGCATGACGAGGGCGGCATTGATGAGGGCGAGGTGGCTGAGCGCTTGCGGCAGGTTGCCCCAGAACGCCCCGTCGGCTTCGGCGATCATCTCGGAGTAGATGCCCACGTCGTTGCCTTGGGCGACGAGCGCGTCCATCGCCTCGATGGCCTCGTCATGACGGCCGACGCACGCGAGAGCGGTCGCCCGCCAGAAGGCGCAGGCGACGAAGGTCTGTTCCTCCTGGTCCATGCCGGTGTACCGGTAGACGAGGTGGTTCTCGGTCGTGAGTCGTTCGGTGATGGCATCCAGCGTCTTCGACATACGCTCTCCCCGGTCGAAGCCGGTGGGAGCGTGCAGCAGCACGGATGCATCGAGGTCCTGGCTGCCCGGGGAGATCGTGTACGCCTCGAGCTCTTGCGACCAGCAGTGCTCGTCGACCCATGCGTGGATGCGATCGCGCTCGGCGCGCCAGCGGTCGCCGTTGTCGGGGATGTGCCCGCCGCCGGCCAACCACTGCGCGTCGTCGAGAGCCTTCCAGCAGCCCATCTTCGACGAGGTGTAATGCCGCAGCTCGGGCAGTTCCCACATGCCGGAGTCCTCGCGGCGCCACAGGTCGCACGTGCGGTCGGCGACATCGGCGAGCAGGCGTCCGGTCTGGATGTCGAGCCGATTGCCCGCCTCGACGTAGGTGCGGCACAGCGCGATGAGGTCGCCGTACACGCCGAGCTGCAGCTGCCCCTGCGCGGGATTGCCGGTGACGACGGGCTGATTGCCGTTCCACCCGGGAACGTCGTGCTTTTCGAGACCGATCTCGGCGTCGCCGTCGAGGGTGTACATCACCTGCACCTCGGGCCCGTTCTTGCGGATGGTGCGCAGCAGCCACGAGATCGCCGCGTGGGTCTCTTCGCGCAGGCCGAAGCCGACCCACGCGTGCGCGGTGTAGGCGAGGTCGCGCACCCAGGCGTAGCGGTAGTCCCAGTTCTTGCCACCGCGTGGGTTCTCGGGGAGCGAGGTCGTCGCCGCGGCCGCGATCGCACCGGTGGGACTGAACAGCAGGAGCTTGAGAGCGAGCGCGCTGCGCTGCACGTCGTCGGCCCAGGGGCCGTCGTACGAGAACTCATCCGACCACATCGCCCACCCGTCGGCGGTGCGGTCGATCCCGCGGTCGACGTTCTGCGCGTCGGGGATACGCAGGGGTTCCCCCTCGGTCGCGGCGATCACGAGGAGATGACGCGAACCCTCCGCGGTCGTGAAGCTGCCGTCGATGCTCTCGTTGCCGGCATCCGGTTCACCATGGATGCCGTGTTCGTGGCCGACCACCGCGAGGGAGACGTGCCCGATGCGCATGACCGAGAAGCCGTCGATGCGCTCCGTCCAGGGGGCGGCCGAACGAAGCATCGTGCCCGGTTGCACGCACCAGGCGAACTCGACCTCTCCCGTCACGCCCTCGACGCGGCGCGCGAGCTCCGCCCAGGGCAGCCGGCCCGCGATACCGGTGACCATCGCGTCCGTGAGGGTTGCGGTACCTGTCTTGGTGGTGAAGGTCGTCTCCAGAACATTCGTCCTCGGGATGTACCGACGACTCACCTCGTACTCCCCCACGGGTGCCAACCTGATGCACCCGCCCGCGGCCTCGTCGACCAAGCGCGCGAACACCGGCCGCGAGTGGATGTTGGGCAGCGGCAACCAGTCGACGGAGCCGTCGAGACCGATCAGGGCGACGGTACGCCCGTCTCCGATCGCGGCGTAATCGCGCAGCGGTCGGGACGGGGAGGGAGGCGTGGGCACGTTCTCACGCTAGGAATGACGCCCTCCGCTCAGGCCGGGGTTGTCGGATCGGACGGGAGCGGCTACGGACAGGCGTCCGATTACCCCTCCTCCGCCGCACTCGCAACCCCCGTCGGGCGCTCCGGCTTCCCGCCTAACGTCGCTATCGACCGTGAGTGAAAGGAACGCGCATGTCCACCACCACCAAGGACGCCCCCACCAAGAACCGTCGTCGCCCGGCCCGCGGCGGCAGCGGTCCCGAGACCACCGACGAGCAGAACGCCGAGAAGGGCTTCCAGGCCTCGGAGAAGCTGACCGACAGCCTGCAGGCCGTCCTCGTCGACCTGATCGAGCTGTCGATCCAGGGGAAGCAGGCCCACTGGAACGTCGTGGGCAAGAACTTCCGCGACACCCACCTGCAGCTCGACGAGATCATCGACGCCGCCCGTGAGTTCAGCGACGAGATCGCCGAGCGCATGCGTGCCCTGCACGCTCTGCCCGACGGACGCAGCGACACCATCGCCGAGACCACCACCCTGCCGGAGTTCCCCCAGGGCGAGGTCGACACGGCCGAGGTCATCGATCTGATCACCGAGCGCCTCGACGCAACGGTCGGCACCGTCCGCGACGTGCACGACGACGTCGACGACGAAGACCCGACCAGCGCCGACATCCTGCACGGCGTGCTCGAGCGCCTCGAGCAGCTGTCGTGGATGGTCAGCGCCGAGAACCGCGTCGCCCGCAAGTCGTAATCACCGCAGAACACATCGGATGCCGGGGCCTTCGGGCCCCGGCATTCGTCGTTCGTGCGGTGGTTCCGTCCGCGCCACGGCTCACGTCCGCGCGACGGCTCAGCCGCGCGCGATGAGGAACGGCGGGTGCGGGCCTTCGAGGCGGGCGAGACCGAGCTTGACCTCCATGAGAGACGCTCCGAGCTCCGCGAAGCGCTCATCGGTGCGGGTTTCCATCCGGTCGAACCGCGCGTCCATCCGCTCGAAGCGCGCGTCCATTTCCGCGAAGCGGGCATCGGTCCGGTGCTCGACACGGCCGAGCATCCACTTCATCCCGCTCAGGATGGTGACGGAGAGCGTCACGACCAGACCGACCGCCGTCGAGAGCAGAGGAAGAGTCTCCATCGGGCAATCCTTTCGGGGTGGGATGCAATGACTGTAGAGCACCGTGCTCCCGCCCCGCGGGGATGACTGTCGAACAGTGGAGAACTTCACCCGGGCCGCACTCGGGAGAAGCGATCAGAGCCGCAGCACCTCGGTCACCCGCACGATCGCGGTGCCCTCCTCCTCGGAGGCGGCGAGGTCGACTTCGGCTCGGATGCGCCAGTCGTGGTCGCCGGCGGGGTCGTCGAGGATCTGCTCGACCCGCCAGACGCCCTCGGCCACCGAGGACTCGTCGATGACCACGAGGGAAGACGAACGCGCCGCTCCGCCGGTGCCGATCGCGTCGTGCTCGTCGAAGTAGTCGTCGAGCACCCCCGGCCAGTCGACGTCGGGGTCCAGCTCGACCAGCTCGTCGTCGCGCTGCAGCGCCGCCAGCTGCACACGCCGGAACATCTCATTGCGCACGAGCACGACGAAGGCACGACGATTGGTGAGGATCGACGGCGGCGCGGGCGGCACCACCGGGGCATCCGGGTCGTCCGCGGGGTTGACGAGCTGCTCCCACTCGTCGACCAGGCTCGAGTCGACTTGACGCACCACCTCGCCGAGCCAGGCGATGAGATCGAGCAGATCGGGGGTCTGCGCATCGACCGGCACCGTCTGGCGGATCGCGCGATACGCGTCGCTGAGGTAGCGCAGTACCAGACCTTCGCTGCGGGCGAGCTGGTACAGCGACACGTACTCGCCGAACGAGCACGCCCGCTCGAACATGTCGCGCACGACGGACTTGGGCGACAGCTCGAAGTCGCGGATCCACGGCTGGCTCGACGCGAACACCTCGTAGGCCTGCGCGAGCAGCTCGTCCAGCGGCTTGGGCCAGGTGATCTGCTCGAGCAGCTCCATGCGCTCGTCGTACTCGATGCCCTCGCGCTTCATCGCCGCGACCGCTTCGCCGCGGGCGCGGAACTGCTGCTGCGACAGGATCGGGCGCGGGTCGTCGAGCGTCGCCTCGATGACGCTGACGACGTCGAGCGCGTAGTGGCCGGTGCCGACCGAGGACGTCGGGGGCGCGGCATCCGGGCCCCTTCCGAGTTCGACCTCGGGGTCGAGCATCCCGATCGCGGCGAGCGCGAAGGGAGACAGCGGCTGGTTGAGGGCGAAGTTCGGCTGCAGATCGACGGTGAGACGGATGCCGTCGGCCCCGGCCTCGACGACCCCCGCCTGAACGAGGGTGCGGAAGATCGCGATGGCCCGGCGGGCGAGCTCGTACTGGCGGGCGCGAGGCTCGTGGTTGTCGAAGACGAGCGAGCGGACGTTCGCGAAGACGTCTCCGCCGCGCGCGATGACGTTGATGAGCATGGCGGCCGAGAGCTTCATCTGCGGGACGAGCGGCTCGGGCTCGGCCGCGACCAGGCGGTCGTAGCTCTGCTCGGTCCAGTTGACGAAGCCCTGCGGCGCCTTCTTGCGGACGATCTTCTTCTGCTTCTTGAGGTCGTCGCCGGCCTTGAGGATCTGCGCGGCGTTCTCGATCTCGTGGTCGGGGGCCATGACGACGACCGTCCCCGCGGTGTCATAGCCTGCGCGACCGGCGCGGCCGGCGATCTGGTGGAACTCGCGCGCCGAGAGCTGGCGCATGCGCGTGCCGTCGTACTTGGTGAGCGCCGTCATCAGCACGGTGCGAATCGGCACGTTGATGCCGACGCCGAGGGTGTCGGTGCCGCAGATGACCCGCAGCAGCCCGCGCTGCGCGAGAGCCTCGACGAGCCGCCGGTACCGCGGCAGCATGCCGGCGTGGTGCACGCCGATGCCCGCGCGAACGTAGCGCGAGAGGGTCTTGCCGAAGCCGGTCGTGAAGCGGAAGCCGCCGATGGCGTCCGCGATCTCGTCGCGCTGCTCGCGTCCGATGATGCGGATGGACGACAGCGCCTGCGCCCGCTCCATCGCGGCGGCCTGAGAGAAGTGCACGACGTAGATCGGCGCCTGCTTGGTGTCGAGCAGTTCCTGCACCGTCTCGTGCACGGGCGTTCGGGCGTACTCGAAATGCAGAGGTACCGGTCGTTCGACGCCCGTCACCCGCGCGGTGTTCCGGCCGGTGCGGCGCGTCAGGTCGTCGGCGATGTCCTCGACGTCGCCGAGCGTGGCCGACATGAGGATGAACTGCGCGCGCGTGAGCAACAGCAGCGGCACCTGCCATGCCCACCCGCGGTCGGCCTCGCCGTAGTAGTGGAACTCGTCCATCACGACCTGGTCGACGTCGGCGTCGGCACCCTGTCGGAGGGCCAGGTTCGCCAGGATCTCGGCCGTGCAGCAGATGATCGGGGCATCGGAATTCACCGAGGAGTCCCCCGTGACCATGCCGACGTTCTCGGCGCCGAAGATCTCGACGAGGGCGAAGAACTTCTCGCTCACCAGGGCCTTGATCGGCGCCGTGTAATAAGTACGGCCGCCCCGGGCGAGGGATGCCGCGTGCGCGGCCACCGCGACGAGCGACTTGCCCGTGCCGGTCGGGGTGGACAGGATCACGTTCGCGCCCGACACGATCTCGATCACCGCTTCGTCTTGCGCGGGGTAGAGCGTGAGCCCTCGCGAGGCCGCCCATTCGACGAAGCCCAGGTACACGGCATCCGGATCGGCGCCGACGGGGACGTTCTCGAGAAGGGGGGTCACTCCCCCACCCTCTCATTCAGGGGGCGAGCGCAGCCCGCGACAGGCGAGGGGACGCACGCGGCCTCACCCGCGATCGCTGAAGACGCCGACGTTCTCGCCGTCGAAGACGAACTGCACGCTCGTACCGATCGGGAAGCGCTGGATGAAGGCGTCGGGCATGCCGTCGGCGACGACGAACTGGACCGTGGCGGGGAAGACCCCGGCTCCGCAGCCGCCGTAGACGAAGTTGCCGCGGAAGCCGCGCGTGTCGTCGGTGTCCACCTCGTCGGCGTCGAGCAGGTAGAGACAGGGGTTGCGGTTGTCGGTCGCGTCGGTGGGCGCCCGCCCGGTGAAGGCGGCCACCCCGTAGTAGTCCTGGTACCCGCGTTCGGCGCCGGTGCGCTGGCCGAAGACGGGAGGGACGGCGGAGTCGGGGTCGGGCACGAGGGTGTCGACCTGGGGCGCTCCTGCCGCGGCCGTCACGGGCACGAACGACACGCTCAACGCGGTCGCCGCACTCGCGAGGGAGGCGACCACCGCCAGTGAGATCGCCCATACCCACAGGCGGCGCTTCGAGTGCACGAGGGGAGCGCGCTCGCGGGGGATCTCCTCACCGTCCGCGTCATCGTCCGGGACGGATTCGTCCGGGAGGCGCGAACCGGCCGATGCGGAGGGCGAGGGCGGTGTCGCGGGTGGACGAAGCCGATCCTCGCGCTCGAGGTTCTCGAGTTCGCGCAGGCGCGACACCGCGACCGGGTCGTCGACGATGTCGGCCTCGGGGCCGTAGGCCCGCGCGCGCAGGAGACGCAACTCCTCGTGCACGTCGTCGTCCATGTCCTGAATGGTTCCATACCGGCCGGGGGCAGGGGCCGACTTCCGGTATATGCGCGGGAATAGATCGCCGACCACGACGTTGCACCGGGTATGCGCTCCTTCGGCACACTCTCCTTCGGCCATTACGGCCCCCTCGGCGGCGGTCGCCAGCTCAGCGCCGGCGACTCGATGCTCCAGGCGATCGACCTCGCCCAGGGCATGGACGACCTCGGGGTCAACGGCGTCTCGTTCCGCGTGCACCACTTCGCCCGCCAGCAGGCGGCTCCCATGCCCCTGCTCGCCGCGATTGCCGCGCGCACCTCGCGCATCGAGGTCGGCACCGGCGTCATCGACATGAGATACGAGAACCCCCTCATGCTCGCCGAAGAGGCGGCATCCGTCGACCTCATCAGCGCCAACCGCCTCGCGCTCGGCGTGAGCCGCGGGTCACCCGAGACGGTCGTCCGCGGCTACGAGGCCTTCGGCTACACCGGGTCCGAGGACCCGCGCGGCGGCGACATCGCCCGCGAGCACTTCGACCTGTTCCTCCGCGCGATCGACGGCGAGGGTCTCGCCGAGCGGGACCCGATGAGCCCCTTCGGCGGCGGCACGGGCCTGCAGCGCATCGAGCCGCACTCCCCGGGGCTTCGCAAGCGCATCTGGTGGGGCGCCGGCACCACGGCCACCGCGGAGTGGGCCGGGCGGATCGGCGTGAACCTCATGTCGTCGACGCTGCTCACCGAGGCCGACGGCACCCCCTTCGACCTCCTGCAGGCGCAGCAGCTCGACGCCTTCCGCGCCGCGTGGCGCGAGGCCGGTCACGACGGTGAGCCGCGCACCTCGGTCAGCCGCAGCATCTTCCCCATCGTCACCGCCGAGGATGAGATGTACTTCGGTGGGTCGGCGGGCTCGGATCAGATCGGCGTCATCGACGGCATGCGCTCGACCTTCGGCAAGACGTATGCGGCCACCCCCGACAAGCTCGTGGAGCAGCTGCAGAACGATGCCGCCGTGATGAGCGCCGACACGCTCATGCTGACGATCCCCTCTCAGATGGGCGTGGAGTTCAACCTCCGCCTCGTCGAGAACTTCGCGAAGCACGTCGCCCCCGCCCTCGGATGGCAGTCGACCCTCGCGACGGTCTGAACGACTCCCCGAACGGATCCGGATGCCGACTCGATCGGCATCCGGGTCCGTTCGGCGTTTCGCGCCGAGTCGTACGGTGAGAGGGTGAGCGTCACCATCCGCGAAGCCGTCTTCCCGCGAGACGGCGCGGCCGTCAGCGCCCTCGTCGGGGCGTACCTGCGGCAGACGGAGGCGGAGAAGGACGAACGCGGGCTCGCCGCCGACATCTTTCCCGAGCGCTACGCGCGGGAGATCGACGACCCGGCGGCGGCATTCGCGGGCCGGCACGCCCTCATCGCCACCGTCGACGGCGCAGATGTCGGTCTCGTCGTCTCATCGACCGTGCCCGAAGGCACGGAACTCTCGCGGGTGTGGACCGATCCGCGCGCCCGGGGGCGAGGCGTCGGAACCGCGTTGCTCACGGCTGCGCTCAGCGGAGCCGTGCGACCGGTGCGTCTGTCGGTCTGGGATTGGCGTGAGCCCGCGGTGCGGATGTACCGCGCTGCGGGTTTCGAGGTCGTCCCGTCGTGGGACGATCGGCCGGGGCTCATGTGCCTCGAGCTGCGGTGACCCGAACCGCGCTGCTCAGCGCGACGGCGGCACCCGCATCGTGCCGTCGAGCGTCCACCCGTTCTGATCGACGGCGCCCGTGGCATCCGCCTGCTCCGCCTGAGCGTCGGCGTACCAGAGGCAGACGAGCCCCCGCTCGCGCCACAGGGCTTGGCGGCTCATCGCGTCCTCGACCATCCAGAACGCTCCGCCTGCGGTTCGACGGCGCAGCTCGGCGAGCCAGGTCGCGTACCCCGGATCCGGTTCGGATGCCGCGGCGTGGGGCCGCGCGAGCTCGATGAAGCGGTCGGCCAGGGTCTCGGCCGTCCAGTCGGTGCGCCCGTCCTGGAAGACGTCCTCTCCGCCCGCACTGGAGTACCTCAGCACGACATTGCTCTCCCGCTCGAGAGGACTGTCGTGCGTCTCGCCCGGTTCGGGAACGAACACGCGGCACCGCCAGTGCCCCGTCGCGTAGAGGTTCGTGTTGATGCGGATCCCCTGCCAGCCGCGCTCGTGAGCGCGCGCCACCGCAGCGACGAGACGAAACGGGACCGGGATCACCGGTAGCCCGTCAGCCCGCGCGAGCGGGCGATGGTCTGCGACACGAGGTACTCGCCCCATGCCACCGCGTACGCGCCGAGAGCGGCCCACACCCACGCGGAGGGCAGGACGCCGATGAGCCCGAGCAACGCCGCGACCGTCAGCACGACGACCACCGCGAGTACCGGCCCGATCGCCCGCGCGCCGATGACACCCGCGCCGGTGCGCCAGATGACCAGCAGAGCTCCCGCCGTCGCGACGAGGAGGATGACGGGGGTGAACCACGGTCCCAGCGCCCCCATGGTGATCGCGGCGCCCACACCGGCAGTGGTGAGGGATGCGGTCCGGAGGGCGCGGATCTGTGTCGGAGAGGGCGAGGCGGCGATGGAGTGCTCCTGGGATGGGGCTGAAGGCGGGGAACCGAACCCGCCGACGATCGCGGGCGAGGACGGCTTCCCAGGGTACCCGCGCCTCGATCCGCCTCCGCGGGGTGTTCGTGTCTACGGTGGACACGTGGGCATCTCTCTGACGCGCGTCGACCTCTCGAGTGCGGATGACCGCGCCGCTCTGACGGCGTTCCTCACCTCGAACGTCTTCCCGTTCCATGTGCGCGCGCAGCCGACGGTCGCGCAGATCGAGGACGCCCTTCGCGGCGGCTCGTGGGGTGGAGACGATGTCGACACCTATTGGATCGACGACGAGACCGACGGCCGCGTCGGGGTGATCCGGTTGGAGGATCTGCAGGACGCCACCGCGATGGTCGATCTGCGGCTCGCCGACGGCGCCCGAGGTCGAGGCTTCGGCTCGGCGGCGTTGTCGGCCGCGACCGACCTCGTCTTCTCTCACCACCCCGGCGTCATCCGGTTCGAGGGCCAGACCCGCGACGACAACGTCGCCATGCGGCGGGTCTTCGAACGATGCGGCTGGGTGCTCGAGGCGCATTACCGCGACGGCTGGCCCGTCGAGGGCGGCGCCCCCCTGGCATCCGTCGCCTACAGCGTTCTGCGCCGCGACTGGGCGAGTGGCTCCACGACGCCCGTGCCGCGTGGCCCCGAGGTGACGCTCCGCGGCGAGTTGCGCTGCGCCGACGCAGCCGAGGCGCAGCGCGTGCACGCCCATCTCGCCGAGCACATCGCTCTGACACGTGCGGAACCGGGATGCCTCTCTTTCGACGTCGACCCCACCGACACCGACGGCGTCTGGAGCGTGTCGGAGCGCTTCGTCGACGAAGCCGCGTTCGACGCCCACCAGCGCCGCGTCGCCGCGAGCACGTGGGGGCGTGAGACCGCCGGGATCCAGCGCTTCTACGTCATCCACGGGAGGGCACTGGATGCCGACGCCCTCATCGCCACGGCCTGGGCGGCCGAGGAGATGCTTCTGCACCCGGCTGTGCGCTCGGACCCTCGCGAGCTGAACCGGTTGCTCGACCCCGAGTTCGTGGAGGTTGGACAGTCCGGCCGTCGGTGGACGCGAGACGCGATCGTCGCCGCCCTGCGGGAAGAACCGGGAACCGAATCCTCGCCCCTCGTCGAAGAACGAGAAAGTCGGCTCGTCGGACCTGACACGGTCCTCTTGACCTATCTGCTGCGATTCGAGAACCGCGTCAGCCGCCGGTCGTCCCTCTGGCGGTGCGACCCCGCACCGCGTTGCCTGTTCCACCAGGGGACACCGGTCGTCTGAGGCGTCAGCCGTTCGCGGGGTAGCCGGTGTACTCGACGGTCGAGGTGTCGGGGTGGAGGTTCCGGAACGCCGCGAGGTCACGAACGTTCTTCTGCACCGCGACGACGGCGAACAGGCTCATCGCGAAGCCGATGCCGTAGAAGCCCTTTTCCGACAGCAGCAGCTCGGCGTTCCAGAGGCCGACCGCCATGAGGGCGAGCGCGACGAGAAGCATTCCCCAGGCGACGCCGAGGTAGGCGCCGGTCACGGGGATGTCTTCCGCACGGTCGCGGACGGCCTTCTGCACCGAGATGGCGGCGAAGAGACCGAGCAGAAAGACCGAGAGGTAGAACCCCTTCTCGGCGAGCGTCATGTGCGCGTTGTAGAGGCCGATGACGTAGACCGAAGCGCCGAGGCCGAGTGCCACCCACGAGGCTCCCACGAACGCTCCGGTCGGACGACCGAGCATCTGCTGCGTGTGGATATCCGTCATCTTTCCCACCCCTTCGTCGGGTCCCCTGGCGGGGACGTATGCCGTGGCGGAGAAGCTAGCGGAAAGTTCATGCCGAATACGCCATGAGCCCTTCACCTGTGGACAACCACGGGGAGCGACCACGGGTCCTCGTCCGCCGTCCGCGAACCCCGTCGACCTGGCGCCGCCGAAGATGGTTTGCTGGCCCGCATGCGACAGCTCCTCATCCTCGGTGGAACCGGATGGCTCGGCCGCGCCGTCGCGGCGCAGGCCCTCGCGCAGGGGGCCGAGGTCACCTGCCTCGCCCGCGGCGAATCCGGCGAGACGGCACCGGGCGCACGACTGATCCGCGCCGACCGCAACGACCCCGACTCCTACGCACGCGTGCAGCGCGACTGGGACGAGGTGGTCGAGCTCTCGTGGGACCCGGGATTCGTGGCATCCGCCCTCGACGCCCTCGCCGACCGCGCAGCGCACTGGAGCCTGATCTCGAGCGTCTCGGTGTATGCCCGCTCGGACATCCCCTTCGCCGACGAGACGGCGGAGCTCGTCGAGCCGAACGACCTCGAGCAGTATCCGGATGCCAAGGTGCACGCAGAACGGCTCACCTCGGCGCGGCTGGGTGACCGGGTGCTCCTCGCGCGGGCGGGGCTGATCGCGGGGCCGGGCGATCCCACCGACCGCTTCGGCTACTGGCCCGCGCGCTATGCCCGCGGCGGGCGGGTCGTCGCGCCCGTGGCGGCCGACCGTCACGTCCAGGCGATCGACGTGGACGATCTCGCCGCGTGGATCGCGCACGCCGGACGCACGGGCGTCACGGGCCCGATCAACGCGGTCGGCGAAGAACTGCCGCTCGCCGCGGTGCTCGCGGCGGCCCGCGATGCGGCCGGAACGGCGAGCGAGACCGTCACCCTCGACGATGACACCCTCATCGCGCGCGGCGTCGCCTACTGGGCCGGGCCGCGCTCACTCCCCCTGTGGCTGCCCGAGAGCGCGGGAGGATTCGCGCGGCGCAGCGACGCCGCCTTCGTGGCATCCGGCGGGCGTCGCCGCTCCCTCGCCGAGACGATACGCCGCACGCTCGACGATGAGCGCGAGCGCGGACTGGACCGCCCCCGCCGCGCCGGACTCACACCCGCCGAAGAGGCGGAGATCGTCGGCGCCTAACGCCCGTTGCGGTCAGCCGCAGTACGCGGAGGCGCCGACGACACCTCGAGCTTGTCGAGACCGCGAAGCGAGGTCCAGATGAGCTCCTCGCCCTTCGCCGCATGCTGCGACGCGCGCACGGCCCGCTCGTCGGCCCACGAGTTGAGCACGTGCCCGGAGTGCCCGCGCACGTGCTCGAGCACGACGTCGGGAAGGCCCGCCGCCCGCCGCGCGTCGCGCGCGGCGATGAGGGCTTCGAGGATGCCCTGGTTGGCGACCGGCTTCTTCGCGCTCGTGACCCAGCCGCGGCGGCGGTGGCCGTCCATCCACTTCGAGTAGGTGTCGATGGCGTACTTCGAGTCGGCCTGCACGACCAGCTCGCGCACGTCGGCGTGATCGGTGATCGCGTACAGCAGCCCGAGCAGTTCTCCGATGTTGTTCGTGCCCTCGGGGATCGATCCGGCGGCCCAGTGTCCGTCTTCGCCGACCCACGCCCAGCCCGCCGGACCCGGGTTGCCCTTGCAGGCGCCGTCGGTGGCGACGACGTAGCGGTCGGAGGATGCGGGCGAATCGGTACTGCTCATCCCTCTAGTCTCCCCCGCAGCACCACGGACGAACGACGACGCCCCCGCCGTCGGCGTGAACGACCGACGGCGGGGGCGCTTGCACGAGGGTCAGTCGCGACCGCTCTCGGCCTTCTTCTGTCCGGCCTCGAGCACATCGCCCGCGGGCAATTCCTGGTGCCCGCCGAACTGCAGACGCATCGCCGAGAGCACCTGGTTGGCGAAGTGGTCCTCGCCGCGCGAGGCGAACCGCTCAAACAGCGACGCGGCCAGCACGGGCACCGGCACACCCGTGTCGACGGCGGCCTTGACGGTCCAGCGTCCCTCGCCCGAGTCCGAGACGCGGCCGGCCAGACCGTCGAGCGTCGGGTTCTGCGCGAGCGCCGCCGCGGTGAGGTCGAGCAACCAGGACGAGATGACCGAGCCTCGGCGCCAGAGCTCGGTGACGCGAGCCGTGTCGATGTCGAACTGGTAGTACTCGGGCTCCTCCAGGGGCGCCACCTCGGCGGAGTGCTCGCCCTGACGCAGGCCCGCGTCGGCGTTGTTCAGCACGTTCAGCCCCTCGGCGAGCGCGGCCATGATGCCGTACTCGATGCCGTTGTGGACCATCTTCACGAAGTGGCCCGAGCCCGACGGACCGCAGTGCAGGTACCCGCGCTCCTCGGTCGTGTAGTCGCCGGTGCGGCCGGGCGTGCGCTCGACCTCTCCGGGACCGGGGGCGATGGTGCGCAGCACGGGCTCGAGGTGGGAGACGGCCTCGTCGTGGCCGCCCACCATGAGGCAGTAGCCGCGCTCGAGACCGAAGACGCCGCCGCTGGTGCCCACGTCGACGTAGTGGATGCCGCTCTCGTCGAGCTTCTTCGCACGACGCACGTCGTCGCGGTAGTTCGAGTTGCCGCCGTCGATGATGATGTCGCCCGGCTCGAGCACCTCGGCCACCTCGTCGACGACCGTGCCGGTGAGACCGGCGGGGATCATGAGCCACACGGCGCGGGGCTTGTGCAGCTTCGAGGCCAGGTCGGCGATGCTCGTCGCCCCGGTGGCGCCCTCCGCGACCAGCGACGCCACGGCATCCTGGTTCACGTCGAACACGACGCAGTCGTGACCGTCCTTCATGAGCCTGCGGACGATGTTGGCGCCCATTCGTCCGAGTCCGACCATGGCGAGTTGCATTGGTTCCCCGTTCGTCGTGCATGACGGGCCGCGCCGCGCGGTCCCTCCGCGAGTCTAGGAGCGTCCGGAGGCACCAGGGATCGGTGCTAGCCCTGGAAATCCTCGGGATCGACGCCCCTCCAGAAAGCGCCGGAACTCCTCCACCCGGTCTTCGTCCTCGCCCCCGCCGTCGAGCTCGACGGCCTCGTCCGGCACACCGGCCTCGTCGAAGACGGCGTTCGCCACGAGGATCGGTGCATCGGCTCGGGACGCGAGGGCGATGCCGTCCGAGGGACGGGAGTCGAAGGTCCGTGGCCCCGCCGGGGTGTTCAGCACCACCCGGGCGTGGAAGGTCCCCTCGTCGAGGTGGGTGATCTCGACGCGGTCCACGGATGCCGAGAGCTCGCCGAGCATCGCGGTCATGAGGTCGTGCGCGAGGGGCCGCGGCGAGCCGGTGCGCTCGATCGCGACGAGGATCGACATGGCCTCCTGCGGCCCGATCCACACGGGGAGCACCCGGTTGCCGTCGGTCGCGGTATCGACGGGCTTGAGCAGGATGACGTGCTGCTGACCCGGGTCGAGCGCGACCCCGACGACGCGCACCCGGATCATGGAGCCATCGTACGGGGAGTGCCCGTCGCGAGAGGGTTCAGCGCACGATGCCGAGAGCCCGCGCCGCCGAGACGGCGGCGGTGCGCGACGAGACGCCGAGCTTCGAGAAGACGTGCGCGAGGTGAGACTTCACCGTCGCGTCGGTGATGTGCAGACGGGCGGCCACCTCGGCGTTCGAGGCCCCTCGGGCGACGAGTCGCACCACCTCGATCTCGCGCGCCGAGAGGGTCACGCGGGGCTCGCGCAGGCGAGCCAGAAGGCGCCCCGCGATCGCCGGGGCCAGGGCGCTCTGCCCCGCGGCGGCGGCGCGGACGCCCGCGAGCAGTTCGTGGGGCGGGGCGTCCTTCAGCAGGTACCCGCTGGCCCCCGCCTCGACGGCGCCGAGGATGTCGCCGTCGGTGTCGTAGTTCGTCAGGACGAGGACGTACGGCGGGGCGGCGAGCGCACGCACCCGCCGCGTGGCCTCGGCCCCCGCGGCCCGCTCGCCGAACTGCAGGTCCATCAGCACGAGCTCCGGCGCCAGCGATGCCGAGAGAGCGACGGCCTCGTCGGCGTCGGCGGCCTCTCCGACCACTTCGATGTCGGTCTCGGCGTCGAGCAGGGCGCGCACGCCCGCCCGTACGACCGGGTGGTCGTCGGCGATCACCACGCGGATCACGACGCTCCCCCCGGCAGCACCACGGTGATGGTGGATCCGGCACCCGGCGCGCTGTCCACGTCGAGCACGCCGTCGAGCTGATCGACGCGCTCGCGCATGGCCCGGAGTCCGAAAGAGTCCGTTCCGGATGCCGCGGCCTCGGCGCGTCGCACGTCGAACCCGGCGCCGTCGTCGGAGATGGTCAGACGCGCCCCGCCCGACTGCGGCACGAGCCGGATGCGCACGCAGCGTGCCCGCGCGTGCTGGGCGACGTTCGCGAGGGCCCCCTGGGCGATGCGCAGCAGGGCCGTCTGGGCGTCCATGGGCAGCGAGACCACGGCATCCACCTCCACCTCCACGTCGATACCCTCGCGAGCACCCCATCCGCCGGCGAGACGCTCGAGGGCGGAGCCGAGGCCGCGGTCGAGGCTCGGCGGGGCCAGTTCTCGGATGAACCGCCGGGTCTCGGCGAGGCCGTCTGCCGCCGTCTGGCGCGCCAGCCGTACGTGGTCGATGCCGGGACCCTCGGCATCCGCTCTCTCCGCCGCGTGGAGCAGCATCTGGATGCTCGACAGTCCCTGCGCCACGGTGTCGTGCAGCTCGCGGGCCAGGCGCGCTCGTTCGGCGAGGGTCCCCTGCTCGCGCTCGGCGGCGGCGAGCCGGTCGCGCGTGGCGAGAAGCTCGGCGACGAGGGCTTCGCGCTCCGCGGCCCTGCGCTCGAGGGCGTTGTAGCCGAGGCCGATGAGAAGCGCCACACCCGCACCGACGACGGGCCCGACGACGCCGCCCACCGTGAGACCCCCGTGGACGGCGAAGGCCGCGATCGTGAGGGCGGTCGTGCCCACGACCGCGAGGGGACCCGCTCCCCCCGGGAGCACGTGCAGGTACAGGAAGAAGAGCGGGAAGACGAGATACGCGGCCTCGGGGACGAGCCACACCAGCGCCGCCCACACCACCGTGAGCGCCGCCACCCACACGACACCGCGCCGCGATCGCCCCGCGCGGGCGATCCAGAGTCCCGCGAGGTACACCGCGCCCAGCGCTCCCGCGAGCACGAGGGCGAGCACGGACCCGTCCGTCAGCAGCACGCGCGCGACGACGAGAGCGAGCAGTCCGCCGAAGAGAGCGTGCAAGCCCGCGCGCAGCCCCGCGAAGACCGGGGCGAGGGGTCGATGGGTCATTTCCCGATCCAGGCTACGGATGCCGGGACCCCGGCGGATCATCCGAAAGGTGGAGGAAGGGTTCGCCCACCCCGCCGATGACGGCCGGAGCGGTCCGGACGAGGGTGGGACGGAGCCGACGAGAGACGCCGGCGGAAGGAGGCGACGTGTACGTCGCATGGCGCGATCTGCGGTTCGCCCGCGGGCGATTCGCCCTCATCGGGGCGGTCGTCGCCCTCATCACCCTGC
This sequence comes from Microbacterium sp. SORGH_AS_0454, assembly GCF_031453395.1. Lineage (NCBI taxonomy): Bacteria > Bacillati > Actinomycetota > Actinomycetes > Micrococcales > Microbacteriaceae > Microbacterium > Microbacterium sp. SORGH_AS_0454. The sequence goes on along the minus strand of NZ_JAVIYS010000001.1, from coordinate 1,826,505 downwards.
TCGTCGGGTTCCTCTCCGGGCTCACGGGCGGACTCGCAGCGCAAAACGTCTCGGCCGTTCTCGCCCTGCCCGGGGACCGGCTCGTCCTGCACCCCGTCGGCGGCGCGAGCGCGACCTTCGCCGACTCCACGATCGACGACGACACCGTCGCGGCATGGCGCGCGGCCCCGGGGGTCGATAGCGTCACCGCCGTCGGGATCACGCAGACACGGGCGGAGGGACCCGGAGCCGTCGGCGCCGTCGCCCTGTTCGGCCTCGACGCGGGAACGAGCTTCGGCGCTCCCCACCGCGACGATGAGATCGACCTGTCGGCGAGTGCGGCCGAGAGCCTGGGCGCGACGGTCGGCGACGAGGTCACGGTGGCGGGATTCTCATACCGCGTCGCCGCGATCGAAGGCGACCGGTGGTACAGCCACACCCCCGTGGCCACACTCGACGCGCACGCGTGGACGACTCTCGATCAGCACCTGGGCGGCACGGGGCAACCGACGCTTCTCGCCGTCACCGGCTCCCCGGCGTGGGACACCGTGGCCGCCGACACCGGGACCACGGCATCCACTCCCCTGTCGAGCCTCACGGCGCTGACGACCTTCCGCTCCGAGATCGGCTCGCTCGCGCTGATGATCGCGATGCTGTTCGGCGTCTCGGCGCTCGTGGTCGGCGCGTTCTTCACGGTCTGGACGATGCAGCGCTCGGCCGACATCGCCGTGCTCAAAGCGCTCGGGGCGAGCACTCCCGCACTCGTGCGCGATGCCCTCGGTCAGGCTCTGGTCGTGCTGGGGCTCGGAGTCGGCATCGGGATCGGCCTGACCGCCCTGCTCGGCACCCTCGCCGGCGCAGCGCTGCCCTTCGTCCTGAACCCGCTCACGACCCTCGCCCCCGCGGCGGTCATGGTCGTGCTCGGCCTGCTCGGTGCCGCGGTGTCGCTGCGCACCGTCACCTCCTCCGACCCCCTCACCGCCCTCGGGAGCACCCGATGATCCTTCTCGACGACGTCACCCTCACCTATCCCGACGCAGACGCCCGCGTCACCGCCGTCGACCATGTCACCCTGGAGGGCCGCCCGGGCATCGTGACCGGCATCACCGGCCCCTCGGGCTCGGGCAAGTCGAGCCTGCTGGCCCTGGCCGCCACCCTCGTTCGCCCCGACTCCGGGCGCGTGATCGTCGCGGGGACGGATGCCACCCGGCTCAGCGCCGCGGCGGCGACGGCGCTGCGGCGCCAGAGCATCGGCATCGTGTTCCAGCAGCCGCAGTTGCTCCCGGCCCTCACCGCTCGCGAGCAGCTGCGGGTCATGGCCGAGCTCGGCGGCCCCGACCGGCGCGAACGGCGTGCGCTCGTTCGTTCACGGGTCGACGAGCTGCTCGAGGCCGTCGGTCTCGGCGCTCTGGCCGATCGTCGGCCCGCCCAGCTCTCCGGCGGTCAGCGTCAGCGGGTGGCGATCGCGCGCGCTCTCGTGCACGAGCCGCGGGTACTGCTGGTCGACGAGCCGACGAGCGCTCTCGACACCGCCCGGGGCGGGGAGATCATGGCTCTGCTGTCTCGACTGACGCGGGAACGCGAAACCGCGACGCTGCTCGTGACGCACGACCTCGTGCACCGCGACGCCCTCGACGAGACGGTCGAGATCGTGGACGGGCGCGCGGCGCTCGTCACCACCCGTACGCGTTGAACCACTCGCGACGGCGGTCGGCTTCGGCGCGCGACTCGTCCCCTCGCCACGAGTCGTGGGGTTCGAGCAGACCGCCGTCGTCACGGTTCACGAACGCCCAGCAGACCGGGCACAGTGCCCGGCCGCCGGGAAATCCGTCATCGAGCGTCGGGGCGGGTTCGGCGGGAGTCCCACCCGCGACGCACTCGGGCGGGTCGGCCTGCAGGTCACTCCAGAGCAGTCGTCCGCCGGTGCGGTGGTGAAGGCCGCGGTGGCCGTCTTCACGGGTGCAGATCTCGCCGTTTCTTCGGCTGAGGCACAGTCTCCGGGCGGCGCCCGGCAGCGCTGCCAGTGTTCGCGTCATCCTTCGATTCTCGCCGCTGCGAGCGCAACGGGGGCAGGTGCGGGATGCGCACGGGGCGATGGGGGCCGGTGGGGAAGGGATCGGCGGTCATCGCTGACCACCACCGGTGCGACGAGAGAACATGTCGACCTCCTGATGTTCCGACCATCCGCCCGTCGAGCGTGGATTCCGAGGGGGTTGACACGGCGCAAGACGGTGCTAGGCATACCCCATGGGGGTATCATCGGGGTATGCACGGATACGAGGGCCACAAGGACGACCTCCTCAAGCGTCTGCGCCGCGCCGAAGGCCAGGTGCGCGGCATCGCGCGCATGGTCGACGACGACCAGTACTGCATCGACATCCTCACCCAGGTCTCGGCCGTGACCAAGGCGCTCGAGAACGTCGCCCTCTCCCTGCTCGACGACCACCTCTCCCACTGCGTGGCCGAAGCGGCCGCACAGGGCGGCCCCGTCGCCGACGAGAAGCTGAAAGAAGCGAACCAGGCGATCGCTCGCCTGGTCCGCTCGTAAGGAGACGCACATGACCGAACAGCGCATCGACCTCGGCCTCACCTCGGCCCCCGCCGGCGGCTGCGGCGACGGCTGCGGGTGCAAGAGCGCGGCATCCACCCCCGCCGTCGCCTCGGACGAGGCGTCCTCCGTCGTGCTCCGCGTCGAGGGGATGACCTGCGAGCACTGCGTTCGCGCCGTGAGCGAAGAGCTCAACGCGCTCGACGGCGTGGAGGTCGTCGACGTCGACCTGCGTGCGGGCGACGCCTCGCTCGTGCGCATCACGGGTTCAGCCGACGAGGCCGCTCTCACCGCGGCGATCGACGAGGCCGGGTACACCCTGGTGCGGTGACCGGATGCCGCGGGCACGGCGATCCCTCACCCTCGGGAACCTACTCCGCGCGGCGCGTGCCTCAGAAGACGCGACGCACCAGCGCGTCGACGGCCGCGTGGAACGTGAGGTGCTGCGAGACCTCGACAGCGCGGTCGTAGCGCGGTCCGCCGAGCGCCACGAACACGGCGCCGACGACTTCGACGTATCCGACGATGTACCCCTCGCGGGCGACCTCGTACAGATCGAGATCGACGCGCGTCCAGGGGATCTCGGTGAGGGCGGGCGTAGTCGAGGAGGGGGCCGCTTTCGCCGCGGCGCGAGCCGCAGCCTTCGATGATCCCGGGCGACTGAGGGGTGCTTCCATGACCATGCGACGACTCCTTGGCTCCTCCGGGTCATCCCAGAGTGCGCTGTCCGCCCCCGAACCGCGCGGCCCTTGACGCGACGGCGGATCCCGGATACGTCGGGATCAGCCGACGCTGCGCGCGGGACGACCGCGGCGTGGGCGCTGCTCCGACAGGTCGAACGGCTCCACCCCCGCGGTGAGCGATTCGACCTCATCGAGCCACCGGAGGTCCGCCTCGAGCCGCGCACGGCGCGCCGCCTGCACGATGGCGGCGGGAACGGCATCCGTCCACTCCTCCCGCACCTCGGCGAGCGCCGCGCGGACCGCTTCGCGCTGGACCGACAGGATGCCGGGCACATCCGCTCCCGGGAGCGTCACCGCGAGCGCGACCTTGAGGGCGACGTCGTCGCGCCCCTCGACCAGCGAGGCACCGCCCAGCCACGCTCGCACCTCGACGCGGCCCTCGGCGGTCAGCTCCCACAGCACGCGCGCCTCGTCGTCGAGCCCGGCGCCCTGCACCAGCCCGTCGCGCTCGAGGCGCTCGAGGGTCGTGTACACCTGGCCGACATTGACCCGCGCTCCGGTACGCCGCTCGTATTCGGCCCGCAGCTGGGAGCCGTAGCAGGTGCCGCGGTCGAGGATCGCGAGCAGGCTCAGACGGACAGACACGGCGCCTCCAGGCGGGTCAGAAATGACTTGCCGAGTATATCGTTCGACGCCGAGGGATCCCCCGGCGCGCCGATGAGGCCCGGCGTAGCATGTGGTCTGACCACATAATCCGGTTCGATCGGAGGCTCCTGATGGAGTGGCTCGACCCCCTCGCCCTCGCCCGCTGGCAGTTCGGGTTGACGACGCTGTACCACTTCCTCTTCGTGCCTCTGACGCTCGGCATGTCGCTCATCGTGGCGATCTTCCAGACCGCCTGGTATCGGACGGGAGACGTGCGATGGCTTCACATCACGCGCTTCTTCGGGAAGATCTTCCTCATCAACTTCGCCATGGGCGTGGTCACCGGAATCGTCCAGGAATTCCAGTTCGGAATGAACTGGTCGGCGTACTCGCGCTTCGTCGGCGACGTGTTCGGCGCCCCCCTCGCCTTCGAGGGACTGCTCGCCTTCTTCCTCGAGGCGACCTTCATCGGCCTGTGGATCTTCGGGTGGGACAAGCTCCCCCGCCTCGCGCACCTCGCGAGCATCTGGATGGCGTCGATCGGCGCGACCCTGTCGGCCTACTTCATCATCGCCGCGAACGCCTTCATGCAGAACCCGGTCGGCTACCAGATGTCGGCCGACGGCCACCGCGCCGAGCTCGTCGACTTCTGGGCGATGCTCACCAATCCCGTCGCCCTCGCGGCCTTCCCGCACACGATCTTCGCGGGCTGGATGTTCGCCGCGATGGTCGTCGTCGCCGTCTCGGCGTGGCACATGGCACGCGGTCGCAACACCGACATGATGCGCAAGACGCTCCGCTTCGGCCTGTGGTCGACGCTGGTGTCCTTCGTGCTCGTCGCGATCGTGGGCGACCAGCTGAGTCTGGTCATGGTCGCCACGCAGCCGATGAAGATGGCGGCGGCCGAAGCGACCTTCAACACCGTCTGCGGGCAGGATGCCTCGTTCTCGATCTTCACGCTCGGAACGCCCGACGGAACGAGCGAGCTGTTCTCGATCCGTGTGCCCTTCCTGCTCAGCATCCTCTCCACGCACTCGCTCGACGGCTGCGTCGAAGGCATCAACGACCTGAACACCCTCTACAGCCAGCAGATGTTCCCCCAGTTCGCCGACCAGGTCGACGGCAACTTCGCCCCCGTACTCTGGGTCACCTACTGGGCCTTCCGCTGGATGATCGCGCTCGGCGGGATCGCGGCGCTCGTCAGCATCGCGGGCCTCTGGGTCACCCGCAAGAAGGCGACCCGTCCGGTCGCCCCGTGGATGTGGCGCGTGGCGATCTGGGCCGCTCCCCTGCCGATGCTCGCGAGCCTCGTCGGCTGGATCTTCACCGAGATGGGCCGTCAGCCCTGGATCGTGTTCGGCCTCATGCTCACGCAGGACGGGGTCTCCCCCAGCGTCCCGGGCTGGAGCGTGCTCATCTCGCTGATCGCCTTCACCCTCGTCTACGCCACCCTCGCCGTCGTGGAGTTCGGCCTCATCGTGAAGTTCGCGCAGAAGGGCCCCGAGCCCCTGCCTGATCCCGACGCCGAGCGAGACGACTCGGTCGAGAACACCCCGACCACGGTCTACTAGGAGCCCCTCATGGATCTCGCATACCTCTGGTTCTGGATCGTCGCCTTCCTCTTCGTCGGTTATTTCGTGCTGGACGGGTTCGACTTCGGCGTCGGCATGTCGATCCCCTTCCTCGGCAAGGACGACATCGCCCGCCGCCAGATCATCAACACGATCGGCCCCGTCTGGGACCTCAACGAGACCTGGGTGATCGTCGCCGGTGCCGCGCTGTTCGCATCCTTCCCCGAGTGGTACGCGACCCTGTTCAGCGGCTTCTACCTGCCGCTCCTGGCGATCCTGATCGCCCTGATCGCCCGCGGTGTCTCGTTCGAGTACCGCCACCAGCGCGAGTCCCTGAAGTGGAAGCGCACCTTCGACCGCATGATCGTGGCGGGATCGGCCGTCCCCGCCTTCCTCTGGGGCGTCGCCTTCGCGAACATCGTGCAGGGCGTGCCGCTGGATGCCGACCACGAGTACGTCGGCAGCGTGCTCACGCTGCTGAACCCCTACGGCATCCTCGGGGGACTCACCACCCTGACCCTGTTCTTCCTGCACGGGCTCTACTTCGTCGCGCTCAAGACGGACGGGCAGGTGCGTGCCGACGCTCGACGTCTCGCAGCACGCGCGGGCCTGGTCACGATCGCCCTGGCCGCACTCTTCCTCGTCTGGACGATCGCGAACGCCGCGAGCGCTCCGCTGTTCCTCGGCGTGGTCGCCCTCTCGGGCATCGCCGCGCTCGCGCTGATCGGCTCGTGGCTCGCGAACTCCCGCGACCGCGAGGGCACCGCCTTCACCCTCGGCGCCGTGACGATCGTCACCGCCGTCGCCGCGCTGTTCTTCGCGCTGTTCCCGAACGTCATGCCCTCCACGCTCGCGGCGGGCTCGAGCCTCACGATCGACAACGCCTCGAGCACCGACTACACGCTCACGATCATGAGCTGGGCGGCGCTCATCTTCCTCCCGCTGATCCTCGCCTACCAGGGCTGGACCTACTGGGTGTTCCGCAAGCGCGTCACCCGCGCCCGGATCGAGAAGGCCGCGCTCGTCGCCCACTGACCGATGAGACCCGTCGACCCGCGGTTGCTCCGCTACGCCACCGCCTCCCGCGGCTTCTTCGCCGTGACCGCGGCGATCGTGCTCGCGCAGACCGGCGTGACCGTCGGCTTCGCGTGGGCGCTCGCCACAGCGCTCGTCGGCGCGATCCAGGGCCGACCGGTCGGCGAGCTGTGGGGATACATCGGCGTGGCGGCATCGCTCGTGCTCCTGAGGGGCCTGCTGATCGCTGCCTCGGAGCGCACGGCGGCGCGGGGCGCGGCGGCGGCGTCGCTGCAGTTGCGGGCAGCGCTCGTGGGCGCGGTCACACGTCTGGGTCCGGGCTGGCTCGCCCGCCGAAACTCGGCGTCGCTGTCGCTCACCGCCGGCCACGGTCTGGACGCACTCGATGCCTACTTCGGTAGGTATCTGCCGCAGCTCGTGGCCACCGCGATCGCCATGCCGATCCTCATCGGCGCCATCGCGCTGGCCGACCCCCTCTCGGGCCTGATCGTGGTGCTGACGATTCCCCTGATCCCGCTGTTCATGGTGCTGATCGGTCTCGCCACCCGTGGCGTCCAGGAACGGCAGTACCGCACCCTCGGCCGCCTCGCCGCACGCTTCGCCGACACCGTCGAGGGCCTCGGCACGCTCAAGGCCTTCGGACGCCAGCACCGCGCGGCGCGCTCGATCGAGACGATCACGCGCGACTACAAGCGCGAGACGATGACGGTGCTGCGCGTGTCGTTCCTCTCGGGCTTCGCGCTGGAGTTCCTGGCATCCATCTCGGTCGCGATCGTCGCCGTCACCATCGGCTTCCGTCTGCTTTCGGGTGACCTCACGCTGCTGATCGGGCTCTTCGTGCTGCTGCTGGCGCCCGAGGCGTACCTGCCGCTGCGCCAGGTCGGCGTGCAGTTCCACGCGGCTTCCGAGGGGGTCGCGGCCACCGACGAGATCTTCGACGCCCTCGACGCCGCCCGCTCGGCCGAGACTCCCGAGGGGCAGACTCCGGATGCCGTCACCCCGGCGCTCGGCTCGACGATCGCGCTCGAGGGCGTCAGGGTGCACCGCGAGGGGCACGCTCTCCCCACCGTCTCGCTGTCGGTGGGGCCCGGCGAGGTGGTGCTCGTGAACGGCCCCAGCGGCGTCGGCAAGTCGTCTCTGATCGCGGCGCTGCTCGGCTTCGCCGCGCACGACGGCGAGGTGCGGGTCGACGGCGTGACCGTGCCGCACGCTCGGGACTCGGTGGCCTGGGCGGGACAACGACCCGGTCTCGTCACGGGCACGGTGGCCGAGAACGTCTCGTTCGGCTCCCCGGTCGACTCCGCCCGGGTCGCCGCGGCCCTCGCCGACGCCGGAGCAGCCGACATCGATCCCGCCATCGCGCTCGGCGCCGGCGGTGCAGGACTCTCGGGTGGGCAGGCGCAGCGCGTCGCGGTCGCGCGGGCGCTGTACCGCGCGCGGGTCGGCGGGGTGCCGGCACTCGTCCTCGACGAGCCCTCCAGCGCTCTGGATACCGACACCGAAGCGCATCTCTGGGCGACCCTGCGCCGCGAGGCCGATGCCGGTCGCGGGGTCCTTCTCGTCTCGCACCGCCGCTCCGCCCGGGCGATCGCGGACCGCGTGGTCGAGCTGACGCCCCCGCGCGAATCTCCGTCGTCCGCCGTTCGCACCGACGAGCGCACGCCCGTGTCGAGCACCCCACGCGCGGCCCAGGCGGTGCGCTCGTGAACGCCCGGGTGCGCGGCATCCTGAGTTCCGCCCTGCCCTCGCCCCGACGATTCGCACCCGCGGTGCTGTCGGGTGTCGGGACCGCGGCGAGCTCGATCGCGTTGCTCGCGGCGAGCGCTTGGCTCATCGCCCGGGCCGCCGAGCAACCGCTCGTGATGTACCTGTCGATGGCGGTGGTCGGAGTGCGCGCGTTCGCGCTCTCGCGCGGGGTCTTCCGCTACCTCGAGCGCCTCACGGGCCACGACGCCGCTCTGCACCAGCTCGCGGGAGTCCGCGCCGACCTCGTGCGCGACCTCGTACCGCTCGCCCCCCGACGGTCTCGCCCGCTCCCGCCGCGGAGGGCTGCTCTCGAGCGTGGTCGACGACGTCGAAGAGCTGCAGAACCTGCCCCTGCGGGTCGTGCTGCCGCTCGCGGTCGCCGCGCTGACCTCTCTCGCCGCCGTGATCTTCGCCGCGTTCGTCTCGTGGCCCGCGGCCGTCGTCCTGCTGGTGTGCCTCGTCGCCGCCTTCGGCCTCGCCGTCGCCGTCGGCTGGGCCGCGGGCGCCCGCGCCGAGCGCTCGATCGCGCCGCTGCGCGCCGCCGTCGCGGACGCGGTGCACGACCTGCTCGCCAATCTCGACGTGCTGACGGCGTACGGAGCCCTGGACGCCGCGATCGAGCGCGTGCGTCGAGCCGACGCCGCACTGCGCCGGGCCGTCGTCCGACGCGGCGGAGCCCAGGGGCGGACCTCGGGCGCGGTGTCGGTGCTGGCCGGTGTCGCCTCCCTCATAGCCCTTCTCGTCGCCGCCCCCGCTGTCACCGGCGGCGCACTGTCGGGGCCGGGCCTTGCGGTCGTCGTGCTGCTGCCGATGGCGGTGTTCGAGGTCTTCGGCCCGGTCCCCCTCGCCCTCGCCTCGTGGCGGCAGGTGCGGTCGGCCGCGGAGCGCATCGCCGAGGCCGTGCCCGAGACCACCCCCGACGGCCTCCCCCGCGACGAACCGGCCCCGACCGATGAGGCCCCCGTCCTCGGCGCCGGCCTCGAGCTGAGCGGCATCCGTGCCCACTGGCCGGCGCGCGGTGACGCCGACGGCGATTCCGGGCGCCTCGAGGACGTCGCCCTCCGCGTCGGTCCCGGCGAGCGCGTCCTCGTGACCGGCCCGAGCGGCGCCGGCAAGACCACGCTGGCGCACGTGCTCACCCGCTTCCTCGATTACGAGGGGTCGTACCGGCTCGGCGGTCTCGAGGCCCGCGAGATCTCGGGCGACGACCTGCGGCGCACCGTCGGTCTGATCGAGCAGTCGCCGTACCTCTTCGACGAGTCGGTGCGCCAGAACCTGCTGTTCGCGCGCGAGAGCGCGACCGACGAAGACCTGTGGGCGGCGCTCGAGCGCGTCGGGCTCGACGATTGGACGCGAGAGCGCGGTGGCCTCGACGCCGACGTGGGCGAGCGGGGCGGGCTCGTCTCGGGCGGCCAGGCGCAGCGCCTCGCCCTGGCGCGGGCGATCCTTCGCGACTTTCCCGTGCTCGTGCTCGACGAGCCCACCGCGGGCGTCGACCCCGCGGCATCCGACGCCCTCCTCCGCGACCTGCTCGGCGCGGTCGACCGCGATCGCGCGGTGATCCTGGTCTCGCACGCGGACGTGCCCGACGCTCTCGTCGACCGCGAGGTGAGGCTCGAGAACGGACGCGTGGTGGCGGGCTGAATCAGGAGGCGGCGGCGAAACGGACGCGCTCGGCAGCGATGCTCACGAGCACCGTGTCGCCGGGTCGGATCGACGCGGCCTCGGCCGGGGGGACCTCCGCGGCTCCGTGATCGGTGACCACCCGGACGCCGGTCGGGGTCGGCTCGAGGTGCGATACGAGGGCCGGAGTCCCCTCCCCGAGACGCACGGCCGACGCGGGGAAGACGGCGGCCAGTGCCACACCTTCGGTCCGCGCGAGGGCGAGGGATGCGGCATCCGTCGACTCCAGCCGCAGCTGACCGCGCACGAACGCGCCGCCTCGAGCCACGCCCTCGAGGCGCTCGAGTCCCGCGATCCGCGCCGCCACGTCGGTGGCGGGGACCGAGAGCACCTCGCGCACGGGCCCTTCCTGCGTCACCCGTCCGCGCTCCACGATCACGAGCCGGTCGGCGAGAGCGGCCGCATCGATCGCGTCGTGCGTGACGGCGACGGTGGTCACCCCCGCGAGACGCTCGAGCAGCATCGCGCGGATCTCCGAAGCCGTGACCGCGTCGAGGGCCACGAGCGGTTCGTCCAGCAGCACGACCCGGGGTTCGGCGGCGAGCGCCCGGGCCACGGCCACGCGCTGCTGCTCCCCGCCCGACAACCGCGCGGGGCGACGATCACCCGTTCCCGGGAGCCCCACGCGGTCCAGCCATTCGTCGGCGAGGGAGCGAGCGACGGATGCCGGGACCCCGGCCGACCGCGGACCGAAGGCGACGTTCTCGCGCGCGGTGAGGTGCGGGAAGAGCCGGGCCTCCTGACCGAGCAGCACGATCCCGCGCTCCATCGGGGCCGTGCGCAGCCGCGGTGCGCGATCGAGCACCCGGCCGTCGACGGAGATCTCGCCCTCGTCGAGCGGGGTCAGCCCGGCGAGGGCACCGAGCAGCGTGGACTTGCCCGCGCCGCTGCGCCCCATCACGGCCACCGTCTCGCCCGGGGCGACGTCGAGCGCGATGTCGACGACGAAGTCTCGGCGGCGCACGGCGATGCGGGCGCGGAGCTCCGCGGCATCCGGGATCGTCATCTGCCCACCCCCGGCCGCCATCCGCGCACGAGCAGCAGCACCGCGACAGCGGTGATCAACAGCAGGAGAGACAGCGCCACCGCGGTGCCCTGCGAGACGCCCGCGCCGTTGAACGCCGTGTAGATCGCGAGCGGCATGGTCTGCGTCACGCCCGGGCGGTTGCCGGCGAACAGCGCGGTCGCCCCGAACTCCCCGATCGCGCGGGCGAAGCACAGCACGACCCCGGCGACGATGCCGGGGGCCGCGAGCGGGAGCGTGATGCGGCGCAGGATCGTCGCACGGCTCGCGCCGAGAGAAGCGGCGGCACGCTCGAACTCGACGCCGGTGCTGCGCAGCGCCCCCTCGACCGCGAGCACGAGGAACGGCAGAGCGACGAACACCTGCGCCAGCACGACGGCGGGGGTGGTGAACGGCAGGCCGAGGAAACCGAACCAGCCGTTGCGCCCGAACAGGTACAGCAGGGCGACGCCGCCGACCATCGGCGGCAGCACGAGCGGCACCGTCACCAGGGCCCGCAGCACGGCTGCCGTGCGGGCGGGGCTGCGCGCGATGAGCAGCGCGAGCGGGATACCGACGACCCCGCACACCGCGGTGGCCGCGGCCCCCGTGCCCAGCGACAGGGCGAGAGCCGAGAGGGCGGCCTCGGAGGTGACGTCGCTCCACAGCGTCGCCCACTGCACGCGCGACACGAGTGCGGTCAGCGGGACGAGGAGGAAGAGCAAGCCGGCCACCGCCGGAACGATCAACCAGCGGGGGACGTAGCCCGTCTCGCTCACGGGGCGCGGAACCCGGCGTCGGCGAGCACGCGCTGCCCGTCCTCGCCGAGGACGAACGCCACGAAGGCCGCGGCGAGGACGGGGTTCGGCGCATCGGTCAGCGCGGCGATCGGGTACCGGTTGACGACCGCGTCGGCACCGGCGGGAACGATGGTCTCGACGTCGTCGCGACCGTTGACGTCGGTGGCGTAGACGAGGCCCGCATCGGCTTCGGACGCCGCGACCTTGGTCAGCACCGCGGTGACGTTCTGCTCGGAGCTGGCAGGGGTCACGCTCACGCCCGCGTTCGACAGCAGGGTCGCCGAGGCAGCGCCGCACGGCACCTCGGGGGCGCACAGCACCGTCGTGACGCGGGCGAGGTCCGCGAGGGTGGCCACGCCGCCCGGGTTTCCCTTCGGCACGGCGATCACGAGCGTGTTGCCGGCGAAGAGCTGGGGGGCGGGGGCCTGCGTCTTCACCTTCGCCATGTTCTTCTCGTCGGCCGAGGCGAAGACGTCAGCCGGAGCGCCTTCGCCGATCTGCGTCGCGAGGGTGCTCGATCCGTCGTACACCGCGCTGACCGTGACTCCGGGGTGGGCCGCCTCGAACGCCGAGGCGATCTCGTCGAACGAGCGCTGCAGCGAGGCCGCGGCGTACACCTCGACGGTCCCCGAGAGGGAGTCCTCGGATGCCGACGCAGCCGGGTCCGTCGCCGAGCTCGCGCTCGCGCAGCCCGAGGCGAGCACGGCGACGGCACCGAGAACGGCGAAGAAGCGGAGACTGCGGCGCATGAGAAGTCCTTTCGGCGACGCCGACGGCTCGCTCTGCCCTCAGTATTCCGCATCTGCGGACTCCGGGACGCGCTGGACCCGTTTCCACGGATTCCTACGCCGAGCACCCGTGCGCCGAACTCCGGAGAAATCGGCTCTCGAGCCCCACGATGGCCCCACCGAGCTATCTCGACCCCCGGATCTCCGGAGTTCGGCCCGCGGAGTCCGCCGGCGTCAACCGCGCGGCGCCTCGACCGTGACGACCGTCGCCTTCACCGACGCGACCGCCAGGGAGCCGGGCTCGAGCGCGAGGTCCTCGGCCGCCTCGGCCGACATCAGCGACACGACTCGGTGCGGCCCGCACTGCAGGTCGACCTGCGCCATCACCCCGTCGATGCGCACGCGCGTGACGATCCCGACGAAGCGGTTGCGCGCGCTCGAGGCGATACCCGTCGGATCGTCGGGCTCGTCGGCGAGCGCCACGGCCCGCTCCGCGAGGGCTGCTCCGGGGATCTCGGTCGGCGAGGTCCCGGTCGTCGGCAGCACCCCTTGATCGATCCACCGGCGCACGGTGTCGTCGCTGACTCCGAGAAGACGCGCAGCCTGCGCGATGCGATAGGTGTTCGGCATCCCCCGACCGTACCCCCGCGGTCCAGCCCCGGAGGCGCCACCGCCCCACCCCCGTCTGCGCTGACTTAGGCTCGACCCATGGAAGCTGCGCACGACGTCGCCGCCCCGGGACCGGTCGCGGTACCCCTCGGCGCCACGGTTCTGCGCGGCACCGGCGCCCCGAGCACTCTCGGCGCGATCCGCGAGAGCGGGGCCGCAGCTCCCCGCGAGGGAGGCCTGCTCGACCGGTTCGGTCGCGTCGCGACAGACCTGCGCGTCTCGGTCATCGACAAGTGCAACCTCCGCTGCACGTACTGCATGCCGGCCGACGGGATGCCGTGGCTCCCGCAGGCGCAGCTGATGAGCACCGACGAGATCCGCCGCATCGTCCGCGTGGCGGTGCAGTCGCTGGGCGCCGAAGAACTGCGTCTCACCGGGGGCGAGCCCCTCGTGCGCAAAGACCTCGAGTTCATCATCGCCGGCATCCGTGAGGACAACCCCGACCTCCCCATCTCGATGACCACCAACGCCGTCGGCCTCGACCGTCGGGCCCAGGCGCTGCAAGACGCGGGACTGACCCGCGTGAACGTCTCGCTCGACACGCTGCATCCCGAGACCTTCGCCGAGCTGACCCGCCGCCCGCACCTCGACAAGGTGCTCGCAGGTCTTCAGGCCGCACGTGCCGCCGGTCTCGGCCCCATCAAGATCAACGCGGTGCTGCTTCGCGGCATCAACGACACCGAGATCGTTCCGCTGGTCGACTGGGCCGTGTCGAACGGCTTCGAGATGCGCTTCATCGAAGACATGCCCCTCGACGGGGACCGCTCATGGACGGCGACGAACGTCATCTCGGCGCACGACATCCGCACCGAGATCGAGACGGCGTTCTCGCTCGCCCCCGATCCCCGCGGGCGGGGCGCGGCCCCCGCCGAGCGGTGGGAGGTGCGCCGCCCCGGCGAGACCGCGGTGGCCGGTCACGTCGGCATCATCTCCTCGGTCACCGAGCCGTTCTGTTCGGCGTGCACGCGCACGCGCGTGACCGCCGACGGCAAGGTGCGCTCGTGCCTGTTCTCGCACGAAGAGACCGATCTGCTCTCGACCCTGCGGTCGGGTGCCGACGACGAGGGGATCGCGCAGGTCTGGCGGGATGCCATGTGGGCCAAGCCCCGCGCCCACGGCTCCGACCGCGTCGGATTGGCGCGTGCCGACTTTGTCCAGCCCGAGCGCACGATGAGCGCGATCGGCGGATGAGACCGCTCGTCGAGCCGGTGGCATCCCTCGCCCCCGAAGAACTCATCCGGACCGCCCGTCACGCCGTGCTCGTCGCGATCGGCGAAGAGGGCCAGCGCCGTCTCGCCTCGGCCCGCATCGCGGTGGTCGGAGCCGGGGGTCTCGGCTCGCCCGTGCTGCTCGCCCTCGCCGCCGCGGGGGTCGGCGAACTCGTCGTGATCGACGACGACACCGTCGAGCGCACGAACCTGCAACGCCAGCTGATGCACCGCGTCAACGACATCGGCACCGCCAAGACCGCCTCCGCGACGCGCGCCGTGCACGATCTTTCGCCTCTCACCCTCGTCCACGAGAGACACGTGCGACTCACCGCCGACAATGCACGCGAACTCTTCGCGGGCGCCCACCTCGTGATCGATGGGAGCGACACCTTCGACACCCGCGAGGCCGTCGCCGCCGCGACCGAAGAGCTCGGCATCCCCCTCGTCTGGGGAGCCGTGCAGGAGTGGGCGGCGCAGCTCACGGTGTTCTGGTCGGCCCCGCCCGAGGGCTACGCCCCGGTCGTCCTGGGCGATCTGTTCCCCGCGGGCTCCGCCGGCGAGCCCCCGACGTGCGCGCAGGTGGGTGTGCTGGGGTCGCTGTGCGTGCAGGTCGGCGGCATGCTCGCCACCGAGGCGATCAAACTCGTCACCGGCGCCGGGGACCCCCTGCTCGGCCGGCTCGTCGTGATCGACGCCCTGCGCGCCCGGCACGACGTGATCCCGCTCGTCCCGGCGGCACGCCCTGCCGTCTCACCCTGACCCCGGAGGCCCCGATGACCCCGCTGCTCACCGTCGAGGAGCACCGCGCCCGCGTGCTCGCCGCCGTCTCGGCCCTGCCCGCCGAGACGGTCGTCCTCTCCGACGCGAGCGGTCGCACGCTCGCCGAGCCGGTCCTCGCGGCGCACGACCTGCCCGGCTTCGACAACTCCTCGATGGACGGTTTCGCCGTGCGATTCGCCGACGTCGAGGGGGCGGATGCCGGCACCCCGACGACCCTGCGCGTGGTCGCCGATCTGCCGGCCGGTTCTTCGGCCGACCCGGCCTTCGGCCCGGGCGAGGCGGTGCGCATCATGACGGGCGCGCCCATTCCCGCCGTAGCCGACGCGGTCGTCCCTTTCGAGGACACCGCGGGTGGTCTCGAAGACTCGCTCGGTGTCGTCGAGGTGCTCCGCGCCCCCGCCGCCGCGGGGGTGTTCATCCGACGTCGGGGCGGGGACACCCGTGCCGGCGACGTCGTCCTCGCGGCCGGCGAGCGACTGGGGGCCTGGGCCCTGTCCGCTGCCGCCGCGGCCGGCGTGGCCGAGCTCGTCGTGCGCCGCCGCCCGCGCGTCGCGGTCGTCTCCACCGGCAGCGAGCTGGTCGCTCCGGGCACCGTGCCGGGGCGCGGGCAGACCCCCGACTCGAATTCGACACTCCTGGCGGCTCTCATCGCGGACGCCGACGCCGAGGTGACGGTCATCGCCTCGCTTCGAGACGAAGCCGGCGCGATCCACGCCCTCCTCGAGCGGGCCCACGACGCCGACGTCGTCGTCTTCACGGGCGGTGTGAGCGCGGGGGCCTACGAACCCGTGCGCCAGGCCCTGTCCGACCGCATCTCCTTCGAGAAGATCGCCATGCAGCCGGGCAAGCCGCAGGCCTTCGGCGTCCTCGACGACGGCCGCCTCGTCTTCGGTCTCCCCGGCAACCCCGTGAGTGTCGCGGTGTCGTTCGAGGTGTTCGTGCGCCCCGCTCTGCTGGCACTGCAGGGGCGCACGGTCATCGATCGACGCCTGGCCCGACTCACGGCATCCGAGAGCTGGACGACGCCCCCCGGCCGACGCCAGTACCTTCCGGCGGTAATCGACCTCGTCGAGGGCACCGTCCGCCCCGCCACCGCGGGCGGCTCCGGCTCGCACCTGGCCGCGTCCCTCGCCCGCGCCGAGGCCTTCGCGATCGTCCCCGCCGAGGTGTCCACCGTGTCGGTGGGCGACCCGCTCGATGTCATGCTGATTCCATGACCTTCACCCACCTGGATGCCGCGGGCCACGCCCGCATGGTCGACGTCACGCTCAAGCAGCCCACCGTCCGCACCGCGACCGCGCGCGGTTTCGTGCGCTGCGCGCCCGAGGTGGTCGCCGCCCTCCGCGACGGCACCGCCCCCAAGGGCGATGTGCTGGCCGTGGCGCGGATCTCCGGCATCCAGGCCGCGAAGTCAACCCCCGCGCTCCTCCCCCTCGCGCACGTCATCGGCGTGCACCGCGCCTCGGTGGACCTTGAGATCACCGACGAAGGCGTCGAGATCGAGGCGACCGTCGGCACCGCCGACCGCACGGGCGTGGAGATGGAGGCGCTGACGAGCGTCTCCGTCGCGGCTCTCGCGATCGTCGACATGGTGAAGGGCATGGACAAGGGCACGTTCATCGAGAACGTGCGCATCGTGTCGAAGACCGGCGGCAAGTCCGGCGACTGGCTGCGCCCGGGCGAAGACGCCACCGCTGAGGGAGAACCCGCGTGAGCGTGCGCGTGCGCTACTTCGCCGCGGCGGCGGAGGCGGCGGGAACCGATGCCGAGGATCGCACCGAACCGACCCTCGCCGCTGTGCGCACGGCCGTCGTCGCCGACCACCCCGCACTCGGCGGCATCCTGGATCGCTGCGCCGTGCTCGTCGACGGCACGCGCCACGACGACGACGTCCCCCTCGACGGCGTCACGTACGTCGACGTGCTCCCGCCCTTCGCGGGCGGCTGAGCCCGGGGCGCGCGCCGCCCGCCGGATGCGGATCCGTGCATCGGATCCGGATCCATTTCGCTGCGGCATCCGGATGCGCCCCGGTCATCCGAAACCGTTGCGGGCGTGAGAAGCCGTCAGCCCCCGAGGCCCTTCCACTCCGTGGTGCCGTCGGCCTCGACCTGACGCTTCCACACGGGCAGCTCGGTCTTGATGGTCTCGATCACGGCGCGGCAGACCTCGAACGCCTCGGCGCGGTGACCGGATGCCACGGCGATCACGACCGCGGCCTCTCCGACGCCCAACCGGCCGACGCGGTGGCTGACGGCGACGATCGCATCGGTCCCCGCCGCCGCGGTCCCGGCGATGCGGTGCAGGGTCTGCTCGGCGTCAGGGTGCGCGCTGTATTCGAGCGCCACGACCGCGCCCGAGGCGTCGGGGTCGATGTCGCGCACGCGTCCGACGAAGGTCGTCACGGCCCCCGACGACGACTCCTCGACGGCGTCCAGGTGCTCGTCGAGGTCGAGCGGGGTCTCGGACAAGCGGGCGATGCGGACAGCGCTCATGCGTGGTCTCCTCCGGAGAGCTGGTCGAGGATGTGCGGGGCCAGCTCTGAGACGACGGCGATCCCGGATGCCACGGCCCTCGTCGACCCGGGAAGGTTGACGACGAGCGTGCCGGGGTCGACGATCCCCGCGAGCCCTCGAGAGATCACCGCCATGGGGGTGTCGGTGAGGCCTCGACGCCGCAGCTCCTCGGCGATGCCGGGCAGCTCGCGGTCGAGGACACGGGCGGTGCCCTCGGGTGTGCGGTCGGTGGGGGCGATCCCGGTGCCTCCGGTGGTGACGACGAGCCCCGCGCCGTCCGCGACGAGGTCGCGCAGCGCCCGCTCGACGCTGTCGGCACCGTCGGGCACGACCACCGGGTCGGCGCAGACGAAGCCCGCCTCGCGCAACAGCGAGACGGCGAGCGGACCCCCGCGGTCCTCTCGCAGGCCCGCGGCCGAGCGATCGGAGACGGTCAGGACGCGGGCGACATGGGGCACGCCGATCAGCCTAGGCGCTGCGGCCGCCGGGGCGGCGGGCTGTCGCCCGAGCCGAGGGGACGTTCTCGGACGAGGGCGCGGCGGTCGTCTCGACCTCGGCGATCTCGGGCGCGATACGGCCCGCCTTCGACTTCGGCTCGAGATCGTCGCGCTGCACGTGCTCGGCCGCGGCGGTGATGCGTCGGGCCATGCCGCTGAAGATCAGTCCGTGGAAGGGCAGCACCGCGAGCCAGTACAGACGGCCGGCGAGGCCCGTGGGAAAGAACAGCGCCCGCTGGTCGAACCGCGCCCCCTCGCCGTCGGGCGTCGCCCGCAGCTCGAGCCACGCCCCGCCCGGCACCTTCATCTCGGCGCGCAGGCGCAGCAGATGGCCGGGCTCGATCGCCTCGACGCGCCAGAAGTCGAGGGCGTCGCCCACCGTCACCACCGACCGGCTCCGCCGACCGCGGGCCAGGCCCACCCCGCCGACGAGCCGGTCCATCCGCCCGCGGATCGCCCAGAGCACCGGCGAGGAGTACCAGCCGTTCTCTCCGCCGATCCCCTCGATCACCGACCACAGCTGCGCCGAACTCGCCTTCGTGGTCATCGAGCGCACGTCGGTGTAGACCAATCGTCCCGACCACTCGGGGTCGCTCGGCAGGGGGTCGCTCGGGGCGCCCGAGACCTCGGAGTCCTGCCAGCTCGTCTCGATCGCGTCATCGTTCACGCGGCCCAGGGCCCGGCGCACGGCCTCGCGGTAGGGCAGCAGGCCGCCCTCGGGACGCGGGACCAGATCGTCGATCGCGCGGTCCTTGACCACGCAGTCGTTCTGCAACGACTCCACGAGCGGCCGGGCGATGGCCCGGGGAATCGGGGTGACGAGGTTCACCCAGTGCGAGGCGAGGCGCGGGGTGAGCACCGGCAGCGGAGCGATCGCGCGCTGCGGCAGCCCGGCCTCCATCGCGTAGCCGTTCATCATCTGCCCGTAGCGCAGCACGTCGGGCCCGCCGATGTCGACGGCGCGGTTGACGTTCGGGGCCACACGCGCCGCGCCCAGCAGGTAGTGCAGCACGTCGCGCACGGCGATCGGCTGGATGTGGTTGCGCACCCATTTGGGCGCGGGCATGTACGGCAGCACATCGGTGAGGTGGCGAACCATCTCGAACGACGCCGAGCCCGAGCCGATCACGACACCGGCCTGCAAGACCAGGGTGGGCACGCCGCTGTGCAGCAGGATCTCGCCCACTTCCACGCGCGAGCGCAGGTGCGCCGACAGGGTGGCGTCGTCGGGGTGCAGGCCGCCGAGGTAGACGATGCGCGAGACGGATGCCGCCGAGGCGGCGTCGGCGACGGTCTGGGCCGCCACGCGATCGGTCGCCTCGAAATCCCGGCCGCTGCCCATCGAGTGGATCAGGTAGTAGAGCACGTCGACGCCCTCGACCGCGGCGCGGACGGCATCGGCGTCGGTCGCGTCGCCGGTGGCGGTCTCGACGTCGTCGCCCCAGGGGAAGGCCTCGACCCGGCGCGCATCGCGCGCGAGGACGCGCACCCGGTAGCCGGCCGACAGCAGCCGCGGCACGAGCCTTCCCCCCAGGTAACCGGTGGCTCCGAGCACCAGCGCGCGCGGCGCCGATCCGTCGGGGCGGGGCTGGGCGATGAGCGCCGGTTCGCGACCGGTGGGGGCGGAGAGCTCGGGCATGCCCGACACGGTACGCCGGACCCCCGACATCCTCGGGGGCTTGACGTGGCAGCACTCCCGCCTGGTTATCACACCGCCCGCACGCACCGGCCGGACTGGAAACGAAGGACGGATGCGGGTAACGGTAGAAGGATGAACGAGAAACCCCCCTCGACATCGGAAGCCCCCCGGCTCGAGGTCGACGACGTCATCGTCGTCGACAAGAAGCGCGTGCGCACCGCCATCGGCGGCACCGTCGTCGGCAACTTGGTTCTTCATGGAGTGGTTCGACTTCGGCATCTACGGATACCTCGCGGTGACGCTCACCGCCGTCTTCGCCTCCGATCTGCCCGACCCGTGGGGTCTGCTGGTCACCCTCCTCGGATTCGCCATCTCCTTCCTCGTCCGCCCCTTCGGCGGCTTCGTCCTCGGCCCGCTCGGCGACCGCATCGGCCGACAGAAGGTGCTCTTCCTCACGATGGCGATGATGGCCACGGCCACCGCCCTCATCGGCATCCTGCCGACCTCCGCTCAGATCGGACTCTGGGCCATCGTCCCGCTGTACCTGCTGAAGATGGTCCAGGGCTTCTCCACCGGCGGCGAGTACGCCGGTGCGACCACCTACGTGTCGGAGTTCTCCCCCGACAAGCGCCGCGGCTTCTGGTCGTCGTGGCTCGACGTGGGCTCCTACGTCGGCTTCGCCGCGGGCGCCGGCGCTGTGGCCATCACCACGGCGATCGTCACGAGCGTCTCGGGCCCCGACGCGATGACCGAGTACGGCTGGCGCATCCCGTTCCTTCTCGCGGTGCCCCTCGGTATCGTCGCGATCTGGTTCCGGCTCAAGATCCCCGAGACCCCCTCGTTCGAGCAGACGCACGCGGCCGAGGCCCAGAACGAGATCGACAAGGACGACCCGATGTCGCGACAGGGTCTCACCGGCATCGTGCGCCATCACTGGAAGCCGCTGCTCATCGCGATCGCCCTGGTCGCCGCGACCAACACCGCCGGTTACGCGCTCACCAGCTACATGCCGGTGTACCTCGAGAAAGAGGTCGGCATCTCGAACGTCGGGTCGGCGGTCGCCACCGTCCCCGTCCTGCTGCTGATGTCCGCCATGCTCCCGATCTTCGGACGGCTGAGCGACAAGGTCGGCCGCAAGCCCATCTACGTCATGGCGGCCGGCTCCGCTCTCGTGCTGCTCGTGCCGGCCTTCCTCATCATGCAGATCGGCGAGCTGTGGGCCGTGATGATCGCCCTCGTCCTCGCGGCGGTACCCGTGGCGTTCTACGCGAGCATCGCGGCATCCACTCTTCCCGCGCTCTTTCCCACCGCCTCGCGCTTCGGGGCGATGGCGATCGCCTACAACGTGTCGGTCTCGCTGTTCGGCGGCACGACCCCGCTGTTCAGTCAGGCGCTGATCGACTGGACGGGCAACACCCTCATGCCGGCGTTCTACATCATGTTCTTCGCCGCCATGGGTCTGGTCGCCCTCATCGCGATGCCCGAGACGGCCAAGCGGCCGCTGCTCGGATCGGTCCCCACGGTCGAGACTCCCGGCGAGGCGAAGGCCCTGGTAGCGCGCCAGGACGACGACCCGCTCATCGACACGTCCACCATGCCGCTCGAGCTGCACCGCCCGTAACCGACGACCACGACGATGGGACCGGATGCCAGGTGGTCGGCATCCGGTCCCGTTCGGCCGGACAGATTCGATCTGAAAAGCCGTCGAGGTTTACGGCGGGGAGGCGCGCAGTTACCGAACCGGCTACTTTCGTATCGCCGACGTACCGTGGACCCGAGGCGCGCGTGACACGCGGGTGATACCGCCCTGAACTCTCACCGCAATCTCAATGGATTTCGATCCTTGCTCTAAACGCAAGACCTTCCTTTCAGTTGCGGCCGACCCTAACCTCACCGCGCGCGCCCTACTGGGTCTAATGCGTGTCGAATCGGCTTCACGGATCACGAATGTGGTCCCCGACGGCAGGTGCCTCGCCGCCGACACGCGATTTTTCCTCGTCGAGCCTCGAGGCAGCTTGAAATCGATATCTATGACAGCTCGCTGGGGAATTTGAAGATGAATTCTCTTCCTGTTTCCGGCGGTACGACGAAACTTCTCCGCAACGGAATCGCGAACCACTTTCGCTAGACGCTCTGCATCGACCGCGTCTAGTCCAGCTACTTCCATCACAATCGCGGAAAGGTCGCGGATTGGATGCGCGATGCCCCACGGGCGAGAGGGCGCGGGGTCGCTCACCGGCTGCCAATCGTCATCCGACTCGGAACCGCCTCGGCTCACGTGAAGATCCAGACGAGGGCAACCCAAATAGCAAGTGTTGCAATTGAGCTGAACAACAACTTCAAATATGCCCCTCGAATCTTATTGAGGGAGGCTTCATTCTGGTTCAACATGCCTGGGATGGTGTCAACGGCCAGCTTTCTCATAGCGACTCTCAAAGAGGGCGCTGGCTGCGCACCCTCCACCCAATCAACTAAGGCCTTTGGGTCCAGAATAAATTTAAACTCGTGCTTCGGGGCTACCATTCGCCACAGAAAGAACGCCATAGACGCGAATGCAAGCGTGCCGAGCGCCGCGATGATGTAAAAAACGGCGTTTCGTTGAGCGTTCGCGAGACCAGTGCCGACGAGGAACGCAGACGCCGTGATCGTCAAAGCCCCGAACGCGACGGCTCGCGTTCGCATGCCAGATAGTTCGTCTCGTTGAGCCAGAAGGCTTGCGCGCCCAGACTCGACAGCTAGTTCGATCCACTCAGCCCTGTCAGGATGATCGCGATTCGCGCTCCACGAGTCACCCGGCTTTTGTCGACTACTCATGTCCCGAACCATACGGCCTGTCCCCCAGAAATCGCAGTAGTGATGGATCTGAAACGCCAATTCTACGCATCAAGAACATCACTCGCTCCGAACTTGGAAACGCTTGTCTGAGCGAGGCGTAAGGAATCAGTCTAGACAGACCCGAGCCACCTGCTCCTGACCGGACCGTCAGGAGCAGACGCAGCAGCTAGCGGCGCCGCCCGTTGCCGAACAGTCCGCGAATGACCCCGTTGATGATGCTCTTGGTCGCCCCGCGCCCGAGCAGGCCGTCCAGTCCGGCGGTCGGTGTGGCGGTGCGAGAGCGCGGAGCCGCGGTGCTCTTGAGGATCCGCTCGTACTCGCGCTGCGCCTTCTTCTGCGCTTCGGCGTTGGCCTTGTCGATCGCCGCTTTCTGCTTGGCGTACTCGGCGGCGTCCGCGGCCTCTTTCTTCGCCCGCTCCGCCGCGTCCTTCGCCTCGGTCGCCGCCTGCATGCGCGCACCGAGGATCTCGCGTGCCGACTCGCGATCGATCGGCGTTCCGTAGGCAGAGAAGAGGGGGGATGCCGACACCGCCGACGCCATCGCCTCGGCGGGGAGGGGCGACATCGACGCACGCGGCGCGAAGATCCGCGTCCACGCGACCGGGGTGGGCGCCCCGCGTTCGCTCATCACGGTGATGATCGCCTCGCCCGTCCCGAGCTCCTGGAGGACCCGCTCGAGGTCGTAACCCGAGTCGGGGTAGGTGCGCACAGAGGCTCGCAGGGCCGTGGCGTCGTCGGGAGTGAAAGCACGCAGAGCGTGCTGCACCCGCGAGCCAAGCTGCGCGAGCACGTCGCCGGGAACGTCCTTCGGCGTCTGAGTGACGAAGAAGACGCCGACGCCCTTCGAGCGGATCAGCCGCACGGTCTGGGTGATCGCCTCGAGAAACGCCTTCGACGCGTCCCGGAACAGCAGGTGCGCCTCGTCGAAGAAGAACACGAGCTTGGGCTTGTCGAGATCGCCCACCTCGGGGAGGGCCTCGTACAGCTCCGCGAGCAGGTACATGAGGAACGTCGAGTACAGCTGGGGCCGTGCCGCGACGTTGGGCACCTCGAGCAAGCTCACGATGCCCGCGCCCGCGGCATCCGTCCTCAAGAACACCGAGACGTCGAGCTCGGGCTCGCCGAAGAAGGTGTCGGCGCCGACGGCGGCGAAAGCCACCAGCTCCCGGAGGATGACGCCCGCCGTCGCCGCCGAGAGCCCGCCGATGCCCTTCAGCTCCGGCTTGCCCTCTTCGCTCGTGAGGTAGGTCAGCACCGTGCGCAGGTCGGACAGGTCGACGAGCGCCAGTCCCTTCTCGTCGGCGTAGTGGAAGACGAGGCCGAGGCTCGACTCCTGGGTCGGGTTGAGACCGAGCACACGGCTGAGCAGCAGGGGGCCGAAACCCGACACCGTCGCTCGCACCGGAATGCCCGACCCCACGTCGTCGCCGAGGGCGAAGAACTCCGTCGGGAACGATCGCGCCGACCAGTCCTGGCCGACAGCGGCGGTGCGCGCGAGGAGCTTCTCGCTCGAGACGCCCTCGGCGGCCAACCCCGACAGATCGCCCTTGATGTCGGCGGCGAACACCGGCACGCCGTTCTCGGACAGCTGCTCCGCGAGCAGCTGCAGCGTGCGTGTCTTACCCGTTCCCGTCGCGCCGGCCACGAGACCGTGGCGGTTCGTCATCGCGAGGGGAATACGTACGGGCACGGATGCCACCGGCCCGCCGTTCACGAGCACGCCCAGGTCGAGGGTTGCGCCGGTGGCGGCGTATCCGGCGGCGATCGCGTCGACCTGCGCGGCGGAGAGGGGGCCGTCGACGGACGAGACGGGGGCAGGGGCCGGGGCCGCGTCGGGGGTCGTCGCCGACCGTTCCTCCGGCGGCACGACCGACGCGGGGCCGGGCGCTGCCGCACCCGCCGCACGAGCACGCGCCGCCGCAGCGGCCGCCTCAGCAGCAGCGAGGTCGGCGCGAGCGCGTGCCAGCCGGAGTTCGGCTTCGGCCGCGTCGGCCTCGGCGCGCAGACGCGCGATCTCGGCATCGGCCGCCGATGGATCTTCGACGGAAACGGAGGGCGCGTCGCCGGGCTCGCTCATGCGCGACAGCCTACGACTCGACCGATGCCCTGGCATCCGATTCGCGTGTCTTGCGAATCGCCAGTCGGTCTTCGTCGCGGGCGCGCAGACGCGAGAACGCCGCCGCCAGGACGAGGGCGGCACCGGCGCCGATGAGCGCTCCACCCGCGGTGTCCGAGAGCCAGTGCGCGTGCAGGTACGTGCGACTGAACGCCATCAGCACCACCCACGCCACCCCCACGATCCGCACCCAGAACGCGGGAAAGAGCACGGCGGCGACCACCGCGATGGTCGCCGCGTTGGCCGTGTGCCCCGAGGGGAACGATCCGTAATCGCTGATGATGAGGATGTCTTCCGGTCGCGCGCGGCCGAACGTGTGCTTGACGACCTGCACGAGCAGAGCGCTGCCCACCGAGGCGGTCAGGAAGTACAGCGCCGACCATCGCCTACGCGAGAGGAAGAGTGCCAGAGCGCCCAGGACCGGCACGATCACGACGGCGGTGAGATGACCCCCGACCGTGTCCATCACGATCGAGAAGATCAGCAGCGGCTGTGACGGCGACGATGCGAAGAGCTGGTTCCACCACACGTCGAGCGCGAACGGACTCGGCCCGCGGAAGAACACCCATGCCCCGAGCGCGCACGCGAGGGCGATGCACACCACGCCCACCGTCGCACGGAATCGCTGCGGGCGCGTGTCCAGCACGTCGTCGATCGCGGAGGTATCCATCGCCTCATGATGCCGCCTCGGCGGCGACGGGGGAATGGGGCGGTCCCGGGAGCGAACCCCCGGGACCGACCTGGTAATGCGCGCGCCGCCGACCGGCTGGCGAGGCTGGTCAGGGCGCGAGGCGCTCCACCGTGCGCGGGCGCACGAGCAGCCACAGCGACAGCACGCCGATGACCGCGCAGCCGAGCATGACCGAGGCCATGGTCGTCGCGGTGATACCCGAACCGGTGGCGAGCAGACCGACCAGCGGCGAGATGATCCCGGCCACGCCGAAGTTCGCCGCACCGATGATCGACTGCGCGGTTCCCGCGGCCTTGCCGTGGCGGTCGAGGGCGAGCACCTGGGCGCACGGGAACGTGAATCCGCACGCGGTCATGAAGAAGAACAGCGGCACGATCGTGCCCCACAGCCCGAGGCCCAGCTGGTCGGTCAGCACGATGGCACCGCCCGCGAGCACGAGCACCGCGGTCGAGACGGCCAGCACCCACTGCGGCCCGAACCGGGCGGCGAGGCGCGAGGCCACCTGCACGCCGACGACGACGCCGATGGAGTTCGCGGCGAACAGCACGCCGTAGCCCTGCGCGCTGAACTGGTAGGTCACCTGGAAGAGGAACGAGGATGCCGACAGGTACGAGAACAGCCCGCTGAAGGTCATCGCGCCGATGATGAGCACCCCGATGAAGACGCGGTCGCGGAACACGCTCGCGTAGCGCTGCCAGACGGTCGTGGCACCGGGTCCGCTGCGGCGAGCCGGCGGAAGGGTCTCGGGTACGAACAGGATCGCCGAGACGAGCATGACGGCGCCGTAGACGGCGAGGACGACGAAGATGCCGCGCCAGTTCATCACCAGCAGCAGAGCGGAGCCGGCGAGGGGCGCCAGCACGGGCGCGACGCCCGAGACCATGGCCATGCGCGAGAGCATCACGACGAGCCGGCGACCGCCGAACAGGTCGCGGATGATGGCCGCGGCCACGACACCACCGGCGGCGGCACCCGCACCCATGAGCACGCGCGCGATCGAGAGGGTCTCGAGCGTCGGCGCCGAGGCGGCGAAGATGCTCGCGGCCACGTGCAGAGCGGTGACCGAGAGCAGGGGAAGGCGACGGCCGACCTTGTCGCTGAGCGGGCCCACGATGAGCTGGCCCAGCGCGAAGCCGATCATGGTGCCGGTGAGCGTGAGCTGGATCGCCGCCGCGGTCGTCTGGAAGTCGGCCTCGAGCACGGGGAACGCCGGCAGGTAGAGGTCGATCGTGAACGGGCCGAGGGCCGTGAGCGCGCCGAGCACCAGGATGTACAGCAGGCGGCGGGAGGCGGGGATGGCGTCGCCCGGGTGGAGCACGATCGGGGCGGTGGCGGGGTTCTTGCCGATCGCGCGGATGGCGCCGGTGTTCGTCTGCGGCGAGCGGGGCGACGAGGGGATGACGGGGTGGGAGGCAGTATCGAGCACGCGTTTGATTTCGTTTCGCAACACGGACAGCCCGATGGAATCGGGCTGAGAAAAGAGGGGGGATCGTCGAACCTCGAATCGATTCGACATCGTCATACTACCGTGACCACCCGCACGCCACCATCCCGGGCTCGCGGGTTCCTCCCAGGCCATCGGCCCATTCACCCGCATAGGCTGGGGACGTCGGCGGCTGCCGATGTGTCCCGCCCCGAAGAGAGACAGAACACAGCGCATGACCTCCCCCTCCGACAAGCGAGCCAGCGGCAACCCCGCCAAGCAGGCCCAGATCGACCTCACCGTCAAGCAGCAGCGTGAGCAGAAGCGTCAAGAGAAGCTGGCCGAGTACCAGAAGCAGGTCGCGAAGCGTAAGCGCGGCAAGCTCGTGTGGTGGGTCGTGGGTTCCACGGCCGCCGTCGCGGTGATCGGCCTCGTCGTGGCATCCTTCGCCTTCGCCCCCGCTCCCCCCACCAGCTACCAGGCGGGCAACAGCACCGGCCGCGAGATCAGCGGTGTGCAGACGTTCGAGAACCGCTCCGATCACGTGCAGGGTGCCGTGACCTACGAGCAGAACCCGCCCGCCGGCGGCCCGCACAACCCGATCTGGCTCAACTGCGGCATCTACACCGAGCCGCAGCAGAACGAGAACGCGGTGCACTCGATGGAGCACGGCGCCGTGTGGATCACCTACGACCCGGAGCGTGTCGACCAGGCCGGCATCGACGCCCTCAAGGCCGTCATGCCCTCGAGCTACGCCCTTCTCTCGCCCTACCCCGGCATGGACACCCCCGTCGCGGTCAGCGCGTGGAACCACCAGTTGAAGCTCGATGACCCGACCGACCCGCGCATCGCGGAGTTCTTCACCGAGTTCTGGCGCAGCCAGAACGCCCCCGAGCCGAACGCCGCGTGCTCGGGAGGCCTCAACGGTCCGGGCAAGGCCTGATGACCGACGACGCCCCGGTCGCTCGCCCCACGGTCCGCTGGGTCGTCGTCGCCCTCGTCGCCGTCGCGGTGATCGCCGTCGCCTTCGCGGTCGGCCGCTTCACCGCGTTCGGCGCGACGGCAGCGCCCGCGCACCCGGGCGAGAACTCGGCCGAGGCCGGTTTCGCGCGCGACATGCAGGTGCACCACACGCAGGCCGTGCTCATGGCGATGGAGATCTACCGCAAGACCGACGACGACGAGCTGCGTACCCTCTCGTACGACATCGCCACCGCGCAGTCAGGTCAGCGCGGCGAGATGTACGGGTGGCTGGTGCAGTGGGGCCTGCCCCAGTCTTCGAGTCAGCCGCTGATGACCTGGATGGAGAAGTCGGGCGAGCACAGCCACGGCGACACCGCCGCGCTCACGCAGGAGCAGTTGCTCGCTGAGATGGGCATGGCCACCGACGCCCAGCTCGACGAGCTGCGCAGCGACGAGGGGCGCCCGGCGGACTGCCTGTTCCTCGACCTGATGATCCGCCACCACGAGGGAGCGATCCCGATGGCGCAGGCCGTCATCGAGCTCGGCACCGATGCCCGCGTCAAGGAGGTCGCCGGTGCGATCGTGACCGGCCAGTCAGCCGAGCTCGACGCGATGCGCGACATCCAGTCGCGTCTCGCGTGCAGCGCCTGACCCCCGCGGCCCCTCGCCCACGCCCGCCCGCCGCGCGGCATCCGCTCCCCGCCCCCACGCATAAACGCGCTCTGCACGCGGAAACGCGCTCTCCTCGCGTTTCCGCGTGCAGAGCGCGTTTATGCGTACGGAAGTGCGTTCATCCGCCCCCGCGGTCGCCGTTCCCCCTCCGCGGTCGCGCGCCGGCCCGCCCGCCACGCGCCTCGCCCACGCGAGCCCGCCGCACGGCATCCGCCCCCGCCCCCACGCATAAACGCGCTCTGCACGCACAAACGCGCTCTCCTCGCGTTTCCCCGCGCGGATCGCGTTTATGCGTACGGAAGTGCGTTCATCCGCCCCCGCGGTCGCCGTTCACCCTCCGCGGTCACGCGCCGGCCCGCCCGCCACGCCCCTCGCCCACGGCCGCCCGCCGCGCGGGATCCGCTCCCCACCCCTCACGCAGAAACGCGATCTGCACGCAGAAACGCGCTCTCCTCGCGTTTCCGCGTGCGGATCGCGTTTATGCGTAGGGAGTGCGTTCATCCGCCCGCGCGGTCGCCGTTCCCCCTCCACGGTCGCGCGCCGGCCCGCCCGCCACGCCCCTCGCCCACGCGAGCCCGCCGCACGGCATCCGCCCCGCCTCCCACCTAAAAACGCCCTCTGCGCGCACAAACGCGAGGAGCGCGTGTTTCCGCGTGTGGATCGCGTTTATGCATGGGCACCGGCGCGCGGGCCGGGGAACGACGAAGGGGCGCGACACCCTTCCGGATGCCGCGCCCCCTCGGTCGAGACGGGCTCAGCCCTTCGTGGCCCCGGCCAGCAGACCGCGCACGAAGAAGCGCTGCAGCAGGAAGAACACGATGAGCGGAACCAGGATCGAGATGAACGTTCCCGCGGACTGCAGGAACCACTGGTCGCCCCAGGTCCCCGACAACGAGTTCAACGATTGGGTCAGCGGCAACGAGGACGACGGTGCGAAGATCGTCGCCACGAGCAGGTCGTTCCACACCCAGATGAACTCGAGCACCGCGAACGAGGCGAGAGCGGGAGCGGCCAGCGGCAGGATCAGTCGGAAGAAGATCTGCCCGTGGCCGGCACCGTCCACGCGCGCCGCCTCGATGACCTCGGCGGGGATCTCGGCGATGAAGTTGTGCAGCAGGAAGATCGCTAGCGGCATCGCGAAGATCACGTGCGCGATCCACACGGTCGCGAAGCTGTGTTCCACACCGCGCAGGTCGAAGCCCGGGAAGATCGTGACCTCGTTGATCGTCAGTCCGCGCGAGAACAGGCTGAGCAGCGGCACGAGGGCCATCTGCAGCGGCACGATCTGCAGCGCGAAGATGAAGATGAAGAAGAAGTTGCGTCCCTTGAAGTCGATCCACGCGAACGCATAGGCGATGAGCGAGGCGACGGCGAGGGCGAACAGCACCACCGGGATGGTGATCGCGAGCGAGTTGAGGAAGGACTGCGCCAACGTCAACGCGGTCCCGCCCGAGGTCAGCGCGAGGCGGTAGTTCTCCAGCGTGAACGACGGGTCGGTGAACACCGTCCACCACCCCGACGACTGGGTGTCGGAACCCGGTCGGAACGAGGTGATGAACAGACCGAACGTCGGAATCGTCCAGAAGAAGGCGATCACGATGGCCGCGATCGTGGCGCCCTTCGACGTCAGGCGCTTGCGCGCCATCGCCTCGTGCTTACGCGTGTCGCGAGCGACCTGGCGTGCGGAGCGTGTGTCGGTGGTGGGTTCGATCACCACGGTCGAGGTGGTCATCGCACTTCCCTCTGCTTCCGGATCTGGCGGACGTTGAAGATGATCAGCGGCAGCACGAAGATGAACAGCACCACGGCCAACGCCGCAGAGTGCCCGTAGCTCTGGAAACGCTGCTGCTGGTTGACCATCTCGAAGGCGAGCACCGTCGAGTCGTTTCGTCCGCCCGTCATGACGGCGACGATGTCGTAGATCTTCAGCGCGCCGATGGCGATCGTGGTGAGTACCACGATCAGCGAGGAGCGGATGCCGGGAACGGTGACGTTGATGAAACGCTCCCAGGCGCTGGCTCCGTCGAGCTCGGCCGCCTCGTTCTGCTCCGGCGGCACGGCCTTGATGGCAGCCGACAGGATGACCA
Organism: Microbacterium sp. SORGH_AS_0454; assembly: GCF_031453395.1. NCBI lineage: Bacteria > Bacillati > Actinomycetota > Actinomycetes > Micrococcales > Microbacteriaceae > Microbacterium > Microbacterium sp. SORGH_AS_0454. The sequence goes on along the minus strand of NZ_JAVIYS010000001.1, from coordinate 1,795,988 downwards.
TCGCCAGCCCCGTCTGGCTCCAGATGAAGACGACGACGAGCAACAGCGTGTTGATCAACGGCGAGGCCGCGAGCCACGAGACCGGCTGCCCGCCGAAGGCCGTGACCACCGCGTTCAGCACACCGATCTGGTCGCCCTGACGGAAGTCGTACACGAACTTCCAGATGATGCCGGCGCCGACGAACGAGATCGCGAACGGCATGAAGATGAGCACCTTCAGGTACTTCTCCCCCGCCGCGCGGTCGATGAAGACGGCGTACGCCAGACCGATGGCCGTGGCGATGGTCGGGGCCAGGAGCACCCAGATGAGCGTGTTGATTACGGACCAGAACCCCTCGGGGTTCGTGAAGGTCCAGATGTAGTTCTCGAGACCGACGAAGTTGTCACCGGTCTTGTCGAAGAACGACTGGAAGAAGGTGGTGATGGCCGGGTAGACGAGGCCGATCAGCAGGAGGATCGACGCGGGGGCCGCGAAGAGGATCAGCTGGAAGAGGTATCCCGCACCCTGGCGCGAACGGTAGTCGGCGTAGAACAGGACCGCGCCGAGCAGGATCGCGATACCGAGGACGTAGACGACGGCGTTCTGGTACGGGCGCAGCAGCATGAAGGCCAGCACCGGGATGCCGAAGCACGCGATGAGCCGCAGCCAGAAGTAGCCCTTGCCGGAGCGCGGCGCGTACTCGATGAGGAGCAGCAGCAGTCCCACCACGGCACCGAAAGCGACGACGACGAGCGGGATCTGGACGAGGGGGCTGAGTCCGCCGAGCCAGATGAAGAAGCTGTTCAGGCTGAAGCCCAGGGTGGTCGGCTTGGTCTCGGCGGGTGTCCGCGTGACCATGAAGAGGAAGAGCGCCACCGCCAGGATGAGCCCTACGAGGACCACGAGCAGCGTGGTCCGATTGCGTGCGCCGGAGCCGCGCGTGCGACGCTCGGCTCGTCCGCCCGGCGGAGGTGACGCCGTCGGCGCCTTCTCCGCGTTCTTGATATCGGTCATGACGTCCCTCCCGAACACGCCTTCGTGCTCATCGATGAGTGCCCGTGTGGTGCGTGCGGGCGGAATAGAAGTATGGACCCCGGATGGGCCACCCGCGTGGCGGGCGGCCCATCGGTGGTGCGGTAGTGCGTTAGTTGTTGTAACCGGTCTGGATGTCGCTCAGCACCTGGTCCGTCGGCGTACCGTCGATCCAGCTGACCATGCCCTTCCAGAACGAGCCCGAACCGACGGTGGCCGGCATGAGGTCCGACGCGTCGAAACGCAGCGTGGTGCTCGGGTCCTGCACGACCTTCATGGCCTCCTGCAGGAACTCGCTCGAAGCGAGCGAGGGGTCAGCGCCCTTGTTGGCCGAGATCACACCGCCGAGCTTGACGCGGGCGTTGGCGAAGTCGGGCGTCGACATGAACTCGGCGACCTTCTGGACGTTCGCGTCGTCGGAGAAGGTGGTGACGAACTCGCCGCCGCCCTCGACCGCGAGGTTGCCCTCGGTCACGCCGGGGAGCAGGAACGCGTAGACGTCACCGTCGGGAGCGACCGTCGGCGTCTGGCCGGCGGCGTTCTTGACCGTGAGGAAGTTCGACGACAGGAACGAGGCCTGGTGCGTCATCGGGCAGCTGCCGTCGGCGACCTTGGCGGCCACGTCGGCGAAGGCGACCGAGTTGATGCTCTTGACGTCGCCGAAGCCGGCGTTGACGTACGACGGGTTCAGGAGGATCTTGCCGGTGGCCTCGAAGGCCTCCTTGATCGGGGCGTCGGTGAACTTGACCTCGTTCGCGACCCACTTGTCGTAGACGTCGGCGCCGGACTGGCGAAGGACCATGTCCTCGATCCAGTCGGTTCCGGGCCACCCCGACGCATCGCCCGAGGCGAAGCCTGCGCACCAGGGGGCCGCGCCCGTCTTCTGCTGGATCGTCGCCGTGAGGGTCATGAGCTCGTCGAGGGTCTTGGGGACCTCGACGCCCCACTCCTTGAACTTCGCCGGCGAGTACCAGACGTAGCCCTTGAGGTTGGCGAGCATCGGGGCGGCGTAGAAGGTGCCGTCCTCGCTGCCGTAGGACTTCCAGTCCTCGCCCCAGTACTGGTCGACGTTCGACGACACGGTGTCGGACGCCTTCTTCACGTCGCCCGTGCCGATGAGGGTCTTGAGCAGACCCGGCTGGGGAACGATCGCGATGTCGGGGGCGTCGCCACCGGTCACCTTGGTGACGATGTTTCCCTCGAAGCTCTTGTCGCCGGTGTAGACGACCTTGATGCCGGTGTCCTTGGTGAACTGGTCGAACGACTGGTTCAGCAGGTCGGCCTCGCTACCGGTGATGCCACCGGAGATGCGGACGGTCGTTTCTCCCGAAGCTCCGGAGCCGCCGCTGTCGCCCTCCGCGCAACCAGCGAGAGCGATCGCACCGACCGCCAACAGTCCGACGGGCGCAAGCAGCCGATACCGCTGTGACATACCCATGTGGTCTCTCCTCTTTGAGTGTCTTGGTGCACCGGGTCCCGTCGGGAACCGATTCCACGCAACCGTAGAGGCATTCCCGAAGACTTGCAACCAGCCTCAGGTCACGAACCGATAACTAGCGGAAAGACGCGGCTCTCGCCCGGCATATCGGGCCGGGACCGGTTCCACTTTGTGGGATTCTCGGATACTCTTTCCGACGTCGACACGGACGTCGACGCATCACGAGGAGATCAGGGCATGAGCGGAATCGCCGATGTGGCACGCCTGGCAGGCGTGTCCAAGTCGACGGCGAGCCGCGCTCTCACGGGCGGCGGCTACGTCTCCGACGGAACGCGCCAACGCGTCACCGACGCCGCGGCATCACTCGGCTATGTGCCCTCGACGAGCGCGGTGAGCCTCGCGACCGGGCGCACGCGCACGATCGCCCTGATCGTCCCGAAGGTCAACCGCTGGTACTTCGGCTCGATCGTCGAGGGCGTGGAACGCACCCTGATCCCCCTCGGCTACGACGTCACCCTGTACGTCGCCGAGCCGGGCTCGAACGACCGCGAGAGTCTGTACTCCACGTACCTCGCCCGAAAGCGCTTCGACGGCATCATCGCCGTCGCCCTCGAGCCCGACGACGCCGACCTCGAGCGCCTGGCGAACATCGGCAAGCCCGTGGTGAGCATCGGCAACGCCCTGAGCGGAGTGCCCACCCTCGGCCTCGACAACGTCGCCATCACGCGAATCATCACGCAGCACCTCATCGCGCTCGGCCACACCGATATCGCTTTCGTCGGCAGTACCCCTCGCAGCGACGCCCCCGCGAAAGACGTCGACGAACGCTCGATCGGGTATCGCAACGCGATGAACGACCACGGCCTCGCCGTGCGTATCCGAAGCGTCCCCTCCACCCTCACGATCACCGATGCCTACGCGGCCGCGGCGTCGTTCCTGGCCGATGCGGCGTCGCGTCCGACGGGCGTCGTCGCCGCCTGCGACGAGGTCGCCATCGGCGTCATCATCGCCGCGCGCCGCATGGGCATCTCGGTCCCCACCGAGCTCAGCGTCGTCGGGATCGACGGTCACGACTACGCCGAGATGTTCTCGCTCACCACGATCGAGCAGTTCCCGCAGGCACAGGGCGTCGAAGCGACCCGCATGCTGCTCTCGATGATCGAGGGAACGGACGATCAACCCGCGTGGCGTACCGAGGCGGATACGCGCCTGGTCGTCCGCGCTTCGACCGCTCCCCCGCGCTCCACGTGAAAAGACGGGACCCCGGATGCCGTGGCATCCGGGGTCCCGTCCTTCTCACTCGTCAGTCGGCCTGGCGCGTCGCCCGTCGGCGGGCCACCAGACCCAGACCCAGCAGCGCGAGGGCGGCAAGCACGCCCGCGCCCATCCACGCCGTGTCGGTGCCGGTGGTCGGCAGGGCGCCCGAACCGGAACCGCCCTGGCCCTGGCCCTGGCCCTGGCCCGCACCGTCGCCGGGGGTGCCGACGCCGTCACCGGCGGCAGCGACCCGCACGGGGACGACGACCTCGGTGCCGGTGGGCTGCGCCGTCAGGCGCAGCTGCAGGGTTCCGGCGGCGTCGGCGGGCACGCCCACGGTGAGAGTCGCGGACCCGTTCACAACCGGGACGCTCGTCGCCGACGGAGCCGCGAGAGCCGCGACCCGCGCCGTCGAAGCGGCGAACAGGGCGAGGCGGGTCGACGCGGCCTCGGCCCCGAAGGAGGCGTCGAGGGTCGTGTTCTCCGGCGCACCCAGCGACGTGAGGTTCAGGTTCGACACCGTCACCGTGAGGTCGGTACCCGGGGCGGCCGTCGTGGAGCCCGACACCTGCACACCACGGGCGGTGAAGTCCGGGGTCAGGCCGGGGTTGTCGGTGAGATACCGGATCCACGCGTCGCGGTCGATCAGGCCGGAGTCACGGGTGTCCGTGCCCTGGGCGAAGACCGAGAAGCTGTCGCCGCCGCCGAGCAGGAAGTTGAACGAACCGACGCGATATCCCTTCGCGGGGTCGACCGCCACACCGTCGATCCAGAGACCGGTGATGCGCTGGCCGGCCGGGAGCGACGCGTCGTACGTGTACCGGAGATTCTCGGAGACGCCGAGCGACAGGTTGGCGTTGTCCGTGCGCCGCGAGAAGTCGCCCCACTGCTGCTCGAGCACCTGCCGCAGCTGATCACCGGTGAGGGTGGTCGTCCACAGGTTGTTCAGGAACGGGAGGACAGCGTTCGCCTCGGCGAGCGTGACGACGCCGTCCGAGCCGTAGAGCAGCTCGTCGCGCAGTCCACCGGCGTTGACGAACGAGACCTCCGCACCGCCGCGGTCGGGATCATCGAGCGAGTCGAGCAGAGCGTCGGCAACGAGGCCGCCCAGCGCCGATTGCTTCGTCCGATCGCCGCGCGTGCCGCCGGTGTAGACACCGTCGACGTACGAGCCACCGCTGAACGCCGTTGTGATGTCTGCGCCCACCGACCCCACCGCCTTCTGTCCGACCACGTCGGCCTCGGCACGCGCCGCGGTCACGATCGCGTTCACCTCGGCGACGCGCGGATACGTCCGGATGAGCTCCGCGTCCAGCGCCGTGTTGACGGCCGCGTCCTTGCCCCCGAGCCGAGCGACGTTGCGGGCGGAGGAGGTGACGACGTCACCGTCGGCGTCGACGTTCAACACGATCTGACCGACGTTCTCCCCGTAGTTGCCGGTCTGGACGATCGGGCGGGTGCCCTCGCGGCCCGGGATCGGCGCGTTCCAGGCATAGAGCTGGTGCGTGTGGCCGGTGAAGATGGCATCCACCTCGGGCGAGGTCTCGGTAACGATCTTCGCGAACGGTCCACCGGCCGCGACGGCCTGCTCGAGCGTCGTCGTCTTCTCGCCTGCGCCGGAACCCTCGTGGTACTGGGCGACGATCACATCGACCTGGTCGTCGATCTCGGCGACGACGCGGTTGACCTCGGCGACCGGCTCCCGGAACTCGATTCCCTGGATGCCGCTGGGCGTGACCAGCGTCGGAGTCGACTGCGTGATGGCTCCGATCACGCCGACGCGCACGCCGTCGACCTCGAAGATCGCGTACTCCTGCAGGAGCGGCTTGCCGTCTTTGAAGACGTTCGCGGCCAGGTAGGGGAAGTCCGCGAGGCCCTCGACGCGCCCCGTGAGGTCGTCGGCGCCCTTGTCGAACTCGTGATTACCCGTGGCCGAAGCCTTCAGGTCGAGCGCGTTCAAGACGTCGATCGTCGGCTTGTCTCCGAAGTACGACGACGCGAACACCGAGGCGCCGATGTTGTCACCGTTCGAGATGAACAGCGAGTTCTTCTCGCCGTACTGCGCGCGGATCTGCTCCACGGTTCCGGCGAACCGCACCGTGTTGGCGTCGATGCGACCGTGGAAGTCGTTGATGCCGATCAGGTTGACCTGGGTGGTCGGCGACAGGTCGAGGCCGACGATCACGGGATCGTGGTCGCTGGAACGGTAGGGCGAGGAGTCGTAGAAGTTCAGCGCGTTGTAGTTGAAACGGCTGTACTCCAGGGCCAGGGCCTCCACCGCATTGATGTTCCAGATGTCGGTGCCGGTGACCAGCGCACGCGCCGAGGGCGAGGCCAGCACGTGGTCGAGCGAGCCCGACTGGCCGCTGAACGAGTACGAGTACTTGCCCGTACCCGCCTCGAGCGTCTCGAAGCCGAAGTCGCGCAGCTTCTGGATCGGGTCTTCCTGCGAGTAGGAGTTGAAGTCACCGAGCAGGAACACGTCGTCGGTGCCGACGGCGGCCGAGCGGGACTTCGCGAAGTTGCCGAGGGCCTCCGCCTGACGCACACGGTCGCCGTTGAAAGCACCCTGGATGCCGTTGGCGTTGTCACCCGTCGCCTTGGGGTTGCTGTCGCCCTTCGACTTGAAGTGGTTCACGATCGCGAGGATCTTGGCATCCGGGAACGCGACCGGAGCGAACGCCTGCGCGAGCGGCTGGCGTGCGTTGCGGAAGGCGGCGTCGTCGAGGATGACGCTCTCTCCCAGGGGAGCGGCGACGGCCTTCTTGTAGATGAAGGCCGTGCGGATGACGTCCTCCGTCGCGGGCAGGGTCGCGGGCGAGGGGACGAACGCCCACTGCTCGGAGCCGAGCGCCGCGTTGAGGGCTCCGACGAGGGTCGACAGCGCCGCGTCGCGGTTCTTGCCGAACTTCGCCGAGTTCTCGATCTCCTCGAGCGAGACCACGTCGGCGCCGAGGCCGTTGATCGCCGCGACGATCTTGTCCTGCTGGCGCTGAAGGTTCTCCGCGTTCGCCGCACCGCGGGGGCCGGGGGCAGGGCACGTGTCCGCCGTGATCGGGTTTTTCTCGCGGTCCCTGTAGACCGAGGTGCATCCGACGCTCACGGCGGTGGTGGTGAAGTAGTTCAGCACGTTGAAGCTCGAGATCTTCAGGTCACCGCCGACCGGCGCGGGCGCCTTCGTGCGAGTGTTCGCGAAAGTCGCGGGCTGCACGTCCTTGGCGTTGTCGACCGTCAGCTGCTGCGTCGGCTGGAACTTCCAGGCGTTGTTGCGGTAATCGAGGACCACCGGCTTCGTGAACGTCACCGGGGCGCCGACGCGCACCGGGGTCGTCAGCGACACGTACGGCAGGGGGATGCCCTTGTTGGCGTCGCTCAGGAAGTTGATCGACGCTCCGTCGTCGAGCACGACGGCTCGGGCCTTGTTGTCGGCGACGGCGGCGACGTATTCGGGGCTGTCGGGAACGGCCACGTCGGTGGGCGTGCGCAGGGGCGTGGTGCCGGCGGCGAGACCCACCTCGGCGTACTGGTTGGTCGAGTACGAGTTCGTGACGGTGAAGTCACCCTGCGGAGCGAGAAGCATGCCCTCGAAGCGCTCGCGCTCTTCGTCGGTCTTCGGCCACGTGATCTTCGCGGGCTGCACGGCGGCGGCCTGCTCGGTGAGCACGCTCACCCCGGAGGCCTCGGCGGTGATCTGCGTCTGGCCCGAGAACTCCTTGGCCGTGCCGGTCACCTCGACGTGCTGGCCGACGGCGACCTTCGCCGTCGCGGCCGATCCGTAGACGAAGATCGCATCCGACGCCCGGTGCGCGGCGACGTCGAGCTCACCACCGGTGCCTGGCGTCTGGATGAAGAAGCCGTTGTAGCCGCCGGTCGGGTAGGCCGCGGTCACGATGCCGCGCGTGGTGACGGTCTGGTCGGCCAGGGGCGTGGTGGCACCCGTGCCCTGGATGTCACGGATCGGGATCACCGTGCCCGGCGTGACCGGCGGCGCCTGCGTCGCCGTGGCGGACGGCGAGGGGGACGGCGACGCCGAACCCGACGGGTCGGGGTTCGGTGTGCCGGCGCCCGAACCCTGCGGAGTAACCGTCGTGGTGTTGGTGAAGTCCAGGGAGTTGTCGTTTGAGTCGACGAAGTCGGTGCGGACGAGGGCGTTGGGCGTGGTGGTGCCTCCGGTGACCGTGGCGGCCTTCGTCTCGAAACTGACGGCGGAGCCGTAGCCGAGGAAGTCGACCACCCGGGCGTCGGTGACGTTGCCGGCTGCCGGTGCGACCGCCTCGCCGACGTTGGCGAGAAGGAGCTGGCCGTTGGTTCCCGAGGGCGTGATGGTGGTGCTCGTCAGGTCGGCGGCGGGCAGGTCTGCACCGGCCGGCGGGTTGCCGTTCCCGGGGAGGGCGATGAGGTAGTAGCCGCCCGCGGCGATCGAACCGGTCAGCTTCTGCACGTTACCCGTGGCGACGTTCGTCGTGGCGCGATACTGCAGCGACCACCCGCTGAGGTCCTGCGCCGTGTCGCCCGCGTTGTAGAGCTCGACGAACTTCTGGTTGAAGAAGGCGCCGGCGCTCCCGCCCTTCAGGTAGGCCTCGTTGATCACCACCTTGGAGCCGACGGCCGCCGACGCCGGCAGCGGAACGATCGCGGAACCGAGCAGGGCGACGCCGAGAGCGGCGCTCAGTGCGGTGGAGAAACGGCGTGCGGACACGCGCGAAGCAACGGAAGGCATGGGTCTCCAAGTACCGGCGTGCACAGGGCGACGTCGGAGGTGGGGGGATCGACGGGGGGTCTCAACGACCGTAAATGATCCACATACCCTTTTCCCAGACTTCTTTATTTCGATCTGGTGAACATCGGTTCCTCAACGGGTGAAACCGCGTCTCACAGAATCGAAGGTGACATCACCCTCGGACGGCCGACGTCTCTCGCCTCCCGGGTGTAACGACGAAGGCCCGGATGCCATTGGCATCCGGACCTTCGTGTATCGCGTTGAAGCGACCGAGAAGCGTGATTACTTCAGGGTCACCGAAGCGCCGGCCTCCTCGAGGGCAGCCTTGGCCTTCTCGGCGGTCTCCTTGTTCGCGCCCTCGAGCACGGCCTTGGGAGCGCCATCGACGACGGCCTTGGCCTCGCCGAGGCCGAGCGAGGTGAGCTCGCGGACGACCTTGATGACCTGGATCTTCTTGTCACCGGCGGCCTCGAGGACGACGTCGAACGAGTCCTTCTCCTCGGCCTCTTCGGCGGGGGCAGCGCCACCGGCGGCGGGGCCGGCAACGGCCACGGGGGCGGCAGCGGTGACGTCGAAGGTCTCCTCGAACGCCTTGACGAACTCCGACAGCTCGATGAGCGTGAGCTCCTTGAACGCGTCGAGCAGCTCTTCGGTGCTGAGCTTAGCCATGTTGTATCTCCTTGATCGGGTTAATCATCCGGGGCCGAGTCAGGCCGCGGTGTCCTGCTTCTCGCGCAGCGCGTCGACCGTGCGAACGGCCTTCGACGGAAGCGCCTGGAAGACGTATGCCGCCTTGGTCATCGTCGCCTTCATCGCACCGGCGAGCTTCGCCAGCAGGACTTCACGGCTTTCGAGATCGGCGAGCTTGTTGACCTCATCCGCGGTCAGAGCGGCGCCATCGAAGTAGCCGCCCTTCACCACGAGCTGAGGGTTAGCCTTGGCAAAGGCACGCAGGCTCTTCGCGACGGCGACAGGGTCACCGTGCACGAACGCGATGGCAGACGGGCCCTTGAGCTCGTCGTCCAGTCCCGTGACCCCCGCGTTAGCCGCGGCGATCTTGGTCAGCGTGTTCTTCACCACGGCGTAATCCGCGTCCTGACGGATGTCGTTGCGCAGCTGCTTGAGCTGGGCAACCGTCAGACCGCGGTACTCGGTCAGCAGAACGGCGGTCGAGCTCTCGAAGTTCTTCGTGAGCTCGGCGACCGATGCATCCTTCTGCGCCATGGCCACTCCTTGTGTGAACGAGGCGCTCCGCGATGGCGGGGCGCCGGCCGAAGACACCGGGTCCGGACAAAAAGAAGAGCTCCGGCGCAGGCGCACGGAGCTCGGATTCCCGAAGGAGAGTTCGTTTACCTGCGTAGGTCCCCTGCTTTTCAGCAGACGCTTCGATCGGAATGCGAGCACTCCGATAACCGACGGTCTTTGGCTTGGTCACTACTGTACCCGATGCCCCGCTCCCCCGCCAAACCAGCCCTCCATCCCCGGGCAACCCCGCGTCCACATCACGTGACGCGGACGAAAGCACATGTACGGCGATGTGCGTTCGACCACGTCGCGTGATTTCGCGAGCGAAGAGCGGGAGGACCGTCGCATGCTCAACGCGGCAGATCGACCCCGAACGACGCGAGGCGCGCAGCCAGCGCCTCCGGCGTGACGATGTCGCGAAAGCCACCCCGGCAGACTTTCCAGCCCGTGACCGCGCGGATCCAATCTTCACGTCGTTTCTCCTGCAGGAGAACGTCGTCGGCGGACTTTTTGCCACGCATCACCGGGTCGGTGTACTTGCCCGCGCCGTCGAACTCCCAGAAGACGTGTTGAGTTGGCAGAGCGATGTCCGCGAAGTAGGTGGTTCCCCGTGGTCCGGCCACCGCCGCCTGCGGCTCGACGGTGTATCCCAGCCGAACGAGCTGCACCCGACTCACGCTCTCCCCGACGGACTCGGCCCGCCCGTCGGCAGACGCGATCACCCTCCGAGCCTGAACGACCCCCCGAGCGCCCGGTGCATTCCGCGTCCGTTCCGACATGAGATCACGCCACTCCTCTTGAGCATCCGGGTCGAAAATGCGACCTTCGACCGACGTGCCGCGCAGAGCCCCATCGGCGCACGCGACCGCCGTCTCGAACGGGCTGGTGCGCGCCACGTCGAAGACCGTGCGCTCCACGGATGTGCACAGGATGCCGTCGACCTCGACGATGTCGTCGTCGTCGAGCCGGCCCTGATGACGCTGCAGGCCAGGACGGCTCGACGCGCGGCGTCCGCCAGCCAAGGTCATCTGGATCGGTTGCTCGACGAAGCGGTACAAAGGCAGACCGTGGAGCACCGCAGCCGACAGGTGGGAGACGACCGCTGACCCGCCCCGCATCTGCTCTGCGGCCGCGACGACCCTGAGCCGGTGTTGCGCCGACGGGAGCAACTCCGCGAACGGCGCTCGCGCGACGTAGGCGTTGCGTTGCAGACGCTCAAGCGCTCCCGCCCCGTTCGCCCGCCGGATCTCGCTCGACGCGACGTCACGGTCGACGAGCTGCGAGCGCGTGTGAATGGGCGCGTCGGGCGTCGGTGATTGTGAGGTCGTTCGACATCCTCCGACCCTGCCCGCTTCTCCGTCCTGTCCGGCTTGCCAGCACCCCATTCCGTGGGCAGCGGTCAGCCTCGCACCACTGGGGAGGAGCCTCTCGCCCCCTCTCGCCCGGCCTCCCCCAGCCGAGGCCACGCAACGCCCCCAAGCCTCGACATCACGCGACCTCGCCCGCACCACACGTCATTGCGTGTCCGTTGGCCCAGTTCACGTGATTTGGGCGCTCACCGCCCGCCCCACCCGCCCGGCCTCAGGAGACGCGCGCCGCCGGCAGCATGGCCCGGGTCATGCGCACGATGCGCGAGGGCGTGCGCGCGCCGAGCCACACCGTGCACACGGGCGCCTCCCCGCAGGCCCACTCGGCACACCACGCGTGGATCGCCGTCGCGAGCCTCTCGCCGCGCGGGCGCAACTCGCCGTCGATCGTGCGGTCGAGCCAGCTCACCCGCGCCGCCGGGGCGTCGAACGCCTCGATCTCGCCCGCGCCGCAGATCTCGACCAGCACGGTCGCGTGCGCTCCGGGCGAGAGAGCCGCGGCGATCCGACGCATCTCGGGGGTGTTGCGCGCGTCGCCGCCGAGCAGCACCGCGCCTTCCAGGTCGCACCAGCGACCGCCGTCGGGGCGACGCAGCGAGGGGTCAACCGAACTCATGCACACAACTTAGGTCACCCTTACTTCGCCCACAAGACCCCGGATGCCGACGCGCCGCTGCTCTCATGCGCTCCACGGGCGGGCGGGGTTAGGGTCGAAACCATGTCGCCCGAGCTCGTCGCCTCTCGCAGCGCCGACCTCGATGCCCGGATCGTGGCCGACTCGCGCGATCGCGTCTCGTGGATTCGCGCGCGCTCCCGGGGCATCACCGCCACCGACGTGGCCGCACTCACGAGCGCCAATGCGATCTCCCGGGCGGCGGATGCCAAGCTCATGGGCTCGAACTTCTCGGGCAACGCCTTCACCGCCCACGGTCGTCGTCGCGAGCCCGAGATCGCCGCATGGGTGGCAGCCACCCATGGCATCCGACCGTCGTCCGCGCTCTACCACGCGGTCGTCGAGAAGCGCCACCTCGCGACCCCCGACGGAGTGGTCGTCGACGGCGAGGGCCGCATCGTCCTCGCCGAGATCAAGACCACCAACAAGGCCTGGCGCTCGATCCCGAAGACCTACATGCGCCAGATCTGGTGGCAGCAGCACGTGCTCGGCGCCGAGCGCACCCTCGTCGCCTGGGAGCAGCACGACGGCTTCGTCCCCCTGCACGACGAGCCGCGATGCCAGTGGATCGACCGAGACGAGCGCGAGATCGCCAAGCTCGTGGGGCTCGCGACTTCGCTGATCGACGAGCTCTACCGCCGCACCATGGAAGCACGCCGGCCGGTGCCGGTGCAGAAGGAACCCACGGACAGGTATCGGGCTCTCGCCCTCCTCGATTAATAGTTGACGGAAGTCAAGCAATAGGCGTATCGTTGACATCAGTCAACCAATCGCGCCAGTGTCGTCGCGGCATCCGTCCCCCTTTCGTGGAGTTCCCGCATGACAGCAACTTCTACCGACGCGCCCGCACAGCGGCGCGTCCTGCCGGCTCTGATCGGCCTCTTGCTCGGCACCTTCGTGTCGATGCTCGCCTCGACCGTCGTGTCGACCTCTCTGCCCGTCATCGTGCACGATCTGTCCGGCGACCAGAACGCCTACACCTGGGTCATCACCGCGACCCTGCTCACCACCGCGATCTCGACCCCCATCTGGGGCAAGCTGGCCGACCTGTTCAACCGCAAGGTGCTCATCCAGATCGCCATCGCCATCTTCGTGCTCGCGACGGCCGCCGCCGGCTTCTCGCAGGACACGAACATGCTGATCGCCTTCCGCGCGGTCCAGGGTCTCGGCGCCGGCGGTCTCGCCGCCCTCAGCCAGGTGATCATGGCCGACATCATCAGCCCCCGCGAGCGCGGTCGCTACATGGGCCTGTTCGGCGCGGTCATGGCCGTCGCCACCGTCGGCGGGCCTCTGCTCGGCGGTGTCATCACCGACGCGTTCGGCTGGCGCTGGAACTTCTTCGTCGCCCTCCCCTTCGCCGTCGCAGCCCTGCTGATCCAGCAGCGCACGCTGCACCTTCCGGCACGGGCGAAGCGCGCGGTGAAGATCGACTACGTCGGCATCGTCCTGCTCTCGGCCGCCGTGTCGTTGCTGCTCATCTGGGTCACCAACGCCGGCAGCACCTTCGAGTGGGCCAGCACCGAGACGCTGCTCATGGTCGGCGGCGCGGTCCTCGCCGCGATCCTGTTCGTCGTGGTCGAGCTGCGCTCCTCCGAGCCCCTCGTGCCGCTCACCCTGTTCCGCGACGCGACGTTCACCCTCGCCACGATCGCCTCGATCGCCACAGGACTCGCGATGTTCGGCACCTCGGTGTTCCTCAGCCAGTACATGCAGATGGCCCGCGGCGCCACGCCGACCGAGGCGGGCGTCATGACGATCCCGATGATCGGCGGCCTGCTCGTCTCGTCGATCGTCGTCGGCGCCCTGATCTCGCGCTTCGGTCACTGGAAGCCGTTCCTCATCGCCGGTGGCGTGCTGTTGATCGCGGGTTCCTTCCTGCTGTCGACCATCCACTACGACACGAACTTCACCCTCGTCTCGATCTACATGGCGTTGCTCGGCGCCGGTGTCGGCATGACGATGCAGAATCTCGTCCTCGTGGTGCAGAACACCGCCAACCCCACGCAGATGGGCGCGGCGAGTTCGGGCGTGACGTTCTTCCGCAGCCTGGGCGGCACGATCGGCGTCTCGGTGATGGGGGCCGCTCTCGCGAGCATGGCGACGAGCCTGTTCACCGACCGCTCGGCCGACCTCAAGGCCGCCATCATCGGCCTCGGCGCCGATGGGGCCTCGGTCGCGCAGAGCCTGCAGTCGGGGGCCATCCCGCAGGTGTCGACCCTCCCCGAGAGCGTCCGCGTGATCGTCGAGGACATCTATGCGCAGTCGATCGCCCACTCGTTCCTCATCGCCGTGCCCGTCGCGGTGGTGAGCCTCATCGCGATCCTGTTCCTGCCCAACCGCCCGCTGACCCGCATGACCACCTCCGAGCGCGTCGCGGCGAGCGAGGCCGACTTCGCCACCGTGTCCGTGCCCGAGGCCATGGCCACGCTCTCGGCCACCGGTACCATCCCGACACAGGATGCCGGCTCCCCGCGCCGCGCACGCCGAGCGGCCGAGATGGGAGAGGATGGCTGACGTGACGAGCGAACAGGACGACGAACGCCGAGTGGCCGTGCAGGCCCTGGAGTCGTCGTTCTCGGAACTCATGACCGTGTTCCGCCGCTTCGTCTCCGAGGCGGCGGAACGCGTGAGTCCGGGAATGCTGCCGGCGACGTTCAAGGCCCTCTCGGTGGTGAGCCGCTTCGGCCCGCTGACCCTGTCGGCCCTGGCCGAGCGGCTGGCCGCCGACAAGGGCTTTCTCAGCCGCTCGATCACCGAGCTCGAAGATCTCGGCCTGGTCACGCGGACGCCCGACCCGAACGACCGCCGCTCACGGCTGATCGCCGTCACCGAGGTGGGCCACGCGCGCCTCGCGGAGGCACGTGCTCCGCACGAGAGCCGCCTGTTCGATGCGATCGCCGATTGGACCCTCGACGACATCCGCCATCTGTCGACGCTGCTGCACGCTCTGGCCGTCGGCGAAGTCCCCGCCCGCGACTGATCGCTCCCCGGGGCCGGGGCAGGAGCGGGCTTCGCGACACGGTGACCGAGGCGTAACACCGCCGAGACAATGGCGGGGTTGACTGAGGGGATCGCGGCGAGGTCGCCGCGGACCGACCGCAGTGAGAGTGAGCGCCCGATGAGATTCCGATCGACGCGTCCCGAGACCGCCCTTCAGCCCGCTCCCCCGGTGCCGGACACGATGCGGGCGGTGGTGTTCGACGGCCCCGGAGACGCCGACGTCCTTCACCTCGCCGAAGTCGAGGTTCCCACTCCCGTGCTGAGCGAGGTGCTCGTGCGGGTGGTCGCCGCGGGCGTCAACCCGATCGACGCGAAGACGCGTGCGGGGCGCGGCCTCTCCGGCGCCATCTCGGCGTGGCCGGCCGTGCTCGGGCTCGACGTGAGCGGCGTCGTCGTACGGGCACCCTTCGACGCGCACCCGTTCCCCGTCGGCACCGAGGTCTACGGCATGGCCACCGTGCCGCGCACGAGCGGCTCGTACGCCGAATACGTCGTCGTGCCGACCCTCTCCCTCGCCCGCAAGCCTTCGTCCCTGTCGCACGTCGAGGCGGCCGGCGTACCCGTGGCGGCCCTCACGGCCTGGGGGATCGTGGTCGAGACGGCCCTCGCGCATCAGGGCCAGCGCATCCTCGTGCACGCGGGCAGCGGGGGTGTCGGACACTTCGCGGTGCAGTTCGCCGCGTACTTCGGCGCTCACGTGATCGCGACCGGATCTCCCCGCAACCTGGAGTGGCTTCGCGAGCTCGGCGCCGCCGAGGTGGTCGACTACACCTCGACACGGTTCGAAGAGGTGGTGTCCGACGTCGATGTGGTCATCGACCTCATCGGCAACGTCTCCGACGACACCGGCACGCGCTCGCTCGAGGTGCTGCGCCCGGGGGGATTGCTCATCGAGGTGCCCACCGGGGCGTGGCCCGGCTTCCGCGAGGCCGCCGCGGAGCGCGGCATCCGCTCCACCGATTACAAGACGATCCCCGACGGCGGAGCTCTCGCCACGATCACCCGGCTGCTCGAGTCGGGAGCCGTGCGCGTGTACGTCGAGCACGTCTTCGAACTCGACGACGCCGCCGCCGCGCACACCGCGCTCGAGCGCGGGCACACGCGGGGGAAGATCGTGCTGAGCGTCAGCGACGACTGACCTCAACCGACCGCCAGCATCCGGCGGCCCTCGTCGACGATCTCGTCGGCGACCTCATCGAGCAGCGGAGAGGTGAGGTTCCACTGCTGCCAGTAGAGCGGAACATCGATCGGATCGTCGCCGAGGCGCACGAGCTCCCCCGCGCGCAGGGCTTCGGCCGATTGGAACCCCGGGAGCAATCCCCACCCCAGACCCAGTGCGACGGCCGTGGCGAAGTCCTGGGAGGCCGGAACCCGATGCCGCGGCGGAGCCGCTGCGGCCACCCCGCGGCGCGTCAGCCACTGGGTCTGCAAGTCGTCGCGCCGGTCGAAGTCGACCACCGGCGCTGAACCGAGCGCTTCGGCATCGACGCCGTCGGCGAACCATCGATCGGCGTACGAGGCGGTCGCCACCGCCTCGTACCGGAGGACGCCGAGACGGCGCACCCGGCACCCGGCCACCGGGGCCTCGCGCGAGGTGACGGCGGCCATCACCGTCCCGGATTCGAGCAGCCCCGCCGTGAAGTCCTGATCGTCGCGATGGAGGTCGAAGACGACGGCCCGGCGCTGCGCGACCCGGGCCAGAGGAGGCAGGAACCACGTCGCGAGCGAGTCCGCGTTCACGGCGAGAGGGACGGATGCCACCGTCCCGCCCTCCGCCCCGATCGCGGCGAGCGCGTCGTGTTCGAGCAGAGCGAGCTGACGCGCCAGGCGCACCACGGCGTCGCCGGCTTCTGTCGCGCTGACGGGCTTGCTGCGCACGAGCACGACGCGACCGAGCTGGTCCTCGAGCGCCCGGATGCGCTGGCTCACCGCGGACGGCGTGATGTGGAGGCGACGGGCGGCGGCATCGAGGGTTCCCTCGTCGACGACGACGGCGAGGGTGCGAGCGAGATCGAGGGGGATCGACATGAAGGAATGCTAATGGTGCGCCAGAATCCTGAGCTGGCCTACGCCTCGAGCACCCCCTAACGTCGAGTTCGTGCTCCCCTCCCTCCTCGCCGGTCTCGGCCTCGGCTTCTCCCTGATCGTCGCCATCGGCGCGCAGAACCTCTTCGTTCTGCGTCAGGGCGTCCGCCGTGAGCATCTGCTCGCCGTCGTGGCGGTGTGCGCGCTATCGGACGCGGTGCTGATCCTGCTCGGGGTCTCCGGTATCGGCCTGGTCCTGCAGGCGGTGCCGTGGCTCATCGTCGTCGTGAGGTGGGCGGGGGCGGCGTTCCTCGTCGGCTACGGTTTGCTCGCCGCGCGCCGCGCCCTGCGCCCGAGCGGCGCGACGCTGCACCTCGACGCCTCGGGATCCTCGCTCGCACCGCTCGCCGGGACCACGACGGTGCAGACCCGTCCGGCACGCACGACGCTCGCGGCGACGGTGCTGACGTGTCTGGCCCTCACCTGGCTCAATCCGCACGTGTACCTCGACACGGTCTTCCTCCTCGGGTCGGTGGCCTCGACGCACGGCGACGGACGCTGGGCGTTCGCGACGGGCGCGTGCGCGGCGAGCCTGTTGTGGTTCTCGGCCCTCGGCTACGGCGCACGCTTCCTCGGCCGCTGGCTCGACACCCCGCGCGCGTGGCGCCTGCTCGACGGGATCATCGCCGTGGTGATGTTCGCGATCGCCCTTTCGCTCGTGCTGTCGCACTGACCCACGACCCCGCACCCCGTCGTCCGCGAGAATGGCCCGATGCGAACGGTGACGATGACGGTGAGCGGCCGCGTCCAGGGCGTCGGCTTCCGCTACACGATGCAGGCCGAGGCCCAGCGCCTCGGCGTCGACGGCTGGGTGCGCAACCGCCGCGACGGGTCGGTGGAGGCGTTCCTCGCCGGGGACCCCGATGCGGTCGAGGGCGTGATCGCCTGGGCGCACGATGGCCCGGCCGGTGCCCGCGTCGACGATGTGGACGTCGTCGAGGGGACCGGGGAGTCCGCCTCCGGATTCGAGATCCGAGCCACCGCTTGAGTCAGGTCGGGAGACCGGCCTTCAACTCGTCGAGCACCTCGGCGGCGTCGTCGAGACGAGACAGCGCCGCCGCCTGACCCGCCCACAGCGACACCAGCTCGCCGTCGCCGTTCGCCGTCGCGGCGGCACGGAACACCCCGGTCAGCCAGTTCTGCGCCGGGAACGGGGCGATCATCCCCGCGGCCTCGAGCTCGCGCATCGCACGATTCGGGATGCCGCGCGCCAGCCGCCCGCTCATGGCGCGGGTGAGCACGGTCTCGGTGTCGACCGATCGCGCGATCGCGTCGCGGTGATCCTCGGTCGCCGCCGACTGGCGGGTGCGCAGGAACGCCGTTCCGACCTGCACACCGTCGGCCCCGAGAGCCAGGGCGGCCGCCACCCCGCGCCGGTCGGCGATCCCACCCGCGGCGATGACCGGGATGCCGACGGCATCGACGACCTGCGGCACGAGAGCGAAGGTCCCGACGAGCGACGCCGACGCTTCGCGGAGGAACGACACCCGATGCCCGCCGGCCTCCGATCCGGTGGCGACGACGGCATCGACCCCCGCCGCCTCGAGCGCGACGGCCTCGGCGACCGAGGTGGCGGTGCCGATCACACGGATGCCGCGGCCTCTCGCGGCGGCGAGGGTAGCGGCATCCGGAATCCCGAAGACGACGCTCAGCACCTCGGGCCGGGCCTCGAGCACGGCGCCGAGCTGGTCGGCGACGGACGGGAGGAACGCCGCCGGCGGGGCGGGGACCTCGACACCCGCTGCGGCGAAGAGCGGCGACGCCGCATCGAGGAACGGCTGCACGTCCAGGTCGGCGGGGGTCACCTCGTCGCCGCGCGGCAGCCAGAGGTTCACGGCCACCGGCCGCGCGGTGGCGGCGCGCAGTTGCGACACCGTGTCGAGGATGCGCTCGGGCGTGTAGCCGTAGAGGCCGAACGAGCCGAGCCCGCCGCCCGTGCTCACCGCCGCCGTCAGGGCGACGGAGGAGAGCCCGCCGAAGGGGCCGAGCACGATCGGGACATCGATGCCGAACAGATCCTCGAGGCGGCCCATGCCTCGACGCTACTGCGCGTGGAGCTACGTCGGGGTGTCCGAGGGGTCGGGGCCGTCGAGCGGGCGCAGCAGACGGTCGAGGAAGCGCCGAGTGCGCTCCTTCTTCGGGTGACGCAACAGCTCGGACGGCGCACCGCGCTCGACGATGACCCCCTCGTCGAAGAACAGCACCTCGTCGGCGACCTCGCGCGCGAAGCCGAGCTCGTGCGTGACGATCACCATCGTCCAGCCCTCGTTCGCGAGCTCGCGCAAGACGGTGAGCACCTCGCCCACGAGTTCGGGGTCGAGCGCGCTGGTCGGCTCGTCGAACAGCAGGAGCGCCGGCTGCAGGGCCAGCGCACGGACGATGCCCACACGCTGCTGTTGGCCGCCGGAGAGCTCGGACGGATACGCGTCGCGCTTCTCCGACAGCCCGACGCGGGCGAGCAGGGTCTCGGCACGAGCGACGGCCTCGGCGCGAGGGACGCCGTGCGCCTGGATCGGCCCCTCGACGACGTTCTGGAGGACGGTGAGATGAGGGAAGAGATTGTGATGCTGGAACACCATCGCCGAGCGATCGCGCAGCCCGACACGGTCGGCCTTCGAGACCTTCCGCGAGAAGTCCACGACCGGACCCCCGTCGAACGCCACCACCCCGGCGTCCGGGGTCTCGAGGCCGTTCAGGCAGCGCAGCACCGTGGTCTTGCCCGACCCGGAGGGACCGATCAGCACGAGCACGTCGCCGCGACGTACCTCGAGGTCGACGCCGTCGAGGACGCGATTGGTGCCGAAATTCTTCTGCAGTCCCGAGACGGCGAGCAGCGGAGCGGTGTCAGTGGGCGACATGGCGGTCCAGCCTCTTTTCCAGGGCGTTCTGGCCGAACGACAGCACGAGGCAGAACAGCCAGTAGATGAGCGCGGCCTCGAGATACACCGCCATGAACTCGTACGAGAAGGCCGCGATGGCCTGTGCCTGGCGGAACAGCTCGGTCACGAGGATGAGGGATGCCAGCGAGCTGTCCTTCACGAGCGAGATGAACGTGTTCGACAGCGGCGGCACCGAGACGCGAGCCGCCTGCGGCAGGATGATGCGCGTCAGCGTCTTGCGGCGGTTCAGACCGACCGTGTGCGCCGCCTCCCACTGCCCCCGCGGGACCGACAGGATTGCCGCGCGGATGACCTCTGCCGCGTACCCGCCGACGTTCAGCGAGAACGCGATGACGGCTGCGGGGAAGGGATCGATCGTCAGTCCCAGCGACGGCAGACCGTAGAAGATCACGAACAGCTGCACCAGCAGAGGCGTTCCGCGGATGATCGAGATGTAGAACCGGGCGACGCCCGACAGCAGCACGTTCCGCGACAGCCGCAACAGCGCCATCGCCAGCGCGATCACGAGACCGATCGCGAACGAGGCCAGGGACAGCGGGATCGTACCGGTGATTCCGGCCAGAACCATCGGCCAGAACGAATCGACGAGCAGGGTCCAGATGTCGTTCATGAGCCTCCTTCCTCACACGCGAGCGGATCATCCGCCCCCCACGTTAGAGCGGGGAGGCGGATGATCCGCGGGGGTTTACACCAGCTGGTTACTTCGTGACGTCGGCGCCGAAGTACTTGTCGCTGATCGAGGCGAGAGTTCCGTCGGCGCGGAGTTCGTCGAGAGCTCCGTCCACGGCATCCGCCAGCTTGTCCTGACCCTTCTTGAAAGCGAACGCGCTCTCGGAGGAGTCCTTCGTGGTCGCGGCGATCTTCAGGCCGGTGGGGCTGTTGGTCTTCTCGTAATCGAGGTAGGTGAGCTGGTCGTTGACCGTGGCGTCCACACGCCCCTGCTTGAGCAGGGCGACCGCCTGTGCCCAGCCCTCGACGGCCTCGACCTGGGCACCGCTCGAGGTCGCGAGCTCGTACCAGTTGCTCGTGAGCGACTGGGCGGTGGTCTTGCCCGACAGGTCGGCGAAGCTCGAGATGGCGTTGTCGCTGTCGGTCGTCACGATGACGCCGCGAGAGACGGTGTACGGCGAGCTGAAGGTGTACTTCTCCTGGCGCTCGGGGTTGATCGAGACCTGGTTGGCGATGACGTCGAAGCGGCCGGCATCCAGGCCCGCGAAGATGGCGTCCCACTGGGTCTCCTGGAACTTCACCTGCAGACCGAGCTTGTCGGCGACGGCCTTGGCGATCTCGACGTCGAAACCGGTGAGCTCGCCCGCGCCCTCGTGGTACGAGAAGGGGCGGTAGGTGCCCTCGGTCGCCACCGTCAGCGTGCCGCCCGAGACGAGGCCGAGGTCGGATCCCGCGTCGGGGTCGGCCGCGGTGGAGCCGCCGCTGCAGGCGGTCAGCGCGAGGGCGCTCAGGCCCAGGGTGGCGGCGAGGACGGTCAAACGGCGACGGGGCATAGCTGTTCCTGACATGTGTGAGTGGTGGGGGGGTACGCGGTGCAGGCGTACCCTCCAGCAGAACACGCTCGGGCGCGACGGTCTTCCCGCATGACGCCGTATTGCACGATCGTGCAGGCGCAGCGCCGCCCGGAAACGCGAAAGCCCCGCCGACACGAGGTGCGGCGGGGCTTTCGGTGACGGATGTCAGACGATGACGTTGACGTCCAGCGGGATGCCGGGACCGAAGGTGGTCGAGACGGCGCCCTTCTGGATGTAACGACCCTTCGAGCTCGAGGGCTTGAGGCGGACGATCTCCTCGAGAGCGGCCTTGAGGTTCTCGTCGAGCTGCTCGGCCGAGAACGATGCCTTGCCGACGACGAAGTGCACGTTGGCGTGCTTGTCGACGCGGAACTCGATCTTTCCGCCCTTGATCTCCTCGACGGCCTTGGCCGGGTTGGGGGTCACGGTGCCGGTCTTGGGGTTCGGCATGAGGCCGCGGGGTCCGAGGACCTTACCGAGGCGACCGACCTGGCCCATGAGCTCGGGCGTCGAGACGGCGGCGTCGAACGACGTGTAGCCGGCCGCGACCTTCTCGATGAGCTCGGTGCCACCGACCTCGTCGGCGCCGGCGGCCAGAGCCGCCTCGGCCGCGGGGCCGTTGGCGAAGACGATGACGCGCGCGGTCTTACCCGTGCCGTGGGGGAGGATGACCGTGCCGCGGACCATCTGGTCGGCCTTACGGGGGTCGACCGAGAGCTTCAGCGCGACCTCGACGGTCGAGTCGAACTTCTTCGAGCCGGTCTCCTTCGCGAGGGCGACGGCCTCGGTCGGGGTGTAGAACGTGTCGGCCGCGATCTTCTCAGCTGCGGCGCGGAATGCCTTGGACTTGGTAGCCATTGTTATCTCCCTCAGTCCTCGACCGTGATGCCCATGGAACGGGCGGTGCCGGCGATGATCTTCGAGGCGGCCTCGATGTCGTTCGCGTTCAGGTCGGGCTGCTTCGTGGTGGCGATCTCGCGAACCTGGTCCTTGGTGAGCTTGCCCACCTTGACCGTGTGGGGCGTGGACGAACCCTTGGCCAGTCCAGCCGCCTTCTTGATGAGCTCCGCCGCCGGCGGGGTCTTCAGGATGAAGGTGAAGCTGCGGTCTTCGTAGACCGTGATCTCAACGGGGATGACGTTGCCGCGCTGGGCCTCGGTCGCCGCGTTGTAGGCCTTGCAGAACTCCATGATGTTGACGCCGTGCTGACCGAGCGCCGGACCGATCGGCGGTGCGGGGTTGGCCGCGCCTGCCTTGATCTGGAGCTTGATCAGGCCGGTCACCTTTTTCTTGGGTGCCATATCCTTTTCCTCTCTCGAGCGGGGGCCTCGCGGCTCCCTCTCTCCCGCACGCCCGGCGGTTCCGGGCAGCGGTCGTTGCGCACTGACGCACGCAACCTTGCCATTGTACGCGACGCCGGGCGTTTCGGCATCCGCGGCTCTTCCCGTCCTCGCCTCGCACCGCTCAACGCTCTCCCCGCCCGAGCGGATCCCGCCTCGGCCCCCGCCCGCCTGCGCGCACCCGCGCCACGCCCGCGCACTCGCCTCCCGGCACGCAGAAACGCTATCCGCGCGCAGAAACACGATGACCGCGCGTTTCTGTGGGCTGCGAGCGTTTCTGCGAGCGGGTCGCCGGCCCGGGCCCGCTCCCCCTCGACCTGCGCGCCGACCTCCGCCCACGACCACCGCGAGCGGCAGCGGCAGCGGCAGCGGCAGTGCCAGCGCCAGCACCGGCACCGGCACCACCGCCAGTACCAGCGGCAGCACCAGCACCACCGCCAGTACCAGCGGCAGCACCAGCACCGGTGGCAGCACCGGTGGCAGCACGCATAAACGCGATCCGCGCGCAGAAACACGATGACCGCGCGTTTCTGCGCGCGAACGGTGTTTATGCGCGTGCGTGACCCTGCGCCCGCACCGCCCGCCGATCACGGTGCCCCCGACACCCGTACGGCCCCCGCCTACTCCTGGGTCGCGCGGGGGTTGTCCACAGCTCGCACACATGCTGTCCGTGAACCTGGCACCCTCGCCGAATGGATGCCGTTCCCCGCGCGCTGCGCGCGTCACCGACTCCCTTGATGTTCACCTCGGACACGCCACGGCCCGGACCACCGCTCTGGCGCGACGAATCTCTGGTTCGCGTGCGAACCGGTATCTACGCCGTCCGCGCCGCGTGGGACGCACTACCTCCGTGGGATCGCTATCTCGCCCGCGTCCACGCCTTCGCACTGACGCGACCGGATGCCGTCTTCTCGCACGAATCGGCTGCGGCGCTGCTCGGGCTCCCCATCTTCGGTCACCCCCGCACCATCCACATCTTCGACGCACGCCGCGCGAGGTCGGTCAGGTACGGCGACGTCACCGTACACACCAGCCTCGACACGCGTCCCACATGCACGGTCGTCGGCATCGGCCTCACCGCGGTCGAAGACGTGGTCATCGATCTCAGCCGTGCGCTGCCTCCCGCGTTCGGCGTCGCGGTCGCCGACGCGGCGTTACGAGCTTTCGGCCTCGAGAGCGAGCGGTTACTCGAGCGCGCTGCTCTGCAGCGCAACGCGTACGGAGCACGGCGCATGCGATGGGCGTTGACCCATGCCACGCCGCTGGCCGAGTCCCCGGCGGAGTCGATCAGCCGCGCGGTCATCGAGTGGTGCGGCTTTCCCTCGCCCCGGCTGCAGGTCGAGCACGACGTCGAAGGACGGATATTCCGATCGGACTTCTGCTGGCCGGAGCAGAACATCATCGGCGAGTGCGACGGGTGGCTGAAGTACGGCGGGGAGGATCCCGTGGCAGCGGCCGAGGCGGTCCGTGCGGAGAAGCGACGCGAGGACGCGCTCCGCCGAGAGGGGTGGCAGATCGCTCGATGGGACTACCCAGGCGCAGTGGGGGTGACTGCGCTGCGAAACGCCTTGACGGCAGCGGGACTGCGACAGGTGCGCCGTGCCGAGGTGGCCGCGCTGGCGTCGGTGGGCAGGAATGTCCGCTCGAAGTGACCCGCGCAAACGCGATCCGCGCGCAGAAACGCGATGACCACGCGTTTCTGCGCGCGCAGAGCGTTTCTGCGTGGGGACCAGGGCTCCGCCCGCCCACCCGCCGAGGTGCCCGCGCCCGCACAGCGCAGCGCGGCACGCGGCGCGGCACAGCGCAGCGCGGCACGGCGCGGCACAACGCAGCGCGGCACGGCGCGGCACAACGCAGCGCGGCACAGCACCGCGCGGCACCGGAGACGGCGAACGCGCCGCCGGACCGAGCCGAGCGGGGCGTTCGCGAAGACGCGGGGCGTCAGATCATCTTGGTGACCTGGTCGAACGACAGCTCGACCGGGGTCTCGCGCTCGAAGAGCGACACGAGCACCGTGAGCTTGCCGCTCTCGGGCTTGATCTCGCTGATCGTGCCGGGCAGACCCGCGAACGAGCCTTCCTTGATGGTGATCGTCTCGCCGGTCTCGAAGTCGACCTCGGCGGGGATGACGCGAGCCGTGGTGGCCGAGCCCTTGGCGGCGGCGCCCTTGACGGGGGCGGCCTCCTTGACCTCGACGAGGCTCTTCAGCATGTTGAAGGCCTCTTCGAAGCGCAGCGGGGTCGGGTTGTGGGCGTTGCCCACGAAGCCGGTGACACCGGGGGTGTGGCGAACGACCGACCAGGTGTCTTCGTTGAGGTCCATGCGCACCAGCACGTAGCCGGGGATGCGCACGCGGTTGACCATCTTGCGCTGGCCGTTCTTGATCTCGACGACGTCCTCCATGGGGACCTCGACCTGGTAGATGTCGTCCTCGACCTCGAGCGTCGACTTGCGCTGCTCGATGTTGGCCTTCACCTTGCGCTCGAACCCGGCGTAGGAGTGGATGACGAACCACTTACCGGGGAGCGAACGCAGCTCGGCGCGGAACGCCTCGTACGGGTCGGCGTCCTCGTCGGCGTCGATGCCGTCGACGTCGCTGGCGGCATCGGCGGGCGACTCGGCGGCCTCGGCCGCGTCGACCTCGCCCGCGGCGGCGGAGACCTCGTCGACGAAGTCCTCGTCGAGGACGGGAGCGTCGGGCTCGCCGTTCACGTCGGGACCGTCGTAGGGGGTGACCTCGTCAGCGGCTTCGGCGGCCTCTTCCGCCTGCTCCTCCGCGAGGGAGTCGTTCAGGACCTCGGCGGCGGCCTCGGCCTCGCTGGTCTCGTCGATCTCGAGAGCGTCGTTCACGATCGCGTCCGCCTCCGGGTCGGTGATGTCGATGTCGCCGAGGTCGGCGTCGTCGGTGTCGGTCTCGTCATCGACGATGTGGACCGCGGTGTGCTCGGCCGAGTCGGAGGCACGCTCCTGAGACGCGAGCACGTTGCCCTCCTGGGCTTCGTCGTCCTCGCTGGACTGCTCAGCGGCCGTCGCCCAGTCGGCGTCGTCGACATATCTTTCAGACACTGTGATCTCTTCCGTTCAGAGGCGGCCGCTCGTGGGGCCGCGCGTCCGCCCAGACGCCGGTCAGGCGCCGGCGGTACCGGGGACGCCGAAGACGGCGGTGGTGATCCACACGAACAACACGTCGAGGCCGTAGACGATCGCCATCATGACGACGACGAACCCGAGGACGACGGCGGTGAACTTGAAGAGCTCCTGCCGCGTCGGCGTGACGACCTTGCGCAGTTCCGCGAAGACCTGACGAATGAACAGGGCGATCCGCGCGAAGAAGTTGAGCTTCTTCTCGCGGGGCGCGCCGCGCTCGGCGACGATCTCGCCCTTCGCCTCGTCCTGCGTCATCGAACCACCTAGGTCTGTGTCTGTGCCAGCGTGCGCTGTGCGCAGGGCGGACAGGAATCGAACCTGCAACCTGCGGTTTTGGAGACCGCTGCTCTGCCAATTG
This sequence comes from Microbacterium sp. SORGH_AS_0454, assembly GCF_031453395.1. Lineage (NCBI taxonomy): Bacteria > Bacillati > Actinomycetota > Actinomycetes > Micrococcales > Microbacteriaceae > Microbacterium > Microbacterium sp. SORGH_AS_0454. The sequence goes on along the minus strand of NZ_JAVIYS010000001.1, from coordinate 1,769,923 downwards.
AGCTACCGCCCTAAGATCCCGCGGGATCCAGGATGCGAAATCGACGCGCTTCCGCCCGGAATTCCTCGAGGAGGGATGCCGCACGCCCGGGGGCATGGCGAAAGAATGCAGATTTCGACTGCACTGCAAGTGTACGGCATCGGGCGCACCGCCGACGAACGGAGCCCCCGTGCGGCCGTCGTCGAGGGCTCGTGGATAGGCTGGAGGACGGTCGCCATCCTGGCCCCCGACACATCGGCGACCGGCGAGAGTTCAGGAGCACCCCGATGAGTTCGCACGCGCCCGCCCAGCAGTTCCAGGTCGATCTGCGCGGCGTCATCGACCTGTTGAGCCGCCACATCTACTCCGGCCCCCGCGTGTTCCTGCGCGAGCTCCTGCAGAACGCCGTCGACGCGATCGCCGCCCGACGAGAGGTCGACGGCGGCGGCGGTCGCGTTCGGATCACCCCGATCAGCGCCTCGTCCGACGAATTCGTCCTCCGCGACGACGGGGTGGGGCTGACGCCCGACGAGGTGGCCGACCTGCTCGGAACGGTGGGCCGCAGCTCCAAGCGCGACGTGTTCGATCTGCCGCGCTCCGACTTCCTCGGGCAGTTCGGCATCGGCATGCTCTCGTGCTTCATGGTGTGCGACGACATCGTCATCCGCTCCCGCAGTGCTCGCGGCACCGCGCCCGTGCAGTGGAGGGGGTACACGGACGGGACCTTCGAGGTCGGCCCGGGCCCCGAGGACACCCCGGTGGGCACGAGCGTGCACCTGCGCTCGCGCAGTGACAGCCGGGCGCTGCTGAGCACCGCCACCGTCATCGAGCTCGCCGAGACCTTCGGGCGGTACCTCCCGATCTCGGTGAGCGTCGACCTTCCCGCCGACGGCGAGACGACCATCACCGCGGCTCCCCCGTTCCTCGGCGATGACCGGGAGGAGCAGGCCGCCTATGGGCGCGAGCTGCTGGGCGCGGAACCGCTCGCGATCATCCCTCTCTCGGTCCCCGCCACTCAGACTCGCGGCCTGGCCTTCGTGCTGCCGTTCGCCCCGGCATCCACCGCTCGCCAGAGCACCCGGGTGTACCTGCAGCGCATGCTGCTCACCGAACGCGCCGACGACCTCCTGCCGGACTGGGCGTTCTTCGTGCGCGCGGTGGTCGACTCGGCGGGACTGCACCCCACGGCGAGCCGTGAGGCGCTCGTGGCGGACGACGCGCTCGAGCAGACCCGGACCGAGCTGGGGGATGCCATTCGCCGGTGGATCCTCGATCTCGCCCTCAGCGACCCCCTCCGCCTCGCGCAGGTCGTGAGCGTCCACGAAGTGGCGTTGAAGTCGCTGGTCCGCCACGACGACGAACTGGCCCGGTTCATCGTGCCCTGGCTCTCGGTCGAGACGAACGTCGGGCGTCTTCGTATCGACGACCTCGTCGGGCGCTCCTCCCCCGTGCGGTTCACCGAGACCGTCGAGGCGTTCCGACAGGTCGCGAGCGTCGCATCGACCGGTTCGGTCCTCGTCAACGGCGGCTACCTGTACGACGACGAACTCATCCGGCTGCTGCCCGAGGTGTTCCCGGACGTCCGCGTCGAAGCCGTCGACGTCGTGGACGAGATCGATCGCCTCGCCCCTGCGCCGTGGGACCAGCGCGCGCTCGCTCTCGCGCTCGAGGAGCGCGCTCGCGACGCCCTGGGCACCGTCGACGTGGTGACGCGCTCCTTCGAACGCGCGGAAGCACCAGCACTGTTCGTCGCCGACCCCGACGTGCTGCGCGCGCTCGACCGCGGTCGCGCGCGCAGCGCGGGAGGCTCGCTGTGGGCGGGGGTCCTCGACCGTGCCGAGCGGGCCGGCGCGCGCGGGCGCGACCACGCGCAGGACCCGCCCGCCTCTCGCCTGTGCCTGAACTGGACGAACCCGACCGTGCAACGCCTCGCACACGCCCCGGAGGGGCGCGCCTTCACGGCGGGCGTGCAGCTGCTCTACGTCCAGGCGCTGCTCGCCGGCCACCACCCCCTCGGAGGGGGCGACCGGGCGCTGATGTCATCGGCCCTGGCCGATCTGGTCGAACTCGCCGCCTCTTCTTCCGACCCCACGACGAAAGGACCCGCATGACCGCCGCCGCCGAGAGCATCCGTGCCCTGTTCGACGAGATCGACCGGACGCCGTGGGGCCCCCGGGAGCGAGCCCTCGTCGCCGAGGCGGTGGCCCGCGCGCAGGACAGCGGTGACGCGCGCCTCGAGTACGAAGCGCGCCTGCGTCAGACCTCGAGCGCCAACATGATCGGCGACACCGATCTCATGCTCACGTCTTTCGCGTGGTGCCTCGCGCAGCACGACGCGGATCCCGAGCGCTTCCCCGCCGAGCTGGAGCCGGCCGGCGACCTGCTCTGGCAGTACAAGTGGATGGCCGGCGCCCTGCGCGGCTCGCCGGAGTTCTCGAGCGAGCAGATCGACGCCGTCCTCGATGACATGGAAGAGCACTACCACCGCGCCGGTGTGGGCATGAGCGGTGCGGTGATGGCGCGATTCGAGGACGCGTGGGCGGCCGGGCGCATCGACGAGGCCGCCGCGCTGCGCGAACGCCTCGAGGCGACACCGCGTGACGACTACAGCCACTGCGACGCCTGCGTCCGCAGCCAGTTCGCCGGGTTCTTCGCCGAGACAGGTCGAGAGGACGAGGCCATCCGCCTGGTCGAGGAGATGGTCGAGGGCGGCTTCACCTGCGGAGAGGAGCCCGAGCGCGCTCTCGCTCTGGCCCTTCTCCCGCTGTTGCGGGCGGGTCGCCTCGATCAGGCCCGCGCGTTCCATCTGCGCAGCTACCGTCTGGCGAGGGAGAACCCCGACAACCTCACGATCATCGCCGACAACGTCGTGTTCTGCGCCCTGACCGGCAACGAGGCGCGCGCCCTGACCCTCGTCGAGAAGCACCTGCGGTGGCTGGCTCACGATGGCCTGAACGCCGAGGCCCATCAGGAGGCCTTGGCCGCTTTCGCGCTGGCTCTGGACGCCGTGACCCGCGCCGGCCACGGCGGCACCCCCGTACGAGGCTCGGATGCCGCGGAGCTCGCGCCGCTGCTCGGTGGGCGCGGCCAGATGCTGACGGCATCCGAGCTCGCCTCGCTGTGCTGGGCGCGCGCCGATGAGATCGCGGCGGCGTTCGATCGCCGCAACGGCACCGACGCGCACGCGCGCCGGCTGGAGCGCACGCGCGCGCTCGCACAGGAGCACTACGACGTGCCGCTGTCGTCGTCGGGTTTCTCCGCTGCGGCCACCGTCCCTCGCGAGCGCGATCTCGCCGAACGCATCGAGCGCGCCCAGGTGCTCGCCGCCGTCGGCACCCCGAGCGCGATCGACGCCCTCGCGGATGTGCTCGACGACGCCGAGGCCGCCGATCGCGTACCCCTGACCTTCGCGCTGTTGCGCGCGCCTCGTCGCCGAGGACCGCCTCGACGACGCCGCAGCCGTGCTCACGGCGCGAGAAGAGGCTCTGCGCGCGATGGGGCGAGACGCCCGCGCCAGCATCGAGGCCGAGTTCGGCCTCGCCCTGTTCGGTGTCGACGACGACGCCGCGCACCGTGCTCTCGACGCCCACCCCGACGCCCCCGCCGATCTGACGGCCCACCTGTTGACGATCGTCGCCTACCGCCACCTCGTCGAACGGCGGCTCGACGAGGCCCTCGACGCGAGCCGTCGCGCCCGGGAGCTGTACGCGGCGGAGGGCGATGTCGAGCGGGCGCACGCTCTGGCACACCTCGAAGCGGACGTGCGGCGGGCGGCCGACGACCCGGAGGGCGCGCTCGAGTCGCTCGACGCGCTGCTGTCCGAGGACGCGGTCGCCCCCGGACGACGCGTGCGCCTGCTGATGGATCGGGCGACGATCCGCGACGCGCTGGGCGAGCCCCTTCACGGAGCCGACGACGCCGACGAGGCTACGCGGCTGCTCCTGGCGTGGGACGCCGACGATCACGTCGTCGCGAGCGCGATGTCGCTGGGCGCGCAGCTCGCGGAACGCGCGGGCGAGAACGACCGGGCCGTCGCCGGCTACCGAGTCGCCCTGCAACGCCTCGAGACGACCGGCGAGCCGACGACCGGACTGCTCTACGGTCTCGGCCGTGCCCTCGTGGCCGCCGGCGCGGCCCACGAGGCCATCGAGGTGATCGACGACGTGCTCGAGCGGGAGATAGCGGCAAACGAGGCACCGGGATCACGAGCCATCACGGTGGGGCTGCTCGCGCGGGCCTTCGAACAGGCCGAGGAATGGGACAACGCCCTGCGTGCGTGGGAGATCACGGCCGACCTGCACGTCGAGGCCGGGGAACCGGCTCGCCGCGCATCGGCACTCGTGGCGCGCGCGCACCTGCTCGGCCGGCTCGGCGGCGGGGACGAAGCGGTCGACACCCTCACGACGGCGGTCGCGGCTGCTCGAACCGACCCCGACAACCGCGGCATGCTCGCCGACGCCCTCCATTCCCTCGCGCAGGCCAAGGCACATCGGGGGGACGACGACGCGATCGCGGTCCTCGACGAAGCGCTCGAGATCGGTCGGACCGACGAGGCGGAATGGCTCGTGGCCGACCTCCTCGACACGCGCGCGCGGATCCTCGCCGGCACCGGGCGAACCGACGACGCCGTCGCGAATGCGCTCCAGGCCGCCGACGGGTTCCTCGCCGCCGGGGGCGTGCCGCAGGCGGGCGCGTCCGAACTCCTCGCTGCCCGGATCCTGCGGGATGCGGAGCGCACGGAGGAGGCCGCCGCGGTACTGCGCTCCGCTCACGAGCACGCCGCCGGCCAGGAGCAGCTGCGTCAGGCGATCGCCATCGACCTCGGCGACGCCCTCGAGGCGCTCGGCCGCCACGGCGAGGCGGCCGAGGTGCGCGGCACCCTGCCGAGCTGACCGCAGTTTCATTTACGACGACGGCGGCATCCCGCGGGATGCCGCCGTCGTCGTAAAGCCCCTCAGGCCGTGCGGATGAGCTTCTTGTTCACGAACTCGTCGGCCGCGAGCAGCCCCATCTCGCGCGACGTGCCGCTGCGCTTGACGCCGCCGAAGGGCAACTCGGGCGAGTCGGCGAGCACGACATTGACGTAGACCATGCCGGCCTCGATGCGATCGGCGATGCGCTGTGCCTGCTCGGCATCCGTGGTGAAGACGTACGACCCGAGGCCGTAACCGGTGTCGTTCGCGAGGTCGACGGCCTCGTCTTCGCTCGAGACGCGATAGACGGTGCCGACGGGGCCGAAGAACTCCTCACCGTAGGCGTCCATCTCGCGCGTCACTCCCGTGAGTACGGTGCCCGGGTAGAACGCTCCGTCGCGGGTTCCGCCGACCTCGACGGTCGCGCCCTGGGCGAGGGCGCGCTGGACCTGCTCGTCGAGACGCTCGGCCGCGGCCAGCGACGACAGGGGCCCGAGCACCGTGTCGTCGGCGAAGGGGTCGCCGACCTTGGCTTCGCCCAGCGCCGCCGTGAACTTCTCGAGGAAGGCGTCGTACAGCTCGTCGATCACGATGAAGCGCTTGGCGCCGTTGCACGACTGCCCGTTGTTGTCGAGGCGCGCGTCGACGGCCGCCTGGACCGCGGCATCCAGGTCATCCGTGGAGAGGAGGATGAACGGGTCGGACCCGCCGAGCTCGAGCGCGACCTTCTTGAGGTTGCGGCCGGCGATCTCGGCCACGGCGGCGCCCGCACGCTCGGACCCGGTGACCGAAACGCCCTGCACACGACGGTCGGCGATGATGATCGCCGCCTGCTCGTTGGTGGCGCGGATGTTCACGTAGGCGCCCTCGGGCAGGCCCGCGTCGCGGTAGATCGCCTGCAGGGCCTCGGCCGACTCGGGGCACTGGGGTGCGTGCTTGAGCAGGATCGTGTTGCCGACAGCCAGGTTCGGAGCCGCGAAACGGGCGACCTGGTAGTACGGGAAGTTCCACGGCATGATGCCCAGCAGCACGCCCAGCGGCGAGCGGCGGATCACCGCGGATCCCTCGCCCAGGATGTCCAGCGGGCTGTCACCGGTGATCTTGTCGATGTTGTCGGCGTAGTACTCGGTGATGTCGGCGGCGAAGTCGACCTCGCCGAGTGCCGCCTCGAGGGGCTTGCCCATCTCGCGGACGATGATCGCGGCGAGGTCGTCACGGCGTTCGCGGTGCAGCTGGGCCACGCGCCGCAGGCCCTCGGCGCGCTCGGCCGGAGCGGTGCGCGACCAGACGCGGTACCCGTCGTGCGCGGAGGCGATGGCGGCATCGACCCCGGCATCGCTCAACGTGTCGTACTCGGCGAGGGTCTCACCGGTGGCGGGATTGACGACGGCGTAGTCGCTCATGGTGCTCCTTTTCGTTTCGTTGTCAGGACCTGATGCGGCGGCGGGCGCTGGCGGGGGCTTCTCGACCCAGGGTCTCACCCCGGAAGAAGCCGGGGCTCGCGATGCGCTGGGCGATCATGAGCACGATTCCTACCACGATGATCACCACGGTGATCACGAACACGAGGCCGACACCGCCGATCTCGGAGCCCGAGCCGTAGTCGGGGCTCGCGCTGTCGATGAGGGTGGTGACGAACAGCACCGCGAGGATCAGCCCGCCGACGAGGGGGGCGAGCAGCGTCAGGAAGACGTTGCGCACCGAGTCGAACCACTGCTTTCGGAAGTACCAGACGCACGCGAACGCGGTCAGACCGTAGTAGAAGCAGATCATCGCGCCGAGGGCCGTGATGGTGTCGGTGAGCACGTTCTCGCTCAGCACGCGCATGACCGCGTAGAACACGGAGGCGACGACCGCCGAGACGATGGTGGCGTAGCCCGGGGTGAAGAAGCGCGGGCTGACCTTCGCGAACTTCTTCGGCAGGGCGTCGTAGTGGGCCATCGCCAGGAGCGTGCGGGCGGGGCCGACGAAGGTCGCCTGCAGCGAGGATGCCGAGCTGGTGAGCACCGCGAGCGAGACCAGGAACGCGAGGGGTCCGAGGATCGGGCCCGACAGGTGGAAGAAGACGTTCTCCTGGATGTCCTCGTTGCCGAGGCCCAACTCCCCCGTGCCGTTGCCCGCGAACATCAGCAGGGCGACGGCGATCAGCAGGTACAGGGCGACGATGAGGAACACCGTCACGGTGGCGGCGCGACCCGGTGTCTTGTCGGGGTCCTTCGTCTCCTCGTTCATCGTGAGGATGACGTCCCACCCCCAGAAGATGAAGATCGACAGCGAGAGCCCGGCGGCGAAGGCGCTGAAGGACGGGACCTCGAAGGGGTTGAACCACGACGCCTGGACGGGGCTCGCATCGAAAGCGTTCCCGTTGAGCATCTCGACGACGGCTGCGGCCGCGAAGACCAGCAGCACGAGGATCTGGAACCCGACCAGGCCGTACTGCAGGCGCTGGGTGGTCTGCAGGTCGCGATACGACACGATCGTGGCCAGCAGCATGAAGATCAGGCAGACCGCGACGTTGATCGGGACGACCCGGGTCAGCTCGGCGATCTCGGCGTTGCCGGTGACCTGCGCGATCAGCAGGAACAGGAAGTCCACCGCGATACCGGCGAGGTTCGACAGCACGATGACGGTGGCGGCGATCAGGCCCCAGCCCGCCATCCACCCGACCCACGGCCCGAAGGCGCGGGCTGCCCAGGTGAAGGAGGTGCCGGCATCCGGCATCTTCGAGTTCAGTTCGCGGTAGCCGAGCGCGACGAGAAGCATGGGGATGAAGCCGACGAGGATGATCGCCGGCACCTGGAAGCCGACGGCCGAGACGGTCGGGCCGAGGGCACCGGTCAGCGTGTAGGCGGGGGCGATGGTCGAGATCCCGATGACGACGGCGCCGATCATGCCGATCGAGCCGACCCGGAGACCCTTGTTCGAGATGCCGGTGGTGACGGCGCTGTCGGGCGCCGGGCTCGCGCCGCTGGGAGTACTGGTCATGAGGAGGCCTCCGAGGTGCGCGGCACGACGATCATGGGGACGGGAAGGGCGCGGAGGATGCGCCCCGCGGTGGAACCGAGGAACAGGCGGCGGGGCTGAGCGAGCCGGCTCGAGCCCACGAGGGCCACTTCGCCGGGCTGCCAGTCGATGCGCGAGACGGCGTCTTCGATGTCGGAGCCCGCGCCGACGACGGCCTCGGCCTCGATCTCGGCGGGAAGGGCCGAGCGAACGGACTCGAGGACACTCTCTGCGTGCGCCTGGCCGGTGAGCCGCGTCAGCGACACGTCGACGCGAGCGGGCAGGTCGACGCCCGCGAGAGAGAGGAGCCGCAGGGGCGCCTTCGCCCGGCGGGAGAGGGATGCCGCGGTGTCGAGCAGGACGTCGGCTCCGGGTCGCGTGCCGATCGCGGCAGTGATGCGCGGCAGCCCGACGGACGGGTCGACCTTGCGCGCGCCCTCGGGGGCGAGGGCGACGGGCACGGGTGCCGAGTGGACGAGCTCTTCGGCGGTCGTGCCGAGGCGGTGACGGCCGCGGGGTCCTCCCCCGCCGGTGCCGACGACGATGACTTCGGCATCGAATTCCTCGGCCGCCGCGACGAGTCCGTCCGACACCGCCTGGGCGAGGCGGACGTGGCCCCGGATGCCGGGATAGGGCGCCACGGCCTCGCGCAGCCAGCCGCGGGCGGTGTCCTGCACGAGGCGCTCGTACCCGGCATCCGTCGGGATGGAGACGTTGTTCTCCGCCGACGGCAGCACGACGACCGCGTGCACCGGGGCGTCGAGTGCGGCACCCAGCCGCGCGCCGAGCGCGAGGGCGTCGGCGCCGGCGTCGGCGTCGGTCGCGGTGTAGCCGACCACCACGCGGCGGGCGCTCATCCGCGCGTCCGATCGAGGATCTCGTCGGCCGCACGGTGGCCCTGACGGATCGCTCCGTCGACGTGCTGGAAGCCGGCCCCGGCCATGTCGCTGCACGCGAGGTGGAGGGGTCCGACGCTCTCGCGCAGCTCGGCGCCGTAGCGGTGCAGGCCGCCCATGTCGAAGCTCGCGGCGTACGCGCCGCGGGTCCATTCCTCGGTGCCCCAGTCGCTCTCGTAGTAGACGACGGGGTTCTTCGCCCGGGGACCGTAGTAGCGCGAGAGCGAGTCGAGGATGCGCTCCTTGCGCTCCTCGGGGCTGAGGCGGAACAGATCGTCGGCGTTGTGGTCCGAGACGAAGCCCACGAGGGTTCCGCGCTCGTCGCCGTGGTTGGTGTTGTCGTAGGCCTCGTGTGCCAGCTCGTACGGGCTGAAGGCGGTGCCCGACAGGCCGTCCTCGCGCCAGAACGGGGTCTCGTACACGGCGTGGACCTTGATGACGAAGCCCATCGAGAGGTGCTGGTGCATCTGGTGCTGCAGGCGCGGCAGCGGGGGCTCGAACGAGATGCGCGAGTACAGCACGGGCGCCAGCGCCAAGATCGCGAAGCGGGCACGGACGGTGACGCCGTCCGCGATCACCGTGACCCCAGAAGAGGAGGTCTTCGCGGCCTCGACGCGAGCGATCAACGCGCGCAGGTCGTCGACCCGCTGTCCCGTCGCCGAGTCGGCGGGGCGCTCCGCCGTCGCGGCGACGTCGCCCCAGATGACGCGGCGCACCGGCTGGTTCAGCAGCACGTCGTCGCCGAGGCGCTCGGCCAGCAGCTCGGGCACCTGCTGGAGGCCGCCGACGACGCGCTTGTCGAGGATGAAGTCGGCGTCGACGAGGTTCGAGTACGAGCCCGCGGACGCCGCCATGTGCAGCGACTGCAGCAGCGAGAAGGTGTGCGTGGGCTTGGTGAGCATCGCGGAGCCCGTGGCGAACGCCAGGTTGCGGACGGCCTCGTCGTCGTCGGTCTGCTCGCGCAGCCACGCGTCCCACGAGATCCGGTCCCACTCGGCGGCCCGGGGGTGATCCCACGGCCGGTCCGGGTCGATCTCGGCCACCATCTCATCGAGGAGCGCGGTCACCTCGTCGATGGCCTTCTCGGTCTCGGGCGCGACGGGGAACATCTCGCCGGTGAAGCGCTTGGCCCGACCGTCGGGGCCGACGTAGACGCTGTCGCCCTCGCGGTAGCGGCTGTAGGTCGACAGTCCCAGGTCGGCGACGGTGTCGATGAGCGCCTGCTGGTCAGGCGAGACCCACTGGCCGCCCAGTTCGAGCATCGCTCCGTCGACCACGTCGGTCCACAGACGCCCGCCGACGCGGTCGCGCGCCTCGAGCACGGTGACCGAGAGTCCGGCCTTGCGAAGATCGTTGGCGGCGGTGAGACCGGCGGCGCCGGCTCCGATGACGACCACGTCTCGGGTGATCTCGTCCATGAAAACGTCCTTACTTGTCGTGCGGAGTCGGAGGTGTGGCCCCGACGGCGGCGTTCGCGTCGACGCCGCCGTCGGGGCGTTCGTCAGTTGCGCGCGAGGGCGGCCGCGACGACGTCGAGGCCCTCGTCGAGCAGGTCGTCGCCGATCGACAGCGGCGGGAGGAAGCGGATCACATTGCCGTAGGTGCCGCAGGTGAGCACGATGACGCCCTCGGCGATCGCGGCCTTCGCCACGGCCGCGGTGAGGGCGGCGTCGGGTGCGCCCGTGACGGGGTCGACGAACTCGGCGGCGATCATCGCGCCGTGTCCACGCACGTCGCCGATGCGCGGGTCGTTCTGCTGCAGCTCGTGCAGGCGCCCCTTCAGGAGTTCGCCGATCTGCTGAGCGCGCTCGACGAGTCCCTCGTTCTCGAAGGCGTCGATGGATGCCAGAGCCGCGGCGCACGCGATCGGGTTACCGCCGTAGGTGCCTCCCAGTCCGCCCGTGTGGGTGGCATCCATGATGTCGGCGCGACCGGTGACGGCCGCGAGCGGGAGGCCCGCGGCGATGCCCTTGGCGGTGGTGACGAGGTCGGGGACGATGCCGAACAGCTCGCTCGCGAACATCGCGCCGGTGCGCGCGAAACCCGACTGCACCTCGTCGGCGATGAAGACGACGCCGTTGTCGCGGCACCAGTCCACGATCGCGTTGAGGAATCCGTCGGCGGGGACGATGAAGCCGCCCTCGCCCTGGATGGGCTCGATGATGACGGCGGCGAGGTTGTCGGCGCCGACCTGCTTCTCGATCAGCGAGATGGCCTTGGCCGCGGCCTCGGGGCCGGAGAGCCCGTCGCGGAAGGGGTACGACAGGGGTGCGCGGTACACCTCGGCGGCGAAGGGGCCGAAGCCGCTCTTGTACGGCATGTTCTTGGCCGTCAGCGCCATCGTCAGGTTGGTGCGGCCGTGATAGGCGTGGTCGAAGGCGACGACGGCCTGGCGACCGGTGAACTTGCGGGCGATCTTCACCGCGTTCTCGACCGCTTCGGCTCCCGAGTTGAACAGGGCGCTCTTCTTCTCGTGGTCGCCGGGGGTGAGGCGGTTGAGGGCCTCGGCGACGGCGACGTAGGACTCGTACGGCGAGATCATGAAGCACGTGTGGGTGAAGGCCGCGACCTGCTCCTGCACGGCCTTGACCACGGCCGGGTGGGCATTGCCGACGCTGGTGACGGCGATGCCCGAGCCGAGGTCGATGAGCGAATTGCCGTCGACGTCGACGACGACTCCCCCACCCGCGGCGACGGCCTGGATCGGGACGGTGTGACCGACACCGGATGCCACGGCGGCGGCCTTACGGTCCAGCAGCTGCTGCGAGCGGGGGCCGGGGATGGCGGTGACGAGGCGGCGCTCCTGGGCGAGGGACGGACCGCCGACGAGGGGGAGGATGTCGAGGCTCATGGCGCGATGCTACGGACGCCGCGACAGAGCCCGCACTCTCCTCCATGTACAGTCGCAGGCAGCGTCGTATACGAGTCGTACAGGAGCCGCCATGGTCGACACCGCCGCCCCGCCGAGCCTGCGGGCCCTCCTCTCTCGACGCGATCTGCGGTTGCGCCTCGTCACCGGTGAGGACGAGCTCGCACCCGGGAGCATCGACCGCCCGGTGCGGTGGGTGCACTCCAGCGATCTCATCGATCCGACGCCGTTCCTCAGCGAGGGTCTCGTGTTGCTGACGACGGGGACGCAGTTCGTCGACACGGCCGATTACCCGGCGTACGTGGGCCGCCTGCTCGCCCGCGGTGTACGGGCTCTGGGGTTCGGCACCGAGGTGGTGCGCGACGGCATCCCGGCGGGGCTGGCGGCGGCGTGCCTGTCCGCGGGCATGCCGTTGTTCGAGGTGCCCTACCGCACCCCCTTCATCGCCGTCGCCCGAGCCGGAGCCGAAGCCATCGCCGCCGACGCCTACGCCCGGCGCAGTTGGTCGCTCGCCGCCCAGCGCGCCGTCTCGCTCGCCGCCCTCCGCCCCGACGGGCTCACCGCCACGCTGGCGGAGCTCTCGCGGCAACTCGGCTGCTGGGTCGCACTCTTCGACGCCGCGGGAGCCTTGCGCACCGCCCACCCCGCCGGCTCCCTCGCCGCCCCGGTGATCGAGGCCGTGACGGCCGAGGTGACCACGATGCTGCGCCGCGGCACGCGAGCGGGCTCCGCCCTCCGGGTCGCCGACACCCCGGTGAGCGTGCAGACCCTCGGCCGGGGCGGGCACCTGCGCGGAGCCCTCGTGATCGCCGCCGACGATCTCGACCACGAGGCGCGAAGCGTCGTCACGGCCGTCGTGGCGATGGCAGCCCTCGCCCTCGAGCAGCAGGACGGACTGGGCCGCGCGATCGGCACCTTCCGTGCGGGACTCGTGCAGTCGCTCGGCACCGACGATCCGACCCTGGCGCGTCGCGCGTCGCGCGATCTGTTCGGCCCCCTCCCCTCGGCCCCGGTGCTCGTCGCGCTGACCCCGACCGCGGCCTCACGTTCCGCCGCCCTCGGCGAGTGGCTCGAGACGCGGACCCAGGAGGGACGCGGCGAGGTGTTCTTCGGCCGCGGAGACGACGGACTGGTCATCGTCGTGCCCACCGCGGGACGAGCTCTGCTCGATGAGATCGCCGACCGCTTCGAGATCGTCGTGGGGTGCTCCGCCCCCACCGGATACGACGCGTTCTCGAGCGCCCTCGCGCAAGCGCGCACGGCGCGTGAGCGCCTCTCGACCCCCGGGGTCGCCGACTTCGCCGACACGGCACGGGCGGGGCTGCTCGCCGCCCTCGATTCCGAGGCCGCGCGCAGCGTCGCGGCGGGCGCCCTGACTCCCCTGCGCGCACACGACGAGGCACAGGGCTCCGCGCTGCTCGAGACCCTGGACGCATGGCTCGCCCACGACTGCTCGCACGAGGCGACGGCCCACGCCCTCGGCATCCATCGCCATACCGTCCGCGCGCGCATCGCGCAGGCCGAGCGCGTACTCGGCCGCGACCTGTCGTCGTTCGCCGTCCGGGCGGAGGTCTGGACGGCGCTGCGGCTCGCGCAGTAGCGGTGCCGGGCCCGGGCCGTCGGGCGGAGTCCGTGCCCGACACGCCGGGCGCCGGCATCCCGAATCGGCGTGTCGACCGCCGTCTCCGCGCGACGGCACGGAAAGCCCACGGCGGAACAGGATGCCGCGGGGCCGAGCCTCAGCCGGCGTCGCCGAGGTTGTCCGAGAGGATCTCGAGCACGCGCTCGCGAGCGAGGTCGGCATCGCCCGCCCGGGCGCGAGCGACGGCGTCGACGAACGCCTCAGCGAAGACCGCGTGGGCGATGCGCGAGGTGTGCTCGAGCTCGTCGCGGAACGTCCCGCCCGAGGCGAGCACGAGCGACAGGTCGGCGCGCTCGGTCAGGGGGGACGCGACGAACGAGGTCAGCGCGATCACGCGCGCCCCGGCCGCGCGCGCCGCCGACGCCGCCCGCAGGCTCGCCTCGTTGGCGCCCGAACCGCTGATCACGACGCAGACGTCGTCGGTCGAGAGGTGGCGAGCCGCGATCTGCTGGCCGATCGGGTCGCCGAGCGTCTCGGCCGGGCGCCCCACGGCGGTCAGGCGCATCGCGAGATCGGTGGCGACCGGAGCAGACAGCCCACTCGCCACGACGAGCAGGCGTCGAGCGCCCACCACCGCATCCACCGCGGCGTCGACCCCGTCGGCGTCCAGCAGGCTCGTGGCGGTGCGGAGGTCGTCGGCGATGCGGTCGATCGTCGAACGGATGCCGCCGAGCGCGCCGTCCTCGGCGACCGGGGGCACCGCGCGGCGTCCGCGTTCCGCGGCGAGCGCCACGCGCAACTGCGGGTAGCCGCGGTAGCCGAAGGTCTGACACGCACGCACGACGGTGGATCGCCCCACCCCGACACGGTCGGCGATCTGCTGCGCGGTGAGTTCGATCACGGCATCCGGATCGTCGACGATGAGGTCGGCGACGCGGCGCTCGCTCGGCTGCAGCGAGTTGCGGACGGCCGCGATGCGGGCGGTCACGGGGACCTCAGCGGACACGCGGACCCTCCATGATGCGGCGGCGGATGCGGCCCGAGACCGCGTCGATGGCGACGGTGACGATCACCACGACGATCAGGAGCATCCCGACCGTCGACCACTCACGGTACTGGGTGTAGGAGGTGAGCATGTCGCCGATCCCGCCGACCCCGATCAGACCGAGCACGGCCGAGGCGCGCACGTTGATCTCGAAACGGTACAGCCAGAACGACAGGAACGTCGGCGAGGCCTGGGGCCAGACACCCCAGCGGAGCACCTGCGCGGTCGAGCCTCCCGCGGCGCGAGCGGCCTCGATGGGACCGGGCGAGACGTTCTCGACGGCCTCGTAGCCCCACTTGCCGAGCGTGCCGACGCCGCCGATCGCCAGGGCGAGCGCCCCGGTCAGCGGGGTGAGGCCGGTCACCGACAGGATGATGATCGCGAACACGAGCTCGGGCACCGCCCGCACGAGAGAGAAGACGAAGCGCAGCACCGCGCGCACGGGCGCCGGTCCGAACCCGCGCGCCGAGATCAGCGAGAGGGGGGTGGCGATCAGGATGCCGAGGACCGTACCGATCCACGCCATCTCGACGCTGCGCCAGGTCTGCCAGAGCGCCTCGGGGAGCTTCGCCCAGTTCGGCGAGGCGAACATCAGCCCGAGGTAGCGCGCGATCTCGGCGGGCAGCTCGCCCAGCCGCGACCACGCGATGTCGGCGGACCAGAACGCGGCGATGGCGATGACGCTGACGACGACCCACGACAGGGTGCGCAGGGGGCGCCGCCGGCGGGGCGGCACGAGAAGCGTCGCGGGGCGTGCGGGGGCGAGGGCGGTCATACGAGCCTCCGGCGGATCGCGTCGCTGACGGTGTCGAGCACGACGACGATCACGAGGATCTCGACGATGACGAGCGACAGCTGGTCGTAGCGGTAGAACGTGCGGACGGCGTCGATGAGCAGACCGATACCGCCCGCGCCGACCAGGCCCAGCACGGTCGAGGCGCGCACGTTCAGCTCGAACACGTAGAGCGTCTGCGACACGAACGCGGGCCAGGTGTCGGGGAGGGCGATCGCGCGATTGATCTGCGTCTGCGTCGCCCCCGCGGCCCGTCCCGCCTCGAGGGGGCCGAGGTCGGTCGCGTCGATGGACTCCGAGACGAGCTTGACGATGATGCCGACGTTGAACAGCACGAGCGCCAGGATGCCGGGAAGAGCCCCCACCCCGACCATCGCGACGAGCACCGCCGCGTACACGAGCTCGGGCACGGCGCGGATGACGTTCAGGATGCCGCGCACCACCGCCCGCGCCGGGGTGAAGGGGTTCGTCGGCCGGGCAGCCCAGAAGCTCACCGGCAGAGAGATCGCCGCCCCCACCGCCGTGCCGATCACGGCCATCTGCAGCGTCTCGAGGATCGGACCGACGGTGCGCGGGAAGAACGACCAGTCCGGGGTTAGCAGTTCGCCGATCCGGAGCGCGCCCTGCTGCCAGTTGCGCGCGATCGCGGCGACGTCGAGGCCCACCCCGACCCCCGGCAGGCACATGAAGACGGTCACCGCGACGACGATCGCCGCGGCGGTCCATGGCATCCATCTCCCCTTCGGACGTGGGGGGACGGTGAGGACCGTCATCGCTCGAGCCTGTCGGCTGCGGTCACCGAGCGGCCGTAGATCTGCGCGAAGTCGGCGTCGGTGGCGGATGCCGCGGGGCCGTCGTAGACGACTTCGCCGGCGCGCATGCCGATCATGCGCGTGCCGTACTCGCGGGCGAGGTCGAGAAGGTGCAGGTTCACGAGCACCGTGATGCCGAGGTCTTCGTTGATGCGACGCAGGTCGTCCATGACGCCGCGGGCCGTGGGCGGATCGAGGCTCGCGACGGGTTCGTCGGCGAGGACGATCCGCGGCTGCTGCGTCAACGCGCGGGCGATGGCCACGCGCTGCTGTTGCCCACCGGAGAGGGCCGACGCGCGGTCCCAGACCTTGGGCAGCAGCCCCACGCGGTCGAGAGCCTCGAACGCCAAGCGGCGGTCGTCCTCGCGATACGCCCCGAACAGCGTGCGCCACAGCGGGGTGTGCGCGAGGCGACCGACCAGCACGTTGTTGAGCACCGTGGTGCGCCCGGCGAGGTTGAAGCTCTGGAACACCATGCCGATGTGCCCGCGGAGTTCGCGCAGCCGGCGCCCCGAAGCGCCGTCGACACGTCGACCGCCGACCTCGACCACGCCCGAGGTTGCGGGTACGAGCCCGTTGATCGTGCGGATCAGGGTGGACTTGCCCGAACCCGAGAGCCCCACGACGGCGATCAGCTCGCCGGGCGCGATCTCGAGAGAGACATCCTTGAGCCCCACCGTGCCGTTGGGGTATCGCACCGAGACGCCGTCCAGACGGATGCCCCAGGGCGCCGAGGCCAGTGCCTCGACGCCCGGGGTGAGCGATCCGGTCGTCACTGGAGTCCGAGCTGCTGGGCGGCGCGAGCGACCACGTCGAGCGACGAGGGGTCGGCCGGGGCGAGCTTGGTGATCGAGTACACGGCCTTGAGGGCGGCGGAGCCCTCGTCGGTCGCGGAGTAGTCGGCGAGCGCCGTCGAGATCTTCTGCTGCAACTCGGGCGAGAGGTCCTTCGACACGGCCACGCCGTCGTTGGGGATCTCGTTGGTCAGGCCGAAGACGACGACCTTCTGGCCCACGTCCGACTTGTCCTTCTTCACCAGGGTGCGGGCGTCCCAGAAGCTGAAGCCGACCTCGGCGTCGCCGTTGTAGACCGCGAGCACCGAGGCGTCGTTGGCCGTGACGGGAACCTTCTGGAAGCCGCTGTCGATGTCGACGCCGGCCTCCTTGAGCGCGAGCATCGGGTAGATGTAGCCCGCGGGCGAGCCGGGCCCGAGGACGGCGACCTTCGCACCGGCGATCTTCGAGATGCTGTCCAGACCCGCGGGGCCGTGCAGGGCGTCGGCACCGTTGCAGAACGACATGCCGTCGCGCTCGACGATCGGGGTCTCGCAGTACTTGTCGGGGTTGTTCGTCATGAACTGGCCCGGGTAGGTGATGTTGCCGTTGCGTTCGGTCTGCAGCACGACCGAGGCGCCGTAGCGGTCGTTCGCCTGCCACAGCTGCAGCGAGGGCAGGAACCCGATCTGCGCCTGACCGGCGCCCATCGCCTCGACGGCGGCCTGGTAGTCCTTCGAGACGACTCCGGTGACCGGGATGCCGAGCTTCTCGGTGAGCATGTCGGTGAGGGGCTTCGCGGTGTCGACGAGGTTCGCCTGGTCCTGCGACGGGACGAGCGCGAGCACGAGCGAGCTCGGGTCGGCGGCGGGACCGGAGGCGGCGCCCGCGGTGCCGGAACAGCCGGCCAGGGCGATCGAGGCGAGGGCGGCGGCGGCGAAGGCCGCGGCGAGACGGGTGCGACGAGTGTTCATGATTCCTCTGCGGTTCGGGTGGGATTCAGGCGTGGGACGACAGGTGTGCGGCGGGGGGAGCGTCGACGGAGGCGGCCTCGACCCAGGCGGCGAGCGCGGGAAGCAGCTCGTCGAGGGTGTCGGCGCGGAAGGTCGGAGTGGCGGATGGATCGAGGTACCCGCCGACCAGGGCGGTATCGAGGCCGCGGGCGTGGGCGGGCGCGAGGTCGTTGCGCCACACGTCACCGACCGTGAGCACCGGGACACCGTCGCCGAGATCGTCGAGCAGGGCCTCGAGCCCTGCGGGCTTGGCAGCGTCGGTGACGATGCGGTCGAACAGTGCGTCCAGGCCCATGGCGGAGAGCGCCTCGTCGAGGCGGGTGGAGGGGGCGTTCGTGACGAGGAAGCGCTCGGCATCCACCCGCGCGAGGAAGTCCGCCAGCCCCGGGGCCGCCGAAACCGGCGCGTCTGGCCCGCCGAGCTGAGTGCGGCTGCGCGTGTACGCCGCGGCGAGAGCGGTGTCGTCGACGTCGGCCTCGAGCGCGAGGCGACGGACGGCGTCGTAGCCGTCGATGACGCCGTCGGCGGGAGCGGCGAGCTGAGCGGCGACGGCCGAGACGAAGTCGTCGGCGGATGCCGTGTGCACGGCGACCGCGCGGGCGTAGGCCAACAGGGGGCCGTCGCCGAGGGCGACGGTGCCGTCGAAGTCGAAGATGAGGACGGGGCGGGGCACGGGTGAACTCCTGTCGTGGACGTTGCGTCCATGATGCATGTCACATGTGGACGTAATGTCCACATCGTGTAAACGATGGATGAACGGTGCCTGTGCGCCCCCGCGCCCGCCCTAGCGTGGAGCGGTGCACACCCTCGACGCCGCCGCGCACCTCGCGGTCACCGACCCCGTCGCCGCAATCGACTCCCTCCCCTGGCTCTCCGCCGCGCTCGCCGATGATCGCGCGGCCGGCCGCTTCGCCGCGTGGGGACACTCGACGGTGATCGACGAGAACGTCGGGGCGGCGGTGCTCCCCCTCGCCCTGTTCGACGAACTGCACCGCCGTGCGGGCCTGGCGGCGACGTGGCCGATCGGCAACGCCGGGGTCCTGCACGTCTACGGTTATCTGCTCTCGACCACCCCCACCCCCTACGGCCTGAAACGCGAGCGGTGGGTGACGAGCGACTTGGAACGCGCGTGCGGACTCGAGGCCGGGGCGTTCACCCCGTGGGCCGGCACGCAGACGCTCCTGTCGCGCGCCACCGCGGCCGCGTCGGCGTTGCTGGCCCGCCCAGATGCCCTGACCGAGCAGGCCGAGGGCCGCACCGCGCGCATCGCGCTCGGCGCCCCGCTGCCCGAGGGCACCGCGGCTCTGGCCTACGCGGTCGACGGACTCCTCATCACGATGTTCCCGGTCGCCGATCCCGGGGCGTTACGGGCGGATCTGGGCGCCCCGCGGCTGCGGTGGAACGCGGCCTGAGCCGAACGGTCGCGAACCGTCCCGCGGAACCCACGGCAGACACGCCGGACCACGGCATCCCAAATCGGCCTGTCACCCACGAACTCCGCCCGACGGCACACCCCACCGCCCCCGAACCGTCCCGCGGAACCCCCGGCCAACACGCCCAGCCACGGCATCCCGAACCGGCCTGTCACCCACGAACTCCGCCCAACGGCACACCCCACCGCCCCGTCGACGACGACCTGAACCTCAGCAGCCGCAGCTGCGACGCACCAGCACCTGCGGCTCGAAAACGACGTCGAACGCCCCGCCCTCCGGCGGCGAGCCCGCCGTTCCGGCGAGGATCCGCGCGGCGGCTCGTCCCATCGCCTCCATCGGCTGGCGGACCGTCGTCAGCGGCGGGGTGGTCAGGCGCGATCCGAGCGTGCCGTCGAACCCGGTCACGATCACATCGTCCGGCACTCGCACCCCCTCCGCCGCCAGGACGTCGAGAAGGGTGAAGGCGTTCTGATCGGTCGCGCAGGCGAAGGCCCGCGGCATCCGTCCCTCGGCCAGGAGCGCGCGCACCTGCGGCACGAGCTCGTCCTCGCCGCGCACGGTCGCGTCGATGGAGTCGAGACGAGGGCGGATGCCGCGGGCCTCGAGCTCCGCGATCATCGCGTCTCGACGCTCCACGGCATCCGTCGCCTCGAGGCGCCCGACGAAGGCGATGTCGGTCGCGGCGTGCTCCTCGACGAGGTGGGCGACGAGGTCGCGCATCCCTCGCGCATTGTCGACCCGCACGCGGTGGTGGGGATCGTCGGCCGGGGCGGCGCTGAAGAGCACGATCGGAATGCTCGGTGTGTGCCGCGCCAGGGTCGGGGCGGTCTGGGGGGACGGGAAGATCGCCAGTCCATCGACGCGGCCGACGGTGTCGGCGACCGAGACATCGGCATCCGATCCACTGCTGAGCATGACCGGTCGTCCCAGCGCCCAGCACTCCAGCTCGAAACCGCGCTGGACCTCGTCGACGTACAGCGGGAAGGCGCGGGGGTCCGACAGCACGTCGTCGTCGGTCTGGTCCCAGGCGATCACTCCCCCGGTGTCGAGCGCCGGCGACTGCATCCCGCTGAGGGGTTGCGCCCGCGGGTCGGCCCGCTCGAGCAGCAGGTCGAAGGCGTGCAGACCGAGGATCCCGGTGCGCCCGCGCGCGAGCCCGCGGGCGGCGCCGCTCGGGGCGTATCCCAGCCGCCGAGCGGCGTCGAGCACCCGCTGGCGCGTCGCGTCGCTGAGCTTGTCGGGGCGACGGAAGGCGAACGACACCGACGCGATCGAGACTCTCGCCTCCTGCGCGACGTCGTACACGGTCGGTCGACGCGTCGTCCGCTCCTCCGTCATCGGATCGGCCCTAACCCCTCTGCGACACCGTCGCCATCGCGCCCTCGAGCTCCAGCCCGTGATGCACGGGGAAGACGGGGTCGCCGCTGTCCGACGGTACATCCTCGCGCGAGGAACGCACGGCATCCATCGACCGGGGGATCTCGATCGGCAACCGACCCCGCGGAGCGACACGACCCGTGAGCGCATCGAGCACCGCCGCCGCCGAGCTGCCGTAGTCGGCGACGATGGCCGCGGCATGCCCCACGAACGGTGTGAGGATCGCGGGACGGTCGAGGTTCACCACGATGACGAGGGGGCAGGATGCCGCGATCTGGTTCAACCGGTAGACCAGGCCCGGCGCGAACTCGAGCGACCCCTGGTGGAACCAGGCCTCGAGGAAGAGGTCGTCGCGAGGCTCGAACGGCGCGCCGATGCGGACCAGGGCGAGGTCGGCCTCGGCCGGGTCGGCCACCACGCGCCCGAGCTCGGCCACGTCGTCGACCGAGAAGCCCTCGACGTAGACGTTCCCCGCGGGACGGAGGGGCAGAATCGACCCCTCGTTCACCAGCACGGTGAGCGAACGCGCCTGCGCCCGCTCGCCGAGGGCGCGGAACTCGGCATTGCCCACGACCCGCTCGGCCTCATCGACGTCGACGTACGGGTCGTCGAAAAGACCGAGCTGGAACTTCACCCGCAGCAACCGCCGCACCGACGCGTCGATGCGCTCCTCGGACACTCGACCCGCACGGACGAGGTCGACGAGCATCTCGACGCATTCCTCTCCGCCGAACTGGTCGTTGCCGGCATCCAGGATCTTCTCCATGCGCTCGATCGCGGTGAGGTGCTCGACGCCCCACGCCCGAGCGGGGAGCACCTGATCGCCGACGTGGTTGTCGTTGACGAGCTCCCAGTCGGTGACGACGACGCCGTCGTACCCGAGCTGTTCGCGGAGCAGGCCCGTCACGATCTGCCGGTTGTAGCCGAAGCCGACCTCTTCGATCGGCTCCCCGTCGACCTCGAGTCCCACCGGCATGCCGTAGTACGGCATCATCGCGGCGGTGCCGCGGCGAATCGCCTCGCGGAACGGCTCGAGGTGGTAGTCGAACATGCCGCCGGGGTACACCTGCTCGCGCCCGTAGGGGAAGTGCGCGTCCTCACCGCCCTGCTGGGGTCCACCGCCCGGGAAGTGCTTCGTCGTGCAGGCGACGCTGTCGGGTCCGAGCTCGTCGCCCTGGAAGCCCTGCAGGTATGCCGCGGTGAAGGCGGTGACCCGCTCGGCATCCTGTCCGAGGGTCTGGGCCTGTCGACCCCAGCGCGGTTCGGTGGCGAGGTCGATCTGCGGGTGCAGAGCGGCGCGGATGCCGACGGCGACGTACTCGCGCCGCGCGACCTCGGCGAACTCGCGCACGGTGTCGACGTCGTCGAGGGCGGCGAGCCCCAGCCCTTCGGGCCACTGCGAGAAGGGACCGGCCGAGAAGGCGACGCCCGTGTTCTCGACGAACGCGTGACGCGGGTCGGTGCTGATCGTGACCGGGATGCCGTGAGGTGTGGTCTCGGCGAGCGCCTGGAGATTGTTGTTCCAGGTCGCCGCCTGACGCGCGGTGCGGATCGCGTGCACGTTGAAGTGGTTCATGTTCTTGTGCACCACGACCGTGGTCGTGGGCGACTTCGAGATCTTGCCCGGGGCTTCGAGGAGCTCGCCGTCGTCGCCGACCTCGATGACGGTCTGGAACATCAGACCGACCTTCTCTTCGAGGCTGAGGCGCTGGAGGAGGTCGTCGGTGCGCTCGTCGACGCCGAGCGTCGGGTTCTCGTACGGGTCCATCACACCGTTGCCGTTGAGGTCGCGAAAGCGCGTGCCGTCGGGCGCGGTGAGAAAGCGGGCGGAGGTCATGGGGGGTCCTTTCGAGGCCGCCGATGCAGGAGCCGGCGGCGGAGCTCGGGGGGGCGGGCCGACACGGGGCCGGGCGGGCCGCCGTGACAGGGGCCCGCCCGCGCCTCACTTCAGGCCGGTCGAAGCGATGCCCTGGATGAAGTAGCGCTGCAAGAAGACGAACAGCAGGATGATGGGCGCGATGACCAGCACCGAACCGGCCAGCAACAGACCGTAGTCGGTGGCGTTCTGGCCCGTCGAGTACAGCGAAAGCGCGACCGGCAGGGTGTACTTCGCCTCGGTCTGCGCCGCCACGAGAGGCCAGAGGAAGTTGTTCCACGAGGCGAGGAAGGTCAGGATGCCGAGGGTCGCCAGCGGCGGCCCGCACAGCGGCATCACGATCCGGGCGAAGATCCGCAGCTCACCGGCACCGTCGATGCGCGCGGCCTCCAACAGAGGGTCCGGGATGCCGAGCATGAACTGCCGCATGAGGAAGACGCCCAGCGGGGTCGTGACGAACGGCAGGATGAGCGCGGCGTAGCTGTCGACGAGACCCAGCGACGACACCATCACGAACAGCGGCACGAACGTGACCACGCCGTGGGACCATCAGGGTCACCATCACGACGACGAACAGCGCCTTCTTGCCGGGGAAGTCCATCTTCGCCAGCGCGTAGCCGACCATCGAGCAGAACACGAGGTTGCCCAGGACCGTGAACAAGGCCACGACGACACTGTTGCCGAAGAACTGACCGAAGTTCAGCTGCCCGAACCAGGCGCCGAAGTTGTCCCAGGTGAACTGCTGCGGCCACCACGTCGGCGGACGCTGGAGGATCTCGCGCTGCGTCTTGACCGAGCCCAGCAGCATCCAGGCGAAGGGCAGGATCCACACGAGCAGGCCGATGACGAGCACGATGTAGGTGAGCAACCGGCCCGGGGCCATGCGGTCGGGCGACCGGCGCCGGCGCGGCGGCTCGACGGTCTGGGCGGCGGCGGCCGGAGCCGCGGGAGACGTGAGTGTCATGGCATCCTCCCTCAATCCTTCGAGCGCAGCACGCGGAACTGCACCAGGCTGAGCAGCGCGATCGCGAGGAACAGCAGGTAGCTCGCAGCCGAGGCCGCGCCGTACTGCCCGAAACCGAACTGCTTGAACGTGTAGTACGCCACCGAGAGGGTGGAGTTGAGCGGGCCGCCCTGGGTCATCACGAAGGCCTCCTCGAAGAACTGCAGGAACCCGACCGAGATGAGCACCGCGCCCAGCAGCAGCGTCGGACGCAGCAGCGGCAGTGTCACCGAGGTCAGGCGCCGCCACGACGAGGCGCCGTCCATGAGGGCGGCCTCCTTCACGTCGGTGGGGATGGCCTGGAGCCCGGCGAGGAAGATCACCATGAGGGTGCCGACGTTGCGCCAGACGGCCATCGCGATGAGCGACGGCAGCGCCGTGCGGGTGTCGTTGAGCCAGTCCGGACCCTGGATGCCGATGATGGCCAGTGCCGAGTTCAGCAGCCCCTCCGGCTGGAGGATGTAGCGCCACACCACCGCGACGGCCACGATGCTCGTGACGACCGGAGCGTAGAAGCCCACCCGCAGCACCGAGACGATGCGGCCGTTGCTGGCGTTGAGCGCGAGGGCGAGAGCCAGCGCGAGCGCCATCGTCACCGGGATGCCGACGACGACGAACGTCGCGGTCACGCCCAGCGAGGTCAGGAAGACAGGGTCGCCGAGGACCCCGGCGTACTGCTGGAGTCCCACGAAGTTCACCGAGAACGGCGAGCGGATGTCACGGGCCGTGAAGTCCGTGAACGACATCGCGAACGAGCCCACGATCGGCACGACCATGAAGACCGCGAAGACCGCGACGAACGGCAGGGCGAAGCCCCACGCGACCCATCCCTGGCGCCGACGGCGGCTCGACGCCCCGCCGGCGCGGGCGCGACCGGGCGCACGACGCGTCCCGGTCGCGCCCACGACTGCCTGCGTCACGGCCTCAGCCCAGACCCAGCTGGTCGGCGGTGGCCTGGAGCTCCTTCAACCCGTCGGCCGGGGACTGCTGGCCGAGACGGATCTTCTCGAGCATCGCGTCGCCGGCCGCGGCGACCTGCACCCAGGTCGTGACGGCGGGCACCGATTTGGCGGTCTCGAGCTGCGTGCCGAACGCGGCGAGCGTCTTGGACGAGGCGAGGGCGTCGGCCTTCCAGGCATCCTGAACAGCGGGGAGGTCACCGGTGGCGTCGTACCACGCGGCCTGCGTGTCGGGCTGCGTGAGCCACTGGACGAGCTTCCACGCGCTCGCGGCGTTCTTCGAGTTGTCGAACACGGCGAGGTTGGCGCCACCGCTGAACGACGTCGACGACTCCTTGGCCGGCAGCACCGCGGTGGTGAACTTGTCGCTGAAGCCGGCGCCGCCGAGCGTCTCGAGCTGACCGATGAGGAAGGGGCCGTCGATGAGCATCGGGGTCTTGCCCGAGACGAAGTCCGCCTCCTGCGCCCCGGCCGAGCGATCGGCGGCCGGGTTGGCGATGCCGTCGGTGTAGAAGCTCTGGTAGTACTGGAACGCCTCGGCGGTCTCGGGGGTGTCGAGGGTCCATTTCGACCCGTCCTCGAGCTGAGCACCGTTGGACCACGGCATCCAGACGTTGCCCTGGAACGAGTCGTTGCCGGAGGGGAAGCGGATGCCGTAGTCGGCGCCCCCCTTGGACTGCATGTCGGCGGCCATCTGCTTGAGGTCGTCCCACGTCGACGGAGCCTTGGTCCATCCGGCCTGGGCGGCGATGTCGGTGCGGTAGTACAGCACGCGCGTGTCGACGTACCAGGGCACACCGGTCGCGCGGTCATCGATCATGGTGGAATCCAGCGCGCCGGGGAAGATCCCGTCGGTGGACAGGTCGGTGGGAACCGTCTGCAGGGCGTCGCCGAAATCGGCCATCCACGTCGAGCCGACCATCGCGAGGTCGGGGGTGTTGCCGCCGGCGATCGCCGTCTGGAACTTGCTGTACGCGGCGTCCCAGGGCACGGGCGTGACGTCGACGGTCACGCCGGGGTTGGCATCCTCGAACTTCTTCACGAACTCCGGAAGCGCCTCGCCCTCGGCACCCATCGCCCACATCGTGAGCGTGCCCTCGGCCTTGGCGTCGCCGATCGTCGAGGCTTCGGCGGCACCGGAGCCGGTGTCGGAGGTGCGCCCGCAACCGGTGAGGGCGATCGCGGCCGCGGCGACCACGGCCACCGCGCTCCATCGGGTGATCTTCATTGTTCCTCCTCGAACGAGGCACCCGCCGTCGGGTGCCGCTTGCACGTCGCGGTTGAGTTTAAGCGCATAACCTTTGCCGTGCAACCCCGTGGGCTGGGTGCCGTCGGCCCGTGGGCCCGTGGGCCCGTGGGCCCGTCGGCCCGTCCACCTGCGCCGCGCGCCGTCAGGCGGAGTTCGGCGGCGACACGCCGCCCGGCGCCCTCCTCTGCCGGCGCGTCGGGCTTGAACTCCGCTCGACGGCACGGCGGACAACACCGGCCAGCGTGCCGTCCCGCGGAGCTCGGCGGCAACACACCACCCGGCACCCTCCTCTGCCGGCGCGTCGAGCTTCGACTCCGCCCGACGGCACGGCGGACAACGCCGGCCAGCGTGCCGTCCCGCGGAGCTCGGCGGCAACACACCACCCGGCACCCTCCTCTGTCGGCACGTCGAGCTTGAACTCCGCTCGACGGCACGGCGGACAACCCCGGCCAGCGTGCCGTCTCGCGGAGCTCGGCGGCAACACGCCGCCCAAGGGGCCATCGCCCCCGCGCGTCCTGCGCAACCTCCGCCCGGCGGTACGTTCCCCGATCCGCACTCCCACACCCGGCCCACCCCACCTGACGGCCGCCGCGGCTCCTCCCCAGGTGACGAATCCACCACGGCATCCACAGATGCGGACCGAACCGCACTGCGGACGCCGCAGAGTCCGCAAGCCTGGGGCGATGTGCAGCGGCTCGTCGATACACACCCGCACCGAGCTGTTCGCCGCGGGGATGACCCGTCGCGCGATCGAGAGCGCTCTGCAGGCCGGGAGGCTCGTACGCCTGCGGCGCGGGGTATACGCGGATGCCGATGCGTGTGAGCCCGTCATGAGCGCCGCCCTGCTCGGCGGTCCACCGGCGTGCGTCAGCGCCGCGCGACATCACGGCCTGTGGACCATGGCCGCTCCGGAGCCGCTGCACGTCGGTCTGAGTCCACGCGGGCACCGGCGTGGGACCGGATGGGTGCCGCACTGGGACCACGACGTCGCCGACCCCTTCGGCGTTCCCGCAGTGGGTCAGACCCTGCGGCAAATCCTCCGTTGCCGCGGGGTCGAAGACTTCGTCGTCGCGCTGGAATCCGCACTCCATCAGAGGAAGATCGGGCCGGCCGAGCTGTCGTGGCTCGCGGCACACACGAACGACACGGGCCGCGAGGCGATCGCGTTCGCACGGAGCGACGCCGAGAGCGGGTTGGAAACCCTGGTCCGATGGCGTCTCCGAGACTGGGGCGTCGAGGTGAGGACACAGCACGGCATCGTGTCGGTGGGACGCGTCGACCTCTTGCTCGGTGAACGCTTGATCGTCGAGCTCGACGGCGCAGACAACCATGCGAGCCCCGACCACCGGCACCGCGATCTCGTGCGCGACGCCCACGCCGCGGCGTGGGGCTTCGTCACCCTCCGCTTCGACTACGCGATGGTCGTGCACGACTGGCCGACGGTCGAGCTCGCCATCCGTGCTCACCTCGACCGAGGTCTGCACCGGGCGTGATCGCCGCACGGCACGTACCTTCCGGCGGAATTCACCTCCCACACGCCGAGCCACCGGCAGCCAGAACCGGCGTCTCGCAACGAACTCCGCCGCACGGCCCAGACGACCCCCACGAACGCCCACCACTGCCAGACCCCACACGAACCGTCCGGCAGAATCGCCCGCCAACACGCCGAGCCACCGGCAGCCAGAACCGGCGTTTCACCACGAACTCCGCCGCACGGCCCAGACGACCCCCACCAACGCCCACCACTGCCAGACCCCACACGAACCTTCCGGCAGAATCGCCCGCCAACACGCCGAGCCACCGGCAGCCAGAACCGGCGTTTCACCACGAACTCCGCCGCACGGCCCAGACGACCCCCACCAACGCCCACCACTGCCAGACCCCACAAGAACCTTCCGGCGGAATCGCCCGCCAACACGCCGGGCCACCGGGAGCCAGAACCGGCGTTTCACCACGAACTCCGCCGGACGGCCCACGAGCACCACCAGCCCACGGACGGAACGGATGCCGCCACCTCAGCCGTGAGGCTCGAGATAACCCCGCACGAACTCGGCGAAAAGTGCGGGCATGTCCACCGACTCGTCGAGGAGCCACTGCTGTTGCAGGCCGTCCATCACGGCGCTCAGCAGCCGCGCGGCGCGCTCCGGATCGACGTCGGCGCGCACCTCCCCCGCGGCCTGCCCGGCCCGCAGCAGCTCGGCGGCCGTCTCGGCGCTGCGGCGGTACCGCTCGGCGAAAGCCTCGTGCGAGGGGTGGGCGGGGTCGCCAGCCTCGGCGACGACCAGTGTGTACAAAGACGTGAGGCCGCGCGTGGTGGCGTTGTGCGCGACAACTTTGCGCATCTGCTCGACGAGGGTGTGCTCGTCCGGGTCCCCGGCGGCCGCGCGGACGCGCTCGTCGCGCTGGCGCAACACCTCGGCGAACAGCTCCTCCTTCGAGGCGAAGTGGTGCAGGAGCCCCGCGGGGGTGAGGCCGACTCGGGCGGCGACCTCGCGGAGCGACCCTGCCGTGACGCCCGACCGCCCGAAGACGACGACCGCCTCGTCGACGATGCGTTGGCGCGTCTGCTGCCCTTTCGCATAGCTGCCGCGACGCCCGCGCTGTGCTGGTGCGTCGGTCATCGGCATCCCCTCCCCGTCCGGACACACCGATGCCCGGCACCTCCGCGAGGCACCGGGCATCGAGCGGTCGATCCGTCAGGGACGCGAGGCGCCCCACGACGAGCCGAAGACCTGCTGTTCGATGGCGGGCCGGAGGTTCTGCTCCATCCTGTCATCGACCATGTAGTCCTTCAGGGAGTCACCGGTCAGCGCGTTGCCGATCGCGGCCATGATCATCGACTGGTCGAGCGACAGGTATCGCTCGGCGATCGTGCCGCTCTTCACCGCGACGGCGTCGTAGAACCCGCCGGGCCCATAAGCGCCGAGCTTCTTCTCCAGGCCCCGCAGGTTCTTCAGCACACCGGCGCGGTCGTACGGCAACGCGAGGAACGCGGCGTGCGGCGTGACGACGCCGTCACCGAAGGTGGGGTCGGGGTTCGTCCCCTCGGTGCAACCCGGGCGGTCGATGTCGACGTCGGTCTTCTCGGCATCAGAGGTGTATCCGTCGGAGCGCATGCCGGCGATGTCGACGCCGTACTCGGCGTAGCCGCCGAAGGGGTTGCTGGCGGGCGAGAAGCCCCAGTACCCGTACCCGGCCTCTTTCAGCCCGTGACGCTTCTGCACCTCGACGGTGATCGGGTGGTTCACGCCCCACGAGCGCGGTCCCCATTCGGTCTCGGGGATCAGCAGATCGGGCATGAGCGCCTCGAACATGCTCCCGCCCCAGCTCGGCGCGAACGACATGCCGTCGTAGGAATACACGCCCTCGTAGACGTCGACGCCGTCGTAGGTGCGGGTCTCGCCGGTGGGCAGCTGCTCCTGCCACGCCCAGTCGCAGCCGGCGGGCATGGTGCGGTGGGTGCCGTACAGCCCCGTCGCCGGGATCGCCCCCTCCGAGATGCCGAGGTAGGTCGCGATGCGGCTCTCGCTCACGGTCGTGTCGTAATGGTGGCAGGTGTAGAACGCGGTCTCACCGCTGCCGTTGTACATCGGCGCCTCGACCGCACAGCCGTCGCCGGGAGGGGCCTCCCAGAAGCCGCCGCGGTTCGTGCCGGCCGGGAGTCCCGCCGCCCCCGCCACGTCGAAGAACGCCGAGAAGTCCATCGACCGGTAGAGCGTGTCGGCCCGATCGGCGAGCGTCGGCTCGGCCTCGCGGACGATCCTCAGCCCCGCCGCGAGCCAGCCGTTGTCGACGGTGCTGAGGAACGGGTGGATGACCTCGCCCGAGGTCGGGAAGATCTCGAGCTTGGCGCCGGTGTCGGGCGCGTACCAGTTGTAGTACATACCGCTGGCGTCGTTGCGCTCCATCGTCTCGAGCGTCGACACCGTCGCGGTCAAGCGATCCCGCGCTTCGTCGGCGTCGATGATGCCGAGGTCGCGCGCGGTCACCGTCGACCACAGGTACCCGCCGATGTTGGTCGGCGAGGTGTAGCCGGATGCCGTGGACTCCTCCAGCGCACCCCCGATGTTGTCGTCGGGAAGGCCGGTGTTCTCGTGGGCCATCGCCGCGAGCGAGGCCCAGGTGTCGGCGGCATAGCGCTCGAGGTCACGTGCGCCGGATCCGGCATGCGCGGGCGGACCGGGGTGGGCGGGCGGACCGGGCTTCTCTGCCGGTGCGGCGACGGCGGGGGATGCCGCGGCGAGACCGCCCAGGACGAGTCCGACGACCGCGGTGGATGCCGCGAGGGTGTGCTTCATGACTGGCTCTCCTCATCGAAAGCGCTCCGGGGGGACGGAGCTCACTGCTCTAAAACCTTACACATGGCAGGTATTCATGCAACCCTCCCCGTCGCCCCGCGGGGTCGGTGCTCGCAGCGTGAACCGTCGTGCGGAGTTCGTCCGAGACACGCCGATTCACCGGCATCCCGAACGGCGTGTCAGGCCCACACTCCGCAGGACGGCTCGCCGCCAGCCGCCAGGCGCCCCCGCGACGGCCTCAGCGCAGCGCGCGGCAGGCGAGGTGCAGGGCGAGACGGGCGTCGGTGTCGGTGAGGTCGACGCCGAGCAGCTCCTGCGCGCGAGCGATGCGCATCGCCACGGTGTTGCGATGCAGGCCCAGGGCGGTCGCCGTGGCCGAGACGCCGGACTCGTGGTCGAGGTAGGCCGTCAACGTCTCGAGCAGTTCCGGGCCCTGCGAGGCGAGAGGAGCGAGGAGCGACTCGGCGGCGGGCACGAAGGTGTCGGACCCGGCCCACGACAGCAGCACCTGCTCGATGCCCAGGGCGTCGACGCGCACGAACCAGCCCGTCGCGGCGCGTCCGGCGGCGATGCGCGCGCCGTCGACCGCGCCGTCGATGCTGCGCAACAGCCCGCTCGCGCCGCTGTCGAGCGAGCCGACGCCGGTTGCGACGTCGAACGAGCGGCGCGCCTGGTCGTGCAGGGCGCGCACGGCGGCGACGTGCTCGTCGAGGCGGTCCGGTGCCGGCGGCTCGGCGAAGCTCAGCCAGCCGGTCACGCCGCGGCCGCTGGTCACGGCCTGCGAGTCGACGGGGAGGGCAGCGAGGATCCGCCGAACGAAACGCAGCAGCTCGAGTGTCTCGAGCCGACGGCGCCCGGCGATGCGGAACGCGAGGTGGTACCCACCCGTGCGCCAGCCCCGCTCGCTCATACGCTGCTCGACATCGGGGTCGCGGGCGTCGCGGGCCTCGAGGAACTCCCGGAGCAGACCGGATGCCACGGCGGCATCGCTCACGTCGGCCACCTCGTCGATGAGGATGCGCGCGGCCACCGCCCGGCATCGCCACCTCCGCCGCCACGGCCAGGGCCGACAGCTGCGCGGCGCTGAGCCCCGTCCCGAAGACGGCCAGCCGCAGCCCCGCGCGGCTCGGGCTGTCGACGCGCACCGAAGCGGCCGCTCCTTCGGCGACCGAGACCACGTCCTGCCAGAGGCCGAAGTCGATCGCCGCTCTCACCGGCTCGGGCAGGTCACCACCGGCTTGCAGCAGCACGCCCTCGGCGTCGATGAGCGCGACACCGTGTCCGACGCTGGCCGAGAGGTGGCGCAGCAGGTCGGCCAGGTGCGCGGCGGAGTACTCGATCGACTGCGCCACGCGCCTGACGTACCCGAGCGTCAGGGCATCACGGCCCTGAACGAGCTCCCACCCGGCGCGGGCCAGGGCCATCGGGTCGTCGACGGCGAGCAGGGTGAGCCCGAGGCGCGCGGCGAGGCCGCGACTGCCGGCCCCCAGCACATCCGCCCCGGAGAGGGCGAGACCGCGAAAGCCGCGGTCGCGCACGCGGCGCACGAGGGCGTCCTGCTGCCAGGGCGCCGCGGGCGGTGGCTCGATGAGCGCGGCGAGGTCGCCGTCTCCCCGCTCGGGCAGCAGCGCTTCGCGCGCGGCGACCACCACACCGGCGAAGGCCTCGACGCCCGGGGCGTCGACCAGCACACGGACCCGGCCGTTCGCGGGGTGCGCCAGCAGCGCGCGCAGATCCAGGGGCGTCACGGCGCTCTCCTCGGTTGGCGGCGCGAGGACCGCAGCACGGTCGTCACGACTCCACCTCCAGATCGGGCAACCCGTAGACGGCGGGCACCACGTGCGCGAGGCGGCCGGCGGCGGCCGTCCACCACGCCGGCGCCGGAAGCGACACCACGCGCACGTGACGGGCGAGCGTGACCGCGTCGACCTGAAGCACGTCGCCCGACACGCTGTCGATCGCCACGAGGATGTCGGGGGATGCCGCGATCGTCCGCCCGTCGCGGGTCACCGCGAGGAACTCCGACCGTGCGACCAGGCGCAGCAGCGCACCGTCGTCGCCGGTCAGCTCGACCGATCGGACGAAGGGGTCGTCGGGAACGGCGTCCACCGCACTCACCCGTCCCGCCGCGAGGACCCGCCCACCGGGGAGGCTCTCGCCGAAGACATCGGCGTCGCCCAGCGCGGCCGCCCGGGCGAAGGTGCCCGGGATGCCATGGGCCGCCAGGTCGCCGACGGTGAAGCCCGCGACGAGAACGGCGCCCGCGCCCCCGGCTCGGATGAGACTCGCGCGTACGAGGCTCTCGACGTCGGCGGGCCGCGTGGATTCCACGACCATGACGCCCCCTCCGGTGTCGGCGACCAGCACCACACCGGGCACGGCGTCGACCACCAGGGAGAGCTGGTCGATCCCGGGCAGCGCGCGACCCATCAGGTCGGCGTCGACGAGCGTGTGGTCGCGGGCGAGGAGGAACGGCGTGAGGCCGTTCAGGCCGGCCCCCTCCATCGCGCACACGGCCACTGCGGCCACCCCGGTCCAGCGCTCGGCCGCAGCCAGCAGCGGCACGAAGGCGTCTTCAGCGGGCACGCGTTCGCCCAGCAGGTAGGTCGACCCGGCGAAACCGACGGCGACGCAGGGGGTGAGCGGGTCGAGGTCGTCGACGTCATGCAACTCGACCGGGCCGTCGAGCAGTTCGGCGGCCATGAGCTCGAGCAGGGTGGTGGCCCCGCCCCCGCCCGAGCCGAGCAGCGAGAACCCCCGGGCCAGCGCCGGCAGGCGGTCGGGCCCGAGGGTTCTCATGCTCACAGGCTAATCAGCGCGCGGGCGTCCTCCGGCTCGAGCTGCTCGACCGGGGTGAACGCGTCGGCGAGACCGAACGCCGAAGGGCCGAACGCGGCGAGCGCGCCGGGGGTGCGCATGATGTCGGGCGTCGAGATGCCGAGCACGCGCACGCGCTGGCCGTAGCGCAGACCCTCCGTCGTGATGGGCTCGGCGGACTCGATGTCGGTGATGCAGATGAGGTCGGGCACGATCGCCACGAGCACGCCGTCACGGTGGGCGACGAGGTTCTCGTTCTGGAACGCCACCTCGAGGATCGAGTCGTCGTCGGGCCCGAGGGCGGCGATGGTCGCCCGTCCCTTCGCGAAGCCGTCGGTGGTGCGCCGCTCGACGTCGGCGACCTTCCCCACGAACAGCTCCCGCACATGCGGATAGAGGGTCGTCGAGAGGGTCTCGGCGATGGCCTCGAACGGCGAGCGATGCTGCTCACGGGCCTCGCGGATGCCACGCCCCAGTGCCAGCGCCATCGACAGCGTCCGCGGGATCGCCGTGCGGCGCACGTCGGCCCCGGTCATGGCGTACTCGGCGATGTGCGACACTCCGCCGAGGCGGATCGTGACACCACGGGCCAGCCACTCCATCTGACGGTCGTCGGCGCCGGTGTCGATGACGGCGGTCTCGCCGCGCTCCCCCGCGAGGGCGAGGGGCGAACCGTGCACGCCGTAGACGGCGAAGGTCTCCATCGACAGTTCCGGGAAGGCGCGGCCCATGCCGTCGGCATCCACCACCGGGAGACCGGTCTCGGCGGCGACGAGGAGCGGGATCATCGAGTTGATGCCCCCGCACTCGATCGGCATGGTCGCATCGGCGGTGCGGCCGAGGTGCTTCTCGAGAGTGCGCAGCGCAAGCGTGGGCTCGGTGCCGGCCGGGATCTTCTCGACCATCACGGTCGGGGCGCCCATCTGCGCGGTGGGGATGACGAACAGGTCGTCGGCGATCTCGTCGGGGTCGAGCACGGTGATGCTCCCCGCGCCGAGCACGCGCTCCACGAGCTTCTGCCCGATGTAGGGGTCGCCGCCGCCCCCGGTTCCCAGCAACGTTGCGCCGCGGGCCAGGTCGGGGAGGTCGGCGGCAGTCAGGGTCCAGCTCATGCGGCGGTCTCCGAGTTCTCGATGGTTCCGTCGAAGCGGTGGGAGGGCAGGTCGTAGCCGAAGTAGCCGGGTCCGACCATGGCGAGGGCGTCGGCACCGTGCCAGCGCTCGTCGCTCGGCGCGGCGACCACGCGCACGCGCTGGCCGTAGCGCAGCCCCTCGGTGGTGATGGGCTCGGCGCTCTCGGCATCGAGCACGATGATGAGGTCGGGGGTCGTGACAAGGATGCCGGTGGTCGTGCGCGCGATGAGGTGCTCGTTCTGGAACGACAGCGTCAGCGTGTCGCCCGGGCCCTCGATGCGGGCGTTGCCGCGGGCGAAGCCCGCGGTGGTCCCGCGCTCGACGTCGACGACCTTGCCCTCGAAGACCTCGCGCCCGCCGAGGGCGGCGACGACGGCGGCGACCGGGTCGGTCTTCGCCTCGCGCGCCGCGACGATGCCGCGTCCGATCGACAGGCACGCCGACAGCGATGCGGGCACGAGCGCCTCGCGTGCGCTCGCCCCCGACATGGCGAAACCGGCGAGCATGACCGAGCACCCCATCTCGACGCACGCGACGCGCGCGATGCGTTCGGTCCAGGTGTTGTCGATCGTGGACAGCACGGCGGTGTTGCCCTTCTCGTCGGCGAAGGCGAGGGGCGATGCGGTGATGCCGTAGAGCGTGGGGAGCACCATCTGCAGCTCGGGAAACGCGCGGCCCATGCCGTCGGCATCCAGCAGCGGCAGGCCCAGAGCGGCGGCGGCGGCGATCGGGATGGTCGAGTTGACCCCGCCGGCCTCGGCGCACGCGATGTGGGTGACGGGGCGCCCGAGCGAGGCGCCGAGCGCGTGCACGGGTGCGACGACCTCTTCGAGGCTCGGGAGCTTCTCGACCATGACGGTCGGGGCCCCCATCATCGCGACGGTGAGCACGAGGGCGTCGTCGGGCAGTTCGTCGAGGCCCACGACCGTGACCGCCCCGTGGACGGCCAGTGCCTGGCGGGCGAGCAGCGCGCCGATGTACGGGTCTCCCCCGCCGCCGGTGCCGAGCACCGCGGCGCCGCGGGCGAGGTCGCCCACGACCGACGGGGTGAGCTGCCAGCTCACGCCCGCACGCCCATGTCGAGATCGCCCACGGCCTTCACGCGCACCCGGGTGGCGTTACCCGGCAGGTAGGGGATCGGCACCTCGTCGAAGTCGACGATCGACACCGACGACGGTCGCGCGCCCGCGGCGATGGCCTTGTCGACGGCCTCGGAGCGGATCGCGGCGATGCCTTCGTCGCGGCGGCCGGGCTCGATCGCATAGACCTTGTCGATCTCGCCGCCCACCTGGGCGATGGACGCGCCGATGGCGTTGGCGACCGCGTAGTTGAGGGGGCGATGCACAGCGCCGAACATCGGCAGCTCCTCGGGGAGGAGGATGCTGCCGCCGCCGACGGCGACGACCGGGATCGGCTCGGGCGAGGTGCGCATGCGGTCGACGGCCTCGGCCACGCGCTCGGCGATGCGTGCGAGCACGCGCTGGACGAAGTGGGGGTCCAGGTGCGCGACGCGCGAGGGGTCACCCACGTTCGCGCGCCCCGCCGCGACGGCGATATCGGTCGCGGTGAGCGTGGAGCCGCCGAACACCAGCGCCTCCTCGGTCAGGCGGTAACCGACCGATGCGGGCCCCACCTCCGCGGTCTCTTCATCGACGATCGATCCGCCGCCGATGCCGATCGACAGCACGTCCGGCATCCGGAAGTTGGTGCGGATGCCGGCGACCTTGACCTCGTTCGCCGTCTCGCGGGGGAAGCCGGCGTTGAGCAGACCGATGTCGGCCGTCGTGCCGCCGATGTCGACCACCGCGCACGTCTGCAGGCCGCTGGTGAGCGCGGCGCCGCGCATCGAGTTGGTGGGACCCGATGCGAAGGTGGCGACGGGATACAGGCGCACGTAGTCCTCGTCCATCAGCGTGCCGTCGTTCTGGCTGAGGAAGATCGGGGCCTCGATCCCCTCCGCGCGCACCGCAGCGGTGAGCCCGTCGACGATCTCGGAGGCGAGTTCGCGGAGCGCGGCGTTGATGATCGTGGCGTTCTCGCGCTCGAGCAGGCCGATGCGTCCGATCTCGTGCGAGAGCGAGATGGCCACGTCGGGCCCCAGCACGTCGCCGAGGATCTCGGCGGCACGCACCTCGAGGTCGTGGTTGACCGGCGAGAACACTGACGAGATCGCCACGGAGCGCACGCCGTTCGCTTTCATGTCGTCGGCGATGCCGCGCAGCTCGTCCTCATCGAGCGGGGAGATCGGCCGCCCGTCGAACTCGTAGCCGCCGTGGGCCAGGTAGCTGCGCGCCTGGATCGCGTCGGTGAGGACGCTCGGCCAGTCCACGAGCGGCGGCAGGGCCTTCGTGGCGGGAAGACCGAGCCGCACCGCGGCGGTCGGGGCGAGCCGCTGGGCCTGCACGAGAGCGTTGATGAAGTGGGTCGTGCCGATCATGACCGCGTCGATGTCGGAGCCGGCGAAGTCGCGTTCGGCGCGCAGGGCGGCGATCGCGTCGACGATGCCGGTGGTGACATCCGGGCTGGTGGACTTCTTCACGCCGGCGAGGGTGTCCTTGCCGTCCATGAGCACTGCGTCGGTGTTTGGTGCCGCCGACGTCGATGCCGATGTGCATGGGTGGAGCTCTTTTCGTTCGGAGGGGGTGGGTCAGGATGCCACGGGGGCGGCGTCGCGCACGGGAGCCTGCGCGGTGGTCGCCTCGCCGACACCGCGCACCCAGCCGAGCTTGCCGGCGACGGTGTACAGCACGATCGAGAGCACGAGCGAGGAGATCGCCGGAATACCCCAGGTCACGAAGTAGCCGACGAGGGCCGAGACGAGCCAGACCACCAGGGTCACGGGAACCAGGCGGGGAGCGGTGAGCGGCAGGCGGCCCTCGGCGCGCGAGGCGTCGAGCTCGCCGCGCCAGCGACGCACGATGAAGTATTCGGCGACCATGATTCCGGCGATGGGCGGGAAGACGACGCCGAGGATGATGAGGAAGCCGGTGAACTGCGACAGGATGCCGGCGGCCGCGAGGATCGACCCGACCACGCCGAGCACGATGGTGGTGCTGACACGGTTCAGGTTCTTGCCGAACGCGGTGGAGATGAAGTTCACCAGGCCGAGGGTCGACGAGTACAGGTTCCAGTCGTTGATCTTCAACGTGCCGGTGATGACGATGATGAGTCCCACGAGGCCGACCGACGACGTGACGATCGCGACGATGTTGCCCGTCTGCGCGGCGTGGGCCAGCAGCACTCCCGAGAGGCCGATGACGAACTCGCCGAGCGAGACGCCCACGACGGTCTGCTTGACGACGTCGGCCTTGGAGCGGTTGAAGCGGGTCATGTCGGCGGTGATGATGGCGCCGACGATGAGACCTCCGGCGACGATCGCCGTTCCCTGCCACACCGACATGGTGGGTCCGGGGGCGGGCGAGGTGAGCAGGTCGCCGATCGAGTGGTTGCTGAGCTCGGTGATGATCGACCAGCCCACGAGCACGAGGAACAGGGGCACGGTGATGTTGGCGAGCCACTGCATGCCGACGAAGCCGACGGCCACGATCGCGGTGACGGCGAGACCGAACAGCAGGCTCCACGCCCACATCGGCATCAGACCCGGCAGCAGCGAGTCGAGCGACTCGGCCGAGATGGCCGACTGGATGCCGAACCAGCCGATGAGGCTGATACCGATCGCGAGCCCCACCAGGGAGGCCCCGATCTCGCCGAAGCCGGTCCAGCGAGCCAGCAGCGCGGTGTTGAGCCCCTCCTTCTGCCCGATGATGCCGACGATGCACATGATGACCTCGAGGATGATCGAGCCGAGCAGCAGCGCCAGGAAGGCCTCGCTGAAGGTCATCGCGTACCCGAGGGTGGCACCGAGGAGGAATTGCGACAGGGCCGAGACCTGACCGAAGCGCTGCACGGCGATGCCGAACCAGTGCTTCTGGGCGTCGGGTGTCACGCGGCTGAGGGCGAAGTCGTCGGCGTGGGCCATACGTGCCATGGGAGTGTCCTTTTGCGGAAGAGGGACGGTGCGGGTGCTGGACACGTTATTGCCGCCGCTCGACGCACGACATGGGCACCTCGCCCCACATTGCCTCGCCGTTGTGCATGTTGCACACCGCGCGCTTACTCGCCCGGCGCGTGCGCCTCGAGGAACTCGTACAGCTCCGTCGTGTCGACCCCCGGGAACGCCCCTGTCGGCAGGGTCGCCAGCAGCGTCCGAGGTGTCCGCACGTTCGGCCACGCCTTGTCGCGCCACGCGGCCTCGAGCTCCGCCGGCGCGCGGCGACAGCACGTCTCGACCGCATGCCGGGAGACGCCGCGATTCGGGGTGTCTCGCCCCCGGAACCATTTCGTGTCGTCGAAGCGCACGCCCACGCTCACCGAGTGGGCCCCCTCGCTCGACTGCTCGACACGGGCGGTGCACCAGTACGTCCCGTTGCCGGTGTCGGTGTACTGGTAGTACGGGTTGAAGAGGTCGTCCTCCTCGAACACCACGCGGCTCGTCCACCGCCGGCAGCACATCTGGCCCTCGATCGAGCCGAGGCGGTCGGTGGGGAAGTTCACGTCGTCGTTCTCGTACGCCTTCGTGATCGTTCCCGACTCGTGCACCTTGAGGAAGTGCACCGGGATGCCCAGGTGCACGGTTGCGAGATTGGTGAAGCGGTGAGCCGCGGTCTCGTACGACACCGAGTAGGCGTCGCGGAGGTCCTCGATGCTGAGGGCGCGTCGCTCCTTCGCCTCGCGCAGCGCCGGCACGACGTGCGCCTCGGGCATGAGCAGCGCCCCGGTGAGGTAATTCGTCTCGACGCGCTGTCGGAGGAACTCGTCGTAGCTCGTCGGCTCGCCGTGCCCGAGGATCCGGCTCGACAGCGCCTGCAGGACCGCCGCTCGCGGATCGCCCTTCGCGACCTTGGTCGACAGGTACAGCCGCCCGTTCTTGACGTCGGCGATGCTGCGGGTCGATGAGGGGAGGTCGGGCACGTAGTGGAGCGTGAAGCCGAGATGGGCGGCGATATCGCTCGCGCCCCGCTGGGTGAGGGGTCCACCGGGATGCTCGATCCGATCGAGGATCCCGGATGCCACTCGCTCGAGCTCCGGGAAATGATTGTCCTGTCTGCGCATCAGCCGTCGCAGCGCCACGTTCGCTCGCCGCGCCTCTTCGGGCGTGGCCGAGCGCTCCTCGCGGAGGCGTTCGATCTCGGCTTGGAGCGCGAGCATCGCCGCGAGCGCCTCGTCGGGCACCGCTCGGCCCACACGGAACGGCTCGATCCCCAGCGCCTGGAACGTCTGGCCGCGCATGGCCCTCTCCACCGACAGCTCGAGGACGGCGCGGGGGTCGAGGGGCTCGGCATCCAGGATCTGATCGAGCTTGCACTCCAGCGCGCGGGCGATCGCCTGCAGCAGCGTGAGCTTGGCCTCGCGGCGGCCGTTCTCGATCATCGACATCTGGCTCGGGGCACGGTCGACCGCTCCGGCGAGGTCGTCGAGGGTCATCCCCCGCGCAGTGCGCAGCTGTCGGATGCGTCGTCCGATGGTGAGCGTGTCCACCTCCCCATCGTCGAAGGGAAGGGATGCCGAAGAAGCGGTGACGCCGGTGTCCATACGCCACGTTCTCACGAAAACAGAAGATCGCGCGATCTTCACACCTCGAATCCTGTTTCGACACGACGTTCTTCGCCGACAGTGGTCTCCACGGGGCACCGCCGCCCCGGCATCCGAAAGGAGAACGCTCATGACGATCCAGGCCACCCCCGCCCCGCAGCCCCTGCGTCCCGGCGACCAGACCGAGACCGCCGACGAAATCCGTGTCGCGTGGGAGAACGACCCGCGGTGGGACGGCATCGAGCGCACCTACTCGGCCGAAGACGTCGTCCGCCTCCGCGGCAGTGTCCGCGAGGAGTCCACCCTCGCCCGTCGCGGGGCCGAGAACCTGTGGAACCTCATCCACACCGAGGAGTACGTCCGCGCACTCGGTGCCTACACCGGCGGCCAGGCCGTGCAGCAGGTGCGCGCGGGGCTGAAGGCCATCTACCTGTCGGGCTGGCAGGTCGCCGCCGACGGGAACCTGGCCGGCCAGACCTACCCCGACCAGAGCCTGTACCCCGCGAACTCGGTCCCCGCGGTCGTCCGCCGCATCAACAACGCC
The DNA here is from genome assembly GCF_031453395.1 of Microbacterium sp. SORGH_AS_0454. Classification (NCBI taxonomy): domain Bacteria; kingdom Bacillati; phylum Actinomycetota; class Actinomycetes; order Micrococcales; family Microbacteriaceae; genus Microbacterium; species Microbacterium sp. SORGH_AS_0454. Next base: position 1,729,964 of record NZ_JAVIYS010000001.1, on the reverse strand, counting down.
CTCCTGCGTCAGGACCAGATCGAGCGCGCCGAGGGGGAGATCACTCGTGACTGGCTCGCCCCGATCGTCGCCGACGCCGAGGCGGGCTTCGGTGGGCCGCTCAACGCCTACGAACTCGCGCAGTCGCTGATCCAGGCGGGAGCTGCCGGCATCCACTGGGAAGACCAGCTCGCGAGCGAGAAGAAGTGCGGTCACCTCGGCGGAAAGGTGCTCGTGCCGATCCAGCAGCACATCCGCACCCTGAACGCCGCGCGTCTGGCCGCCGACGTCGCCGGAGTGCCGACCGTGATCATCGCGCGCACCGACGCCTTGGCCGCCGACCTGCTCACGAGCGACGTCGACCCGCGCGACGCCGAGTTCCTGACCGGTGAGCGAACGACCGAGGGCTTCTACCGCGTTCGTCCGGGGCTGGACTCGGTCATCGCGCGCGGCCTCGCCTTCGCCCCGTACGCCGACCTGCTGTGGGTCGAGACCGGCGAGCCCGACATCGAGCTCGCCCGCCGCTTCGCCGAAGCGATCCACGCCCGCTACCCGGGCAAGAAGCTCGCGTACAACTGCTCGCCGAGCTTCAACTGGAAGCGGCACCCGACCGGCCTCCTCGGCGGCGCGGCCGCGACGCCTCGCCCGCGCCGCACGACCCGGCGTCGACGGCTCGCCGCTCGACAGCGGTGGCACCCTCGCCCCGGCGGGCGATATCGGGCATCGCCCGGCGGAGCCGGCGCGGAGGTCGCGACGGCGGGTCACGGCATCCCGACCCTCGCGCGTCAGTGCTTCTCGCGCAGCTCTCGGCGGCTCAGCGGGTGCCCGTCATCGGCCGTCGACTCGACGTGCTCTGCCTCTCGCACCGCCCGCCGCTCGCGGCGCCGCTCGCTCGCTCCCTCGATGAGGTTGTAGAGCGTCGGCAGCACGAGCAGCGTCAGCAGAGTCGACGACACGAGTCCGCCGATCACGACGACCGCGAGCGGCTGCGAGATGAAACCGCCGTGGCCGGTGATCCCGAGCGCCATCGGCACCAGGGCGAAGATCGCCGCGAGGGCCGTCATGAGGATCGGGCGAAGGCGACGCGCGCCTCCGACGACCGTGGCCTCGAAGACGCTGAGACCGCGGGCGCGATACTGGTTCACCAGGTCGATGAGCACGATCGCGTTGGTCACGACGATGCCGACCAGCATCAACGCACCGATCATGCCGGCGACGCCGAGGGGCACACCGGTGACGAGCAGCATGAGGATCGCGCCCGTCGCCGCGAACGGCACCGAGACGAGCAGTTCGAGCGGCTGACGCAGCGACTTGAAGGTCGCCACCATCACCACGTAGACGATGAGAATCGCCGCGAGCAGGGCGAGGCCGAGCTGACTGAACGCATCGGCCTGGTCGGTGACCGAACCGCCCACCTTGGCGGTGGCCCCCTGAGGCAAGGCGGTGTCGGCCAGGGCCGAATTGACGGTCGACGAGGAGCTGCCGAGGTCGTCGGTCGTGGGGGTCACGGTGATCGTGGCCGTTCGCAGTCCCCGCGAGGTCGAGATCGAGGGCGGAGTCTGGCTCTGCTCGACCGTGGCGATCTGGTCGAGACGCACCTCGCCCCGCGCGCTCGGGATCTCGAGGGCGCGCAGATCGTCGATCGTCTTCGGAGGGTTGGCCGTGGCGACGTAGACGGTCACCCCGCGCCCGTCGATCTCGACGGTGCCCGCCTGCCGAGGCTGCTGCGTCGCCGAGACGAGGGCTCCCACCGCGCGCTCCGACAGCCCTCTCTCGGAGGCCGCCTCGCGGTCGACGCGCACGGAGACGAAGGGAAGGGATGCCGAGAGACTGCTGGTGACCTGACCGATGCCGTCGCGCCCCTGCAGACCCGCCACCACCGCGTCGCTCGCCTGCTGCAGCGACTGCCCGTCGGCCGCGGTGACGTCGACGGTGATGCCGGCGGAGCCGAGTCCGCCCCCGGAGGCTGCGACCTGGATGTCGCCCGCGTCGGGCAGCGCCTCGAGCGCGGTGCGCACGCGGTCACGGAGCTCGACCTGGTCGACGCCCGACTCCGAGGTGATCGAGTACGTGATGCCCGATCCCCCGCCCGAGAACGCGTCACGCAGAGCGGAACCGCTCGATCCGATCGAGGTCTGCACGGTCTGGACGCCGTCGGTGTCGAGCAGGACGGCTTCGACCTTCTGCGCCGCCGCGTCCTCGGTATCCAGGCTCGGGGCGGAGCCGATCTTCTGCGTCACCGTGAAGGTGTTCTGGCCGGAGTCGCCGAGGAAGTCGGTCTTGAGCAGGGGGACGGACGCGAGCGTCCCGCCGAGCACGAGCACGGCCAGGGTGAGGGTGACCCACGAGTGCTTCAGCGTCCAGCGCAGGACCGGGACGTAGGCCTTCTGGAGGCGCGAGGGCGGCGCGGTCGGCGACTCCGGGTCGACCGGATTGCCGTCGGCATCCCGGATCACCTTTCCGGGCCGGAGGAACCACGACGCGAGCACGGGCACGATCGTCAGCGACACGAGCAGTGACGCCGTCATGGCGATCGTCACGGTGAGGGCGAAGGGCCGGAAGAGCTCTCCGGTCACGTCTCCCACGAACGCGATGGGGAGGAAGACCGCGACCGAGGTGATCGTGGAGGCCGTGATGGCCGCCGCGACCTCGCGCACCGCTCGCACGATCGTGGGGATCTTGTCGGCGTCGCCGACGTAGTGCCGCTTGATGTTCTCGATCACCACGATCGAGTCGTCGACGACGCGGCCGATCGCGATCGTGAGGGCGCCGAGGGTCAGGATGTTCAGCGAGTAGCCGAAGGCCTGGAGCCCCACGAAGGTGATGAGCACGCTGGTCGGGATCGAGATCGCCGTCACGAGCGTCGAGCGCACCGATACGAGGAAGACGAGGATCACGATGACGGCGAAGACGAGGCCCAGAAGCCCCTCTTGAGCGAGAGCCTCGATCGACTGCTGGACGAACGGCGCCTGGTCGAAGACCACCGTGAATGTCGCACCCTGGCCGAGCTGCGATTCGAGGCCGGGGAGCGCCGCGAGCACCCCGCGCGAGACGTCGACGGTGTTGGCCGCGGGGAGCTTGGTGACCGCGATCGTGAGCGCCGGCTGCCCGTCGACGCGCGACAGCGTGGTCACGGGGTCGGGCTCGAGCGCGACCGTGGCGACGTCGCTGATCTTCGTCTGGCCGGCCTGGAACTGCGCGGCGTCGGTGGGCACGAGCGGGAGCGCCGCGATCTCGTCGACGCTGGTCAGCTTGGACCCCGTCTGCACGGTGAGGGTCTGGCCGCCCTCGGTCAGCGAGCCGCCGGGGAAGAGCACACCGTTGGCGTCGAGAGCGTCGGTGATCGCCTGCTGGCTGAAGCCGCGCTCGCCGAGCTTGGCGGTGTCGGGGGTGATCGTGACCCGCTGGGCCGTGCCGCCGACGATCTGCGCGCCGTTCACGCCCGCGACGTCTTCGAGGTCGGGCACGATGCTCGTCTGGAGGATCGACTGCGTCGCCTGGGCGTCGGTGAAGCCGGTGACGGCGAGCTGGATGACGGGGAAGTCGTCGATGCTGGCCGAGGCGACGGTGGTGTCGGCGGAGTCGGGCAGCTGGTCCTTGATGCGCGCGATCGCGGCGAGGATCTTCTGCTGCGCCCCCGCGAGGTCGGTGCCGTAGGTGAATTTGACCGAGACGATCGACGAGTTCGTCGTGCTCGTCGCGGTGCTGGATTCGAGCCCCTCCACGCCGCGGATGGCGTTCTCGATCGGCGTCGACACGTCGGTTTCGACGACCTCGGGCGAGGCGCCCGGGTAGGTCGTGACGACGGCGAGCTGCGGGAACTCGATCGAGGGGATGAGCTCCTGCTTGAGGCTGGTCAACGCGAGGCCGCCGAAGATCGCGGCGACGATCGTGACGAGGGCGATGAGGGCGCGGTTCTTCAGGCTCAGGACGGCCAGGTACGACACGGGGGGACCCTCCGGATAAGTTCGATACAGGAATGTATCGAAGCTCAGTATCCCATGCGCTCCGGACGGTCGGACCGCGCGGGGCTCACAGCGCCGAGCCGATCGAGAGGCCGAGAGCCGCCGCGATCACCGACCCGACGAAGGACGCCACCGCATAGGTCACCGATGCCCGCGTCCGGCCCTCTTCCGCCAGGAGAGCGGTCGTCACCGCCACCGCGCTGAAGGTCGTGTATCCCCCCAGCAGACCGGTTCCCACGATCCAGCGCCATGCTTCGTCCACGGGCAGAGGACTCAGGATGCCGAGAGCCAGGGCGCCCGTGAGGTTCACCGCGAGGATGCCCCAGGGAAAGCGCTCCCCCGTCCGCCGCCGCACCGCAACGTCGAGGAGGTACCGCAGCGCGGCGCCGACGCCGCCGGCGAGCGCGACGACCAGGAAGAGCAGCGGTGTCATCGAGGTGCCCCTCCGCGCCCGAGGAGCACTCCGCCCCAGGCCGCCACCGTCCCCGCGATCACTGTCGCCACACCCCACCACAGCAGCGCGAGATCAGCCGACTCGACCGCGAGGGAGCTGTAGGTCGTGAACCCGCCGAGGATGCCGGTGCCGATGAACAGCTGCACCCGCTGCGCGCGCGAGGATTCCGGCATCCGGGCCCGCCATCCGTACAGGACGCCGATCGCGAACGCCCCGACCACGTTGATGACCGGCACGAGGGCGGGGCCCAGGTCTTCACCGAACGCGAGGGTGAGTCCGGCGCGTGCGGCGGTGCCGATCGCGCCACCCACGGCGACCAGGCCGACGTCGCGCCACATGCTCACCGCGCCACCTTACGCCCGCGTCGGCCGCGGATCGGAGCCGTCGTGCCCTCTCGGCCCACTGCTGGGGTGTCTTCGCCTGCAACCAGGCGACGAGATCGGGGAAGTCGTCAGAGACGCTCATCGCCTCGAACAGCGTGCGCCCCCGTTCCACCTGATCAGGCCGGGGGCGCGGGCGGGAAGTCCGCGGCTCAGCCCGCCGCCGCGTTGTACGCGGAGATCTGCGACGCCGCCTTCGTCTCGGCATCCGACATCGTCGAGGTGACGTCGGCTCCCTCGGCGATCTGGGTGAATGCCCCGATGACGGTCGATCGCAGCGAGGGGAAAGCGCCCGTGCGGCACCCCGCGGCGGCGTTCGACGCCGGAGTGTTCGCGAGCTGGTCGGCCATGGCCCGGACGTTCGGATCGGCGAGCGAGGCCGCGCCGGTCGTGGTGGAGGCCGCCCCCGTGTTCGACGCGAGGTACCCCGTGGCATTCGCCCACGCCGCCTGCACCTCGGCCGAGTGCAGGAAGCTCACGAAGGCGTACGCCGCGCGCTGCTGCGCATCGGAGTGTCCGTCCCCCGAGATCCAGAGCGCGTTACCGCCGATGACCACGCCCGCGTCGTCGGAATCGGCGGTGGAGGGGAAGGCGGCGACCGTCGATGCGGTCTTCTTCGGATCGGCCGTCGTGTAGGCGCCGGTCGAGGTCAGCATGATGCCCACCTTGCCGCTCGCGAACGCCGAGACCATCGCACTGTTGTCGGTGCCGGGGTTGAGCATCGAGCCGTCCTGGAACAGTTTCTGCAGTCGCTGCATGAAGTCCACCTGCGTCGGCGAGGTGAGCTGCAGTCCGGTGACGCGGTCGGAGCCGCGACCGTTGTCGGGGGTGCAGAAGTCCACCCCGCCCGCGGCCGACATCTGCTCGATCATCCACGAGTCCGCCATGTTCATCGTCAGGCCCGAGGCACCCGTCGCCGCGTGGATCTTCTCGGCCCACGAGGCCACCTCGGCGAGCGTGCGCGGCGGGGAGTCGGGGTTCAACCCCGAGCGCGTCACGAGGTCGCGGTCGAGGTACATCACCGGCTGCGAGACCGCGAAGGGCATGGCGGCGAGCCCGCCCGCGCCGTCGCCGTAGTACGCGCTGACCGCCGGGGGGAAGCTGTCGAGAGAGAACGAGGTGTCGCTCGCGGTGAAGGTCGACAGGGGGACGGTCTTCTTCGAGTCGACCATGAAGCCCGTCGAGATGTCGTTCATCATCAGCACGTCGGGCGTCGTACCCGACTGCACGGCGGCGGTGTACTTCGTCTGCGCGTCGGCGTACGACCCCTGGAACGACGACTCGACGGTGATCTTCCCGTCGTGCTCGCTGTTGAACTGCGACACGAGGGCGTCGAGCTCGGTCGCCGCCGGTCCGCTCATCTCGTGCCAGAACTGGAGGGTCACGGGGCCGGAATCGTCTCCGGAGGAGGATCCGGATGCCGTGCACCCGGCGAGGGCGAGGAGCAGGACGGCTCCCGCGGCGGTCGCCGCGATCGTGGTGCGGGGGCGCAGAGACATGGGCTCGGGTTTCTTTCTGTCGGGTCTTACTTGAGGGCGCCGGCGGTGATCCCACCGGCGAGGAAGCGCTGCGCGAGCAGCACGAGGACGAGAACGGGGAGGGTGACCATGGCCGCGCCGGCGAGCACGACCCCGACGTCGGCGGCCTCGGCGCTGGAGAGTTGGGCGATGCCGACCTGCACCGTGCGGTTCTGGGGAGAGTTGGTCACCAGCAACGGCCAGAAGAACCCGTTCCACGCGGCGGTCGCGCTGACGAGGGTCACCGAGATGAGCGTCGGCTGCACGATCGGCAGCAACATCGACCGGATGAAGCGGGCGTGCCCCGCACCGTCGAGGAGGGCGGCGTCGCGCAGCTCCCCCGGGAAGCTCAGGAAAGCCTGCCGGAACAGGAAGATGCTGAGCGCCGAGGCGAGGAACGGCAGGAACACCGCCGGCAGGGTGTCGATCAGCCGCCACGACGAGATCGTCAGGTAGTTCGCGATGAGGATGGTCTCGCCCGGCACCATCATGCTCGACAGGATCAGGAGGAAGAGGGCCCGCGTGCCCCGCAGCCCGCAGAAGACGAGGGCGTAGGCGGTGGCGATGCCGATGGCGACCTGGAAGAAGGTCTGCACCAGCGTCACCACCACGCTGTTGAGGAACTGGTGGCCGAGCGGGATGACCTGGGTGGCGCGGATCACGTTGTCGAGCGTCAGATGGACGGGCAGCAGACCCTCGAGACCCTCGTCGAGCCAGGCGGTGGGTGTGAGCGCGCCCTCGAAGACGTAGTACAGCGGGAAGCACACGACGATCACCGCGACGACGAGCCAGCCGTAGAGCAGGGTGCTTCGCAGACGCGCGCGGACGGTCAGCGGCCGCGCCATCAGTAGTTCACCCGCTTCTCGAGGACGCCGAACTGCACGAGCGAGAGGCCGAGCACGAGCAGGAACAGCACGACTCCCACCGCTGCGGCGATGCCGAAGTTGGCGCTCCCCGCCCCGAACGCCGCCTGATAGATCGTGTAGACCAACGTCGTCGTCGAGTTCGCCGGCCCTCCGCCGGTGAGGATCTGGATCTGCCCGAACGTCGTGAGCGCCTCGACGGCACCCGTCACCACGATGAAGAACAGCGTCGGCGTGATCAGCGGCAGCGAGATCGACCAGAGCGTGCGGAGCGGACCCGCCCCGTCCAGGTGCGCCGCCTCGATCACGTCGGGATCGATCGCCCCGAACGCCCCGAGCAGCAGGAGCACCGTGAATCCGAGCGACCCCCACACCGTGACGGCGATCACGCTCGGCATGGCCCACGGGGTGCTGGTCAGCCAGGGCACCGGCGTCCCGCCGAAGCGCGTGATCACGGAGTTGATCAGCCCGCCGGCCGGGGAGAGCATCGCGGCGAAGGCGACCGATGCCACCGAGACCGAGGCCACGAGCGGTGAGGTCAGTAGGGCGCGGAAGACGCGGATGCCGCGGAGCTTCGCGGTCAACGGGAGGACGATGAGCAGCCCGACGACGATGCGACCGACCACGACCGCGACGCAGAACACGGCCGTCCGCCACAGCGTGTCGCCGAACTGCGGGTCGGTGAAGATCGTCGCGAAGTTCTTCGCACCCACGAAGCCGGCGGCCTGACCGAAGATGTCGGTCCCCTGGGTGCTGAGCCAGACGACCTTGCCGAGGGGGTAGAAGACGAAGACCGCGAAGACCGCGAGCGCCGGAACCATCAGCGCGGCCCCCACGCGCCGGTCGGCGCGCCGCCAGGCCAGGGTCGGGGCCGGCCGACGACGGTCGGCGAGCGTCGGCCGGCGGTCGAGTGTCGAGAGCGTCATCGGCTACCTTTCCGTCATAGGGAACGTTCCCTTTTCTGAGAACGGACTCACTCTGCGACACCGCGAGAGACCGGGTCAAGGCGACCGGCGAGCGGTCGCCGAGCGTTCACGCGGCGTTCACGAGCACCTGAATCAATCCCCCTGACCCCGAGGAGAACCATGACCACGCATCCCTCCCCCTCCCCCGACGACCTCCGCGCCGTGGCCGAGACGGCCGCACGAATGGCCGCGCCAGCCCTGCTCTCGGCGTTCCGCTCGGGCATGAGCGTGTCGTTCAAACGCGACGTGCACGACGTCGTGACGATCCACGACAGAGCGGCCGAGGCCGCCATCGCCAGGATCCTCCAGGACGGTGCACCCGGTTCGGTGATCCTGGGCGAAGAGACCGGCAGCTCGGGAGAGGCCCCCCTGCGATGGATCGTCGACCCGATCGACGGCACCGCCAACTTCGCGCGCGGTCTCGCCTACTGGTGCATCTCGATCGCCGCCGAGCTCGACGGCGAGGTCGTCGCGGGCGTCGTGTTCGACCCCGTGGCCGACAACATGTTCTCGGCCGACGCCGAGCACGCCCGCCTGAACGGCGCGCCGATGCGATCGGCATCCGGCCCCGCCGAACTCTCCACCCTGCTCACGAGCTTTCCCGGACAGCACGACGTCGACCTCCTGGGCGAGGGCGCCTTCGACCTGCTCGCCGAGATCACTCGCACGTACCAGCACCACCACAGCACCGGCAGCGGGGCCCTGAACCTCGCACACGTCGCAGCCGGGTGGGCGGACGCCACGATGGGCTTCGACACCCACCCCTGGGACGTGGCCGCAGGAGCCCACATCCTCGAACGGGCCGGCGGCACGTACACGGGCTTCCGCTCCGGCGTCGAGGTCGCTCGCGCCCAGGAGAGCCTCGACTACGTCGCGGAGGGAGCGGGCGGAGAGCACGGAGTGCTCATCCGACACCTGCGCGCCCTGTCCGGGCAGTGGATGCCGGCCGGGCAGTGAGGGAGTCCGGATGCCGCGACCGTGCGGCATCCGGACTCTTCCAACCGGACTACGCGCCGGCGAGATTCCAGGTGCGCACGTGCTCCCACGTCATCGTCTGCCACCAGCGTCCCGACCAATCGGGACTCGACGTGCGGTACATCACCACCGTGCGGCCCGAGAAGCCGCCCGGGACGGGGACCTCGAGCTCGCGGATGAACTCCCCCACCTCTTCGTACAGGTCGGGACGCACGTACAGGTCGTGCGACGCGAGCGAGAGGTGCCCACGGTAGAGCTCCGGGACGAAGTCGTTGGGCAGGGGGTTGTTCATCGACGCGCGGAACGGGGCGACCGTCGCCTCGATGTCGCGAGCCAGGCTCACCAGGTCGTCGTTCACCGAGCCGTCCGGGTTCTCGCTCACGTCGTAGACGTAGCCCCGGCCCTGCGCGCGGACGCCGGCGTTATGCACGGCGAAGGCCGGGCGATCGTCGAGCATCTCGGTGAGCGCATCGACGACCGCGGGCTCCGAGAATCCGAACGGCTGGCTGCCCACGAGGGTGGCGTGCGGGGGAAACGCGCCCGCGGAGAGGAAGCCGTACTGGGCGCGCAGTTGATCGGTCACCGTGGTCACCGCGCGGCAGGTCTTCGCGTCGGGTCGCAGATAGACGCCGTAGCGGAAAGGATCACTGTCGTCTCGGGGCAGCTTGTGGGCGATGTGGTCGTTCATGCGGACTCTCCGTGATGCCGATAGGGAACGTTCCCTATTCTGGGCGGAACGGTCGCGACCCGGTCGACGGCGCGGCATCCGGTGGGTGAACGGACGGTGACGACGTCAGAGGGCGACGGCTGTACGCCCGGGGATCAACTCGCCGTCGATCGCGTGGTGCGTCACCGTGGTGACGAGGCCATCGATCTGATCGACGACCGCGTCGACCGACAGCCGGCCGATCGTCCGCAGCGGCTGACGCCACGACGTCAGACCCAACAGAGAGGTCATGAACGGCGTGACGCCGTCGTAGCCCGTGACCGACATCTCGGAGGGAACGGCGACCCCGCGCACGCGCAGCGCCTCGAGGGCCGCCACCGCCCACGCGTCGCTCGGTGCCATGAAGGCGGTGACCCCACCGGCTGCGAGCACGGCCGCGACGATCGCGTCAGCCCCGCCGAACCCCGGTCCGGCATCGTCACCACGCAAGGTGACGACGTCGACACCGCGCTCGCTCAGGCGCTCGGCCATCGCGTGCGTGCGCCTGGACTGAGTGATCGACGAGACCGGGGTGAACGTCATCACCGCGACCCTGCGGTGCCCGAGATCGGCCACGTGGTCGGCGAGGGCGCGACCGCCCCCCACTTCATCGCAGTACACGCTGCTGATCGTCGGATCCTGCTCCGGGCGCCCCGCGACGACCGCGGGGATGCGCCGCGCGAAGGGCGTGATGTCCTCGACGGGGAGGGCACCGCTGCAGACGATCAGTCCCTCCACCCGCAGCGCCACGAGTGTCTCGAGAGCGCGACGCTCGTCGTCGACCGAGAAGGAGCCGGCCCCGGTCGCGGTGACGACCCGATAGCCGCGAGCGGCCGCCTGCTCCTGGAACGCGGTCAGCAGATGACCGTAGAACGGCGTCGAGGCGTCGCGGACGAAGACGCCGAGGGTGTGGCTGCGGCGAGCCGACATCCCCCGCGCGTGAGCGTTGGCGACGTAGCCGAGGTCTGTCGCCGCCCGCCGGACGCGCTCGACGGTCTGCGCGGCGACACCGGACGCCCCCGAGAGGGCCCGCGAAACCACCGACTTCGACACCCCCGCGGCCGCGGCCACATCGTGGATGGTGGGAACGGCTCCGGTCTGGCGGGGCGTCGCCGCCGGGGCCGTCCGGTCACCGTCGTCGGGGGTCTCGGCTCGCACGCCTTCACGCTATCGGTCGACCGGCCGGTTCGACCCCGCCGAGAGGCGGACTCACTCGCCGAGGATGAGCCGCCGGATCGCGGCATCCTTCGACCCGCCCAGTTCCAGGGTGCGCCCCTTGCGGTACAGCGAGAACACGCGCGGGTCGATGTAGCTCGCCTTGGCGACGGCCGGGGTGTTGCCCAGCGCTTCGGCGGTGGCGCGGACCGCCGCGACCTCGGCTTTCTTGCGCTCGTTCTTGCCGCCCGTCGCGCCCACCTGGGCGAGCGACTCCGCCGCGAGGATGGTTCCGCGCAGCGTCCGGAAGTCCTTGGCGCTGAACGGCCCTCCCGTGAGCGAGCGCACGTAGCCGTTGACGTCCCCGGGAGTGAGCGGTACGCGCCGGCGCCCGCGCGTGTAGCTGAGCAGCGCCGCCCGCGATCGCCCCAGGGCGAGTTCTTCGACGATGGATGCCAGCTCCGCATCGCGCAGCGAGAGCTCGGCGCGCTTGCCGCTCTTGGCGGGGAACGACAGGCGGATCAGGTCGCCCTCGACCGTGGCATCCCGTCTCTGCAGGGTCGTCAGCCCGCGACTGCCGTTGGTGACGAAGTAGCGGGCATTTCCGACGCGCGGAGCGACGAGGTCGAGGAAGCGGAAGGACACCGCCAGCACCCGCTCGCGGTCCGCCTCGGCGCGGCGGAGCGACTGGGTCACCCGCGACCGCGCTCGCGGCAGCGACTCGGCGAGCTGGAGGGCTCGGGCGAACTTGCCCTTGTCCTGACGCTTCGACCAGTCGGCGTGGTAGGTGTACTGGCGGCGGCCGGCCTCATCGGTGCCGACGGCCTGGATGTGCGCGTTCGGCTCACGCGCGATCCATACCTCGCGCCACGCGGGAGGGATCACCAGACCCCGGGCACGCTCGGCGTCGCGCTCGGGGACGGACGCGCCCGTGTGGTCGACGAATCGAAACCCCGAACCGGAGCGCACCCGGCGGTAACCGGGATCTTCGTAGGGGCGGACGCGGACGAGTCGGGCCATCGCGTCAGTGGGTGCGGAGCATGTCGATGAGCTCCGCCTTCTTCTTGCCGGAGTACCCGGTGAGACCGAGTTCTTTCGCACGCTTCTTCAACTCCGCGACGGTGCGGTCCTCGTAGTTCTCGGCGTGACCGCCCTTCTCGCCGACCTTGTCTCGACCCCGCGCGGCGGCGGCGTTCGAGATGCGCGCGGCCTTCTCTTTCGAGTCGCCCTGCTTGCGGAGCTCCTCGTACAGATCCGGGTCTTTCAGGCTGCCCTGCGGCATGGCCGTCTCCTTCCGTTGCGCTTCCTGACGCTACGACCGGGGGCCGTCCGGCGCGCTCGGGGTTGACATCGCGCCCGAGCATCAACCGGCGATGCACCCGGGAAGCTTCCGCTCCCTCGCGCCGCGGGTCCGGGTTGACGAACTCGCGATATATCGCGATACTCGGAACAACGCGATATATCGCGAGTGAGGAGAACCTGCCATGGAGAAGTGGATCATCCACCCCGGCGAGACGCGCGTCATCGACATCGACTCGCTGCGTGAACTCAAAGTCGGCCTCGTCGGCGGACAGATCGACGTCATCGCGCACGATGAGCCCGACGCCCGCATCGAGGTGCACGGCGTCACGGTCAAAGACCTGCGCATCGAGATGGTCGACGGCCGCCTCGAGATCGACCACCCGCAGCTACGGTGGGACAACTTCCTCGAGGTCTTCCGCAACTTCGGATCCGGCGGCCCCAAGGCCGAAGTGAGCGTCGCGGTGCCGCGCACGGTCGCCCTTACCCTCGGCGTCGTGAGCGCGAGCGCGCTCGTCTCGGGTCTGCGCACCGACGTACGACTCAACACCGTGTCGGGCGACATCATCGTCGACGGCCTGCGGGGCGATGTCAGCCTCAACGCCGTCTCGGGCGACGTGCAGGTGCGCGAGCTCGAGGGCGCACTCAGCGCCAACAGCGTCTCAGGAGACGTCGCGGCCACCGGCCGCATCACGAAGGCCTCGATCGACACCGTCTCGGGCGCCATGCTCGTCGACTCGAGCGGGCCCACCCAGTCGATCACCCTCAACTCCGTCAACGGCACGGCGACCATCCGCCTCGACCGGTCCCTGCCCGCGAACTACGTCTCGCGGTCGGTGAGCGGGCGCGTGCAGATCGACGGCCACGTGCGCTCCGGCTCCGGCCCGACGAACTACACCGGCTCGACCGGCACCCTCGCCGGCTCGTTCGTCGACGTGCGCGCCAACACCGTCTCGGGCGAGATCACCGTGCTGCGCCGCGGCATCTCGGGCCTGCGTCCCGAGGAACTCGCCGGAGAGGAGGAGTGGTGATGAGTCCCGTCTTCTCGCACGGCGACCTGCGCCTGTACATCCTCAGTCTGCTCGACGAGGCCCCGCGGCACGGCTACGACCTCATGCAGGCCCTGTCGGAGCGCACGGGCGGCACGTACTCCCCGTCTGCCGGCACCATCTATCCCCGGCTCTCGAAGCTGGAGGAAGAGGGACTGGTCACCAAGACCGTCGACGGCCGCAAGACCGTCTACGAGATCACCGATGCCGGCCACGCCGAAGTCGCAGCACGCTCGGGCGACCTCGAGGGCATCCAGGCCGGTCTCGCCGACAGCGTCCGCCTGATCGCCGACGAGGTGCGCGGCAGTGTGCGCGACGCCATGCGGAGCCTGCGCGCCGACCTGGCCGCCGCCTCGCGCGACGAACGCGAGCAGGCACAGGCGACCCCGGCCGACGACGCGCGATCGCGCAGCCGCGAGCAGCTGTCGCGCGCCGATGCGGCGATCAACGAGTTCCGTGGGCGCGTGCGCTCCGAGCTGCGGGCGCACGTCGCGCGCGGCGGGGAGCTCGCGGCATCCGGAGTCGACGACATCGAGTCGGCGCTGGGCCAGGCCTCCGAAGCCGTCGCGCGGGCGATGCGCGGCTAGAGCGTCACTCCCACGGCAACTCGTCCTCGGGGCCGACCGATTCTCCCTGCGGGATGACGAGAACCGGTCGGCGCTGCCGGTGGCTCAGGCGCGCGGCGACGGAGCCGGTGAGGAACTCGCGCAAGGACTCACCGAGGCCGCGCTTTCGCGTTCCGACCACGATGAGCGAGGCGTCGTTCTCATCGGCGAGCTGGATCAGCGCCAGCGCCGGGTCTCCGATGAGCTGGCGCACGGTCCAGGTGACGGAGCTGCCTGCCAGCACCTCGGCCGTCATGCGGCGCACCTCGTCGAGGGCGGCTTTGGCCGCAGCCCCGGCGACATCGACGGCGGACGAGTGCACGTAGCCGTCGGGATCCTCGAAGGCCACGAAGCGCGTCGTATCGACGTGGGCGACGACCAGCTCGGCGTGAGCGAGAGCTGCATAGTGGGCTGCCTCGCGCACGATGCGGGCGGACTGCCCGGGTACGACGCCTGCGATCACCATTCCATTGCCGGTGCTCGCGCGGGGCTGGTCGGTCATGACGGCTCCTCTCGACGACGGCGATGGACCCGGCGGCCGCCGCTCGACGGCTCGGCCGGAATACGCCGTGATATCCTGGCTGTTACTCTTACCGGCTCGGTCCGGAACCGCAATACGCAGGGCCCACAGTCGGCCCTCGACGTCGATCGTGAGGGGGTCTCGCATGGGGCGTGGCCGTCAGAAGGCGAAGAACACCAAGATCGCCCGTGAGCTGAAGTACGACACCTATTCGGTGAACTACTCCGCTCTCGAGCGCGAATTGGGTGCACCCGCTCCGGGTGAAGACGCGTACGTCGACAAGTGGGCCGACCAGTACAGCGACGAATACGACAACGAGAAGGCCTGACACCTTCCCGCGCGTTCTCGTACCGCTCGTACCTCGGTGCCACGGTCGTGTGATCGTCGTACCCGCAGACGGTGAGCGCGGCTTCGCCTATCGCACCAAAAACCGTTTCGTCCCGTTTTGCGCATATTGGTGATTTCTGTTCCGTTCTGACACGATGACCCTCGGAGCGCCCGTTCCGGTTTCGGATCCCGTTGGACGCTCTGCTCGCCGATGGCGTCCACCCTTTCCGTCGGATGCCGTCACTGCACAGAACAGGGACACACTCATGTCGACCACACCCCGGCATACGCGTTCGCATCGCGGACGCTCCGCAGCGACCTTCACCGCCGGCCTTCTCGCGGCGATCCTGACGGTGGTCGGAGCAGCCTCCGCTCAGGCGGCGCCCGACCAGCAGCTCACCGCAAGCTCCGAGACGGTGACAGCTGGCGGCACCATCACGCTCACCGCCTCGGGTTTTCCTGAGAACGGCAGCCTCGACTTCACCATCGACGGCTCCCCGCTGACCACGCATCCCGTCACCGGCAGTGCCGTGGCAGCCGGCAGTGACGGCAAGTACCAGGGCACGGCACGCATCCCCGCCAGTCTGGACCCCGGCCAGCACCTCGTCTCCGTCACGCACGTGGGCGACGCCTTCACCGTCTATGCTTCCACCCAGGTCACCGTCGTTCCGCAGCCGACCTCGACGGTGACTCCGGCGACGCAGTCGCTGTCGGAGTATCTGAAGGACGGCGTCACCGCGACCTTCGCCGGCTTCACCCCCGGAGCCACGGTCTCATTCGGTATCTCCACCCCCACAACGGGCGATCAAGCCGGTCCCGACGCCGTCGCTGACGCGACCGGCACCGTCACGCTGCGCTTCGTGCCCGAGGCCGGCACCAACTATGCCAACGACGGCACCTACACCCTCGACGCGTTCACCGAAGCGGGCGCAATTCGGGCTGCGCCGCTCAGCTTCACGGTGACGGCGGATGCGGCGGCCTCAACCCCCGTCGCGGGCCCGGCCACCCCGGTCAAGCGCGCCGCCACTTTCACCGGCTGATCACTCCGGCCTGTCAGCGCCGGGCCGGGATGTTTCGTTCCGGCCCGGCGCTTCCGCTTCTCACGACCCCTGGAGTCCTCCATGTTCCGTCGCACGACTGCATCCGTCATCGTAGGAGCCTCCACGCTCCTGACGATTCTGCTGCTGACCGGGTGCTCTCCGGCGGCGACTCCGGATGCCGCCCCCTCGGTGTCCGCAGCGACGCAGCCGAGCCCCAGCGCAACGCCGACGGCCACCGCCCCCGCGGCGACCGCCATCTCGGCCACCGCGACAGGCGCGACGCTGGAGGTCTACGCACAGCCCGGCGGCAGCGTGACAGCCACCCTGCAGAACCCGCAACAATCCGGCGCGCCCCTGACGCTTCTCGTGGCCGCGGCCCAGGGGGACTGGCTGCAGGTGCACCTCGCCCAACGCCCCAACGGCAGCACGGGCTGGATCAAAGCAGACGCGGTTCAGCAGCACAAACTTGAGTACAGCCTCGAGGCGTCCACCGAAAACAACACCCTGACGCTGCTCAAGAACGGCCAGCCGGTGAAGACCTTCAGCGCCGCCACCGGCACCGGCAACACCCCGACCCCGCACGGCACGTTCTTCCTGACCGAACTGCTCAAGCCCACGAACGAAGGCTACGGCCCGTATGCGTTCGGCCTGTCCGCGTTCTCGGACGTGCTCTCAAGCTTCGGCGGCGGCCCCGGCCAGATCGGCTTGCACGGGACCGACGACGTCGACAGCATCGGCCAGTCGGCCAGCCACGGCTGCATCCGCCTCTCCAACGCCGACATCACCGAGCTCGCGAACCTCCTGCCGCTCGGCACCCCCATCACCATCGACTGACGACGGCAGGTTCCGCTCGGGCGGGGTGGATGTCTCGCTACCAGGCGCGCCCCGTGCGTCGTTCCCACGCTTCTTCGACGCTCTCGCGGCGCACCATGATGATCGCCGCCGGAACGACGAGCAGGAGCGCGACTCCGATGAGCGCGAGCCCCGCCGTCCACCCGCCGGTGAACTCGTGGGTCACCCCGATCGCCAGTGGCATGAGAGCGGCGAAGCCGTACCCCACGCTCTGCACGAAGCCGCTCAACGCGACGGTGGTCTCGTGGGAGCGCGTACGCAGCCCGAACAGCACGAGCGCCAGCGGGAACATGAGCGGCGGGATGCCGATCAACACCACCCACAGCACCGTCGCCGCCGCGGGCGCCACCAGCAAGCCGACGACCCCCGTCAATCCGCCCGCGACGGCCACCACGTAGAACGGGGTCGTGCGCCCGAGCCGGGCCACGAGCATCGGCACGAGCAGCGACACCGGCAACCCCATGAAAGAGAAGAGCGCGAGCAGTCCACCGGCTTCCGCGGCATCCACTCCGGCGACATCGATGAGCAGGGGCGGCATCCACGCGAACATCGCGTAGGCGACCGACGAGTTGACGCCGAAGGTGATCACGAGGGCCCACGTCTGCGGCACCCGCACGATCCGCGACAGCACGGCCGCCCGCGGCTCGTCCAGCGCATCGCGCCGCGACGCCCGGGCGCGCAGGCTCAGCGCGATCCACGGGGCTACGGCGGCCAGGGCGACCACGGCCCAGGTCACGAACGAGCCGCGCCACCCCACCGCGTCGGCCAAGGGCACCGCGACCAGCGGCGGGGTGAACGTCGCGACCGCCATCGCCGTGCTGTAGACGGTGGTCATGAGGCCGATGCGCTCGGGGAAGTACTTCTTCACCACCGTGGGGATCAGCACATTCGCCACGCCCACCGCGGCGAACACTCCCGCCGTCGCGCCCAGCAGCGACCACGCGTCGACCGCGGCTGCGCGCAGAGCCAGCATCGCCGCGGCGGTGACTGCGGCGATCAGCACCGAGCGCTCGAGGCCGAGGCGGCGCTCGATCGCCGGGGTGACCATGCCGGCCAGAGCGAACGCCACGGGCGGCGCCATGCCGATCAGCCCCACGACGGCCGCCGGGAGGGCGAACTCCTCGCCGATGCGCGTCAGCAGCGGCGAGAGCGAGGCGACCGCGATCCGCAGCGTCAGTGCGAGCAGCACGACCGCGGTCGCGGCGAGGGCGATGGTTCCCGCGCGACGGCGGGTCAAGACTCCTGGCTGCCCTCGACCCAGGCGAGATACTCGTCCGAGACCGTGCCCGTGACGTAACGCCCGTCGAAGCAGCTCATGTCGAGGTCGACCAGGTCGGTGCCCTCCATGATCGCCGCCTTGAGGTCGTCGACCTCCTGGTACACCAGATAGTCGCAGCCGAGCTCCTGGGCGATCTCGGGGATCGTGCGGCCGTGCGCGACGAGCTCGTGGCGCGAGGGCATGTTGATGCCGTACACGTGGGGGTAGCGCACCGGCGGGGCGGCAGAGGCGAACGTCACGCTCTTGGCCCCGGCATCCCGAGCCATCTGGATGATCTCGCGGCTGGTGGTGCCGCGCACGATCGAGTCGTCGACCAGCAGCACGTTCTTGCCCTGGAACTCCGTCGACATGGCGTTGAGCTTCTGGCGCACGCTCTTCTTGCGCACCGCCTGGCCGGGCATGATGAACGTGCGGCCGACGTAGCGGTTCTTGTAGAAGCCCTCGCGGTACTCGATGCCGAGCTTGCGGGCCACCTGCATCGCCGCGGGACGCGCCGAGTCGGGGATCGGCATGACCACGTCAATGGCCCCCGCGGGGGTGTACTTCGCGACCGTGTCGGCCAGACGCTCGCCCATGCGCAGACGCGTCTCGTAGACCGAGACGCCGTTCATGACCGAGTCGGGGCGGGCGAGGTAGACGTACTCGAACGAGCACGGTGCGAGCACGGTGCTCCGGGCGCACTGCTGCGCGTGGAGCGTGCCGTCGAGGGTGATGAACACGGCCTCGCCGGGCTCGACGTCGCGCACGATCTCGAAGCCGGCGTTCTCGAGCACGAGCGACTCGGACGCCACGATGTACTCGTCGCGCGGCTCACCGCCGTGCACCTGCGCTGCGGGACGCTTGCCGAGGATGAGGGGACGGATGCCGAACGGGTCGCGGAACGCGAGAAGCCCGTAACCGGCGATGAGGGCGATCGAGGCGTACGAGCCCTCGACCCGCTCGTGCACGCGGCCGACCGCGCGGAAGACCTGCGCGGGGTCGAGATCGGGGCCGGTGATCTCGGACTGCAGCTCGGAGCCGAGGATGTTCACGAGCAGCTCGGTGTCGCTGCTGGTGTTGAGGTGACGGCGGTCCTTGTGGAAGAGCTCGGTCGTCAGCTCGCGCGTGTTCGTGAGGTTGCCGTTGTGCACGAGCACGATGCCGTAGGGCGCGTTGACGTAGAAGGGCTGCGCCTCTTCTTCGTTCGACGCGGTGCCCTTGGTGGCGTAGCGAACGTGGCCCAGACCGATATCGCCGAGCAGGGCGCGCATGTCGCGCGTGCGGAAGGCCTCGCGCACCTGTCCGCGGGCCTTGTGGATGTGGAAGACGCCGCTGGACTCGGCCGTGGCCATGCCCGTGGAGTCCTGCCCTCGGTGCTGGAGGAGCAGGAGCGCGTCGTAGATCTCCTGGTTGACCGGGCCCTGCCCGGCCATGCCGACGATGCCGCACATGGGGTGTTAGCTTGCTCCGTTCGCCGGCGCACCGGCATCCGCGTAGGTTCCGACCAGGCGCACGGCGCCTCCGTCGACGCCCTTCGCGCCCTGTTCGTACTCGCCCTCGGGCCGGGCGCCGTCGCGGACGACGCCGACCTGCCACGTGGCGATGCCGTCGGCCTGCAGCGCCGCGGTCGCGGCGTCCGCGATCTCGGGCGAGACCACGGCGAGGAAGCCGATACCCAGGTTCCAGGTGCCCTCGGTCGCGATCAGGTCGAGTCCGCCGATGTCGGCGAGCACGCGGAAGACCGGCGAGGGACTCCACGTCGAACGGTCGACATCGACCCAGGTGCCCTGCGGCAGCACGCGCGCGAGGTTGGCGGCGATGCCCCCGCCGGTGACGTGACTGAGCGAGTGGATGCCGACGCCCGCCGACGCGTCGTCGAGCAGACGCAGCAGCGGCGAGGTGTAGAGGCGGGTGGGCTCGAGCAGCGCCTCGCCCCAGGTGCCGCCGAGGTCGGCGGAGGCGGCGCCGTAGGCGATCCCGGCACCCGCGATGATGTGGCGCACGAGCGAGTAGCCGTTGGAGTGCAGGCCGCTCGAGGCGAGGGCCAGCACGACGTCGCCCGCGCGGACGCGCTCGGCGCCGAGCATGCGGTCGGCCTCGACGACGCCGGTCGCCGCTCCCGCGACGTCGTAGTCGTCGACGCCCAGCAGACCCGGGTGCTCCGCGGTCTCGCCGCCGACGAGCGCGGTCCCGGTCATGGCGCAGCCGCGCGCGATGCCCGCGACGATGTCGGCGATGCGCGGGGGTACGACCTTGCCGCACGCGATGTAGTCGGTCATGAAGAGCGGACGGGCGCCGACCACGACGATGTCATCGACGACCATGCCGACGAGGTCTTCGCCGATGGTGTCGTGCTTGTCGATGGCCTGCGCGATCGCGACCTTCGTGCCGACACCGTCGGTGCTGGTCGCGAGCAGGGGCCGCGTGTAGTCGCGGAGCGCGGAGGCGTCGAAGAGACCGGCGAAACCGCCGACCCCACCGAGTACCTCGGGCCCATGCGTGCGACGCACGGCCGACTTCATCAGTTCGACGGCGAGATCTCCGGCGGCGGTATCGACGCCTGCGGCGGAGTACGGGTTTTCGTGGGGAGCTGAGGCCACCCGACCAGAGTACCCGCGGCGGACACGCGCGGGCACCGCCCCGGCAACGCAAGGCCGACCCCGACGCCTCCCCCCGTCCCTACAATGGCGCCATGACGGGCGGCCAGCCGGAATGGGTGATCCGCGAAGACGCGGCACAATCGGTGCTCGTCGCGCTCTATCTGCGCCAGGTTCTCGGCATCCGTTCTCCCGAGGACCTCCCCGCGCTACGACGCGTCCCGGCTCCCTGGGTGCAGGAGCGGACGGATGCCGCGCACGCGCAGCTCGAACGCGAATGGCGCGAGTACTGGGCGATGACGGTGGAGCCGCAGGCGCACCCCTCCCCCGTTCCCCTCGAGCTGATCGACGGGTTCGAGACGCTCGTGACCCTTCCCATCGAGGGGTCCGAGACGCTCCGCCGGGCCATCCGGGCGCACGCCGACGATGCCGTCGACTTCGCCCGGCTCGCTCACGACCGTTACTCCCACGAGGCTGCTGCCCGGCCCGGGGTGTCGTACCGCGCGTACGCGAGCGCCATCGCCGCGCACGAGCGGGCCGTGGGCCGACGCGCGCACTCTTTCGAGCTGAACGTGCAGGTGCTTCCGCTCGCTCAACGGGGCGTGTGGTGGATCGGATCGCTCACGGTGGCCGTGACCGACGGTCTGCGCGGCGATGTGGCCGCCTTCGACACCGCGATCCACCCGATCATCGCCGAACTGGCGTGAAGGGCCGGTGTCTGTCCGTCAGACGCCGTGCTGCTCGTGCTCGACGGTGACCTGGCGCGTGCGACCGCCCACGGTGCGCTCGAAGATGAGGGCGACGATCGCGCCGACCGCGACGCCCAGCACGACGAAGATCAGGGCCGTGAAGCCGAAGACCTGCATCTGCGAGTAGACGACCTGCGTGTAGGGGCTGACGGCGGAGCCGTCGACGAAGACGGTGAGAACGAGAGCGATCAGGATGCCGGCGAACGCCCCCGCCGCCAGGAACACGCCGTACTTCGGGGCGCGACGAACCGTCAGCGTCTGTCGCTCATCACGCGGGGACGACGGTTGTTGGGGGACGGGCTGCTCGGCCATGCCTCCATTGTCCCACCGCTCGTGGATCGGCGGGGCGGGAATGCGCGGGCGTCGAGATACCGGATGCCACCTCCCCGGCCGCGTGGCTCGCTGCGGGGGCCGCGGCGGTCCACGACGGCGACCCCCTGCGGCGCCGACGCGGGGCGCGTGCGAATCGCGGGCCCCGCGGGAAGGGTCGAAGATGCATCCGTGCGACGAGGACACCGCCTGTCCGCGGCAATCGCCGGCGTCTCCGGCGAACGCACGCGGTCCGACGGGCCGAACGCCTCGCCCGCGCCTACGGCCGCAGCGGCAGCAGCGCGCTGAGGTCGGCGCGGACGCCCGAGGCGACGATGCGGCCGTCGGTCACGGCATCCGCCCAGTGCTCCTCGCCCGTGGCGACGGCGATCCAGGTCGCGGCGTCGGTCTCGACCACGTTCGGGGGCGTTCCGCGGGTGTGGCGCGGACCCTCGATCACCTGCACGGCGCCGAAGGGCGGCACGCGCATCTCGACCGAGTTGCCGGGGGCCTTCTCGACGAGCAGCTGCAGGAGGTACCGCACGGCCGTGGCGGTCGCGGGGCGCGGAGCGTCTCCGGCGCGGACGGCGGCGAGAGCTGCGCGGCCGTCTCCGGTCTCGATACGGCGAGGAGGCATGGCATCCACGGTACCTGCGACATGGCGACGCGGTCCGGGGGCTGCGTCGACCGGCTCGCGCACACCCTCGGCGATTCGCGCAACCTCAGCGACACCCCTCCGCCGAGGGCTGAGATCCTGCAGATGCCTGAGGTTGTGAACACTCCCACCCCGCGGCGCGAAAGGGGCCGACCCGCGCTCGGTAGGCTGACCGCGTGAGAATCCTGGTCCTCGGTTCGGGCGCGCGCGAGCACGCCATCATCCTCGCCCTGCGCTCCGAAGAGGAATCGCACGCGATCTTCGCGGCCCCCGGCAACGCGGGCATCGCTCGCGAAGCGCACCTGGTCGACCTCGACCCGATGGATCCCGCCGCGGTCCTGACCTTCGCCAAGAGCGAGGCGATCGACCTGGTCGTCGTCGGCCCCGAGGCGCCCCTGGTCGCCGGAGTCGCCGACCCGCTGCGCGCGCACGGCATCCCGGTGTTCGGCCCGGGCAAGGCCGCCGCCCAGCTCGAGGGCTCGAAGACCTACGCCAAGCGGATCATGGATGCCGCGGGCGTCCCCACCGGCGGATCGGTGCGCGCGCACGACGTCGCCACCGTCGAAGGCGCCCTCGACCAGTTCGGCGCCCCATATGTCGTGAAGGCCGACGGCCTGGCTGCGGGCAAGGGCGTCATCGTGACCTCCGACCGCGCAGCCGCCCTCGCCCACGCCGAGAGCTACCTGCCGAGCGGTGCCGTGCTGATCGAGGAGTTCCTCTCGGGCCCCGAGGTGTCGCTGTTCTTCCTCAGCGACGGCGACCACGTCGCTCCTCTCAGCCCCGCTCAGGACTTCAAGCGCCTGCGCGACGGCGACGAGGGACCCAACACCGGCGGCATGGGCGCGTACTCCCCCCTGCCGTGGCTGACGGAGCGCTTCGGCGGCGAGGACGAGTTCGTCGCGCAGGTCACGCGCGACATCGCCGAGCCCGTCATCCGGCAGATGGACGCCGAGGGCACCCCGTTCATCGGGCTGCTCTACGCCGGGCTCATCCTCACCGAGCAGGGCGTGAAGGTCATCGAGTTCAACGCCCGCTTCGGCGACCCGGAGACGCAGGTCGTCCTGCCGCGACTCATCGATCCCCTGTCCCGCCTTCTGCTGGCGGCGGCTTCGGGCACGCTCGAGGAACAGCCGCGTCCCGCTTTCGCCGAGGCGACCGCGGTCACCGTCGTGCTCGCGAGCGAGGGCTACCCCGAGGCCCCCCTCACCGGTCGCGTGCTGACCGGGATCGACGAGGCCGAAGAGGTCGACGGCGTCCACGTCGCCCACGCCGCGACGGCACTGCGCGACGACGACCTCGTCGCGACGGGTGGGCGTGTGCTCAGCGTCGTCGCCACCGGCTCGACGTTCGGCGAGGCACGCGCGGCGGCCTACGCCGGACTCGAGCGCATCGGCCTCGAGGGCGGGCAGTACCGCACGGACATCGCGGCGCGGGTGGCGCAGGCCTGAGCGAGCACCCCAGGAGCCGTAGCCTCGAACGGTGATCGCACTCGAGACCGGTAGCGGACGTCCCCTGATCGCTCTTCACGGATTCGGTGTCGATCACCGCATCATGTTGCCGCTCGAGCAGATGACGGACGGCACGCCGTGGCGACGGATCTACATCGACCTGCCGTGGACGGAGGCGGCGGCGGCGACCGCCACGGCCTCCAGCACGCGCGAGGTTGCCACAGCCCTCCTCGAAGAGATCGATGGACATCTCGGCGACGAGCCTTTCGCGGTCATCGGCAACTCCTTCGGTGGCATGCTCGCGCGTCACGTCGCGCACGAACGCCGACAGCGCGTGCTCGGCGTCGCCACGCTGGCCGGAGTGGTCGAGGCGGAGCACGCCGCACGCACGGTGCCCGAGCGAACCGTCCTGTGGGCTGATCCCCACGTCCTCAGCCGAGCGGGCGCCGATCGCGACGCCTTCACCGAGGTCAGCGTGATCCAGGATGCCGCCTCGCTCGACGCCTTCCGGCGATACGTCCTGCCCGGCCTGCGCGGGGCCGACGCGACCGTGATGGACCGCATCGCCGGCGACTACTCGTTGGATGCGCTGCCCGAGAACGCCCACCCAGAACCCTTCACCGCGCCCGCGCTGCACCTGTACGGGCGTCAGGACGACGTCGTGGGCTTCGAGGACGGCCTCGCGCTCCGCGACCACTACCCGCGAGGAAGCTTCGTCGTCGTCGACGGCGCGGGGCACAACGTCCACCTCGAGCGCCCCGGTCTCACGGGGGCCGCCGTGCGCGATTGGCTCGATCGGATGGATCTCGAAGCCATGACGAAACCCGCCGCATGAGCGCACCTCCCGCGTACGACGCCCGGGCCGACGAGTACATCGCGGCCCTCGGATCGATGGATGCCGTGCACCCGGTCGACCGCAGCATCGTCGACGCCTGGGCCGCCTCGGTCACCGGTCCGCTGCTCGACGCCGGATGCGGACCGGGGCACTGGACGGGGCACCTGGCCCGGCAGGGCCTCGACGTGCGGGGTGTCGACCTCTCCCCGCGTTTCGTCGAGCACGCGCGGGCGGTGCATGCCGGCATCCGGTTCGATGTCGACACGATCGACGGCCTGGAAGCCGCCGACGGGGAGTTCGGCGGGATCCTGTCGTGGTTCTCGACGATCCACCACGAAGCGGCGCGTATCGACGTGCCGCTGCGGGAGTTCGCGCGAACGCTGCGTCCGGGCGGCCGACTGCTGCTCGGTTTCTTCGTCGGTGCGGAGGTCGAAGCCTTCGAGCATGCCGTCGACCGCGCGTACCGCTGGCCCGCGGCGGAGCTGGGGCGCAGAGCGGATGCCGCGGGCTTCGACGTCGTCGAGACGCACACGCGCGAGACGCGCGGAGGCCGGCCGGTGGGGGCGCTGGCGTGCGAGCGGCGGGCATGACGGGGATCGCACTGGCGCGGGCACGCCTCGAGGATGCGTCGGCGGTGGCCCTCCATGGCACCGGAACCGGGCTCGAGGAGCGGCGTTGGGTGCGGCGGAGACCGACGGGGTGATGACCGGCGGATCATCCCTGACGCGCGGGGAGCGCGGAAGCGGCGGGGAGCTCGATCGTCACCGTCGTGCGCGCCCCGGGGGCGCTCTCGAGGTGGATGCGGCCGTCGTGCGCGTGGACGATCGTGCGGACCCGGCTCAGCCCCAGCCCGAAACCCTGGACGGCCAGCGAGCGCGCGCGAGCCGTGCGATAGAAGCGGTCGAAGACACGACGCTGCTCGGGGTGGGACAACCCCGGGCCGTCGTTGGCGACGCTCACCCGCACGCGTTCGTCGTCGGCGTCGCACGTCACGGTGACGGCGAAGTCGGGATCGCCGAACTTCACGGCGTTGGTGAGCAGCTCGGCGATCGCATCCTCCACCTTCCGGACGTCGACCCGCGCCCGTACCGACCGTGCGCCACGCACATCCACCGGGATGACCCGCGCCCGCGCGAGCGCCCGCACCCGCCGCACCGCGGCATCGACCACCTCTCGGACGTCGACCTCGGACAGCCGGAGTTCGTCGTCGCGGGCGGTCGCCGCGACGAGGTCGGACAGGCGCTGGAGCAGGTCGTCGGCCCGTCGGTTGACGACGTCCATGTAGGAACGCAGTTTCGCATCGTGATGGCCCACGGCATCGTCGATGAGCGAGAGGAACCCGGTGACACCGGTGAGCGGGGTGCGCAGTTCGTGCGAGACCGTGCGCAGGAACTCCTCGCGCACCTCGATCGCATCGGCCAGCTCGGTGACGTCGTGTGCGACCACCACCGTTCCCTGCACCGACCCGTCGGAGCGCCGGAGCTGAGTGGACGACACCAGGATCGCCATCTGCGCGTCGGGCGGTCCGATCCAGGCGAGGTGTCCGCGGATGGCCTCGCCCCGCAACGCCCGGGGGAGGAACTGCTCCTCGGGCGGGACGAGGGTCTGACGATCGGCGGCGAGCACGAAGTCGCTCGTGTGCGGGGGCTCGTCCAGGCGCACCCCGGCCGCCGCGGCGATCTCGCTCGCCGCCGCGTTGGCCAGCTCCAGCCGTCCATGCTCGTCGAAGAACGCCACCCCCGCGGCGACCGTGTCGAGGATGCCTGAGACGAGCGCCTCGGCATCGCGCGCCTCGGCGAGCGCGTTCAGCTGCGCCCCGTGCGCGGCATCCAACAACCGGTCGCGGCGCTCCGAACGACGCGCCGCGAGGAAGGTAACGGCCATCAGCCCGAGAATCACGAGGGGCAGACTCGTGACGTTCGCCCACTCGGCGAGGGTGGTCGGCACGACGCCGGAGTACGCGAACCGGAAGACCAGCATCGCGATCAAACCGAGCACGATCAGGGTGATACCCGCCCATCCGAGGGTGTACGCCGCCCACAGCATCGGGAAGATCGCCAGCAGCGTCGCCGCGGCGAACACCTGTGCGATCTCGGCGCGGATCAGGGCCACGGCCGCGATGTCGAGGACCGCGACCACGATCATGGAGACCGGCGTCACCCTCTTCCCGGGGAGGAACGCACCGAGCGCGGTGGCCGCGAGCGCCATCGCGAAGCCCATCACCGAGGTCGGCGCCGCCAGCAGTGCCGGCCGCTCGAGGCCGACGATGACGATGACGTAGGCGACCCCGATCAAGAAGGGCACCTGCGTCTGGGCGAACATCGCGCGTCCGCTGTGGGTGCTGCTCTTCGGTTCGACGAACGACACGATCGCCTCCACGGCTCTCCGCTCGCGGACAGGATGCGTAGAGGGTAGCCGCGAACTGAAAGGGATGGTATCCGACGGCGCGCGATCGGCGTAGCCGGCGTACGCGACGACGCCGCCGCCCGGAGGCGACGGCGTCGCGCGCGCAGGCGACCTACTCGCCCGCGGCGGCCGGAGCGGTCTGCTGCGCGGGAGCCGCGTCGCGCGGAGCACCGTGCGGGCGGATCACCGAGGGCCGGCGCATGAACAGCACCGCGACGAGGCCGAGACCGATCACGATGATCGGCAGCGTGAGCGACTGACCCATCGCCTGCGAGAAGCCGTCGACGACCTGCGGCGGCAGCACTCCGCCACCGAAGCTGGCCGAGGCATCCGCAGCCCCCGGCAGATTCGCTTCGAGGCGCGCCTGCATGAAGGCCGCGATGGATGCCGATCCGATGACCGATCCGACCGTGCGGGTCGTGTTGTAGATGCCCGCGCCGGCACCCGCCTGGCGCGGCGGGAGGTTGCGCGTCGCGGTGGTCGCGAGCGGGCCCCACATGCCGGCGTTTCCGATGCCCATGAAGACGGAGGGGATCAGGAACATCCAGATCGGGGCATCGTTCAGGATCAGTGCGACGTAGAGCCCGAGCGATCCGCCGACGAGTAGCAGACCCGGCACGAGCAGGAAGCGCGGGTCGGTGCGGTCGAGCAGCTTGCCCGCGAACGGTGCGAGCACGCCGGACAGGATCGCGAGCGGCACGAGCAGCAGCGCCGACTCGGTCGGGGTCAGACCCCGGGCGAGCTGCAGGTAGAACATCTGCGGCAAAGCCATGCTCGTCACGGTGAAGCCGACGGCGGCGATCGCCAGGTTCGCGATCGAGAAGTTGCGGTCGCGGAAAAGGTCGAGGGGAACCAACGGCTCGCCCGTGCTGCGCGCCTGCGTCCAGACGAACACCGCCATGACGACGACGCCGGCCGCGACCATCGCCCAGATCCACGCGGCCCAGGAGTAGTGCTCGCCCTCCTGCAGGCCGAACACGATGAGGAACAGACCCACGGCGCTCAGCACGACGCCCAGGATGTCGAACTTGTGCGCGGTGCGCGGCAGCTGCGGCACGAGGATGACGGCGGCGACGAAGCCGATGATTCCGACGGGGATGTTGATGAAGAAGATCCACTCCCATCCGAGGCCGTCGACCAGCAGGCCACCGGCGAGCGGGCCTACGAGGGTGGCGACACCGGCGGTGGCGCCCCACAGGCCCATCGCCGCACCGCGGTTCTGCGGCGGGAAGGTGCGGGTGATGACGGCCATGGTCTGGGGCGTCATCATCGCGGCACCGAGACCCTGGACGGCGCGGGCGACGATGAGCATCTCGAGCGTGGGCGCCAGGCCGCACGCGAGCGAGGCGAGGGTGAAGAGGGCGAGGCCGGTGAGGTAGATGTTCTTCGGCCCGAAGCGGTCGCCGAGGCGCCCGGTGATCAGCAGCGGCACGGCGTACGTCAGCAGGTAGGCGCTGGTGACCCATACGACGTTGTCGAGGTTGTTGGTGTTCGGGTCGAGGGCCGCCTTGATGGCGGGGTTCGCGACCGAGACGATCGTGGTGTCGACCAGGATCATGAAGAACCCGATGACCAGCGCCCAGAGGGCCGGCCAGGGGCTGCGTTCGTGGGTCGTGTGCGACCCGGTTCGAGTGGATGCCGCGGAAGCGGCGCGAGAGTCGGTCATGCTGTGGTCTCCTTTGAGACGCGGTGCTTGTTCTTGATGTGTTCGGGGATCTCGGCGACGCCCCAGGGGAGGGAGCGATCGGCGAGGCGCGCACGCAGGGAGTCCTGCCACGCGAGTTCGGCGTCGAGCAGAGCGGACTGCCGCTGCAGCTCGACGAGGAATTGCTCGGGGGTTTCACGCTCGGCCGCGAGGTCGAGGCCGGCGCTGTGCTCGTCGACGGAGGCGACGAGCAGGGCCCGACGCTGATCGAGAAGGTCGATGACCTCGTCGCGCTCGAGGTTGTGGGCCTCGGAAAGGGCGACCCGGAAGTCACTCGCCCGATCGATTTGGGGGAGCTCCGCGCGCACCCATTCCTCGACGGCCCGGCGTCCGCGGCATCCCGAAGCGTGTATGTGGTGCGCTCGGGGCGGTTGCCGTCGCGATCGACGCCGACCTCCGCGAGCAGTCCGTCTCGTTCCAGGCGCGCGACCGTGTGGTAGATCGTGCCCTTCTGAAGAGGCACGAGACGGTCGTCGCGGCGCTCCTTGAGCAGGCGCACGAGCTCGTACGTGTGCATGTCGGCCTCGCGGAGCGTGGCCAGGATCATGACCGCGACGGGGGTGAGGCGGCTGGTCTCCGGCATCCGTCCTCCTCATGGTCCGTTTCGACTAGTCCACGTGGACTATACGCCCATTCTCCGCTCGGCGCGAACGCCCGCGGATGAACATCGAGTGTCCACGACAGGCCGCACCGAGGTGGACGCGTGCGGCGCGTTCCGGACACTCGACGCCCGAGCAGCCCGGAGAGCGGAGCCCGCCACACCACGCGGAACACGCCGCACCCGTCCGGAGGTGCGGCGTGTTCGAGAGCGGGCCCGGATGCCGGGGGTCAGGCCTTCGGAGAGTCGCTGGACGCCGTCTCGGGCGTCTGCTCCGCCGGAGCGGGCACCGGGACACGAGGCTGACGCCAACGGATCGGAATGCCGAAGATGCCACGCTGATTGGGTTCCTCGACCTCCAGCCCGTAGTGGGCTCCGATCGAGTCGCGAAGCTGCGCCCGCTCGGCCTTGTCATAGGCGCGCATCTCACGGCGGAAGGCCGTGACGGTCGCCCAGCAGATCGCGAGCAGCACGAGGCTGAACGGCAGAGCGATGCTGATCGCCGCGGTCTGCAGGGCCTGGAGCCCGCCCGCCAAGAGCAGGGCGAAAGCGATGAGCGAGGTCGCGAGGGTGAAGAAGATGCGGACCCAGCGCTTGGGCTCCTCTTCGCCGCCCGTGGCGATCATTCCCATCACCAGGGCGCCCGAGTCGGCCGAGGTGACGAAGAAGATCCCGATGAGGATGAGGAAGCCGATCGACAGGAACACCGTTCCCGGGACGCCCTGGAGCATCTGGAAGAGCGCCGTCGAGACGTTCACGGCACCGTCGGCTCCGACCAGCTGCACCGTGCCGGTCAGCTCGCCGTAGATCGCGGTGCCACCGAGGACCGTGAACCACAGGATGCCGACGAGCGTGGGCACCAGGATCACTCCGGTGACGAACTCCCGAACCGTGCGGCCGCGCGAGATGCGCGCGATGAAAATGCCGACGAAGGGGGCCCACGAGATCCACCAGCCCCAGTAGAACGCCGTCCACGTGCCCTGCCAGGCCACGCCGTCTTCGCCGGAGTAGGCGCTCGTCGTGAACGACAGGCTCACGAAGTTCTGGATGTAGTTGCCGATCGACTGCACGACGTCGCGCAGCAGGAACTCGGTGGGTCCCGCGAACAGCAGGTACAGCATGAGCAGCCCGGCGAGCACGAGGTTGATGTTCGAGAGCCACTTCATGCCCTTGCCGACACCCGAGAGCACCGAGAACAGCACGAACGCCGTGATGACACCGACGATGACGGCCTGGCTGATGACCGAGGGCGTCACGAGGTTCAGGTAGTCGAGCCCGGCGCTGATCTGGATGACGCCCAGACCGAGGGAGGTCGCGACGCCGAACAGGGTGCCGACCAGAGCGGCGACGTCGACCGCGTTGCCCCAACCGCCCTGCACGAGACGCGCCCCGAGCAGCGGCTCGAGCGCCCAGCGGATCGTGCGCGGGCGCCTGCGCCGATGGAAGGCGTACGCCAGGGCGAGACCGATCACCACGTAGATCGACCACGCGTGCACGCCCCAGTGCAGGAACGTCTGCGACATCGCCTGCTGCGCGAGCTGATTCGGCGTGCCCTCGACGCCCGGACGCGGGTCGGCGAAGTGGCTGAGCGGCTCGCTCACGCCGTAGAAGACGAGGCCGATGCCCATGCCCGCCGCGAAGAGCAGCGAGAACCACGACATCGTCGAGAACTCGGGCTCATCGTCGTCCTGACCGAGCTTGATGTTGCCGAAGCGGCTGAATCCCATCGCGAGCGCGAACACGACGAAGAACGCCGCGATCAGCACGTAATACCAGTTGAACGCCGAGACGATGAAGGTCTGCACGGCGCCGAAGGTCGCCTCGGCCGCGCTCGGGAAGAGCATTGCGAAAGCGATGAACGCCCCCGCGATGGCGGCGGCGGGCCAGAACACCCATCCGCGGATGGTCTTATGGCGACTGCCCAGATGAGGGTCGATGTTCACCGCGGTGTCGGGGGCTGCCTCGGTCATTCCACCGAGCGTAGTCAGGAGGTGCGCCGCGACCGGGGGGCAGGCGCCCCAGCGGGCGTTATGACACAATCTGCGCCGGTGCGGGGCGCGCGCACCCGCAATAATGAGCGGGTGACCACCGCTCCCCCGCTCGAGCTCCCCGGCTTCCGCCACATCTACTCCGGCAAGGTCCGCGACCTCTACGTGCCCGCCGACACC
Source organism: Microbacterium sp. SORGH_AS_0454 (assembly GCF_031453395.1). Taxonomy (NCBI): domain Bacteria; kingdom Bacillati; phylum Actinomycetota; class Actinomycetes; order Micrococcales; family Microbacteriaceae; genus Microbacterium; species Microbacterium sp. SORGH_AS_0454. Next base: position 1,698,585 of record NZ_JAVIYS010000001.1, on the reverse strand, counting down.
GCCGAGGGCGAGGCCCCCGCGCACCTCCTCGTCGTCGCCAGCGACCGCGTGAGCGCTTTCGACCGCGTGCTGTCTCCCGGCATCCCGGACAAGGGCGAGCTGCTCACCACGCTGAGCCTGTGGTGGTTCGATCAGCTCGCCGGCGCCGACGGAGGCCGCTCGATCCCGAACCACCTCGCCGCCGACCACGCCCTGGTGGGCGACGAGGCCGTCGCCCTGATCCCGGATGCCGTGCAGGGGCGCTCGATGCTCGTCCGGTCCCTCGACATGCAGCCGATCGAGTGCGTCGTGCGCGGGTACCTCACCGGCTCGGGCTGGACGGAGTACCGTGCCGAGGGCACCGTGTGCGGCATCCCTCTGCCCGAGGGCCTGAACGACGGCGACCGGCTGCCGGAGCCGCTCTACACCCCCGCGTTCAAGGCGCCGATGGGCGAGCACGACGAGAACATCACCTTCGAGCGCTCGGTCGAGCTCGTCGGAGCCGAGACGGCGTCGGCCCTGCGCGACCTCTCGCTCGAGATCTACCGCCGCGCGTCCACGACGGCCGAAGCCCGCGGGTTGATCCTCGCCGACACGAAGTTCGAGTTCGGCTACGACGACGACGGGGTGCTGACCCTGGCCGACGAGGTGCTCACCTCGGATTCGTCCCGCTACTGGGATGCCGAGGCCTGGCGCACCGGCTCCACTCCCGCCGAGCGCATGGCCAGCTTCGACAAGCAGATCGTGCGCAACTGGCTGGCGGCCAACTGGGACAAGCAGGGCGAGCCGCCCGCGCTTCCCGCCGAGATCGTCGAGCGCACCCGCGACCGCTACGCGGAGTTGCTGCGCCTGCTCACGTCCTGACCTCACCCGCCGCGATGCCGCCGCGATGCCGCCGACATCACGTGACGTCGGCGGAACCACCCCGCGAGATCACGTGATCTCGCCAGAACGACCATCGAGATCACGCGACCTCGTCGAGAGCACACGCCACGGGGTGTGAGCTCGGCGAGAACACGTGACCTCGGCATCCACCCCCACCTGAGGAGACACATGTTCCGCTGGAAGCTGCACGGCAACGGGCGCACCGTCGAACCCGGGGCCGTCGTCGCCCCCGGCGAGCGCCTGAACTGGGGGGCGACGATCGCGATCGGGCTCCAGCACGTGATCGCGATGTTCGGCGCCACCTTCCTGGTGCCGGTGCTCACCGGGTTCCCGGTGTCGACGACGCTGCTGTTCTCGGGTGTCGGCACGTTGCTGTTCCTGCTCGTCACGAAGAACCGCCTTCCCAGCTACCTGGGCTCCTCTTTCGCGTTCATCGCGCCGATCACGGCGGCGACGACCACCGCGGGCACCGGCTCGGCGCTCGCCGGCATCGTGGCCGTCGGCGTGCTGCTCGCCGTGATCGGCTTCATCGTGCAGTTCGTCGGCCTCGGCTGGGTCGACAAGGTCATGCCGCCGGTCGTCGCCGGCGCGATCGTGGCGCTGATCGGTTTCAACCTCGCCCCGGTCGCGTGGTCGAACTTCAAGGTGCAGCCCCTGCCCGGCACGATCACGCTCGTCGCCGTCATCGTGTTCAGCGTGCTTTTCCGCGGCTTCCTCGGGCGCATCTCGATCTTCCTCGGCGTGATCGTCGGCTACGTCGCCACGGTGCTCATCCAGGCGGGCACCGGCGAGACGCTCATCGACTTCGGCGCCGTCGAGGCCGCTCCCTGGGTGGGCCTGCCGACCTTCCAGATCGCCGACTTCACGACGCCCGCGACCTGGTCGGTCATCGCGATGTTCCTCCCCGTGGTGCTCGTGCTCGTGGCCGAGAACGTCGGTCACGTGCGGGGTGTGGCGGCGATGACGGATGCCACGGCCAACCGCTCCACCGGCCGCGCTCTCATCGCCGACGGTGTCGCCACCACCCTCGCCGGTACCTTCGGCGGTTCGGGAACCACGACCTACGGCGAGAACATCGGCGTCATGGCCGCGACCCGCGTCTACTCGACCGCGGTGTACTGGGTCGCCGGTCTCACCGCTATCGTGCTGAGCCTGTCGCCCAAGGTCGGCGCGGTGTTCAACACCATTCCGGCGGGAGTGCTCGGCGGTGTCACGACCGCGCTCTACGGGCTGATCGGCATCATCGGCATCAAGATCTGGGTCGACAACCGCGTCGACTTCTCGCGTCCGGTCAACCAGTACACCGGCGCCGTGGCCCTGGTGCTCGCGATCGCCGGCTTCACCATGCAGTGGGGCGACTTCCAGCTCGGTCCGATCGTGCTCGGGTCCGTGGCGGCATTGGTCATCTACCACCTCGGCAACGCGATCGCCCGCGCGCGAAAGACCGGCGCCGACGACGGCGGCCCGATCCCCGCCGTGGGTCCGCTGGGCGGCGACCCGAGCTGACGCGCGGCGGGCCGCCGCGGGCTGAAGGATCAGCGGGTCGTGCCGTCGTGCGGAGTTCCGCGTCGACACGCCGGTTGAGGGGGCCTGCAGCGGCGCGGCGCGGCTGGACTCCGCACGACGGCCCGTGCCCTCTCGCGCGTCCCGTGCGGGGTGCCGCCCTGCACACCCGGGCCCGCCCCACAAGAGGGGATGCCGGCGCCGGAGCGCTCGGTAACGTCGGGCACCCGGTGGGGCACCGCACACCGCCTCGCCACCGATGACGAGAGAGGCACGCTCATGGCATCCGAAATCTCCGACCCGTCGCAGGCCGCCGCCGACGGGGACTCCTTCGAAGGCGCTGACGTCGAGGTCTCGCCCACCGCCGGCTCGGGCTCCGACGGAGAGACCAAGCCCGGCGGGCTCGGGGCCGATGGCACCATCCCCGACGACCCGAAGGGCATCGCCGCCGGCCACTCCGACACGGCCTCGCACTTCAACGCCGAAGAGGACGAGGAGTCCGCCTGAAACCCGGCCCGGGGTCGGGCCGACTAAACTGAGAGAGGCGTGTCGGGAAGTCTGGTCGACGATCTGTCGATCGACCCTCCAGGAAGCCTCATGAGCCAAGACACCACCCGCGCGCCCCAGTGGCCCGGATACGCCGAAGTCCACCGCGTCACGACGCTTCTGCGCCGCGAATCCGTCGGCGGCATGCTGCTGGTCGTGGCCGCGATCGCCGCGGTCGTGTGGGCCAACTCCCCCGCGTCCGAGGCATACTTCGCGCTGCGCGACCTCCGCTTCGGCTACGTGCCCTGGCACCTCGAGCTGAGCGTCGGGTCGTGGGCGGCGGACGGCCTGCTGGCGATCTTCTTCTTCCTGGTCGGCCTCGAGCTCAAGCGCGAGATCGTCGTCGGGAGCCTCCGCCGACTGGGGACCGCGATCGTGCCGGTGACGGCCGCCTTCGCGGGGGTCGCCGTGCCCGCCCTCCTCTACGTCGCGATCGTGCACGCGCAGCCGAGCCTGCTGGCGGGCTGGGCCATCCCCACCGCGACCGACATCGCTTTCGCGGTGGCGTTGCTGGCGCTGGTCGGCTCGCATCTTCCCGGACCCCTGCGCATCTTCCTGCTGACGCTCGCGGTCGTCGACGACCTGATCGCGATCGCGATCATCGCCGTCTTTTACACGAGCGACATCGCGCTCGTGCCGCTGGCGATCTTCGCCGTGCTCGTCGTCGTCTACGGCGTCATCGCCCACCGTGGCCGCGCGTGGTTCGCCCGCACGCCCTGGGGCGCCTGGGTCGTGCTGCTGCCGATCGGCTTCGCCGCATGGGCGTTCCTGCACGCCTCGGGCGTGCACGCGACGATCGCCGGAGTCGCGCTCGCCTTTACGATCCCGGTCGCCGCCTCCCGGCGCCGGCCCGAGGCGCGGGGCATGGACCTCGCCGAGCAGTTCGAGCACCGCTTCCGTCCCCTGTCGGCGGGCATCGCCGTGCCGCTGTTCGCCTTCTTCGCGGCGGGGGTCTCGGTCGGCGGCGGCGAGGGACTGCTCCGCGCGGTGACGGACCCCGTCACCCTCGGCGTCGTCGCCGGTCTCGTGCTGGGAAAGCCCCTCGGCATCCTGCTCGGTGTCCGCCTGCTCACTCTCGTGACGAAGGTCCGGCTCGACCCCGCTCTGAAGTGGATCGACCTGGCCGGGGTGGGCCTGCTCGCCGGGATCGGCTTCACCGTCTCGCTGTTGATCGCCGAGCTGAGCTTCCCCGACGGCTCGCCCCACACCGACGACGCGAAGATCGCGATCATGGTCGCCTCGCTTCTGGCATCCGTCCTCGCATCGTCCGTCCTGCTCGTACGCAACCGGCGCTACAAGCAACTGGCTCTCGCCGAAGAGGTGGATGCCGATGGCGACGACATCCCCGACGTGTACCAGCGGCCGCGACCCGACGCCCGCTGAGCCGCCATGTCACGAGAACAGGCTGATCGCCCGAGAACAGGACGATCCACGCCGCATCGGCCTGTTCTCGTGGCATCCCCTGTTCTCATGACACCGCGCCGCGGCGCCCGCCCGACGCGTCAACGCCCCGCCGCCTCGCGCGGCCGCCGCAGCTGCGTGGCGAGTGCGGCCGCCGAGCGCAGGGTGAGGCCGGGGATGTAGCAGCGGACCAGGGCGATCGCGATGGCCGGGATCTGCGTGGCATCCGGGTAGATCATCCACAGGGGCGCGAAGTCGGGCTGGAACTTCTTCTTGAAGTTCGCCAGCGAGCGGAACCCGTACGCCGGCTCGAGGAGCGCGCTGATGACGTCGAGGCCGCGGTCCAGGGCGCTGCGGTCGGCGTCGTCCCCGGTGGAGTGCCGCGCCAGGGGCGAACCCGACAGGCTCATCACCGTCATGCCGTCCTCGCGGAGCCGATCGACGGCCTGACCGATGAGGAACTCCATGACCCCGGGCATCGCGTCGTCGCGCCGACGCATGACGTCGAGGGCGTACCCGGCGATCGTGCCGTCGCGATGGATCGGTATCCAGCTCGTGAAAGCCGTGATGCGTCCCGATCCGTCGCGCGCCACGAGAAGGCGCACCTGGGGGTCGTCGAGCTGATCGGTCGAGCCGAGGGTGAAACCCATCTCGGGGATCGTCTTGTCCGAGACCCAGGCCTCCGAGATGTCGCGGATCTGGCCGCGATCGAAGAACGACAGCTCGCTCCACCGGGCCCAACGCGAGGTCAGTCCCTCTCGCGCCGCGCGGTTGGTGGCCGTCCGGACGTCCTGTCGCTTCTTGCCGGCGGGAGTCCAGCTGCGCGGGTCGAGGAAGGCCTCCTCGGCGACCTGCAGCGACGACCAGCCCAGCGGGGCGAGCCGCTCGCGCTCGGCGTCGTCGACGCTGTAGAAGACCGGCGTCCAGCCCTGCTCCTCGCAGAACGCGGCGAACTCCGCGCCGACGGAGGCGTCGTCCCGGTCGGGGCCGAAGGCACCGCCGAGCGTCACCGCGAAACCGCCGCGTACCCGGTAGGCGATCGCCGCCTCCGCGTCGGCGGCGAACCAGTAGACGTTCCCCTCCCACAGGGTCATGTGCCCGAGGGTGTCCCCCGATCCCGCTGCGAGCAGAGCCCGCGCGCGCTCGCGATCGGGTGCGGTCTCGGCGGCGCCGGAGCGGACCACGAAGCGCACGGCGGCGACGACGACGCTCAGCCAGAACAGCAGCGGCGGCAGGTACCACGCCGCCTGTGCGGCTCCGGTCATCGGGACGAAGACGAGGGCCTCGGGCGGCAGAAGCGACGGCGGGACGAGACGCAGGGGCAGAGTGGCGAGCACGGTGGTGACGTTCGGCCACGGCCGGAACTCGGCGGACGTCATCAGGATGCCGACCAGCGCCAGCGCCAGCGAGCCCAGGGCCGCGACGACGACCGTGCGCACGAAGATCCGGCGCACCCCGGGGGTCGATCGGATCTGCGCGGCGGCGCGGAAGCGCACGAGAAGCACGGCGACCATCAGGGGAAGGGCGGCACCGACGACCATGCCCACGACCGTCTGCCAGACGTCGGCGACGTCGTACGCGGCACGCACCGTCGCGAGTTGCTCGAGCGTGTCGGTCTCGCTCAGCAGCAGCAGGATGCTCATCGCCGCGAAGGTGAGGACGTTCACCCCCACGGCCAGGTGCAGGGCGCCGCGGCGCCCGCGCAGCACGCCCCAGGCGGCGATCAGCAGCACCAGCTGCGGGAGCGCGGCGATCCACCCCGAGGCGGGCTGGAGCTCGGCGTAGACCGAGGCGGAGGGCGGGCAGGGAGCGTTGGTCGAACCGATCGCGCAGACGACGCCGTCGGCCACGTTCAGCGGGTCGTACGACAGCCAGCTGTAGACCGAGAGCACTCCCGCCCCCGAGCCCCAGAGGGTGGCCACGACCGGCCCGATGGCGGTGATGGCGGTGAGCGCGGCCAGCAGCACGCGCTTCTCGCGCAGGGAGCTGCGGGGAATGCCGACGGCCCGCGTCCCCCCGAGCACGAGGCCGGCCGCCATGCCGACGGGCAGAGCGATGAGCGTGTAGAGGTCGGAAGCAGAGGCCGCGTAGAGGAACATGGTCACGGCGAGGACCACGCCGCCGATGCGGATGCGACGGCGCCACAGCGGCGAGGCGAAACAGCTCGCGGCGATCGCGACGCACAGCAGCGCCGCAATCGGCGGTGCCCCCGTGTCGGGGGTGACGTTCAGCGAGACCTCGGGGATGACGTTGTCCTCGAACCAGCCGATGACCTCGCCGACCGCGCAGACGACGAGCCCGCCGCCCACGAACGCCGCGAGCAGACGTCGCGTGCCCAGGAGCCCCTCCGCCGCGCCGCACGTCACCAGGGTCAACAGCACGGTGACGGCGAGCACGAGCGGGTCGTCGACCCGCACCAGGGCGAGCAGCATGTCGCGCAGGTCGAAGGGACCGGCCTCGAAGGTGCTCTCCGTTGCGATCGTCACGGTGCTGACCACGAGGATCGCCAGTGTCACCCCGAGCGTCCCGGTGCGACGCCGGAGCAGTCCGGGGACATCCCACCGCGGGACGCGGTTCACGGGCCGCGTCGCCGGCGTCGTCTCGGGCGCTGCCTGCGCCTTGTCCATCACCGCGACCATCGGTCCTCCCCGAGCGTGCGCATGCCGACCACCGGCATCCTGTCCATGCTCGCGAGATGCCCCCGGACGCCGCATCGCCCGGTCGGCCCCCTCCTCGGGCCGATCGGGTGGTCCGACCGGTCAGGCGGCGGCGACCCGCCCGGGCCAGAACCGGCGCACCAGGAGCGGTCCCACGATGCCGTGCAGCACCACGCTGCCGAGCACGACCATGCAGGTCGCCGCCAGCACGAGGAACCCCTCCTCCCCGGGCAGGGCGTTCGCGGCGATGAGGCCGAAGACGATGGATGCCGCGCCCCGGGGACCCATGGCGGCGACGAAGAACCGCTCCTTGCGGGTGGCCTCGGTGCCGATCAGCGCGAGCAGCACGGGCAGGAACCGCCCCACCGTCAGGGCCACGAGAGCGAGGACGATCGCGGGCCACCAGTCGTAGGTCTCGCTGAGCAGAACGATCGAGGCGAAGCCGAAAGCCAACCACAACAGCAGGTTGAGCAGCCACGAGAGGTCGTCCAGCAGAGAGATCTCGACGGAGGGGACGCCACTCGCCCCGCGCGCGAGACGCAGGGCGACGCCCGCGACGAAGACGGCGACGAACCCATTGCCCTGCAACGCGACGGCGAGGCCGAACACGATCAGGGGCGTGGCGATGAAGGCGATACGCATGCTCTGGGGCTCGGTCCATCCTCGCCCGTCGGCGAAGCGCATCGCTCCCCCGATCGCGGCACCCGCGGCAGCCCCGACGAGGATCGCGATGAGCCCCGCGGGGGCGGCCACCGCGAACGCACGTCCGGCGTCGCCCGTCGTCCCCGCGGAGGCGAAGGCCACCGCACCGAGCAGGAGCGGTGAGACCAGGCCGTCGTTGTACCCGCTCTCGACGTTGAGCCACCGCCGCACCCGCGCCGGAACGCGGTCGTCGCGCACGATCGAGGTCTCGGGCGAGAAGTCGGCGGGCACCGAGATGCACGCGATCGCCAGGATCACCGCCACCGACAACCCCAGCGGCAGGATCAGACCGACCGCCAGCACGAGGACGAGCGACAGCGGCAGGCCGATGCCGAGCAGCCGCGCCGGCACCCCGGTGAAGTGCGAGCGGAAGGAACCGCGAACCTCCAGCGCGTCGACGAAGAGCAGGTAGGCCAGCACGATCTCGGCGAACAAGAGCGTGGCCTTCGACTCGAGGAACAGCTCGCCCTGCACCGGCAGCAGCGCGCCCCCGAGCAGGCCGAGAGCGGTCATCACGATCGGCCCGTTGACGGTGGCCTTCCGGAAGACGCGGCTCCACAACGCCCAGACGAGCAGGGAGCAGCCGACGACGAGCAGGGGGACGGACACGGCGAGAACTCCTGGGGAGAGGATGGGACGGGAGCCAGTCTGTTCGACGCCCGGGCCCGCGACCGGGGGCTGACCGGGTACCGTCCGCGTCCGGTCGGGTACATCGGATGCGCCCCCTGTCTCGACGGCGCCCGGAGTCCCTAGCCTGGTCGCATGGCATCCCTCGCCGCTCCCCTCATCCGTGTCGCCGTCGTCGACGACGAAGCGCTCATCCGCTCCGGCTTCTCGCACATCCTCAGCGCCGCCGACGACATCGAGGTGGTGGCGACCGCCGACGGCGTCCAGGCGATGGAGGTCCTCGCAGAGGCGCGTCCCGACGTGGTGCTGCTCGACATCCGGATGCCGGGACGAAACGGTCTCGAGGTGCTCCGCGACATCCGCCGGGCGGGGTGGAACGTGACGGTGGCGATCCTGACCACCTTCGACTCCGACGATCACATCGCTTCGGCCCTCGACGCGGGCGCGGCCGGGTTCCTCGTGAAAGACACCGACCCGCGTCAGCTCCCCCAGCTCGTGCGCACCCTCCACGGTGGCGGGGTGGTGTTCTCGCCCACCGTCAGCCGCGCCGTGGTGGCCGGATACCTGCGCCCCGAGCCCGCGGCCGACACCCACCTGGTCGACGCGCTCAGCTCGCGCGAGCGCGAGATCCTCGTGCAACTGGGGCGCGGGCTGTCGAACATCCAGATCGGCGCCGAGATGTTCCTGAGCCCCGCCACCGTGAAAGCGCACATCAGCACGATCCTCGGCAAGCTCGGCGTCGACGGGCGCGTGCAGGCGGCTCTCGTGGCGGAGCGCGCGGGCCTGCTGCGCGACGAGGAGGCACGATGAGGCGCCGCGATGTCCTGATCGATCTCGGCCTCGTCGCCGTGGCCGCCCTCGACGGCGTGCTCGGTCTCTACACGACCGACCTGCTCGAGCTGGTGCTGACCCTGGTCGGAGCCGCGGGCCTGCTGCTGCGCCGCAAGATCCCCCTGCTGTCACTGGCGCTGACGCTTCCCGCCCTCTTCGTCACCGGCGGACCGATCGCGTCGGTGATCGCCCTGTACACCGTCGCGAGCGCGGCGACCGGAATGGTCTGGCTCGTCGTCGCGTCCGCCCTCACCTTCCTCGGACTCGGCCTGTCGTGGGACACCTTCACCTCGGTCAACGACCACGTGCTCGCCATCGTGTACGCGACGATGACCTCGGGCGGCGCCGTGGCGCTGGGCCGCCTCCGACGCAACCAGAGCAGGCTGACGGCGAGTCTCGACGAGCTGCGCCGCGCCCGCGCCGACGAGAACCGCCGCGTCGCCCGCGAGGCCGTCGCGGAGGAGCGCGCCCACCTCGCGCGCGAGATGCACGACGTCGTCTCGCACCAGGTGAGCCTCATCACCGTGCAGGCGGGTGCCCTGATGGTCCGCGCCGACGATCCCGACGTCGTCGAGACGGCCGACACGATCCGCACGCTCGCCTCCACGACCCTCACCGAGCTGCGTCAGATGCTGCTGGTGCTCCGCGCCGACGGACCGGAGGCCGCACCGCTCGGCCCCCAGCCGACCCTGCGCCACCTCGATGAGATCCTGCACCCCGCCGACCTCGATATCGAGGCCCGCATCGCCCTGCGCGAAGGGCTCGCACCCGCGACCCAGCGAGCGGTCTACCGCACGATCCAAGAGGGGCTCACGAACGTGCGGAAGCACGCGCCCGGGTCGCGCGTGACCGTGACCGCGACGAGCACCGACACCGGTGGCGTGCGGGTGGTCCTGCGCAACGCCGCCTCCCCCGCCCCGCGCCCCGACCCCGCTCCCACGGCGCGCCTCGGTCACCTCGGGCTCTCGGAACGCGCCCACATGCTGGGGGGCTCGTTCCGCGCCGGGCCCCTCGCCGACGGCGGCTACGAGATCGACCTGCGCCTGCCGGCCGGTCCCTGACGGGCCTCAGGCCGAGGCGCGCTGCACGACCTCGATCGGCAGGATCGTCGCGTGAGCCGCGGGACGCCCGGCGAGGATGTCGAGCAGAACGGATGCCATGTGCCGGCCCTGCGCCAGCGACGGCTGCCGGACCGTGGTCAGCGCCGGTGTGACGGCGGTCGACACCGCCGAGTCGTCGAAGCCCATGACGGCGACGTCGCGCCCCGGCTCGAGGCCCTTGTCGCGCAGCACCGTGTAGACGCCGCGGGCCATGAGATCGCTCGCGACGAAGACCGCCTCGGGGGTGACCCCGTTCGAGAGGATGCGGTTCATCGCCAGCGCCCCGCCCATCTCGGTGAAGTCCCCGTTCTCGATCGCCATCGGCTCCAGCCCCGCCTCCGCCATCGCGTTGCGGAAGCCCTGGAGACGGTCGATGCCCGCGGGCATGTCCGACGGGCCCGACACCGTGGCGAGACGGCGGTGACCGCGCGCCAGCAGATAGGCGGTGGCGACCCGGCCACCCTCGACGTTGTCGACGTCGACGTAGTAGTCGTCGGCGCGGATTCGCGCGGGGCGCCCGCCGTAGACCACGGGGACGACGTCGGCGACGCGGTCGAGGAAGGTGTCGCTCGTGTGGTGCGAGGCGACGATCGCCCCGTCGACGCTTCCGCCACGGAGGTATCCGAGCGCCTTGGCGCTGACGTCGTCGCTCGCGATGAGCATGTTCATGATGTAGTCGGACTCGCCGATGACCTCGCCGATCCCCGCGACGATCGAGGCGAAGAACGGGTCGCCGAAGAAGCGGTCGGTCTGCTCGGGGATCACCAGGGCGATCGCCCGGGTCTGGCGGCTGGCGAGCGAGCGTGCCGCACGGTTGGGCACGTACTGCAGCTCGTCGATCGCGCGGCGCACGGCCTCGAGAGCGGAGGGCGAGACAGCGGAGGAGCCGTTGACGACTCGCGACACCGTCGAGCGCGAGACTCCGGCGCGCGCCGCGACCTCTTCGATCGTGGCGGCACCCCGCACGGATGCGAGATCCATCGCTCCCCTCCTTCAGGACGGCCGCGTTCTCCGGCGCTCGGCTGGCCGGATGCACCCCGCGCTGATGCGAGCGTACTGCGGTGTCGCCGGGGATCGCACCGGACCGGCGCGGATCCCCTGCGGCCCACGCGGAACGCCGGCTGCCCGTGCCTACCGCATCGCCTCACGCCGCGAATGCGAAGGCCCGGCCGCAGACGCGCGCGACCGGGCCCTCGCGGCCGACGTCAGCGGACGACGACCGGCTCCAGCGCGCGATCCGCGATCACCCGCGCGTAGGCGAGCCCCGAATCCTTGATCGTGCGCTCCTGCGTGGCGTAGTCGACGTAGACGATCCCGAAACGCTTCTCGTAGCCCCACGCCCACTCGAAGTTGTCCATCAGCGACCAGTAGAAGTAGCCGCGCACGTCGACGCCCTCGTCCACGGCATCCAGAACCGCCGCGAGGTGCGCCTCGACGAACTCCACGCGCTCGACGTCGTGCACGCGCGGCTCGTCGCCCTCGGTGTTCAGCTCGTCGTCGAACGAGGCGCCGTTCTCGGTGACGAAGAGGGCCACGCCCGCCTCCGCCGCGTAATCCTCGCTGACCCGCTGGAGCAGACGCGTGAGCCCCTCGGGCTGCACCTCCCAGTGCATGTTGGTGCGAGCGAGACCGCGATCGTGCCAGTACAGGTTCTCGTGCGCGGGGAAGGGCTTGCCGACCGGACGCGAGGTGGGAGCATCTCCCGCGGGCGGGTCGATCTCGGGCGCAGTCCCCCCGACGAACTCGCCGTGGTAGTAGTTCACGCCGAGCGAGTCGATGGGCGTCGAGATGATGTCGAGGTCACCGGGATGCACGGCCTCCTGCCAACGCGCCACCGCCTCGGCGTCCGTCTTGCGGAAGTCCTTGATGATGTCGGCGGGGTACTCGCCACGGAAGACCGGGTCGAGGAACCAGCGGTTGAACTGTCCGTCGACGCGCCGTGCGGCGTCGAGGTCGGCGGGGTTCGCCGGGTCGACGGCATCCGCCACCGTGAGGTTGAGCGTGAGCCCCAGGTTCAACGAAGAGTCGCGGGCACGGAGCTCGCGCACGGTCTGTCCGTGGCCCAGAAGCAGGTGGTGGGCGGCGAGCATGCCCTCGGCCTGGGAGTAGTGCCCGGGTGCATGAATGCCGGCGGTGTAGCTGAGGAACGACGAGCACCACGGCTCGTTGAGCGTCGTCCAGACGTTCACCCGGTCGCCGAGCGCGTCGTGCATGTCGAGCGCATACTCGGTGAACTTCTCGCTCGTGGAGCGGACGGTCCAACCGCCCTCGTCCTGCAGCGCCTGCGGCAGGTCCCAGTGATAGAGCGTGAGCCAGGGCAGGATGCCGGCATCCAGCAGCTCGTCGACGAGGCGCTTGTAGAAGTCCACGCCCTTCGCGTTGACAGCGCCGCCATCGGGCCGCACGCGCGACCACGAGGTCGAGAAGCGGTAGGTCTGCAGACCGAGCTTCTTCATCAGCTGCACGTCGCCGGCGTAGCGGTGGTAGTGATCGCACGCGACATCGCCGTTGTCGGCGTTGATCACGGCGTCGGGCACACGGCTGAACGCGTCCCAGATCGAGGCCGTGCGGCCGTCTTCGAAGGCCGCCCCCTCGATCTGATACGCCGCGGTGGCAGCGCCGAAGAGGAAACCTTCGGGGAACGAACGGGTGTGGGACATGGTTCGGGTTCCTTCCATGGGCGCGAGGGTCATCCCTTGACCGCCCCTTGCATGATGCCACTGACGAGCTGCTTGCCCGCGAAGACGAACAGCAGCAGCAGCGGTATCGTCGACAGCAGAACGCCCGCGAGGACGATCGAGTAGTCGACGAAGTAGTTGGACTGCAGGAGCGACAGGGCCACCGGCAGTGTGGGGTTCTGACGGTCGAGCACGATGAACGGCCAGAAGAAGTTGTTCCACGCGCTCACGAAGGTGAACAGCCCGAGCATCGCCGCGGCGGGGCGCGCGGCGGGGACGCCCACCGTGAGGAACGTGCGGAACGAGGTCGCGCCATCCACGCGCGCGGCCTCGATCAGCTCGTCGGGCACGGACTGACGCAGGTACTGCGTCATCCAGAAGACGCCGAAGGCGCTGGTCAGAGCCGGGATGATGATGGCACCGAGCTGCCCCGTCCACCCGAGCTCGCTGAAGAGGATGTACAGCGGCACGACGCCCAGCTGCGTCGGCACGGCCATGGTCGCCACGACGAAGACGAGCAGCCACGGGCCGCCGCGGAACTTCAGCTTCGCGAACGCCCACCCCGCGAGGGTCGAGAAGAAGACCACGGATGCCGCGATCAGGCCCGAGCTGATGATCGAGTTCACCAGCGCCGGCCAGAAGTTGACCGCGGGGTCGCCGATGACGGACGCGGCGTTGGCGAAGAAGTTGCCGCCGGGGATCCACGACCGATTCGCGTCGCGGATCGTCGATGAATCGCCCGAACCGATCAGCAGCGACCAGTAGAAGGGGAACAGGCTCGCCAGCAGCACCGCGCCGAGAGCGGCGTAGACGATCCAGCCCGGGCGGGAGCCGCGCACGGGGCGCGGACGGCGGCGGACGGGGCCGGGGGTGTTCGGGTCGACGATCGGGACGGGGGCGGGGCTCACGGCGGTCATCGGCGGGTCTCCTGTCGTGCGGCGCCGCCTCGGGACGCGTCGGTGTCTCGCGGGGGCGCCGGGGTAGCGGCATCCGCCCTCACTCGGGCTCTCGCCGCTCGTGCCTGCGCTCGGGCGTTTCGACGGGAACGGGTCTCACCGCGACCACCGTCGTCGCGCACGAGCGAACGCGTGACGAACAGGTTGATCGCGCCGATGGCGAGGATGAGCAGGAAGAGGATCCACGCGAGTGCCGCGGCGCGGCCGAAGTTCCACTCGCCCCAGCCGACGTTGTAGAGCCACAGGGTCACGGTGAGCCACTGGTTGTCCGCCCCGCCCGTGCCGTACTGGTCGTACATGCGCGGCTCGTCGAAGATCTGCAGGCCGCCGATGGTGGCGGTGATGATGACGAAGACGAGGGTCGGCTTGAGGCTCGGCAGGGTGATCGAGAAGAACTGGCGGATCTTGCCGGCGCCGTCGACGGTCGCGGCCTCGTAGTACTCGCGCGGGATGGCCTGCATCGCCGCGAGCAGGATGAGGGTGTTGTAACCGGTCCAGCGGAAATTGACCATCGTCGCGATCGCGATGTGGCTGGCGAAGGCGTCGGAATGCCACGGCACGGCCGGAAGACCGAGGTTCTGCAGGGTGGTGTTCACCACGCCGTACTGGTCGCCGAACATGTTGCTGAAGATGAGGGCCACGGCGACGGGGGCCATCACGTACGGCACGAGCACGCTCATGCGCCAGAAGGTCTTGGCACGGATGTTCTGGTCGAGCATCGCGGCGATGAAGATCGCGAGGATGAGCTGCGGGACGCTCGAGAGCAGGAAGATGCTGAAGGTGTTGCGCAGGGCGATCCAGAACTTGGGCTGCGAGAGCACCCAGGCGTACTGGTCGAAGCCGATGAACTCGCCCGAGTTGCGAACCAGATCCCAGTCCATGAACGAGATCACCGCGGTGTAGGCGATGGGGAACAGACCCGTGATCGCGAACAGGATGAAGAACGGCGAGATGTAGAGATACGGCGAGAGCTTCAGGTCCCACGCGCTACGGCGCTGACCGAAGCCGAGGCGCCGTGGCCGGCGGTCCCCGGCCGGGGGCTGCGCCGGCCGCGTGGGCCGTTCGAGAGTGCTTGTCACGGTGGTGTCTCCTCCTCGAGACGAGCGGGACGGATGCCGGGGCTCGAGGCGCGGGGCCCCGGCATCCGCTCGCTACGGGTCAGGACAGGGCGTCGACCTCGGTCGCCCACTGCTTCCAGGAGGTCGCGGCGTCCTGCGTTCCGTCTTCCACTCGCGTGAGCGCCTTCTGCATGGCGTCGTTGATCTGGAAGTAGAAGGTGCCCTTGTACGGCGAGACCTTGACGGCCTGCGCGCGCTCGGAGAGCATCTCGCCCACGGGGGCGTTGTTGAAGTACGCGTTCGTGTTGCTGAGCAGCGCGTCCGCCTTGAGGGCGTCGGTCTGGCTCGGGAAGGTCCCGGCGTTCTCGAACGCCTTCACCTGGGTCTCGGGGTCGGTCAGCCAGTCGGCGAGCTCCTGGGCGGCTTCGACGTTCTTGCCGTTACCGGGGACGGTCAGGTACGACCCGCCCCAGTTGCCGGCGCCGCCGGGGAAGACGTTCGCGATGTCCCAGCCCTTGACCTCGGGGGCGTTGCCCTCGATGACGCCGAGCATCCAGCCCGGGCAGAGCATCGTGGCGAAGGCGCCGTTCGAGAGCCCCGCGAACCAGTCGTCCGACCACTGGCCGAGGTGCGCCGACTGCGTGGCGCTGGCCTTCAGCACCTGGTCGTAGATCTTCTTCACGTCGGGGTTGCTCGTGGCGGTGATCTCGCCGTTGTCGGGGTTCTCGTACGCGGCCTCGACCTGGTTGATCGCGCCCTGGTAGGTGCCGCCGGCGGAGTCGAAGAAGGCCTTGCCGGTCGCGGCGACGTAGGTGTCGCCCGCGGCGAAATAGGTCGACCAGTCGCCCTGGAGCATCTTGGCGACCTCGGCCCGGTCGGTCGGGAGGCCGGCCGCGGCGAAGAGGTCGGAGCGATAGCAGACGCCTTCGGGGCCGATGTCGGTGCCGTAGCCGACGAGCTTTCCCTCGGGGCTGGTGGCGGCCTCGACCTTGTAGTCGAGCCACCGGCTCTTGAGGTCGTCGGGCACCGGAGCCAGCAGGTCGGCGTACTCCATGACCTCGGGCAGCCAGTCGACCTCGATGGCCTCGATGTCGGCGAGGCCGGTCTTGCCCAGCTTCTGGAAGTAGTTCTCGCGGGCCTCGTTGCTGGTCGCGGCCTTGTTGTGCACGATCTTCACGTTCGGGTGCGCGTCCATGTACTCCTGCAGGAGCGCGTCGGTGTAACCGAAGTCGTTGAAGGTGGCGATGGTGAGGGTGACGTCACCGTCACCGCCCGAAGCGGAACCCCCGGCGCCGGAGCAGCCGGCGAGGACGAGGGCAGAGGTCGATGCGACGGCGGCGACGAGAGCCACCCGGCGCAGGGCACGATTTTTCACAGATCACTCCTTTGTGGTGGGTGCTGACCGGCGCTGGCGAGGGCTTCCTGCGACCGTGCATGGGAGCGCTCTCACCGATCGGGGATGACGCTATGGGATCGCTCCCACGCGGTCAAGAGGACGCTGTGAGATCGTTATGAAGCCCCGCCCGCTCGGCCCGGTCCGCCGTGGCGGGCGCCATCGACCGCTCGCGTAGACTGGCCTTCACAACGCCACCCGACTCTTGGAGCTGCAGTGCCCACCATCGTCGTCGACGTCATGCCCAAGGCCGAGCTTCTCGACCCGCAGGGAAAGGCCGTGGCCGGCGCCCTGTCGCGTCTGGGCGAGCACCGCTTCTCCGACGTGCGCATCGGCAAGCGCTTCGAACTGACCGTCGAGGGCGAGGTCGACGAAGCCACGCTCGCGCGGGCGCGTGAGCTCGCCGACGAGATGCTCTCGAACGCCGTGATCGAAGACGTCGTCAACGTCGAGGTGGTCGAGTGACCGCTCGCATCGGGGTCATCACCTTCCCCGGTTCGCTCGACGACCGCGACGCGCAGCGCGCCATCCGCCTCGCGGGCGGCGAGCCCGTCGGCCTCTGGCACGGCGAGCACGACCTGAAGGGGGTCGACGCCCTGGTCCTGCCCGGCGGCTTCAGCTACGGCGACTACCTGCGTGCCGGCGCGATCGCCGCCTTCGCGCCGATCATGGCCGAGGTGAAGGACGCGGCCGGCAAGGGCATGCCCGTGCTCGGCATCTGCAACGGCTTTCAGATGCTCGTCGAGGCGCACCTGCTGCCCGGGGGCCTGATCCGCAACGCCCACCAGCAGTTCATTCGCCGCGACCAGCGCCTGCGCGTCGAGAACGCCTCCACCGCGTGGACCAGCGACTTCGCCGAGGGCGAAGAGATCGTCATCCCCCTGAAGAACGCCGACGGCGGATACATCGCGGATGCCGAGACCCTGGCGCGCGTGAACGGCGAGGGCCTCGTGACCTTTCGGTACGTCGGGGTGAACCCCAACGGCTCGCTCGACGACATCGCCGGCCTGACCAACGACCGCGGCAACGTCGTGGGTCTCATGCCGCACCCCGAGCACGCGGTCGAGCCGGGCTTCGGCCCGGGTACCTCTGCGGCGATGCGTTCGGGCGTCGACGGCCTGGGCTTCTTCACCTCGGCCATCGCCGCCGTCGTGGGCGCCGCCGCCTGATCTCACCCGCGGTCTCGCTCGGGGCGTTCGCGACTCCCCCGCCCCATAGGGGCGGTCGTCCCGGCATCGATCGAGGAAGATGAGTCCGTGCGCGTACCCGATCCCGATCCGATCATCGAGGGCATCCTCAACCTGTGGAGCAGCGAGGCAGCGGCGCTGCCCTCCGAGCCACGCCTCGCCGAGATCCTCGGCGCGAGCCGCAACTCGGTGCGCGAAGCGCTGGTGCGCCTCGAAGAGCGCGGATACGTGCACCGCACGCAGGGCGCGCGAACCACCCCCAACCGTCGCCTCGCGGGGGTGGGCCGCCGGATCGACCAGCAGTTCGACCACTCCCTCTCGATCCGCTCCGCCGGCTACGAGCCGTCGCTGGAGCTCGTGTCGTCCGACCGTCTCGAGCTCACCCCCGGGTCACACCGCTTCGACGACCTGCCCGATGACACCACGGTGCTGCGCACGGTCAAGATGTGGCGCGCAGACGGAGCGCCCTACGCCCTGGCGGAAGACCTCGTCCCCGTGCGTCACGACGCCGTGCTCGATGCGCACCGCCCGGTGTTCGATCTCGCCGAAGCCGCCAACGGCGTACGGGTCGCCTGGGAAACCGTGTGGATGGAGGCGATCGGATTGGATGCCGAGAGATCACGGCTCCTGTCGAGCTCGCCGGGCACCCCGGTCATCGAGATGACCTACTGCGGGTACGGCGCCGACGATGCGATCGGGTACTGGTCGCGCGAGGTGCAGCTGCCCGCGCCGGAGGGGCTCCGCAACGCCCTGATCCGCCGGGTGCGCTCGTGAGCGTTTCGCCGGCGTAACAGTGCGGTGAACATGTCGGACAAGTTGCTCCTCTGCTTGTTGGACAAGCGTACGGTCGGATTACCCGACGAAAGCGAGCCGCCATGTCCGACACCCTCACCGTCCATCGCCTCACCGCCGAGATCGTGACCCCCGCGTCGTTCGACCCCTTCGGTGTCGTCCTCACGCCGATGGAAGACGGCACCCCTTTCACCGCGGAGGAAGCCGTGCTCGACGTGTCGAACGGCATCCCGCGCTTCTATCTGATGCACCTCGACGACAAGACGCCGGAGTTCGTGCGCGTGACCCGCCACCTCGAGACCACCCAGACGCTCATGTCCGTCGGCGACGTCGAGTGGACGATCGCCGTCGCCGCTCCCGGTATCGAGGCCCCGGCCCTCGACGACCTCCGCGCCTTCCGCATCCCGCCGCGCACGGCCATCACGATGCGCAAAGGCACCTGGCACGCCGGGCCCTTCTTCGCCGAGCCGAGCATGGACTTCGTCAACCTCGAGCTCGACGACACCAACGTCACCGACCACCACAACCACCGCTTCGACGACACCCTCGGCGTTCGCGTCGTGATCGACGGCGAGTGAGCGTGCTGACCCCGCTCCCCGATTCCGCCGCCCGCCTCGCCGCGCTCGAACGAGAGGCTGCGCACCAGAGCGCACTCAGCGCCGGTGACGGACGCTCCTGGGTCGGTGCGCGAGACGGCATCCGTCCCGTCGTGATCGTGGGCGCGGGGCAAGCCGGGCTCGTGCTGGCGCGCGGGCTCAGACGCCGCGGGATCGACGACGTCGTGGTGATCGACGCCGCCCCCGCCGATGCTGCCGGCCCCTGGACCACCTACGCGCGCATGCACACGCTGCGCACCCCGAAAGACATCGCGTGGCCCACCTGGGGGACCCCCGCCGTGAGCCCCCGCGCCTGGTTCGAGGCCGTGTACGGCCTCGCCGCGTGGGACGCGATCGAGTACTTCCCCACGATCGCGTGGCAGGGCTTCCTGCGGTGGTACCGGGAGGTGTCCGCCCTCACGGTGGTGCCCTCGACCCGTGTGCGTTCGCTCACGCCGACGAGCGCGAACGGTCCGATCGAGATGCACCTCGAGGGGCCCGACGGCGAGTGGATGCTGCCGGCTCAGCACGTCGTGCTCGCCACGGGCATCGAGGGGGCCGGAGGTCGGCACATCCCCGCCCTCCTGCGCGAGCTCCCCGCCGATCGCGTGCATCACACGCACGACGCGATCGACTTCGGGGCGCTCGCGGGGCTGCGCGTCGGCATCCTGGGCGCGGGGACCGGGGCGTTCGACAACGCCGCAACCGCCCTCGAGCATGGCGCGGCCAGCGTCGACGTGCACATGCGCCGACCGGCGATGCCGCAGGTGAGCCCCTACCGCTGGATGGAGTTCGCCGGTCTCATCGAGAACTACGGCTCGTTCACCGACCAGCAGAAGTGGGCGTTCAACGTCCACCTGTCGGCGGTCGACCAGCCGGCCACGCAGAACGCCCTCTGGCGCGCCCACGCCTTCGACTCCTTCCGCTTTCTCACCTCGTCGCCGTGGCAGAGCGTGGAGTGGACGGGCAGCGAGATCGCCGTGACGACGCCGCATGGCATCCATCACTACGACGTCGTCCTGGCAGCGACCGGGATCGTCTCCGACCTCGCGCAGCGCCCCGAGCTGGCGAGCATCGCCTCGGATGCCGTGCTGTGGAGCGACCGGCTCGACCCCGCCTCCGCAGCCCAGAACCCCGGGCTCGCGGCGTTCCCGTATCTCGACGACGACTTCGGTCTCGTCAGCCGGAGCGCGCCGGGGGCCTCGGCACTGTCGCGGATCCACATGTTCAACCACGGCGCACGCCTGAGTCAGGGCATGCTGAGCCACCAGATCCCCGGGCTCGTCGGCGGGGCCACGAAGCTCGCCGCCGCCCTGTCGCGGCGGTTGTTCGAGCGCGACGCCGGCGCGCTGCTGCAGGAGTACCTGGCATACGACGTACCGGTCGGTGTGCACATCGGGCGCCGGGCGCAACCTCCCTCACCCGCCGAGACGACGGGGGTAGCGTCTCTGCGGTGACGACCTCGACCCCCCTCCTCGTGTCCGTGCCCACCGACGAACTCCGCGCCGACCTGGGCGAACTGCCCGACGGCGTCGAGGTGGTGGTGTGGGACATGACGGGACCGGCGCCGCGCGACCGTTTCGACATGGTCGTGCCGCCGTACATGTCGATGGACGACGTCATCGAGAGCCTCTCCGAGATCGAGGTCGGACTCGTCCAGGGCCAGTCGATCGGCTACGACAACGTCGAGGGGCGCCTCCCGGAGGGGATCGTCTTCGCGAACGCCTCGAGCGTGCACGAGACGGCCACGTCCGAACTCGCCGTCGCCCTCACCCTCGCCGCGCAACGACGCCTGCCCGATTTCGTGCGCGCCCAGGACCGCGGCGAGTGGACCGGCGGCGGCGCCCCGGGCCTGGCCGACGCCCGGGTGACGTTGCTCGGCTTCGGCGGAGTCGGCCGCGCGATCGCCGCGCGCTTGAAGCCCTTCGAGGTCGATCTGCGCGCCGTCGCCTCGCACGGCCGCCTGCAGGACGAGGTCGAGGTGTTCCCCCTCGGCAAGCTGTACGAGGTGCTGGCCGAGACCGACATCCTCGTCGCCTCACTCCCCGGCGGCGAAGCGACGCGTCACGTCATCGACGACCGCGCCCTCTCGGCCCTGCCCGACGGCGCGCTCGTGGTGAACGTCGGTCGCGGCCCCCTCATCGACACCGATGCCCTCGTCGACCACGTGCGCCGCGGCCGCATCCGGGCTGCCCTCGACGTCACCGACCCGGAGCCCCTCGCCGAGGGCCACCCGCTGTGGAGCCTCGACGGCGTGCTCATCGCCCCGCACATCGGAGGGGCGACGGATGCCATGCGCCCCCGCATCGCTCGCTTGGTGCGTCAGCAGATCGAGCGCCTGCACCGCGGCGAGGAGCCGCTGAACGTGGTGCTCGGGGGCTGACCGTCGCGCGGGCTGCCCCGCGCTCCCGACGTTGGACCTTTCGTCGCCGCAGCCGATCATTCATGGTCTGCACGTCGGGGCGATACACCCCTGCACCGGCGGTTTCGGCATCCACCGCCCACTCAGCGCGCGCCGGCCGCCCTGGAGACGGGCCAGAATCGGACCATGGAACGTGAACCACTGGCCCCGCCGGCGACGAGTTCCCTCACCATCGCCCTGGTCGACCCGGCGTCTTCAACCGGACGCGCGGTCCTCCGACGCTTTTACACGGACATCGTCGGGCGTTACTGGGGGCCGGGATGCCACTGATCGCGAGGGTGAGCGGGATCGAGGCGCTGAGCGCCGAGCGTGGGATTCACACCCTTCGGTTGACCGTGCGTGACGATCTCGCCGAGGCCCATGGACTTTATCGCCGCCTCGGGTACGAACCCGTCTCTCCGTTCTCCACCTTGCCCTACGCCGACCATCAGCTTGCGAAGGCGCTGCGCGACGTTCGTTAGAGGATGCGTTCGGCCGGAGGACGTCGATTCATCTCTGTGCGGTGAGGCTGGCGCTTCAGAACGATGGTCCATCTACTCGCGGAGTTGATCTCGCGCCCTGTTCCAGCCCGGGGCTGCGTCGGGTGCGAGATGGTCGCGCGGGGGACTCTTCGTCGACATCGCCGTCACCCACGAGAAGCGCGATCTCTTCTGGTCGCCATCCGTACTCGTACGTGAGCGGACCGGTGAGCGCGTGAGTCGCCGTAGCGATGGTGGTCGCGACACCACGGTCGATGTCGACCGAGTGGGGGTCGAGATCGCGGGTCGCAGCTTGGAGATCCTCGACGAGCTGCCCTGCTCGGACGGGACCGTATGCCCTGGCGACGAGTTCCCAATCGCTGATGGTGAGCTGGGTCAGGGATCGCGATTTCCGTCGAGCGGCCCGAGTGGCGGGAACCAGCATCATCGCCACGGCGATCGTGATGGTGACGTCCACTGCCACCGAGGCTGTCAGTGCGGCGACGTAGCCGAATGGCGATCCCGGGCGGGCAGAGTCGGGCCCATACAGCGTCAGGGCGATCCCGCGGGCCGCGGAGTAGAGGCCGTAGAACGCCATCGCCCCCGCGAGGATCCTCGTCGGCCGGCCGGGAAGCTGATCGTTTCGGACAGCGAGCACCGCGCATGCACCGCACGTCACGGCCAACGCGTACAGCAACACCGCCCGGGCGATCTCAGCGGGCAGCAGTTCGGAGGACACGGCCACGATCAGACCCGCGACGGAGGCGAGCACCGCTGCCGCTCGGGCACGCCGTTCGCAGACCATCGAGACGGCGATGCCCATCAGTCCCACTGACAGGACGAGCGCCGCGTCAGCGGCAGTGTTCGCGAAGATCTTGTCGAGCTGGGGTGTTCCGACGACGTACATGACGCTTGCGCCCAGCGCCATGACGCCCGACGCTGCCGCGACGCGCAAGAACGCGGTTCGTGGGTCCAGAGGTTGACGTTGCGCGAACGAGGCTCCGACGACGATGATGACGGCGCCGACGGCGATCACCATGACTCCCACCGACAGCAACAACATGAGAGCCTCCTGCATCGTCACGAAGCGGCTGGCGAGAGTAGCCGGAGCGCCATCGTTCGGCCTTCCGATTGGCGAAGCCGACAAGGCAAGGCGGCGAGGGAGATGCGAACCCCGCGCTTGCTTGAGCAGGAATGTAGTGGCGCGAAAGCTCATACGTCGGAAGCGCGTGGGGATTGACAACGTAGCCACAGGCTGATCCCGGCCAGCGCGCAAGGCGAGCGCCGCGTCGTTCGCTCGCCGCAGGAGTGTTGGCCGTGTGCGGCCGGCCAGGACGAGGTCGGACAGGGCGACGGGCCGTCGCGTCAGCCCCGGAAGCCGGCGGGGTTGGCCAACAGGTCGCTGAAGGCCAACTCGGCGGGGCCCACGAGCATGAGCCGCGAGCGCAGATGTGCGCGCTCGAGGCGGATCGTGCGACCCTCGGCCCCCAGCGGGTGCACACGCACGGCATCGGCGAGACGCTCGCGACTCACCGAGAGCAGGGCGCCCAGGTAACCCGAGAGCACGACCGTCTCGGGGGCGAAGGCGTTGACGAAGTTGGTGAGGGCGAGCGAGAGCATCTCGACCTGGCGCGTCACCTCGGTCATCACGCGGGGGTCGCGGGCGACGCCGAGCTCGACGTCGAGTTCGTCCTCGTCGAGCTTGCGGCGGCCCAGGAGCGGTTCGAGCAGGTCGAGGCTGACCTCGGCCTCGAGGCACCCGCGGCGCCCGCACACGCAGGGGCGACCGCGCGGGTCGACGACGGTGTGGCCGAGCTCGCCGGCGTAGCCCGACGTTCCGCGCAGCACCGTTCCGTCGATGATCAGCCCGCCGCCGATGCTGTGCATCGCACCGCCGAGGTACAGCAGGTTGCCGACTCCGACGCCCACGCCGAACCGCGACTCCGCGAGGGCGCCGATGCTGGCGTCGTTGCCCGCGGCCACCGGCATCCCGAGCTCGTCGCTCAGCCGCGCCGCGACCGGATCGCGCTTCCACCCGAGGGTGGGCGAGACGAGGACGGAGCCGTTGGCGTTGACGAGCCCGGGGACCGCGAGACCCGCGCCGATCACGCGATAGTGGCGGTCGATGTCGGCGCGCATGGCCTCGACCGACGAGGCGACGATCTGCACGAACCGCTTCGGCGCGGGCGCCGTCGCGGTGTCGTGGCGAAGACGGGCGTGCACCACACCGCCGAGGCCGACCAGGGCCACGGTCACGGCGTGCGGCTCGGCGCGCACGCTGAGGGCGGCGACGTGGTCTTCGGGTTCGAGGTCGAGGGTGGGACGACCGACCTTGCCGGTGCGCTCCCCGCTCGGAGCCTCGCGGACGAGGCCGAGCTCGGTCAGCTCCATCACCAGGCCCGTGACCGTGGAGCGGTTCAGCCCGGTCATGGCGCCCAGCTGGGCGCGTGAGAGCGCTCCCCGGGAGTGGAGAAGCGACAGGACGGACGAGAGGTTCTGCTGACGGATCAGGTCGTTCGTCGTACGGCCAGCCGGCGGCGCGAGCGGGGTTGCGGGCTCGAACACGGCAGGGGTCATGAGAGGCGCACCTCTCCCATCATCCCATCGAGCGGACCGGAGTGTTCACGCGGCCGACGCACGGCGACGCGAAGGGGCCGACGGCCGGAGCGGCCGGGATGGGGAGCCGGCCGGGTGACCGGGCTCCCCATCCGGTCACGCACCGCCGTTGCGCCGCTTGTTGAAGATGTCGAACGCGACGGCCAGGAGCAGCACGATGCCCTTGATGGCCATCTGCCACGCGGCGTCGACGCTGAGGATCGACAGACCCATGTTCAGCACGCCCATGACGAGGCCGCCGACCACGGCGCCGACGACGGTGCCGATACCGCCCTGGACGGCCGCACCACCGATGAACACCGCAGCGATCGCATCGAGCTCGTAGTTCTGACCGGCCGAGGCCACCGCACCGCCGGCACGCGCGGTGCTGACCACGGCGGCGAGACCCGCGAGGGCACCCATGTTGACGAAGATGAAGAAGTTGACCCACTTCGTCTTCACGCCGCTCATCACGGCCGCGAAGAGGTTGCCGCCCATGGCGTAGATGTGGCGACCGAAGGTCGTGCGGTTGAGCACGAACGTGTACGCGAGCACCAGCACGGCCAGGATGATCAGCACGATCGGGGTGCCGTTGTAGGCCGCGATCGTGAAGGCGGTGGCCATGATCGCGAGGACCGCGACGACGTTCTTCGCCCAGAACGACCAGGCGACCTCGCGCGGCAGCTCGAGGCGGCGCAGCGTCGCGCGGGTGCGCAGCTGCTGCACGACGAGCAGGACGCTGGCGATGGCGCCGAGGGCCAGGGTCAGGGCGTCCCAGTTGCCGAGGTAGCCGAGGAACGGCGGCAGCCAGCCGGCGCCGATGGCGGTGAAGCCGTCGGGCAGGCCGCTGATGGTGCCGCCGGTGAGCAGCACGAGAGTGAGACCGCGGAACAGCAGCATGCCCGCCAGGGTCACGATGAACGCGGGTATGCCGACGAAGGCGACCCAGAAGCCCTGCCACGCCCCGACCACGGCGCCGACGACGAGCGAGAGCAGGACGGCGACGAACCAGGGCAGACCCCATTGGTTCATCGCGATCGCCGCGATCGCGCCCACCATCGCCACGACCGATCCGACCGAGAGGTCGATGTGGCCGGCGATGATGACCATCACCATGCCGATCGCGAGGATCAGCACGTAAGCGTTCTGCTGGATGAGGTTGTTGACGTTTCCGGGCATCAGCAGGCGACCGCCGGTGAGCACCTGGAAGAGCACGATGATGATGACGAGGGCTGCGAGGATGCCGAACTGACGGAAGTTGATGCGCGACAGGATGCCGCGACGTCGCGGCCCCGGCTGCGTCGGCGCCTCGACCGTCTGGGTGGATGCGGTGGCCATTGCTGTCAGTTCCTTCCGGCGGTCATGTGCCGCATGAGGTTCTCCTGCGTGGCGTCGTCGCGGCTGACCTCGGCCGTGATGCGCCCCTCGGAGATCGTGTAGATGCGGTCGGAGAGGCCGATGACCTCGGGCAGCTCCGACGAGATGACGATGACGGCCTTACCCTGGGCCGCGAGTTCGTTGATGATGCCGTAGATCTCGTACTTCGCCCCGACGTCGATGCCTCGGGTGGGCTCGTCGAGGATCAGCACGTCGGGCCCGGTGAACATCCACTTCGACAGGACGACCTTCTGCTGGTTGCCCCCGGAGAGTCGTCCCGTGATCGCGGCGACGCTGGGCGCCTTGATGTTCATCTTGTAGCGGTACGAATCGGCGACCTTGTACTCGCGGTACCGGTCGACCACACCGAGGCGGGCGAGACGGGCGAGGGCGGATGCCGAGACATTGACCTGGATGTCGCCGATGAGGTTGAGGCCGTACTTCTTGCGGTCCTCGGTGGCGTAGGCGATGCCGTGCTTGATGGCCGCGTCGACCGTGCGGACGTCGATCTGCTGCCCGTTCTTGTAGACCTCGCCGGAGATGCCGGTGCCGTACATGCGCCCGAAGATGCTCATCGCGAGTTCGGTGCGACCGGCACCCATGAGGCCCGCGAAACCGACGATCTCGCCGGCGCGCACCATGAAGGAGGCGTCGTCGATGACCACGCGTTCGGTGTCGACGGGGTGGTGGACGGTCCAGTTCTCGACGCGGAAGAGCTCTTCGCCGATGTCGGGTTCGCGCGGCGGGAAGAGGCTGTTCAGATCGCGACCGACCATGGCGCGGATGATCCGGCCCTCGTCGGTGTCGGCGTCGGAGCGGTGCATCGTCTCGATCGTGCGACCGTCGCGGATGATCGTGATGCGATCGGAGATGCGCAGCACCTCTTTGAGCTTGTGGCTGATGATGATGCAGGTGATGCCCTGCGTCCGCAGCTGGTCGATCAGATCGAGCAGGTGGGCGGAGTCGTCGTCGTTCAGCGCGGCGGTGGGCTCATCGAGGATCAGCAGCTTCACCTCTTTCGCGAGGGCCTTGGCGATCTCGACGAGCTGCTGCTTGCCGACGCCGAGCTCGAAGATCTTCGTCGCGGGGTTCTCGCGCAGCCCCACCCGCTTGAGCAGTTCGGCCGCTGCGGTGTTGGTGGCGTTCCAGTCGATGACGCCGCGACGCGACTTCTCGTTGCCGAGGAAGATGTTCTCGGCGATCGAGAGGTACGGGCTGAGCGCGAGCTCCTGGTGGATGATGACGATGCCGGCGGCCTCGCTGTCGTTGATCGAGCGGAAAGCCATCTGCTCCCCCTCGAGGGTGATGCCTCCCTCGAAACTGCCGGCGGGATAGACGCCGCTGAGCACCTTCATCAGCGTCGACTTGCCGGCACCGTTCTCGCCGCAGATCGCGTGGACCTCGCCGCGGAAGACGTCGATCGACACGTCGGCCAGGGCGGGAACCCCGTTGAACGACTTCGAGATCCCCGACATGCGCAGGATCGGTTCGGTCATGGTGTGCTTGTCCCTCCGCCACCCGTGGGCGGCATTGTGGCTCCGCCGCCCGCGGGCGGCACGTGGAGCGGCGGGGCGGGCGAACCCGCCCCGCCGCCGGGTGACTCAGAGTCCGACGTCGGATGCCTTCAGGAAGCCCGAGTCGATGAGCTTCGACTGCACGTCGTCCTTGGTGACCACCTCGGGGGTCAGCAGGTACGAGGGGACGACCTTCTTGCCGTTGTCGTAGGTCTTGGTGTCGTTGACCTCGACCTCCTTGCCGTCCTTGATCTCCTGGATCATCGTGAAGACGCGGTCACCGAGGGCACGGGTGTCCTTCCAGACCGTCATCGACTGCGCACCGTCGAGGATCGCCTTGACGTTGGCCTTGTCGGCATCCTGACCCGTGATGATCGGGTAGTCGGCGCCGGGGGTGTAGCCGGCCGACTTCAGCGACGCCTCGATACCGATGGCGAGGCTGTCGTTGGGCGAGAGCACCACGTTGACCTTCTTGCCGTTGCCGTAGAACGACGAGAGGCGGTTGTCCATCTCGGACTGCGCCTTGTCGGAGGCCCAGCCCTGGATGCCGATCGACGCCCAGGCGTCGTCGTTGGCGGGCGACTTGCCGCTGGGGACGACCAGCTGGCCCTTGTCGACGTAGGGCTTGAGCACGTCCCACGCGCCGGCGAAGAAGAACTTCGCGTTGTTGTCGTCGGGGCTGCCGGCGAAGGGCTCGAGGTTGAACGGGCCCTTGCCGTCCTTCAGACCGAGCTGCGTCTCGATGTACTGGCCCTGCAGGGTGCCGACCTTGTAGTTGTCGAACGTGGCGTAGTAGTCGACGTTCTCGCTGCCGTTGATGAGACGGTCGTAGGCGATGACCTTGGCGTTCTGCGACTTGGCCTCCTGCAGCACCGGGCCGAGGGTCGATCCGTCGATCGCGGCGATGACGAGGATCTTCGCGCCGCCGGAGAGCTGGTTCTGGATCTGGCTGATCTGCTGGTCGGTCTTGTTGTCGGCGTACTGCAGGTCGACGGTGCAACCGGCATCCTGGAGCTTCTTCTGCAGCTGCTCGCCGTCGTTGATCCAGCGTTCGAGGCTGCGGGTGGGCATGGCGATTCCGACGTTGCATTCGGTCGCGCCGCCGCCCGCGGCGTCTCCTCCGCCGTCGGCCGGACGGGTGGAGCTGCACGCTCCGAGACCCACGGCGAGTGCGGCGATGGCCGCACCGGTCAGGATTTTCTTCAGCATGTGATCTGCGTTCCTCTCTGAACAGCAGGGATCCTTCGATCCGTACCCGCGCCCTCCCCGGCGTCGGATCGGGTACGTCTTCGTTCCCGGCACTCTGGCCCGTCGAATTATGACGGCTCCGAAAAAATATCCACCGGAGGGGGTTTTGTCTATAGCCGCGTCAAAATTCGTGCGGGCCCGTGATCCGACCGTGACGGAACGGTCGTCGAGCCGCTCTCAGCGCGTGTCGTGGTCGACGCCCGACCACAGGTCGCCGCACTCGACGAGCTGCGCGTCCTGCGCGATGAGGTACGGCCGCGCGCCGATGTCGCCCCGGATCGAGGCCGCCACGGGCGCCCAATGATCGCGGCCCAGGAGCACCGGGTGACCGGGCGCCCCGTCATAGGTCGCCTGTGCGAGGGCGTCTCTGCGCGCGCCGCGTGCGACCCGAGCGACGGCGGATGCCGGGACGTCGGGGGTGTCGACGGGCAGCACCACGACGGAGTGGGAGGGCCCGGATGCCAGCGCTTCCAGCCCCGCGCGCAGCGACGCCGCAACGCCCGTGGCCCAGTCCTCGGCTCGAACGACCGAGACCCCGGTGGGCACCAGCGCCGTCGCGGCGTCGGCCTCGGCACCGAGCACGACGGTGACGTCGTGGCACCCGCCCTCGACCAGCGCGCGGGCGACGAGCGCGATCCAGGGTGTTCCGGCGCGGGTGCGGGCGAGGGCCTTGGGGCCTCCGAAACGCCGTCCGGCCCCGGCGGCCAGCACGAGGCCCGACACGGTTCCGAGGGGTGCGGCGGGCATGGTCACGACAGCGTAGCGTGCGCGAAACACGCCCCGATTACGGTCACATCCATGCTCGAACTGGCCGCCGACCTGGTGCCGCTGCTCGACGCGGGCGTGCCCGTGGCGGCCGTCACGGTCACCGCGGTCGTGCGCAGCGCACCCCGCGGGGTGGGCGCGACCCTCGCCGTCACGAGGGACGCCCGGGTGATCGGATCGATCTCGGGAGGCTGCGTCGAGAACGACGCGGTCATGCTCGGCCTCGACGCCCTGCGCACCGGAACGATCCGCCGCGCGCGCTTCGGCTTCGGCGAAGACGACGCGATCGCCCCGATCGCCGCCGGCCTCGCCTGCGGTGGGGCCGTCGACGTCGTCGCCTACCGGGTCGATGCGGCGCACCGACCCGCGCTCGAAGCGGCCCGAGACCGGCGCGAGGCGACGCTGCACCTCGATCTCGGCACCGAACAGCCTCTCGTGCTGCACCGCCCGGCTCCTCCGCGGCTCATCATCCTCGGCGCGGGAGAGCACGCGGCCGCCCTCTGCCGCCTCGGAGCTGCCGCCGGTTTCGCGATCACCGTCTGCGACGACTGGGCACTTCTGGTGACCCGCGACCGCTTCCCCGACGCGACCGAACTGGTCGTCGGAGCACCCCACGAGGTCCTCGAGACCCTCCCCTCCCCTGATGCACGCACCGCCGTGTGCGTCCTCACCCACGACGAGCGTCTCGATGTTCCCGCGATCCGCGCGGCGCTGCGCCTGCCGGTCGGTTTCGTCGGGGCGATGGGGGCTCGCGCCACCGTCGCGCGTCGGGCGGCTCTCCTCCGCGCCGCGGGCGTGACGGATGCCGAGCTCTCGCGCCTCCACTCCCCTCTCGGCCTCGACCTCGGTGGGCGCTCCCCGGAAGAGACGGCCCTGTCGGTCATCGCCGAGATCGTGGCATCCCGGAACGAGGCCGACGCCCGACCGCTGCGCGAGGCCGCCGGCCCCCGCCTGCACGCGATCGCGAGCGGCGTGGACTCGTGTGCTGCGAGGAGCGCATGAGCGTCGTCGTCGTCCGCGGCGCCGTCGCCGTCGTCGAGGGCTCCGGGCGCGTGCGCGAGGGAGACGTCACGATCGTCGACGGGACCGTGGTCGCAAGCGCCGACACGACGGATGCCGAGATCATCGACGCCACCGGCTGCGTCGTCACGCCGGGACTGGTCAACGCCCACCATCACCTGCTGCAGACGGCGTTTCGCACGCTGCCGGGCACGCGCGGCATCCCGATGCGGGAGTGGCTCCCGGCCATGGCGGCGGCGTACGCCGAGGCGGGTGTCGACCCGGAACTGACCGGGCTCGCCGGTCGAGCGGGTCTCGCCGAAGCGCTGCTGTGCGGGGTGACCACCGTCGCCGACCACCATCTGACCTGGCCCGCCGACGCCGACACCGTCGCGATGGCCCGAGCG
Organism: Microbacterium sp. SORGH_AS_0454; assembly: GCF_031453395.1. Classification (NCBI taxonomy): domain Bacteria; kingdom Bacillati; phylum Actinomycetota; class Actinomycetes; order Micrococcales; family Microbacteriaceae; genus Microbacterium; species Microbacterium sp. SORGH_AS_0454. Next base: position 1,667,909 of record NZ_JAVIYS010000001.1, on the reverse strand, counting down.
GCGGCGGACGCCGCGACCGACCTCGGCGCCCGCCTGGTGTTCGTGCGAGGGGCGGCGCGCGACGACCCGCAGACCGCGGCCGCTTCGGCGGAGGCCATCGTCTCGGCCCTCGTTCCGGATCGTGCGGGCGGCGTCTCCGCCGACGGGATGCTGCAGGTCGCCGTGGGACCGGCCGGCGTGCACAGCGACCCGCGCGAGACGTTCGAGCTGCTCGGCGAGGTGGCCCAGCGCCACGGCCTGCGCCGACGCACGCAGGCCAACGAGGTCGTCGATGTCGAGATCGCCGTCTCGCGCTACGGGAAACGCCCCCTCGATCTGCTCGAGGAGTGGGGCTGGCTCGCTCCCGACGTCACCCTCGCGCACCTGTGCGCGGTGACCGACGACGAGATCGCGCGGGTCGCGGCAGCCGGAGTCTCCGCCACCCACGCTCCCGGGTGCGACGTCCCCATGGGCTGGGGCGTGGCGCCGGTGCGGCGCCTGCTCGACGCCGGCGTCGCCGTGGGCCTCGGCACGAGCGGCGGCGGCAGCAACGACGCGGGGCACCTGCTCGCGGACGCGCGCCTGGCCATGCAGGTCTCAGCCCTGGTGGGTCCGCAGGTGCCGGCATCCGACGTCCTGACGATGGCGACCTCGGGATCGGCCGATGGGCTGGGTCGCCCCGAGCTGGGGCGCCTGACTCCCGGCTCGGCGGGCGACCTGTGCCTGTGGGACGTCTCGGGCATCGCCGACGCCGGCGTGGCCGACCCCGTGGCGGGGCTGCTGTGGGCCGCTCCCGGTCGACGCCCGCGGACCGTCCTCGTGGCCGGACGCGTGGTCGTCGACGCGGGCCGACTGGTGCGCGTGGACGAACACGAGGTCGTCGCCCGACTGTTCGAGAGGGTGAAACGATGACCACCATGGCCCCGGTGATGGATACCCCCAGCAGCGATGAACGCCTCGGCGCTCACCTGCGTGGGCTGCGCAAGGCGCGTGGGCTCACGCTCACCCAGCTCGCCGAAGCCGCGACCCTGTCGCACCCCTTCCTCAGTCAGCTGGAGCGCGGTCTCGCGCGCCCGAGCATGGCGAGCCTGGAACGACTCGCCCGGGCCCTGGGCACCAGCCGCGTCGAACTGCTCGCGGGGTCGGAGCCGCCGCGCGCCGACCACGATTGCGAGCCCTCGTTCGTCGCGGCCGACGAGGGCGTCATCGGCCCGTACGCCGAGGGAACCGCCCGGCTGCTCGCCGAGGGTCCGCGCCGGTTCGAGCCCCTCGAGTTCACGGGGTCGAACTCCGCGCCCGGCGACCACTACGTCCACGAAGAAGACGAGTTCCTCACGGTGCTCGAAGGCTCGATCGTCATCTCGTTCGGTGGCTTCGGCGGCTTCGGCGAGCGCACCCTGCGCGTCGGCGACTCGGTGTACTGCCGGTCGGGTACCCCCCACCGGTGGCACTCGCCGGACGGCTCGACGTACCGGCTGCTCATCGTGAAAGAGCTCGTGCACGGCGGTGGCGCCGATGACGCGGTCGAACAGGAGGACGCGTGAGCGCGGGAGTGACGTTCGAAGCCATCGTTCGCGAGCGACGGGATGCCGCGGACGGCGTCGTCGTGCTCGACCTCGAGCGCGCGACGGGCACACTGCCCCACTGGTCACCCGGAGCGCACATCGACGTCGTGCTGCCCGGCGGGATCGAACGGCAGTACTCGCTGTGCGGTTCGCCGGCCCAGCGCGGCACCTGGCGCATCGGGGTCCTCCGCGAGCGCGAAGGATCGGTGTGGTTGCACGAGAACGCCCGGGTGGGGTCCACCCTGCGCGTCCGCGGCCCCGCGAACCACTTTCTCTTCGCGCCCACCGCGGGCCGGTCGTACGTGTTCGTCGCCGGCGGGATCGGCATCACCCCGATCGTGCCGATGATCGAGGCGGCCGAGGCGGCCGGCGCCGAATGGACGCTGCTCTACGTCGGGCGGTCGCGCACGACGATGGCTTTCGTCAGCGAGCTCGAGGCGCAGTACGGCTCCCGCGTCGAGGTGTACGCGGCCGACGAGGGACGACGACTCGACCTCCCCGCTCGCCTCGGCACGCCCGCGGCTCGCACGGTCGTCTACGCGTGCGGACCCGCCCGTCTTCTCGAGGCCCTGGATGCCACGATGTCGGTCTGGCCGCGCGGGAGCCTGCACGTCGAGCGTTTCGAGGCCAAGGTGCTCGGGCCACCCGTCTGGACCGAGCCGTTCGAGGTCGACCTGATGATGTCGGGGCTGACGGTGACGGTGCCGCCGGAGCGCTCGGTGCTCGATGTCATCGAGGAGCAGGGCATCGTCGTGCCCTCGAGCTGCCGCGTCGGCACCTGCGGCACGTGCGAGGTGGCGGTGGTCGACGGCGACATCGAGCACCGCGACTCCGTCCTCTCCCCCGAGGAGCAGGATGCCAACCGCTCGATGATGCCGTGCGTCTCGCGTGCGGCGTGCGCGCGGATCACGCTCGAGCTGTAGCCGGCGTGCGAGAGAATTCGTTGCCAGAATCGTTATGTGAACCCTCACAATTCCTGTGGTGGAGTCCTCGCGGGATGGACGATACTGATTCCGCAAGCTGACTGACTCGCGGAGAACGCAGCACTATCGGGTCGTCGAAGAAGACGTCCAGGGAATGCTTCGCTCGCCGGTCAGCGGGACTCTCGGCTACCCGCCGGCGGCCCGTTGCTTCTCTCACGGTCGCTCTCTTGTGCCCCTTACACACCCCGACGACGATGTCCTGGTGCTCGCCCCCGGCGAGTGGAGGACCCGAGGTGCGGCTCTCCCCTGCGCGCTTCGACGTCGTCTCAGACCGAGAGTTGACATGAGAAGCACACTCCGACGTCTCCTGGCGAGCGCCCTCGCCTTCGTCATCGCCCTCACAGGGCTCACGCTGGCCGGGACGCAATCCGCGTCCGCCGCCGATCCCTACTCCGCCTACCTCCTCGTCCATTTCACCGGTGAGTCATCGCAGGGAGAGCAGATCTATCTCTCCGCCAGCACTGACGGGAAGTACTGGAACGATCTCAATAACGGTCAGCCCGCCCTTCTCTCGACGGTCGGGACCAAGGGGGTGCGCGACCCCTCGATCGTGCGCTCTCCCGACGGAAGCAAATTCTGGATCGTCGCGACCGATCTCCGCATCGCCAGCGGAAGCGGCTGGGGCAACGCCATCGACAACGGCAGCCGCAACATCGTCGTCTGGGAGTCCTCCGACCTCGTGAACTGGTCCGCGCCGTGGCTGCTGAACGTCGCCGGTGCGATCCCCGACGGCCGCAACGCGTGGGCGCCGGAGGCCATCTGGAACCCGGCCACCAACTCGTACTTCCTCTACTGGGCCACGAACTCCACCCTCAACGGCGTGGTGACGCACCGCATCTGGGGCGCCAACACGAACGATTTCCGCTCCATTTCGACGCCGCAGCTGTACATCGACCGGGGGAGCCAGAGCATCATCGACACCCAGATCGTCGAGCGTGACAACTCCACGGGCGGCTTCAGGTACTACCGCGCCTCCGGTGACGGGCAGATCACCATCGAGGGAAGCAACTCCATCCTCGGGTCGTGGACCTACGTGGGCGACCTGCGCGGCCAGGGACTGACCGGCTCAGACGTCGAGGGACCCATCCTGTTCCGCTACAACGGCACGACCCAGACTTTCGGCATGTTCGTCGACCAGTACGCGACGGGCCGTGGGTACCTCCCCCTGGCCACCACCGACATCACGTCGGCTGCCAACTGGAAGATCCGGCCGCAAGACTCCTACAGCATGGGCGCGACGACGAAGCGGCACGGCTCCGTGCTGCAGATCACGTCCGCCGAACTCGAGCGCCTGTCCGCGAAGTGGCCGTCGGCCGCGAAGCGCATCCAGTCGTACAACTTCGAGGACCGTTTCGTGCGGCACTCGAACTTCGCCGCTCGAATCGACCAGGGTGTCGCACCGTACGCGGACTCGCAGTGGGTTCTGCGCTCGGGTCTCGCCGACGGCTCGAGTGGAACGGTGTCGTTCGAGTCGGTCAACTACCCCGGGTACTTCCTCCGCCACTACGGGTTCGAAGTGCGTCTCGAAAAGAACGACGGCAGCGCCGCTTTCGCTTCTGACGCGACGTTCCGCCGCGTCGCCGGTCTGAAGGATTCGACCGCGACGTCGTTCCAGTCCTTCAACTTCCCCGACCGGTACGTGCGACACTCGGCGTTCGCGTTGCGCGTCGACCCCGTCACGACGGACACCGACCGGCAGGACGCCACCTTCCGCGTGGGCTGAGTGACGAAAGGGTCGGCGCGGTCACCGTCAGAAACCTCACCCCGACGGCGCCGACCCACCCGTCGCGGCCCTCACCCCGCTCGACGAGCTCAGGCGCCGAACGCCGAGAGGCGGCATCGAAGGTGCAGAATCCACCGCGATCATGTCGCGAACGGTGGGTCCACCCGCAGAACGCGCTCGAGTCGTTCCAGTGTCTCTCGGCGGTGCGAGGCGACGATGACGGTCGCATCGACCTCGGCGAGGACCTGGGAGATCGCCCTCTCGGTCGCGGGGTCCAGGCTTGCGGTGATCTCGTCGACGATGAGGATCCGCGGCTCGCGGCACAGCGCTCGGGCGAGGGCGAGCCGCGCGCGCTGGCCTCCCGAGAGGCGGACGCCGTGCTCACCGAGCTCGTCGTCGAGGCTGATCCAGTCACGCGCGCCGACGCGATCCAGAATGCCGACGAGTTCCGCGTCCGATCGACCCCCCGTGCCCCGCAACAGGTTCTCACGCACCGAGCCGTGGAACAGACGTGCGTCCTGCTCGACGACCGCTACCGCGGCGCGGAGGTCTTCCTCCGACACCTCGCGGAGCGGCATCCCCCGCACTTCGCCATCGACGAGTGCGATCTCGCCGCCGTCGGGGTCCCAGAGCCGTGCGGCGAGAGCGATCACCGTGCTTTTGCCCGCACCGGATGGCCCCGCGATCCCGACGTGCTCGCCCGGGTGCACCTCCGCCGACCAGCGGCGCAGCACGCGCGTGCGATCGTCGTACGAGAACTCCACATCTCGGAAACGGATGCCGAGCGGCCCGGCCGGTAGGGGACGAGCGTCGACCACCGGAGCGACCACCGGCGGTCGACGCAGTCCCGCGTCCACTCTCGCCGCACTCGCGACGAGGGGGTGCAGCTCCGAAAGGGTGTGCGCCGCGTCGGCGATGGCCGCGACCCCGGCGACGGCGAGCGCGACGACCGCCGGGGCCAGCGCCGCCGATCGGGCGTCACCGACGCCTCCGACGATCAGGGCCGAGGCGACGACACCGACGAGGACACCGGTGAGGATGAGTTCGCGCGACCCGTCGATGATTCCCGAGAGGAGCTCGCGGCGCCGAGCGGTCCGGACCGAGCGCCGCGTCCCCTCGACAGCATCGGCGACGACACGGTCCTGCAGCCCGTAGGCGAGGATCTCGCGTAATGCTCCGAGCGCATCCACGAGTCGCTCCGAGAGGCGCTCGCGCTCGACCTGCTCCTCCTCGCCGACGCGACGCGCCGCGCCCGCTCCCGCCCGCGCGGTGAGCGCGACGAGGACGGCGCCGGACACCATGACGAGGGCGGCTGCCGGCATCAGGGCCGCAGCGACCCCGAGGGCCGCGACGAACAGGGTCACCGAAGCGCCGATCTGCGCGAGGGTGTGCGCGTAGAAGAACTCGAGCTTCTCGATGTCGGTCATCGCCACCGATGCCGCTCTCCCGGAGTGCTCGCGACGGCGGGCCGGGACGCTGCGCGCGTAGGCGTCGAACAGCGCGACCCGCAAGCGGGCGAGCACCCGGTAGGCGAGGGCATGCGAGACGTCCATTTCTCGCCAGGTGAGCAGCGTCCGCAGCAGCACGAGCACGACCATCGCGACCCACCAGACCGCCGGCGGCCACGCCCCGTGGACGACGGCGCCGCCGACGCCCAGGGCCGCGAGCACCCCGATCGCCGCGAGAGCGAGCAGGCTCGTGGTGGCGAGGACGTAGCTGCCGACGATGCGCCGCCACTCGGGCCGCAGCGGAGGGATCAGGCGAGCCAGGACCGACGCCGTCCCGCCGCTCACGACGCCGCCTCCACGAGGACGCCGCCCTCGAGAACGTGCACGTGAGCCACGCGGCGGAGCGCCTCGGGACGGTGGCTGATCATCAGGACGATGCGGTCGGTGGCGACCCGCTCCAGGGTTTCTGCGACCAGTTCTGCGTTCGCGTCGTCGAGGGCGCTCGTGGGCTCGTCGACCAGAAGGACGGGTCGACGGGCCAGGAGGGCACGGGCAAGGGCGAGCCTCTGTCGTTGCCCCCCGGAGAGACTCGCCCCGGCCTCGGCGACGGGCGTGTCGAAGCCTCCGGGCAGGGCGCGGATCTCCGCGAGGATCCCGGCATCCGCACAGGCCCGCTCGAGCTCCCCCTCCGCCGCTCCGAACAGGTCGATGTTCTCGCGGATGGTCGCCGCGAACAGGACGGGGCGCTGAGAGACCACCGCGACGTCCTCGGGGCGGAGAGGTCGTCCGTCGAGCTCGACGCTCCCCCGGTCGGCGGGGAGGAACCCGAGCACGAGATCGAACAGCGTCGACTTGCCGGCTCCCGACGGGCCGATGATGGCGTGCACCGCGCCACGCTCCGCTCGGAGGGACACACCGTTCAGCACGGGCGACTCGGCTCCGGGATAGCGGTACGTCACGTCGGAGATCACGATCGCCGCCCCGGCTGCGTCCGCCGGAGAGTCGGATGCCGGGTGTCGGCGTTCGCTCGAGCCGGTTTCGGCGAACGCACCGAGTGTGCGCAGCCCGGGAACCGCGGTGAGACCGAGGAACCCCGCGTGCCAGTGACGCGAGAGCTCGCGAACCGGCCGGAACGCTTCGGACGACAGCAGCAACAGCACGTACACCTCCGTTGCCGGCGCTCGCCCTGTCAGCACGTCGACGATCGCGACCCCCGCGGCGAGCACCGTCCCGGCTTGGATCGCGAGATCCGTGATCGCCGTCTCCGCGAGCGACGAACGCATCACGCGCTCGGTCGCCCGTCGCAACGCCTCCGAGCGCGTGTGGAGGCGCTCGCGCGTCGCAGGAACGTCGCCCAGTGCGCGGAGCGTCGACATACCCCGAAGTGCCTCGAGCAGGTCGCCGCTGAGAGCCTCGTACGTGTCCCAGTGCGTGAACCCTCGGCGCGCGAGCATCTTCTTCCACGCCATCGGCCCGAGCACCGCGAGCACGAGGGCGAGGGCGATTCCCGCGGCGAGCGCCGGAGACAGCGTTGCGAGCACGATGACGACGCCGATGCCGCCGACGGCGAGCTGAGCGACCGCGGGAATGTACTTCGACACGTAGGCCTCGGTGCCGTCGATTCCGTCGCCGAGCGTCAGTCGGGTCGAGCCATCGCGCAGGGAGATGTCGTGGAGTCGCTCCGGCGCGAGCACGGCGGAGACGGCCCGCGCCCGCAGGGCTTCGCGCACGCACCCGCCGAGACGTACGGCGGCATCGCGCTGGGCGAGGCCCAGCAGCAGGCGCGCGACACCGAGTCCGAGGATGACGCCGATCCCGAGGAGCGCGCGTCCCGCGTCGGCCCGCACGAGGGCCGACAGGGCGACCGCGAGGGAGACAGCCTGCGCGACGTACGTCGCGAACACCAGGAGCTGCAGCAGGACGCTCGCGGCGAGGAGTCGTGGACGACGCCACGCCTCGCGCCAGAGTGCGGGGACGATCATCATGGGCGGTCTCCTGGGGAGTCGAGGAAGGCGAGGGCGTGAAAGACCCACCGGTTGCCCTGGGCGGCGAGACCGGAGACGGAGCGGGTGGCTTCAGCGCGCAGCGCCGCGGCATACGACAGGCGGGCAGCCGCGAGATGGCCGGCCCACAGCGCCCGGACGAGCACAGCGGGCGAGGACGGCACCGGAACCGCCCACGACCGGACCGCTGCGGCGCCGCGGACCCACGCCTGGCCGGACGCGCGGGCGACCGCCTCGACGATCGGTGTCGGGCCATGGGATGCCGCTTGCGCCAGGAAGCGGTCGGGGTGGGGCGAACGCCGTCGGGCGAGGGCGTCGACGGCCCCGTCGACCATCTCGGGGCACAACGGCACGTCGAGGGCGACGAGCGGGATCTCGGGGGCAAGCCCCAGACCGGTCCACGCAGACGCCTGCGCTGCGCGAGGCACGGCGAGCAGCGCGCGAAGAGACGCGGACGGACCGTATCTCGTGATGGTGGGGCGCCCCCCGAGGACGAATTCGACGGCAGCGAGTGCGTAGGCGGCGTCGGCGATCCACAACGGCCACGCGCGGTGTCGGTATCTGCCGAACGATCGTCCGGGCTGCACCGTGAAGACGAGCGTGGCTGTGTCGGCTGCCGCAGCCACGCCGCCGGACCATCCCGCGCGGCGCTCGGTTTCGGGATCTCTCCGGCGGGCGACGCCACGCTCGTGGTCGTAGACCCAGCGCGAGCCGCCGACGACGAGGTGCGTCTGTACGGGGTAACACGCCCCCGCGGAGGGCACCGGGCGACGAAGGATGCCGGTCTCGGTGCCGTCCGATGCGCGATGCGGCTTCCCCGGGCGCCACAGCGCCTCGGCCAACCCGACGAGCGCTGCTCCGGGATTCCCCGCCACCGCACCGGCGTGATGCCAGGCGTTGACACGCGGTCCCGGTGGACGCGGCTCCCCCGGCGGTTCCCTCGTGAGCGCGCGTGCGAGCGGCCCTTTCACGAGGGCGTCGTCTTGCGGGGCAACGGTCGGTCGCGGATCGATCACGTCATCCGCCTCACATGTGCGGCGCGGGCAGAAGCGTGAACTCGGCGGGTCCGCCGCTCCAGGCCGAACGCCACCCTCGTTCCTGCGCGGCGTCGCGCAGTCTGGGCATGCCGAGGTACGAGAACGCGGCTGGAGCGTTGGGAACGAGCCCCGTGACGAGCGTGCGCACGACCCGCAGCGGCGTGCGGCGCACGTCGGCCGTGGTGAGATCGCGGGTGAGCACACGATGGCCCCGGCGACGCAGCCGATCGTGGACCTGCGCCATCGTGACCGCGGAGACGGCGCTGAGCGGGCGCACCCCGAGCGCGGGGTCGGTGAACCTGCGCGCCTCACCGTGCACCGCGGGGTCGAGCCAGACCTGCACGTGGGCTCCGAGATCGATCACCCGCTCGAACTGCGGACCAGCCGCGGCGAGGTAGTCGGCGTCGGGACGGAAGTCCAACATCAGCCCCTTCGCCATGACCCCCGCCTGCACGGCTCGGAAGACCCAGCCGTCGGCATCCGTGCAGCCCTGTGTATAGATCCAGGTGTGGACGGCCTCGAGTACGGCCTTCCGCGCCGCCTTCGCGGGGTCGAGCGCGGCGGAGAAGCCTGCCGCGTACAGTCCGCGATCCGCGTCGTGCACCAGAGCGGCGATCGCGGGTGCGAACTCCGTTGGCATCGCCACCAGCCAGACGGTCAGGCTGCTGCCCCGCAGATCATCCACCAAGCCGGGCACGCTCGCGGGATCGATGCCGAACGTCGGCCCGTCGAGATGCCACCACACTTCGAGCGCGTCGCGTTCGATGACCTCGAGCACCCCGCGGTCGCGGGCGTCGTCGACACTCGTCCCGGTGGCGATGCCGGCGTAGTTGAGGTGGTGGGTTCGAGGAAGGTGCCGGAAGCGCGACTGCCGCCAGTTCAGATGCACGAGGGCGTCAGGCAGCCAGACGGGTCGGCCCTCGGCATCCTGACATCTCGCCCAGAGCGCGGGCGTCACGGCATCCAGATGCTGGTAGGCGAATCCGTCCCGAGCGAGCTGCCAGTCGGCGAATCGCGGCAGATCGTCGAGCTCGATCACGGGGTGCCCGTCCCCCCGCAGCTCGTCGGCGGTGGCGACGCGGAGGTCGTCGGGCGGCAAGGTCTCGGGGAGCCAGTTGCCGCAGTAGCGCTCGACGCCTTCGCCGATCGCCGCGATCCGTGCCTGGGCGGGGTCACCGAACGACGTACCGAGCGAGACCCGATCGGCCGGCCATTCGCCGAGCGCGCGCGCATCGGAGACGGATGCCGTCAGAGCGAGGTAGCGATGCGGGGCCCCCGCCGGGTGCGGGACCGCGCGAATCGACCGGATGACGCCGGTCTCGGCATCCACCAGACTCTCGACGGGAAGCGGTGGGAGGGACGACGTACTGCCCTGGTTCATGCGGTCCTTTCGTGGTGCCAGTGGCCCGAGCGCGGCTCGAAGGCTGACCGCGAACGACGACCGGCCGGCACGACGTGGCGGGTGCTGCTCGTTCCCGAGGGCAGGCCGGTTCGCGTGAGCCAGGCGTCGAGAACGGCGCCGATTCCGCCCGAGTCGCGGAGACGAGCGCGCACATCCTCATCGCGGATGTCGGCTCCGAGGCGATGACCCCACGGTCCGTCGACGACGTGCACGTCGGCGCGCCACGCGGCGGCCAGGCGCCCCGCATCGGCGTGGAAGAAGTCATCGTCGCCGCGCACGAGCAGGAGCGGCGCGTCGATCCCGCCGTATGCGCGGTCCAGATCGACGGGCGGCGTCATCCACAACCGCCGCCACCCCGCGAGAACGGTCGGCGTCCACCCCCACTCTCGGGCCGCCCTCTCCACGCCCCGCCGCTCGGCGCCCGCGACCCGCGCCCTCAGCTCGTCGTCGCTCAACGGCGGGAACGAGCGAGAACCGCGCCCGTGCTGATGCCACCACCCGATCCGGTCGTAAAGCTGCGGGCGGCCCTGTGCGTCCCAGGCGGTCTCGGCGAGTCCGAGGGCGGGGACCATGAGCACGAGCGCGTCGACGTCCACATCGCGGGCGCCCTCCAGGGCCGCGTGGGCGTCGTACGACCCTCCCGAGAGGACGAGGGGAAGCTGCGGGTCCTGGGCGCGAAGCGCGGCGACGGCGGAGGCGCCGTCACGACGCTCATGGAGATAGGGGTTCCACTCACCCTCGGAACAGTGGCGGCCGCGCACGTCCTGCACCAGGCAGCGGTATCCCCGTCGCACCCAGGAGCGGGCGGTGTCGCCGTGGCGCCACGCGCCGTATGGCGTGCGCACGAGGACGATGCCTCGCGGCGTTTCGGGCTCCCAGATCCAGCCGTGCAGAGCGACGCCGTCGTCGGCGCGGCAGACGTGCGCACGAGCGTCGCGCGGCGGGATCACCTGCCCGCCCCCGGGTGCGGCGCCGGGTAGGCCAGCACCGGGTGCTCGGTCACCCGTCCGAGTGCGGGGACCAGCTTCCAGAGCGTGGTGCGCAGTCGGGGCAGCGCCTCGTCGTCTCGCGCCCAGCTCAGAGTCATCGTCAGCACTCGCGCCGTCACGAGGGTCACGCTCGCGGAGTCCACCGGCTGATCCGCTGCCGGGCCGTGCCCCTGCCACGCGTCGAGAGCGTCCGGCACGGTGCTGGCGGCGATCCGTCGCCGCACGACCTGCCGTGCCGCGATGTCGGTGACGTCGAGGGCGATCGGGTCGATGAACACGCACTCCCCTTCCCGGTACACGCGAAGGCGGGCGTTACCGGTGGCGAGGAGGTCGTCGAGCACCGCGTGATCGCGGCGCTCCTTCGCCCCGTCCGACACGGAGATGACGAGGGCGGCGGAGTCTCGCCTGTCGGTCGCGGATGCACCCGTCGTCACCCGGGCACCCCAGGCCGCCAATACACGCGCGATCTCGTCGGCGAGCACGCCGGTGCCGACCACACCGATGCTCCGACGGGCCGAGGGCCAGCGGCGTTCGCCGTCGGCGCGCTCGCGTTCTCGGACCTCGCTGACGAGACGATCCCGATACGCGGATCCAACGGTACCCGCGGACGACGAGTCGAGGAGATCGTGCAGGCCCGGCGGCGGAGACCCGATCGCGGTGTGGTCTCCGGTGCGAAGACGCAGCAGGGGCGCCTTATCGGCGACCGTGACGACGTGGGCTCCGGTGCTCGGCAGCGGGGTGATTCGGCGGTGGTGATGCATGGGTGTCTTTCCGAAAGCCCGGCCGGGCGCGAGGCGCCCGGCCGGGGGTCGCGTCAACGTGATGCGACCTCGAGGGTCACTCGAAGGGGTTCTCGACGAGCGCGTTCGAGTGGGTCGCCGACAGGTGCGCCAGCTGCTCGGTCTCTTCGATCTCGGACAGGATCTGCTTGTCCATTGCCTTCTCCTTCTCTCGTTCGTCCACTCCGATATGCGGAGCGGGGTTCACGGTCGTGAACATCGTCGACTCTAAATGAGAACGATTCTCAATATCTAGTAGCATCGCCGTCATGTCTCCAGCCACCGCCCTCATCGCCGCGGATCACCGGGCAGGAACCGTGTTCTCCCTCGACGGGAGTGTCGTCGCCCCGGACGCCCGACTCGCGGAGCACGCCGGCTTCCTCGTGCTTCCGCCTGACGCCCGCGACGCGTGGGCCTTCGCCGACGACCGCGGCGGCGCTCTCGTCGTCCGTGGCCCCGACGGCATCCGTCGCATCCCGATTGCGATCCCCGCCGAACACCTCGCCGCCTCGGAAGACGGGCGTCACGTCGTCGCGACACCCGGACTGGGTGCGAACGACGAAGCGTGGAACGACGTCGTGACGGTCGTCGATCTCGTTCGTGACTCCTCGGTGCGGTTTCGAACGCGAGCGGGAGAGCCGGGCGTCGTGATCGCGCCCGACCGGGTGACCCGAGAACCGACGATCGTGCTGCGCCACCGCGATCCGGGTGCGATCGAGGCGATACCGCTCGCGAGTGCGCTCGATCTCGGCGCGCACGTACCCGTGCTGCGGGGCGCCACGTGCGACGACATCGCCGACGACGGGCACGGCGACGTGGTGGACCACGAGACGGGGGTCGTCGGCGTCGCCACGGGGCGCGGCCTGGAGAGGTTCGCGATCGACAACGGCATCCCGTCCGCACTCGGGGTGATCCCGTGGCCGGCGAACGGACGCGCCTACTACCTCCGTCGCGCGGGCGACACCGGCGCCGTGACGGGGGTGCTCCGCGGCGGCCCCGCGGACCCGTCGCGCTGGACGGAATGGACCAACGTCTTCGCCGAGATCGACCTGCGCGCGGGTGCCGCGCGCACCGTGCCACTGCCGGAGGGCCTCATCTTCCGCTTCGCGCTGGCCGACGGCATCGCCGCGGCCACCGTGATCCACCCCGACGGCGACGCCCTCGTCGTGATCGACCGCGTGACGGGGCGCATCGCCCGCGCGGTGCCCCTCCCCCCGCTCAGCACCCCGCCACAACCGGGTCGGATGCCGTGGGACGGTGCCGACGGACGCCCCGCGCAGCGACGGGCCGTCGCGATCGATCCGGTCACCGGCGTCATCGCCGTGACGGCCGGTGGCGACGGCGTCATCCATCTCGTCGACGGCGAGGGCGTCCTCACGACGATCGCCATGCCCGGCGCCCTCGACGAGGGCGGACACCTCTTGTGGCCCGGCCCGCCCGGGCGCTTCACCGATCCGGTGGGCCGATGACCGCGCTCCGCAACGCACTCGACGCGGCCCTCTCCGCGCACGAACGCCACCCGCGGCCGGGGCTGCCCGTGCGTGGATTCGTCCTGGATCGCGCGGCGGGCACTCCACGGCCCGCCATCCGGCATGCCGACGGACGCACGGTGATCGCCCCCGACGGGCACATCCACCGAATGACCCCCGCCCCCGACCGACGACGCATCGCGATCGAATGGGCCGAGGACGCGAGCGAGGACGCCGTGCTCGGCATCGTCGACGTGGCATCCGGCACCCTGAGGCTGCATCCGGAGATCCGGCTGCGCTACGACACCGTGCTGTGGATCGACGACTCACGGACCCTCGAGGTCGTCGCGAGCCGTGACGATGCGCTCGTCGCCCTCGACGTCGACACGGGCGCTCTGACGGCCACCCCCGTAGAACCCGCGCATCGCACGCGCCTGTTCCCCAGCGGTGCACGCGGGGTGCTTGCATGCAGGACGGGCGACGAGGGCACGACCCTGATCGATCGCGCGACGGGACGGCTGCTCGGACGATGGAGCGCGCTGTACGGCGCCTTCCCGCTGCCCGACGGCGTGCTCGTCTGGCACGCAGGCGGGCTGGATGCGCTCGCACCTTCCGGCACCGCGCGGTGGGCGCTTCGCGACGAGTCGCAGCGCATCACCGATGTCACGGTCGAGGGCTCCCGGATCGTCGTCCTCGTCGTTCGCGACGGTCGGACCGTCGTCGCTGACGTCGACGCGGCGGGCACCCGGGAGGTGTTCGTCGAAGCCGCGAGCGAGACCACGGTCACCGGGGTGCGCATCGACGACGGCATCCTGTATCTCGCCGTCGAGGGCCCGCTCACGCCGCCGCGTATCGTCACCGAGACGGATGCCGCGCCCGACGCGCTGGCGGGCGAGACGCGCCGCCTCGATCTCCCCGCGCGTGACGGCGAGACCCTCACCGCCCACATCGCCGAGCCCGCCGCAGGATCCGGACCGAGACCGCTTCTCCTCGCCTGCTACGGGGGGTTCGGCGTGCCGCATCTCCCCGTCTTCGAGCCCACCATCCCCGCCTGGGTCGCGCACGGCGGCGCCTACGTCACGGCCCAGATCCGCGGCGGCGGCGAACGCGGTGCCTCCTGGCGCGCGGCCGGCAGCGGCGCGCGCAAGCAGCAGGCGGTAGACGACCTCGCCGACATCGCGCGCGGTCTCGTCGACCGAGGGATCACCCGACCCGATCTCCTCGTGCTCGTCGGCGCGTCGCTGGGCGGGGTCATCGCCGCCAGCTGTGGGTTCCAGCATCCCGGTCTCTGCGTGGGCGTCGTGGCGACGGCCGCGCCTCTCGACCTCCTCTCGCTTGCGGATCATCCGCTCGGGGCGGGCTGGCGCTCGGAGTTCGGCGACGACGGCAGCCCCGAGTCACGCGAGCGGCTCCGCCGCCTCTCCCCCCTCGCGATCATCGAGGATCGGACGGATGCCGAGGGGCTCCCCGCGTTTCTGGGGATCACCCTGGGCCGCGACACCCGCGTGCGGGCGACCGACACGCGCCGCACAGTCGAGGCCCTCGAGCGCCTCGGCGCGCCCGCGCGCACGTGGACCGCTCCGTCCGCGGGGCACGGCACCAACGCCCTCGACGACCTGCACGCGCTGGGGATCACCGTCCTCGAGTTCTCCGCCGACGTGACGAGCGGAGGCACACCATGACCGCGACGACACAGCGCACCCCGCGCGGGCGGGCCAGTGCGCGCACGGCCCGGCAAGGCGGACGGGTCATGCCGCTCAGCGCGACGGTGACGGTCAGTGCCGTCCTGCTCGTGATCACGGTCGTGCTTTCCGGCGCGATCGGCCCGGTGCCCGTGCCGCCGATCGACTCCGCGAAGATCGTGATCGGACACCTGCTGCCGGGGATGCCGTGGATGACGGACGGCTCGCTCACCCCGCTGCAGGATCAGGCCGTGTGGCAGTTCCGTCTACCGCGGGCACTCCTCGCGGGGCTCGCCGGGGCGGGGCTCGCCCTCGCGGGGACGATGATGCAGGCCGTCGTGCGCAATCCGCTCGCCGAGCCGTACATCCTCGGAGTGTCGTCCGGCGCGAGCGTCGGCGCCGTGCTCGTGATCGTCTCGGGCGGCGCCGCGTTCCTCGGTCTGACCATGAGCGGGGCGGCTTTCGCCGGCGCCGTCGGGTCGTGCGTGCTCGTCGCGCTCTTGGCACGGACCCGCGGAGAGCTGTCGCCGACCCGCATGATCCTCGCTGGCGTCGCACTCGGTTCCCTGCTGAGCGCCGTCACGAGCTACCTCACGCTGACGACCGACGCGCAGAACGTCGTGAGCGTGATGTTCTTCCTCCTCGGCAGCGTGTCGGCAGCCACGATGTCGTCGCTGACGATCCCCGCACTCGCGCTCGTCATCGCTCTGTTCGCCGCTTTCGGGCTCTCCCGATCGATGAACGCCCTCCTGGCCGGGGACGAGTCGGCCCTCGCGGTCGGGGTGCGCACCACCCGGGTACGAGGGATTCTCCTCGTGGTCGCGTCCCTGCTCACGGGGGTGATCGTCGCGGTGAGCGGCGGCATCGGATTCGTGGGGCTCGTCGTGCCGCACGTCGCCCGCCTGCTGGTGGGCTCGGACCATCGCCGGATGGTCCCGGTCGCGGTGCTCGGGGGCGCGCTGTTCCTGATGGTGGCAGATCTGCTCGCACGCACCGTCGCGGCACCGACGGAGATCCCGCTCGGCATCCTCACGGCGTTCGTCGGGGCGCCGTTCTTCCTGTGGCTCATGCGCCGCGGCGGCGAGAGAGCGGGGTTCGACCGATGACGGTGTCGTTCGAGTCCGTGAGTGTGCAGCTCGGCGGGCGCCGCGTCCTGCACGACGTCGAGCTGGAGGTGAGACGCGGGCGCATTCTCGGCCTGCTCGGGCCCAACGGCAGCGGCAAGTCGACCCTCCTGCGCACCCTGTTCTCGGGCCGCCGTCCCCATGCCGGTCGCGTGTGCATCGACGGCGTCGACGTCTCGACGCTGCCACCGCGCACCCTCGCGCGCCGGGTCGCGGTCATGCTGCAGGATGCCCCCTCGGAGTTCGATCTGACGGTGCGCGAGACCGTGATGGTCGGGCGCGCTCCGCATCACGCACCGTTCAGCCGCGACACCGACGACGACCGCCGGATCGTGACGGAGGCGCTTCGCACCGCGGACGTGCTCGACCTCGAGGATCGCCTGGTGCGCCGACTCTCCGGGGGCCAACGTCAGCGCGTCATGCTCGCGCGCGCCCTGGCGCAGGACGGCGAGGTCCTCGTCCTCGACGAGCCGACGAACCATCTCGACATCGCCCACCAGCTCGACCTCATGCGGGTGGTCAGCGGCCTCGGAACGACGGTCATCGCCGCCCTGCACGACCTCAACATCGCCGCGGCATTCTGCGACGAAGTCGCGGTCCTCGACGACGGCCACCTCGTCGCGGTCGGGAAGCCGGATGCCGTTCTCACCCCCGACCTGGTCGGCGGCGTCTTCCGCGTCACGGCGCGTGTGGCGACGGAGATCGACACGGGCGCCCGCGTCATGGCCTTTCACCCCCGTCCGCTTCGCGGTCCCTTCCCATCCGACAACCCGACAGAGAGAAACGAATGACACAGCACTCCCTTCGACCCGCCCGCCTGATGATGGCGGTCGTCGGCGGCCTCGGCGCTCTCGCGCTCACCGCCTGCGGCTCCGCCGTGGCACCCCCGGGCGCGGCCACCCCCACCGGGGACGCCCTCGTCATCGAGAACTGCGGCGCACCGGTCACCGTCACCCACGTCCCCACCGCCGCCGTGGGCCTGCACCCCTCGCAGACCGAACTGCTGTTGCGGCTGGGGCTCGCCGATCATCTCGTCGGCCAGGCCCAGGCGACCGTGCAGGAGCTGCCCGCGGACGTGGCTCCTCTCGCGGCCGACGTGCCCGTGATCGGTGGAGAAGCGCCCCCCAGCCGGGAAGACCTGCTCGCCGTCCACCCCGACTTCGTTTACGCGCCCACGACCTACGAGTTCACCGCCGAGCAGGGCTTCGCGAGTATCGAGCAACTCACCGAAGCGGGTGTGGCGGCGTACACCGCGACGGGCGGATGTTTCTCGCGCCGCATGGACGGCACGGTCGACGATCTGTTCGTCGACCTGAACAACCTCGGCGAGATCTTCGACGTGCAAGACGAGGCCGCGGCGCTGATCGCCGACGCACAGGCGCAGCTGTCCGCCGTCGACACGGCGATCCAGGGCCGCACGAAGCCCCGCGTCGCGCAGATCTACGTCGACGGCACCACACTCAGCGCGATCGGCGCCGGTGTCGAGTACGACATCCTCCGCCATGCGGGCGCCGACACGATCTACACGCCGGAGGACCCCCAGTTCGCCGACTTCTTCGCCGCGGAGATCACCCCCGAGTCCCTTGCCGCACACTCACCGGATGCCATCGTGTTCGCGGTCACCGACCCCGCGCACGAGCAGGCCGCCCGCGCGTACCTCACGGCGACATTCCCCGACATGCCCGCGGTGCGAGACGGGCGTCTCATCGCGGTTTCAAGCTCCGACATGTTCCCGGGGACCCTCGGAAACGTGTCGGTCGTGCGCCAGATCGCCCAGGCGCTCTACCCCGACGCTTCCTTCGGCTGAGCCAGACCGCACCCACACCGGATCCCGATCACCGCTCGGGCGTCGTGTGCCCCCAGCGGGGGTCGATGCGTCCGGCGGCCGAATGATCCTGCCCGTTCGCCGGCCCCGCTCGAGAACACGGGGCGATCGGGACAGGGCGGGCGATGACAACCGGAGATGCCGGGGAACGGCCCCGTTCCCCGGCATCTCCGTTCTCGTCGCGCCCGCTCGCGCGACCACCGCCGCCTGTCGGACAACTTTGTCGAGAGGGTCACGCGGGGGAAATACAGCGGAAACGCGTGGTTCCTAGCATCGGAACATCGCCGGATGTTGGTCACACCAACACTGACGCAGCCGCCTCGAGCGGCTCGCCCCGTTGCCGTGGCTCCCGTCCCGACGCTTGTCTTCTCGACTCCTCCGGAGGCCCTCGTGTCTGCCGCTCCACCCGTCTCCATCGCCGCTCTGCGCGGTGTGCGCCTCACCTCCGGCGCGCTCGTCGACATCGCGATCGACGGCGACGAGGTGCTCGCGGTGGTGCCGGCCGGCAGCCCCCTCCCCGAGACCGATGGCGAGATCCTCGACCTCGACGGATACCTCGTCACGACGGCCGGAGCCGAGCCGCACGCGCACCTCGACAAATCCCAGTCCTGGGATGCCATCGACCCCCCGTTCGGCGACCTCGAGCGCGCGATCGAGAGCTGGCACGCTTTCGCCGCGACGCTCGACGAAGACGACACGTTCGAGCGAGCACGCGCCACGGCGCTGCGGATGCTGGCATCCGGGATCACCTCCATCCGCACGCACGTGGACCTGCTGCGCGGAGAGGACGCCCTCACGGGCGTGCGCGCCCTCGTCCGGCTGCGCGCGGAGCTCGAGGGGATCATGGACCTCGAGCTCGTCGCCCTCGGCGGCCCCACCGTGCTCGACGAGGTGTTCGAGGCCGCGCTCGACGCCGGGATCGATCTCGTGGGCGGGGCTCCGCACCTCGCCGAGGACCCGATCGCCGACCTCGAGCGGCTCATCGCCCTCGCTCGTCGCCGCGATGTCGGACTCGATCTGCACACCGACGAAAGCCTCGCCGGGGCGGACACCCTCGCCGCCTACGCCCGAGCCGTCACCGGGTGGCACCGCCCTCGCACCGCGGGCCACTGCGTGCGCCTGAGCATGATGCCCGAGACCGCTCTCGAGAACCTCGCGGCCGAGGTGCGTGCCGCCGACATCGGCGTCATCGCCCTCCCCATCACCAACCTGTACCTGCAGGGATGGGGCGCCGACCACGCCATCCCCCGCGGGATCGCACCGATCGGCCGCCTCAAAGACGCGGGCGTCCGCGTCGCGGCGGGCGCCGACAACGTGCGCGACCCCTTCAACCCCGTGGGGCGCTGCGACCACCTCGAGACCGCCTCGCTGCTCGTCAGCGCAGCCCACCTCGCCCCGGCGGAGGCCCTGGATGCCGTCACCATCGGCGCCCGCGACGTGATGGGCCTGCCGATGGCCGGACCCGTCGCCGGAGCCCGCGCCGACCTCGTGGCGGTGAAAGCGGACTCGCTCGGCGACGCCGTGGCCTTCGCCAGCGCCGACCGCGTCGTGCTGCACCGCGGCCGGCTCGTCAGCCGCACCACCGTCTCGACCCAGACCGCTCTTCCCACCCTCGTCCCCGCCCCCGAACGGAAAGTGAGCGCCCCGTGACCCTGGCCTCTCCCGCCCCGGCATCCGTCGCGGATCCCACCGCGCCGCTGCTGGACTTCCGGAACGTCGCCATGACGTTCCCCAACGGCACCACCGCCCTCTCCGGCGTCGACCTCACCGTTCAGCGCGGTGAGTTCGTCAGCGTCGTCGGCCCTTCCGGCTGCGGAAAGTCGACCCTCCTGCGCATCGCCTCGGGTCTCGAGACCGCGAGCGAAGGCACCGCCACCGTGGCCACCGACCGCATCGGCTACGTCTTCCAGGACGCGACACTGCTGCCCTGGCGCGATGTGCGCTCCAACGTCGAACTGCTCGCCGAGCTCAACTGGCAGCCCAAGCGCGTGCGCGCGCCGAAGGCGCAGTGGGCCATCGACCTCGTCGGCCTGAACGGCTTCGAGAAGCACCTGCCCAAGCAGATGTCGGGCGGCATGAAGATGCGCACCTCGCTCGCGCGGTCGCTGACCCTCGACCCCGAGCTGTTCCTGTTCGACGAGCCGTTCGGCGCCCTGGACGAGATCACCCGCGAGCGTCTGAACGACGAACTGCTGAAGATCTTCGTCGCCCAGAAGTTCGGCGGACTGTTCATCACCCACTCGGTCTCCGAGGCCGTCTACCTCTCCACCAAGGTCGTCGTGATGTCGGGCCGCCCCGGCCACCTCGTCGACACCTTCGAGGTCCCCTTCGACATGCCCCGCGATCCCGAGATCCGCTACACCGGCGAGTTCGCGAAGCTCGTCGGCGAGGTCTCCCACGCCCTCCGGGAAGGACACTCATGAGCACCACATCCGCAGAGCCCGTCGTCTCCGACGCGGCCGAGTCCTCGGCATCCACTCCCCCCGTCGAGCCGCCCCGCCCCCGCGCGGCGAAAGCCCGTCGCGGGTTCGGCGCGCGGGCCGCCCTGCTGGGCCCGCCGCTCGGTGTCCTCGTCGTGCTGCTGGGCATCTGGTACGCGATCTCGATCACCCTCAGCGCCTCGGGCAAGGGCTTCCTCATGCCCATGCCGCACGAGATGTTCACCTCGGGCTTCTTCGACCCGCAGGTGAGCAGTGACATCTGGATCGCCCTGTTCCGCACCACCGGGGTCGCCCTCGCGGGCCTCGGGATCGCAATGATCATCGGCATCGGCTGGGCCATCGCCATGTCGCTCGCCCGCTGGGTCGAGCGCTCGACCTACGCCTACGCGGTGGTCCTCCAGTGCATCCCGATCCTCGCGCTCGTGCCGCTGGTCGGCTTCTGGTTCGGCTACGAGTTCCTCGCCCGTGTCATCGTCTGCGTGCTGATCTCGCTGTTCCCGATGGTGTCGAACACGCTGTTCGGCCTGCAGTCGGTCGACAAGTCGCAGCGCGAGCTGTTCCGCCTGCAGAAGGCCGACAAGTGGACGGTGCTCACCAAGCTCACCCTCCCCGCCGCCCTGCCCTCGATCTTCGTGGGAATGCGCACCTCGGCCGGACTCTCGGTCATCGGCGCGATCGTCGGCGACTACTTCTTCCGCCGCGGCGAGCCGGGCATCGGCTCGCTGATCGCCAACTACCAGTCGCGTCTGCAGAGCGCCGAGCTGTTCGCGGCGATCCTCGCGGCCTGCCTGCTGGGTGTCGCGATCTTCGCCTTCTTCGGCTGGCTGTCGAAGGTGGCCGTGGGCCGCTGGTACGACAGCACCCTCTGACCCGACCTCCTCGAATTCCGGATGCCACGGCTCCTCCCGCGCAGACGCACGGGAGCGGCATCCGGCGTACCCGAAACACCCGCACCCGAGAGCTCCACCCGTCACAGAAAGCGAACCAGCATGCAGCGCTCCACCCTCCTCCGCGGCACCGCCGTCACCGGCGCCGTCGCGATCGCCCTCACCCTGACCTCCTGCGCCGGCAGCGCCGCGGAGACCGCGCCGTCCGCGGCCGACATGGAGATCGGTTCCGTCGACCTCTCGGCCGACTGCCCCTCGACGGTCGTCATCCAGACCGACTGGAACCCCGAGGCCGAGCACGGTCACCTCTACGAGATGATCAAGGACAACTACACCGTCGACGCGAACACCAAGGCCGTCACCGGCCCGCTGATGTCCGACGGCGAGTACACCGGCGTCAACCTCGAGATCCGCGCCGGCGGCCCGGCCATCGGCTTCCAGACCGTGTCGGCCCAGATGTACCAGGACGACTCGATCACCCTCGGCTACGTCAGCACCGACGAGGCGATCCAGCTCTCGAGCACGACCCCGACCAAGGCCGTGTTCGCCCCGCTCGACATCAGCCCGACGATGGTCATGTGGGACCCCGCGACCTACCCCGACGTCCATACCATCCAGGACGTCAAGCCCGCACTCGAGAAGAACAAGGGCGTGTGGCGCTACTTCGACGGCTCGGCGTACATCGAGTACCTCAAGAGCTCGGGCCTCGCCTCGTCCGACGTCCTCGACGGCTCGTACGACGGCACCCCGTCGAACTTCGTCGCCGCGGGCGGCAAGGACATGCAGCAGGGCTTCGCGTCGGCTGAGCCGTACGTGTACCAGAACGAGGTCTCGGCCTGGGGCAAGCCCGTCAAGTTCGCGCTCATCCACGACGCCGGCTGGCAGACCTACCAGTCGTCGGTGTCGGTCAAGGCCGACAAGTTCGACGAACTGAGCCCGTGCCTGTCGAAGCTCGTCCCCGTGCTGCAGAAGGCGGGCGTCGCGTACTACAAGGACCCGTCCGCCGCGAACGACCTCATCCTCAAGCTCGTCGACGAGTACGCCACCGGCTGGACCTACACGCAGGGCGTGGCCGACTACTCCGTGAAGACGCAGAAGGAGCTCGGCCTGGTCGGCGACGGCCCCGACTCCACCTACGGCAACTTCGACGACGGCCGCTTCGAGGACTTCTTCACCAAGGCGAGCAAGGTCTACACCGACCTCGGCACCCCGCCCGCGTCCGGCTACACCGTCGGCGACCTCTACACGAACGAGTTCATCGACAAGAGCATCTCGTTCTGATCGCTCCGGCCCGGTCCGCCTCGTGCGGGCCGGGCCGTTTTCCCTCGCAAGACGGCATCCGGCCCGCGCGACCGCCACCCGACCACTCCCGCCCTGCCGCACCCCCGGCATCCGCACCTCGTTCCACCCGGAGAACCACCCATGAGCGACACCGCCACCCGCGTCCTCTCCCTCGAGGACGAACTCCTCGACCTGCTCGGCCCCGCCGCCGTCAGCACCGAACCCCGCGTCCGCGAGCGCGCCAGCGTCGACGGCTCCCCCATGTCGCCGATCATCGCCGCGAAGCTCCCCCTCGGTCTCGCCGATCTCGTCGTCTTCGCCGCCGACGCCGAGCAGATCGCCACGGCCGTCGCCGCGGCATCCCGTCACGGCGTGCCCGTCACCGTGCGCGGCAAGGGAACCGGAAACTACGGTCAGGGCATCCCGATGCAGGGCGGCCTGGTCATCGACACCACGCGGGCGAAGGCAATCGTCGAGGTCGGCGACGGCTTCATCACCGCCGAGGCCGGCACCCCGATGGTCATGCTCGAACAGGCCGCGTGGGCGAGCGGCCAGGCTCTGTGGATGTACCCCTCGACCGCGCAGTCGACCATCGGCGGGTTCCTCTCGGGCGGATCCGGCGGCACCGGCTCGATCGAGCACGGCTCGAACGACCGCGGGTTCGTCGCCGCGCTCGACGTCGTGCACGCCGACGGCAGCGCCGAGATCCACCACGTCGAGGGCGACGCGGCCCAGAAGTACGTGCACAACTACGGCACGGCCGGCGTCATCGTGCGCGCGACCGTCCGCCTCGAGCCGCTGCGCGAGTGGCGGGGCCTCTGGGCGAGCTTCCCCGACTTCGCCGGCACCCTGTCGGTGCTGCAGACCATCGGCAACCTCGAGCCCGCCCCTCGCCTGGTCTCGGGCGACGGCGTCGAGATCTCGGCATCCCTCCCCGCCGACGAGGCGATCCCCGAGGGGCGCTCGAGCCTGCGCGCGATCGTCGACGCATCGCTCATCGACACGGTGACCGCGATCGTCGAGGGTGCGGGGGGCCGCGTCGAGGCGGTGCGCGAGGGGCCGCAGGCCAGCATCCGCCTGTCGATGTTGAGCTACAACCACCCGATCGAGTGGTACCAGAAGAGCCAGCCGCACGAGGTGTTCCACCTCGAGGTCGCGGGGATGCCGCTGAGCGAAGACATCGAGGCGGTCGAGGCCGTGTTCCCCGGCGCGCACCTGCACATCGAGTCGACGAAGCAGCACCCGATCGGCATGCTCGCCGCGCCGTACGTGAGCGAGGAAGACGTCTACCGCGGCATCGCCGCGCTCAACGGGATCGGGGTGGGCGTGCACAACCCCCACCAGTGGAACGTCGACTTCAACGTCGAGCAGACCGTCGAGACCGCGCGCGCCACCGACCCGCACGGCCTGCTGAATCCCGGCAAGCTCAACCCGGAGTACACCGGCGCACGCAAGGGAGCGATCCGTTGAGCCGGCTGCTCGCCGAGCTCAGCGGTCCCGCCGCTGCCGAGGCCCTCACCGAGAAGTCGATCATCGTGCTGCCCACCGGCGCGATCGAGCACCACGGACCGCACCTGCCCCTGGCGACGGATGCCATCGTCGCCGAGGCCTCGGCGACGGCCGCCGTCGCGCGGGCGGCGGCCCTGGGCCTGGACGTCTGGCAGTTGCCGACCCTGTCGATCACGAAGTCGGACGAGCACTCGTGGGCTCCCGGCACCCTGTGGCTGACGCCCGAGACGATGATGCAGACCATCGTCGACATCGGCCGGTCGCTGCTGACGACCCGCGCCCGCACCCTGGTGTTCCTCAACGGCCACGGCGGAAACGTCGCCCTGCTGAACGTCGCCAATCGCGAGCTCCGCCGCCGCTTCGGACTGCGGACGTTCTTCATGCCGGCCGCGCGGGTGCCCTCGTTCACCGGCGCCGACGGGGGACCGAACGAGCACGGCACGGGCATCCACGCCGGGCACGGCGAGACGAGCATGATCATGCACCTGCGTCCCGAGCTCGTCGACGCGTCGAAATTCGAGGCGACCGTGCCGGCACGCATCGGCGACTTCCGCCACATCGGCTTCAACGGCAAGCCCGTGAGCTTCGGGTGGCTGTCGAACGACTTCGGCCCCACCGGGGTGCTGGGAGATCCGACCGGAGCCAATGCCGCTCATGGCGCTGAACTGTTCGAGGACAGCGTGTCGTTCGTGGTCGAGGCGCTCGAGGAGATCAGCCGATTCGACTACACGGCGTGACACTCACGTCGCGGGATACCCCGGGTTTCGGCGGTGCGCGCGTGAGCGTCGCCGCCGAACCCGCGCGGGGTGTGCGGGCCTACGGCCAGGTGCTGCGCCTGCCCGGGGCGCGGACGTTCGTCGCCGCCGGCATCCTCGCGCGGTTCCCCCGGGCGACGCTGTCGCTCGGGATCATCCTCCTCGTCTCGGCCGCCACCGGCAGTTTCGCCTTGGCCGGGCTCGTCGTCGCACCCCTCGTCGGCGGCATGGCGATCGCCGCGCCCCTGTGGTCGTCGCGCATGGATCGGCACGGCCAGGCCCGCGTCATCCTGGTGTCCCTCGGATGCCTCGTGCTCGCGGCATCCGGATTCCTCTCCCTCGTGCTGACGGGAGCGCCGTTGTGGACGTGGCTCGTCGCCGCATTCGTGACGGGGGCGTCCACGCCCGATCTCACCTCGGCCGTGCGCGCGCGGTGGACCGTGCTCGCACCGGCCTCGCAGCGCACGGCCGCTCTCGCCCTCGAGACGATCGCCGACCAGATGGTGTTCATCGCCGGTCCCCCCGCCATCACGGCGGTCGCCGCGGCCGTCGATCCGGCGGTGGCGATGCTCGGCTCCCTCGGACTCGGAGTGGTCGGCGGGGTGTGGCTCGCCTCTCAGCGCGGCACGCAACCCGCCTCGACGCCGCGCGGAGCTCGGCGTGGCCTCGTGCTTCCGCCCCTCGGGGTGATCCCGGTCGCGATCGCCTGCATCGCCCTGGGCGGGGTCTTCGGCTCCTTCGACGTGAGCCTCGTCGGCTGGGCCGAGCTGAGCGAGCGTCCGTGGCTGGCGGGCCCGGCCTTCAGCGCGCTGGCCGTGGCGATCGCGATCGGCTCGATCATCACGGGAGCGCGGGCCTGGAAGCTCTCACCCGCCGCCCGCTACATCGGCTTCGCGGCGCTGGCTGCGGTGGTCGCGGTGGGTCTTCCGCTCGCGCAGGGCTCCGTGCCCGCGCTGTTCGGCGTGATCATGCTGCTCGGGCTGGCGGTGTCGCCGGTGATGGTCTCCGGCATCCTCGTCGCATCCGCCCGCGCCCCCGAAGGCCGGGTGACCGAGACCCTCGCGTATCCGACGGCCGCGATGTCGCTCGGCGTGCCCATCGGCGGCGTGATCGCGGGAGCGGCCCTGGATGCCACGGGCCCCGCGACGGCCCTGGTGACGATCGCGGTGTCGCTGACGCTCGCCGCGGCGATCGCGGCGGTCGGTGAGGGGCTGCTGCGGGTGGCACAGCGTCGCTGACGCCGCCCCGGCGAGCGGTGCGCCCGCCCCGCGGACCGTCGAGCGGCCACGACGCTGAACGAGCGGAACGCTGAGCGAGTGGAACGCTGGGCGAGCGCGGCGCTGGGCGAGCGCGACGCTGGACAAGCGCGACGCTGGGCGAGCGCGACGCTGGGCGAGCGCGGCGCTGGGCGAGCGCGACGCTGAGCGAGTGGAACGCTGGGCGAGCGCGGCGCTGGGCGAGCGCGACGCTGGGCGCAACCAGCTGGCTGCGCCCAGCTGGTTGAGTGTCCAAGACACCCGGACGACCGCGACATCGCGTCCGGGTGTTTCGGACACTCGACGACGCCGGACACACCGACGGGTGTCCAAGGCAGGCCGTTCCGGGCCGCCCGGGAGCGGCGTGTTCCGGACACTCAACGGCGAAGTGCGGCGCGCAGGTGCCGCAGCGCCGAGACGTGACCGTCGGCGGGGGCAGGTCGAGCGTCGCGTGCGGGAGGGCCGCCTCGAGCGTCGCGAAATCGGCATCCACGACCTGCTCCGGGTCGGACTCGCCTGTCTCGGCGACCCGGCGTGAGCGGAGCGTTGAGTGTCCAGGACACGCCGCGTCAGGCCGGCGCCCCGCGGCGTGTCGTGGACACTCAACCGGGAGTGGGAGCGGGAGAGACCCCGGATGCCGAGTCCCGACGGCCGCGCCCACCCGCGCCGGTGCGGACTACAGGATGACGCCGAACTGCTCGGCCAGAGCGGGGAGATCCTCGTGCAGCACGCGCGACGCCTCTTCGGCGAGCGGGTTCGTCGAGACGCCCCGGTCGTTCACGAGCTTCCCGCCGACGTAGACCTGCTGCAGGTTGCGCAAGCCGCAGGCGAGGACGTAGCTGCGCACGGGGTTCCAGAGCGGTCCGATATCGGGCGTGCGCGGGTCGACGACGACGAAGTCGGCGAACTTGCCCACCTCGAGGCTGCCGACGCGGTCGTCGACGCCCATGATCTCCGCTCCCCCGAGGGTGTGCAGACGAAGGACGCGCTCGGGCATCATCGACAGCGGGTCGTGGGTGCGGGCGCGCTGCATGAACATGCCCATGCGCATGTTCTGCCAGGGGTCGGCCACGTCGGTGCAGGCCTGGTCATCGAGGCCCATGCCGACCTTCATTCCCTGGTCGAGCATCTCGGGCACGTGGGCGATCCCCGACGCCAGACGCCCGTTCGACGCGGGCTGCCACGACATGGATGCGCCGCCGGCGGCGGCATCCGCGATGATCTCGGGCGTGGTCTGGATGAAGTGGCCGAACATCATGCCCGGGCGAAGCGCCCCGGCGTTCTTGTACAGCTGGAACTTCGTCTGCTGGTGCTCGATCGCCTCGTAGGTCTCGAGGAAGTGCGCCTGGTTGGTCACGCCGAAGCGGTCCATGACGGCGACCTCGATCTCGGCGGCGTCGGGCCGGGTCGACCACTGCACCTGACCCATGATCGAGGCGCCGAGCGCGATGTCGGGGTCCATCGCCAGGACGTGATCGAGAGAGGCCTCGAAGCGGGCGAAGATCTCGTCGTCGGTGCCGACGGTGGCATCCAGGGCGATCGAGTCGACGAAGCGGAGCCCGGCATCGTGGCATCCGTCGGCCTGTCGGGTGTGCCAGGCGTGGTCGCGGAGCACCCCGCCGCCGTCGGCGCGCTTGCCGTCGACCATCGGCTCCCACGGCAGCAGGGGGTCGGTGAAGTTGTACGCGGTGGTCACGCCGTTGGCGAGGAAGTCGAGCGAGCCGTGCAGGGTCGCCCAGTAGATCTGGTCGGGCGAGGCGTTGTTCAGCACGCTGAACATCGAGGTGCACCAGCCGTAGAGCGTCTGGTCGACCCCGAGTCCGCGGGAGCCGCTCGTGAAGAGGTGGCTGTGGGAGGACACGAAGCCCGGGGCGACGAACTTGCCGACGACGTCGAGGGTCTCATCGGCCGTCATACCCGGGGCGGGGTCGCCGGCGCCGATCGCGGTGATGCGGCCGCTCTCGACGAGCATGTACCCGCGCTCGATGTAGCCGGGGTCGTCGGTACCCGCGGGGACCGTGATGAGGCGTGCATTCGTGACCAGGAGCGACATGTTGATGACGGTAACAATGCCGTGTTTCCGCGGTGTTCCGGGCGTGGGGCGGGTTGTTTGCGGGGCCAACCGCGGCGTCGAGTGTCCAAGAAACCCGGACGGATTCTCAAGGCGACCGGGTGTTGTGGACACTCAACCGGACGCGACGACACCGTTCGCGGCGCTCGCGTTCGCGGGGCTCGCGTTCGCGTTCCCGTTCGCGTTGTTGAGTGTCCAAGAAACCCGGACGAATTTTCGAGGCCTCCGGGTGTTTTGGACACTCAACGTCGTGGGGCGGGGCCAGGGTCTCCCCGTGCGCGGCACTCGCGTTCGCACTATCGAGTGTCCAAGAAACCCGGACGAATTTTTCAGGCCTCCGGGTGTTTTGGACACTCAACGTCGTGGGGCGGGCGCAGGCGCGGCGCGGGACACGGGCGGGGGCCGGCGCGGGACACGGGCGCGGAGGCTGGGCGGTGAGCGCGGGCGCCGGGACCTCAGGCGAAGGCGCGCCGCACGGCCGGCGCGATCTGCGCCAGCACCTCGTCGCGGGCGGGCGTCGACGGGAACACCAGGAAGAGGTGCGGCACCCCCTCGCGCCGCACGAAGTCGACGGGGACTCCGGATGCCGCGAGCCGGTCGCCGTACTCCTCCGCCTCGTCCGCGAGCGGGTCGACGCTCGCCGCGACGATCACCGCGGGCGCGGAGCCCGTCAGGTCAGAAGCACGCAGCGGTGCCGCTTCCACGGGCACCGCACCGCCGGCATCCGAGAGATACAGCCCCCAGTACCACTGCATCCCCTTCGCGGTCAGCGGCAGGTTCTCGGTGTGGGCGCGATAGCTCGGGCGGGTCGGATCGGGCGCGTCGAGCACCGGGCACAACAGCACCTGACACCGGATGCCGGGAGCCCGGCCCTCCCGCGAGCGCAGCGCGAGAGCCGCGGCGAGGTTGCCGCCCGCGCTGTGTCCGGCGACGCCGAGGAGGGCGGGGTCGACGAGCCCTCCCGCGCCGGTCGCGGCGAAGCGCAGGGCCCGGTCGAGATCGTCGAGCCCGGCCGGAAAGGGGTGCTCGGGCGCCAGACGGTAATCGGCGCTCAACACCTGGGTGCCGGTGGCGAGCGCGAGGGCCCGGCACAGCGCGTCGTTGTTGTCGAGGTTCCCCGCGACCCAGCCGCCGCCGTGGGCGAAGACGAGGGTTCCGCGGTGCCCCGCGCGCGGGGCGGTACAGGCGCAGGGCGAGGCCGTCGGCGTCCAGGTCGATCGACTCGAGCGCCTCGTCGTCGGGCAGGCGGACCCACGACGGGTTCGCGCGCAACTCGGTGACGCGTGCGGCGTCGTCGCCCTCGGCATCCGTCGCTCCCGAGGGGATCGTTCCGGCCCGCGCGGCCAGTCGTTCGAGGTGCGCGCGCACGGCGGAATCGGTGATGGCGGGGTGAACGGGCACGTCTCTCCTGGGGCTCCGGTCGGGTGATGAGCCGAGCGTACGACCCCGGATGCCGACGACCCGACGCGACGGCAGAAGCGTTACGCCGCGGAAACACCGGCGTCTTCGGCCGATGCACCCGCCGGGCGTACCGTGCGGCCAGGGCGACCCGACGCCCACGGGAGGAGCACCATGTCGCAGCGCGTCATCGTCACGGGAGGATCCGGCGGGATCGGCGCCGCGATCGTCGAACGGTTCCTCGGCGACGGCGCCCGGGTCGCGGTGCTCGATCGTCGTGCTCCGTCCGAGGCCACGGCATCCCTCTTCTTCTCCGTCGACCTGCGCGATCCGCTCGACACACGCCGCGCGGTCGGCGAGGCGATCGCGGCTCTCGATGGCGTCGACGTGCTCGTGAACTGCGCGGGGGTGTTCCAGCACGTCTCGCTCCTCGACATCACGGTCGACGACTGGGACCTCGTGCTCGACATCAACGCACGCGCGACGCTGGTGACGATGCAAGCGGTCGCGCCGGTCATGCTCGAGGCGCGCGCCGGCTCGATCGTCAACATCGCCAGCATGGCCGCCAAACAGGGCGGCGGCGGCGAGGGACATTACGCCGCATCGAAGGCCGCGGTCGTCGCGCTGACGCGCGCGGGGGCACAGGAGTGGGGATGCCACGGTGTGCGCGTCAACGCCGTGTGCCCCGGATACGTGCTCACCGACATGGGTGCCGATACCCGATCCGAAGACGACGTGCGCACGTGGAGCGCGAAATCGCCGCTCGGGCGACTGGGCGCGCCCGAGGACGTGGCCGGGGTCACCCACTTCCTCGCGTCGCCCGCGGGCGGCTACCTCACCGGTCAGGCGATCAACGTCACCGGCGGCATGATCATGCATTGAGGCGGGCACGTGGCCGCGCCCGGGCCGGGCGAAACTCCTGAGAACCGTCAGCCGCGCCGGCTCGAGCCGCGGGGAATCGGCGCGCCGCAGCACCCGACCGGCGGAATTTCAGGAGTATGGCCCGCCGCGACCCACGGGAGGGCCCTCACCGCAGCCGCCGTGCCACCTCCGCCATCGCCTCGGCGAACGACTCCTCGGCGCCGTCGCGCCCGCCCGACAGGTTCACGCCGACGACGCCCGGCAGCGCGAGCATCTCTTCGGCGAGGGCGACGGCGAGGGCGATGCCCTCGGCGCGGGGGTCACGCGCGGCGCGCACGCGCTCCAGGAACCCCTCCGGCAGCACCAGGGTGGTGAACGACTCCATCACCTCGGCGGAGGCGTGGTCGACGACCACCGGCACGCACGGGATGAATCGGATGCCGTCTGCGACCTCGTCGATGAACCGGCGCACGGGCTCCGCCCCGCCGGCGTGGTTCACGAAGCAGACATCGGCCCCGGCCCGCGCCTTCTCGCGCAGTCGTGCGGCGCGCCGGTCGACCGGCGGCGCGGCGGGCGAGGCGGCGACCGAGACGACGTGACCTGCGGCACAGGCGAGGGCCGCGGCCTCGGTGGAATCGAGGTCGAAGACGGGGGCGGCGTCGGGGCGGTGCCCGGTGCGGGTGTGGTCACCCGTGACGCAGTGCACTCCCGCCACCCCCTCCACGGCGAGGGCCGCGAGCTCCCCCTCGATCGCGACGCGGTTGCGGTCGCGCATGTTGAGGCCGGTCCACACGCGCAGGCCTCGTCGCTGCAGCAGGTGGGCGCGGTACGCGGGAGGGAACTGCACGCGCGCGCTTCCCGCGTCGCCGGCGAGGACGGCATCCACTTCTCCGGCGAGGACCCCCGCGCACGCGTCGATCGACGAGACGCTGAGGGCCTTCGCGGGCAGATCGGCCACGACCCAGGGTCGGGTGTCCAGGTCGGCGAGAGTCCGCTCGGCCGCTTCCGTGCGAGGCGCGGGCGGAGGGGCGGCCACGCGGTCGATGCCGGACCAGGGCACCGTCCGCCGGGGCAGGAAGACGCACGCGTGCGCGGCGTCGATCTCGCACGAGCCGTCGAAGCCGACCCCGCCGCAGGGGCCGTACTGCATGCGCTTCGGGCACGCGTCGATAAGAGGCAGCAGGGTCATGACCGGAGTGTAGGAAGCGCGTGTTTCGGCGAATGTTCATGGCGGCAACATCGCCGAAACGCGGGCTCCCTACGCTCGGGCCTACCCGCTGCAGCCCTCGGAGGTGGCCATG
Source organism: Microbacterium sp. SORGH_AS_0454 (assembly GCF_031453395.1). NCBI lineage: Bacteria > Bacillati > Actinomycetota > Actinomycetes > Micrococcales > Microbacteriaceae > Microbacterium > Microbacterium sp. SORGH_AS_0454. Next base: position 1,636,141 of record NZ_JAVIYS010000001.1, on the reverse strand, counting down.
ATCACGGCCGGCACCACGTTCGGTACCGACATCGACGACATCGACTCGCTCGTCGACGATCCGCTGGAGCTCGTCCAGCAGTGGCTCCCGCCCCACGAGGGGGAACTGCGCCCCCTCGCCGCTCTCTCGACCGTCGGGCTCGACGGCATCCCTTCGCTCCGGCACGTCCTGATCAGCGACCGGGATGCCACGGGCGTCTACTTCCACACCGACTCGGCGAGCACGAAGGTCGCCGAGATCGCCGCCAACCCGGTCGCGGCGATGGCCGTGGCGTGGCCCGAGGTCGGCCGCCAGCTCGTCGTGCGCGGAATCGTCGAGCGGGTGAGCGCCGCCGAGGCGGCGGCCGTCTACCGCGAGCGGTCCCGCTACCTGCAGCTGCTCGCGTGGCTCAACACCCACGAGAACGCGCACCTTCCGTCCGAGGCGCGGCACCACCTGTGGGCGGAGTTCTCCGACGCCCACCCCGAGCTCGAGCCGCCGGAGCGGTGGGCGGGATTCCGCCTGCGCCCGGTCACCCTGACGTTCTGGCGCGGCGACCCGATCGGGCAGAGCACGCGCCAGCACTACACGCTCGCCGACGGCCGCTGGTCGGGCCGGATCCTGGCGGGCTGAGATGGACATCACCACCGTCAGCTCGTACCGCGCCGCACGCACGCGCGCCGATCTCGCTCTCGCGCCCGGCGAGGTCGTGCTCGCCGGCGGCACCTGGATCATGAGCGAGCCCCAGCCCGGCACCACCGGCTTCGTCGACCTGACGACCCTCGACTGGCCCGACCTCGAGATCACCGACGAGGGCCTGCGCATCGGTGCGACGTGCACCATCGCGCGGCTTCTCTCGTGGGTCGAGCACGAGGCCCCCACCGCCTGGACCTCCCTCGCTCTCGCGCGCCCCGCCGCAGATGCCCTGCTGGCCTCGTTCAAGATCTGGAACACCGCCACCGTCGGCGGCAACGTCTGCCAGGCGTTCGCGGCCGGAGCCATGATCGCGCTCCTGTCGACCCTGGATGCCACGGCCCTGATCTGGACGCCCGACGGCGGCGAGCGCCGGATCGCCGTGGCGGAGCTCGTCGTCGACAACGCGGCGACCTCCCTCGCGCCCGGCGAGGTCGTGCGCGCCCTTGACATCCCGCTGCATGCGCTCACGGCGCGAGTCGGCCTGCAGAAGATCGCGCTCGCGGAGCTCGGTCGCTCCGGCGCCGTCGTCACGGCCCGCGTCGACCCCGACGGCACCGCGGTGTTCGTCGTGACGGCCGCGGTGCGCCGGCCCCGCGTGCTGCGCTTTCCGCACGTGCCCGGGGCGGGAGAGCTCCGGGATGCCGTGGCCGCCGCGAGCGATTTCTACACCGACCCCCTGGGGAGCGCGGACTGGCGTCGGGGCGTCAGCGTCGTGCTCGCGGAACGACTGCGCGCGCGGTTCGCGCGTGAGCTGCAGGAAGGCGTCGCGTGAGGTTCGAGGTCAACGGCGCCCCGGTCGAGGTCGATCCCCGTCCCGGCCAGAGCGCCCGCACGCTGCTGCGCGAGGCCGGCCACGTCGAGGTGAAGAAGGGCTGCGACGCCGGCGACTGCGGCGCGTGCTCCGTGCTGCTCGACGGGACCCCCACCCACTCGTGCATCATCCCCGCGATGCGGCTCGAGGGCCGCGCGATCACCACCGCCGCGGGCCTCGCCCCCGGCGACGAGCTGCACCCGGTGCAAGAGGCCCTGGCGGCAGGCTTCGGCTTCCAGTGCGGGTTCTGCACGCCGGGCATGAGCGTCACGGCATCCACCCTCACCGCCGACGACCTGCCCGACCTCGACCGCCGCATGAAGGGCAACCTCTGCCGCTGCACCGGGTACCGCCCGATCCGCGAGGCGATCCGGGCGTCGGTACTCGGGCCGGTGCGCGAGACGGGCTCACGACCCCCCGACCCCTCGTGCGGCGCTTCCTGCGACGGCCACGACGAGACCGCGGCATCCGGGCCCTCCCCGGCAGGACGCGTCGGCGCCTCGACCGTTCCCGAGGCCGCGCGGCGCATCGTCCAGGGCCGCGAGCCGTTCACCTTCGACGAGCCCGTGCCCGGCGGTCCGGCGCTCGTGCTGCGTGTCGTGACCTCGCCGCACGCGCACGCCCGCGTGGTCTCGATCGACACCGCGGATGCCCTCGCGGTACCCGGGGTCGTGGCCGTGTTCACCCACGAAGACGTCCCCGCCGTGCGGTACTCGACCGGCCGGCACGAGCACCGCACCGACGACCCCGACGACACGCGCATGCTCGACGACGTCGTGCGGCACGTCGGCCAGCGGGTCGTGGCGGTCGTGGCGGAGACGGCGGAAGCCGCGGATGCCGGATGCCGAGCGATCGCCGTCGAGTACGAGGTGCTGCCCGCGGTCTTCGACCCCGAGCAGGCGCGTCAGCCCGGTGCTCCCCTGCTGCATCCCGAACGCACACCCGACGAGCGCGTGATGGAGGCCGGCCGCAACGTCGTGGCCGGGTTCCACGTGGGCCACGGCGGTGACATCGAGGCCGCCCTGGAGGCCAGCCACACCACCGTGACCGGCGAGTGGCGCTCCTCGCGCGTTACCCACGCGGCCCTCGAGACGCACGGGGCCATCGGCTGGCTCGACGACGAGGGGCGCCTGGTGATCCGCTCGTCGACCCAGGTGCCGTTCCTCGCCCGCGACGAACTCGCGCACGTGTTCGGCCTGGAGCGCGATCGCGTGCGCGTATATGCCACGCGCGTCGGCGGCGGCTTCGGCGGCAAGCAGGAGCTGTTCACCGAAGACCTCACCGCCCTCGCCGTGCTGAAGCTCGGCCGGCCCGTCGCCTACGAGTTCTCGCGCACCGACCAGTTCGTGCGGGCTTCGCTCCGGCACCCGATGCGCGTGAAGACGACGCTCGGAGCGGATGCCGACGGCACCCTCACCGCGATGAAGATCGACGTGCTGAGCGACACCGGGGCCTACGGCAATCACGCGATCGGCGTGCTCTTCCACTCGTGCGCCGAGTCGACGACGCTGTACCGGGTTCCGGTGAAGTGGATCGACGCCGAGGCGGTCTACACGAACAACCCGCCGTCGGGCGCGTTCCGCGGGTACGGACTCGGCCAGGTGGTCTTCGCGGTCGAGTCGGCGATGGACGCCCTCGCGGAAGCGCTCGACATCGACCCCTTCGACCTGCGCCGGATCAACGCCGTCCGCGAGGGCGACTCCCTGCACCCCGACGACGGCGAGGAGCCGCACGAGGAAGACCTCATCTGGGGCAGCTACGGCCTCGACCAGTGCCTCGACCTCGCGCAGAAGGCGCTGCGGCGCGGCAACGGCGCCGAGGCCCCGGCCGGCTGGCTCGTCGGCGAGGGCATGGCCGCCGCGATGATCGCGACCATGGCGCCGCGCGGGCACATCGCCCACACGAGCGCGACCCTGCGCCCCGACGGCACCTACCTGTTGCGCGTCGGCACGGCGGAGTTCGGCAACGGCACCTCGACCGTGCATCGGCAGATCGCCGCGACGGTGCTGGACGCCGCCCCCGAGCGGCTCGAGCTGTGGGCCGCCGACACCGACGCGGTGCGCCACGACACCGGAGCGTTCGCCTCGGCGGGGACGGTGGTCGCCGGCAAGGCGCTGTACGGTGCCTGCCTCGCGCTGAAGCGGCGCATGCTCGCCATCGCCGCCGACCTCACGCGGAGCGACGCCGCGGAGGCCGAGGTCGTGGCATCCGGAATCCGATCCGGAGGCCAGGTCGTCTCGTGGGCGCAGATCGTCGAGGCCGCAGGCGCCGCGGAACTCACCGCGGACGGGGCGGAGTTCGGAGACTTCCGGTCGCTCGCTTTCAACGTGCACGCGGTCCGCGTGGCCGTCGACCCCGAGACGGGGACGGTGAAGGTGCTGCAGTCCATTCAGTCGGCGGACGCCGGGGTCGTCATCAACCCTGCCCAGTGCCGCGGACAGATCGAAGGCGGAGCGGCTCAGGCCCTGGGCGGGGCGCTCTACGAGGAAGTGCTGGTCGAGGACGGTGTGGTGCAGAACCCGGTGTTCCGCACGTACCGCGTGCCGCAGTTCGCCGACGTGCCCGACACCGAGGTGTACTTCGCCGAGACCGACGACACCCTGGGTCCGTTCGGCGCGAAGTCGATGAGCGAGTCGCCGTACAACCCCGTGGGAGCCGCGATCGGCAACGCCGTCTCGCGCGCGCTCGGGCGACGCGGGTACGAGCTGCCGTTCTCGCGCGACCGTGTGTGGAGGCTGGCCGGCGGGGACGCCGCCTAGGCTGACCGTTGTGTACGGCATTCCCGCGGACGAGACGTTCGACTTCTTCGAGGGTCGGCGACTGGATGCCGTGACCTTCGGCCGCTACAAGGTGTCGCTGTTCTTCGACGAAGGGGTGGGCCTCGACGTCGAGGGGCCGCTCGCCGTGACCGTCCCGGGCGACGACGAGAGATCCGTCGAAGACTCCCGCGCTCTCGCGGCGCCGCTGCTCGACCTGCTCGCGCTGACCGTGACGGCGGTGCGGGTCGACGCGCCCTCGAGCCTCGCGTTGACGTTCGAGAACGGCACGATCGTGCGGGCGATCGACGACCTCGGCCCGTACGAGTGCTTCGACGTGCACCACGGCGAGCGCATCTGGATCATGTGATCGCTGGTCGCGTCTGCGGGGTCGCCCCGCCGAGCCCTCCGGTTCCCGGCAAGGGTACGACCCGCCGGCGCGGCTCAGAGGGGCGTCGCCGAGCCCCGCACGACGATGCCACCGGATGCCGGAACCTCGACGTCCAGCACGCTCGGTCGACCGATGTGTCGGCCCTGCCGGACGCTGAATCCGAACGGAGCCGGGAGGCCGACGCGGTCGCGCAGATACGCGCCGAGCGACGCCGCCGCGGAGCCCGTCGCGGGGTCCTCGGTGATGTCGGCCACCGGGAAGAGATTCCTCGCCTCGATCACCACGCCGTCGGCGATCGCAGCGTCGACATGGACGACGATGATCGTGCCCTTCCATCCGCGCTCGTCGAGCAGAGCGCGCACGGGTGCGGGCGCGAACGTGAAGGAATCGAACGTGTGCTGCTCTCGCACCGCGACGACCGGGTGCAGGTTGCCCGCGAACGATTGGGCCAGCGGCATCCGCTCGTCGAGATCCGCGTGCGTGAGCCCGAGAAGACCGAGCAGACGGTCGGCGACGTCGGCTTCGAGGTCGACGACGTACGGCTCGACGCTCGTGAACCCGGCCGTGATGCGCCCGTCCGCGGCGCGCTCGGTCGTCACCTCGACGGACCCGGCTGCGGTGTCGAACACGAAGGGCCCCGGCCCCTCGGCACCGGCGAGCGCGACGGCGGTCGCGACCGTCGCATGCCCGCAGAACGGAACCTCGTCATCGGGCGAGAAGTAGCGCACGGCGACGCGGCGCCCCTCACGGGCGCCGACGAACGCGGTCTCGGGGTGCCCCAGGTCGGCCGCGATCCGCTGCATCTCCGCGTCGCTGAGACCCACGGCATCCAGGACGACACCCGCGGGATTGCCGCCGCCGGGCTCGGCGGCGAAGGCGAGGAGTTCGAGAATGCCAGGGGTGGGGGTCATGACTCGATTCTTCCGCAGGGCGCCCGGTGACCGAGGGGGCCACCCGCGTTCTCATGGCCTGCACCGGGCGCCCGCGCGGCATGCGCACGGGCGGGTTACGACAGCGGTCGCGACCGCCCGGGAATCACGCTCGACGCGGAACTCAGCGCGGCTCGGCCCCCAGGTGCAGCACGGCCTCGGGGCGCTGTGCACCTCGCGGGCCGTCCGGCGGAACGCGCGACGACCCATGATGGCGTCGAGCTCGCGCGAGATCTCGTCCCACGCGTGATCGCGCGAGTCGTCGAACTCCCCGCGCAGGTCGAGAGAGAAGTGCGCCTCAACCGGGACGACGTTGACGGCTCCCGGGAAAGCCTCGAGCTGGCCGACCGACTCCATCGCGGAAAGACGAGCAGCCGGCCAAAAGCTCGGCGGACGCACCCGATGCGTCACCGACAGCCAGATCCGCAACGCTCTGCACCTGATCGACGAAGGCCAGCCCGCCGCGCAAGTCTCCATAGCACTAGGCATGTCCCGAGCCACGGTCTACCGACGATCGCGTGCTCTCAACTAAGCGCCCCCTCACATAAGCAACCCCAAGTGAGATCCGTTTCGCACACCCCACCTGAGATGCCGTCAGCCGCCAGCTGACCACGGTCAAGAGGCACAGCGGGACATCTCGTCTAGCGATCCCCATCCGGACAGTTTTGACGTACGTCAGGGCAGCGCCGGGACTGGCGCAGTCAGCGGGATGGAGATTAAGAGACCGGCGATGGACGCCGCCGCGCACACGAGAACCGGGGCCATGAAACCGGAACCATTGCGCTTGCGGGACCACGCTCCCACAGCCACGACAATCGCCAGCACCATGACGTGGGCAACGACAACCGGGGTGATGCCGAGGTCATTCACGAGCGCGTCGGCGTAATCCTGACCCGCTTGGCCGCGGTCTTGCCGCGCGCCCTCTCTGACTAATCCCAACCAGAGCCACGAGGCGAACAACATGACCCCACCAAGCGAGGTGACGACCCACACGGCGGCTCGATGGTCCGCGCCCGCTCCGGAAGGACTCGCGGTCGAGCCCGGCTGGATGGGCAAACCCGGACGCGATGGAAAGTTCGTCACGACGTCGAATCTACGCGAGGCACAAACGATCACTATGGGCACGATGCGACTGGGGCCTTGGAAGGATCCCCATTCGGACCTTTCGCGCCGGTGCGCCCCGGTGCGACGCCAATCGTCATAACGAGCCGTGTATAGGTGTTCGTTCGAGGCGGAGGCGACTGCTTACGAAACCTTCTTCCTGGTAGAGCCTCAGTGCGTGATCGTTCGACTCGACGGTGAATCTGGATATCGCCCGGCGTTGCCCCTCCGCGAGCAAGACCCGCACCAGACCTCGTCCGATGCCGGCGCGACGGTACGCGGGTCGCACGTACACACTTTGGATGTCGCCCGCAGCGCGGTCGAAGTGGGATGGGTTGGGAACGCGTTCATGAATGAGCAACCAAGCTGCCCCAATGAGCTGGCCGTCGACCTCAGCGACAGCACACGCGCTCCGAGACTCCGCCTCCTGCCACCAGCGTGCGAAGCGCCGGGCGAAGTTAGCCCGCTCATCCTCCGCCGGGCTCATTCCGGGCTGATCCCATTCGAACCTCAAGTCGGTCAGTGATTCAACGTCAGAGAAGCTAGCAAGGCGCAACTGGGCGGGCCGGCTCGATTCATCGCTCATGGCTCGACGTTAGAGCCAGCTCGTTGACGGTCGCGTGAACCGATCCCTATCCGGACTCTTGCGCCCAGGGCTCATACTCGACGGACGCCGAGTGCCGGCAACGAAGGGCATCACAGGGAGGCAGTGAGGAAGGTGCGCAGCGCTAAGCTCCATTGCTCGAAGATGTCTAGATGCGCGTCGTGTGAGCCGCCGGTCAGGTCGGCGCGCGTGACGCTCGCGCCGCGACGGACGAACTCCGACTTCTGTTCCTCCGAGAACATGCCGCCATCCGCGTACATAACGAGCGTCGGAGCAGCAACGCTTTCCCACTCACTCCAACGTCGAACTGCCACTTCCCTGACCGTCCGAACCATTACGTCAGCATCGAAGCGCGGATACAGGCCGTCCTCACGCAGTTCGAGATCCGCAACCCACGCCCGGGCTAACGGACCGTCCCCAAGTGCTGCACACGCGTCCTCTTTACTGGCAAACGGCACCTCCCAGGAGCGGAAGTACTCGCCAAGCGCGGCGTGCTCCCCCTCTGAGCCGCCGCCTTCGTTTCCCTCCAGGAGCACGAGACGGCGCACGAGCTGCGGGTGTGCCGCCGCGACAAGCATTGCGGTGTGCGCGCCCATGGACTGGCCGACTAGATCAATCGGTTCGTTCGACTCGGTCTTGATCACGGACGCGGCGTCCTCAACAAACGCGGCGCGAGTTACATCGCTCGGCCTGCGGGTACTAAACCCATGTCCACGTTGGTCGACGAGGATCACCCTGCGTGGAGCGAGCGCATATGCAGTCGGGACGAACTCGCGGCTGCTGCCAGCAAGCCCGTGCAGGATGACAACCGCCGGGTCCTCCCCGTCAAAGACTGAGTACGAGATCGTAGAACCGTCCGCCGCTTTCAACGAGCGCCGTGCTTCATCCATGCTGAAACGCTACAAGGGCAGCCGGTAGAGGATTCGCTATCGGACAGGCAGGGCGACTCGGCTACACCTACCCGCAAGGACCACCTATCCGACCGGCCGACGCCTGTCCTGGGTCGACGCATACTCCTCGCTCTCGTCACCGGAGCCGCACGTTCCAACAGCATCGCCACCCGACTACCCCGACCGCTCTTATCGAGCGAGTGACATGTGAGCGAGGATCAATCGGCGGCCTCGGTTGGCTAGAACTCGGTGCCAAGTTATGACAGTCGGTTGGCGTGTGCCTGCGCCTTCGGTGGGCACCGGTTTCGTAAGTAAGGGGTGGGCTGAGTTTCGCTCAGCCTAAGCCTTGATTATCTGATTCGACGGTTTGATGGGCTGCCGCGTTTTGCCGATGGCTGCCCCTGCGGTTCATCGCCGTTGATACTCCTGCTCGGCCTTGGTCGCCGTTTTCAGTTCCCTTGAATGGAACAGGATGAGCGCAACGCGCCGCGGAAACGGCTCACCCTTGAGGAGGGGATGCTCTTTCTGAAGGTGGACCTCGACCAGGGTGGCCGTGACACCAAAAGTGACCACCAGAATGGGGGTGGCCCACAGCGGGCTGGGAGCTGCGGCGGTCAATAGCAGCACGAAAGTCGCGATGACGATGAGTGCACCTACCCAAGCCCGTACGAGATGTGTGTTCGTGAGGGCCGCAGGCCTGGTCAGAGTACGCCGGCCCACGGGGCCGGCGCACCGCTTGTTGTAGACCTACAGACCGGCGAAGAGCGATACCGATGTCGGCTGCCCGGGAATCACGCTCGACGAGGATCTCAGCGCGGCTCGGCCCCCAGGTGCAGCACGGCCTCGGCCAGCGCGCGGATACCCGCGGCCACGTCCTCCCCCGCCACGGCTTCGTCGGGGTGGTGACTGATGCCGTCGGGGTTGCGAAGGAACAGCATGCCGACCTCGGTGATCGCGCCGATCGACATCGCGTCGTGGCCCGCGCGACTGAAGAGGGTCGGTGCTTCGCCGCCGATGCCCGCCCGCACCACGTCCTGCAGCAGGGGTGCGCAGAAGACGGCCGGGGCGCTGTGCACCTCGCGGGCCGTCCAGCGCAGCCCGCGGCGACCCATGATGGCGTCGAGTTCGCGCGCGATCTCGTCCCACGCGTGATCGCGGGAGTCGTCGAACTCCCCGCGCAGGTCGAGAGAGAAGTGCGCCTCGCCCGGGACGACGTTGACGGCTCCGGGGAAGGCCTCGAGCTGGCCTACGGTACCTACGATGTGGTGCTCGCCCCGGCAGATGCGCTCGACCGCGAGAGCGGCCTCGCTCGCACCGAGCAGGGCGTCGCGGCGCATGTCGTAGGGCGTGCCACCGGCGTGACGGGCCTCGCCCTCGACCACGAGCTGGAAGCGCCGCGCCGACGCGATCGACGACACCGCCGCGAGCGCCTGCCCGCTGCGGTGCAGCTCAGGCCCCTGTTCAATATGCGCCTCGAGATACCCGACGAGCTGCTCGGGGCGCCGCGCGGCCTCGTCTACGCGGCCGGGATCGAGCCCGAACTCGCGGAAGGCTTCGCGCAGCGTCGAGCCGTCGGCATCCGTCAACTCCCACCAGGACTCGTCCCACTGCCCGGCCACGGCCGACGACCCCAGCAGGGCCTTGCCGAAGCGCGTGCCCTCCTCGTCGCTGAAGGCGATGACCTCGAGAGCGAAGGGGAAGGGGCTGGACGCCGTCCCCTCGTCATCGACCCGGCGGATCAGCCGCACGACCTCGAGCGCCATCAGCACTCCGACGATGCCGTCGAAGCGTCCGGCGTCCGGGACCGTGTCGAGGTGCGAGCCCATCAGCAGCGCCGGCGCATCGGGAACTCCAACGGGGGCGAGGCGTCCGACCTGGTTGCCCGCCGCGTCCTGGCGCGTGGTCATGCCGAGCTCGCGCATCCACTCCGCGGCGAGGCGGTTCACGCGCGCGTGCTCGGGCGAGAGGTAGACCCGGGTGATCGAGCCGGGGGTCGAGGTGACGCGGGCGAGCTCTTCGCAGCGGCCCATGACGCGGCGCGCGGCCGACGCGATGAGTCCGGGTGCGACCTGCAGGCGGGTGGCGGTGGTCACGCGCGAGCTCCCCGCACAACGACGGACTTCACGACCGAGCCCCCGCGTAGACGCCCTGGGCCGCCTCGACGCCCCCGCCCGCCGGCACCGCCGCACCGTGGCGCCGCAGCACCGTCTCGAGAGCGGCGAGGGTGGTCAGCACGGCGTCGGTGCGGGCGTTGTAGCCCATCGTCCCGATGCGCCAGACACGGCCGTGCAACGGACCGAACGAGGTGCCGATCTCGATGCCGAAGTCACTGAGCAGCTCGCTGCGCACGGCGTCGCCGACCACGGCATCCGGGATCTCCACCGCCACCACGTTGGTCATCTTGTGGGCCACGTCGCCGAAGACGGTGAGCCCCAGGCCCTCCACGCCGGCGAGCATCGCGTCGCCGTGCAGCCGGTGACGGGCGATCACGGCATCCCGACCCTCGAGGAGCAGCACGCGGGCGCACTCCCGCGCGCCGTAGAGCATGGTCGTCGCCTCGGTGTGATGGTTGAGGCGGCGCGGCCCCCAGTAGTCGAGGATCATCGCGAGGTCGAAGTAGTTCGAGCGGATGAAATCGGATGCCGAGGCGTCGCCCTCCTCCCGGATCCCGGCCTCGACGCGGGCGCGCGAGCGCACCACTTCGACGGCACGGTCGGACAGGCTCAGCGGCGCCGAACCCGAGGGGCCGCCGAGGCACTTCTGCAGGCCCGCGGTCGCGGCATCCAGGCCCCAGGCGTCCATCTCGAAGGGGTTGCCACCGAGCGAGGCGGTGGCGTCGGTGTAGAACAGAGCGCCGTGGGCGCGGCAGATCTCACCGATCTCGTCGAGCGGCTGGAGCATCGTGGTCGAGGTGTCGCCCTGCACGCACGCGACGAGGTGGGGTTTCACCCGCTCGACGGCCTCGCGGATCGTCGACACCGGGAAGACCTGTCCCCACGGCACCTCGATCGTGTGCACCTCGGCGAGAGCGCGCTCGGCGATCTCGGCGAGGAGGTGGCCGAAACGGCCGAACACGGGCACGAGCACACGATCGCCGGGGCGGATGAGCGAAACCATCGCGGCTTCGATGCCCGCTCGGCTCGTCCCGTCGACGAGCACCGTGGCGTCGTTGTCGGTGGCCCAGACCTGCCGGTACAGCTCTTGCGTCTCGGTCATCGTCGCCGTCATGAACGGGTCGTACTGGCCGACGAGGGGTGCCCCCATCGCGCGCAGCACGCTGGGGTACGCCGAGATCGGGCCGGGGCCCATCAGCAGGCGGGCGGGCGGGTCGATCGGACCGGGGAGGTGGGACATCAGGACTCCGTGGTGCGGGAACGGGTGGTGGGCGAGAGGATCGGATCCGGGCCGCCGGTGGGGCGGTGCGAGACTCCTGAGTTTCTGACCGAAGTGGGGACGAATGCCATCGCCCCCACGGCGCCGGCGAGATTTCTCAGGAGTTCGGCCCGGCCGCGGCACGACAGGGCGGTCACCGACCGGCCCCCGCCCCGGCGGCCTCGGCGAGGCGCCGGGCGAGGCGCACGAGCGCGATGTCGGTACCGGCGCGCGAGACGAGGCAGACCCCGACCGGGGCGCCGTCGACGGTGAGCAGCGGCACCGATATCGCGGGCAGCCCCGCGATCGCCGCGGGAGCCGTCATGCGCAGCGTCGCGGCGCGCACGGCGTCGACGTCGGCGGTGCGCTGCGGCGCGGGACCGGGCACCGTCGGGAAGATCAGCACGGCGGCGTCGACCAGTTCGGTCAGGTGCGCGGCTATCGGTTCGAGATCCTCTCGCGCGGCCGCTTCGTCGGCGGCGGTGATGCGCGAGGCGATGTCGAAACGCTCGGCGACGGCGGGACCCACGGCCCCGGGGTGCGCACGCAGCCACTCGCCGTCGTTGCGCCACGCTTCGGCGCCCTGCACCGTGCGGAACGCGGTGAACGCGGCATCGAGATCTCCGCTCGACACCGCCCGGAAGGTCGGCGGGTCGTCGGATGCCGAAAGCCCGGCGAGCAGACGCGAGAACGCCTCGCGGGTCGAGGGCTCCACGCAGGCGAGGATCTCCTCGGGCACGAGGAAGCGCCACGGGAGGTCTTCGCCGGAGGCGCCCTGGACGTTCTCGGTCGAGAACGAGCCGTCGTAGCTCAGGCACCACTCGGCGACACGGTGGAGGGTCTCGCCGTCGCGCGTCAGCCAGCCGATCGTGTCGAACGACTGCGCGAGCGGGAGCATGCCCTGGCGAGGAACGAGGTCGTGGGTCGTGCGGAGTCCCCACAAACCCTGGTACGACGCGGGAACGCGGATGGAGCCGGCCGTGTCGGTTGCGAGACCGATGTCGGCGTGGCCGACGGCGACGGCGGATGCCGGTCCGCTCGACGAGCCGCCGGGGAGGGCGCCGACCACCGCGCCGTTGGGCGGGGGTGCCGTAGTGCACGTTGTCGCCGGCGATCGAGTAGGCGAACTCGTCGGTGCGGGCGATCCCGCGCAGCGACGCCCCGGCGCGGAGAAGGTCGGCGACGGCGGGGGCCGTGACCTTCTCGGGTCGCGCCTGTTCGAGGTACGTCGGGTTGCCCGCCCCGATGCGGAAGCCGGCGATCGCGAACAGATCCTTCACCGCGACGGTCAGGCCCGCGAGCGGTCCCTCCCACGCGCCCTGCTGGAAGGGGTCGCCGACGCTGCGCCAGATCGTGCGGTCGAACGGGGGCGTACGCGGTGCGACGTGGGCCGCGGTGATGAGCCATCGGCCGTCGAACCGCTGCCACACCTGGGTCTGCAGGCCGCGGCCTCCGCCGTGGAAGCGCGAGACCGACATGAGCAGGGCGGCATCCGCCGAGAGCGGCCGGTAGTGCACCTCGGTGATGTCCCGCGGGGGGACGCCTCCGCGCAGCGACCGGAACCCGCTGATCGCGTCGTGCCCGACGAGCAGTCCCGCCGGGTCGCCGCGCAGGGTGTCGGGCCCGGGCGCGAAGAAGGCGTCGAGCGCGTCGAGGTCGTTCGCGACGATCGCGCGCTCGTACGCGTCGAACGCGGCGCGCAGGTCGGCGGGAATCGGCGCGGTGCCGGGCTCCGGCGGGGTCGGCACCGGCCCGGCGGCGGCGGCGGTGGTCTCGGTCGGCGGGGTCATGGCATCCGTCACGAGCGTCGCCCGCCTCTCAGCTGCGTTGAGTGTCCAAGAAACCCGGACACCCAGGAAAATTGTCCGGGTGTTTTGGACACTCGACCGGAAGGAGCCACCTCAGGGACGCTCCGCCTGAGCGGCGGGCCCGCGGCGTCGACGTCCCGCGGCGCGCGCGCGACACGGGCATCGAAGACCAGGTCGGCGTCAGCGGCCTCGGCACGGGCCGGGGCGGCCGCGAGAACGGGGCTCATGCGATGTCTCCTTCGGAATCGGATGCCAACGCTTCGGGCTCCACGGCCGCGACACCCGCGAAGTCGGCTTCGCGAATGCGGGCGTGCACCCCCGAGACGATGTCGACGACCTGCGAGATGTCGAAGTCGGTCGCGGCAGAAAGGTAGGCGTAGGCGAGATGCTCGTCCATGCCCCACCGCCCGCCCAGAAGCGCGAGAGAAGACCTCACGCACGCGCGCATCGCGGCATCGAGATCGGGGTCCATCCCGGTCGGCACGAGGTAGTCGGGAGTCCGCACCAGCGGGCCGGTGACCTCGCCGAAGGCGGCGCGGGCGGCATCCGCGGGGATGACCTCGAACCGAAGGGTCGCCCGCAACGAGGCCTCGAGTGCGGTGAGCGCGACCTCGCCGTCGCCCTGTGCGAAGTGCGGGTCGCCGATGTACGCGAGCGCCCCCTCGACCTGCACGGGGAGGAAGAGCGTCGTGCCCTCGACGAGCAGGTTGATGTCGATGTTGCCGCCGTGGGGGCCGGGCGGAACGGAGTGCGGACGCTCCTCACCGGCCACGGCCACCCCCATCGTGCCGAGGAACGGCGCGAGCGGGAACGACACCGCGGGATCCCCGCCTTCGACGAGGGGAAGGGTCCCGTGCAGGATGCCATCACGCTCGGCGACCGCGGTGAACACGCTGACGTTGTGCTCGCCGCGCGGCAGCTCGCCGACGAGGGCGCCCTTGCCGTGACGGTTCGAGATCACGCCGTACGGCACGCGCGGGACGAGCGACTCGACCGTAATCTTCAGGAGGTCGCCGGGGTGCGCCTCCTTCACGTACACCGGGCCGACGACGACGTGCGGCCCGTCGGCGAAGGGGTCTCGAGCCACGGATGCCGCGATCTCGATCGCGTCGCGGAGCACCGCGTCGGCGGCGACGCCGTGCGCGGCGAAGTACGCGGCCGGGTCTTTGCCCTGGTCGTCGAGGATGCCCTCGTGGCTGACGGTGTCGATCGTGACGTTCTCTCCCGACGAGATCTCTAGCACGGGGGCGTCGGTTTCGCAGGGCAGACGACCCCACAGCACGGTGTCGGGCGCGGCGGGGAGGTAGTGGGAGGCGGGGATCGGACCGACGCCGGGCTGGAGGATCGGGACGACCGAGCCCTCCCCGCCGACGAACTCAGGTGCCCGTGCAGCCGTCGAGTCACGGCGGTCGAGGCCGCCCTGCGCACCGGGGGCTCCGGTCGTCGTCGACATCGTCACGCCTCCACCGTCGCGGCCGCGCGCAGCAGCTCGCGACCCTCGCGCTCGGTGACCGCGGCTCCGCGCCGGTACACCGAGGCACCTCGCAGCCAGGTCTCGCGAACCACCCCGGTGAGCGTCTGGCCGTGCCAGGGCGAGACGGGGTTGCGGTACTCGAGGGCGGCCGCGTCGACGACGAACTGCTCGTCGGGAGCGAACGCCACCAGGTGGGCGGGGGCGCCGGGGGCGATGACGCCGAGCCCGTCCAGGCCCGCGATGCGCGCGGGGCCGGTCGTCATCAGGGGCAGCAGCGACTCGAACGCGAGTCCCCGCTCTCGAGCGGTGGTGTGCACGGCCGAGAGGCCGGTCTGAAGCCCCGCGATACCGCCCCAGGCCAGGCCGAAGTCGGGGTTTCCCTTCAACTCGACCGTCGCGGGTGAGTGATCGCTGACGATCGCATCGATCGTTCCGTCGACGACGCCCGCCCACAGCAGGTCGCGGTTGTCTCCGCCGCGGATCGGCGGGCAGCACTTGAATGCTCCCGCGCCGTCCGGTACGGCCGAGGCGTCGAGGGTGAGGTAGTGCGGGCACGTCTCGACGGTGAGGCGGACGCCCTCGGCTTTCGCCGCGCGGACGGCGTCGAGGGCTCCCCCGTCGGACACGTGCACGATGTGCGCTCGCGCTCCCGTGCGGCGCGCGGCGTCGATGACGCGGAGGATCGCGGCGCGCTCGCTCAGCGGCGGACGACTGGCCTCGAAGTCGCTGTACCGCGGACCCAGGGCGCCGTCGGCGTGCAGGTGAGCCGGGTCTTCGGCATGGACGATGAGCAGCCCGTCGAACTCGGCGAGCTCGGCGAGGCACCGCTCGAGCTGCTCGGCGTCGAGGTGGCCGAACTCGTCGATCCCGCTCGGCGAGAGGAAGCATTTGAAGCCCACGACGCCGGCCTCGGCGAGAGCACGCAGCGACCCGAGGTTCTCGGGGACCGCGCCGCCCCAGTACGCGACATCGACGGCGAGCTTTCCTGCGGCGGCCCGGCGCTTGGCATCCAGTGCCTCGACGGTCGTGGTCACGGGAAGGCTGTTCAGCGGCATGTCGACGATCGTGGTGACGCCTCCCGCGGCCGCCGCGGCGGTGCCCGTGGCGAAGCCCTCCCACTCGGTGCGTCCGGGTTCGTCGAGGTGGACGTGCGAGTCGACGAGCCCGGGCAGAAGCACCGCGTCGGCGGGCAGCACCGTGTCGGCGGAAACGTCGAACGGCTCGAGGGAGGCGATCACCCCCTCGTCGATGACGACCGTGGCGGGCGCGAAGACCCCGTCGACGAAGACGCGGCGGGCGGCGATCCGGGTGCTCATGCCGTTCACGCTAAGCGCCTCGCGTTTCGCCGATGTAACCGTCATCAACATTCATGCGAACACCTGCGCGGTGACCGCGGTGCGAGGCGCCACCAGCGCGTCGTCCCGGTCTCCCGGCGCCCCGTGGCGCACGTCGAACGCCCGCGGCGGGCGCGCGTACTCGTCGCGCTTGCTCGTACCGAGGCCCATGCGCACCATTCCGGATGCCATGCCCACCGCCGCCGCAACCCCGTCGACGACCGGCACCCCGACGCGCGCCGTGAGCTCGGCGCACAGGTCCGCCATACCCGCGCAGCCCAGCACGATGACGTCGGCACCGCCCGCGGCGGCCTCGGCGCTGCGGGTCGCGATGGTCTCGACCGCGATCGAGGCGGTGTCCTCGAGGTCGAGCACGGGAATCCCCGTCGCGGCGAGCGAGACGCACGCCCGCTCCATGCCGTACCGCGACACGAGGTCGTGCGCGCGCCCCAGCGTCCGGCTGAGTGTCGTGACCACCCCGAAGTGCCGCCCCGACACCGCTGCCAGGTGCATCGCCGCCTCGGCGATGCCCACGACCGGCACCTCCACCAGCTCGCGCGCCGCGTCGAGCCCCGGGTCGCCGAAGCAGGCGATCACGTACGCGTCTGCGGGGTCGATTCCGTCGCGGTCCGCCGCGATCAGCCCGACCACGGCGGCGGCCGCCGCGATCTCGTCGGTGTGGCTCTCGATCGCCGCCGCCCCGACGCTCGGGCACACGGCATCGACGATCACATCGGGTCCCGCCACCCCCCGGGCGGCGTCCGCGATCTTCGCGGTCATCGCCCGGGAGGTGTTGGGGTTGATGAGCAGGATCCTCACGCGAGCGCCTCGCGAGAAGTCGTACCGGGGGCCGCGGCATCCGGAACCGTGTTCGTCACGACGGCGACCGGAGCCGAGACGGCCGACGGCTCGGATGCCGTGGTGGGGGCGGCTCCGTCGACGGTGCCGTCGGAGATGCCCTCGGTCTCGCCGTCGAACGTCGGGATGCGGGGGTCGAGACGCTCGAAGAACAGGAACAGCACGTACCCGAGACCGCAGCCGATGAACCAGCTGTAGTCGCTGATGGCGGCGATGTTGAACAGGCCCAGGTCGGCGAAGAGCTTCGGGAAGATCGCGATCGCGACCGTCGGAACACCCGCGAAGACGACGGCCTTGACCGCGTTCGGGTTGAAGCCGTTGCGGTACCAGTAGGGCCCCTGGGTGTCCATCGTGAACATCGCGTCGACCTTCACCCGCTGGCGAGCGGCGATGTAGTAGCCGGCGATCAGGATGCCGAACAGCGGGCCGATCAGCGCGCCCAGCACACCGAGCGAGTAGTGGATGGCGTCGGCGTTGGAGTACCAGTTCCAGGGCATGAGGAAGGTCGACCCGACGGCGGCGATCATGCCGCCCGCGCGCCACGAGATCTTCTTCGGGGCGACGTTGGAGAAGTCGAAGGCGGGCGAGATGAAGTTGGCGACGATGTTGATGCCGACCGTGGCCGTGACGAAGGTCAGGCCGCCGAGCAGGATCGCGAAGGGCGTATCGATCTGCTCGACCGTCTTGATCGGGTCGGTGATGAGCGCACCGAACACCGGCACGGTGGCCGACGCGGTGATGACGGTCAGCAGCGAGAAGAACATGAAGTTGATCGGCAGACCCCAGAAGTTGCCCTTCTTGACCGCCTCGAAGCTCTTGCCGTAGCGGGCGAAGTCGCCGAAGTTCAGCATCGGGCCGGAGAAGTACGACACGACGAGGGCGATGGCGGCGAACATGACCGGGATGGACGCCCAGAAGTCGAGCTGGGTCGTCGAGAGCGTGAAGGAGATGTTCTGGACGCCGGCCTGCGACACGAGGTAGACGGCGAGGATGATCATCACGACGTAGACGGCGGGGCCGGCCCAGTCGATGAAGCGGCGGATGACCTCCATGCCGTTCCAGAAGAGCAGGAACTGCGCGACCCAGAGGATCGCGTACGAGATCCAGCCGAGCGCCGACAGGCCCGCGAACGAGACGTCGAGCAGGGCCGCGGAGCCCGGGATGAACTTCAGGAAGATGATGTTGAGCGACTCGGCCGCGAGGAACGTCTGCACCCCGTACCAGGCGATGGCGATGAGGCCGCGGATGATCGCGGGGATGTTCGCACCCCGGATGCCGAAGACCACGCGGTTGATGACGGGGTAGGGCACGCCCGTCTTCTGACTGGGCTTGGCGACCATGTTCGCGAAGACCTGCACGATGACGATGCCCGCGATGAGGGCGACGAACACCTGCCACGACTGCAGACCGAGCGCGAAGAGCGAACCGGCGGTGACGTAACCGCCGACCGAGTGCACGTCGCTCATCCAGAACGCGAAGATGTTGTAGCTCGACCACTTCTGCTTCCGCAGGGGCGCGAGGTCTTCGTTGGCGAGACGATCGTCGTAGTGGGGCTTCATGTTGCCACCCCCGTGGGGGTGGCCAGCTGCCTCCACGAGATCGTGGGGGCCGGTGAGCGGGGTCGAAGTCATGTCAATCCTCTCAGGACGATGGATGCCACGACGTGGAGTCCGCGGCCGGAGTGGAGCTCTGATGTGAAGTTATTGGTTCACATCACCGCGGCGGTTTCGCGTTTGTAACGAGCATGTGAAGTCGCTCCTTCACACCCTCGGCGATCCTTAGACTCGGGGCATGCCGCAGCCATCCCTCGCCGACGCCGTCGAGACTGCCGCTGCCGCCGCTTCCTCCCACGAATCCGAGGCCACGACCTCCGTCGGCACCCGCATCCGCGACCTGCGGCAGGCGCGCGGCATCTCGGCACGCGCCCTCGCGAAGACCCTCGGCATCTCCCCCAGCGCCGTCTCGCAGATCGAGCGCGGCGTGATGCAGCCGAGCGTCTCGCGCCTCATCGCCATCACCGACGCCCTCGGCGTTCCGCTCGTCGCGGCCTTCGACCCGGCATCCGGTCGTTCCGTCGAACCCGCCGGCCCCTCGGGATTCACCCTGCAGCGCGCGGGCCAGTCGCCCGACATCGTGCTCGACAGCGGGGTGTCGTTCCGCCGGCTCACCCCGGGGTCCTCTCCCGGCGTCGACTACTTCGAGTCGATCTACCCGCCCGGAGCGGCCGCGCACGGCGCCGACGGGCTGTTCCACCACGAGGGGTACGAGGTCGGCACGGTCGTCGCGGGCGAGCTCACCATCGACTTCGAGGCCGAGCGCGTGATCCTGCGCGCCGGCGATGCCATCAGCTACCCCTGCTCGGTCCCCCACCGCCTGCACAACACGGGCGACACGGACGCCGTGGCGCACTGGCTGATCGTGCACGCCTGACGCAGGGCCCGGCTCACTACCCGCGGCGTCTTGCGTCACCAGAACAGGGGAAGACAACCAGGACAGGCCGCAACCGGTCGCAACAGCCTGTTCTCATGACATCCCCTGTTCTCGTGACCGCGAACCCCGCCCGGGATGTTGCCCACAGCAACATCGCCGACACATCCCGCTACAGCCGCGTAACGCGCACCGCCTAGCGTGGCGCGTATGCACCTCTCCGACTTCAACGCCGCCGACGATGCCGAAGCCGTCGCCGTCGCCCGCGTCTGGGCCGACGTTCCGGGCTGGGTCGACGCCGTCGTCGCGGGCCGCCCCTACGCGAGCGTCGACGCCCTCGCCGCCTACGCCGGAGATCTCGCCGCCGCGTGGTCGCCTGCCGACCTCGAGGCAGCTCTCCACGCCCACCCCCGTATCGGCGCGAAAGTGTCGGGCGACGGGGCCGAGGCCGCGGCATCACGTCGCGAGCAGGGCTCGATGGCATCCGCCGCCGACGATGACGTGGCGGCCATCGCCGCGGGCAACGCCGCGTACGAGGAGCGCTTCGGTCGCGTCTTCCTCATCCGCGCCGCCGGACGCACGCCGAGCGAGATGCGCGCCGAGCTCGAGCGCCGGCTCGGCAACGATCCCGACGCCGAGACCATCGAGGCCACGCGTCAGCTCGCCGAGATCGCCCTGCTACGCCTGCGGACCACCTTCGCCGACGACGCTCCCGCCGAACCCGAGGACGCCGAATGACCCACGTCACCACCCACATCCTGGATGCCGTGACCGGCACGCCCGCGGCCGGGGTCGCCGTGTCGCTCGCCCGCCTGAACGGCGCCTCCGTCGCCGAGGGCGTGACCGACGCCGACGGCCGCCTCGCTCTGGGCCCCGAGCGGCTCGACGACGGCGACTACGCGATCACCTTCGCCACCGGCGCGTACTTCCGCGGGCGCGACGTCGCGTCGTTCCACCCCGTGGTCACGGTCGCTTTCACCGTCTCGGGCGAGCAGCACCTGCACGTGCCGCTGCTGCTCAGCCCCTTCGCCTACTCGACCTACCGCGGCAGCTGAGGAGCGATATGAAGGTCATCGTCATCGGCGCGGGCGTCGGCGGAACCTCCGCCGCGCTCGCCCTGCAGAAACTCGGCCACGAGGTCGTCGTCTACGACCGCATGCGCGAGAACAAGCCGGTCGGCGCGGCACTGTCCCTGTGGTCGAACGGTGTGAAGGTGCTGAACTGGCTCGGCCTCGGGCCGCAGGTGGCCGCCCTCGGCGGCCGCATGGACGACATGGCCTACTACGACGGCCACACCGGCGACGAGATGTGCCGCTTCAGCCTCGCCCCGGTCACCGAACAGACCGGCCAGCGCCCCTACCCCGTCGCCCGCGCCGACCTGCAGCGGCTGATGATGGATGCCGTCGGCTCGACGAACATCCACCTCGGCAAGCAGTTGGTCGAGGTCACCGACGACGGCGAGACCGTCACCGCCGGCTTCGCCGACGGCACCACCGACACGGCCGACCTGCTGATCGGTGCCGACGGGGCCCGCTCGATCGTGCGCGACTACGTCACCGAGCCCACCGGCATCCGTCCCGAGCGCACCTACTCGGGCTACGTCAACTACAACGGCCTCGTCGCAGCCGACGAGCGCATCGGACCGCTCGATCAATGGACGACCTACGTCGGCGACGGCAAACGCTGCGCCGTGATGCCGGTGGCGGGTGACCGCTTCTACTTCTTCGTCGATGTGCCCGGACCCTCGGGCGTGGTCGAAGACCGGATGACGGCCCTTGAACACGCCTTCGGGTCGTGGGGCGCACCGGGCGTGCGGGCGCTGCTCGACGGCATCGACCCCGACGAGTCGCTCAACCGCGTGGAGATCTGGGACATCGACCCCTTCGACACGTGGGTGCGGGGACGCGTGGCGATCCTCGGCGACGCGGCGCACAACACCGCCCCCGACATCGGGCAAGGCGCCTGCTCCGCCCTCGAAGACAGCTTCGCCCTCGGCATCGTGTTCGCCACCTCCACCCTCGGCGTCGGGGACTCCCTGAAGCGTTACGAGCGCATCCGCACCGAGCGGGCGGGCGACCTCGTGCTGCGCGCCCGCAAGCGCGCCCATGAGACGCACGCCTTCGACGTCGCCGCGACGCAGGCCTGGTACGACGGCCTGCGCCGGGAGGACGGCACGGGCGTGATCCGCGGGATCGTCGGCAATATCGAGGGCAGTCCGGTCGAGCTGGGCGCGAGCGTGATGCGCTGAGGACCGCCGGGATTCTCCCGCCGTTCCGCATGGCGGCGTCCGGCGACGACGCCCCGGATCCTCATCCCGAGCAGCCGACTTCACCCGGGTGAACACCGCTGGGAAAAGTCGAAGAGTCCTCACTCCCAGCCGCGCGAAGGCACTATCTTCGTCGGCGAGAGGGGGCTCTCGTGTCGAGATTTTCCGTCGATCCCGAGGCGTTGCGCGCTACTGCCGCGCATCTCGATCGCGTCCGTGACTCCGCGGGCGCGTTCGTGGAGACGTGTCCGGCTGAGCTCGGTCACGCTGACCTGGCTCAGGCCACATCGCGTCTCGCCATCGACATGGCCGGCTCGTGGAGAGACGCGACCGAAGATCTGACAAACCTCTCCGAGCGGCTGAGGCAGAGCGCCGACCTCTACGAACGGACGGACCAGGATCTCGTCGTGCCGGGTGAGGCGGTCGACGGATGACGGAGCTCGGGTACACATCAGACCCCGTCGAGCTCGTCCCCGGTTCCGTGGGCGGCATCGACGAATTCGTGTCGCAGTGGCGCGAGCGTGCCCGCGCGGCGGGTGACATCGCCGCCCAGCTTCGGGGACTCACCGCGCCGGAAGGCTGGGAAGGCGTCGCCGCGGAGGGGTTCGCCGCCCGGCTTGCCGACGTCAGCACGCAGTGGGACCAACTCGCGGACTCGCTGCAGACGGCTGCTGAGGCACTGGACCGGTACGCCATCGTTCTGGGGTGGGCCCAGCAGAAGGCCGGCGACGCCATCGCAATGTGGGAAACCGCAAAAGCACAGACCGCGGCGGGTATCGAGAGCTACCGGCAGGCCGAACGCGAGGCTGGCGCGACAGGAATCCTTCCGCTGTACAGCGACGCTGGTGCCGCAACGCGAGCTGATGCCCAGAGCCTCCTCGCGTACGCACGCTCCGAGGTCCGCCTCGCTGGCGATACAGCCGCCGACGCCGTGACCGCCATCACACCGCCCGAACCGCTCACGTGGGAGAGCGCGGGCACGCTTCTCCTGGCAACGCTCGTCGTTCAAGGTCAGATGCAGTGGGACACTCTGGCCACTCTCGTGAATGGCACCGCCTCGGTCGGCAATGCGATCCTGCGCAACCCGGACGCGCTCCTCGCGCTCCTCGGCGGCGCAGCGATGATGATCGGTGGGGGCGCGACGGTCCTCGGCGGCGGCGGCCTGGCCGCGACCGGAGTGGGAAGCGTTCCGGGAGGGGCTGCCGTCGCCGGTGGTTTCGCAGTCGCCGGCGCCGGGGGCGCGTTGGCTGCCGCCGGGGCCTCGAAGCTGGCGGGCGAAGCCACGGGTAGCGCCGGTGTCATGCTGATGGAGAAGAACCATGGCGTGGACCGGGGTGACTCGCGAGATGAGAGCGGACATTTTGCTCGCGGGCAGGATTCGAAGCCGTGGACCGACAAGGAGAAGCAGGGGTTAGACGAGATCGAAGCTGAAGAAGGACGGAGCGTTCTTCGGAACACCGTACGAGCGTCGCTGGGAGGTTCGACTCAACACCGCTACTTCGATGGGTTCATCCGGCGCCCGGATGGCACGTATTCTGCGGTGGAAGTGAAGAGTGGCACAGCCATCGAAAAGTACCTCAGGAATGAAGGAAATCAACTCGGCTTCGACCAGGCCATCAGTCCGACAAACCCGGCGACGGCCACTCTGAATGGAGAAGTCATTCAAATTACCAACGTTATTTTGAAGGTGGTCCCGAAATGAAACGCCACTACTACACCATGGACGGAAGTTCCATGGAGTTCGGCTCCGATTTTCGCGGACCGCGGGAGCAGATCGCTCATCTCCTCAGCCTCCTGCAGCCTGATAAGAGATCGACATTCATTCTCGGCCCCATGCCTGACGAGGCGAACTTTGTCGAATACGTGTACCGAGGTGGCAGCCCCGTCTACCTCCAATGCGCCGGAACCTCCGACGCCATGACGATCGAATGGCACAAATACGACGACGACGGCCAAGACCGGCACTACATCGTCGGTCGAGGCGGTGACCACTCCGGGGAACCAACCGCTGAGATTCCCTACTTCGACGGAAAGTACACGGCGACCGTTTATCCCGACGAGGTGTTCGCACTCGACGAAGCGACCGACATCTTCTTCCATTACTACGAGACCGGCGAGATCCCAGCCGGGTACGAGTTGCGCTGGTACGACTTGACCTGGCCGAAGACCCAGACATGACCATCCGCTTCGACGGCGACCGCCACGCGCAGCTGGTCGACACACTCCGCGACGCCACCGTGGCCATCGAGGGCCACCTCGACGACCTCGACGCCGCCGTCACCGCGGGGCGCGCCGAATGGACGGGGGCCGCACGTAGCGCCTACGACTCAGCCCAGCGACAGTGGTCGGAATCGCTCGCGCGGATGAACGCGAGCCTGGCCGACGCCATATCCGGACTGGACGCCGCGAGATCGGCCTTCGAGACCACCGAGTCCTTGGCCACTCGCCTCTGGACCTGAACCGGATCGCGACGGTGTGTCACCGTATGACGCACGACCGCCGGTAGGGGCGGCCCCGCGTGGCACCGTGGATGCGACGTATCCGCACCGCTCACGCCGCCGGGAGGCCCCATGTCCGAGTACTTCGATCGCACCGCCGACAAGACGTACACCAAGGTCTACAAGGCCGAGACACCCGACATCCTGGCCGCGTTCGCCGCGTTCGATCAGGCCGTGTTCGCCCCCGAAGGGCGCGCCATCCCGCTGAAGTACCGCGAGCTCATCGCCCTGGCCGTCGGCATCACGACCCAGTGCGTCTACTGCATCGACGGTCACTCGCAGAACGCCGTCAAAGCCGGCGCCACCGAGGCGGAGCTCGCCGAGGCCGCGTGGGTCGCGACCGCCATCCGCGCGGGCGGTGGCTACGCGCACGGACGCCTGGCGTTCAAGCTCGCCGACGACGCCCGCCCCCACCAGCACTGACCCCGTGACGGACGCGCCGTCGACCCAGGCTGCCGAGACCGGAACACCGCAGCCCGGCCCGCTCGAGACCGAAGCACTCGAGCACATCCGCGCGCTCATCCGCATCGACAGCGTCAACACGGGCGACGCGGCCACGATCGGCGACGGCGAGACGCGCGCCGCGCTCTACGTGAAGAAGCATCTCGACGAGGTCGGCTACGAGACGGTCCTCGTCGAACCCCGGCCGGGTCGGGCGAGTGTCCTCGCCCGGTTGCCGGGTTCGGATCCGGATGCCGGCGCCCTCGTCGCGCATGCCCACCTCGACGTCGTGCCGGTCGACGTGGAGAACTGGACGCATCCGCCGTTCGGGGCCGAGATCCACGACGGCATCCTGTACGGCCGCGGCGCGGTCGACATGAAGGACTTCGCGGGGATGCTGCTCGCGATCGCCCGGGCCTTCCGTCGCGACGGCATCGTGCCGCGACGCGACCTCATCTTCGCGTTCTTCGCCGACGAGGAGGCCGGCGGCGTGTGGGGCGCCCGGTGGATCGTGCAGAATCGACCCGAGGTGTTCGCCGGCGCCACCGAAGCGCTCAGCGAAGTCGGCGGCTTCTCGCTGCCCCTCCCCGGCGATCGCCGCGCCTACCTCGTGGCGACGGCAGAGAAGGGCGTGACCGTCGCGACACTCACCGCCCGCGGATCCGCCGCCCACGGATCGAGGCCGACGAGCGACAACGCCGTAGTCCGTCTCGCCCAGGCCGTCGCGGCGGTCGGTGTGCACCGCTTCCCCGCCGTGCGCACGGCCACGCTCGAACGCTTCCTCGAGGTGTACGGGCAGGCGAGCGGTAAGCCGCTCGACACCGACGATCTCTCGCGCCTCGGGTTCGCGGCATCCGTCATCGACGCGGGCACGCGCAACACAGCGTCGCCCACCGTGCTCGCCGCCGGGGGCAAGATCAACGTCATCCCGGCCGCGGCGAGCGCGACGCTCGACGTCCGCGTGGTCCCCGGGCAGGCCGAAGCGGTCAGAGCGCAGCTCGCGGATGTCGTCGGCGACGACATCGAGGTCGCGTGGGCGCGAGACATCCCGGCCATCGAGTCGCCCGTCGACGCGCCGCTGCTCGACGTGCTTCAGGATGCCGTGACGGCGGAGGACGCGGGCGGAACGGTCGTGCCCTATCTTCTGCCGGCAAGTACCGACAACAAGCACCTGGCCCGACTAGGCATCCGTGGGTACGGGTTCGTCCCGCTGCGGGTGCCCGCCGACTTCGACGTGTACGGGCAGTTCCATGCCGCCGACGAGCGCGTCCCCGTGGACGCGGTGTATTTCGGGACGCGTGTGACGGCGCGGATCCTCCGCGACGCCTGAGGGCGAGGCGGCACTCCCACGACGGGCCCGACAGCGCGCGGGCCGAACTCCTGACAAATCGCCGGTGGCGCACGCGGCTGGCGCGTTGTTTCGGCCCCAGGGTCGGGCGTACTCGACTTTCTCCGGAGTTTGGCACGCGCTCGCCTACCGACAGCACTTCGGCTACGCGCCGAGTCGCACCCCTCAGCCGTAACCCACCGACGCGCGGGCCTTTCTCGTATGGCCCCGCGTGGCGTCGTGTTTCGGCCGGTGACCTGTCGTTTCGACGTGTGAAACGACGCCTCGCAGGACCTCCCGAGGGCGATCTAGCGTGTCGGTCACCCCCGGGGCCCCCGCTCCGGCGGGGAATCCGAGGAGCACGCCATGACCACCACCGCGCCGGCACCCACCGCCCGCCCGACGACGACACCGCCCGACGGCAGGGTCGACCTGGGCACCGTCACCGTCGTCCCCACCCGCCACTGGTGGCGATGGATCCTCAGCGCGCTGCTGCTGTTCGTCGTCGCGCAGTTCGCGTGGAGCCTCGTCACCAACGACCGGTACATGTGGGGCACGTTCGCGCAGTACTTCTTCTCCGAGCCGGTGCTCATCGGCATCGGCTACACCCTCGGCCTCACCGCCATCTCGGCCGTCGTCGGCTTCGCTCTCGGCACGCTGCTCGCCCTCGGCCGCCTGTCGCCGTCGCCGCTGGTGAGCTCGGCGGCGTGGGGCTACATCTGGTTCTTCCGCTCGGTGCCGCTCGTCGTGCAGATCATCGTCTGGTACAACCTCGGCTACCTCTACCCGACGCTGGGACTGGGCACGCCGTTCACGACCGACTTCTGGATCGTGGAGTTCCCCACCGTGCAGCTGGTCAGCGCGTTCGCCGCGGCGATCCTCGGCCTGGGCCTGCACCAGGCGGCGTACTCGGCAGAGATCATCCGCGGAGGGCTCGTCTCGGTCGACCCCGGCCAGCATGAGGCGGCGGCCGCCCTCGGCATCCCGGCATCCCGTCGCCTGTTCCGCATCATCCTGCCGCAGGCCATGCGCTCGATCGTCCCGAACGCCACCAACGAGGTCATCGGTCTGGTCAAGGGAGCGTCCGTGGTCTTCGTCATTGCGATCCCAGAGCTGTTCTACGCCGTTCAAGTCATCTACAACCGCAACAGCCGCGTCATCCCACTGCTGCTCGTCGCGGTCGTCTGGTACACCCTCATCACGACGATCCTCAGCGTCGCGCAGTACTACATCGAGCGGTATTACGCCCGCGGCTCGGCGCGGGCCCTGCCCCCGACGCCGGCGCAGCGCGCGCGGCGATGGGTGAGCGCGCAGTGGGCGCGGCTGGGCGACGCACCCCCGGGAGGGACGGATGCCAGGGGCCCGGCACGCGCCGGATCGCTCGGCGCGGAGGCGACAGATGCCGGGGCCCCGGCCGTCGAGAAGGGGCCCGGGGCATGAGCACGGTCACCGAATCCCGCGGACTCGTCGAAGTACACAACGTCCACAAGGCCTTCCACGGCGTGGAGGTGCTGAAGGGCATCGACCTGACCGTGCAGCCCGGCGAGGTCGTGGCCCTGCTCGGACCCAGCGGGTCGGGCAAGTCGACGCTGCTGCGCACCATCAACCACCTCGAGCGCGTGGATGCCGGATCGGTCACGGTCGACGGCGAGTTCATCGGCTACGAGCTGCGCCACGGCAAGCTTCACGAGCTGCGCGAGCGCGAGATCCTGCAGCGGCGGACGCGCGTGGGCATCGTGTTCCAGCAGTTCAACCTGTTCCCGCATCTCACGGCGCTGGAGAACATCACCGAGGCGCCGCTCGCGCTCAAGCGCCTCGGCAGGGAGGACGCCCGCGAGCTCGCACTCGGCCTGCTCGACCGGGTCGGACTCGCGGACAAGGCCGACGCCTACCCCCGCCAGCTCTCGGGCGGCCAGCAGCAGCGGGTCGCGATCGCCCGCGCGCTCGCGCTGAAGCCCCAGGTGCTGCTCTTCGACGAGCCGACAAGCGCGCTCGACCCCGAGCTCGTGGGCGAGGTGCTCGACGTCATCCGGGATCTCGCGAACCTCGGCACGACGCTCATCATCGTCACGCACGAGATCGGCTTCGCCCGCGAGGTCGCCGACCGGGTGGTCTTCCTCGACCAGGGCCTGGTCGTCGAGCAGGGGACTCCCGATGAGGTCCTGAGCCGCCCGCGGCATCCGCGCACGCGGGAGTTCCTCGCCAAGGTCCTCGGCTGACCCCGCCCCTCCCGCGACCCGCCACACTCGCGGGCCCGTTCCCACCCGTACCCGAAAGCCGCGGCGCGACCTCACCGCCGCGGCATCCCTTCCGCACCACCACAGGAGACACACCATGGCACTCAGCAAGAAACAGGGCATCGCGATCGGCGTGATCGCCGCGGCGGTCGTCGCCGTCGTCGGCGTCGGCACCGCGATCGGCCTCAGCCGTCCGGCCGAAGCGGTCGCCGCGCCCGAGCCCTCGGCATCCGCCTCCACCGGCGAGATCGAGTGGGTGCACACCGACGCCGTTCCCGACGCCGTCGCGGCACTGAAGGCGAGCGGCTTCCAGCCCATCGAACCGGGCAAGCTCACGGTGGCGGTCGGTGCGTTCGTGCCGCCGCTGAGCTACGTCCCCGACGGTGAGACGCTGCCCGCCGGCACCGAGCCGAACATCGGCTCGCTCATCGCCGAGAGCCTGGGCCTGGAGTACAACCCGGTCGTGGTGGCGTGGGCGGACTGGCCCCTCGGCATCCAGTCGGGAAAGTACGACCTCATCACCTCCAACGTCACCGTCACCGAAGAGCGCAAGGAGCTGTATGACTTCGCGAGCTACCGGCAGGACCTGCTGGGCTTCTCCGTCCGCGCCGACAGCCCGATCTCGAGCATCGAGACGGCCGACGACATCTCGGGTCTCAAGGTCATCGTCGGCTCGGGCACGAACCAGGAGAAGGTGCTGCTGAGCTGGAACGACGAGCTCACTGCCGCGGGCAAGGCCCCCGCCGAGCTGCAGTACTACGACGACAACGCCGCCGCGACCCTCGCGCTGCAGTCAGGCCGCGCCGACGCCACCTTCGGCCCCAACGCGACCTCCGCGTGGGCGGCGAAGGAGACCGGCGAGACGAAGCTCGTCGGCATCATCCCGGGCGGCTGGCCGCTGCAGGCCGACATCGCGGCCGGCACGAAGAAGGGCAACGGCCTCATCGAGCCCGTGCAGATCGCGCTGAACGCGCTGATCGAGAACGGCACGTACGCCGAGGTGCTGAAGGTCTGGAACCTCGAATCCGAGGGGATCGAGACCTCGCAGATCAACCCGCCGGGACTGCCGAAGTCCTGACCGCCCGCGCGGCCCGGTCCTTCACGGGGCCGGGCCGCGCGCTGTTTCTGATCGAATGGATGCCATGACCACCTCGCTCCCCGCCCCGCACGACCCACGGTCTGGGGGCCTGACGATCCGTCTCGTCGAGCCGCATGAGCACGCCGAGGCGGGCAGGATCACGGCCGAGGCCTACCGCCACAGCTACGAGGGGCTGACCGAGAGCTACTTCGCGTCGCTGGCCGACGTCGCGGGCCGGGTCGCGCAGGGCGAGGTATGGGTGGCCCTCGACGGCGACGAGATCGTCGGCACGGTCTGGGTCCCCCGGCCCGGCGAGCGCCTGTCGCCCCTGGCCCGGGAAGGGGAGCTGGACTTCCGGCAGCTGGCCGTGGCGCCCGTGGCACGCGGGCGCGGAGTCGGCGAGGCCCTGACCCGTCACGTGCTCGACCTGGCCCGCGAGCGCGGCGTGGAGCGCGTCGTGATGAACAGCGGCCCGGAGATGCTCGGCGCTCACGCGCTGTATCTCAAGCTCGGGTTCCGGCGCCTCACGGAGCGCGAGCAGCCGGTCGAGGTCGAGCCCGGGCGGTTCCTGGATCTGCGGGCGTTCGGGTACGACCTCTGACCCGGCGCCGCTGAGGCGCGTGGGGAGGACACCGAGGCCTCGACGCTCACTCGGTGCTGATCGTGTACTCCCAGGGCGTACCCGTGTAGGTGACGTGAACGGTCAGCGGCCGCGCCGATGCCGCGTCGGGCACGCGGATGACGTGGGTCGTCGGCGCCATGTCCGCCGTGCAGACCCCCGCTGAGCCCGCATCGAGCGAGAGCGCGACGGTATCGGCATCCTGCGCCTCGATGCCGGTGACGGTGGCCGGACAGCTCGAGCTTCCGTACGTGACGAGGGTGAGGTTGCCGTCGCCATCGAGCATCGCGGCGGGACCCTCATCCAACGGCGACGTCGGCTTGAACCACGACGGGACGCCCGAGTACCGCTCGAGGGCCACGCCGGGAGACCCGCACCCCGCGAGGGCGACCACGGCGGCGACGATGAGGGGCAGGGCGGCGGTGGAGCGTCGTTTCATCCTCGGACTCCGTTACTCGGCGGACAGGGGCGTGAGGGCGGCGATAGGGCCATCGTGCACCCGGCGGCTGGGGAGCCGCCGCGAAGAGAACGACCGGCAGATCCGGAACGCGCGGGCCGCAACCCTCATCCGAACGGGAGGAGAGGCGCCTACGTTGTCACTCGTGACCTCACACCCGGCCCGCGACCACACCGTGCGGGACCTCGCTTTCCGCTCCTTCTCGACCCGCCGGCCCGGAGCCCGCGTCTGTGTGCTGGTGCACGGCATCGGCATGTCGCACCGCTACCTCACCCGGCTGCACGCCGAGCTGGCACGGGATGCCGAGGTGCATTCGGTCGACCTGCCCGGCTTCGGCGGCCTGCCGAAACCGCGCCGGTCCGTCGGAGTGAACGAGATGGCGAGGGCCCTCGGGAGCGTGCTCGACGAGCTCGGTGTGCGACGCGCGGTGCTGATCGGACACTCGATGGGCGCGCAGTGGGTCGTGGAGCTCGGTGTGCAGCGGCCCGATCTCGCGGAGGCCGTCGTGACGATCGGACCGGTCACCGACGGCCGACGGCGCAACGGGATCGTCCAGGCGCTCCTGCTGGCTCGCGACTCGGCCCTCGAACCACCCCGATCCAACGCCATCGTGCTCACCGACTACGCGCGGTGCGGGCCCGTCTGGTACGCGCGGCAGACCCGCCCCATGCTGACGTATCCCATCGAGGACCGTGTCGCCCTCCTCGCGGCGCCGCTGCTCGTCATCCGGGGTGGCGAGGACCCGATCGCGCGGCAGGGGTGGGCGCAGCAGCTGAGCGGGAGAGCCGCCGACGGCTCCCTCGCCGTCGTCCCCGGTCACCGGCACCTCGTGCAAGACACCGCCGCTTCGCAGGTGGCGGGTGAGGTGCGCGCGTTCCTCACGCGGCGTATGAGCAGCACGGCGGCCTGAACGCGGCATCCGCGTCCGCTCACGCACGCGGCACCGGCGCGCCGGGGAGAGCCCGCGGGCCCGCCGACCACCGGGATGGGGTCAGCGCGGCTGCCAGGTGACGGCGAGCACCGTCACATCGTCCTCCTGCTCGCCCGATGCGGCGCGGGCGACCAGATCGTCGACGAGGGTGTCGATGTCGTCGCGCTCCGCGAGGAAGTCGGCGTATCGGTCGATCGACTCGAACGATCCCCCGAAGAGGTCGAGCACGCCGTCACTCACGCTGACGATGGTGTCGCCGGGCGCGAGCGGCGTCTCGACGCTCGTCCAGTTCACGCCGATCCCGATCGGCAGGTGACCGGACCGGAGGAACTCGGCGCCGCCGGCCGCGCGGCGCAGAACTGTCAGACTGTGCCCCGCGTCGGCCCAGCGCAAGGCGCCGTCCGGGGTGATGCGGGCGTGGAAGCACGTGGTGAACTGCACGTCGGCCGACTCGGCACTCAACCCCGTCGCCGTGCGGCGGAGGGCCACCGCGGGGTCGGCGTCGTCGAGGCTGCTGCGGATCACCGTGCGCACCGCAGCGGCGATCATCCCCGCACCGACTCCCTTGCCCATGACGTCGCCCAGGGTGATCGCGGCGCCGCCGTCCGGCGTGACGTACCAGTCGAAGAAGTCGCCGCCCACCGACCGTGCGGGCACGCATGCCCCGGCGACGCGGAACACCCCCGGCAGCTCGGATCCGTCGGCCGGCTGCAGGGAACGCTGCACGGTCGCCGCCGCCGACAGCTCCGCTTCCGCGATCCGCCGCCGATACTGCGCGGTCGAGAGCTTCTGCAGCGAACGGCGTGACAGTTCGTTCACGACGACGCCGACCGCCGCGTAGACGAGCACGGCGATGACGAGGCGCACGGACTCGCTCGCGCTCAGGCCGCGATCGGGCGACAGCACGAGCGGGAGGAGGAGGGTCCCACACACGCCGAGGAGCGGGACGAGGATCCGCCACCGCCCCGGTCCCGCCGCGATCCAGATGACCGGGAGCACGATGATGGCGAGGAACACCGACTGGGTATCGCCGGTCCCGTAGCGCAGCAGCCCGATGGCCAAGAAGTCCCCGAGCGGCAGGACGATCTCGGCTCGGCGCAGGCGCGCCGACCGCCCCATCACAGCCGCGAGCGCCAGCAGGACCAGGGCGGTCCCCGCGCCCTCCCACATGCGGACGGCGTCGGAGACCACCAACCACGGCGATGCGGCACTGGCGATCGCGGCTCCCACGATGAGGATCGCGACGACCGCTTGCTTGGCGAAGGGCTCCCCCGCCCCGCCGACGACCGACAGGACCCCGGCCTCCCGATCGAACCGCCGGGAGCGCGTGGCGGAGAACTGCTGAGTCACCCTTTCCATACAACCAGCGCCACGAGAGAACGGCCCTTCCCGTCGGCAATCACGACGGGCCTGCACCGGAAACGCAATCCGGAAGCGTCTGATCATCCGGCGGGGGCGCGCTCCGCGCGCGCCCGTCCCCATCGCGCCAGGAAGAACAGCACGACCCCGACGGCGAGGAGGATGACCCCGAAGATCCACACCGTCAGACTCTGCTGGCTCAGCAGCAGCACGCACGACGCGATCCCGAGCACGGGGACGAACGTCCACACTCGGAAGTGCGGGTGATCGACGCGGTCGCGGCGAAGGACGAGGACCGAGACGTTCGCGCTGAGGAAGACGAACAGCAGCAGGAGCACCACCGTCTCGGCCAGCAGGCTGAGGTCACCGACGAGGGTCAGCAGCATCGCCACCAGCGAGGTGGCCAGGATCGCGACCCAGGGCGTGCGCCGCCGCGGCAACACACGGGCGAGGGCGCGGGGCAGAAGCCCCTGCTCGGCCATCCCGTACGTGAGGCGGCTCGCCATGATCATCGTCAGCAGGGCGCCGTTGGCGACGGCGATGAGCGCGATGAGGCTGAACAGCCACGAGGGGATCGCGACCCCGCTCGCCTCGACCACCGAGAGCAACGGCCCGCTCGACGCCGACAGCTCATCGGGCGGAAGCGCGATGCTGCTCGCGAGACCGACGAGCACGTACACGAGCCCCGCCACGGCGAGGGCGGCGAACAGCGCCCGCGGGTACATCCTCGACGGGTCCTTCACCTCCTCGATCATGTTCGCCGACGTCTCGAAGCCGACGAAGGAGTAGTACGCGATGATCGCTCCGGCGAGGACGGCGGTCGCGACGCCGGTGCCCTCCGGAACCTGGGTGACGCGCGAGACGTCGCCCCCGCCCTCCGCCAGGAGCACACCGACGACCACCACGACGATGACGAGACCGCTCACCTCGATCGCCGTCATGACGACGTTCGCCCCCAGGGACTCCCGGATGCCGCGGGCGTTCAGCGCTGCGACGACGCCGAGGAAAACGATGGCCACCGGGATGACGGGCAGATCGACGAAGGTCGAGAGGTACTCCCCGGCGAAAGCGATCGACAGTCCCGCGGCGCTCGTGACGCCCGCGGCCAGCATGCTGAAGCCGACGAGGAAGGACACGAGCTTGTTCGTGAAGGCGCGTTCGGCGAAGACGGCGGCGCCGCCGGCGCGCGGATACTTCGTCACCAGTTCGGCGTACGAGCCGGCCGTGAGCAGCGCGAGCACCAGCGCGGCGAGCAGGGGCGCCCAGAGCATTCCGCCGACCCGCTCCGCCAGTACGCCCATGAGCGCGTAGATGCCCGCACCGAGGACGTCGCCGAGGATGAAGGCGAACAGGAGGGGTCCGCCGATGCCGCGCCGGAGGGTCGAGGGCGCGGGGGTGTCAGTCGTCATTCGGCGCACGGTATGTCGTCCTGACCCGCTCGCCGAAGACCGTTGACACGCTCAGCTGTCGTGGACGACGGCCGTGAGCTCGGGGAGGAGGTCGCGCGCGAGGAAGCCGATCCCGAGGCGTTCGGTGAGCCTGTCGCCCGCCCGCGCATGCGTCCATCCGCCCCAGACCGCCGCGCGCTCCGCCTCGAGGCCGAGCGCGGCGAAGCCCGTGATAGCGCCCGACAGGACGTCGCCGCTGCCCGCGGTCCCCAGCCCCGAGCCCCCGGGCTCGGCCCGCCACGCGCGTCCGTCGGGGGCGGCGACCGCGCCGAAGCAGTGCACCACCGCCGAGAACCGCTGCGCGATTTCGCGCACGTCGGCGACGCGGTCCTCCCCGAGGTCGCGGCCGAGCAGCAGGGCCGCCTCCTCCTCATTGGCGTTGATGAGCAGGTCGTCGGGGAGCAGGCCGCGGTCGACATCGGGAAGGATGCCGAGCGCGAAGGCATCCAGGACCAGCCTGTCGACCTCCGCGTCGGCGACGGCGAGCAGCGCCGCGCGCGTGGCATCCGGATCGTCGAAGCCGGGTCCGAGCAGCACCGCGTCAGCCGACGCGACGGCAGAGAGCAGGTCGTCGTCGAGGGGCTGCGATCCCGCCGGGAGGACGTAGACGCCGGCCTCGGGCATCGCCGGTCCCAGCGGCGGGGCGATCGCGGCGGGCACCGCGAAACCGACCCGACCTGCTCCCACCCGCAGGGCAGCCTCGGCGGACAACAGGACCCCACCCGGGGAGCGGGGGGAACCGCCCACGACGATCACCTGTCCGCGCGACTTCTTCGAGCCGCCCGGGTCGGGCAGTCCCCACTCGCGCAGCAGCGACAGCGTGACGTCCTCAACGCGGGGCGACATCGTCTTCTCCCGAGTGGACGGTGATGTCGGCGCCCTCGACGGCCAGGTGCTCGACCGACGAGAACGTCGTCAGCTCCCACCCGGTGTCACCGCGCACGAGCTCGGTCACCGAGGCGTTGCGCACGGTGTTCTCGGCCGCGAAGGCGAGCAGCTCGGCCTCGTCGAGGGGGAGCAGGATGGCGAGGATCAGCATGACCACGGCGTCGTGCGCGACGAGCAGCACCGTGTCGGCCGGCCGATCCAGATTCTCGCCGAGGAACGACCGCAGGCGCAGGGCGACGTCGGCCCACGATTCCCCGCCGGGCGGCCGGTGGTAGAACTTACCGAGGTGGCGCCGCCGCGCGGCCTCCTCGGGATGGAACTCGCGCACGCCGCGCGCCGTCAAGAGATCCAGGATGCCGAGCTCGCGGTCGCGGAGCCTCTCGTCGACGCGTGTCCGGCCGGTGAGTGCCGCCTCGTCGACCGCGAGGGCGAGCGTCTGCCGCGCGCGCAGGTAGGGCGAGACCCAGTACTCGTCGATCGACGATCCCTCCTGCTCCCACCAGGAGCGGAGCGCGCGGGCCTGCTCCTCCCCCGTCGGCGACAGGGGGACGTCGGCGTCGCGCGTATCGAGGTCGATCGTCGGGGAACCCTCGCGCTCCGCTCGCGAGGCGGCGACGTTCCCCTCGCTTTCACCGTGACGGACGAGCCAGAGCCGGGTGACTGCCATGGCGTGACCGTACGTCGGCGGCTCGGGACCGCGCACGGGCGTTGACAGGGCGGATGCCGCTGCTGCTTAGACGGAGACCCCGGGCAGCGGCTTCGCGAAGCACCGCGACGCGGGGAAGCGCACGTACGGCGGGAACACGTCGATGACGCGGTAGCCGATCCGCTCGTACAGGGCGATGGCCTCGGGCTGGCGGTCGCCGGTCTGCAGGATGAGCCGCGACGCGCCGCGCGCGAGGGCGAGACGTTCGAGCTCCGCCATGAGCGCGCGGCTCGCGCCCTGTCCGCGGGCGCGTCGATCGACGAAGACCCGCTTGACCTCCAGTTCCTCGCCGAGGGCACGAAGCGCCGCGTGGCCGACCGGCTCGCCCACGGCATCCACAACGAGGATGACGTCGACGATCGTCGCCGGATCGACGGCGAAGTCCTCGGCCAGAACGGCCTGCGTCTCTTCGTCGAAGGCCGCGAACACCTCGGCGTAGCGGGGGCCGATCTCGTCGTCCATGGCCGCGCGCAGCGCGACGGCGCGCTCGTCGCGCCAGTCGACGCGCTCGATGGTCCAGGTCGGATGCCCCGTCGTCATGCCGTCAGTATCGCCCAGTGTCCCGCCTCGCCCCGGGCCGCGGAAACTCCCGGTAACACTTGCCGCTCCGGTGTGAGATTGCTAATTTGCTAGCATGCAAGAAAGCGGCGGCTCCCCGAAGGCTCAGTTCAACGTGTACCTCCCGGCGGAGCTGGTGCGTCGCATAAAGCACCGGGCGATCGATGAGGGCACCTCGCTGTCCGCCCTGGTCGAGAAGGCCATGACCGAGTACCTGCGCCGCACGGAGGGCGAGCGATGACGACAGTCCAGGCGATCCACTACACACACCGCACCCTCGAGTGGCAGCGACTCGCTGTTGATCTCGGACTCGTCCCCGCCTCCACTCCCACGCCGGAGTGGGCCGAGTTCGCCGGTGGCGGCATCCTGGCCATCCACCGTGTCGACGGCGCGTCGACGCACGCGGGCAGAACCGACCTCCACGTCCTCGTCGAGGATCTCGATGCCGTCGAGCGCACGCTGCGGGCGACGGGCGCCACAGTCTCACGCGACGAGCTCGCGGGTGTCGGGGCCGTCGTCACCGCGCGAGCGAGCACCGGTGTCACCATCAGCGCCTCCCGCGGGATGCAGCGCGCGCACGGGGATCTGCGCGTCCTACCGATCTGGTCGCAGAGCGACGTCGATGAAGCGACCGGCGTCCTCACCGCACTCGGCCTGAAGGAACGGCTCCGCTCCGATTCCGGAACCTGGGTCGACTTCCAGGCCGACGCCGGAGGGCTCGCCGCGTTCCACGCCGGGGCGGACGCGGGCGTGACGCTCTCGTTCGAGTACGCGGGCGACCTGGATACCCTCGCTGCGCAGCTAGCCGAAGCCGGCCATGAGACCTCCGTCGTCGACGAGGCCTATAACCGCACCCTCTTGGTCCGTACGCCCGACGGGGGGACGCTCTGGATCAACGGCCTCATCACCGACCTGTACGGCTACCGACGCGCGGACTGACGCGGGGTTCACCACGACGCGGCCGGGCGCGACGCGCCTCGCCGGAGGATCGATGAAGGGCCGGACTCAGAGCTACCACGAGAGCGACGAGCACCGCTCCCGCGGATATCCCCACGGCGACCCGGAGAGACGACGTGGATGGAGCCGCAGCCACACCCAGCAGCACCCCCGTCGCGAGCGCGACGAAGAACGTGGCCGACAGCCGCTGCGTGAGCTGGAGGAAGGATGCCGCGACCCCGTGCAGCGTGGACGGCGCGAACCCGAGGGTGATGGCACGGAGCGCGGGTTCGATCAGGCCGCCCGCCAGCCCCATCGCCGTTTGGAGGACGATCACCGCCGCGAACAGGGACCACGAGTCCCACACGAGGGTCGCGCCGACGAGCAGCACGAGGCAGACCAGCTCGACGGCGAGACCACCGTTGACGGCCGCCGACCCGAGTCGCGCGTAGATCGCCGCGCTCGCGCGCGACGTGAGCAGGCGAGCGAGGGAGCCGGGGATGAGCCCGGCCGCGATCACGAGCGCCGGGAGGCTGTGCACCTGCAGGAAGTAGACGGCGACCACGGTGGACAAAGCGAGAAGACTGCCGAACCACAGCAGGGCGACGACGTTCCCGGCCACGAAACCACCCGAACGCAGCAGCGCGGGGGCGAACAGCGGCAGCCGCCCGCGCCGCGCATACGCGCGCTCCCACAGGACCAGGGCCGCTACCGACAGCAGCACCACGACCGAGACGCCGATCGTGGACGATGCCGGCATCCCGGGATCGATCACCGGCAGCGTGACGAGCACGACGATCGCCCCGAGGAGGACGATCCCCGGCACGTCGAGGCCCGCCGTCAGTCGCGCCGGGCGAGCACGAGGAAGCGAACGCCAGCCGCGCCAGGCGGCGATCGCGGCGAACGGCACGGGAAGAAGGAGCACGAGCCGCCAGCCCAGCTCGGCCGGCAGCAGCCACAGCAGTGCCCCGGCCGACAGCGGCCCGACGATCGCCGCGAACGCACCGACCGCGCTGTACGCGCCGAGGGCGCGCACGCGTGCGGTCCCGTGCGAGGTGTCCTGGATGATGCCGAGCACCTGCGCGCTGATGAACCCCGCGCCCAGGCCTTGTGCGAGACGCCCCGCGACGAGCAGCCAGACCGAGGGGGCCAGGGCGGATGCCACGGCCCCCACCACGAACGCGAGCATTCCGGCTACGAACAGCTCGCGTCGACCGAACGCGTCACCGAGCCGGCCCGCCGGCACCAACCCGAGGCCGAACGTCAGCGAGTATGCCGCGAGGAACCACTGCACGCCCGAGGTGGCGGCATCCAGGGAGGAGGCGACGGTGGGCGCCGTGTAGGCGATCACCGTCGCATCGAGCAGCGTCGCGAAGCCCGCGAGAAGGCAGCACGTCAGCGCCGCCCGGGCGGACTCATCCCTCGCGGTCACCGCCGGGGCGGTCGTCACGACACGGCGCCGACCAGGGTGGCCGTCTCGCGTGCGGGGGCGCCTTGCGACCCCGCCGACCACGAACCGGCCGGGTCGGCATCCGTCCACAGCGTCGTCGGCAGCTCGCGGCGGAGCACCGGGATGACCTCGGTCGCGAAGCGCTCGAGGATCTCGAGCTGCGTCTCGAAGGGCACCGTCGTCGGCAGGCTGATCGACTGCAGGTCGTGCCCGAGCCGACCGTGGAAGGTCGCGATCTTGTCGATCACCTGCTGCGGCGTCCCGACGAGCGCGGGTCCCTCCGCGACGGCGTGGTGGATGTCGCGGAACGGCGTGTTGTTGCCGGGGACTTTGGTCGCGGCGACGATCGCCTCGTACACCGGGCCGTACTGCTCGATCGCCTGCTGGCTGGTGTCAGCGAGGAACAGCGCCCCGGCTCCGGCTCCGACATAGGCGTTCCGCGGATCGTGGCCGTGGCGGGCGTACTCGTCGCGGTAGTGGTCGACGAGCACGCCGTAGTTCTGCAGCGGTTGGATCGCATTGGCGCTGAAGAGCGGGTCGCCGTGCCGCGCGGCGAGCGCCGCCGAGAACAGGGTCGTGGCCGAGCCGTGCCACACCCGCGGCGGGCCGTCGAAGGGGCGGGGCAGGGTGGTCGTCGCGTGGAGCGGCCGCGTGAACTCGCTGCCCGGCCAGTCGAGTTCCTCGGTGCGCCACAGGGCTCGCAGGAGCTCGTACTTCTCGGCGAGCAGCTCCCACTGATCGTCGATCTCGAGGCCGAACAGGGGGAACTGGGCGACCTCGTTGCCCTTGCCGATCGTGAGCTCGACGCGGCCGCGCGAGAGCTGATCGATCGTGGCGTAGTCCTCGGCGACCCGCACGGGGTCGAGCACCGAGAGCACCGTGACCCCGGAGTTCAGCCGCACCCGTGAGGTCCGCGCGGCGATCGCACCGAGCACGACGGTGGGCGACGACGACAGGAACCGACCCGCGTGGCGCTCCCCCACGGCCACGGCGTCGAACCCGAGCTCCTCGGCGCGCACCGCCGCCTCGACCGTCTGCGCGAACCGGTCGGCGGGGCTGACCTGCTCCCCGGTGAGGGGGTTGGCGTAGAACGGGATGATGTCGAGCAGCTGGAACTTCACGACGCGGCTCCCGCCGGCTCGATGCCCTGGGCCGTGGCGATGCCGTGCGCCCGAGCGAGGGGCGTCTTCTCCCCCGCCTCGATGCCGACCGGCAGACGGTTCTCGGCCGGCGGCAGCGGGCACGTGGCGAAGTCGGTGTACGCGCAGGGGAGGTTGACGGCACGGTTGAAGTCCACGACCGTCCGGCCCTCGGCATCCGGCTCACCAACCGAGAGCGAGCGGTTCGCGGCGTAGGTGGTGAGCCCGCTGGTGGCATCCGTGAAGAGCACGTTCAACGTGCCGGGGGCGTGGCCGGGGAAGGCGACGAGGCGGAACGTCTCGCCCCGCAGCTCGAACTCGAGGTACCCGGGGGACTCGTACACGTGCGAGAGTCCGTCGACCGCTGCACCCACCTCGTGCGGCCGCGGAGTGGCGTAGCGGACG
Source organism: Microbacterium sp. SORGH_AS_0454 (assembly GCF_031453395.1). NCBI lineage: Bacteria > Bacillati > Actinomycetota > Actinomycetes > Micrococcales > Microbacteriaceae > Microbacterium > Microbacterium sp. SORGH_AS_0454. The sequence continues at coordinate 1,595,968 of NZ_JAVIYS010000001.1, read as the reverse complement.
AACCGCGCCTCGACCCGCCACCGCGGGTTCGGCACATACGTCGGCGTGCCGGCGTAGGAGCCGAGGAAGGGGAAGTCGGGCCGACGAGGGCGGAGGATGTCGCGTCCCCCGCGCCGCGCCACCTCGATCACACCCCCGTCGAACCCGACGGTCACGCCCTCACGCTCGGCGATCGGCCCGAACGCGTGGCGGCCGGTCACCGTGGCATCCCCGATCCGCAGGGACTCGCCCGCGGCCAGCACCACCACGGGGCCCTCGTCGGAGGTGTGCCACCGCCCGGGGATGCCCGGGTACGGCTGCGCCTCCTCGTCGATCCAGTACAAAGCGGCAACCGCGAGGAAGCCGTGCGGATCGGCACGGCGCTCTTCGTGCGTGCGGTGCCAGTCCTCCCAGTCGCGGGCGAACTGCGCGCGGTCCAGCGGGGCCTGCGTCGTGATGCTCATGATCGTCCCGTCGCTCAGAGGGCCGCGGCCAGGGCGGCCTCGGGCAGAGGGAGTCCGAGGTTCTCGCGCAGCGTGGTGCCCTCGTACTCGGTGCGCAGCGACCCGCGTTCCTGCAGCAGCGGGACGACGCGGTCGACGAACTCGTCCAGCCCCGACGGCACGACGTGCGAGCCGAGCACCACGCCGTCGGCGCCACCCTCCTGCACGAACGTGTCGAGCTGGTCGGCGACCTGCTCGGGCGTGCCGATGTAGCCGGGTGCGCGGGCGACCTCGTGCGCGAGGCCGCGGAGCGTGAGGCCCTTCTGCTCGGCGAGCTCACGCCACGTGCGCACGGTCTGGAAACGGTCCTGGAAGATGAACGCGCGACCCTGGATGAAGGCCGGCGCCTCGGGGTCGGGATCGATGTCCGGCACGGGACCGTCGAGGTCGTACGCCGACAGGTCGCGGTTCCACACCTGCTCGAACGTCACCTGGATCGTGCGGTCGCTGAGCTGTTGCTCGAGGATGTGCCGCGCCTTCTCCTCGGCATCCGCCCGGCTGTCGCCCAGGACGAACCCCGCGGACGGCAGGATCTTCACGTGCTCGGGGTCGCGACCGAACCGCGCCGCGCGCTCGCGGATGTCGTCGCGGAACGCCTTACCCTCGGCGAGTCTCGAGTACGGCGAGAAGATCGCGTCGGCGGTGGATGCCGCGAAGTCGCGGCCCTGCGGAGACACCCCGGCCTGCACGATCACCGGGCGGCCCTGGGGGCTGCGCGGCACGGTGAACCGGCCCTCGATGTCGAACTGGCTGCCGTGGTGCGAGAACTCCCCCGCCCGGCCGTCGCGCAGGAAGACCCCGGACTCCTTGTCGGCGGCGATCGCGTCGTCGGCCCACGAGTCCCAGAGCTCACGAACGGTGGCCACGGTCTCCTCGGCGCGCACGTACCGGTCGGCGTGGGCAAGGAAGCCGCCCCGACGGAAATTGGCACCCGTGTACGCGTCGAACGAGGTCACGACGTTCCAGCCCGCGCGACCGCCCGAGAGGTGGTCGAGACTCGCGATCTGCCGCGCCAGCTCGTACGGCTCGTTGAACGTCGCGTTCAGGGTGCCGACGAGCCCGAGGTGCTCGGTGACCGCGGCGATCGCGGCGAGCACCGGGAGGGTGTCGGGGCGACCGGCGATGTCGTGGTCGAAGATACGGCCGTCGCGGGCGCGGAGGGCCAGCCCCTCGGCGAGGAAGAAGTAGTCGAAGCGCCCGCGTTCGGCGGTCTGCGCCACGTGGCGGAAGGTCGAGAAGTCGATCTGGCTCCCGGCATCCGGGTGCTCCCAGGCGGTGTGTTCGTTCACGCCGCCCACGTAGGCGGCGAGGATGATCTGCTTGCGCGTGCTCATGGTGTTTCGTCCTCTCAGGCGGCCGGGGTGGCGTAGCGGCTGGGGAGACCCTCGGGCAGGCCGAGGCGGCCGCGGAGGGTGGTGCGCGGTGCGGACTGCACGAGACCGCGGTGGCGCAGCTCGGGCACGAGGTCGTCGGCGATGCGGGGCAGGTCGTCGGTCGCGACGCCCGGTCGCAGGCGCACCCCGGCGTAACCGGCGGCGACGAGGTCGTCGATGACGTCGGCGACGGTGGATGCCAAGCCGGCGACGATCCGCGCATCCGAGACGAGCGGCCGGCCGAGCGCGTCGAGCCGCGCCAGGCGGTCGGCTCCGCTCTCCCCGCCGGGGGCGTCGAGGAAGACGAGGAGGTCGGCGACGATGCGGAGCGGTTCGCCCTGGCGCTCGACGGCGCGCTCGGCATCCCGCACCGCGTCGACGATCGAGCGGGAGTGTGCGGCATCGGCCGGCGTGACGAACACCACGTCGGCGGATCGCGCGGCGAGGCGGTACGGTCCCTCGGCGTGCGCGAGGGCGGCGACGACCGGCTGCCCCTGCGGCGGGCGCGGGGTGATCGACGGCCCCCGCACCGAGAAGAAGCGGCCCTCGAAGTCGATGCGGTGCACCTTGTCGGCATCCAGGAACCGGTCGGTGGCGGCGTCGCGGATCTCGGCGTCGTCCTCCCAGCTGTCCCAGAGCCGGCGTACGACCTCGACGACGTCGGCGGCTTCGTCGAAGGCCTCGTCGACGAACGCGCGGAAGGCGGGGTCGTCGAGAGCCACGTCGCCCGGGTGCGGCCGACGGCCCACGTGCGCGGCCTCGTCGGCGCGCACCGAGACCTTCACCTGCACGCCCGCGCGCCCCTCGCTGACGTAGTCGAGCGTGGCGATCGCCTTCGACACGTGGAACGGCTCGGTGTGTGTCACCGTCGCGACCGGGATGAGACCGATGCGCGAGACCGCGGGGGCCACGCGCGAGGCGATCAGCACCGCGTCGAGGCGCCCGCGCACCTCGTCGGTGCGTTCGTCACCCGTGAGGAATCGTTCGGACTGCAGGGCGAGCGAGTCCTCGATCGAGACGTAGTCGAGGCCGGCCCGCTCCGCGGTGCGGACGAGGTCGATCCAGTACGCGGCGGTGAACAGGTCGGCGGGGCGTGACGACGGCTCGCGCCAGGCGGCGGGATGCCACCCGGCACCGTCGAGGGCGACGCCGAGGTTCAAGGGGTGCGGGGTGCTCATGGAATGCTCCTTCGTGGGTCGGTGTCGCGGTCAGTCGGTCTTCCACGCGGCCACGAGCGAGTCCAGACGCGAGTCCGCGCCGAGGCTCACACCGTGCACCGCGTCGCGGGTGCCGAGGATCGAGGTGAGCTCGTGCACCGGGATCTGGTACACCTGGCTCGCGATGCGCGCCTGCGCCTCGGCGAGCACCTCGTCGCGGGCGGCGGGGTCGCTGATCGTCAACTGCTTCTGCAGCAGGGCCTCCAGCGTCGGGTCGTCGATGCGGTAGCGCGTCGTGGCCTTCGAGAAGGTGGTGCGCAGCACGTCGCCGTCGGCACGGGAGAGGTTTCCCCACACCAGGTCGAAGTCACCGTTCTTCTGCGCCTCGAGGAAGTCCGGCACCGGTCCGCTCTGCAGCTGGATGTCGACGCCCACGGCCTTGAGCTGCTGCTGGATGAGCTCGAGCGAGGTCTGGTTGGGGCCGAAGTTGGTGATCCACCAGAGCTTCAGCTGCAGCTTCTGACCGTCCTTCTCGCGGATGCCGTCGGCCCCGGACGTCCAGCCGGCGGCGTCGAGCAGCTCGGCGGCGCGGTCGGGGTCGTACCCGAACGACGCGCTCTCGTCGGCATAGCCCGGGGTGGTCGCGGCGAGCGCACTCGTGGCGACGGCGAAGAAGTCGTTCAACGCGGTGTCGCGCACGGTCTCGGCATCGACGGCTGCGGCGATGGCCTGGCGCACGGCGAGGTCGGCGACGATCGGGTGCGACAGGTTGAACGACAGCCCGAACGAGATGCCCGGGTTGCCGCGCCACACCAGCGGGTAGCCGGCCTGTTCGAGGGAGGCGACGTCGTTCGGCTGCACGCTGCCGGCGACGTCGACCTGGTCGGAGGTCAGGCTGCCGGTGCGCACGCTCGCCTCGGGGACGATCTGGAACGTCACGGAGTCCAGCCGCGCGCGGCCGTCGTTGCCGAGGGCCGCGGGGGCCCAGGCGTAGTCCTCACGCGCCGTCAGCACCGTCGAGGTGTCCTTCGTGTAGGTCTTCAGCGTGAAGGGGCCGGTCCCGACGACCGCCTTGCCGTCGGCGCGCTGGTCGTACGGGACGGCGAGGGTGGCGTCGCCGACGATGCCGAGGGCCACCGACGCGGTGGAGTTGGGGAACGCCGCGTTGGGGCTTGAGAAGCGCACGAGCGCGGTGTGGTCGTCGACCACGTCGGTTCCGGCGTAGCCGACGAAGCTGCTGACGGCCTGGCTCAGCGCGCCCGCGGCGACGATGTCGTCGAACGTCGCCTTGACGTTGGCCGCCGTGAAGGGCGTGCCGTCCGAGAAGGTGACGTCGTCGCGCAGCGAGAAGGTGAACTCCGTCGCGTCGGCGTTCGAGGTGTGCGCGGTCGCGAGCCACGGATCGAGGGCGCCCGTCTCGGGGTTCTGGTACAGCAGCGAGTCGACGAGCTGCCGGGTGACGTACAGGGTGTCGTTGCCCGAGCCGGTGCTCGAGGGGTTCAGCGAGATGGGGTCGTTCGCGACCGCGAAGGTGAGATCGCCGCCCTGGACCGGGGTGGCGGATGCCGTGTCGGCACCGGGGGCGGCGGCGGTGTTCGCGCACGCGCTCAGGGCGAGAGCGGCGGTCACGGCGAGGGCCGCCGCGAGAGTGCTGCGTCGGGTGGTCATGGTGCTCCTTGCAGGGACAGGGTCAGGACGGGTTCGGGTGAGGAGAGGGCACGGCCGGGGATGGCATCCAGCAGCGCGCGGGTGTACTCGCTCGACGGGGTGTCGAAGACGCGGTCGGCGTCGCCGAGCTCGACGAGCCGGCCCCGGCGCATCACGCCGACGGTGTGGGCGATCTGCCGCACCACCGCGAGGTCGTGCGAGATGAAGAGGTAGCTGAGGCCCCTCTCGCGCTGGATGTCGGCGAGCAGGGTGAGGATCTGGTGCTGGATCGACACGTCGAGCGCTGAGACGGGCTCGTCGAGCACGAGCAGATCGGGGTCGATCGCGAGGGCGCGGGCGATCGCGACGCGCTGCCGCTGCCCGCCCGACAGATCGGCGGGCCGCCGCCGCAGGGCCGCGGCCGGGAGCGCGACGAGGTCGAGCAGCTCGGCGGCACGGGCCCGTCGCTCGGCGCGGGAGCCGACGCCGAAGGCCCGGAGCGGGTCGGTGACGATCGTCTCGATGCTCCACCGCGGGTTCAGCGCCGCGTACGGGTTCTGCTGCACGAGCTGGACGCGACGGCGGAGGTCGCGCAGCGGTCGGCCGGTGAGACCGGTGACGTCGACGCCGTCGATGCGCACGCGCCCGGCGGTCGGCTCGGTCAGGCGCAGCGCCAGCCGCGCGGTCGTCGTCTTGCCCGACCCCGACTCGCCGACGAGGGCCAGTGTGCGGCCCCGGTCGAGGCGGAAGCTCACGCCGTCGACCGCGCGCTGCACCGCGCGACCGTCGGGGAGCACGAACTCCTTGACCAGGTCGTCGACCTCGAGCACGGGGGATGCCGTCTCCGTCGACCGCGACGGTGCCGCCGTCGCGCGGGACGAGGTGGACCCCGGGACCCGGTCCTCGGTGGAGGGCGGGGTCTCGGCATCCGTCACCAGGCCCCCGCGGAGCGCGGGACCGGTGCCCGGGGCAACGGCATCCCGCGCCCTGTCGACGTTCAGGCTGGGAGCTGCCGCGATCAGCCGGCGCGTGTACGGATGCCGGGGAGAGTCGAGCACCTCGGCCGGTGTGCCCTGCTCGACGATGCGGCCGTCGGTCATGACGACGATGCGGTCGGCGCGATCGGCGGCGACGCCGAGGTCGTGCGTGATGAGCAGCAGGCTCGACCCGCGCTCGCGCTTGAGGGCGTCGAGATGGTCGAGGATCTGCCGTTGCACCGTGACGTCGAGGGCACTCGTGGGCTCGTCGGCGATGAGGAGCGCGGGGTCGCCGACGAGGGCGATCGCGATGAGCACGCGCTGACGCATCCCGCCCGACAGCTCATGGGGGTACTGGCGAGCCCGGACGGCGGCGTCGGGAAGCCCGGCGCGCTCGAGGGCCTCGACCGCGCGGACCGCCGCCGTGCGCCGGTCGGCGAGGCCGTGCACGCGCAGAACCTCGGCGACCTGATCGCCGATGCGCACGACCGGATTGAGGCTGACCGTCGGGTCTTGCGGGACGAAGCCGATCCGGCGACCGCGTACGGCTCGGAGTTCGCGGTCGGATACCGCGACGAGATCGCGACCCTCGAAGTGCGCCGCTCCCGCGCTGACCCGCGCCGCGGCGGGCAGCAGCCGGACGATCGCGTGCACGGTCGTGGACTTGCCCGAGCCGGACTCTCCCACGATCGCGACCGTCTCACCCGCGGCGATGGACAGGCTGACCTCGCGCACCGCCTGGATGTCGCCGCGGGGTGTGCGGTAGGCGACGGCGAGGCCGTCGATGTCGAGGAGGCTCATCGGCGTGCCCGCCCTTCGCTGTCGAGGCCCCGCGAGAGGCGATTTGCGGCCAGCACCGTGACGGCGATGACGAGACCGGGCAGCGCCGTCAGCCACCAGGCGGTGCGGAGGTAGTCGCGACCGCCCGAGACGAGCGCGCCCCACTCCGGCGCTGGGGGCGGTGCGCCGTAGCCGAGGAAGCTCAAGGCCGAGACGGCGAGGATCGCCGTGCCGAACTCCAGCACCGCCAGCACGACGACGGGTGCGATGGAGTTGGGCAGCACGTGGCGCAGCAGCACCGCGATCCAGCCGTTGCCCGAGGCGCGGGCGGCTTCGACGTACGGCGCCGTGCGCACGCGCAACACCTCGGATCGCAGCACGCGCGCCACCGAGGCCACGCTCGCGATGCCCACCGCGATCGCGACGTTGACGGTGCCGAACCCGAGCGCCGTGATGATCGCGAGCGAGAGCAGGAGGCCGGGAATCGCGAGCAGCACGTCGGCGACGCGCATGAGCACGGCATCCGTCCGCCCACCGACGAAGCCGCTGACGAGCCCGATCAGCGAGCCGACGACCACGCCCACGGCGACGGCGATGGCCGCCGCCGACACGGTGAGGGCCGTGCCGTGCACGACGCGCGTGTAGAGATCGCGTCCGAGCTGGTCGGTGCCGAACAGGTGCGCTAGCGACGGCGCCTGCAGATTGTCGGCGGGGGTGCCGCCGAGCGGGTCGCCGGGGGCGAGCAGCGCCGGCCACAGGGCCGCGATCACGACGACCGCCAGCCACAGGATCGACGCGGCGACCAGGGGTCGGCGCAACGCGGCGGGGATTCGACGATTCGGGGATGCCGTGGACCCGGAGCCGCGGGCGACGACGGCGTCGTCGAAGCGGTCGACCGCGGTGGCGGCGAACGCGTCGGAGGACTGCTCCCGACGGTCGGGGACGAGGGCGACGGTCTCGGACATCACAGGACCGCCGTCTCGAGGGGCGCGGGGGCCGTGGCATCCGCGGGGCGACGCCGCACCCGCCGCGGTGACGCGCTGCTCAGCACGATGCGGGGGTCCAGCAGCGGGTAGAGCAGGTCGACCGCGAGGGTGGTCAGGACGAAGACGGCGGCGGCGAACAGCACGATGCCCTGTACGACCGGCACATCCTGCTGCTGCACCGCGAGGGCGGTCACGCGCCCGATGCCGGGACGGGAGAACACCGTCTCGGTCACCACCGTGCCCGAGAGCAGTTGGCCCACGACGAGGCCCGTCACGGTGAGGGCGGGCAGGGCGGCGTTGCGCAGCGCGTGACGCAGGTGCACACGCACACGGCCCGCGCCCTTGGCCCAGGCGGTGTCGATGTACGGCTCGCCGAGCGTGGTCGTCAGGCTCTTCGAGAGCAACTGGGCGATGGCCGCGCTCGTGGGGACGGCGAGGGTGATCGCGGGCAGCACGAGCGCGGTGAATCCCTTGTCGCCCATCGCGGGGAAGAGCGGGATCTGGAACGAGAACCACTGGATCAGCACCAACCCGAGCCAGAACGAGGGCACGGCCACGCCCAACGGCGGGAGGGCGAGCAGGAACGTCGACAGACGGCGCGAGCGCGTGAGCGTCGCCGCGATCGCGATTCCGGCGCCGAGCAGCACGGCGACGATGAGCGCCAGGCCCGCGAGCTGCGCCGTCGGGGGGATGGCCTCGCCGATGACCTCGACCACCGGACGCCCGGTCGAGATCGAGGCACCGAGATCGCCCGACAGGATGCCGCGCAGGTGCAGCAGGTACTGCACCCACAGCGGCTGGTCGAGGCCGTAGCGCTGGCGGAGTGCATCGAGCTGCTCCGGCGAGATGTCGGTCGCATCTCCTCCGGCGAGCAGTGCCACGGGGTCGCTCGGCAGGGCGTACAGCACGAGGAACGACAGCGTGTACGCCGCCCACAGCACGAGCAGCGCTTGGGCGAGGCGGGTGGCGACGTACCTCGCGAGCACGCCGCGGGCCGGGGAGAGGGCGCTCATGCGGGGTCCTTTCGTCGTTCGGGAGGGGATCGGCGCGATGCCGTCCACCGAGGATGCGACCGGCACGCGACCGGATGCGAGCGGCCTGAAACGCGATGTCGTGGATCGTCATCGACCGACGTCCGCCTTCATGCGCCGTCACAAAGCGGCGTCTGGAGGCCGGAACGTTTGCTCGCGCGCGCGAACCGGCGCAGAGTGGCCCGGTGACCTCCCCCGCGACCCTCGACATCCCGCACGCCGACGCCACCGTCCTCGACAACGCCGCCTGGCACTCACTCGCCGGACCACACGCGTCGTTCGCGATCGGTGGCGACCTCGTGCGGCGGTACCCGGCGGACGTCGCCCCGTTCGTCGCGGTGCGCACATGGGACGACCCCGGGGTGTGGGACGCCCTTCGCGACCTCGTCGGGCCCGGCGCCGAGGTCGGCCTGTCGGGTTACGACGGCGAGATCCCGGCGGGATGGGAGTACGTCGGCGGGGGCGAGGGCGTGCAGCTCGTCGAGACTCCGGCGCTGCAGACGCGACCTGACGACGAGGCGATCGAACTGGATGCCGATGACGCGGCCGACATGATCGCGATCGTCGAGCGCAATCAGCCCGGCCCGTTCCGGCCTCGCACCTACGAGCTCGGCCGGTACATCGGCATCCGTCGACAGGGTCGACTCGTCGCCATGGCCGGCGAGCGCCTGCACCCGACCGGCTGGACCGAGATCAGCGCCGTCGCGGTGGATGCCGACCACCGACGCCAGGGCCTGGCCTCACGCCTCGTGCTCGACGTCGCCTTCCACATCCAGCAGCGCGGTGACCGGGCTCTGCTGCACGCGGCGGCGGCGAACGTCAACGCGATCTCGGCGTACGAGAAGCTGGGCTTCGCGCTGCGACGCCGCAACCGTTTCGCGGCGGTGCGCACGCCGGCGTGACGCACGGCGGCACGAGCGTGTCGTGCCACAGCTGGCTCCCGGCGAGTTCGGCAGTGGACACGGTCGACCTGTGCGGTGTAATCTCGCCGCAGCATCTTCGTGATGCGAGCACTGGTATGTAACTCGTTTCGAGCGAGGCAAGGCCTGAGCTTCGACCAACACCGTTGGTCAGAGTTCGGGCCTTTTTTGTTGCCTTTTTTCCGCGAGTTCGATGACGAACGACAAGGAGTACGGTCATGGCCACCGTCAACTACTCGACCCTGGCGGGCGACGTCCTCTCCGCCGTGGGCGGCGAAGACAACGTCGCGGGAGTCGTGCACTGCGCGACCCGCCTGCGCTTCACCCTGCGCGACCGCGCCCGCGCCGACAAGGATGCCGTCACCGCCCTCCCGGGCGTGATCACCGTCGTCGAGAACGGCGGGCAGTTCCAGGTCGTCGTGGGCAACAACGTCTCCAAGGTGTACGCGGGCCTTCCCGCCTCGCTCACCGAGGGGGACCGCACCCCCGCCGCGGACGGGGGCGGGCAGAAAGTCGGCATCCTCTCGCGGGTGATCGACGTCGTCTCGGCGATCTTCGCGCCGATCCTCGGCGTGCTGGCGGCGACGGGCATCCTCAAGGGCCTGCTCATCATCCTCTCGACCGCGGGCGTGCTGCCCGCGACGTCGACGACGTACCAGGTGCTGTTCGCCACCGCCGACGCGTTCTTCGCGTTCCTGCCGATGCTGCTCGCCGTCACCACGGCCCGCAAGTTCGGCGCGAACGTCTTCACCGCGATGGCCGTCGCGGGCGCCCTCATCTACACGAACCTCGTCAACGTCACCTGGGTCGTCGACGGCGAGCGCGTGCCGATGACCATGCTGGAGTACCTGCGCGCCGGCAACCCGGTCGACTTCCTCGGCATCCCGGTGCTGCTGCAGACCTACACCTCGTCGGTCGTGCCCATCATCCTGGCCGTCTGGCTGCTGTCGTACGTCGAGCGCCTCGCCAACCGCTTCATCCACGAGGCGGTGCGCAGCTTCATCACGCCGCTCATCAGCCTCGTGATCGTCGTCCCCGTGACCCTTCTCACCATCGGCCCCGCCGGCACCTGGGTCAGCGCCCTCATGGCCGACCTCATGACCGGTGCCTACCAGTTCTCGCCGATCGTGCTCGGCATCCTGATGGGTGGCCTGTGGCAGGTGCTCGTGATCTTCGGCGTGCACTGGGGCATCGTGCCGCTGTTCATCAACAACATCGCCAACACCGGCTTCGACTACATGAAGTCCGCCGCCTTCCCGGCCGTGCTCGCCCAGGCCGGTGCCGCCCTCGGCGTGACGCTGCGCCTGCGCGAGAAGAAGACCAAGGCCCTCGGCTTCTCGGCGACGCTCGCCGCCGTGTTCGGCGTGACCGAGCCGGCGATCTACGGCATCACCCTTCCCCGCAAGCGCGCGTTCCTCGTCGCCGGCATCTCGGGTGCCATCGGCGGCGCGATCGTGGGCGCGGGCGGCGTCAAGGTGTTCTCGACCGGGGCACCCGGACTGCTGACCCTGCCGATCGGCATCGATCCCTCGGGCGACCCGACGAACTTCCTCTGGCTCATCGTCGGCACGATCGTGGCCTTCGTGCTGTCGGCCATCGGCACCTACTTCTTCGGGTTCAGCCGCGCCGACCTGGCGAAGGACCGCGCCGCCGCCGCGGCCGAACGCGCCCCCGCCGAGGCGGCACCCGCTGGTGCGTCGCCCGCCGACGCGTCGCTCACCGTCCTCTCCCCCGCGCGCGGCGAGATCGTCGCCCTCGCGGAGGTGCCCGACAAGGCGTTCGCCTCGGGCGCGATGGGGCAGGGCTTCGCCGTGCGACCCGCCGACGGCACCTTCGTCTCGCCCGCGGCCGGCGAGATCGTCGTGGCGCAGGGCCACGCGTACGGCATCAAGACGGCCGACGGCGCCGAGCTGCTCGTGCACATCGGCATCGACACGGTGAGCCTTGACGGCGCTCCGTTCACCCCGCGCGTCGCGGTCGGCGACACCGTGGCGGCCGGGGCACCCCTGGTCGACGTCGATCTCGCGGCGATCCGCGCGGCGGGACTGGATGCCATCACGCCCGTCGTCGTGATCAACAGCACCGACTTCGGCGCTTTCGAGGTGCCCGGTCTGGGCGCCGCCGCCGCGGGCGCTCCCGCCCTCGTCGCGACCAAGGAGAACTGATGCAGTACCGCGAACTCCCCGACTTCCCCGCCGACTTCTTCTGGGGCGGATCGACCTCGGCCTACCAGGTGGAAGGGGCCATCGACGAGGACGGCAAGGGCCCCTCGGTCATCGACGCGAACAACGTCGGCCGGGCCGACCGTACGGCCTACGCCGTCGCGAGCGACCATTACCACCGCTACGCCGAGGACATCGCGCTCATGGCCGAGATCGGCTTCCGGGCGTACCGCTTCTCGATCGCCTGGACGCGGATCATCCCCGACGGCGACGGCGAGATCAACCCGCTCGGCGTCGCGCACTACCACGCGGTGATCGACGAGCTGCTGGCCCGGGGCATCGAGCCGATCGTGACGATGTACCACTTCGACCTTCCGCAGGCGCTCGCGGAGAAGGGCGGGTGGTCGAACCGGGCGACCGCCGACGCGTTCGTGCGCTACGCAGAGGTGCTCTACCGCGAGTACGGCGACAAGGTGCGCTGGTGGCTCACGATCAACGAGCAGAACATGATGATCCTGCACGGCACCGCCCTCGGGGTGAGCACGGGCGACGCCGCCGACGCGAAGCGCGATCTGTACCAGCAGAACCACCACATGTTCCTCGCCCAGTCCCGGGCGATGGCGCTGTGCCACCGGATGCTGCCCGAGGCGAAGATCGGACCGGCCCCCAACATCGCCTACGTCTACCCGGCCTCCAGCAAGCCGGACGACGTCGTCGCCGCCGACGACTGGAACGCGGTGCGCAACTGGCTCTACACCGATCTCGCCGTGCACGGCCGGTACAACTCGCTCGCCTGGGCGTACCTGGTCGAGCGCGGGTGGCAGCCGACGATCGAGCCGGGCGACCTGGAGGATCTGGCATCCGCTCGCCCTGACTTCGTGGCGTTCAACTACTACGCGACCCAGACCGTCGCGGCATCCACGGGCACGTCGGCGGACCTTGCCGCTCGCCCCGGGGATCAGCAGATGGTCCGCGGCGAGGTGGGGCTGTACCGCGCCACGCAGAACCCGAACCTGCCGACCAACGCGTTCGGGTGGGAGATCGACCCGGTCGGCTTCCGGACGACCTTCCGCGCCCTCTGGGATCGCTACCGCCTGCCCCTGCTGGTGACGGAGAACGGCCTCGGCGCGTTCGACACCCCCGAGGAGGACGGCTCGATCCAGGACGACTACCGCATCGACTACCTGCAGCGGCACCTCGAGCAGATGCGTCTGGCGATCGCGGACGGCGTCGAGGTGTTGGGGTACTGCCCCTGGTCGGCGATCGACCTCGTCTCCACCCACCAAGGCGCCGCGAAGCGCTACGGCTTCATCTACGTCGACCGCGGCGACGACGACCTGCGAACGCTCGCGCGCACGCGGAAGAAGTCGTCGTACTGGTACGCCGACGTCATCGCCACGCGCGGTCGCGCGCTCGAGCCGGCAACCACCGCCGAAGCATGACAATGGGGGTGGGGTCCCACCGACCCCACCCCCATCGCGTCACCCGCCCCGCGGCTCGCCGCGGCATCCAAGGAAGATGCAATGGAGATCATCCGGGTTCTGAACAACAACGCCGCCATCGTGCGCGGCGACGACGACGTCGAGATCGTCGTCCTCGGCAAGGGCATCGCCCATGGGAGGAAGCGCGGGGAGCGCCTCGACGACGCCACCGTCATCGATCAGGTCTTCCGGCCCGACTCCCGGCATCCGGTCGAGCGGATCGCCGCCTACCTGTCGGACATCCCCCTCGACGTCGTGCGGTGCGCCGCCCTCGTCGCCGAGCGCGCCCACGACCGGTTGGGGATCCGCGTGTCACAGGCGCTCATCCTCCCCCTCGCCGATCACCTGGCATTCGCCATCGATCGGGTGCGCCAGGGCATCGAGATGGACTACCCCCTGCGCTGGGAGGTGTCGCAGCTGTACCCCCGCGAGGTGGCGGTCGGGCGCGAGGCGGTGGATCTCGCCGCCGCGCGCCTGGGCGTCGTGCTCCCAGCCGACGAAGCGATCTCGTTCGCGCTGCACTTCGTCAACGCCGCGTTCGCGTCGGAGGGCATGGCCCCCACCATCCACATGACCGAGCGCATCGGCCGGGTGCTGGAGGTGGTGTCGCAGTCGATGGGGGTGACCCTGGATGCCGAGTCGATGAACGTCGCGCGCTTCGTCACGCACCTGCGCTACCTCTTCGTGCGTCTGGACGCCGACGCCCTGTTCGACGATCCTTCCGCCGAGCTGCTCAGCGGCATCCGCGCCTCGCATCCCGCCGCGTACGCCTGCGCGCAGCGCGTCCGCTACCTGCTCGAGATGGGCGGGGCGCGCCTCACCGAGGACGAGGTGCTCTACCTGGCACTGCACGTGGCGCGCGTCACCACGCGCGCCGAGACGCGCACCGAGTGAGAGGCGCTCTGCGCGGCACCACGGCGCGCGCGGGAGCGAAGCCGGCACACCGACGAACGCGGTCGGGTGCCGGCGGATCGCTCCGCCGGCACCCGACCTGCTCCCGATCGCTCAGGCCGCGGCGACGGTGATGTCGAAGGTGGTGCGCTGGCCGTCGGCGCCGGCGATCCAGCCCTTCGTGGTGCCGGCCTTTCCGGCGGAGAATGCCGCGTTCAGTGACACCTCGTCGTCGTCGGGGCTGAGGACGGCGGCGTCGAAGTGCGCCACGGTGTCGTCGTCGGAGCCGCCGGTGCCGGTGAAGGCGCCACCGTTGTCGGCATCGAGGACGACGACCAGCGTCTGCCCGACCTGCAGGGTCACCGGGCCCTTAGCGAGGTCGGCCGGGGTGAGCATCAGCGGGGCGGGCATGCCGCCGAGGACGACTCCGTCGGCGTCGGGGGTCTCATCCGCATCGCCGGCCGGGGCGGGCACGCCGTCGACGAACGTGTCGCTCTGCGGGGCAGCGAACGCAGCGGCTCCGCCGGTCATCAGACCCACGGCGAGGATCGAGGCGGTCACAGCGGAGAGGGTACGAATGCGCATGAGCTGCACCTTTCAGTCGACGCCGCAGCCCGTTCCGGGTGAACGAGCGATCATCGCGGCCTGTACCCCTTCATGGCCGGCACCCCCCGAGGCCTTTCACCTCGGACGGAACTTTTCTCGGAGATGTTCCATGGCACGTCACACCGTCGAGGTCGACGACCGACGCGACGTCCGCATGCGCACCGCCAGACGTGCCGCGCCGGCGAGGCTCAGCCCAGGGACGTAGCAGCGGAGGAGGGCGATGGCGATCGCCGGGAGATGGATGGCATCGGGGTAGACGACCCACAGGGGGCAGAACTGCGGCTGGAACTTGTTCTTGAAGTGCGCCAGCGAGCGGAAGCCGTATGCGGGCTCGAGCGCGCCGCTCAGCGTTTCCAGGAACCGGTCGACGGCCGAGAGATCTCCGGTGTCGCCGCCGCGGTGGGGAGCCAGCGGCGACCCCGACAGGCTCAGCAGCGTGCAGCCGTCCGCCCGCAACTGCTCGACCACCGCCCCGATGAGGAACTCCGTGATCCCGTTCATGGCGTCGTGGCGTCGGCGCATGACATCCAGGGCGTAGCCCGTCAGCCCCTCTTCGCCGAAGACGGGAATCCATGTCGTGACCGCGACGATCCGTTCCGATGCATCGCGGGCGAGCATCAACCGCGCCGCCGGGTCGGCCGCCTCATCGACGGTGCCGAGGGTGAAGCCCATCTCGGGGATCGACTTGTCGGCGACCCAGGCCTCGGAGATCTCGCGGATCTGCACACGGTCGACGAGCGTGAGCGCACTCCACGACACCCACTGCGCCCGGACGCCCTCCCGGCGCGCGCGGTTGGTGGCCGTGCGGACGTCTTGCCGCTTCTTTCCCTCGGGAGTCCACGTTCGCGGGTCGAGGACGGCCTCGTCGGCCACCCGTGTCCGCCGCCACTGCAGTGCGTCGAGCGCCGTGGCCGCGGCATCGTCGACGCTGTAGAAGACCGGGATCCATCCGTTGTCGCC
This sequence comes from Microbacterium sp. SORGH_AS_0454, assembly GCF_031453395.1. NCBI lineage: Bacteria > Bacillati > Actinomycetota > Actinomycetes > Micrococcales > Microbacteriaceae > Microbacterium > Microbacterium sp. SORGH_AS_0454. The sequence continues at coordinate 1,580,515 of NZ_JAVIYS010000001.1, read as the reverse complement.
GCAGAACTCCACGAACGCCGCCCCGATCTCTTCGCGACATCGATCGGCGCCGAAAGCGCCACCCAACGTCACCGCCACACCCCCGTGCAGACGGTAGGCGAAGCCGGCATCCGCTTCCCCGGCGAACCAGTACGTATTGCCGGGCCAGGTGGCCATGAACCCCAGGGAACCGCAGCCGCGCTGTAGCATCTCCCGTGCCCGCACGCGGTCCTCCGCGCCCTGCACGGAGGACCGGCTGAACACCAACCGTGCGGTCGCCACCACGCACACCGTCCAGAAGACGGCGGACGGCAGATACCAGAGGGCCTGCGACACGGCGGTCGTGGGGACGGCGTGCACCCATCCGCCGGGCAGGAGCGAGGGCGGCAGCAGCCGCAGGGGGACGTCGCTTAGCAGCTCGCCCACCGTCGGCCGTGGCGAGAAGTCCGCCGCTGCGAGCAGTCCGCCCGCGAACGACAGCACCGACACCGTTGCGGCCCCGATCGAGATCGTCGCGAAGAAAGTGCCGACGGCGCTCGTCGTCGGCGGGACCGACACCGCACGGCGGCACACGAAGAGCGTCACGGCCACACCGAGGGGGACCAGTGCTGCCGCGAGGAGGCCCACCAGGGACTGCCACGCCCCCGACGCGTCGGTACCCCGGACCTGGGCGAGCAGAGCGAGCATGTCCGGTTCCGAGACGACGAAGAGAGCGGTCATCCCCGCGAACACGAGCAGGTTGACCGTGATGGCCACGCCCAGAGCGGCCAACCGACCGCGGAGAATGCCCCACGCGGCGACTAGGAGGACGACGAGCGGAAGGGCGGCGATCCACCCGGCGCTCGGCTGAACCGCGTGGTAGCTCGCCGCGTCGGGACAGGGGACGATCGTCGAGCCCGCCGCACACGTCACCGCATCGGCGACGACCAGCGGATCGTACGACAGCCATCCGTAGACGGACAGCAGTCCGGCGCCGCTGCCCCAGAGGGTGGCGACGATCGGCCCCACCGCGGTGATCGCCGTCAAGGCGCACAGCAGGACCCGGACCTCGTGATGCGAGCTGCGCTGCCCTCGCATTCCGGCTCTCCGGCCCCCCAGGAGCACCCCTGCGCCGAGCCCCACGGGAAGAGCGAGCAGCGAGAACAGGTCGCTCGCCGACGCCGCGTAGAGGAACACCGTCACCGCCGACACCAGACACGCCCCCCGGACGCGGCGACGCCACAGGGCACCCGTGAAGCAGCTCGCGGCCATCGCCACACCCAGGAGCGCGGGGACGGGGGTCGCCCCCGTGGCCGGTGACTCGCCGAGCGGGATGGCGGGGAAGACGTCCGTCTCCCACCCCCCGATGGCCAGACCCGCCGCCGACGTGACCACGCCCCCGCAGGCGTAGGCGAACAGCATGCGCGCGCCTCCCATGAGGCGTTCGGCCCATCCGCACACGAGCACGACGGCGATCACGACGACCGGAAGCGTCGCGGGATCGTCCACCCGGGCAAGGGTCAGCACGATCGCGCGGAGGTCATAGACGCTCGCGCCTCGGAAGGCGCCCGCGTTCATGGAGACCACGCTGACCGCGACGACGATGGCAGCGAGGGTGAGAGTGGCGAGAGGAAGGGACCGCCGACGGTCAGTGGTCACCGCGACGAGTGTGGACCCCACGCTCAGGAGGTTGCGACGGTGATGTCGAAGCTCACGCGGTGGCCGTCGGGTCCCGAGACCCAGGCTGTGGTCGTGCCGGGCTTGTGGGCGAAGAAGGAGGCGTCGTCGGTGTCGTCGGCCGCTTCGAACTGGACGATGCCGTCGTCGCCGGATCCGCCCGTGCCCGTGAAGGTCCCGCCCCGGGGCGCGTCGGAGACGACGAGGAGGGTCTGACCCGGCTGCAGCGTCACGGGCCCCGCGGCCAACTGGTTCGGGGTGAGGATCAGCGGGGCGGAGGGGGCATCGATCGCGTCGTCGGCGGGGGCGGGGACGGTATCGATGTAGGTGTTGTCGTGTGGGGCGATGGCGTCCTGAAGCGCGGCCACAGCGGTGCCGCCGATGAACCCCAGGCCGCCGATGAAGATCACAGCGGTGGCGGCGGTCAGTGCGGTCAGGGTCTTGATGTTCATGGCGAGGGGCCTTCTCTCTCAGCTGCGGCCCGTTCCGGTGAGCGGGCGGTCGGCGCAGCGTCAATCTGTCCATGGCCACCATCGCGCCGGACCTTTCATGTCGCCGAACATTTTTTTCGACGATTCGAGGTGAAAGCATCGCCCGAGCCCGGACATGATGATTTCGTGCACACACTTCCGATGGAACGCTCCCGAGCGTACGAATCGCTCGTACGAACGCACGGCGATGCGGTCCTCCGCTTCCTTCGTCGACGAATCGATCCGCAGACCGCGGACGATGTTTTCTCCGAGACGATGCTGATCGTCTGGAGACGGTTCGACGATGTGCCCGAAGAACCCCTGCCGTGGCTGTACGTCACCGCGCGCAACTGCCTGCGAAACGCCGAGCGTTCCGCACGGCGGCAGTGGCGGGTGGCGGAGCGGATCATCACCGTCGACCCGCCCACCGACACCGTGGACCCCGGCCCGGATGAGGATCCGCGTGCCGACTGCCTGCGCGCGGCCCTGGCCCGCCTGTCGGCCACCGACGCCGAGGTCCTGCGCCTGTGGGCGTGGGAAGAACTCGGACCGCCCGAGATCGCGACGGTCCTGAACATCACGACCAACGCGGCCACCATTCGCCTGCATCGAGCCAAGAAGAAACTGCGACAAGAGATGGAAGCACCACGCCGACCAGCCGGCACCACCACGAAAGGGGGAGAGCGATGAACGACGATGACCTGAGGGCACTGATGCGCCAGGCGGACCCGACCACGGGCGACCCGAGCCTGGACGACGCCCGGATCCGGCGCATCGTGGCCGCCGCGGAGCGCGACGACCTCGCCGGCAACACCGCGACCGCCCCCCGCCACCGGCGGCGTCTGTTCGCCGGGGTCTCCCTCGGAGCCGCCGCGACAGCCGGGGCGGCTGCCCTGATCGCCGGCCTCGTCGCCACCCCCGCCATCCAAGCCCCCGGCCCCGGCCCCGACGAGACCCCCGCCGCGTGCCAGGCACCGACCGTGGCGAGCCTGCAAGAATTCGACACCGCCTACGAAGCCACCGCCACAGCCGTCACCGGCGAGAACGTCACCCTCACCGTCACCGAGGTGTTCGCCGGCACTCCCGGCACGACGTTGACCGTCGAACAGGTACAGGAAGACACCGGCGTGCTGTTCACCGCCGGCCAGACGTACCTCGTCGCCGCAACGGACGACTTCATCTCACCCTGCGACAGCGGCCCCGCAACGGACGCGCTGCGACAGCTCTACACCACCGCCTTCGGGGCGTCCTCGAACGGCTGATCGCTGCAAGCCGGGGCCCGTGCCCCGGCCTGCGGTCACAACTCCCGAGGGATGGCGACGCGGCCAGAACGTCGACGACGTCCCTTTAGCGCTCTGCCCCGCCGCGATCTTCCACGGGCTCACCCGTGTCTCCGGCGGACGCGTTCTCGCTCCCGGGGCCCTGAGAAATGTAGTCGTCTGTGGCATCCCTCATCGCCATCAGCACCGCCGAGAACTCGGCGAGGAACGCCGGCGAGTGGGCGGCGAGCATCGCGTCGAGGCGCCGCCCCAGAGGCGCGAAGAACTCGTCGGCAAGCCGCTGGACCTCAGGTGTCGAATGCAGGGTTACGATCCGCCGATCCGCCTGCGTGCGGCTGCGGGTCACGTGGCCGACCGCTTCGAGCCGGTTCAGAAGGGTCGAGGTGGCGCCGAAGCTGAGTCCGATCTGGTCGCTCAGTCTCGCCGGCGACAGCGGCGTGCCACGCTCTTCGGCCCCGAGGATCTCGATCATCGCCGCAGCGTCCGTGGAGTGCAATCCGGCGTAGGCGGCGAAGGCCCGCGCGACCTGCGCATACGTCGCGCCGTAGGCGCGGAGTGCGTCCGTGACCGAGGGCGAAACCGGGTCCGAAGCACGAGCGGCGTCGTCCTCACCCATGAAGCCCTCCCGTCCTAACCTCCTGCGACCGGACTTGCAGGTTATCACTTCATCAAGTTATTCTCCCGAAGAAACATTTGACGGTAGAACTATTTGAGGAGAGACACCATGCCGCGATCCGAGAGTGCGCGCCGCTGGATCAGCCTGATAGCCGTGGCTCTGGGGGTCGCCCTGATCGTCGTGGACACGACGATCGTCAACGTCATCACCCCCTCGGTGATCGACGACCTGGGCATCGACTCGAGCCAGGCGCAGTGGATCCAGGAGTCGTACGCGATCGTCTTCGCCGCGCTGCTGCTCGTCGTCGGACGCATCTCCGACCTGTGGGGGGCGAAGACGGTGTTCCTCGCCGGCGTCGTCGTCTTCGGTCTCACGAGCTTGCTCGCCGGTCTCGCCCCCACCGGCGAGATCCTCGTCCTCGCCCGTTTCCTGCAGGGCGTCGGCGCCGCCGCCGTGCTGCCCACCTCGCTCGCCCTTCTCAACGCGATGTTCGTCGGCGCCGCGCGCGGCAAGGCGTTCGCCGTCTGGGGCTCGACGATCGGCGCCGCCACCGCGCTCGGTCCCGTCCTGGGCGGGTGGCTCTCCGAGCACGCGTCGTGGCGCTGGGCTTTCGGTATCAACATTCCGCTGACGATCGTGATCGTCGTCATCGGCGTGCTGTTCCTCCTCCAGCCCGCCCGCTCGCGTGGCGGCGTCGACGCCATCAGCGCCGCTCTCTCGGTCAGCGGTCTCGGACTGCTCGCGTTCGGGCTCGTCGAGGGTCGTGTCTACGGCTGGACCATGAGCGAGAACGCATTCGAGGTGTTCGGCTTGCGCTGGGACTCCGGGCTGTCGCCCGCCTTCGTCGCACTCGTCGCCTCGGCGCTCCTTCTCGCCGTGTTCGTGTGGAGGCAGGCACGGCTCAGCCGCCCGGGCAGCCGCCACCAGCCGCTCATGGACACGCGCCTGTTCTCGATCGCGTCCTTCCGCAACGGCAACGTCGCCACCCTGATCATCGGGCTCGGCGAGTTCGGCATCATCGCCGTGCTGCCCCTCTGGCTGCAGTTCACGCTCGGCTACTCGCCGCTACAGGCGGGCCTCGCCCTCGTCCCGATCGCGATCGGCAGCTTCGTCGCCAGCGGCATCAGCTTCCCGCTCTCGAACCGCGTCAGCGCGCTGGCGTTCGTGCGACTCGGATTGGTGCTCGAGGTGCTCGGCCTCGCCGGCCTCGGTCTCGTCGCGACTGTCACCGACGCATCGTGGCTGCTCATCGCGATCGTCCTCTTCTTCTACGGCGTGGGCGTCGGCTTCGCCACCGCGCAGGTCACCAACGTCGTCCTCGCCGACGTGCCCGCCGAGGAGGGCGGTCAGAGCTCGGGCATCCAGAGCACGTTCCGCCAGCTCGGCTCGGCGCTCGGGATCGCGGCGCTCACGACCGTCTTCTTCTCGACCTTGGGCGGGGGACTGCAGAACAGGCTCGAGGACAGCGGGTATGCCCCTTCCGACGCGAAAGACTTCGCCGATGCCGTGACCGACAGCGCCGGCGCGGCGATCGAACCGATCGGTCAGGTGCCGGGCCTCGAGAACGTCGCCGACCTGGCACGTCAGGCGATGACGGATGCCGTGGCCTTCGGCGCCTTCCTCGCCGCCGGGTTCTTGGTGGTCGGCGTCATCGCCACCTTCCTGATCCCCTCGCGCCCGGCGGGCGTCGAGGCAGCGCGCGGCGTCGAGCGGCAGGCTGGCGAGCCGTCGACCGCGGCGACAGTCACGACGGAGGTGGCGCGATGACGGCGCGCCGACGCGTCCTCATCAGCGGCGCGAGCATCGCGGGGCCGGCACTGGCCTTCTGGATGGAGCGCGCGGCGTGGGACGTCACCGTCATCGAGCGCGCGCCCGAACTGCGCGCGGGCGGACAGAACATCGACATCCGCGGCGCCGGTCGCGAGGTGGTGCGCCGCATGGGAGTCGAAGAGGCGATCCGAGCCCGGAACACGAGTGAGGCAGGAACGCGATTCATCGGGGCCCGCGGGCAGACGGTGGCGAGCTTCCCCGCCGGGCGTGACGACACCGGCGGGGCGACGGCCGAGCTCGAGATTCTCCGCGGCGAGTTGTCACGGGTGTTGTTCGACCTCACCGACGAGCGCGTCGAGTACCGCTTCGGCACCACGATCCGTTCGATCGACGATCACGGTGCCGGCGCACACGTCACGTTCGACGACGGAACCGACGAGCAGTTCGACCTCGTCGTGATCGCCGAGGGTTTGCGCTCTCGCACACGCCGACTGGTCTTCCCCGGCATCGATCCGATCGTCTCGAAGAACATGTCGACGGCCTACCTGACCATCCCACGCGAGCCCGACGACACCGACTGGTGGCGGTGGTACACCGCCACGGGCGGACGGACTATTACCCTGCGCCCCGACAACCTGGGAACGATCCGCGCCACGCTGTCCTACCCGACCCGCGGCGACGAGCGGGCCGACACAGGCGACGACGACTCCGGTCGTTCGCGAGACGCGCTGCGCAGGCGATTCGCGGATGCCGGGTGGCAAGCGTCTCGCGTGTTGCGCGAGATGGCTCACGCCGAGGAGTTCTATCTCGATAGGGTCGGCCAGGTGCACCTCGACACGTGGCACCGTGGCAGCGTCGCGCTCGTCGGCGACGCCGCCCATTGCGCGTCTCCCCTGAGCGGCATGGGCACGACCCTCTCGCTGGTGGGTGCCTACGTCTTGGCCGGCGAGCTCGGTCGCAGCACCGATGTCGAGACGGCCCTTCAGCGCTACGAGGACATCCTCCGTCCGTTCGTCGAGCGTGCACAGGATCTGCCACCAGGCACACCGCGACTCGCAAATCCCCGCTCTCGCGCCGGACGGGCTCTCTTTCACGGGGTGCTGCGAGCGGCCTCATCGCGCGCCGGACGTCGGCTGACCACGGGCCTGTTCCGCCCTCCCGCCGACACGTTCGCGCTGCCCGACTACGGGTGACCCGCGGGCCCGGTGCCGCCGGCCCCTCGGGTGGAGAGAACGTGGCGAATCGCATCCCGCGACCCACGCCTGCGGCAGCGCGCGCTCTCTGTGCTCGAGGCGATCCCGAGCGCCGCGCGTGGCGCGGGTCGGCGCGCGCAGCGAGTGAGAGCCGCGCGCGCGGTTCGTTCCCGCGCGGGCGGCTCTCATCGTCCGGCGCCGACCGTTCGGCGCGACGGCGCCACCTCGAGGAGGACGCTCTGCAGCTGCACGCCGAGGGCCAGGATGCGCGCGTCGTCGAAACGTCGGCCCTGCACGGTGACGCCGACGGGAACGTCGTCGGCGAGGGCCGGGATGGTGACCATCGGCGCACCGAGGATCGTTCCGGGTCCGGTGTGCCGGGTGTAGAGCTCGAAGACCGAGATCTCGCGGTCGCGGTGCCGGGTGCTCTCGCCGCCGCCGGACGGCGGGGCCGGTGCCGGTGTGGTGGGGAAGACCAGGGCGTCGACAGCGTCGCGGTCCATCAGGTCCGCCGCGAGTCGGCGCGCGTCGAGCACCAGCGATAGTGCCCGCGCGTACTCGTCGGCCGTCACCGGACGCGCGGCGATCGCATCGAGGAACGCCGCGACATCGGCCGTCTCGACCCCCGCCCGCAGTGCCGCGAACGCCTCGTCAGGCGTCAGATGCAGAGCCCGAGCGGCCGCCGACGCGAGCTCCCGAGGAGCCTCCCAGCCGACGACGAGCGGTTCGGCGGGGCGGGTGCGCTCGAGCACGTCGGAGATGTCGACCTCCACGACGTCGACGCCCGGTCCCCACGCGTCGAGCGTGCGGTGGAACGCCTGCTCCGTCCGCGCGTCGAGGTCGTCGAGGAACGCGGTCGGGATGCCGAGGCGCGGGCGCTCGAGCGGGGTTGCCGCCGTGCTGCTCGTGACCCAGGAGTCGACGCGCGCCGCCTCCGCGACGGTCGCGGCGAAGACCCCCGGGGTGTCGCGGGTCCACGACAGGCCCACGATCCCCGCCGTGGGCCACCGCCCCGTGCTGGGGCGGAATCCCACGACGCCGCAGTTGCTCGCCGGGATCGAGACCGACCCGCCGGTGTCGGTACCGAGCGCCAGCGGCACGAGCCCCGCGGTGACGGCGGCGGCACTCCCACCCGACGAGCCGCCGGCCGAGAGGTGCGGGGCCGACGGGACCCGCGCCGGGCCGTAGGCGGCGTTGTCCGAGGTCACCCCGAGGGCGAGCTCGTGCATGTTCGCCATGCCCATCACGACCGCCCCGTGGTGGCGGAGAGCCGCCACCACGGGGGCGTCGGCATCCTCCGCCACCACGTCGAGGACGCGGCATCCGGCCGAGCGACGCAGTCCGCGAACGGCGATGTTGGCCTTGACGGCGAGGGGGAACGCGTCCGAGCTCTCGAGCGATGCGAGGGACTCCTCGTCGGCCCGCTGCGTCCAGATGCCGTGGTCGTCGGACATCGCCGTTCGCGTCGACATCATGCGGAGATCTCCTCCAGCGAGCGGTTGCGGGTGCGGGGAGCGAGGAGGTTGACCAGCGCGCCGACGATGAGGAAGGCGATGAGCCCCAGCAGCGACCCGAGCAGCGGGAACTGCGAGAAGATGCCCACGAGCAGGAAGACACCGAGCCCGCCGCCGACGTGACCGATGCTGTCGGCCAGGGCGTAGGCGGTCGTCCGGAAACGCGTCGGGAAGCTCTCGGCCGTGAGGGCGTACTGGGCCGGAACCCAGATGTTCTGGCCGAAGAACACCACGATGGCGCCGAGGAAGGTCGCCGCGGTCGCCCCGCCGCCGCCCACCACGACCAGCGCGCCGACGACGGTGATGACACCGCCGATGAGCATCCACCACTTGCGCTCGACACGGTCGACCACCGAGCGGGCGACGACTGCCGCCAGGATGAAGCCGGTCAGGCCCACGGCGCTGACGATGCCGGCCTCCGCCGGGGCGTATCCCTGCCGCACGAGCACCGAGGTGAAGGCCCCGGCGAAAGCGTAGAGGGTGATGTAGCCCAGCAGCCACGCCATGCCGATGACGAGCAGACGCCGCAGGTAGACGCGCGAGGTCAGCAGCTCGCGCACGGCCGAGAACGTCCCGCCGACGGTGACCTCGGTCGTGTCGCTGTCACCCTCCGAGGCGGGCAGGAGCGCGTGCCGGCGGGTGGCGAGCTTCTCCATGCGCTCGACGACGACGGCGGCCTCGTCGTCGCGTCCGCGGCTTGCCAGCCAGCGGGGCGACTCGGGCAGCGCGATGCGCAGGACGATCGAGAACGCCGCCAGGATCGCGCCGACCGCGTAGACCCAGCGCCAGCCGGCGGTGAAGGTGTCGGATGCCAGGGCGAAGGGCAGACCCTGCGGCCACGGCGTCAGGGGCGTGGTGAGGAACAGACCCAGCCAGATGCCGAGCGCGGCCCCCAGAGCCGCCATGAAGAACAGCACGCTCGTGTAGCGACCGCGCATGCGCCGCGGGGCGATCTCACTGACGTACACGTTGATGATCGCGAGGTCGGCACCGATTCCGATGCCGGTGATCAGGCGCGAGAGGCTGAAGCTGGTGGCATCCCCCGCGAAGGTCGAGAACAGAGACCCGAGACCCGTGATCACCATGGCGATGATGAGCAGGCGGTGGCGTCCGAAGCGGTCGGACATCGGCCCCAGGATGAGGGCCCCGATGCCGTAGCCGACGAGGCTGAGGAAGATGGGCAGGCCGATGAACTGGTCGGCGGTGGCCGGGGTGCAGCCGCCGATGATCTGGGCGCACGTCTGCACGAACGAGACGTTGATGTTGAAGACGTCGTACTGGACGAAGAGCATGCCCAGGCCGATGGTGAGGACGGAGATCGCGCTCAATCCCCACCGGGGGAAGCGATCGAGTCGGGACAGGGGCGAGACCCCCGTGCGCAATGTGGACATTTCTCTCCCGGAATGCTGGAACGGTTGCGTGCGACCCAGCATTCTCGACGCGTCAGCGCACCGGCATCGTCATTAATGACGAGGGGCGCGGGCCGCCATCGCGAGCGAGGTGCGGTTCTGGGTTCCGGTCTTGGCGAATGCCTGGGCGAGGTGGGTGCGCAGGGTCGGCAGCGAGATGCCGAGCCGGTCGCAGATCGCCCGGTCGGTCAGTCCCTCGCCCACCAGCGTCGCGATCTCCCTCTGTCGCGGCGTGAGGGCGGAGGTCGCCAGCGGTTCTGTGCTCCACAGCCGGTGCATGAGGTCGCCGATCGCCTGGAGCTTGCGGACGTCGTCGGGGGTGAAGGCGCCGCGCCGCTGCGAGCGCCACACCCGCAGGTCGATGGATCCGACCACGGGATGGGGGGGCGAAGTAGTTCATGCCGTGGAACATGCCGGAGCGGAACAGGAAGTCGCGGACGAACTCGTCACGACTGTCCCGCTGCGGGCTGATGGCCGATGCCCCGCGGACCTTCAGAAACCGGGGGGTCATCGTGTCGATGTGCCGGAAGCGCGCGTCGTACGCGCGGAGGTGCTCGTCGTCGAACTGCACCCCCACGGGGTCGGCGTACGGACCCGCGGGCGTCCACCGGTACGACACGAACGTATCTCCCTCGACGGCCCTCAGCAGCTGGCGCCCCAGCCGCCGGCGCCGCTCGGGCAGGGGGGCTTCGGCGGTCAGGGTCTCCATGATCTTCCACGACACGCGGCTCACGGCATCCTCCTGTCGCGCAACGTCGCGCCGACCCTATGGGCGTTGTCGACCGCCTGTGTTTCGCGGAAGTGAAATCTGTTCGGCGACGATACCGCGCCGGTCGGCGTGCCGCGCCGCGCTCCGCCGCCGTCATGTGTGCTATCTTTTAGGTACTACCTCCCCTACAGATAGGAACACCATGGCAAAGGTCGTCGTCTTCGGCTCCACCGGCTACGCGGGAAGCAACATCGCCGCGGAACTCACCCAGCGCGGTCACGAGGTCGTCGGCGTCTCGCGCTCGGGCGGCGAAACCGCCGAGGGCGCGGCGTCGGTCGCCGGCTCGATCTTCGACGAGGCGTTCGTGCGCGAGGTCACGGCCGACGCGCAGCACATCGTCGTCGCCCTGCCCGCGACCGCGCGCCAGGAGGGCGAGCCCAACCTGATCGTCGCCCTGCCCGCGGTCGTCTCCGCCGCTCTGGCGGCGGGAGCGCGCCTGGGCGTCGTGGGTGGCGCCGGTTCGCTCGCCGTCGCCGACGGCGGCCCGCGCCTGGTCGACACCGACGAATTCCCCGCCGCCTTCGTGCCCGAGGCACGCGCTCACGGCGAGATCCTCGACGCGCTGCGCGGCAGCGACACCGCCCTCGATTGGTTCTACCTGAGCCCTGCCGCCACCTTCGGCTCGTGGAACCCCGGCCAGCGCACCGGCACCTTCCGCCTGGGCGGCGACGTGCTGCTGACGGATGCCGAGGGCACCTCCGCGATCTCGGGCGCCGACTACGCCATCGCCTTCGTCGACGAGATCGAGCAGCACGCTCACCCCCGCGCGCGCTTCTCTGTGGCTTACTGAATCCCGACCGATCGAGAGGACGCCCATGGACGAGGTACTCGGCTTCGACCCGTACAACCCCGACTGCCCCAGCCGGCAGCTGGTGGACCGGATCGGCGACCGCTGGACGATTCTCGTCATCGGCGTCCTCTCGGACGGACCCGCGCGCCACGGCGATCTCGCCCGACGAGTCGCCGGCATCTCCCCCAAGATGCTCTCCCAGACCTTGAAGGGTCTCGAACGCGACGGTCTGCTCACCCGCACCGTCCAACCCACGAGCCCGCCCCACGCGATCTACGAGCTCACCGAGCGCGGCACGAGCCTCGGCCCCCTGCTGCTCGCTGTCGAGAACTGGGCACGCGCCCACATGCAAGACGTGCTCGACGCGCGTCGCGCGTTCGACGAAGCCGCCCCCCGATGACAGGACACCCCATGCACGACCTCCTCTACGTCTTCGACGCCTACTGCGGCTGGTGCTACGGCATGGCGCCGGCCCTGCACGAGTTGGCCGCCGATGACGACATCCGCATCACCGTGGTCCACGGCGCTCTGTTCTCGGGCGGGGAACTCCGCCCCGATCGGGCGCTTCGGGCACATCCCCGACGCGAACGCCCGCATCGCCGAGCTGACCGGGGTCGCCTTCGGCCCCGACTACGAGCGCCTCCTGAGCGAGGGCCGCACGCTGCTGGACTCGGATGCCGCGGCCCGCGGTCTCGCCGCCCTGCGCGCGAGCGCGGGCGATGACCGCGCGCTCGAGATGGCGGCGGCTATGCAGGCGGCGTTCTATCGCGACGGTCGCAGTCTCTCGGATGCCGAGACGTACGCCGCCATCGCGGCCGACCGCGGACTCGACGCCGACGCCGTGCAGCGGCACCTCGACGACGACGTGATCGCCGGCCAGGCCCGACGGGACCAGGACTGGCTCGCCGAGCTCGGCGTGCACAGCTACCCGATGCTGCTGCTGAGGCGCGGTGACGAGCTCGTGCAGATCGGGAGCCCGACCGCGTCGGCCGCCCACCTGCGGGCACAGATCACCGCCGCGGCGCGGGTCGTGACGGCACCGCGGGAGGCCACCGCGGGGCTCGCGTGCAGCCCGGACGGATGCGCCGACTGAGCGCACGCCTCGCAAAGGCATGACCCCGGTCGTCGCGGGTTCCGCGGCGGCCGGCTCCGCATCCTGGCCGGGGGCCAGACTTAGAGCAGTCCCGCCCCCGCCAGGATCGACGTGTGCTTCAGGTCGGAGGCCACGACCGTCATCCCCGCTGTGATGCCGGGGTGGGTGTGCTGCATGATGCTGCGGACGAGGCTTTGCGTCACCGCGTCGTCGCCCACCTCGGTCAGGGTGTCGTTGATGATTACGGCGTCGGGGTCGAAGACGTTGGCGACGCTGCCGACGGCGCGACCGATCTGCCAGCCGATATCGGCGAACAGACGCCGCACGGCAGGGTCGCCCTGCGCCGACGCGGTCGACAGTTCCTCGTACGCCTCCGCGTTCATGTCGACCCCGCGCGCCTGGAGGAACAGGCGGAGCTGATTCGCCGTCTCGGCGGCGAGGCAACCGCGTTGCCCGCAGGGACAGATCACGCCGTCGGCGTGAACGCTGACGTGACTGATCTCACCGGCGAAGCCGCGCGCCCCCTCGAACACGCGACCCTCGACGACGATGCCGGAGCCGATCCCTTCGTGACCGATCCCGAGGACGATGAAGTTCTTCCTCCCCCGCCCCGCCCCGAGGCGGAGTTCCGCGAGGGTCGCGAGCGTCGCCCCGTTGGCGATCGTGACGGGAAGCCCGAGCGCCGACGCGAACTCGTCGACGGTCGCACCGTCGGTCCAGCTCGGCATGAGCGCGCGCGCACCGGCCGTATCGACGAGCTGACGCTCGTAGTCCACCATCGTCGGAAGCCCGAGAACCGCGCGCGCCGGGTGGCGCCCCTCGTCGCGATCGAGTGAACGTGCGAGCGCGACGAGGGTGCCCACCGTATGCGAGCGCCCCCGCGCGATGTCGGCATTCGCTTCGGCGACGGACAGGATCGCTCCCGCGGAGTCGACCAGCGCGACCCGGAGTCTGTCGGGGGAGATGTCAGCGGCGAGCGTGACCTCTTGTCGCACCGGGAGGCGCAACACCCGCGCGGGGCGGCCCACACCGCGGTCGGGTCCGCGGTCGGCGTCGGCTTCGTCGACGAGCCCGGCCTGCTTCATGTCGTCGACGATGCCGCCGAGCGTTCGACGGGAGAGCCCGGTCACCTCCGCCAATGCGGTCCGACTCGCCTCGCCGCTCTGACGCAGGTGTTCCAGGATGCGCGCGCGGACGTACTGCTGGAACGCCGAGACGGCGGACTGATCGGAAGACACCTCAGCACTCTACTCGGGCGGACCAATTAATGTCGTTCGTTTCACAAAATTAGGCGCGCCGTCGCCGGCAAAACGCTCGGAGCGCCCCGCAATGACGGGGATTTTGCATCCAACGCGCCCTTATGTTTCCGGCATGTTGAGGACCTATTACGTTTCGTTTGATCCCTAATTACGTCACGCAGCGGTCTGTTTAGATCCTCTCAGTTCCCAAATTCGCAAAGGACTGTTGTGATCTCTCTCCCCACCCTGGGCCAGCCGGGCGTCGATGACCCCGTGCTGGCGCGCATCCGCTCCCTCGACACCGCGCCCACCGGCTTCGGCGCGGTCGCGACGGTCGACGAGCAGTGGAAGACGCGCGCGGCGGCGGCCCCGACGCCGGGGCTGGAGGGGGTGACCGTCCTGGTGAAGGACAGCATCGACGTGGCGGGCCTGCCGACCACCGCGGGGTCCCGCGCACTCGCCGAGTCCGTTCCGGACCGGGATGCCGACATCATCGCGAACCTCCGTCGCGCCGGTGCCGGCATCGTCGGCAAGACCAACCTGCAGGAGCTCTGCGGATGGGTCACCTTCGCCGCCCCGGGAGGGTACAGCGCGCGGGGAGGGTCGCCCCGCAACCCCCGCGGGCACCGCTTCCCGACGGGCGGATCGAGCTCGGGATCCGCCGCGGCCGCGGCCGCCGGCCTCGTGGACGCCACGATCGGCACCGACACCCGGCGGGTCGATCCTCGTCCCGGCGGCGAACTGCGGTGTCTACGGTCTGCGTCCCACCGTCGGGCTGCTGTCGCGGCGCGGAGCGCTGCCGATCACCCTCGCGCAGGACACCCCGGGTCCGCTGGCGCTGCGGGTCGCCCACCTCGCGGCCGCGCTCGGCGGGATGCGCCCCGACGATCACCGCCGGTACCACGACGCTCTCCGCGTCGACCGGCTCGCCGGCGCGCGCATCGCCCTCTGCCTGGCCGGCCCCGAGGCGGACGCGCAGACCGCGTGGGCCGACGCGGTCGCGACCCTGCTGACCGCGGGGGTCGACCTGCGGCCGGCCACCACGGCGATCCCCGTCGACGGGCCCAGCGACCTCCTCGTACCCGCGTTCGACTTCCGCGACTCGGTCGGTGAGTACTTCGACGCCCTCCCCGCCGGTTCCCCCGTCCGCGATTTCGACACGCTCTACGCGCACTACCGCGACGCGACTCCCGACGAGCAGCCCTACGGCATCGACAACATCGAGGCCTCCGCGCGGGTGGACCTGCGCGCCGACCGCGCCTTGCGCAACCGACTCCGCGCCGACGAGTACGACGCGGCACAGCGTGTGCTCGAGCATCTGCGCGAGATCGACGGCGTCGACGCCGTGCTGTTCCCTGGTCCGCTCGCGACATTCCTCGCCAGCAAATCCGGCCACCCCGCCGTCGCGCTGCCCGCCGGCACGCTCCCCGGCGGCCGACCGTTCGCCCTCAGCCTGCTCGCCACCCGCCCCGACGACGAGCAGTACCTGCTCGATCTCGCCGCCTCGTGGGAGCACCTGAACGGCCCCACTCCGTCCGCCTGTCCCTGATCCACGTCACCCCATCGCGTTCGCGCACCACCACCCGAAGGAGCTCCTCTCATGCCACGCCCCCTCCGCGTGACGGCGGCCATCGCCCTCTCGCTCTCCGTCACCGCCGCCCTCGCGGGCTGCGCCGGGTCGTCATCCGCCTCGTCGACCGACGAACTCGACATCGCCACGACCGTCAGCGCCGTGAGCTTCGACCCGTACCTGGCCGACTCCGGTCCCTCGATCTGGATCCTTCAGCCCGCCTACGAGACGCTCATCACGAAGAACGTCGACGGCACGTACACCCCCGGCCTCGCCTCGGCGTACGAGTACCTCTCCCCCACCAGCTTCCAGCTCACCGTGCGCGACGGCGTGACCTTCTCCGACGGCACCGTCCTGGACGCGGCCGGTGTGGTGGCCAACCTCGAACGCGTCAAGACCGTCTCGGGTCCCGCGATCGGCAACGCGGCGGCGATCGACACGATCACAGCGACGGATGCCAAGACCGTCCTGATCACGCTGTCGGCGCCCTTCCCCGCGATGGAGGATCTGCTGTCGCACAATGTGGGCATGATGGTCAGCCCGGCCGACCTCAGCAGCCCGGACCTCGCCACCGAGCCGGCGGGCACGGGCCCGTACGTGCTCGACACCGACGCCACCGTGTCGGGCGACCACTGGCGCTTCGTCCGCAACGAGGACTACTGGGGCGACGCCTCGGCCTTCTCGTACGACGCCCTGGAGTACAAGTACTTCACCGACCCGTCGTCGACGCTGAACGCGGTGCGCGCCGGCACGATGGACATCGCCCTCGGTAACACCACGACGGCCGCGGCGGCGAAGTCGGCGGGGCTGCAGATCGTCACGCAGGCCACCGACACGTGGGGACTGGTCCTCGGCGACCGCGCCGGGACCAACCAGCCCGCGCTCGGCGACGTCCGCGTGCGGCAGGCCCTGAACTACGCGATCGACCGCGACGCCATCACGAAGGCGGTCGTCGGCGAGTACGGCAGCCCCGCGCACCAGTACTTCGGAACCCAGACCACCGGCAACGTCCCCGCTCTCGACGATGCCTACCCGTACGACCCCGAGAAGGCGAAGGAGCTGCTCGCCGACGCCGGGTACGCGAACGGCTTCACGTTCGCCGTCACCTCGGTCCCCGGCATCCATGACGCCATGGTGCAGGCCATCCAGGGGTATCTCGCCGAGGTGGGGGTGACGATGACCATCGACCAGGACGGCGACTTCTTCGCCAACGTCCAGGCCGCGAAGGACCCCGCCTACGCCCTGACGTACACGCAGGGTGACATGTACACCACGCTGGCCCCGATCGTCACCCCGACGGGCGTGCTCAACCCCTACAAGTCGTCGGACGAGCGGATCAACAGCCTGTACGCCCAGGCCGCCGCATCGAGCGACCCCGCCGAGCAGACGTCGCTGTACCAGCAGATCGCACAGATCGTCTCGGACGACGCGTGGTTCCTGCCGGTGTACTACGCCGACGTGATCGTCTACGCCTCGAAGAACGTCCAGGTGAAGCTGTGGCCCGGCGAGGGCTACCCCTGGATCTACGCCTGGTCGCCGATCTCCTGATGTCCCGCGGTCGGGGGCGGGGCCGCGAGCCCCGTCCCCGACCCCTACCCCCGCGTTCCTCCTCCGGAAGGAGAATCCCGTGCTCTCGGTCATCGGACGCCGTCTCGCGATCGCCGTCCCCCTCGTGCTCCTCGTCTCGCTGCTGACGTTCCTGCTCGTCCCGCTCATCCCCGGCGACCCCGCCGCGACGATCCTGGGCAACACCGCGACACCCGCACAGCTCGCGTCGCTGCGCGACGCGCTGGGCCTGGACCGTCCGCTGTTCGAGCGCTACCTCGACTGGCTCACCGCGGCGCTGCGGGGGGACTTCGGCACCAGCTTCTACGACCACTCCCCCGTGCTGGACACCATCGCCGCCCGCATCCCGGTCACACTGAGCCTCACCCTCGCCGCGACCCTGCTGTCGCTGATCGTCGGCGTGGGGCTGGGGGTGCTCGCCGCGGTCCGCGGCGGCTTCGTCGACCGCGCCGTGCAGCTGGTGTCGGTCATCGGCATGGCGTTGCCCAACTTCTGGCTCGCCCTCGTCCTCGTGCTCTGCCTGGCGATCTGGGTGCCGATCTTCCTCCCGTCGGGCTACATCCCGTTCGAGGACGACCCCAACGGCTGGCTCCGGAGCCTGACACTGCCGACGATCGCGCTCGGGCTCGCCTCGGCGACTGCGATCGCCCTACAGACCCGCGCCAGCCTCACCGATCTCGCACGGCGCGACTTCGTCCGCATCCTCCGTGCGAAGGGCGTGTCCCGCACGTCGATCATCACGAAGCACCTGCTGCGCAACGCCTCGGGCCCCATCCTGACGGTGACCGGCCTGCAGTTCGTCGGCATGCTGGGCAGCGCGGTCGTGATCGAGCAGGTGTTCGCGCTCCCCGGGCTCGGCAGCCTCATCTTCGCCTCCGTGTCGAAGCTCGACGTTCCTCTCATGCAGGGGGTCGTGGTCGTCATGACCCTGCTCGTGGTCGCCGTGAACCTCCTCACCGACCTCGTCTCCGCCTGGCTCAACCCGAAACTGAGGTGACCATGTCCACCGCCCTCTCCCCCGCGCCCGCGGTCCCCACCGTCCGGACCCGCCGCGCCCGCCCGCGAATCTCGGTTCCGCTGGTCCTGGCACTGCTGTGGATTGCGATCGTCGTGATCGGCGCGATCGCCGCGCCCCTGCTCACCCCCTACGACCCGATCAAGCAGGACCTGGCGAACACGCTCTCCCTCCCGACCGCCTCGCATCCGCTCGGAACCGACGGCCTGGGGCGCGACATCCTCAGCCGCCTGCTCCACGGCGGCCAGGTGAGCCTGCTCGGCGCGCTGCTCGCTCTCGCGGTCGCCTTCGTCATCGGCGTACCCGCGGGGCTCACGGCCGGCTACTTCCGCGGGGGCCGCTGGGATGCCATCTCGGCACGCATCATCGACCTGCTGCAGAGCGTGCCGGTCATCGTCATCCTGCTCACGATCCTCGCGGTGACCGGGAAGAACGTGTACACGGCCATGGCGGTGTTCGGCCTGATCGTCTCGCCGGTGTTCTTCCGACTCGCCCGCGACGGCGCCGCTGCCACGAGCGCGGAGCTGTACGTCGACGCGGCGAAGGTATACGGACTGCGCTCGCCCCGGATCATCGCCCGCCACGTGCTGCCGAACGTCCGCAACCCCCTGATCGTCCAAGCCACGATCGTGTTGAGCCTCGCACTGCTCACGCAGGCGGGTCTCAGCTACCTCGGGCTCGCGAGCCCTCCCCCCGCGCCGAGCTGGGGCGGATCCGTGGCCGACGCGAACACCTACATCAACCAGCAGCCGTGGATGCTCGTCCCCTCCGGTCTCGTCCTGGTGCTGACCATCCTTGCGTTCACCGTCGTCGGCGACGCGGTGCGGGATGCCATTCCCGGCAACGCCGGCACCGGGCGCGGCGTGATGGTCGCGCGGACCCCTCTTCCCGCCGAAGCGACCCCGGTGGACCAGCGGGGCGCGATGCTGTCCGTCCTCGGGCTCTCCGCCGCCGCCGGCGCGACGCCCCTGCTCACCGACGTGTCGTTCGAGCTCCGGCGCGGCGAGATCCTCGCCCTGGTCGGCGAGTCCGGCTCCGGCAAGACGATGACCGCCATGTCGATCATCGGTCTGCTGCCGACCGGCGTCGAGGCGACCGCGGGGCGCATCGTGCTCGACGGCGACGACCTGCTCACCCTCCCCGAGAGCGAGCTGCGCCACGTCCGCGGCCGTCGCATCGCCTACATCGGCCAGGAGCCGATGGTGAGCCTGGACCCGGCGTTCTCCGTCGCGCACCAGATCGACGAGTCGCTGCGGCTGCACCGCAATCTCGACCGCCGTGCCCGCCGGGACGAGGTGCGCCGGCTCCTCGCGCAGGTGAAGATTGCCGACGTCGAGCGCGTCGCACGCTCGTTCCCGCACGAGCTCTCGGGCGGGATGGCGCAGCGCGTGTGCATCGCGATGGCCCTGGCCGCCGAGCCCGAGCTGCTCATCGCCGACGAGCCGACCACGGCGCTGGACGTCACCGTCCAGGCCGACATCCTCGAGCTGCTGCGCGAGCTGTGCCGGGAGCGGACGATGGCGATGATCATCGTCACGCACGACTTCGGGGTCGTCGCCGACGTCGCGGACCGCGCGATCGTGATGCTGCACGGGCGGATCATCGAGAACGCCGCCGTCGAGGAGCTCTTCGATCACCCGAGCCACGAATACACCGCAGGTCTGCTCGCGGCGAACCCCGCGATGCGCGGCGACGAACACGCCGTCTGGTATGCCGATGAGGAGGCGAGCACCCGATGATGACCACCACGACACCCGCGCCCGCGACCGACGGGACGCTGCGCGTAAGCGACCTGCGCGTCACCTACCGCAAGCGCGGTCTGTTCACCCCGGCGTACACCGCGATCGACGGCGTCTCGTTCGAGCTGAAGCCCGGACGCACGCTCGGCCTCGTCGGCGAATCCGGCTCCGGCAAGAGCACCATCGGACGAGCGATCCTGGGCCTCACCCGCGTGGCCGGGGGACACATCTCCTACGACGGGCGCGACATCACGCACCTGCCGCTCGCCCGTCGACGCGAGGTGAGCACGCAGATCCAGGTCGTCTTCCAGGACCCCTACAGCTCGCTGAACCCCTCCCTGACGGTGGGCGACATCCTCACCGAACCGCTGCTGGCGCTTCGCCGGATGACGCGGGCCGAGGCGGACGGCATCGTCCGCGGCCTCCTCGACCGCGTCTCCCTGCCCGGGAACGCCGTCGACCGCTACCCCCGGGAGTTCTCGGGCGGACAACGACAGCGCATCGCGATCGCCCGCGCTCTCGCCGTGTCGCCGCGACTCGTCGTCTGCGATGAGCCCACGAGCGCGCTGGATCTCACCACGCAGGCGCAGGTGCTCGACCTCATGGCAGAACTGCAGCGCGACCTCGGGGTCAGCTACCTCTTCATCTCGCACGACCTCGCCGTCGTGCGCCAGGTCTCGCACGAGGTCGCCGTGCTCAACAAGGGCCGGATCGTGGAGTTCGGCCCCACCCGCACCGTGACCGAGACGCCGGCCGACGACTACACGCGTCTGCTGCTCGCCGCCGCTCCCGTCCCCGACCCTCGCCTGCAGCAGGAGAGGCGCCTCGCCCGCCGCGCCCTGCTGGCCGGCGCCTGACCGTCCCCGAAGGAGCCCCCATGGCCCAGATCACTCTCGCCGCCGTGCAGTCCGAGCCGGTGTGGTTCGACCTCGACGGCACGACCGACAAGACCGTCGCCCTGATCGCCGAGGCGGCCGCCCACGGCGCGCGTGTCATCGCGTTTCCCGAGACCTGGGTGCCGGGCTACCCCAGCTTCATGTGGTTCGGCGACGAGGACTACCGCGCGCCGTTCCGACAGCGCTACCTCGAGAACTCGCTCGTGGCGGGCAGCGCGCAGCATCGGCGGATCGAGGCGGCGGCGCGAGAGGGGCGCATCACCGTCGTCCTCGGTCTGAGCGAACGCGTGGGCGACGAGCTCTACATGGCGCAATACGTCATCAGCGACGACGGCATCACCACCATGAAGCGGCGGAAGCTGAAGCCGTCCGCGGTCGAGTGGGACATCTTCGCCTCCGGATCCGGTGCCGATCTCGAGGTCGTCGACAGCTCCATCGGCCGCATCGGTGCCCTCAACTGCTCCGAGAACCGCCGTCCGCTCCTCCGACACGCCCTGTTGTCGCAGAACGAGCAACTCCATGTGGCCTCGTGGCCCCACTTCGGGCTCTATCCCGGGTTCGTCCCGATGAGCGCGGAGGCGAGCATGGCCGCGAGCTCGCAGTACGCCGCCGAGGGCGGTGTCGTGACCCTCGCCCCGACCATCGTGGCCGGCGCCGCCTACCTCGAGCTGCTCGAGCTCCCGGAGGGCGAGCGCGATCGCATTCTCAGCGGCGGCGGTTCCACGCGCATCTTCGGACCTTTCGGTGAGAGCATCGCCGAGCCGCTCGCCCCCGAGGTCGACGGCATCCTGTACGCCACCGTGGACGAGTCCCTTCTCCGTCGCGACCAGGAGTACGACGCGGACCCGACCTCCATCGTCAAACCGTGGTGAGCGCCCTCGCGGGGGGAGAGGATGCCGCCCGGCCCGGCCGTTCGCCGATCGCGAGCTTCGCCTTCCCTGCGTTCCGCGCCTACGCGGCGAGTGCGCAGCTCGCGTTCATCGGCTCGTGGATGCTGGGCACGTCGCAGAGTCTGCTCGTGCTCGACCTCAGCGGCGGGAGCGGTGCGGTGCTCGGCATCACAGCGGCCATCCAGTTCGTCCCGCTCCTGGTCCTCGGCCCCGTGATCGGCGTGCTCGCCGACCGGTGGGGACCGCGTCGCCTCCTCATCGCCGGGGAGAGCACGATGGCCCTGGTCGGGATCGCGCAGGCGACGTCGCTCCTGCTGGGGGTCATGACCGTCCCCCTCGCCCTCGTCCTGGCCGCGGTGTACGGCCTCGGCTCCGCGCTCGAGAGCGCGATGCGCCCCACGGTGATCACCGAGATCGTGCCGGCCCGCGTCCTCTCGAACGCCGTCGGTCTGAACACCCTGTTCTTCCAGCTCGGCCGGCTGATCGGTCCGAGCGCGGCGGGATTCCTCATCGCGGGGTTCGGGAACGGCCCGTCGTTCGTCGTCGGCGCCACCGCCCTCGGCGTCTTCGCTCTCGTGCTGACCCGGCTGCCCCGCCGGCGCGACGGCCAGCCCGACGGCGACGAGGCCGTTCCCGCGGGGATGGGGCACGCGGTGCGCTTCGTCCTCGCCGAACCACGCCTGCGCCTCGTCTTCGCGCTCACCGCCGTCGCGGGGCTCATCTCCCCCAACATCCTGTCGATCGCGACGCTGGCCGCAACGCAGGACTTCTCCGCGGGAGCGACCGGCGTCGGGCTGCTCGGGTCGGCCCTCGCGGTCGGCACCATCGCGGGGGCTGCCCTGACGGCGGTGCTCGGTCGGGTCACTCCCGGCTCGATCGCCGCGGCCGCCATCGGCGTCTGCCTGCTCACCGCGGCCACCGGTGCGCTGCCGACCTTCCCCCTGTACGCGGTCGGCCTCGTCCCGACGGGGATCGCCTCCATGCTGCTGATGGCGCAGGGCGCGGCCTACGTGCAGATGGTCACGCCGCACGCGCTGCGCGGCCGCGTCAATGCGCTGTTCGCGATGGTCACGCTCTGCGGCATCCCTCTCGGCTCTCCCGTCCTCGGTCTCCTTGCGGATGCCGTCGGCGCGCGATCCGCCTCGGTCATCGCCGGAGGGTCCGTCGCCGTCGCCCTCGGCGTCGTCCTCTTCGCGCTGCGCGGCGGGTTGCGACGCGCGTGACGGCGGCGGCGGGTGAGCCGACGATGCTCAGCGGGCGGCATCCTCCCCGTCCGACGACTCGACGGCGAACGCCCGCACGGCATCCTCCAGCACCGCGAAGAACCACCGACGGCCCGCCGTCGAGTGCAGGGCGGCCTGGGTGAACAGCCGCACATCGAAGCTCTCGACCAGCTCGCCCAGCGGACGTGCCCGCAGGGGCCACCGCCGCGCGAACATCGCCGCGACGCGTCGCGGCACGATCGCCGCATCGCCCGAGCGCACCAGCGTCTCGGGGAGGGTCGAGAAGTGGTGCGCGCGCAGCACCGCGCGCGGCGTGATCCCGGTCTCGTCGAGTGCCCGGCCGACGCGGTCGTGCCCCGACGACGAGTCGATCAGGGCCAGGCGCAGCGTCGCCAGCTCGGCGGGCTCGACCGGCACGCCGACGAGATCGGCGGGCCAGGTCGCCACGCAGACGTAGGTCTCGGTGAACAGGTCGGTCGTCACGGTACGGCCGGTGGGCGCGGCGCTGCTGACGGCGGCGTCGACCTCTCCGCTGAGGATCCAGCGGTCCACCGCGTCGACGTCGATGGGCACGACGTCGAGGCTCACGCCGGGAGCCTCGGTCGACATGCGCTCCATGAGGGCCGGGAGGTACGCGTACTCGCCCATGTCGGTCAGCGCCACGCGGAAGCGGGAGCGGGCCGTGAGCGGGTCGAACTCCCGCCCGGCGACGACGTCGTCGATCGCGTCGATCGACGACCGGGCGACGGTGTAGAGCTGCTCCGCCCGCGCGGTCGGCGTCATCCCCCGGGCCGAGCGGACGAAGAGGGGGTCGCCGAGCTCCCCGCGCAGTCGGCCCAGCGCGTAGCTGACCGAGGGTTGGGTGACGTTGAGCGCTCCGGCCGCCCGCGTGAGGCTGCGGCGCTCGTAGATCGCGACGAAGGTGCGCAGCAGATCGAGATCGATGGATGCCATGTGCTCGCCCTTCCGGTGCAGCTCTATAGAGAGATTCTATGGTCAGCATCCGAACCTTCGTCTGGACCTCTCGGCGTCCGGCGTCTTGAATCGAGAACAGCGCATGAACACGCGCGAAGGGAAGAGTGCAATGACGCAGACATGGTCGCCGCGGCGCGTCGCGATCCTCGGGGCATCCGGTCTCACCGGTGCGGGCCTCGCCCATCAGCTCTCGCTCAGCGACGACTACGACGAGATCCTGCTGTTCGACCTCAAGCAGAACGTGCTGGAGGCGCACGCGATCGACATGCGCGAAGCGCAGATCGTCGCGGGACGCACGCGGGCCCGGCTCGTCGTCGTCCCGCTCGACCGCGCGGCCGAGCAGCAGCCCGTCGACCTCGTGGTGTTCGCCGCCTCGCTTCCCGAGACGCCGGACGGAACCCGGGAGGCCTTCCTGCAGGGCAACCTCGGGGTGCTCG
Organism: Microbacterium sp. SORGH_AS_0454; assembly: GCF_031453395.1. Classification (NCBI taxonomy): domain Bacteria; kingdom Bacillati; phylum Actinomycetota; class Actinomycetes; order Micrococcales; family Microbacteriaceae; genus Microbacterium; species Microbacterium sp. SORGH_AS_0454. Next base: position 1,556,427 of record NZ_JAVIYS010000001.1, on the reverse strand, counting down.
ACGCGGTGCGTCCCGCCATCGAGGCGCTCGCGGGCGAGACGGGTCTCGTCATGATCGTCACCAACCCCGCCGACGTGCTGGCCACCTGCCTCGCGCACACCAGCGGCATCCACCCCGCGCGGGTCTTCGGCTACTGCCTCAACGACAGCGCCCGCTTCATCGCCGCGATCTCGCGGGAGCTGCGGGTGGACCCGGGCCGTCTCGACGCCCTCGTGATCGGCGAGCACGGCGACGGTCAGGTGCTCGTATGGAGCGGTGTCACCCTCGACGGCGCTCCGCTCGTCCTCGACGCCGCGCAGCGAGCGCGGATCGACGCCGACGCCCGCGGCTGGTTCCGCCGGTGGTCCGACCTGCGGCCCGGCCGCAGCTCCGGCTGGACGACGCCGGTGGGCTCCGCCCGCACGATCGCGCAACTCGCCGCCGGCGAGCCGGTGCCGGTCGCGGTGTGGCGACGCGACGGCGACGGCAACGACTCCCACACGACGCTGCTCGCGGTCGTGCGCGACGACACCGTCGCGCCCACCCCGCTGGACTACCTCGATGACGCCGAACGCGCCGCCGTCGACGAGGCCTCCGCGGCCCTCGCCGACAAGGCTCTGCGCGCCGCCGCACTCACGCACTGACACACCGAAAGGGGACTGACCGATGACGTTCTTCGACCCGCAGACCTGGGATGGCCGCTACTTCGACGGATCGTGGGTGAGCACGCCCGACACCGCCGCGGTGGTCTCGCCCTCGACCGGCGAGACGATCGGCCGGGTGGCCGCGGCCACCGCCGCTGACCTCGACCGCACGGTGGAAGCCGCGCGCCGCGCGCAGACCGCGTGGGCCGCCGCCCCCGCCGAGGAGCGCGCCGCCGCCATGCGCCGCGCCGCGGCGATCATCGAGGAGAACACCGAGACCCTCGCCCACTGGCTCAGCGACGAGGCCGGTTCCGCCCAGGGCAAGGCCCACTTCGAGGCCAGCCTCGTCGCGAACGAGTTCCACCTCGCCGCGGCCACCGCGATGATGCCGTACGGCCAGCTGCTGCGCTCGGCGCGGCCGCGCCTGAGCCTCAGCCGTCGCCGCCCCGTCGGAGTGGTCGGCGTGATCTCGCCGTTCAACTTCCCCGGCATCCTGTCGGCGCGCTCGATCGCCCCGGCTCTCGCCCTCGGCAACGCGGTCGTGCTCAAGCCCGACCCGCGCACGAGCGTCAGCGGCGGCCTGTTCTTCGCCGCTGTGCTCGAGGCCGCCGGTGTTCCCGCCGGCGTGTTCTCGGTGCTGCCGGGCGGCGTCGAAGTGGGATCGGCACTCGTCGAGCACCCCGCGGTGCCGATCATCTCGTTCACCGGGTCGACCGAGGCAGGGCGCATCATCGGTGCCCGCGCGGGACAGCTGCTCAAGCGCGCGCACCTCGAGCTCGGCGGCAACAACGCCCTCGTCGTGCTCGGTGACGTCGACGTCGCCGCCGCGGCATCCGCCGGCGCGTGGGGATCGTTCCTGCACCAGGGTCAGATCTGCATGACCACCGGGCGCCACCTCGTGCACGACAGCATCTACGACGAGTACGTCGAGGTCCTCAGCGCGAAGGCGTCCGCCCTGCCCGCGGGCGACCCCGCCACGGGCGTGCCGCTCGGACCGATCATCGACGAGCGCCAGCGCGACAAGATCGCCGCGATCGTGAGCGAGACGGTCGACGCCGGAGCGCGGGTCACCGCGGGCGGCGGCTACGACCGGCTGTTCTTCGAGGCCACCGTCCTCGCCGACGTCACCCCCGAGCACGCGGCGTTCCAGAAGGAGATCTTCGGCCCCGTCGCCCCGGTCACCCGCTTCGGCTCCGTCGACGAACTCGTCGAGCTCGTCAACGCGAGCGACTACGGCCTCTCCCTCGGCATCCTGGCGAAGGACGCGTTCCGCGCCTACGAGCTGGCCGATCGCTTGCCCAGCGGCATCCTGCACATCAACGACCAGACCGTCGACGATGAGTCGCAGGCTCCGTTCGGCGGTGTCGGTGCCTCGGGCACGGGCGCACGCTTCGGCGGGCACGAGGCGAACATCGAGGCGTTCACCGAGACGCAGTGGGTCACGATGCAGGCCGACGTCGCCACCTACCCGTTCTGATCTCGCGGAGGAATCCCCCCATGTCCACTCCCGACGTCGCCCAGGCGTTCTACGAGGTGCTGCGTGCGCGCGGTGTGACCCGGATCTTCGGCAACCCCGGCTCCAACGAGCTGACGATGCTGAAGCACCTGCCCGACGACATCGACTACGTCCTCGCCCTCCAGGAGGGCGCGGCGGTGGCGATGGCCGACGGCTACGCGCAGGCGTCGGGGTCGCTGGGTGTGGTCAACCTGCACTCCTCGTCGGGCACGGGCAACGCGATGGGCAACCTCACCAACAGCGCCGCCGCTCACGCTCCCGTGCTCGTGCTCGCGGGGCAGCAGAGCCGCCGGTACGTGCCGCTGAACGCGATGCTGACGAACGTGGATGCCACGCGCCTGGCGGACCCGCTCGTGAAGTTCTCGGCCGAGCCGCTGCGGCCGGAGGACGTGCCCGCGGCGGTGTCGCAGGCGGCGCTGTTGGCACTGTCGGCGCCGACCGGACCGACTTACGTCTCGGTCCCGCTCGACGACTGGGCGCGACCCGCCGACGAGCGCGTCGCCGCCGGACTCGCGTCGCGGTCGGTGGCGGCGGCCCCGGTGCTCGCCGAGGCGCACCTCGACGAGATCGCGGCCCAGCTCGACGCCGCGTCGTCACCGGTGCTGGTGCTCGGACCGGGCGTGGACACGGATGCCGGATGGGCGGCCACGCGTGCACTCAGCGAGCGCCGCGGCCTGCCGGTGTGGGTCGCGCCGAGCCCGTCTCGCGCGCCGTTCCCCACGCGGCATCCGCACTTCCGCGGCATCCTGCCCACCGGGCTCGGGGCGGTGGCCGACGTGCTCTCCGACCACGACCTCGTCGTCACCCTCGGCGCCGCGGTGTTCCGCTATCACCAGTTCGTCGAGGGCGCTCCCCTCGCCCCCGGCACGCGGCTGATCGGCGTCACCTCCGACCCCGGCGAGGCGGCGCGGGCGGCGGCGGGCGCGATCTTCGTCGGCAACCCTGTCGACGCCGCGGCGCGACTGGCCTCCCGCGTCCGACAGGGCGAGTCGCCCGCGGGCGCCGCGTTCGCGCCGGATGCCGCTCCTCCGGCGACGGACGGACGCTACTCGGCGCCGGCGATCCTCGACGCGATCGACCGCGCGAAGCCCGACGACGCCGTGATCGTGCTCGAGTGGACCTCGGCGGATGCCTTGTGGGCGCGCCTGACGTTCGATCGCGCGCAGTCGTACTACTTCCCCGCGAACGGCGGTCTCGGCTGGGGCCTGCCCGCCGCGATCGGGGTGCAGCTCGCCGACCCCGGCCGCCCGGTGATCGCGCTCATCGGCGACGGGGCGATGCAGTACACCCCGGCGGCGCTGTGGACGGCGGCGCGCTACGGCATCCCCGTCACTTTCGTGATCGCGCAGAACCAGGAGTACGGGGCGCTCCAGCGCTTCTCGCGCATCATGGACGTCCCCGACGGCGGGTACCTCGACATCGACGGCCTCGACCCGTGCGCGATCGCGCGCGGCTACGGCATCGACGCCCATCATCTCGACGACCTCGACCAACTCGAGGAGTTCGTCGCCGCGGCCTCGGCCGCTCCCGGCCCACGGCTCGCCGTGGTGCCGCAACTGTCCCAACGCTGAATCCCTGCCCACCCGCCGCGACGGTCACGTCGCGGCGTCGACAACGATGTCCAAGGAGTCCTGCATGTCCGCTCAATCCTCACGCCGTTCGGGTGGTTTCACCCCGACCGGCACCATCTCGACCGCGGCGGACCGCCGCCGTGTCGTCTTCGCCACGGTCGTCGGCACGACCGTGGAGTGGTACGACTTCTTCCTCTACTCCACCGCCGCGGGCCTGGTGTTCGGGCAGCTGTTCTTCGCTCCGGCCGGGCCCGGGTTCGCGCAGATCCTGTCGTTCCTCACCGTGGGGCTGAGCTTCCTGTTCCGCCCGCTCGGCGCGTTCCTCGCCGGACACCTCGGCGACAAGTACGGCCGTCGCATCGTGCTCATGCTGACGCTCATCCTGATGGGCGCGTCCACGACGCTCATCGGCGTGCTGCCGACGTACGACGTCATCGGCATCGCCGCCCCCATCCTGCTGATCCTGCTGCGCATCCTGCAGGGGATCTCGGCCGGCGGCGAGTGGGGTGGCGCGGTGCTCATGGCGGTCGAGCACGCCCCCAAGACCAAGCGCAGCCTCTTCGGCGCCTCCCCGCAGCTCGGCGTGCCGCTCGGTCTGCTGCTGGCCAGCGGCATCCTCGCCCTGATGGCGCTCATCGCGCCGGGCGACGCGTTCCTCGCGTGGGGCTGGCGCGTGCCGTTCCTGCTGTCGTTCGTGCTCATCCTCGTCGGCCACTACGTGCGCAAGAAGGTCGAGGAGAGCCCGGTGTTCGTCGAGCTGAGCGAGCGCAAGGAGAAGACCCAGGCGCCGATCGTCCAGCTCTTCCGCAAGCACGCCGTACTCGTGATCATCGCCGCGCTCGTGTTCGCGGGCAACAACGCCGTGGGCTACATGACCACCGGCGGATACATCCAGCGCTACGCCACCAACCCCAACGGGCCGGTGGGGCTGGCCACCGCCGACGTGCTCGGCGCCGTCACCCTCTCGGCCGTGTCGTGGCTGGTCTTCACCGCGATCGGCGGGTGGATCGGCGACAAGATCGGCCGTCGCAACACCTACTTCGTCGGCTGGGCCGCCCAGCTCGTCGGCGTGCTGCTGCTGTTCCCGCTCGTCAATACCGGCAGCGTGGGCATGCTCGCCCTGGGCCTCGTCGTGCTCACGGTCGGCCTGGGCCTGACCTACGGGCCCCAGGCGGCGCTGTACGCCGAGCTGTTCCCGGCATCCATCCGCTTCTCGGGGGTGTCGATCTCGTACGCGATCGGCGCGATCCTCGGCGGCGCGTTCGCCCCGACCATCGCTCAGGCGCTCGTCGACGCCACCGGCGGCACGACCGCGGTCACCGTCTACCTCGCCGGCATGACGGTCATCGGCTTCCTCGCCACCCTGCTGCTGCGCGACCGCAGCGGCATCCCCCTCGGCCCCGACCACGAAGCCGAGCAGTCCGTCAGCCCGGTGCGCGGTCTGCAGCGGGCCTGACGCCGGTCGCACGGCCTCGTCCCGCTTCGCGCGGGGCGGGGCCGTGCCGCGCGGGCTCGGCCGTTCTTCGAATCGCACGCCCTCTTTCTTTTGCTTGTCAAACAGACTGACTGTTCATACAGTCAGTGCAGACCACTCAGGAGGCCCCCATGTCCGACACGCTGTCCCCCACCGCCGCGGCGCTCACCGCACCCGACGGAACGCGTTTCCGCGACCTCGACCACGACGGCATCATGGCGGTCTACGAGAACCCGACCGCGAGCATCGACGACCGCGTCGACGACCTGCTGTCGGGGATGACGCTGGCCGAGAAGGCCGGGCAGATGTTCCAGTCGGTCATCGAGTCCGGACGCGGCGGAGTCGTCGTCGAGCACGAGACCCCCGACGATGACGTCGTCGGTGCCGAGCGCTACAACAAGACGGCGACCAGCGACCTGCTCGGCGAGAAGCACATGACGCACTTCAACGTGCTCGAGCTCGAAAGCGTCGAACAGGCCGTGGCCTGGAGCAACGCCCTGCAGGAGGCAGCGTCGCGCACGAGACTCGGCATCCCCGTCACCCTCTCCACCGATCCGCGGCACGCGTTCGTCCGCAACGTCGGCGCCTCGCTCCCCTCCGCGTTCTTCTCGAAGTGGCCGGAGCCCCTGGGCCTCGCCGCACTCCGCGACGTCGACACGGTCCGGGAGTTCGCCGACATCGCGCGCGCCGAGTACGCCTCCGTCGGCATCCGCGCCGCGCTCCACCCCACCGTCGACCTCACGACCGAGCCGCGCTGGGCGCGGCAGATCCACACGTTCGGCGAGGATGCCGAGCTCGCATCCGCCTACGTGCGCGCCTACCTCGACGGGTTCCAGGGCGCCGAGCTGGGCGCGACATCGGTCGCCTGCACCACCAAGCACTTCCCCGGGGGCGGCCCCCAGAAGAACGGCGAGGACGCGCACTTCCCCTACGGGCGGGAGCAGGTCTACCCGGGCGACAACTTCGATTACCACCTCGAGCCCTTCCGCGCCGCAATTGCCGCGGGCACGGCGGGCATCATGCCCTACTACGGCCTCCCCGAGGGGCTCGTGCTCGACGGCGAACCGGTGGAGGAGGTCGGTTTCGGCTTCAACAAGCAGATCCTCACCGGTCTCCTGCGCGAGAAGCTCGGCTACGACGGGGTCATCTGCACCGACTGGGCCCTCGTGCACGGCTACACCACCCCCGGGCGGGAGCTCCCCCCGAAGGCGTGGGGCATGGAGCACGCCGACGCCCGCACGCGCGTGAAGAAGATCCTCGACGCCGGGGCCGATCAGCTCGGCGGCGAGAAGTGCCCCGAGATCGTCGTCGACCTCGTCGAGAGCGGCGAGATCACCGAGCAGCGCATCGACGAGTCGGTGCGGCGTCTGCTACGGGTGAAGTTCGCCCTCGGACTGTTCGACGACCCGTTCCTCGACCTCGACCACGCACGCGCCGTCGCGGGGGCCGCCGACGCGGTCGCGGCCGGTCACGCGGCCCAGCAGCGCAGCATCACCGTCCTGACCAACGGCGACACCGGCCGCGCGGTGCTCCCCCTCCGCACCGGTCTGCGGGTCTACGCCGAGGGCGTGGACCGGGCGATCCTGGCCGACTTCGCCGAGGTGGTGGACGATGCCCAGGATGCCGACATCGCGATCCTCCGCGTGAAGGCGCCGAGCGAGGTGCGACAGACCTTCTACTTCGAGACGTTCTTCCACCAGGGCTCGCTCGAGTTCTCTGCCCGACGAGGCCGCCCACATCGACGCGCTCTGCCGCGCCGTCCCGACCGTCGTGGACGTGTTCCTGGACCGCCCGGCCATCCTCACCGACGTCGCCGCCGCGGCGGCGGCGGTGACGGGATCGTTTGGCAGCGGAGACCGGGCGTACCTCGAGGTCCTCTTCGGTCGTGCGCGCGCGGAGGGGCGGCTGCCGTTCGAGCTCCCCTCGTCGATGGCCGCCGTCGAGCGTTCGCGCGAAGACGTGCCCTTCGACACCGAAGCGCCGCTGTTCCCCTACGGACACGGCCTCACCCCGCAGGCCTGACCCCCACCCCCCTTCCCCCTCGTCAAAGGAGACACCATGACACAGACACAGCATCCGGTCCCGACGGCCGCCGGCAGCACGGCCGAGAGCACCGCCGAGCGCATGATCCGGCTGACGGGCCAGCACGTCGGCGCCGGCTTCATCACCCGTTACGTCCTCGGCCAACTGGGGGTGTGGATCGCCCTCATGACCCCCGCCGCCGTCACCCTCTCGCTCCGCGTCGGCGACGTGGATCCGGCGAACAAGGCGGCATCCCTCTCGCTCATCGCGGGGCTCGGCGCGGCCTGTGCGCTGTTCGCCAACCCGATCTTCGGGCGCCTCAGCGACAAGTCGACCTCGCGCTTCGGCCAGCGGCGCCCCTTCATCCTCGGCGGCGTGCTGGTGGGGATCATCGCGACGTTCTTCCTGGGGGCTGCGACGACCATTCCGATGATCGCCGTCGCGTGGTGCATTGCGCAGGTCGGCTTCAACACCGCCCTCGCCGCGACCGTGGCCGTGCTGCCCGAACGCGTCCCCGCGCACAAGCGCGGTCGGGTGTCGGCGTGGCTCGGCTCCGGCAGTCAGGTCGGTGCCGTGGCCGGAACGTTCCTCGTGCAGGGGACGGGCACGCAGGGCGTGTGGATGTTTCTCGCCCCCGCCGCGCTCGCCCTCGTGCTCGTCGTCGTCTTCGTCGCCGGCCTCAAGGAAGTGCCGCGTACCCGCGCGGAGGTCGGCCGGTTCCGTCTCGCCGACATCTTCACCGCGCTGTGGATCAACCCGTTCCGTTTCCCGGCCTTCGGACTCGCGTGGGTGGGTCGCTTCCTCGTCTGGACCGCGCTGGCCCTGCTGACGACGTACAAGACCTACTTCCTCAGCGACCACCTCGGCCTGCCCAAGGAGGCGCTGCCGAACCTGCTGTTCATCTCCATGCTGGCTCTCGCCGCCAGTGTGTTCGTCAGCAGCCTGCTCGCGGGCTGGCTGAGCGACATCGTGAAACGACGCAAGGTCTTCGTCATCGCCGCCTCGCTCGGCTACGCGGCCGCGATGATCGTGGTGGCCACCGCCACCGGCTTCGACGGGTTCCTGCTCGGCGTCGTCATCGGCGGTCTGTCGCAGGGGGCGTACATGGGCGTCGACTACGCGCTCGTCTCGGACGTGCTGCCCGACTCCGACACCGAGGCCGCGAAGGGCATGGGCGTGTTCAACCTGTCCAGCACCGTGCCCCAGACGGTCGCCCCCGTGCTTGCGCCGGTGCTTCTGCTGATCGGGGCGACGCCCGGCAGCCAGAACTACGTCGCGCTGTACGTTGGCGCGGCGGTCTTCGCCCTGCTGGGCGCGGCGGCGATCGCCGTCATCCGCGGCGTCCGCTGATCCGACCGGGCGGCGGTCCGCGAGACCGCCGCCCTAGGATGAGTGCCATGCCCCGCGCCCCCCGGATCGTCGCGCAGGGCGACTCGACCCGGGAGGCGATCTTCGCCTCGGCCGTGCACAACTTCGGCCGATTCGGCTACCGCGGAACCTCTCTCGCACGTATCGCCGCGGACGCCAGCATCGTCCAGTCCGCGATCCTGCACCACTTCTCCACCAAGGAGAAGCTGCTTCTGGCCACGCTCGAGCGCTTCTACGACGAACACGGCACGCTGCGCGATCCCGAGGGCCGGGGCATCGACGAGATGCCCGTTCCCGACTACCTCGAGCTCGCCGCCGCCACCAACGAGCGCCGCGCGGACCTGGTGCGTTTCTACGCGGTGCTCTCGGCCGAGAGCACGACCGAGGAGCATCCCGCTCAGGAGTTCTTCCGCGCGCGGTTCGCGCAGATGCGCGGTCATCTCACCGACAAGATCCAGGCCGAGTGGGGCGGTGCCCTCTCCCCCGAAAGAGCGCGCGATCTCGTCACCCTCGCGGTGGCGGCCCTGGACGGCCTGCAGATCCAGTGGATCCTCGAACCCCGCGTCGCGATGACCTCGTGCGTCGCCCTGCTGCGGCGCGTCCTCTCCCCCGCCGACCCCTCCGACCCCGCCGACCCGGACGATTCGCGCAACGGCTGAGGGCCCGCGGCCCCGCCGGTGCGAATCCGGGCGCATCGACCGGCGGGCAGCGCTGCGCGCGGACGTGCGGCCGAGGAACGCGCCTCACACGAGGAGCGCGACGTCTTCGCTGCCGCTCAGCCCACGAACCGCTCCGCCAACGCCGACCGCCGCACCTTTCCGGCGTCGTTGCGCAGCGGCGTGGTCGACACGTGCAGCGCGACGGGCGCGGCGCGACGGCCCAGGTGCGCCCGGGCGTGGGCCATCACCGACGCGGATGCCGCCGGGTCGGTGAGCCGGACAGCGGCGTGCACCACCTGGCCCAGCTCGTCGTCGGCGACGCCGAAGGCGACGGCTTCCGCCACGGCGGGATGCTCTTCGAGCGCCGCCTCGATGACGGCGGGGGCGATCTTGTCACCCCCGCGGTTGATCATGTCGTCTGACCGGTCGTGCAGGAAGAGGTAGCCGTCGGCATCCACGTGTCCGATGTCGCCGAGGGTGTCCCAACCCTCGGCGTCGCGGCGCGAGCTCGCGCCCACGTAGGTGTAGGCGGGGGCGGCGCCGCGCCGCATCCACACCAGTCCGCCCTCGCCCGTGGGCAGGTCGCGCCCGCTGTCGTCGCGGATACGGATCTCGGTGCCCCCGATCGGCCGCCCGACGCTGCCCGGGCGTGCGAGCCATTCCGTCCCCGTGATGCGGGTGAGTCCGTTCGACTCGCTGCCGGCGTACACCTCGTCGACCCGCTCGGCGCCGATCCAGTCGACGAAAGCGCGCTTGAGACCCGGCGCGCACGGTGCCCCCATGTGCAGCACGCTCTCGATGCTCGCGACGCGCTCGAGCGCCCGCGCTTCGGCGGGCAGCCGCAGCAGGCGCGCCATCATCGCGGGAACCAGCAGACCCCAGGTCGCCCGGTGCGTCTCGACGGCCGTGACCCACGCGGCCGGGTCGAAGCGATCCAGGATGACGAGACGGTGACCCGTCAGCAGGCCGCGGAACGCGTAGGTGAACACGGCGGAGTGCCACAGGGGTCCGGCGACGATCTGCGTCGCCCGGCGGGGCAGGAACTCCGCGACCGGGCGCGCGGGATCCAGGGTCGCGGGCGCGGCGGCGCGCACGATCTTGGGCCGTCCCGTCGAGCCCGAGGTCGCCGGGGCTTTCCAGCACGATGCCGCCGTATCCGGCAGCTCGCCGCCGCGCGGGGCCACGCGCGCCTCGGGCAGCCACGCGATCCCCGGCGACACGGGCCGCGACCCCACGGCGGCCGCGGGCACGGCCAGCGCCTCCAGGGCGCCGCGCTCCCCCGCGGTCAGCTCGGTCGACAGGGGCTGCGGCGTCGCGCCCGCCCGCCAGATCCCGAAGCACGCGACGACGAAGTCGCGCCTGTTGCGCAGCGACACGGCGACGAGGTCGTCGCGCCGCACTCCTCGGCGGAGGAGTTCGTGCGCGAGCGCCGAGGCCGCGGCATCCAGCTCCCCCGCCGTCATCGCCCCGGCACTGTCCACGACGAGGGGCTCGTCGGGATCGGCCCGCGCGCGCTCAGCGAGGATCGCCGAGAATGTCTGCTCGGTCACCGCGCGCTCGCCAGCGGCACGCGGGCGTAGAACTCCTCGTGCGCCCGCGCGGCGCGATCCCACGTGTGGGCGCGGGCGAGCTCGACCCCGGCGGCCGTGTCGACCGACGCCCGTCCACGCAGCACCGCGTCGAGCTGGGCTGCGATCTCAGATGGCGTCGACGCGTAGAGCACCGCGTCGCCGAACACCTCGCGGATCACCAGCAGATCGCGGGCGACCACCGGCGTGGCCGCGGCGAGTGCCTCCATCGCCGCCAGGCCGAAGCCCTCCTTGGTCGAGACGAACGCGAGCGCCCGCGCCTCGGCGACCAGGGCCGGCAGCGCGGCGTCGTCGACCGGCCCGAGGATGATCGGACGGATGCCGAGCTCCGCCGCGCGCGCTTCGAAGCGGTCCCGGTACTCGCGGTAGTCGAACAGGGTCTCGCCGCCGCCGAACACCAGGCGCAGGTCGGGGTGCGTATCGCGTGTGAGGGCGTAGGCCTCGAGCAGGTCGATCGAGCCCTTGCGCGGTTCGATGCCCCCGAGGGCCAGCACGTACGCGCCGAGCTGACTCCTCCACTGAGCCCGGTCGTCATCGGCCGCGGCCGCGAACCGCTCGGCATCCACCCCGTTCGCGATCACCTCGGGCCGCACGCCGTAATCGCGCTCGACCTCGCGCGCGACGGCCCGCGAGACGCACAGTCGGGCGACCGGCTCGGTGACGGCGCGGTCATGGCACGCCACGAGCTGGGGCGTCGTGAACGCGTCGAGGTGGTGAATCGTGCGGACGACCGGGATGCCGCGCCGCAGCGCCGCGTTCGCCGAGATGCAGTCCTGCGCGTGCACGATGTCGGCGTCGGGGTCGAGCGCCGCCGCCATCAGCTCGATCGAGCGCTCGATGCGCTCCCCCACGCCCTCGCCGTCGCGCGGGGGAAAGGGCACGACGCGCACGCGGACGCGCGGGTCGACCGGACGGAAGAACGCGGTGTCGTCGCCGCGCCCCAGCGTCCACACCTCCACGTCGTGCCCGCGCGCGGCCAAAGCCTCGGCGAGCGCGAGGGTGTGCACGACCCCGCCGCGGGGTTTGGTGGAGTATGTCAGCTGCGCGATGCGCATGGGTCGTCCTTTCCGCGGCGAGCGCGCGGTCTATGCCGGCGCGGTGAGCCGGTAGGCGTGTTCGGCGCGCTGCGCGAGGTGGTTGAGCGAGCGTCGCGCGCGGGCCACGTCGGCAGAGACGTCGGCCTCGGCGACGGCGAGCCCGCCCTTGGCCCAGGTCTTGGCGACGATCTCGCCCGCGGGGTCGACGACCTTCGCCTGCCCGAGGAAGCGCAGGCCGCCCAGCACGCCCGTCTGGTTCGATGACACGAGATAGACCTGGTTCTCGGCCGCGCGGGCGCAGTCGTACAGGTCGAACAGGTGGGCCTGCCGGTCGTTGCGGATGCGGTCGGACCGGTCGGTCACGCTCGCCGGCCACGCGCTCAGGCACGCGATGACCTGGGCACCGTCGAGCGCGACCGACCGCGCCGCCTCGGGAAAGGTCTTGTCGAAGTCGATCAGCATGCCGATGCGACCGACCGGGGTATCGAAGGCGCGGAAATCGTCGCCGGCGGCGTAGACCTCCGACTCGCCCAGCGGCAGATGCACCTTGCGGTGCACCCCCAGCACGCCGTCCCCGTTCACGCAGACGGCGGTGTTGTACCGCCGCTCCTCGCCCCCGTCGACGGCACGCTCGGCGATCCCGAAGCACACCGTCATGTCACCCGCCAGCGCGACGATCGCAGCGACCTCGGGTCCGTCGATCTCAACGGAGTGGGGGATGCCGTCGCCCTCCTCCACCGGGTGGTGCAGGTCGAGCAGGTAGCCGCCGATCGTGGCGTCCGGCAGCACGAGCAGATCGACGCCGCGCCCGCGTGCGTCCTCGAGGATGCCGGGGAGCTTGGCGAGCGTGCGGTCCACGTCGCGGCCGAAGTGGGCCGCCACCGCAGCCATCGTCACGGATGCCATTCCCCGAGAGTACGCGCTGGCCGCTCAGCGCACGGCGAGGACGCCGCGCGGCGCCTCCACGATGCCGGCGGCGACGTGCTCGGCATCCCGTGCGATCGCGTGGAAACGGCCCGAGCCCCACGTGTGCAGCCACGGAAGCCCCACGAAGGAGAATCCGGGGACCGCCGTCGCGCCGCGGTCGTGCACCGGGTGCCCGGCCGCATCCAGCACGTCGAGGTCGCCGAGCCACGACCAGTCCGCGCGGAAGCCGATGGCCCAGACGACGGCGTCGATCTCGTCGAGGTCGAGTCGGGTGGGGCCTCCCGAGGGGGTCCACACCGGCTGGTAGCGCGGCTCGACCGGAGCGTCGACGCCCTCCCGGGCGATGTAGGCGTCGATGTCGTTCTTGATCGACTCGGCGACCGCATCGGCCCGGTCGAGGTTGGCCGTGAGGCTGTCATCGAACGCGAGGCTTCCGTCGGCGACGCCGATCGCCCGTCCGTGCAGGCCCATCCCCTGCGCCGCGAAGAGGCGGAGGTCGATGTCGCGTCCGCCGTCGCGCCCGGTGACGTAGTGGTTGGTCGCCGCGCGTTTGGCCGCGGCCTGCTCCCCCACCGGCACGTCGTAGACGCCCATGTCGGCGAGCCACGTCATGCAGTCCCGTCCGCGGTAGAACCGCGCCACGCGCGGCGCGCGCCCCACGGCGAGGTGCACCTGGCGCCTCTCGAGGTGAAGGTCCTCGGCAATCTGCGTGCCGGACTGCCCCGTCCCCACCACGAGCACCGAACCCGGGAGCTGTGCCGCGTTGCGGTAGTGGTGCGAGTGCATCTGCACGATGCGCTCGGGCAGGTCGTCGGCCCACGACGGGGTGATCGGGCGATGGTATCCCCCGGTGGCGGAGGTCACGGTGTCGGCGGTGATCTCGCCCGCGCTGGTGTGCACGACGAAGACCCCGTCGTCGCGGCGGTCGACCCGCTGCACCTCGACGCCCTCGGCGATCGGCGCATCGAACGTGTCGGCGTATCGGCGCACCCAGGCGTAGACCTCGTCGCGGGTCATGAACCCGTCGGGCTCGGGTCCGTCGTACGCGTAGCCGGGAAGCCGACAGTGCCAGTTCGGCGTCACGAGGGTGAAGTTGTCCCAGCGGCCGTCGCGCCACTCGTGCGCCGCGGACTCGCGCTCGATGACCACGTGCTCGACACCCGCCTGCGCGAGGTTCCAACTGACCGAGAGGCCCGCCTGCCCGCCGCCGACGATCACGGCGGGATAGTGGTCGCCCGCCCGGATCTCGACGGCGATCACGACGCCACCGCCGGAAGGGGCGGCTCCATGCGGAGCACCGTGACCTCGCCGCCGGCATAGGTGGCTGCCGCCTGCACGATCTCGTCACGGGATGCCATGGCCGACGTGCACGCGAAACCGTATGCGGCCCGCACGCGTTCAGCCGCGGCATCCAGAGCCTCTCCGGCGCGCGCGGCGAAGTCGGCGACCCCGTAGCTCTCGCCCGTGGTGAGGTAGTCGTGCATGACGAGGCTCGGTGAGTAGTGCGACGACTCGGCGCCGTCGGGCCAGCGGACGGCGAAGCGCATCTCAGGCACGGGCCAGCTCCTTCCATCCCTCGACGTGCGCGCCGGTCGTCTCGGCGACGGGCCCGTAGACGTCGGGACGACGGTCGCGCAGGTGGAACATGCCCCCGCGCATCGCCCGGAACGTCTCCTCGATATCGATCTCGGCGATCGCGAGGCCGGTACCCAGCAGCGTGGTGGCGAGGACGTTGCCGCCCGGATCCACGACCTTCGCGTTGCCGACGTAGCGGAGCGAACCGAAGGTGCCCGACTGATTGGATGCCATCCAGAACACCTGATTGTCGAGGGCCCGGGCGATGTCGAACTGGTTGAACCGGTAGGTCCACCGGTCGTCCTGCAGGTTCTCGGCGGTCGCCGTACGCGCCGCGGGCCAGGCCGACATGCTCACGACGATCTCGGCACCGTCGAGGGCGAGCATGCGCGCGGCCTCGGGGAACGCTTTGTCGTAGCAGATCTGCATGCCCACGCGCCCGACGGGGGTGTCGAAAGCCCGGTAGCTGTCGCCGGCCGAGTACGACATGTTCTCGCCGAGCGGCTGGTGCACCTTGCGGTACGAACCGTAGATGTTCTCGCCGTCCAGGCACACCGCAGCGTTGTACCGCGTCTCCCCGTCGTCGGCCAGCTCGCAGAAGCCGATCGTCACGACCATGTCGCCCACGAGCTCCTGCACCCGGGCGATCTCGGGGCCGTCGAGCCGAATGGCCGGCGGCATCGAGCGGGTCGTCGTCTTGACGGTGTCTCCGTGGTTGCCGAGCGACGACAGGTACCCGCCGATCGCGGCCTCGGGGAACGCCAGGAACGACACTCCCGCGGCGCGCGCCTCGGCCACCAGCTCGGCGATGAGGGCGTAGTTCTGCTCCAGGTCCCGGGTGAAGTTGGCCGAGACGGAGGCGACGATGATCGACATGACGAGCCTCAGAGGTTGTACGTGGAGTTGATGATCGCGCCCTTGCGCGCGTAGTAGATGAGCGCGTCCTGCACGTCGAGGGGGTGCGCGGGGATGACGCCCTCGATGAGGTCTTCTTCCCGGATGCCGTGCAGAGCCAGGCCGAAGCGGCAGCAGTAGACCGTGCCGCCCTCCTTGATGAAGGTCTCGAGCGAGTTGTTCATGTTGAGCTCGCCCGGGAAGCCCGCGTCGCCCGTGGTCGGGAAGCCGCGGTTCGCCGTCGCGGCGAGGGTGCCCGGGCCGTACAGGTAGATCGCCGACTCGAAGCCCTTGCGCAGGGCGCGGGTGGCCTGGAGGATCGCGACGAAGCTCACCGACGACTCGTGCGGGATGCCGTGGATGAGCGTGAAGTACGTCTCGCCGTCCTCGGCCTGGAAGTCGGGGAACAGCTTGGTCGAGCCGTAGATGTTGCTGCCCTTGGGGAGCGAGGGGTGCGGAACCTCGCCGAGCGACTTTGCGATGTTCTCGGCGATCTGGGCGTCGATGTCGGTGGTCATGGTGATGTCCTTCGCGTCGGTGGAGCCGGGGATGGAGCGCTGTCTGATACCAGGCTCGCGATGTTGTGTTTCGAAATGGTTTCAGCCGGAATGAGCTTGCGTTACGCCTTGCCGAGCCCGGTGGCCGCCTCCTCGACAGCGGTGGTCTCGACACCGTCGGGCCAGCGCAGCACGACACCGGGCGCGGCCGTGAGCTCGCCGATCGTCGAGGTGGCGGCCAGCGGTGACGACAAGTCCGCAGCATCGGCGGTGACCATGCCGAAGCCGGGGAAGCAGGTCAGCCAGTCGCCGAAGGCGACGCCGTCGGGCGCCGGGATGTCGGCGACGTCGATGAGTGCACCGGCACCCGAGGCCTCGGCGAGCATCGCCGTCGTCCCGACGATGCCGGCCATGCTGACGTCCTTGGCGGCCGCGGGCCGATGCTCCGGCACGATGCCGGCGAGATGGCGGAGCTCCGCTCCGGTGCGCGTCGAGGTGGAGTCCCACTGGCGTCCCTCGAATCCCCGACGCCACCGCCCGTGCAGGTCGACGGTGAGGCCGAGTGGCTGCCCCGGTCTGCCACCGCCGCCGGCTACGGGATGGGTGGTGCGGCCGAGGGCCGTGACCGCGAGGGACGATGCTCCGCCCCACTGGGTATGACCGCCGAGGATCGGCACGCCCCACGCCACGGCGGCGCTGCGCAGCCCCGAGACGATGCGGCGCACCGCGGACGCGGTGGGCGCCGACACGGCATCCATCAGTCCGACGGCGTGCGCGCCCATCGCCGAGAGGTCGTTGACGTTCACCAGCACCCCGCACCAGCCGGCCCACTCGGGGTCTTTGTCGATCAGCGCGGGCAGGATCGCGTCGGTGGCGACCACGACGTCGGTGCCCGCGACGAGCGCGCCGTCGTCGCCGACCCAGCCCGCGCCGCCGAGCCCCTCGGGATGATCGTCGCGAATGCCCGACAGCACGTCACCGAGGGGAACCTTCGTGGCGCGCACCAGCGCGGCGAAACGGTCGACGGGCCAGCGCATGCGCACGTGGGGCGTCCCGGCGATGACCGTGGCTCCCCAGCGCTCCCAGCCGAGGTGGCGGAAGAGAGGCTCGTTGCGCTCCTGCACCGTCGCCTCGAACCGGATGACGCCGCGCGCGAGGGCTTCGTGACACGCCGCACGCACCAGGGCCGAGCCGATCCCCCCGGCGTGCCGGGCATCGCGGCGCACCGCGAGCCGACCTCCCGTCCACCACCCGATGTCGCGGGCCGTGGCCGGGGCGAGACGCACACCGCCGAGGACCTCCGCGTCCGGGGTGGTCGCGACGAGCACGACGGTGCGCGGGTCGTCGTCGATGTCGTCTCGGTCGTGGGCGTCGAACAGACCCTGCTCGTGGACGAACACCTCGCGACGGATCGCGCGGTAGGCCTCCGTCTGCGCCTCGTCGGCGACCCGGATCTCCCACGCTCGGGGCGCGAGGCCGATGCGCTGCCCGGTGAGCACCGGCACGTCGAACATCACGCGCCCGCCGTCTTGAGGATGCTGCATGCGCCGCAGGCGGCGCAGCCGGCACGCTGGTCCTCCCCGCGCATTCCCGCCGCGTGCAACAGGTCGGCGACGCGAGAAGTGATGTCGTTGACGACCGCGCGGTGGGGCGCGGGCACCTTGTCGACATCGGTGGCGAGCGTTCCCTTCAACGGACGAAAGGGAACGACGAAGGGATAGACCCCCATCTCGATGAGCTCGCGGGCGCCCTCGACCGCCTCATCGGGGTCCTCCCCCATTCCCACGATCAGGTAGGTGGACACCTGGTTCCAGCCGAACACCCGCACGGCCTCGCGCCAGGCGGCGCGGTACTCGTCCATGCTGACGCGCGACTTGCCCGGCATCCACCGCCGACGAACCTCGTCGTCCATGGATTCGACATGGATGCCGATGGAGCGGGCGCCCGCGTCGTACAGGTCGGAGATGGCCTGCAGGTCGGCGGGCGGCTCGCACTGCACCTGGATCTCGAGCTGAGGGACGGCGGCCTTCACCGCGCGCACGCAGCGGGCGAGGTGCTTGGCACCCCGGTCCCACCCGTTGGAGGTGCCGGTGGTCATGACCATGTGCGTCACGCCGTCGAGCCGCACGGCCGCCTCGGCCACTTCGGCGAGCATCGCGGGGGTCTTCACCGCGATGGTCGTGCCCGCATCGAGCGAGGCCTCGATGGCGCAGAACCGGCAACGCTCGCTCTCGTCGTATCGCACGCAGGTCTGCACGACCGTCGTGGCCAGCACGTTCTTGCCGTGCAGCTTCGCGATCTTGTCGTAGGCCACGCCCTCGGCGGTCTCGAGGTCATAGAACCGCGGGCGGACGACCGGGGCGACGTCGAAGCCGAGATCCGCTCCGTCTCGGGTGAGGCGCCCCGAGGCGGTGATCACGTACGGGCTGTTCGGGTTGAGGGGAATTGCCGCCCCCTCGCCGTCGACGACGAAGTGGCCGTCGTCGCTGGGGCCGGCCCCGCCCGTGCGGCGCACGGGGGCGTCGCTGCGGACGCCGAGCAGGGCTAGGCTGACACGCGTCGAGACGCGATCACGGTCGGCGGGTGCGAGCGCTGAAGCGTTGTCCATTCCCCCAGTAGAGCGACGGGGTGTTTCGAAACGACGTCCAGCGGATAGCGGTTCTGTTTCCGCCTCCCGAGTGTTCGCGGTCCGCTCAGCCCCCGGGTCGGGGGCGGAGCCGAACCCGCGTGCTGCGTGTCCGCATCCGTCTCTCCCGGACACGCGCGCCCCCGCGACCTCAGATTCCCGTCGCGGTTTCCGCACCCTGCCCCGGCTCGCCCGCGACGACGGACCGTGACGCCGCGGCCCCGTCCGGTCGTCGGCGCCGTTAGCGTGGCGGGGTGACCCGCGCTCTCCGCTCCCTCGGCTTCCTCACCATCGGCCTCTTCGATCGCGAGAACCCGCGCGCCGGGCACGAGACCACGCTGTCGATCATCGAGCGCGGCGAGCGCCTCGGCTTCGACAGCGCATGGCTGCGCGACCGGCACCTGCAGTACGGCATCTCCTCGCCCGTGGCCGTGCTCGCCGCGGCATCCCAGCGCACGAGCCGCATCCGCCTCGGCACCGCGGTGATCCCCCTCGGGTGGGAGAACCCGCTGCGCCTCGCCGAAGACCTCGCCACCGTCGACGTGCTGACGGGCGGGCGCCTCGAACCCGGCTTCTCGGTGGGGCCGCCCCGCCGCCTCGACGAGATCGCGCCGGCGCTGTACCCCGACACGGCCGACGACGAGGACTTCGGGTACGAGCGCCTCTCGCGCCTGCGCCGCTTCCTCGCCGGCGAGCGGGTCAGTCCGTTCTCGGGCACCGAGGGCATCGAGGAGTACTCGGAGCGCATCGAGCCGCACTCTCCCGGTCTCGCCGGTCGCCTCTGGTACGGCGCCGGCAGCCCGACCTCGACGACTTGGGCCGCCGAGAACGGCTTCCATCTGCTCACCAGCAGCGTGATCCAGTCGGTGGACTCGACCGACTTCGACGTCGAGCAGGACGCGCAGATCCGCCTGTACCGCGAGACGCACCCCGATGGCGAGAACGCCCGGGTGTCGCAGGGGCTCGTGGTCGTCCCGACCGACTCGGCGACACCCGAGCAGCGTCGGCGGTACGAGGCGTACGCCGAGTCGCGGCGCGGGCGCGTCGGCATCCCCCAAGGTCCGCGTCGGATGCTGTTCGCCGAGGACCTCGTGGGCACGTCGGAGCAGATCGCCGAGCGCCTGCTGTCGTCGCGGTCTTTCCCGCAGGTCGACGAGGTGGCGTTCGCGCTGCCCTTCGCCTTCGAACCCGACGACTACGCGCAGATCCTCGAGGACATCGCCGGGCGGCTCGGCCCGCTGCTCGGCTGGCAGCCGTCAGCCTGACGCCCCGGACGCACCGCCGTCCGCGCGGCACGTTGAGTGTCCAGGAAACCCGGACAAATTTTCGGGACGTCCGGGTTTCTTGGACACTCAGGGGTGGTCACGTCGTCGCACGCGGGGCCGCGGGCCGTGAGCGTGCCGCCACCGCCGTCAACGCGCGAGCGCGGGACGCTCTCGCGCCGCCCACCACAACCGCAGCGATTCGCACAACCTCAGCCCAAACCTCCCGCAGCGGACTGAGTTCATGCAGATCCCTGAGCGAACGCGCCACGCCGGTCACCCCGAACCCGCCGCGCGCAACATCAGCGATCCGCACAACCTCAGCCCAAACCACCCACAACGGACTGAGGTTATGCAGATCCCTGAGCGAACACCCCCCCGGTGGCCACGCCCTCGTCAGCGCTGCCGCGCCACCGCCCGCGTCAGCCGCGCCGCCGCCTCGAGCAACAGCTCCTCCGACGTGTCGCCGTAGGCGAGGCGCAGGTGCCGGTCGGCATCCGTTCCGGGGCCCGAGGGGAAGAACGATCCGCGCTGGTACTCCACGCCCTCGGCGCTGGCGTCGGCGGCGAGGCGGTCGGCATCCAGGGAGTCGTCGGTCAGACGCGGCCACAGGAACAGGCCGCCGTCGGGCACCGTGACGTCGAAGAAGCCGGATGCCGAGAGCGCGTCGGCCAGAGCGTGCGCCCGCGACCGGTACAGCTCCCGCGCCGCACCCAAGACGCGCGGGAACAGTCCGGTGTCGCTGGTCAGCAGCTCGGCGACGACCGCCTGCACGAAAGTCGACGAGTGCCCGTCCTGGCGGCTGCGGAGGGCGACGGCATCCGGAATCAGGCGCTCGGGCAACACGACCCAGCCGAGGCGCAGGCCCGGGCCGAGGGTCTTGGTGAAGGTGTTGACGTGGATGACGTGGTCGGAGTCGTGGAACGGCGCGAGCGACTCCGGCTCGCCGTGGAAGCGCAGCTCGCGATACGGGTCGTCGGCGAAGACGACGAAGCCGTACTTCTCGGCGAGCTCCACGAGCTCGCGCCGCCGGGCGGTCGGCAACGACGACTGCGAGGGGTTGTGGAACTCCGGCACCGTGTAGACCGCGGCCGGGCGCGCGCCGGCGCGCAGCTCGGATGCCAGGGCGTCGACGTCGAGCCCGTCGGCGCCGACACGGATGGGCAGCACACGCGCGTCGGCGAGCTGCAGGCCGCGCAGGAACAGCGGGAAGACGGGGTTGTCGACCGCGACGAGATCGCCACGCTCGAGCACCGTCTGCACCGCGATCGCGAGACCGTGGAAGCCGCCGTTGGTCACGAGCACGCGCTCCACGGGCACACCCTCGTGTGCGGCGATCCACTCGCGCAGGGCCGGGATCCCCTCGGTGCGCGAGTACTGCAGCGACGGCGCACCGGCGCGACCCAGCACCCGGGCGGTCGCCTCGGCGAGCTCGGCGCTCGGCAGCACGGAGGAGTCCGGGATGCCACCGAGCAGCTCGATCGCGTCGGCGCGGCGGTCGCGCAGGGTCTGGTCGCCGAAGCCCTGGGGCGCCGTGAAAGCCTCGATGAGTGCGGGACGCGAGCGGGGCGGGGAGAGCAGGGTCATGAGGGACTCCGGAGGTCGGGGGTGGGGATCGCGTCGACGAGGGCCCGTGTGTACTCCTCGCGCGGGTGAGAGAGCACGTCGGCCACCCGCCCGGCCTCCACGACCCGTCCGTCTTTGAGCACCGAGACGGTGTCGGCGATCTGCCGCACGAGCGCGAGGTCGTGCGAGACGAAGAGGTAGGTGAGACCGCGTTCGCGCTGCAGTCGGCGGAGCACGTCGAACACCCCCGCCTGCACCGTCACGTCGAGCGCCGAGGTCGGCTCGTCGAGCACGATGACGTCGGGTTCGAGCACCAGGGTGCGCGCGATCGCGACACGCTGACGCTGACCGCCCGACAGTGCGTCGGGGCGACGGCGGGTGAGCTGCGGCGACAGGCCCACGGCATCCAGGGCCTCGGCGACCTTGGCCGACCGCTCGGCGCGCGTGCCGACGCGGTAGCGGTCGAGGGGTTCGCGGACGATGCGCCCGACGCTCCACGTGGGATCGAGCGAGGTGAAGGGGTTCTGGTACACGAGCTGGAGGTGGCGACGGATGCCGCGGAGCTCCGCCTCGGTGCGTCCGGTCGCGGGCTTGCCGTCGACGAGGATCTCGCCGGCGTCGGGGGTCTCGAGGCCCAGCAGCAGGCGCACCGTCGTGGTCTTGCCCGAGCCCGACTCCCCCACGAGCGCGTGGGTCGTGCCCGGCGGCACGCGGAACGACACCGCCGACACCGCCGCGCGCTCGGACCCGTCGACCACGAAGCTCTTCGACACCTCGCGCACCTCGATGCGGGTCGCGGTGGTGTCGGTGGTCCACGCGTCGACCCCGCGCTCGTCGGCGTGCCGGTAGCGGTCGGGGTTGAGCGCCGGGGCGTCGGCCTGCAGCTGCAGCGTGTAGGGCGAGGTCGGTGCCGCGAAGACCTCGCGCGTGCGCCCGGCCTCCTGCACGCGCCCGTCCTTCAGCACCACGATCTCGTCGGTGCGCTCGGCGGCGATCGCGAGGTCGTGCGTGATGAGGAGCAGGCCGATGCCGAGCTCGTCGCGCAGCTCGCCGAGGAGGTCGAGGATGCGCTTCTGGATCGTGACGTCCAGCGCGCTGGTGGGCTCGTCGGCGACGAGCAGCTCGGGCTTCGGCAGCACCGCAAGCCCGATGAGCACGCGCTGCAGCATGCCGCCGGAGAGCTGATGCGGGTACGAGCCGTAGACCCGGCCCGGGTCGGGCAGGCCCACGCGGGCGAAGACGTCGAGGATGGCGGCACGCTGCGCGCCGGCATCCGTGATTCCCGACAACCCGGCGGCCTCGTGCGCCTGCGAGCCGATGGTGCGCACCGGGTTGAGCGCGTTCGACGGGTCCTGGGGCACGAAGCCGAGGCGACGGCCGCGATGGGGGCGGAACCGCGCCTCGCTCAGCCCGAGCAGCTCGTCGCCGCCGAACTCCACGCGCCCGCTCGCCCGTCCGGTGGCCCGCGGCAGCAGCCGCAGCACGGATCGCGCGATCGTCGACTTGCCCGAGCCCGACTCGCCGATGAGGGCGAGGCTGCCACCGGCCGGGATCGAGAACGACACGTCGTGCACCACGGGGGTGCGCCCGTACGCGACCGAGAGGTCCTGCACCCGCAGGAGCGGAGCGGGCGTGGCGGGCGTCTCCTCGCGGAGAGGGAGCGTGATGGTCATGACGTCCTCCGAAGCCAACGGCTGATGCGGTTGATCGACAGCACGGTCGCCACCGTGACCAGGGCGGGCCACACGACGAGCCACGGCGCGCGCGGGTAGTCCTTGCCGGCCGAGATGAGCAGACCCCAGTCGGATGCCGGTGGCGGGTCGCCGTAGCCGAGGAACGCCAGCCCCGCGATGACGAGGATCGACAGCCCGAACTGCAGGACCGCGAGGGGCACGAGCGAGCGCGACGCGTTGGGCAGCACGTGCCGGAACAGCACGTGCAGGCTCGATCCGCCCTGCAGCCGCGCCGCCTCGACGAACACCGACGAGCGCACGCGCAGCACCTCCGACCGCATCACCCGCGCGAACACGGCGACGGCCGAGACGCCGGTGGCGATCGCGGCGTTGATGGTCTGGAAGCCCAGGGAGCTGACGATGACGACCGCGAGCAGGAACGCCGGGATCGCGAGCAGCACGTCGACGAGACGGGCGAGCACCGTGTCGGTCCACGACCCCAGGAACCCCGCGAGCAGGCCGATGAGCCCGCCCACCACCACGCCGATCACCACGGCGACGAGGGCGCTCGTCACCGACGACTGCGCGCCGAACACGATGCGCGCGAACAGGTCGCGTCCAAGGTGGTCGGTACCGAGCAGATGCGCGGCGCTGGGCGGCTGCAACTTGTCGGCCGGCACGCCCTGCGCGGGGTTCTGTGACGTGAACAGGGCCGGCGCGAGCGAGAACGCCAGCACCACCGCCACGACGAGGAACGACACGATGACGCCGAACGGAACGGCGAGGCGGATGCCGCGGGCCCGGGCGACGACGGAGCGCGGCGGCGCGGCGAGTGCGGCGGTCATACGACGCTCACCTCCTCCCGCAGCAGCGGCGCCGGCTCTTCTCGCGGGGTCGCCGTGACCGCGCGCCCGCGCGAGCCGATGGACACGCGGGGGTCGAGCAGCGGATAGGCGAGGTCGGCGAGCAGGTTGACGACGACGAAGACGATGGCGGCGAGCGACACCACGGCCTGAAGGACGGGGAGGTCTTGACTGGCCACCGACGACTCGACCAGGGTGCCGATTCCGACGCGGCCGAAGATCGCCTCGGTGATGAGCGCGCCGCCGAGGAGCTCTCCGACGATGAGTGCGAGAACGGTGACCGTCGGCAGCGCCGAGGGCTTCACGAGGTGACGCAGGAACAGCGCCCCCGATCGCAGGCCCCGCGAGCGCGCGACGGCGACGTACTCCTGCCGCGACTCGTGATCGAGCGAGGCGATGAGCACCTCCGCGAGCTGCGCCGAGACGGGAATGCCGAGGGCCACCGCCGCGAAGAAGGTGCCCCAGGGCGTCTCGGTGTCGATCATGCTGAACAGTCCGAGCCCGAAGGCGAACACGTGGATCAGCAACAGGCCGATCACGAAGTTCGGGACCGACAGGAACAGCGACGGCAGCGAGCGCAGCACGCCCTGACCGAAGCGCGCGGGGAGGAACTGCGTGCCGTACGCGATCGCGACGGCGAGCACCACGGCGACCAGCAGGGCGGCCGCCGCAAGGCTCAGCGTCGACCCCAGCGCGTCGAGCACGAGAGTGCTCACGGGCAGGTTCGACCGCAGTGAGACACCGAGGTCGCCGACCACGAAGCGTCCGAGCGACGATCCGAGCTGCACCCACCAGTGCTGGTCGAGGCCGTAATACGCCACGATCCGGGCGATGTCGTCCTCGGTGAAGCCGTTGTCGGGGTTGCGCAGGGTGCTCGTGACGGGGTCGCCGGGCAGGATGCTGATCACGAAAAACGTGAACAGGTACGCCAGCAGCACGACGACGAGCGCCTGGCCGGTGCGGCGCAGCGCGAAGCGGCCGTAGGTGCGGAACATGCTCTCCTCCTCTCGTCTCGGTGGAACGGTTCGGGGGACGGATGCCGTGGCATCCGCCCCCGGCGATCAGTCGTTCAACCAGGCGTCCAGGTAGTACGCGTAGGCGAGGCCGTTGTAGCTGACGCCGCTGACGTCGGGGGCCTGCACGTAGACGCGCTGCACGATCTGGGTGAGCGGCACGAAGTAACCCTGGTCGAGCACGTAACCCTGCAGCTCGTCGGCGACCTTCGCGCGGGCGTCACGGTCGGTGGCCGTGGCGATGCGCGTCGACAGGTCGTTGAGCGTGGCATCCGAGGTGCCCACCTTGAACCAGTCCTCGTCGCCCTTCTTCTGCGAGGTCAGGACGCCCGCGACCGTTCCGACGTCGACGAAGCTGCGGGTGATCTCGGTCGCCGGCACGGTCGCGTTGCCGATGACCTTCTGTCCGTAGGTCGGCACGTCGTAGGTTTCGAGGTGCACCTCGAAACCGAGGGTGGTCAGCTGCTGGTCGACGAGCTCGTCGACCGATTGCGATGCCTGCAGGTACGGGTTGGGGTAGAGCGTGAACGACAGCTTCTCGCCGTTCTTCGTGCGCACGCCGTCGGCACCCTTCACCCATCCGGCTTCATCGAGAAGGGATGCCGCCTCGTCGGGGTCGTACGCGAAGTCGGCGCTGTGATCGGTCGCCTCGGGCACCGTGCTCTGCAGGAACGACTCCGCGGCGTGCCAGTCCTCGGTGTAGACGGTCGAGAGGATCTCGTCGCGGTCGATGCCGTGCTGCACCGCCTGGCGCACCCTGATGTCGTCGAAGGGGGCGACCGAGGTGTTCAGCGCGTAGCCGTTGACGAAGCCCAGGTAGCGGGGCGTCTCGACCGTGAGCCCCTCGCTCTTGAGCGCTTCGAGATCTTGCGGGCTGGCGTTGTACGCCACCTGCGCCTGGCCCGACTCGACCGAGGCGGTGCGCAGCGAGGGTTCGGCGACCTGCTTGTAGGTGATCGAGTCGAGGTAGGCGGGCCCGTCGTGCCCGAGCGCCTCGGGACCCCAGTCGTAGTCGTCGCGCTTCTTCAGCACGACGCTGTCGCCGTCGGCGACCTTCTCGACGACGAAGGGACCGCTGCCGATGTCGTTCGCGAGGTCGGCCTGCTGGTCGGCGGGGAGGGCGAGCGTCGCGGGCGAGAGCAGGATCGACCCGTGGTACGCCAGCGTCGGGATGAAGCTCAGGGTGGGAGCGGCGAACGACACCGTCACCGTCGTGGCATCCACCGCCTCCGCCCCGACGTAGTTGGCCGAGGGGAACAGACCGATGCGGTTGATGCCCTCGTCGGGGCGCCCCTTCGCCCAGATGTCGATGTTCGCCACGACGGCGGCGGCGTCCAGCGGCGTGCCGTCCGAGAAGGTCACCCCCTCTTTCAGGTGGAGGGTGAACGAGGTCTTGTCGGCGTTCTCGTCCCAGCTCTCGGCGATCCACGGGCTCAGCGTGCCCTCGGCGTCGACGTACACGAGCTTGTCGGTCAGGTGGCCCCAGATGTGGCCCTGGTAGCTCGAGATCGAGCTGTTGTTGGGGATCCACGTGGCACCGAGCGAGTCGATGAGGAACACCAGGTCGCCGCCGGACTTCGGCGCGGCACCGGCGGCCGGGGCCGCGGTCGAGCCGGCGCCGCACCCGCTCAGCAGGACGGCACCGACGGTGAGGGCGGAAGCGACGCCGAGAAGGCGCCGCAGCGGACGGAGGCGAGTGGTCATGGGGTGTCCTCGGGTGCGTGTGCGGTGGGATGCGGGTTACAGGGCTTTGCCGGGATTGAACAGCCCGGCGGGATCGAGCGCGGTCTTGATCGCGAGCTGGGCCTCGCGCACCCGGGCGGCGAGCTCCTCGGCGGCGAGCGCGCGCTTGACGGTGCCGATGCCGTGCTCGCCGCTGACGGTGCCGCCGACGGCGAGGGCGGCGCGCACCACCGCGTCGGCGGCGTCGTGCACCGACGCGGGGACGACGGCGGGGTCGGCGTCCACCGGGATGGGCAGGGTGATGACCGGGTGCAGGTTGCCGTCGCCGGCGTGGGCGACGGCGCTCACGGCCACGCCGTAGCGGGCCTCGATCGCGGGGAAGCCGGCGAACACCTCGGCGATGCGCGACTTGGGCACGGCGACGTCGCCACCGGCGAACCAGGACCGCTCGTCGAATCGGCGTCCCGAGCGTCGCAGTTCCCAGAGGATCTCGGCATCCGTGTCGCTCTCGACCCGCACGCGGCCACCGGCGGCCTCGAGCGCGGTGGTCAGTTCGGCGGTCTGCTCGTCGATGCCGAAGCCGTCTAGCTCGATGAGCAGCAGTGCTGCGCCGCGGGCACGGAGCCCGGAATCCCGGGCCGCGTCGATGCCCTCGAGGGTGGGCTCGTCGAGGAACTCGATCACACTGGGACGCACGCGCGAGGCCGTGATGGCTCCGATGGCCGCCGCCCCCGCGCTCGTCGAGTCGAAGAACGCCGTCACCGTGCGACGCGCGACGGGGAGGGGGCGAATGCGCACGGTGGCACCCACGACGATGCCGAGCACGCCCTCCGACCCGACGAACAGCGACACCAGATCGAGGCCGGTGACGCCCTTGATCGAGCGGTGGCCCACCGAGACGAGGCTGCCGTCGGCGAGCACGACGTCGAGGGCCAGCACCGATTCGCGGGTCACGCCGTACTTGGCGCAGCGCAGGCCCCCGGCGTTGGTGGCGATGTTGCCGCCGATGGTCGAGATGCGCCAGCTCGCGGGGTCGGGGGCGTAGAACAGGCCGAGGGGGGCGAGGCGTTCGTTCAGGGCGGCGTTGAGCACCCCGGGCTCGACGACGGCGACCTCGTCGGCGGGCGAGACCTCGACGATCCGCGTCAGGCGGTCGGTCGAGACGACGAGCTGATCGGCGTGGGCCGTCGCGCCGCCCGAGAGACCGGTGCCCGCCCCTCGCGGCACGACGCTGACGCCGTGACGTGCGGCAAGGCGTACCAGCAGCTGTACCTCGGCGACCGTCGCGGGAAACGCCACCGCCGGCCCGTCGGGCACCAGGGCGTCGCGGCGGGGCGCCGTGCCGGCGTCGTAGCCGAACTCCGCCGTCTCGGGCGAGGACGCCCGTACCTCGATGTCGGGCGCCTCCCCGCGCAGGTCGTCGAGCAGAGCGGACAGAGCCGTGGTCGGGGCGATCGCGGTGGGGGACACTCATGGGCGGACCTTTCTCGACGGGGACGGTGATCACGCCGAACGTAGGCGGCCTCGGCGACGCGCTCACCTCGAGCGAAACGGTCTGTCGCGATGCGTCACCGGCCGACACGATGCGTCTCGCAGCGTCACAGTCGTGCGCCCCGTGGGTCCGGGCGCTACGTTCACGCGTCTCTGTCCGTTCGTGACGCTTCGAGGCGTTGTATGACGACACGGATTGAGACCCGGCGCACTCCGGCGAGACAGTGATCAGCACCTCGCCTGACACAAGGAGCTCCCGATGCCGGATCGCATCCATCTCGCCGTCGCCCTGGACGGCGCCGGCTGGCACCCGGCCGCCTGGCGCGAGCCCGCGGCCCGGCCCACCGAGCTGACTTCGCCCGCGTACTGGCGCGACCTCGCCCGCACGGCCGACGGTGCGGGGCTCCTTTTCGCGACGATCGAGGACGCCCTGAGCCTGGGCGGCCGGTCGTTCGAGCCGGATGCCGAGACCCGCCGCGATCGTGCCCGCGGGCGCCTCGACGCCGTCTTGCTGGCGTCGTTCCTCGCCCCCGTCACGCGCCGTCTCGGACTCGTCCCCACCGCGACCACCGCGCACCCTGAACCGTTCCACCTCGCGACGGGCCTGCAGACCCTCGACCACGCCAGCCGTGGACGCGGCGGGGTGCGGCTGGTCGCGGGTTCGACGGCGCAGGAGCGGGCCAACTTCGGTCGCCGCGCCGACGGCCCCACCGTCCGCCCCGCCTCCGGACGCATCGAGGACGATCCCCTCATCGTCGCGGCGTTCCGCGAGGCCGGCGAGGTGGCCGACGTGATCCGCCGACTCGCCGACTCGTGGGAGGACGACGCGATCGTGCGCGACCTCGAGACCGGGAGGTTCCTCGACCGCGACCGCGTGCACAACGTGGAGTTCGAGGGCGAGTTCTTCTCGATCACCGGCGCCTCGATCGTGCCCCGTTCTCCACAGGGGCAGCCGCTCATCACCGTGCTCGCGCACCAGACGGTCCCCTACCGTCTGGCAGCCGAACAGGCCGATCTCGTGTACGTCACCCCCTCCGAGGCGGCGGCGGTCGCCGGCATCCTCGGCGAACTGACCGATGCCGCCGACGCACATCGCGCGATCGCGGAGCCCCTGCGCGTGTTCGCCGACCTGCTCGTGCTCGTCGAGGAGACTCCGGCGGCGGCCCGTGCCGTCTGGGACCGCCTGCAAGAGCGCGCACCGCTTTCGACCGACGCCCGCGTGGTGGTCGGCACCGCCGACGACGTCGTCGAGGAGATCCGCGCCCTCGCCGCCGTCGGCATCGACGGCGTGCGCCTGCGCCCCGCCCGGCTTCCGGCCGACCTCGAGGCCATCGCCGGCCGGGTCGTGCCGCGCGCGGCGGCCGCCGGCATCCTGCTCACCGACGACGGCTCTCCCACCCTGCGCGAGCGTCTCGGCCTCCCCCGTCTCGCCAGTCGCTACGCCCGTCAGGAGGTCGGCGCATGACCCGCCGTCAGATCCATCTCGCCGCGCACTTCCCGGGCGTGAACAACACCACCGTGTGGACCGACCCCGCGGCCGGCAGCCAGATCGACTTCTCGTCGTTCGAGTACTTCGCCCGCACCGCCGAGCGGGGCTTGTTCGACTACCTCTTCCTGGCCGAGGGCCTGCGGCTGCGTGAGCACCGCGGGCAGCTGCACGACCTCGACGTGGCGGGACGCCCGAACACCCTCGCGATCCTCACCGCTCTGGCCTCGGTGACCGCGCACATCGGCCTCGTCGGCACGCTCAACACGACCTTCAACGAGCCGTACGAGCTCGCGCGCCAGCTCGGCACGCTCGACCTGCTGTCGAACGGGCGGGCGGGGTGGAACGCCGTGACGAGCTCCGACGCGTTCCACGGGGCGAACTTCCGTCGCGGCGGCTACCTCGACCACGCCGATCGGTACGTGCGAGCCTCGGAGTTCGCGGCGCTGTCGAAGGCGCTGTGGGCATCGTGGCGCGACGACGCCATCGTGGCGGATGCCGAGACGGGTCGGTTCCTGCGCGACGACGCCATCGCTCGGGTGCGGCACGAGAGCCGCCTGTTCGACGTCGACGCCGTGTTCGACGTGCCGCGCTCCCCGCAGGGGCGGCCCGTGATCGTGCAGGCCGGGGACTCCCCCGACGGCCGCGACTTCGCCACCGCCCACGCCGACGTCATCTTCTCGCTGCACACCGCCTTCGACGACGCGCAGCAGTTCTACCACGACGTGAAGGGGCGCCTGGCGGCGAACGGCCGCGACGAGGACTCGCTGAAGATCCTGCCCGCGGCGACCTTCGTGCTCGGCGACACCGCCGACGAGGCCCGCGAGCGCTCGCGCGAGATCGCCCTCGCCCAGGTGCGCCCGCAGACCGCGATCACCTACCTCGAGCAGATCTGGAACCGCGACCTCAGCGGGTACGACGCCGACGGGCCGCTGCCCGACCTCGAGCCCGACACGGGGGTCGAGACGGCGCAGGGCTTCGCCGGGCGGCACGCCGCGATCCGCGCCCGGGTCGGCCAGCTGCGCGAGCAGGCCAGGGCCGAGAACCTCAGCATCCGCGAGCTCGTCATCCGCCTGACCGCGAAGCACACCTTCGTCGGCACGCCGGAGCACGTGGCATCCGAGATCGACCGCTACGTGCAGGAGCGCGCGACCGACGGGTTCACCGTGGTCGGACACGTCACCCCGCACGGCCTCGACGAGTTCGTCGACAAGGTGGTGCCCCTGCTGCAGGATCGCGGGTCGTACCGCCGCTCGTACGACGAGGGGGCGACGCTGCACGACCTGCTGGGTCTCCCTCCGGTCCACGCGGGCGTCGGGGCGCGATGACCGACCTCGTGATCGTCGGGGCGGGGCCTCGAGCGGTCATGCTCGTCGAGCGGCTGCTCGCCCGACGCTCCCCGGTGCCGCTGCGCATCACCCTCGTCGACCCGTACCCGCCGGGGGCGGGCCGCATCTGGCGACGCGAGCAGTCGCCCCTGCTCAAGCTCAACTCGATGGCAGGCGACGTGACCGTCTTCACCGACGAGTCCTGCACGATCTCGGGACCGATCCGCTCGGGCCCCTCGCTCATCGAGTGGGCCGAGCGGGTACGCGCGGGAACGCTCCCCGACGTGACGATCGACGATCCCGAGCTGCGTTTCGAGCTGCAGGGCCTGCGCCCGGACTCCTTTCCCACGCGGCGTCTGCAGAGCGCCTACCTCGACTGGTTCTGGCGTCGCACGGTCGCCATCGCCCCGCCCGGGGTCGAGGTGCGGTGGCACGAGGGCGTCGTGCAATGGGTCGACGACACCGCCGACGGGTACGAGGTCGCCCTCGCCGACGGCATCCGTCTGTCCGCCGACGTGCTCGTCTACGCGATGGGGCACAACGCGCGCGAGCCCGAGGGCGAGGCGGTGTCGTTGCGCGAAGCCGCCGCGAGCGCCGGGCTGACCTACCTCCCTCCGGCGTTCACCGCCGACGCCGACCTCAGCGTGCTCGCCCCCGGCAGCGACGTGATCGTCCGGGGGATGGGCCTGGCCGCGGTCGACGCCGTGGTGCTGCTGACCGCGGGTCGGGGCGGACGCTTCGTCACCGATACGACCGGCAACCTGCGCTACGAGCCGTCGGGGCTCGAGCCGCGCCTGCACCTCGGCTCCCGCCGGGGGGTGCCCTACCGCTCGAAGGTGTCGTCGCGGTTGCAGGGCGAAACACCCGTGCGCGAGATCCTGACCCCGGCCGCGGTCGCCGAGCTGCTCGCGCGACCGGGCACCGTCGACTTCCTCGACGACGTCTGGCCCCTCATCGCGCGCGAGCTCGTGTGGGGGCACTACCGCGAGCTCTTCACGGGCCACCCCGAACGCGTGACGACGACGTGGGAGGTGTTCCGAGAGACCCTTCGGGAGGTGGATGCCGACACCTCGGCGCTCCGGCTGGCCGCCGCCGAGGTGGTCCCCGACCCCCTCGACCGCTTCGACCTGCGCACGCTCGACGTGCCGTTGGGCGATGAGACGTTCAGCGGCGCCCTCGACGTGCACGAGCGGGTGCGCCGGCACATCGTCGACGATCTGCAGCTGCGCACGAGCCAGGACCGCAGCGCCGCTCAAGCACTGTTCCTGACGATCCTGTCGTCGTTCCTCGGGCTCGCCGACATCCCGACCGAGCGGTGGAGCGCCCGCTCGCGCGCTGTCGATCTGCCCGTGACCTGGCACGCGTTCTTCAGCTACGTCGCCTCGGGGCCGCCGGCGCACCGGCTGGAGGAGTTCCTCGCCCTGGCTGAGGCCGGGATCGTGCGCTTTCTCGGACCCGACATCTCAGTGCGCGTCGAGGCCGAACGAGGCTTCGTGGCGTCGTCGCCGCGGACCGCGGGCGAGGTGAGCGCTCGCGCGCTCCTCGACGCGTGGCTCCCCGCCGCGACCGCGTCGGCGAGCGAGAACCCGGCGCTGCGCGAACTCGCGAGTCGCCACGGACGCGAAGTGCACGTCTCGGACGAGTCGTTCACCGGCTCGCTCGTCGGGCGCATCGACGTCGACGCCGACGGTCGCGTGATCGGTCGCGACGGGCAGTCCCGTGCGGCGATGTTCGCGATCGGTCCCTTCACCTCGTCGATGGAGGCCGGGGCCTTCACCCGCCCCCGCTCCGATGCCCTGTCGCTGCGACAGACCGATCGGATCGCCGGTGCCGTCTCGGTCGCCCTCGCGGCGCGGGCCCGAGCCGGCGTGCGCTGACGCGCCGCGGAATGCGAAGCGGTCGACGCTGTTGTCTTACGTGCGCCCCGTCGCACCTCCCCCAGAACGGATGCCCATGACCACCACCTCCGCCCTCCCGCTCCCCGTCCCGCACGCCGATGCCACGGTGCTCGACAACGCGGCGTGGCATTCGCTCGCGGGACCGCACGCGCATTTCGCGGTCGGCGGCGATCTGGTCAAGCGCTACCCCGAAGACGTCGCCCCCTTCGTGGCCGTGCGTACGTGGGACGACCCGGACGTGTGGGACGCCCTCCGCGAGCTCGTCGGACCCGGCGCCGACGTGGGGCTCTCCGGCTTCGAGGGCGAGATCCCCTCGGACTGGCAATGGGTCGGCGGCGGCGAGGGAGTCCAGCTCGTCGAGACCGACGCCCTGCGCACCCGCCCGACGACGAGGCCGTCGAGCTGAGTGCGGCTGATGCGGCCGAGATGATCGACATCGTCGCGCGCAATCAGCCCGGCCCGTTCCGGCCCCGCACCTACGAGCTCGGTCGGTACATCGGCATCCGTCGCGACGGACGTCTCGTGGCGATGGCCGGCGAACGCCTGCACCCCACGGGCTGGACCGAGATCAGCGCGGTGGCCGTCGACGCCGACCACCGTCGCCAGGGCCTCGCCTCGCGGCTGGTGCTCGACGTCGCCTTCCACATCCAGCAGCGCGGGGATCGCGCGATGATGCACGCCGCCGCCGCCAACGTCGGCGCGATCGCCGCCTACGAGCGCCTGGGCTTCGCGTTGCGTCGCCGCAACAAGTTCGCGGCGGTGCGCACGCCCGCGTGAGCCGGGATCGGCCCTCCGAGGCCGTCGTGGTTCACCGACGTGCACCCCGCCGCTCACCGGAACGTCGACGTTCAGTTCGCTTGGGCGACCCGTCGATCAGCGCGCGAAGCGCCGCGTCAGACGTGGAAGACCGAGTGCAGGTCGCCGCCGAGCGCCTCGCGGCCGCCCAGACCGTCGATCTCGAGCAGCGTCGCGATACCGACGACCTCGCTACCCACGGCCTCGAGCAGCTCGCGGCCCGCACCGAGGGTTCCACCGGTGGCGAGAACGTCGTCGAGCAGGAGCACGCGAGCGCCGGCTGCGGCATCGTCGTGCATCTCGATCCGCGCCGAGCCGTACTCGAGGTCGTACGAGACACTCGCCGCGGGGCGGGGCAGCTTGCCGGCCTTGCGGATGGGCATGAGGCCCACGTTCGCGACGATGGCGGCGGCCCCGGCGAGCAGGAACCCGCGAGCCTCGACTCCGGCGACGGCGTCGAAGCGTCCGGCGAAGGGCTCGATCAGGGCCTCGACGACGACGCGCAAGGCCGCGGCGTCGGCGAGCAGCGGCGTGATGTCGCGGAACACGATCCCGGGCTTCGGATAGTCGGGGATGCTCGTGATGAGCGATTCAGCGCGGGCAAGGTCGGAGGCGTCGGGCACTGCCCCAGCCTAATCGCGGCGCCCGCGAGGCGGGGCTCGCCGGGGCGGGCTCGCCGGCGCGAGCGCACGGCGGGCGCTCGCCCGATGCATCGAGTGTCCAAGACACCCGGACATTTCGAGATTTCGTCCGGGTGTTCTGGACACTCGAACAGTTTTCACGCCCCCAGGCGCGAGTCGCCCGGGCCTCGCCCCCCCGGCTACGCCCGGCGGGATTCACCCGCCGCCCACTTGACCACGATGCAAGCGCTTCCACTAACGTGGACACCATGACTTTCACGCAGGAAGAGGCGCAGGCCGACCTCGTCTCCGCGCCCGGCTCCGAGTGGTGGCGCACCGCCGTCATCTACCAGATCTACCCCCGCTCGTTCGCCGACGCGTCGGGTGACGGCCTCGGCGATCTGCCCGGCGTCACCGCGCACCTCGACGACTTGAAAGACCTGGGGGTGGATGCCATCTGGCTCAGCCCCTTCCAGACCTCGCCGCAGAAGGACGCGGGGTACGACGTCGCCGACTACCGCGACGTCGACCCGATCTTCGGTACCCTGGCCGACTTCGACGCGATGCTCGCGGGTGCGCACGAGCGCGGCATCCGGGTCATCGTCGACCTCGTCCCGAACCACTCCAGCGATCAGCACGTGTGGTTCCAAGAGGCCCTGAAGGCCGCCCCCGGCAGCCCCGAGCGGGCGCGGTACATCTTCCGCGACGGCAAGGGCGAGAACGGCGAACTGCCCCCGAACAACTGGGAGAGCGTCTTCGGCGGCGGCATGTGGAAGCGCATCACCGAGGCAGACGGCACCCCCGGCCAGTGGTACCTGCACATCTTCGACGAGAGCCAGCCCGACTTCGACTGGACCAACGACGAGGTGCGTGCGGAGTTCCGCGACATCCTGCGCTTCTGGCTCGATCGCGGAGTCGACGGCTTCCGCGTCGACGTCGCGCACGGCCTCATCAAGGCCGAGGGCCTGCCCGACTTCACGCCCGACCCCGAGGGCGGCTCGATGGGCGGCGACGCCGAAGAAGTGCCCTACTGGGGTCAGCCCGGCGTGCACGAGGTGTGGCGCGAGTGGCACGAGGTGCTCGCCGCGTACGACGGCGACCGCGCCCTGTGCGCCGAGGCGTGGCTGCCGACCGTCGAGCAGACCGCCCTGTGGGTGCGTCCCGACGAGATGCACCAGGCGTTCAACTTCCACTACCTCGAGACGAAGTGGGATGCCGCCGCCCTCCGCGACGTGATCGGCGAGTCGCTCGCACAGTACGGCGCGGTCGGCGCCCCGAGCACCTGGGTCCTGTCGAACCACGACGTCGTGCGCCACGCCTCGCGTCTCGCGCTGACGGCCGAGAACCCGCAGGGTGCTGGCATCGGCCCGAAGTCCCCCGGCCAGCCCGACCCCGTAAAGGGGCTGCGCCGTGCGCGCGCGGCGACGGCGATGATGCTCGCACTCCCCGGTTCGTCGTACCTGTACCAGGGCGAGGAGCTCGGCCTTCCCGAGGTCATCGATCTGCCCGACGACGCGCGTCAGGACCCCACGTGGTTCCGCACGAACGGCGAGCGGTACGGTCGCGACGGCTGCCGCGTGCCGATTCCGTGGAGCGCCGACGCCCCCGCCTACGGCTTCAACACCACGGGCGAGTCGTGGCTGCCCCAGCCGGCCGAGTGGGCCGAGCTCGCGCGCGACGTGCAGGTCGACGACCCGGCCTCGACGCTGACGCTGTACCGGTCGCTCCTCGCCGAACGTCGTGACCGCAATCTCGGCGCGGGTCACCTGGAGTGGCTCGACGAGTACGGCGACGACGTCGTGGCGTTCCGCAACGGGTCGCTGCTCGTGGTCGCGAACCTCGGCGACGAGACGGTGGAGCTTCCCGCGGGCGAGGTGCTCATCGCGAGCGGCCCCCTCGACGGCGAGCGCCTGCCGACCGACACGACCGTCTGGATCGCGGCGGCGTAGGCCGCGGCATCCATCGATCGATCGCGAGACCGTGGCCGGTATCGACGACGTCGCCCGCGCGGCGGGGGTGTCGACGGCCACGGTCTCGCGTGCGTTGAGCGGGCGGGGGCCCGTCTCGAGCGCGACCCGCGACCGCGTGATCGCTGCGGCCGACCGGCTCGGCTACGTCGTGTCGGCGGCCGCGTCGAGCCTGGCGACCGGGCGGGCGCGGGCGGTGGGGGTCGTCGTGCCGTTCCTCGACCGCTGGTTCTTCAGCACGGTGCTCGCGGGCATCTCCGACGCTCTCGTGCGCGAGGGCTACGACATCACGCTCTACAGTGTCAGCGCCGACCCGTTGGAGCGTCGCCGCGTCTTCGACGACCACCTGCGTCGTCGGCGCATCGACGCGGTCATCACCATTGCCCTCGAACTGGATGCCGATGAGTCGGCGTCACTGCGCGGACTCGGCGTGCCCATCGTCGCGATCGCGGGCCCGAACCCGCTGCTCACCACCCTGACGGTCGACGACCTCGCCGTGGGACGCCTGGCGACGGATCACTTGCTCGCCCTCGGCCACCGTCGCCTCGCGCACATCGGGGCGGACATCGTCACCGCCGCGGGCTCGACGGTGCCTGGGCTGCGCCGCCGGGGATTCCTCGAGCAGCTGGCGGCCGCGGGCATCGCCCACGCTGTGGTCGAGCCCGCCGACTTCACGATCGAGGGCGGCTCCGCCGCGGCAACCCGCGCCCTGACCGCTGAGAACCCGCCGACCGCGCTCTTCGCCGCCTCGGACGAGATGGCGATCGGGGCGATCCTCGCCGCGCGCGAACTCGGTCTACGCGTACCCGAGGACGTGTCGATCGTCGGCGTCGACGGACACGAGCTCGGCCGGTGGTTCTCGCTCACCACCGTGGATCAGTTCGCGCGCGGTCAGGGAGAACGCGCGGCCGAGGCCGTGCTCGCGGCGCTCGAGGGCGCCGAGCCCGGCCGGGGCCTGGGCACTCTGCCGTTCGAGCTGGTCGACCGCGGGTCGACGGCGGCGCCGGCGCGCTGAGGCGCCGACTTGGATCTGCGAGTACCGGGCGAAGATCAAATAACTCGGGCAAGAGCGGAGCGAGGTGACCCAGCCCGCCGAGTTCCGACTGGCAGACGAGTACATGCCGGGTCGGGTGCGGAGTGCGGGGTCACCCGGACGAGACGTCAGCGGCTCTGGTGCGCGCGGGCTGCTCTCCGTGACACGGCATCGATGCGGGCACGGAGCTCACGGATGCGGAAAGGCTTCGTGACGTAGTCGTCTGCGCCAGTCGTGAACCCGAGGAGCGTGGCCGGCTCGTCGTCTTGAGCCGAGACGACGATGATGTGCGTCGCCAGGCCGGCGGCACGGACTCTGCGCACCACCTCGAGCCCGTCGATGCCCGGGAGGTCGACGTCCACCGTGACGAGGTCCGGCGATGTCGCCAGGATGGTCTCGATCCCCTCGACTCCATCCCGGCATGCATCCGTCGCGTATCCGGCGGCCTCGAGCGTCTGGGTGAGAAGAGCGCGAACCTGAGCGTCGTTCTCGATGACCACCGCTGTGGGGCAGCTGCGGAACGCCACTGCGTGAAGTTGTTCGTTAGCGGTCACGTGATCTCCCGGAGAATGGGGGTTTGGAGGGCGAGGGGCGGGCGTTCGTTGGCGCTCCGCAGGGAATCACCCCTGCTGACGGGCGCGGCGGGAATGGGGCGGTGCGGGAACGACGGCATCACCGTCGCGTGAGGCTGCTGGCACCACCGGTAGGAAGATGTCCAGGTCGTCGGAAGACGAGGCGTGGTCGTCAGGTGTGTCCGCCTCCGCGTCAGCCGGGGTCGTTGCGTCGTGATCGCCCTCGTCGTCAGCCGATCGGCGGTGATGGCTCAGGGGGAGCATGATCAGCGCGACAACGAGGACGGCGAGGCTGACACGGGCGGGCAGGGTCTGGGCGTATGCCAGGATGCCGGCGAGGGGGCCGCCGATATGTCCTCTCACTGCGCCGACCAGCTGATCGTACGTAACCGTGTCGGGATCTTCGGCGGGGTTGCCGTCGCCCTTGAGTTGCGCTTTACCGTCGGTGATGCTGACGATCCGGTGGGTGTACATGTCGCCGTTGGGCATCCCGACGGTCACCACGTGGCCGGGGGCGAAGTCGTCGGGGTGGGGCGCGCCGAGGAGGACGATGTCGCCGAATTCGTAGGTAGGCGTCATGGACTTTCCATCGACGACGACGAGCTGCGTCCCGGTGACGAGGGCGACGGCCGCTGGGGCGACGAGCAGGGCCAGCACCGCGGCGACGGCGCTCCAACGAAGGTAGGAGAGGATGCGCATGATGGGCCTCCTGGGCAAGTACGTGTTAGTCAGACAGGGCGTCGCCGGCCCGAAGACGGGCGGGCGACCGCGCCCAGCGCCAATGGGGGCGCCGAGGGGTCGGATTCAGCTCGTTCTGAAGGACGGTGGTGTCCACGCTCAATCCCAGGGCGCTCGACCCGTCATGCGTCAGGTGGCCGGAGAGACGCACACGCAGAAGAATGCTGTGCAGCGCCCCGGGTGAGAGCATCGGCGGTGCGCAGAAGGCAGGATTCTTGGCGTCGTCCATCGACACCGGCGGTGACCATGTGGCGCCGCCAGTGGTACTGATGGAGAGCGACACATGTTTCGAGGGGTAGCCGTGTGATGCCACGTCGAACCCGGCGTGCCAATCGACGGAGCCCAGGCCGATATTGCGAACATCGATCGCGAGTGTGTGAACCGACTCCGAATCACTCAGAGCTTCTCGAAGTACGCGCCGTGGTGGCGCGGCGGCCGCTCGAAGGGCCGGGTCTCCGAGGAAGACGGTGCCCGCGCAGAAAGGCGCGAAGCTGCGACTCGCCTCGCTGTCGAGGTGCATGGGAGCGACGACCACACCGAGGCTGATCATCACGAAGGCCGCGATAGCTGCTCGTGTCTCCCCCAGTGAGGGATCAATGTCGTGCATCAGTGTCATTTGGTTCGCTCGATCGCACGGAATGCTGATGGGGTCCGCCTCTCGGTCGCGGCCGATGTCAGTGCTCACGGCCGGGAGGCGACCCGAGAGGGTGCCGGTCGGTTTGGGGCTCGACCGGCACCCGGTCTGGGTCAGGACCAGGGAGCGCCCGCCTGGATGGCGTTGACCGTGAGGGTGAACGTCAGACTCTTACCCTGCGCGCTGTTGTCGGTCGCGGCCGGCAGCCAGGCACGGAACTGGATGGGCAGCGATCCGCCGGCCGCAAGGGAGCTCGAGCTGTTGATAGCGACACCATTGAGGTTGTCTGCAAGGGTCGGCGTGGACCAGGTCGCGCCACTATCGGTGCTGTACGACACCGTCACCTGCTTGGCGAAGGTGCTGGTGGTCAGGGAGATCGTCGACTTCCAGTCGATGTCCGCGGTGCCGTTGTTGCGGATGTGGACGTTGAAGGTCTTCGCCTTGGCCGCGATCTTGGCGGGGGTGGAGTCGTCGATCGGGAGCACGTTGGTGAAGACGACCGGCGCCGTGGAGTTCGCGTCATCGGCGATGTTGCCGAGGGTGACGGTCCCGGCGGTGAGCTGGTTGCCGGTGACGACCTTCTGATCGGTGAAGTAGGCGCCGGTGGCGAGCGAACCGGTCAGACCGATGCTCAGCAGCGCCGCGGAGGCGATGAACAGCTTCTTCTTGTTGGGACGGGACGTGGAGTTCATGAGCGGTGCACTTTCGAGTGATGGGAATGGACGTCGCCTTCAACCGAGCGGCTTCGGTACGACGGTGACCGGTATGCACCGGACGGGTTGCTCGTGCTTCAGCACCGGTGCCGGGCCTTGCGGGCACGACGACCGGTCGCCTTGACACGCAAGACGGGCTCGGACGAACCTCTCGCTCCGTAGCCACCCGAAACGGGTCTTTACAGCTTAAAACACGTCATGCGGGTTGAAACGGAGTGAGATGGAACGTCGTTACCATAACAGCAAATGAGGAAACTCTCGCAACCCCGTTTGAGGGCACGACGCGAAGTCCCGACATCGCTCGTCGATGACGACAGCGCCGGCTCGAGGCGGCGCTCCGGTGCGGCCCGCTACCCGCGAGCAGATGGGAACCGTCTCGTCGCGAGCATCGGCGCGGCGAGAAACACGCGGGTTACGTGTAACGATGCAAGACCTGCGCGGTCCCCATGGTCCAGCTGGCAGAGATCATGTGACAAGACTCCACGTGAACGATGGGCAGGTCATCGAGAGGCGCCATGACGTGACCGAAGAGAGCCACACGAGCGGGAGCTCGGTAGGCCTCGGAGATCACGAGGTCCGTCGGCTCCAAGCCGAAGAGGGTAGGACGGGTGGGCTCCCCGAGCCATGGAGTGCCGAGGATCTTCAGGAAGAACTTCGGCCGGCCGAACAGCTCGAGGGCGTCATCATGGGCGATGGCTTCGGTCTTGTAGCCGGCACTGCCGCGCACGACTTCGACGTCGTTGATTCTGAGGGAGAAGTCGGTGACGGCGTTCCGGTGCGAGATCGAAACCGCGCCGAAAAGACTGGGCTGGAGGAAACTCTCTCTATTGCCCACGAGAGCCGGCACACTCTCCGTGTACACCGCCTGAACGAAGTCACCCACGCGGCCGTCCGTTCCGACAGCTTCGATCGCCTGGGCCAACTCGATGACCGGATCCGTGGAGAAGGTGTCGAAGTATTGCGTCACGTACACGCTCGCGCGCGCGATGGGCGGCACCTCGAGAGGCTCAGGCAGGAGCATCCGAGCCGCTTCGGGGTGTGTGATGTAGTCCACACGCAGGGTCTCACGGCGGTGCGAGAACATCGCACGCATCGACAGAGCCGGAACGTTGGCTGGCGTCGTCAGAAGTCGGGATACGTCGTCAGCGAGCACGGCGCAATGGTATTACGCCATGCAAACCCTATGAAAACGCCGAGGGAACGGGAAAGGGCCTCACGGGCCGACGCTGACCGCCGGGCGCTCGGCGACGTTGGATGCGCGGGAGATGAAGTCCACGACCTCGTCACGGATGATGACCCACTTCGTACCGATGTGGTAGCCGGGCAGGGTGCCACTCTGCAGGTACTCATAAACGGTCTTGTTGTTCAGCCCGAGGACCTCGGCGACATCCTTCGCGGACAGGATCGCCGGGTACCCAGCAAACAGGTGCTCTACGTGATTCGCCATGTGCTCATTCCGGGGTAACGGGTCGCTCCATTCTACGGCCCCGCGCGTCAAACCGCCTGATGATGCTCGAAAAACGAATGGCGGTTGACAGCGGGAGAAAACGGTACATAACGGTTTCAAATCGCAAAAATTGACTGACCGATTGCGATGGGCTAGGTTCAGCAAGAACCGCTCAGACCCGTTTTGTACCAGAGGACACCATCTTGGACTGCACCGTACCCGTTAAACCCGACGTGCGGATTCCCGGCGGCGTACCCTCGGTGACGGGGGTCGTACCTTCTGCAGGTGGTGGGG
Organism: Microbacterium sp. SORGH_AS_0454; assembly: GCF_031453395.1. Classification (NCBI taxonomy): domain Bacteria; kingdom Bacillati; phylum Actinomycetota; class Actinomycetes; order Micrococcales; family Microbacteriaceae; genus Microbacterium; species Microbacterium sp. SORGH_AS_0454. The sequence goes on along the minus strand of NZ_JAVIYS010000001.1, from coordinate 1,514,973 downwards.
TCGACGGAACGAACGGTGGTCTGGCCATCACGGGCCTCAACATCGACGTCGCTCTCCTGTGCATCATCGCTGCGATTCTCCTCGGAACGGGCATCGCAGTTGCCGTTCGAGCTCGCCGGCACCGCCAGCCCCAGCGCGCGTCGCGGTCGTTGGGTCGCAGTTCGGCGACGGCCATCGCCCTCGGGTTTGTCCTCATGCTCGGCTTCGCTGCCCCTACGCCCGCAGCGCAGGCTGCCGTCAGGTCGGGCTGCGACGCGGTTCAGGTGACGGTGGTCTCCATCGATCCGGCACCGTCGGCGGGCGGTTCGATCCTCCTGCTCCCCGGAGCCGCGCCGACCGTGGTCACCGCGAAAGTCACCAACACCACGAACGTTCAGGTATCGCTTTTCGCGTTGTCGAGCACCGATCCGTCGGCACCGCTGGCGAGCCAGGTGGCGTGGACCGCTCAGCGCGGCGGCGTGACCGTCACGAGCATTCTCACGAACACCGACGCTCATGCTCTGGGGACATTGGCAGCGGGGGAGACGGCAGACGTGACGTTCACGCTGTCCCTCCCGTCCGGGGTGGGAAATGAGTACCAGGGGCAGACCGCATCCGCCTCACTGTTCGTCCGGGTTGTGGAGAACCCGTAAATCAGGCTGGCGATCTCTCGGGGGTAACGGGCGGGTCGCCGTGCGGCGCCGTCTCGAGTTCAGACCGAGGCGGCGCCGTAACCCCTGTGTCCGTCCCGCGAACCGCGCGCTCGCTCATCCGCCCGAACAGAGCTTCGCGGGCCCGACGACACAGGGAGCGGTTCGCGCCCGAACAGCCGCGGATAGACACCTCGCCTCTCTTCTCCTCCCCGAAAGAACGAACCGCCATGCACCTTCCCACCCGTAAGCTCGCCCGCCTCGGCACGCTGGCTGCCATACCGCTCGCACTACTCGGTGCCGGTGTCCTCGTCTCCACGGCGTCGTACTCGGCGTTCTCTGCGACGACGTCGAACGGCACCAACAACTGGACGGCGGGCACTGTCGCGTTGAAGAACGACCTCCCCAACAGCGCAGCCTTCACGGCAGACAACCTCAAACCCGGCTCGGCCGGTAGCAACTGCATCGTCGTCACCTCGAGCGGATCGCTGCCGGCATCGGTCAAGCTCTATGCCACGACCGCCACTCAGACGAACTCTCTCGGTTCGTGGGTCAATCTCCATGTGACTCAGGGCACGGGGGGCGGAAACGGCACCTGCAGTGGCTTCACCGCTATCCCCAACAGCGCGACCTACAACAACACCCTCGACGCGTTCATCACCAACAGCACAAGCTTCGGCACCGGCTTCGGCGACTGGGTGACCTCGGGAGCGAACTCCGAGCCGCGCACCTACCGCATCAGCTTCGATGTCGCCGGCAACGCGCCCTCCTCCGCCATGGGCGGGACCGTCAAGCTCAATTTCACTTGGGAAGCGCAGAACCAGTAATCGGCGCCGACCCCGGCCACCCGCGGTACAGCGAGGGAACGGCTGGGGCGTTGTTTCTCTGGGCGCGATTTTCTGGCGTCCTGACGGCTCGCGTCGTCCTGGCCCTGCTTCTCGGGATGACATTCTGGGCGGTAGCACCCCTCGTGCTGGGTTGGACGACGACGACGGTGATGACGGGCTCCATGCAGCCGGCCATCGCACCCGGCGACCTCGTCGTCAGCCGTCCGATGTCGCCAGGAGATCTGCGATCGGGGTACGTACTCCTCAGTAGGGATCCTGACCATCCCGGGCGGTTACGACTTCATCGGATCGTCCGTCGCGACGGCGAGGTTTTCATCACGAAAGGTGATGCGAACCCGAACGCCGACTCGAGCCCTCTGCACAGCTCGGCGGTCATCGGGGTCGGGTACATGAGAGTGCCGTACCTGGGAACGCCGATCCTCCTGGCCTCGACGGGCGACTTCGGCAAGCTGATCCCCCTCCTGGCCGGCACGGGGCACGGCCTCCTCGTGTGGCTTGCGCTGGTACCGGCCGTACGCCCGGACGAGCGAGGTCGAGGCCCGTCCTCTCCATCCCACAGCCATGGTCCGGCCGCAAAAGAGAGTCCGAGAGACGGACCGGCGATCGCTCGTGCCCGCGGCGTCCAAGCCAGGTCGGAATACATGGGTCACCGGTGCCTGCCTGTGACCGCGGGAGCTCTCAGCTTGGCCCTCATCGCTCTCCCCGGCGCTGCATTCGGGGGATCATTCTGGGCCTCGTCGCGCACGTCGGGCTAGTTCACGGCGGCCACGGCACGCTCCGTCGACGCGCTGGCTTGTCGTAACAACGCAGACGGAACGGCCACCGTGTCCTGGTCTTACGCGGGGGAGCGGCCTCTGGACTTCGACGTTCTCGTGGATGGTCGGGGATCGATCGCTCGCCGGGGCCCTGACGCCCGAGAGTTCGTCGTCGCGCCGAACGGCCTCTCCTTCGGGCGGACGTCCGTCGTCCGCATCCGAACGAACCTCACCCGGGAATGGACCGCGACCACCGCGTCGTCTGTGCAGGTCACGACCACCTCGTTCCTCTGGTTCGGCGTGACACGCTGCACGTAGGGCCGTGGAACCGCGCACGAGACTATGAGAACGAACGCGCCTGGCTGCACACCCGCCTATCGCCGCCCAGAGGAGCTTCCCCACCAGAAATGGACCCGGCGGTCCCGCATGGCATTTCAGACGATCAGAAGGACCACTTCTGTGTCCATGACCCGTTGCACGTGTCGATGATCTGCCGGGTTCCGGCTTCCGCTGAACCAGCGGGGTCGGTCAGACAGAGGCCGGAGTTGGGGTTGAACACCGTACCGTCGTCTCTGACCGTCCACCACTGGAAACCGAAACCGTTGCAATCCCAGAGCTGTACCTTGCTGCCGGGGACACTGCCGTCGGCGTCCAGACACATTCCGCCCGATCGGAACGTGCCGTCAGACCATGCACTCCACTTCTGGCTGGCAGACGAGTCGCAGGTTGCCAGCACAACGGCTGTCCCCTTCGCCGATGCACCATTCTGAGGCCCGAGGCACAACGTGGTCGAACTGGGGGCACCGAATACGAGAGAACCGGTCTGAGTTGCGGACGATGATGCATCCGTGTTCGCCGCAGCGGCCTTCCACCCGTAGTACGCGTACGTCACCGAGTAGGTGATGGTGCCGGAAGGCGCACAATACGCGGCCTTGTTCGGGGTAGCGCCGTTGGAGCAGGTAAGCCTGTTCGACCCGTCGTCGACGGTGAGATTGGCGGCAGCGGAGCGGGGCGACGTATACACATTATTGGATGTGTCGTTGACCCCCAGAGTCGGTGATCCATTGACGAGGTTGGTACCCCAGCCCCAGACCGCACCGCTACTCGTGACCCCATAGGTCTGAGAGGCGCCGTCCGTGATGTCGCTGAAAGCGGGAACGTTGTTCCGTGTAGCGATCACGGGCGTGGTGCTGGAGGTCGTCGTTCCATTACCGAGCTGCCCCGAGCTGTTCTGCCCCGCACTCGAGACGGATCCGTCTCGAGCTAGTGCGCTGATGTGGGATCCTCCGACAGCGACCTTGACGAAATCGAGCGATCCGTCCCCCTTGAATTGCACGGGCGTGTTCACCGTGCTGCCGGTGGAGCCGTTGCCGAGTTGTCCCGAACTGTTGTCGCCCCATCCCCAGACGGCGTTGTTGCTCAGGACGACCGCTACGGTCGAACCGTTCGACGCGATCTGGGAGGCTTGCAGATCGGACCGCAGCGGGACCTGAACGAAGTCGGACGAGGAGCTGGCGGTCGACCCGTTACCGAGTTGACCGTGAGTGTTCGAACCTCGGCACCATACGGTGCCATCGGTGGCGAGGACGCAGAAGCCCTTCGAGATCTGCTTGATTTTGCGGCCGCCAGGCAGGGATGCCGTGTCGAACCCGTTGCCGAGATAGGTGAACAGCCGTCCGTCCGAGGAGAGCAAGATGCTCCCGCAGTCCGGCAACACCGATACAGACGCGATCGTGACACCCGACGGAACGGTGATCTGCATCGGCCGGGTGGAGGCTGTACTGCAGTCGGTGGAGATCTTTGATCCCCAGGCCCAGACGGTGTTGTCGGAGGCGAGGGCGACAGCCCCCGCGCTTCCCATCGAAAGGTCTGTGACTTGACGGCTGCCCGAGATGGTCACAGCGGTCGGGGTCGCGGCCGCGCTGCTGCCCGTGCCGAGCTGTCCGTACCCTCCGGTGTCTTTACCCCAGGTGTAGACCTTCCCCCCGCTGATAGCTCCAGACATCCCCTGACCAGAGGAGATGGTGGAGTGCCCGAGGGACAGCGCGGCATGCGGGAAGGGGTCGGCTGCGGTGGTCGCTCGACCCGTGTAGACGGTTGTCGGGGAGCCTCCGTCGATACTGCGGGTCACCGTGTACACGGGATCGGTCGTGATCTGGTTCGCAGTCGCCCAGGTCTGGCTGAGCGCGCTGTTCCAGGTGACATTGACGCCCTGAAGGCGAGTACCCGCTGCGGTTCCCGTCACCGAGCTGATCGAGCCTGACGCCAGCGAGCCGTCCCGAGAGGCTGTGGCCGTGAACCATGCCCCCGTGGTGCCGCCTGCCCCCGCACCCAACACGATGACGACAGCTGCGGCAATGGACAGCGTCACCCGCCCACTGAAACGCGCGCGCCTCGGCGAAGCACTGACGGGGGAACGGCCCAGCGGCATGAGATCTCCTGATTCACACCGCGACACAGCCCCGGGATAAATGGGGTTAAACGGTGCACAAACGCATCATCGCATTGAAACGGGTCTCAACGGAATAATTCGCCTGAATAAGTTGGGATGAGCGGCGTGGAGAGCCCGATCCCGGCATGTCGGGTCGCCCAAGCGATCCGGGACACCAGCAACGGCATCGACACAAGCCTCTGACCCACCGCAGCCAGAGCTCGGCTCGGCGTCGAAGCCCGCCGCCGTGGGATGCGGACATCACCGGTCGGCCGTGTGACCGCTGACGTTCCTGTCGGCGAGCCCGTGGTGTCGAGAGTCAGCAGCTTTCGGAGTGACTTTCGAGAGGCTGAACCCGACCAGCCCGTCGAAGGACGGCGCGTCCGCCGCCGTCCCCGACCCTCGTCAGCGCGCCGAACCCGCCAACGACCCGGTCGTCTCCTGCACGGCGGGGTCGTAGAGCAGACACGAGATCTCGCGGTCGCCGTCGGTCCAGGTGCCCTCGGTGGGGGCGACGTACTGATAGTTCAGAGCGGACTGCTCGTACGGGATGCCGACGAAGGACGGGAACGCCGCATCGCAGCCCTGTTGAGCGGCGGAGGCGATGGCGTCGTCGCCGGGGAAAGCCCCCTCGGGGAGGAGGAAACTGCTGAACACCTCGTACGTGTGCGCGGTGGCGCACTCGACGATGTTGGACGAGCTGATGAATCCGCTCGGGACGTCGTCGAGGCAGACCCCGACGGGCAGGGTGAAGGTGTCTTCGTCGCCCGGAGCAGCATCGCTGGGGCCCGCGGTGACGCCACCGTCCTGCGGGGACGTGGGGACATCGAACGGGTCGGCGGAGGACACCTTCGAACCGACGGTGAAAGAGAAGATCAACAGGCCGATGACGGCGAGGATCGCCAGGACGCTGATGACCGCGCCCGCCACGATGCCGGTGATCGCGAGGGCGCGCCCCTTCTCGCCCGTGCGCTTGATCTGGGCGAGGGCGACCGCACCGGCGATGATGCCGCCGATGGGGAAGACGAAACCGAGGATGATCGCGAGGATCGAGATGCCGTTGGTGCGGTCCGATGCGGCCGACGCAGTGCCGTAAGGGGATGCCGCGTAAGAGGGGGCCCCGATTTGAGCGTCGCCGATGGGTGCGCTGTAGGCCGGAGCGGCGGCCGAGCCGTCGCCGGCGGAAGGGACTCCCGGGTACCCGGGAGGGGCGGGCGGAACCGGGGGCGCCCAGGTTCCGCCGCTCGCGGCAGGCTGTTCGCCAGCACCCACGTCGGAGGGGGAGTCGGGCACGCCGCCGACGAGCAGGCCCTGCTGAGCGAGACGGGCCCCCGCGCGGTGGGCCGCCTCGCGCACCACGTCTCCGACCTTGGCGGCGCCGATCGCCCCGCCCTTGAAGAAGCCGCCCAGAGTGGAGTGCTCGAACGACACGAGCGTGCCTTCGGCGATCTCCGAGAAATGCACGTCGAAGCGGACGTGCATGTCCTGCCCCGCGAAGGCGCCTGCCACGAGAGTGGTGCCCATGCTCCCGCGCGAGACGTCGAGGGATCCGGACGCCGTGGGCTGCGCCGTGAAGCCCTGCTCGGCGAGCGCGTAGCCGACGGCGTCCCGTGCGGAGTCGACGGGGACGGAGAGGCGAAGTTCGGCGGTGGCCATCGGATGCTCCTGGGGGATCGCGGGCTGAGGACACTCAGCGCGCGTCCAGGTTAGTCCTGCGGCGTCGTCCGCACGACCTGCCCGCCATCCGCACGGCGCCGCACGAGACCGCTCTCGCGCCGCGCCGCCCGGCCGCGTCAGCGGATGCGACCCATCAGGTCGTCACGCGTCAGGGTGTCGGCCTCGGCGAGCACCGAGCGGGCGGCATCCCGAGCCTCCTCCACGTTCCACAGCAGGACGCCGACGACGCGGTCGTCGTCCAGGTAGTAGACGACCCCGCGGTCGGTGTCGATCCAGTCCTCGACCGTCTCGAGCGAGGAGTCGAGCGTGCCGACCGCCTCGTACCGGATGCCGAAGACCGCCGAGTAGTAATAGGGAGTGTGCGTGTAGGGCTCGGCAGCCCCCGCGAGGTTGCGACCGGCGGCCCTGCCCTGCTCGTTCGCGTTGTCGACGTGCTCGACGCGACGGCGCCCGAGCAGACGGTCGGGGTAGCTCGCGACGTCGCCCGCGGCGTAGACGTCGTCGGCCGATGTACGTAGCTGCGCGTCGACGTGCACGCCGTCGTCGACTTGAAGACCCGCCTTCTCGGCCAGGTCGACGGCCACTTCGATGCCGAGGCCGCTCACGACGGCGTCCGCGCTCACCTCATCGCCGTTCTCGAGTTCGAGGCGGGCGCCCGTGGCATCCACTTCTCCTCCTGCGACTTTGGAGCCCGAGACGATCTCGACCCCGGCGTCGCGGAAGAGCTTCTCGAAGCGCTCTGCCAGCGCAGCCGGGAACACCGCATCGCCGAGCACCGAACCCGTGTGAATGAGCACCGTCTCGACGCCGTTCTGCACGAGGGCGGCGGCGAGCTCGGAGCCGATATAACCGCCGCCGACGACGGCGATGCGGTCGAGGTCCTTCGCGAGGGCTCGGAGGTGTCGGTAATCCTCGGCGGTGCGGAAGGTCAGCGCCCGCTCGCCGTTCGAGTGGTCGTCGACGGGCAGGGGCACGGGCTTCCCGCCGGTGGCGATGAGGAGCTTGCCGTACGAGAACGTCTGGTCGTCGGCATCCACTTCGTGCTCGTCCGGACGGATCGCCGTGGCGCGCGTCTGCAGCCGGATGTCGGCTCCGGTGTCGCCGGAGGTGCCGAGAGGCACCTTGCCCCACGTGAACTCCTCGTCGGTCCACAGCTTCTTGCTCAGAGCGGGGCGCGTGTAGGGCTCATCGACGTCGTCGCTCAGGATGCCGATGGAGCCGTCGGCGTCGATCTCGCGGATTCCACGGGCGGCGGTGTCGGCGACCATTCCGCCGCCGACGATGAGGTAGTCGAAGTGTGTGGTGGTCATGGCGAAAGCGTTGCCGCTCGACCTGACCGGAGCGGATGGGTTGCGGGTGTCCCCGGCATCCGGTAGCGGTGCGGTGGCCCGCCGCCGCTCTCTCGTCGACTGTCCACGACACGCCGTCACCGCGCCGCTCGGTACGGCGTTTTCTGGACACTCGACGAGGAGGAGCCCGACCGCGCGCGGGCGGGGAGAACTAGGCTCGGACACATGAGCGTCGACCTCGAAAGCCTCTACACTGACCTGCACGCCCACCCGGAGCTGTCGTTCCAAGAGACGCGGACGGCGGGTGTCATCGCCCGGCATCTCGCGGGCCTGGGGCTCGAGGTCGAAGAGGGCGTGGGCCGCACCGGCCTCGTCACGAGCATCGTCAACGGCGACGGTCCGGTCGTGTGGCTTCGCGCCGACATGGACGGCCTGCCCGTCGAGGAGCAGACCGGTCTCGCCTACGCCAGCACCGCGCGCGGCACCGACCCGGCGGGTAACTCCGTCCCCGTCATGCACGCGTGCGGCCATGACATGCACGTGACCGCGCTCATCGGCGCTCTGGAGCGCCTTGTCGCCACGCGCGAGGAGTGGTCGGGAACCGTTGTCGCCGTCTTCCAGCCGGCCGAAGAATATGGCGCGGGCTCGAAGGCGATGATCGCGGACGGCGTCCTCGACCGGTACCCGAAGCCCGACATCGTGCTCGGCCAGCACGTCACCCCCCTCCCCACCGGAATGATCGGCGTGCGCCCGGGCACCCAGATGGCGGCATCCGACGGCCTCACCGTGGTGCTGCACGGCCGCGGCGGTCACGGCTCGCGCCCGCACTCCACGATCGACCCGGTCGTCATGGCCGCCGCCACCGTCATGCGTCTGCAGACCGTCGTCTCGCGCGAGGTCGACCCGCGCGACGTCGCCGTGGTCACCGTCGGCTCGATCCACGCGGGTCTGAAGAACAACATCATCCCCGCCGAGGCCAAGCTCGAGCTCAGCCTGCGCTACCCCGACGACGCCGCGCGCGAGCGCGTCATGACCAAGGTCGAGCGCATCATCCGCGCCGAGGCCGACGCTTCGGGCGCCGAGCAGACGCCGACCATCACCACCGACCACACCCTGCCGCCGACCATCAACGACGCGGATGCCACGGCCCGCCTCACCGCGGCGTTCCAGCGCTCGTTCGGCGAGGGCTCGGTCGTCGACCCGGGCATGTTCACCGGCAGCGAGGACGTGTCGTGGTTCGCCCGCGAGTCGGGCGCTCCGCTGGTGTTCTGGTTCTGGGGCGGGGTCGATCCCGAAACGTTCCAGAAGGCCTTCGCGGGCGGCACGATCGAGCGCGACATCCCGACGAACCACTCCCCGCACTTTGCGCCGCTCATGCAGCCGACGATCGATCGCGGCGTCGAGAATCTCGTGGTCGCGGCGCGGGAGTTCTTGGGCTGAACGCGTTCCGCCTCTCCGCGGTGTCCGACGTCGTCGGACCGACCTCGAGAGAGGTGAGAGGCGAAACGACGAGACGGCACCCCGAGCGGGGTGCCGTCTCGCGTTGAGCGTCTTCTCTCGCCGAACCTCAGGCGCGGCGAGCGCGCGAGCGGCTGAGGACGGAGAACACGATGCCCGCAGCGACCAGGAACGCAGCGAGCGCAAGTGCCGGCTCCGGGTCATCCGTCCCCGTCACCGCGAGGTGTCCTGCCGAGACAGCCGGGCCGACAGCGGAGGTCGGCGTACCGGGCGTCGCCGACGACGTGCCCGAGGGCGGGATCACCGTTTGCGAGGAGTCTGGACTGCGTTGGTGACGATGAGGGACTGCTCCACCGAGCGGGCGTCGTCTCCCGCGGGCGCGACCGTCAGGATGAGGGTGTGCGCTCCCGCGACCGTGTCCGCGGGGACGGTACCGGTGAGCGTGAACGTGCCGTCACTGGCGACCACTCCGGTGACGAGGGTGACCGGGGTGGAGTGCAGCACCAGACTCAGGGCCGCGCCGGGCGGCAGAGCGCTCCCGGTCGCGGTCACGGATTGCCCCGCTTCGATCGTGCTGTCCGACTCGAGGGCCGCCCCGCCAGATTCGTACGCCACCTTCAGCGCGAATGGGGTTGCGGTGACGCTGTCGGAGTAGTCGCTCGCACCGGCGCTGTTCAAGGCCGTGACGACGAACTTGGTGGACGTCCCGTTCTTGAGCCCCGTCACCGTCGCGGTGGTGGTCGTCGTCCCCATGACAGGTTCGAAGTCGCCACCGGCGCTGTTGTACATGAGGACGGTGTACTCGGTCACGTGGGCGCCGCCGTCGTTCTCGGGGGCCTTCCAGCTCAGCGTGACCTCGCCATCACCCGTCGTCGCCGTGAGTCCGGTCGGCGCATCGGGGACGTCGGCAGGGGCGCCCTCGAAGGTCCGTTTCGTGCCCGAGGTGTTGTAGAAGGTGCCGTCGTCGAAAGCGGCGAAGCCGTTCCCGCGCATACCCGTGGTGAGAACCGTGAATGCGGAGGGTTCGACAGACCCCGAGGCGAGCTGCGCCGCGGACACTTCCCAGATGACTCCGTTCTCGTCCAGCGCACCGAGACCCCCGTCGGGCAGCAACGAGAAGCCGACGAACGGGGAGGTCGCCGACGAGGTGAGCAAGGGCGTGGACTCCCCGTCGCGGAGGACGTTGATCTGCCGGTCCTGGAACGTCGAGTAGTAGATCGTGCCGTCGGGCGTCTCCGCCAGAGAGTAGAGGAAGGAGCTGGAGGGGGACGTGTAGACAACCGCCGCCCGCTCCTTCCACATCCCCGATTGGTGGTAGACCTCGGGGTTCTCCGCGACGTCCTTCATGTCGATGCGATAGATGTTGGGCTTGCTGTCGACGGTGAGAAGAAGGTCGCCGTCGGCCTCGGTCGCGACGGCCATGAAGTCGTCGGGCGACGTGATGATCTCACTCACGACGCCGGACGATGTCACCGCAGCGACCCCCTTCTCTCGCTGCGCGACGTAGAGCGTGGAACCGTCCTGACTGAATGCCATCCCGTAGGCGCCGGGGACGGAGATCTCCGCCGGCCAGTCTGAGGAATTGGGTGCGGCTGACGCGGCGGCGGCGGGTCCGCCGAGGACCAGCAGAACGGCTGCTGCCGCACCGAGGAGTCTGGGTGTGAGGAGCTGGTGACGCATGGGACCTTTCCGGGTTGTTCGGTGACAGGAGGGAAGACCGGTACTTACGACACTTCTCGCGGATACACCGAAATTACCCAAAAAAGCATGGTATGGACCGAAACGGGTCACAACGGTTTACACATCCGACATTCGGCAGCTCGGCGTCCGGCCGAGAACCGCGACGTAGCGCGAAGACGGCGAGTACCCCCGCGAACCGCTCGCGCTCCCGAAGTCCAGCCCCTTCGACACTCTTGCGGGGACGCATACGGTGAACGTCGTGACGTTCAACGACAACGCCCGCGTGGGCGGCAACTCGGCCAAGCGCCGCGGAGGAACCGTGGCGGCCGTCGGCGGCGGGACCGTTGGTCTCGGCGCGGTGGTCGTGCTGCTCATCTCGATGTTCACGGGCACCGACCTCACGGGCCTGCTCGGCTCGGGCGGCGGCGCTGCCGCCCCCGGTAGCGGCGGCGAACGGATCGCGAGCTGCGAGACGGGCCAGGACGCCAACGAGAACGACTCCTGTCGTCTCGCGGCGGCCTCACTCGACATCGACCAGTTCTGGGCCGAACGCCTCGACGGGTACCGCCCGCCGCAGCTCGTCATCGTCGACGGGCAGACGGGGAGCTCGTGCGGCACCGCCTCGAACGCGACGGGTCCGTTCTACTGTCCGCCGGACGAGACGGTGTTCGTCGACCCGACCTTCTTCTCGATCCTGCGCGCCCAGTACGACACCACAGCGGGGCCCCTCGCCCAGCTCTACGTGCTCGCCCACGAGTACGGCCACCACGTGCAGAACCTCACCGGCGTGATGCAGCAGCACCCGAACAACGGCCCGGGCGCCGACAGCAACGGTGTGCGCACCGAGCTGCAGGCCGATTGCTACGCGGGCGCCTGGGTTGCCGCCGCAAGCGAGCAGGTCGACGAGAACGGCACCCCGTACTTGGAGCCACCCACCGAGCAGCAGATCCTCGACGCCCTCTCCGCCGCGTCGGCCGTCGGCGATGACCACATCCAGGCCGAAGCGGGCCAGATCTCCAACCCCGACAGCTTCACGCACGGCTCGAGTGCGCAGCGCACGCGCTGGTTCGACGAAGGGCGTCAGGGCGGCGTCAACGCCTGCGACACGTTCTCGGTGCCCGGCGCGAGCCTTTAAGTCCGTCGCGAGGCGCGCGCAGCGGTCGTCCCGCGGACTCGGCGGTCCACACCCCGCCCTCCGGATGCCGAAACCCGGCGCGCCCGGCCCGGACTCCGCGAAACGGAGGGTGGGGCGGGCGCGCCGGGTCGTGGCATCCGGAATCACTCCTTGTCGGACGGCTCCTGGTCCTCGCGCGGGCGACGGCTGAGGATCACGACGACGATCACACCGACCAGTACGATCGCTCCGCCGCCGATCAGCAGGCCCACCGTCAGGCCGGACACGCCGCCCGAGGTCGAGGGTGCTGCCACCGGGGTCTCGGCGGGAGCCGCGCCCTGGGCGCTCGCGCACGGCGAGGAATCCGCTCCGGCCGAGGTGTTCTCGCCGGTGTACGTGAACGGGATCTCGCCCGAGACGGGGTGCCCGTCGGATGAGACCGCGCGCCATTCGACCGTGTAGGCGCCGGGTGCCCCCAGAGCGACCGGGAGGGTCAGGGTGGGACCGGCGAGAGCCACGCACTCGCTCTCGTAGTGCTTGCCGTCAGGACCGATGACGATGACGATGTTGCCGCCGTCGTAGCCGAGCAGGTTGGCGCTGAAGTCGAGCTTGACCTCCGACAGCGTCGAGACGCTTTCGCCCTCCGCGGGAGTCGACGACACGAGGCTGTCGTGCGCCGACGCCGCCGCCGCCCCGCCGAGGGCGGCGGTCATCGCCGCAGCGACGACCACCGCCCCGACCAGGGCCCGGCGCAGAGCGTTCCCGCTGCCCATACTCAGCTGCGCTTCGGGCGACGCGACACCGCGAAGGCGCCGAGCAGGGCGCCGGCGACCGCGATCACGAGGGCCGCGATGCTGAGGCCGAGGGACAGGCCCGAGGAGTCGCTCGTCTGAGCCGAGGCCTCCATGGAGTGATCGTCCATCGTCGGCGCGGCCGAAGCGCTGCCGTGGCCGCTGTGTCCGCCGTGCCCGCTCGCGGGCGGGGTGTCGTTGATGTAGAGCACCGGGGCGGGCTCGAGCGTGTCGTCAGCCGCGACCTGCTCGGGGGTGTTCGTCCAGTCGACGACCGAGCCGTCGGAGTAGGTCTGCACGGCGGGGAGCACGAGGTGCCCGGTGTCGGGGATCGGTCCGAGCACGGCCGAGAAGATCTGGAACTGATCCTGTCCGATACCCACGCCGGGGTCGGCCTGCCAGACGATCTTGAGCGGGCCGTCCGAGATGGTGTTGCCGTCGACCTCGACGGGAGCGGGCAGCGCCCCCTTCTCGACGGAGGCGGTCCAGCCCGGGACGGGCTCGACGAGCACCGAGGTCAGCGGAGTATCGGTCGGCAGCGTGACCTCGAGCTTGACGGTGGATGCCGTCTTGGACTCGGTGGGGACGCGGAAGTTGACCGTGGCGTAGCTGCCGGGCGTCGCCGTGTTGGGGTTGACGGTGACGTGGGCCGAGGCCGCGAGCGGAACGGCGATCGCCAGGGCCGCGCCGGCGGCGAGGCCGACGAGGGCGCGGCGAAGAGTGGTCTTTCGAGACATAGTGCTGCTTTCTGCGAAATGCGCACGCCGAAGAGGCGTTGGTTACGCGCGAAGGATGAAGGGGTGGGGTCAGGCCGCGAACGGCGGACCCCGGTGCCTCATCGACGACAGCACGGTCATCGCCGTCGTCAGCAGCAGCGGCGCGGGCGCCGAGAGCACGGCATCCGTCCGCGGGGAGAGCCCCCGGAACGGCCGCAGCACCGAGAGCACCGCGACGAAGAACCGCGCGATGACCTGCACCGCGCGTTCCCCCCGGCCGAGCGCGACGACCGTCACGAGAGCGGCGACGGCGTGCGCCGCCCACATCCACGGAGACTCCGACGCGTGGGCCGAGGCACTGTGACCGCCGGCGGCGCTGAACAGCGAGGTCGTGGCGTGGTGACCGGCCGGCACGAATCCGCCCTGCAGGTCGAGCACGAGCAACGCATGGAAGAGTGCCTGGCTGAGGACGACCGCGAGCGAGAGGCGCGTCCACGACATCGCGCGGCCCGCGAGCATCACGCACAGGGGCGCGGCGAGGCACAGGGCCAGCACGATGTTGACGAACGGTGGGCCGCTCGGCCGAGACCGCCGCGTGCGACAGGGTCGCCACGAACGTCGCGACCGCGGCTGCGGCCATGCCGCGCCCCGCCCGCTGCGCGCGCCCTGCTCTCGACGACATCGAATCCTCCGGGTCAAGCCTAGGCGGCGGCGACGGCGGGGGTGTTCCGCCGTCGAGACACCCATGTGCGAGCGCAACCGCGGATCGCGCACCAGACGCGCCGCACCCCGACCGCTGGATCAGGCGTGTCGGCCGGGAAGTCCGCCCTCGGGCACCCGTGTCGGACCCCTTCGGTAGCGTCGGGACATGGCCGATGACGCGATCCACGACACCGACACCGCCCTGGTCTACGGCGCCGACATCCTGCGCGGCGAGCGCGTGCGGTTACGCGCGCTGACCGACGCCGACCTCGACCCACTCGTCGACTGGTGGCAGCGCAGCGACAGCGCCGTGCTGCAGCAGAACAGCGTGAGCCTACGACCCACGACATCCGTCCGCGAGATGTTCCAGGCGTGGAGTCGCAACGACTCCCCCGGCGGGGCGGGCTTCAGCATCGACGACGAGGCCGGGCAGCTCATCGGTCACGCGACGCTCTGGGGAGCCGCCCTCCCGGCGCGCATCGCGACGTTCGCGATCATCCTCGGCCCCGACGCCGTCGGACGCGGATACGGCGCGGATGCCACACGCACGATGCTGCGGTACGCGTTCGACGAGCTCGGGGTGCACAAGGTGGAGCTGCGGGTCTGGGCCTACAACGACCGGGCCATCCGTGCGTACGAGAAGGCCGGTTTCGTGCGCGAGGGTGTGCGACGCGCGGTGGCGTTCCACGGCGGGCGGTTCCACGACGAGGTGCTGATGGGCGTGCTGGCCGAGGAATTCGGCGCGGGGTGACGTGTCTCAGACGCGCGCGCCGCGGTCGACCGAGGGACTCACCACTCCCGCGCGGTCGTCGACCAAACGGCGCCGGCCGATCCACCCGGTGAGGCCGCGGCCATCGGGCCACACCAGCAGAAGCGCCGCGGTCGTCGACGCCAGAAGGAAGGCCAGCAGCGACCACGGTGCGGGCAGGCCCGCGAGGACCGCGTACGCCCCGGCCCCGGTCGCGAAACGCAAGGGGCGCGCCACCCACGCGGGGAGGACACCGTTCGTGAACCGCACACGCGTGGCGAGGTCACCGATCGAGCGACCCGTCGCCAGGATCACCCCGAGCCAGAGCCCCGCCGAAGCGATCGTCCCCGCGAGCGAGGCGACCTGGTCGGTCGAGAACGACGACCTCTCGCCGACGAGCAGCACGAGCACGGCCTGCACCACCACGGCCACGGCGAAGCCCACCAGCCAGACGCCCACGACGTCGCACACCAGTCCCAGCAGGCGGCGGCGACGCGTCACGGGGCGCGGGGTGTCGGCATCCGCAGCTCTCTCCACACCCCGGTGCTGCGCCGGGACGACGAACGCGAGGACCGACCCGATCAGAGCGCCGCTGGTGTTCGAGATGAGATCGTCGACATCGAAGACGCGGTAGGCGCAGGGGAACAGACCCCAGACGCCCGTCAGCTGCGTCGTCTCGATGATCCCCGAGGTCGCGAAGCCGACGAGACCCGCGATCAGGATGCCGCGACCCCCGAGCACCCGTAAGAAGAAGCCGAGCGGGGCGAACAGCAGCACGTTCAGCGCCACCTGCAGGACGACGGGGTCGGTCAGGTACCGGCCCGAGGCGGCGACGGCCGCGCGGACCTCGTCGACGAACGCGAAGGGGTGCAGGTTCACGCCCGCGCAGCGGTAGACCTCGGAGTCGGGCAGGGGGATGAGCGTGTACGTCCAGATCGCCCAGAAGTACACGGCCGCCCCCGCCCACAGGAGCGAGCGCCACACCGTGAGCCGACCGCGACGCCGATAGCTGACCGCGACGAACGGTACGAAGGCGAGGATCGCGACCACGGCGCCCGCGACGACAGCGAGTACGCCCGAGCCCACGATGTTGTCCACCCCGAGAGCCTAGGCAGAATCACTCGGGCCCGTAGCCTGGGCGCATGACCCGCGCCGCCGACCTCCGCGACGCGCTCGTCGCTCATATCGACGACACCGGCTTCGCCGCGCACGGCGTGCACGTGCGCGTGGGCGACGACGTCGCGATGCACCGGTGGACGCCGGATGTGCGGGAGGAGATCCACTCCGTCGCGAAGGCCGTCGCGGTGCTGGCGGCGGGAATCGCCGCCGACGAGGGAATCGTGTCGCTCGACGACCCGGTTCGCTCGATGCTTCCCGCCGCGACGCCGGTCACACTGCGAGAACTGCTCTCGATGTCGAGCGGCATCGATCTGCCCTGGTCCGAGACGATGATGACCGACTGGCCCGATCTCGCCGCGGAGTTCCTGTCCCGCCCCTCGAGCGGCCGGGTGTTCCAGTACTCGAACGCCAGCACCTACACGGCGATGGCCGCGTTGTCGCAGCGGACCGGCGACATCGAGGACTTCCTGCGCCCGCGGCTCTTCGCCCCGCTGGGGTGGAGCGATGTGTCGTGGCGCCGCTGCCCGAACGGTCGCGTCCTCGGCGGCGAGGGCCTCGAGCTGCGCACCGCCGAGCTGGCGCGTCTCGGTCTGCTCATCCGCGACGGCGGCGTCATCGACGGCCATCGGGTGGTCTCGGAGGGGATCGTGGATGCCATGCACTCGGGGTGGATCGATACCGGCAGCCCCGGCGCCGGGTACCGTCGCTACGCCCTCGCCGGGTGGGACGGACCGGGCGACGCCTGGCGCCTGCACGGCGCCCACGGGCAGCTCGTCGTCTTCGCCGGCGACGCCGTCGTCACGGTGACCGCGCACGATCATGAGGGCGCTGACGCGGTCGCGGAATTCATCGGGAATAGGGCCGCGAAGTGAGCGTTTCTCGCATTGCGAGAATGCGCCGCTAGGTCACGGTCTGGCGACCATGCATTGAACAGCGTGCGCGTCAGATTGCGCATGGCCTCCAGTACGCGTAGTGTCGCGCGCCGTGACTGACGAAAGTCGCGTTGACGGCGAAGAGACGCCGATCGCGAAACGCATCCTGATCGGCGAGCCCCTCACCTCCGAGAAACTCGACGAACAGCTCCTCCCGAAGAAGATGGCGCTGCCGATCTTCGCCTCCGACGCGCTGTCCTCCGTGGCCTACGCGCCACAGGAGCTGCTGATGATCCTGCTGATCGGCGGAACGGCCCTGCTGACCCTGAGTCCGTGGGTCGCCGTGGCCGTGGTGACGCTGCTCGTCGTGGTCGTGTTGAGCTACCGGCAGCTCATCAAGGCCTACCCCTCGGGCGGCGGCGACTACGAGGTGGCGAGCAAGAACCTCGGCGAGGTGCCGGGCGTGATCGTGGCCGCGGCGCTCCTGGTCGACTACGTGCTCACGGTCGCCGTGTCGGTGGCATCCGGTGTCGACAACATCATCTCGGCGCTGCCCGAGTTGAACCCGTTCCGGGTCGAGATCGCCGTCGGTTTCGTCATCCTCATCGTGATCGTGAACCTGCGCGGCGTTGCGCGAGGCGTCGAGCGTCTTCGCCATCCCGACCTACCTGTTCATCGGGTCGGTCGGCGTGATGATCGTCGTGGGCCTCGCGCGCACACTGCTCGGAGACGCGCCGCACGCCTCGAGCGCCGACTACGGCGTGCAGGCGGAATCGTTGACGCAAGCGGCGCTGATCCTGTTGGTGCTGCGCGCGTTCTCGAGCGGCTGCTCCGCCTTGACCGGCGTCGAGGCCGTGTCGAACGGCGTGCCCGCCTTCCGCATGCCGAAGATCCGCAACGCCCAGACGACGCTGACCCTGATGGGCGGCATCGCCATTGTGCTGTTCGCGGGCCTGACGATGCTGGCCCTCATCTCGGGCGTGCACTACGCCGAGAACCCCTGCCACCTCATCGGCTTCGACTGTGCGAACAACCCGCAACCGAGCCTCATGGCCCAGGTCGCCGCCGCGACCTTCGGCATGAACAGCATCCCGTTCTTCATCATCCAAGCCGCCACGGCGTGCGTGCTGCTGCTCGCCGCCAACACCGCCTTCAACGGCTTCCCGCTGCTCGGCGCGGTGCTCGCGCGCGACGGCTACGCCCCCAAGGCCCTCAACACCCGCGGTGACCGCCTGGTCTACTCCAACGGCATGATCATCCTGGGCATCGTCGCCATCGGCGTGCTCATCGTCTACCAGGCCAACCTCACGACGCTGATCCAGCTCTACATCATCGGTGTCTTCGTCTCGTTCTCGCTCGGCCAGATCGGCATGGTCAAGCACTGGCGACGCGTGCTGCGGGGGTTGAAGGAGCTCACTCCCGAGGCGGCGAAGCAGCAGTCCGCCGCGATCGAGCGTCGCTCCGCCGTCTCGGGCCTGTGGATCAACTCCGTCGGTGCGGCCATGACCGTGCTGGTGCTGCTGATCGTCACGATCACGAAGTTCACGCACGGCGCATGGCTGGTGTTCATCGCGATCCCGATCCTCGCGGTGCTGATGATCGGCGTGAACCGCTACTACCGCGACGTCGAGCACGAGATCCGCATGGACGAGACCGTGCACTTCGGCTCGTCGGGAGACGTGGCGATCGTGCTGGTGAACCGCCTGCAGAAGCCCGTCATGAAGGCGATCGACTACGCCCTGGCCGCCAACCACCAGAAGACGCTCGCGGTGCACGTCGCCATCACCGACGAAGACGCGTCGAAGCTGCAGAAGGAGTGGGCCGAGCACGACATGCCCATCCCCCTGGTCATCATCGACTCGCCGTACCGCACGTACACCTCGCCGGTGTCGACGTTCATCAAGAAGTACCGCGAGAACAACGGCTCGGCCGTGGTCACGGTGTACCTGCCGCAGTTCATCGTCGGCCACTGGTGGGAGTCGATCCTGCACAACCGCCGCTCGCGCCGCCTGGCGCACCAGCTCATGCTCGTGCACGGTGTCTCGATCACGCTCGTGCCGTGGCTGCTCGACTCGTCCGAGGTCATCTACGGACGCCGCTCGCGGCCCCTCCCGGGCCAGCAGCGCGGTGGTCAGCCGGTGGCCGAGGTCACGGCTCACCGCCCGAAGAAGACCCCGCCCGGCTCGGCATCCTGAGTCCGGCCCGACGCCCCCGCCTTCGTGGTGGGGGCGTCGGTGTTCTCGCCGCCCCGTCGAGTGTCCAGAACACGCCGCGGGGAGGGCGGTGCCTCCGGCGTGTTTCGAACACTCACCCCGGCTCCGGCCCGGTCGCGACGAATCGGTGGACGCCGACGGGAGTCTGCGACAGGGTGGATGCCATGCCAGTACTCGCCCTCCTGACCCTCGTGGTGATGGTGGTCGCCCTCGTCGACGTCATCACCCGGCGCGAAGACCAGGTGAAGCACCTGCCGAAATTCGCGTGGATCATCTTCATCGTGCTGCTGCCGTTGATCGGGTCGATCCTGTGGTTCGCCCTCGGCCGGGAGTACGAGACGCGAGCGACGCCGATGTCCTTCGGCGACCCGCGGCGCTGGCAGAAGGACACCGACCCCGCTCCCCCGCCGGCCGCTGCTCGCGAGACCCGCACCACCGAGCAGCAGATCGCCGACCTCGAGCGCGAGATGCGCCTCGCCGACCTCGAGGAGCAGGTGCGCCGCCGCCGCGCCGAGGGCGGCGCTCAGGCGTAACGCCCCCGCCGCGCTGCCCCCTCCCCCGGCCCGCTCCCCGCGGCCCACCCCCCGCGGCCCCCCTCCCCCGGCCCACCCCTGTTGAGTGTCCAAAACACCCGGACGGTTTTGAAAACCGTCCGGGTGTTTTGGACACTCAACGTCGGGCATGGGGGCGCGGGGCGCGGGGCGTCGGGCATGGGGGCGGAGGGGGCGGGAGGGCGGGGCGGGTCAGTCGGTCGGACGCTGGCGCATCCTCTTCACGTCGGTGCGGCGCTGCTTGGCCTGCAGGCGGCGCTCCCTCGATCCGCGGGTGGGCTTCGTCGCGTGTCGCGGCGGGGCGGGAGGGGCTACGGCCTCGGCCACGAGAGCGGCGAGGCGGGCGCGCGCCGCGTCGCGGTTGCGCAGCTGCGCCCGATGCTCGGATGCCGCGATCGTCAGCACCCCGCCGACGAGCCGGTCACCGAGTCGCTCGATGAGCCGCTCCCGCTGCACCCGTGACAGCACGCTCGACGCCTCGGCATCCCACATCAATTCGACCCGCGAGTCGGCGGTGTTCACGCCCTGACCGCCCGGGCCCGAGGAGCGCGAGAACCGCCACGACAGCTCCGCGGCCGGAATCACCAGCCCCGCGCTGACGCGCACGTCGGATCCGTCGGAGGGGAGCATGCATCCATCATGCGCGGTCGGCGACGACGTCGATGGTCTCGAGACGGCATCCGGCTGACAACTCGGCGCCAGCCGGCAACGAGGATGTCAACGAGTTGCCGTCTCGGCGGCGGCGATCCTCCGTAAGCACCCCGTATGTGTCCGTCAGCGACCCGTAGGGAAAGCGTTAGGACGCCGGGATGCCGCGGGCTCGAGGAGTTGTATCGACACACGTGCCGCCCCGCGGTGCCCGCGGATCTCCGCGGTGTGTTCACCCGAATCTGGAGTCGTCGTGCTCGATGCCGTCTTCCTCGCCGCGACCGTCGCGCTCTTCGCGCTGGTCGCCCTCGTCGCGAAGGGGGTCGAGAAGCTGGGCCCCGAGGCCCGACCCTCGACTTCCCGCACCACCGGACGAGGGGGCGAGCGCCCGTGATCTTCTTCTCGATCCTCGCCGCGGTCCTCGCGGTCGCCGCCGTCGTGTACCTCGTGGTCGCCCTCGTCCGACCGGAGAAGTTCTGACCCATGGATAGCGGAACCATCTGGTCGATCGTCCTGACCAGCCTCACTCTTCTCGTCGCCCTGGGCCTGGCCTACCGCCCCCTCGGTGACTACATCGCCCGCATCTACACCGGCCAGCGCGACCTCGCCGTCGAGCGGGGCACGTACCGCCTGATCGGCGTCGACCCGCGCAGCGCCCAGACCTGGCAGGCCTACCTGCGCTCGGTGCTGCTGTTCTCGTTCGTCGGCGTCGTGTTCGTGTACGCGATCATGCGGCTTCAGGCGGTGCTGCCGCTCTCGCTGGGCTTCGACGCCCCGAGCGAGGCGTTGTCGTTCAACACGGCCGTCTCCTTCGTCACGAACACGAACTGGCAGTCCTACGGCGGCGAGACCACCCTCGGCTACACCGTGCAGTTCGCCGCCCTCACCGTTCAGAACTTCGTCAGCGCGGCCGTCGGCATCGCCATCGCGGTCGCTCTCGTTCGCGGTTTCGCGTACCGCCGCAGCGGTGTGATCGGGAACTTCTGGGTCGACCTCGTGCGCGGCACCTACCGTCTGCTCCTGCCGTTCTCGATCGTCGCGGCGGTCGTGCTGCTCGCCGGCGGCGTCATCCAGAACCTCTCGGGCTTCACGGATGCCACGACGGTGGCGGGAGCCGCCCAGTCGATCCCCGGCGGGCCGGTCGCCTCGCAGGAGGCGATCAAGCTCCTCGGCACCAACGGCGGCGGGATCTTCAACACGAACTCCGCGCACCCCGTTCGAGAACCCCACCCCCTGGACGAACCTCTTCGAGATCTTCCTCATGCTGGTGATCCCGTTCTCGCTTCCCCGTGCGTTCGGTCGGATCGTGAACGACGACCGCCAGGGCTACACGATCCTCGGCGTCATGGGCGCGATCTTCGTGGCATCCGCGGCTCTTCTCACCTGGGCCGAGATGGCCGGGAACGGGACAGCCCCGATGCTCGCCGGCGGCGCCATGGAGGGCAAAGAGGTGCGCTTCGGCATCTTCGGTTCGACGCTCTTCGGCACGACCAGCACGCTCACCTCGACGGGTGCGGTCAACTCGATGCACGACAGCTACACGGCTCTCGGCGGCATGATGCCGATGATCAACATGATGCTCGGCGAGATCGCCCCCGGCGGTGTCGGATCGGGCCTGTACGGCATGCTGATCCTCGCCGTGATCGCGGTGTTCGTCGGCGGCCTGCTGATCGGCCGCACCCCCGAGTACCTGGGCAAGAAGATCGGGCCGAAAGAGATCAAGCTCGCGAGCCTGTACATCCTGGTCACGCCCACGCTCGTGCTCGCCGGAACCGCTCTGAGCTTCGGGGTTCCCGGCATCCGGGACGATGTCGAGACGACCTCGATCCTCAACCCGGGCGTCCACGGTCTGAGCGAAGTGCTCTACGCCTTCACCTCGGCGGCGAACAACAACGGCTCCGCCTTCGCGGGGCTCACCGCCAACACCCCGTGGTTCAACACGGCGCTGGGCGTGGCGATGCTGCTCGGACGGTTCCTGCCGATCGTGTTCGTGCTGGCCCTGGCGGGTTCTCTCGCGGCCCAGGATGCCGTGCCCTCCACCGCCGGAACCCTGCCGACGCACCGCCCGCAGTTCGCGGGCCTGCTCGCCGGCGTCGTCGTGATCGTCACGGCCCTCACCTACTTCCCGGTCCTCACCCTCGGACCCCTCGCTGAAGGACTTACCCGCTGATGTCCACCCTCACCCACGCGCCGGTCCCCGCTGCCGACGAGGCGCCGGCCGCCCCGCGCCGCGCGTTCAG
Source organism: Microbacterium sp. SORGH_AS_0454 (assembly GCF_031453395.1). Classification (NCBI taxonomy): domain Bacteria; kingdom Bacillati; phylum Actinomycetota; class Actinomycetes; order Micrococcales; family Microbacteriaceae; genus Microbacterium; species Microbacterium sp. SORGH_AS_0454. The sequence goes on along the minus strand of NZ_JAVIYS010000001.1, from coordinate 1,492,492 downwards.
CGCCGCTCAGGTCGTCGCCGCCCTCCCGGGCGCGGCCAAGAAGCTCAACCCGGCCGCGCAATGGCGCAACCCCGTGATGTTCCTCGTCTGGGTCGGTGCGGCCCTGACGACGCTCATCGCGATCGCCGAGCCGTTCCTCGGCGGCGATGACACCGGCCTCCCCTTCGGCTTCACGTGGGGTATCGCCGTGTGGCTCTGGCTCACGGTGTTCTTCGCGAACATCGCCGAATCGGTGGCCGAGGGCCGCGGCAAGGCGCAGGCAGCGACCCTGCGCAAGACCCGCACGACGACCTCGGCCCGCCGGGTGGTCGCGTACTCCCCCGGCGACCCCGCCGCCTCGAACGCGGCGGTCGAGGACGTCCCCTCGGGCGACCTTCGCGTCGGCGACATCGTGCTCGTGGAGACCGGCGAGCTCATCCCCGGCGACGGCGATATCGTCAACGGCATCGCGACCGTCGACGAGTCGGCGATCACGGGAGAGTCGGCCCCGGTCGTCCGCGAATCGGGCGGTGACCGCAGCGCCGTCACCGGCGGCACCCGTGTGCTCAGCGACCGCATCGTGGTGAAGATCACCTCGAAGCCCGGCGAGACCTTCGTCGACCGCATGATCGCTCTGGTCGAGGGCGCGTCGCGCCAGCGCACGCCCAACGAGATCGCGCTGAACATCCTGCTCGCGAGCCTGTCGATCGTGTTCGTCGTCGTGGTCCTGGTGCTGAACCCGATCGCCTCGTACGCGGCATCGCCCGTCTCGATCCCCGTGCTCGTCGCGCTGCTGGTCTGCCTCATCCCGACCACCATCGGTGCGCTCCTCAGCGCGATCGGCATCGCCGGAATGGATCGTCTCGTGCAGCGCAACGTCCTCGCGATGTCGGGCCGCGCGGTCGAGGCGGCGGGAGACGTCACGACCCTGCTGCTGGACAAGACCGGCACGATCACCTACGGAAACCGCCGCGCCTCGGCATTCGTTCCGATGCAGGGCGTCGGAGGCCCCGAGCTCGCCGAGTACGCCTCGCTGTCGTCGCAGGCCGACCCCACTCCCGAGGGCGTCTCGGTGGTCGAGCTCGCGGCGGCCCAGGGGATCGTCGCCGAGATGCCCCGGGGCGCGGAGCCCGTGCCCTTCACCGCTCAGACCCGCATGAGCGGCCTCGACCTGGTCGACGGCACGCAGGTGCGCAAGGGCGCCGCGTCCGCCGTGGTGGCCTGGCTCGACGGCCAGCGCGCGACGGTGTCCGACGCCACCCGTGCGGAACTCCTGAAATTCACGAATGAGATCGCTGAATCCGGCGGAACTCCCCTGGTCGTGGCGACCCTGGCCCCCGAATCTTCAGGAGTTTCGCACGGGCGCGGGCGCGTGCTCGGCGTCATCCACCTCAAGGACGTCGTCAAGGACGGCCTTCGCGAGCGCTTCCAGGAGCTGCGCGCGATGGGTATCCGCACCGTGATGATCACGGGCGACAACCCGCTCACCGCGAAGGCGATCGCCGCCGAGGCCGGGGTCGACGACTTCCTCGCCGAGGCCACGCCCGAGGACAAGCTCGCCCTCATCCAGCGCGAGCAGGAGGGCGGCAACCTCGTCGCCATGACCGGTGACGGCACGAACGACGCTCCGGCGCTCGCACAGGCCGACGTGGGCGTCGCGATGAACACGGGCACCTCGGCCGCGAAAGAGGCCGGCAACATGGTCGACCTCGATTCCGACCCGACCAAGCTCATCGACATCGTGCGCATCGGCAAGCAGTTGCTCATCACGCGCGGAGCGCTGACCACGTTCTCGCTCGCCAACGACATCGCGAAGTACTTCGCCATCATCCCGGCGATGTTCATGGGCGTGTTCCCGGGCCTGGCGGCGCTGAACATCATGGGGCTGCACTCCCCCGCCTCGGCCGTGACGAGCGCGATCATCTTCAACGCGATCGTCATCATCGTGCTGATCCCGCTGGCCCTGCGCGGTGTGAAGTACCGCGCGGCGAGCGCGTCGAGCATCCTCAGCCGCAACCTGCTCGTCTACGGGCTCGGCGGCGTCATCGTCCCCTTCATCGGCATCAAGCTCATCGACCTCGTCGTGAGCCTGCTCCCCGGTTTCTGAAAGGCCCCGTCATGCGCACCACCCTGCGTACCACCGCCGTCGCCGTCCGCGCGATGGTCGTCTTCACCCTCCTGCTCGGCGTCGCCTACATGCTGCTGATCACCGCGGTCGGACAGGTCGCCCTGCCGTTCCAGGCGAACGGATCGCTCATCAAGACCGCCGACGGGACCGTCACCGGCTCGCAGCTGATCGGGCAGTCGTTCCAGGATGCCGACGGCAACGCTCTCCCCCAGTACTTCCAGTCGCGTCCGTCTGCCGCGAGCTACGACTCCTCGGCCTCGACCGGCTCGAACCTGGGTCCCGAGAACCCGGACCTGATCGCCTCGATCGAAGAGGGCCGTGCGGCGTTCGGCGAGCTGAACGGCGCGGGCTCGATCCCCGCCGACGCGGTGACCGCCTCAGGCTCGGGCCTCGACCCCGACATCTCGGTCGAGAACGCCGAACGCCAGGTCGCAAGGGTCGCCGAAGCCCGCGGCATCCCCTCGTCGGAGGTCGCCGCCCTCGTGTCGGAGCACACGCTTCCTCGCGATCTCGGATACCTCGGCGACCCGCGCGTGAACGTCGTGGAGCTCAATCGCGCGCTCGACGCCCGCTGAGAGACGAGAATCGCTGTCATGACCCTGTCGCCCGTCGCCGCCGTCGCACCCTCCGTGCGGCGGCGGCGTCGTTCGCCGGAACCACGCTCGAGCACGGGGGACGCCTCGTGAAGCGCGGGCGCTTGCGCGTGCTGCTGGGCATGGCACCCGGCGTCGGCAAGACGTACGAGATGCTCGAAGAGGGGCGCCGGCTGCGCTCGGAGGGCCACGACGTCGTCATCGCGATCGTCGAGACGCACGGCCGCGTCGCGACCGCCGCTCAAGCCGAGGGCCTCGAGGTGGTTCCGCGCCGGGCCGTGGCGCACCGCGGCGTCGCGCTCGATGAGATGGACCTGGATGCCGTGCTCGAACGGCTCCCGAGAATCGCGCTCGTCGACGAACTCGCGCACACCAACGTCCCCGGCTCTCGCAACGACAAACGCTGGATCGACGTCGAGGAGCTGCTCGAGGCGGGCATCGACGTGATCACGACCGTCAACGTGCAGCACATCGAATCCCTGAACGACGTGGTCGAGAAGATCACCGGCGTCGTTCAGCGCGAGACGGTCCCGGATGCCGTGGTCCGAGCCGCCGACCAGATCGAGGTCGTCGACCTGGCACCGCAGTCCCTGCGCGACCGCCTCGCGGCGGGCTCGGTGTACCCGGCGGAACGGATCGACGCCGCTCTGTCGAACTACTTCCGTCTCGGCAACCTCACGGCGCTGCGCGAACTCGCCCTGCTGTGGCTCGCCGACGAGGTCGACTCCGCCCTGCAGCGGTACCGCACCGAGCACGGCATCGAGGGTTCGTGGCAGGCGCGCGAGCGCGTCGTGGTGGCCCTGACCGGCGGGCCCGAGGGCGAGACGCTGCTGCGCCGCGGCGCCCGGATCGCGGCACGCTCCGCCGGCGGCGAGCTGCTCGCCGTGCACGTGTCGACGCAGGACGGCCTGCGCGCGAGCGCCCCCGGCGCCCTGGCCACGCAGCGCGCCCTCGTCGAGACCCTGGGCGGCACCTACCACCAGGTCGTCGGCGACGACGTGGCCACCGCCCTGGTCGATTTTGCGCGATCGGTCAACGCCTCGCAGCTGGTCATCGGGGTGAGCCGGCGCGGTCGTCTGGGCGCAGCCCTTACCGGACCGGGCATCGGGGCGACCGTGATCCGCGCCTCGGGTGACATCGACGTGCACATCGTGAACCACGCCCGCGCGGGCGGCCGGTTCGCCCTCCCCCGGCTCGCGGGCCCCGCGCTGAGCGCGAAGCGGCGCATCCTGGGTTTCGTCACCGCCCTGGTCGGCGGTCCGCTTCTGTCGCTGTTGATGATCGCCACCGGTTCCGACGAGTCGATCACCGCCGACGTCTTGGCCTACCAGTTGCTGGTCGTGGTCGTCGCGCTCGTCGGCGGCATCTGGCCGGCGGTGTTCGCGGCCGTGTTGTCGGGGGTCACGCTCGATTTCCTGTTCATCGCACCCATCTACACGATCACCATCAGCGACCCCGCGCACGCGCTGTCGCTGACCCTGTACGTCGTCATCGCCGTGCTCGTCAGCGTCGTCGTCGACCAGGCCGCCCGCCGCGCGCGGGCCGCCCGACGCGCCGCGGCGGAGTCCGAGATGCTCGCGACGATCGCCGGCAGCGTGCTGCGGGGCGAGAGCGCCGTGCCCGCGCTGATCAGCCGCGCGCGCGAGGCGTTCGGCCTCGCGGGAGTCCGCCTGGTCGCCGCCGACGGAACGGTGCTCGCCACCGACGGGGAGCCCGTGCGCGACGATCGCGCGGTCGCGGTGCCCGTCGGCGAAGGGCGCGCGACCCTCGAGCTGCACGGCGGCGACCTCGACGCCTCGGAACGACGCCTGCTCGACGTCGTCGTGGCGCAGCTCGCCGCCGCCCTCGAGCGCACCGATCTCGCCGAGACCGCGGCCGAGGCCGGCGCCCTCGCCGAGACCGACCAGGTGCGCACCGCCCTGCTGTCGGCCGTCAGCCATGACCTCCGCCGTCCGCTCGCCGCCGCCGTCGCCTCGCTCGGCGGCCTGCGCGCCGCCGGCGACCAGCTCTCCGACGACGACCGCCAGGTGCTGCTCGAGACCGCCGACGAAAGCCTGGCGACGCTGTCCGTGCTCGTCACCGACCTGCTCGACGTCAGCCGCGTGCAGGCCGGCGTGCTCGCCGTGTCTCTGGCGGCGACCGACGCCGCGGGTGTCGTGCTCTCCGCCCTCGACGAGCTCGACCTCGGCCCCGACGACGTCGAGCTCGCGCTCGACCCCGACCTGCCGATGCTCCGTGCCGACCCCGTGCTGCTGCAGCGCGTGCTGGTCAACGTGCTCACCAACGCCCAGCGCTACTCGCCCGACGGCGAGCGCGTCCGCATCGCGACGAGCCGCCTCGGCGGCACCGCCGAGATCCGCGTGATCGACCACGGCCCCGGCATCGCCGCCGACCGCCGCGAGGACATGTTCTCGCCCTTCCAGCGCTTGGGCGACACCGACAACACCGCGGGTCTGGGTCTGGGCCTGGCCCTCTCGCGCGGCTTCGCCGAGGGCATGGGCGGCACGCTCACCCCGGAGGACACCCCCGGCGGCGGCCTCACCATGGTCGTGGCGCTGCCCGTGGCCGATGCGGAGGCCATGGCATCCGGAATCTCGAGGAGGATGCCGTGAAGGTACTCATCGCCGACGACGATCCGCAGCTCGTGCGAGCCCTGCGCATCACGCTGGCCGCGCACGGCTACGACGTGGTGGCGGCGGCCGACGGTGCCGCGGCCATCACCCTCGCCGCGGGGGCGCACCCCGACATCGTCCTTCTCGACCTCGGGATGCCGCACCTCGACGGCGTGCAGGTGATCCACGCCCTGCGCGGCTGGACGACGGCGCCGATCATCGTCGTCTCGGGTCGCACGGGCTCGGCCGACAAGGTCGAGGCGCTCGACGCCGGGGCAGACGACTTCGTCACCAAGCCGTTCCAGATCGACGAACTACTGGCGCGTCTGCGCGTGCACGCGCGGCGCTCAGTGCCGTCGTCGGGCGATGCCGTCGTGCGCTTCGGCGACGTCGAGGTCGACCTGTCGGCCAAGGCCGTGCTGCGCGGAGGCGCACGCGTGCACCTGACGCCGACCGAGTGGCGCATGCTCGAGTTCCTCGCCCGCAACCCCGGGTCTCTCGTGACGCGACAGACGCTGCTGAAGGAGATCTGGGCGAGCGAGCAGGTCGCCGATTCCGGCTATCTGCGGCTGTACATGTCGCAACTGCGCAAGAAGCTCGAGGTCGATCCCTCGGCGCCCGTGCACCTGCTGACGGAGCAGGGGATGGGGTACCGGCTCGTCGTGTGAGCGGGCCCGGGCGGGACGACCGCCGCGAGCGTGCGAAACTCCTGAGATTCGCGCCGCGGCGGCTTGTCCCCCGGTCGGAAAGACGCGCCGACACCGGAGCCCGGGCCGGCTGCCACAGGAGCCGGGCCCGAAACTCAGGAGTTACGCACGTCGGCCGCCTCGTCCTCGGCCTCCGCGGCCAGGAACTCCGCCTGCACTCGGGCGCAGCGGGAGGCGAAGACGATCGAGTGCAGCAGCATCAGCGGACCTCTCCGACGGTGTGGCACCCGGGGCAGGGGAAGGCGATGCGATCGCCCGCGCGGACGTCCCCGGGCAGCACGACCGTGCCGCACGGTTGCTCCCCGTGCGCGTCGACGACGGCGAACGGTTCGTCGTACGCGTGGGACACGCGGCCGATGAGCCGTGCCTCGCGCCAGACGGCCGCGAGCCCGGCGACGCAGGCATCGAGGCGCAGCGTATCGGGGCCGGCCTCCGTCACGGTCGCGATCACCACGGTCGTCGAGAGCGTCGCGGATGCCACCCCGCCCGACGCCGGAATCACCGCGGGGCCCGTGCAGACGCAGGGCGTGCCGCAGATGTCGGCGAAACGGCCGACCGACACGGCCCGCACGGTGACGTCGTCGAGCGTGGGGGTAGAGCCGGCGGGCCAGGCGGCCGCGTCGAAGGGGGCCGGGATGCTGGAGCGGAGGGTGGGGAGCAGAGCCGTGAGGGTCATGGCATCCGGTCTACGCTCCCGGCGAGGGCGATCCCGGGGTGCTCACGGTTTCCGAACGGGCCGGTCCGGCTTCCTCACTCTTCGCGCACGACACCGCGTCTCATCGAGTCGTCCATGAGGAGTCGGTGAGACGCGGTGTCGAACGATCGAACGGCTCAGACCGACGTCCCCGCGATCTCGCGGAGCGTGTCGAGGTGGCTCCTCCACGCCGCTCGCCCCTCCTTCGTCAGGGTGAGCGAGGTGCGGGGCATCTTGCCTGCGAACGACTTCCCCACAGCGATGTAGCCGGCGCCCTCGAGCGTCGAGACCTGCTTGCTCAGCGCGGAGTCGGTGACCTCGACGGCATCCCGAACCTCCTTGAAGCTCAGCGTGGTCGCCCGGTCGAGGGCCGCGAGGATCGAGAACCGCACGGAGTTCTGGAGCAGCTCGTCGAGCCGGTGCCGGGGATGCGGGGTCGACGTGGTCACGACCGAGCCTCGCGCGCCGCGCAGACCAGGGAGACGACGAGCACGAGGCCCGAGGCCAGCGCCGCGAGCAGCACGTCACCGTGCGCCCAGATGACGACTGCCAGGGCGAGCGCGTACGAAGCGAACCAGCTCGCGATGTAGGCGGTCCAGCGGCGGCCGCGAGCGAAGGCGGCGCGGCCCTGGATGCTGACGACGAAGAAGATGATGAGGGCGAATACGACGGCCAGCAAGCTCACGTAGGCGAGGCCGAACGTATCTCCGGTCGTGACGGCCATCGCGAAGGTGCCCATCGAGGTCGCCATCCCGAGCGCGAGGATGAAGCTGATGTACGGCCACCGCGTTGCGTTGTGTGCGGCGTGGCTGAGGCGGTCGGCGCGATCGAGCAGCAGTTGGGCTTCCGACGCGGTCATCGCGGGCGTGCGGTCCATGGCGATCCTTTCGTTGACTCGATCATGGCAACTACTTTCCAAATAGGCAAGTACTTTCTTCTTTTCTTCCTCGCACGATCCGCCACCACCCCACGCGACGTAGCCTGGAGGGGTGACCCTCCCCTTCGACGTCGCCGCCGTGCGCGCCGACTTCCCGATCCTGCAGGCCGAGATCGACGGCCGGCCCCTCGTGTACCTCGACTCCGGCGCGACGAGCCAGAAGCCGCGCGCCGTCCTCGACGCCGAGCGCGACTTCCTCGAAACCGCCAACTCGGCAGTGCATCGCGGCGCGCACACCCTCGCCGCCGAGGCCACCGAGCTGTTCGAGGACGCGCGCGTCACGGTCGCCGAGTTCGTGGGCGCCGAGCCCGAGCAGCTGGTCTGGACGAGCGGCGCCACCGCCGGCCTCAACCTCGTCGCGGGATCGCTGGGGTACGCCGGGCGCCTGCGCGAGGGCGACGAGATCGTCGTGACCGAGGCCGAGCATCACGCCAACCTCATCCCGTGGCAGGAGCTCGCCGCCCGTACGGGTGCGCGCCTGCGGCACATCCCGGTGCTCGACGACGGCATGCTCGACCTGCACGCCGCGGCCGAACTCATCGGCGAGCGCACGAAGGTCGTCGCCTTCCCGCACGTGTCGAACGTGCTCGGCATCGTGAACCCCGTCGCGAAGCTCGTGACCCTGGCTCGCGGCGTCGGCGCGCTGACGGTGCTCGACGCGTGCCAGTCGGCTCCCCACTTGCGCCTGGACCTGCCGGCATCCGGGGTCGATCTCGCCGTGTTCTCGGGGCACAAGATCTACGGGCCGTACGGCATCGGTGCGCTCTGGGGCCGCGACGAGGTGCTCGACAGCCTGCCGCCCTTCACCACCGGCGGGTCGATGATCACGACCGTCACCCTCGACAAGGCCGAGTACCTGCCCGCGCCGCAGCGCTTCGAGGCCGGCACGCAGCCGGTGTCGCAGGCCGTCGCCCTCGCCGCCGCCGTCCGCTGGCTCGGCCAGCACGACCTCGAGGCCGCACACGCCCACGAAGCGACGCTCGAGAAGCGCCTGCGCGAGGGTCTGCGCTCCATCGACGGCATCCGTCTTCTCGGAGACACGGATGCCGCGGAGCGCATCGCCCTGCAGGCCTTCGAGGTCGAGGGGGTCCACGCCCACGACGTGGGCCAGTTCCTCGACTCGCGCGGGGTCGCCGTCCGCGTGGGACATCACTGCGCTCAGCCGCTGCACCGCCGCTTCGGCATGACGGCGTCGGTCCGCGCGAGCGCGGCCATCCACACGACCGAGGACGAGATCGACACCTTGCTCGACGCCGTCTCGGGCGTGCGCGGCTTCTTCGGGGTGGGCGCATGAGCGGCCTCGAGTCCCTGTACCAGGAGCTCATCCTCGACCACGCGAAGAACCGACGCGGGTTCGGTCTCGCCGAGCCCGGCGCTCACAGCGCGACCGTGCACCAGCGCAACCCGATCTGCGGCGACGAGATCACCCTGCGGGTCGACGTCGAGGGCGACCGCATCACCTCGGTGACCTGGGAGGGCGCGGGCTGCTCGATCTCGCAGGCCTCGGCGTCGATGCTCGTCGCCCTGCTGCAAGAAGACGGCGGAGACGAAGGGATGCCGCGAGCCGACGCCGAAGCGCTGATCGCGTCGTTCCGTGAGTCGCTGCGCTCCCGCGGCAAGATCCCCCTCGACGAGGAGACCTTCGCCGACGCCGCCGCCCTCTCGGGTGTCTCGAAGTTCACGGCCCGCGTGAAGTGCGCGATGCTCGCCTGGGTCGCACTCGAAGAGGGGCTGCGGCAGGCCTGAGCGCGGCGCCGCGAGCGGCATCACCTCAGCGATCCACGCAAAGTTAGCCGGCATCCACTGATCCGAGCTGAGGTTGCGCGAATCCCGGAGGATACGCGGGCCTGACGCGCGCTACTCTTTCGGTCAGACCTCAACGAAGGCGGATGCCATGGCCACCGGATTCAGCGACGAAGAACGCGCGGCGATGAAGCAGCGCGCCGAGGAGCTCAAGGCCATGAAGGGCTTGAAGGGCCTGGCGAAGTTGCAGAAGGAGAACGAGGCCTGCCTCGAGGCGATCGAGAAGCTCGAGGGAACCGACCGCGCCATCGCCGAGCGGGTGCACGTGATCGTGCTCGAAGAGGCGCCACATCTGAACCCCAAGACGTACTACGGCTTCCCGGCCTACGCGAAAGACGGCAAGGTCGTCGTCTTCTATCAGCCGGCATCGAAGTTCAAGACGCGCTACGGCACCGTCAGCTTCGACGAGACCGCCCAGCTCGACGACGGCCCGATGTGGCCGGTGTCGTTCGCAGTGCTCGAGGTGACCCCCGAGGTCGAGGAGCACATCCGCGCGCAGGTGCGGCGGGCGGCGCCGGCGGCCTGAGGCCCAGGGCCGGGGGCTCACGCAGCAGAGTCGGACGAACGCAGCAGAATCGGAGCGAGCGAGTCCCGGCATCCGATTCCGGTGCGGTTCTCCGATTCCGCGACGACCGGGTAGCGCGGGCCGGACGATGAGCCCCGAGCCACGGCGACGCGAGTCTGCCCAGAACCCTTCGCGCCCCCGCCGGAAGATCTGCTCCACTCCTCGACCATGCCGGTGGTCCGCGTGGCGTGGCGCGGCGGAAGGCGGACAGCCGATCGACGACATCGGCTGCCGCGCCCTCTCCGTGAGCCGATAGGACGTCGATCGCTACGTATGGTCGGTGCGGGCTCGGCGGAGCTCGACGCGTCCCCTTCCCACCCATACGGGGTGTGGATGCCGGAGGTCGCGGCGCCGCACGTCGAACCACTGTGCGGAGAGAACCCTCGGTCTCGCCGTCGGTGCGCCGAACCACCACCGACCGGACTTGTAACGAAACGGTATTAAACGGTTTGAAAGTGACCTGTACGGTAGCTTTGACACCGGCCGGTCGGCGTGCCGGAAATGGCCTCTGCCCCTTCACCTAAGGAAGCTCCGTATGCGCTCTCCCTCGTCCCTATCGGTTCGTCGTCTGGTCGCGGGAGGTGTCGGCGTCGCCATGACCGCCGCCCTGACCTTCGCGGGAGCAGTCTCCGCGCAGGCAGCCGATACCTCGTGTGTGTCCGGCGTCTGCACCGTCACGTTCGCCTATTCGCGGGCCGCCGAACAATGGGTAGTTCCCAGCGGTGTGACAAGTGTCACGGCGACCGTCTCGGCTGGATCCGGCGGCGCGAGCGCGCCTAACAGCTACCAGGCCGAGACGGGTGCCGGCGGCCTCGGCGGTTCCGTACGGGCAACGCTGACTGTAGAGCCAGGCGAGAAGCTCACCGCTGTCGTCGGAGGGGCTGGGAAAAGGGGCGTCCCGGACTCGCTCGATCCCGCTGCGGGCGGTTTCGGCGGCGGCGGCTCAGCCGGCACCAAGGCCGCTGCACAGCACTCGAGCGGCGGTGGAGGTGGCGGCGGAAGTTTCTTGTTCAGTTCAGCCTCGCTCCTCCTGGCAACCGGCGGCGGAGGCGGCGGCTCGAACGCGGGTTCCCAGGCGGTGATCGGAGGCGCAGGCGGATCTACCGGCGCAGGTGACCCGGGAAACGCACCGGAAAACGCCTCCTCGTGGGTATATTCCGGCGGGGGTGCGACGAGCTCGAGCCCCGGCAACGGCGGAGGCGGAGACTATCTGGGAGAAGCCGGCAGTAACAGCCCCGCCTCGAGTTCGACGGCCTTCGGACAGGGCGGCGCCGGCTCCGACAACCAGACCGCTTACAACTACGGCACCGCCGGTGGTGGCGGCGGCGGCTTCTACGGCGGTGGCGGTGGTGGGTCTGACTCACCGGGAGGGCAGACCGGCTCAGGTGGCGGCGGGTCCGGTTTCGTCGCTGAGTCGGCGACGAACGTCCGCGCTCTGGACGGCAACTCCGGCAACGGCAGCATCGTCATCACCTACGACGATCCGAAGGACGCCACCACGATCGAGCTGAAAGCGAGCGACAACCCCAACGACGCCACCGCGACGGAACTGACCGCGACGGTATCGCCCGCGACCGCAACGGGGAGCGTCACGTTCACGGAGGGCAGCACCGAGCTGGGGTCCATCACCCTCGCCGACGGGACCGCGACCCTCCTGAACTTCCTCTCTGCCGGTACTCACACGATCACCGCCTCATACTCCGGTGACACCTCCCACGGCCCCTCCACCACCAGCACCACGGTGACGGTCACCGCCTACACGGCCCCCTCCTTCAGCACCGACTCCTCCACGGCAGAACCGATCGAGAAGAGCGCCGCCGCCGGAGAAACGTTCTCGTTCGACCTGAAAGCGATCGGCACCCCCGCCCCCACCTACAGCATCGAAAACGACGACACCGACAGCACCGTCCTGCCCGACGGCGTCACCTTCACCAACGGCATCCTCGCCGGGTCCTCCACCCGCGCCGGCACCTGGAAGGTCAAGGTCACCGCGACCAACAGCGTCGGCACCGCCACCGAGTACGTGAAGCTCACCATCGCCCCCGGCACCGCCACCGCTCTTGAAGCCCTCGTGTCTCCCGGCGACAGCAGCAGCACCACGCGGTGGGCCGTCGCCCCGGACGGGACCGTCGCCACGACGATCACCGCCAACCAGGGCGACTCGATCGTGTTCGACACGATGCCCGTCGACCAGTACGGCAACCCCACCACCCGAGGAAACGTTCAACCGGTGACCACCTCCAGCGTCGACACCGACACCATCACCTACGACCCGACCACGAACCTCACCACCGTGACGTTCAACCACGCCAGCCCGCACACCATCACCTTCAAGGTCGGGAACCTCACCAACTCCTTCACCGTCCAGGTCACCCCCACCTCGACCGTGACTCCCTCACCGACCCCGCCCCGAGCGCGGGCACCACCCCGAGCACGAGCGGCGCCAGCGCCTCGAGCCACCTCGCCACCACGGGATCCGCACCCCTGGCACCGATCGGCTGGGCACTCGGCATCCTCGCCGCCGGCATCGCCGTGACGCTGGTTCAGCGCCGCCGCACGACGCGACGGGTCGACTGACCGAAAGCGCCAGAACCCCAGGGGCCTGCGCCGCAAGGTGCACCCCTGGGGTTCTGCACATCACGGCATCTCGACGCCTCTCGCCACCGCCTGGCAGACCTTCCCTCCACGTGGGCTGCACTGGCCCGGCATCCGGCCGCCCCCGTCACCCCAGAACCACGCGCTCCATCCGCCGGAAGCTCTGCTCCATCCCCTCGACCATGCCGGTGGCGAGCACGGCGTCGCGGGTGGCGGCATCCGGGTACTCGATCAACAGCGTCACCAGGGTGGCTCCGTCCTCCTCGTAGAGCGACAAGTCGTTGATCGTCGCGGGGTAGTCGGTGCCCGTCATGTGCTCGGTCTGCACCATGCGGCGGGGTTCGTCGAGCAGCAGGATCTCGCCGTCGAACCCGAACGCCTCGCCCTCGGTGCCGGGCTCGGGCTCCCACGCGATGCGGTACGTCCCGCCCTCGGTGCGATCGACCTCGCGCTCGGTCATGCGCCAGCCGTCGGGGCCGAGCATCCACTGCCGCATCAGCTCGGGGTCGACGTGCGCACGCCAGACGAGCTCGCGCGGTCCGTCGATGAGCCGCGTGATGCGCACGTGCTGATCGTCGAGGACCTCGAGCTGCGTCCCCTTACCCTGTGCGAATTCGCGGAGCCCCTGGAGCACGGCGTCCAGCTGGTTCATCGCGAGCGTCGAGCCCTCAACCGCGCCCATCGCCACGACCTGCTCCAGCGCCTCGACGGAGGCGAAGTGACTGACGTTGGTGAGCCGCGAGCCCTCGGGCGTGGCCTCGAAGGTGAAGACCATGCGCATCGACGGCATCCCCTCGATGGGGGTGCCGTCCTCGTCGGCGAACGAGTCGATCACCTCGAACCCGCGCGGTTCGTCGATCGCGGTGAACTCCCACGCACCACCGGCTCGCTGTCCTTGCGGCGAGGTCATGTGATACTTCGCCTGGCCGCCGATCCGGAAGTCGAAGGCGTCGAAGGTCGCCGGCCACCCGGGAGGGCCCCAGAAGCGCTCGAGCTGGCGCGGGTCGGTGAAGACCGCCCAGAGGCGTTCGGAGCCGACCGGAAAGTCGGCAACCAGGGTCATGGTGAGAGATTCGGTGTCGCTCTCGACGGATGTGACGGGCATGACGACTCCTTCGTCGGTTCAGTTTTCGGTGGGTTCGGAGAGAGGATCGGATGCCGGCACCCCGGCGTCTTCGAGCAGGATCGCGTCGAGTCGGTCGACGCGGCCGCGCCAGAGGTCTTCGTAGGAGCGCAGCAGCGCTTGAGCCTTCGCCAGAGCGGCGGGGTCGGCGGACACGAGTCGCACCCTCCCCTCCGCGCGCTTGGTGATGAGCCGCGCCTCGGCGAGCACGGCGATGTGCTTCGACACGGCGGCGAACGACATCGCGTAGGCCGCGGCGAGCTCCGACACCGACTGCTCGGCGACGAGCGTTCGCCGCACGATGTCGCGACGGGTCGCATCGGCCAGGGCGTGGAAGACCCGGTCGATGTCCGCATCGCTCATTTGTTCAACCATTTGGTTGCACGTTAGCGCGGTGACCACACGCCTGCAAGAGCGCCCCGAAACAGCACCGTTCGCTCGGCATCCCGTGTCAACTGACTGCAATCCCGACTTTTCGGTGATTTCGTCGCCCTGCGGACGTCACGGCACCCGGATCGCGGTCCCGAGCTCTCCCAGACCGTTCACGACGATGGCCGCCACGACGCGAGCGTGAGAGCCGTCGGGGTCAAGGTCGGGGTCGAAGACGGTGACGGAGGCGCCGCGAGCGGACGGCGCGAGTTCGACGAGGAGCCGGGTCAGCTGCGAGGCGTCGAGACCGCCCGGATCCGGGCTATCAACAGCGGGCATGACGGCAGGGTCGAGGACATCGACGTCGACCTGGAGCCAGTATCCGCGTCCGACGACGCGTCCGATCTCGGCGGCAACGGGGGCGGCACCTCGCGCCCGAAGGTCCCCCGCGGGCACCACCCGCCCCAGCACGCGACGAGCCTCGACGACGTGCTGGTCGTCGTCCCGGTGCCCGATGTGCGCAACACGAGACGGGTCGAAGTAGGGGGACAGGCCGTCGATGTCCGCAATCGCCGGCCAATGAAGACCGACAGCCGCGGCGAGATCCTCCCCGGCCACGCTCGCGCAGTCGTCGCTGTTACCCGGGTGCCGGAAGTCGGTGTGCCCGTCGATGTGCACGAGACCGCCGCCACCTCGACGCGCACTGGCGATCCCCGCCCCGATGAGGACGCTGCAGTCGCCGCCGATGACGAGGGGCGACCGGCCCGACGCCCAGACGCCATCGATGCGATCAGCGAGCCGCCGCGCATGGTCGACGAGCTGAGCCTGATTGCGAACGAGACCCGGGGCGCGCGCGTCGTCGTCGTCGACATACCGGCCGGCGAGCACGATTCCGCCCTCCTGGGCCCCCCGATGAGCGAGGCGCTTGAAGAGGCCGGCCTCGCGCAAAGCATCCGGCGCCTTGGACACCCCCGGCACGCTCCCCCGCCGAGGCGGCCGCAAGCCGAGATTGGTCGGGGCCGAAACGACGGTGATCATCTCTCGATCTTGCCCTGCGTGTCGCCGCGGGAGGTCAGCCCCGCAACGCCTGCAGCAACGCCCCCACGGGGTGATCGCTCTCGATCGGGTGACGCAACGGCAGGTCCTCGACGCACTCGTATCGGTTGCGTCGGCCCTCCTTCTCACGCTTGAGATACCCGGCGTCGACGAGGTCGGCCAGGATGCCGTGCGCCGTGCGCTCCGTGATGCCCACGGCATCCGCGATCTCACGCACGCGGGCACCGGGGTCGCGGGCGACGTAGATGAACACATGGGCGTGGTTGGTGAGGAACGTCCATGTCGTCATCGCCACAGCATACTGACCTGCTGTACCGGAATCAAAGCACCGGTTATTTGTTACCTGTTTTTTGACACAAGCAATTTTTTGCAGGTAATGTGCTGCGCATGTCGCTTCTCGCCCCGCTCACGATCGCCGCGCTGCTCGCCGCGGTCGTCGCCGCCCTCCTCCCGGACGTCGCGCGTCGCCACACCCCGGGCTCCCTCGCCGTCTGGCCTGCAGCCGTCGCCGCGGCGTTCGCCGCGGCGGGCCTCGCGTCGGCCTTCGCCGCCGACGTCGACATCGCCGGTGCCGCTCTGGCGCTGCTGGTCGTCGGCCTCACCGTGGTCGTGCAGGCCTACGCCAGCCGCAACCTGCGCGGCGACCCCCGATCGCGCACCTTCTTCGCGCTGTCGTCGCTCGCGGCTGTCGGGTCGACCACCGCCATTGCCGCGAACGACGTCGTGCTCCTCGCAGCCGGGTGGACCCTCGGCACGGTCAGCATGATCGCCCTCATCTCGACGGGCGGCGCCGGCCCGCAGACGCGCGTGGCGGTGGTGCGCAGCGCCGTGACGCTGCTGCTCGCAGACGCGGCCCTGTGGGCCGCCGTCGTCGTGGCGGTGGCGTCGACCGGCTCCGTCTCGCTCGCAGCCCTCGGTAGCCTCGACGACTCCTCGGCGGCGGTCGTGAGCGCACTGGTAGCGGTCGCGGCCGTGGCCCGCGCGGGCTCCTTCCCCCTTCACGGATGGCTCCCCGCGACCGCCGCGACGACCACCCCGGTCTCGGCGCTCCTGCACGCGGGCTTCGTGAACGCGGGCGCTCTGCTTCTGCTGCGCTACGCCGCGGTGCCCTCCACCGTCGGCCCCTGGGCGGTGGCCGCCGCCGGCGGGATCACGATGATCGTCGCGACCCTCGCCATGCTCACCCGCCCCGACGTGAAGGGCCGCCTCGTGCAATCCACCGCCGCACAGATGGGCTTCCTGCTCCTGGCCTGCGGGCTCGGGGCCTTCGGGGTCGCCCTGGTCCACGCCATCGGCCACGCGCTCTACAAGGCGAGCCTGTTCCTCGGTGCCGGAACCGCGGTCGAGCACGCGCTCAAGGCCCGAGCCATCGCGCACCCCGCCCCGTCGCGCGGCGGCGCGATCATCGGCAGCGCGGTCGTGCTCCTGACCGGGGCGGCGGCGTTGGCGGCATCCGGGGCGATGACCCACAGCGCAGCGGTGCTCCTGCTCTTCGCGTGGGCCACCGCGACGATCGCCGGCGCGCGGATCGGTGCGAGCTCGGCGCCGGCCGCCACCCGGGCTGTTCTCATCGGCGCTCTCGCCGCGCTGACCGCCGCCTACCTGGCGGTGGTCTTCCCCGCCGCCGAAGCGCTCACCCCCGTCATCGCCGCCGCACCCGCACCCGCAGTACTCGCCATCGCGGTCTTCGCGATCGCCGCCGCCTCGGGCCTCGTCGCGCGAAGCTCCGGTCCGCTCGCTGACCGCCTCTTCGCCTTCGCCTTCGCGTGGGGCCGCCCGCCCCTGCCCCCGGCCGCACCCCGCACCGACATGCCCTGGACCCCGGCGCCCGCCGACGGCCCCCTCGAGTACCGGAGATTCTGATGACCGCCCTCGCCTCCCCTCCCTCGTCCGCCGTCATCCGGGGCTGGATCGCCGCCGCCGGTCGCAGCATCTCGCCGCATTTCCCACTCGAGACCTTCATCGCCCGCAACCCCGTGGCCGGCTACGAGAGTCTCGACTGGGAGGAGGCGATGGGACGGATCGCCGGAGATCACGGCATCCTGTTGTCCCTTCCCGAGCAGCGCTTTCGCGACCTGCACGCGCAGGGACGGATCTCGCCCGCCGACCTCCATGCGGCCCTGCGGTTCACCGTGTCCGAGGCGGGATCGCCCCGCGTCCTGCGCATCGGCGGCCTGGCCACAACCGTCGGCGAAGTGCTCGGACATGATCTGCTCGTCACTCCCCCGATGACGGCGCCCTCCCCGCACCCGACGCCGGCGGCGCGTCTGTCGCCACGCATCCACGCGCGAATCGACGACCTCACCGCGCGCTGGCTCGCCACCTCGCTCGGAACCGCGCCCTGGTCGCGGTCGATGAAGGGCGAGAGCATGTGGACGGCATGGCGGCGCCTGGCCGCGCTCGACCCGACCCTGTCGCGGCGGGTACGCAGCGGCATCCGGAACTGCTCCGACGACCCGGCCGGGGCCATCGGCGAAGCGCTCGCCCGGTGGGAGCTCGACGGGCCCGCGGCGGAGTCCTTCCTGCGGGCGCACGTGCTCGCGCTGCCGGGGTGGGCCGCCCTCGTCCGACACAGCGCCACGACCGGTATCGACCTGACCGCGCTCGTCGCCATCCGCGCGACGCTCGAACGGTTGCTGCTGCCCTCCGACGCCTCCCTCCCGACCGGAGCTGTGAGCGAGGAGTCCGCGGTCGACGACACCGCCCGCATCGGCGCCGTCGCTCTCGCCCTCGGCGTCGACTCGAACGACGGCGAGGTGCGCACCGCCCTGCGACCCGTCCTCTCTCTCATCGAGCCCGTGACGCGGCTCGCCGTCTGGCAGGAGGCATTCGAGAGGGGCATCGCGCGCGAGCTCGCCCCGGCGACCGCGCCGGTACTTCGCCCGAGCGCTCGGACCCAGCGGCCGCTCGCGCAGGCGGTCTTCTGCATCGACACGCGGTCGGAGAGTTTCCGGCGGCACCTCGAAGCCGCCGGCGAGGTCGAGACGCTCGGCTTCGCGGGCTTCTTCGCCGCCCCCATCTCGTTCCGTCCCGCCGACGGCTCCGCCGAGGTGGCCTCGTGCCCGGTGCTCCTCACGCCCCGCGTCGCCATCACCGAGTCGTCCGTGGAGCGCGACGCGATCGCGCGCTGGAGGCGGCAGCACGCGGCGAGCGTGGAACGGGATGCCACGATCGACGCGCTCAAAGAGTCCGCCGTCGCACCGTACGCCTTCGCCGAGACCGCCGGATGGGTGCTCGGCGCGGCGAGCGCGGCGCGGACGCTGGCTCCCGAGGCCTGGCGGGCACTGGTGTCGCGGATGCGCCCTGCGAAGCCGTCGACGCACGTCGACGCGAACGTCGTCTTCACCCTCGAAGAGCGCGTGCTCTACGCCGAGACGGCGCTGCGGATGATGGGCCTCGTCGACGGCTTCGCGCCCATCGTTCTGCTGACGGGGCACGGCGCCTCGGTGACGAACAACCCGTTCGCCTCATCGCTGCAGTGCGGCGCGTGCGGCGGACACGAGGGCGAGCCCAACGCCCGGGCGGCGGCCATGATCTTCAACGACCCCGAGACGCGCGCCGCCCTCGCCGGTCGCGGCGTCTCGATACCGGCCGACACGCTCTTCGTCGCGGCGCAGATGGACACCGCGACCGACGAGGTCACCGTGCTCGAGCCCTGGGCCATCCCGGCCACGCACGAGACCGTCGTGCTGGAGCTGACCCGGCGGCTCGAGGCCGCACGCGCCGCCAACACGGCCGACCGCAGCGCCGGCCTGCCTGGCGCGGGCGGGCGGCACGGCGCGATTCGCGACACCGAGCGCCGGTCCGCGGACTGGGCCGAGGCGTACCCCGAGTGGGGCCTGGTGGGCAACGCCGCCTTCATCGTGGGGCCGCGCGCGATCACCGCGGGCGCCGACCTCGGTCGCCGCGCCTTCCTGCACAGCTATGACGCGGCCGCCGACCCCGACGGCGCGGGACTCGAGACGATCCTGACGGCGCCGATGATCGTGGCGCAGTGGATCAACGCCCAGTACTCGGCCTCGACGGTGGCTCCCGATCGCTTCGGCGCCGGGCCCAAGCCCTTGCACAACGTCGTCGGCACCGTCGGCGTGCTCTCCGGATACGGCGGCGACCTGCGCCTCGGGCTGCCCTGGCAGTCGGTGGGCGTCGGCCGCGCGTCCCGGCACGAACCGATCCGACTTCAGGTGTTCGTCGAGGCCCCGCTCGCTCGGGTGAACGACATCATCGACGCCTCCGAGGCCGTGCGCACCCTGGTGACCAATCGCTGGATCACCCTCCGCGTCCGCGAGCACGACAGCGCCCGCTGGATGCGGTGGGGTCGCTACGGCTGGCAGGCGGACGACCTCGACGCCCACGACCACTCCGGCCTCCCCGCCGCCCACGAAGAAACCACCACGAAGGAGATCCGCTGATGAGCCTGTCCGAGCTGACCCCGATGACCAAGATCGAGGTGGTCGTCGCGAGCGACGACGTCGCCGAGGTGTCCGCCCTCATGCAGTCGTTGGGAGCCCGCGGCTACACCGCGATCACCGGCGTGGCCGGCGTGGGCCACCACGGCCCCCGCGGCGGACGCCTGCTCTTCAACGACCACGACACCCTGACGCTGCTCGTCACCGTCGTGGCACCCGAGAAGGCGGACGCGATCGTCGCCGGCATCCGCCCCGTCCTCGACCACGCCTCCGGCGTGATGTTCGTCTCGCCGACCTCGGTCAGCCGCGCGGACTACTTCGCCTGATGTGCGCCGCGACGAGTCGAGCGGGGTCGCCGTACGTCGGCCACACGACCGCCATGGGTACCCTGCACGGGAAAGAGACCGCGTTCGCCCCCGCCTTCGCCCGGTGGCTCGGCGCGGGTGTCAGCCCGACGGTGCAGCTCGACACAGACTCCCTCGGCACGTTCACCCGAGACGTGCCGAGGGCGGGCACCCCCGAACAGGCGGCCACGTCCAAGGCGCGGGCCGCCGCTCTCGAGCTCGGTACCTCCACGGGGCTCGCGACCGAGGCGTCGTACGCCCCGGCACTCGGGGGCTTCGGCCCCATGGTGCACGAGGAGCTCGCCGTCTTCGTCGATGTCGAACGCGGTATCCGCGTGCGCCACGGCCTCCGCCAGCACACGCACGTCGCCCCGGCACGTGTCGTGCGTACCGAGAGCGAGGTGCGGCGCTACCTCGCTCGCGCGGGCTTTCCCCATCAGGCCGTCGTCGCGCGCACCGACACCGGGATGCATAAAGGGATTCAGGATGCCGCGGTCATCGACGCTCTGCTGCGCCGCGGCCCCGTCGAGCTCGAGCCCGACCTGCGCGCGCACATGAACCCGACCCGGCGACGGGTTCTGCGACGCCTGTCGTGGCTGCTCGCGGCCCGGCTGAACCGCCTGTGTCCGGGGTGCGGATGCCCGGGCTTCGGCACGGTGGGCGTCGTTCGCGGACTGCGGTGCGGCGCGTGCGGCAACGCCACCTCGCAGGTGCGCATCGACGTCGACGGCTGCCCGGCCTGCGATGAGCAGCGCGAGCGCCGACGGCCTCAGCGCGAGGCCGATCCGGCCACGTGCGACGTCTGCAACCCGTGAGAGGCGTCGGCAGGCGATGTCACAGGTGCCGCAGGTTCCCCTGTTCGTCCGCGGTGACGAGCACCAGGAAGTCGATGACGAGCTGGGCGACCGCGCCCGTCTCGTCGAGCCCCCAGTACACCGGGTACTGACCGTCGCCGTACCCGGACTCCGCGACGATGCCCACGTCGGATGGACCGAGGGCGACCTCTTGCACGCTCGGCGACGGCGCGTACATGTACTCGGTGAAGGCCGCGGCCTTGGCCCGCCGGCTCATGGTCGCGTACGCGGCGAGGTCGACGATGCACGCCGAACCCGCGTCGACGCCGAAGAAGTGCCCCGGCCCGGTCGGCAGATCGGCGGGATGCCAGGTCACCGGCATCCGATCGCTGAAACGCACCCGCAGGGCGGCGTTGCGGCCGAAACCGGTCACCCTCTCCACCGGGTACGACCCCGGGGTCACGCTGCGGGCCAGGGGTCGCGCGTCGTCGTTGTCGTAGCCGAAGTCGAGGACGGCGAGCACACCCGACGTCGTCACCAGCGTGCCCGCGGGTGAGACGCGCACCTCCGACTCTTCTCCGCTGCGCCGGTGGACGACCGAGCGCTCGGTGAAGTTGCGCACCTCGTCGAGGGTTCGCTGTTCATCGGGCAGCTCGTCCAGAGAGGCGTCCGGTGCCGCGTCGGCGGCGAGCGCCCGGGCATGGGCCGCATCGGCGAAGGGGGTGCGGGGGTCGTCGAAGTGCTGTTCGATGGCGCTGATCTTCCACCCGCGCCCCTCGCGCTCGAGGACGTACTCGTGCTTCTGCCGCGTCGGCGAGTCGATCATCTCGGTCAGGACGAACGCGCGGTCACCCTCGACCTCGGAACGCACGATCCGTTCCACGGCGACCCCGTACCCCGGCGGCGTACCGAACGAGGAGTCCAAGCGAACGTGCTCCCCCACCACGTGATCACGTGTCAGCGGGACGACGAGTTCTCGCCACTCGGAGAATGCGTTGCGCCGTGTGGACCGATCCTCGAAGGCGGGCGCTGCACGCCGCCACTGCGCGTCGTAATCCTCGAGGAAACGCTGCACGCGCTTCTCTGCCGCTTTCGCCCCGCGATCGCCCCACATGCCGCCAGCCTAGGTCGCCGCCAGCTCCTCGAGAGGCCCGTCCGGCAGCACGACCCACCCCTCGCGCCGGGCGACGGGGAGCATTGCGGATGCCGGGCGCTCGAACGACCCGAGGGCTCCGGCGCGCGTGGCCAGGGCGGCGACGACGGCATCGAAGGCATCGGCCTTCGCGACGGCGAGGGGGCCGAATCCGCCGAGGTCGAGCCACGGGGCGCGCTCGGTCAGCGCGTCGAGCAGGATCGCCCGGCGGGCCGCATCGACTCGGTATCCGCTCGTGTCGAAGCCCCACAGGCGCAGCGATCCGCCGGGGTAGACCTCGAACAGGCGCCCCTCGGCCGCGCGGTCGACCGGGAACCCGGCCTCGGCCAACCGCCGCAAGAGGCCCGCGCCGCGCAGCGCCGTCACGCCCAGGCGGTCGGTCGAGACGCTCAGCGGCCAGCGCCCGATGCGCTCGCGCACCACGTGGTCGGTGTGGCGGTAGACGAGCGTGCGCCGCCAGTCCGCGCCTCCGTCGACCGGTCCGAGCGTCGGGGCCGCGCCGGCGTGGTGCGCCTGCACGAAGTCGACGAAGGCGTCGGGCCAGCCGAGCGGGCAGTCCACCCCGAGCCACACGTCGCCGGAGCGGACGGATGCCACGATGTCGGCATCCTGGATCCCGATCTCGAGCCGCGTGAGCCGGGCCGCGCCATCGGCCCAGTGCATCTCGGCGAGGGCCGTGCCGGGGGCTCCGGCGGCGAGGTCGACTCCGACGGTTCTCATCCCCTCGAGCCTAGGCGCGGTCGCCCGCGGCGAGGCCCGTCAAGACCTCGCCGAAAGGCCTCGCGACCTGGGAGGATCGAGACATGGCAGACGACGACCTCCCCGATTCGCTGGAACCGGCCGTCGACATCCCGCCGCGCGACGAGCCGCCCGCCCCTCCTGCGCCGAAGGGTGACCTGCGGGTCGTCTCCGTCGTCGCGATCGTCACCGGCGTCGTCGTCATCGCCTGGTACCTCTTCGTCGCCACGGCGAGCGCGATCGCCGACGTCGACAACCTGATGTGGATCCAGATCGGCATGTGGGTGCTGGCCCTGATCTCGTTCGTCTGCGGCATCGTGAGCCTGAACGCCCGCATGGCGCGCGAGCTCGCCGCGGCGGGGTTCATCGCGGGAGTGGCGGCGGGCCTTCTCTCTGTGACGATCGGGCTGTTCAGCGGGCTCGAACTGTTGGGCTGACGACGCTCGGAATAGCGCCGAGACGAGCGGGGTTGCCGCTCTCATGACCTCGCGTGCCGCGCTCGAGAGCGCTCTGTCGAACATCGACGTGCACCCCGGTCGCGCGTGGCGGCGGTCGTTGTCGGTGGGCGAGAGCACGACGCTGGCGCAGGGCGAATCCGCGATCGTCTACGTGCGCTCCGGCGAGCTCACCGGCCTCAGCGCCGCGCGAGCGGGATGCTCGGTCAACGCGCCCTCCGGGGCGGCGACCGCGGTGGAGGGCGGACGTACGCTGCTCACGGGAGACGCCTTCATCTCGCTCGGATGCCACTCGCTCGAGCTGGCTTCGCAGTCCGGCGCCGAGGTGACCGTCGTTCCGCTCGAGGTGGTTCCGACGGTGCACACCCGCGCCCTACCGCCGGTCGTCTTCGTCAGCGGCTTCGCACGCGCAGAACCCGCGGCTGCCGGCCTCGCCGCCCACCTGGGCATTCCCGCCCCCGGTGCCGCGCTCGACCGCCAGGGCGACGAGACCATCTGCAAGCTCATGGTGACCACGGTGCTGTTGTCGGCGCTGCGTGCGTGGGCCGCGTCGGAGCACGAGACCTCGTGGCCGCCGCGCACCGCCGACCCGTTCCTCGCCCGTGTCGCGGCCGCCGTCGACGACGACCCCGGAAAGGAGTGGACGATCGATCAGCTCGCGGCCCTCGGCGCGATGTCGCGGTCGGTGTTCGCCGCCCGTTTCCGGGAGGTGTTCGGCACCTCACCCGCCTCGTACGTCACGGCGGTGCGGATGCGCCGAGCCGAAGACCTCCTCGACGCGGGAACGCCCGTCTCCGAGACCTCGCGCGCCCTGGGGTACGCCTCGGACGAGGGGTTCCGCCGCGCGTTCCGCCGTCACACCGGCGTGGCCCCGTCGGCCTGGCGCAGCGGTCGGCGCTCGCTGACGCCCTGAGGCCCCGCCGCATCTTCGGCGGGGCCGTCGCCGTCATCGCGCCCGAGGGCGCCGCAGCAGCGAGAGGCCGAACAGCACGGCACCGATCACGAGCAGCAGGATGCCGATGGCATCCACCGTCACGACCCCCGCGGCGTCCACGAGCAGGCCGCCGAGGCCGGCCGCGATCGTGATCGCGAGCTGGAAGCCGGTGACGACGAGGCTCCCGCCCGCCTCGAGACGGTCGGGCATGCGGTGACCGACCCAGGTGTTCACGATGATGAGCCACGACGAGAAGAAGAAGCCCCAGACGAGCACGGCGGCCGCGACCACCGCCATCGCCGAGGGGAGCAGGACGACAGCCGCGATAGCGAGCGCGATCACCAGGGGGCCGACGACGGCCAGACGCGCGAAGGCGCGATCGACGACGATGCCGACGAGGATGTTGCCCACGAACCCGCCGACCCCGAACAGGGCGAGAAGCAGCACGACGGTGCCCGCGTCGACGTTCGGAATGCGCTCGAGCGACAGGCGCACGTACGTGTACGCGAGAAAGTGGCCGAGCACGACGAGCACGTGACCGACCATGCCGCCCGCCACACCCCGGCGACGGAGCGTGTCGACCAGGATGCCGAGGCTCGATGCTGCTGCCGCCGGGACGGGCGGCAGCACGACGCGCACCGCGATGCCGACCGCCGCGGTCGCCACGGCGACGAGGAGGAAAGCCAGCCGCCAGTCGAGCGCCTCACTCAGCGCGACGCCGAGGGGAACGCCCGCCACGGTCGCCAGCGACAGACCGGCAGAGCCGAACATGACGGCGCGACCGATGCGTTCGGGGCTCGACAGGCGTGCCGCGACCGTGATCGACATCGACCAGAACGCGCTGATCGCAGCCCCCAGCAGGAACCGGGCGATGAGGATGGCCACCAGGCTCGGCACGATCGCGACGACGAGGCTCGACAGCGCGGCCGCGGCCGCCGCCAGCACGAGCAGCGTGCGGCGGTCGAGCCGGGGAAGCAGCAGCCCGACGGTCGGGGCGACGAGAAGCCCCGCGAGGGCGGTGACCGTGACGGTCTGACCGGCTTGGCCCGGGGTGATGCCGAGCGAGGCGGCCATCTCGGTGAGCACGCCGTTGGGGAGGAACTCCGCTGTGACGAGCAGGAAGCTCAGCAGCATCACGACGATGAGGCCGCCGTACCGCATCGAGGGCGGGGCGGAGAGCGAGGTCGGAACGGGAGCGGTCGAGGTCATACTTCGATGCTGGTTCGGGGCCGCCGTCTGCGCCCGACCGATCGTCCGCGGCATCCGACCATTCGTCCGGGAGCCGCGTCTCGTGCCGTGGGCGGTCCTGCGAAGTCGAGTCGCGACAGGCCGGGTGCCCGCAGCGGACTGCGGCGCATCGATCGTGCGACCCGCAGGACCGGGGTTCAGCCCGCGAGCACCGGCCCCACGTACCGCGCCGCGGGCCGGATGATCTTCGGGTCCCGCGCCTGCTCGAGCACGTGCGCGGTCCAGCCGATCGTGCGGGCGAGAGCGAAGGTGGGGGTGAACATCGCGCGCGGGATGCCGCACTGCTCCATCACCACCGCCGCGTAGAACTCGACGTTGGCGTGCAGCGGGCGCTCGGGCCGACGCTGCGCGAGCTGACGCTCGGCCTCTTCTTGGAACGCCAGCGCCTGGGTCACGCGGTCGCCGCCGAGGCCGCGCGCGACCTCGCGCAACAGCTCGGAGCGCGGGTCGGCCGTGCGGTACACCGCGTGCCCGAAGCCCATCAGCCGGCGTACCGCGTCGAGCTCCCCCGCGATCCAGGCGGCAGGGTCGTCGTCCGCGCGGTCGAGACTGTCGAGGGCACGGGCCGGGGCTCCGCCGTGCAGCGGCCCCGAGAGCGCGCCGAGCGCGCCGGAGAGACAGGATGCCATGTCGGCCCCCGTCGACGCGATGACCCGGGCCGTGAAGGTCGAGGCGTTGAAGCCGTGGTCCATCGCCGCGACCAGGTAGGCCGACAGCGCCCGGACGTGGGCCTCGTCGGGAGCCGTCCCGGTCACGCGCTCGAGGTAGTCGGCCACCACGCCGCGACCGCCCGCCGCCCCGGGCGCGAGAGCGAGCGGGGCCATGGCGGCGAAGGCGATCGCCTCGTCGAGCCGCGCATCGGACTCGAGGTCGTACAGCGCCGCGGACGAGCGGGCGGATGCCGCGAGCGTCCACACCGCCCGGAGCGCCGCGAGCGGCTGATCGGTGCGGGCCGTGACCGCGGCGATCAGCCCGGGCAGGGCGGGGTCGGCCTGTGCGGCCGAGACGCGCGCGGCGAAGGTGGCCCGGGTCGTGGCATCCGGCAGCTCTCCCGCCACCAGCAGCTGCCAGACGTCTTCGAAGGAACGCGTGCGGGCCAGCTCCACCGCCGCGAAGCCGCGGTAGTGGTAGACGCCGGCTTCGCCGTCGACGTCGCTGATGGTCGTCTCGGCCGCGACGACGCCGTTCAGTCCGCGGGGCACATCGATCAGGTCGCTCATGCGCTCAGTGTGCGAACATGACGATCTCAGCGTCAACGTTGATCGGATCAAGATGACCGCACCCCTCCCCCGTCTTTCCGCGGCCCAGGTCGCCGCGCGCCTCGGCGTGAAAGCCGAGACCGTGTATGCGTATGTCTCGCGCGGACTTCTCCGCCGCGAGCGCGACGCCCGCGGCTCGACGTTCGACGCGCTCGAGGTGGAGGCCTTCGCCTCGGGCCGCCGACGCACGGCGCCGCGGACGCCGACGCACCCCACGACCGGCATGCCCCTCGGCATCGTGCAGACCGACATCGCCGACATCGAGGACGACGAACTGCTCTACCGCGGACGCCGCGCCCGCGACCTGATGAACCAGCCCTTCGCCGAGGTCGTGGCCTGGCTGTGGGACGCGGAGCGCGTGGACGCCCCCGACCCCGCGATCGGCAGCGCCCGCGCGATGGTCGAAGCCCTCCCCCTGCACGCCGGGTCGATGGACCGGCTGCGGGCCGCGGCGACCGGCTTCGCCGCCGACGATCCGCTGCGCTACGACGCCTCGGCGGACACCGCCCACCGCATCGGGTGGACGCTCATCACCGGGCTGCCCGTCGCCCTCGGCGGCCACCCGCAGGCCGATGTCGCGCGCTCGCTGGTGAGCGCGTGGGGCCCGCCGACCGACGCGGCGACCATCGCCGCCGTCAACGCCGCACTCGTCCTGCTGATCGACCACGACCTGGCGGTGTCGACCTTCGCCGCGCGGGTCGCGGCTTCGGCTCGCGCCGACGGCTACGCCGCTGTGAGCGCCGCCCTCGGCGCTGCCGATTCTCCGCTGCACATCTCGGCAGCGACCCGCACCGCCCGCTTGCTCACCCGCGTGCGGCGCGGCCAGGAACCCGAGAGGGCGCTGACCGACTCACTGCAAGAGGGCAACGGCATCCCGGGCTTCGGTCATCCGCTCTACGCCGGGGGCGACGATCGGGCCACGGCCCTGTTCCCGCTCCTGGCCGCACTGCCCGACGGGGAAGGGACGATGGATGCCGTGCGGCGGCTGTCCGACGTCGTCGCCGACCGCGCGGGGTTACGGCCCAACGTGGACCTGGCGCTCGCGGCCCTGGCATCCGGAGCCCGCCTCCCCGAAGACGCGGCGAGCACGATCTTCGTGCTCGGGCGGATGGCCGGATGGATCGCGCACATCGCCGCGGAGTACGCCGAGCCGGCGATGCGGCTGCGCCCCCGCGGGGAGTACGTGGGGCCGTGACCGGTCGCCTCCGCCCGTTTCGCCACCGAACGAAGGTCGATAGATGATGCGTCGATATCTGGCGATCGCTCTTCTCGCGGTCGCGATCGCGAGCACGACGGGCTGCGCGCCCACCTCACCACACCCCAGGGGGAACGACATGACGAGCGACCCGGCGGCGAAGCAGGGGGACGGCACCCTGCGCACCGACCTCGCGCCGATCGCGACGCGCTACCCGCAGCTCGCATCGGCGGAGTCGATCGAGTGGATGGGCGGCACGACCGGCACCTCCGACGTGGGGCCGACGACGTACTGGGTTGACGTCGTGGCGGTCGTCCCACAGTCCGAGGTCGACGCCCTGCAGGCGGCGGGAGACCTCGACTCCGTGCAGCCGCCCGAACTCGTGTCGGGGATGCGCGCGAAACTGCCGGCCGGGCACTTCGAGGGCAGCCCCGCGCTCGACGAGCTGTTCTCGGCGTCCGGTCACAGCGCGACCGTCGCCCTGGATCCTCGCGCGCGCACGATCGTGCTGTCGGGCCTCTTCGAGTGACACCGGCAGGCGACGCGCGCCGGGGTCACGCTGCTCGGTATCCGACCTCAGCGGTTGTCCCACTCGTGCGCCATTCGCACCACCGCCGCCACGGCGGCCTCGGTGTCGGCGGGTGAGCCGCCCGCTCGACCGGCGACGAGACCGGCGACGAATGCGCTGAGCGGCGCCGCCGGTCGGGCGACGCCGTTGGCGACGTCCCGCGCGAGATCGAGGATCAGAGAGATGGGGATGTCGCCCTCGGCCAGGCCGAAGCGCTCCGCGAGAGCGACGCTCCAGTCGGCCAGCGCTTCGGGGGGCAGTGTGCGGGACTCGGTCATGGTTCCTCCTCGGGCCGTGGGGAGATCGTCCCACGAGTACAGCCGATGAAGGTGGCATCCGGGTGCCAGGCGATCCGATCGCGCCGAGCGCCCCGTCGCTATCCGACGACGCGGGCTCCCGTGCGGGGCGCCTCGATGCCGCGGCTCGTCACCTGGCGATGCGCGCGCACCACGAGGAGGAGCCCCATCGCCCAGAACGGCACCTGCACGAGCTCCGCCAGACGGAACGCGGCGAGCGAGAACTCTCCCCCACCGGCCTGCAGGGTGAGGACGGCGCCGATCGCCAGGATCACCAGGATGCTCGAGAGGAAACCCGCGCCGTTCACCACCCCTGTCGCCGTGCTCAGCCGCTCGGGCGGGTTGTGGTCGCGCACGATGTCGAACGCGATCATCGACGCGGGCCCCCCGACGCACATGGCGATGGCGAGCACGACGAGAAGGGGCAGCGGCGCCCGGTCGGGAAACACCAGAACCGCCGCCCACGACGCCGCTTGCGCGGCGACGAGAGCGATCACGAGGGCGGTCCGAGCACGGGGGAACCTCCCGGAGACGGCACCCACGAGCGGCCCGAAGACGATACCGCCGACGACGTAGACCGTGAACAGTCCGCCCGCGGTCGCGGCATCCAGGCCCTGACCGGCCACGAGGAAGGGGAAGCCCCAGAGGATCGCGAAGGCGTTGCCCGAGAACGAGGTGACGAAGTGCACCCAGAACGCCAGACGGGTGCCCGCCGCACGCCAGGCCGCGCGCACGGACCGGCCGACCGGCTCCCGTGCGACGGCGATCGACCCGCGCTCGTGGACGACGACCACGACCAGCACGCCCACCAGAGCCGTGACCCCGGCCGCCGCGAGGAAGGCCGACGTCCACCCCGACAGACCGACCAGGGCCGCGAGCGGAACGACGCTGATGATCTGACCGAACTGCCCCAGAAGTCCGGTCACTTGCACGGCCGTCGGCGCGAGGCGTCGGGGGAAGCGCATTCCGATGACCCTCAGCAGGCCGGGGAAGATCGCGGCCTCGCCGGCGCCCATGAGCAGACGCGCGGCGATCGCCAGGCCCACGCCCGGGGCGATCGCGAGAAGCACCTGCGCCGCGGCCATCACGAACATGCCGACCGTGAGCACGGTGCGCGCGCCGAACCGGTCGAGGAGCAGCCCGACCGGCAGCTGCAGCGCGCCGTAGACGGCGAGCTGCACGACGGCCAGAAGCGACAGCGTCGCCGCGGTGATCGCGAACCGATCCGCCGCCTCGAGCCCGAGGGCCGACAGGGAGGTGCGATTCACGATGGAGACCACGTACGCGACGACCCCGACGAGCCACACGGCGAGCACGCCGATGCGCTGTCGCCAGGGGGCCGCCGGGGTCGCGCTCCGGGTCATCCGCGGGTCAGCCGCAGCGTCACGACCTGGAACGGCCGCAGCTCGAGCTGGATCTCGTCGCTCTCGTGCGCGAGCTGACGCGAACGCGCCATGTCGGCACCGAGCGGGCGCTCGAGCAGGTCGACCTCGGAGACGGATGCCACGGCGAACCCGGGCACCAGCGTCGTGGCCGCGCGACGACCCAGCGCCTCGTACGCACGCACGATCACATCGCCCGAGCGGTCGTCGGCGAGCTTGACGGCTTCGATCCGGATGCCCTCGTTGGTCGAGCGCACGACGCTCCACGGCTGGACGGTGCCCTCCACGACGGGGCGGCGCAGCGGCAGGTTCTGCTCGTAACCGGATGCCACGACCCCGGCGATGTCGGCACCGGGGTGCACCGCGTACGCGAACGTGTGGTGGCCGGCATCCTGGATCGGGTCGGGCGAGTTCGCGGCACGCACGAGGCTCAGGCGCACCTCGGTCTCGACCTCGCCCGAGGCCCCGACGGTACGGGTGATGTCGTGGCCATAGGTGGCGGCGTTCGTCACGCCGATGCCGTAGCCGGGCTCTTCGACGTGCACCCAGCGGTGCGCCATGACCTCGAACTTCGCGTCTTCCCACGAGGTGTTCGTGTGGGTCGCGCGGCGCACGTGGCCGTACTGGATCTCGGCGCTGTGGTGGTGGGCGTGCACGACGAAGGGCAGCGACGCCTTGAGCAGCTTCTCGCGCTCGTTCCAGTCGAGGTCGACGGCGAAGTGCACGCGCACGTCGTCGGCCTGCACGGCGACCGTCTGCGTCAGGCGCGACGTGCCGAACGAGCGGGTCACGACGACCCGGGCCCGCAGGTCGCCGTCGACGAGCAGCTCGACCGCGTCAGCGGTATCGAGGTCGTCGAAGGTGTAGCGGTAGTGCGCGTCGATGTCCCACGCGTCCCACGCGTTCGGCAGGTCCTGGTGCAGCTGCAGCAGGTTGGCGACGCGGCCGGCGGGCACGAGCTCGCGGTTCTCGGCGAGGTCGACGATCGAGGTGACGAGGCCGCGGGCGTCGACGGTCACCCGGACGAGGCCGTTGTCGAGCACGATGTCCTCGCCGTCGCGGTGCGCGGTCACCGGGTGCGCCGGAACGACGGGAACGAGGGATGCCACGCCCAGCGCCGGCGCCTCCACCAGTGCGAGCGGGGTGCCCTCGGCATCCAGGGTCAGAGACCGACGCGCGTGGTCCGCCGAGTTGACGACCGCGGCCGACAGGCCCGCGGCCGCGAGCGCCTCGGCGATCGAGCGCTCCAGCTCGGCGAGCGCGGCGGCGTAGTCCTCTTCGTTCTGCTCGTGCACCCATTGGATCGACGAGCCGGGCAGGATGTCGTGGAACTGCTGCAGCAGCACGCCCTGCCACAGGCGGTCGAGCGCCTCGTACGGGTACTCGGCACCCTTCAGCGCGGCGGCGGTCCACCAGAGCTCGGCCTCGCGCAGGCGGTTCTCGGCCTCGCGGTTGCCGCGCTTCTCGCGGGCGTGCGAGGTGAAGGTGCCGCGGTGCAGCTCGAGGTACAGCTCGCCCACCCACACGGGGGCGTCGGGGTACTCGGCCTGGGCTGCGGCGAAGAAGTCGTCGGGGTGCTCGATCTCGACGCGGGGCGAGCCCTCGAGCGAGGCGACGCGGCGCTGGCGCTCCATCATCTCGCGGATGGGTCCGCCGCCGCCGTCGCCGTAGCCGAAGGGCACGAGCGAGGTGGTCGCCACGCCCTTGTCGCGGAACTGCCGCACGGCGTGGTGCAGCTCCTCGCCCTCGAGCGTGGAGTTGTAGGTGTCGATCGGCGGGAAGTGCGTGAAGATGCGCGAGCCGTCGATGCCCTCCCACCAGAAGGTGTGGTGGGGGAACTTGTTCGTCTGGCTCCACGAGATCTTCTGCGTGAGGAACCAGTCGAGCCCCGCGAGCTTCGCGATCTGCGGGAACGCGGCGGTGTAGCCGAACGAGTCGGGCAGCCAGATGCCGTGCGTCTCGACGCCGAGTTCGTCGCGGAAGAAGCGCATGCCCTGCGTGATCTGGCGCACCATCGCCTCGCCGCTCGGCAGGTTGCCGTCGGGCTCGACCCACTGCGAGCCCACGACGATCCACTGGCCCGCGGCGATCGCGGCCTTGATGCCCTCCCACACGTGCGGGTAGCGCTCCTTCACCCACGCGTACTGCTGCGCCGACGACGCGGCGAAGCGGAAGTCGGGGTACTGCTCGGCGAGGGCGAGCACGTTCGAGAACGTGCGGGCGGTCTTGCGCTTGGTCTCGCGGATGGGCCAGAGCCACGCGGTGTCGATGTGCGCGTGACCGATGCCCGAGAGGCGGTGGGCCGAGGCGGATGCCGGGCGTGAGAGCACGTCGACCAGCTCGGCGCGGGCGGCCGCGGCGGTGCCGACGATGTCGTCGAGGCGCAGCACGTTCAGCGCCCGCTCGAGCGCGCGCATGACCTCGTGGCGGCGGGGCTCGGTCTCGGGCAGCTCCTTCATCAGCTGGTAGAGCACCTCGACGTCGAACTGCAGCCCCCACACCTCGGGCTCGAAAACGGCCAGCTCGGCGGTACGGAACGTGTAGATGGGCGCCTCGGGCGCCGTCTTCTTCGAGCCGTACGGCGTCGGGACGAAGTCGTTCTTCAAGATGTCGGGGTTGGCCGCGGCCTCGACGAAGAAGTGCACCGGCTCACCGCCCGCGGCCTCGTCGGCCAAACGGACGTAGTGGTTGCGGGGGTGGATGCCCTTCACCTGCACGCCGTCGGGGGTGTGCACGAGCGCCTCGGCCTGGTTGCCCGGCCAGTCGCCCTGGAAGCCCGGATCGAGCAGCAGCTCGACCGTGCGGCCGGCCCAGTCGGTGGGGATCTCGCCGGTGACCTCGAACCACCACGTCGACCACGCGCGGCCCCAGCTGTCGCCGACGGCGAAGGGCGAGTAGTCGGCGGCGAGCGCCTCGGATGCCGGGACCGGCTCGTCGGGGACCATCCAGGCCTGCAACGCGACGGGCACGCGGGCCGAGTAGACGGCGGGAACGATGCGCTCGGTGAGAACGCGGTGGATGCGCTCTTCGACGAGCGTGAGGTTCTGGTGCACGGTGGTCTCCGATTCGAAGGCTGCGCGAGATTCGGGGCTGCGCGGTTCGGGTTTCGTTCTGCGGGGCTGTGACGTGGTGCGGGGGTGCGGCGCCGTGGGGGGCGGAACCGCACCCCCGGGTCAGCGAAGGTACGACAGGTCGGCGAAGCTGGAGCCGGCGTCGTCCAGGAGGGCACGGGCCACCCGCACCGAGTCGATGAGCGGGTGGTGGGCGAGAGCGCGCAGCGCGGCGGCGCGCGAACCCGTGAGCGCGGCCTCGATGGTCTGCCGCTCGACGTACTTCACCGTGGTGACGAGACCGAGGCCGAAAGCCGGCACGGCCGCGCTCTCGATGGGCCGCGGGCCGTCGGCGCCGACGATGCACGGGACTTCCACCACGGCCTGGTCGTCGAGACCGGCGAGCACACCGCCGCCCGGCACGTTGAGGATCAGACGGGCCGACTGGTCGTAGGCGATCGCGCGCATCAGCGCGATCGCGACGTTCTCGTAGCCGCCCGAGACGAGGTCTTCTTCGTCACGGTCGCCCATGCCGGCGGAGTCGCGGTTGGTCGCCATGTAGGTGACCTCGCGCTCGTGGCGGCAGGCCTCCCACGCCGCGTGCGGGTGCGGGGCAGTCGCCGCGGCATCCCAGAACCCGGCCTGCTGGTCGAGCAGGTACCGCCCGCGGGTGGTCGCCGCGTACTGGTCGGCCTGCAGTACGTCGCGGCGGTACGAGTAGTAGTGCAGGTACTCGTTGGGCAGCGCGCCGAGCGTGCGGATCCAGTCGGCGCCGAACAGCGCACCCTCTTCGAACGACTCGATACGCTCGGGAGAGGCCAGCAGCTCGGGCAGCAGGTCGACGCCGTCGCGGCGCAGGGCGGTGAGCCAGCCGAGGTGATTGAGACCCGCGTACTCGATCTCGACGTCAGCGGAGTCCCGGATGCCGAGAGCCCCGAGCGCGCGACGGGCCAGGCCGATCGGTGAGTCGCAGATGCCGATCACGCGCTTGCCGAGCACACGACCCATGGCCTCGGTGACGACGCCGGCGGGGTTGGTGAAGTTGATGACCCACGCATCGGGGGCGACCCGCTGGATGAGCTCGGCGAGCCGCATGGCCACCGGCAGCGTGCGCAGCGCGTACGAGATGCCGCCGAAGCCGACGGTCTCCTGACCGATGACCCCGTGCGAGAGGCCGATGCGCTCATCGGCCGCCCGACCTTCCATGCCGCCGACGCGGATGGCCGAGAACACGAAGTCGGCGCCGCGCAGGCCCTCCTCGGCATCCATGTGCACGCTCACGCGCGGCGCGTCGGAGAAGTCGCGGGCCTGATCTTCGAGGATGCGGGCCATCGTGCGCAGCCGGGTGCCGTCGGTGTCGATGAGGGCGACCTCGTCGACGCGTCCGGGGTCGCGGTCCAGGAGGAGGGCGCGGTAGACCAGAGGGGTGCGGAATCCTCCGCCACCGATCATGGCAAGCTTCATGCGGTCACAATCTCGACATTCCGTCGGCCCAGGGACTCGACGATCGGGCCCTCGAGCGGCGCATCGGTGATGAGCCGCCGCAGGGCGAGGGGCAGGGCGATACGCCCGGCGCCGCTGCCGGGGAACTTGCTGTGGTCGGCGAGCACGGTCGCCGCGTCGCACGCGGCGAGCATGGCCTGCTTGATCGGCACCTGGGCGAGCGTGGTGTCGCGCAGGTCGCCCTCGGGAGACATGCCGCTGACGCCGAGGAACGCGTGGTCGGCACGGATCAGACGCAGCGACTCGGTCGTGAGGTGGCCGGCGACGCTGCGGTAGACCGGATCGTAATCGCCCGGGAGCATCACGAGGTGCGTTTCGCGTTCATCGCGCAGCACGTCGTAGATCGCCAGGTTGTTCGTGATGACGGTGACCGCGCGGCCGCGCAAGAGACGGGCGAGCTGCAGCGTCGTCGTTCCGACGTCGAGGATGACGGCCTGACCGTCGCGGATGGTCGCGGCCGCAGCCCGCGCGATGCGCTCTTTGCCCTCGCGGTTGACGGGCTCGACGGTCGCGAACGGGGCGTCGCCCTCGCTCATCACCGCACCGCCGTGGGTGCGCCGGAGGAGCCCCGCGTCGTCGAGGCGCTGCAGATCGCGGCGGATCGTGGCGATGCTCGAGCCGGTGGCCTCGGCGAGCTCCGCGACCGTGGCCGCTCGGGCGGAACGAAGGTGCTGGAGGATCTCGCGATCTCTGACGTCTTTCATGGTTCGATCACCATAGCGCTCAAAATCGCTCAGTAACAAAATGTTTACACGCAAAAATTTGCGCGTTCATGATTGCACGGTGCTATAAACGGTGCAACGCCCCCGGTCGTCACCGAAGAGAGGAGGGGCCGATGACAGTTGCATCCGGTCCCACCCCTCGCCTTCTGACGGCGGGGCAGCTCTTTCTCGATCTGGTCTTCGCCGACCTCGCCTCGGCCCCGCGCCTCGGTGAGGAGCACTGGACACCGGCTTTCGGCTGGGGTCCCGGTGGCATCGCGAACTACGCGATCGCCGCCGCCCGTCTCGGCGTCGACACCATGCTCTGCGCCGACGCCGGCGCTGACCCGATGTCTCGACTGGTGCGCGACCGTATGGCCGACGAGGGCATCATCGACGGCGTCCGCGAGCGCACCAACTGGAACCTGCCCGTCACCGCCGCGATGAACTACGACGGCGACCGCGCTCTGGTCACGGGCGGTCGTCCCGCCGCCCCCCTGGCATCCCTCCTGCACGATGCCCCCGTGACTCCCGTGGCGGCCCTGCACATCGACGACTCGGTATCGGAGTGGGTACGTGAGCGCGCTGCGGCCGGCACCAAAGTGTTCGCCGACATCGGCTGGGATGCCGACGAGCGGTGGGATGCCACGGCCCTCGACGTGCTCGACGGCTGTCACGCGTTCCTCCCGAACGAGGCCGAGGCCCGCGCCTACACCCGCGCCCACGACGCCCGCACGGCCGCCCGCGCTATCGCCGAGCGCGTCCCCCTCGCCGTCGTCACCCGCGGCGGACACGGTGCCATCGCCGTCGACGCGGCGGCGGGCGACGAGGTCGAGATCGACGCCGTCGCCATCGACTTCGTCGATGCCACGGGCGCCGGCGACGTCTTCGGTGGGGCCCTCGCCGCCGCCGAGCTCACGGCCTGGTCACTGCGCGAGCGCGTGGAGTTCGCCACGCTCGTCGCCGCCATCACCGTGTCGCGCCCGGGCGGCGCGGCCGCTGCTCCCCGACTCGACGAGCTGCTCCCCTGGCTCGACGCCCACCCGGCGGCCGCCGACCCGGCGCGCTTCGCCTTCCTTCGCGCCGCGCTGCACGACGGCGCATCGCCCTTCGCCACCCCGCCCCGCCCCGCACTCACACCGCACCCGAATCAAGGAGTGACCCACCCATGATGACCCTCACCCCGCGCCACCGACGCGCGCTCGGCACCGTCGCCGTCGCCGCCGTCGC
This sequence comes from Microbacterium sp. SORGH_AS_0454, assembly GCF_031453395.1. Lineage (NCBI taxonomy): Bacteria > Bacillati > Actinomycetota > Actinomycetes > Micrococcales > Microbacteriaceae > Microbacterium > Microbacterium sp. SORGH_AS_0454. The sequence continues at coordinate 1,456,072 of NZ_JAVIYS010000001.1, read as the reverse complement.
CGCTGTGTCCCTCTCGGCCTGCTCCGGCGGCGCCGGCGGCTCGTCCGACGGCCCGATGACCCTCTGGACCTGGCCCGGCGGCCTCGGCGAGAGCGTCGTCGACGCGGCCAAGACCCAGTTCCCCGACGCCAAGCTCGAGGTCACGACCATCGGTGACGACGTGAAGCAGAAGCTCGTGACCGTGTTCACCGGCCGCAGCGGCATCCCCTCGATCACCGGGATCAAGGGCGAGGACATGCCCTACTTCCTGCAGCAGGCCGACCTCTTCACCGATCTCAAGACGCTCGGTATCGACGACAAGCTCGCCGACTTCCCCGCCTGGAAGCTCGCCGAGGCCACGACTCCCGACGGCAAGCTCATCGGCCTGCCCACCGACATCGGTCCCACCGCGTTGTACTACCGCACCGACGTGCTCGCCGCGGCGGGCCTTCCCACCGACCCGGCCGCCGTCGCCGCCGCCACCAAGACCTGGGACGACTACTTCGCCTTCGGTAAGAAGCTCAAGGCCGCCACCGGCGCGTACCTCGAGGTCTCGATGGAAGACGTGTTCACGAAGGTCATGGGTCAGGGCGAGACGAAGATGGTCTCGCAGGATGGCGAGTTCCTCGGCGACAGTGCCCAGGTCAAGAAGGCCTGGGACACCGCGATCGAGGCGAACGAGCTCGGCCTGGTCGCCGGCATCCAGGACGGCAGCCCCGACTGGGCCGCCGCGGTCAACAACGGCTCGCTCCCGACCCTGCTCGGCGCCGCCTGGTACCAGGGCGACATGAAGAGCAACGCGCCCGACACCTCCGGCAAGTGGAACGTCACGGCCATGCCCGGCGGCCCGGCGAACATCGGCGGCTCGTTCCTGACCATCCCCGCCGCCACCGGCAACAAGGACGAAGCGATCAAGATCATCGACTACCTCCTCGACGCCGAGAACCAGGCCACCACGTACACCGAAGTGGGCAACTTCCCGTCCTCGACCGCGGCACTGAGCCAGCCTGCCCTGCAGCAGCCCGACCCGTTCTTCGGCGACCAGGTGACCACCGACGTCTTCAAGACGGCCTCCGAGAACATGCCGATCAGCTACACCAGCCCGATCGACAACGAGCTGCAGGCCCCCTTCATCACCGAGCTGACGAACGTGCAGTCGCAGGGCAAGGACCCGAAGCAGGCCTGGAACGACGCCCTGGCCGCCGCCCAGCAGGTCTGGGAGCGCTCTAAGTGACATCCGCCACGCGCGTCATGACGGCCTCGGGGGTGCGCCCCAGTGCGCGCCCCCGAGGCCGGGGCCTGATCCGGCACTGGCCGATGTACGTGGCCATCGCCCCCTTCTTCCTGCTCTTCCTGGGCTTCGGCCTCTTCCCCACCGCCTACTCGCTCGTCCTGTCGTTCCAGGACTGGAACGGGCTGGGGGCTGCGAAGTGGACGGGCATCGACAACTACACCCGCCTTTTCACCGACCCCACGTTCTGGCTGTCGGTGCGCAACACCTTCGTCATCTTCGTCCTGTCGACGTTCCCGATGCTCATCATCGCGGTCGCCGTCGCCGCCATGCTGAACAACGCCGTGCGCTTCAGCACGGCCTTCCGCATCGCCTACTTCGTGCCGAACATCACCTCGGTCGTGGCGATGGCGGTGCTGTTCGGCTCGATCTTCGGCGAGAACTTCGGCCTCGCCAACTCCTTCCTGCACGCCCTCGGGCTACCCGGGGTGCAATGGCTGTCGACGCCCTTCGGCATCCAGTTGACGATCTCGATCCTCATCACGTATCAGTGGACCGGGTACAACGCGATCATCTTCCTCGCCGGCATGCAGTCCATCGGGGGAGAGGTCTATGAGGCCGCCAAGCTCGACGGCGCCGGCCCCATCCGCAGCTTCTTCTCGATCACGCTGCCGCTCCTGCGCCCGACGATCATCTTCGTGCTCGTCGTCTCGACCGTGACCGGCATGCAGAGCTTCACCGAGGCCCAGGTGCTGACGGCCAGCTCGAGCACGACCAACCCGAACAGCGGCGGTGCGGGCCAGGGCGGTCTGACGATGGTCCTGTACTTCTACCAGCAGGCCTTCAGCTACAACCGCTTCGGGTATGGCGCCGCGATCGCGTGGGGCGTATTCCTCATCGTCGTGATCTTCACCATCATCAGCTGGCGCTTCACCGCCGGCAAGAAGGAAGACAAGGCCCGCGCATGACCGTCACCACGCCCCCGCCCGCGACGATCACCGAGCACATCACGACCGCCGGCGTGCCGCTTCGCCGTCGTCGCAAGGTGACCCCGAGCCGTGTGCTCCTCTACGGCGTGCTCAGCGCCGGCGCGTTCATCTCGCTCTTCCCGCTGTACTGGCTCGTGGTCATGGCCAGCAACTCCACGAGCGACATCTACACCACGCCGCCGACGTTCGTCCCCGGGCCCCGCCTGTTCGACAACATCGGGGCGGTGTTCACCCGGATCGACTTCGCGGGCTCGCTGCTGAACACGGTGATCGTGGCGTGCAGCGTGACGTTCCTCGTGCTGGTGTTCGACTCGCTCGCCGCCTTCGCGTTCGCCAAGTTCGAGTTTCCGCTGCGCCGCACGCTGTTCACGATCACGCTCGTGACGTTCATGCTGCCGATGCAGCTCGCCGTCATCCCGCAGTTCATCACCATGACCAACCTCGGCTGGGTCGGTCAGCTGCAGGCGCTGATCGTGCCCGCGGCCGCCAACGCGTTCGGCATCTTCTGGCTGCGCCAGTACATGGTGTCGTCGATCCCCGACGAGCTGATGGATGCCTCGGTGCTCGACGGCGCGGGCTTCTTCCGTCAGTGGTTCACCGTGTGCCTGCCGCTGATCCGCCCGGGCCTGGGCTTCCTCGGCATCTTCACGTTCATCGCCGCGTGGAACGACTACCTGTGGCCGCTCGTCGTGCTGACCAACCCCAACCAGGTGACGCTGCAGGTCGCGATGGCCCAGCTGAACACCGCGTTCGGTCAGGACTACGGCATGGTCATGGCCGGCGCCCTGCTCGCCGTGCTGCCGCTGCTCATCGTCTTCCTCATCGGCGCACGCCAGTTCATCGGCGACATCGCCAAGGGCGCGATCAAGTGAGCGTGACCCTTCCTGCCGCCCTGGTTCCCGTCTCGCCGACCACGCGCGTCGTCGCCTGCGCGACCGACGAGATCGGCGAGGTCGCCGCCGACGTCGTGGCGACCATCGCCTCCGACGGCGTGCTCGGCGTGGCCACCGGCTCGTCGCCGCTCGCGCTCTATGCCGCGCTCATCCGTCGCCGCGCCGAAGGCCTGCGCACCGAGGGGCTGCGCCTCTTCGCGCTCGACGAGTATGTCGGGCTGTCCCCTGACGACCCCCGCTCGTACGCGGCCTACGTGCGTTCCGTCATCGCCGAGCCGCTCGGCATCCCGGCCGAGAACGTGCGGGTGCCCAGCGGCTCGACCGACGCCGACGGCGCGGCCTACGAGCGCGCGATCGCCGAGGCCGGCGGCGTCGACGTGCAGATCGTCGGCATCGGCCGCAACGGCCACATCGGCTTCAACGAGCCGGGTTCGGATGCCGAGACCCGCACGCGCGTGGTCGAGCTCGACGAGAGCACGCGCCGCGCCAACGCCGAGCACTTCGACGGCGACCTCGCGCAGGTGCCGACGCACGCGCTCACCCAGGGCGTCGCGACGATCCTCTCGGCGCGGCGTATCGTGCTCGTGGCCGCGGGCTCCGCGAAGGCCGCCGCCTTGCGCTCCGCCCTCACCGGCCCCGTCACCGCCGACAACCCCGCCTCGTTCCTGCAACGGCATCCCGACGTCACCGTCGTCGCCGACCCCGACGCCCTCCGAGAGGACCGATGACCCACCTCGGCGACACCGCCCCCGGATCCGACAGCCGCCTGCCCCCGCGCGCCTGGCTGCGATCCGACGCCCCGGTCCAGAGCCTCGACGGCGACTGGGCCTTTCTTCTGCACGACGCCGACCCGGGCGACGACCTCGACGGCCCGCCCCCGTTCGCAGCCGTCGACGCCGACGTCTCGGCGTGGGACCGCATCCCCGTGCCCTCGCACTGGGGCCTGCACGGTCACGGCCACCCGACGTACACGAACATCCGGTACCCGTTCCCGCTCGATCCCCCACACGTGCCCGACGCCAACCCCACGGGCGATCACCGCCGCGTCTTCACATGGCATCCCTCGTTCTGCCCCGGCGGCCGCACACTGCTGCGCTTCGAGGGCGTCGAGTCGCTCGCGACGGTGTGGCTGAACGGCACAGAGGTCGGCTGGTTCACCGGCAGCCGGCTCATGACCGAGTTCGACGTGACCGACCACCTCGTCGACGGCGAGAACGCGCTCGCCGTGCGGGTGCACCAGTGGTCGGCCGCCAGCTACCTCGAGGACCAGGACCAGTGGTGGCTGCCCGGCATCTTCCGCAGCGTCTCGCTGCAGGGCCGACCCGCGAACGGCCTCGACGATGTCTTCGTGCGCGGCGACCGCGACCCGGCGACGGGAGCGGGCACGCTGGACGTGCGCCCGCGCGGCGGCTGGCCCGTGACCGTGCGGGTGCCCGAGCTCGGCATCGATGAGACGTGGGCCTCGGAGGGCGCGGTGGCCCCCCTCCCGATCCCCGCGGTCGACGCGTGGACGGCCGAGACCCCCCGCCTGTACGACGTCGAGGTGTCGACGGATGCCGAGACCGTGCGCCTGCGCGTCGGCTTCCGCCGCGTCGAGATCGTCGGTGATCGCCTGCTCGCCGACGGTCGCGCGCTGATCTTCCGCGGCGTGAACCGTCATGAGACCGACCCCGATCGCGGCCGCGTGTTCGACGAGGACTACGTGCGCGGCGAGCTCGCGCTCATGCGCCGGCACAACATCACCGCGATCCGCACCGCGCACCAGCCGCCGCACCCGCGCGTGCTGGAGCTGGCCGACGAGCTGGGCTTCTGGGTCGTGCTCGAGTGCGACCTCGAGACCCATGGCTTCTGGGACGTCGAGTGGACGGGCAACCCCGCCGACGACCCCGCCTGGCGCGCCGCGTGCCTCGACCGCGCCCGCCGCACGGTCGAGCGCGACAAGAACCACGCGAGCGTGGTGATGTGGTCGCTCGGCAACGAGTCGGGCACCGGGCGCAACCTGGCCGAGATGGCCGGGTGGATCCGCGAGCGCGACGACTCGCGCCCCATCCACTACGAGGGCGACTACGGCGGGGCCTACACCGACGTGTACTCGCGCATGTACCCGACGCTGGAAGAGATCGCCTCGGTCTGCGGTGAGCAGACCATGCCCGTGCACGAGATCGGCCCCGCCGAGGGCGCACGCCAGCGGGCGAAGCCGTTCGTGCTGTGCGAGTTCGCGCACGCCATGGGCAACGGCCCCGGTTCGCTCGCCGACTACGAACGCATGGTGGAGCGATACCCGCGGCTGCACGGCGGGTTCGTGTGGGAGTGGCGCGATCACGGTATCCGCACCCGCACCGCCGATGGCACCGAGTTCTTCGCTTACGGCGGCGACTTCGGCGAGCCCGTGCACGACGGCGTCTACCTGATGGACGGCCTCGTCCTCTCTGACGGCACACCCTCTCCCGGCCTCGGCGAGCTCGCCGCGGTGTGGGCCCCGGTCAGGCTCGAGCACCTCGGCGAGCGCGCGTGGCGCGTACGGAACCGGCAGCACACGCTCGGCACCGGCCACCTCGAGCTGCGGTGGCGCGTCGAGGACGACGGCATCCCGGTCGCCTCGGGCGCCCTCGACCTGCCGACGCTGGCCCCCGGCGCCGAGAGCATCATCGAAGTGCCCGAGATTCCGGATGCCACGACAGAGCGCTGGATGACCCTCGAGGTCGCGCTGCGCGAGGAATACGCATGGGCCCCGGCGGGGCACGTCGTCTCGCGCGCGCAGGCGCGAATGCATGCCGCTCCCCTGCGCCTGGCACAGGCGTCGAACGGCGGCTGGCGCGGCGACGCGCTCGGCGACGCGGTCTTCGACCGCCGCGGCGGCCTCGTGCGCTGGCGCGACCTGGAGGTGTCGGGGCCGCTGCCCGAACTGTGGCGCGCCCCCACCGAGAACGACCAGCTCGACGGTCAGGGCTCTTACGAGACCCGCCGACCCTGCGCTCACCGACGGTCGCGGCGATGAGAGCACCCCGGCGTCGTCGGTGCGGTGGCTCGAACGCGGCCTCGACCGTCTGCAGCATCGCGTGTTGTCGGTCGAGCGCACTGATCAGGGTCTCGTGCAGCGTGTGCGGTCGATGCCCGCGCACAGCGCGCAAGGCATCGAGACGACGTTCGCGTGGCGCCTCGACGGCGACGGGCTGCGGCTGCACACCGACATCCGCCCGTTCGGCCCGTGGGACTGCACCTGGCCGCGCGTCGGCGCACGCATCGGCCTGCCGGGCGCCCTCGCCGACGAGCGGGTGCGCTGGTTCGGCACGGGACCGGCGGAGTCGTACAGCGATAGCGCCGAGGCCGCGTACGTCGGCCGCTTCGAGGCCGCCGTCGACGAGCTCGGCGTCGCGTACGGCCGCCCGCAGGAGACCGGGCACCGCCCCGGCCTGCGCGCGCTCGATCTCGGTCCCCTGCGCCTGCGCGCGGTCGCGTCGGGCTCGACCGGCCTGCCCGGGTTCCAGCTCGACCGCCACACCGCCCAGGAGCGCACCGGCGTCGCGCACGCGCACGAACTGCCGCCGTCGAGGGGGCTCTGGTTGTACCTCGACGCCGCCCAGCACGGTCTCGGCTCGCGGGCGTGCGGCCCCGATGTGCTGCCGCGCCACGCGCTGTGGCCGCGGGCGGTGTCGTGGACGGTGGTGCTCGAGTAGCCCGACAGGGGCGCCGTGGTGCGCGTTTCTCGTCCCCGGCAGTGCACCAGCGGGTGGCCGACGGCCTGCTGCCGGGGGTGATGACGACCGGTCGGGGCCCGGGCCACGCTCGACAGCGCAGCCCGGGCCGGTCGGCGTTACGCCGCGAGCGCCTTCGACAGGAAGGCGACGGCCTGCGCGACCGCAGCCTGCGCCGCATACGTGTCATGCAGAGCGTTCACCATCACGAAGTCGTGCACGATGCCCTGGTAACGGACGGCGGTGGTGGGCACGCCCGCCTGACGGAGCTTGGCGGCATAAGCCTCGCCCTCGTCGCGCAGCACGTCGGCCTCGGCCGTGATGACGAGCGCCTGCGGGAGTCCCGCGAGCTGGTCGAGCGTGGCACGCAGCGGCGACGCGGTGATCTGAGCGCGGTCGTCGTCGCTGGTCGTGTACTGGTCCCAGAACCACTTCATGCCGTCGCGCGAGAGGAAGTAGCCCTCCGCGAAGCGGTGGTACGACTCGGTGTCGAAGGCCGCGTCGGTCACCGGGTAGAACAGCACCTGCGCGGCGAGGTCGACGCCGCCGCGCTCCTTCGCGAGCAGGGTGAGCGCCGCGGACATGTTGCCGCCCACCGAGTCGCCCGCGACGGCGATGCGCGCCGCGTCGAGGCCCTTCGACTCCCCTTCGGCGACGATCCACTGGGCGGTCGCCCACACCTGCTCGATCGCGTGGGGGTACCGCACCTCGGGCGAGCGGTCGTATTCGGGGAAGACGACTGCGGCCCCGGTTCCCACCGCGAGGTCGCGCACGAGACGGTCGTGCGTGTGCGCGTCGCCGAAGACCCAGCCCGCGCCGTGGATGTAGATCACGACGGGCAGCACTCCGATCGCGCCCTTCGGGCGGACGATGCGGACCTTCACCGAGCCGCTCGGGCCGCCCGGCACCTCGATCCACTCCTCGTCGATCTCAGGCTTGAAGATGGGGTCGTCCTGAACGCCGTCAACGGCGGCGCGTCCCTCGGCCGGCGGCAGCTGGTATAGGAAGGGCGGTTCGCTGGTGGCATCCACGAACTGCTGTGCGGCGGGTTCGAGGGCGATCTCGTGCGGGTTTCCGGACATGGTCGGGGCTCCTTCTTGACGACGGTTCTGCGAAGCGGGTTTGCGAGAACGATCGTTCTCACTCCCTGCTCCGACCGTAGAGAACGACCGTTCTCATGTCAAGTAGACTCCACACATGACCGAGACCCGCGACCGCATCGTCGATGCCGCCGACGCCCTGTACTACACACGCGGCATCGGCCAAGTGGGGATGGATAGCGTTCGAGACACCGCCGGGGTTTCCCTCCGAGCCCTTTACAAGGAGTTCCCCGCCAAAGACGACCTGATCGTCGCGGTCCTCGACAAACGCCACGGCATGTGGACCGACGGGTTGACCGACGCCGTCGAGCGCATCGACGACCCCCGCGAACGGCTGCTGGCCGTCTACGACTACCTCGCGCATTGGTTCGACGAGGCGGACTTCCGAGGCTGCGGCTTCATCAACGCCTTCGGCGAACTGGGAGCCGCCAACCCCGGCGTCGCCCGCGCGGTGCGCGCGCACAAGGCCGATTTTCAGCGCTATGTCGGGCAATTGGTCGAGGCGGCGGGCGCTCCGGCCTTCCTCGCACCCCAGCTCGCCATCCTCGCCGAGGGCGCCCAGACCACCGCGGCGATCGCTGGAACATCCGAGGCCGCCGGTGCCGCGCGCGCGGCCGCGTCGACGCTCATCGACGCCGCCTTCGCACACGGCGGCCGCTGACGACGGCGGCCGTCAGGTCGACGAGAACCCGTCCGGTGCCGCCTCCCGCAGGTCTTCCCAGGTGTCGATATCGCGCGTCAGCGCGGGATCGGCCCGCACCGACTCCACCCTCAGCCCGCCCAGAAGCGCCCGCATGGACGCGTCGCGCCCGCCCTCCGAGACACCGGATGCCGCCGCCCGCAGCGCGGCCGTTCGGTACCGGCCGATGAGCCACTGGCGTCGACCGTCGTCGAGACACGCGCCGTCCGCATTGTCGGGGACCGGACCGGAGAGAAGCGACACCGCCGGACCGGCCGTCGGAAGATCGCAGGCGAGGACGAAGACCTCCTCGGCATCCACGTCACCGAGAGCGGCGACGATCGCGGCGACGGGGCCGCCGAACGGCGGATCTTCTCGCGTCCAGGTCACCTCGAGCGCATCGTCGAGAACGGGGGCGACGACGACGACGCGTCGAGCACCGGCCGCTCGGACCGCGTCCACCGCCGTGTGCAGCAACGTCCGCCCGCCCACGCGCAGCATCGGCTTCGTCGCCCCGTCCAGTCGTGAAGCCCGCCCCCCGGCCAAGAGGATGGCGTCGACGCTCACCATTGTGTGACCATGACGAGCTCGCCCTCCGCGAGGTCGTGCTCGCTCGGCGGGATGACGGCGAGACCGTCGGCGTCACCGAGTCCGCGCGTTCCGTGGGAGGTGGGAGTCGCAACCCATCGGGCGGGGTCGGAGCGATCGAGACGCACCGGCACGTACTGCACGCGGCCCGGCCGGGCCCGGCGCCCCTCGGCGAGCGCGACGCGCAACGTCTCGCGCCCCAGGTCAGCCTCGCCCTCGAGAGCACGGACGGCCGGACGCACGAACAGCTCGAACGAGACCGCGGCGCTGACGGGATTGCCGGGCAGACCGAACAGCAGCGTGCCGGCGGGGGTGCGGCCGAAGCCCTGCGGCTTACCCGGCTGCATGCGCACCCGGTCGAAACGCATGAGGTCGCCGAGGGTGTTCTTCACGACCTCGTACGCACCCGCGCTCACCCCTCCCGAGAACACCACGATGTCGGCCCCCGCTGCTTCGGCGGCAGCGATGGCCTGACGTGGTCCGTCGCCCTCGTCGCTGACGCTCGCGCGCAGCACGATCTCGGCCCCGGACTCCTCGGCGAGACCGGCCAGCAGCACGCTGTTCGATTCGGGGATCTGACCGCGGCGGAGCGGGTGTCCCGGGGGCTGCAGTTCCGAGCCCGTCGACACCACCGCCAGCCGCGACGCGCGCGACACCGTGACCGTTCCCACCCCGGCGGCCGCGATCGCGCCGAGCCGGGCGGCGGTCAGACGCACGCCCTCGGGGACGACGAGTTCACCCTCCCGCACGTCTGAGCCGCGATGCCGGATGTGCGCCCCGGGCCCGCGGGGAGCGATGAGCACCGTGACCGCGTCGAGCCCGCCGGCGAGCCCGCCCTCGGTGTCTTCGAACGGGACGATCGCCGTCGCGTCGGTCGGCACGGGCGCCCCCGTCATGATGCGCGCGGCTTCGCCGGCATCCACCCCCGGATCGAGCTCGGTGCCCGCGGGCAGATCGGCGACCACGCGCAGAGTGGCGGGTGCGCCGAGGTCGCGCACGGCGAACCCGTCCATCGCCGAGCTGTCGAAGCCCGGGACGTCGACATTCGCGAACACGGGACGCCGCAGCACTCGACCGCGGGCAGCGGCCACGGCCCGGGCTTCGGGGGCGAGCGGAACGACCTGCTCGAGAACGGCGGCGAGGTGCTCGGCGACGTCGATCACGCGGTCCATCCGCGGGGGGAGAAGGGCATGCCCTCAGCGTAGGCGCGGGTCAGAGGTCGAGGCGGTGCGGGATCGCTTCAACGCCGTCGCGATAGGGCGCGAACCCCATCGCGGCGTAGTACGCCAGGGCGGGAGCGTTGTCGGCGCCGATGGTCGCGTCGATGTGGCGCAGGCCCGCGGCCTCCGCCGCCGCGAGGGTCCTCGCGAAGAGGCTGCGGCCGATCCCGCTACGCCCTACCTCGGGGTCGATGTGCGTGCCGATGATGCCCCAGCCCTCGTCGACCCCGTACGGGTTACCGGGCCAGGCGCGCTTCAGGGACTGGAAGCCGACCACCACGCCGTCGCGGTCCGCCACGGTGCAGGCGATCGAGTGCTCGGGGTCGAAGTACCGCTCCTCGACGAACGCCGCGTCGGACTGCGACGACCGTAGTCCCGCGCGATGGATCGCGTTCTGCACGTCGACCATCGCGTCGATGTCGGCCCGGCGCGCGTCTCGGAACTCGATCATGCAGCCATCTTCGCAGCCTCCTCCGACATTCCGTCGGCACAACCCCGGACCGCGCCACCTCTCACCCCTCTACCGTGGGCGCATGGACGAGCTGACATATGACGACGTCGGCGCAACCGCCGGTCGGATGCCGCCCGGGTATCACCACGTGCGCGTTCGACGGGTGATCGGGCGCGGTCCGGAGGTCTTCGCGACGGCCGCCGATGCCCTTCTCGCCGGTGAGGCGCAGCGGCGCGCGGGAGCCCGGATCGAGGCGTCCGAGACGCCGATGCGCGAGGGCACACGCGTGACGATGCGGTTGGGGGTCGGCATCCTGAGCGTCCGCATTCCCTGCCTCGTCGTGTGGGCCGACCGCACCGATACTGTCGCCGGTTTCGCCTACGGCACCCTCCCGGGGCACCCGGAGCGCGGGGAAGAGCGATTCACCCTGACGCTCGCCCCGACGGGGGAGGTCGTCTTCGCCATCGCCGCGTTCTCGGCGCCCGGACGCTGGTTCACGCGCATCGGCGCCCCGCTGGGTCGCGCGGTGCAGGCCTGGATGACGAGACGGTACCTCCGCGCGCTCGACCCACGCTGAAGCGCTCTTCCTCGAGAGCACCGCCGCCTCTCGCGCCAGAAGGTCGAAGACGCCGTGATGTCCGTTCCGCTCGAGATCATTTTCGCCGCACCCTCGCGCTGGAGCAGTTCTCACCCGTTTCACTCCATTTTATGTTTAAATACGGTTTTGGGTGACTTTCTGTTCTTGTGTCGAATCGTGAGTTGCCGTCCCCCCCTCGTCACGGAGATCAGATGTCGAACGACCAACCAGCAAGGCGAACATCGGCAGCGTCAGCCCGCAGGAGAAACCGCGGACTGCTTGCGCTCGCTGTTCTCGCGGTCGCCGTCTCCACGATCGGGACGGGCGAGCACACGCAGGCGTGGTTCACGTCCGTGCAGTCGCTGGCCGACAACGGCTTCTCCGCGGCCTCGATCCAGCCCGTGGCAGAAGTGCGAGCCACCTCTCGTCTCGACGGCGTCAACATCGGCTGGGACGGCGTCCTGGGACAGACCTGGGCGACCGCGAACGGGGTTACGCAGGAGCCCACCTTTACCGTGACGCGAACGGTCGACGGTGGTCAGCCCGCGACGGTGTATACCGGTTCCGCGACCTCAGCGAGCGATTCGTACCCGCGGGCCTCGTTGACCCGCGGACGCACCACGATCTCGGCGGGTACCTCCGTTTCCGGCCTGATCTCGCAGGGCAGGGTCTACACCTGGGGCAAGGACCCGGGAACCGGGCAGCTCGGAACGGGGGGCTCCTCCGCCTCCACTCCGACGCTGGTCAGCATCGCCGCGAGCCACCAGGTCGTCGACCTCTCCATCGGTGACACGAGCGCCATCGCCGTCGCGTCAGACAACACCGTGTGGGCATGGGGTTCCGGAGTTGCCGCGAACTGCAGCCAAGCGACGAACACCCCGACGCAGATCCCCGTACCGTCAGGCAAGACCATCACCGCCGTATCGGCATATCAGAACTGCGAGAGCCTCCTCCTCGCCTCCGATGGCATCGTGTACAGCTACTCCGGCAGCGGTGGCCTGCAGACCTCGGCGGTCCTGCCGGGCGGGCGCAAGATCGTGCAGATCACCGAGGGGTCCTGCGTCCTCGCCTCCGACGGCTCCGTCTGGTGCCGCGGACCGAACAACTACGGCCAGCTGGGGACCGGGTCCACGGACTCCGCGTCGGACGACTTCGTTCAGGTGACCTTCCGCACGGGTCTGTACGCCACGCAGCTGTCATCCAACGGGACGACCGTCGCCGCCGTGCTCAACAACAACTCCGTCTGGGGATGGGGGAAGAACAGCAACGGCCAGCTGGGCAACGGGTCGACCAGCGATACCGTCTCTCGGCCGGTCGCCTTCGAGGGTCTGGGCTCGCAGAACTTCATCAAGGTCTCGGTCGGTGGATCCCATGTGAGCGCGGTTTCCGCCGACGGCACGCTGTCGAGCGCCGGGCTCAACTCCTCCGGACAGCTGGGCAATGGCGGCACGACATCGAGCAGTTCCCCCGTCATCGCGGCAGGGAGCGACACCCCCGACTTCGCAGACGTCGCCGACGGCGGCTCTCGGACATTCGGCGTGACATCGAGCGGAGCACTCTGGGGATGGGGAGCGAATGCGAACAACAGTGTCTCCACCATCGGAAACGGCAATACGTCGGTCGCTTCCTACACGTCGCCAGTCCGCACCGCGTCGAACATCACGCTCGACGACGGCGCGAACAAGCTCACCTGCGCCTCCGGATCGACGGCGAACAAAATCGCGCGATGCGCCCTCTCCGGCACTCTCGTCTATTCGGTGACGTACGCCGTGCAGTCGTGGACCGCGGGTCCCGTGACGAAGCAGGCTTCGACGACAGCGACGCAGACGGGGTCGGTCACATTCGGCGGCCCGGGATCGCTGGCCATGTGCCTGGGGCTTCGCGGCGGTTCCAGCGCCAACTACACCCCCGTCGAGCTTCAGACCTGCGACTCCTCGTCGAACCAGAAGTGGAGCACGTGGTCCGACGGCACGTTCCGGTCGAACGGCAAGTGCCTCGATGTGAAGGGCAGTAGTCCCGGGAGCGTGGTGCAACTTTGGCCCTGCAACGATCTGGGCTACCAGTGGTGGGTCCTGCGCGACGATAAGACGGTCTACAACCCGAGCTCGGGACTCTGCCTGACCGACCCGAACGGATCGACGACCTCCGGGACACAGCAGGTCATCGACACCTGCACGGGCGCTTGGAATCAGCAGTGGTCGTTCTGACGACCATCGACTGATCCAGCAGGAAGGGCGACTCGGCCGAAGCCGGGTCGCCCTTCCGCATCGGTGTCGTCAGCCGCGGGGGGCTCCTCCTCCACAACCGACTGCACATCGTCGACGGCCGGGGTCTTCTCGTCGGCGCGCACCTCGTCGGCGGCGATCGCGATGTCGATCGCCGCATCCTCGAGCGCCTCGGCGACGGCGTCGCTCACGTCGGCACGATCGTCGCCCCGATCTTCGTCGGAGGCACGCGGACGCTCGGGCTCGAGGCCGTCGGTCAGGCGATCCGCGGCATCGATGTCCGACTCCGCGTCGGCCGTGGTCACCCGCTCACGCGCTTGGCGGATGGTCGCGTCCACGGCGGCCGCGGCCCCGGCGGCGACGTCCTTCGTCTTGGCGACGGCGGCATCGACGGTCTCCGAGGCACTGGCCGCGAGATCCTTCGACCTCTCGCGCGCATCATCGACGGCGGTCGACGTGCGATCCGCGACGTCCTGCGCTTTGGCCTTCACCTCATCGGCCACGTCCGACGCGCGGGCGGCGACGGCATCCGCCTTCTCCTCGGCTTCGGCGACCACATCACGGTCGAAGGGACCGAAGACGCCGGTCACGACGACGTCGACCTCGATCGTGCCGCGGCCGAGCGGCTCGAGAGCCGAGGCCACCGCGGTGCGCACGTCGCCCGCCACCTCGCGCAGATTGTGGGGGTAATCGACGACCAGCGAGATGGTCGCAGTGACCGAGCCGGCACGGTCGGTGTCGATCTTGACGCCGGGTGCGGTGCTCGCCAGGCCGACGCGTTCACGGACGGCGTCCGACGCCCGTCCGATCAAGCTGCCGAGAGCGTGGACGCCCGGAACGGAACCGGCAGCGGTCGCCGCGAGCGTCGCCGCCGCGTCGAGGTCGGGCGGGTCGATGGTCGCATCGGTGATGGACATCACGTCTCCTCGTGGGTGTCAGTGAACGCGGGTGTTGTCGCGCGCGAGTTTCGCGCGCAGACCCGAGTGGATCGAGATGTAGGCGCGCAGGTTCTGGCCCGTGAGCGCGGCAAGATTAGTCACCAGCGTGTCGACGTGCTCGGCGACCTCACGGGGCGAGGTGTTCTGACGCGGGGTGACCGCCACGTGCAGCACGGACTGCTTTCCGACCTCACCGGCGGTGATGCGCGAAGAGAGGATCTCGTCACGCTCGCCCAGCGCGTTCTTCAGCGCTTCGGAGGCGAATCCATCCGTGACCGTGATGCGTCCCTCGTCGCTCGCGCTGCCGGTGGACTGCAACGGTGCGTGGCGGCGACCGCGCACGGCGGCCGAAGCGATCAGGACGAGCAGGATCACCAGCACCACGATCGCGGCGACGGCGCCCCAGCCCGCGGACTCACGACCCAGCGACTCGAGCCAGCCCTGGAATCCGCCCATGACCGAGGTCCAGGTGTCGGCGCCGCCCGGGAGCAGGCCGACGGCGAGGGCGAGAGCGGCCAGGCCCAGCAGCACGACGGCGACCAGGAAGAGAAGGAAGCGGTTCAGACCGCGTCGCGTCGCGTTCATCGGGACTCCTCGGTGTCGGGTCGGTGCACGCGCAGGTGCGTGCGCACGGCGGGCGAGAGCTTGTACGAGGTGACTTCCTCGTCGACGATGCGCTGCAGTTGCGCCTCGTCGACCGGGATGCCGACCGGGGGACGAACCGTCACGTCGACGGAGCGGTGGGCGACGCCCACGACGATGTCCTCCCGCACGATGCCCGACTCGTTGCTGAGGTGCTGGGCGAGGGCGGATGCCACGACGCCGTTGTCGACGACGACGGCACGTTCTCCCCACGACATCTCGTGGCGCGAGAGGCGGCCGGGCTTGAGCGCGAGGACGAGAACGATCAGGCCCACGACGGCGAGAACGACCCCACCGACGATGAAGGCGACCGGCATGAGCGCGGTCGGTGCCGCGACGACGGCGTTCAGCGCTTCACCGGGGGCGACCAGCAGGGGCTGGGCACCGGAGAGGCTGAGGATGATCTCGACCGCGGCGTACGCGAGGGCGACGATCAACAGCGCGACCACGACGAGCATGGCGGTGGTGCGGGGCGAGTGGGTCTCGCGACGCACGACGGTGCGGAGCACGGTGTCAGTCATCACAGCACTCGCTTTCGCTGAGGGGTGGAGGCACCCGAGATGGTGAGGTCGACGCGCGAGATCTCGCGCCCGAACAGGTGGGCCAGACGCGAGCGCAGCTCGGTCTGGGCGACGCGCGCGGCCTCCAGCACCGGAGTCGCGGCGCGTACGGCCTCGGTGTCGTCGAGGCGGGGGACGGGAAACGACGTCGTCACGCGCACCGCAGCGGTGTCCCGCGCCGAGACGATCTCGACGCGGACGTTCTTGGCATCCACTCCGACGATGTCGGCGGCGGCCTGCTCGGCCGTCTTCTGCAGCACACGGTCGGAGATGGTCACCCGACCGGCCGGGAGGCCGGGGCCGGCAACCGCGGTGCGGCTGCCGACCCCGGGGGAAGCGGTGACGGTGGTCACGATGTGCTCCGACCCTTGAAGGCGTTGACGATGTTGCCGAAGTCGAGTTCACCCGCCGTGATGCGGGCGACGACCACGCCGATCACCATGAAGAGGGCGACGAGGACGAAGCCCCAGAAACCGAAGATTAGAGCGCTGAGGGCCAGAACGAGTCCGGCCAGGGCGCCCTTCGTCGAGGCGCTCACTGGACACGCTTCTCGGAGTCGGCGTCGGTGTTGTCGTCGCCCGGGATGTGGACGTCGTTGACGTCGACGTTGACCTCGACGACCTCGAGGCCGACCAGACGGTTGATGGCACCGGCCACACGGGCGCGAACCTGGTCGGCGACCTCCTGGATGGGGGCGCCGTACTCGACCACGATGGTGATGTCGGCCGCGGCCTGCGTCTCGCCGACCTCGACCTTGACGCCCTGCGTAAGGTCGGTCGCGTTGATCGCGTCGCGGATCGCACCGAGGGCACGGGCTCCGCCGCCGCCCAGCGCGTACACGCCCGAGACCTCGCGGGCCGCGATGCCGGCGACCTTGGCGACGACGCCCTCGGCGATCGAGGTCTTGCCCTCGACGGGGGCGTCCTGGCCGCGGCCGTTGAGCGGACGGTTCACGCGCGACGCCGACTGGGGGACGTTCTGCGCAGCGGGGGTGGTGGGGGCGTTCTCAGCCATGTCCGTGCCTTTCGAATGTCTGGACCCGGGTGTCCGGGGTGGGCGCTTCGGCCTACATGACTTAGACGTACCGGGTCGGGGAATCGTCACGTCGGACTTGAAAAAGTTCCGCGATTCTGTATTTGAGTGAATGCGGATAGCCGCAAACCGCAGGATTTCGAGAGTGTGCACGCTCTCATGGCAGCGGGGGGGTGGCATCCCTTCGACCGGTTGATTCGTCGCGAAAGGGCCCCCGCGGTGTCGGAGGCCCGGCGTACGCTCGACCCATGTCCCCCTCCAGCTCTCCGGTTCGGTCCTGACATGGGCCGCCTGACCGCCTCGCGTCGCGTGACGCGCCTCACGCTCGACGGCGTGAACAGACAGAGACCGGATGCCGTGGCCGTCGAGGAACCGCTCGAGATCCGTGTCGCCGGCACGCCCCTGTCGGTGACGATGCGCACGCCCGGGCACGACGTCGAGCTCGCGGCCGGTTTCCTCGTCTCGGAGGGCGTGATCAGCCGGGGCGAGGACTTCGCCCGCGCGATCCACTGCGGCGGGCCGGGCACCGGGGGCGCCGACGGCAACACCTACAACGTCCTCGATCTCACCCTCGCACCGGGTGTGGCCCTGCCTTCCCCCGACATCGCGCGCTCCTTCTATACGACGAGCTCGTGCGGGGTGTGCGGCACCGCTTCGATCGAGGCGGTCGAGAAAGTGTCGACGTACGACGTGTCCACCGACCCCCTGTCCGTCTCGGCGCACGAGGTCGCGGCGTACCCCGATCGCCTGCGCGAGCAGCAGAAGACCTTCGACAAGACCGGCGGCCTGCACGGTGCGGCCTTGTTCGACGCGACCACCGGCGAGCTGCTGGTCGCCCGCGAAGACGTCGGTCGCCACAACGCCGTCGACAAAGTCGTGGGCTGGGCCGTACTCCACGATCGGCTCCCCTTGCGCGAAACGGTGCTGCAGGTCTCGGGCCGCGTCAGCTTCGAGCTCGTGCAGAAAGCCGTCATGGCCGGCATCCCGATGCTCTCCGCCGTCTCGGCGCCGTCGTCTCTCGCGATCGAACTCGCCGAGCGCGCCGGGCTGACCCTCGCCGCCTTCGTGCGCGGCAACAGCATGAACCTCTACACGCGCGCCGACCGTGTCCGTGTACCCGAGCCCGCGGCGTCCACAACCCCCTCCACCCAGAAGGTGGCGAGCGTACGCTGACGACCAGCGCTCGGTGTGTAGATGCCACCGACTCGGCGCCGAGATCCACGGAGGGTGAACATGGGTGAATCGTTCGGACTGATGACCGAGGAACCGCGCCAGGGCGGCCTCGGCCCGCGGATCGACGGCGAGTGGTCGAGCACCGGTCCCTACGAGCACCCCGCGGCCGGCTGGGGCGCGGCGCTGACCGTCGGCAAGGTGCTGCTCGAACAGCGTCAGCCGGTCGCCGGCACCAAGGCCATGTTCACCATGAACCACCCCAAGAGCGGCTTCGACTGCCCCGGGTGCGCGTGGCCCGACGACAAGGGCGTCACTCTCGACATCTGCGAGAACGGCATCAAGCACGTGACGTGGGAGATGACCCACAAGCGCGTCGGCAAGGAGTTCTTCGCCGAGCACTCGGTGAGCGAGCTGTCGCAGTGGAGCGACTTCGAGCTCGAAGACGCCGGTCGCCTCGTCGGCCCCATGGTCTACGACGCCGAGACCGACCACTATGTGCCCATCTCGTGGAACGACGCGTTCCGCATGATCGCCCACGAGATCACCGCACTGGACTCCCCCGACCAGGCCGCTTTCTACACCTCCGGCCGCCTGAGCAACGAGGCGTCCTTCCTCTACCAGCTGTTCGCGCGCGAACTGGGCACGAACAACCTCCCCGACTGCTCGAACATGTGCCACGAAGGGTCGGGCCGCGGGCTCACGGCATCCCTCGCCACGGGCAAGGGCACCGCCGACCTCGAGGACTGGGAGAACGCCGACGCACTGTTCATCCTCGGCGTGAACGCCGCCTCGAACGCCCCGCGCATGCTCACGAGCCTCGCCGAGGCGATCGACCGCGGCGCGCAGATCGTGCACGTCAATCCGCTGCGCGAGGTCGCCGGCACCCGCACGATCGTGCCGCACGAGATCGTCGACATGGCGACCTTCAACTCCACCCCGACCAGCACGATGAACCTCCAGGTGCGCCCGGGCGGCGACCTCGCGCTGATCCGCGGCATGGCCAAGGTCGTGTTCGAGGCGTCCGAGACCGACCCGACCGCCCTCGACCAGGCGTTCCTCGATCAGTACACGAGCGGGCTCGATGCCTACCGCGCACTCGTCGAGGCCACGAGCTGGGACGAACTGGTCGAGCAGGCCGGTCTGACAGAGGCCGAGATCCGCGGCGCCGCCGAGGTGTACCTCGCCTCCCGCGCCTGTGTCATCAGCTGGTGCCTGGGCGTGAGCCAACACCAGCACGGCGTCGACACCGTGCGCGAGATCGTCAACGTCCTGCTGCTGCGCGGCAACGTCGGCCGCAAGGGCACTGGCCCCTCCCCCGTGCGCGGCCACAGCAATGTGCAGGGCAACCGCACGTGCGGCATCAACCACAAGCCCACCGAGGACTGGCTCGCCAAGCTCGACGAGGTGTGCGGCATCACCTCACCCCGCGAGCCCGGCCTCGACACGGTGCACACGGTGGCGGCCCTGCACCGCGGCGACCTCAAGGTCTTCCTCGGCATGGGCGGCAACTTCGTCCGCGCCGCTCCCGACACCACTCTCACCGCCGAGGGCATGAGTCGGTGCGAGTTGACCGCGCACGTGAGCACCAAACTCAACCGCAGCCACCTCACGCACGGCAAGAAGGCCCTGATCCTTCCCTGCCTCGGCCGCACCGAGCGCGACGAGCAAGAGACGGGGCCCCAGTCGATCTCGACCGAAGACGCCATGAGCTCCGTCATGCTCTCGCTCGGATCCCGCAAGCCCGCGTCGCCGCACCTGCTGAGTGAGCCCGAGATCATCGCGCGCATCGCGCGAGCGGCCATGCCCGATTCGGCGACGCCGTGGGAGTGGTACGTCGGCGACTACGACCGCATCCGCGACACGATGGCCAAAGTTCTGCCCGGGTTCGAGGGGTTCAACGAGCTCGTGCGCCAGCACTACGGCTTCCGAATCCCCCAGCCGGCTCGCGAGCGCGACTTCCAGACGCCGTCCGGCAAGGCGGAGTTCTCGGATGCCGAGCTGCCCAATGTCATCCCCGAAGAGGCCGATGTGCTGGTGCTGCAGACCATGCGCTCGCACGACCAGTGGAACACCACCATCTACTCGGCCGACGATCGCTACCGGGGCGTCCGCAACATCCGCGAACTGGTGTTCATGAACCGACGCGACATGAAGGAGCGCGGCATCGCCGAGGGCGACCTCGTCGACATCGTCGCCACCTCGCGCGACGGATCGGTCCGCAGTGTCACGGCGTTCCGTGCGCTGGAGTACGACACCCCGCGCGGCAGCGCCGCCGGGTACTTCCCCGAGTTGAACGTGCTGCTCGGCCCGGACGACTACAGCCGTCAGAGCGACCAGCCGCTGATGAAAGACATCCGGGTGCGGATCGCGAAGACCGGAGGCTGACGCGGGGTTCGCTCGACAGAATCGGACCGGTGCCCGAGAGTCATGCGGTTTCGGCAGCGGCATCCGACGCAGACGCGTCGATCCGCTACCGGGACCACCGGGTCGCGAGCCCGCAGCGACGACTCAGAGGTCGAGTTGCCAGAGGGCTTGCGTCGTCGTGACGCGCAGTGCGTCGGCAGGGTCGGCGAGGGCGTGCTCGGCGCCGACGACCTTGCTCATCGAGAAGACCCGCGAGCCGACGGCATCCGCGGCGACGACCCCCGCGATGACGATGGCCGGCACCCGGTGGCGCGCGGCGACCGAGAGCACGTGCCCCGGCCCCTTGCCTGCGATGCTCGTCGCGTCGAACGTGCCCTCCCCGGTGAGGGCGAGATCCGACTCGGCGAGCGCTTCGCTCAGCTCGAGCGCCTGCGCGACGTAGGCCGCACCGTCGACGACCTCGGCACCGGCAGCGAGGAGAGCACCCGACAGACCACCGGCGGCCCCCGACCTCGGCACGATCGAAACGTCCAGTCCGAAGCGCTCGGCCCAGTCCGCGGCATCCGCCCGCAATCGCTCCGTCAGGCGCTCGACGAGTGCCGCGTCGGCGCCCTTCTGCGGACCGAACACCTTGGCCGCGTGGACGAACGTCGTGGTCGTGTCGGTGAGCACCGTCACCTGCCCGGGAGCGAACGGCACGTGGTCGCCCAGCGCCTCGATCGCGCCGCGGCCGCCGTCGGTCGCGGCGACGCCGCCGGTCCCCACCACGATCCGGATCGACCCCGAGTCGAGGGCGAGCCTGATGAGCTCGCCGACGCCCCGTGTCGTCGCGCCCCAGGAGTCGTTGGCCTCCGCACCCCCAGCGAGGACGAGCCCGGATGCCGCCGCCGACTCGATCACGGCGGCTCGGCCGTCGAGCCGCCAGGCGGCACGCACGGGTTCGCCGAGCGGTCCGGTCACCTCGTCGGAGACGTTCGCCCCGCCCAGGGCGTCGAGAGTACCGTCTCCCCCGTCGGCCATCGGCACGATCGCGATCTCGGCGCCGGGCCACCGCTCGCGCACCGCCAGGGCCATGGCATCCGCCGCCTCACGCGCGGTCAGCGTGCCCTTGAACTTGTCGGGGGCGATGACGATGCGCATGGTCTTTCCTCCGCTGACTGCGGACGGTGCAGCCCCGTCTATCTTGCCCGAGCCACCTTCACACCTCGGCGATCCGCACATCCTCAGCCCGAATGCGGGGAACCCGGCTGACTTTCCGCGGATCGCTGAGGTTATGCCCCCGGCTGCCGTCGACCCCGGCGATGTCGGCGCACCCAACTAGACTGACTCCCGTCCGGCCCCTGCGATTCTTGGAGCTCAGCCGCGTGACCACCCCGAACCCCGCCGCCCGTACCGCCCTCGCCGATACGGTTGAGAACGCGATCGCCACGCCCGAGAAAGAGCAGCCGTACGGCGCCCTCGGCCTCAAGAGCGACGAGTACGCCCAGATTCGCGAGATCCTGGGCCGTCGCCCCACGAGCGGTGAGCTGGCAATGTACTCGGTCATGTGGAGCGAGCACTGCTCCTACAAGTCGAGCAAGATCTATCTCCGTCAGTTCGGCCAGAAGGTCAGCGACGAGATGAAGACGCGCCTCATGGTCGGCATGGGCCAGAACGCCGGCGTGGTCGACGTGGGCGACGGCTGGGCGGTCACCTTCAAGGTCGAGTCGCACAACCACCCCAGCTACATCGAGCCCTTCCAGGGTGCGGCGACCGGCGTCGGCGGCATCGTCCGCGACATCATCTCGATGGGCGCGCGCCCGGTCGCCGTCATGGACCAGCTGCGCTTCGGCGCCATCGACCACCCCGACACCCCCCGCGTCGTGCACGGTGTCACCAGCGGTATCTCGTTCTACGGCAACTGCCTCGGCCTGCCCAACATCGGCGGCGAGACGGTGTTCGACGCCGTCTACCAGGGCAACCCGCTCGTCAACGCCCTCGCGGTCGGCGTCATGCGCCACGAAGACATCAAGCTCGCCAACGCCACCGGCGTCGGCAACAAGGTCGTGCTGTTCGGTGCCCGCACGGGCGGCGACGGCATCGGCGGCGCCAGCATCCTGGCATCCGACACTTTCGCCGACGGCGGACCCACCAAGCGTCCCGCGGTGCAGGTGGGCGACCCGTTCGCCGAGAAGGTCCTCATCGAGTGCTGCCTCGAGCTCTACCGAGACGACCTCGTCGAAGCCATTCAAGACCTCGGGGCCGCGGGCATCTCGTGCGCGACGAGCGAGCTGGCCGCCAACGGCGACAGCGGCATGAAGGTCGAACTCTCGAAGGTGCTGCTGCGCGACCCCTCGCTGACTCCCGAAGAGATCCTCATGTCGGAGTCGCAGGAGCGCATGATGGCGATCGTCGCGCCCGAGAAGCTCGACGCGTTCCTCGCCGTCGTCGGCAAGTGGGACGTCGAGACCAGTGTTCTCGGCGAGGTCACCGGCGACGGCCGCCTCGTCATCGACTGGTACGGCGAGCGCATCGTCGACGTCGACCCCTCAACCGTCGCGGTCGACGGCCCCGTCTACGAGCGCCCGGTCGCCTACCCCACCTGGATCGACGCCCTGCAGGCAGACTCCGCCGCGAAGCTCTCACGGGCGACGGATGCCGAGACCCTCCGCAACCAGTTCACGACCCTGGTGGCGAGCCCCAACCTCGCCGACACCTCGTGGATCACGAACCAGTACGACTACTACGTGCTGGGCAACACGGCGCTGAGCTTCCCCGACGACGCCGGCATAATCCGCGTCGACGAGGAGACGGGCCTCGGCTTCGCGATCGCCACCGACTGCAACGGCCGCTACAACCAGCTCGACCCCTACAACGGCGCGAAGCTGGCGCTGGCCGAGGCGTACCGCAACGTCGCCGTCACGGGCGCCGTACCCACCGCCGTCACCGACTGCCTGAACTTCGGCAGCCCCGAGAACCCCGAGGTCATGTGGCAGTTCAGCCAGGCCGTCGAGGGCCTGAGCGATGGATGCCTCGAGCTCGGCATCCCGGTCACGGGCGGCAACGTGTCGTTCTACAACCAGACCGGCGACCAGCCCATCCACCCGACCCCCGTGGTCGGCGTCCTCGGCATCATCGACGACGTCGCCGCCCGCATCCCGAGCGGCTGGCAGGATGCCGGCGAGAACCTCTACCTGCTGGGGGTCACCGCCGACGAGCTCGACGGTTCGCAGTGGGCCGGCACGATCCACGACCACCTCGGCGGACGCCCGCCGAAGGTCGATCTGGCTCAGGAGCGCAAGCTCGCCGAGCTGCTGCAGGCCGCGGGCTCGCAGTCGCTCGTCTCCAGCGCGCACGACCTGTCGTCGGGCGGCCTCGCGCAGGCCCTCGCCGAGGGCGTCATGCGCTTCGGCGTCGGCGCGCGCGTCTGGCTCACCGAGCTCATGGAGCGCGACGGTGTGGATGCCACGGCCGCCCTGTTCAGCGAGTCCACCGGCCGCGTGCTGGTCAGCGTCCCCCGCGAGGAAGACGTGAAGTTCCGGGGCCTGTGCGACGGCCGCGGCTACCCGGTGCTGCGCATCGGCGTGACCGACGTCGAGCCGGGCACCGAGGCATCCCTCGAGATCCAGGACGTCTTCACCGTCCCCGTGTCGGAGCTGCGCCGCCTGTCGACCGAGACGCTGCCCGCCGTGTTTGGCCCGACCGTCTCGGAGCCGGTGGCCTGAGCTGGCCGATTCCCCGCACGACGCACTCTGGAGAGGAGACGCGCGATGACCGATGACGACGACGACATGACCGTGTTCAGCGACAAGCGGCAGAAGCGCGTCAAGATCACCGCGTGGGTCGTGATCGGCGCGCTGGTGCTCACCGGCGGCGGCGCCACGGTGATCTCGCTGATCCTCGGCTGAGGCCGCCCGATCCTCGCGTGAGGAGCCACTTCCTGCCGCGGGAAGCCGCCGGGACGACGGAGCAGCCCCGCACGGTGGTGCACCCGGGCTGACCGCTGCGGATTTCGGCCCGACGCCCAGCCCGCTGTCGGAGGCCCGGCATAGCATGGGGACCGTGGAACCGCTGATGGCCCTTCTGGTCGACTGGTGGTGGATCGGCCCGGCAGCGGCCGGTGCGGGCACCGTCGGCTGGCTCGGCGTGCGCCGTTCGCGCCAGCACGCGCTTCCCGCCGGTGCGACGACCACGACCGGTCGAGCCGTCCGCGCCTGGTCGACGCGTCCCCTCGGCAAAGCCGCCGCGCGCCGCCTCGAACTCGACGCCGCCGTGCTCGACCTCCAGGTCGCGCGCACCGCCGTCACCCGCGGACGCGCCGACGTCAAGGTCGCCGACGCCGAGGTTGTCCGCGCCCAGGCCGAGCGGGCGGCATCCCGGGTCTCGTCCGACGCCGTCTCCGCGGCTCGCGGCCGCCTCACCGACGCGCAGCGCGACTTGCGGGCCGCGATGGCCGAAGTGCGCGCCCGCCGCGCCGGGGTGAAGGCCGCCAAGGCGATGCTGCCGGCGATCCGCTCGGGCAGCGCGCCGCTGCCCGTCGCCCGTCTGCTGGCCGAGCACGACGCGATCCTCGCGCGGTGGATGGCGTACGAGACCGACCCGGGTCTCGCCATCGACTATCCGCAGATGAGCGACTCCCGCTGGCCCCTTCTCGCCGACTTCCTGCGCGCGCACGAGAAGGCGCAGTGGCTGCGCCCCGCGTCGGTGCAGACGCGGCTCGAGCCGGCCGACTTCCTCGCCTATCGCGACGCCGTGCGCCGCGCCTCCCACGCCTTCGACCGCGCCGAGCGGGCGGCGCGCCGCAACGAGGGCGAGCAGCCGAGCGTCGAGGGCAACGACGCATGGAGTCGCATGGCATCCGATCTGGCCGAGACGGCCCAGCGCGCCCTCGCCCGCTCGATGGAGTCGATGGGCCGCGCGGCCGCCCGCAACTGGAGCGAGCGCGGTGCTAGACGCGCGCAGAAGAAGACTCCGGATGCCGGCGGCCCCCCGCCGCGGTCCGGTCCGGTGTGGCCTCCTCCCGCACGCGATCGGCCGCCCACGTCGTCTTCCTGAGAACCGCTGGGAGGAGCGGCGTAGCATGACGCTGTGGAGCACTTCTGGACCTTCGCCGGTAGCTACTGGTGGCTCGTCTTCCCCCTCTTCGGGATGACGATGGGAGCCGTCAACGCGCGCGTGAAGCACCGCGAAGTCACCGCCCGCCGCCGCCACCGGGAACAGCTCGAGCTGATCCGCGCACAGGGTGGCGCGGTCGCCGTCGCACCCACGAGCACCGTCGCCGCCGATGGACAGCAGCGCATCATCGCGGCACAGGATGCCGTCACCCACCGCTGGCTTGAGTACGAGCTCGACGCGTCCAAGCTCATCTCCTACCCCGCGATGAGCGACGGGCGTCAGCCCCTCACCGCCGCGTTCCTCCGGGCCAAGAAGGCGGCCGACAATCTGCGTCCCGACGACGGCGAGACGCTCACGCCCGAACGGCTGCGCGAATACCGCGACGCCGTCACCGACTACGAGGTCGCGTTCGAGGTGGCCGAGCGCGACGCGCGCCGCGTGAAGGACGCGGCCTTCACCCCCGACGAACGCAAACGCCTCGACACCGCGAAGCAGTTGCTCACCGTCGCGACCGACCAGGCCGCCACCCCGAACGAACGCCAGCTCGCCTACAAGCGCGTCCGCGAAGAGCTCGACGGACTGATCCTGCTGTCCGACGAGGCCGTCGACGTGCTCGAGAAGAAGGTGGCCCTCGAACTCCCGCGAACAGCGACCGCGCCCCCGGCATCCGCGCCCCCGGCCGAGACCGCGCCCGGCTCGGCCGCCTGACCGCGCTCGCGTCCGGGGGCTGATGCGCCCCGAAATCGGAGAACCGCAGCAGAATCGGATGCCGAGACCCCTGGCATCCGATTCCGGCGACAATCTCCGATTCCACGACGGTCGGCCCGCCCGCGGAGACCTCACCGCCTCACGAAAGCGCCGCGATCTGCGACACCCGCGCGCTCAGCGAGCACCTGCCCCGACCGACGGCGCCCCGAAATCGGAGAACCGCAGCAGAATCGGATGCCGACGCCCCTAGCATCCGATTTCAATGCGAATCTCCGATTCCACGAAAGCCGCAGCGCACGCCTCAGCGCGCGCGACGGATCCGCACCGGACCCCGGGCCGTGGTCACGTCGACGACCTCACCCCGCTGCGTCACCTCGACCTCGCCGAGCCCCACCAACTCACGCGCCGCATCGCGTGCGGGCTGCATGAGGTCGCGCCAGTCGTCGCCGCCGACCGCGCGAGCGGCCTCGGACGGGCAGATCGTCTTGCCGGCGTCGCGCGCCGCGAGCAGCTCGCGGATGGATGCCACGAGCCGAGGATCTGCACCAGATGACGGGGCCATCTGTCCAGTGTCCCTCCGCGCCGGGGCGGCAGGGCCAGAATGACCCGGTGATCACCGAGCGCCACTCCCCCGACCTGCCCGGACGCGCCGTCATCGCGCAGCGCTGGAACCGCGCCGTGTTCGTGCACTGGCGCGTCGATCCGGCCGAGGTCGCCCCGCTCCTGCCGCCGGGTACCCGCCCCGACGTGCACGACGGTTCCGCGTGGGTGGGTCTCGTGCCGTTCGTGCTGAGCGAGTTCCGGTTCCTCCCGCTGCCGCCGGTGCCGCTTCTCGGGACCTTCACCGAGATCAACGTCCGCACCTACGCCGTCGACGATCACGGCCGCCGCGGGGTCGTGTTCCGCACACTCGAGGCCGAGCACCTCGCTCCCGTCCTCGCCGCGCGCGCCCTGTTCGGCCTGCCGTACCGCTGGGCCCGGACGGGGGTGCGCACCGAGGGCTCGCGCATCGAGTTCCGGTCTCGGCGCCACGGGGCGCGGCATCCGGCGACCCGGGTGCGGGCGACCCTCGGCACGGACACGGTCGACACCCCCTTGTCGCGTTTCCTCACCGCCCGCTGGGGCTTCCACGAGCGACACCTCGGCCGCACGATCTGGGCCGCGAACGCGCACGAACCCTGGCCGCTCGTCAGCGCCGAGCTCGACGTGCTCGACGACGACCTCGTCGCCGATTCCGGCTTTCCCCAGCTCGCTGGACGCACGCCCGATTCGGTGCTGGCGATGCCCGCCGACCACCCCGGCTTCATCACGCGTTTCACGAGGGCTCACGCGATCGGGTGAACCCCCGGCCAACGGGCCTCCCCGACGACTCCTCACGGGCTCGCGGCACCGCCTGCCCGTGCCCCACGACGACGCCCCCTTCACCTCGAGGGCGAAGGGGGCGTCGTGGAGCGAGAGGTCAGTCGCGCTGCGTCGAGAACGCCGAGGGGTTCTTCTCGAGCCAGGCGTCCACGGCCTCGGCCTCGCGGCCCTCGCCGTACTCGTTGACCACGAGGTCTTCGAGCGAGCCGTACTGCTCGTCATCCAGCCGGATACCGGCGATGAGCTCGGCGGCATCCGGGTACTTCTGCTTGAAGCCCGAGGTGCCGAGGAAGTGCAGCGCCTCGGGATCGCCCATCAGGCCCTGCGGGTCGGCCAGGTCCTTCACGTCGTAGGCGTCGTTGGCCCAGAACGGGCGCCACAGCGTCACGGCGATGTCCTTCTTCGCCGCGATCGCGTTGTCGAGCTCGGTGAGCATCGCCGCGGTGGAGGAAGTCACCAGCTCGAACTCGCCGTCGAGACCGTAGCCGGGAAGCATGGTCTCCTGCGTCTGGGTGGTAAGGCCGGCACCCGGCTCGATGCCGTAGATGCGGCCGTCGAAGCGCGCGGCGTTGCCCTTGAGCTGGTCGATCGAGTCGATGTCGACGTAGCTCGGCACCGCGATCGTGAGCTTGGCGTTGTCGTAGTACGCGCCGAGGTCCTCGATCTTGTCGCCATAGCGGTCCATGTACGACTTGTGCGTGAGCTCGGGCCAGGCCGACGGGTAGATGTCGACGTCGCCCTGGGCGAGACCGGTGTAGAGCGGGCCCGCCTCGGTGAGGGTCTGCATCTCGACCTTGTAGCCGAGCTTGCCGAGCTGGTCTTCCAGCAGGTACGCCGTGCTGAGGCCGTCTGTCCACGAGGGCAGGAAGCCGAGCGTGATCGTGCCCTTCTCGCCGCCGTCGCCCGAGCCGCCTTCGGCCATGTTCCCGCTGGCGCAGCCGCCGAGAAGCAGGGCGCCCGCGGCGCCGAGGGCGAGAGCAGAGGTCAGGTGTCGCTTGTTCATTGCTGTGTTCTCTTCCGTTTCGTATGTGATTCCGTGGGTGCTTCCCCGGGTGAGGGGTCGTTCTATGTCGCCGAGAGCTCGCCTGTGCGACCGAAATCGACCCCTCGCTCCGGAGAACGAGGGAGGGATGCCGGGACTCAGCGCCCCGACGACACCGGCGCGCGACGCGGCGAGGCCTTCTCGCGCTCGGCCTCGCTCGCGGCATCCGCCGAGGTGGTGTCGACGTGCGACGCCGCAGTGGCTCCGGCGGTGACGGCTGCGGCGGAACGCGCGGCCCGGCGCCGAGCCAGCACGCCGAGCAGCGAACCGCGGTTGTCGGCCCGGTTGCCGAGGGCCGCGGTGAGCCGGTCGAGGTACACGGCGAGGACGACGACGCTCAGGCCCGCCTCGACGCCCTTGGGCAGGTTGACCGTCGAGATCGACTGCACGACCTCTTTACCCAGGCCGTCGGCCCCGACGATGCCGGCCACGACCGCCATCGACAGCGCGAGCATGATGACCTGGTTGACGCCCGCCATGATCGTGGGCATCGCGAGCGGGAGCTGGATGCCGCGGAGGATCTGCCCGGGGGTGGCCCCGAACGCGTGTCCCGCCTCGACGGTCTCGGAGTCGACCCCGCGGATGCCGAGCTCGGTCAGACGCA
This sequence comes from Microbacterium sp. SORGH_AS_0454, assembly GCF_031453395.1. NCBI lineage: Bacteria > Bacillati > Actinomycetota > Actinomycetes > Micrococcales > Microbacteriaceae > Microbacterium > Microbacterium sp. SORGH_AS_0454. Next base: position 1,426,926 of record NZ_JAVIYS010000001.1, on the reverse strand, counting down.
CACCCGGGGGCAGAGCGAAGATGACGGTGGAGACCACGCCGGGTACGACACCGATGCTGAAGAACGTGATCGCCGGGATCAGGTAGACGAAGGCGGGCATCGTCTGCATGAAGTCGAGGATCGGCTTGAGCACCGCGCGGACGGTGGCGTTGCGTGCCGACCAGATCCCCAACGGCACCGAGATCGCCACGGCCACGATGGTGGCCACGAGAACGAGCGCCAGCGTCTGCATCGCCGTGACCCACTGGCCCATCGCGAGGATCAGGGCGAAGCCGATCACGGTCCCGAGAGCGAGCTTCCACGAGCGCAGGAGCCACGCGAGAGCCGCCGCGACGATGATGACCACGACGATGGGAGCGGCGAGCAGCACGTCGCTGAGCCCGCCGACGAGGAAGCGCACGATGAGGGCGACGACGTCGAACAGGCCCGAGAGGTTGTCGCGGACCCAGTCCACACCGGCATCCACCCAGGAGCCGACCGGAATGCGGAATCCATCCATCAGCGCACCTCCTCGGTCTCGGATGCCGGGACCCCGGCATCGACGGGGGTCCCGTCGAGCGCCGCGTCGATCTCGGCGGAGGGAAGGGGCTGGGGCAGCACGGTGATCTCCTCGGTGGCGGTGGGACCGGGGCCGAGAGCGGCGAGCAGCGTCACGCGCGGGATGACTCCCGCGAGGCGACCGTCGGCGTCGAGGACGGCCAGGGGAAGGGGCGATTCGACCGACGGCACGAACAGGTTCATCAGCACGTCGTCGACGCCGACGCTCTGCGGCAGCGGCTTGAGCTTGCCGAGCAGCGAGTTCTCGCCGGCACGCACGAGCTTGATGGCGTCCCGGTCGGTGATGATGCCGAGCGGCCTGCGATCGCGATCGGTGACGTAGACGGCAGACATGTAGGCGTCGCGCATCTGCCGAAGCGCTGTGCGAGGGCCCGCGGAGGCGTCGACACGGGGGCGCGGCCGCTCCATGACGTTGCCGGCGGTAAGCACGCGAGCGCGGTCGACGTCCTGCACGAACTGCTCGACGTAGTCGTTCGCCGGGTCGGTGAGGATGTCCTCGGGCGTGCCGATCTGGACGATGCGCCCGTCGCGCATGACGGCGATACGGTCACCGAGGAACATCGCCTCGTTGAGGTCGTGGGTGATGAAGACGATGGTCTTGTTCAGCGTCCGCTGCAGCTCGAGCAGCTGCTCCTGCATCTCGCGGCGGATGAGGGGATCCAAGGCGCTGAACGCCTCGTCCATCAGCAGGATGTCGGTGTCGGCGGCGAGAGCGCGGGCGATGCCGACGCGCTGCTGCATCCCGCCGGACAGAGCGGAGGGCAGCTTGTCGCCCCAGCCCTCGAGGCCGACGAGCGCGAGGATCTCGTTCGCCTTCGCGAGGCGCTCGGCCTTGCCCACGCCCCGGAGCTCGAGGGGGTACGCGACATTCGCCGCGACCGTCCGGTGCGGCAGGAGTGCGAAGTGTTGGAAGACCATCGCGAGGCGGTCGCGTCGAAGCGAACGCAGGCGCGAGGCGCCGACGCCGGTGAGGGCGTCGCCCTTCACCTCGACGGTGCCGGCGGTGGCCTCGTGCAGGCCGTTCAGCATGCGGATGATCGTGGACTTACCGGAGCCGGAGAGACCCATGATGACGAAGATCTCGCCGGGGAGCACCTCGAAGCTGGCGTCGATGACGGCGGCGGTCCCGTCATCGGCCACATCTTCGCGACGGGCGCCGGAGCGGAGCTTGTCGACGGCGGCCTGAGGGGCGCGTCCGAAGACCTTGAAGAGGTTCTTGGCGGCGAGAGCGGGCGCCGCGGAGGCAGGCGGATGGGTCACTGTGTGCACCTCAGCGGCCTCGGGTGGCCGCAGCGGTCACGCCCGGGTGGCAGCCGTCGGCGCTCTCCGGGGGTGGAGCACGTCAGCGTCGGATATCGGATCCGACGCTCAGGCCGCCGACCGTACGCTCGCCGGGCCGACTCCCCCGAGTCGTCACCGGCGACCGCGGACTGGTCTGGTGGGCGGTCCGGAATCGGACCTCCACCAACGTTTCACGGTGATGGAATCCCTGGCAAATCGCCCGTGAGCTTGCGGTCTCGGTTGCCCTGTGGCACGCGTGCGCGTGTGGGGGAGACGCTGATGACACCCACGACGGCCGACGCCGCGATGCCGGCCCGGGCGTGTCGCCGACCCTTGCGCGCCTCCGCGGCGAGGGAGGAACGCGTCAGTCGGCGTCCGGCTGCGCAGCGGCCGACCGGTGGTGACGGATGACCTCGGCAACGACGAAGTTGAACCACTTCTCCGCGAACGCGGGATCGAGGTCGGCCTGCTCGGCCAATTGCATGAGCCGCGCGATCTGCTGCTCTTCGCGAGAGGGGTCGGATGCCGGCATCCCGTGCTTCGCCTTGAGGACGCCGACCTGCTTGGTGCAGCGGAAGCGCTCCGCCAACAGGAAGATCAGGGCGGCGTCGATGTTGTCGATACTGCCGCGGAGCCCCTGCAGAATCGTCGAAGGATCGGCCTCGGTCATGTGTCCTCCTCAATCGCTCCGACCCTACCGGTCGACGCAGGCGCCCGAGGACGACTCTCAGGGAGTCCTACAGTGTGAGCATGAGCCGATCCACGCGCCCCGACCCCACCGCCGAAGGCGCAGACGCCGGGGCCGCGACCTCGCGCGACAAGCCGGTCTGGTCCGCACTCTCACGCCCCTACGCCGCCGGGTTCTTCCTGACCCTCGGCGGCTTGACGGCGATCCTGCTCGGACTCGCCCTGTCGAACCTCTCGACGGTCCTCGTCTACATCGCGATCGCCCTGTTCGTGGCCCTGGCCCTCGACCCGCTCGTGCGCTTCCTCGTGCGCCGCGGGCTCGCACGCGCGTGGTCGATCGTGATCGTGTTCGGCGGACTCGCCGTCATCCTCGCCGGCGCCCTGTGGTTGCTCATCCCGCCGGTGGTGCGCCAGATCGAGCAGTTCGTCGGCGACATCCCGACCTTCGTGAACGACCTCATCGACAGCGACGCCGTGCGATGGGTCGAGAACAACTTCGGCGACAGCCTGGGTGACGTCCTCAAGGAGGTGCAGGGCTTCGCCACGAACCCCGCCAACATCGCCGCGATCGGCGGTGGCCTCCTGCAGGTCGGTGTGAGCATCGGCACCTTCATCTCGGGCGCGATCATCGTTCTCGTCTTGAGCCTGTACTTCTTGGCATCCCTGCCGAAGATGAAGAACTCGCTCGTGCGCCTGACCCCCGCCCGCAGCCGCGAGACGGTCGCCGACATGACGGGTCAGATCACCGACTCGGTCGGTGGCTACCTCGCCGGCATGGTCGTGCTGGCGTTGTGCAACGCGGTCTTCGCCTTCATCGTCCTGACGATCCTCGGCCAGCCATTCGCAGCGCTGCTCGCCGCGCTCGCGTTCGGCATCACGCTCATCCCGCTGGTGGGCTCGGTGCTGTTCTGGGCGACCGCGACGGTCTTCACACTCATCGTCAGTCCGACCTCCGGACTCATCTTCGCCATCGTCTATCTGGTGTACATGCAGATCGAGGCATATCTCCTCACGCCCCGGGTGATGAACCGCACGATCTCGATCCCGGGTGCCCTCGTCGTGATCGGCGCCCTCGTCGGTGGCACGCTGCTCGGCTTGCTCGGAGCGCTCGTGGCGATCCCCGTGACCGCCTCGGTCCTGCTGATCGTCAAGCAGATCGTCATCCCGCGACAGGATGCCAAGAAGTAGAGCGGCGCGGCGCCGCCGCCACGCAGAAACGCTCTCCGCGCGCAAAAACACGCTGCCCTCGCGTTTCCGGGCGCTGATCGCGTTTATGCGCGTTCGTAAGCCCGACACCCGGCGCGGCCTGGATGCCGGACCGTGCCGCCCAGCGGTATCGCTCCCCCACGCATAAACGCTCTTCGCGCGCAGAAACACGCCGTGCTCGCGTTTCCGAGCGCGGATCGCGTTTATGCGTGCTCGACGCGCGTGATGGGCACCGCCGGCGGATCCTCGCCGAGCCCCGGATGCCGGGCCGTGCCGCGCAGCGGTACCGCTCCCCCACGCAGAAACGCTCCCCGCGCGCAGAAACACGCTGTCCTCGCGTTTCCGGGCGCGGATCGCGTTTATGCGTGCTCGATGCGCGTGCTGGGCACCGCCGGTGGACCCTCGCCGCGTGACGCCCCACGCCGAGACGCCGCGCTCGTGAACGCCGAACCCCGCGCAGACGAGCGCGGGGCGCATTCGCGCGCGGGACGCATCCGCGCGCGGCCCGCACGCACCCGCTCAGCGCATCGGCAGCAGGCGCGTCGGCGACGGCGATGGGGTGCGGTGTCGAACCCGGCCCGGGATACCGGTGCGGGTGTCGAGCGGCAGCGACACGATCTCGTCCGCGAGCTGGCCCGCCACGAGCAGCGTGTCGTCGACGACCACGTGATGTCGGGGCCAGTGCGTCCCCGTCTCGGCGAGCGCGAGCAGCTGCAGCTCCTCACCGTGACCGCGGACCGACAGCACACCCACCGTGTCGCTGCCGCGGACCCCGGCGTAGATCGTGGCCCCGTCACGGCTGGCCGAGAGCTCGGCGGCCGTGTCGGTGTCGAGGGTGCCGAGAAGCGGCTGGCCCGAGAGCACGTGCCAGCGCCCGGCGCGGTCGGCCCCCAGGACGAAGACCTCGCAGCTGAGCTCGGTCACGACGTACAGATGACCCGAAGGATGCCAGAGCCCGTGCCGCGGACCGCTGCCCTTGGGGAGGACGACCTCTTGCACGAGACGCAGGCCGTCGTCGACCTGGCGCCAGAACCGCACGAGGTCGAAACCCATGTCGGTCGTCGCGATGAGACCTCCGGGAAGGAACACCGCCTGGTGGGCTCGCGAGACGCGTGCCCCGGCGGCGGCCTCTTCGGACTCCGCGTCGGTGAGGGGGACGTCGTCGTAGTCCGGGACGAGGTGGGAGTACTCGTCGCCCGCGGCCTCTCGGAGCGCGCGAGCGGCCGCCGCGAGGTCGGGGACGACGGCGCCCGACACCCGGGCACCGGTGGAGATGCTGCCCTGCTCGGACGAGGATCCGTGGGGATCGCCAGCTTCGGCGCAGATCACCGGGCGCGACGGTCGGCCCTGCGCGTCCAGCGCCATGCGGACGATGCGTCCGTCGCCCCAGCAGCTCGCGATCAAGAACGACGCGTCGGGCGAGACTGCGACGTGGCAGACCGCACCGCCGGCCTCGACGGGCGGGCCGAGGGGCGTCAACCGCGTATCGCTCGTACGGCGGAATGCCTGGACAGTACCGTCGAACTCGACGGCGGCGTACACGATGTCGTCGTTGGAGGGGTGGGCGGCCACCCACGACGGCGACCCGGGTACCTCGGCCGCGGTCGCGACCATGCCGAGGGGGCCACCGGCACCGAGCGCGTCGCGCTCCCCCGCCTGCAGGATGCCGATGCCCTCCGCCGACCCGGTGTCGGGGGCGTAGGCGCCGACCCAGAAACGCATCAGTCGATCAGGTCGTGACGCACGATCACCTGGTCGCGCGCCGGGCCCACGCCGATGACGGAGATGCGCGTGCCGCTCATCTTCTCGAGCGCCAGCACGTAGTCCTGCGCGTTCTGCGGCAGGTCGTCGAACGTGCGGGCCGTGGAGATGTCTTCGCTCCATCCGGGGTAGTACTCGAGGATCGGCTTCGCGTGATGGAAGTCGGTCTGGTTCACCGGCAGGTCGTCGAACCGCTCGCCATCGACGTCGTAGGCGACGCACACCGGGATCTGCTCGAGACCGCCGAGGATGTCGAGCTTGGTCAGCACGAGGTCGGTGATGCCGTTGATGCGCGTCGCGTACCGCGTGATGGGAGCGTCGTACCAGCCGACCCGGCGGGGGCGACCCGTGGTCGTGCCGAACTCGAAGCCCCGTGAGCGCAGCCAGTCGCCGCTCTCGTCGAACAGCTCGGTCGGGAACGGACCCGAGCCGACGCGCGTCGTGTACGCCTTGACGATGCCGACGATCCGGTCGAGCCGGTTGGGGCCCACTCCGGAACCCGTCGATGCCCCGCCGGCCGTCGCAGAGGACGAGGTGACGAAGGGGTAGGTGCCGTGGTCGACGTCGAGCATGGTCGCCTGCCCGCCCTCGAAGACGACGACGTCGCCCGCTTCGAGCGCGTCGTTGAGCAGCAGTGACGTGTCGGCGACCATGGGACGCACGCGCTCGGCGTACGCCAGCAGGTCTTCGACGATCTCGTCGGCCGTGATCGAACGACGGTTGAAGATCTTCACCAGCAGGTGGTTCTTCTGGTCGAGCGCCCCTTCGACCTTCTGCCGCAGGATGTTCTCGTCGAAGAGATCCTGCACGCGGATGCCGACGCGGTTGATCTTGTCGGCGTAGGCCGGACCGATTCCACGACCGGTGGTGCCGATCATGCGCTTGCCGAGGAAGCGTTCGGTGACCTTGTCGAGGGTGCGGTGGTACTGCGTGATGATGTGCGCGTTGGCGCTGATCTTGAGGCGGCTCGTGTCGAGGCCGCGCGCGTTGAGGGCCTCGAGCTCGTTGAAGAGCACCTCGAGGTCGACGACGACCCCGTTGCCGATCACGGGGGTGACCCCCGGAGACAGGATGCCGCTGGGCAGCAGGTGCAGCGCGTACTTCTCGTTACCGATGACGACGGTGTGCCCGGCGTTGTTGCCGCCGTTGAACTTCACCACCCAGTCGGTTCGTTCACCGAGCAGATCGGTGGCCTTGCCCTTACCTTCGTCGCCCCACTGGACGCCGACGATCACGATTCCGGGCATGTGCGCTCCTCGCGTCTGATTCCGGCGGTACACCCCATCCTATCGAGCGGGTGCGACACGCCCCGCGCGAAAGCTGCGGACCCGAGGTGCGCGTGATGTCGCGCCACGCGATCGACGCGCGCGCGGAGCCGGTGCGAGCACCGGGGCATGCATCAAGACGAGGAAAGTCCCACCGTGGATGCGGATCGCGCGGCCTCCGCAGGCACAGCCACCGACAAGAAGGGGTCACACGGACGCGAACCGCCGGTAGTCGGTCAGGAGTTCGTCATCAGCCGTGCGTTTTGCGCAAAGCATCCGCGCGCCTTCACCCGGCCAGGCTGTCGAAATGTCGCGCGAGCACCCTCTCGGCGTCGTCGCCAGGGTCGCGGGAAGCGTTCCACGACAGGTGAAGCGCGAGCCCGTCGAGGAGCGCGTGGAGCCGAGCCGTCTCGAGATCCAGATCGACGTCGGTTGCCAGCAGGCCCGCCTCCGACATGCCTTCCAGCGCCGCCGCGCACACGCGACCGACACCGTCATGGAGGTCTCTCGCATGTCCCCGCATGGTTTCGTCCGTCTCGGCCAGCCGGCTCAGCTGCACCTGCACGACGAGTTCGGTCCGCCGTACGTCGTCGAGAGGGAGGAGCTCCTTCATCGCCTGCAGAGCGCGCTCTCGGGCGGTGCCCGTCACAGCGCTCAGCCGGGTCGTGACGGCGTGGCGTATCCGTTCGAAGCAGAACTGGCGCAGAGCATCTTGCGTCGCGAACGCGCGTCGCAGGGATGCGGTGGCGATCCCGGCTTCATCTGCGACTTTCCTCACCGAGAGTCCGGTCAGGCCCTCGCGTTCCAGAACCCGGAACGCGGCCGCCGCGATCTCGTCGTTGCGGGCGTCATGGTCGATGAGGCGGGGCATAGTTCATCTTGCCTCCGCCGAGCGGGCACGTTTCGGCCAGAGGGAGTAACTGATCGCCCAGAGCAGGTCGACGACGACGATGACTCCGAGGACGGGGAAGATGCCGAGCAACTCGGCCGTGCGGGCGGGATCGGCGACCACGACGATGAGCCCCCCGAGGATGGCGGCCGTGATCACGACGGCGAGGAGCGTACGGGCCACGTCTTTCCAGCAGGCGACCGCGTACGCCGCGCCCGACAGCGGTGCCGGCCGCGGCACCCCACGAAAGCGCGCGGCGAATCTGGCATCCATCCACCCGATCATGCGGTGTCCGTACGCAATGGATATCCCGATGTAGAGACCGGCCAGGCCGTGGTGCCAGGAAGCGGTTCCTCCCCGGAGAAGATCGACCGTCACGAGCACCAGCAGGACCACGTCGATGATCGGAGCGGCGATCAGCAGGGCTCCTCCGAGCCTGGGGCGGCGGAGGACGTATCGAGCGGTCAGGCCCGCGAGGATCGCAATCCAGAAAGCCACCTCGCAGACGAGGATTGCCACCAGAATCATGAGCGCCTTTCCGGCATCTTTGCATTGTTAGCACGAGCGTACTAAATAAAAGGCGCATTTCGCGACCCGAACAATGCAGCCGGCGTGCGGCCGGACGCCCCAGAGGATGGGGGGCGGGACCGCGAGAGCCGAGACGCGACGGCCGTCGCAACCCCTCCCCGCGGCATCCGGGCTCTGATTAGCCTGGGGCGATGCAGAGATCGCGCGGATGGGCGACCGGGTGGAACGCGGCGCGCGTGACCGTCGCCGTACTCATCCTCGTCGCGGTGGGAGCACAGTTCGCATCGTCGACGGCCGAGGCCGTTGCGCGCGGCCGCGATGTCGCGACGGTGGTCGCCAACTTCTTCAGCTTCTTCACGATCCTCTCCAACGTCTCGTCCGCGATCGTGATCGCGTGGCTCGGCGCCCGTTTCTTCGCGCGCGGCCGTCGTGTCGAGGTCGATTCGCCCGCCCTGGCGACGGCCCTCGCGTTCGTGTCGACCTACATGATCGTCACCGGCATCGTCTACAACCTGCTGCTACGCGGCATCCCCCTGCAGCCCGAGACGGTCGCCTGGTCGAACGAGATCATGCACGTGTGGGGCCCGCTCTTCCTGCTCTTGGACGTGCTCCTCGGACCCGGCCGCAGGCGCCTGCCCTGGTCGGCGGCATTCGCGGCAGCGATCTTCCCGATCGCCTGGATCGTGTACACGCTGCTGCGCGCGCCGCTCATCACCAACCCGACGACGGGCGCGCCCTTCTGGTACCCCTACCCGTTCCTCGATCCGAGTACCGGGGGATGGGGCAGCGTCGCGGTCTACATCGTGGTCATCGCCGTGGCCATCATCGCTCTCGCCTTCGGTGTCGTCGCGATCGGTCGGGCACGCGGCATCCGGAGACCGCTCCTCTCCGACGTCGGGGCAGACGTCCGTGGACCTCATGCCGCCGGCCGCCGGTGAGAAGCGTCCGACCGGGAAGGTCGACACGATCAGCCTGGACGGTGAGCGCGCGGCAGAGCCAGAGCCCGTGACCACAACGCCGACATCTCTTCGGCCACGAGCCCGGATGCCACGAGCACACCGCCGTGGCGGGGGAAGAGCGATCGACGACCATCCTCGTCGCGCACCTCGGCTCCGGCCTCGTGAGCGATGAGCACCGCGGCGAGGTGATCGATCGGGCTGAAACGGTGCACCAGGGCGGCGCATCCGCGGCCGGCGGCCGGCCCGAGGAGCGTCAAGGTTCCCGAGCCCATGACGCGGAGCGTGCAGAATGCCGCGGTGAGCGAGAGCGCGAGGGCGTCCATCCCGGGCCAGGGCTCGTGGCCCGCCAGCTCGGTGCCGACCACTCCCCCGCGCAGTCCCGCCCGCTCCGGCAGGAGCAGCGGCATGCCATCGCGTCGAGCGCCCTGCCCGGCGACCGCATCGAACACCGCGTTCTGCCACGGCTCTGCCACGACGCCGACGAGCGGCTGATCGTCGACGGCGAGCGCGAGCGAGAAGGCGGTCCAGGGAACGCCGTTGGCGAGATTGGTGGTTCCATCGACGGGATCCAGGTACCAGGTCGGTACACCGGTTCTCGCACTGCCCCCGTACTCCTCCCCGACGAACGCATGGTCGGGGAAGCGGCCCAGCACGACCTCGCGCACCCTCCTTTCGATCGCGCGATCGAGCTCGGTGACGAGGTCGGCCGGATGCGCTTTGGCGTGCACCGCCGTCACCCGGTACGCACGCGTCTGGTCGATCGCCCATCGCGCCAGCTCCAGGGCCAGTTCGTGGGCCGCCGAGAGATCTGACGGGGTCATCGGCTGAGCTCCTTCGTTGCGGATGCCGATCGCGCAGCGATCATCGCCTGCAGTCGATCGAGGCGGTTGGTGGTGATCGTGTCGATTCCGAGCTCGATCGCCCGGGCGAGGTCGCTCTCGTCGTCGATCGTCCATGCGGTCACCGGCAGGCCCAGGTCATGAACGGCTTCCACGAACCGGCGGTCGACGAGGGGAAACGGCGCGTTGATGAGAACCGGCGACAACTCCTCCAGGTCGAGTGCCACCGGGGACTGCTCGTGGGCCCACGGAAGCCAGATACGCGCGTCGGCGTCCCTCTCACGCAACAGCCGCATGGCCGCGAGGTCGCCGCACCAGTCGACGACGACGCCCGAGGCCGCGACGACCGCATGGGCCGCGGCGGCCGGGCGCACGGCATCCATGTCGATCACCAGGCGGCTGTCGGCGTCGACGAACAGCGGCAGCACCTCGGCGAGGAGGGGCGGGCGGTGGTCGGCGTCGCCGAAGGCCTCCAACTCGGCGGTGCGCACCGTCTCGATCTCGCGCCGGTCTCCCCACAGCCGGGCGAGGGTGGGGTCGTGCAGCACGACCACGTCGCCGTCGGCGGTGAGCCGCACGTCGATCTCGACGACGGCCGCGCCCTTGGCGAGGGCCGACCGCACCGCCGGAAGGGTGTTCTCGCGCAGGGTCCACGAGTCTCCGCGGTGCGCGCAGGCGCGGGGCCCGGCGGGACGCGTCACGCCGACACCCCCGCCCGGCGCTCGACGAGACGACCGTCGCGGTACACGAGCGCCGAGGCGATCGACGCGTACCCGCCCGCTCCGACCTGGGGCGGCACCCCCGGCACGAAGGCGTCGAGGGTCGCGTCGTCGCGGCGCAGCCGCACCCGGTGGAAGTGGCCGTGCGGCACGACGCGCTCGACGCGCGCCGGCCGCGCGCCGGGCCGGGCGTCGAGTGTGAAGACGACGTCTTCGGGCCGCACTCCCACGACGGCGGACCCCTCGACGATGCCGACGCCGTCGAACTCGCCCTCGATCCGGTTGAGCGATCCGATGAAGGTGGCGACGAACTCGGTCACGGGCCGCTGGTACAGCTCTCCGGGCGCGCTGAACTGCTCGACGCGACCCGCGTTCATCACGGCCACGCGATCCGAGATCGACAGGGCCTCTTCCTGGTCGTGCGTCACGACGACCGTGGTGATGCCGAGCCTCTGCTGCAGGTCGCGGATCTCTTCGCGCACCTTGACTCGCAGTTTCGCGTCGAGGTTGCTGAGCGGCTCGTCGAGCAGCAGCACCTCGGGCTCCTGCACGAGCGCACGAGCCAGGGCGACGCGCTGCTGCTCACCGCCCGAGATGCGCGGCGGGCGCGAGTCGCGGTGATGCAGCAGGTTCACCAGCTGCAGCACGGCGTCGACGCGCTCGGCGATCTCGGCGCGCGCGAGGCGGCGCAGCCGCAGCGGATAGGCCACGTTCTTGGCCACGGTCATGTGCGGCCACAGCGCGTAGTTCTGGAACACCATCGCGCTCGGTCTCTTGTCGGGCCCGAGCCGGGTCACGTCGCGGCCCGCCATCTCGATGCCGCCCGCGTCGGGGGCGAGGAAGCCGGCGATCATGCGCAAGGTCGTCGTCTTGCCGCATCCCGACGGCCCGAGCAACGACACGAGCTCGCCCCGCTGCACCGTGAGATCGAGGTCGTCGATGATGGTCCGCCCGCCCAGGGTCTTGCGCAGCGAGGTGAGACGCAGCCCCTCGGAGGGGTCGGAGGCGCCCGCGGGGGCGACAGAGGTCGGATCGACCGCGATGGTCACAGCATGCTCCTTCATTTGAGCTGGAATCCTTCGGCCAGCTGACCGCCCATCACGTGCTTGCGCACGGCGAGCAGCAGCACCACCGAGGGGATGGCGAGCAGGATCGAGAACACGGCGGCGACCTGCTTGGGGAAGTTGAGGACGAGGGAGTACATCTCGGTCGGCATCGTCACGATGTCGGGGGCACCGACGAGATAGGTGCCCTGGGCCTCGTCGAAGGCGGCGAGGAAGGCCATCACACAGCCCACGAGGATGCCGGGCAGAGCCATCCGCAGCGTGACGGTCAGGAAGACGCGCACCCGCGAGGCGCCCGCGTCGCGCGCCGCCTCTTCGAGCGACCGGGGCACCGACGCGAACGCTGCGGCGGGGATCCACGTCATGAAGACGATGGTGCCGAGCAGCTGCACGACCACCACCCCCGCGACCGTGTTCATCAGCCCGAGGGCGTAGTACAGCGAGGCGAGCGTGGCGAACAGGCCCATCTTCGGAAAGGCGTTCGTGGCGAACAGGCCGATCAGGAACAGCCGCCGCCCGGGGAACTCGAACCGCGCGAACGCGTACGCCGCCGGCAGGCAGATCACCGCCGCGACCACGACCACGATCGGGGTGATGGCGAGGGAGCTCTGGATCGACGACGCGAGCTGCGGGTCGGTCAGCACGGTCGACCACCAGCGCAGCGTCCATGAGTCCGGCAGCAGGTGCGGATACGTCCACGTGTCGGCGAAGGCGTGGGCGCCGAGCCAGACGAGCGGCCCGAGCACGAAGACCAGCAGGACGACGGCGAACAGCACGGCGGCCGAGGTGCGCAGGGCCGCGGCGAGCACGCGGGGCATCAGACCTTCCCCTCACGACGGGCGGTGCGGAAGTTTGCCCACACGTACAGGGCGCCGATTCCGGATGCCGCGGCGAAGACGACGAAGGCCATGACGATCGACTGCTGCGGTTCGTTGTACGACGTGAACGAGTTCGCCAGCGCCACCCCGAGCATCGTCGGGGCATTGGGGCCGGTGAAGTACGGCACCGTGTAGGAGCCGATCACCCCTATCGCGGTGAACGTCACGGCGATGACGATGGGCACCGCGCTCATCGGCACGAGGACGGTCCGCACGATGCGGACCGTTCCGGCCCCGGCGTCTCGGGCCGCCTCGATCATGGCATCCGGGATCGACTGCAGACCCGACGTGATCATGAGCACGGCGAAGGGCAGCGACGTCCACGCCGAGCCGATGACCACGGCGACCGGGGTGTACGCCCACACCGGCGCGTCGAGGCCGACCGCCGCGAACAGGCTGGTCAAGAAGCCGTCGGCCGAGTAGAAGGTCAGGATCGCCCACGACGCGATGACGACGGGGATGAACAGCGGCACGATCGCGACCGCCGAGAGCAGCCGCGCCAGGAACCCGCCGTGCAGGCGCAGGAAGAGGCCGATGCCGCCGGCGAGCACGAGCACGATCACGGTGCTGGCCAGGGTGACGCCGAGTGTCAGGCCGAGGTTCTGCCAGAAGTCGTCGGCGCCGAACACGTCGCCGTAGGCGGCCAGCGTGGGCATGGCGCCGTCGCCGCGGTGGACGTTCTGCCCCACCGCGGCGATGACCGTGTTGAGACCACCGGTGAACCCGACGCTGAACGCGAGCGCCGTGATCACCGGCACGCCCACGAACAGGGCGATCACGAGCACCGGGGGAAGCGCGAGCAGGAAGCCGGCCGTCGCCGCCCGCCGAGCCGGATGGGCTCGACGGACGGCGGGGCGCGCCACCCGCTGTGCGGTGGCGGCGGTCATCACTTGCCGGGGACCTTCTGGGCCCACGCCTTGTTCATGTCGGCCGCGTTGGCCGCAAAGTACCCGGGGCGCAGGTTCGCGATGTCGGCGTTCGCGAACGTGGACTGCACCGACGCCGGCAGCTTGTCGAGCGAGATCACGGGGTAGCCCGAGATGCTGTCGGCGACGAGCGCCTGAGCCGTGGGCGAGAGCACCCACGCGAGCAGCTTCTGGGCATCGGCCTGACGCGGCGACGCCGCGGGGATGCCGAGGTAGCTGGCGCCGCCGGTGAACGAGGGGTCCGAGATCTGGGTGTAGGCGATGTTCGAGGGGATCTGGCCGTTCTTCACGCCGGTCACGAACTGATCACTCCACACGGGCGCCATCGAGATCTGCCCGCTCGAGAGCAGGTCGAGCACCTGGCTGTTGCCGTTGGGGTAGACGCCCTTCTGGTAGACCGACGCGTTCAGGCCGGCGAGCGTGGCGAACCCGGTGCTCCACTCGCTCTCCAGATCGGGGGCGGCCTCGGTGGCGAGCTTGGTGCGGTCGTCCGCCGAGATGCTCTGGTCGAGCACGGTCGTCACGAACGAGGCGCCGCTGCCGCCCGTGCTGGGGGCGCAGTAGGTGAAGCGACCGGGGTTGGCCGCGATCCACGCGAGCAGGTCGGCGAGGGTCTTCGGCGGGGTGGCGACCGTCTTGGTGTCGTAGGCGAGCACGACGCTCGATCCCCGGTAGGGCACGCCGCCGTTGCCGCCGGCCTGCACGAGAGCTGCGGGTACGTCGGAGAGCGCGGGCACCTGGTCGGCGGTCACGGGGGTGAGCAGACCGGATGCCGCGACCTGGGTCACGAAGCCCGCGTCGACGAGGTCGTAGCCGGGGTCCTGGTGCTGCACCGTCGCGGCGGTGAGCTTGGCCACGGTCTGCTGGTCGTGTGCGCCGTGCAGGTCGAAGTCGACCTTGACCGTGTAGCCGGGGTTGTCCTTCTCGAACGCGGGGATGAGCGTCTTCTGCCAGAGGTCCTGGATGTTGGTGTCGGCACTGAGGAAGACGGTGAGGGTCTTGTCGGACCCGTCGGACGACGAGCCGTTCGAGCCGCTCTGGCTGCAACCGGCCAGGGCGAGCCCGACGGCCGCGACGGCGGCGAGGGAGGCGATCAGGCGAGGACTTTTCACGGGGTTCTCCTGTGAGAGGAAGGGGTTCGGGTGCGTCGTCCCGTCGGTGGCGAGGACGAACGGTGTCACGCTAACTCGGCCGCTCATTTGTGGCGTAGCGTCGCGGGGAGGTTTCATATGAGCATCCGCAGCCGTTCAATCGGCGTTAATGTGAGCGCAAATGAGCATCGAGAGAGTGTGATCGACCTCAAAAGGAGTGCTGTGCTGACCCATCAACGCGAGGCGGCGATCCTCGAACGGCTCGAGGCCGTCGGGAGCGTGACCGTCGACGAGCTGTCCCGCCTGCTCGACGTGAGCGGGACGACCATCCGTCGCGATCTCGAACGTCTCGAGCTGGGCGCCCGGCTGCGCCGTGTGCACGGCGGAGCGACCGTCGCCCGCACCCGGGAGCCGGACGCGGACGGCGAGCTCGACGACGACACCCGCGAGAAAGAGGCCATCGCGCGCGCCGCGGCGGGCTCGATCGCCGACGGTCAGGTGGTGCTGCTCGACATCGGCATCACCACGCTGCGACTGGCGCGGCACCTGCGCGGGCGACCGGTCACGGTCATCACGAACAGCCTCGCGGTGCTCGACGCCCTGCGCGACGACGACGTCGTGACACTGGTGCTGCTGGGCGGCATGATCGGCGCCAAGACGCGGACGCTCATCGGCCCGCTCACCGAGGAGGCGCTGGCCCGTGTGCACGCCGACGTCGCCGTGATCAGCAGCACCGGGATCAAGCCCGAGGGGGCGGTCGTGACCGACCTGACGCACGAGGCCAGCATCAAGCGGCGCATGCGCGAGGTCGCCGACCGGTCGATCCTCGTCGCGAACACGTCCAAGTTCCCCGGCAGCGGCTCGTACCGGATCGCGTCGCTGTCCGACTTCGATGCGATCGTCACGACCGACCGGGCGGATGCCACGACCCTCGCCGCCGCCGCTCGTGCGGGTGTCGAGATCGTCCGGGCGTGACCCGCAGCGCAAGTCCGGCTCGAACCCTTACCCTGGTCGCGTGCGTACCCGACTGATCTCGGCGGCCCTCGCCGCCTCCGCCCTCCTCCTGCTCACCGGTTGCGCGAGCGCCCAGACGGCGCCCGCGACCGAAGCCTCGGTGAGCACCCCGTCACCCACGACCGCCGGCTGCGCGTACACGGCGTCGGGCCAGGCCGCCGCGCCCGCGACGGCGCCGCCGTCCGACGCCCGTCCGGCCGCGTCGGTGAGCGCGGTGCTGCAGACCTCGGCGGGCGACATCCCGATGACGCTCACCGGCGAGCGCACGCCCTGCACCGTCGAGAGTTTCGTGTCGCTCGCCCAGCAGAACTACTTCACCGACACGACGTGCCATCGCCTGACCACGTCGGGTATCTACGTACTGCAGTGCGGCGACCCCACGGGCACCGGCATGGGCGGCCCGGGCTACCGGTTCGGCGACGAGCT
This sequence comes from Microbacterium sp. SORGH_AS_0454, assembly GCF_031453395.1. NCBI lineage: Bacteria > Bacillati > Actinomycetota > Actinomycetes > Micrococcales > Microbacteriaceae > Microbacterium > Microbacterium sp. SORGH_AS_0454. The sequence goes on along the minus strand of NZ_JAVIYS010000001.1, from coordinate 1,410,835 downwards.
CGACGGCACCGAGACCTACCCGGCGGGAACCGTCGCCATGGCCAACGCCGGCCCGAACACGAACGGTTCGCAGTTCTTCCTCGTCTACAAGGACTCGCCGCTGCCGGCGAAGTACACCGTCTTCGGCACGCTCTCGCCCGAGGGCCTCGCGGTCGTCTCGAAGATCGCGCAGGCCGGGGTCTCGGGCGGCGGCGCCGACGGCGCCCCGGCGACAGCGGTGAAGATCTCCGGCGTGACGATCGGCTGAGGCCGTCGGGCACCGGCGGCCCACCGGCGCTCTCGTGCGTCGGCCGGGTCAGCCGTCGTGACGCTGGAGCCAGTCCAGCGCGAGCTGCCGACTCGCCTCGGCCGAGGCGGTCAAGGTGCCCGTGGTGTCGCCGGTGCCGTGTTCCAGGCCCGGGTACTCGACGTACCGGTTCGTGATGCCACGCTCGGTCAGCAGTTCGGCGAAGACCCGGGTGCGGTCGGCGAGCACGAGATGGTCACCGGTGCCCTGATAGATCAGGGTGGGCGGGGATCCCGCCGTGACGTGGGTCGCCGAATCGGTGAAGCGGTAGCGGTCGGGGTACTGCGCGGGAGGACCTCCCACGTACCACTGCTCGACCTGGCGAGCGATCGCGGTGGTATCCCCGATCCCGGTGAGATCGACCGCGGGGTACCCGGCGATCACGGCACGCACGGTGGGCAGCGCAGTCCCCGGCGGGGAGCAGCTCGACGCGAGGGTGTGGTCTGCCGACATGTACGCGGCGTTGACCGCGAGGTTGCCGCCGGACGACAACCCCAGCGTCGCGATGCGATCGGGATCGAGATTCTGTGTGCGGCCGTCGCCGGCGATCCAGGCGAGTGAGCAGCCGATGTCGTCGACCTGCGTGTCCCACGGGTGGTACGTCGACGAAGCGAGACGGTAGTCGACGTCGAGCACCGCGTAGCCGTGCTCGGGAAGGTAGCCCGTGTAGGCGTTCGGCCCCCGGGTGCCGGTCGAGAACCCGCCTCCGTGTATCGAGACCACGACGGGCCACCCCGCCCGTGGTGCCGCGCCCGGCGGAAGGTAGAGATCGGCCTGGAGGGTGGTGCTGCCCGCCGTTCCGAGCGTGACGGTGCGGCTCGGGCCGCTGTCGAGCCCGGTGAACGGGAGCGCGGGCAGCAGTGGGCTCACCCCGAGCCCGAGCGAGCCGATCGAGACGGCCAGCAGCGCTGTGGTCGCGACCACGCCGAGCGTCCCCGCGGTTGCGGTGGCGGTCAGCCAGAACGGAAGGCGGCGGATGCCGGGCCGCGACCGCCAGAGGACGACCGCGCACACGAGGCCGACCAGCGCGACGACGAGGTTCCAGATGCCGAGCGTGTCGCGCAGCAGCCCGAAGACGAGCACCACGTACTGCGTCAGCTCCGTCTGGAGCAGCCAGATGGTCCACGGCACCGGGACGATCGCGAGCAGTTGCGCCAGAACCGTGTAGCCGATCGCGAGGAAGGCGAGGCAGGTCAGGATGACGCGGGCGGTACGGGACCGCACTCCGTGCTCGCGGGAGGTCGTCACGGATTCACCGTAGCAGAACGAGACGGTACCGTTCCATTAATGCGAACGGTCGCTAGAGTGGGCGCGTGGACCAGGCGGTGAAGATCAGAGGAGCCGCGCGGCCCCGAGCGGCGACCACCGATGCGATCCGCGACGCCTGCGTGGCAGAGCTCACCGAACGCGGGTATCACGCGCTGTCGATGGAGAGCGTGGCGAGGCGCGCCGGCGTGGGAAAAGGCGCCCTGTACCGCCGATGGCCCGACCGGGCCGCGATGGTGGTGGCCGTCGTCGAAGAGCTCACGCGCATCCTCCGCCCCGACCTGGCTTTCGACGCCGACGACCTCGAGAGCGACCTGACGCTCTTCGCGGCGTCGGTCGACCGGTGGCTGCACGACCCGCGCATCATCGCCGACCTCGTCTCGGTCGGGGTGCGCGACGCCGACTTCTCGACCGCCCTCACCGCCGCGGTCGTGGCAGTCCTGGGACCCACGAGAGAAGCGCTGCACGAGCGGGCCGCACGACGCGGCGATCCCGATCCCGCCGACGCCATGGCCGACATCACGGGCGCGGTCTTCTGGCGACGCGCGGTGATGCATCAAGATCTGACCGACGGCGACGTGGCGCAGCTCGCACGGCGCGCAGCGCGCGGCGCGACGATGCCGCAGGTCGACTGACCTCGCAGATCGTCCTCGAGGCCGGCCACGACCACCTCGCGGTCGAGTCGGGGCGTGGCATCCGTCCCCAATAGAATCGAGGGCATGTCCAAGGTCTTGCAGTCCCTTCCCGTCGGCGAGCGCGTCGGCATCGCCTTCTCGGGAGGTCTTGACACCTCGGTAGCCGTCGCGTGGATGCGCGACAAGGGCGCCATCCCCTGCACGTACACCGGCGACCTCGGTCAGTACGACGAGGACGACATCGCCTCGATCCCCGGTCGCGCCACGCAGTACGGTGCCGAGGTCTCGCGTCTCGTCGACTGCAAGACGGCACTGGTCGAAGAGGGCTTCGTCGCCCTGGCGTGCGGCGCGTTCCACATCCGCTCGGGCGGACGCACGTACTTCAACACCACGCCGCTCGGTCGCGCCGTCACGGGCACGCTGCTCGTGCGCGCGATGAAAGAAGACGGCGTCGACATCTGGGGCGACGGCTCCACGTACAAGGGCAACGACATCGAGCGGTTCTACCGCTACGGCCTTCTCGCCAACCCCGCCCTGCGCATCTACAAGCCCTGGCTCGACGCCGACTTCGTCACCGAGCTCGGCGGCCGCAAAGAGATGAGCGAGTGGCTCGTCGCTCACGACTTCCCCTACCGCGACAGCGTCGAGAAGGCCTATTCGACGGATGCCAACATCTGGGGCGCCACGCACGAGGCCAAGACCCTCGAGCACCTCGACGTCTCGCTCGAGATCGTCGAGCCCATCATGGGCGTGCGCTTCTGGGACCCCGCGGTCGAGATCGAGACCGAAGACGTCACGGTCGAGTTCGAGGCCGGTCGCCCGGTCGCCATCAACGGCACGCGCTTCGCCGATCCCGTCGAGCTCGTGCGCGAGGCGAACACGATCGGTGGCCGCCACGGCCTGGGCATGAGCGACCAGATCGAGAACCGCATCATCGAGGCCAAGTCGCGCGGTATCTACGAAGCTCCAGGCATGGCGCTGCTGTTCCTGACCTACGAGCGCCTGGTCAACAGCATCCTGAACGAAGACACCCTCGCCACGTACCACGAGCAGGGGCGCCGCCTCGGTCGCCTCATGTACGAGGGTCGCTGGCTCGAGCCGCAGTCGCTCATGCTGCGCGAGTCGATCCAGAAGTGGGTCGGTTCGACGATCACCGGTTCGGTCACCGTGCGCCTGCGCCGCGGTGAGGACTACACGATCCTCGACACCGTGGCATCCGGAATGTCGTACTCGCCCGAGAAGCTCTCGATGGAGCGCGTCGGCGATGCCGCCTTCGGTCCCGTGGACCGCATCGGTCAGCTCACCATGCGCAACCTCGACATCGCCGACTCGCGCGCGCGTCTCGAGCAGTACGCCGCGATGGGCCTGCTGGGCGGTCCCACGGGTGAGCTCGTGGGCGATGTCGCCGCCGGTGGCGCGCAGGGCATCATCGAGTCGGCCGCCCCGCTCGACGCGGCCGGCGAGCGCCTGGCCGAGGCGACGGATGCCGCGGGCGAGGCCGCCGCGTTCGACTCCGGCACCGACTGACACGCACCACCTCGACGGAGCCCGCGACGCCTCGGCGCCGCGGGCTCTCGTTCTCGGCCGCCCCCTTCCGCCGCGCAGCGAGCGAGGGACCGCGATGCGGAGTACAAGGCCGCTCCCGTGAGCGAGAGCCAACGATAGTAAGTTGCACACGTGCGTGCACTTTCGGCGTACACTCGTCTCCGTGAGCACCCCCACCCGCCGCGACGCCGTCGAGAACCGCGCCGGCATCCTCGACGCCGCCACGGCCGCCATCGGCCACGACCCGCGCGCCTCGATCGACACGATCGCCCGCCGCGCCGGCCTCTCGCGCCGCGCCCTGTACGGCCACTTCGACGACCGCAACGCGATCGTGCGCGAGGTCATCGCCGCGGGAGCGGCCCGCTTCAACGACATCGCGGCCCGTATCGACGATGCCGATTCCCGCGTGGCGCTCGCGCGCCTGGCATCCGAGCTCTGGCGCGAAGCCGCTCACGTGCAGGCCGCGGCCGCCCTCGCCCTCGACGACGCCCACCTCGCCGAGACCTCCGACGCCCTCGCGCCGCTGCGCCGCCGCATCGACGGCATCGTGCGCCGCGGGCAGGAGGCCGGGGAGCTGCGAACGGATCTGCCCGCCCCGACCCTCGCACGCCTCCTCGAAGAGACCGGCCGGATGGTGGTCGCGCGGGTGGATGCCGGCTCCGCGACGGCCCGCTCGATCGCCGTGTGCGCGGTCCTGAGCATCGCCGGCCTGTCGTGGACCGAAGCCCGCGCTCTGCTGGAGCAGCACCCCGATCTGGAGACCCCGTGAAGATCGTCCTGAACGCCGTCACGAAGGGCCGCGCGCAGAGCGCCCTGCCCGAGACCTCGACCGCGTACGAGACCGGACGCGCGACACTCGTCGTCGCCGAGACTGAGCAGCGACCCACGGTGCTGGGCCTCGTGGCATCCGGTCGCATGAAGATCGACAGCGGCAGCGTCACCATCGACGGTCGGGCCGACTCCTCGGCCCTTCGCCGCCGCGTCGCGCTCGTCGACGCCCCGGTGGTCTCGGAGCCCGAGTCGAACGTCACCGTCACGGGCGTGGTCGCCGAGGAGCTGATGTTCGCCGGCCACGCCCCGAATCCGTTCTCCGCCGCGCGCTGGCTCGAGGGCATCGGGCTCGAGTCGCTCGCGAACGTGGCCATCGGCAACGTCGAGCCCGCAGCCCGGGTGCGCCTGCTGCTCGAACTCGCAGCCCTCCGCAAAGACGTCGAGGGGCTCGTCCTGGTCGCCCCCGACCGCCACGGCGGCGAACCGCTCGCCTGGTGGCGTATCGCCGAGGAGTTCGCCGAGCGCGGATACGCCGTGCTCGTGGTCGCGGGCCACGCCTCGAAGACCATGATCGACGCCCTCGACGAGACGGTGGAGGCCGCCCGATGAAGATCCCGCAGATGATCACGGCGGAGCTGCGCCGCCTCACCTCGACCCGCATGTCGGTGATCGCCCTCATCGCGCTGCTCGCGGTCCCCATCCTGTACGGCGGCCTCTACCTCTGGGCCAACCAAGACCCCTACGGCAACCTGTCGAACGTCCCCGTCGCCCTCGTCGTCGACGACCACGGCGCCGACGTCAACGGTCAGCAGCGCAATCTCGGCGACGAGGCCGCCGAGCAGTTGCTCGACAGCGACACCTTCGAGTGGCACCGTGTGTCTTCCGACCAGGCCGACGCCGGCCTGCAGGCGGGCGACTTCGACTTCGTCGTGACCCTGCCGGCCGACTTCACCGAGGCCGTCGCCTCGCTCTCGAGCTCGACGCCCCGTCAGGCCGACATCGAGCTGCGCACGAACGACGCCAACAACTACCTCGCCTCCACGATCGGCACCCAGGCCGTGGCCCGCATCCAGTCGTCGGTGGCGAAGAAGGTCGTCGACGAGGCCGGTCTGACGCTGCTCGACGCCCTGAACACCATCCGGGTGAAGCTCGTGGATGCCACGAACGGAGCGACCCAACTCGTCGACGGTCTCGCGAGCGCGAAGAACGGCTCGTCGCAGCTCTCGACCGGCTCGACCACCCTCGCCGACGGCGCCGCGAAGCTGGCCGACGGCAACGCGCAGTTGTCGGCGGGCGCGAATCAGCTGCGCGCGACGGAACCGCACAGTTGCGCGACGGCTCCGCCCGCGTCGCCGACGGCGCCCAGCAGGTGGCCGGGGGCGTCGACCGCCTGGACGCGGCGGCCCGCCAGGTCGGCTCCGTCGCCGGCGACGCGGCGTCGCAGCTCCCCCAGGCGCGCACCGACATCGCCAAGGCCCTGGCCGACGCGGGGCTCGACCAGGCCCGCATCGACCAGATCCTCGCGCGTCTCGACCCCGTCGGAGAGCGCCTCACGGCCGCCAACTCGCGCGTGCAAGACACGGTCACGCAGATCGACCAGCTCGACGAGGGCGCACGCCAGGTCGCCTCGGGAAGCGCCACCCTGGCCACCGGTGCCGCCAGCGCCGCCGACGGCGCCTCGACGCTGGCCGACGGCGCCGCCACCGCGGCATCCGGAGCCTCCCAGCTCCGGGACGGATCCGCCCAGCTCCGCGACGGCGCGACCCAGCTCGACGACGGCATCGCCCAGCTCTCGACGGGTGCGACGCAGCTGCGCGACGGCCTCGCGGCGGGGGTGAACCAGATCCCGGACTCCGATCAGGCCACTCGCCAGGCGCAGGCCTCGGCCATCTCCGACCCCGTCGCGGTCGGCTCGACCTCGGTCACCAAGGCGCAGAACTACGGCGCGGGCCTGGCTCCGTTCTTCGCCGCCCTGGCCGGATGGATCGGCATCTACGCGCTGTTCCTCATCGTCAAGCCCGTGTCGAAGCGCGCGGTCACGGCGCTGCGCTCGCCCTTCCGCGTGACTCTCGCGGGCTGGCTCACGCCCGCGGGGCTCGGCGCCCTGCAGATGGTGGGACTGTTCACGATCCTCGCCTTCGCGCTGCAGTTCTCGTTCGCGAATCCCTGGGCGGCCCTCGGCATCCTGCTGTTCGCCTCGGCGACGTACGCGGCGATCGTTCTCGCGCTGAACGTCTGGCTCGGGTCGGTGGGGCAGTTCCTCGGCCTCGTGCTGATGGTGCTGCAGCTCGTCACCGCCGGAGGCACGTTCCCGTGGCAGACCCTGCCCGGGCCCCTCGCCGCCCTGCACCACGTGCTGCCGATGGGATACGTCGTGGATGCCATGCGGCAGGTCATGTACGGCGGAGACGTCTCGCGAGTCGGCCAAGACCTGCTGGTGCTCGGCGCGTGGATGGTCGGCGGCATGCTGATCGCGGCGATCGGCGTCACGCGGATGACGCACCACCGCACGCTGCGCGACCTGCAGCCGAGCCTGATCGGCTGACGCGTCTCGCGAACCCGTCGAGGGGCACGCCATGTGACCCCGGGACCACCTGCCTCGCCCCGGCGCCCGACCTCACACCGGAAGCCTCACCTCGAACACCGTCCGCCCCGGCCGACTCTCCACCGAGATCGACCCGCGGTGGGCGGTGACGATGGCTTCCGCGATCGACAGTCCGAGGCCCGTGCTCCCGGCATCGCGGTTGCGGGAGTCGTCGCCGCGTGCGAAGCGGTCGAACAGCCGCCGGGCGACGCCCGGATCGATCCCCGGGCCGGTGTCGGTCACGCGCAGCACGGCTTCCGCACCTTCGCGCACGAGCGACAACGTCACCGTCGTGCCCGCCGGCGTGTGCGTCTGCGCGTTGCGGAGCAGGTTCGCGACGACCTGTCGCAGGCGGTTCTCGTCGCCCGTGACCGAGATGAGGTCGTCGCCCGCGACATCCAAACGCCACTCGTGCGCCGCATCCGCCGCCTGCGCGTCGCTCACGGCGTCGACGGCGAGCAGCGTCAGCTCGACCTCTTCGCGCCGGAGGGGCTGGCCGGCATCCAGTCTCGCCAGCAGCAGAAGGTCGTCGACGAGGGATGCCATGCGCTCGGCCTCCGACTCGATCCGGTCGAACGAGCGGGCCTGGGTCGGCGTCATGGGTGCGTCCTCGCCGAGCGAGAGCTGCGCGTAACCGCGGATGCTCGCCAGGGGCGTGCGCAGCTCGTGGCTCGCATCGGCGATGAAGCGTCGCAGCTGGTCCTCGCTGTGCTGCCGCGCCGCGAGGGAGGACTGCACGTGCCCGAGCAGGTCGTTCAGCGACGAGCCGACGCGTCCCACCTCGTTGTCGACGCGGGTATCCGCCGGAGCGACCCGATCGGGGATGTCGACCGCGCCCGCGCTGAGCGACAGGGTCGACACGCGCTGCGCGACCGCGGCGACACGGTCGAGCGGTCGCAGGCTCCGCCGCACGAAGAGCGACAGCCCCAGGATCGCGACGATCAGCGTGACGGCTGACACCGCGACGAGGATGACGGTCAGCGCCGAGGTGGTCGCGGTGACATCCGCCTGGGAGCTGCCGACGAACACGGTCGCACCGTCGTTCTCGGCCGCGGCGACGCGGAACGCCCCGAGGTCGCCCCCGAGGTCGACGGTCGTCGGGGTCCGGTCGGTCGGCACCGCCGACTGCAGCAGCGCGACCTGTTCGTCCGTCAGCGCGACCACCGTGCCATCCGAGCGCGTGTAGCTCGAGACGAGGACCCCGCCCGCACCGTCGACCACCGCTTGCAGGGTGCCGATGCGCGGCGCCGGGGCACCGGCATCCCGCTGAGGGGGACGCTCCCCGCCGAAGGGCCCGCCCGAGCCGTCGCGCCCCACGGCGAACGACAGACCCTCGCGCATCTGCTGGTCGAGCCGGTCGAGAGTGAAGGAGCGCAGTGCCACGACGGTGGCGACACTCATCACCAGGAAGGCGAGGCCGACGAGCACGCTCGTCCCCACGACGAGGGTGCGCCGCAGCGTCCATCGAACGCGCATCAGACGGTCTTGATCGAGTACCCCACACCGCGCACGGTGTGGATCAGCGGGTCGCCGAGAGTGTCGATCTTCTTGCGCAGGTACGAGATGTAGATCTCGACCACGCTGCCGTTCCCGCCGAAGTCGTAGCTCCACACCTGGTCGAGGATCTGCGCCTTGCTGAGTACGCGTCGCGGGTTCTGCATGAGGTAGCGGAGCAGGTCGAACTCTCTCGCGGTGAGCTTGATCGGGATGCCGCCGCGCTCGACCTCGTACGACTCCTCGTCGAGCGTGAGGTCTCCGACGCGCAGCCGCGGATCGGCGTCGGCGACGACCGCGACGTGACGGCGGGCCATTCCCCGCAGCCGCACGACGACCTCTTCGAGGTTGAAGGGCTTGGTGACGTAGTCGTCGGCCCCGGCCGAGATGCCCGCGATCCGGTCCTCCACCGCGTCTTTCGCCGTGAGGAACAGCACGGGAGCGTCGTTGCCCGCGGCGCGGATACGGGTCAGCAGCTCCATGCCGTCGAGCCCCGGCATCATGATGTCGAGCACGAGCAGGTCGGGGCCGAACTCCCGGATCGTGCCGAGCGCTTCCTGACCGTTCGCGGCGGTGCGGGCGTCCCACCCCTCGTTCTCGAGCGCCATCCGCAGCAGGTCGCTGAGGTTGGCCTCGTCGTCGACGATCAGGGCCCGGACGGGGGAGCCGTCGGGGCGGGTGAGGGGCGCGGGACGGGATGCCATGACAGCCAGCATGCACGCTTCGAGACGCCGTCGTCGCGCGACATATCTCCTTCATAGGAACGGTGAGGCAGCGGTGAGGGTGCCGTTCTTACGGTCGACGCAACGGCCGCACCCCGCGTCCGGAAGGAGAAGCATGTACGGCACCTACCTGCGGCGCGAGCTCGCCGGCCGAAAGAAACAGACCGTGATCGTCGCGGTCGGGCTCGCGATCGCGATCGCCCTCGTCATCGTCGTGAACGCCCTCTCTGCGGGCGTCCGAGATGCCCAGTCGCAGGCGCTGTCGTCGGTGTACGGAGTGGGCACCGACCTCACGGTGACCGGCGCGCAGTCCGAGCCGGGCCAGGGCGGCGGCTCGCGCTTCGACTTCGGCGCCGGCGAGGGAGCGAGCGCCGACGGCACCACCACCCTCAGCCAGTCGCGGCTGATGACCGACATGCGCCGCGGCACGCTCGACGCCACCGCCGTATCCACGGTCTCGAGCCTCGAGGGGGTGTCGGCCGCCACCGGTGCACTGGCACTGACCAACACGACCTTCTCGGGCCAGGTCCCCGATCGCAGCGCGCAGTCGGGCACCGGATCCGGCCCGGGGCAGGGCACGGGCGGAATGGGCGCTCCTCCCGCGGGCGGACCGGGTGGCGACGGCGGCAGCGCCTTCGGCGTCGACTCCTTCAGCGTGCTCGGTGTGGACCCCGCGGCATCCGTCGGCCCGCTCTCCTCGGTCACCGTGGCCGAGGGCCGCGCGCTCACCTCGGCCGACGCCGGCACCGACGTCGCTGTCGTCGACGCGACCTACGCGGCGAGCGCCGGGCTCTCCGTCGGCGGCACGGTCGAGGTCGCGGGCACGGCGATGCAGGTCGTCGGGATCGTCGCTTCCGCTTCGGCTGACGCCGACACCGCCGCGAACGTCTACCTCCCCCTCGATGTCGCACAGACCCTCGCCGGCACGGGCGATGTCGTCTCGACGGTGTACGTGCAGGCCGCGTCGGCGGATGCCATCGACGCCGTGCAGAGCGAGATCGCGGCCGCGCTGCCCGAGGCCACCGTCAGCTCGCAGTCAGAGCTCGCCTCCAGCGTCTCGGGATCGCTTTCGAGCGCATCGACCATGATCACGAACCTCGGCACCTGGCTGTCGGTCGTCGTGCTGCTGGTCGCCCTCGCCCTGGCGGTGCTCTTCACCATCTCGGGCGTCGCGCGGCGCACCCGTGAGTTCGGAACGCTCAAGGCGATCGGCTGGTCGAACGGCCGCATCGTGCGTCAGGTCGCGGGCGAGTCCCTCGTGCAGGGACTGATCGGCGGGGCCGTGGGACTGCTCTTGGGTCTCGGCGGCATCCTGCTCATCGACGTCATCGCGCCCACGATCTCGGTGGCCGCGGAGACGACCGGTCCCGGCGGCCAGGGCGGACCCGGGGGCCCAGGCCCCGGCGGCTTCGGCCAGGCCGCGGCCCAGGCCACCGACATCGTGCTCAGTGCTCCCGTCACCCCGGTGGTCGTGGTCGCGGCGGTGGGGATCGCCGTTCTCGGCGGGGTGCTCGCCGGAGCCTTCGGCGGATGGCGAGCCGCTCGCCTCAGCCCCGCCGCCGCCCTCAGATCCGTCGCGTGAGCGGCATCACCCATCTTTCGAAAGAGACATCATGACCCTCACCGCTCCCCCCTCCGTGGCCACGGCCTACCGACTCGACGGCGTCACCCGCACCTACCGCCAACGCGATCGCACGGTGCAGGCACTGGCCGGAGTCGACCTCGAGATCACCGTGGGCGACTTCGTCACCATCCAGGGACCGACCGGCGGCGGCAAGTCGACGCTGCTGCAGATGCTCGGGGCCCTCGACCGGCCCTCGAGCGGGTCGATCGTGCTGGGCGAGCTCGACATCGCGCGGGCGTCGAACGCGCAGCTGGCGAAGCTGCGCGCCGAAGAGATCGGGTTCGTGTTCCAGGGGTTCAACCTCATTCCGACGCTGACCGCGGCCGAGAACGTCGACATGGGCCTCGAGCCCCTCGGTCTGGGCCGCGACGAGCGCCGCAGCCGGGTGACCGAAGCCCTGACCCGCGTGGGCCTCGCCGATCGCGCCGATCACCGCCCCGGCGAGCTCTCGGGCGGTCAGCAGCAGCGCGTCGCGATCGCCCGGGCCGTCGCGAAGCGGCCTCGCGTGCTGCTCGCCGACGAGCCCACCGGCAACCTCGACGAACGCATGCGCGACGAGATCCTCGACGTGCTCGAACAGCTCAACGCCGAGGGGCTGACCCTGGTCGTGGTTACGCACGACTCGGCCGTCGCCCGCCGAGCCCGCCGTCGGCTGCGCCTGGCCCAGGGCACCGTGACCGACATCACCCGCGGCTGAGAGCCCCGTACCGCTCGGATGAGGGTTCGGCGGGGGCGAGCAAGGGCCGCAGGCCCTTCTGGGGGTGTTCGAGGGGCACACGCCCCTCGTCTCAAGTGGGGACTGTGGGGGTGTCATCCACATTGGGTGCGGGCGAGCCGGCGGGAGCTCGGCCGTGCCCATTGTGGGCGCACACCGGCGCCATGGCCTGGGGTCCGTCCATTATGGCGTTGACGGTCAGCGGCCGCTGGAGAGGAACCCGGCGGGCGGTCGAGTTGTGAAGTGGCCCGACACGTACGTCGCGACTGCCAACGCGGCGGTTGGGGGCGTCGGACTAAAGTTTCGTTTTATGAACAAAGTCTGGATCGTCTTCGATGACGAAGGACCCACAGCTGGAATCTTCGGCGTCTTTGACAACGCCGTCGATGCGGAAGAGTACGCCGAAGAAGTGAGCGAGATGTCGCCGACTGGATTGAAGTTCTCCGAGTTTGAAGTCCCGTGGAGAATCACTGACCGTTCAACAACTATCGCGATGTGAGGCAGGTGTCTGCTGCCGATACCAGTGTCGGCAGCAGACACCCTAAGTCAGCTGCAGTTCAGGGTGTATGAACCTGTGGAATCCCTGCCCACAGAGCTCTGGCCGCGCGAATTCGTTCCCGTCCCGATGATGATGATCTGGAAAGCGTTCTGGTCGAGCCCCTTGCAGATGTACTGAACGGAAAGCTGCTGCATGTTTCCCGCCCCGCGGCTCACAAACGGTCCAGCGACCTGAGTCCACTGCGCCCAGCCAACCCTCTTGTAAACATAGCTTTCGAGCTTGGTGGATCTGACGCCGCTGGTGCAGTTGGCCATGCGAGGCTTCCCACCAACGGTGCCGAACCGGTACCCGCTGCCCGAGGTTCGCTTCCACATCTGCCCCGGAACGATGTTGCAGAAGTCGCCAGCGGCCATCGCACGAAACCCGCTGCCCCCGTATGCGCTGATTTCCTGATCGGACATGGTCTTCGGAACGACAGTTGTCGTTGCAGAGGCCGTGCCGAACACGAGTTCGTCCGTTTCGGCGTCGTCCGCATGCGCGGCTCCGGCTGTCAATGAGATGAGCAACGAGACCGTGCAGGCGATCACAGCCAGTTTCTTCTTCACGCTTCCCCCTTGATGAGGTGCGACTCTATGCCGCACATGAACAGAAAAGCGCAATGAGGTTCCGTTTCGCAATCTGTCCAGTAGACCCCAAGAGCGCAAAATCGTGACGTCCGGTAGGCAGTAACGAGCGGTCGTAATGACCGCCAGGCGCGGCGTCAGCGCATGGGAGCGACGACTCCAATCGTGATGCTGCGCGAGAAGACGCAGTCGGTGTCGAAGAGTCCTCGCACGTGGCGGTGACGGTGGGGGCTGCTGGCATATGCCCGAACGCGCCCAGCACCACCGATGAAGAACGAGGGGCCGGCGCGTTCCTCCCCACCGGAACGAACCGACGTGCTGAGGCCACGTAGCGTGCGGGAGGGTGCCATGCCGGCACGGTTGCTCACCTGGTCGTCGTCGGTGCCGTGGCGGGTGAGGGCTTCGTAGAAACGGCGGGCTGTGGGTCCGAGCCCGCCGCGGGTGAAGACATCGTGTCGGCCGGCTTCGAGGCGGCTCTCTTGGTCGTTGAGCAAGGCGGCTCTGGCATCGAGAAGCTGGGCCGGAGGGCGGGCGGTCATGTCGTGAAGTGGCCCGACTTGTTTACCGCTTGTGGAGAACTTCTCCGAGACCCGCCAGACGGCTCCGTCGGCGCCGTCTGCTTCACGGACGCGGGTAATCCATCCGGCGGCCTTGAGGCGACGGACGGAGCGGTCGACGGTGGTGGAGGTGACGCCGGCGAGGGAGCGCAGCGGGGCGGCGACGTCGCGGGCTCCGGAGCGCTGGGATAGCCAGCCGATCGCGATGAGGGTGGTGGAGTCGTGGAGGTCGGCTTCGGTGTGCGTCCACCGGCGCGAGGGGCCGAGAATCGTGGCCGGGACAGTGCCCCGGCAATGATTTCCGGCCCCTCCCGCGGGCGCAGCACGTCAAGGGGCGCGGGGCAGAATCCCGCGGCGGCCTACAGTCGGATGCACGCCGACCGGAGGATGCCATGGCCGCCCGCAACACGCGCCTGATGCGCTGCACGCCCGACGACCTGTTCGCCGTCCTCTCCGACGGGTGGCTGTATCCCGTCTGGGTCGTGGGAGCCGCGCGCATGCGCGACGTGGACGAACAGTGGCCGCGCGAGGGATCGCGCATCCACCACTCGCTGGGAGTCTGGCCCGTGATGATCCACGATCAGACCGAGATCGTGGAGTGGGATCCCCCTCGTCGACTGCGCCTGAGGCCGGAGGCCGGCATCCTGGGTCGAGGGGTCATCCGCATCGACGCCCGCCCCCACGGCGACGGCACGGCGGTGACCATCGTCGAAGAACCGGTGTCCGGGGCCGCGGCGTACCTGCCCGGCCTGTTGTGGAAGCCGATGCTCGTCGCGCGCAACCACGAGTGCCTGAACCGCCTCGCCTTCCTGGCCGAGGGGCGCCGCGCAGAGCGCGAAGCGCGCGAGCTCGACCACCGCACCGAGACGCCGGAACCCGCCGAGGGTACGGCCTCGCCGCAGGCGCAAGAAGACGTCCGCGAAGCGGGGATCTGAGCGGGACTCAGCTCTCGGGGCGGGACTCCGCCCCGGTCGAGCCGGGCTGCTCCGTGCTGTGGTGCAGTTCGTCGATGTAGAGATTCTCTTCATCGGTCGTCCGGTTGCGGTAGGCCGCCCGTCCGACCATGTGCGCGGCGAGGGGCGCCGTCGCGAACTGGATGAGCACGATCGGGATGCCGAAAGCGAGCGCCTCCCACGTGCCCGTCGCTAGCGCGACCGCAGAGACGATGAGAAGCACGCCGAGCACCTGCGGCTTGGTCGCCGCGTGCAGGCGCGTGGGCACATCGCGCCACCGCAGGAGGCCGATGGTCGCGGTGAGGCAGAGGATCGCACCGAGGAGCACGAGGACGAGCGCCACGGTGTCGAGAACGCCGTCGAGGGTCATCTCGGGTTCTCCTTCCGCGCGACGAAGCGGGCCACGGCGATCGAGCCGAACACCCCCACGGCCGCGATGATCAGCATCGCGGGCAGCGAGCGCGTGTGGTGATTGATGACCATGTCGGCGCCCAGGATGCAGAGCACCTCGGTGAGCAGCACGTCGGCGGCGACCGCACGGTCGAGGATCGACGGACCGATCACGAGGCGGATCAGCGCCAGCACCGCGGCGACGGCGAAGACGACGAGGATGACCACGACGAGGATGTTCACAGCAGCGTCCTCCCATCGCGCGGCGTCTCGGCCCCGTGACGGGCATCGACGTCCGCTTCGGCGATCTTGGCGCGCAGCTCCTGCAGCTCTTCCTTCGAGCCCACGGCACGCGTGATGCGGGCTTCCCACCCGAGCACGACGCGGCGCTGGTGCTCGGCATCCGCGTCGCTTCGCACCCCGATGGTGTGCAGGAACAGCGTGCGGTTCTCGCGATCGACGTCGACGATGAGCGAGCCCGGGATGAGCGATGCCGTGACGGCGGTGTGCGCCATGATCACATCGTCGTCCACCCGAAGGGGCACGGCAATGATGGCCGCACCGGGCTGCCGCCGAAAATCGAGCACCTGCCACGCGACGATGAGGGAGCCCTTGATGACGGCGCCGAGGAAGGTGACGACGAAGACGAGGCCGTACCAGAGGTTGATGCGACCCGACAGCTCGACGGGAGGAAGGCGGAAGACGCGGGTGACGAAGACCGCCATGACGAGCCCCGTGAGGAAGGCGAGCCAGGTGAACTGGCCCCACAGCAGCATCCACAGCGCGACCAGCCAGACCAGGAACGGAAGCTGGTGCAGGAAGAGCGACACCTGCGAACGGCGGGACGGGTTCATCTTTGACCCGCCTGTTCCTGGACCTGGACGAGGCTGACCCCGTCGGTGATGTCTACGCCCGCCCGCAAGCACATGTCGAGCAGGGGTCCGGCGAACACGGTGAGCGACACGGTGACGGCGACCATGCCGACGGTGGCGAGCGTCATGATCTTCGGCGTCGTGCGCCGCTCGGTCGAGATGGCGGCGGCGGGCGCGTTGCCGAGGTACGCGATGCGCTCGGTCGTCTCGGCCGAGTCGTCGTCTTCGCGCCAGAACGAGAGGTTCCACGCGCGCATGAGCGCGTACAGCGTGAGGATCGAGGTCACGATACCGCCGACGATCAGGACCATCATCACGGGTGTTCCCACCTGAGCCGCGGCGTCGAACAGCGCGTACTTGCCGATGAAGCCCGAGAACGGAGGCAGGCCGCCCAGGTTGATCGCCGGGATGAAGTAGAGCACCGCCAGCAGTGGCGCCGCGCGCATCAGGCCCTTCACCTTCAGGATCGAGGTACTCCCCGCCCGGCGCTCGATGAGGCCCACCGCGAGGAACAGCGTCGTCTGCACGATGATGTGGTGGACGATGTAGTAGATCGTGGCCCCCACCGCGAGTGGCGTGTTGATCGCCAGACCGAAGATCATGTACCCGATGTGGCTCACCAGCGTGAACGACAGGATGCGCTTGAGCTCGGCCTGCGCGACCGCCCCCAGGATGCCGACGATCATCGTCGACAGCGCGACCATCATCAGCAGGAAGTTGAGGTCGTTGTCGACGAACAGCTGTGTCTCGGTGCGGATGATCGCGTAGACGCCGACCTTGGTCAGCAGGCCCGCGAACACCGCCGTCACCGGCGCGGGAGCCGTCGGGTACGAGTCGGGCAGCCAGAACGACAGCGGGAAGACCGCCGCCTTGATCGCGAAGGCGAGCAGCAGCATGAGGTGCAGGATCGTCTGCGTGTCCTGGGGCAGCAGCGACATCCGCTCGCTGATCTGGACCATGTTGACCGTGCCGAGCGCGCCGTAGACCATCGCGATCGCGGCGAGGAAGAGGATCGACGACACCAGCGACACGACGATGTAGACGACGCCGGTGCGGATGCGCGATTCGGTGCCGCCCAGGGTGATGAGCACGTACGAGGCGACGAGAAGGATCTCGAAACCGACGTACAGGTTGAACAGGTCTCCGGCGATGAAGGCGTTGAAGATGCCCGCGCCGAGGATCAGGTACGCCGGGTAGAAGATCGAGACCGGGGTGTCCTCGTCGTTGTCGGCCGCGCCCTGGCCGATGGAGAACAGCAGGACCGCGAGGAGGACGATGCTCGTGACGACCACCAGCAGGGCCGCGAGCACGTCGACGTAGAGCACGATGCCGAACGGGATGTCCCACGCGGCTATCGCCACCGCGATGGGCCCGCTCGTGTCGACGGTGACGAGCAGGACCGCACCCAGCACGAGGACGGCCGCGAGGGAGGCGACCGACACGACGATCTGCGTCTTCTTGCGTCGTCCGAAGATGAGGTTGATCGCGGCGCCGATGAGCGGAATGCCGACGAGCAGGGGCACGAGGGCGCTCACGAGCGATCACCGTCCTGGGGGTCGCGGGGGGCGTCGAGCGGTGGCTCCGATTCACGCGACACCGCGACCCGGTCGACCGGAGCGTCGTCGACCAGCTGCGAGAGATCGCCCTGGTGCAGCACGCGGATGGGCGAGGCCACATCGCCGACGAAGTCGGTGGTGACGTCTTCGTCGTCGGAACGGGCCTCTTCGTCCATCGCGTCTTCGGGCTCGTCGGCCGCGCGGGTGCGCAGAGCCACGTCATCGGCGTCGTCGATGACCGTGTCGGCCTGACCGAGCTGCCAGGAGCGGTAGATGAGCGCGAGCAGGAACGCCGAGATGCCGAACGTGATGACGATCGCGGTGAGCGTCAGGGCCTGGGGCAGCGCGTCGGACATGTCCGCGGCATCCGTCTGCCCGCCGTCGTAGAAGGGGGCCCGGCCGGGCGCGCCCATGACGATGAGGAGCAGGAGGTTGGCGGCGTTGCCGAGCAGCAGGAAGCCGATCAGCACGCGGGTCAGGCTGCGCTCGAGCATCGCGTACACACCGCACGCGAAGAGTACGGCCATGACGATGACGAGAACGAAGGAGATGGTCATGAGGGCGCCATCTCCGCATCTTCCGGGTGCTGCGACTGCCGGTCGACCTCGGCGCCGAGGCTGCGGAGCACGTCGAGCACCAGACCGATCACCACGAGGTAGACGCCGACGTCGAAGATCGTGCTGGTGACGAACTCCCAGTGCCCGATGATCGGCAGCTCGCCCTCGAAGGTGAAGCTCTGCAGCGGCGCGAACCCGAACACCATCGGCACCAGGGCGCACAGCACGGCGATGGCCATGCCCGCACCGAGCAGGCGTCCCGCGTCGGTCGGCGCGGCGGCGCCGAGCTCCCAGCGGCCGCCGGCGATGTAGCGCATGACCAGGCCCATTCCCGCGACCAGGCCTCCGGCGAAGCCACCGCCGGGCAGGTTGTGGCCGGCGAAGAGCAGGTACAGCGACACGATCATGATCGAGTGGAACAGCACCCGGATGATGATCTCGAGCAGGATCGAACGGTTCTCGGGCTGCACCTTCGAGCCCGAGATCAGCCACGCGCGCGGGGCGCCGGTCTCGCCCACGCGTCGAGCGCGCACGCCGCTGTCGGTCTCGACGAGGGGGCGACGGCGGCCCAGCCCGACGCGAGAGCGCGCGGTGCCCGATCGGCGCGCGAGGTTGTCGCTGCGGTTGGTGATGAAGACGAGGGATGCCACGCCGGTGGCGGCGAGGACCAGCACCGAGAGCTCGCCCATCGTGTCCCAGCCGCGCAGGTCGACCAACGCGACGTTGACGACGTTGCGTCCGTGGCCGATCTCGTAGGCGAGGGGCGGCCACTCGAGGGAGATGGGGAGGTCTTGACGTGCTCCGGTCGCCACGATCGCGACGAGGGCCATGGTGAGCCCCACGCCCGCGCCCAGGATCGCTCGGGCGATCGGGGCCACCGACTCGTTCTGCTCCCCCATGCGGGCGGGGAGGCGCCGCAGCACCAGCGCGAACACGACGAGGGTCACGGTTTCGATGAGCACCTGGGTCAGAGCGAGATCGGGGGCGCCGCTGGTCGCGAAGAGCACCACCATCCCGAGCCCCGTCACCGAGACGAGCGCGACCCCGGTGTAGCGCTTTCGGGCGCGGACGGCCAAGATGCCGGCGGCGATCATGACAGGTGCCGAGATCAGCTGCGCGGGCGACTGCCAGGCGTCGAGCTGCGCGCGCCACTCGCGCGAGGCCAGCAGGGCCGTGCCCTCGGCGACCACGAGCACCACGAAGATCGTGCCGACGTAGAACGGCAGCGAACCGCGCTGGAAGCGGGCGGTCACCCACTCCGAGGTGTGGTCGATCGCGCGGAGGGTGCCGTTGTACGCGTCGTTGGCCGTGAAGGGCAGCACACGAGGACGCTTGTGCAGCTGTGTCTTACGCACCACCCAGAACACGCCCGCGCCCAGCGCCAGGGTGCCGAGCGAGATGAACAGCGCCGGCTCGAGTCCGTGCCAGAGGGCGAGGTGGTACGGATACTCGGGCGAATCGACCCCGGCCGTCGCCTCGGGGAGTCCGTCGGCGTAGGGAGCGAGCCAGTGGTCGACGATCGGCGCGAGGAACCCGAGGGCCAGCGTGGTCGCCGACAGCAGCACGGGAGCCGACAAGAACCCGATGGGCGGGTCCGGCCACTCGGTCGTCTCGACGTCGCGCTTGGTCCCGTACGCACCCCAGAGGAATCGGATGCCGTAAGCCGCCGTGAGCGCGGAGCCCAGGACGATGCCGACCAGGGCGACGATCCCCCACACCGCTCCCCCCTCGGCCTCGTGCAGCAGAGCGGTCAGCGCCGTCTCTTTCGCGACGAATCCGAGGGTGGGGATGACACCCGCCATGGAGAAGATCGCGACGAACGACGCCGTGGCCATGACGGGCGCCTGGCGGCCGAGGCCGGAGAGCTGGCCGATGTCACGGGTGTTGAGCTGGCGGTCGATGACGCCGACGACGAGGAAGAGGCACGACTTGAACAGGGCGTGGCTGAGCAGGAGCGCGACGCCGGCGAGAGCGGCATCTCTCGTTCCGTATCCCAGCATCACCGTGAGAAAGCCCAGCTGACTCACCGTGCCGAAGGCGAGGATGCGCTTGAGGTCGCGTTCGCGCAGTGCCTGGAAACCACCGAGCAACATGGTGAAGACCCCGAGCGCGATGAGGGTCGGTCGCCAGAACGGGGTGTCGGCGAAGCCGGGGGCGAGACGGGCGATCAGGTAGATGCCGGCCTTCACCATGGCCGCAGCGTGCAGGTACGCGCTGACCGGGGTGGGCGCGGCCATGGCGCCGGGGAGCCAGAAGTGGAACGGGAAGATCGCGGACTTGCTCAGGGCGCCGACCAGCAGCAGCAGGACCGCGATGTCGACGACCGCGCCCGTGGGCGGGTCGGCGAGGATCGCCGACAGGCTGGACGTGCCCGACTGGACCACCATGAGCACCACGCCGATGAGCATGACGAGCCCACCGAGGGTCGTGACGAGCAGCGCCTGCAGCGCGGCACGGCGACTCGCGGAACGGCTGTGGTAGTAACCGATCAGCAGGTACGACAGGACGCTCGTGGCCTCCCACAGCATCACCAGGACGACGAGATCGTCGGTGAGGACCAAGCCGTACATCGCACCGGCGAACCCGAGCAGGACCGCCGAGAACTGCCCCACGCCCCGCGTCTTGCCGCGGAAGTACCAGCGGCAGTAGAGCATGACGAGCGCCCCGACGCCGGTGACCACCAGGGTGAGGAGCCACCCCAGCACATCCATGCGCATCGACAGCGACACGTTCAGCGCGGGGATCCACCGGTATTCCTCGAAAGGAATATCGCCCGAGAAGACCGCGGGGGCAAGGACCACGGCGTGGGCGAAGGCAAGGGCGGGGAGCACCGCGGCGACGTAGAACGCGCGGGCGCCGATGCGCGAGACGAGCCACGGCAGAAGAAGGGGGACGGCCGCGAAGGCGCCGAGGAAGATCAGCACGGTCGGGCCTCCTCGGGGTCGACGGGCGGATGCCCGGGCTCTCGGGGTGTCGTGACTATTCTATGCGGAGCATGGGAGTCCCAGCATCCGCGGCGTCATGTGGTACGCGGCGGGCCGGTCGTCGTTCCCTCTCGGAAGGCGCACCGCAGGTCGAGCCCTGAGGGCGTCTCGTCCTCGAGCATCGCCGCCACGGCCTCACCGGCAGCGCGGCCCTTCGCGGTGGCGGGCTGCACCAGGGTGGTCAGCACGTGCGGGGCGAGGCCGTCGACGACGACCCCGTCGAACCCGGTCACGCTCACGTCGTCGGGCACTCGCAGACCCGCTTCCTCGGCGGCGCGGATGACCCCGGCCGCGAGCAGGTCGCTCTGGGCGATGACCGCCGTCGGGCGGTGGTCGGGATCGGCGAAGATCGCTCGACCGGCGATGCTCCCCTCGTCGATCGAGCTGGTGGCGGCGGCCACGGCGGGAGCGTCGGGGAACACCTCCCGGGCCCCGGTCAGCCGGTCGGCGGTGACGTCGACCCGGACGACGGCGTCGTCGGAGATCCAGCCGCGGCGCCGAGCCGTGTCGGTGGGCAGGGTGACGATCACCACGTCTCGGTGACCGAGCGCCTCGAGGTGGCGCGCGGCCTCGCGCTGCGCTTCGGTGTTGTCGAGCAGCACCTGGGGCACGCCCTCGCCCGCATCGCCCTCGACCACGACGACCGGGATGCCGCGGCCCTTCACGATCTCGAGGGAGTCGCGCATGCGCGGGCTGCAGCCGATCAGCACCGCGGCGTCGATGGGAGCGGTGTGCAGCGAGGGTTCGCTCACCGTCTCGCCGTCGTCGCGAAGCAGCAGCAGCGCCGCCCCCAGGCGGGAGACGCCGTCGGCCAGACCGTCCATCATGTGGGTCGTGACCGGGTCGAGGAACGCCGTGCCGAGGTGCTGGTCGAAGACCACGCCCACGATGCCGGAGCGTCCACGACGAAGGGACGCGGCGCGCGGGTCGGGCCCGGTGTACCCGAGGCTCTCGGCCGCCGCGAGCACTCGCGCGCGGGTCGCCTGCGAAGTCGGCGTCTTGCCGCTGAAGACGACGGACGCGGTCGACGCCGAGACGCCGGCCTCTCGGGCGACGTCGCTGATGGTCGCGCGACGGTTGCTCACGGGCCGATCGTACTCGCCGACGCGGGCGTCGCCGAATCGATTCGATGCGTGTCGAATCGATTCGGTACAGTGGCCGCATGCACTCGACGCTCACCCGGTCCCAGCTCGTCCGCTGGCACATCGCGATCTGCGCCATCTTCCTCGCGAGCGGGCTGAGCATCTCGACGTGGGCGTCGCGGGTACCCGCCATCCGCGAATCGCTCGGCATCGAGAACTCCGGCGTCGGGCTGCTCCTGCTCGGCATGGGCGTGGCATCCATCATCGGTCTCTCGATCGCGCCGGCTGTCATGGCCCGCATCGGCGCGCGCACCGGCATGCTCGTCGCCCTGTTGCTCGTCGGCATCGGCCTCATGATCATCGGCTTCGGGGCCGACTCGCTGCAGTTGTTCGGGGTCGCCCTCGTGGGCCTCGCCCTGTTCGGGTTCGGCAACGGCACGGTCGACGTGATGATGAACGTCGAGGGAGCAGCGCTCGAGAAGGCCACCCGGCGCACGATCATGCCGCTGCTGCACGCCTTCTTCAGCTTCGGCACCGTCATCGGCGCGGGTCTGGGATTCGTCGCCGTCAGCCTGGGCATCCCCGTGGTCGCGCACTGCGCGGCGATGGGCGTGGTCATCATCGTGATGGCCTTCGTGTCGGTGGCCAACGTGCCGCGGGCCGAGGTCGCGATGGACGCCCCCGCCGCCGAGGAGCGCGCCCACTGGCGCGAGCGTCTCGCCGTCTCGCTGCAGGCCTGGCGCGAGCCGCGCACGTACACGCTCGGGGTGATCATGCTGGGCATGGCGTTCGCCGAAGGCAGCGCCAACGACTGGCTCCCCTCGGCCGTGGTCTACGGCCACGGAGCCCCCGAAGAAGCGGGGCCGGCCGTGCTCGCGGTGTTCTCGGTCGCGATGACCGTGGGCCGCATCGCCGGGGGCCCCGTCGTCGACCGCCTCGGCCGTGTGCTCGTGCTGCGGGTGCTCGCCGGCACCGCCGCCGCGGGTTTGTTGCTGTTCATCCTCGCGCCCTACGGTCCCCTCGTCTTCGTGGGTGCGGCTCTGTGGGGCCTCGGTGCCTCGCTCGGGTTCCCGATCGGCATGTCGGCCGCCGCCGACGACCCCGCCAAGGCCGCCTCCCGCGTGGCCGCCGCGGCGACCATCGGCTACGTGGCGTTCCTGTGCGGCCCCCCGATCCTCGGGTGGATCGGCGACCACATCGGCCTGCTCAACACGCTGCTCATCGTGGTCGGGCTCATCGTGGCATCCGGTCTCTTCTCGGGCGCGGCCAAGCCGCTCGCCGTCGAGAGCGAGCGGGCCGCCGAGCCGGCGCGGCGCGATTAGGCGCCACGGCCCCCAGCGGCCGCTGCTGCGTCGATGACTCCGGCCACCTCGACGCGCATCCCGCCGTCGCGACGACGGCGCGGAACACTCGGGGTGACGCGACCCGTCGGACGGGCTATCCGGGGACGGCGGCGCACCGCATCCACGGCACCCTCTCTCGACGGCGGTGTGACGATCGTCTCGAGTTGCGACAATGGAGTCGTGCGCCTCGTCATTGCTCGTTGCTCCGTCGACTACACCGGTCGCCTGAAGACACATCTCCCCCTCGCGACCCGACTCATCATGGTCAAGGCCGACGGTACCGTCGCGTTCCATCGCGACGTCCAACACGCGCCCCTGAACTGGATGAGCCCGCCGTGTTCGCTCACCCTCGAGCAGCCCGACGAGGCCGACATCGAAGACGGCGTGATCGAACGCTGGCGCGTGACGCACGCGAAGAGCGGCGACGCACTGCTGGTGCGCATCCACGAGGTCATGCACGACACCGCCCACGACCTGGGCCTCGACCCCGGGCTCATCAAGGACGGCGTCGAGGCCGATCTGCAGCGTCTGCTCGCCGAGCAGGTGTCGGTGGTGGGTGAGAACCTCACGCTCGTGCGCCGTGAGTACCCCACCGCGATCGGCCCGGTCGATCTGCTGCTGCGCAACGACGACGGCCACGGCACCGTCGCGATCGAGGTCAAGCGTCGCGGCGACATCGACGGCGTCGAGCAGCTCACCCGCTACCTCGAGCTGCTCAACCGCGATCCCCTGCTCGCCCCGGTCACCGGCGTCTACGCCGCGCAAGAGATCAAGCCCCAAGCGCGCGTGCTCGCCACCGACCGCGGCATCCGGTGCCTCGTCCTCGATTACGACGAGATGAAGGGCGTGCAGTCGGGCGCCCCGCGGCTCTTCTGACGCGGCGAGCGCCGCGCGCGGGCAGCGCCGGTAGCGTGGACGCATGCCTGCACGCTCTCCCTTCTCCTGCGTCCTGTGGGACGTCGACGGAACCCTCGTCGACGCATCGGAGGGCATCCTCCGCCGGTTGACGATCACACTCGAGCACTTCGGACGCACGCCCCCGGTGCGCGGAGAGCTGTCGCATTGGATCGGTCCGCCGATGTTCGAGTCGTTCCAGGTGAACGTGGGGATGACTCCCGAGCAGGCGACCGAAGCCGTCACCTTCTACCGCGGGCTGAACAAGAGCGAGGGCTACACGGTGAGCGCGCGCCTGTATCCGGGCGTCGAACAGCTCGTGCACGACCTGCACGCGGCGGGCATCCCGCAGTCGACGGCGAGCTCCAAGCCCGAGGTACAGGTGGTCGCCCTCATGGACCACTTCGGCCTCGCTCCGTCACTCGAGGCCATGGTCGGAGCCACCCTCGACGAGCGCACCCTGAGCACGAAGGCCGACGTCGTGCGCGAGGCGCTGCGCCGTCTCGAAGCCGCCGGGGCCGACACCTCACGCCCCGTCCTCATCGGCGATCGACACCACGACGTCGAGGGAGGGGCGGATGCCGGGGTGCCGGTGATCTTCGTCCGGTGGGGCTTCAGCTGGCCCCACGAGGCGGACGGCGCGCAAGCCGCCGTCGACGACATCGACGAACTGCGTGCTCTTCTGCTGATCGACGACTCGTCGGGACCGGACGCCTCCGTCGGTGTCTGAACTCGAGGGGGTTGCCCCCGCGGCGATCGCCCTGCTGGCGGCCGCAGTCACCGTGGCGGCCATCGTCATCGCCGTGCGGCTCCGGCGCAGATCGCCCCGTGCTCGCGCCGCGGCCGCCCAGTCCGTGAGCGATGCCGCCGAGGCGCTGCTTCGCCTCGACGACGCCGTCATCGCACTGGAGCTGGCCTTCCGGGCCGCGGACGCGGTAGATGCCATCGACGAACCGACCGAGCTCCACCGCGCCCGGGCCGCCGCCCTCCGCACGCGCGATCGCGGGTTCGCCGACCTCTCGCGCCTCGAGACCGACACCGGTCTCGCTGTCCGGCGACGCGACGAGGCCCGCCGGTTGCGCGCCCAGCTGGACGACCAGAGCGAACGCGTCGCTCGCACCCGCACGCAGCTCGAGGAGTGGGCACGCACGCACCGGAGCGCGGCCGCGCTCCTGGCCGCCGCCCGCGGCCGCCGCGCACGACTGATCGAGACGACGGGCGATCCCGAGCCGCTCCTCTTCGTGCTGCGCGAACGTTTCGCCCCCGAAGACCGCGACGATGCCGAGGCGGCCGGGCGGGCGGCATCCGACGCGCTCCGCGACGCCGACGACGCCATCGAGCGCGCCGCCTCCGAGCCGGACGGCCGCCACCTCTTCGACGCCTCCGCCGCCCTCGCCCGCGCCGAAAGACAGCTGCGCGCCGTCGAGGACGCGCACCGGGTCGCGATGCAGGCCGCCGAGAACGCGGCGGCCGAGATCACCGCGGCGCGCGCCGAGATCGCGGCAGCGACGCAACTGGCGTCTCGCCGGCCCGCCGAGGCGGCACCCGACGCCGCTGAGCGCTTGGACGCCGCCGCACGAGACCTCGAAGCCGCGGCGACCGACACGGCCCGGCGACCCCGGCGCGCCATCGCGATCGTGGCCCGGGTGCGCGAGCGAAGAGACGAGGCGCTGAGCGAGGCGATGACCCCGCGGCAACGCCTCGAAGCCGCGCGCGCCGCTCTGCCGGGAACCCTGGCCTGCGCCCGCGCCGCCCTCGCCGTCGCCGACGCGCGCGACTCCGAGGCCCCGATCGCCGATCGTCTCCGGCTCGAAGACGCCCGCCGTCACCTCGCCGCCGCCCGCGCAGCGACCGATGCCGAGCAGGCTCTCGCCCACGCACGCGCCGCGTGGCACTCGGTGTCCCGGCAGAGCTGACCACCGACCCCGGTCCGCCGTCGCGCGACCCCCGTGCCCTATCGTGAGCGGCATGGGGCAGAACACGATGCGCCGACGGGTGCCGCAGCTCGCGCGCCGCCTGCCGGCCACGATCATGCTGGTCGGCATCCTGCTCGCCACAGGCGTCGCGACCGGCGCGCTCTGGCAACCGTTCACCGCCTCCGACGCCTTCGACACGCTTGCGTACGGCCTGCCCGCCCTCGAAGCCGGTCGGTGGTGGACGCCGATCACCGGCACCTTCGTGATCAGCGCACCGTGGCTGTACCTCGTCGGCCTCCCGACCCTCGTCGGGATGGGGTTCCTCGAGGTCCGTCGCGGCACGCGCGTCGCGAGTGCGTACTTCGCCGTGGGCCAGCTGTTCTCGATCTTCGCCGCATCCCTCGTCCTGTGGCTCGCGGCCTTCTTGTCGTGGCCCTGGGCGCAGGCACAGGCGATGACGCTCGATGTGGGTCCCTCCGGCGGTGTCTTCGCCTGCGTGGCGGCGGCGCTCGCGCTCCTGCCCTCCCCGTGGCGCCTTCGCGCGTGGACGGTCCTCATCGCGGGTCTCGCCCTCACCTTCCTCTACTACGGCTCGCTCCCCGATCTCGAGCGCGTCCTCGCCGTCGCCCTCGTGCTGGGCGTCGACAGGTCGCTGCGCCCGCAGCGCGTGAGCGTGCGCGAACAACGCCTGATCGCCTTCGTCGTGCTGTGCGCCCTCGGGGCGTTCGAGATCCTCGGCTACCTCGCCCCGATGACCGGTCCGTTCGGCTCGTCGGCGGCGACCTCGGGATCGTGGGTCGACGTCGCGGTCAACACGCTCGTCGTCCTCGTGGTCGCCACAGCCCTCCGCCGCGGTCGACGATGGGCCTGGGTGGTCGTGATGCTCTACAGCGCGCTGAACCTCCTGTTGGTTCTTCTGCTCTTCGGCGTCCTGCTCCTGGAGGGTCTCACCGAGATCGAAGCGGATCTGGATGCCGACTTCACCAGCGTCCTGGCCTCCTCGACGCTGTGGCTCGTGGCATCCGTCTACTTCTTCCTGGTGCGGGCAGCCTTCCGTGCCCGTCCGCGCGCAGCGCTCGGCGACTCCCCCGCTCCGTCGGTCGCCGAGGTGAAGAAAGAGCTGCACACGAGCGGCGGAGGCACGCTGTCGTGGATGACGACGTGGGAGGGCTTGTCGTACGCGCGCTTCGGCCGCGGCCTCGTCGCGTATCAGCGTCGCTCCGGCGTCGCGCTCGTCCTGGGCGACCCGCTCGGGCCCGTCGGCACCCGCGCTCAGACCGTCCGCTCGTTCATCGAGGCGGCCGAGGCCGCGGGGCTCGCACCGTGCTTCTTCAGCGCGGGCGAGGCGACGGCCGGGGCCGTGCCGGACGGATGGCGACGCATCGTCGTGGCCGATGACACGGTGGTCGATCTGCCCGGCCTGCAGTTCACCGGCAAGGCCTGGGGCGCGGTGCGCACCTCGCTCAACCGCGGCGAGCGCGAAGGCATGACCTTCCGCCTCTCGAGGCTCAGCGACGAGACGTGGGGAGTGCGACAGCAACTGCGTGCGATCTCGGAGAGCTGGGTCGGAGACAAGGGCCTGCCCGAGATGGGGTTCACCCTCGGCACCCTGCACGAAGCGGCCGATCCCGAGGTGCGCATCGCCCTGGCGGTCTCACCGCAGGGCGACGTCGACGGCTTCCTGTCGTGGCTGCCGATCTACGGCGAGGACGGGATCCGCGGCTGGACGCTCGATCTGATGCGCCGCCGCGACGGCGGCTTCGGGCCGGTCATGGAGTACCTCATCGGCGCATCCGCCCGCGAGTTCTCCGCCGAGGGAGCCCAGGTCATGTCCCTGTCCGGCGCCCCGCTGGCCCACGAGTATCCCGCGGATGCCGGCGCGATCGCCGACCTGCAGGACCGCATGGCCGCGATGCTCGAGCCCGTCTACGGCTTCGCCTCGTTGCACCGGTTCAAGCAGAAGTTCCACCCGCGCTACGAGACGATGTACCTGCTCTACCGCGACGAGGCCGATCTCACGCGAATCGGTGCCGCCCTGACGCGGGCGTTCCTTCCGCACGCGACGCTGGGGCAGTTCGCCGCCGCGGGCGTCGACCTCGTGCGTCACGAACACTGAAGGCCCCGGCCGACACGCGGAACGCGCACGACCGGGGCCGGACCGACCGGAGCCGGCGGAGGATCAGAGGGGGCGGATGTTCTCCGCCTGCAGGCCCTTGGGGCCCTGGGCGACCTCGAACTCGACGCGCTGGTTCTCTTCGAGTGAGCGGTAGCCGCCCGACTGGATCGCGCTGTAGTGCGCGAAGACGTCCTGGCTGCCGTCATCGGGCGCGATGAAGCCGAAGCCCTTTTCCGAGTTGAACCACTTGACCGTGCCCTGCGTGCTCATTCGTTCTGCCGTTTTCCGCTTGAGCCGGCGCCGAGCGCGCCGGTCTGTGCCCCCACGGTAACCGCCGGGGTCTGTTCTCGCACGGGTCCGTGACACAAACGTTGCGAGGCGCGAGATACGCGAAACACGCCGTAAGCCCATACGACGCCCGGGCTGAGCAAGGCTCGAAGCCCGGGCGTCGACGGATCCCCCCGGATATGTCACGCGAGGCGTGACGGCGATCACTTTACCGGCGCGGGGGCCCGCGCGCGACACGAAAACGAAGAATCAGCAACTTCTTCCCATGTGCTGTGGTAACCGGAGGCCCTAAAATCCGGCTGATGGATAGTCGTCGGCGTGCTTCCGCCCTCGTCGACGAGGCCTACCGGGCCCTCGGCGAGGCGATCGTCGATGGTCGACTCCAGGCCGGCGACCGCCTGCGCGACGTCGAACTGGCAACCCTGATGGGGATTTCCCGCACCCCCGTGCGCGAGGCACTCCAGCGGCTCGAGCGGATCGGGCTCGTCGAGGTCGCGGCCAACAGGTACACACGGGTTGCGGCCCTCACCGACCGTGCCCGCAACGACATGCGCGAGTACGCCGCGCACACCATCGCGGCCGCGATGCACGTCGCCCTCCCCCGATGCACCGATGAAGAGCTCCTCGACACCGCACGCTTCGTCGAAGAGATGCGTTCCGCCGAATCTTCGGAGCAGTACGTGCGCGCAGTCATGGATCTGGCCTCGCACCTCGTGGCCGTTTCGCGCAATGTCGTCTTCCAGAAGACCTTCCTGCAGCTCGATCTCGTCCTCCGCCGCAACCTCGAGGGGTGGACGAGCGTCTCCGACGGCACCCGCGAGACGCTCTTCCGCCATTTCCACGACCAGGTCGCGCGCCGCGACACCAATGGCGCCACGTGGACGTTCCTCGCCCTGCACGGTTTCGCCTGACCGCACAAGAGCCGCGACCGACTCCGCCCGCGCCCGTTAGCGTGACGCCATGCCCCACATCGAGCTGCGAGACCTTCGAAACCACGATCGGGATGCCGCTTTCCAGGCGGTGTCGGCGAGCACCTCCGCGTGGCCCCGAGCGGCGTTCGCGGATCGCGAGGCCTTCGACGCATGGGCGGCAGACGACAAGGTCGACGCACACGTCGTCGTCGAGGACGGCTCCGTGGTCGGGGTCGCCGCGGCGCTCGACGTCGACGGCGACCGCGAGATCCTCCTCGCCGTCTCTCCCTCCGCGCACGGCGATGCTCCCACCGAAGCCCTGCGTCTGCTCACGGCCCGCGAGGCGGAACGCCCCCTCTACGCGTGCGTGTCCGCCGACGACGAACCCTCGCACGCCGTCCTCGCCCGCATCGGTTTCGTCGAGCACGGGCGCGACGGCGACGACGTGGTCTACGTGCTGCCGCCGACGTTAGAGTGACGCGGTGCCGACGAGTGACGAAGATGCGAACCCCCGGATGGTGGATGCCGAGGGCTTCACCCGCGTCCTGAACCGTCCCCGGGCGATGGTGGCCTTCGTCGTCATCGTGTTCCTCGTCACCGTCGTCCAGGCGCTGTCCGACCCTCTCTCCGCCGTCCTCCAGGGCGACATCGTCTGGGATTACCGCATCCCGTTCGGTGTGGTGATCGCGCTCGTGATCGCCGGGTGCGCTGCGCAGAGCGCCTTCCTGCTCCTGTCCGCCCGGTTCCCCCTCGTCGCCGTGCTGGGGACGACTGCCTGCTACCTCGCTCTGGTCGCCGGGCTCGAGATCCCGCGCTGGCTCGGCGCCCTCCCCCTCGTCGTCGGCGTGGCCGTGTTCCTCCTCGCCGCCCAGAGGCGCGCCGCGGCGGCCATCGGGTGGACGCTCGCGGTGATCGGCGCAGCTATCGGCATCCTGTCCCTCTGGTCGACGTCCACCGGGGCGCCGCCCGCCGTGGCGTGGAGCTTCGTCCTGAGTTCCGGGCTCGCCTTCGCCGCCCCCGTGGCCGGTGCCGCAGCACTCGGAATCTGGTGGGCTCGGCGCATGAACAGCCTGCGGCGAGCGCGCGCAGAACTCGCCGCCGCCGCAGCCGAGCACGAGGCCGAGCTCGAGAGGGCGCGCATGCGCGAGCGGGCGCGCATCGCCCAAGAGCTGCACGACGTCGCCGGTCAGCATCTCGCCGGTCTCCTCTCCCTGGCCGACGCGGCGGTCGACATCGACGTGCTCGACGCCGCTCAGGCCGCCACCCTCATCGCCG
Organism: Microbacterium sp. SORGH_AS_0454; assembly: GCF_031453395.1. Classification (NCBI taxonomy): domain Bacteria; kingdom Bacillati; phylum Actinomycetota; class Actinomycetes; order Micrococcales; family Microbacteriaceae; genus Microbacterium; species Microbacterium sp. SORGH_AS_0454. Next base: position 1,380,377 of record NZ_JAVIYS010000001.1, on the reverse strand, counting down.
AGATGCGCGCAGAGGGCCGTTTCGCCTCAGCCAGCCTCTATGCGGCGCTGCGCGACCTGCGCGCCGAGAGCGACGCGCGCGCCGAACCGACCCTCGACCTCCGCTTTCTCGACGAGCTGATCGACTACTGGTCGTCGCGGGGGATGCACGTGGTCGCCCGCGTCCACGCGGCCGTCGATGACCTCCCCGCGATGGTCTCCACGACCGCCTACCGCGTCGTCCAGGAAGCCCTGACCAACGCGTGCAAGCACGCCCCCGGCGCGCCCGTGTCGGTCGACGTGCGCGTCTCGCCGACATCGATCCGGGTGGCCGTCGGCAACGAGGCCGGCCGGGCCTCCGCGCCCTCCGATCTCCCCGCCGGACTCGGGTGGGGCCTCACGGGAATGGCCGAGCGCGTCGACCTCCTGCACGGTTCCCTCACCGCGGGCCCCGTCTCGACGGGTGGATGGGCGGTCATCATGGAGGCACCTCTGACGGCCTACGAGCCCACGACCCCCCTCCTGACGCCGTGACGACGGCCGGCAACGACATCCGGGTCCTGATCGTCGACGACAACCGCACCGTGCGCCGCGGCATCCGGCTCCGGCTCGAGAACGCCACGGGCATCCGCGTCGCGGGCGAGGCGTCCAACGGCCGCGACGCCGTGGTGCTCGCCCACGCGGAGCGCGCCGATGTCGTGCTCATGGACCTGCACATGCCCGGCATGAACGGAATCGAGGCCACGCGCCTGATCACGGCGGACGAGCAGGGCGGATGCCGCGTGATCCTGCTCACGAGCGAGGTCTCCGACGCATTCGTCGTCGACGCCATCGAAGCCGGCGCGAGCGGCTACCTGCTGAAGGGGCACGACAGCGATCAGCTGCTGCCGGTCATCCGCGGGGCGGCGGCCGGAACGGCCACGATCTCTCCCCGCGTCGCGCCGAGGCTGATCCGCGAACTGCGCGAAGCGCGGAGCGCTCCCGCCGAGCCGGAGCAGGTGGCTCTGCTGACGGCCGCGGAACGCAGGGTCGTGGGGCTGCTCAGCAGCGGAGTCACCTCGACCGACGACATCGCGAAGAGACTGAGCGTCTCGGTCAACACGGTCCGCAGTCAGACCGCCTCGGCGCTGCGCAAGCTGGATCTCGACGACCGCACGCAGCTCGCCCTCTGGGGAGTGCGCAACGGCCTGCCGCGCGCCGGCGCATAGTCCGATCGGATGAAATCGCCGGACCCCTTCCCCTCCGCCACGTGTGCCCGGGCCGGCCGCGGCGAGCGCCCGATGTCGATCGGGGGCACACTGAGGGCACAGCGTGAGGGGACTCCGCTGCCGCATTCCGCGCGGGGTCGGGGTTGTTGGGGGCGGCCCCGCGCGGCTCGCGTCGATCGTTGACCTCGCGGCGATGCCGTGTTGGGGTGGAGCGATGACGAACGAATGGGTGTGGAGCATCTTCATCGTCGTCGGCGCGATCCTGTGGTTCTGGTCGATCCGGCTGACGCTGCGGGCCTACCGCGACGAACGCCTGCCGATGTGGGCGAATCCCCGCAATGCTCCGGGTCGCGCCGTCGCGGCCCGTGCCTTCGGAACGGGCCTCGCGATGTTCGGGGCCGGTATGACAACGGGCGCCGTCGACACGGGGCCCTGGACCGCCGCGGTCCTGGCGGGTGCGTTCTTCGCCGTTGTTTTCGTCGCCCCCTACGCGATCTCGGTCGCCGTCCACAATTCCCGTGTGGACCGAGGTGTCACTGCCGCGTGAGCGTCGCGACGATGGGGCGGTGATCACTGCTCGCGTCGTCGAAACCGTCGAGGACGGCGAAGCCGTTCACCCTCCACGCCGAGCCGACCAGCACATGGTCGATCGGCGCGGCGAGGCCGACGGGCAGTCGCACGGGCCAGGTTCCCGCGGCGGCCGAGCCCGCTTCGGCGGCGGCATCACGGCATCCGCCGATGGTCCCTCCGTCGACGCCGAGGCCGGCGAAATGATCGACCGTGGAGTTGAGATCGCCCGCGACGATGACGTCGCTGTCGGTGCACCTGTCCGCGATCCATCCGAGGCCGAGCTCCCAGCGATCGGTGACGCCCGGCAGGGGTGGCATGGGGTGGGCCGCGACGAGGATCGGACCCGAGCCGTCGACCGACCTCCACACCCCGCTCGGCAGGCCGACCGTGGAACCCGCGTCGGCGTCGAGCTCGTACTCACCGAGAGCGCGGGAGATCAGAATCGAGGTGGGGATGACCTCGCCGTCCGGTGCCGCCGCGACCGTGTCGTGCGCCATCGAGATGCCCTCGAGATCCAGGATGCCGGCTACCTCGGCCGCCGCGACCGCATCGGTCTCGGGGAGGCTGACGACGTCGGCACCGGTCTCCCGAACCATGCGGGCGATGGTCTCGGGCGTGACCGAACCGCCGTACGTGTTCCAGGCCGCGATCGTGAGCTCCCCCGGCTGCACGGGCGCTCCCCCGCCGCGAGCGAGCAGCACCGCCCCGTTGCCCACGGACGCCACGGCGAGCGCGATCGAGAGGGCGGCGGCCACTCCCCATCGCCGACGCCAGACCGCGACGCCTGCGACCAGCAGGGCGGCGACCCCGAAGCCCAGAGCGAGCAATGCGCGCAGCGAGATCGCGTTGGCCACGAGAGGCAGGCGATGGATGCCGACCCCCTGCGGCCACACCACGACAAACGCCGCCACCGATCCCCCCGCGAGAGCGAGGAGGAAAGGGAAGCGGCGGTGTTTCGGCATCCTGCCCAGTAAAGCGGGTGACGGCCGAAGACGCGGAAAGGCCCGGGGCGCGGTCCAATCGCCCCGGGCCTTTCGCTGCAAGGTCAGCGCGCGGCGCGACGACCCACGATGAGGCCGTAGATGAGCAGAACGATGATCGAGCCGCCGATCGCGAGCAGCCACGTCTGGATCGAGAAGAAGTCCTGCAGCGGAGCGTTGAAGAGCAGACCACCCAGGAACCCGCCGAGCAGAGCGCCCACGACGCCGAGCAGCAGCGTGATGAACCAGCCGCCACCCTGCTTGCCGGGGAGGATCAGCTTGGCGATGGCGCCGGCGATGAGGCCGAGGAGAAGAAATCCGAAGAATCCCATGATGTGTTCCTTTCGCGAGTGTGAACCGATGCCCGCTCGAGGCGGGACTCTCGTTGCATCCAGCTTCCTCTCAGGAACGAGATTCAGGGGGTGGGTTGCGTAAGACGCGCATTTCTGGTGCAGTCGCGCGTCCGCGCGAACGGCGTCGTCCGGCCGGCGATCGATCGAGCACGGGATGCGAGACTGGAAGAGGCCGGCGCGCCCCGTCCCGACCGGAGGACGCCCCATGAGCAGCACCACCCGACCGGATGGTTCACCGTCTCTCGGCACGACGCAACGGGACCGCGACCGTTCCGTTCGCCGACGAGAGCGTGCCGAGCTCGCTCTGATCGCCCTCTGCTGGGTCTCCGTCGTCGTCGCCGTGATGCTGTTCCTGGGGTCCGGGCGACCCGCGCAGGTGACCGATCTCGCGAGCGCGGTCACGGCCGCGGGGATCGTGACGGGCCTCATCGGCACCGACCTGCTGCTGCTCATGCTCGTACTCGCCGCCCGCATCCCCTGGGTGGACCGCACCTTCGGGCAAGACGCCGCGATGAGGTTGCACCGCCGCCTCGGCAAGCCCGCGGTGTACCTCGTCCTGGGCCATGGCGCGCTGCTCACCGTGGGCTACTCCCTCCGAGACGGTCTGTCGCTCTGGCACCAGACGCTGTCCCTCTATTCGGGGGCCGACATGCTCCTGGCGCTGCTCGGCAGCTGCCTTCTGGTGCTCGTCGTCGTGACCTCTCTCGTCGTCGTGCGTCGCCGACTCGCGTACGAGGCCTGGCACGCGATCCATCTCGTCAGCTATGCCGCCGTTCTGGTGGCGGTGCCTCATCAGCTCTCAGCCGGCCAGGTTCTCTCCGGCAGTACGCCGCAGAGCGTGTACTGGATCTGCCTCTACGTTCTGGCGTTCGGCTCGATCGCGTGGTTCCGTTTCGCCGCCCCGCTGCTCGCCACGGAAGAGCACCAGCTTCGCGTCACCGGCGTCGAGACCCTCACCCCGGACGTCTTCTCGATCCATCTCTCCGGCCGCGACCTGTCGCGGCTGGGCGCCCGAGGTGGGCAGTACGCGATCTGGCGCTTCTGGAGTCGCGGCACATGGTGGCACGCGCACCCGATCTCGTTCTCCGCGGTGCCGACCGACACGAGCGCCCGCCTCACCGTGCGCGCGCTCGGCCGCGGAACGGAGCGTCTCGCTCAGCTGCGGCCCGGAACGAAGGTCTCCGTCGCTGGCCCGTACGGGATCTTCACGGATGCCGCCCGCACCGCCCCGCGCCTGGCCGTCGTCGCCGCCGGGATCGGCGTCACCCCCGCACGTGCGCTGCTCGAAGACACCGGACTGCACCCGGGCGAGGCGACGGTCGTTCTGCGTGCGACCGACCGCTCGCAGACCTTCCTCTGGGACGAGACGAGAAGCCTCGTCCAGGACGCCGGCGGCGCGGTCATCGAGATGATCGGCAGCCGGCCCGCCGAGGAATCGTCGTGGATGCCGCTCGAGGCGATCGAGCGAGGGGCGACCATCGCCTCGGTCTTCCCCGAGCTGCAGGAGTCGGACCTCTTCATCTGCGGGCCCGCAGAATGGGCGGATCTGGTCGTCCGCGACGCGAAGGCCGCAGGCGTGAAAGACCGGCGGATCCATGTCGAGAGATTCGTGTGATCGTCACGCCCCGAACGCGCAAGAAGGGCCCCGGAGTAAATCCGAGGCCCTTCTTCGTTGTGTGCGCGAGGGGGGACTTGAACCCCCACGCCCTTGCGGGCACTGGCACCTGAAGCCAGCGCGTCTACCTATTCCGCCACTCGCGCGTTGCGGGGCATCGAGGATGCCACGCGACCAACTTCCCGAGAATATCACGGCGGCCGCCAGGTCACGAAACGCGGCCCCGAAGCCCGCGTCCATGACCTCCCCAGCCGCGCTGACTACGATGTGCCTACTGGTCTGCCTGCCTGAAGGAGTCTCGTGGGGCTACTCGACAGTTTTGAGAAGGGTCTCGAACGCGCCGTCAACGGTGCGTTCGCCAAGACCTTCCGCAGTGGCATCCAGCCGGTGGAGATCGCGTCCGCTCTGCGCAGCGAACTCGACAAGAAGGCCGTCGTCGTCACGCGTGAGCGCATCCTCGCGCCGAACACCTTCGCGGTGAGCCTCTCCCCCGCCGACGACGAGAAGATGAGCGCGCTCGGCTCGACCCTGGTCGCCGAGCTCGACACCCTGGTGAAGAAGCACGCCCGCACGCAGGGCTACTCGTTCGCCGGCCCCGTCGCCATCTCGATCGAGCGCGACGGCTCCCTGTCCACGGGCACGCTGCGCGTGGACTCGCAGACCACCGAAGGCCAGGTCGCCTGGCGCGGAGTCGTCGACATCGACGGCACCCGTCACCCGCTGACATCCGCCCGCACGGTGATCGGTCGCGGCAGCGACGCCGACATCACGATCCCCGATGCCGGGACGAGCCGCAAGCACGTCGAGATCCTGTGGGACGGCGAACGCGCCATGGTGCGCGACCTCGGTTCCACCAACGGCACGACCCTGAACGGTCGCAAGGTCTCCGAGGCCGCCCTTCCGCCCGATTCGACGATCTCGATCGGACGCACCAATATCGTGTTCCGTGTGGTCGCTCAGGCCCAGCCGCCGCGACGCTCTTCGGCGTCCGACGCCACGAGCATCTTCGACGTCCGGGAACGGGGACCCCTTTCATGAGTCAGCTGACTCTCCTCCTTCTGCAGGGCGGTTTCCTCGTCCTGCTGTGGTTCTTCGTGTTCGGCGTCGTGTACTCGCTGCGCGCCGACCTCTTCGGCGTCAAGGTGCGCAAGCTCCCCGAGCCCTCGGCATCCGCTGTCCCGGCGGCAGCCGCTCCCACCTCCTCGCCCGACGCGGTGACCACGCAGGTCAAGCGTCCCGCCGCTCCCACCCCCGTACCCGCCGGGGGGCTCGCGACCACGTCGGCGGTCTCGCGCATCGTCATCACGAGCGGCCCCAAAGCCGGGCTCGAGCTGCCGCTGGGCACCGAGCCGCTGACGATCGGCCGCTCCAGCGAGTCGGGTCTCGTCATCCGCGACGACTACACCTCCAGCCATCACGCCCGCCTCGTGCTGTGGGGGGAGCAGTGGATGCTGCAAGACCTCGATTCGACGAACGGCACCTCGCACGACGGCGTCCGCGTGGCAGCGCCGGTACAGGTCAAGGTGGGTGCTCCGATCAAGGTCGGCGCCACGACGTTCGAGTTGAGGAAGTAACCCTCCCCCATGGTCTTCCAGGGCTCGAGCGCCGCCATCTCCCACACGGGCAAGGTGCGCTCCAACAACCAGGACTCCGGCTACGCCGGGTCCAACCTCTTCGTGGTCGCCGACGGCATGGGCGGTCACGCGGGCGGTGACGTCGCCTCGAGCCTGGCGATCGGCCGTCTGACCGAGCTCGACCAGCCCTTCGGCTCCCCCGCCCAGGCCGAGCACGCCATCCGCGATTCGCTCGCCGACACGGCCGCGGAGCTCATCGACACCGTGGCGCGCCGCCCCGAGCTGGCCGGCATGGGCACCACGGTGAGTGCTCTGGTCATGGTCGACGATTACGCCGTCATCGGCCACATCGGCGACTCGCGCATCTACCTGTACCGGGACGACACGCTCACGCAGATCACGGCCGACCACACCTTCGTGCAGCGCCTGGTCGACTCCGGTCGCATCACGCCCGAAGAGGCGCGGTACCACCCCCGTCGATCGGTGCTGATGCGGGTGCTCGGCGACATGGATCCCGATCCCGAGATCGACAGCTTCATCATGCCGACGCAGGACGGCGACCGCTGGCTCCTGTGCTCCGATGGTCTCTCGGGCGTCGTCGACGACGCGCACACGGCGAAGACCCTCGCTCTCGGACTGCCCCCCGCTCGGACCGCCGACGCTCTGCTCAAGCAGGCTCTCGACGGCGGTGCGCCCGACAACGTCACCGTCGTCCTCGTCGACGTCGGCGGGCAGCACCCGGTCTTCATCGGCACCCCGACCATCGTCGGCTCCGCCTCGAACCCCAGCGGAGTGGTCGTCCCCGCGGCGCGTCCCGGCCGCTCCGGCTGGCTCCACCACGCCCGTCAGGTCGCGAACGAGCCGACGCATTTCGAGCCGGCGGCCGAGTTCCTCGAGGAGCTCATCGAAGAGGACCGCCGTCGTGCCCGCCGGCGCCGTTTCGGCTGGCTCGCCGCCCTGATCCTCGTCCTCGCGGCCATCGGCGTCGGCCTGTTCGCCGGGTACAACTGGACGCAGACCCTCTACTACGTCGGCGCCGACAGCGACTCGGTCGTGATCTATCGCGGTATCCAGCAGTCCATCGGCCCGATCTCGCTGTCGACGGTCTACCAGGACACGAACATCCCGCTGGACGGACTGTCCGACTTCGATCGGCAGACCGTCAAAGCCACCATCTCGGCCCCGTCACTCGGAGACGCCGAGAAGATCGTCGAACGCCTGCGTCCCGCGGCGGAGGGAAGCGGATGACCGATCAGAAGCTCACCCGATCCGGTGACTCCGTGTCCACCGACACGGCGGTCATGCGCGCGCTGAAGAAGATCCGCATCCCCGCCAAGCAGCGCAATCGCGAGCTCGGTCTGCTCCTGTTCGCGATCATCGTCTACGGCGGCGCCGTCGTGCTGGTCCAGCTCGGCGTGAACAACACGGTCGAGACCGGCTACCTCACGATCGCCGCGATCCCGGCCGTGCTCGCCCTCGTGATGCACGTGGTGCTGCGCCTGCGCGCCCGCGACGCCGACCCCTTCGTGCTGCCGATCGCCACCGTCCTCACGGGTCTCGGCATCGCGATGATCTACCGCATCGACCTCGCCGAGAAGGCGAGCGGGTGGGATGCCACGGGCAACCGCCAGATCGCCTGGGCGGCCATCGCGATGGTCGCAGCCCTCGCCGTGCTGATCTTCGTGCGCAACTACCGCGTGCTGTTCCGCTACACCTACCTCTTCGGCCTCGTGGGCATCCTGCTCCTGCTGCTGCCGTTCGTGCCGGGCCTCGGCACCGACCAGAACGCCGACGTGTGGGTGTCGCTCGGCTTCGTGTCGTTCCAGCCGGGCGAGCTGGCGAAGATCTGCCTGGCGATCTTCTTCGCCGGGTACCTCGTGCGCACGCGGGAGAGCCTCACCTCGACCGGCACGCGATTCCTCTTCATGACCTGGCCGCGCGCGCGCGAGCTCGGCCCGGTGCTGATCATCTGGCTCGCCTCGCTCGGCATCATCGTGCTCCAGCGCGACCTCGGTACGGGCCTGCTGATCTTCGGCATGTTCGTGGCGATGCTCTACGTCGCCACCGGCAAGACGAGCTGGGTGCTGATCGGCCTCGTGCTGGTCGCGAGCGGCGCGTTCCTGGCATCCCGAGTCCTCCCCTACGTCAACGGCCGCTTCGCCAACTGGCTGAACGCCTTCGACCCCGAGGTCATCAACCGCGACGGCGGAAGCTACCAGCTCGTGCAGGGCATCTTCGGCCTCGCGCACGGCGGCCTGTTCGGCACCGGGCTCGGCCAGGGTCGTCCCTACATCACCCCGCTGTCGCAGAGCGACTACATCGTGCCGAGCCTCGGCGAGGAGCTCGGCCTGGTCGGCCTGTTCGCGATCCTCGCGCTCTACATGGTGTTCACCAGCCGCGGCATCCGCATCGGCCTGGCCGGTCAAGACGACTTCGGCAAGCTGCTCGCCACGGGCTTCTCGTTCACCATCGCCCTGCAGGTGTTCATCATGGTCGGCGGCGTCACCCGCGTGATCCCGCTGACCGGCCTCACGACCCCGTTCCTCGCGGCCGGCGGCTCGTCGCTGATCGCGAACTGGATCATCGTGGCGTTCCTTCTGCGCATCTCCGACGCGGTACGCAGCCGCCCCCGGGTGGTGATCGGTTGATGAACCGCCCGTCCACCGCCGTCGACGCCCCGATCCTGGAGGAGGCACCGTGACCAAAGAGCTCCGACGCCTCAGCATCGTGATGCTGGCGATGTTCCTGGCCCTGTTCGCCTCGACGAGCATCATCCAGGTCGCTCAGGCCAACTCGCTGACCAACACCACGGGCAACACCCGCGCTCTCTACGACTCGTACCAGATCCAGCGCGGATCGATCATCGCCGGCGGCACCGCGATCGCCTCGTCCGTGCCTTCCGACGACGTCTACAGCTGGCAGCGTCAGTACACGGATGCCGCGATGTGGGCTCCCGTGACCGGCTACATGAACCCCGTGCTCGACGCGAAGACCCAGATCGAATCCGCTGAGAACAGCGTGCTCAGCGGTTCCGACTCGAACCAGTTCTTCTCCCGCATCGACCGGGCCATCACCGGTCAGGCTCCACGCGGCTCGAACGTCGAGCTCTCGCTCGACCCGAACGTGCAGAAGGCCGCCTGGGACGCGATGGGTGATCTCCAGGGCGCCGTCGTCGCGATCGAGCCGTCGACCGGCCGCATCCTCGCCATGGTCTCCAAGCCCAGCTACGACACCAACGCGCTCGCCTCGCACGACACCGATGCCGTGAACGCGGCGTACGACCAGCTCGTGGCCGACCCCTCGAAGCCGCTGGACAACCGTGCCATCGGGGGCAACCTCAACCCCCCGGGCTCGACCTTCAAGCTCGTCGTGGCCTCTGCCGCCCTGGCATCCGGTCGCTACACGCCCGACTCGACGTTCCCGAACCTCGCCGCGTACACGCTGCCCCAGTCGACGAACGTCGTCAGCAACGCCGGCGGCGGCACCTGCGGCGGGGGCGACACCGTGACGATCGCAACCGCTCTGCGGCTGAGCTGCAACATCCCCATGGCCGAGCTCGCCGTCGAACTCGGCGACGACGCCATCCGCGCCGAGGCGGAGAAGTACGGCTTCAACAAGTCGTTCAGCATGCCGCTCGAGTCCACCCCCTCCACCTACCCGGCCTCGCCGAACGCCCCGCAGACCGCGCTCAGCGGCTTCGGCCAGGGCGACGTGCGCGCGACGCCCCTGCAGATGGCGATGGTCTCGGCCGGCATCGCCAACGGCGGCGTCGTGATGAACCCGCGCATGGTCGACCGGGTGATCGAGCCGAACCTGTCGGTCAAGGACGAGGCGAGCAGCAGTGAGTTCGGGCGGGCTCTCGAACCCTCGATCGCCGCGCAGATGGTCACCATGATGACGGCGAACGTCCAGGACGGCGCAGCATCGAATGCAAGAATAGACGGGGTCGCAGTGGCGGGTAAGACCGGCACGGCGGAGAACGATTCCCGTCCCTACACTCTCTGGTTCACCGGCTTCGCACCGGCGGACGACCCCAAGGTCGCCGTCGCCGTGGTCGTCGAAAACGGTGGAGGCCAGGGGCAGAACGGGAGCGGCAACGAGATCGCCGCCCCGATAGCGAAGAAGGTCATGGAGGCGGTGCTGGGTAAATGAGACCGACGCAAGGTGTGACCTTCGGAGGACGCTACGAGCTCGATTCGCGAATCGCGATCGGCGGTATGGGCGAGGTCTGGGAGGCGACGGATCACGTCATCGGACGAACCGTCGCGATCAAGATCCTCAAAGACGAGTACATGGGCGACCCGGGCTTCCTCGAGCGCTTCCGCGCCGAGGCCCGCCACGCCGCCCTCGTCAACCACGAAGGCATCGCCAGCGTGTTCGACTACGGCGAGGAAGACGGCAGCGCCTTCCTCGTGATGGAACTCGTGCCGGGCGAAGCCCTGTCGACGATCCTCGAGCGCGACGGCTCTCTCTCGACCGACAAGACTCTCGACATCGTCGCCCAGACGGCCGCCGCCCTCCAGGCCGCGCACGCCGCGGGTCTCGTCCACCGCGACATCAAGCCCGGCAACCTGCTCATCACGCCCGACGGTCGTGTGAAGATCACCGACTTCGGCATCGCGCGCATCGCCGATCAGGTGCCGCTCACCGCGACCGGCCAGGTGATGGGCACGGTGCAGTACCTCTCGCCCGAGCAGGCGTCCGGTCACCCGGCGTCGCCGGCCACCGACACGTACTCGCTCGGAATCGTCGCCTACGAATCCCTCGCCGGCAAGCGCCCCTTCACGGGCGAGTCGCAGGTCGCGATCGCGATGGCGCAGATCAACGAGCAGCCCGCTCCGCTCCCGCCCACCGTGGCGCAGCCGGTGCAGAATCTCGTGATGGCGATGATCGCCAAGAAGCCCGACGACCGTCCGGCCTCCTCCGCCGCCGTCTCGCGCGCCGCCACGGCCCTGCGTCGCGGCGACCTCGCCGCGGCCGCCGCGGCCGTCCCGGCGATCGCGACGGGCGCTGCCTTCGCCGACGACGCGACGCAACTGCTCACGGCCGGCGGACAGACCTCCGCCACCACGCGCCTCATGCCCGCCTCCGCGGCCGCGACCTCTCTCCTCACCGAGGAGCACACCGAAGAAGACCCCGCGCCGCAGAAGAAGAAGCGCAGCCCCTGGACGTGGCCGCTGGTCGCGCTCATCGCGCTGCTCGCTCTCGTTCTCATCGGCACGCTCTTCACGCTGCTGTCGAATCAGGGCGATCCGGATGCCGTTCCGGCGAGTCCCTCAGCCTCGGCCTCGACCCCGGTACCTCGCCCGTCGTCGCCCTCGCCTGCCCCGTCGCCCTCGAACACTCTCGTCGACGTCGACGCTCTCAACCTCATCGGCAAGACCTGCGATGAGGCCCGGGAGCTTCTGCGCGACGCGAACCTCGGCGCCACCTGCGCCACCGGCAACGCCGCAGCGAGCGCCGATCAGGTGGGCAAGATCTACGTGGTCGACCCGACCGGTCGCAACCCGCAGGGCACCAACATCGAGGTCACGGTCTACGGCGAAGAGACACCGCTCTCCACGCCCGGCACTCCGACCCTGCCCGGTACCTCGGTCACGGCCGGCAGCGACATCCAGATCTCGTGGCAGCAGTACTCCTGCCCCTCGGGGACCGGATCGGTCACGTCGTACAACTTCACCGCGACCAACGGCACCTTCGACACCAACGGTCAGTCCACCGCGTCGTTCGCGCCCGACGCGCGTAACGCCAAGCTGACGGTCAGCAACGCCCCCGGTCAGACCCTCCGCGTGACGTACACCGTCAGCTGCTCGGGTACCGACCGGACGGCCGGTCCCTCCGGCGAGGCCTCCGCGACGATCTCGGGCGGCAGCTCGGCATCGCCGACGGCGACGCCCGCGGCCGTTCCGACCGTCAAGCCCTGATCACCCATCCCCCCACGCCAGGAGCTCCACCCGTGACCACTGAGACGCGCGTCCTTTCTGGGCGCTACCGCGTCGACGACCTCATCGGTCGCGGCGGCATGGCCAGCGTCTATCGCGGGTACGACCAGACACTCGGCCGCACGGTCGCGATCAAGGTCCTGAAAGCCGACCTGGCCGGCGATGCGGCATTCCGCACGCGCTTCCGTCTCGAGGCGCAGGCGGCCTCGCGCATGGCTCACCCGACGATCGTCCGTGTGTTCGACGCGGGCGAAGACGTCGAGACCGGGGCGGACGGCCACGAGCGTCCGGTGCCGTACATCGTCATGGAGCTCGTGCACGGTCGCCTGCTCAAGGACGTCATCGCCGCGGGCCCCGTCCCCACCGACGACGCCCTGCGATACGTCGACGGCATCCTGGAGGCTCTCGAGTACTCGCACCGCGCCGGTGTCGTCCACCGCGACATCAAGCCCGGCAACGTCATGATCACCGACTCCGGTCGTGTGAAGGTCATGGACTTCGGCATCGCCCGCGCAGTGTCCGACTCGTCGTCGACGGTCGCCGAGACCACGGCGATCGTCGGGACCGCGGCGTACTTCTCGCCCGAGCAGGCCAAGGGCGAGTCCGTCGACGCGCGCGCCGACCTGTACTCCACCGGCGTGGTGCTCTACGAGCTGCTCACGGGGCGCACGCCGTTCCGCGGCGAGACCCCGGTGGCCGTGGCCTACCAGCACGTCAGCGAGGCCCCCGTCCCGCCGAGCGAGATCGTCGAGACGGTTCCTCGGGCTCTGGATGCCATCGTGCTCCGCGCCCTGGCCAAGGATCCGTTCCAGCGTCCGCAGGACGCCGCGAGCTTCCGCGAAGCACTCGACGAGACGGTCGACGGCAAGGGACCCACGAAGCGCCAGATGTCGGCGCTGTCCAACGAGCTGTACGGACCCAACCCGCGTCAGGCGGCCGAGACGGCCCGCTCGTTGCGACAGCTCAGCACCGACACGACGATGCGTCGCACCCAACCCGGTCCTCCGGTGGCCTGGATCTGGGCGGGCGTCACCGTCCTCGCGGTGCTGCTGGTGGCGGTGCTCATCTGGGTCATGCAGATCCAACCGAGCAACGACGTCCCCACCAGTGCCTACACGGTTCCCGACGTCGTCGACATGTCGTACGACCGTGCCGTCGAGACACTCGAAGCTCAGCAGTTGACCACCAGCCGTGTGAACGAGTCCGATGAGAAGGTCGCTGCCGGAAACGTCGTGAGCACGGTTCCCGAGGCCGGAACCAACGTCACCTCGGGTCAACGGATCACGGTGTACGTCTCCACCGGCCCCGATACGGCGAAGGTGCCGACGCTCGACGGGATCACCGAGAGCGAGGCGCGTACGTCCCTGCAGAAGGCCGGTCTCACGGTTGGTTCGATACGACGCCAGGACGACCCCGCCCTGGCCGCGGGAACGATCATCTCGTCGAGCGTCCAATCGGGCTCCGAGGTCGCGAAGGGCACCACGGTCAACCTCGTGGTCGCGAGCGGTCAGGTCGTGATCGTGGACTACACCGGCTACACCCTCGAGGCTGCGCAGCGCGAATTGGAGTCCGACTCGAAGCAGCTGACGGTGAAGACTCAGCAGGATCCCGGATGCAAGGCGGCGACGCCGCCGACGGTCAAGACGCAGTCGCTGGCCCCGGGCGAGGTTCCCGTGCACAGCGAGATCACGCTGACGGTGTGCTCGGGTTCCTGACCCCGCGGGGGTGAAGCAGCAAGCCGCGCGCGGCGGCTCCCGGTAATCCGGCGTTCTCGAGCCAGCGGCCGAGCAGGAGGTGGCCGCCTTCGGTGAGCACGCTCTCGGGGTGGAACTGCACCCCCTCGATCGGCGCGGTTCGGTGGCGTACACCCATCACCACTCCGCTGTCCGTCTGCGCGGTGATCTCGAGCTCGGCCGGGAGCGAGTCCGGCTCGACCGCGAGGGAGTGATACCTCGTGGCAACGAATCCCGCGGGGAGGTCCTCGAAGACGCCCTGGCCTCGATGCCGGATGACGCTCGTGATCCCGTGCAACAGCTCGGGCGCATGCCCCACACGCGCACCGAAAGCCGCCGCGATGGCCTGATGACCGAGGCAGACCCCGAGCAGGGGGATGCCGGCGCCGAACGCCGCGCGGACCACGGCGATGGAGTGCCCGGCGTCGTCGGGGTGCCCTGGCCCCGGGGAGACGAGGATCGCGTCCGCTTTCCTCACCGCGCGCTCGGGCAGCCCAAACTCTCGTGAATCGAGGAGGAGGGTCTCGGCGCCCAGGTCGCGAAGGTAGCCGGCGAGGGTATGGACGAAGCTGTCGCGGTTGTCGACGACGACGACGCGCCAGGGCCTCACTCGACCGTGACCTCCTGGGGGTACACGAGGTCGCTCACCCAGGGGAAGACGTAGAAGAACAGGCCGTAGAGCACTGCCGCGACCAGCACCAGGACGATCAACAAACGCACCCACCAGGGACCGGGGAGGACGCGCCACAGGGCTCCGTACATCAGGATGCTCCAGAGGTCAGGGAAGCCGGCGGACCGGCGTCGGTCCGCGGGGTGAAGGACTCGAAGACGCCGTAGCCGATCGCACGCTCCGAGAAGCCGTAGCGCGGGCTGCAGGTGGTCATGGTGATGAGGCGGTCCGTCGCCTCGATCTGCGGCTGCTGCGGCGTGGGCAGCAGGACATTCACACCGTCGGGGCGCACGTACTCGATGTTTCGGAAGCGGTAGGTGAACCAGCCGACCTCGGTCTCGACGACGATGGCGTCACCGATACGCAGCGAAGGAAGATCGGCGAAGGGCGCGCCGTGGCTGCCGCGGTGGCCGGCGATGGCGAAGTTGCCCACCTGTCCGGGCATCGCGGTGTCGGGGTAGTGGCCGAGACCGATCGGGTCGAGCGTGCGCGAGGAGCTGACTCCTCCGGCCACGGTGAAGTGGTAGTCGGGTCCGAGACGCGGAATGTAGACCACGCCGAAGCGTTCCGCGTCTCCCGGCTGCTCCAGGGCGGGCGGGTCCGCGGTGGGAGGTGCTGCCGGCTGCGCCGGAGTCGTCGTCGTAGCAGAGGGGGCGGGCGGCGGCGGATCGGCGTTCCATTGCTCGCTCAGCTCTTTGCCCTGATCCTTGAACTGCGCGCCGATGATGGCGTCGCCGATCCAGAGCTGCCACACGACGAAGAGAAGCACGAGGACGCCGGCGGTGACCAACACATCGCCGATCACCCCGATGACGGACACCCGGCGACGCGGCGCGCTCCCGCGCCGTGATCCCCGACGGGTCTGCGGCTGGTCGACGGTCTGCACGGGGGCAGTCTAGTTCCGCGGGATCACGCGTGCCTGACCGTTAGACTGTCCCGCATGGCTCGAATTGGCAAAGGCGAAGACCCGATCGCTGAGCGCAACGAAGGCGGATCGGCTCCGAACCCCGTGTGGTTCCTGCCCATCATGATCGGCCTCATGCTCATCGGCCTCGTGTGGGTGCTGGTGTTCTATCTCAGCAACTCGCAGTTCCCGATCCCGGGTATCGGTCCGTGGAACCTCGTCATCGGCTTCGGCATCGCCTTCGTCGGGTTCCTCATGACCACGAAGTGGCGCTGACTTACACGCGTGTAATTCATCCCCACCTGTGGACGGGGCTGTGGATAACTCTCAGACGTAGAAGAGAGCCGGGATTGCCAGCAGGGCGATCAGCAGAACGCTGAACCCGACCAGCAGACCGATTTGCACGCGCTTCTGCGCCGCCGCACGGGTGCGTGCATAGATCAGCCCCACTCCCGCTCCGGTGACGAGACCGCCGAGGTGGGCCTGCCACGAGATGCCCACCGCCGCGAGGGATCCGGCGAAGTCGCCCGACCCGATGGCACCGATGGCCGCGATCACGAACGGCCAGGCGAAGTTGATGGCGATGAGCAGGGCGATGACGCGGATGTCCGCCCCGATGTGCCTTCCGATCACCAGGAGGGCACCGAACAACGCGAAGATCGCGCCCGAGGCACCGACCGTGGACACGCCGGGGGCGAGAAGCGCGACCGCAACGGATCCGCCCAGTGCGCCGATCAGATAGAGTGCGAGAAAACGGCCACGGCCGAGCAGGGGCTCGAGGCTGCGCCCGATGAACCAGAGCGCGAGCATGTTCAGGCCCACGTGGAAGAAGCCGCTGTGGACGAGGGCGACCGTCAGCAGGCGCCACGGCTCCAGGACACCCAGTTGCGGCACGAGGTAGAGGCTGTTGAACGCGAGCAGATTTCGCACGACCCCGCCCACACCGGGGATCAGACCGATGACGTAGGCGAGTCCGGTGACGGCGATGATGCCCAGCGTCATCTGCGGCCTGCCGGACGCGACCACCGACACGGGACGCGATGCCCAGCGGCGCTGGGCCTTCTTCTGAGCAGGGGTTTGCGAGGCGCGCTGCTGCGCCATGCACTCGGGGCAGATGACGCCGACGGCGGCGGGTGTACGACACTCCGAGCACACGGTGCGCAGGCACCGCTGGCACAGCACGAAGCTCTGCCGGTCGGGATGCCGATAACAGAAGTTGTCGCTGTTACGACGGAACTCGTCAGTTGTGGACACCCGCCGCCGCCTGGAAGGTCAGACCGAGACGACGTCGACCGACTGGAGCACGACGGGCTCGATCGGGCGGTCGCCCGCAGCGGTGGGAACGGCGGCGATCTTGTCGACGACGGCCTTCGAGGCCTCGTCGGCCACCTCACCGAAGATGGTGTGCTTGCCCTGGAGCCACGGAGTCGGGTCGGTCGTGATGAAGAACTGCGATCCGTTGGTGCCCTCGGGCTGGCCGGTGATGGCGTTGCGGCGCAGACCGGCGTTGGCCATGGCGAGCTTGTAGGGCTGGGTGAAGTCCAGCTCGGGGCTGATCTCGTCGTTGAAGTTGTAGCCGGGTCCACCGATGCCCTGACCGAGCGGGTCGCCGCCCTGGATCATGAAGTTGGGGATGATCCGGTGGAAGATGACGTCCTTGTAGAGAGGGCCCTCGCCCTTGGCGCCCGTCGCCGGGTTCGTCCACTCCTGTGTTCCGTCGGAGAGTCCGACGAAGTTGCGGACGGTACGCGGAGCGTGGTCGCCGAACAGGTTGACGACGATGTCGCCGTGGTTGGTGTGCAGGGTCGCGACGGCGGTGTGGTTGGCCATGGGTACATTCTCTCAGAGTTATCTGCAAGGGTCGGCGGTGCCGGCGACCCGTTCTGGCAAGATGAACGAACGTACATCCCATCGACAGGGAGGATGAGCCGTGGGCCTCAGCCGCAAGAGCAAGAAGGAACTGCGCAAGCTCCAGAAGCACGCCGCAAAGGTGTGGGAGTCGCAGCAGGTGCTGCTGGGCGAGAGCGGGAAGGTCGCTCGAGAAGCCGGCCACCAGCTCGGTCGCTTCAGCCGCGAAGATCTCGTCCCCGCCGTGCAGGACGGGTACAACAAGTACGCCGCTCCGTACGTCGACAAGAGCGTGAAGTACAGCAATCGCTTCCTCAGCCACAAGGTCGTTCCCGCGGCCGGTGCCGTCGTCGGCGGAGCGATGTCGGTGTGGGACGCCGCGGGCGACACCCGTGATCGCCTCGCGAAGGGCCGTGGTTTCGAGCTCGACACGCACAAGTACGCCAAGCGCGCCGAGAAGTACGGCAAGCAGGCGTCGAAGCGTCTCGCCAAGAAGCTTCCCTCGCAGCACGACGGCATCGGTGCCGGTGGCGTCATCGCCATCATCCTCGGTGTCGTCGCCGCCGCGGGCGTCGCCTACGCCGCGTGGCAGACGCTGCGCGCTGACGATGAGCTGTGGGTGGCGGACGACCCGCTGCGCGCACCCGACGCGTGAGCGATCCCACCATCAGAGTCCGAGAGGCCGCGCGAGAGCGCGGCCTCTCGGTCGATGTGCGTGAGCGTCCGGCGGCGTCGAGCCTCGACGAGGCGGCCGAGCTGCTCGGCATCCCCTCTGCATCCATTGTGAAGACGCTGGTCGTCAAGCGATCCGACGACACGTACCTGTTCGCTCTCGTGCCCGGTGACCGTGCCATCTCTTGGCCGAAGCTGCGTGCGGTGGTCGGGGTCAACAAGCTGCGCCTCCCGGAGCCCGAGCTCGCCCTCGCCGCCACCGGCTACGAGCGAGGCACCATCGTCCCCATCGGCAGCACGACCGACTGGCCGGTCTTCGCCGACGAACGCATCGTGGGCACGCGCATCGCCATGGGGGCCGGAGCGCACGGTTACAGCGTGTTCGTCGAGGCCGATGAGCTCATCGCCTCTTACGGCGCAACCGTCGCCGACATCACGGTGGAGCGCGCCTGACGCTCAGGAGCCGAGGAGGCCTGCCATCCGCAGGGCGACGTCGACCAGCTGAACACGTCGAAGCTTCCGCGTGGCCGCGAGGGTGAACCACTCGGCCCGGTCGGTCGATCCGTCGGTCTCGAATCTCAGCCGGCCGCCCACTACGCGCGCGCGGTAGACGATCCGCAACGCGTGCAGCGGACCCGTGGCTCCGCCCGCAAGCCGGGCTTCGGCCGGGATCACCCGAGAATGGATGCCGAGCAGGTCGTCGACGACCACGCGGAACCCCGTTTCTTCGCGCACTTCGCGGCGCACCGCGTGGGCGGGGTCTTCGCCGTCCTCGAGACCCCCGCCGGGAAGGGTCCACGCCCCTCGCCGGCCGTCTATCCAGTGGGCGAGCAGCACACGGTCGTCGGCGTCGGTGACGACGGCGTACGCGGCCACGCGCATGTCCATGACCGAACTCTAGCGAGGGTGCTCACCCGCGTGTCGGAGTTGACGGTGAGGGACCGGTACCCGCCACGATGGTGCCATGCATACAGCGCTCTCGACGACGACGCCGGATGTCTCGCGCCGCGATCTGACTCTGGATCTCGCCCGCGTCACGGCCGTGTGCTTCGTGGTCGTCGTGCACTTGCTGCAGGTCGGGGTGGGGTGGGGCCCCGACGGCTCCCTCGTCACCTCACGGCCCGCAGAGATGCAGCCCTGGTTCGACACCGCGACCTGGTTCGGTCAGATCATGCCGCTCTTCTTCGTCGTCGGCGGATTCGCGTCCGCGGCGGGGTGGGCGACGTGGACGACCCGCGGCGGTGATGCCCTCGGCTTCGTGCGTTCGCGGACGCTGCGGCTGGCGCAACCGGCTCTGCCCCTGTTCCTCTTCGTCGCGGTCGTCCTGGTCGCCGCCACAGCCATCGGGGTCGATCCGTCGCTGGTCGCCGCCGCCGTCGTCGGAGTCGGGATGCCGCTGTGGTTCCTGGCCGCATACCTGTTGTGCCAGGCGGTGGTTCCCCTCGCCGCTCAGTGGCATGCGCGGGCCCCTCGGGGAACCCTCGTGCTGCTTCTGGCCGCGGTCGTGACGGTGGACGCCCTGCGATTCCTCTCCGGGGTGGAGGAACTGGGCTACCTCAATCTCCTGTTCGTCTGGCCCCTCATCCAGCAGCTGGGATTCTGGTACCGCGACGGGTGGTTCGATCGCCGCTCGGCGGTATCTCTCCTCGCCCTCGCGACCGCCTGTTACCTCGTGGTCGGCGCCGTGGTCGTGTGGGGGCCCTACTCCGACAACATGCTGGCGAATCTCAACCCGCCCACTCTTCCCCTCGTGCTGTTCGGTCTCGCTCAGGCGTGTCTGCTGCGTCTGGCGAAGCCCGCGCTCACCGCGCTCATGCGCACGCGCCTCGCGCAGGGGGTGGTGTTCGCGGTCGGATCCCGCCTGATGACGGTGTACCTGTGGCACCTGCCCGTCATCCTCATCATCTCGGGGATCGCCCTGCTCATCCCCGGCGCAGCTCCCGCACCCGCGAGCCCGCAGTGGTGGGCGACGCGCCCCCTGGTCTTCCTGGCGACGGCGATCGTGCTCGGGTTGCTTTCGCTGGTCCTGATCCGATTCGAGGCGCTGGGCGACCTTCCGCCGGCACCGGGATCGGTCATCCTGGCGATCGCGTGGTCCTGCGCATTCCTCCCGCCCTTCGCCGTGACGCTGCAGGGGATGAACACGGTCCTCGCGGTCGGCGGAGCGGTCCTGTACACGGCATCCGTCGTTCTGCTCCGAAGAGGGCGACGACGACGAGCTTCGTGAGAGCGACGGCGGAATAGAAGAAGAGCCGGTCCCGATGGACCGGCTCTTCTTTCTCGATTGTGGAGCCTAGGAGATTCGAACTCCTGACATCCTGCTTGCAAAGCAGGCGCTCTACCAGCTGAGCTAAGGCCCCGCGAGGGAAGGGGTGGGGCTACCAGGACTTGAACCTGGGACCTCTTCATTATCAGTGAAGCGCTCTAACCGCCTGAGCTATAGCCCCGTCTCGCTGACGTGATGTCAACCTCGAAGACTTTACCGGACTCGCGAGGTTTTGACGAATCGACGTCAGTTCGAGGTGAACCCGACGAGAAGGCCGCCGGTGACCTTGACCGCCAGGTTGTAGATGCCCGCCATCACGGCGCCCAGCACCGTGACGATGACGAGGTTCAAGATGGCGATGATGGCCGCGAACGCCATCACCTGGGGAAGGCCGACGTACTGGGACAGGGTCGCACCGCCGTCGGTGAAGCTGGTGAAGAACTCATCGAGCTTCGTCAGCAGTGTCGCCGAGACAACGAGGTAGATCAGGAAGTACGAGACCACCGTGACGATGGCCAGGGCGACCGCCGCCAGGAACGACAGCTTCACCGCCGACCAGAAGTCGATGTACACCAGGCGCAGTCGGACCTGCTTGGCGGGGGTCTTGTGAGTCGACTTCTTGGCGAGCTTGTCGGCTACCGTGCTCATGCGTCAGTACTTTCCTCGGGGGTCTCGGAGGAGGAGGCGTCGGCCTCGTCCGCGGGAGAAGCGGCGGGCTCCGTGGTCGTCTCCGTCGTCTCGGTCAGGTTCCGCTCTGCGTTTCGGGCGATGGCGATGATCCTGTCATCACCTCCGGCTCGTGCGAACACGACACCCATGGTGTCGCGCCCCTTGGCGGGGACCTCGGCCACGGCAGAGCGTACCACCTTGCCGCTGGCAAGAACCACGAGGACCTCGTCGCCCTCCGACACCATCATTCCGCCCGCGAGAACGCCGCGATCATCGGTCAGACGAGCAACCTTGATGCCCAGACCACCGCGGTTCTGCATGCGGTACTCGGTGACCGCGGTGCGCTTGGCGTATCCGCCCTCGGTCACGACGAAGACGAATTCGTCGTCCTTCGCCACCGATGCCGAGAGCAGGCTGTCCCCCTCGCGGAAGTCCATACCCTTCACGCCTGAGGTCGACCGACCCATCGGTCGCAGCGCGCTGTCGGTGGCGGAGAACCGCAGCGACTGTCCGAGGCGGCTGATGAGCAGGATGTCATCGCCCTCGTCGACCAACATGGCGCTGACCAGCTCGTCCGCACCGCCCTGTTCCGCCTCGTCGCCCTCTTCCGCGACCTGGCCGCGGAGCTTGATGGCGATCACACCGCCCTGTCGGTTGGTGTCGTACTCGTCGAGGCGGGTCTTCTTGACGAGACCGTTGCGGGTCGCGAGCACGAGGTACGTCGCGACGTTGTAGTCGCGGATGTCGAGGATCTGCGCGATCTCCTCGTCGGGCTGAAGGGCGAGGAGATTCGCGACGTGCTGACCCTTGGCATCCCGACCGGCCTCGGGGACCTCGTAGGCCTTCGAGCGGTACACGCGACCCTTGTTCGTGAAGAACAACAGCCAGTGGTGCGTCGTGGTGACGAAGAAGTGCTCGACCACGTCGTCTGCGCGCAGCTGCGCGCCCTTCACACCCTTGCCGCCGCGATGCTGCGAGCGGTAGTTGTCGCTGCGTGTGCGCTTGATGTAGCCGTCGCGGGTGACGGTGACGACCATCTCCTCTTCGGCGATGAGGTCTTCGATCGAGACGTCGCCGTCGAATCCGTGCAGGATCTCGGTGCGACGGTCGTCGCCGAAGCGGTCGGTGATCGCCGTGAGCTCGTCGCGGATGATGGTGCGCTGACGGGCGGGGGTGGCGAGGATGTCGTTGTAGTCCGCGATCCGCGCCTCGAGCTCGGTGGCCTCGTCGACGATCTTCTGACGCTCGAGGGCCGCGAGTCGACGCAGCTGCATGTCGAGGATGGCCTGCGCCTGGACGTCGTCGATGTCGAGGAGCTTCTGCAGTCCCTCGTTGGCATCCTGAGCCGTCGGCGACCGACGGATGAGCGCGATGACGTCGTCGAGCGCGTCGAGCGCCTTCAGGTAGCCGCGCAGGATGTGCATGCGCTCCTCGGCCTTGCGGAGGCGGTACTGCGTGCGACGCACGATGACCTCGACCTGGTGGTCGATCCACAGGCTGATGAAGCCGTCGAGAGACAGGGTGCGGGGCACGCCGTCGACGATCGCGAGCATGTTCGCGCCGAAGTTCTCCTGCAGCTGCGTGTGCTTGTACAGGTTGTTCAGCACGACCTTGGCGACGGCGTCGCGCTTGAGCACGACCACCAAGCGCTGACCGGTGCGCCCCGAGCTCTCGTCGCGGATGTCGGCGACGCCCGTGATCTTGCCCTCGCGAGCGAGGTCGCCGATCTTGACGGCGACGTTGTCGGGGTTCACCTGGTAGGGCAGCTCGGTGATCACGAGGCACGTGCGGCCCTGGATCTCCTCGATGTTGACGACGGCCCGCATCGTGATCGAGCCTCGGCCGGTGCGGTACGCGTCCTTGATGCCGCGGGTGCCGAGGATCTGCGCACGCGTCGGGAAGTCGGGGCCGGGAATGCGCTCCATCAGCGCTTCGAGCAGCTCCTCGCGCGTGGCATCCGGGTTCTCGAGGGCCCAGAGGGCACCGGCCGAGACCTCGCGCAGGTTGTGCGGGGGGATGTTCGTGGCCATGCCGACCGCGATGCCGACCGAACCGTTGACGAGCAGGTTCGGGAAGCGCGCGGGCAGGACCGTCGGTTCCTGGGTCTGACCGTCGTAGTTGTCCTGGAAGTCGACGGTCTCTTCTTCGATGTCGCGCACCATCTCGAGCGCGAGAGGAGCCATCTTGGTCTCGGTGTATCGGGGCGCGGCCGCACCCTGGTTGCCGGGCGAACCGAAGTTGCCCTGACCGAGAGCGAGGGGGTAGCGCAGAGACCACGGCTGCACGAGGCGCACGAGGGCGTCGTAGATGGGGGCGTCACCGTGCGGGTGGTAGTGACCCATCACCTCGCCGACCACACGGGCGCACTTCGAGAACGACTTGTCGGGACGGAAACCGCCGTCGTACATGCCGTAGATCACACGGCGGTGCACGGGCTTGAGGCCGTCACGCACATCGGGCAGAGCGCGCCCGACGATGACGCTCATCGCGTAGTCGAGATAGCTCCGCTGCATCTCGAGTTGGAGGTCGACCTGGTCGATCTTCCCGTGGTCGTGCGCCGGCTCGCCGCGGACGTCGTCGGATTCGGGCGTGATGTCGTCAGCCATGTCTTCTCAGTTCCGTGATGAATGCGTCGTGCGAGATCAGATGTCGAGGAAGCGGACGTCTTTGGCGTTGCGCTGGATGAAGCTGCGTCGCGACTCGACGTCCTCGCCCATGAGCACCGAGAAGATCTCGTCGGCTGCGGCGGCGTCGTCGATCGTGACCTGCTTCAGCGTGCGCGTCTGCGGGTCCATCGTGGTCTCCCACAGCTCGTGATCGTTCATCTCGCCGAGACCCTTGTAGCGCTGGATGCCGTTGTCCTTGGGGATGCGGCGACCGGAGGCCTGTCCGTCGATCAGCATCGCGTCGCGCTCTCGGTCGCTGTACGCGTACTCGTGGGGGTGGTTCGACCACTTCAGCCGGTACAGCGGCGGCTGAGCGAGGTAGACGTAGCCGGCCTCGATGAGCCCGCGCATGTAGCGGAACAACAACGTGAGCAACAGCGTCGTGATGTGCTGACCGTCGACGTCGGCATCGGCCATCAACACGATCTTGTGATACCGCGCCTTGGCCATGTCGAAGTCTTCGCCGATGCCCGTGCCGAAGGCCTGGATCATCGCCTGGACTTCCTTGTTGCCCAGAGCGCGGTCGAGACG
This sequence comes from Microbacterium sp. SORGH_AS_0454, assembly GCF_031453395.1. NCBI lineage: Bacteria > Bacillati > Actinomycetota > Actinomycetes > Micrococcales > Microbacteriaceae > Microbacterium > Microbacterium sp. SORGH_AS_0454. Next base: position 1,356,198 of record NZ_JAVIYS010000001.1, on the reverse strand, counting down.
CGCGCGCTCGACGTTCAGAATCTTGCCGCGCAGCGCCAGGATCGCCTGCGTGTGCGGATCGCGACCCTGCACCGCGGAGCCACCGGCCGAGTCACCCTCGACGAGGAAGATCTCGCTGATCGAGGGATCCTTCGAGGTGCAGTCCTTCAGCTTGTCGGGCATCGCGGCCGACTCGAACACGCTCTTACGGCGAGCGGTCTCGCGTGCCTTGCGCGCGGCGAGGCGCGCGGTCGCGGCGTCGATCGCCTTGCGGATGATGTTCTTGGCCTGACCCGGATTGCGGTCGAACCAATCGCCGAGCTTGTCGCCCACGACCTTCTGCACGTAAGCGCGCGCCTCGGTGTTGCCGAGCTTGGTCTTGGTCTGACCCTCGAACTGCGGTTCCGACAGCTTGACCGAGATGACCGCGGTGAGACCCTCGCGGATGTCGTCGCCGGTGAGGTTGTCGTCCTTCTCTTTGAGGAGGTTGTTCGCGCGTGCGTAACGGTTCACGAGCGTCGTCAGCGCGGCGCGGAAACCCTCTTCGTGAGTGCCGCCCTCGTGGGTGTTGATCGTGTTCGCGTAGGTGAAGACGTTCTCGGTGTACGCGGTCGTCCACTGCATCGCGAGCTCGAGGGCGATCTTTCGATCGGTGTCCTCGGACTCGACCTCGATGATCTCGTCGTTGACCACGTCGGCCTTGCGCACGCGGTTGAGGTGCTCGACGTAGTCGACGAGCCCACGCTCGTAGAGGAACGTGTCGTGACGGGCTTCGGTGACCTCTTCGCCCGGTTCGCCCTCCGTGATGACGGACTGCGGACGCTCGTCGCGCAGGCTGATGCGCAGGCCCTTGTTGAGGAAGGCCATCTGCTGGAAGCGCGTGCGCAGGGTGTCGTAGTCGAAGTCGATGGTGTCGAAGATCGTGGCATCCGGCCAGAAGGTGATCGTCGTTCCCGTCTCATCGCTCTCTTCGTCCTTCGAGAGCGGAGCGAGCGGCACACCGCCGTCGCGGAACGACTGACGCCACACGTGCCCCTGGCGCCGGACCTCGACCTCGAGGCGCGTGGAGAGGGCGTTCACGACCGACGAGCCGACACCGTGCAGACCGCCCGAGACGGCGTAGCCGCCCCCGCCGAACTTTCCGCCGGCGTGCAGCACGGTGAGCACGACCTCGACGGTGGACTTGCCCTCGGTGCGGTGCATGTCGACCGGGATGCCGCGGCCGTTGTCGACCACGCGCACGGCGCCGTCACCGAGGATCGTGACCTGGATCGTGTCGCAGTAGCCGGCCAGCGCCTCGTCGACGGAGTTGTCGACGATCTCTTGCACGAGGTGGTGCAGACCGCGCTCACCCGTGGAGCCGATGTACATACCGGGACGCTTGCGAACGGCCTCGAGGCCCTCGAGCACCTGGATGGCGTCCGCCCCGTACTCGTTGGGAACCTTCTTCGCCGCGGCGGGGACTTCGGGTTCCTCGGAAACGCTGTCGGGGTTTTCGGACGTCATAGGTACGCGCGCTCCAGATCGATTCGTCGGAACTCCCATCCTATCGCGGAAGGGCTCTCGAAATGGCTTGTACGCCCCTACGCGGGGATAAATCGCGTCGAGCCGGGATCGACCATGACTCAGCCGTAGGTATCGCGCGGACCGCGGCCTGGAACGGCTCTGGGCCCCCATTTCCAAGAGGGGACGTCCGGGCCTACGAACCGGATCGCCTCGACACCGGCCTCGGGGAAGCGCCGGAGGATCTCCGACAGGATCTGCGCGCGCATGAACTGCAACTGCTTGGCCCACGCCGTCGAATCGGCCTGAACGGTGAGCGTTCCGTTCTCGAGGGCCACCGGGCGCGTGTGTGCCGCAGTGTCGGCTCCGGCTACCTGATCCCAGGTGCGCACGAGGTCCTCACGCGAGAGTTGGGGCTCCCACCCCGCCGACTGGGTCAGCGCCGAGATCACATCCCCCAGACCGCGCGGGTCGCGGCCCGGGCTGAAAGGAGCGTTCTCGCCGTCGTCCGCCCGACGACGACGCTTCTTCTTGCGGTACGGAGAGGGCTCGAGCCCACGAAGCCGCAAGTAGGTCGACATCGTTTCGGGGATCTCGGCGTCGTCACTCACCGCGGGGCTCCTCGATGCGGCCCGCCTCGACGCGGACGACGTGTGCCCGCAGGACATCGGGCACATCTTCTTCGACGGCCGAGGTGACGATGACCTGCTCGTAGCCACCGGCCAGCTCGGCCAGTCGGGTGCGGCGGCCGGCGTCGAGCTCGGCGAACACGTCGTCGAGGATGAGAACCGGGTCGCCCAGACGCGACTCGGCGCGGAGGAGTTCGGCGGATGCCAGGCGCAGAGCGAGCGCGACCGACCACGACTCCCCGTGCGAGGCGTAGCCCTTGACCGGCAGACCCCGAACGCGCAGCACCAGATCGTCGCGGTGCGGGCCCACGAGGGTCAGACCGCGCTCGAGCTCGGCCGAACGCTTCGCCGCGAGGGCTGCTCGGAACTGATCGGCCAGGGGCTCGCCCGATCGCGCGCCGTCGACGGCATCCCCCTCTTCGGGGTCGCCGCCGCCCACGGAGAGCGCCCACGACAGCCGCGGTTCGTGGTCGGCGCCGGCGATCGCCGCATAGGCCGTGGCCACGGGATCGGAGAGGTCGGATGCCAGCGCGCTTCGCGCCTCGATCACCTCGGTGCCCAGGGTGACGAGCTTGTCGTCCCAGACGTCGAGAGTGCTCAGCGCCTCGCCGCGAAGTCCCCGAGCGCGCGCCGACTTCAACAGGGCGCTGCGCTGGCGGAGAACGCGATCGTAGTCGCCGAGGACTCCGGCCATGCGCGGGGTGCGCTGGACGATGAGCTGATCGGCGAACCGGCGGCGGGCGGAGGGGTCGCCTCGCACGATCTGCAGGTCTTCGGGGGCGAAGAGGACCACCTGTGCGTACCGGGGGAGCTCGGAAGTGCGGACGTTGACGCCGTTGACGCGGGCCTTGTTCGTGCCCTGGCGGTTGAGCTGCAGCTCGAGCAGGACGCTGCGCTCACCGTGGGCGAGCCGGGCGCGCACGATCGCGGCATCCGTCCCGTCTTTCACGAGAGGGGCGTCGTTGGAGACGCGGTGCGAGCCGAGAGTCGCAAGATACGCCACCGCCTCGACCAGGTTCGTCTTGCCTTGGCCGTTGCGGCCGACGAACACGTTGGCCCCCGGGGAGAGCAGGACATCGGCTTCCGCGTAATTGCGGAAGTCCTTCAGTCCGAGCTGCTCCACGATCACCGAGTCAGACTACCCGCCGCCTCCGACACGGCAGCGTGGGTTGCCGCTCAGCGCAACAGCAGGTTGGGCTGCAGGAGGTACTTGAACGTCCCCTCGCCGCCCTTCTCGACCGACGTCTGCGGGGTGACCAGCACGGGGCTGAGCTTGTTCGCGTTGTCGCTCGAGGTGAAGGTGATGCGCGTGAACTCGCTGCGGACGGCACCGAGCGATTCGATGAGGTACTGCGGATTCAGGCCGAGAGTGACCTCGTCGCCCACGAGCGTCGCGTCGACCGACTCGGTCGCGCGCGCCTGCTCGGTACCGGCCGCGTCCATCGAGACACCGTCGGGGCCGAAGGTGAAACGCAGCGGCGCGGAGCGATCGAGCACGAGGGCCACGCGACGGACCGCTTCGACGAGCTCGGCGGTGTTGACCACGCTGTGGTGTTCGGTCTGCGCGGGGAAGAGCCGGCGCACGGGCGGGAAGTTGCCCTTGATGAGCAACGACGTGACGGTCTTGTTGCCCGACGAGAAAGCGATGATCTCGCGGTCGCCCGACCCCGAGAAGGCGATGGAGATGTCGCCGCTGTGAGCGAAGGTCTTGCCGACTTCCTGCAGCGTACGCGCGGGCACGAGAGCGGAAGTGGTCTCATCGGATGCCACGGCTCCGCCATCCCACGGGATCTCGCGGAGCGCGACGCGGTAGCGGTCGGTTGCGACCAGGCTCAAGCGGGTACCGGAGACCTCGAGCTGCACGCCGGTGAGGACGGGGGTCACGTCGTCGCGCGAGGCCGCGAACGCGACCTGTGCGATCGCCGTGGCGAACTCGTCCGCGGGAACGAGACCGGACTCGCCCGTGACCTCGGGGATGGCCGGGTACTCCTGCACGGGCATGGAGGCGAGCGTGAAGCGCGCGGAGCCGCAGGTCAGCAGGATGCCACCGTCGTCGTCGACCGTGATCTGGATCGGAGCGTTGGGCAGACGGCTCGCAATGTCGCTGAGGAGTCGGCCGTGCACCAGGATCGTGCCGGGCTCGTCGACGGTCGCCTCGATCGTCGTGCGCGCCGAAGCCTCGTAATCGAAGGCGGCCAGGGTCAGTCCCTGTTCGTTGGCCTCGATGAGCACACCGGCCAGGATCGGCTGCGGGTTTCGCTGGGGCAGGAGCTTGACCACGAACGAGACGGCTTCGCTGAACACATCGCGATTGACGTGGAACTTCACGGGTGCTCCCTTGACGGCGGGTATGGCTTACCCATGCTAGTGCCCCCTTGCGGTGACGCCCGCCGAGCGACGTCCCCACGGCAAGGTCATCGAATCTCTCTTAACAAAGAACTTGGATCTTCATCTTGTTAACAGCTGTGGAGAGTGTGGATAACTCGCGACACGCTTGTTAACAGCAGGGAACCAGGGTCTGTTAACTGTGGACGAGCTGCGGAGAGCCTGTCGAGTTAACACCCGGTCGTCGCGACGACCGTCTCCTGCTCCTCCACAGCGTTAACGCCTCAGTGCACAGATCATCCCGAGGAAAATCGAGTTATCCACAGGTTTTCCACACTGTGTAGAACCACCCCGGAAACACCCCGTGAGAGACGCTCCACGCCCGGTCAGGGGCAGAAAAAGCGAAGGGGCCCGAGCCACCGGTGGTGGTCGGGCCCCTTCGGGAGACAGGCGCTCAGCGCATGCGGCCGAGCTGGCTGGTGATCTCCGAAACCTGATTGAAGATCGATCGACGCTCCTTCATGAGGTCGCTGATCTTCTTGTACGCGTACATCACGGTCGTGTGATCGCGGTTCCCGAACAGCTGCCCGATCTTGGGGAGCGAGAGGCTCGTGCGCTCACGGCAGAGGTACATCGCGATCTGACGCGCGGTGGCCACCGCCTGCGAGCGGCTCGAACCGTAGAGGTCGTCGACCGACAGCTTGAAGTACTGCGCGGTCGCCGTGATGATGTCCGTCGGCGAGATCACGTTCGCGTCGTCCTGGTCGATGATGTCTCGAAGGACCGTCTGGGCGAGCGACATGTCGAGCGTCGAGCGATTCAGACTGGCGAACGCGGAGACACGGATGAGGGCGCCCTCGAGCTCGCGGATGTTCGACGAGACGACCGTGGCGATGTATTCGAGCACGTCGTCGGGAATGAGAAGTCGTTCGCTCTGCGCCTTCTTGCGGAGGATCGCGATGCGCGTCTCGAGGTCGGGCGCCTGGACGTCGGTGATCAGACCCCACTCGAAGCGGCTGCGCATGCGGTCTTCGAAGCCGGTCAGCTGTTTCGGCGGCAGGTCGCTCGTGATGACCACCTGCTTGTCATGGTCGTGCAGCGTGTTGAACGTGTGGAAGAAGGCTTCCTGCGTCTCGGCGCGGCCCTGCAGGAACTGGATGTCATCGATCAGCAGGATGTCGACGTCGCGATAGCGCGCCTGGAAAGCCGAGCCCCGGTTGTTGGCGATCGAGTTGATGAAGTCGTTCGTGAACTCTTCGCTCGAGACATAGCGGACCCGGATGCCGGCGTACATGCTCGCGGCGTAGTCGCCGATCGCGTGCAGGAGGTGCGTCTTGCCGAGCCCCGAGTCACCGTAGATGAAGAGGGGGTTGTACGCCTTGGCCGGCGCTTCGGCGACAGCGACCGCCGCGGCGTGCGCGAAACGGTTGGACTGCCCGATGACGAAGTTGTCGAAGGTGTACTTCGGGTTGAGGCGGGTGTCGTTCCGCGACGCCGGGACGATCGGCTCGGGAGCCTGCTCGTTGGTGGTCGAGAGCGCGGGTGCCGCCTGCGGGCGCTCTTCTCGCGGAGCGGCGGAGGAGCTGCGCTGCGTCTCGATCACATCGGGGTTCACGACGACGCGGAACGTGCCGATCTGAGGATCTTCTCCCTGCACGTGGGCGAGTGCCTCGAGGATCGGCGTGCGCATGCGCTTGTTGAACTGGGCTGCCGTGAGGTCGTTCGGCACGTCGAGATAGAGGGTGCCCCCCATGACGCCCTGCGGAACGGCGAGGTTCAGGAAGCCGTGCAGCTGCGGGGTGACGCGGTCGTCGGTGAGAAGCTGGTCCAACACGGATGACCAGACGGGTACATCCGGTGCTTCGTGCAGAGACATAGCCCCTCCGGGGTCTTGACGCGACGGGTGATCGACGTGTCGCGTCGAACCTGTGGATAACTTCCGGGGCCACGCTAGTTCGAGGCCCTGTCGGAGCAAAATCCACTGTAGGACGCGGCCGCGTGTCTTTTCCACGCTTGTGTACAACGCCTGGGGATAATGGGCGGTCGCGTTCTCGGTTTGAGTTAACGCCGCGCTCGACGTAGCCTTAGTCGGTTGACTTATGCCTATACGGCAGTCCCGACCCCCGTCCCCGGCAGAAGAGCATCGGGCGACATCACCTCCGGAGTGACCCATGAGCAAGCGCACCTTCCAGCCCAACAACCGCCGCCGCGCCAAGAAGCACGGCTTCCGCGCCCGCATGCGTACGCGTGCCGGCCGTGGCATCCTGGCCGCTCGTCGCGCCAAGGGCCGCACCGAGCTCTCGGCCTGACGGACCCGGTGCTCGCGAAGCCGAACCGACTCACCCGCGGATCGGACTACAAAGCCACGGTCCGACGGGGCACTCGCTGTGCCGGAGCGCACACCGTGACCTACGTCGGAACCTCGGCTGAGACCGATTCGCCCCGGTTCGGCTTCATCGTGAGTCGACAGGTCGGCTCCGCAGTCACCCGCAACACCATTCGCCGCCGCCTCAAGGCGGTGTGCGCCGAGGCGCTCCCGTCTGTTCGCGGGGGCGCCTCGATTGTCATCCGTGCGCTGCCCTCGGCCGCGACCGTCGACTATCCGACGCTCCGCGCCGAAGTGGTGCGATGCCTCGAACGAAAAGCATCGGTATGAGTGCCTCGACTCTCCCGACCTCGTCCACCGGGGCCGGTCGGCTCACGGCCGACGGTGTCATGGCATCCATCCCGCTCCTCCCCCGCAATGCGGGGCTGGCGCTGTTGCACGCGTATCGAGCGACGATCTCGCACGTCTACGGCGACGTGTGCAAGTACTACCCGTCCTGCTCCGCCTATTCGGTGGGTGCCGTGCAGCAGCATGGACTCGTGAAGGGCATCGCGTTCACCGCGGCCCGTCTCGCACGCTGTCATCCCTGGGCTCAGGGTGGCATCGACGACGTCCGTCCTCATCGGGCCTTCCGCCACGAACTCACTCGGCACGGATTCGTCGTGCCCTCCCGAAAGGACTGATCGTGCAATTCGATCTCATTGGGACCATCCTCTGGCCACTGAAATGGGTGGTCGAACTCGTGCTGGTGGGGTGGCACGCCCTTTTCACCGCGTTGGGCATGGCTCCCGCGGCCGGCCTCACCTGGGTTCTGTCGATCGTGGGCCTCGTGCTCATCGTGCGCGCCGCACTGATCCCGCTGTTCGTGAAGCAGATCAAGAGCCAGCGCAAGATGATGGAGATCGCTCCCGAGCTGCGCAAGGTGCAGGAGAAGTACAAGGGCAAGCGCGACCAGCTGTCCCGCGAGGCGATGAGCCGCGAGACCATGGCGCTGTACAAGAAGCACGGGACGACGCCGGTTTCGAGCTGCCTGCCGCTGCTCGTGCAGATGCCGATCTTCTTCGCGCTGTTCAGCGTGCTGAACGACGTGTCGAAGCACGCCGCGAGCGGTATCGGCGGTGTGGGTCTGCTGACTCCCGAACTCACGACCGAGTTCTACGACGCGCGCCTGTTCGATGTGGCATCCATGCACGTCAACCTGGTCACCGCATGGGGGCAGGCCGATGGCCAGGTCACTGTCGCGATTCTGCTGACGCTCGTCGTGCTCATGATCGGCTCGCAGTTCTTCACGCAGCTGCAGATCATCTCGAAGAACCTGTCGCCCGAGGCCAAGACCGGTCAGGCGTACCAGATGCAGAAGATCATGCTCTACATCCTGCCGCTGGCGTTCATCTTCTCGGGTGTGTTCTTCCCGCTCGGTGTCGTCATCTACTGGTTCGTGAGCAACCTGTGGACGATGGTTCAGCAGTTCGTGGTCATCCGCGAGATGCCGACTCCCGGTTCCGACGCCGCGAAGGCTCGCGAGGAGCGCCTGGCACGCAAGGGCAAGGCCATCGATTCGTCGGGCAAGGTCGTTCCCATCGAGAAGTACCGCGCTGAGCAGCAGCGACTGCTCGAAGAGACCGAGAAGGCTCGTGCCGCCCAGCCGAAGCGCCAGCAGCCGGTGGGCAAGCAGCGCGCGAAGAAGCAGCAGTCCACGAAGAACACCGGCGCCGCGGGTGGATCCGCTGGCAACGCCGGTTCCGCACCCGCCTCCTGAGAACCGGAGATCACGATGACGACGTCCGATCAGATCGCACCCGAGCAGACTGCCGCCACCGAGGAACAGCTCGAGCAGGAAGGCGACATCGCCGCCGACTACCTCGAGGGGTTTCTCGACATCGCCGATATCGACGGTGACCTCGCCATGGACGTGCGCGCAGGACGCGCCTACGTCTCTGTCGAGGCCGAGGATGCGGCGGCTCTGTCGACCCTCTCGCACCCCGACACGGTGCAGGCTCTTCAGGAGCTCACGCGTCTCGCGGTGCAGAATGCGACGGGCCGGTTCTCACGGCTCATCCTCGATATCGGTGGATCCCGGGACGCGCGCCAGCGTCAGCTCGAGAACCTCGTCGATCGGGCGATCGCTCGTCTCGACGAGGGTGCGTCTCAGGCATCGCTCCCGGCGATGTCGAGCTACGAGCGCAAGCTGGTGCACGACATCGCGGCCGATCGCGGTTTCTCGTCCGAGTCTTTCGGTGAGGGCGCCGATCGTCACACCGTGCTCCGCCGCGGCTGAGCCTCAGGATGCCGGAACAGCTCGAAAGTGAGCCGAGTGCTGCATCGACGCTCTTCGGTGTGAATCTCGAGAAGGCTCGTCGCTTCACCGAGAATCTCGCGGTCCACGGCGAGGAACGTGGGCTCATCGGCCCGCTCGAGGTGCCGCGACTGTGGACGCGTCACATTCTGAACAGCGCTATCGCGGCGCCGTTCTTCGAGGGTCGTGCCGTCGACGTGGGCTCTGGTGCCGGCCTGCCCGGGCTCGTGCTCGCCATCGCCCGACCGGACGTCGAGTGGACGCTCATCGAGCCCATGGAGCGCCGTACGGCGTGGTTGTCGGAGCAGGTGGCCGAGCTCGAATTGGAGAACGTCACCGTCGCGCGTATGCGCGGCGAGGAGTGGGCTGAGGGTCGAGTGTTCGACGTCGCGACAGCCCGTGCGGTGAGCGCTCTGCGGACCCTTTTGCCGTTCACCGCTCCCCTGGTGCGTCCCGGCGGTCGTCTGGTCTTTCTCAAGGGCGCCAATGTCGGTGCCGAGGTCGAGGCCGCCTCGAAGCAGGTGCGCAAGTACGGCCTCAGCGATGTCTCTGTCGAAGTCGTCGGCGAGGGTGTCCTCGAGGAGCCGACCCGGGTCTTTCTCGCCACCGTCAGTCGCTGACCTTCCAGTTCGTCATTCACCTCAGCGAGCGGCATCGGCTCATGCTGTTTCCTATGTAAATCCTATGGATACTTGCCCTCTCGCCTCACCGGCGGCCTGACTTCCGCCGGCTGTCTCGTCCGTGTCGTGTGCGTTTGCGCCGCGAGTAGATGCAGGTGAATGACGGTCGAAGTCTTGCTTGCGGGGTCGTCTGGGTTCCGCGGTGTTCTCGTTTTATCGGTGTCCCAGGTGCCGGTGGCAGCCCTCCGATGATGCCAGGTTCACACTGTCTGCCATGAGCCGAACAGTTGCGATAGGTCCCGCCAGGCGATCCCGCACCGGTACCGGTAGATGATCGCCTCGACCATCAGCCTCGCGTCGGAGAACTTCCGCCCGGCCGACCGGCGGGGCGGGGAAGCATGTCCTCAATCGACGACCACAGAGCATCCGAAAGCACGTGAGTCCGCGACATTAGCCGAGGGTCTCAGACATCCCCAACGGATCGCGATGGGCTCGCCCCGTTACCGATACGTCACGCCGCACTACTGGTTGCTGAGGGCGATTCGGTTCCCCTCGCTGTCAGCCAGCTCTGCGACAATCAGGCCGTCTGCGACTTCTGTAACGGGGTACAGGATCGATCCACCGAGCTTTTGCGCTCTCGCTACCACTGCTTCGACGTCGTCCACCGACACGTAGACGCGAGTGCCATCGATGGATGGAACGTACGATTTGCCCTGCATCAAAGCGATGACCGCGCCCGCTGCGTCCGAATCGTCATCGAGGATGCAACACTGATGACCGTCAACGACCGTCCGCCGCACCGAGGCATCGAAGAGACCGCGGTAGAAGCGTTCCGCACGTTCCAAATCCTCTGCCGGGATCTCAACGTACGTCGCTCTTACGTGAACCCTGGTCATGCCCACGACCATAGTGGAAGCAACCAGGCGCTGGCCGAGCGTGATCGCACGGAGGCGCCCACCCGATGCCGCACCGCGAAACGCCTATCAGACCCGCCCTCGTCGTCAACCGGTTCCTCTGCCGCTGTCGCGGAGAGAGCGGCCGCCACGCCGTGGCAATCTGCCTGCCATTGTGTCCGGCGGCCTCTTCACGGCGCCGCAAATGGTTCGCAGCCGGCGGCGATTGCGGGAACGAGGCGTAGGGCGTGCGATCGGCATCAGCCACGCCGACCCGTCGCGCCTCCTCGGGTGAGGAGCTGGGCCATTCGACCCGCTCGGGTGAATCGGCTCAAGCCCCTCCGTGGGTGAGGGAAAGGGCCATTGACTGGTTTCGGCGACGATTCGTATGGGGCAGGCGAGTCGCCCCCACCCGTAGCAGCAGCCTGGCTCGGACTCGGAGGCTATCGGTGGTCGACGGCGGGGATTGCGATACTGCGGCGAAGCGGGCTCCCCCCCCCCCGGCGCGCGGTCGGTCGGACTTTCCGATGCTCCGGTGTCGTTTGGTGTCACGTTAAGTGGTTGGTACGTATGGCAGTGGGCGCTAGGTGGTAGCACCGCGGAAGTGGCGAGGTGCCGCCAGGTGCGGTGCAGGGTCACTGGCGCGCCATGATCTGACCCGACGTATCCGGGAGAGGATCGGGGTGCTTGAGGCGCGCAAGGTGTTTCACGTGAAACGTCAGCTGGACCTGATTGGCTATGAGCGGTGAGATGGAGATCGCGGGGTTGTCCGTCTTTATAGTTCGGCTGAGTGAAGGTTCCACGCCATTCGTGGCATGTGCGTTCGCTCACTCCGCTCCAGTGCTTGGCTTCTACATCGAGTTTCTATGCTGACTGCGGATGGAAGAGTTGATCAGACGGCCCCACTCTTTCGCGCTGTTTCACGTGAAACATCGGCACCGCCGCACCTGGGTAGCGGGAATCCGGTGTAACTCGTTCGTGGGGTCGACTCACGGTGCCGAACGAGAGCTGTGATCGCGAGCAGTGTCACCGACGGTGCACTGCAACACTACGGGCGGTGGCCCGGTTCCCCCTCCCCCGCCAGGTTGTCGCTGAGTTCACCGCGTCGCAACTCCTCGGAGATGTTTCACGTGAAACAGGCCGTGTGATCAGGGCAGTGGGCTCGTGAACCCGACGCCCGCACGGATTGCTGCAATACGCGTGGAGTTAGAGCGCGGAGCTGCCGTGAGGGAGGTTCGAGCGCCATCGGATCCCGTTCCGAGAACTGGTCATCGCCCTGGTTCTGCAGGGACGGGTGACGCGTTCGAAAGAGGATGCCGAGGCTGCTGCAAGCGAACACATCGAACGAGCTCCGCGGCGGTGACACAAGTTCGACATGCTGCTCGGTTGCCCTGGGAAGGATGGCGTCCGGTCATCGATGGGGACCACCGGGTCATTCCCCTGCGGTCGACCATGGCGGTCGGATGCCCCGACAGTTGTCAAAGATATGCACGTTTGACGGGAATGTTCCGTAGATGCGGCGCTTACGATTTCGCGCAAAGTCCCGTAGGCGTAGGCGGATGCGCATTTCGCCGGGAGTCGCCGCGGGAGTAGCGGTGTGCGCGGGCTGCCGGCACTCGCTGGTGACTGCGGGAGTCTTCCGTGTGGCTATCCGGCTGTTGTTCCTGCGCCGCCGCCAAAGGGAGGGGCTTCCATCCGCAATCTCGCTGGTATGCAGAACCTGACCCGGCAACCGCTGCGGCTCTGACGGTGCCTTGGGGGTCCAGCGACAGAGGGCCGACCGCGGGGGCGTTACAGAGGGGTGGGCGGCGCTGCGTCCTTCACTGTGCACTAAGGGGTGAGCGGAGCGCGCATGTGTGGACTGAACAGCTGGGTGCGCACGGTTGGTCAGTCATTCGCCGCCGGTTGGGGCGGGAGTTGAGCGGGAGCGGACGAGTGCGGTCATTCGATCAATCACTGACGAAGAGGTATCGTCTCCCGTTTCCCCTGTCTCGCTCGCCGACGCCCGTGCGCATTCGGTCCCCAGTCGATCCAATGCAGTCCTGAGACTGGTCCTTACTTTCAAAGCGCGCCCCAGCTGAGGGGTGCGCGCACGCCAGCTGCGCAGTCATGCAGACCCTCCGACCACCGGCTCGTGGGATGGTGCTATGACGCACTAGTTCGCATCTTGGACCGCCCGCGAGCGCCGCCATTCGATGATCAGCCTTCGTTTCGGTGCGTCGTTGGTGAGCGGCGAACTTCCCAGGGTCGCATCACTGGGGCGTGGACACGCGCTGAGCCCGCTTGCATCTTCGTGGGACGGTTTCACGTGAAACACAACCGCTAGCCCCTGGCGGCGGAGCGTAAGCGGCTGAAGCGTAGCTAGCTGACCCAGCAACGAACTCGAGTCGGCAGAAGCCTGAACTACCCTCAGACGACTCTCGTCACCGACCCGGATGGCGCGAAACGTTGGACGAGTAGGACGGACTCAGTGTTTCACGTGAAACATGACGACACCGTGTGGCAGGAAATCGCGCTAAGAACGGATGTCGTGCACCGAGCGCCCCTCGTGAGCTCGCGAGACGAGGACCCCGGGACTGATGGGTGGACGTGCAGCGGTGAAGGGCCCGGGATCTCTAGTCCCCGCCCCTGCCATCACACACCGGGCGCGCGGGTAGACTGGGCGAGTTGCCGACGGAGAGGTGCGTTTCACGTGAAACAGTCCGATGAGGCGCCCGCGTCGTCTTCGTTCGACGACTCCCCGATCGCACGAGAGATCGCGAATCTCTCCGCCCGTCGACGGACTCTCGAAGAGACGTCCGTTGAGCTGTCGGGTCGTACGCGCGTGTTCACGGTGTCGAATCAAAAGGGCGGGGTCGGTAAGACCACGACGGCTGTTAACATCGCGGCGGCACTGGTGTCGGTCGGAGCTCGTGTTCTGGTCGTCGACCTCGATCCTCAGGGCAACGCGTCGACGGCACTCGGCGTTGCGCATAGTGCCGATACTCCGAGCGTGTACGACGTGCTCATAGATGAGTTCCCTCTCGCGGACATCATTCAGACCAGCCCAGAGTCCCCCGACCTCTTGTGCGCACCCAGCACTATCCATCTCGCCGGCGCCGAGATCGAGCTCGTGTCGCAGGTCGCGCGAGAGCATCGCCTCCGCGGAGCACTACGTGATTACCTCGATCGCGACGAAAGTCACCTCGACTTCGTGATCATCGATTGCCCCCCATCTCTCGGGCTCCTGACCATCAACGCCTTCACGGCCGCCGACGAGGTTCTGATTCCCATCCAGTGCGAGTACTACGCGCTCGAGGGACTCAGTCAGCTACTCGGTAGCGTGCAGATGATCCAGAAGCATCTGAACCCGGGCTTACATGTCTCGACCATTCTGTTGACGATGTACGACGGACGAACTCGGTTGGCGCAACAGGTCGCCGAGGAAGTCCGCTCGCACTTCACGGACGAGGTCTTGAACACCGTCATCCCCCGCTCGGTACGCGTCTCGGAGGCTCCGAGTTTCGGACAGACCGTCATCGCGTACGATGGCCAGTCAGCGGGCGCCATTGCCTACCGCGAGGCCGCGGTGGAGATCGTCGCTCGCGACACCACGAAGAAGGGTTCCTGATGGCCAAGAGGACCGGTCTGGGCCGCGGTATCGGCGCCCTCATCCCCACCATGGAGCCGTCGGAGGCGCGTCCCGTCGACGTGTTCTTCCCCGACGGGAACGTCAAAGGGAAGGACGCCCCCGTTGAGACCGTCGGCGATCAGACGTCCGACTCGTCCCTCGTCACGGTGCCCGGTGCGCGCCTCGTCCACATCGACCCGAAGTCGATCGTTCCCAACCCGCGCCAACCACGTACGCACTTCGACGCCGACGATCTGGCGGAGCTCATCCACTCCGTCCGTGAGTTCGGAGTTCTGCAGCCCGTTGTCGTGCGGGACAAGGGCGACGGCACCTACGAACTCATCATGGGTGAGCGCCGTACTCGAGCGTCTCGCGAGGCGGGGCTCGAGACGATCCCGGCTGTGGTGCGCGAGACCGAGGATGAGTACCTCCTCCGCGATGCCCTCTTGGAGAACCTCCACCGGTCGCAGCTCAATCCGCTGGAAGAAGCTTCCGCCTACCAGCAGTTGTTGGAGGACTTCGGCATCACGCAGGAGGAGCTCGCGACGCGAATCGGTCGCTCCCGCCCGCAGATCAGCAATACCATCCGTCTGCTGAAGCTGCCGGTGCCCGTGCAGCAACGCGTCGCTGCGGGTGTCCTGAGCGCTGGGCACGCTCGTGCCATCCTTTCGCTGGACGACCCCAAAGAAATGCAGAAGCTCGCCGACAAGATCGTCAACGAGGATCTCTCGGTGCGGGCGGCCGAAGCCGCGGCCAAGATGCCCGGTGTTGCACCCGTGCGCCAGAAGCCCCGGGCCGGGTCGCAGCAACTGGGTCTGGACGCCATCGCCGATCGGCTCGGTGATCGCTTCGATACCAAGGTGCGGGTCTCGCTGAGTGCAAAAAAAGGCCAGATCAGCATTGATTTTGCCAGCATTCAGGATCTCAATCGCATTCTTTCCACGTGGGGCGAAGAGGGCTACACGGGCTGAGCGCTCGCTCGGGTGCTTCTCTCGCGGTCAGCGAACGGGTTCCGAGGCCCGATGTCAGCGGCTCGACGTACGCTGGAACGGTGACAGCGAACGACGACAACCCGCGCCGTCGCGCCAGCCTCGAGCTTCTGCGCGCGGAGGCCTCCGACGAACTCGCGGTTTTGATCCACGAGCGCCTGCGCGGGGGTGAAGACCCGTGGGACTTCATGGAAGACCTACCGAGCGTCGACGAGCTGGTCGTGCTCATTCTGCGGGCTGACAACATCTCGGAGAACGGCGGCGTCCGACCGACCCGCGCACGCAACTACCGTGTGCTCCGGCAGATCGCTCTCGACTACCCCGCTCTCACGAAGGCCGTGTGGCGCATCCTGGGCGATGAAGAGCCGCATCGGCGCTGGGATGCCAGCGCCCGTCTCGACGCCTCCTGAGGGGCGCTCAGGCGCCCGTGTGGGCCGCACCCATCATCTGACCCACGCGGACGTGCTCCGCACCCCAGGAGTCCTGGCATCCTGATCTCGTCCGAGGGTGATCGCGCGGCGACCCGCAGCGGTGTGAGTGTCGTGTCTCGCCGTCTGAACGCTCGATGCCCCTGCTACAGGCGCCCTTCTTCGACAACCCTGCACCCATAACGCAAACGTCCCCGACACCAGAAGGCGCCGGGGACGTTCAGACGAGAGATCTCAGCCGAGGAAGGCGGCGAGATCCTGCTCGAGCGCGTACTTGGGCTTCGCACCGATGATGGTCGTCTTGACCTCGCCGCCCTGGAAGACCTTCATCGCGGGGATCGAGGTGATCTGGTACTTCATCGCGAGGTCGGGGTTCTCATCGACGTTGAGCTTGAGAACGGTGATCTTGCCCGCGTTCTCGTTCTGGATCTCGTCGAGAACGGGGGCGACCATGCGACACGGTCCGCACCACTCGGCCCAGAAGTCCACGAGAACGGGTCCGTCGGCCTGCAGGACGTCCTGCTCGAACGTTGCGGAGGTCGTCGCCTTGGCAGTCATTGCATTTCTCCTTAGATGAAAGCGTCAGTTGGTGAAAACGCCGGTGAGCTCGGTTTTGTTCCTCAGACGACCGCGGCGTCGGGGAGGCCCTCGATGGGGCTCTCGGCGACGGCGGGCTCGCCGGCCTCACCGCGCGCGGCGAGGAAGTGCTCCACGTCGAGTGCGGCGACGGTTCCACTGCCCGCGGCCGTGATGGCCTGCCGGTAGGTCGGGTCGATGACGTCGCCGGCGGCGAAGACACCCTCGACCGACGTGCGCGACGAACGGCCGTCGACCCAGATGGTGCCCTGGTCGGTCAGCTGCAGCTTGTCGTGGACGAGGTGCGTCCGGGGGTCGTTTCCGATCGCGACGAACAGGCCGTCCAGTGGCAGCTCGCGCGTGGAGTCGTCGACGGTCGAGCGCAGGCGCACGCCGTTGACGGCCTCGTCGCCGAGGATCTCGTCGACGGCGCTGTTCCAGATGAACTCGATCTTCGGGTTCGCGAACGCGCGCTCCTGCATGATCTTCGAGGCGCGGAGGGAGTCCTTGCGGTGGATGATGTAGACCTTCGACGCGAACTTCGTCAGGAAGTTGGCCTCTTCCATCGCGGAGTCGCCACCGCCGACTACGGCGATGGTGCGGTCACGGAAGAAGAAGCCGTCGCAGGTGGCGCACCACGAGACGCCGCGGCCGGACAGGCGGTCTTCGCCCTCGAGGCCGAGCTTGCGGTAGGCCGATCCGGTGGCGTAGATGACAGAGACGGCCTCTTCGACCTTGCCGCTACCGAGGGTGATCTTCTTGACGGGGCCGTCGAGCTCAAGCGAAACGACGTCGTCGTACAGGACCTGGGCGCCGAAGCGCTCGGCCTGCGCCTGCATCTTGGCCATGAGGTCGGGACCCTGGATGCCGTCGGGGAACCCGGGGAAGTTCTCGACCTCGGTCGTGTTCATGAGATCGCCGCCGGCTTCGACGGAACTCGCGACGACGAGGGGCTCGAGGTTGGCTCGGGCAGCGTAGATGGCGGCCGTGTATCCGGCCGGGCCCGATCCGATGATGATGACGTGACGCACGTTTGCGCCTTCCTCTCGTTGATTCCGTCGGATGAAACCCATGGTAGCCGCGGGGTATTCCGCAGCCCCCGGGGCTAGCGCTTGGGGAGGAACCGCCGACCGAGCGCGAGCGCCGGTGCGAGTTCGGGGGTGCGGAAGAGGGCCAGGATGCCGATGTACACGGCGAGGACGACCATGCCCAGCACCGCGGCACCGGCGATTCCCGCCGGGACGCTGCTCGTCATCCATCCCTCGGGTCCGCCCAGAAGGATCAGGGCTCCCCATCCGGCGGCCGCCGCGGGAATCGCGGCCAGGGCGAAACGCCCGAGCGCCGGGAGCCAGGAACCGGTGCCGATTCCCGAAAGCCGACGGCGCAGCAGGACCGTCGCCACGATCACCTGCACGATGCTCGCGAACGACTGAGTGAGGGCGACCCCGGCGGCGAGCTCCGACCGGTCGATGACCGCGCCTGCCGCGATGGCGCCGCCCGCGACGAGCGCACACTGCAGCAGCGTGAAGAAGAAGGGGGTGCGCGTGTCGTTGTAGGCATAGAACGTGCGCTGTACGACGAACAGCACGGCGAGGGGCACGAGGCAGACCAGGAAGCACCAGAGCACGGGTGCGGCCGCGAGGGCCTGTTCGGGACTCTTCGTGAAGATCCGGCTCGCGGGAACGGCGGCCACGGCGAGGGCGGCGGTGGCCGCCACGATGAAGAACCCGAGCGTGCGGATACTGCGCGTGATGTCTGCCCGTACCTCGTCGTCTCGTCCCGCGGCGGCGTGTTCGCTGAGCTGCGTGAAGTAGGGCGTCCCGATCGAGAGCACGATGATCGAGTACGGCAGCATGAACAGCAGCCAGGCGTTCTGCGAGGCGAAGATGGCGGGGTCGTCGCCGGATGCACCCGAGAGCACATTGGACTGCACGATGCCCGCGAGCTGGCCGGCGACGACCATCAGGAATGTCCAGCCGGCGAGCCGGCTGATGTGCCGGAGCCCCACACCTTTCCAGCGGAAATCGGGTCGGAGCGTCAGGCCCGCCCGTCGCCAGAAGAACATCAGGACAGCCGTTTGGACGACGATTCCGCCCGTGGCGGTGGCCGCGAGGAGGGCGATCATCGACGGCGTCCAGGCGTCTACGTTCTCTTGAGGCCCGCCGAACAGCAGGACGAACGCTCCGAATCCGGCGATCGAGACGATGTTGTTGACGATCGGCGCCCACGTGTACGGGCCGAAGACGCGGCGAGCGTTGAGGATCTCCCCCAGCAGTGCGTACAGGCCGTAGAAGAAGATCTGCGGCAGACACCAGTAGGCGAAAGCGGTCGAGAGGGCCAGTTGGTCGTCGGTGAACTTGCCCGCGTAGACATGCACCAGAAGAGGCGCCGCGATCATGGCGAGAGCGGTGGCGCCCAGCAGTCCGACGGTTCCGAGCGTGAACAGCTTCGAGATGAAGGCTTGTCCCCCGTCGGCGTGCGCGGCGGCCTTGACGATCTGCGGGACGACGACGGCCGTCAACAGGCCGGTCGAGATGATCGCGTAGATGTTGTTCGGCAGCTGGTTGGCGACCGCGAAAGCGTCACCCGCGCTGCTGATCGACCCGATGGCCGCGACGAGCACGACGGTGCGCAGCACGCCACTGACGCGGGACACGATGGTCCCGGCTCCGATGAGCACGCTGGCTCGGCCGATGCTGCTCACGGGCGTGTCTCCTGCTCGGTGTCCGACGCGATCGCGCGGGGTGTCTGCTCGTCGGTCTCGTTGTCGTCGGCGTCCTCCGCGGGGCTGCGGCCGTCGGCATCCGGATCTTTCAGGACGATCCCGTCCGCGGGCTCGTCGTCGTGAGAGGTCTGAGGTGAGGCCTCCTCGGCACGCAGCCGGCGTCGACGGGCGATGGTGCGGATCACCCCGAGGCTGAGGAAGCCGACGATCAGCGCGATGACGACCACGATGCCGATGTTCTCCCACTCGGCGCGCACCTCGACGTCGACGGCCTGGGGCGAGCCGATCGGTACGCCCGTGGGGCTGTAGAGCTGGAGGTCGACGCTGACCTCTCCGTTGGCGATGCGGGCTTCGACGGGGACCTCGACGCGGGTGTTGGCGGAGGCCTGGGCGTCGATGGTCGTGTGATCCTGCACGCGCAGGCGCACGTCGTTGGTGCGCACCGCCATGACGACCGTGACCGGCCAGGGCAGATCGTTGCGGACCCACGGGCGCAGGGGGGCGCTGGAGCTCACCAGCCGGAAGTCGGACGACAGGATGCCGACGGAGTCGAGCGTCGTGCGCGTCGCGGCGCGGTGATCGGAGACGGCCTGACGGGCGGCATCCCCCGTCCAGGACACGTTCGTGACCTGGAGGAGCTCGGCGCGTTCGCGGCCGGTGAGGAGCTCGGGCTGATCGAGGATCGAGGCGAAGCGGTCGATGCTCTGCTCGTCGACGAGCAGATCGCGGACCTCGTCGACCCGAGCCGTGTCGATGGTGGGGGCGCTGAGGGAGACCTCGGATGCCGGGAGGGCCACCACCGCGCGCAGAGTCGATGCGGTGAAGCCCGGGGCGGTCGCCGCGAGGCCGAGGGTCGCGCGGAGGCTGACGCGAGAGCGATCGGTGCCCCGGTCGAGGACGGCCAGGACCGGCTGATCGCCGGTGGCGGCGCGCGCGATGGAGAGGTACGCCTGGGCGGCCGCGAGCGAGGCGCCGCGGCGGGTGCTGTCGTTCTGTCCGGCCGCGTCGGCGAGGGCGCGCGAGACCTCGGCGTCGTAGACGGGGGTGGACACCCCTCCGACGCGGGCGGAGGCCTGACGACCGCCTCCCGAGACGCTGGTGGACGGGACGAGGACGTGGGCGGGGTCGTCGGCGCTGCCGAGGGTGCCGAGGGCGGCGACGGTGTCCGAACCCGCGGATCCGGTGGCGGGCCAGTAGACGTTGGGCGTGGCGACCCCGATGTCGAGCAGCGTCGACAGCGACGGGAACGTCGGCTGACCCGGTGTCGAGCTCGCAGCCGGTGCGGGGGTCGATACCGCCGAGACGGCCGGAGCCGGCTGCACGAAGTCGGCTGCGGCCATGTAGTTCTGCAGCGACGTGGGCGTCAGCGGGGCCGTCAGACCGGCGTGCAGCTGGGCCGCGACATCGGAGTCGCCGAACTGCAGGGCGAACCGGTCGTTGGGCAGGGCCAGCAGTCGCTGCAGCCACGACACCGCGGTGGGCGGGGCCGCCGAGCCCAGCACGCGGATCGCGGCGGGGATGGCGGGGTCGACGGCCAGGGTCGCGGCGGTGCCGTCGACCGCGTCGAGCTGCGCCGACAGAGCGCCGTCGACGGCCGTGAGCTCGGCCAGTTCGTTCGCCGTCAGCAGCCCTCGGGTGAGGGGCGCCGCGGTGATCGGCACGACGAGCGCGATCGGCGTCTGCGCGCCGGCCTCGGCGGGGACGACGACCACGCTGGGGGCGGTCAGTCCCGCACTGGTCGCCAGCACGGGGTAGACCCCCGCCCCGCGGTTGGCGAGAGCCGGATCGGTGCCCGGTGCCGTGAGCGTCGTGGTCGACTGGGCGCCGGAGGCGGTGGCATCCAGTGTTCCCACGGCGATCTGCTGAAGAGCGATGCCCGAGGCATCACCGCTGAGCCAGCGGTCGATCGACGCGTCGTCGGCGAGGGGGGCGGACCCGAGGGAGAGGGTGACGGGCCCGGCGGTTGCGGGCGAGGTGCCGGCCGCGACGGTGACGACGACCGACAGGGCATCGCCGGGGCGCAGGATGCCGTTCGCCGAGGGCGCCGCGGTGAGCACCGACGGAGAGGTCGAGGCCGACGGCGACGGGCTGGGCGTGGCCGCGGAGGCGGCGGTGGCCGGGAGTGCGATGCCCGCGACGAGGGCCCCGGCGGCCAGGGTCGCCAGGAGCCGGCGCGTGAAGGAGCGCCGCGGCACGGGTGCGCCCGAAGGCTGGGAGGTCACGGTCATACGAGCGTCGGCGGAACGAGGGGGCCTCGCACCGCCTGCGAGTCTAGGCCCGCGTACCTACAAGCCCCCCGATAGCCTCGCGCAGACGATTGAATGGACCGGTGCTTCCCGAACCCGATCCTCAGCTGTGCCAGGCCCTCGCCGACGACCTTCGCGCGGCGGATTACACCAGTGCGGCCCTCCGCGACGCGTGGGGGGTGCAGGCCGACGACGCCGTCGCCCGCGGGCTCCGCCGCCCCGCCACTCGGGCTCTGGGCGAGCGCGGTGACGCCCTCGCGGTGCTGGGGCGCCTGTGGGGTCTCGGGCTGCCGGTACCCCGCGGAGACGCCGAAGCGGCCCTCCCCACTCTTCGCGTCGACGGCGCGGCGGCTCTCGGGCTGTTGGAGATCTCGGGGGATGCCGTGACCCCCGCCGCGCTCGTGCGGCCCCAGGCCTTCGCCGACGACGAGGGCGAGGTCGAGTGGTGGATCGCCAGCGACCTCGATGAGGCGGCCCTCGAGGGTCCCCTTCCCGAGGACCATGTGCTCGGTGTCGGCGGGGCGTCCCAGACCGTCGCGCGCCTCCAGCTCACCCGTCGAGCGCGCACGGCCCTCGACATCGGCACCGGCTGCGGCATCCAGGCCCTCCGCCTTCGCCGGCTCGTCGACCACGTCGTCGCGACCGACATCTCCGAGCGCGCCCTGCGCTTCACCCGGCTCAACGCCCTCGTGAACGGTGTGGACGGGATCGAGACCCGCCGGGGATCGCTGTTCGATCCCGTTGCCGGCGAGACCTTCGACCGGGTGGCATCCAATCCCCCGTTCGTCATCACACCGCGTGTCGCCGGGGTTCCCGCGTACGAGTACCGCGACGGCGGAATGGAGGGCGACTCGCTCGTCGCGTCCGTCATCTCGGGCGTCGGGGAGCATCTCGCGCCCGGCGCCGTGGCGCAATCGCTCGGCAACTGGGAGTACCGCTGGGGCGAGTCGGGGCTCGATCGCGTGCGCGGATGGGTCGGACCGTCGCTCGACGCGTGGGTCATCGAGCGCGAGGTGCTCGACCCCCTCGCCTACGCCGAGCTGTGGGTGCGCGACGGCGGTACGGTGCCCGGGACCCCCGCCTACGCGCGGCTCATCGACGCGTGGCTCGAGGACTTCGCGAGTCGCGGGGTGACGGGTGTCGGGTTCGGGTACGTGCTGTTGCGCAGACCTCTCGCCGGTGGACCCACGCTCGCGCGCTACGAGCGCGTCTCGGGTGGGGGGGAATCGGCGTTCGGGCCGCACCTGTCGGCATCCCTCGCCGCGCACGACCGAGCTGCGCTGCTCGACGACGAGGGTTTGGCGGCGAGCGTGCTGCGCGTCGCCCCCGACGTCACCGAGGCACGCCACCACCGCCCGGGCGAGGAGGACCCGTCGGTCATCGAGCTGCGTCAGGGCGGCGGCTTCGCGCGCACGCTCGAGGTCGACCCGGGTCTGGCGGCGCTCGTCGGCGCCTGCGACGGTGACCTGCCGGTGGGCTCCCTCATCGACGCGATCGCCCAGCTGATGGAGGTGGATGCCGTGGCCCTGCGCGCGGATCTGCTGCCGCGCGTGCGCGAGCTGCTGGTGACGGGCTTCCTGGGTTTCGCCGACGATTGATCCGGCCCCCGCTCGGTGGCGTTCCGCGGCCCCGGATAGGCTCGAAGGCATGCTGAACATGGCTGAGGGTCTCGCGCGCCTCGAGGAGCTCGCCGCGCATCCCGTGGTCGCCACGCTCGCTCGCGTCTTCGCCGAGGCCGGTCGTGATCTGGCCATCGTGGGGGGTCCCGTGCGTGACGCCCTGCTCGGCCGCGTCACCCACGACTTCGATTTCACGACCGACGCCCGCCCCGACGAGATCCTCGCGCTGGTCAAGCCCGTCTCGTCGGTGCAGTGGGACGTGGGCCGGGCCTTCGGCACGATCGGCGCCCGGGTGAAGGGCGAACAGGTCGAGATCACCACCTACCGCGCGGACAGCTACGACGGCGTCACCCGCAAGCCCACCGTCGAGTTCGGCGACACCCTCGAGGCCGACCTCAGCCGTCGTGATTTCACGGTCAACGCGATGGCCCTGCGGGTTCCCGCCCGCACGCTCGTCGACCCCACCGGTGGCGTCGAAGACCTGGTCGCGGGGCGCCTGCGCACCCCCATCGACCCGGCCGTGAGCTTCGGCGACGACCCGCTGCGCATGCTACGCGGGGCTCGCTTCTCGTCGCAGCTCGACTTCGCCGTCGACCCCGACACCCTCGATGCCATCCGCGAGCTGCGCGGTTCCCTGCAGATCGTCAGTCCCGAGCGGGTACAGGCCGAACTCGTGCGACTCATGCAGACCGATGATCCGGTCCGCGGCATCCGGGTGCTCGTCGAAACCGGTCTGATCGAGGAGTTCTTGCCCGAGGTGCCCGCGCTGCGCCTCGAGGTCGATGAGCACCACCACCACAAGGACGTCTACGAGCACTCGTTGACGGTGCTGCGCCAGGCCATCGCGCTCGAGAAGCAACGACACCCGGATGCCGCGCCCGACGTGCCCCTGCGCCTGGCAGCGCTGCTGCACGACATCGGCAAGCCCGCCACCCGACGACTCGAGGCGGGCGGCGGTGTGACCTTCCACCACCACGACATCAAGGGCGCGCGCATGGCACGCAAGCGCCTGCAGGCCCTGCGCTTCGACGCCGCGACCACGACCGTCGTCTCGCGCCTCGTCGAGCTGCACCTGCGATTCTTCGGCTACGCCGAGGGGGCGTGGACGGATGCCGCGGTCCGCCGCTATGTGCGCGACGCGGGCGATGAGCTCGAGCGTCTGCACATCCTCACGCGTGCCGACGTGACCACCCGCAACAAGCGGAAGGCCCAGCGCCTGGCATCCGCGTACGACGACATCGAGGCCCGCATCGCGGCGCTCCGCGAGCAGGAGGAAATCGACTCGATCCGCCCCGAGCTCGACGGCAACCGCATTCAAGAGGTGCTCGGGTTGAAGCCGGGTCGCGAGGTGGGCGAGGCGTATCGCTTTCTGCTCGACCTGCGACTCGACGAGGGCGTGCTCGGCGAGGCCGAGGCCGAGAAGCGCCTGCGGGAGTGGTGGGCGGCGCGGGGCTGAAGCCGCGTTCGGGGTTTTCGCCGGTGGGCGGGACCGTCGCGCGGAGTTCGTCGGTGACACGCCGACGGCGACGGACCGCCGGCGGCGGGTCGGTCGTGCGGTCCGCGCGACGGTGCGGGCCGCGGGCGACTCGTCCGTTCCTCTGGGATTGACGGCGTTTTCCGGGCGTCGGGGACGGTTTCCCTCGGCAGGCTGGAGCGATGGATGCCACGAGCTACGTGTTCCACGCGCGGGTAGGTCTCGCGGAGGGGACTTCGACGCTCCTCCCGCTGAGCGATCTGGCCAAGATCGCCCCCGAGGCTCACCGAGACGCCCTCGCGAAGTACGACGACACCGCGGAGCGGCAGCGGCTGCGCGACACCGTCATTCCCGGCCTCGACCGGACGTGGACAGAGGTCGTCTTCCTCTCCCCCGTCCACCCGCATGCGATCTGGCAGGCCTGGCTCGAGATCCGGGGTCGTCGTCGGCCGCCGGCGGAGTTCTGGGCCATTCCGGCCGCCGATCTCCCCGAGGGCAGCGTCGTGGTGGACCGCACGCTCACCGCCACGGGCGATCCGATCGACCCGCGTGAGGTCCTGCCGTTCGATCGTGCGTCCCATCGAGCTGCTCTGACGACGACCCGGAAGAATCGCGCCTGGCTCGAGGAATGCGCGCGCCGAGGGGTGAGCGGGGCGTGGTTTCATGGCATCCCGCATGTCCTGGCGCCGGGGCCGGTTCCGCTAGATCGCGCGCACCTCGTGTCGTGGGAGATGGCGCCGTAACGGGGCGGGGCACTCGACGACCGCCCCGGAGGATCGAGCGCGCCCCCCTGAATCGGACCCTCCCGATCGCGGACCACCCGACCTACACTGGGACACACCTCCGTCACCGCCGATGGGAGTCCCGTGCCCTCTCCGTGGTCGCGACCGGCCGTATCCCCCGAGACCTCGGGGCTGCTGATCGCGCGTGCTCACGAGGAGCTCATCGCCGGCAATGACGACCGCCGACTCGCTGACGTTCGACCGCTCGTGCAGGAGTCGTGGCGAAGGTCTTTGGCATCCCTCGTCGGGCCCGAGGGTCTTCCGCCGCTCGATCTGCCCAGCGGCGAGCTGGACGCGTACCGCCGCGCTCACCCGCTCGCCGGGGTCATGGACATGGTGCGCTCGCTGCTCCTGCCCGGGACTGCGGAGGAATCGGGAGTGGTCGTGGCGGTGGGAGACGCCGCGGGCCGGCTGCTGTGGGTCGAGGGCGATCGTCACATCCGTGCCCTGACCGGCGACATGGGGTTCGTGGCGGGGGCGAATTGGGCGGAGGATGCCGTGGGCACCTCGGCCCCGGGGACGGCCCTGACCCTCGACAGGTCGGTGCAGATCCGCGGCGCGGAACACTTCAACCGGCTCGTGCAGCCCTGGTCGTGTACCGCGGCGCCCGTCCACGACCCCGAGACGCGCCGGCTGCTCGGCGTGATCGACGTCACCGGAGGGCCCGAGGCGGTGACTCCTCAAGCCCAGTTACTGGTGGATGCCACGGCTCGGGCGATCGAGAGCGAGATCCTCGTGGCGAGACTGCGCGCGCGGCAGACTCCTCCCCCGCGTCGATCGGCGCCGGCGAGGGCCCTGCTGCGCATCCTGGGTCGAGACCGTGCCCTGTTGGAGGTCGGCGGCGCGTCCGTCGAACTCAGCGCGCGGCACGCGGAGATCCTGCTACTGCTCGCCGTCCACCGCGAGGGTCTGTCCGCCGAGGCACTGAGTGAGGCGGTGTACGGCCACGCTGCCGTCGAGACGCTGCGGCCCGAAATGGTGAGGCTGCGGCGCGTGCTCGCCCCGGTGGCGCCGCGCCTCGTCCCCACCTCGCGGCCCTACCGGCTTCCTGTGGGCCTCGAGACGGACGCGCAGCACGTGCTGTCGCTGCTCGATCGCGGGGCGCACCGGGTGGCGCTCGCGGCCTATGCGGGCTCGGTGCTCCCCGACTCCGAGGCTCCGGGGGTGGTCGAGGTGCGTGAGTCGGTGCGCTCGACGCTGCGTGAGGCGCTGATCGCCGAAGCGGGGGTGGATGTGCTGCTCACCTACGCCGAGACCGCCGACGCGCGCGACGACGAGGAGGTGCTGCGCTTGTGTTTGAAGCTGGTGCCTGCCCGCTCACCCAAACGCGCGGGTCTCGTGGCCCGGCTGGCGAGCCTCGAAAGCGCGTGACACTCCGTGCTCCCCCGCGCCACCAGGGGATTTGCTGAGAGCCTCCCCGATGTCGGAGGCCCTCGTTACGCTGACCGTATGGACGAAAAAGCTCTCGACATCTTCTCGGCAGCTCGCGCCCGTCGCGACGTGGGGCGCATCCGCGAGGCACTCGCCGAGGTCAAGGCGGGCGACGTCGCCCGCGTCATCGTCCGCTCGCCCCGCTACGGGCTCTACGCGCTTGAGGGCACTGTGCGCATCGGCGTCGGCGGGCAGCCGCTCGTCGGCGACGTCATCCTGGCCACGAGCGCCGAGATCCAGCGCATCGACCTCGGCATCGAGGCCCCGCAGCCCGCGCTCGAGGCCGACGTGGTCGACCCCTCGACGCTCCCCCACGGCACGCCGGTGCGAGTGACCTTTCTCACCCCGACCCACCAGACCTTCGCGCTGACGGGTCCTATCACCGTGGGCAACGACCGCTTCCTCCTCGTCGGCAGTTGGATCGTCGCCGACGACCGCGCGATCGCGCCACGCGTGCAGAGCATCGAGCGCCTCGACGACGTCGACCTGCACGAGGTCAACGTCCCGCCGCTGCGTTCGGTGCTCGCCGACGCCGACGCGTAGTCGCGCGGCTGCGCCTAGTCTTCGACGCGCAGAACGGATGCCACGGCCTCGGGGTCGTGGCATCCGTCGTTTCGCGGGGTGCGGTGAGGTCGCGAGATCACGTGATCTCGCCGACATCACCCGTCTTGTCGTGTGTTTTCGTCCAGGTCACGTGATCTCGCGCCCTCCGCGGCCACGACGACCCCGTGCAACCCGATGCAACCTCTCCCGGCGTACCGTCGGCGCATCGCCGCCCGAAGCCGACGCGGCGACTCATGACCGTCGAAGGAGACACGCATGACCATCGTCGAAGAAGGCGTCTCGAGCGTCTACGCCGCTCCCGGAACCCGTGGGGCCGTCGCCGAGTACCGTTCGCGGTACGGGCACTACATCGGCGGCGAGTGGGTCGAACCGCACAGCGGCGAGTACTTCGAGAACATCACCCCCGTCACCGGCAAGCCGTTCTGCGAGGTCGCTCGCGGCGACGCGCACGACATCGACCGCGCGGTCGAGGCGGGGTGGAAGGCGTTCGCGTCGTGGAAGAAGACCACCCCGGCCGAGCGCAGCGTCATCCTGAACAAGATCGCCGATCGGATCGAAGAGAACCTCGAGAAGATCGCCGTCGCCGAGACGTGGGAGAACGGCAAGCCGGTACGTGAGACGCTCGCGGCCGACATCCCCCTGACCGTCGACCACTTCCGCTACTTCGCCGGCGTGCTGCGGGCGCAGGAGGGATCGCTTAGCCAGCTCGACGAGAACACCGTGGCGTACCACTTCAACGAGCCGCTGGGTGTGGTGGGTCAGATCATCCCGTGGAACTTCCCGATCCTCATGGCTGCGTGGAAGCTGGCCCCGGCCCTCGCCGCGGGCAACTGCGTCGTGATCAAGCCGGCCGAGCAGACCCCGGCATCTCTCCTGTTCCTCTTCGACATCATCGGCGACCTCCTGCCGGCGGGTGTCGTGAACATCGTGAACGGCTTCGGCATCGAGGCGGGAGCACCGCTCGCCCAGCACAAGCGGATCCGCAAGATCGCCTTCACCGGCGAGACCACGACCGGCCGCCTGATCATGCAGTACGCCTCGCAGAACCTCATCCCCGTCACGCTCGAGCTCGGAGGCAAGAGCCCCAACGTCTTCTTCGAAGACGTCGCTCTGCACAACGACGACGCCTATTACGACAAGGCGCTCGAGGGTTTCACGATGTTCGCGTTGAACCAGGGTGAGGTGTGCACGTGCCCCTCGCGCTCGCTGATCCAGCGGTCGATCTACGACCAGTTCCTCGGCGACGGCCTCGAGCGCGTCAAGAAAGTGCGCCAGGGCAACCCGCTCGACCCCGAGACGATGATCGGCGCGCAAGCCTCGAACGACCAGCTCGAGAAGATCCTGTCGTACATCGACATCGGCAAGCAGGGCGGTGCGAAGCTGCTCACGGGCGGCGAGCGGGTCGACCTGGGCGGCGACCTTTCGGGCGGGTACTACGTCGCGCCGACGGTGTTCGAGGGCACGAACGACATGCGCATCTTCCAGGAGGAGATCTTCGGGCCGGTGCTGTCGGTGACGTCGTTCGACGACTTCGATGATGCGATCTCGATCGCCAACGACACGCTGTACGGCCTGGGCGCCGGTGTCTGGAGCCGCAGCGGCGACACCGCCTATCGCGCGGGCCGGGCCATCGAGGCCGGGCGCGTCTGGACGAACACCTACCACCAGTACCCCGCGCACGCGGCGTTCGGTGGGTACAAGCAGTCGGGCATCGGCCGCGAGAACCACCTCAAGATGCTCGACCACTACCAGCAGACGAAGAACCTGCTCGTGTCGTACGCCGACGGGGCGATGGGCTTCTTCTGAGCTTCCTCCGGAATGTCCCGCTTCGCGCGAGCTCGACGGACTGAACTCGCACGAAGTGGGACACGCGGCGTGGCGGACGGTATGCATGTCCCACTTTGTGCGGATCGGGTCCCCGATCTCCGCACGAAGTGGGACAGGCCTCAACGAAGGACGGGAACGGATGCCAGAACTCTCCCGCGTGGACGTGACGGATGCCGCTGCCGCGCTGCTGCGCGAGCTGACGGTGAAGCACGGGCCGCTGATGTTCCACCAGTCCGGCGGGTGCTGCGATGGCAGCTCCCCCATGTGTTACCCCGTGGGCATGTTCCTGACCGGTCCTAGCGACGTGCACCTCGGCGACATCGAGGTCGGACTCGACCACCCCGTCGAGGTCTACATGTCGGAGTCGCAGTTCGAGTACTGGAAGTTCACGCACCTGACCATCGATGTCGTTCCGGGACGCGGGGCCGGCTTCTCGGTCGAGGGCCCGACGGGCATGCGGTTCCTCATTCGCTCCCGGATGCTGACGGAGGAGGAGGCGGTGGCGTTCGGGGTGGGCACTCCGTCCGGATGAGGCTTGCCCGCCAGCGCTTGTCACGCAGGGCCGTCACCGAGGCAAGGGTCAGGACGAGAACCGGGACGGCGAGCACCGCGTCCGGAACGAGGTAGGACACCAGAAACCCCGTTGCCGAAGCGCAAGCCACCGCGATCCAGTGAGTGGAATGCCGAGCCGGGTCGATGAGGTATCCCCAGCCCATTCCGAGCAGAGCCGCGAAGACGGTGACGATAAGACTGAGGTCGGGGGTCTCGTGCACGTGGATTCTCCAGGTCCGTGGAGAGGTCAATGTGGCATACCGTGTCCGTCCTCGGCGGGGAGAATCACCTTCGGGCGGACGGTATTCACCCGTCCTGTCGCGGCCCGGCCCGCTACAGCCACCCCCGCTCCACCGCCACCCGCACGGCATCCGCCCGATTCCGCCCGCCGGTCTTGCCGATGGCGCTTGACAGGTGGTTCTTCACCGTTCCCTCCGAGAGGTGAACAGTCCGCGCGATGTCGGCGATCGAACCGCCGTCACGGGCCGCGGCGAGCACGTCGGTCTCGCGTTCGGTCAGCGGTGAGTCGCCCTGGGCGAGCGACTCCGCCGCGAGCTGCGGATCGACCACGCGCAGCCCCTGCGACACCCGCCGCACAGCATCGGCGAGCTCGGCCGCGGGGGTGTCCTTCACGACGAAGCCCGAGGCGCCGGCCTGCATGGCCCGCGCCAGGTACCCGGGGCGCCCGAAGGTCGTGACCATGAGGGCGCGGCATCCGGGGACCTCCGAACGCAGGAGGGATGCCGCAGCGATCCCGTCGAGGCCGGGCATCTCGATGTCGAGCAGGGCGACGTCGGCGTCCGACGACCGCGCGGCCTCGACGACCTCGTCTCCGCGTCCGACCTGGGCGACGACCTCGATGTCAGGCTCGAGTCCCAGGAGGGCGGCGAGGGCCCCGCGCACGAGAGCTTGATCGTCGGCGATGAGCAGTCGGATCACCACGCCACCTTCACTCTGAACCCCCCGAGGTCGCTGCGACCGATCGTCAACCGCGCCCCCGAGGTCTCGACGCGTTCGCGGAGCCCCGTCAGTCCCGAGCCCGTGGATGCCGTGGACGCCGGGCCGCACCCATCGTCGGCGACCTCGATCGACCGGCCATCGAGGCGCACCCGGCACGCGGTCGCGCCGGAGTGGCGGACGACGTTGGTCACCGCTTCGCGCACGACCCATCCGGCGAGCTCGCGCCGGTCGGCGGGGACCTGATCGGTGGAGCCGGGGAGGTCTGCGGAGACCCCCGCGCTCTCGAGAGCCGCTCGCGCCGCGGCGAGTTCGCCGCTGATGCTCACCCCGCGGTAGCCGTGCACGGTCGCGCGAACGTCGGCGAGGGCGCCGCGAGACAGACCCTCGATCTGCGCGATCTCGTCACGGGCGGCCGGGGAGCCGGCATCCACTAGTCGTCCCGCCAATTCGGCCTTGACGGTGATCACGGTGAGCGAGTGTCCGAGGATGTCGTGTACATCGCGGGCGACCCGTCCGCGTTCGCGCTCGGCGGCGAGTTCGGCGATCTGCTCCTGCGCGTCGCGGAGACGCTCGAGGGTCGAGATGTTCTCGACGAAGCTGAACATCATGATCGAGATCGAGAGGATGATCGCCGAGTTCACGACGTTCGACAACGCGTCGGCGTCCATCGCCTCGCCGACGACGAACGACAGAGCGCTGAGGCCCGGGACGAACAGCCAGGTCGTCCGTCGGCCCATCGCCGAGACGGCGAACGCGACGCCGACGAACGTCCACATCCAACGGATGTCGGCGCCGAGCCACGGCAGCAGCGCGAGGCTGAGTGCGAACAGCACCACGGTCGGCGCCACCCGACGCAGGCGCGACGCGGTGACACGGGCGTAGGGAACAGTCGCCATGAACGCGGCCGCGAACACGACCACGATCGCGGTGCCGACGAGGTGACCCGCGACGCTCGGACCCTCCCACAGTTCGACGAGCACGGGAAAGGTCCAGATCAACGAGATCGACGCCCCGATGAACCAGCCCCGTCGGAACGGACGGCGGCCCGGAACGCGGGTGCGTTCCGGGCCGGTCGTCGTGCTCACGTCGTTCACCCTAGGCGCGTCAGCCGCGACGCGTGTCGCGACGGAAGAAGTACACGGTTCCGGCGACGAACACCGCAAGCCACACCACCGCGTTGATCAGGGCGCCGAGATCGAATCCGTCACCGGTGAGGGGCGAACGGGCGAGCTCGCCGATGCCGTACACCGGCGTCAGCTTGCCCATGACCTGGAGGAAGTCGGGCATCGAAGACAGCGGGAAGAACAGACCGCCGAGGAATGACAGCAGCACCACCGCGAGGCTCGTGATCTGCGCCGCGTTCTCGCCCGGCACCATGTACCCGACCATGAGACCGAGCGTCGTGAAGACGGCGCCGGCGAGCACCCAGGCTGCCAGGCCCGTGACGATCCACTGCATCGGGGCGAGCTGCACGCCGGCGCCCGCCGCCACCGCGTATGTCGCGATCACGGCGATGAGGCCGAACATCATGCCCGCGAGCATCTTCACCACGACGTTCGCGACGGGGTTGAGGGGCGTGAGCCGCAGCTGGCGCGACCAGCCCTGCGCGCGCTCGACCGCGACCGATGCCCCGGTCTGGGTCGCCGACATCATGGTTCCGTACATCGCCATCGAGACCATGATGTACGCGGCCACCGACACTCCCCCGGCCGCCAGCGGGGTGTCCGTGAGGGGCACGTCGAGCGTCTGGAACCCGACGATGAAGAACATCAGCACGGGGAACGCGACGGTGAAGAGGATGCTCCGAGGATTCCGCAGCTTGCGCACCAGCTCGATGCGCAGATAGGTCAGGGTGAAGCCGCCGAAGGCGGGGACCGGGCGGTCGAGGGCGATGGCGGTCATCGAAGTGGTCCATTCAAGGCGAGGTCGGATGCCGAGGGCTCGGCGGTGAGAGTCAAGAAGACGCTCTCGAGGTTCTGCGCGGTGATCTCCAGATCGCACGCCGTGGTCGTGCTGAGCAGGTGGCGGGCGAGGGCGTCGGAGTCCCGCGTGCGCACCGAGACGCGCTCGCCGTTGGCCTCGACCGAGTCGACGCCGGGCAGCGCCGCGAGCGCCGTGAGGTCGGCATCCGGAAGCGTCGCCTGAACCACACGACCCGAGACGAGGTTCTTGATCTCGGTGGTGCTGCCGTCGGCGACGATCTGACCGCCCCGCATGAGGATGATGCGGTCGGCGTACTCGTCGGCCTCGTCGAGGTAGTGCGTGGCGAACATCACGGTCCGTCCGCGCGCGGCATCCGCTCGAATCGCGCTCCAGAAAGAGCGGCGCGCTTCGACATCCATGCCGGTGGTCGGTTCGTCGAGGATCAGCAGGGCCGGGTCGCTCACCAGCGCCATCGCGAAGCGCAGTCGCTGCTGCTCGCCGCCCGAGCACAGTCCCACCTTGCGTCGTGCCAGATTCCGGATGCCGGCACGCTCGAGCGCCTCGTCGACGGGACGTTTCTCGGCGAACAGGCTCGCCGTGAGCTCGACGGTTTCGCGCACGGTCAGGTCTTTCAACAGTCCGCCCGACTGGAGCACGGCCGAGACGAGACCGCGGGCGACGGCGCCGCGAGCGGTGTGACCGAACACCTCGATGCTGCCGGCGTCGGGATCGGTCAGTCCCAGGATCATGTCGATCGTGGTGGTCTTGCCCGCGCCGTTCGGGCCGAGGAATGCCACGATCTCGCCCGGTCGGACGGTGAGGTCGACGCCGCGAACGGCGTGGACGGAGCCGAAGCTCTTGACGACGCCCCGCGCGTTGATCGCGGCGGGGGTGGGGGGTGGAGGAGGTCATGTGTTCATGCTGACCTCGGGCGGTCCGCGGCACTTCCGTCGCCCGTCACTATTCGGGGGTGACGTTCGTCATGGGTGGCGTTCTCGCCAGCACCAGCGGTCACGCCACCTTCGTGGCCCTGATCGTGTAGCTCAGCGGCACGACCGACGGCTGCTCGGTCAACGCGAACTCGCCGTCGGGGCGCTGGTTCATGCGGCCGGGAAGCGCCTCCCACGGCACGCTGTCGTGCTCGACCAAGGTGTCGAGGCGCAGGCCGCGCTCGAGCAGCGCGGTGACGATCTCGCCCAGGCCGTGGTTCCACTCGTAGGTCTTCGTCGACGTGAGCGGTGCGGCCACCTCGACGTACGTGCTGTCGTCGTCCCACTCCAACGGGGTGGCCTGCTCGAAGTACGGGAACGCCAGCGACAAGCCCGGCAGGTCCTCGTTCATCGCCCACAGGACGGGGTGCCCCTCGCGGATGTGGAGCGTCCCGCCCGGTGCGAGCAGGTCGGCCACGACTCCGGCCCACTCGGAGATCGACGGCAGCCAGCACAGAGCGCCGATGCCCGTATAGACGAGGTCGAAGGCTCCACGGGGAAGGACGTCAGCGGCATCCCGAACATCCGATCGGACGAAATCGACCTCGACGCCCGCCTCAGCGGCCAGCCGACGGGCCTCGGTGACGGCGTTCTCGGAGAAATCGAGTCCCGTCACCTTCGCGCCGAGGCGGGCGAGCGACAGGGTGTCGGTGCCGATGTGGCACTGCAGGTGCACCGTTCGTTTTCCCGCGATGTCGCCCAGCAGTGGCCGGTCGAAACGCACCACGTCCGACAGCGCTTCGGTGTCGTCGATGTAGCGTGCGATTCCGTATCCTGAGCCATCCCGGGCAGCGTGCAGCGTCGCGCGCTCGTCCCAGTTGGCGCGGTTGGCGTCGATGTAGTCGGAGGTCATGGCATCCCCTTTCCGAGAGACGAGCCTAGGGATGCCACGACCCGGTGTCGCTACGTGACGCGGAGTGGGCGCGATGTCGGGGGTGCGGGTTAGCCTGGCGGCATGTCGGGCAAGGTCTATGTCATCCACGAGAATCCCCAGTGGATCCCGCCGTTCGCGGCGGCATTCGAGGCAGAAGGGGTGCCGTTCGAGGAGTGGCTCCTCACCGACGGGTCGATCGACCTCGCGGTCGAGCCTCCCGAGGGCGTGTTCTGGTCGCGTCTGAGCGCATCGGCGCACACGCGCGATCACGCGCACAGCAAGGAGTTCGGCCGCGCCGTTCTGCGCTGGCTGGCATCGTGGGATCGGACCGTGATCAACGGCGCAGACGTTCTCGAGCTCGAGGTCAGCAAGGTCGCTCAGCATGCGGCTCTCCGCCACGCCGGCATCGACGTTCCGCGCACGGTCGCCGTGTTCGGCACCGACGACCTCGTTGCCACGGCACGCGACTTCGGTGAGCCCTTCATCAGCAAGCACAATCAGGGCGGCAAGGGCCTCGGCGTGCGGCGCTGGGATTCGGTCGACGAGTTCGCTGCGTGGGTCGGCAGCTCCGACTTCGAGCCCTCCCCCGACGGCATCACGCTGCTGCAGGAGCTGCTGGTCGCCCAGGCCCCGTTCATCACGCGCGCCGAGTTCGTCGCCGGCGAATTCGTCTACGCCGTGCGGGTCGACACCAGCGCGGGCAGCTTCGAGCTGTGCCCCGCCGAGGCGTGCGCGGTTCCGGGTGCCGACGGAGTCGAGCCCGAGCCGCTGTTCCGCCGTCGCGACGACGTCGATCCCGTCCTGATCGATCGCTTCCTCGCCTTCCTGGCGGCCGAGGGCGTCGGTATCGCCGGTATCGAGTTCATCGAGACGCGCGACGGCCGCACCGTGACCTACGACGTGAATACGAACACGAACTACAACCCCGACGTCGAGGCCACCGCGCCTCGCTCCGGACCGCGCGAGATCGCTCGCTGGCTCGGCTCGCTGCTCCCGCAGGAAGTGGTCGGTTCGCGTGGCTGAGGCCGCTCCCCCGCACTCCGAGTGGGACGGCTTCGGCTTCGCCACGCGGCAGGTGCACGCGGGCGAGATCGAAGACCTCACGCACGGCTCGCGCATCACGCCGGTGCACCTGTCGGCGGCCTACCGATTCGACTCCTTCCAGGAGGCGACCGATCGGTTCGCCGGCGCCGATCTGGGCCACCTGTACTCGCGGAACGCGAACCCGACCAACCAGGTAGCGGAAGCCCGCCTGGCTTCCCTCGAGGGCGGGTCGGGCGCGATCGTCGTCGGCTCAGGCCAGGCGGCGATCACTATCGCCCTGTTGGGTCTCGCGGGCAGCGGCGAGCACATCGTCTCGACCGCGAGCATCTACAGCGGCACCCGCGTGCTCTTCGACCGCACGTTCGCCCGCATGGGCGTGACCGTCGAGTACGTCTGGGACCCCACCGACGAAGCGGAGTGGGACGCCCTCATCCGCCCCGAGACCAAGGTGATCTTCACCGAGACCCTGCCGAACCCCAAGAACGACGTCGTCGACATCGACGCCGTCGCCCGGGTCGCGCGGCGCCACGGCATCCCTCTCGTGGTCGACAACACCATCGCGACGCCGTTCCTCATCCGCCCCATCGAGCACGGGGCCGACATCGTCGTGCACTCGGCGACGAAGTTCCTCTCGGGGCATGGCGCCAACCTCGCGGGGGCGGTTGTGGACGGCGGCACGTTCGACTGGGTGGCATCCGACCGCTCGTACCCCGCCCTCACCGACACCGCCATCGCCGGTCACGCCTCGTTCGTCGAGGCATTCGGGCCGCGTGCGTTCGAGCTGTCACTGCGGTTCGGCATCGCGAACGACACCGGCCCCGCGCTCTCGCCACTGAACGGTTTTCTGCTGCAGCAGGGCATGGAGACGCTGTCGGTGCGCATGCGCCAGCACCTCGCCACGGCGCGCACGATCGCCGAGTGGCTCGAGGGTCACGCGGAGGTGGAGAGCGTCGACTACGCCGGACTCCCGTCTCACCCGCAGCACGCGCTCGCCGTGCGCGACTACGACGGTCTCTCTGGCTCGGTGTTCTCGTTCACCGTGCGTGGCGGCCGTCCCGCCGCGGAGCGCTTCTTCGACGCCCTACGCCTCTTCAGTCGCATGACGAACATCGGCGACACCCGGTCGATGGCGCTCCACCCCGCGACGACCACTCACCTGGGCTTCACGCAAGAGACGCGCGACCGCCTCGGCATCGGCGACGGCCTCATCCGCCTGTCGATCGGCCTCGAAGATGCGGAAGACCTCATCGCCGATCTCGAGCAGGCCCTTCGCGCCGTGGCGTAGATCGCACGGTCGCGCGGGTGACGGCATCCATCCGTCTGCCCCGTTGAGTGTCCAAAACACCCGGAGAGTTTCGGAATCCGTCCGGGTTTCTTGGACACTCAACAGGCGTGCGGCCATCCCAGGCGGTGCACTTTCCCCTCGAGTGTCCGAAACACCCCGCGAAGGCGCCGGCGCGCTCGGGGTCTTTTGGACACTCACATGCCCGGCGGCCTGGTGCCGGCCCGGCGTGCCGACGCACGGGCGCGCCGACGCATTGCCGCGCCGACGTGCGGGGGCGGCGTGCCAACCCACGGGGTGCGGGCGTGTCGGCATCGCCCGCCGAGCAAAGCCCGGGCAGGGACGGTGAACGGAATGCGCCACCTCCACCGGGTTGAATGTCCAAAACACCCGGAGGTTTTTCGAATCCGTCCGGGTGTTTTGGACACTCAACAGGGGGTGCGCAGACCCGGGCCCGGCCCGCGCCAGGCCCCGCCCGACCTGCGCCGGACGTTCGCGCCGTAACGCCCCCGCGTCAGGCGTCGCGCTGCGCCTCGAGCCGGCGCACGCGCGGAATCACCTCGGCGGCGAACCGCTGCATCTCGGGCAGGTGCGGCGAGAACTGCAGCAGCAGCGTCGAGACGCCGACGTTTGCGAACTCCACGATGCGCTCGGCGACCTGGTCGGGCGTGCCGACGAGGTTCGGGCGCAGGCCGCGGTTCGACACCGAGTACTCCTTGAGGTCGACCTGGGTGTCGAGCTTCGACTTGCTCACGAAGTCCTGGTACGAGCCGTAGGCCGCTCCCCCGCGCACGTCGGTGATGCGGTCGATCTCGGCCTGCGCCTCGTCTTCGGTGTCGCGCACCACGGCATACGCCGCCATGCCGAAGGCCTCGAATGGCGTCGCTCCGGCCTCGGCGCGCCGGCGGCGCATGTCGGCGACTTTCGTCTCGAGCTCCTCGAGGGTTCCGCCGTGCGTGAGGTACGCGTTGGCGAAGCGCGTGATCGCGGTGCGGCCGGCCTCGCTCTCGCCGCCGGCGTACAAGCGCGGCTGCACCTGCGGCTTGGGCTCGGTGTACGTGCCCTCGGTGCGGTAGTACTCCCCCTCGTACGCGAAGGGCGTCTGCGACCAGAGACCGCGCAGCACCTCCACCCACTCGATCGTGCGGGCGTACCGGTCGTCGTGCGCGCTGAAGAGCCCCTCGTACTGCTTGGCTTCTTCTGCCCACCACGCCGACACGACGTTGAGGGTGAAACGGCCGCCGCTGATCTCGTCGATCGTCGCGGCCTGCTTCGCGGTGTGGAACGGGTTGTGGAAACCCGGACGCACGGCCGTCATGAGCTCCAGCGACGACGTGACCGCGGCCAGTCCCGCCGTCACCGCCCACGCGTCGAGCGACGGAGCTTCGACGCCTTTGATGTCGTTGAGGTTGAGCTCGGGAATGAGCGTGAGGTCGAACCCGCCCTCTTCCGCAGCCCGCGCGATCTCGGCGATGTGGGCGAACGACACGGGGGTCTGCTCGTCGTCGACGTTGCGCAACCATCCGCCGAAGATGGGGGTCCAGTAGCCGAAACGCACGCGCTGGGGGGAGGTCATGGCTCCATCCTCACCCGGCGACCGTCGCCCGGCGTCACGCGACGAAACGGTCCGTCATATGTCGTTGACCGATGCCCGAAGCGATGCGAGGTTGGCCGGGTTCCGATCCGCGAGGAGGACCCCATGACCGATTCCACTCCCACCCACGAGCCGCTGAAGTTCGCCTACTGGGTGCCCAACGTCAGCGGCGGGCTCGTCATCAGTTCGATCGAGCAGCGCACCGACTGGGGCTACGACTACAACGTGAAGCTCGCGCAGACGGCCGAGCGCGTGGGATTCGAGTACGCCCTCAGTCAGGTGCGCTACGCCTCGAGCTACGGCGCTGCTCAGCAGCACGAGTCCACCTCGATCAGCCTCGCTCTGCTGCTCGCGACCGAGAAGCTCAAGGTCATCTCGGCCATCCACCCGGGCATCTGGCATCCGGCGGTTCTGGCCAAGTTCATCAACACCGCCGACCAGTTCTCGCACGGCCGGGCCGCCGTCAACGTCGTCAGCGGGTGGTTCAAGGACGAGTACACCGACCTGGGACTCGAGTGGCTCGAGCACGACGAGCGCTACGAGCGGGCGGCGGAATTCATCCAGGTGCTTCGCGGCTTGTGGACGCAGGAGAAATTCTCGTTCCACGGCAAGTACTACGACATCACCGATTTCACGCTGCGGCCGTTCCCGTACGAGGTGCCGGGCCGGGCGCACCCCGACATCTTCCAGGGCGGCAATTCCACGGCCGCTCGCTTCAACGGTGGCGCATTCTCGGATTGGTATTTCTCGAACGGCAAGGACTTCGACGGGTTCACCGAGCAGTACGACGACGTCACCCGCATCGCGGCGGAACACGGTCGGCGCACCCGGTTCGGCCTGAACGGGTTCGTCATTCAGCGAGACAGCCGTGCCGAGGCGGAGGCGCAGCTGCGTGAGATCATCGCCCACGCCGATTCGGGCGCGGTCGAGGGGTTCCGCAAGAGCGTGCAGGAGGCGGGCAACGCTACCGCGGACAAGAAGGGCATGTGGGCGGACTCGAGCGTCGACGACCTCGTGCAGTACAACGACGGTTTCCGCACGCAGCTCTTCGGCGACGCGCAGCAGATCGCTGAGCGGATCATCGAGTACAAGAAGCGCGGCGTCGACCTGTTCTTGCTGGGGTTCCTTCATTTCCAGGAGGAGCTGGAGCTCTTCGGCGAGACCGTGATCCCGATCGTGCGCGAGCTCGAGGCGGATCTGATCAGGAGCGGCGACCCCGTGACCGCGGCGCGATAACGCGTATTCCGTAAGGCGTATACGGCGCTGGACGTCACGGTGGGTGACGGGGTCGGCGGCGAGGCGATGAGTGCATCTTTTCCCCGCGGGCCGGAACTCAGTCGCACGTTCGTTGAGTTTCGGTCTCGTAAATATGCGCGCAAGGGCTTTGTGAGTGGCGGGAATCGGACTTAGATGTCCGAAGGAATGCGGCATTTGTCGCAATCAACACTTCAGAGCAGAGGTACAACATGACACTGCACAACAGTGGCCGCGGCCGACTCGGCCTCGCTCTCGGCGCGCTCGGTGCGTCGACCCTCGTCCTGGCAGGCTGCACGACCACGACCGGAGGCGGCTCCTCCGACGGCGGCTCGACCGACCCGCTCGTCATCGGCACCACCGACAAGATCACCTCGATCGACCCGGCCGGCTCGTACGACAACGGCTCGTTCGCCGTCATGACGCAGATCTACCCCTTCCTCATGAACAGCCAGTACGGCACGTCGGAGGTCACTCCCGACATCGCCGAGTCGGCCGAGTTCACCTCGCCGACCGAGTACACGGTCACGCTCAAGTCGGGCCTGAAGTTCGCGAACGGTCATGACCTGACCTCGTCCGACGTGAAGTTCTCGTTCGACCGTCAGGTCGCCATCAACGACCCGAACGGTCCCGCATCGCTGCTGGGCAACCTCGACAGCGTCGCCACCCCCGACGACACCACGGTCGTCTTCACCCTGAAGAACGGCAACGACCAGGTCTGGCCCCAGATCCTCTCGAGCCCCGCCGCGCCGATCGTCGACGAAGAGGTCTTCTCGGCCACCGCCGTCACCTCCGACGACACCATCGTCGAGGGCAAGGCGTTCGCCGGTCAGTACACGATCGACTCGTACAAGCCCAACGAGCTCATCTCGTACAAGCCGTACGCCGATTACATGGGGTCGCTGCCCAAGGCCGCCAACGGCG
This sequence comes from Microbacterium sp. SORGH_AS_0454, assembly GCF_031453395.1. NCBI lineage: Bacteria > Bacillati > Actinomycetota > Actinomycetes > Micrococcales > Microbacteriaceae > Microbacterium > Microbacterium sp. SORGH_AS_0454. The sequence continues at coordinate 1,315,960 of NZ_JAVIYS010000001.1, read as the reverse complement.
GCATCTCGACCAAGTACTACGCCGACTCCTCGAACCTCAAGCTCGACGTGCAGTCGGGTGCGATCGACGTCGCCTACCGCAGCCTGAGCGCGACCGACGTCGCCGACCTGCAGAAGGACGACGCGGTCAAGGTCGTCGACGGCCCCGGCGGCGAGATCCGCTACATCGTCTTCAACTTCGACACCATGCCGTACGGCACGAAGACGGCCGACGCCGACCCCGCCAAGTCGCTCGCGATCCGCCAGGCCGCCGCCGACCTCGTCGACCGCCAGGCCATCGCGACCGACGTCTACAAAGACACGTACTCGCCGCTGTACTCCTACGTGCCGCAGGGTCTCGCGGGTGCCAACGAGGCGCTGAAGGACATGTACGGCGACGGCCAGGGCAAGCCCGACGCCGCCAAGGCCAAGGCGACCCTCGAGGCCGCAGGGCTCACGACGCCCGTCACGCTGAACCTGCAGTACAACGGCGACCACTACGGCCCTTCGTCGGGTGACGAGTACGCCGCGGTCAAGGCACAGCTCGAGAAGGACGGCCTGTTCACGGTCAACCTCGCGCAGACCGAATGGGTGCAGTACACGAAGGACCGCAAGGCGGACGCCTACCCCGCTTACCAGCTCGGTTGGTTCCCCGACTACTCGGATGCCGACAACTACCTCACACCGTTCTTCTCCAAGGACAACTTCCTGCTGAACCACTACGACAACGCGGACGTCCAGAAGCTGCTCGTCGACCAGGCGACGCAGACCGACAAGACCACGCGTGAGTCGGAGATCGGCGAGATCCAGGACAAGGTGGCCGCCGACCTCTCGACGCTGCCGCTGCTCCAGGGCAAGCAGGTCGCGATCGTGGGCTCGAGCGTCGAGGGCGCCGTCCTCGACGGTTCCTTCAAGTTCCGTTACGCACCGCTGCACAAGTAAGACCGAAGCGGCGCCTCGCGCGATCGCGCGCCCGGCGACCGAGGGTCACGTACCCTCGGTCGCCGGGCGAGAGCGGAGCGATGAGGCGCCGTTCCCCCTGTGAGTGAGGTCTCTCCCGTATGGTCACTGCCGTCGACGCTGCCGACATCGCCAAACCCGTCGCTCCCAAGGGCGGAGGACTCTGGCGATACATCCTGGTCCGTCTGCTCTTGATCATCCCGACGGTGTTCATCCTCGTCACCGTGGTGTTCGTGCTCATGCGCATCACCGGCGACCCGATCACCGCCGCCCTCGGCGGCCGTCTTCCCCCCGATCAGCTCGCGGAGCGCATCGCGCAGGCCGGGTACGACCGCCCGCTGATCGTGCAGTACTTCGAGTACATCGGCGGGATCCTCCGCGGCGACTTCGGCACCACGCTCACCGACAACCGTCCGGTGATCGAGATTCTGCTGCAGTACGGATCCGCCACTCTCGAGCTCGCGATCTACGCGCTCTTCGTGGCGCTGCTCATCGGCATCCCGTTCGGCCTGCTCGCCGCCTACAAGCGAGACCGCTGGCCCGACGCGACCCTGCGTATCGGGGCGATCCTCGGGTATGCGACGCCCATCTTCTTCGTCGGGCTCCTGCTCAAGCTCGTCTTCTCGGTGTGGCTGAGCGTCCTGCCGGTCGCCGGACGCGCGAGCACCCGCACCGAGCTGAAGTTCGCCTCGATCGAGAACCCCACCGGCATCTACCTGCTCGACGCGATCCGCCTCGGCGACGGCGCGGCCGCGGGAGACGTGCTGATCCACGCGATCCTGCCCGGCGTGGCTCTCGGCATCCTGACCGCGGGGATCTTCCTCCGCCTGGTCCGCACGAACGTGATCGGCACGCTGGGCGCCCAGTACGTCACCTCGGCTCGTTCGCGCGGCGTGGGGGAGTACCGCCTGGTCACCAAGCACGCATACCGCCCGGCGCTCATCCCGATCATCACCGTGATCGGACTGCAGATCGCCCTGCTGCTGTCGGGCGCCGTGCTGACCGAGACCACCTTCGAGTGGAAGGGCCTCGGCTTCATGCTCAGCGAGTACCTGAAGGCGCGCGACTTCGTCGCCGTCCAGGGGATCGTCGTGATCATCGCCGTGCTGGTCGCCTTCACCAACTTCCTGGTCGACGTCATCGCGGCGATCATCGATCCGCGAGTGAGGTACTGACATGTCGGATGCCATCACCCCCACCCTCTCCGACGGCAGCGTGACCGTGCGCAAGGTCCCCCTGCGCGACCGCCTGCCGGTCATCTCGCACCTACGGCGCAGTGTCGGTCTCCAGCGCACCATGCTGGTGCTCGGCCTCCTCATCACCGCCGTCTTCCTGCTGACGGCGCTGTTCGCCCCGCTGCTGGCGCCCTACGGGTTCGCGCAGCAGGAGGCGGACGGCGTCAAGTTCGGGACGCAACAGGCGCCGAGTGCGATGAACCTGCTCGGCACGACCGTCGGCGGCTACGACGTGCTCTCGCGCGTGATCTGGGGAGCGCAGACCGCTCTGCTGGTGATCCTGTGCGCGATCGCGTTCTCGATCTTCCTGGGTATCTTCTTGGGCCTGGTCGGCGGCTACTTCGGCGGCTGGTTGGATCGCATCCTCGTCGTTCTGTGCGACGCGATCTACGCCTTCCCCTCGCTGCTGCTCGCGATCGTGATGTCGATCGCGATCACGAAGGGCCAGTCGACGCTGTGGGGCGGCATCCTCGCCACCGCCATCTCGATCACGGTAGTCTTCGTGCCGCAGTACTTCCGCGTGATCCGTGCCGAGGTGGTGCGGGTCAAGGCCGAGCCCTTCGTCGAGTCGGCGCGCGTGATCGGGGTGCCGACCGGCCGCATCCTGCTGCGTCACGTGCTGCGCAACTCGACCCGTTCCTTGCCGGTCGTCGTGACCCTCAACGCCTCCGAGGCGCTGCTGACCCTCGCGGGCCTCGGGTTCCTCGGCTTCGGCATCGAGGCCACCGCCGCCGCCGAGTGGGGCTACGACCTCAACCGTTCGGTGAGCGACGTGACCAGCGGCATCTGGTGGACCGCCATCCCGCCGGGAGTCGCGATCGTGCTCGCCGTGCTCGGCATCACCCTCGTGGGCGAGAGCCTCAACGACCTCAGCGACCCGCGTCTGCGCACGCGCCGCCGCGCCGGTCGGGCACCTGCGCCCGTCACCGCGGTCGACCCGTCGACGGCTCCCGCCGAGGCTCGCGCCACCGCCGCTCCCGCCGGGCCCCCGGCATCCGCCCCCTCCGATGGGAGCCCCTCATGACCGGCACCACCGCCCCCGTCGCCCGGATCGACGACCTGCGCGTCACCTTCGCCACCGACGGCGAGCCGGTCTCGGCGATCAACGGGATCTCGCTCGAGGCCCACGCCGGCGAAGTGCTCGCCATCGTGGGCGAGTCGGGCTCGGGCAAGACCGTGACCGCGAACACGCTGCTGGGTCTGCTGCCCGAGACGGCGACGCTCTCGGGCGCCGTCATCGTGCGCGGCCGCGACGGCGACCAGACCGACATCGTGCACGCGACCCGCGCCCAGCTGCGCGAGATGCGCGGGCGCGACGCCGCCATGGTGTTCCAGGAGCCCTCGACCGCGCTCAACCCCGTCTACACCGCGGGCTGGCAGATCGCCGAGGGGCTCCGCTCGCACGAGAGGCTGTCGAAGGCCGAGGCGAAGACCAAGGCCGTCGACATCCTGCGCCGCGTCGGCATCCCCGACCCCGAGAAGCGCGTCGACGACTACCCGCACCAGTTCTCGGGCGGGCAGAAGCAGCGCGTGGTCATCGCGATGGCGCTCGTGCTCAACGCCGGCCTGATCATCGCCGACGAGCCGACCACGGCTCTCGACGTGACGGTGCAGGCCGAGATCCTCGATCTGCTGCGCACCTGCCGTGACGAGTTCGGCGCGACGATCGTGCTCATCACCCACAACATGGGCGTCGTGGCCGACCTCGCCGACCGCGTGATCGTCATGTACCGCGGCGACATCGTCGAGCAGGCGCCCGTGCGCGAGCTCTTCGCTTCCCCGCAGCAGGCGTACACGCGCGAGCTGCTGGCCGCCGTGCCGCACGTCGGTCGCGGCAAGAGCGCTCGCCAGTCGCTCGAGACACCGGCCCCGACCGCGCCGCCCGAGGGCAGTCTGGTCGTCGCCGAGAAGGTCGAGATCGGCTACCCCGGCCGCTTCGGTTCGCCGGGGGTCGTCGCCGTGAAGGGCGTCGACTTCTGGATCGGTCCGGGCGAAGTGCTCGGTCTGGTGGGGGAGTCGGGCTCGGGCAAGACGACGATCGGTCGCGCGATGGTCGGGCTGACGTCCGTCGTCGGCGGGTCGCTCAAAGTGCTCGGCACCGAGATGCGCGGAGCGAGGCCCCGCACGCTCGCCAAGACCCGCCCCGACATCGGGTTCGTCTTCCAGGACCCGGCCACGAGCTTCAACCCGCTGCTCACGATCGCGGAGTGCATCGCCGAGCCGCTCGTCGTGCACCGCCGCGTCTCGGGCGCCCGCGCCGCGCGCACCCGAGTGAACGAGCTGCTGGATGCCGTGCAGCTGCCGACCGCGTTCGGCGACCGCTACCCGCACGAGTTGTCGGGCGGTCAGCGCCAGCGCGCCTCGCTCGCCCGCGCCCTCGCGCTCGACCCCAAGCTGCTGATCGCCGACGAGCCGACCTCAGCGCTCGATGTGTCGGTGCAGGCGCGCGTGCTGCAGCTGTTCGCGCAGCTGCAGTCCGAGTTCGGCTTCGCGTGCCTGTTCATCAGCCACGACCTCGCCGTCGTCGACGAGGTCGCTGACCGCGTCGTCGTGCTGCAGCAGGGTGTGATCCGTGAGCAGGGGACCACCGTCCAGGTGCTTACTCAGCCGCGCGACGACTACACCAAGCGCCTGCTGGTGTCGCTGCCCGTGCCCGACCCGGTCGAGCAAGAGAGCCGCCGCGAGCTGTGGCGGTCGACCCGCGGGGTCTGACCGGCCCAGATTCGGGCCCTCACGCACGTTGTGTGGGGGCCCTGGTCGTTTCGGGCGTGCGGGATACGTTGCACAAGCTCGGTGATTCGCGCATCCTCCGTGGGGTGTGCCGGATCTCGGCTGAGGTTGTGCGGATCGCCGAGGTTGTGCCTCGCGGCATCCGCGCCCCGTGTTGCGCAAGCTCAGTGATTCGCGCATCTTCCGTGGGGTGTGCCGGATCTCGGCTGAGGTTGTGCGGATCGCGGAGGTTGTGCCTCGCGGCATCCGCGCCCCGTGTTGCGCAAGCTCGGTGATTCGCGCATCTTCCGTGGGGTGTGCCGGATCTCGGCTGAGGTTGTGCGGATCGCCGAGGTCGTGCCTCGCGTGACACGAAGTCGGTCGTTCGCGCATCTTCATTGGGAGGTGCCGGGTGCGGGCTGAGGTTGTCGTGTGGCGGGGGATGTGCCCCGCGGCATCCGCCCCCGTGTTGCGCAAGCTCAGTGATTCGCGCATCCTCCGTGGGGTGTGCCGGATGCCGGCTGAGGTTGTGCGGATCGCCGAGGTTCTGCCTCGCGGCATCCGCCTCGCGTGACACGAATTCGGTCGTTTGCGCATCTTCAATGGGAGGTGCCGGATGCCGGCTGAGGTGTGCAGGTCGCGGAGGTTGTGCCCGGCGGCATCCGCGCCCCTGCGTTGCGCAAGCTCGGTGATTCGCGCATCCTCCATGGGTGTGCCGGATGCCGGCTGAGGTTGTGCGGATTGCGGAGGTTGTGCCCGGCGGCATCCGCGCCCCCGTGTTGCGAAAGCTCGGTGATTCGCGCATCCTCCGTGGGTGTGCCGGATGCCGGCTGAGGTTGTGCGGATTGTGGAGGTTGTGCCCCGCGGCATCCGCGCCCCCGCGTTGCGCAAGCTCGGTGATTCGCGCATCCTCCGTGGGTGTGCCGGATGCCGGCTGAGGTTGTGCGGATTGTGGAGGTTGTGCCCCGCGGCATCCGCGCCCCTGCGTTGCGCAAGCTCGGTGATTCGCGCATCCTCCGCGGGATGTGCCGGATGCCGACTGAGGTTGTGCGGATCGCCGAGGTTCTGCCCCGCGGCCCCCGCCCGAGGTCAGCGCCCGAGCACCGACGTCAGGATCCACCACCCCGCGACGACGGCGACGACGACGAACGCCCCGACGGGGAATCCGCGCTTGAGCCGCCGCCCCTCGCGGGCGACGCCGGCGGGCGGCGGGGTGAGCAGCGGCACGCTCTGCGCCGCGGCGCCGGATGCCGCGATGCCCGCGGCCCCCGACGACGAACCCTCGAGCCGGTCGTCGCGCCACCGCGCCCACTGCGCGAGCTTCTCGTCGATCGCGTCGACGGTGGCGAACAACCATCGCCAGGTGGCGGGGTCGAGGGTCGACAGGTCGCGCTTGGCGTAGAGGAACAGCCAGTCGTCGACGATCTCGACGTCGAGCGCCGCGGCGTTGTCGACGAAGCGGGCCATGACGTCGGGGGTGAACAGATACAGCGCATCGCGCTCGTACCCCTCCGGGCAGTAGAGGGCGAAGTGCGTGTCGAAGTCGCCCTCGAGGCTCAGCCGCTGGTCTCGACCGAACGTGATGGGAAGATTCGAGCCGCCGAACAGACCGTTGTTGCCCACGGCATCCAGCACGATATGGGGGAGCGGGGTGTCGAGTCGCAGCGCGACGTAGCCCCAGCGGTGCGTCTGCTTGCTCTTTCCCGACCCGGTCTCGTACGTGTAGTTGGCCACCTCGAGGGAGCGCGGCTGCTCCCGGCGCATCACGTCGTGCACCTCTTGGTTGCGGCCGAGGTCGAAGATCATGCCCGGGCGGCGGGGGTTGGAGAATCCCGGATGCCACGTCATCGCGTTCGCGCTCGCGAAGAGGCTCAGCCGGTAGCGGCGTGCCGCGGCCCCGCCGACCGCGCGGATGAACGCCCACGCCAGGAAGCCGACGATGGCGAGGACGAGGACGAAGGGGAGGAGCGCGACGGGATTGCCGCTGCCGCGCGTGAACGCGTTCGTGACGATCGTCGCGAGGGTCGGGACGATGATGAGTGCGCCCACGATCCCCACGAACGAGAACACGATGATCGTGAACGCGCGACTTCGCAGCATCCCCTTCTCGCGCAGGGCCTTGTCGAAGGCGCGGACTTTCGCGCGGTCGATCGGCTGGGTCAGGGCGGCGGTGTCGACGGTCATGATGACTGCGCCAAGAAGATGAGGAAGCCGACCGCGAACAGCAGCACCGGGACGACGACGAAGGCCCCCGCCACGACGAGCAGCGCGATGAGCCACGCGTTGCTGCGCTTCAACCGCTGACCGGGAGGGGCGACCCCGACGGGCGCGGGCGTGAACATCATCGGCGCGGGCGTCGCTTCCGGTGCGGGCACTGCGGGCCCCGCCGGTGCCGCGGCATCGGCCGGTCGAACCACCGGGGCACTCGCTCGCAGCGCGTCGTCGCGCCACCGCCCCCACTGGTCGAGCTTGTCGATGAGGGCCGACACGACGGCGAACGCCCACGCCCACCGGGTCGGGTCGAGGGTCGACAGCTCGGTCGGGGAGTAGAGGAACATCCAGTCGTCGACGATCTCGACCTCGAGCGCGGAGGCGTTGTCGATGAAGCGGGCCATGACGTCGGGCGTGAAGAGGTAGAGCGCGTCGCGCTCGTAGCCCTCGGGGCACGACAGGTGGAAGTACCTGTCGAAGTCGCCCTCGAGGCTCAGGCGCTGCCCGCGCTCCCACACGCCGAGTTTCACGCCGTTGCCCACGGCATCCAGAACGATATGAGGAAGAGGCACGTCGAGCCGGATCGCGATGTATCCCCACCGCGAGGTGTGCGTGTTCTTGCCGTCGCTCGTCGTGTACGCGTAGTTGCCGATCTCGACGAACCGCGGCTCACTCCCGCGCAGGATGTCGTAGCCGGTGCGGTCGCCGCCGATTCCGAACAGCACTCCGGGCAGTGGGGGAGCGGGCACCGCGGGCACGTACTCCATGCCCACGTCGCGGCTGAACCCCGCGAGGCGCCAGCGGCGGTCTTCCTGCGTCCGCTGCGCGCGCTGCCCGACGACCCACGCCAGTGCGAGCCCGCCGAGCCCCAGGACGATGGGGAAGAGGAAGAGGATGCCGAGGATGAACGACCCCTCGCGCAGCACCGGCGACAGCACGGCGGCGAGCACGATGATGACGACCCCGATGCCGCCGATGAACGAGAAGGCGAGGGCGAATCCGACGACGCCCGCGCCCGTGCCGGGGAGTCGGCCCGTTCTGCGCAGGTCGGCGGTGAACGCCTTGGCGGCCCGTGGGTCGGGCGGCGTGAGCAACGCCCGCGCGTCGAATGGTCGGATCCCTGCCATGCGGCCCCCCGCCGTCGTCTGGTCACGTCCACGCTACTCAGGTCCGATTCCTCGGTGCCACCGGCATCCGTTAGACTACGAAGGTTGTCCGGCTACGCCCATGCGCGTGTGAGCCCGCGACGACGTGCAACACACCCTCCTGCTGCCGGGAAATGCCCGTCAGCCGTTCTAGTCCGAAGGAGGTGGGTTAGTGACGCACCAGTACGAACTCATGGTCATCTTCGATCCCGAGGTCGACGAGCGCCAGGTCGCTCCGAAGCTCGACGGATTCCTCAAGGTCATCACGGCCGATGGGGGAACCATCGACAAGATCGACATCTGGGGCCGCCGTCGTCTCGCCTACGAGATCCGCAAGAAGAACGAGGGCATCTACGCCGTCGTCAACTTCGTCGCGACCAGCGAGGCCACGAACGAGCTCGACCGTCAGCTGAAGCTGAACGAGCAGATCATGCGCACCAAGGTCCTCCGTGCCGAGGAAGCGATCGCTCAGGTCGCCGCCGAAGCCAAGCGCTCCGAGGAGAAGGCCGCTCGCAAGGCTGCCGCTCCCCGCAAGGTCGAGTCCGCCGAGAAGGCTGCGAAGTAACGACGATGGCCGGCGAAACCGTCATCACCGTTGTGGGCAACCTCACGGCCGACCCCGAGCTGCGGTACACGCAGAACGGGCTGCCGGTCGCGAACTTCACCATCGCGTCGACTCCCCGCACGTTCGACCGTCAGGCGAACGAGTGGAAAGACGGCGAGGCGTTGTTCCTGCGCGCCTCGGTGTGGCGCGAATTCGCCGAGCACGTCGCCGGTTCGCTGACGAAGGGCAGCCGTGTCATCGCGAGCGGTCGCCTGAAGCAGCGTTCCTACCAGGACCGCGAGGGCAACAACCGCACCTCCATCGAACTCGAAGTCGATGAGATCGGCCCCTCGCTCCGCTACGCGACCGCCCAGGTCACCCGAGCCGCCGGTGGCGGTAACGGTGGCGGCGGTGGCGGTCAGCGCCCGCAGGTGCAGCAGTCGAACGACGAGCCGTGGTCGACCCCCGGCTCGAACAACGGCGGCGGCAACAACAGCGGCGCTGACGCGTGGAGCACTCCCGGCTCCTACGGCGACGACACCCCGTTCTGATCTTCGCCCCGCTCTCGAGCGAGACGACCCCCGAAATTCCGGATGCCATGCCCCGGTCCACGTGACCGGAACGGCGTCCGAACCACACGAAAGAAGGAAGCATGGCTGGAAAGGCCACTGGCGACCGCCGCAAGCCGCGGAAGGGCGCGAAGAACGCAGCCCCCGCGAAGGCGATCCGCGTCGGCGTCATCGACTACAAGGACGTCCCCACCCTCCGCAAGTTCATCTCGGAGCGCGGCAAGATCCGCGCCCGTCGTATCACCGGTGTCTCCGTGCAGGAGCAGCGTCTGATCGCCCGCGCCATCAAGAACGCGCGCGAGATGGCTCTTCTGCCCTACGCCGGCGCCGGCCGCTAAGGAGCACCCGATGGCAAAGCTGATTCTCACGAATGAGGTCACCGGGCTCGGTAGCGCCGGTGATGTTGTCGAGGTCAAGAACGGGTACGCCCGTAACTACCTCATCCCGCAGGGCTTCGCCGTGTCGTGGAGCCGTGGTGGCGAGAAGCAGGTCGCGTCGATTCGCGCCGCTCGCGAGTCCCGCGCGATCCACGACCACGAAGATGCTGTGGCCCTGAAGAACTCGCTCGAGTCGAACACCGTCAAGCTCGCCGTCAAGGCCGGCAACGAGGGTCGTCTCTTCGGTTCGGTCAAGCCCGCCGATGTCGCCGACGCCGTCAAGGCTGCCGGTCTCGGCGAGCTCGACAAGCGCAAGATCCAGATCACCTCTGCGATCAAGTCGGTCGGCGAGCACGAGGCGACCGTTCGCCTGCGCGACGACGTCACCGCCGTGATCACCCTCCAGGTGGTCGCCGCGAAGTAATTCGCGACGCACGATTCGGCCCCGCTCCTGCTTCGGCAGGGCGGGGCCTTTTCGTGTTTCCTGGGGCGGGGCGGCTGATCCCGCCGCGAGCGCCGGGTGCGTCCCCGGGCGGGGCGCTTCCCGAGGTGAAGCCGGGGGTGGTTCGGGGTGGGTTCGTCGGGCGCATGCGACGACGGAGGGCCCGACTGTCCGAAGGTGCGAGCCCGGCGACCCTAGGCTGAGTGCCGTGACCGACCCTCGCGCACCCGAGCGCATCGTCCGCCGTTTCGCGCGCTCGTCGAACCTCATGATCGCCGGACGCCCGTTCGCGGTAACCGGGACCGGTGCCGACGCCCTGCATGATCTGCTGGCGGGGCTCGGCGGCATCCCGAGCCCGATCCCGCATCCGGGGCGCATCGAGTTCGACCTGGATGCCGAGCAAGTGCTGCTCGACGGGAAGCCGCTGCCCGAACGCGGAGACGCCGCCGGACGCATCGCCTTCGCGCGGCAGCACATGCCCGTCGCCGCCGCCCTTGCCGAGAGGCTCGACCTGACCGGCCTGCGGGTGGGCGTGGCGATGGTGCTCGAACCGAAGACGGCCGTGCTGTCGCTTCTGCTCCGCGAGCGGGGTGCCGAGGTGTCGGTGTACGCGCATCCCGACGAGACCGACGCCGCCGTTGCCGACGAGCTGCGGGCCCAGGGTTTCGCCGTGACGGCAGACCCGGCGCTCGCGGGGCCGGACGAGCGCGCCGCGGCGCTGGCCTTCCTCCGCGCGGGACTCGACGTGCTGCTCGACGACGGGGCGCACCTCATCCGCCTGGCGCACGAAGACGACCCGGCGCTGGTGGATGGGTGGATCGGCGCGTGCGAAGAGACGACGAGCGGGCTCACCCCTCTTCGTCGGATGCAGGATGCCGGCATCCTGCGCTGCGCAGTGATGGCCGTCAACGATGCGCGCACCAAGACCATGTTCGACAACCGCTACGGCACGGGGCAGTCGTGCGTCTTCGCGATCGCCGACCTGCTCGAGGAGCGGGGGATCGCGCTGACCGACCAGCCCGCGCTCGTGCTCGGCTACGGACCCGTCGGCCGAGGGGTCGCCGCGCACCTGCGCGCGCTCGGGGTCGAGGTGCGGGTCGCCGAGACCGACCCCGTCCGCGCGCTCGAGGCGCGGCACGACGGGTTGGTCACCGGCCGAGCGCTCGAGCTGGCCGGGGGAGCGCTGGTGGTCTCGGCGACGGGCGTCCCCTCGACGGTGACGCCCGAGATCGCCGCCGTCGCGCGCGTGATCGCGGTCGCCGGAGGAGTGCCGGGAGAGGTGTCGGACGCGGGCGACGCGCTCGTGCTGGGCGGCGGGGGAGCGGTGAACATCACCGCCGCCGAGGGCAACCCCATCGAGATCATGGACCTGTCGTTCGCCGTGCAGCTCGCGGCCCTGGGGGAGCTGCTCGAGCGGCGTCCCGAGCCCGGTGTGCACGCGCTCGGCCCCGAGGTCGACGAGCTCGTCGCCCGGACGGCGCTGGCCGTGCGAGGTGCGGGGATCGACCCGCCGCGCGACCTCGATCCCGACGGTGTGGACGACTGGCGTTCGCCCCGCTACCGGGACTCCCGCTCATGAGCGTGGTGTTGTACTCGGCCGCGCTCGTCATCCCCGTGACGGCGCCGCCCATCCCCGGCGGGGCCATCGCGGTGGCGGGTGGGCGTATCCGCCACGTCGGCGATCGCGAGTGGGTGCGCCACGAGCTGAGCGCGCGCGGCATCGCGTTCGACGAGGTGCACTGGCCGGGGGTGCTGACCCCGGGACTCGTGAACGCGCACTCGCACCTGCAGTACACGGGCATGGCCGAGGTCGGGCGGGGCTCGTACGCGGGCTTCGACGACTGGGACGACGCCTTCACCCCCGTCTATCGCGCCGGTCACGACTGGGCGACGGATGCCAGGGCCGGCGCCCTGCAGATGATCGCGGCCGGGACCACGGCGGTGGCCGACATCGTCACCGACGTCGAGGCGGCCTCGGCGCTGCACGACGCACGCCTGCACGGCATCACCTACTGGGAGGTGATGAGCTGGACGAACGCGGCGTGGGCCGAGCGCGGTCGCGCGGAGGTCGAGGCGCGGCTCGACGCCCTGCCCTCACCTCCGGGGACGGGGCTGTCGCCGCACGCGCCCTACTCGCTCGACGTGGAGCCGCTGCTCGAGATCCCCGACATCGTGCGCGAGCGCGGGAGTCGGCTGCACCTGCACCTCGGCGAAGCCGCCTTCGAGCGCGAGCACGGCGAGGCCGCGCCCTGGCAGTCGCACAAGCCCGCGAGTTTCCGCGCCCTGCGCGACGAGGGCTTCGGCACGGGGGCGACGGAGTTCGTCGACGAGCTCGGCGTTCTCGGTCCCGACTGCCATATCGCGCACGGGGTCTACATGACGGCACGTGACCGGGCGATCCTGCGCGCACGCGGGACGACCGTCGCCCTGTGCCCCCGGTCCAATGCCGTCATCGGGCTCGACGAGCCGCCGGTCGCCGCGTATCTGCTCGAGGGCAACGCGCTGGCCGTGGGAACCGACTCGTTGGCATCCAGTCCCTCTCTGGACCTCTTGGCCGATGTGTCGGCGCTTCACCGCATGGCGCGCGCGCAGGGGTACGCGAACCGCGACCTGTCAGAGCTGCTGCTGCGTGCGGCGACCCTCGGCGGAGCGCACGCGATGGGGCTCGACACCGGGCCCGCCCGAACCGGGTACCTCGCCGTGGGGGCGGTGGCGGATCTGGCGTTCTTCGACGTGCCGGTGTCGGAGGTCGATGACACGATCGAGCGCCTCGTCGTCGACGGCGAGGGGCGTGCCGCCGCCACCTTCATTGACGGCGAGGTGCGCTCGGCATCCGCCGCCTTCACCCGAGAGACCGGAGTATCCGCCGATGACCGCTGAGCGTCCCGCCACCGCCGTCCTGCTCGATCTCGAACCGCACGCCGAGGGTGGCTGGTTCCGACGCATGTGGACGGGCACCGTCGAGGTCGAGACCCCCGGGGGCCCGCGGCCCGCGGCGACCTGCATCCACTACCTGCTCACCGCGGGAGAAGAGAGCGCGTGGCACGTCGTGACCAGCGACGAGGTGTGGCTCTGGCACGGGCCGGGAGCCCTCGAGCTCTCGCTCGGCGGCAGCGGCGACCAGCCCGGAGACGCCCGCACCGTGACGCTCGGACCCGACCTCGCCGCGGGGCACGTGCTGCAGTACACCGTGCCCGCGGGGGTCTGGCAGGCCGCCCGGCCGGCGGGGAGCGCCGAGGTCGTGGTCAGTTGCGTGGTGTCCCCCGGCTTCAGCTTCGCCGATTGGCGCCTCGCCGAGTAGTCGCTTCCCGTGTCGCCAGGTTTCACCGGCGACATCCCCGAAACATGCGCTCGGTACGCTGTGCACATCACAGCACTCCGGGGATGACCCCGATACGTCCACGAGGAGAAATCGTGACCGCTTCCGCACGCCTGCGCCGCGTCGCCGCCCTGACCGCCCTGGCCGCCGCCACGGTCGTCACCCTGACGGCCTGCGCGTTCGCCCCCTCCGGCTCCGACGCCGGCGCCGCCCCCGCCACCGAGGGCGCGCTGCAGACCGTCGCCGCCGGCAAGCTCACCATCGCCACCGGCGAGCCCGCGTTCTCGCCCTGGGTCGAGAACGACGACCCCGCGTCGTGCGAGGGCTTCGAGGCAGCCGTCTCGTGCGCCGTCGCCGAGAAGCTCGGCTTCACGAACGACGACATCGTGTGGGTGCGCTCGAACTTCGACAGCGCGATCGCCCCGGGCCCGAAGGACTGGGACCTGAACGTGCAGCAGTTCTCGATCACCGAGCAGCGCAAGCAGGCCGTCGACTTCTCGTCGCCGTACTTCACGACCACCCAGGCGATCGTCACCACGGGCACCTCGCCCGCGGCCTCCGCCACCACGGTCGCCGAGCTGAAGAACATCCCCGTGGGCGTCATGAGCGCCACCACGAGCTACCAGGTGGCCGCCGAGCAGCTCGGCACCGGCAACCTCAGCGTCTTCAACTCGAACGACGATGCCGTCGCCGCTCTGCAGTCGGGGCAGGTCGACGCGATCGTCGTCGACCTGCCGACCGCGTTCTACCTCGCCGGGGCCGTTCTCGACAACGGCAAGGTCGTGGGTCAGCTGCCCGACTCCTCGGCCGGTGGCGACGAGCTCGCCTATGTGCTGCCCAAGGGCTCGGCGCTGACCACGCCCGTCAGCGACGCGATCGACGCGCTCAAGGCCGACGGCACGCTCGACCAGCTGCAGCAGAAGTGGCTCGGCGGCACGGCCGCTGCGCCCGTGCTGAAGTAACTCCGTGGCATCCCCCTCATCCGACACCGCGTGGCGGCCGAGCGAGCTCGAACTCGCCCGGCGCGCCACGCGGCGTCAGCAGTCGACGAAGTCGGTGCTGATCGCCCTGGTCAGCTCGGTGGTGTTCGTCGTGGTCGTCGGGTGGGCGATCCTGTCGAGCCCCGGTTGGGAGGACGTGCGCCGCAGCTTCTTCGACCTCGACATCGCGATCAAGAGCTTCCCGTCGATCCTCGCGGGGCTGTGGGTCAACATCCAGGTGCTCATCGTCGCGGCCCTCGCCGTGGCGGTGCTCGGCACGACCCTCGCGGTGCTGCGCTCGCTGCGGGGTCCGGTGTTCTTCCCGCTGCGCGCGCTGGCCACGGTGTACACCGACCTGTTCCGTGGCATCCCCCTGCTGATCGTGCTGTACCTGGTGGGCTTCGGCCTGCCCGCACTGGGCGTGTTCGGGCGAGTGCCGGTGGTGCTGTGGGGAACCATCGCGATCGTGCCTCACCTACTCGGCGTACATCGCCGAGGTGCTGCGCGCGGGCATGGAAGCCGTGCACCCCTCGCAGCGGGTCGCCGCCCGCTCGATGGGCCTGACTCACGGCCAGACGCTGCGGATCGTCGTGATCCCGCAGGGCGTGCGCAAGGTCGTGCCGGCGCTGATGAACGACTTTGTCTCGATGCAGAAAGACGTCGGCCTCATCTCGGTTCTCGGAGCGGTGGATGCCGTGCGCGCGGCGCAGATCTCGGCGGCCGAGTACTACAACTTCACGCCGTACATCGTCGCGGCGCTGCTGTTCGTGGCCATGGCGCTGCCGATGATCCGCCTCACCGACTACGTCTCGGCGCGGTTGGCGAAGCGCGAACAGATGGGCGGGATCGTATGAGTGTCCTCGACGTCCGCGGGGTGCGGAAGGCGTTCGGAGACCATGTCGTCCTCGACGGCATCGACCTCGATCTCGCCAAGCACGAGGTCGTCGTGCTGATCGGCGCGTCGGGCTCGGGCAAGTCGACGCTGCTTCGCACCATCAACCTCATCGAGCGGGTCGACGACGGCCAGATCCTGCTCAACGGCGACGATCTGACCGACCCGACCATCGACCAGGATTCCGCCCGGTCGCGCATCGGCGTGGTGTTCCAGCACTTCAACCTCTTCCCGCACCTGCGCGTGATCGACAACGTCACGCTGGCGGCGCGGAAGGTGCACGGGATGCCGAAGGCCGAGGCCTACGCCCGGGGCACCGAACTGCTCGAGCAACTGGGTCTCGGCGCGAAGGCGCGGGAGTTCCCCGATCGCCTGTCGGGCGGCCAGCAGCAGCGCGTCGCGATCGTACGCGCGGTGATGACCGACCCCGAGCTGCTGCTGCTCGACGAGATCACCTCGGCCCTCGACCCGCAGTTGGTCGGCGAGGTGCTCGACCTGGTTCGGGTTCTTCGCGACCGCGGCTCGACCATGCTCATGGCGACGCACGAGATGTCGTTCGCGCGAGAGGTCGCCGACCGCATCGTGTTCATGAAGGGCGGGCGGATCGTCGAGCAGGGCACTCCCGCGCAGATCCTCGATGCTCCGCAGAGACCCGAGACGATCGCTTTCCTCGAGCGCGAGCGTCGGGGCGGCGCGCTCTAGCCTGAGCGGATCGGCTGCGCTGAGCTGGTCGACGGGCCAGTCGACGGCCCCGACGAGCTCAGCCGTCGACACCGGACCGTGAGCCGGTGCGAGGGTTCGCGCCTGCCCCGGCCCGGGCACGCCGCGACACCGGATGCCGGCCCGAGGGCGTGGCATCCGGTGTCGCATTCCGTGGGTGAACGCTCCGGGTCAGGCGACCGAGCGACGGCGGCGCAGCAGCAGACCAGCCCCGAGGAGCAGGGTCAGCAGGCCCGCGAGGCCGAGGCCGGCGGCCGTCGAGCCGTCCGTTCCCGTCACGGCGAGGGCGCCGCGTGCGGTGCCCGTTCCGGTGGCGGCGAGGGCGCTGACCGAACCGACCGAGGCGGGCGAGCCTGCCACGGTGACGGTGCCGTTCGTTCCATCAGTGCCGTTCGTTCCCGGTGTTCCGGGGGTGCCGGGCGTTCCGGGCGTTCCGGGGGTGCCGGGCGTTCCGGGCGTTCCGGGGGTGCCGGGCGTTCCCGGCGTTCCGGGGGTGCCGGGCGTTCCGGGGGTGCCGGGCGTGGTGGGGGTGCCGGGCGTGGTGGGCGTTCCGGTGGTGGAGTCGGTGGTGGTGCTGTCACCGATCACCGAGACCGCGTTGCCGCCGATGGTGACGGGGATGTTGATCGGCAGGCCGATCACGTTGCCGCCGCCGATGCTGCCGGTGCCATCGGTGCTGGTGCCGCCGGTCGAGCCGGTGGTGCCGCCGGTGGTGGTGGCGTCCTGCGAGGTGCTGTCGCCGATGCCCGAGACGGCGTTGCCGCCGATGGTGACGGGCAGACCGACCGGGAGGCCGATGACGTTGCCGCCCCCGATGGCGTCGGTGCCGTCCGTGCCGGCGTCACCGGAGCCGCCTCCGGTGGTGCCGCCGGTGGTGGTGGCGCCGTCGGTGACGCTGTCGCCGATGCCCGAGACGGCATTGCCGCCGATGGTGACGGGCAGACCGACCGGGAGGCCGATGACGTTACCGCTGCCGATGCCGTCGGTGACGGTCGTGCCGGTGCCGGTCGAGCCGGTGGTGCCGCCGGTGGTGGTGGCGCCGTCGGTGACGCTGTCGCCGATGCCCGAGACGGCGTTGCCGCCGACCGTGATGGGCACGCCCACCGGGAGGCCGATGACGTTACCGCCGAGGATTCCGTCGGTTCCGTCGGTCACGGTGCTGCCGGTCGAGCCGGAGCCGCCCGTGGTGCCGCCGGTGGTGTCGGCGTCGTTCGAGACGCTGTCACCGATCACCGAGAGGGCGTTGCCGCCGACGGTGACGGGCAGGCCGATCGGGGCGTCGACGACGTTGCCGCCGAGGATTCCGTCGCTGCCGTCCGTGACGGTGCTGCCGCCGGTCGAGCCGGAGGTGCTGCCGCCGGTGGTTCCGGCGTTCTCGGTGCTGCTGTCACCGACCACCGAGATCGCGTTGCCCCCGACCGTGACCGGGGCCTCGATCGAGATGACGCCCTGGTTGCCGCCGACGATGCTGTCACTGCCGTCGGTGCTGGTGTCCGTCGCGGAAGCCGCAGCTTCGGGCGCGGGCGCCGAGGTGTCGGCATCCGTGCTGCTGCTGTCTCCGATGACCGAGACGGCGTTGCCGCCGACCGTGACGGGGACGTCGATCGATACGAGCCCCTGGTTGCCCGAGCCCACGCCGTCACTGCCATCGGTGATGGTGACGGGAGCGGGAGCGGGGGCGGCGGGAGCGGAGGTGTCGGCACCTTCGCTGCTGCTGTCTCCGATCACCGAGACGGCGTTGCCGCCGACGGTGACCGGAAGGTTCACCGAGACACCGACCTGGTCGCCCGAGAGCAGACCGTCGACGCCTGAGGTGTCTGCGGCATTGGCGATGCCGGCTCCGAGGACGGCGAGGCCGCCTCCGACGAGCGTGCCCAGAAGGACACGCGAGTAGATCTTGCGCATGAGAGTTTCTCCTGTAGATGAATGAGGGTGCGCGAAAAGCGCGGGGTCGTCTGCCGTGCAATGCACGGTGCGACCGTCCTCAGTCAGGAGAGACGTCGGTGCCGAAGACCGGGGTGCCGGGCAGATCGTCGTCGACGACGTTCCGGCGGTCGAGAAGAAGCGGAGCGGCGAAGAGCTTGCCGCCGTCGGTTGTTGCGGCGTTCGCGCCGCCCGCGCCGGAGTTTCCGGATGCCGACGAGCTCGAGCCCGTGCTCGCGCCCAGGTCGCCGTGAACATCGATCGGCAGGGCCTGGAGAGCGTTCTGCGCACTCGCGAGGGTCGCGGAGGCGTCGCCGCCCGTGGCGGCCGCGAAGAGCGTCACCACCGGGCTCGAGAGGGCTGTTCGGGGCGACGACGAAACCGGGGAGGGACCCGTCGAGGGGGCACCGGGCACTGTCGCAGCAGAGTCTGCCGCGGCCTCGACCGGCAGGGGCGCGAGGGGCAGCGCGTCGATGATCGGGGTGGTGGCCTCGCCGCCGGGATCCGTCGGGATGCCCGGAATCGCGGGGATCACGGGAGAGATCGGGGGGAGGGTGCCGACGATCACGGGGAGCGCCGCGTCGACCGCGTCGGTGACACCCGAGATGAGATCGTCGAGGCCGACCGCGTGGACGACATCACCGACGACGGGGACCGACTGGACGGTCTCGACCACGGGGGTGACGACCCCGCCCACGACGCCCGAGCCGGCGATGTCGGTGACCGCGTCTCCCGCGGTGCCGACAGTGCCGCCGACGGTGGTGTTCGCGGTGTCGACGACCTCGGAGACGGTGCTCGACACGGTGTCCGTGGTGGTCGTGACCACCTCGGCGACGGGGGCGGGTGCGACGTCGGTGACGACTTCGGTCACGGGAGCGACGGTCTCGGTGACGTGCTCGACCGTGGGTGAGACGACGGTACCGACGACATCGTCGACGGTGTCGGTGACCTGGTTGACCGTCGAGCCGATCGTGCCGAGCAGTCCGCCCGAGCCGTCATCCGCCGAAGCCGGGGAGGCCGAAAGAGCGACCGAGAGAGCTGCGGCTCCGAGCGCGGTGGACACGCCGACGAGGAGCAACCGCAGCAGGTGCGATGCCCCCCGATCGGACACGTTCTCCATGATTCGCCCCCCAAAGGTGAATCTCCGAAACTCTTGGGCGGCGACGCTACGCCGCGATTCACCCGGGGGGAAGGGGGCGGGTGAAATCTAGGTAGTTCCCTGGGAACGGGCTGGTGACGGGCGACACGCCGGGCGGTGAAGAAAAATTTGACAGCGAGGGCCTTTGGTCGATACGCCATCGGCGAGTTATCCCCCGAGTTGTACACATGTGAATGCTTATCGAGGGAACCTTCAACGTTCACTTCACACGGGATTTCCCCAGGAAACCTGTGGATAGATAAAACCCAGATCAGGGGCATGTAACTGCTCACAATTCGGACCCATCCACCGAGTTCTCCACAGCACTTGTGCACAGATCTCGCGGCGTTTCCCGCAGGCTTTCCACAGAGTTATCCACAGGCTCGTTTGCGTGTGGAGAGCGTGGTATCTACCGTGGGTGCAGCCCCTCGGGCAGCTGGATCACGTTGCCGCGCGCGTCGATGTCGGACGTCGGTGATTCCATGCTGCCGGGGCCGCCCCGAGCCCCGTTTCCGCGAACGCTTCACGCGCGCGCGAGGCCCGGCCAGGGGTGCCCGAACTGAAGGAGAGCCCGTGTCGATCGCCGATATCGCCGAAGAACGTCTCGGAAAAGCGCCGCGCCCCGAGCGCACGCCCCCGCACGACACGCTCGCCGAGCAGAGCGCGCTCGGCGGCATGCTGCTGTCGAAAGACGCCGTGGCCGATGTGATCGAGTCGTTGCGAGGCCCCGACTTCTACGTGCCGAAGCACGAGCTGATCTTCGAGGCCATCCTCACCCTGTACTCGCACGGTGAGCCCACTGACGTCGTCGCCGTCACGGACGAGCTGATCAAGACGGGCGAGCTCCAGCGTGCCGGGGGAGCGGACTACCTGCACACGCTCACCTCGATCGTGCCGACCGCCGCCAACGCCGGCTACTACGCCTCGATCGTCGCCGAGCGCGCGATGCTGCGCCGCCTGGTCGAGGCCGGCACGCGCATCGTGCAGATGGGCTACGCCGGCGAGGGCGACCCGGTCGAGCTCGTCAACAGCGCCCAGGCCGAGATCTACAACGTCTCGGGCGATGACAGCGCCGAGGACTACATCCCCTTAACGACGGCGGTGGATGCCGCGGTCGAAGAGATCGAGGCCGCTCGAGGCCGCGACGGGTCGATGACGGGCATTCCCACGGGCTTCGCCGGCCTCGACCAGCTCACCAACGGCCTGCACCCCGGGCAGATGATCGTGCTCGCCGCACGCCCCGCCATGGGTAAGTCGACCCTCGCGCTCGATTTCGCCCGCGCCGCCGCGATCAAGTCGAACGCCCCGTGCATCTTCTTCTCGCTCGAAATGGGTCGCAGCGAGATCGCCATGCGCCTGCTCAGCGCCGAAGGTCAGATCCCCCTGCAGAGCATGCGCAAGGGAACCCTCGACTCGCGCGATTGGACCACGGTGGCCTCCACCCGCGGTCGCATCAACGACGCGCCCCTCTACATCGACGACAGCCCCAACATGACGCTGGTCGAGATCCGCGCGAAGTGCCGTCGCCTCAAGCAGCGCGAGGGTCTGAAGATGGTCGTCATCGACTACCTGCAGCTGCTCACGAGCGGTAAGCGCGTCGAGTCGCGCCAGCAGGAGGTCAGTGAGTTCTCGCGCGCGCTCAAGCTGATGGCCAAGGAGCTGCAGGTTCCGGTCATCGCGCTGTCGCAGCTGAACCGTGGCGCTGAGCAGCGCGCCGACAAGAAGCCCGCCCTTTCGGACCTTCGTGAGTCGGGCTCGATCGAGCAGGATGCCGACATGGTGGTGCTGCTGCACCGCGAGGCCGCCTACGAGAAGGACTCACCTCGTGCGGGTGAGGCGGACTTGATTGTGGCGAAGCACCGTAACGGGCCGACGGACACGATCACGGTGGCGTTCCAAGGGCATTATTCGCGATTCACGGATATGGCGCCGGGGATGTAGCTTCCCGGTCGACCCGGCAAAGTCCACGGCCATGTGACGCACCTACGGTGGTTCCACCGCTCGCCGGGGAAAACCCCGAGGGACTCGAAATCCTTTCGATCATTCGACCGGGTGAGAACTGCATCGCGCTGCGCTCGATCGC
This sequence comes from Microbacterium sp. SORGH_AS_0454, assembly GCF_031453395.1. NCBI lineage: Bacteria > Bacillati > Actinomycetota > Actinomycetes > Micrococcales > Microbacteriaceae > Microbacterium > Microbacterium sp. SORGH_AS_0454. Next base: position 1,294,735 of record NZ_JAVIYS010000001.1, on the reverse strand, counting down.
CCCTGGTACGTCGTGAGGAAAGGCGTAGATCTCGCGGCTCTCAGGCGAGGTGGTCAGGCGACATTCCTCTCAAGCGGTTTCTCCCACAAAGATTTCGGCCCTTGCTAGGCTCGTGCTTTTGGTTCGAAGATGAACGAGCGGAGGTCGTATGTCGGAAAGCGAGCCGAGCGACCCATCCCTCATCGCTCGAATTCGGCAGGGGGACGACGAGGCTGTCGCTCTCCTGTGGCGTCGGCACCGCCTGCCCGTCACGAAGCTCGCTGCGGTGGTGTCATCCCACTCCATGGCGGATGACCTCTCGTCGGAGGCATTCGAGCGGACCATTGCCGCATTGCGTCGAGGTTCGGGCCCGGACGAACTCGTCCGCCCTTACCTGTACACCGTCGTGCGTCATCTCGCGTCGCGAGAGCATCGCTACAGGCAGCATTTCGTCGACGACGTAGAGCTCGATTCCGTCGTCGGAGGTGTCACCGACGGCGACCCGGCTGCCATGATGGCGTCTCGCTTCAGTGAGTCCACGCTCGGGCGGGCCTTCCGAACCCTGCCGGAGCGCTGGCAGGCCGTGCTCTGGTACGTGGATGTGGAAGGTATTCCCCCGCGCCGGGCTGCTTCCGCCATCGGGTTGAAGCCGGGGGCGACGTCCTCTTTGCTCTACCGCGCTCGACGATCATTGCGGGCGGCCTGGATGCAGGCGCACCTCGAACTCGAACGGTGCCCGGAGGAGTGCCGCAGGGCCCTCGCCGTGTTCGGTGCCGTCCAGGAAGGCACCGCGTCCGCTCGAGATCGACAGGCGTTCGAGAACCACGTGACGACCTGTCGCCGTTGTTCGGCCCTCGTCGACGAGGCGCGCGCCGTCGTGGGGCTTCTGCCGTCCCTGCTGCTCCTCGTCGGAGGAGCCGCGGCCGTGGCAGCAGCGGGCACGAGCCTCGATCGTGCCGTCGTGGCGCAGAGATCCTCGAGTGGGCGCGCAGTCGGCTCTCGACGATCGTTGGCCATCGCCGCGTCGATCGTCGTCCTCGTCGGGGGTGCATCGGGGGCGGGCGCGGCGCTGACGGGGGCCTTCGATTCTTCGGAAGTGTCTGTCGCGGCGAACGACTCGGTGGCTTCGGGACCGCTTCTCAGCGAGGAGCTACCCCACGCCCTCGACACGCCCCTTCCCGAGGAGTCGGTCGATCCGAAGGCGGATGCCGATGGACCGGTCGTGATCGAGCTGGATCCACCCGTCCCAGCCCCCTCACGGACGACGCTGACGCTCCCGAATATCGGCGTCGCGCCCGTGGCCGGCTCAGACGTGCCGTCCGGGTCGGAACCTGCACCGGGACGACACTCGGCCCTTCCTGAATCGACCCCCGAGCCGACCACTTCCTCTGCGCCACAGACCCCGACGGTGGACGATGCGTGGGAGCCCGCGGCGACCGAGGCGCCTGCCATCGAGGGACGAGGAACGCCGGGAACCCGCGTACGCGTTTGGCCCCAGGGACGACCGGATGCAGCAGCCGAGACCGAGGTGCCGGCGTCGGGCCAGTGGTCGATCAAGATCGATGATCTACGACCGACTGATGCGGGGGTAGCCGCGGTGACGATCGACTCCCAAGGGAGGACGTCGACGGTCGTCTCATCCGCGCCCTTCGCGTTCGTCCCGCTCATTGAAGCGCCGGCCGCGGGCGCGGTGGTCGGGACGGATCCCGTGGCGTTGATCGTCCGTGGGTGGAAAGCAAGTCCACTCGTCATCCGTCTCGACGGTCGAGAACTCGCTGCCGGTTTGGAAATCCCTGCATCCGGTGTCCTGGAGCGGCGGATCGGCCGGTCGACAATGTCGGGCCTGGTCGGTCTGGCCCCGGGGGTCCACGAGCTGGAGGTCGCCTACCAACGGCTCGACGAGAGCGCCGCAGAAGCGACGCGCGTGACATTCCTCGTCAGGCCTTCTGCGGAGTAGCGGCGTTCGGCAGCCTGCATTCCTTCGGCGCTGACAAGCATTCCGCCAAGGCCGCGGACCAAAGCAGAACTCCCGAAATCTTTTTGGGAGATCGCGTGATGAAACGCGCTGACTCGACTCTTTCATGCGAGTCCCGCACCGCTTTCGTCGATGCGGGATGCGAGATCAGTTCTGCATTGGAGTCACCGTGACCTTGTTCCCGTCGAAAGTCAGACCGCCCGCATGGGCGCGCACGTCGTTGGCCGCCATGGCCGCTATCGCCGTACTCGTCGCCTCCTTCAGCCTCTCGCCCTCGGCGTCGGTGGCCGCGACCGCGCGGGCCACAACGGCATCGATCGACTCTCTCGACTTCACCAGTGCCACGGTGAAGAACGGCTCGTCCGCCGAGATCCGCGGCACCTGGTCGCTACCCGACAACCCCGCTTCCCCCGCAGGATTCACACTCACCCTGCCCCCGGAGCTCACGGGCCGCTCGGACGCGTTCCCGCTGGTCGATCCCGCAGGGGCGGTCATGGGCCGCTGCCTCGTGGATCAGGCCACCCTGGACTGCAGTTTCGACGCGGACTATCTGAGTGCGCACCCCGAGAACCTCCACGGAACGTTCTTCTTCTGGGTGACGGTGCAGAACGAAGCCGCGGAGGAAGGGACCGTCGTCTACAACATTGACGGCCACACTCTCAGCGTCCAGGTGGAGCCATCACCTAACCCGGGTCCCGGCGAGGTATGCACCCAGGGGTGCACCTTCACGGGCCGCGACAACGGCAAGTGGGGCCAGTACGACGCCGTCACCGGCACGATCGTCTGGGTCGTTCAGGTGGGGTCGGGTCGGAGCGGATTCTCCGGTGGCGAAACCGTCAAGGTGTCTGATGTCCTCGCTGAGAATCAGGAACTCCTCGGCGAGATGAACGGGGTGCAGTACGCCGAACTGTGGTCGTCGTCTCGCTTGGTCACGGGCGCCAATGGGTGGGAGTTCCCCAGCTACTGGGCGCCCGTCGACCGTTCCACCTACGCGGCGACGCCGGACTCCGTGACGTTCACGGCGGAAGCTGGGCACTACTACGACGTCCGCTTCGCCGCACGCGTCACCGACCAGGGAGTCGCTGGGAGCTACACGAACCGCGCACACATCAGCATCGGGGCAGGAAACGATGCCTCCGTCACCGGTCAGGTCGTGCGCCAGGGCGGGGGCGGGACGGGAGGCGGCCAGGCTCCGACCCCTACCGTCTCGCCGGCCCCTACCGTCTCGCCGACTCCGGCCGTGTCGCCGACTCCGACTGCCTCACCGACCCCCACCGCATCGCCGGTGGCGCCGTCGTCGGCGTCGACGTCCGAACCGATCGGACTCTCAGCCCACACCGGAGGGTCTGCAGCAATGGAGTCACGGTTGATGGGACTGCTCGTCTTCGCGGGGCTCACCGCTCTGGGGGCCGCCATAGCGCTTGCCGTCTTCCTGACCTACCGGTCTCGCGAGCCTCGTCGGAGAAGGGGAAGGTGACGGGTCGTCCACCCCGCCGCCGGCGTCAGTGGGGGATCGTCGGAACGCTCGCGGCCGCGGGAATCGGCGCCATGGTCTTCGGACTGCTCGGCGGCTGGCACAGCGGTACGTCGACCGGGGCACGGGACCTCACCGGAGTCGAGGTCGCCTTCGAGCCGGGGGTGACGCCACCCCCTCTCGCGGAATCGGAGGCCGTCGATGATGAGGGGACGCGTCTGCGCGTCCCCTCCCGAGGGCTCGATGTCGCTCTCGGGTCCTTGGAATCGGTCGACGGAGATATCACTCCGCCAGGCTTCACTTCGGCGTACGTCGTGCGCGACCGGAGCGTTGCGCTCGATCATGCCGAGACGGGCACGGTCATCTTGGCCATGCACGCTCTCGCGCGGGGGACAGCGCCGGGTAATGCGTTCTCAGACCCGACTACTCACGCGCCGACTCTCAGAGCGGGAGACATCGTCGAAGTCGCGTCGGTGACTTACGCCGTGGACGAGGTGCGTCGCATCCCGAAGCCCGATCTCGCCCACGACCAACACCTATGGACTCCCGGTCCCGGACGGTTGATCATGATCACCTGCCTCCCGCGCGAGGGGGGAGCATCACTCGACAATCTGGTCATGGTCGCACACGCCGTTTCGCAGGGATGATCGCCGACCCGCGCGGGCGGGCGCGCTCCCGTGCGAGAGCGAGCGGTGGCGCAGCCCTCGCCGCACCCTCGCGCCTTTCGTCGGTCAGGAACCGTCGGAGGGTCTCACCCCGGGCGTTCGATGCCGCTCAGCAGAACCTCGATCGAGAAGTCGCGCCGTGCCGTCTCGTCGGGACCGGTCAGCAGGGCGGCGGAGCGTGCCACGCGAGGGAAGCTCTCGGGGTCGGCGTGCTCATAGGCGACGCGGACCCGCCCGCGTTCGTCACCCGTGCCACCGCGACCGTGGCGGACGGTGCGTTCGACGGCCGTCGACGCGGCGAATTGCGCGATGAGGTCGACCGCGAGCGCGGCACGATCTGCGGGAATGCCGCCGGCTTCCATGAGTGCCAGCTCATGCTCCGCGAGGCGGAGCGCGCCGGGTAGAACAGGGATCGTGCCGAGGGCCACAGCGCCCAGGCCGGGGTAGCCCTCTAGCGTTTCGATCGTGCGGATGATCGTGGCGGCGAGGGCGTCTCGCCAGCTGCGCCGGTCGTCGTCGGCATCCACGAGGGGAACCTGGGCGTACGCGGCATCCAGCACGTGTTCCAGCAGGATGTCGCGGTTTCCGAAGTAGGCGTAAAGCGAGGCGGGGCCGGTCTCGACCTGGGCCGCGACGTGTCGTAGGGTCACGGCGTCGACGCCGTGCTCGCGGATCAGCGTCATCGCGGCGTCGAGGATCGACTGCCGCGACAGCGGAGCTTTCGCGGGACGGGCGCGTCGCGACACCGGCTCGGCAGGGGAGGGCATGGGGCAACGGTAGCACTTGACGCGATCATCATTCGTGACGAATACTGTTCGCGAACGGTGTTCGTGAAGGAGGAGATCATGTCGGTTCTGGTCGTGGGTGCCAGTGGTGCCGTCGGTGGCGGGGTCGTCTCAGGGTTGCTCGAGCGAGGGGTGCGAGTGCGCGCGACGAGTCGCACGCCGCAGAAGCTGTCCCTGCCCGCGCAGGTCGAGGCGTTCGAGGCCGACCTGAACGAGCCGGCCTCGTTCGCAGACGCCCTGGATGCCGTCGACCGCGTCTTCCTCTATGCCGACCTCGCCGATCCCGAGGCCTTGCTCGCCGCTTTCGTCTCGGCGGGGGTCGAGAACGTCGTGCTGCTGTCGTCATCGTCGGTCACGTTCCCGGGGGCGGCGGAGGACTTCAACGGCTCGCGGTTCCTCCGCGTCGAGGAGAGTGTCGAGAGGTTGGGTCTCGCGCACACGTTCCTCCGGCCGGGTGGTTTCGCGAGTAACGCCGCCCGGTGGAGCTGGAGCGTCAAGGGCGAGAGCGCCGTTCCCCTGCCGTATCCCGATGCGGTGCAGGTGCCGATCCATGAGCAGGACATCGCCGACGTCGCGGTGGTCGCCCTCACCACGAACACCCTCGTCGGCGCCGCCCCCGTGCTGACCGGGCCGGAACGCCTCACCCTGCGCGAGCAGATCGAGATCATCGGAGACGTCATCGGACGGCCCGTGTCGGTGATCGAGCAGACCGAGGCGGAGTCGGCGGAGATGCTCTCGCGCTACGTACCCGAGGTGTGGGTGCGGCAGATCATCAAGGACTGGCGAGCGGCGGTCGGCACGTCACCGGTCATCTCGGACGAGTACACGAGCATCACGGGCCGCCCGCCTCGCACGTTCCGTAGCTGGGTGGCCGACCACGTCGAGCTGTTCCGCTGAGGCGCCCGCGCCGGGAGGGGGCGGGCACGGAAACTCCGCGCGGTCTCCGGTAGAGTCTGTGCCCCGCTCTCCCTCGCCGACATCCTGTCGAGCACGCGGCATCCGCTTCGACCGAACGGCAGGCGCGGCCGAGCCACCGCTTTTGTCCTGTCGTCCTGCGTCGCACGGCGCCGATCGAGTGCTCGATCGCGAAGCGACAGGCGGTGCTGTTCGCGTTCCGTGAGCTGCTGAACGCCCGCAAGCCCGAGCTCGCCCGTCTCGTGACCTCTGAGCTCGGCAAGGTCGTCTCGGATGCGATGGGGGCGCGCACGACATGCCGTGGAGGTGGTGACGCGTGCTTGAGGCGCGACACATCTGCGGGTGGACAGCGCGGCGGTGCTCAGGCCCAGAGCGACCGCACCGCCTGTTCGGCTCGGCGGAGTGAGTCGCCAGCGGATGCAGCGACGATGTCGGTACCGCTGAGTACGCCGTAAAATACCCGCCTGCAGGCGCTCCATGCGTCCTGCGCCTCGTCGTACGCGTCGCGCGCTTCACCACTCCAGGAGGAACGCAACGTGGTCGCCTGGCGTTCGAGCGCGTCGAGCTCGGCCCCGATGGCATTCGTTGCTGCCCGAAGCGAGACCAGCAGGGATTCATGGCGATCGCTATCGAACGAGATGGTCATGGTGCTGGCGTGGGGAGGTTCAGCTCGCGGAGGGCGTAGCGGTCGGGGACCGTCAGCGTGTGAAAGTAATGCACGAAGATCTCGCCGGCCTCGTCCGCAGTGAACACTTCGTCTGGGTAGACGAGGGCGCGGGCCGTCCCGTCGAGGAAGTCGATCGTCACGGGCGATTCGCCGTCGCGCGGTCCACCATCACCGACGATGTAGAGCCGCTCTATCCGTCTTGCTCCATGCGTCGCCACTCGATGGTCATGGCTTCGGCGGTCCCGGCCGCCTGTAGAAACACACTTGGCAGTGACTCGCGGGTCACGTCCCAGATGTCCTGGCCGTCCGGCAGCCTCGATAGGGAGAACGTCGAACGGCCCGACTTGCCGAGGAGAGACACCATCCGCTGCAAGTTGTCTTCGTACGACCGCGGACCATTGATGAGGTTAGCGAACGAGGCTCCGTTTATCTCGTAGACGAACGTGGGCTTGTCGTTACTCATGGCACTCGCTTCAGGTAGACGCTGGTTACTCTCATGATCTCGCCATGGACCTTTGCGGTCTCGGGATTCGTTCCCGACACGAGATCGTCGAACTCGCGCTGCCCGACTGTTCTCGTTACGCGTCCACCTGCAACTGCTCACCAGCGGTAAGCGCAGCCCCTGGCCGAATGGGCAGGCAGCGGCGATGCTGATGTTCTCTTCATCCCCAGAGGATGTGAGCAACACCGACAGAGGTTGCGGCGGGAATGGGGTGGTCACGATCATCTAGGCTCCGAATGACCGCGACCTTAGTCGTCACGGGCGTTAGGGGGGATGTCATGACTATCGATACACGTCAGCTCATTGGGGGGTCCGTCGACGATCTGGCGGAGGGCCTCCGTCCGTTCATCGAGCGGGTGTTTGTTGAGCGTCTCCCTCAGGGGCCGTCATGGGTGCAGATCATCGCTCATAAAGATGAGCTTGCGGGCAGATCCACCTCACATCATCACGCGAACGATGTCGGACTGATGCTGCGGGTGATGACCGAGAAGTTGGGCAACCTCGGTTACCCCTTCGACGGGCATATCTCGCGACAAGCGGCCAATTGGGCGAGTGAGATGCGCGAGGTGCGTAACAGGCATGCGCACCAGGTCGATTTCAGTCTCGCCGAGACATATCGGGCCCTCGATTCAGCGGAGTTGCTCCTTCGCGAAGTCGGCGCGGCCGACGAAGCGCAGCGAATTGCGGCGCGCAAGCCGGCGGTGCTCTCAGCTCTGGGCGGTGGGATAACCGGGCGCTCGCTTCCCGCACCCCCGAGCGCGCCGCAGTTTGCGCCATCGGCCTCGCGGCTCCCCGCTCCACCGGCTGTTGCGCCCCCTTCGTCGACCGAGCCGGCGGCCACCACCGCACCATCCGCCGAGTCCGACGCGACGGCGATACCGACCCTCACCCGCCGTCAGCTGCGTGAGCAGCCCGAGACGGACGCGTCGGCGACCCCGTCTGGGCCCACGCCGAGTGCACGTCTCTCCCTCGACGCGGTCACCGAGCTCAGCTACGCCATGGCACACGCGCGCATCGTGCCCGTGCAGGAGGTTCGGGTCTCGTACGATGGGCCCGAGCTTCGCGGAGCATCGCTTGAGATCGAAGCCTCTACGGCCAGTGGTTCCCTAGGGGCGCCCAAGGTCGTGATCCTCGACCTCGCGCCCGGTCTCAAGACACTCGCCGGCATCGACCTGCTTTCCCTCGACCCGGCTCCAATGCTCCAGGTCGACACAGAGCAGCCTGGCTTCATCACTCTCACTCTGCGCGGACCGGATGGCGCGGTGATCGCCGATCATCGGCATCCGGTCACTGTTCTCGCGGCGAACCAATGGATCGCCCGGGAGCTGCACCTCGGCCTCGAGCTCCTTGCTTCCTTCGTGCAGCCGCAGGCGACCACACTGACGCTCGTCCTGCAACGTGCCTCGGACCTCCTTGGGCAGTCGAGCGGTCGCACGCAGCTCGACGGTTACCAGAGCGACAACCCGGCGCGGGTGGACGCTATGGTCGCGGCCATCTGGGATGCCGTGCGCGAACTCGACATCCGCTATGCAGAGCCTCCGGCGAGTTGGGGCCTGCGCGGTCAGAAGGTCCGCACGCCGCAGGAGGTGCTCGAGGGACGGCTTGGAACGTGTCTCGACACGACTTTGACGCTCGCAGCGTTGCTCGAGCAGGTCGGGATCAACTCGACGCTCTGGCTGGTGGACGGACACATCTTCCTCGGCTACTGGCGTGAGGATCGCAGCCTCGGGCTGCCCGCGACCACCGATATCGAGGAAGCGGCGAACCTCGCGAAGCTGGGCCGGATATCGTTGCTCGAGACGACCCGGATGACCGGCGGTGCGGCGTCCGCAACGTTCGACGTCGCCCGGTCCGCGCCCGAGCCGTACCTCGAAGCACGTCGCGATGAGATCCTCGGTGTCACCGACGTGCGCGCAGCCCGAGAGAACGGAATCCTGCCGCTCCCCAGCCGCAAGGTGGGCATCGACGGTGAAGTGACCGTCGTCGAGTATCGGCCGTTGGACCGCGTCCTGCAGACGTTCGTCGCCGGCCAACGCGATGCGCAGGGCCGCACCGTGGCGCCGCCAAGGGTCGCGCAGTGGAAGAACGCTCTGCTCGATCTGAGCCTCCGCAACCGACTCATCAACTTCACGAGTAGCGCGGGATATCAACTCGCGGTTCCGGGCGCCGCCCTCGGCCGGCTCGAAGACATGATCAACGCGGGAGCGAGCGTCACGCTGCTCGCGTCCGACGACGTGCCGGAGATTGCTCGGGAGCGCGGCATCCGCTTCGGTCGCGACCGCGACTCTACCGAGCGAGAAGCGCTCCTAGCCGACAAGAGGCAGGCGCACCTGAGCGATGTCACACAAGCGGCCTACACGACGCGGCTGCGCGCTCTGGCCGCGAAAGCGAAGACGGTCACCGAAGAGACGGGCGCGAACAACCTGTACCTCGCATTCGGCACCCTGCGATGGGAATTCAACGACCGGCAGCTGCAATCGCCGCTCGTTCTCGTGCCGGTGAACCTGGAGAGTGTGTCGCGAGGTCAGTCTTTCCGTCTCGTCCTCGACGAGGCGGGGGCGTCCACGCCCAACTACTGCTTGCTCGAGAAGCTGAAGGTGAGTTTCGGCATCGAGGTGCCCGGGCTCGCGAATCCGGCGACGGATGCCGCGGGGATCGACCTCGGCGCCGCCTTCGACGCGGTCCGTCAGGCGATGGTCGACGCAAAGCGGCCCTTCATCGTCGAGGACACCGTTCACCTCGGCATCCTCCAGTTCGCGAAGTTCCGGCTGTGGAAGGATCTCGACGACAACTGGGAAGAGCTCTCGACGAACTCGCTCGTCACCCATCTCATCCATTCGCCGAACGAGGCGTTTATCGATGCCGTACCGGCGCCGGTCGACGTCGACCTCGATGCCCTTTCGGCGCAGGTTCCCGTCTCTGCGGACTCCTCGCAGCTCGAGGCGGTCGTCGAGGCCGTCGAGGGGCGCACGTTCGTGCTCGAAGGCCCTCCGGGAACCGGCAAGTCGCAGACCATCACGAACCTGCTTGTTCGGTCGTTGGCATCCGGGAAGCGCGTGCTCTTCGTCGCAGAGAAGCGCGCGGCCCTGGAGGTCGTGAAAGATCGATTGGATGCCGTAGGTCTCGGCTCCTTCTCGCTTGACCTGCATGACAAGGGCGCGCGGCCGAATGCCGTGCGCGAGCAACTACGGGCGGCCCTCGACGCCACTGCGCGGCCCGATCGGGCGGCGTTGTCCGCGCAGCGCGAGGCTGCGGAGTCCAGTCGTGGCGCGCTGTCGCGCTATGCGCAGCGAGTTCACGAACCGAACGCAGCGGGTCTGTCTCTGTACTCGGCTCGATCGCAGTTGCTGGCATCGGCGGCGGACATCCCGCCATTGGATGTGCCCGCTTCACTGGTTGCGTCGGGCGACCACATCGACCAGCTACGCGCGACTCTGCGGCAGCTGCCCGCGGTCAGTGATCTCGCCCGCCCTGCAGCGACGCATCCGTGGGGGTTCGTCGACGATCCCGCTGTCGACGCGGTCACTCTGCATAGCGCGGCCCGCAGTTTCGACGAGGCGCTGGAACGCGTCGGCGCGAGCGAGCTGCTGTCTCGGGTGCGGGAGCCGCAGCAGCTGGACGCTTGGGCGGGTGTCGCTCGCGCGCCGCGCCACGCGCTCGATGTCCTGGATCGTGTGCAACCCGAGTCGGTCGATGACCTCGTTCGGCGGCTGGCAACCTCGGTCGCGCAGCCGCCCGCGTGGCTTGCTCAGGTGGATCCGCGGGTGCTCTCGCGGAACCTCCGAGATATACATGCAGCCGCCCTGGCCGCGGATACGTCCTCGTTCTTCGGCCGCAAGAAGCGTCGGCGTGCCGTGCTGGCTCAGTTCGCGGCCGACCTGCGCGGCGAGCCGACCGCAATTGATCTGCGCGGTCTCTCGACACTGACCGGCGCCATGGCCGAGACCGCCGCACAGGTCGAAGAGCTGCGTGGTGAGCTGCAGCGGCTGCCCGTGGTGGTCGCAGCCGCCGACTTCAATCCGTATGTGGCTGGCGCCGCGGATCAGGTGGGAGCCGCGCTCACGTGGGTGGGTTGGCTATCGAGAACGCTTTCGTCCGGTGTATCGGGCGCCGGCGATCTCCGCACCGACCTGCGCCGGGTGTACGAGACAACAACCCCGGATACGGCCGCTGCTGAGCGCTTCGCGGCGCTCGCCGCAGCGTGGCGGGCACTGACAGCCGCAGCGGGAGGTGGCGCGTCTGACCATCTCGCCATCTGGGCCGGCGACGAAGGAATCGCGTCGACCTGGGAACGCACGCGCACGGCGCGCAACCTGGTGACGACCGAACCGGTCACGCTCGGACGCTGGATCGACCTGCTCCGGCACGTGGAACCTCTGCGGCTCCACGGCATGCACGCGGCACGGGAGGCGATTCTGGCTGGGCGCATCCGTGCAGACGACGCGGCGCTCGCCTTCGACAAGGGGGTCGCGGCGGCGTCCCTCGCTGAGCGCGAAGACGCCACCGCGCTCAGCGACTTCGATCCCGCCGCGCACAATCGGACGATCGCGCGGTTCGCGACGAGTTCGGCAGCTATTCGCGGCGAGCTTCCGCGGGCTCTGCCCGCTGACATCCTGTCTCAGCGGAGATTCGACCCGAAGTTCGACGGCGGCGACATGGGCGCGCTCAAACGTCAGCTCTCGAGGCAGCGCGGTGGGGACAGCGTGCGGACGCTCATGGACAAGTACGGCGATCTGATCACCCAGATCACGCCCTGCATGCTCATGAGCCCGGAATCGGTCGCCCGGTTCTTCCCCGCCCGCGCGGGGATGTTCGACGTCGTGGTGTTCGACGAGGCTTCGCAGATTCGCGTTGCGGATGCCGTGGGGGCGATGGGCCGAGCGCGTTCTGTCGTGGTTGTCGGAGACTCCAAGCAGATGCCGCCGTCAACCTTCGCCGAAGTGACGGCCGACGGCGACGAGGCTGAGGCAGATGCCGGAGTCGTCGCGGATGAGGAATCCATTCTCACGGAGTGCACGCAAGCTCGAGTTCCGAGCAAGTGGTTGTCCTGGCACTATCGCAGCCAGGACGAGGCGCTCATCGCCTTCAGCAACCACCAGTACTACGAGAGCCGCCTGTCGTCGTTCCCGGCGCCGTTGCGTGACTTCTCCGCGTCCGTGCCCGACGCGCTCGCCACGTCGAAGCCTGACTACGGGCTCTCGCTCGTGCGCGTCGACGGTCGTTTCGAACGTTCGGGTGGGCGCGGGGTCCTTCGGACGAACCGCGTCGAAGCGCAGACGATCGTCGACGAGGTGATCCGTCGGTTCGCCGCCGCCGGCGACACCGCACCGTCGATTGGAATCATCACGTTCAACGTTCAGCAGCGCGACCTCATCGACAACATGCTGCGCGACGCTCCAGACGAACGCATCGGCCGGGCGCTTGACGAGCGCGATGGTTTGTTCGTGAAGAACCTCGAAAGCGTGCAGGGCGACGAGCGCGACACGATTCTGTTCTCGGTCGCCTTCAGCAAGAACGACCGCGGAATGCTCCCGTTGAACTTCGGACCGCTGTCGCGCGCAGGAGGAGAACGCCGGTTGAACGTCGCGGTGACTCGTGCGCGCCGACAGGTTGTGCTGTACGCGAGCTTCGATCCTGCTGAGCTTCGCGCCGAGCAGACGTCGGCCCGCGGACTCAAAGACCTGAAGTCCTATCTCGAGCTTGCCGCGCGCGGAGTCGCGCCAACCGATGACTCCACGGCCCGCGTCCCCATGACCGATCGCCACCGCGATGAGATCGCAGCGGTCCTGCGCGAGCGCGGACTCGTCGTGAAGACGGATGTCGGGCTCTCGGACTTCCGTATCGATCTCACACTTGCATCCGCGTCCGACCCCGCTCAGCCCCTCATCGCCGTCCTGCTCGACGGAGAAGGCTGGCGCGCGCGCCGCACCGTGGCCGACCGCGATGGTCTGCCTGTCGATGTCCTCGGTGGATTGATGCGCTGGCCGGGGATTGAAAGGGTGTGGCTGCCGGAATGGCTCGATAACCCGGATGCCACGGCCGACCGACTCGTCGCGGCGGTGCACTGCGCTGAGGCTGGTGGCTTGTCCGCTTCGGCCTTGACGGCCGAGAGCGTTGCGCCCCAGGTCGAGGATCTCGAGTCGCTCGGTGCGGAGGAACCGTCGGAGCCTCTGCGTGGACGAATGCCGGAGGGGCAAGAGGATGAAGGAGACGTCGGTGTGACGCATCCCCACGTCCGCCCCTTCGTGCCGTGGCCGATCACTACGTCGGGCGGAGTGGCCGTGCTCGATGCACTTCCGAGTCCATCTGCTGCTCAGCGGGTTCGCTCTGTCCTTGTGGAGGTCATCGCCGCAGAGGGGCCGATCTCGCGGGCGCGCTTGGTGAGACTGGCCGCGGAATCGTTCGGACTGTCCCGTGTGTCGGGGACCCGGGCGACGGCCATCCTCGGGCTGGTTCCGGACGCTCATACCCGCCGGGGCGACGAGCACTTCGTCTGGCCCGAGGGCGTGGTTGTCGACACCTGGCGGCAGGTTCGCACGAGCACTCCGGGGGACAGTCGTCCGCTTGAGTCCGTCGCTCTGGAGGAGATCGCGAATGCGATGGCTGTTGTCGCCGAGCTCGGCGGCGGGGTACGCGAGGAAGAGATCAAGCGCGAGGCTTTGCGACTGTTCGGGGGTAAGCGGATGACGACGCAGATCTCCGAGCGACTCACCGAGGCTTTGACGGTGGCTGTGGCCACCCGACGGGTCGAGCTCGCGCCGTCGGGAGCTTACGTCGCGCGTTCTTGAGTGATCACGATGGAGTTCGGACGACGGATAGAGTGACCTCGATCACCTGGGGGGCGCAGTATGGGGCGAGGATTCGCAGTCATCGATCTTGAAACGACAGGTCTGTTTCCGCAGAAGCACGATCGCATCGTCGAGGTGGCGATCGTGCATGTCTCACCGACTGGCGTCGTCGAGGGCGCTTGGGAGACACTCGTCAATCCGATGCGCGACATGGGTGCGCAGCGCATCCACGGCATCAGCGCCGCTGCGGCCGCGCGAGCTCCGGAGTTCGCTGCACTCGCCCCGTCCATTGCCTCGCTCTTACGCGGGCGGGTGCCTGTCGCGCACAACGCCAGTTTCGACGCGCGATTCTTGGCCCACTCCATGAATCAAGTCGGTCTGGTGTGTCCCGGTGACGAGTACTGGATGTGCACGATGCAGCTTGCGGGCACATTCCTGCCGGGCAACCGGAGTCTTGCCGACTGCAGCGCTGCGATCGGATACGCGATGCAGAACGCTCATCGCGCCTCGGCGGATGCCCTGGCTGCGGCGGCGCTCCTTCGCGCTTACATCGGTGCGGGCCACGATCCCGCCTGGTGGGATGGCTGGCTCGCGACCCCGGGGGAGTGGCCGGATGAGCCGTTCGACACGACGGCCTGGCTGGCTCGTACGGACTCCGACACAGCGCCGCGGTCGGTTCTCGAGCGGTTGCACGTAGATGTCGCGGTCGATGCCGCCGTCGACGACGGCGCATTGAATCTCGACTATCTCGCTCTGCTCGACCGCGTCCTCCTCGATCGGTACATGTCCGCGACAGAGACCGACGACCTCATTCGATTTGCCGCGGAGCTCAACCTGTCGAGCACTGCAGTTCGCCGTATTCACCGCGCCTACTTCGACGGTCTGGTATCGGCGGCCTGGGCGGACGACCAGCTCACCGCTGACGAGTGGGCCGATATCCAGAAAATCGGTGGCCTGCTCGAGATCGACACGCAGACGATCGCCGGCGCCGCTTCGAAACCGTCTGCTGCAGCGCCGACTCTCACCACCGGCTTCCGCCTGTCACCGGGTGACACCGTCGTCATCACCGGTGACACGCGCCGGGATCGAGCGGAGTGGTTCCAGATACTCTCCCAGCGCGGTCTGATTCCCAAAGACAGCATGGTGAAGAAGGCCAAGGTGCTCGTGGCCGCCGACCCCGATTCGATGTCTGGGAAGGCGCGGCAGGCGCGTGCGTGGGGAGTTCCGATCGTCACGGAGGATGGCCTTGAGCGGCTGCTGGGACTGAGGGCAGGCGAGTAGCGGCCACGAGGCGCCTGAGCGCGCGGGACGGCGCTCTCCCGGCCCCAGGCATGCCGCTCTCCCGCTCTTATCGCCGCCGGTGCGTCACGCGTGGGTTGAACGCGACGGACGTGTACATGGCACGAACGTAAGGGCGTTGTGTCGCACTGCCACGCGTGTAGGTGCCGTATGCGATGACATGTCGTCCGACGAGTGATTCGACATCGTCGATCTCCAGCCTGACGAGGCTCTGCTTGTCCACCAGAACCGCGACGTCGTCTGCGGCGCCCTCCAGGCGCAGCATGAGACCTTCCCATTGTGTGCGGACAAGTCCGGCCACCTTGCCCCAGATGATGAGTTCCTTGCCCATCCACTTGTCAGAGGAGGCGTGAGTGGCGTATACCACCAGGTGGCTCGCGAGGACGGGACTGCAAGTGCCAAGGACGAGCTCGACGCCCTCGGGCACGTTGCCCGACAAGAGATTTATCAACAGAGTGGAGAACGATCGCCGGGCTGCCGCATCGATGTCGGGCAGCGTTCTGTCCGTGACATGACGTCGAGTCGATGACCCGGGTGTTCCGGCGTCTGGTCGCCGCCGACCATCCGGACCGATGGATGGCTCTGTCGCGCCAAGGCGCATCCGCCAGCGCAAGGGTCGGGTGCCGGTAGTGAAGTCATGCCCAGAATCCCCGAACGCATCGGTCGAACGTTCTGAACCTTCGTCGCAGCCGTCAAGGTGGTGGGCTGCGAATGCCGCAGCACGCTTCGTGCTGTGCATTGCGGTCGTCCAGACTTTGGCGTTGCACGCTGAGCCATCGAGGAGCTCTCCAGGGCACCACAGGTCGGGCAGCGTCGTGAGACCTTTCAATTGATCGATTGACACCAGATTTCCCGTTGAGTCGATTGCCGTATCCACCCGTCGCCTCCTTCGTAGGTTTCGTGGATTCTTCTTAGGCGGCAGCCTCGTCGTCGGCCTGACTCCGAGCCTCGTCGAACTTGACTGCCATGGTGGGGTTGCCCTTGGTCAGCTTCTTGACGGAGAGCGCCGTCGCTTTATCGTTCGCGAGGCGAAGGTTGTTCTCGGACCCGAGCAGACCCTCTTTCACCTTCTGAAGTCGGTCGATCGCAACGTCGATCTCCTTGATCGCTCCATCGAACTTGCGCTTGGCGAGGTCGTAGTTGCGGCCGAACGCCGACTTGAACTCTTCGAGATCAGACTCGAAGTTGGTGATGTCGATGTTCTGCTTCTTGACCTGCTCCAGCTCAGCTTTGACCGTGATGGTGTCCTGCGCGGCATTGCGCAGGAGCGCAATGATCGCCAGGAAGAACTGCGGGCGGACGACGAACATCTTCGGGTACAGGTGGGAGACGTCCGTGATGCCCGTATAGAGGTCTGAGTCCTCTTCGAGCATCGAGACGAGGACGGCGTACTCGCATCCCTTCTCGCGGCGGTCCTTATCGAGCTTCGACAGGAAGTCAGCGTTCTTCTTCTTGGTTGCCGAGACGTCGGACTCGTTCTTCATCTCGAACATGATGGACACGTACTCAACCCCGTCGCTGAAATCGCGGAAGACGTAATCGCCCTTCGTTCCGCTCGCTGCATCGCTGTCCTTGCCGAATTGCGCGTCGGGGAAGGCGAGCGACCGCATACGGTTGAACTCGGTCTCGCAGTGCTGTTCGAGCGTCTCGCCGAGCAGCTTGACCGAAAGACGGGCCTTCATGTCCTTGTATCTCTCGATGAGATCGTCCTTGAGCGCGAGCTCCTTGGCGTGCGATTCGCGAAGGGCCGCGTCCTTCGCCTTCTGCTCGGCGCTCTGAAGCGCGAGCTTGATGTTCGCGGCATTGAGGTTCTGCTGAGCCTCCGACACCGCCGTGGCGACGGCCAGATCGCGAACCGTTTCGGCCGATTTTGCTTCGGCGCGAAGCTTCTCGATCTCGGCATCCTTCGCAGTGGCTTGCTGCTGCGCCTTCAGGGCTGTATCCGAGACGGCGCGGGCGATCTCGGCCGCCTTGACCTTTTCGGCTTCAGCGAGGCGTGCATGCAGTTCGGACTCGAACTCTGCGTTGCGCACCTGTCCGATGATGCTGGCGTACTGCGCGCCGTCGATGGCGAACAGGGTGTCGCAGTGCGGGCACTTGATGTCTGTGGTCGCGGGCTTGCTTGCTGTGGTGGTCATTTGGGTCTCCTTGGGGTCGGGTGGCGTGCTACCGCCACGTCGTCTTGGCCGCGGCTCCCGCTGCCGATCCGATAATGCAAGAGTCTGCGCATAAGTTTGCCGTTTAAAACGATAAGACCCCTTATCAGATGTAACGCATGCGGGTAGGACGCGAGCGATAGCCTGAGGACATGCCCCAAAGTTCGTCGCTGCTCATCGATCTGGCAGGCGTCTCGCGCCTGGCAGGCGTGCGGCGACCCGTGGCATCGATGTGGCGAACGCGGTTCAATAACGGGCCCGACGCGTTTCCGCCACCTGTCTCTGAAGAGGACGGGCGTCCGCAGTTCTCAGCGCCCGACGTGGCCGAGTGGCTAGCGCGCACCGACCACGGCAACAACCCGCACGCTGAAGCTGATCTTGCTAGCGTGGCCGCACCTCGAGGTTTCTTGTTCTCAAACGCGCAGGCCGTCGCCGAGTTGGAAGCCCTCGTTGCGCTGTCCCATCTCGCGGGCGATCTCGATAAATGTACGAGCGCGGACCTCACGCGATTTGCTCGCGAAGTCGACCCTTCAGACGCCTTTCTGCGCCGTGAGATCGAAGATCACGCTCGACGAGGTTCACCCTGGGTCGACTACGTCCTGAACCTCACCGATGCCGTCTATTCGCCGTCGGCGGCGATGCAGTTGATCGCTGATCGTTCGGCATCAGCGGGCCGCGCGAGCGCATCGGCGGGAGCACTCGCACCGGAGGTGGCGGCCCTGGTCGTTGAGATGGTTCGGATGCTTGCGCAGACAGACAGTGTTGTGAGGCTGGACCCCGATGATGCGTCCCTCTCGTCGATGCTTGCCCAGAAGCTCGGCGACGGCGTAAGCCTTTCCCTCCCGCCCGATGCGCCTGCTCGCCGGCTCAGACGTCGCCTTCGTGTAGACGGACTTCTGCTCAGCGCCGACGCGGCAAACCCAGCGGTGGTCGTTGCGCGTGTACCAGTGGCTCGAGGTGCCGACGTTTCCTCGATGCTTCACACCACGGAGGAAGTCGCCCTGTCGCTGCGGTCTGTGGACTCAGCGGTGGTGATCGGGCCCTCGCGCGCGCTCGTCGACGAACTTCCGCGGCCCGAGGAGCGCGAACGCGCGGATATTCTGCGGTCGGGGTGGGTCCGAGGCATCGTGCGACTGGGCAAGGGGTTGGTGCCCAGCGCCTCACGCGAGTCGCTCTCCCTATGGGTTATGGGTAACCCAGCGGGCGCTCCCGCGATTCCCGACAGGTTTACGGCAACGGCGGATTTGTCCGCGATGTCCCTCACTCCCGCGGCCCGCTCCGACATAGTCTCCGACATCGCGGCCGCGATGGGTGCCGCGCGCGATGTGCAAGCGCGCCAGTTCCGGTTTGCTGGATTGGTACCGACCACGTCTCTGCAGGCACGAAGTGAGTCTCTCGTGTCGTCTTCGGCGCGGAAAGCGAAGAAAAGCCCCTCGACAGGGGCCGAGGTCGCCGCGCGCTTAGACATCATCGGCAGCTCCATCCAGGCTGACTTCGATCCGGTCGAGATCGACCCGTCGCCCCATAATGTTCTGCGGCCGGCGCCGGTCTCTGACCTCATCCGCGATCGGCATCTGCGGGTGGTCTCGGGAACACGTGTGAAGAGCGAGCTGATCGGGTCAGATGGCCTGGTGGTCGTGCGCGTGTCCGACCTCGATGATCCGTCGGCTATTGGCGGTGCACGAATCGATCAGCTCGTATTCGCCTCGGAGCATCCCCGGGCGTCACTCACTCAACCGGGTGACATCGTGTTTCGCACGAGCCCGACCGCAGCTGCGTGGGTCGATAGGGATGGATCGAAGGTAGTCGCATATCCCGCTCGGGTCCTGCGCATCAACAAGAAGGATCCCGGAGGGCTTGTCTCCGAGGTGGTCACTGCGGACATACTCGATGCGATGACGGGCCCCGGGGCGTGGAAGCGATGGAGCCTGCGTCGCGTTGACCATCGGAGCGCAGCTCCCCTTGCGCGGGCTCTCAACGCCATCGCCGAAGCCCGCGCCGATCTCGAGGGGTCGCTCTGCTCGCCTCGATGAGTACGCCACACTGCTCGTCACCGCCGCAACGTCCGGGGCGGTTGCCCTGGTTGACGCGTCGAATGACAGAAACGCCTGAACAGAGAAGATTGGACTCGCATGCCCCGCACCCCGAAAGCCGCGCCCCAGGTGCCGTCGACGATGAAGGAGCTGAAGGACACGCTCTGGAAAGCCGCCGACAAACTGCGCGGATCGATGGATGCCTCGCAGTACAAGGACGTGATCCTCGGACTGGTGTTCCTCAAGTACGTGTCAGATGCCTTCGACGAGCGCCGCGCGTCCATCCGCGCCGAACTCCTCGCCGAGTCGTACGACGAAGAGCAGATCGCCGAGCTCATCGACGACACCGACGAATACACCGGTCGTGGCGTGTTCTGGGTGCCGGCCCAGGCCCGGTGGGGCTTCCTCGCCGAGCGGGCTAAGGGCTCCGGGCCGTCGATGAACGCTCCCGAGAAATCGATTGGCGCGTTGATCGATGAAGCAATGGACGCCGTGATGCAGGCGAACCCGCAGCTGAATGGAACACTGCCGCGCATCTTCAACCGCGACAGCGTCGACCAGCGGCGCCTTGGCGAACTCGTCGACCTCTTCAACTCGGCGCGTTTCGCCGCCCAGGGCCAAGGTGGCTCGGACGGCCGCCGCGCACGTGACCTGCTGGGCGAGGTCTACGAGTACTTCCTCGAGAAGTTCGCCGCAGCTGAGGGCAAGCGCGGCGGCGAGTTCTACACGCCGGCCGGCGTCGTGCGGGTGCTCGTCGAGCTGCTACAGCCGACGCACGGTCGCGTGTACGACCCGTGCTGCGGTTCGGGCGGCATGTTCGTGCAGGCCGAAAAGTTCATCGACGCGCACCACGGCGAGGGCAGCGACATCTCGGTCTACGGCCAGGAGCTGAACGAGCGCACGTGGCGCATGGCGAAGATGAACCTCGCGATCCACGGACTCACGGGTCAGCTGGGGTCCCGCTGGGGCGACACCTTCGCACGCGATCTGCACCCTGACCTCGAGGCCGACTTCGTCATGGCCAACCCGCCCTTCAACATCAAGGACTGGTCACGCAGCGAAGACGACCCGCGCTGGCGCTACGGCGTGCCGCCCGCGGGCAACGCGAACTACGCGTGGATCCAGCACATCCTGTCGAAGCTCGCGCCCCGCGGCCAGGCGGGCGTCGTGATGGCGAACGGCTCGATGTCGTCGAACTCCGGCGGCGAGGGACGCATCCGCGCCGAGATCGTCGAGGCCGACCTCGTGTCGTGCATGGTCGCCCTGCCCACGCAGCTCTTCCGCTCGACGGGCATCCCGGTGTGCGTGTGGTTCTTCGCGAAGGACAAGGGCGCGCGCGCCGGTGAGGTGCTCTTCATCGACGCGCGCAACCTCGGTCACATGGTCGACCGCGCCGAGCGCGCCCTGAGCGACGACGACATCGCGAGGATCGCCGGCACCTTCCACGCCTGGCGCGGAATCGAATCGGATGCCGCTCTCGACGAGTACGAAAACGTTCCGGGCTTCTGCTACTCGGCGACGCTCGCCGAGGTCAAGGCCGCCGACTACGCCCTGACCCCCGGCCGCTACGTCGGTGCCGCGGAACTCGAGGACGACGGCGAGCCGATCGAGGAGAAGCTCGCCCGGCTGCGCGCGGAGCTCGAGGCGCAGTTCGCGGAGTCCGCGCGGCTGGCGGAGGTCGTGCGCGAGCAGTTGGGGCGTGTCGATGTCTGAGCCGTTTGCTCACGGCATCCTTCAAGACCTCGTCGACGGCGAAAGCGGCATCAAGAGTGGCCCTTTCGGGACGTCTTTGAGTGCTTCGGAGTATGGGCGCGAGGGAGTACCGGTCATATCGGTCGGTGAAGTCGGCTACGGGGAGTTCCGCGTGCGCCCCGAAACGCCCCGCGTTGATGCCACGGTAACAAGCCGACTCGGCGATTACGTACTGCGCAAAGGAGACATCGTCTTCGGCAGGAAGGGCGCGGTCGACCGCAGTGCCTGGGTCTCCGATGATCAGGCGGGATGGTTCCTAGGCTCGGACGGGCTAAGGGTTCGCGTCAGGTCGGGCGTCGACTCTCGGTTTGTCTCATTTCAGCTTCGCGCGCCGAGCTCGCGAAGCTGGCTGCTTCAACATGCTGGCGGTTCGACACTTCTTTCTCTGAACCAGACCACACTTGGGCGCGTCCCCATGTTGATTCCCTCTCTTGCTGAGCAGCGAGGGATCGCTGAAGTGCTGGGCGCCCTCGACGACAAGATCGCCGCGAACACCAGGGCGGCGGGTGCGGCAGAAGCGGTACTGCGTGCGGAAATCGATCTGACGTGGTTGACCCGTGACGATCGCTCAGCAAGTATCGCTGATTACCTCGAACTGAACCCTTCGGTGCCTATGCCGCAAGCGGATTCAGCCATCTACATCGACATGAAGCGCCTGCCCGAATCCGGTTGGTCGATCGATGGCTTTGATATGCGCCGCCCGAAAGGCGGAGCCCGGTTCCTCAATGGAGATACGCTGCTCGCGCGAATCACACCCTGTCTCGAGAACAGGAAGACTGGATACGTGGACCAACTCGAGAGAGGCCAGGTGGCGGTTGGGTCGACCGAGTTCATCGTCCTGAGGTCGCGCCCAGGCGTGGCGGCGCCGCTGTCGTTCCTGCTAGCCACCGCGCCCAGGTTCCGAGACTTCGCAATCCAGCACATGGTCGGGACGTCCGGTCGCCAGCGCGTGGCAGCTTCTGACCTAGCCGAATATCGGATCCCAAAGCCTGATCCCGCGTGGCTGCAGGATTTCGGCGACCGTGCGATTCGTCTGTTTGAGACGGTCGCGTCTCAAACAAGGGAAAGCCGCACCCTCGCCGCGACTCGCGACGCGCTCCTCCCCCAGCTCATGTCGGGGAAGCTCCGGGTGCGCGACGCCGAGGCGATCGCCGCGGACGCCGGAGCCTGAGGAACGGAAAGCCGGTATGTTCGCACCATTGCACCGCTGCACGAATCTGGGGGGATTCGCCGCATGACCGCTTCAACCAACGCGACGCCGGGGGCCGCGAGGTCGCCCCGGCCCGCAAGCCGGACGCCCCTGTGGGCGAAGATTCTCCTCGTCCTCATGATCTTGGTCGCCATCGCCGCCGCTGCGGTGGGCGGCATCGCCGTCGGAAAATTCTTCGGAGCCCAGGAATCCCGCGACACACAGGTCATTCGATCCATCAAGGGCGAAGAACAGGTCATTCTCCTCACCGCAGGGATGACCGACGTCAAGGAAGAGAAGGCCGACGGCCTGAAGCTCGCCATCGGTGATCTTCAGCTCTTCACGCTTCCGGGCACGGAACGCTCGCTGCTGGTGCGGTACGAGTACGACGCCAAGTTCGGCATCGAAGGCAAAGACGTGGACATCCAGTCGACCGGAAACGACTCGTACCTCGTGAAGATCCCGAAGTTCATCTATCTCGGATACGCGAATCCTGTTCTGAGCGTGGCAGGCGAGAAGAACGGCGCTCTGAGCTGGACGACCCCTGAGATCGACAAGAGTGCAGTCTTCGAGCAGATCCTCACGGATCAGGTCGTGAACGAGCACATCGACGGCTTCCGTCCCGTTCTCCAGGAGCAGGCGGAGACGTTCTACACCCGCATCGTGCACGCGATCGATCCAGCCATCCAGCTGAAGTTCGAGTTCACGTCATGACTAGCGCGAAGCATCAGCAGGAGGGCTCTAGGAGATGAGCGAAGAATCGACCGATGTCGGCACGGACATACGCATGAACGCGGCGAGCGGAGCGCTTCAACCGACAGTGGGCAGCGCCCTCCCGAGCGATTTTCAAGATCGCGTGTTTCGAGCGATCGCGGTGCAGCGACCTGCGGCGACCGCATACATCAAGGAAATCCGACGGAAGAAGCCTGAGGCGACGCCCGCTGAGGTCATGAAGACCATCGAGTCCCAGTACGTGGCCACGACGACAGCAGCGAGCGCGGCCATCGGCGCTTCGGCGTCCATCCCCGGTGTCGGGGTTCCCGTCGCGATCGGTCTGGGCGTCGGTGACCTCATCTTCTTCTATGAAACGACCGCGCTCTTCGCCCTCTGCATGGCGGAGCTGCGCGGCATCCCGGTGGACGATCCGGATCGTGCGAAGGCCATCGTCCTTGGCTCGCTGCTCGGCGAGAAGAAGCGCAACAAGGTGACCAGCCTCGTTCTCTCCGCGCTCCCGGCGGGAGCGACAGTCGCTGCGGGCCGGACGGCAGCGACAGCGGTTGCGAGCGGCGCCTCGTCGAGATGGGGCGACCTCATCGCCGAGCAGATCCCCGAGTCGGCTCTCGTCCCGGTAACGATGGTGCTGGCGCGAGAGGCAGCCGCCAAGGGCGCCGTGATGGGAACGGTGAGGATCAGCTCGAAGGCGATCCCGGTGATCGGCGCCGCTGCGGGCGCCGCCACCAGCTTCTATTTCGGCAGCAGTGTCGTGAAGTCATGTCGAACCGGCTTCTCGGAACCGATGGAATCGTGGCCCGAGTGGCTCGAGCTCACGGACGCTGACGGTGACGGCGTTCCCGACCCGTCCAAGGCGGTACTGGCGATGCGGGCGGCCTCCGAGTCCGCCAAGGACTTCGGTGAGAACGTGTGGGGCAAAGTCGTGGATGCAACCGAGGTTTTCCGCAGCGTAGACATCGACGGTGATGGCATCCCGGATGAGGCGCGCGCCGTGACCGCGACGAAGAACGCGGCGAAGGCGGTCGGAGACGCCACGGGGACGGCGGCGCGCGCCGTGGGAGATGCCACTGGGATGGCCGCGAAGGCCGTCGGCGGGGCGGCAACCGGAACCGCGAACGCGGTGGTCGGGCTGTTCAAGCGCTCCAAGCGGGTGGATCAGAGCGTGGGACCGATCGAAGGTTCCACGCTGCCTGACCAGGAGAAGTCCACGACATGAGCTTGCTTGACGAATCCGCCTGGGAGCAGGACGCAATCGAGCGGCTTTCCGAACCGCTGGGCTGGCGGCCGGTGCGTGGGGAAGAGATCGCGCCCGGAAGCGGCGAGCGCGACACGTGGGACGACCCCCTCATCCGCCCGCGCCTGCTGGAGGCTCTGCGGCGCCTGAATCCTGGAATCCCGGCCGAGTACCTCCGTCAGGCGGTTGCCGAGATCGCGTCCCCGAAGTCGCAGGACGCGCTGACGGAGAACTACCGCATCCACCAGTACCTGGTGGGCGGGTATCCGCTCAGCTACATCGACACGGACGGTCGCGAGCAGAACCCGCGCCTCCGTCTGCTGGGCTCCGACCCGTCGGAGAACGACTGGCTCGCCGTCAACCAGGTCACGGCGCGGCAGGGCGAAGCGCACCGCCGTTTCGACATCGTGCTCTACGTCAACGGCATGCCGCTCAGCATCGTCGAGCTGAAGCGCGCGGGCGCTCAATCCGCCGGGGTCGCGGACGCGCACGACCAGCTACGCACGTACCTGCGCGAGTTCCCGATGGCCTTCCGCTTCTGCGTGCTCACGCTCGCCAGCGACGGACTGGATGCCAAGTACGGCACCCCCTTCACCCCGCTGAACCACTTCGCCCCGTGGAACGTCGATGATGACGGAATCCCGCTGCTTCAACCGCGGGTCGAGAACGGCGTCTCGGTCGAGCCGATCGACGACGCGCTCGACGGACTGTTCAACCAGGAGCGGTTCCTGCAGCTCGTGCGGAACTTTACGGCGTTCGACGAGAACGCCGACGGTCTGGCCAAGCGCATTGCCAAACCGCACCAGTACTTCGCCGTGACCAAGGCCGTCGGCCGAACGGTGCAGGCGGTGGAGACGAACGGCAAGGCCGGCGTCGTCTGGCACACGCAAGGTTCGGGCAAGTCCATGGAGATGGAGCTGTACACCAACCAGGTGTCGCGGCACCGGAAACTCCGCAATCCCACGGTGATCGTCGTGACCGACCGCACCGAGCTCGACGGACAGCTCTTCCAGACGTTCGCGCAGAGCCTGCTGCTCCCCGAGAAGCCGGTCCAGGTGCGCGAGCGCGCCCAGCTGCGCGACGAACTGCGCAACCGCAACACCGGCGGCATCTACTTCACCACGCTGCAGAAGTTCGGGCTCACCGAGGCCGAGAAGCTCTCGGGTACCGCGCACCCGCTCCTGACGGAACGCCGCAACGTGATCGTGGTCGTGGACGAGGCGCACCGGAGTCACTACGACGACCTCGACGGCTACGCGCGCCACCTGCGCGACGCCCTCCCGCACGCGACGCTCATCGCCTTCACGGGCACGCCGATCTCGTTCACCGAGCGCAATACGCAGGCGGTGTTCGGCGACTACATCGACATCTACGACCTGTCCCGCGCCGTCGACGACGGCGCGACCGTCCCCGTCTACTTTGAGCCCCGATTGGTGAAGGTCGCTTTCGCCGAAGGCGCCAGCCAGGACGACATCGATCGCGCCGCGGACGAATACACGGTCGGCCTGGACGACACCGAACGCGCCCGGCTCGAGGCATCCGTCGCCGTTGTCAACGCCGTGTACGGCGCGCCTGAACGGATCGACACCCTCGCGGCCGACATCGTGCAGCACTGGGAAGAGCGCCGTGAACGGATGAAGCCGTTCATCGAGTCGCCGGGGAAGGCAATGATCGTCGGCGGCACGCGCGAGATCTGCGCACGGCTTTACTCGGCGATCGTCGCGCTCCGCCCGGACTGGCATTCCTCCGCCCTCGACTCCGGGCGTATCAAGGTGGTGTACTCGGGTTCGGCGATGGACCAGCCCCCGGTGAGCGATCACGTCCGGCGTGAGTCCGAGAACAAGGCCATCAAGGCCCGGCTGAAGGATGCCGACGACGAACTCGAGCTCGTGATCGTCAAGGACATGATGCTCACGGGTTTCGATGCGCCCCCGCTGCACACCCTTTACCTCGACCGCCCGCTCAAGGGCGCCCTGCTGATGCAGACCCTGGCACGCGTGAACCGGACGTTCCGTGGCAAGGAGGATGGCCTCCTGGTCGCGTACGCGCCGCTCGCCGAGAACCTGGCGAACGCCCTCGCGGAGTACACGAGCTCGGACCAGGAGAACCGGCCCATCGGTCGCGGCATCGAGGAAGCCGTGACGATCGCGACTGAACTGGTGACGCAGATCCGGGAAATGCTCGTGGGCTGCGACTGGCGTGCGACTGTGACGCGCGGTGGTCCCCGCGCATGGCGGACAGCCGCCACGACGACGACGAACTACCTGCGAGACTCCGCGAACCCCTTGAACGCTCCCGACCTCGAGAACGAGCGGCTCTCGGTTCGGTACCGCAGTGCGACGGGCCAGCTGGCACGAGCGTGGGCGCTGGCATCCGGTCACGAAGGACTCGCCGAGATCCACCAGGAGATCGCCTTCTACGAAGAAGTCCGCGTGTGGATGGCGAAGTTCGACGCAAGGGACCGACAGGCACGCGACGAGCCGGTTCCCGAGGAGATCTCGAGACTGCTCAGCGGGTTGGTCGCCGAGGCGATAGCTCCCGGCGAAGTGCTTGATATCTACGATGCCGCGGGGTTGCCCCGGCTATCGCTCGACAACCTCGGACCAGAATTCCTGGCTCGGGCGCAGGCGGCCCCGAATCCCCATCTCGCGATCGAGGCCCTTCGCGCTTCTCTCGTGGATGCCGGAGCGACCGCGACGCGCGGCAACCTCGTCCGCCAGCGCGCTTTCTCGGAGCGCATCGCCGAGATCATGAACCGCTACACAAACCAGCAGCTGACCGCCGCCGAGGTGATCGCCGAACTCATCGCGATGGCCAAAGACGTCGCGGCGGAGGCCGCTCGCGGTGAGACCTTCACGCCGCCGCTGTCGAGCGATGAGCTCGCTTTCTACGACGCCGTGTCGACGAACGAATCGGCCGTCGATGTGCAGGGCGAGGATGTGCTCGCCCAGATCGCTCGCGAGCTCGTCGCCGTGATGCGTCGAGACGTACGGACGGACTGGACGGTGCGCGACGACGTCCGGGCCAAGCTGCGCTCGTCCATCAAACGCCTGCTGGTGAAGTACAAGTACCCGCCCGACAAGCAGCCGGAGGCGATCAAGTTGGTCATGGACCAGATGGAGTCGATGGCCTCGCGGTACGCGGATGATCGCCAATCGCGGAGCGCTCCTCAGCCCAGCTGACGGGGTCAGCTGGGCGCGCCGCTGAATCGCCGTACACACGACAGATGGGATTCCACTGATGGAGACCTTCAAGCGAACACCGCTGCAGCTGTTCAACCTGCCGCAGCAGTTCTTCATCCCCCTCTTCCAGCGACCCTACGTGTGGCGGGAGGAAGAGCAGTGGGCTCCTTTGTGGAGTGATATTCGCAGGGTGGCTGAGCGACGAATCGATGACCTGCGATCAACGGTCACTCACTTCCTCGGAGCGGTCGTTCTGCAGAGCAATCAGGCCCGGGTCGGTCGGTTGACGACGTGGAACGTCATTGACGGTCAGCAACGGTTGACGACGTTGCAGATTCTCGCGGATGCCACTTCGGCAGTCCTCGCGGACGCTGGCGACATGCGACTCGCTGCACAGCTTGAGCGGCTCACGCACAACGACGACATCTTCGTGGAAGAGGGCGGCAGTCGCCTCAAGGTGCGTCACCTGAACAAGGACAGAGTAGCGTTCGATGAGGTGATGACGGCGGAACCGCCGGTCGACCACCGCAGCCTCGTCCATCACGAATCGCAGATCGTTCTCGCGCACGCTTACTTTTCACGCGTTGTCGAACAGTGGCTCGGAGCCGCCGACTCCGAAGGTTTCTCCGTCAAGGCAAAGGCACTTGTGACGGTACTGGTCGACGGCCTGCAGTTGGTGTCGATTGAGCTGGAGTCATACGAGAATTCGCAGGAGATTTTCGAGACCCTCAATGCCCGCGGCACCCCGTTGACCGCGGCCGACCTGGTGCGCAACTTCGTGTTCCAGCTGTTGGCGGAGCAGGGCGACGACATGGCGAAGGCCTACGAGGAGGACTGGCCTTTTGAGACCAAGTTCTGGTCAAAGGAGGTGAGTGTCGGCCGCAACCTGCTGAGTCGTAGCTCCCTGTTCTTGAATCAGTGGCTCGTCGCACGTATAGGAGAGGACGTCAGCCCGCAGTCGACCTTCACCCGCTTCAAGTCATACGTGGAGCTGGAGAGCGTGGTGTCGATGGTCGAACTACTGCGAGTCATCAAGGTGCAGGCCGCGCAGTACGAGTCTTGGACGGAGGCCGCGGGCCGGCCAGGTGGAAGCCTGACCCGCACGGAGATGGCGGTCTACCGAATGCAGGCGGCAGGTGTGGAGGTGCTGAAGCCCCTGCTCATCTGGTTGCACGAACCGAGCCGAGCGCTGTCGGAGAAGACGATCGACGCGATCATCAACGCCGCAGAGAGCTGGATGGTCCGCCGCCAACTCCTGCGCCTGACAGGAAGCGATCTTGGGCGCATCGTCACCGATGTCATCGCGGCCAACTCTGAGGCAACCGAGGCCGAGCTCATTGATCGCGTTGTGAGCCAGCTCGCGCGACTCAACGTCACGAGTACCTACTGGCCGGGCGATGAGGAGATCCGCCAGACGCTCGCCACGGAGTCCGCGTACACGCGGTTCCAGCGCGGACGGCTTCGGATGATCCTCGAGGCGGCGGAAGACGAGTATCGCCGAGCGACGGGTCAGCCGCAGATCGAGCGGATGGGCTATCCGATCGAACATCTCTTGCCCCGAACGTGGGCGGAAACCTGGCCTGTCGACGGCCGGGATGAGGCTGAAGAGCGTCAGGCTCACGTGCATCGCTTAGGCAACCTCACGCTGTTGACTCGCTCCCTCAATTCGAAGGTGTCGAACAGTGCTTGGCCGACGAAGCGGTCCGCCTTGCAGGATCACAACACCATCACGCTCACCGGCCGGGTCATCAAGCGAACCGAGACCGAGCCCTGGGACGAAGAGCTCATTGATGAGCGGACAAGCGAACTCATCGAGACCCTCCTGCGGGTTTGGCCGGTTCCGGAGGGGCATCACGGAAAGGTGGTAGACCCGCAGACGAAAGCTGGCGACTGGGTCGAGCTCCGGCACTTGATCGAAGGCGGGATGCTTGCCGTAGGCGAGAGCATCGTCGCGACGCACCGCGACTTTAAAGGGCGCGAAGCGACGATCACTGCGGACGGCGCGATCCTGCTTGACGGCAAGCGCTACACATCGCCGTCCGCAGCGGGATCTGCGCTCCGCCGAAGCGCGACCAATGGCTGGTACTTCTGGGCCGTCCGTGACGGGCGTCGCCTCCGAGATGTGCGCGCGGAGTTCCAGAACTCGATGCCGGTGGATGTCAGCTGACCACGGGCCGTTCTGGCTGGCGGTGTACGGAACGGGCCCCGCGCAACCTGGTCGCGCGAGGCTTTGGCATCCCAGATCACGGGCTGCCCACCGGGTTACTCCGCGTCAACCGACACACTCCACGTCACCCCAAACCGATCCGTCAACATCCCGAACCCCGCACTCCACGCCGAAGCCGCCAGCGGCTCGACGACCGTGGCATCCACCGCCAGAGCGTCCCAATAGCCCTGCAGCTCCTCGAGGGTGGGGCTGCTGATCGAGACGAACAGCGACTGGTCGGTGACCGTCGTGTTGTTCTCGCGGTGGGTGGAGCCGGGGGCGGCGATGCCGGCCTCGGTGCGGCCGGGGATGTCGTAGCCCATCAGGCGGAAGCCGTTCTCGGCGGCGACGAGGCCGAAGACGACCTTGTCGGATCCTGGGGTCTCGGCTGGCATCCCGAAATCGGCGTAGGTGTTGACGACGAGGTGCCCGCCGAAGACGGACTGGTAGAACGCGAGCGCCTCGCGGGCGTCGCCGCGGAAGTTCAGGTGGGTGGTGGTCTGCACGGACATGTCTGCTCCTCGATGAATAGGCCGGGATCGGCTCGTGAGATCACGTTCGCATCCGTATAGGTCGGTTTCTGTCCTAGACCGCGACTACCGTCGGATACATGGCCACGACGTCGCGATTGCTCACCCTGCTGTCGCTCCTTCAGGCGCGGCGGGACTGGCCGGGGTCGGTGTTGGCCTCGCGGCTGGACGTCAGCGATCGCACGGTGCGGCGCGACATCGATCGTCTGCGTGAGATGGGCTACCGGATCGAGACGACGATGGGCCCCGACGGGGGATACCGCCTCGACGCGGGCGCGGAGATGCCACCGCTGCTGTTCGACGACGATCAGGCGCTCGCGGTCGCGCTCGCTCTGCGCGCGGCTCCCGCGTTGGGTGCGGACATCGGCGAGGCGGCGGTGCGCGCTCTCGCGACGATGCGGCAGGTGCTTCCGTCGCGGCTGCGGCACCGGCTGGAAGCGGTCGAGGTGACGACGGTGGGCCGCCCGGGGGAAGCACCGGTTGCTGCTGTTCCGCTCGACGTGCTGCTGACGCTGGCGCAGGCGGTGCGCGACCGGGTCACCCTGCGCTTCGACTACATGCCGAGGGGCGAGGGAGAGGCTCAGCCTCGGCGGATCGAGCCGCACCACCTCGTGACCTCGGATGGCCGGTGGTACCTGCTCGGGTGGGATCTCGAGCGGGAGGACTGGCGGCTCTTCTCGGCGGATCGCGTGCGACCCCGGGTGCCGCGTGGGGCACCGTTCGTACCGCGGGTCGTGCCGGACGGGGACGTGGACTCGTTCGTGTCCGCGCGGTTCAAGGGGTCGGATACGAATGAGTGGCCCTGTCGCGGGACGGTGCTGTTGCATGCGCAGGTGCGCGACGTGCTGCCGTTCGCGGGCGACGGCACGGTCACCGCTGTCGACGACGAGCGCTGCACCCTCGAGGTGGGGTCGTGGTCGTGGGGCGCGCTCGCCGCGTCGTTCGGGAGGTTCGAGGTGGCGATGGAGGTCGTCGAGCCGCCGGAGTTAGCGGAGGCGTTCGAGGTGCAGGCGGCGCGCTTCGCCGCGGCGGGCTCTTCCGCGGGGGAGCCCCGGCGAGGGAGCTAGCGGCGTGGACCAGCCCCTCCGCTGCCGAGTGTGCCGCGGCGAGTCACCGGTCGGCATAGCGACAAGCGCATCAACCGATAACGTGATCCCGACTTCCGCACGGTGCGCATGGCTACACCGACTTGTCGGCGGGCACCTTGCGCGGGCAGATGCGCAGCACTGCTCTGGGTGCTCGGGCCCGAGCTGGCGGCAAATCCGGTGTCGGCAATACGAACCGAAACGTCTCGAATTCAGTAGTGAGCCTCGCCAGGCCCTGCCGTTAGCCTCAGCTATGGCCGACACGAAGCAGACAAAGACCATCGGCGAGCATTACGCGGCAGCCGAACTGGCCCGCCGCGGTTGGGCTCCCGCATTGACTCGGGATGGACTCGAGCGAACCGACATCTTGGCCGTCATGGCTGAAGGCGCGGGTCGCCGACTGGTCGAAATACAGGTCAAGACCGCGCGCGGCGAGAAGGCGGAGCGCGTCAGCTGGCCGCTGGGCAACAAGTCACAGGCCCCCAGTGCCCACGGACGAGAGTACTTCGTCCTGGTAGCCGTCCCTTTGGACCATTCCGTTAGGCTGCGCAGCTTCGTGGTTCCACGTATACACGTAGCTGCAGCAGCTTGGATTGCGCACATGAATTGGTTGACCGATCCGGGCGCGGCCATCGGAAAGCGCAACGCGCCGGTCGACCGATCGAGGGTCGGCGTGGACACGTTCATTAGGTACGAAGATCGTTGGGACCTGCTCGAGCTCGACCAGGCGGACGCGCCGGTCCTGTTGCCCCCGATCTACCGGAATTATGCACTCTTGCCGAGGGTAGGACTACGGGAAGACCACGAGTGGCAACGAGCATTGCCGGAATGGTGAAGGTCACGAGCATGTCGAACGCATCGACGCCTCCTGGCGGAGAAGAAGGGGATCGGCGGACAGCATGACCCAGCCCCTCCGCTACGCCATAAACGTCACTCTCGACGGCTGCGTTCACCACGAAGCGGGCCTGCCGCCGGACGCTGAGTCCATGGCGTTCTGGACGGACGAACTGCGCCGCTCCGACACCCTCCTCTACGGTCGCGTCACCTACGAGCTCATGGAGGGCGCGTGGCGCCGACTGGAATCGGGGGAGTGGCCGGACTGGATGGATGCCAGTGAGGTCGCGTTCTCGGAGGTGATGGATCCGATGCGGAAGGTCGTGGCATCCGGGACTCTCGACAGCGTCGGCTGGAACGCCCAACCGATGCGGGGCGATGTCGTTGAGGCTGTTCGGCGGCTCAAGGATGAACCCGGGCGAGGGATCTCGGTTGGTGGCGTGAGGCTGCCGGCGACGCTCGCGGCGCACGGGCTCATCGATGAGTACACGTTCGTCGTTCATCCGGTGATTGCGGGGCGGGGGCCTCGGCTGCTCGATGGCGTCGACCTGAGGCTCGAGCTGGTCGAGCGGCGAGAGTTCCGGTCGGGCGCCGTCGTGCAAAGGTTCCGGCTGGCGGAGCAAGATTGAGCATCGAGGAGAGGAGAGGGTTCGCATGCGATGGGTGAGCTTCACTGACCGTTATGGGGCGCAGGAACACGATGACGTCCCGCTCCGGACCGGCAACATCATCACCGTGACGAAGGGCTGAGATGCAAGTCACCTACGACGCCGAAGCGGACGCCGCGTACATCACGATCGCCGACGACATCGCTGAGGGAGCGGCAACTCAACAGCTGCATTCCATCGCGACGCCGGGAGGCGTCGGCGAGATCATCCTTGACTTCGACGATGACAACCGCCTGATCGGCCTCGAAGTACTCAACGCCCGCCTTGTCCTCCCGGAGAACGTGATCAGAACCGCGAAGGACCCCGCCTAGCTGCAGCACCCAGTCAGGTGACGGTGCGAGAGCGGTATCTCGTCAGCGGGGTACCGCTCTCGCACGCGTCGGCTGCATCGCCCTGCGGTCTGTGGCTATCGTCGTTCCGTGAAGCGAGTGTGGATCGTCTACAGGGGCGACGACGAGGTGGAGATCCTCGGTGTCTTCTTGGACCAAGACGAGGCGACGAGGTACGCGCAGACCCTCGCTGAGACGCGGTACGAGGGGGAACGGATCTGGACCGGCGGCTACCCCGTGCCGTACCGCATCACCGACGACCTCTCGCGCTGAGCAGCGGGAGAATGCGCGACCGGGGGGCAGCCGAGGGACACGGCGGGGCGAGCGTCTGAATCAGCGCGCGGGCCGGAAGCGGCGAATGGTGCCCAGCTGTCCCAGATCGAAGCGGCGCAGCACCGCGGCCGCCCTTTGAGACACGAGAAGGTCCGCTTCGCCTTCGATGTGTGAGAAGTCGTCGACGCCGAAGGTGCCCGTCACGTCAAAGCAGACGAGGTCGGGGAGCTGCTTGCCCTCGAACGCCCCGAGCTCCTGCATCTGCGGGTCGAACGACAGGCTGAATTCGCGCTCGCGGAGACCGCGCAGTGGACGCAGCTGGTCGGCGAGCGGGGGCGTTGCGAAGTAGATGCCGTACGTCGTGGTGAAGTCGGGGATGGGCAGCTCGTAGAGCGTCAGGTCGATGCGGCGGAACGGCTTGAGGCCGTGCCGGAGAGAAGCCGGGTCGTGGTCGAGCTCGACATCGTCCCCGAAGCCGAAGGGCACTTCGAGCGAGACGACGTAGGAGCGCGGGCCAAGCAGACGCATCACGCTCGCACCAGACCACCGGATTGAGCGCGTCGGCCGCGGATCCCCATGCGGTCAGGCTAACGGAGAGGCGTTCGCGGTGGACATGCGAACGGGGCGGCGTCACTTTCGCGACGTCGCCCCGTTGGCATCCGGAAATCAGGCCTGCAGGAACGGGTAATCCGTGTACCCGCGCTCGCCGCCGCCGTAGACGGAGGCCTGGTCGACCTCGTTCTCGTCGGCGCCCTGCTCCCACCGGGTGACGAGGTCGGGGTTCGCGATCGCGGGGCGGCCCACGGCGACGAGGTCGGCGATGTCGTCCTCAACGACCGAGACGGCCTCATCACGCGTGGTCACGCGCGAGAAGCCGCTGTTGATGATGAAGGTGCCACCGAACGCGCGCCGCAGATCCTGGATCAGCTCGCCGGCAGGGTCGGCGTGCAGCACGCTCAGGTAGGCGAGGCCCAGGGGAGCGAGGCCCGCCACGAGCGCCTCGTACGTGGCGCGGGTCTCGGCGTCATCCTTCTCCCACACGTCCTGGATGTTGTGCGCGGGCGAGATGCGGATGCCGACACGCGTGGCCCCGACCTCGGCCACGACGGCCTGCGCGACCTCGACGACGAAGCGGGCGCGGGCCTCGGGCGATCCGCCGTAGCCGTCGGTGCGCTGGTTCGAGGCGGGGGAGAGGAACTCGTGCAGCAGGTAGCCGTTGGCGCTGTGCAGCTCGACGCCGTCGAAGCCGGCATCCACGGCCTTGCGGGCGGCGGCGACGAACTCGTCGCGGACCGTTTCGAGCTCGGCGGTCTCGAGCGCGTGCGGGGTGGCGTAGGCGACCTTGGTGCCGTCGGCCAGGCGGGTCTCGCCGTCGATCGCGATCGCCGAGGGGGCGACGATGCGGTCGGTGCCGGTGATCTCGGGGTGCGTGACGCGTCCGCCGTTCATGAGCTGCATGAAGACGGTGCCGCCCTCGGCGTGCACGGCGTCAGCGACCTTGGCCCAGCCCGCGGCCTGAGCGTCGGTCACGATGCCCGGCTGACCCGGGTACGCGCGCGACTCGGCGCTCGGGAAGACACCCTCGGTGACCAGCAGGCCGATGCCGGCGCGCTGCGCGTAGTACTTCGCGACGATCGGACCGGGAACTCCGTCGGCGCCGGCGCGCAGGCGGGTCATCGGGGCGAGCGACACGCGGTTGCGGACGCCGATCTCTCCGACGGTGGTGGGGGCGAACAGGCTCATGGGTGTCCTTTCGAGGGGGAACAGGGCCGTGCCTCGTAACCCGACGGGCGCAGCGGATATTCCACATGCGCAGGGGGACGGCGTGTCGGGCGGCGGGCTCGAGGTTTCACGGAGGGTTTCGACAGGATCGGGGCATGAACTCGACGACCCCGAAGAAGCGATGATGGCGCGCGCTCCGTGGGACCGGCCCGGTGAATCAGCGGCCACTCGACGGCTCCGCATCGCGATGTTCTTCAGCGCGGTCGTGCTCGTCGTGGCCGTCGTCGCAATCCTCGTGTACTTCGTCGTGCGGTCGGCGGGGATCGCGGGGCTCTGACGCCCGAGCGAGGTCGAGCAAGCCCCCGCGCGTCCGGGGGCGCCGCCCTACGATGGGGCTCCACCACCCACCGGAGGACCCCGCGATGACCGAGAACCCCCTCGCCCACCGGCTCGACTACGACCTCGATGCTCTCGACGACGGCGCGCTGGCGGCATCCCCCCTCGATCTCTTCCGACGGTGGCTGGCCGAGGCGGCCGATCAGCCCGAGCCGAACGCGATGGTCGTCTCGACGGTGGATGCCACGGGTGCACCGACCTCGCGAACGGTTCTGCTGCGCGGCATCGACGATGACGGAGCGCTCGTCTTCTTCACCAACCGGCAGTCGCGGAAGGGCCGCGCGCTCGCCGCGAACCCCGCGGTGTCGATCCTGTTTCCCTGGTACGCGCTGCAACGCCAGGTGATCGTTCTCGGGACGGCGACGCCCCTGCCCGCCGAGCGGGATGACGCGTACTTCGCGTCGCGGCCGCGCGGCTCGCAGCTGTCGGCGTGGGCGAGCCACCAGTCGGAGTCCGTGGCATCCCGAGCCGCTCTCGAAGAGCAGATGGCCGAGGTCACCGCCCGGTTCGCAGACGACGCGGTCGTGCCGCGGCCTCCGCACTGGGGCGGGTATCGGGTGGAGCCGCGGGAGATCGAGTTCTGGCAGGGGCGGCAGTCGCGGCTGCATGACCGGGTCGTGTTCGCGCGGGACGGGGACGGGTGGGTGGGGGAGCGGCGGCAGCCGTGACGCATGCGCGCCCGGCCTCTACACGCACGTTGACCCGTGTGCAGCCGGGTTGTGTAGCCGCGGCTGGAGAGCGACAGTGAGGCATGAGCACACGACAGAGCCCCCGGTGATCGACGACAGACGCCGCGAGGTCGGCGAATCCGACGAGGTCGTCGAGGACGAGCTCGCCGAGTCGTTCGACGCCACCGTCTCCGAAGGCGCGGAACGCCTGCAGAGACCCTGGCGCATCGTGCTGATCACCGGGTTCTTCGGCGGACTCGAGGTGGGCCTCGGCGTCGCCGCCTATCTCGCGGTGCTCCACCAGACGGGCGATCACCTGTTGGCGGGTGTCGCGTTCAGTATCGGACTCATCGCCCTGCTCCTCGCGCACAGCGAGCTGTTCACCGAGAACTTCCTGATGCCCATCGCCGCGCTGGTCGCCCGCGAGGGAACGGTCGGGCAACTCGCCCGGCTCTGGGGCGGCACCCTCGTGGCGAACCTGGCCGGCGGGTGGGTCTTCATGTGGCTGCTGACCACCGCGTTCCCGCAATGGAACGACACCCTCGCCGAAGCCGCGCTCCACTACGTCGAGGCTCCGTTCGGGCTGCAGAGCATCGTGCTGGCCGTGCTGGGCGGAAGCACCATCACGCTCATGACGCGGATGCAGCAGGGCACCGACTCCGAGCCCGCCAAGATCGTCGCCACCGTCATCGGAGGGTTTCTTCTCGCCGGCCTGCAGCTGTTCCACTCGATCCTGGACTCGCTGCTCATCTTCGGGGCGATCCAATCCGGCGCCGACATCACCTACCTGCAGTGGCTGGGATGGTTCGGGTACACCCTGCTGTTCAACGTGCTCGGCGGAATGCTGTTGGTCACGGCGCTGCGTCTGCTGCGGACGAAGGAGCTGTTCCAGCAGCGCAGGTCGAACTGATCCCTCTCGCGCAAGGGGCACCCCTCGCGGCGCCCGCAACGGGCCTCGCCCCGTAGATTCGATCCATCCCGCAGCCGCGGGTCGCGCAGTGAGTCACCGGGGGTAAGCCACACCATGGCGAAGAAGAACGCCGACACACCCGACCTCGATCAGAAGGCCTTCATCGAGGCGAGCTCCGAGGCGAAGTCGCGCTACGGCCGGTTCAACCTCGCGATCGTCGGCGCCTCGGGCGTGGGCAAGTCCTCCCTCGTCAACGCCGTCTTCGGGCGCGACTGGGCGAAGGTGGGGCGCGGCCTGCCGGTCACCCGTGGCGTGCACTTCTACAGCGACGACTCGCTCGGCATCTGGGACGTCGAGGGGTTCGAGATCGGCTCGCCCATCCCGCCCGACCAGCAGCTGCGCAACCACCTCGATGCGATCGCCGCCCACCCCGGCGACCACCAGATCTCGGTCGTCTGGTACTGCGTGAAGGCCAACGACGACCGCCTCACCCCGGCCGACATCGCCATGATCCGCGAGCTCGACGCGCGGGGGCTGCCCGTGATCCTCGTGCTGACGAAGGTCGACTGGATCAAGAACCCGATCACCGGGCACCAGAGCGTCGCGAAAGACGTCGAGGCGTTCGTCGACTGGCTCAACGACCCCGTCGACGCGAACACCGGCGAACGGCTGCGGATCCCCTACCGGCAGGTCATCCTCACCTCGACCCGGGACAAGCACGGGAAGGGGAAGGGGCACGGCCTCGGTGACCTTGTCACGCAGACCCTCGAGCTCGCCCCCGAGCGCGACAAGGACGCCTTTCGCATCGCACAGCGCCTCAACCTCCCGTGGAAGCGCGAGATGGCGCGCCCGATCATCGCCGCGGCGGCCGCAGCGGCTGCGGGAGCGGCATCCGTTCCGCTTCCTGTCTCGGATGCTGTCACGCTGGCGCCGATCCAGCTCACGATGATGGGACGCATCGCCGCGATCTACGACCTCGAGGTCAAGACGATGCTCTCGGCCGGAGCGCTCGCGCAGTTCGGCGTGCAGGTCGCCGGTCGTGCGCTCGCGACGAGCTTCCTCAAGCTGATCCCCGGCGCCGGCATCGTGGTGAACGCCGCGGTGGCGGGCGCGTTGACCGCGGCGACCGGCGAGAGCTGGCTGAAGATCTGCGAACTGCTGCACACCGGCAAGATCGACGTGCGCAAGCTGGATCAGGAGTGGGCGAAGTACGCGCCGAACTTCATGGACGTGGCGAAGAAGCTGCTCGAGCGGCGCGTCACGAAGCGCTGAGCCACACCCGCTGCACCCGCCAGTCCGCGTCCCACGCGACGAGGTCAGCGCGCATGCCGGGCTCGAGCAGCCCGCGCGAGGAGTCGCCCAATGCCGCAGCGGGCACCGCGGTCGCCGCCCCCACGGCATCCGAGGCGCTCAGGCCGAGGTCGACGACAGCCGTGCGCACCGCGAGATCGAGCGTCAGCGTGGACCCCGCGATGGTGACGCCGTCGTCGAGCAGCGCGCGGCCGTCGGTGACGCGTACGTCGAGCTCACCCAGTCGGTACGCGCCATCGTGGTGGGCGGCGGCGGCCATGGCATCCGTGATCAAAGCCACCCGCTGCGGCGCCGCGGTCAGCAGCAGGCGCGCGACCGAGGGGTGCACGTGCACGCCGTCGAGGATCAGCTCGAGCGTCACGCGGTCGTCTTCGAGCGCGGCGGGCACGGGACCGGGGTGGCGGTGGCCGATGGCGGGCATCGCGTTCAGCGCGTGGGTAAGGAGGGTGGCACCGCGCGAGAAGGCCTCGCGCGTGAGGCCGTAGTCGGCCTCGGTGTGACCGATCGCCACGCGGATGCCGCGGGCGACGAGCTCCGTGATCGCGTCGAGCGCCCCGGGGAGTTCGGGGGCGAGGGTGACCTGGCGGATCAGGCCGGGCTCGGCATCTCGCACCAGTTCGAGGAACCGCGCGTCGGGCGAAGCGAGCGCGCCGGGGTCGTGCGCTCCGCGTCGGGCGGGCGACAGGCAGGGCCCCTCGAGGTGTACCCCCAGAATCCCGGGATCGGACCGGCGCGCGATCTCGACGGCGGAGAGCTGCCGACGCAGAACGTCGAGCGGAGACGAGACCAGGCTGACCAGGGTCGCCGTCGTGCCGTGGCCGCGGTGGGCGGCGACGCCGGCGGTGATGGCATCCGCTCCGTCGTCGAAGGCGTGCCCGCCGCCCCCGTGCACGTGCAGGTCGATCAGGCCGGGGGTCAGGATCGCCCCGCCCAGGTCGATGCGCTCGGCGACATTCGGAGCGGGCCCCGTGCCCACCTCGACGATCAGGCCGTCACGCACCCGCACCCAGGCGTCGGGCAGGTCGCGCCGAGCGTCGACCACCCGAGCGCCGGTGAACAGCACGTCGGCGTTCATGTCGTGGCGATCTCGCGGTGGTCCCAGGCGAAGCGGTAGTAGTCGCGATGCTCGAGCTGCGAGGCGGCGGCCTCGTCGACGATCACCACAGCCCGGCGGTGCAGCTGAATGGCGGATGCCGGACACGACGAGGTCAGCGGACCCTCGGCCGCCGCGGCGACGGCGGGGGCCTTCGACTCGCCGAACGCGAGCAGGACGAGCACTCCCGCGTCGAGGATCGTGCCGATGCCCTGGGTGAGGCAGTGCGTGGGCACGTCGTCGATGCTGTCGAAGAACCGCGCGTTATCGGCGCGGGTCGCGGGCGTGAGCGCCTTGAGACGGGTGCGCGACGCGAGCGACGAGCCCGGCTCGTTGAACCCGATGTGCCCCGTGCGGCCGATGCCGAGGATCTGCAGGTCGATCCCGCCCGCCGCGGCGATAGCGGCTTCGTAGCGGTCGCCGGCCTCGGCCAGTGGACCGTCGTCGTCTCCGGGTACCCGCACGAGCGCGGGGTCGAGTCCGAGCGGGCCGACGATGTCGCGGTCGACCACGGCGCGATAGCTCTCGGGGTGCCCGGCGGGCAGGCCCACGTACTCGTCGAGCGCGAAGCCGCGCACGGCAGAGAGGTCGAGTGAACGCTCGGCCAGGGCCGCCCACACCGGGAGGGGCGTCGAACCGGTCGCCAGTCCCAACGTCGGGTCGACGCGGCGACCCAGCGCGGCGACGATCAGGTCGGCGGCGATGCGGCCGGCATCCGCCTGGTCTTTCACGATCGCGATCTCGGTCACGCGCGGGTCTCCGTTTCGAGGGGGGTCGGCTCAGCCAGGATGACAGGCGCGGTCCACGAGCGGACGACCTCGGGTCGCTGCGCCGCCTCGAAGGCCAGCATCGCGGCTCCGATCCGGCCGGCGTGCGTGCCGAGGGCGGCGGTCGTCAGGCGCGGGGCCTCGCGCCACGCGAGAGCCGCAGACAGACGCTCGCGGAGGGGCTCGAGAAACGCGTCACCGGCCTGCGCGACGCCGCCGCCGAGCACGATCACCTCGGGATCGACCAGCAGCGTGAGGGTCGCGAGCCCGGTGGCCAGGGCGTCGAGCCCCTCCGACCAGACGCGTGCGGCGACGGGATCCGTGTCGATGCGGGCGATGATAGCCGCGGCATCCGGAGCCTCTCCGTCGGACACCGGGGCGCTCGCCGCGTACCGCCGGGCCAGCCCCGCGCCCGAGAAGTACACCTCGAGGCAGCCGCGCTGCCCGCACGCGCAGAGCTCGCCGCCCGGCACGACCGGGATGTGCCCCAGTTCTCCGGCCCCCGAGATGGCCCCCTCGACCGCGCGGCCGTCGGAGGTGAGGGATGCCGCGACCCCGGTGCCGATCGCGGCGAAGACGACGTTGCGCGACCCGGCGGCGGCGCCGTAGGCCCGTTCGGCCGCACCGGCCGCCCGCACATCGTGGTCGACCGCGACGGGGAGCCCCGTGGCATCCGACAGGAGCCGGGCGAGGGGGACGTCGGTCCATCCGAGCGTCGAGGCGTAACGGACGGTGCCGGTGGCGCTGTCGATGAGACCGGGGCTGACGACACCCGCCCCCACGACCGAGCGGCCCAGGCTCTCGGCTCCCGCGATGAGATCGTTGAGGAGCTCGGCGATGCGCGTGACCGTCGCGGCTCCCGAGCCGCCGGTCGCGACGCGGGAGCTCTGCAGCACGTGCCCGTCGATGTCGACGAGGGCGCCCTTGGCGGAGGTGCCGCCGATGTCGACCGCGATCACGGCCGGGTGCGACGCGAGGGTGTTCGCAGACACGGCGAGGACCGTCTCGCGGATCGCGGACTCGTCGGTGACGAGGTGCCCGCGGCCGGACTCGACCTGCGCGCGCAGGTGCACCTCGCGGGCGCCGGTGCGCTCGAGCAGCGCCGCCACGTTGTGGGCCCGGACCGAACCGCCGACGAGCACCGCCGGCATCCGGGTGCCCTCCGACCGCGCGCGGAGCCCGGCGAGCACGTCGGCTCCCTCGCGGGCCGTGGCCTTGCCGCCCGAGGTGAGCACGCGGACGACGCCGTGGTGGGCGAGGGTGTCGTAGGCGTCGAACAGGTCGGCGGTGTCGTCGAAAGCCTTGTGGAAGGTGATCGGTACCTCGCCAGCCGCCGCGCGGATCGCATCGAGTGCCTGTTCATCGACGTGCCCGTCGGCGGTGAGTGCCCCGAAGACGATGCCCACGGGCACGCTGCTGGTCCGAGCGAGGACGGCGATGGCGCGCGCGTCCGTCTGCATCACGCGCAGCTCGTCGGCGGAGTACACGAAATCTCCGCCGCGCGAACGGACCATGACCTGCACGCCCACACGCTGCACCGAGGCGAGGACCGACTCGATCATCCCGAAGCTGGGGGTGGTGCCGCCCTCGAGCAGGTCGGCGCAGAGTTCGACGCGGTCGGCGCCCGCGCGCTCGGCGGCGAGCACCCCCGCGAGATCGTCGACACAGATCTCCACGAGGGCGCGGGCGCCCGCGGGGGACTTCTCGACGAGGGATGCCGGGCCTGCGGCGGTCGTCACGGTGCCGTGTCCGCAGCGATCGAGGCGTCGAGCCAGGCGCGGACGTCGCCGCCGACCTGGATCGACCCGACGGGAACGCCGCCACCGAGGATCGGCAGGTCGACGAGGTCGCCCGCGCTCGAGATGTCGGCGCCGAGCGCTTCGAGGACGGTCAAGGCGACAAGGGTCGTCGCGCGGGGGTTGCCGTCGAGGATCTTCATCGACACCGCCGCACCGTCGGCAGTGGCCATGCCGATCACGCCCTCGGCGCCGCCCTTCGACAGCAGCCCCGGCACCCGCAGCATGGCGTCGGTGTTGGCGTGGTGGTCCCCGCCGACGAAACGGGGGAAGGAGCGCATGGCATCCGCCACCCTCCGCTCCGGCGTGCCGGGGGCAGCCATCACGAGAGCACGGAAGATGCGGGCGATGCCCAGCGGCGAGACGCTGAACAGCGGAGCGCCGCACCCGTCGACGGCGTCGTACGCGACCGTCTCGCCCGAGAGGCGCTCGAGCGTCGACCGCACGAGCTGCTGCAGGGGGTGCGAGGGGTCGAGGTAGGTCGCGGTGTCCCACCCGTTGACCGCGCACGCGAGGAGCATCGCGGCGTGCTTGCCGGAGCAGTTCATGCGCACACGTGAGCGCTGCTCGCCGTCGCGGATGAGGCGTTCGCGCGTGGGCTCGTCTTCGGGCCAGTCGACCGGGCACGCGAGGGCGCTCTCGTCGAGGCCCGCACGGGTCAGCAGGTCGCGAACGACGTCGACGTGCACGTCTTCGCCGGTGTGGCTGCCCGCGGCGATGGCGAGATCGGCGCCGTCGATGTCCGCACCGGCGAGCAGGCAGGCGAGGGCCTGCACGGGCTTGACCGTGGAGCGGGGCAGGATCTGCTCACCGCTTCCGGTCTGCCAGGCCACCGATCCGTCGGCCGCCAGGGCCGCGATCGACCCGAGGTGGCGGCTCTCGACGACACCCGAACGGATGACGACGGCGAGGTCGGCCAGCGGGGAGGGGACGGGGGGAAGGGACGTCATGGGTGGTTCTTTCGATGCCGGGGCGGAAGGGCGGGTCAGCGGTCGACGGGGGCGTTCGGGGTGGTGAGACCGGCCGGAGCGACCTTCGCGGGGGTCGCGAGGCTGCGGCGGCCCGGTCGCTTCTGCAGGCGGGCGGCGAGACCCGAGAGGCCGCCGTTGAGTGCGAGGAAGATCACGGTCACGACCACGAAGGTCTGGATGAGCAGGCCGTTGAAGCTCGACAGCACCTGGCCGCGGTACAGCAGCTCGGTGAACGCGACGATGTAGCCCAGCGAGGTGTCCTTGAGCAGGCTGACCAGCTGCACCACGAGCGAGGGTGCGACGAAGCGCAGGGCCTGCGGAAGGACCACCTTGCGGTCGACCTGCCAGCGGGTCATGCCGAGGCTGAGACCGGCTTCGGCCTGCCCGCGCGGGAGGGCGAGGACGCCCGCACGGATGATCTCGGCGAAGGCCGCGGCATTGGCGATCGTGAGCGGGATGACGAGCTTCCACAGCACCGGGAAGTTCAGGCCGAGCTGGGGAAGGCCGAACAGCATGAGGTAGATCAGCAGCAGCACGGGGACCGTGCGGGCGATCTCGATGTAACCGGTGCAGAGCCAGCTGATCCAGCGGACGCGGCTGAGGCGCCCGAGCGCGAGCAGCAGGCCGAGCACGAAGCCGAACACGGCGGTCAGGGCAGCGGCCTGCAGCGTGCCGAGCAGACCGACGCCGAGGTACTCCCAGATCGCGATGTCGAGGAACGGCAGCCAGCGGTCGCTGTCGAGCTGGCCCTTCGACGCGAACTGCACGAGGGCGAGGGTGATCAGACCCAGGATGACGACGGCGCTGACGATCGACCAGATGAGGATGCGCCGGCGGGTGCGGGGCCCCGGCTCGTCGTAGAGCGAAAGGGTGGAGGTCATCGGCGGATCCTCAGCTTCTTCTCGAGGCGGCCGGCGGTGAGGCCGATCGCCAGCGCGAGCACCATGTAGATGAGCCCCGCCGCGGTGAAGATCAGGATGGGCTGAGCCTCGACGAGGTTGAGCTTGTTGGCCGCGCTCGTCAGCTCGACGACGCCCACCGCGGCGGCCAGGGCGGTGTTCATGGTGAGGGCGATCATGACGTTGCCGATCGGCTGGATCGCGGCCCGCAAGGACTGGGGGATGACGAGCACGCGCAG
The DNA here is from genome assembly GCF_031453395.1 of Microbacterium sp. SORGH_AS_0454. Taxonomy (NCBI): domain Bacteria; kingdom Bacillati; phylum Actinomycetota; class Actinomycetes; order Micrococcales; family Microbacteriaceae; genus Microbacterium; species Microbacterium sp. SORGH_AS_0454. The sequence continues at coordinate 1,250,711 of NZ_JAVIYS010000001.1, read as the reverse complement.
CGTCTGACCGAGCGAGAAGCCCAGCGCCCGGCTGGCCTCGATCTCGCCCCGGCTCACGGTGTTCACTCCGCTTCGCACGGCCTCGGCGACATACGCCGCTTCGTAGAGAGTGAGCACGATGATGGCCGTCGGGGTCAGGGGCAGGAGGAATCCGGCATCCGGCAAGGCGAAGACCGCCAGCACCAGCAGCACCAGAAGAGGCACGTTGACGAAGAACTGCACGTAGGCGAAGGCGGCCCAGCGCAGCACCGGCACGGGGCTGATGCGCGCGGCGGTGACGAGCGTGCCCAGCACGATCGACCCGATGCCGGCCGAGACGGCGAGCAGGATCGTCGTTCCGAGCGCTTGCGCGATCGGTCCGGCGCTCGAGGCGAAGAAGTCCATGGGGTCCTCAGGAGAGCGGGAGGGAAGAGGGAGACCGGCGCCCGTCATGTGCGGAACGGGCGCCGGTCGGTCGGTGGCTCAGGAGCCGGGAACGCTGCCGATCGCGGGGGGAGTCGGAGCGCTCGTCTCGACGGCCGAGCCCAGGGTGGCGTCCCAGATCTTGGCCCAGGAGCCGTCGTCCTGGATCTTCTTCAGCCAGTCGTTGATGAACGACTTGAACTGCGCGTCGTCCTTCTTCAGGCCGATGCCGTACGCCTCGCTGGTGAAGGGCTGGCCGACGACCTTGATGCTCTTGTCGTCGATGGCGTGGCTCGCGAGCAGGGTGAAGTCCTGCACGTACGCGTCGCCGCGGCCCTGGGTCAGGGCCTGGAGGGCCTGCGGGTCGGTGGCGAAGCTCACGATGGTCGCGGTGGGCTGCTTCTCGGGCACGGCCGTGACGGCCGGGGTGTTGGCGCCGACGATGACGGTCTTGCCGCCCAGGTCGTCGATGCCGTTGATGTCGGTGTTGTCGCTGCGGACGGCGACGGCCAGACCCGACTCGAGGTACGGGCCCGCGAAGTCGACCTGCTCGGCGCGCTTCTCGGTGATCGTGTACGTGTTGAAGACGACGTCGACGGTGCCGTTGGCGAGGAGGGCCTCACGCGTCTCGGATGCCGGCGGGACGATCTCGACGTTGGGCTCGCCCAGGATGTAGATGGCCAGCATCTTCGCGAGGTCGGCGTCGAAGCCCTGGACGTCTTCGGGGTTGGTGGGGTCCTGCTGCGACAGCAGGGGAGCGTCGAGGGCCTCCGCGACGATGAGCTTGCCGCGCGCCTTGATCTTGGCCATCGTCGAGTCCGGGATGAGGGCCGCGGCGTCGGCGACGGGGGCGTTGGCGTAGACCTCTTCGAGGCTGCTGGCCTTGGCCGAGGCGCTGGGGTCGGACCCGGGGACGGCCGCGGTGCCGGACGAGCACGCGGCGAGAGACGCGACCGTGGCCGCGGACGCCAAGAGGACGAGGCCTCGGCGAAGGATCGAGCGAGAGGAGATCACGGGTACTGCCTTTCGGTTGCTGGTGCGTGCGGCGCGAGCCGCGTCGGGGGCGGGGAGGATGTCAGTGGGCGAGGATCTTCGACAGGAACGCCCGCGCGCGGTCGCTCTCGGCGCGGGTGAAGAAGCGCTCGGGGGTGGTGTCTTCGACGATGCGGCCGTCGTCCATGAAGATGACGCGGTCGGCGGCACGCCGGGCGAAACCCATCTCGTGCGTGACGACGACCATCGTCATTCCTTCTTCGGCGAGCGAGGTGATCACGTCGAGCACTTCGCTGACCATCTCGGGGTCGAGGGCCGAGGTCGGCTCGTCGAACAGCATGAGCTTGGGCTTCATCGCCAGCGCGCGGGCGATCGCGGCGCGCTGCTGCTGACCGCCGCTGAGCTCGCCGGGAAAGCGGTCGGCCTTGTCGGCGATGCCCACGCGATCGAGCAGGGCGAGACCCTCTTCGCGTGCCTTCTTCAGCGGCACCTTCGACACGATGCGCGGGGCCAGGGCGACGTTGTCGAGCACCGTGCGGTGCGCGAACAGGTTGAACGACTGGAAGACCATGCCCACCTCGGCGCGAAGGTCGGCGAGACCGCGGCCTTCGCTCGGCAGGGGCACGCCGTCGATCGTGATGGTGCCCGAAGTGATGGTCTCGAGGCGGTTCAAGCACCGGCAGAGGGTCGACTTGCCCGAGCCCGACGGGCCGACGATCACGACGACTTCGCCGCGGGCGACGTCGAGATCGATGTCCTTGAGCACGTGGTGGTCACCGAAGTGCTTCTGCACCTCGCGGACCGCCACGAGGGGCGCCGCCGCCGGGGCGGAGGGTGATGCGGGCGTCGACACGGGCGCAGATCCTTCCCGCGGACTCGCCGCGATGTCGGGTACAGCCGACGCGGGAGGAGATTTCCGCGTCGTTGGTGAAATCAAACTAACAACGCCATGTTACAGAGATAATTCGAGACAGATACTCCAACTTTGGACTAAGCTGGAGGGGTGCAGCCTCAATCCGTCGCCCTGCCGTCCTTCAGCTCGCAGACCCTCGCGGTGCTGACGCCGTTGCGCACGGGCGCCGCACGATCGCGCGCTGAGCTCGCCGCGCACACGGGGCTGTCGCCCTCGACCGTCACGGCACGCGTGGATCCGCTGATCGCGTCCGGTGTCATCGTCGAAGACGGCACCGACGATTCGCGAGGCGGTCGCCGACCCCGTCGTCTCGCCATCCGCGGCGACCTCGGGGCGGTCGCCAGCATCGATCTCGGCGTCGAGCGCAGCACGATCGGGCTGGTGGACTACGCCGGCATCTCCCTCGCCCACCGGCACCTCGTGCTGGATCTGGCGGAGGGTCCGGATGCCGTTCTCCGCCGCGTCGCGAGAGAACTCGACGCGCTGGCCGAGGCGAACGGCGGCCCGACGGTGACGGGTGCGGCGATCGCGCTGCCGGGGCCGGTGTCGGCGGAGACCGGTCGTCTCGTCGCCCCTTCGCGCATGCCCGGGTGGCACGACGTCGACGTCGCCCTTCTTCTCTCCGACATCCTCGGAGTGCCGGCCCTCGCGAGCAACGACGCCAACTGCATGGCCGTCGGCGAACTCGTCGGGGGCAACCCTGACGCTCGCAATCAGGTTTTCATCAAGGCCGGGTCGGGCATCGGTTCGGGCGTCGTCGCCGGAGGCCAGCTCTACACGGGTCGGAGCGGTGCTGCCGGTGACATCAGCCACGTCACCGTGCCTGGAGCGACCCCCGTGCCCTGCTCGTGCGGGCGCGTCGGCTGCCTGGACGCGGTGGCGAGCGGGTCGGCTCTCACCCGCGCGGCCCAGGAGGCCGGCCGGGACGTCTCCGACGTCGAGACCGTCATCGACCTGGCGCGCAACGGCGACGCTCTCGCCACCGGCCTTCTGCGTGAGGCGGGCAGCATGACCGGCGGCGTCCTCGCCACGATCGTCAACTTCTTCACCCCCGACCGGCTCGTCGTCGGTGGCTCGCTCAGTGCGTCGGACGTCTTCATCGCCGCGATCAAGTCGAAACTGTGGGCCGATTGTCTGCCGATGGCGACGGAGAACCTCGAGGTGGCCGTGCCTCGCCACCCGCGCACGGGCGGCATCCTCGGAGCTGCGCGACTGTTCTTGGATGCCGTTTTCGGCCCCGAGGCTGCTCGTTCGGCGCTACGGACGGCTTAGCGCGCGTCGTCCTCCTGGGGCTGCGCAAGCGAGCGGTGTTGCGCGGGCGCACGCAGGTCCGGGGCTGCGTCGACGACCGGCTCCTCGCTCACCTCCAGATTGTGATCGGCAACAAACTCCGCTGCGGAGAGCCCTTCTACTTCTCATGGAAGGAAGATCAGTCCGTCGGCGGCGGACGCTCGTCGGTGGGGGTGCACCCGGGCGCAACGCTCGTGTTCAAGTTCGGCGGCAACAAAGCCCCGGTCATCAATCGCACGTGGCTCGAGGCGCCGATGTACACGGCGAGCAGCCCCGCGGGCCTGCGCATCGTGCCGGAGCCCCGAGAGGAGGCCCCGGATCCCGCCGGACTGACGAGCTGACGACGCCGACCGATCGCCTTCTCCCTCCAATCGCGAAACCGACCGGGTGCGCCCTCTAGAAGGTCGCCACCGCGAACCGGGTGGAGGCGGCGTCGAAGCGTGCGCGCTCATCGGCCAGACGCTGCCCGAACTCCTCCGATGCCGTCGGTCCGAAACCCACTTCCTCTCGGCGCGCGGTGATGCCCTCGAACGCGGCATCCACGAAGGAATCGACGTCGGCACCGTGGGACAGGCCGGGGCCCGCGAGCCCCGTCGCTACCGCGGGGGGAATCAGCTCGGTCACGCAGACGGAGGTCGACGTGAGGGAATGCCGAAGAGTCATGGTGTAGCTGTGCAGGGCTGCTTTCGCGGCACTGTATGTGGGGGCGAACGGCTGCGGGATGAAAGCGCCACCCGACGTCACATTCACGATCTGGGCACCGTCCGGTCGTTCCAGCAAGAGTGGGGTGAGCAAGGTTGTCAGGTGGATGGGGGCTCCCAAGAGGATGTCTATCTCCGCCTGCCTCTCCGACCACGGGGAATCGTCATCGGCGATTCCGATCCGCCGCTGAATCCCCGCGTTGTTGATCAGCACGTCGAGACTCGGGTGATCGGTCGCGATCGACTCTGCGAGTTCCTCGCGATCAGACGGACGCGAAAGGTCGCCCGCGAAGGTCACGGCACCGGGAAGCTCTACCCGTAAACGGTCGAGGCGCGAGACGGAGCGGCCGGTGACCACGACGATGTCTCCTCGCCGGTGGTAACGCCGGGCGAGCGCGAGGCCGATGCCGGCGGAGCCGCCGGTGATGAGTACTGTCTGATGTGTTGACATGACAACATGGTGAACGGAACGCGTTTACATGTCAACACGCAAGCCCTTATCCTGATGTCATGCCTGACACCTTCACCGTCGACGAGGGCAAGAGGTGGACCGCCTGGAAGCGAGCCGCAGAGGCAGTCATGGCGGGTGTCGGGGAGTCCATCGCAGACTCCGCCGGGATCTCGGCGTCGGACTTCTCGGTGCTCACGCGACTCGTCGAAGAGGGGGGCGGTTCGCTGCGCCAGCAGCATCTCGCCGACCAACTCGACTGGGAGCGTAGCCGTCTCTCTCGTCATCTGAGTCGGATGGAAGGCCGCGGGCTCATCAGTCGGCGACAGAACGGTGCCGAGCGCTGGATCGCAGCCACCGAGGACGGCCGAGCCATCGTCGTCGTGGCTCGCCGTGCTCACGCCACCGCCGTGCGACGGCTGCTCTTCGACCGGATCCCCCCTGCCGAGCGTGAGATGTTCTGGAGCACCGTGTCACGCATCGCCGACGGCGGCTGAGCGCGCGCACGAGCTGACGGATCGGGAACACCGGTGGTCCGTTCTTCGTGCGCCGCGAGGTGGCCGTGCCTCGCCGCCCGTGCACGGGGGCATGCTGGGTGTGACGTAGGTCCACGGGTGCCCGGGCCGATCAGGCGGACGGTCGCGGTCCACGGGTCAGTAGTTCGCCACGCTGTAGTCAGATCGCCAGTTCTGGTAGGTGTAATCGAGCGTGTACAGCAGTTCGCCGTCCCATACGCAAGACGAACCCGATGCTCGGGTCGAGTAGGGGCAGGTCGTCGGGGACCAGACCTGTTGTACGTCGTCCGGTGCCCACTGCCACAATCGGCTACCGGTCGACTCCGTCGTCAAGGCGAAGGTATAGGTTCCTCCGACTGCGACCGCCGTCACCGAGGTGTCCCGCAGGGTGTTGTCGAACTCGAGCCACAGCCATCCGTTCGCGTCGCTGCCTCGTCGCAGCATCCGACCATCACCCAGGCGGGCTTCGACCTGGCCGTAGTAGTTCACGGCCACCTGCGTGATTCGGGAACCTGAATCCAGATAGGGTTTCGGTACCTGGATGGGATCCCCGGGCCATTCGTGTCCGTCCACCTTTACGGTTCCCCAGGCCCACAAGGTGCCATTCTGTTCCAGAACGAACGAGGCCCCGAAGGCGGCTGGCATGACCTGGGTAATGGGAGAAGCGTTCGGGATCGCGACATGGTAGGGCGTCGGCTGATCGACGTTGCTGTGGTTTCCCACAGCGCCATAACGATTCCGCCCCCAGGCCCAAACACGGCCGTCCAGGCCGGTTGCCATAGCATTCCCTCCCTGTATCGCGAGCGAAGATACTCGCAGGTCGCGAACGAGGATCGGGACGGAGCTATTCGTGAAGGAACCGTTGCCGAGCGTGCCCGTCACGTTGTTTCCCCATATCCACATCGTCCCGTAGGTATCGACGACGCCCATTGATGCCGTATACCCCGACACGCTCGCGAGGGAGCGAATCGAGACGCCGCTAGGGAATGACACTCGCTGTGGGAGCAGCTGATCCTGCGTGTTCCCTATCCCTAACTGACCGGACTCATTCGCACCCCAGGTCCAAACGGTCCCGTCGTCTAGGAGTGTGGCCGACCACCAAGTTCCTGCCGCTATCTGCTTGGCCGTTCTCCCTGCAGGGAGGATCACCTTGACGGGAGAGGAGGAGTTTGCGGTGGAGTTGTTTCCAAGCGCACCTTGACCCCCCGAACCCCATGCCCAGATGGCGCCGTTCTCGTCGATAGCGAGCGTGTGCTGCTGGCCGGCGGCGACAGATACGTATCGCACATGCGACGGCCTCGGATCCAAATCGGTATACGACCGACCTGTGCCGGAGTAGATGTCGCGCGCGGCGTAAGACCCGACGTGCCTGGTCACGCGGTACGTCACTCCCGTGGTGACCTGGTTGTCCGCTGCCCAGGTCTGACCGTAGACATCGGCCCACGAAAGCTGGTGGCCCGCCGCGCTGGACCAGTCGTCGCGGAAGTTTGCCGGAGCTTCGAGGGTTGCTGCCGTGAGCGAGTTACCCGTCACGGCCTTCCCCGCGGTGAAATACGCCGCCGTGGCCTGGGGTGAGGTCGCGCCCAGGGCGAGAGCCACGATGGCCGCGATGGCCGACAAGCGCACCACCCCTCGGAACGTGGCTTTTCGTACGGGCGACATATTTCCCTCTCCTTGAACGTGGCGCGCGCAGAGTCGCCACGCGCGCGTCATATTCGAACCGTTTCAGTCCGTTTCAAACCTAAATGTACCGTATAGTGGGCAGGAGATATCCGAGGACCGGCTCACCCTGCCTCGCACCGCGACACGTTAGGTGCGAAGCAGGCGGCCATGATGGATTCCACCCGCCGGGCAGCTGCGCACGCCCGGGGTGGTCTCAACGCCGACGCGCGGCCACAGCGGCGCTCGCCGATGACGGAGGAGGCGGTCCTGCGGGTTCGGAGTGGACCAGGGCTCAGAACAATTCGTGTCTGTCGTGCGCGCCGCCTGATGCTCGACGACAACCGCTCACCTCAGGGTGCCTCCGCAGGCCTGTCATTCAGCCCTTCGGAACCTCGATCCTCACCGGCTCGCCCCACGCGGTGAACTGCTGCATCGTGGTGGTTTCGATGCCGCCGAACGCCCCCGTCTGTTGAATGGCCACGACGCGGTGGCCTTGGCCCAGCCACACCGTCATGTCTGTCACCTCGACCCCGAATGCCGAGAAGGAGCCGTCGGCGTGCACCCTCCACGCCCGCACATCGGTACCGTCGGGCAGCGACACGGTGTCTTGATCGGGCTGCACGGTCCACCCTGGGGCCGCCGCGAGGAGCGCAGCGGCGGCCGAGGGGTCGGCGAAGGCCCGATACGCCTGACCCACCGTGGCGGCGATCACCGCGCGGTAGTCGCTGCTGGTCTTGTCGGCACGCACCCATGCGCCGTCGAAGCTGACCCACGCTTCGGTCGGCGTGAGCACGAAGTCGTGCGTGCCGTTGGAGCCGGTGAAGGATCCCGAGGTGGCCGGGGCGTCGCCGAAGAGGAAGTCGGCCTCCCCGGTGAGATCTGCCGACTGCAGGTGCAGGTGCCCGCTGCCGGCGGCCCGCGAGAACGCGATCACGCAGGCGGCGAGAGCCTCGCCCGTGACCTTCGCGTCGGCGATGAGGTCGACGTCGTCGCATTCCTCCGGCGACGACACGGCCGTCGCGCCGGTGGGTGTCTGCGACCCGATCGCGGTCGGGGTGGCGGATGCCGCCCCGGGGTCGGCCGTCGGCGCGCAGGCACTGAGCAGCACGAGGGCGGTCGTGACGAGAGCAAGCCCCGAGACCTTCGTCGGCGTTCGTCGCATGGCATCCACTTTAGAAACAAGCGTGAGGAGGCGCGACGGCTCCGCGCATGAACGCCAGGAGCCACTGCCGCGGGGGCAGTGGCTCCTGGATCGTTCCGTTGTGGCGGTCAGCTCGACCGTCGTGTCGTGCGGTATCGGCGAACCAGGGTCACCGCGATTCCGGCGGCGAGGATGCCGAGTGCCAACCCGAGGGGGGCGAAGGGAGCTGATCCCGTCGTGGCGAGGTGGCTCGAGGTGGATGCGGCTCCAGCGGTGCTGTTGCTGTTGCCGGTTCCTGCACTGGCGGTGGGGGTGACCTGGACGGTGAAGGAGTTGGTGAGGTTCCCGACCTTGAAGGTGATGGTGTGCGGGCTGGCGTGGTTGAACGTCACGGTGGTGAGGTTCGTGGTCGGGTCGTAGGTGATGGTGTCGGTGTCGACGCTGGAGGTGGTCACCGGTTGAACGTTTCCTCGGGTGGTGGGGTTGCCGTACTGGTCGACGGGCATCGTGTCGAACACGATCGAGTCGCCCTGGTTGGCGGTGATCGTCGTGGCGACGGTCCCGTCCGGGGCGACGGCCCACCGCGTGGTGCTGCTGCTGTCGCCGGGAGACACGAGGGCTTCAAGAGCGGTGGCGGTGCCGGGGGCGATGGTGAGCTTCACGTACTCGGTGGCGGTGCCGACGCTGTTGGTCGCGGTGATCTTGACCTTCCAGGTGCCGGCGCGGGTGGAGGACCCGGCGAGGATGCCGTTGGTGAAGGTGACGCCGTCGGGCAGGACGGTGCTGTCGGTGTCGTCGTTTTCGATGCTGTAGGTGGGGGCGGGGGTGCCGGTTGCTTTCAGGTCGCTGAAAGAGAACGCCTCACCGGCGACGACGCGTTTGGTGACCGGGGCATTACTGGAGGAGTCGATACTGAACGAAGGGGTCGTGGAGGTGGCCACCGTGACGGTGGTATCCGCGGTGGAGGGGCCGTAGGAGGAGTCGCCCGTGTACGAGGCGGTGATCGTGTGGGTGCCGGCGGAGAGAACCTTTGACAGCGTCGCGGTCCCGCTGGTGAGGGTGGCCGAGCCCAGCTCGGTGCTGCCGTCTTTGAAGGTCACGGTCCCGGTCGCTGCGGCGGGGGAAACGGTTGCCGTCAGCTCCGTCGGTATTGCGTCGTTCGGGTTGTCGCTGACCTTCAGGTCGGTCGTGGTGGCGACCTTCGGGTCTGTGTAGGTGATCACGATCTTCCCGTTGCCTGCGTTGCTGTATGGGGCGCTGACATTCGTCGCCGACTCAGCGACGAACCCGGACCCGCCACCACCCGCGCCGGCGATGCTCGAGTAGGGATCGGTTCCGCCGCCGCCGCCACCGTAATAGCCGCCGCCGCCGCCCGCGCCGGTCAGGGATTGGCCTTGACCGCTGGGGTTGTTCGCTCCGGCGCCGCCAACCCCGAAAGAGGACCCGCCGGAGGCGGCAGCCGTGCTCCCGGAAGAGCCCACATACGCGACCGAGTTATAGCCGCCGGCGCCGGGGCCAGAGGCCGTCGCCCCCTTTCCGGAGAGGCCGGATGCGTAAGTAGTGTTGCTGTCGCTTCCGGACGAACCGGCGCCGGCGGAGCCGCCGTGGCCGCCGGGCACGGCGTAGGCGATGGTGTTGCCCCCGGACTCTACGAGCGCAACGCCGGTCCCGCCGCCGCCGCCGGCCGCGAGGAGCAGCGACCCGGCACCGGCAAGGAAGCTTCCGCCGCCGCCTGCACCGCTGCCGTATGAACCGTAATAGTTCTTCGTGCCGGCTGATCCGCCGCCGCCATAGCCGCCCCTTGCGGCCGACGCCTGGTAGTCGGCGACGCCAGGTTTGCCTGCGCCACCCACGGTAGCGACCAGATCCTCACCGGCAATAACGGGAAGCGTCGCTTTCACCACGCCACCCAGACCCCCTTCGCCCGCCCCGAGGGGAAAATCTCCGAATTTTGCATGTCCACCTGAACCGGCCGCCACGGTCGCCGTGACGCTGGTGACGCCCTCGGGCACCGTCCAGGATTCGGGGGAGCCGGTGTAGCCGAATGTCACCGTGCACACACCCGAGTCGCATGAGGTGTCGGACGCTTGCGCGGTGACCGCCCCGGCGAAGGTCATCGCCGCGGTCATGACAAGGCCCACACCTCCCGCGACGACACGACGAGCGAATGTTGACGAGGGCGAGCGCATAGCGGTTCTCCTGAGTTGGGCAGACGGGATGACGCGCGGGGCATCAGTACACCGAAGACCATATCTGACCCGATTCGTTCCTAATCGATCCGCTGGGTAACGATCGGATGTCGCACTGCTCGACGCTGCCGCAGAGAGACCGAATGCTGCCTGGCGCGTCGGTGCCCGGTCGGCGCCAGACCCTGCGCGTGGACTACGTCACGAACGGCGAACCGGCGCGCATGCTGCTTCCCGAGCCGTTGGCTCTCCCAACGCTTCCCGGGGCCAGCATCTACGTAACGGAGTACTTCGACATGTTCGCCCGGGCGCCCGTGATCAGGGCGACCCGGGCGGCGTCGAGGTTCTCCACCGCTGCGCGCGACGCGTAGCCGTCGCCCGCGAAGGCGCGGAACGCGCAGAAAGGCCCCACCCGCCCCGCAGCGTGACACGCTGGATCCGAAGGAGGGATCGCGATGACCGACCCCACACCCGCCGACCGGCTGCGCACGGCCCTCGAACACTCCGACGCATCGGCACGGCTTCAGGCCGCGCTCGCCGCGGGGACGCGGCCGGACGATCGCTACGTCGACGTCCTGGTCGCGCGGTGCGCGGTCGAGACCGACTTCTTCGTACGCGACATGCTGACGTGGGCGCTCACGCGTCACGACCCCGCGCGCACGGTTCCGGCGCTGCTTCCCGAGGTGGGGTCCGAGATCCCGCAGGCGCGGAGCCAGGCCCTGCACACGCTGTCGAAGATCGGCGACCCCGTCGCGTTCACGGTGATCACGCCCGCGGTCCTGCGCGACAGGCACCCCGAGGTGGCTCGGGCGGCCTGGCGGACGGCATCCGGTCTCGTTCCCGACGACCAGCACGAGAGTCTCGCCGACGAACTCTCGACCCAGTTCGGCAGGGGTGATCACGACACGCAGCGGAGCCTGAGTCGGGCCTTCGCCGCGATCGGCTTTCGTGCCGAGCCCGCCGTGCAACGCGCCGCGGCCTCGCCGTACGACGTCGTCAGCGCGCACGCCCGGGCGACGGAGATCATCATGGACGACCCGGATGCCGACTTCGCCGCCGCCGCCGTCGAGGCCCGCCGTCTCGTGGCTCAGCGCGCGCTTCCGGTCGAGGAGTGAGCCTCGAGCTCAGTGGTAGTGCGTGACCCACGCCCACAGCGGCGGTCGGCGTCGTCGCGCGGACGTCTCCCGGGTCTGATGGACGGCGGCCAGAGCGGTCATGGGTTCGAGGTCCGCGGGGGCGACGGCGCTTTCCACGGGCGCGGGGCCGCTGCACAGCTCGGCCGCGAGGTCGGCCACCTCGCTCGCGGTCGGACGCCCCTCGGGGTCGGGGGCGGTCATGGCGGTGAGCAGCACCTCCCAGCCGTAGCCGAAGCGCTTCGGGACTTCGGGGTCGTAGTCGAGGGGCCCCAGCACGAGCTCCTGCATCGCCCCGCCACTGAGCGGGCCGTCGGCCGTGAGCATCTCCTCCGCGAGCAGACCCAGGGCGTAGATGTCGGATGCCGGTGTCGCCGGCTCGCCGTGCAGCCGCTCGGGCGGGAGATACGCGGCATCCGGCTGCGTCCGTGTGGAGGCGGGGCGGGCGCCGAGCACCTGAGTGACCCCGAAATCGCCGAGGACGGCGGTGAACGGGCGTGACGCGGCACGCTCGGGACGGAGCAGGACGTTCGACGATTCGAGGTGCTGGTGCACGATACCGACCTCGTGGATGGCGGCGAGGCCCTCGGCGACGTCACGCAGAAGGCCCGCTGCGAAGTCGGGGGCGAGCGAGCCGTGATCGTCGAGGTGCTGGCGAAGCGTGGGTCCGGGGATGAACTCCATGACGAGGAGCCCGTGTCCCTCGCCGGTGAGGTGCGCGTCGTAGAGCGTCACCAGCGACGGGTGATCGAGGGCCGTGAGAATGCGCGCGGCCGCGAGCCGATGCCGGGGGTGGGAGGGCTCGTCCGGGTCGAGCGGGAAGACCTTCACCGCGACGTCGCGCGCGAGCACGTCGTCGCGAGCCCGGTAGACCGTTTCCTCGCGGTCGGCGCCAAGGCGTTCGATCAGGCGGTATCGCCCACCGAACGCGCCGTCGAGCGACGGCAACGTGGACGTCTCGCTGCCCATGGCGTGCTCGTCCGGGGGTCGATCGTGGTGAGGGGGGAATTCAGACAGTGTCGTCACACGAGAGGGTCGCCGTTGTCGCTGGTGCGACGGGTGGTGACGCGCTGGCCGCTGGCGGGATCGATCGTCGAGCGGCTCACCGACTCGGTGGAGCGACGGCGGAACACCAGGACCAGGCTGATCAGGAAGACCACCACGCCCGCCGCCATGAGGATGTACCCGATGGTCTGGAGGTTCGCCACGCCGCCGAGGTCGAGATTGACCGCGAAGGCCAGGATGGCGCCGATCACGAAGAGGGCGATGCCGCTGCCGATGCCCATGGGAACTCCCTCGTTGCTGTGCTCGTCTCGGGGCGGCGACCGATGAGGCGGACCTTCACCGGTGCCGATCGCTCACACGCTACTGAGCGAGCGGTTTTCCCCGCGACCGATGGCGCGGCGCATTCTCGGGGTGCATAATGGACGACCTTCAGCGACGGATCGACGCTTTCGCGGCGCTCGGGGATCGCGGACGGCTGCGGATCGTCGACTCTCGCGTCCGGCGATGTGTCATCGGGCGAGATCGCGGCGTGCGCCGGCGGCGCGGAAAACGGTGCCGGCGTGCGGTCGCGGGGCCGTCGCCTCAACGGTCGTCGGCGCCTCCGTCAAGCCCCGGACTTTTCAGCCGATGTTGAAACTGGACGGGTAACTTCTCGGGAGTCGGTGTGGACTCGTGCGCCCGCACGGGTCGCTGATCGCCGGCGCGAGCGACGACACGGAGGCGATGACCATCAGCACGATGACGGCACCCGCACCCCTCGTCACCCCTACGGCATCCCGTCCCGCGAACCCCGCTCGCCACCTGCCGTCGCTCACGGGGCTCCGCTGGGCCACGGCCATGCTGATCTTCGGCCACCACCTCATGGCGGTGGAGTACTTCGGTGGGACGGCGGGAACGGTCTGGGCGTTCCTCTTCGAGGCCGGAAAGACCGGCGTCACCCTCTTCTTCATCCTCTCGGGCTTCGTGCTCGCGTGGGGCTACAAGCCGCAGCAGAGCGCCGGATCGTTCTACTGGCACCGCTTCGCGCGCATCTACCCCCTGCACGTCGTCGGCGTGATCCTCGCCGTGATCGCGGCCTCGACCCTCGTGCCCGAGATCCGCACCGACGGCGCAGCGCCGCTCGTCGCGAACGTCTTCCTCGTCAACGGCTGGGTGCCCGACTGGTGGCAGGCCGGCAACCCCGCGAGCTGGTCGCTCGTGTGCGAGGCCTTCTTCTACCTGAGCTTCCCGTTCCTCATCCGCCCCCTCGTGCGCCTGTCGAGCCGCGCGCGGGTCGTCGTGGTCGTGGCATCCCTCGTGCTCGTCGCCCTGGCCCCGCAGATTGCCGCGGTGTCTCCGGTGCCGATGGCGGCGGCATCCACTCCCCTCCTGCGCCTGCCCGAGTTCGTGCTGGGCGTCACCCTCGCGCTGGTGCTCAAGAGCGGGGCATGGATGCCGCTGAAGCTGCGCTACACGGTCCCGCTCGCCGTCGTGGGCTACGCCCTGTCGGAGGCGCCCCCGATCCCCGGCACCGACATCCACCCCGGCCTGGCCGCGACCGTCGGGTCGTTCGCTCTGCTGGTGGCCTCTCTCGCCGCCGCCGACGCGCACGGGCGGTCGACGTTCCTCGCGCGTCCGCTGTGGCAGGAACTCGGTCGGGTGTCGTTCGCGTTCTACCTCGTGCACCTGCTCGTGATCGCGTCGGTGTCGTCGTCGTGGCCCGACGGTCACCCCCAGCTGCCCTGGCGGCACGCGCTTCTGCTCGCGCTCGCCGCTTTCGCGATCGCGCTGGCGATCGCGTGGGTGCTGCACCGGGCGGTCGAGATCCCGGCGCAGAAGTGGCTGCTGCGGTACGACCGGTCGCGGCACGTGTCGGAGGGCACGGGCGCTGCGGTCGGGGGAGAGGCGCGCGCGTCGACTGCCGCTTCCCCCGCCTCCCGCTAGGCTCGCGGGATGTTCGGGGCGCACATGTTGATCCTCCTGCTCACCTGGGGCGTGGCCCTGGTCGCGATCGGCGCGGTGCTGTACGTCGCCGTGCGTCTCGCGGTGCTACACGCGCTGAAGGCGCACACCCGCTGGGTCGAGTCCGGGCAGCGCTGAGGCGGCGCCCGACCGCTCCCGAGGGCCTGGGTCGAGAACAGGGGATTCGCTGAGAACAGGCCGTTTCGCGGCGAATCGTCCTGTTCTGGTGGCATCCCCTGTTCTCGTGACGCGGCGGTCCGGGCCGCGACACGCCCGGCCCACCGATCGTCCAGATTCGCCTCGGTACACTTCCCTGTGCCCGAAACACAGCTGAACCCCGACCGCGATGCCGCGCGGGCGGTATCCATCGATCCGACCGAGCTCGAGATCGCGCTGCGCGTCATCGACGCCGCGTCCTCGCTCGACCCCGAGGATCCCGCGTACATCGCCCTGCGGCGCCAGACCGGCAAGCTCTACAAGGACGTCAAGCGCCAGTCGCGCAAAGAGAAGCGTCAGCGCATCGCCGAGGCCGACCGCGCGGTCGTGGCCGCGACCGCCACGGGCGCCGCCGACCGCATCGACGACGAGACGCGCGGCATCCCGCTGGCCGCTCGCACGTCCATGCCCTTCGCCGGAGAACTCATCAAGGCCCGCGCCTGCTACATCTGCAAGCAGGATTACACCCTCGTCGACGCGTTCTACCACCAGCTCTGCCCCGACTGCGCGGCCATGAGCCATGCCAAGCGCGACGCCCGCACCGACCTCACCGGCAAGCGGGCCCTGCTCACCGGCGGCCGCGCGAAGATCGGCATGTACATCGCGCTGCGGCTGCTGCGCGACGGCGCCCACACGACCATCACCACGCGCTTCCCGCGCGACGCGGTGCGCCGCTTCTCGTCGCTGCCCGACAGCGCCGAATGGATCCACCGGCTCAAGGTCGTCGGCATCGACCTGCGCGACCCCGCCCAGGTGATCGGGTTGGCGGAGTCCGTGGCATCCGAGGGTCCTCTCGACATCCTCATCAACAACGCAGCTCAAACGGTTCGGCGTTCTCCGGGGGCCTACAAACCCCTGGTGGATGCCGAACTCGCACCGCTCCCGGACGGTCCGCTGCCCGAGCTCGTCACGTTCGGCCACACGAACGACGCCCACCCGCTCGCGCTCGCGCAGTCGGTGTCGGCGCACCCGATCCTCGCGTCGGCCGCGCGCACCGCGGACGAGCTGACCGCCGAGGCGATGGCGGCGGGGTCGTCGTCGCTCGAGCGTCTGGCCGCCGGTACGGCGATCGACGCGGGCGGGCTCGTGCCCGACGAGGACCGCATCAACAGCTGGACGCAGCACGTCGACCAGGTCGAGCCCCTCGAGATGCTCGAGGTGCAGCTGGCCAACATGACCGCGCCGTTCCTGCTCGTCAGCAGACTGCGCCCCGCGATGGCGGCGTCTTCGGCGCGGCGCAAGTACATCGTCAACGTCTCGGCGATGGAGGGCGTCTTCGGTCGCGGGTACAAGGGCCCCGGCCACCCGCACACGAACATGGCCAAGGCCGCACTGAACATGCTGACGCGCACGAGCGCGCGCGAGATGTTCGAGTCGGACGGCATCCTGATGACCGCGGTCGACACCGGCTGGATCACCGACGAGCGCCCGCACTTCACCAAGGTGCGCCTCGCCGAGGAGGGTTTCCACGCCCCGCTCGACCTCGTCGACGGCGCGGCGCGCGTGTACGACCCGATCGTGCGCGGCGAGGCCGGCGAGGACCTGTTCGGGATCTTCCTGAAGGACTACAACAAGGGCAGCTGGTAAGGCGCCGCGGGGTGGGCGCGGGGCGTGCCCGGCGCCCGCTCCGGTGCCGCGCCCGGTCCGGCCCGGCCCGGCCCGGCCCGGTCCGGCCCTGTTGAGTGTCCAAAACACCCGGACGATTTTCGAATCCGTCCGGGTGTTTTGGACACTCAACGCGCGTTCGGGTCGCGAGGGCCTCAGGCGGGCAGGAAGTACTCGCGCGCGAGAGGGGCGATCTCGAGACCGGATGCCGTGGCCGCGGTGACCCAGCGGAGCTCGGCGATCTCGGCATCCGGGGTCGGCTCCTGGTCGCCGATGTCGACGCGGAAGACCTCGGCCACGACCTCGAAGCCTGGTTCGTTCGCCGCGCTCGCGGCGTAGGAGCCGAGGGGTTCGAGCAACGCGGGGTCGACGCGCAGGCCGACCTCTTCGGCCAGTTCGCGCGCGAGCGTCTCGGCGGGCGTCTCGCCGACCTCGGGCTTGCCGCCGGGCTGCATGAACGCCGTCGTGCCGGCCTTGCGAACGAGCAGCAGGCGCCCCTCGGCGTCGGTGATGACCGCGGCCGAAACGTGGATACGGCGCGGGGGAGTGGCATCCGGGATCACCCCGGCACGGTAGCACCCGGGAGCCGCCCTCCCGGCGCGGAGGGGGCGTGGGCGTGGGCGTTGAGTGTCCAAGAAACCCGGACGTTTTGCGGAATCGTCCGGGTGTTTTGGACACTCAAGTGGGGGCGTGGGGGCGTGGGGGCGTGGGGGCGTGGGGGCGTGGGGGCGTGGGCGTGGGCGTGGGCGTGGGCATGGGCGTTGAGTGTCCAAGAAACCCGGACGTTTTGCGGAATCGCCCGGGTGTTTTGGACACTCAACACTCGACGGGCGCCGTGCGACGGTCCCGCGGGTCAGAGGGCGCCGCGGCGGATGCCGGTGACGATCGGCCGCGTCGACGCCAGTGCCGCGGCCACCAGCGCGAAGCCCGCGGCGAAGGTCAGCGCGATCGTGAGCACCGAGAGCGGCGCGACGATCAGGCTGATCCCGGCGAGGGGAAACGCGAGCATCAGGCCGAGAACCGCACCTCCCACGGCGGCCCACCGCAGCGGCACCATGACGGTGATGCGGCGGGCGCGGCGGAGCTCGGCATCCGGGATGCCGAGGCGATCCAGGCCCACGATCAGCTCGCGCTCCTCGAGCACCGACGCCGCCTGCGTCACCCCCACCGCGCACGCGAGCAGGACGAAGGCGATACCGAGGGTCACGAGAACGCCCGTGCGGATGTCGGCCATGAGGGGGCCTGCTTCGGCGGCGGCGGCGGCGTCGGCGATCGCGAGACCGCACCCGGCGACGACCGCGATGAACGACACGAGCGCCATGCCCGACACGCGGCGCCAGGCGGGGCCCGCGTGGGCGGCGAGCTCTCGGCCGGCGACGAGCTCGGCGGCGGAGCGGGCGCGACGGGCCATCGCGCGCCCGCGGGCGGCGACGATCGGGGCGCCGATGAGGTTGAGCAGGGCGAGGGCCCCGGCGAAGAGGCCGAGCAGCACGACGAGGGTCACGGCCGGCCCCAGCAGCGGTGCCAGAGTGCCGAGGTTCGCCACGAGTGCCACGACCCCCACGATGAGCACCGCCCCGACGACGAACGCCGTGGTCTTCTTCGCCGGCGCCTCGCTGCGTGTGCGCACGCCGAGCGGGGTGACGGCGACGCCGCGCAGGCTCGCCGCCGCGCTCGCCGCGCCGATGAGCACCACGGATGCCAGCACCCCGGCCCCCAACGGCGGGTCGACGACCACGGCACCGACGCCGACCGGCCCGCCGAAGAACGGCAGCAGCCCGACGAGGGGAAGGAGGGCGGCGTACAGCAGCACTCCGGCGAGGGCTCCCGCGGTCGCGATCGCGGTCGCCTCGAGCACGGTCAGCGACCACAGCTCGCGTGTGCTCGCGCCGAGCAGGCGCAGGGTTGCGAGGCGGTCGTTGCGGCGGCGGCTCGTCAGGCGCGCGGCGGCCGCGCCGAGGGTGACGAGCGGTACGGCGAGCAGCACCAGGGCGAGCACGGCCAGGATGCCGTAGAGCCCTCCCTCTGCCCCGGCTCGCGGGTCCACGAGGAACATGCGCGCCCCGCCCGCGACCACGAGCAGCAGCGCGGTGGTGACGGCGAACGCGACGACCGGGAGGGCGATCGCCGCCCGGCCCTGGCGCGCGGGGCGCGAGAGCAGCCGGGCGAGGGGGAGGACGTTGCTCATCGGTTCGCCTCCGTCGAGGTCGAGGTCGAGGTCGAGGTCGAGGTCGAGGTCGGGGTCGAGGTTGAGGTCGAGGCCGGGGCCGGGGCGGACGCGGGGGCCGGCCACGCCGCAGCGGATCGCGGCGCCGAACTCGCGGGCGACAGCGCTTCCGTGGCATCCGTCTCCGAATCCCCGACGATGCGTCCGTCGCGCACCCGCACGATCCGCGAGCAGCGGCGGGCGACGTCGGCATCGTGCGTGACCATGACGAGCGTGCGGCCCTGGCCGGTCGTGGCGAGCAGCAGGGCGTCGAGCACCTCCGACGAGGTCGCCGAGTCGAGGGCGCCGGTCGGCTCGTCGGCGAAGACGACGGGAGCCCCGGTCACCTGGGCGCGGGCGATCGCGACGCGCTGCGCCTGACCGCCCGAGAGCTGGCCGATGCGCCGACCCTCCATTCCCGCGAGACCCAGGGCGGCGAGCCAGACGGCGGCGTGCCGCTCGGCATCCTGTCGGCGAAGGCCCTTCAACAGCAGGGGGAGCGCTGCGTTCTCGACGGCAGTGAGCTCGGGCAGCAGCAGATGCTCCTGGAAGACGAAGCCGAGCGCTTCGCGACGCACCCGGGCGCGCTCGCTCTCGCTCAGCCCGACGAGCTCGCGCGGGGCGGCGCCGGGGGCGCTCAGCACGATGGAGCCCGCGTCGGGGGCGATGACGGCGGCGAGGCAATGCAGCAACGTGGTCTTGCCCGAGCCCGAGGCGCCCATCACCGCGACGGACTCTCCGGCTCGGATCGTGAGCGAGACGCCGTCGAGGGCGCGCAGCGCGCCGTACTGCTTGACGAGGCCGGAGGCGGTGAGCACGGGTGAGGAGGTCATGTTCCCATCCCAGCGAGCCGGGGCCTCGGGGTCGTCCGCCCCGGGGAGTATCCGCGTCCCCCTCGAGATCGATCTGTCGCTCAGCCGCCGGTCGCTTTGCTTCGGCCTACGCCGGGCACATCGGGCACCGTGATCCCCGTCGCGGCGGCGGCGGTGCTCGTGGTGTCCGCCGGGTGGGTGCCGACCGCGCCGCCCCGGCCGACGGCTCGGCGGTCATCCAGGTGCAGGTGACCGCCGGCGCGGGTGCTCCGACGTCATCCGCGCCGACGTCCGTCTCGAACGCGATCGCAGAACACGCAGAGGGACCGAGCCGTGCGGCCCGGTCCCTCTGCGTGCTCGAGTGTGGTTCAGGAGCAGGTGTACGTCACACCGTCGACGTAGTGCTGCCCCGGTCCCAGGTCGCCGCACGCGGCGAAGATGCCCGCGAAGACGCTGATGACGATGATGGCGACGATGATGCCCACCACGAGAAGGACGGCGCCGACGATGATGCCGATCAGCGCGGGGGTGTTCTTGTACCCGGCCTTCTTCGACTGCACGAGAGCGACGATCGAGATGATCAGGCCGATCAGGTTGAACGGGAAGGCGACGATGAGGCCGATGATGCCGAGCGTCTTGCCCGGGTAGGTGGTTCCGGCGGGTGCGGGCTGCGTGGTCACGATGTTCTCCTCTGGTGTCGGACACGATGCCCTCGGCCGCGGTCGAGGGGCGATGCTCGGGCCGCTCGAGGGATCGTCGAGAGGCTATCGCCCTGGCTGCTCAGCGTCGGGGAGGCGCGATCCTCCTGCCGCCGCACACCGGACGACGGCCTCAGGAGCGGCCAGGGTGCTCAATCGACGAACGCTGTCGGCGCGAGAGGTCGTGAATCCCCCGGTGATGTCTCGCCCTCATCGCTCGGCGGTGTCCGGTCGGTCCTGAGCGGCCTCGCGTCCGACGAAGGCGGATGCCAGCACGTCGACGACGTCGTCGAGGGCCTGCTCGTCGTGACTGCTCAACCACCACTCGACCAATCCGTCGACGCTCGCGCGGAGGGCGGCGGCGACGATCGGCGTGGGGGTGTTCAGGGTGCGCCCGGTCGCGTCCGACCACCGCTCGATGCTCTGGGCGATGGCCCGCACGCTCGCCTCGATCTCGCTCTGCGCCGCGGCGCGCAGTTCGGGATGGGCGCGGGCGGATGCCGTGAGCTCGCTCACCACGCGGTACTCGCTCTCGTGGCGGCGGAGATCGCGAGCGAGGCCGTGCAGCGAAAGGCGCACGGCCTCGGCGAACCCGTCCAGCGGCAGGTCGTCGGCCCAGACCGCGTCGAGCGCGCGTTGCGACGCGCGGTGGAGCACGGCCTCGACGAGGGCCTGCTTCGACCCGAAGGCGTAGGTGACCACGCGGTGGGCGACGCCCGCGCGCTCGGCCACCCGTCGCAGGCTCAGCGCGGATGCCCCCGCATCGGCGACGACCGAGAGCGCGGTGTCGAGCAGGCGCTCTCGGCGCTC
Source organism: Microbacterium sp. SORGH_AS_0454 (assembly GCF_031453395.1). Taxonomy (NCBI): domain Bacteria; kingdom Bacillati; phylum Actinomycetota; class Actinomycetes; order Micrococcales; family Microbacteriaceae; genus Microbacterium; species Microbacterium sp. SORGH_AS_0454. The sequence continues at coordinate 1,230,034 of NZ_JAVIYS010000001.1, read as the reverse complement.
CTCGAGGGGAAGGTAATCACGAGTGGGGGCCTCGGTGTTCACGGCGTTCTCCAAGCGATCGGGGCGGTCGAGTCTCGCATACTGAATATATCCATTCGGACCAATTGGAGGTCGAGATGACCGAACTGCACGTCACCCCCGCTCGCGAAGCCGACCTCCCCGCCGCTGCGGCCGTGCTCGCGCACGCATTCCGCGACGACCCCGTGATGGCCGCGATCCTGCCCGGAGGGCGCCGCCTTGAGCGGCTCACCACCCTGTTCACGGCCATGCTCCGCGGTGCCCCCTTCGAAACCGGCAGCGTCGACCTCGCCCGCCGCACCGGCGGCGACGAGATCCTCGGGGTCGCCGCGTGGGAGGGCCCCGGCGCGCCGTCCCTGCCCTGGCGTCAGATCCCCGGGTACCTGTCGGCGCTCGGCCTCGCCGGTGTCGTCCGGGCCGCCGCCCTGTCGTCGCGATTGGCCCGCCACCGTCCTCGCTCACCGCACTGGTACCTGGCGCAGATCGGCGTCTCGCCGAAGGCTCGAGGACTCGGCGTCGGCGGCGCGCTCCTGCGCTCCCGGCTCGAGACTCTCGACGTCACGCGAGAGGCTGCCTACCTCGAGTCGTCGACCCCCGACAATCGTCGCCTGTACAGCCGCCTCGGCTTCGAAGAGATCGCCCCGATCCGTGGCATCCGCGGGGCCTTTCCGATGGCGATGCTGCGCCCGTCCGCTCCCGCCCGGCAGGCGGTGCCCGCTCGAGCGGTCTGACGAGGGGCCCGGGTAAGCGTCTCGACGTCGAGCGTCCACGAAGTCCGCTCAGGCGCCGAGGAATAGACTGGATGCCATCGACACCGTCTCTCCGGGACCCTCCGTGACCACTCCTTCTTCCGAGCGAGCCTTCGACGTTCGCCACGTGCAACTCGCGCGCGCCCTTTTCGCCGCTCTCGCCGCGGTGATGGTCACCTTCTCGTCCGACCATTCCGCCCCTCTCGGGCTGGGCGTGTTCAGCGGATTCGCGATCGCGACCGGACTCGTGTTCGTGCTGTCGGTGTGGCTCGTCTTCCCGCGCGGTCAGCGTCTGACGCCGGCCCTCCTCGCGGCCGTATCGATCGTGGCGGGCCTGGTCGGCAGCGTCGGCAGCTGGCGCACGACCGGTGTCTTCTTCGGGGTCGTCATCGCCTGGGCGATCCTCTCGGGCGTCATCGAGCTGGTGGGCGCCCTGCGCCAACGCAAGACGGTCGGGGCCGCGGGCGCGCGCGACGGCGTGCTCATCGGCATCCTGAGTCTCGTGCTCGGGGTGGTGCTGATGCTCCCGATCCAGCAGTACGCGCTCGACTACATCATCGCCGGGGCGGGTTCGTTCACGCTGACCGGTATCACCATCGCCGTGGGACTCTTCGGCGGGTACGCGGCGGTCGTCGCCGTGTTCCTCGCGATCGCGGGGTTCTCTCCGCGTCGCCCCGAGCCCGTTCCGGCCGTACCCTCCGAGGAGGCCGCGTCATGACCGACAAGCCCACCACCCGCCGCGATCTGATGAAGCCCGTCCAGCTTCTCGGTCTGGCCTTCATCGCCGCGCTGTTCGCCGGCTTCGTCACGCTCATGTCGATGGGCTTCTTCCAGACGCGTCCCGCCGACGAGATCCAGCGCGCACTGATCGTGGCGCTGGTCGCGGCCGGCGCGACGTTCATCGTCACTCTGGTTTCGCTCGCGCTGTTGCTGCTGGTCGTCGACCCCACCAAGGTCACCTCGACCGTCGATCGCCCGCTGCTCCTGCCGAAGGATGCACCGGATGCCGACTCCTCCAGTGCCCCGACCACGCCCGAGGCTCCGCGCGCCGACGACGGCCCCGTCGAACCCCGGGCGTAACGCCTACCGACGCGGGTCGATCATCGTCATGCCCGCGGGTGAGGCCGTGTCCATCGTGGGGAGCAGGCCGGCGGCGTCGTCGAGTCCGACGACCCGCTCGATGAGCTCCTGCGGGCGCAGGGCGCCGCTCTCGATGAGCGACAGCATCTCGGGGTAGTCGACCGCGGCCATGCCGTGGCTGCCGAGCAGGTCGAGCTCCCACGCGATCACGCGCGCCATGGGCATCGGGGTCTCGCCGTCGACGGTGGGCAGCAGCCCGATCTGCACGTGCCGGCCGCGACGGCGCAGGCTCAGCACGGCGTCGCGAGCCGTCTGCGTGCTGCCGACGGCGTCGACCGAGACGTGACTGCCGCCGCCGGTGAGCGCGTGCACGGCTGCGGCGATGTCGGAACCGTCGGCGAGCAGCGTGTGCTCGGCGCCGAGTCTTTTGGCGGCATCGAGGGCCGCGGGGGTGCGGTCGACGGCGATGACGCGCGCGCCGAGGGCGGCGCCGATCATCACGGCGCTCAGGCCGACCCCGCCCGCTCCCACGACGGTGATCCACTCGCCGGCCTGGGCCCTGGCCCGACCGGTCAGCGCGCGATAGGCGGTGGCGAAGCGGCAGCCCAGGGCCGCGGCGGCCTCGAACGAGACGTCGTCGGGAATGCGCACGACGTTGGTGTCGGCCGCGCGCAGCACGACGCGCTCGGCGAAGCTGCCCCACTGCGTGAAACCGGGCTGCTGCTGGTCGGGGCACACCTGCGCGTCGCCGCCGCGGCACCACTCGCACACGCCGCACCCCATGACGAACGGCACCGTGACGCGGTCTCCGACGCTCCAGCGATGCACGCCCTCGCCGACCTCGACGATCACCCCCGCGAGCTCGTGTCCCGGCACGTGGGGAAGCGCGACGTCGTCGTGCCCGACCCACGCATGCCAGTCGCTTTTGCACAGGCCGGTCGCGTGCACCTCGACCACGACCCCGCCCGCCGGCGCGCTCGGTTCCTCGACCTCGCGCACCTCGAGGGCGTCGGCCAGGGCATCCATGATCATCGCGCGCATGGCATCCATTCTCCCGCGTGTGCCCGGCGCTCCCGCGCTCCGTGCGGTCGCTCACCTCGGGGTGAGTCGTCGCGCGGCGGGCGGTGACGCCGCGTTCGCCCCTTGAGTGTCCAAAACACCCGGACGTTCCGAAATTTCGTCCGGGTGTTTTGGACACTCAAGTGGGTTGGCGGTGCCCGGTGGGTGGTTGGCGGCGGGTGGTGCCCGGTGTGCGGTGGGCGGTGCCCGGTGCCCGGTGCCCGGTGCCCGGTGCCCGGTGGGTGGTGTGCCTCGAACAGGCGGCGGCCTGCGCGGCGCGCGCTGCCTCCGCTGGGCGGTCGGTGACGCGTCGTCTGCCCGTTGAGTGTCCAAAACACCCGGACGTTCCGAAATTTCGTCCGGGTGTTTTGGACACTCAAGTGGGTGGGCGGCGCGGGAACGCGCGCACGCGGTCAGGCGCGGTGGCGGCGACGTGCCCCGAGCAGCGCGGCGCCGAGAGCCGACAGAGCCAGGGCCAGGATGCCGAGAACCACGGGCGCGTCCGAGCCTGTGACGGCGAGACCGCTGGCGGTGCCGCCGTCCGGGCTCCCCGGCCCGCCGACCGTTCCGGCGGGAGCGCCGGGAGCGCCGGGAGCGCCGGGAGCACCGGGAGCACCGGGCGTGCCGGAGCCCGTGCCGGAACCGTCGCCGTCGCCCGGGGCGGTGCCCGCTCGCACCGTGACGGTCACGGACCGCACCTGTTCGCGGTTGCCCGCCACATCGGTCGAGCGGAACTGCACGACGTGGTCGCCGGCGCCCGTGAGGGGCACGCGGGAGCCGGCGGTCCACGTGGTTCCGTCGAGCGAGTACTCGGTCAGGGCAACGCCCGAGGTGGCATCCGTCGCCGCGAACACCACCGTGGCATCGGTGGGGGACAGAGCCTGGAACACCGCGGCCGGCTGCATCAGGCGCCGCAGGGTCGAGGGCTCCTCGACCGAGGCCGCGGTGGTCGGGGCGGCGATGTCGATGCGGACGGGCAGGGATCCGGCGACCTCGGGCACCTCGGCGCCGTTCCACAACGCGCGGTAATCGACGGTGTGGTCGCCGTCGGCGGTGATCGTGAAGTCGAGGTCGTCGCTCCATGCTCCGCCGTCGACGCGATGCTGCACGACGACGTCGCTGTTGCCGTCGTGGTACAGCGAGACCGAAACGGGAGCGGTGGTGTGCCAGCCCGAGGCGTTCGGGGCCGTCTTCACGACCGGGTCGATGTGCACGATGCCGCCGGCCTCGGGCACGAAGATCTCGGGGATCTTGAGATACGACCCGGGGGTCGCGAAGGTGAGGCGCAGACCCGTGGCGAGGACCTTCGGGAACGACAGCGTCGTCTCGGTGCCGTTCGTCACGGTGGGCGCGTCACCCGTGAGAGGCAGCGGCTTCCACTGGTTCTCGTGGTAGTCCCGGTACTCCAGCGAGACGCCGGCGATCGATCCCTCGATGTTCGTGAAGCGCACCTCGTTCAGGCGGTGGATCTCGAACGTCTCCATCGTGAAGGTCGCGGTGTCCTTGTAGCCCGCGTCGGTCCAGGTCGACCATGCCGTCCCCAGTCGGCCGTCGCACGCGTTCGAGGCGGGCATCGTGGCCCACTTCGTCTGGTGGAAGGATGCCGACACCTGGGCGTCGCCGCCGCGGCACACGTTCACGGCCGAGGCGTCGCCCCACACGTCGACCTCCGAGATCGACTGCCACGTGTTCGCCTCGCTCGTCAGACGCAGTCGCAGAGCGCTCGCTGCCGGAAGCGTCCGGGCGTCGATCACGGCCGTGGGGGCCGGGGTGCTGGCATCCTGAGCGAGGGTCGCCTCGACCGCGGTGTCCTTCCACGCGCCGGCCGGGTCGCGGTACTGCACCTGGATGCGCGAGGGCCAGGTCGCGGTCGAGCCGTCTTTGTACGTGTGCACCACGATCGAGTCGAAGGTGCGGTTCGTACCCCAGTCGAACTGCAGCCAGCTGTCGCGCGGATAGCCGTTGCCGGTCCAGTCGTCCCAGCCCTTGGCCGTGGGATTGTCGTCGGTGAGCGTGCCGACGAGATCGTTGCGGCTCGATGCGGTGACGGTCGCCTCGGGGGCGATGTCGGCGATGCCGGGCTCGGCCACCGTGATCGTGCGCTGGAACGAGCGGCCGGCGGTGAACTGCGCGTCGGCGGCGAGGGTGCCGGTGATCGTCTGCGGGCCGAGCACGCTCGTGTCGATCGTCGACCACGTGACGGCGACCGGCGCGGTGCCGGCGGAGGTGGTCACGGGGACGCTGGTCGGCAGCTGCGGGGTGGCGCCACGTCGGACGTTCTGGGGGAGCGCGGCGGTGTCGGCCTTCCAGGTGCCGTGACCGAAGCCCTTGTCATCCCAGTAGGAGGCATCCCAGCCGTCGCCGTAGCGCGCGGGATCCTCGGCCGCGGGGTTGTGCATCTCCAACCGGCCGTTCTCGCCCACGGTGAGCGGGAGCCAGACGTAGGTCGAGTCGGACTTTCCCTCGTTCCAGCGATCGCCCATGTAGACGAACTTGCCGGGCTCGAGCTCGAACACGTTCGTCGTCTGCGAACCGAAGGTCGAGCGGCGCACGTCGCCGATCGACAGCAGGCCGTCGCCCCCGTCGGGGATGGCGTCGTACGAGACGGTCTCGTTCGCATCGTTCGCATCGACACCGCGGATCCACGTGCCCATCAGGTTCTTCGTGGTGTAGTACGTCTGCGGGTTGGGTGCCCAGCCGGTCGCCCCGGAGGTGACGACGCTGTAGGTGCCGTCGCGCTCGAAGATCGCGGGGGCCTCGAGGTGGCCGCATTCCTTGACGATCTGGAAGTCTTTCCCCCGTTCGGGCGCCGCGGGGGTCCCGTCGGCGAACACGTAGGGGTACCGGCCGTCCTCGGAGTACTGGTTCACATCGAGGGTGTCGCGGTCGGTGGTGTGCGTGACGTTCGTGTAGCTGTCGTCGAGCGCGGCGACGTAGAGGCTGTAGTTCTCCTCCGACGAATACGAGATGTACGCCTTGCCGTCGTCGTCTTGGAATATCGTCATGTCGCGCGCCTGGCCGGGAACCGCGTACGGCGTGCACGCCTGGTAGTCGGTGCGGTTGGGCATGCGGAAGGCGCCCGTCATGCGGAAGGGCCCCGCGGGGGAGTCTGAAACGGCGACCGCCGCCATCGATCGGGCATAGGTGCTGCCGCCGGGTTCGATGCGTCCGTCGGCGTGCCACCACATGACCCACTGACCGGTCTTGTCGTTGTGCAGCACCTTCGGGCGCTCGAAGATCGCCGTGTAGTCGGAGTTCTGCGTCGAGTTCAGGTGGTAGGCCAGGGCATCGATCTTCTCGGTGCGGGGCTGGCCGTTCTCGTCGACGGTGTCGTAGAGGTTCTCGAAATACGGGGTGAGGAGGTCGTCGCGCGTCGAGATGCTGCGCAGTGCGTCTCCGAGGTTGGTCCAGTTCTTGGCATCCGTCGACTGGTAAACCGCCACGCCGGGGCTGTTCCAGTAGCCGTTCGTGCGGTCTTCGCCGTACCAGTAGTAGACGGTCTGGCCGTTCTCCTCGGTCGTGACGACCTGCCCGCCGTGCGCCTGGATGTGCCGGCCGTCGGTGTCGAACCAGGCTGGTTGGAAGTAGTCCGCGGCGCCGGAACCCGGATCGGCGAGCGGCTGGAAGTTCGTATACGTGACGGGTGGGTCGACGCGGGGGACGTCGTCGTTCGGATCGGTCGGGACGCCGGCTGCCGCGCTCGCCGCGAGGGGGGATGCCAGGGCGGTGGCGAACAGGGCGGCCGTGGCGGCGGCCAGCAGGCGAGAGGTGAGCGGGCGTCGAGGCGTCATTGCGTCTGTTCCGATCCGCGCCGCGGCGTTGCGGCGCTGGGCGACCCGGGGGTCGAGGGGATGTTGACGTCAACACTATGGGTCGGCGGTGCGCGGCGTCCAGGGGGGATTTGCGTGGACGCTGGCCGGGGGCGGCGCGTCGCTCGCCGCCGGCGCACCCACGTCGAGTGTCCAGAACACCCGGACGTTTTCGAATCTCGTCCGGGTGTTTTGGACACTCAACAGGCGGGTGACGCGACACGGCGGACCCGGTGCGGAGCCACGAGAAGGGACGCGTCATGGCGCCGTCGCCGCCCGCGCAACCCCGTCGAGTGTCCAGAACACCCGGACGTTTTCGAATTTCGTCCGGGTGTTTTGGACACTCAACAGGCCGGGGGGCGACGCGACGCGACGCGCGCGGCGTGGCGCGGAGCACGCGAGGGTACGCCCCGCCCCACGTCACGGCGTGAGTGTCCAAGACGCGCCGTGCGTCCGGTGGTGGTGCGGCGTCTCTCGGACACTCCCCGAGGGCGCGGGGCGCGGGGCGCGTTACAGCGCGTCGACCACCCGCGATGCCAGTCCCGCGTACGCGGCGGGGGTCAGCGCGAGCAGGCGCTCTTTCGCGGCATCGCCGATGTCGAGGCCGCGCACGAACTCGGCCAGCTCGGCCCCGCCGACGCGGCGGCCGCGCGTGAGGTCCTTGAGCAGCGCGTAGGGGTCGGTGATCTGCGAGCGGCCCGCGGCGATCTCGGCGCGCACGACCGTCTGGATCGCCTCGGCGAGCACTTCCCAGTTCACGTCGAGGTCGGCCAGCAGCACGTCTTCGGCGAGCGAGATCTCGGTGAGGCCGCGCTGCAGGTTGTCGAGAGCCAGCAGAGAGTGCCCGAAGGCGACGCCGATGTTGCGCTGGGTCGTCGAGTCGGTGAGGTCGCGCTGCAGGCGGCTCGTCACGAGAGTGGATGCCAGGGTGGCGAACAACCCGCCCGCGATCTCGAGGTTCGCCTCGGCGTTCTCGAACCGGATCGGGTTGATCTTGTGCGGCATGGTCGACGACCCGGTGGCGCCCGCGACGGGGATCTGGGTGAAGTATCCGAGCGAGATGTACGTCCAGATGTCGGTGGCGAGGTTGTGCAGGATGCCGCCGGCGTGACGGGCGCGGTCGTAGAGCTCGACCTGCCAGTCGTGCGACTCGATCTGCGTGGTGACCGGGTTGAAACCGAGGCCGAGCGACTCGATGAACTCCCGCGTCATTGACGGCCAGTCGACGTCCGGTTCTGCGGCGACGTGCGCCGACCAGGTGCCGGTGGCTCCCGAGAACTTCGCGAGGTACTCGCCGGCATCCAGCTGACGGATGACGCGTTCGAGGCGCCACGCGAAGACGCCGATCTCTTTGCCCATCGTGGTGGGCGTGGCCGGCTGGCCGTGGGTGCGCGAGAGCATCGCGGCGTCGCGGTGCTGCTTCGCGAGCTCGGCGAGCGCGGCCGTGACCGAACGGAGCTTGGGCAGCCACACGCGTTCGACCGCGCGCTGCACGGTGAGGGCGTAGGCGGTGGAGTTGATGTCCTCGCTGGTGCAGGCGAAGTGCGTCAGCTCGGCGAGGGCCGTGAGGCCGAGGGTGTCGAGGCGGTCGCGCACGAGGTACTCGACGGCCTTCACGTCGTGGCGGGTGACCGCCTCTTTCTCTTTCAGCCACGCGATCTCGTCGGCGCCGAACTCCTCGTACAGCGCGCGCAGGCGGGTCCGGTCGTCGTCGGAGACGGGAGAGGTGCCGAACAGCGAGCGGTCGGTGAGTGCGAGGAGCCATTCGACCTCGACCTCGACGCGGGCGCGGTTGAGTCCGGCCTCCGACAGGTAGTCGCCGAGCTCTGCGACGGTGGCGAAGTATCGGCCGTCGAGGGGGCTGAGGGGCTGCGGGGGCAGAGAGGACACGGGTCTCCCGGGGATCGCGCGAACGGGTCAGCCCGCGGAACGGATGGCGGGCTCGAGCTGTCGGAACAGGGCTCGGCTTGCGCGTTCGATCATACCGAGCACCTCGTCGAACATCGGGGCCCCGGCGTAGTACGGGTCGGGGACGTCGAGGGTCTCGGCATCCGTCAGGAAGGACTGCAGCAGCGCGATCTTGTCGGCGTCGTCGTCGTCTCGGGCCCAACCGCGGAGCACGCGTTCGTGGCTGCGGTCGAGGGCGACCACGAGGTCGTTGCGCTCGAAGTCGGCGTACTGGAACTGGCGGGCGCGGTGCGACGAGCCGTCGTAGCCCAGGCGCTCGAGGGCCGCGAGGGTGCGGTGGTCGGCGCGTTCGCCGACGTGCCAGTCGCCGGTGCCGGCCGACGTCGACGCGATGTGCGCTCCGAGACCGGACGTGTGGGCGATGCGGCGGAACACCACGTCGGCCATCGGTGAGCGGCAGATGTTGCCGCTGCAGACGAACACGACGCGGAACGGCGCGTCGGGGTTCGCGGTCATCCCTCCATCATGGCGGTGATGAGCCCCGCGCGCATCAGCGGCGTTCGCGCTCCTCGCGCCGCGGGCGCAGGATGCCGCCGAGCACGGCGTTGATGATGCCGATGACGAGCGCTGCGACGACCGTCAGCCAGAACTCGCCGGTGCGCAGGCCCCAGTCCCAGTTCTCGGTGATGACGCCCGTGAGCCACAGCAGGAAACCGTTGATGATCAGCGAGATGAGCCCGAGGGTGAGGATGTAGAGCGGGATCGCGACGATCTTGACCACGGTGCCGATGATCGTGTTCACCAGGGCGAAGATGAGCCCGACCAGCAGCAGCGTGAGCAGCACCTGGAACCACTCGCCCGGAGCGAAGGGGATCAGCCGCACCTGCAGGGCGGGCAGCAGCGTGACGATCCAGATGGCGAAGGCATTGACGGCGACGCGGACGACGAAGCGCATGCCCCCATCGTGGCACGCACCCGCTGGAGCACCATGGCCTTGTGGAGAGCTCGCGGCTCTCCCCATCGTGGGGAGGAGCGGGCCGGAAAAGTCGGACTGACGCGCGCGGCGGGCCCCCGGTTAGGCTCGCGGGGTGAGTGAAGAGCCGGTCCTGCCCCGTATCCGCCCCGAGATCGCCGCCCTGCCCGCGTACCGGCAGGGGCGACAGGCCAGCCCCGACGCCTTCAAGCTCTCGAGCAACGAGAACCCCTTCGAGCCGCTCCCCGGCGTCCTCGACGCGGTCGTCGCGGCGGGAGCGTTCAACAGATACCCGGATGCCACGGCCGCGCGCCTGCGCGAGCGTCTCGCCGCGCGGTACGGCGTCTCGCCCGACGAGGTGCACGTCGGTGCCGGCAGCGTCTCGGTGCTCGCGCAGTTGCTGCTGGCGACGTCGGGCCCCGGCGACGAGGTCGTCTACGCCTGGCGCTCGTTCGAGGCCTACCCCTCTCTGGTCGCCGTCGCGGGCGCAAAGAGCGTGCAGGTGCCGTTGACGGCGGACTCGCGTCACGACCTTCCCGCGATGGCCGCCGCCGTCACCGAGCGCACGAGCCTCGTGATCGTCTGCAGCCCCAACAACCCCACCGGCCCGACCGTCGGCTACGACGAGTTCGCCGCCTTCGTCGACGCCGTGCCGCGCGATGTGCTGATCGTGCTCGACGAGGCCTACGCCGAGTTCGTCACCGACCCCGACTCGGTCGAGGGCAGCCGCGTGCGCGCCGTGCTCAACCGCCCGAACGTGGTCGTGCTCCGCACCTTCTCGAAGGCGTACGGTCTCGCGGGCCTGCGCATCGGCTACGCGATCGGCCACACCGACGTGCTGGACGCCGCGCGCAGCACCGCGATCCCGCTCTCGGTCACCGCAGCCGGCGAGGCCGCGGCGATCGCGAGCCTGGATGCCGAGAGCGAGCTGCTGCACCGCGTGAAGGTCATCGCCGAGCGACGCGACCGGCTGGTCGACCGCCTGCGCGAGGCCGGGTGGGACGTCCCCGACGCGCAGGGCAACTTCGTGTGGCTCGCCGCCGGCGACCGCACGGTCGAGGTTGCCACCGCTTTCGAAGAGGCCGGGCTCATCGTGCGCCCCTTCCCGGGTGACGGCATCCGCATCTCGATCGGCGAGGAAGAGTCGCTCGACCGCGTGGTCGAGGTCGCCGCGGCCGCCGCCGTGCGCTGACCCGCGGGGGCGCCTTTGTCGATCGGGCACGTCGGATTCCGGCATCCGTTGTGCACCTCATGCGGTCGCGCGCATGGGTCGCGCGTTAGCGTGGGACCATGACCCCGCTCGACGATCCCGCTCTCGTGCGCGTTCTGGCAGCCGACGGCACGCTGGCGCCCACGCCCGCGGCCGAGCGCTACCTGCCGCTCATCGACGCCCTCAGCGACGCCGAACTCGAGACCTTCTACCGCGACATGGTGTCGATCCGCGCCTTCGACGTGCAGGCGACCAACCTGCAGCGTCAGGGTCAGCTGGCCCTGTGGCCGCCGTCGTTCGGGCAGGAGGCCGCGCAGGTCGGCTCGGCTCGCGCGGCCCGCGCGCAGGACCACGTCTTCCCCTCGTATCGCGAGCACGTGGTCACCCGCATCCGCGGTGTCGACCCGCTCGACATCATCCGGCTCATGCGCGGACTCACCCACGGCGGGTGGGACCCCACCGACCCGAAGAACGGCAACACCCACATCTACACGCTGGTCCTCGGTGCGCAGACCCTGCACGCCACGGGTCTGGCCATGGGCCTGGTGTTCGACGGCAAGAGCGGCAGCGGCGACCCCGATCGCGACGAGGCCGTCATCGTCTACTACGGCGACGGTGCCTCCAGCCAGGGCGACGTGCATGAGGCGATGGTCTTCGCCGCGAGCTTCCAGACCCCCGAGGTCTTCTTCCTGCAGAACAACCAGTGGGCCATCTCGGTGCCCGTCGCCACGCAGTCGCGCTCGCCGCTGTACAAGCGCGGCGAGGGCTATGGCATCCCGAGCCTCCAGGTCGACGGCAACGACGTGCTCGCCAGCTACGCCGTGTCGAAGGTCGCCCTCGACGAGGCGCGCGCGGGCGGCGGCCCCCGCGCGATCGAGGCCATGACCTACCGCATGGGCGCGCACACCACCAGCGACGACCCCACGAAGTACCGCACCTCCGACGAAGAGAAAGCGTGGGCCGGGCGCGACCCGATCGCCCGTATGCGTGCGTTCCTCGAGGCCCGCGGCGCCTCGCAGCAGTTCTTCGACGACGCGGATGCCGAGGGTGCCGCCCTCGCCGACGACGTGCGCGTGCGCACGAACGAGCTCGGTTCGATCCCGCGCGCGCACATGTTCGAGAGCGTCTACTCCGAGGCGCACGCGCTCATCCAGGAGGAGCAGCGCTGGCTCGACGACTACGAGGCGTCGATGGACGGGGGCGCGAAGTGACTGAGAACCTTCCGATCAGCCGCGCGCTCAACGCGGGCCTCCGTCGCGCGCTCGAGACGGACGACCGCGTCCTGCTCATGGGCGAGGACATCGGCCCGCTCGGCGGCGTCTTCCGCGTGACGGAGGGCCTGCAGAAGGACTTCGGCCCGCGCCGCGTCATCGACTCCCCACTCGCGGAATCCGGCATCGTCGGCACCGCGATCGGCCTGGCGATGGGCGGTTTCCGCCCCGTCCTCGAGATCCAGTTCGACGGCTTCGTCTTCCCCGCCTTCGACCAGATCACCTCGCAGCTGGCGAAGATCACGAACCGCCACGAAGGCGCGGTGCAGATGCCCGTCGTCATCCGCATCCCCTACGGCGGGCACATCGGCGCGGTCGAGCACCACCAGGAGAGCCCCGAGGCGTACTTCACGCACACCGCGGGACTCCGGGTCGTCAGTCCCTCGAACGCGAACGACGCCTACTGGATGATGCAGCAGGCGATCGCCTCGCCTGACCCGGTGATCTTCCTCGAGCCGAAGGCGAAGTACTGGCAGAAGGGCGAGGTCGACACCGAGGCGCCCGCGCTGCCGCTGCACGCCAGCCGCATCGTCCGACGCGGCACCGACGTCACGCTCGTCGGCCACGGCGCGATGGTGACGACGCTGCTGCAGGCCGCGGCGCTCGCCGAGAGCGAGGGCACGAGCTGCGAGGTCATCGACCTGCGCTCCCTGTCGCCCGTCGACTACGGTCCGTTGCTCGACTCGGTGCGTCGCACCGGCCGCATGGTCTACGCGCAAGAGGCCCCGGGCTTCACCTCGCTCGGCTCCGAGATCGCCGCGACCGTGATGGAGAAGGCGTTCTTCGCGCTCGAGGCGCCCGTGCTGCGCGTGTCGGGCTTCGACGTGCCGTTCCCGCCCGCGAAGCTCGAGGGCACGTATCTGCCCGACGCCGACCGCATCCTCGAGGCCGTCGACCGGTCTCTGGCGTACTGACCCGCTCTTCCTCTCCCCCCGCCATGAACCGCGAGACTGCAACTCGCCGACGAAACCGCGACAAGGTGCCGTCGTTCCGTCAGCCAGATGAAGTCTCGCGAGCAAAGGACACACCGTGACCGAGCAGACCTTCGTTCTCCCCGACGTCGGAGAAGGCCTCACCGAGGCCGAGATCGTCCAGTGGCGCGTCGCGCCCGGTGACGCCGTCGCCGTCAACGACGTGATCGTCGAGATCGAGACGGCCAAGTCGCTCGTCGAGCTGCCGTCGCCCTACGCGGGCACGGTCGGGGAGCTGCTGGCATCCGAGGGCTCCACCGTCGAGGTCGGCGCCCCGATCATCACGATCGGATCGACGGATGCCGCTGCCCCCGCGCCCGCGGCCCCGGTCAGTGTCCCCGAGCCCAGCGACCCCGGCGGAGCGGTCCTCGTCGGCTACGGCACGGGTGGGGCGGTGTCGTCCCGGCGTCGCAAGCCCGCCGAGCGCCCCGTGAAGGCCTCGGTCGGCGTGGTCGCCAAGCCTCCGATCCGCAAACTCGCGCGCGATCTGGGCGTCGACCTCTCGGCGGTGACGCCCAGCGGCCCCGCCGGCGAGGTCACCCGCGACGACGTGGTGAAGCACGCCGAGCAGGCGAGCGTCTTCCGCAACATCGAGACCCCCGCGTGGGGCGCCGTGCGCGAGGAGACGATCCCGGTGGCTGCTCCCGCGCCGGCCGCGCCCACGGCATCCGCCCCCGCCTCCGACGCCCGCGAGGAGTCGATCCCCGTCCGGGGCGTCCGCAAGGCGACCGCGAACGCGATGACCTCGAGCGCCTACTCGGCGCCGCACGTGTCGGTGTGGGTCGACGTCGACGCCTCGCGCACCATGGAGCTCGTCAAGCGTCTCAAGGCCTCACCCGACTTCGCCGACGTCAAGATCTCGCCGCTGCTGATCATGGCGCGCGCCGTGATCTGGGCCCTGCGCCGCACGCCGATGATCAACGCCGCGTGGGTCGACACCGAGGACGGCGCGCAGATCTCGGTCCGCCACTACGTCAACCTCGGCATCGCCGCGGCGACCCCGCGCGGCCTGCTGGTGCCGAACATCAAGGACGCGCAGTCGATGAACACGCGCGAGCTGGCCAAGGCGCTCGAGACCCTCACCCTCACCGCGCGCGAGGGCAAGACGAGCCCGGCCGACCAGACCGGTGGCACGTTCACGATCACCAACATCGGCGTGTTCGGAGTGGATGCCGGCACCCCGATCATCAACCCCGGCGAGGCGGGCATCATCGCGCTCGGCGCGATCCGCCAGAAGCCGTGGGTCGTCGACGGCGAGGTTCGCCCCCGCTGGGTGACCACGGTGTCGGGCTCGTTCGATCACCGCGTGGTCGACGGCGACGGGATCTCGCGGTTCATCGCGGATGTGGCATCCGTGCTGGAGGAGCCGGCGCTGCTGCTGGACTGAGTTTGCGGATACGGTCCTCGGCGCAGCCGGAAGTCTGCTCGAATAGACGGCTGCTCACACCGGGCGATGTGTCGCGCGCCCGCTTCGAGACCCCGGGAACCGCGCATGTCGCGCACCTGAACAACGCCGGAGCGGAGGATGCGACGTGCTCTCGGGCGCGGGACGCGAGTTCTTGCGCGGCCCCCGCGGCACCGGCTTCCTGTACGTGCGCTTGAGCTTCCTCGACCGCATCGAGCCGCCCTTCCTCGACCTGCACGCGGCACGCTGGACGGGCCCCGACAGCTACGTCGTGCGCGACGATGCCCGTCGGTTCGAGAACTGGGAGACCAACTACGCGGGCAAGATCGGTCTCGGTGTCGCCGCCCGGTACGCGGCGGGCTGGGGGCGCGACGGGATCGGGCCTCGGCAGCACGGCATCGGTCCCCGACGATTCGCCGTGATGAGGCCGCCCGGCCGGCGAGAGTCAGGGCAGTGACGGGTGCTCCCCGGCGATGTTCGACGTCATCCGGCCGCTCGACGTCTGCGCCGCTCCGCGCGGCGTGCCTCACCCTGTCGTCAGGTGCTCGCGGGCGACCTCGACGAGGATCTGGTGCATCGCGCGCTCGCCCGGGGGCCGTACGCGGTCGCTGCGGTGGGCGACGACGACGCGTCGTGAGGGCGCTTCCTGGCCCAGGCTGACGATCCTCACGTCGGGCCGCGCGGACTGCACCGCGGTCCGTGGGGCCAGGGCTACGCCGAGTCCGACGCTGACCATCGCGAGCGCCTCCTGATAGTCGTTCGCTTCGAAGGCGATCGTCGGAGTGAACCCGGCTGCGCGCGAGCTGCGCTCCAGCACTTCGGCGACCGGATGGTCGCGTTTGCGAACGATCCACTCGTCGTGTCGCAGCATCGACATGCTCACCTGTCGGGCTCGGCCG
The DNA here is from genome assembly GCF_031453395.1 of Microbacterium sp. SORGH_AS_0454. Lineage (NCBI taxonomy): Bacteria > Bacillati > Actinomycetota > Actinomycetes > Micrococcales > Microbacteriaceae > Microbacterium > Microbacterium sp. SORGH_AS_0454. The sequence goes on along the minus strand of NZ_JAVIYS010000001.1, from coordinate 1,214,682 downwards.
AGACGGTGATCTTGCGAGACGACGAGTACGGTCGGGTCCTCGAAGAGCGGGGTCACCGACAGGTCGGGTTCGTCGATGCGGTTCCATTCGTAGTCCCACAGCAGCGACAGGCCGATGGTGTTCTCGAGCAGGGACGCCACGAGCTCGTCGAACCTCGCACTCTGCACGTCGAGCCGGACCTGCGGATAGTCACGGCGGAAACGGCTGATGGCGATCGGCATGAGCGTGCTGCCGATGGTCGGGAAAGTCCCGACCGCGATCCTTCCGCGGCGAAGGCCGGCGAGCTCGCCCAGTTCCGATTCGGCGGCTTGCAGACGGCGGAGGATGTAGCGAGCGTGCCCCGCGAGGAGGGCCCCGGCCTCGGTCGCGATCACGCCGCGGGGCTGCCGTCGGACGAGCGGCTGGCCGACCTCCTGCTCCAGGCGCTGCAATTGCTGCGAGAGAGCCGACGTTGAGTAGCCCAGCGTCTTCGCGGCAGCCGTCAGGGAGCCGCTGTCGAGGATGGTCACGAGCACGGAGAGGCGACGAACGTCGAGCATGGAACCTCCGACTTTTGTGTGCAGCCTCCCGGCCTTCGGTAAATGTGCGTTAAGCAAACCTACACGCATAGCAGGGCGGATAGGCCGTCGTCGCAGCCCATATCTACTCGCGAAGAGCGTTTTTGCCGACCTGGTGAGGGTTAAGCAAGACGGTACCCCAATGAAGCAAGTGCCTGTTTTTATGAACCTTTATTCGGACGAGTATGGAGCCCGATCCCCCGAGGAGGCTCTGATGCTCGACATTCCCGCGACGCTCATGCGAGGCGGAACCAGCAAATGCTGGGTCTTCCGCCGAGAAGACCTGGAACGGGTCGGCGCCCCGATCGACGAGGTGCTCCTGCGCTTGTACGGTAGCCCCGACGGACGGCAGATCGACGGGATCGGCGGCGGAACCTCCACCACCAGCAAGGCCGTCATCCTCGCACCCAGCCGGCGCGACGACGCCGACATCGACTACTCCTTCGCCCAGATCGGACTCGCCGATTCCCGCGTGGACTGGTCAAGTAACTGCGGCAACTGTTCCGCGGCGATCGCGCCGTATGCATTGCACGCTGGATGGCTCCAGCCGAGAGGAGAACGAACGGCCGTCCGCATTCACAACACCAACACGGGCCAGCTCATCGTCTCCGACGTGCCCACGCCCGGCGGAAACTTCTCCGAGTCGGGAGACGCGCGAATCGCGGGCGTCCCCCACGCTGGGCTCGCGGTCACGCTGTGGTTCGTCGATCCGGCTGGTCGAACGACGGGCAGCCTGCTCCCCACCGGTCGGACGGCCGAGTCGATCGGCGGCGTGCCGGTGACGCTCATCGACGCGGGCGCGCCGGTCGTCGCCGTGACGGCCTCATCGCTCGGGCTCAGCGGGTTCGAGAGCCCGGCCGACATCGACAGCCGCCCCGACCTCCTGGCCCGGATCGACGGCATCCGGCGCGAGGCGGCGGTGCGCATGCGTCTGGCCGCGACTCCGAAGGAGGCGGCGAAGGCGATTCCGAAAGTCGCACTCGTGTCCGCTCCGCGCGGAGACGACCACGATCTCGGCGTGGTCATGATGTCGATGGGAAAGACCCACCCCGCCCTGGCGATCACCGGCAGCGTCGCCCTGACGCTGGCCGCGACCACGGAGGGCACCGTCGTCCATCGACTCGCAGCATCTCGCGAGCCGGGGGCCGTCTCGTTCCGGACGCCGTCAGGCGTCATCACCACCCAGGCGGGGCGCCGAGGCGAATCGCCGGCGGTCGGCGTCGTGCGCACGGCACGTCGACTCGCCGATGCGTCCGTCACGCTGCCGACCGAACAACTCGTCGGCTTCGCTCCGGCCCTGGCCGAAACCGCCGTTCTCGTTCCATGATCAATTCGGCGGGCAACCGGTAACGCGGACGTTCGCCTCCATCCTCGGGAGACAAAGATGTCACCAGAACTGATCTCCATCCTCGCCCTCTTCGCGATGGTCGTCATCGCGACGCTTCGTCCGATCAACATCGGCATCCTGGGCTTCATCGGCACGTTCCTCGTCGGAACGCTCGTCCTCGGACTAGACGAGAAGCAGATGCTGGCGGGGTTCCCCGCCGACCTCTTCCTCACGATCGTCGGCGTGACCTATCTCTTCGCCGTCGCCAAGCTGAACGGCACCGTCGACCTCATCGTCGACCGTGGGGTGCGTCTCGTCCGGGGGCGCACCGCGCTCGTTCCCTGGGTGCTGTTCGGCGTCGCCGCACTCCTGACGGCGATGGGAACCTTCCCGCCTGCCGCGGTCGCTCTCGTCGCCCCTGTCGCGCTCAGCTTCGCGGCGAAGCACGGGATGGATCCCCTGCCGGTCGGAATGACAGTCGTGTACGGCGCGCTTGCCGGTTCGCTATCGCCGATCTCGGTGCTGGGGCTTCTCGTCAGCGGCATGGTCGGAGACGTCCCTGGGTTCTCCCCGATCGTGCTCTTCGTCACGGCTTTCGTGTACTCGACGCTCATCGCGGTCCTCACCCAGCTGTTCTTCGCTTACAAAGCCCGGATCACCGGTTCTCGACACAGCGCCTCAGCGGTCGACGGATTCGTTGGGATGGGCGGTGCGGTCCGCGGCCCACGTGTGCCGGCCACCGGCAACATCTCGGTCGATCGCGTGTCGGGGGGCGCGACCATGACACTGACCGAAACCTTGCAGACCACGCGCCTCAGGGTGACACCCGCCCAGGTGCTGACCCTTCTCGCGCTCGTTTCGCTGGCCGTCGGCGCGATGGTCTTCCACCTCGACATCGGCATCCTCGCGCTCGTTGCGGGAACGATCATCGCCTTCATCGAGAAGCGCCACCTCACGGCGGCCGTCGAGGGCATCAGCTGGTCGACCATCCTGCTGGTCGCCGGAATGATCACGTACATCAGCATCGTCGAGGAGGCCGGTGCGATCGAATGGGTCGCCAGCGGCATCGGCAGCCTGGGTTCTCCCCTGATCGGCGTGCTCATCCTCTGTGTCATGGCCGGCATCGTCTCCGCCTTCGCGTCGTCGACAGCCGTCATCGCCATCTCGATCCCGATGCTGCTGCCTCTGATCGAGAGCAGCCCGGTCGCAGGAGGCATGGCGATCTCCGCGGTGGCCATCGCCGCGAAGGTGGTCGACGTCTCGCCCTTCTCCACGAACGGCGCACTCGTCCTCGCGAACGCGCAGAACGTCGATCCGGCCGCCTTCTACCAGCGGATCCTCCGCTACTCCGCGGTCATCGTGCTCGTCGGGCCCCCGCTGGCGTGGGGGGCACTGGTCGTACCCTTCTCGCTCTGACGATTGCACGCGGTGCCGGGTGGCTGCTGACGCCACCCGGCTCCGTCATCGACGGCGAGATGCGCGATGATCCGTGCCGCCGACGCCGAAGACCCCGGCTGGGTTCCTACCGCGCGAACATGGCCTCCCAGGCTGCGTTCGTCGAGATCGGCGACAACGACGACGCGCCGGCTGCGCGGCACGGTCTGCACCGCCGTTCACGCATCGGTGTGCGCACCTCCAGCGCAGAGCGCATGCGGGAGATCTTCGCCGAGCACGAGGTGATCGTCGAGGCGGTGATCGCCCCGGTGACGCTGAAGCAGCATCGGCGGCGGCGCTCGACCACGCGGAGAAGGCGCGCGCGATCACCTTGGCGCGCTCGCTCGCCTCATTTTCAGGGCAGGGAAGGCCGCTTCTCGATCGGCGTCGATCGCGTGGGAATGAGCAGCGCCAGCACCAGCGCGACCGCCGCCGCCCCGATGCCCATCAGGAACGACACCTGGAACGCCTGCGAGGTCGGGACGCGGGTGTCGCCGTCGCCGGTCGAGAGGGTCGCGAGCACGACGCCGACGATCGCGGCGGCCGTGCTCGTCCCGAGCGAGCGCGCGAGGGCGTTCAGGCCGTTCGAGGCGCCCGTCTCGCTCGGCGGCACGGCACGCATGATGAGCATCGGCATGGCGGCGTAGCCAAACCCGATGCCGAAGCCGATCAGGACGTTCGCGACGACGAAGTGCCAGACCTCGGTCGAGAAGATCAGGCTGAAGCCGTACGCGAGGATCAGCGAGATCGAGCCGGCGACCAGCAGCACCCGGGGGCCGATCGTGCGGGCGAGGGTGCCCGAGATCGGCGAGAGCACCATCATCACGAGACCCGACGGCATGACCACGAGACTCGCGGCCAGCAGTGACAGGCCGAGTCCGACGCCGGTCGCCACCGGCAGCTCGAGCATCTGCGGGTAGGCGACGTTCGAGGTGAACAGGGCGAAGCCCATCGCGACGGATGCCAGATTGGTGAGCAGCACGGGGCGGCGGGCCGCAACCCGCAGGTCGAGCAACGGGTTCTCGACACACAGCTCGTACCAGCCCCAGACGAGCAGGATCAGGATGCCGCCGATGGCGAGGCTCAGCGTCAGCGGCGACGTCCAGCCCCACGAGTTACCGCGCGAGACGGCCAGCAGCACGCCGATCAAGCCGATCGCGAGGCCGACGGCGCCGAGGTAATCGAAGCGCCCCGCGGTGCGGAGCACGCTGACGGGGACGATCCAGAGGATCAGGACGAAGACGAGCGCGCCGAGGGCGCCGGCGATCCAGAACAGCCAGTGCCAGTCGGTGTTCTCGGCCACGAGCGCGCTGATCGGCAGACCCAGGGCGCCGCCGACGCCGAGGGTCGCGCTCATGAGCGCGATCGCGCTGTCGACGCGGTTCTCGTGCAGAACGTCGCGCATGATCGAGATCCCCAGCGGCACCACGCCGACGACCGCCCCCTGCAGGGCGCGACCGATGATCATGCCGATGATCCCGGTCGACAGTGCGGCGACCACCGAACCGAGCATCATCACGACCAGCAGCACCAGCACGATGCGGCGCTTTCCGTACATATCGCCCAGGCGGCCGGCGATCGGGGTGATGACGGCCGCGGCCAGCAACGTCGAGGTCACGACCCAGGCGGTGTCGTCGCGCGAGGCGTTCAGCAGCTGCGGCAACTGCGACTGGATGGGCACCACGAGGGTGAACATGAACGACGAGCACAGGCCCGCGAGGGCCAGGATCGCGACGACCAGACCCTGCGGGCTGTTCCGGGACAATCTCTTCCGCGCGTTCTCATCCCGTGACATCGCCCCTCAGGCTACGCCCGCACTGAGAGCCCCGGGCTGCGCTCCGCGGGTAGGCGGCGGTCGGGGATCCTCGCCGATGCCTCGGCATCCACCCAATCCATTACCCCGCATGACAGCCCGTTACCGGCCGTAACGTCTCGACTTCGGCATCCGCTGTGTCCGTGGTGGCCTGGAGCTATGACTTCTCGCACCTCCCGCCTGGCCACGATCCTCGGCGCCTCCACCGCAGCCCTCCTCCTCACCCTCACCGGCTGCTCCGGCGGTGCCCAGGGCGGTGACGAGTCCCGCCTCGTGCTCGGAGCCGACGACGGCAACGAGACGCACTGGACGGTGCTGAAGCAGAAGCTCGCCGACGAGGGCATCGACCTCGAGGTGCGCACGATCAACGACGGCGTGCAGCTCAACCAGGGCGTGCAGGACGGCGAGCTCGACGGCAACCTCTTCCAGCACCTCATCTACCTGTCGCAGTTCAACGTCGAGAACAACGGCTCGCTCGTGCCGGTCGGCGCGACCGCCGTCTACCCGCTCGCGCTGTACTCCGAGCAGTACACCGACGTGAAGGACCTGCCCGAGGGGGCGAAGGTCGCAATCCCCAACAACCCGACCAACCTCGCCCGCGGCCTGCTCAACCTGCAGACGGCGGGGCTGCTCACACTCAAGGACGGCGGCAACGCCTTCTCGACGCCGGCCGACATCGTCTCGACGAAGGTCGAGCTGCTGCCCGTCGACACCAACCAGACCGTGACCGCGCTCAAGGACGGTAGCGCCCAGGCGGCGATCGTCAACAACACGCAGGCGCAGAAGGGCGGGCTCGGCGACGAGCTCATCATCTTCAAGGAAGACCTGAACAACCCGCAGCTCGCCCCCTACATCAACGCCTTCGTCACGCGCGACGACAAGAAGGACGACCCGCGCTGGGCCAAGGTCGTCGACGCGTACCACTCCACCGAGGTCGAGGCCGCGGTCATCGAGCTGAACCAGGGCAACCTGCAGTTCAAGACCGAGTGGACCGGCGCGCAGCTGCAGGACGAGCTGACGAGCCTCGAAGACGCCCTCAAGGCCCAGAAGGGATGACCGCGGTCATCGAGCTGCGGGGCGTCACCAAGAGCTTCCGCACCGATCGCCGCACCTCCACCACCGCCGTCGATGACGTGTCGCTGACGGTGGAGGAGGGGTCGATCGTCGGGGTGATCGGTTACTCCGGTGCCGGCAAGTCGACCCTTGTGCGGCTGCTCAACGGTCTCGAGCAACCCACGTCGGGCACCGTCGAGGTGCTCGGAGTCAACGTGGGCGATGCCACCGAGGCGAAACTGCGCGACCTTCGGCGCCGCGTGGGCATGATCTTCCAGCAGTTCAACCTCTTCACCTCGCGGACCGTCGCGGCCAACGTCGCGTACCCGCTCAAGGTGGCGGGTTGGAAGAAGGCCGACCGTGACAAGCGCGTCGCCGAGCTGCTCGACTTCGTCGGTATCGGCGACAAGGCGAAGCAGTACCCGCGACGCCTGTCGGGTGGCCAGAAGCAGCGCGTCGGCATCGCCCGCGCGATCGCCACCGACCCGCGTATCCTGCTCGCCGACGAGGCGACGAGCGCCCTCGACCCGCAGACCACGGCCGAGGTTCTCGACCTGCTGCGCGAGATCAACCGGCGCCTGGGCATCACGATCGTCGTCATCACGCACCAGATCTCGATCGTGCACGAGCTGTGCGACCAGGTGATCGTGATGGACGGCGGCCGCGTGGTCGACAGCGGCGACACCTACCGCGTGTTCGCGCACCCCCGGGCCGACCTCACCAAGCGCTTCGTCGCGGCGGTGACCCAGGGCGTGCCCTCGGGTGAGGCCCTGGCGGCCCTCGCCGCCGGCGGGGGAGAGCTGGTCAGCGTCGAGGTCAACGAGTTCTCGAGCGAAGACGTCTCGAACGTGTTCCACCGCCACGGTGTGCGCCACTCCGTCGTCTACGGCGGGGTGACCGACGTACTCGGGCGACAGCTCGGCACGCTGACGTACCGCGTGCACGCGGACGACCTCGACACCGTCGTGGCCGAACTGCGCGCACACACCGACGTCGTTCTGCCGGCACAGGAGGTGCGCTCGTGAACAAGTGGGACACCCTCACCCCGGTGCTGATCCAGTCGATCGGCGAGACCGTCTACATGGTCGCCGTGTCGTTGCTGATCTCGGGCGTCGCCGGCCTGGTCATCGGCGCGCTGCTGTACGCCACGCGGCCGGGCAACCTGTTCGAGAACCGCGTGGTCTTCGCCGTCGCGAACCTCGTGATCAACCTCATCCGCCCGATCCCCTTCATCATCTTCCTCACCGCTGTGGCCCCGGTCACGCGCGCGGTGACGGGGACGACCCTGGGGACGGATGCCGCGATCGTCCCCATCACGATCATGGCCACGGTCGTGATCGCCCGCGTCGTCGAACAGAACCTCGTGGCGGTCGACCCGGGCACCGTCGAGGCGGCTCGGGCCGCGGGTGCGCGCCGCATCGGCGTGCTGTTCGGCGTCGTCATCCCCGAGGCACTGGCCCCGCTGATCCTCGGCTACACGTTCATGTTCATCGCGGTCGTCGACATGTCGGCCATGGCCGGCTACATCGGCGGCGGCGGCCTCGGAAACTTCGCGATCATCTACGGCTACCAGCAGTTCAACCAGCAGGCGACCTGGGTGACCGTGGCGATCATCGTCGTCATCGTGCAGGCCGGGCAGCTCATCGGCAACGCGCTCGCGCACCGGATCCTGCGCCGCTGACGGGAGGCGCCGCCCGCGGCGCGTCCGCACTCGCGCCGGGCCGCGCCCGCGCCTTCCCTTGAGTGTCCAAAACACCCGGACGATTTTCGAAACCGTCCGGGTGCTTTGGACACTCAACCGTAGGGGGCGGCGCCTACCCGAACCCGGGAGCGCAGCGAGCGGCCGACCCCTGGAGTGAGCGGCCCAACCCGGGCGGCCCCGCTTACGCTCGGTAGATGAGCCTCCCCCGCACGCTCGCCCGCTGGCTCCTCGGTGCCGCACTGCTCTTCACCGGCACCGCGCACCTCACGTTCGCGCGCGACGATTTCGTCGCTCAGGTGCCGTCGTGGCTCCCGCTCCCGGTCGATGTCACGGTCGTGGCATCCGGGGTCGTCGAGATCGCGCTCGGGCTCGCGCTCGTCGTGCTCAGCCGTTGGCGCGTGGCCGTCGGCTGGGTCGTCGCAGCCTTCTTCGTCGCGATCTTCCCCGGCAACATCGAGCAGTTCGTGCGGGGCACCGATGCGTTCGGTCTCGATACCGATCTCGCTCGCGGCATCCGGCTGCTCTTCCAGCCCCTGCTGGTGGTCTGGGCGCTGTGGTCGACCGGAGCCTGGCGGGCCTGGCGGATGCGCAGACGAACCCGCGATCGCCGAGCCTCTGCCGGAGGCTGATCCGCGCTCGACTCGAACGCGCCGGCCTCAGCGGCGATCCGCCTCCCCGCGCAGCACCTCGACCAGCACGTCGAGGCCGCGGTGGGCGTCGGCGTCGCCGATCACGGCGGGCGGCACCACGTGCACGCGGTTGTCGGCGGTGAAGCCGAGCACGCCCTTGTCGAGCATCGCGGCCTTGATCGCCCCGATGCGTGCGGCGGGCAGCGGCTCGCGCGTAGCCTGGTCGGCGACGAGCTCGACGGCCCAGAACACGCCGCGGCCGCGCACCTCGCCGACCAGCGGTGAGTCCTCCGCGAGCTGACGCAGGCGCGGGCCGATGACCTCGGCGCCGACGCGACGGGCGTTCTCGATCACGCCCTCGTCGGCCATCGCCTGTTGGGCGGCGACGATGGATGCCGCGGCGAGCGGGTGACCCGAGTACGTCAGGCCGCCGGGGAAGACGCGGTCGTCGAACACCGAGGCCAAGGCATCCGAGATCGCCACTCCGCCCACCGGCACGTATCCGGAGTTCACGCCCTTGGCGAAGGTGATGAGGTCGGGGCGCACGCCGAACGCGTCGAACGCGAACCACTCGCCCGTCCGCGCGAAACCGGCCATGACCTCGTCGAGGATGAGCAGGATGCCGTAGCGGTCGGCGATCGCGCGGACGCCCTCGAGGTAACCGGGAGGGGGCACCAGCACGCCCGCCGTGCCGGGGATCGTCTCGAACAGGAACGCCGCGATGGTGTCAGGACCCTCCGCCTGCACGGTGCGCTCGAGGTGGCGGAGCGCGCGCTCGCACTCCTGCTCGGGGGTCTCGGCCCAGAACTCCGACCGGTAGAGGTAGGGGCCGAACACGTGCACGTGGCCGCGCGAGTACTCGTTCGGCATGCGGCGCCAGTCGCCGGTCGCCACGATCGCCGCCCCGGTGTTGCCGTGGTACGAGCGGTAGTGCGACACGACCTTGTCGCGGCCCGTGGTCAGGCGGGCCATGCGGATGGCGTTCTCGTTGGCATCCGCCCCGCCATTGGTGAAGAAGACCTTCGAGAACCCCTCGGGAGCCCGATCGAGGATGAGCTCGGCCGCGTGCGCGCGCACCTCGCTGGCGTGGGCGGGGGCGACGGTGGTCAGCTGCGCGGCCTGCTCCTGGATGGCCGCGACGACCTTGGGATGCTGGTGCCCGATGTTGACGTTGACCAACATGCTCGAGAAGTCGAGGTAGCGCCGGCCGTCGGCATCCCACACCTCCACGCCGGAGCCGCCCGCGAGGGGGAGCGGGGCGAGGGTGCGCTGGGCCGACCACGAATGGAAGACGCTCGTGCGGTCGCGGTCGCTGATCTCGGCGTTGCGGGTCGTGGTGAGGGGAGTCGACATGGCACCAGTGTGGGCGCGCCGCGCCACACCGGGGAGCGACGATATGTCGGTAATCTCGTCGGACGATCGACAGTTTGGCCCACCATGCCCGCGACCCTCCGCACTCTCCTCGACGACCGCTCGTTCCCCCTGCGCGTGCTGAGCCGGCGGGACGACGAGGCGCTCGACCGCCCGCTGTCGTGGGTGCACAGTTCCGACCTGCTCGACCCCACCCCGTACCTCGAGGCGGGCAACCTCCTGTTGACCAACGGGGCGCAGTTCTCCGCCGATCCGGATGCCGCCGACGCCGTGGCCTACTGCCGACGCCTGCGGGCGCACGGGGTCGCGGGCCTCGGCTTCGCGACCGACATCATCCACGACCGCGTGCCCGAGGCCGTCGTGCGCGCGGGGGAGGCCGCCGACCTGCCGATCGTCGAGATCTCCGATCGGGCGCCGTTCATCCGGATCATCCGCTTCGTCGCCGACATCATCGCCGCCGACGGGGCCGCGCGCCTGTCGTGGCTGCTCGACGCCCAGCGCCAGGTGGCGCGTGCCGCGGTGCGCGACGACGGCCTGCGCGAAATCCTCGCCACGCTCTCTTTGCTGCTCGACGCGTGGGTCGAGCTCTACGACGCGGTCGGCGGGCGCCTGTCGTCTCCGGGCCTGCGCGCGGCGCCGCCCGAGGTCGAGGCGGAGGTCGGTCGTGACGTCCGGCGCCTGCTGGAGCGACGCACCGCGGCGAGCCTCGTCGTGCCGTCGGCCGGTCATGCGCTGGTGCAGACGATCGGGCAGAGCGGGCGGCTGCGCGGCGTGCTCGCGGTGGGTGGGCCCGAGCCGCTCGACCCGGCCGGTCGCGACCTCGTGGCTTCGGTGGTGGCACTGGCGAGCATCGCGCTCGAGCAGCAGCGCAGCGTACAGTCCGCCCTCCGCGGCGTGCGTGCCGGTGTGATCGACCTTCTGCTCGACGGGCAGGGCGACACGGCGCGGCGCGTGGCGGAGTCGGCGCTCGGCGGCCTACCGGTCGAGCCCTACCTCGTCGGGGTGGTGCGCGGAGCCGGGGCGCGGCCGGGTCTGCTCGACGAGCTCGACCTCGTCTCGAGCGACCCCTCGCGCCTGTTCTCGGCGGAGCGCGACGACGACGTCGTCGTGCTGGCGGCCGACGGGGCGGCGTCGGCGCTCGCGGCGCTCGCCGAGCGCCGGGGTCTGAGCGTCGGCACCGCCCGTCACGACACGGGCGACGACCTCGCCGAGGCTCTGCGACGCGCAGCGCACGCGGCTCGTGACGCCGGGGTCGGCGCCCTGCGCGCCTATGACGAGCTCGCCGGACGCGGCCTGGTCGGCGCGCTCCGCGACCGCGGGGGCGAGGTGCTCGCGCGGTCCCTCTTGCAGCCGCTCGACGCGCTCCCGGCCGTCGAACGGGGGCGCCTCCGAGATTCGGCGCGGGTCTGGCTCGACGCCAACGGTGCCTGGGATCCCGCGGCACGGAGTCTCGGCATCCATCGGCACACCCTGAGGGCGCGCGTCGCGCAGCTGGAGCAGGTGCTCGGGATCGACCTGTCGAGCTTCGCCGCGCGGGCCGAGCTGTGGGCCGCGCTCGAGCTCGAGGGCTGAGCGTTCCGCCGGTCGATCCCGTTGCCGCGGGACCAACCGGCGGATCTCGTGGACGACACGCCGGTGCCCGCAGCCGTGGGGTGGCGGGGCGGTGGTGAGGTCCGCCTGACGGCACCGCCCGCGGGAGGCGGGGCGGCGGAAGACCCGCGGAGAACGACGGATGCCGCGACCCCGAGGCTCCGAAGAACCCGGGGTCGCGGCATCCGGTGCAGGAGGCTCAGCTGTTCTGGGGGAAGCCGAGGTTGATGCCGCCGTGGGTGGCGGGGTCGAGCCAGCGGCTGGTCACGGCCTTCTCTCGGGTGAAGAAGTCGAAGCCGTGCACGCCGTAGGCCTTGGCGTCGCCGAAGAGCGACTTCTTCCATCCACCGAAGGAGTGGTACGCGACGGGCACCGGGATCGGCACGTTGATGCCGATCATGCCGACGTGGACCTCGTTCTGGAAGCGCCGTGCCGCCCCGCCGTCGTTCGTGAAGATCGCGGTTCCGTTGCCGAAGTCGCCGCTGTTGATGAGCTCGAGACCCTCTTCGTAGCTCTTCACGCGCACGACTGAGAGCACGGGGCCGAAGATCTCCTCGGTGTACGCGCGCGAGGTGGTGGGCACCTCGTCGAGCAGCGTCGGGCCGAAGAAGAACCCGTCCTCATGGCCGTCGACGGTGAATCCTCGCCCGTCGACGACGATCTTCGCGCCATCGGCCTCGGCGATGTCGACGTAGGACGACACCTTGTCGCGATGGGCTTCGCTGATGAGCGGGCCCATGTCGGGTTCGCTGCCGCCGTCTCGTCCCGCCGCACCGTTGCCGATGCGCAGTCGGCCGATTCGTTCGGTGACCTTGGCGATCAGCTCATCGGCGACCGGGTCGACCGCCAGCACGACGGAGACGGCCATGCATCGTTCGCCCGCCGCGCCGAAGCCGGCGTTGACCGCCTGATCGGCGACGAGATCGAGGTCGGCGTCGGGAAGGACCAGCATGTGGTTCTTCGCGCCGCCGAGCGCCTGGACGCGTTTGCCGTTCTTCGCGGCCGTCTCGTAGATGTACTGCGCGATGGGGGTGGAGCCGACGAACGAGATCGACTGCACCACGGGGCTGTTCAAGAGCCCGTCGACGGCGACCTTGTCGCCCTGCAGGACGGTGAACGCCCCGGCGGGCAGACCCGCCTCCGCCCACAACTGCGCGAGCCAGAGGGATGCCGAGGGGTCTTTTCTCGCTCGGCTTGAGCACGACCGCGTTGCCCGCGGCGAGGGCGATGGGGAAGAACCACATCGGTACCATCGCGGGGAAGTTGAACGGGCTGATCACTCCGACGACCCCGAGCGGCTGCTTGAGCGAGTAGACGTCGATGCCGTTGGAGGCGTTCTCGCTGAACGCTCCCTTGAGGAGGTGCGGGAAACCCGTCGCGAGCTCGACGACCTCTTGTCCGCGGGCGATCTCGCCCATTGCGTCGGAGAGCACCTTGCCGTGCTCGGAGGTGAGAATCTCGGCCAGCTCGGTCTTGCGAGCGTTCAAGAGCTCGCGGAAGGCGAACAGCACGCTCTGTCGCTTGGCGATGGAGTACCCGCTCCAGACGGCGAAACCGCGTTGCGCCGAAGCGATGGCCGCGTCGACCTCCGCCTCGTCGGCGAGGGCGACGTGGGCCTGCACGGCGCCGGTGGCCGGGTTGTACACGGGAGCGGTGCGGCCGCTGGTCGAGGGGGAGGCGGCGCCGTCGATCCAGTGCGCGATGACGGGGAGATCGTGGTCGGTCATGGCACCCAGTAAAGGACGTGGGCGACGATTCGACTCCTGCCGATGTGCACAGGGGAGACGTCACTCCTGGACGATCTGGCAGGGTCCTCGGTTCTCCCCTGTGAAATAACTCTGGCTGCTCCCCGCAATTTTGAGAACGATTATCATCAGCGTTACGGTGTCGGTATGACCCGTCGCATCCTCGCCCCCGTCATCCTCGGGGCCGTTTCCGTTCTCGCGCTCGCCGGTTGCGCCGGAGGTACCGCCTCCCCCGCGTCGTCGGACTCGTCCGCAAAGATCAAGGTCGTGGCATCCACTGACGTCTACGGCTCGATCGCTCAGGCGGTCGGCGGAGACTACGTCGACGTCGCCTCGATCATCACCTCGCCCAGCCAGGACCCGCACGAGTACGAGGCGAGCGCGCAGGACCAACTGACGCTCAAGAACGCCGGCCTCGTGATCGAGAACGGCGCCGGCTACGACGCCTTCATGGAGTCGCTCATCCAGGCCAGCGGCACCACGGCCCCGGTGCTCACCGCGGTCGAGTACAACCACGACTACCCCGGCACGAAAGAGCACTCCGACGACGCGAGCCCGGCGCCCAGCGAGAGTGCCGACGATCATGGCCACTCGGACGAAGACGGCCACGCCCACATCGAGGGCTTCAACGAGCACGTCTGGTACGACCCGCACACGGTCGAGGACCTCACCGAGGCCATCGCCGAGCAGCTCGGAACGCTCGCCCCCGAGCACGTGGCCGACTTCAACGCGAACGCCGAGGCCTTCACCCAGCAGATCGCCGGCCTCGAGGACTCCCTCGACGCGATCAAGGCGAAGGATGCCGGCAAGAAGATCTTCGTGACCGAGCCGGTGCCCGTGTACCTGACCACGGCGGCGGGCCTCGACAACGCGACGCCCAACGAGTTCAGCGAATCGGTCGAAGAGGGCCAGGACGTCCCGCCCGCGACCCTGCTCGAGTCGCTGCAGCTGCTGGACTCGGGCCAGATCGGTGTCATGATCGTCAACCCGCAGACCGGTGGCGCCGAGGTGACGCAGGTGCAGAACGAGGCGAAGGCCAAGAACATCCCCGTGATCGAGTTCACGGAAACGCTCCCCGAGGGTCAGACTTACATCTCGTGGATGCAGAGCAACATTACGGCGTTGTCCGACGCGCTGGCGGCGTGAGCGCCGCCGCACCGCTGCGCATCCGCGGCGCCGCCCTCGAGAGGGGTGGTCGCGAGCTGTGGGCCGGGCTCGACCTCGAGGTCGAGCCCGGCGAGCTCGTCGCCGTGCTCGGCCCCAGCGGCTCGGGCAAGACGACACTGCTGCGCGCGATCCTGGGGCTCGAACGCCTGAGTTCCGGTTCTATCGAGGCGCTCGGCGCTCCGGTGCATCGGGCCGGCAACCGCCGCATCGGCTACATCCCGCAGCAGCGTCCGCTGCCGCGGGAGACACCCCTGCGCGGCCGTGACATCATCGGTCTCGGCGTCGACGGGCACCGGCTCGGCCTGCCGTTGTCGCGCAAGAAGGACCGCGCCCGCATCGACGACCTGCTCGAGGCTGTCGGGGCCACGGGCTTCGGAGACCGACCCGTCGGCCTGCTCTCGGGTGGGGAGCAGCAGCGCCTGCGCGTGGGCCAGGCTCTCGCGGACGACCCCGCCCTGCTGCTCTGCGACGAGCCGCTCACGAGTCTCGACCTGGCCAACCAGCAGGCCGTCGTCCGGCTCATCGACCGTCACCGCCGCGAGCGGGACGCGGCCGTCCTGCTGGTCACGCATGACATCAACCCGGTGCTCTCGCGCGTGGACCGCATCCTCTACATCGCCAACGGCCGCTTCACCCTCGGCACACCCGACGAGGTGCTCACGACCGAGACGCTCTCGGCCCTCTACGGCGCCCCCGTCTACGTCGTGCGCGCGGGCGGTCAACTGATCGTCGTCGGAGCGCCGGATGCCGACGAAGCCCACCACCATCACCACGACGAGGACGACGCATGAACTGGTCCGACGTTGGCGACGCCCTGTTCGGCGGGGTGAGCCAGTACGGCGCGATCCTCGAGCTCGTGCAGAACTCGGTGTACGCGGGAGCCGTGCTCGGCCTCGTCGGCGGACTCATCGGCGTCTTCGTCATGCAGCGCGACATGGCCTTCGCCGTGCACGGCATCAGCGAGCTGTCGTTCGCCGGCGCCGCCGTCGCCCTGCTCGTCGGCGTCGATGTGGTCTCGGGATCGATCGTGGGCTCGCTCATCGCGGCGGCTCTCATCGGAGTGCTGGGCGCCCGCGCGCGCGATCGCAACTCGATCATCGGCGTGCTCATGCCGTTCGGGCTCGGGGTCGGCATCCTGTGCCTGTCGCTCTACAACGGACGCAGTGCCACCCGCTTCAGCCTGCTCACCGGCCAGATCGTGTCGGTGCAGAGCGAGCAGCTGGGGTGGCTCGTCGTGATCGGCGTCGCGGTGCTGGTCGCCCTGCTGCTCATCTGGCGCCCGTTGCGCTTCGACTCGCTCGACCCGCAGTCGGCCGCGGCCCGCGGCGTGCCGACCACGGCGGTGTCGCTCGCGTTCATGCTGCTGCTGGGACTCATCGTGGCGGTCGCCGTGCACATCATCGGTGCCCTGCTCGTCATGGCGCTGCTGGTGACTCCGGCCGCGGCGGCGATGCGGGTGGCATCCGGTCCGCTGTCGGTGCCGCTGCTCGCGGCGCTGTTCGGTTTCGTCTCGGCCGTGGGCGGGGTGCTCCTGGCGGTAGCCGGGACCCTGCCGGTGAGTCCGTACATCACGACCATCTCGTTCGCGATCTACCTCGTGTGTCGTCTGGTGGGTGCGCGACGCGACCGGACGACCCGCGCCCTCTGAGTCGTCCGGCCGGGGCGGGAAGGGCTCACTCCGCCGACTTCGAGCACGCCCAGCCGATTCACCGATCCCCTCGCTAGACTCGCGGCCATGGTCCAGCGCAACACGTGGCAGCGCGAACGCGTGCGGGAGGCTCTCTCCGGAGCCCCCGGCTTCGTCAGCGCCCAGTCGCTGCACGCGACCCTGCGCGACGAGAACACCGGCATCGGCCTGGCGACCGTCTACCGCACGCTCGCGGGTCTCGCGGCCCGCGGCGATGCCGACTCGCTGCAGAGCCCCGACGGCGAGAACCTCTTCCGCGCCTGCGAGACGCGCGGACACCACCATCACCTGATCTGTCGCTCGTGCGGCAAGGCCGTCGAGATCGCCGCGACCGACGTCGAGGAGTGGGCACAGCGCACCGCCGCCCAACACGGGTTCAGCGAGGCCGAGCACGTCGTCGACATCTTCGGCATCTGCACCGATTGCGCCCGCGCCCGGGCTCGTGAGCGTGGCGACGAGTAGTCGCACCACGGCTCCCATGCCGCAACGCTCGGGCGCCTCCCGCACCCTCGTCGCGCTCGGCCTGGGCGTCGTCGTGGTCACGGCGCTGTTCCTGGTCGACGCCTTCGCCCCCACGTTCTTCGCGCAGCCGTTGCCGACCCGCGCGCAGGACGGTCTCACCCTCGCCCTCAGCGTGCTCATCGAGTCGCTGCCCTTCGTGGTCCTCGGCGTGGTGCTGTCGATCATCGTGCAGGTGTGGGTGCCCCCGGGAGCGATCGAGAGATGGATGCCGCGCGCGCCCTGGGCGCGCCGGGCGGTGCTGTCGCTGCTGGGGATGTTCATCCCCGTCTGCGAGTGCGGCAACGTGCCCTTCGCCCGCGGTCTACTCATGCGCGGTTTCGGAGTGAGCGACACGCTGACCTTCTTGGTGGCGGCCCCGATCGTGAACCCGATCGTCATCATCAGCACCCACGCGGCCTTCGGCTTCAGCGACGGCATCCTGGTGGCGCGCCTGATCGGCGGCTACCTGGTCGCCAACCTGATCGGCTGGCTGTACAGCCGGCATCCCGATCCCGACAAACTGCTCACCGAACGCTTCCTCGAGACGTGCGAGATCGTCGTGCAGGAGCGCGGCGACCGTGGTCGGCGCACCCTCGCCCAGTTCGTCGTCGAGCTGCGCTCGGTCATGCCGGCCCTCATCATCGGCTCGCTGCTGGCCGGAGCAGTCCAGGTGCTCATCCCGCGGAGCGCCCTGCTGGCCATCGGGTCCGACCCGGCGCTGTCGATCGCCGCGATGATGGCGCTGGCGATCGTGGTGTCGCTGTGCTCGAACGTCGACGCGTTCTTCGCGCTGTCGTTCGCCTCGACCTTCACGCCCGGATCGATCGTGGCTTTCCTCGTGGTGGGGCCGATCATCGACCTGAAGATGATGGCTCTGCTGCGCACGACCTTCTCGACGCGCGTGCTCGTGGGCATGACGGTCGTCGTGGTGCTCTTCGCCTTCACACTCGGAACGGTGGTGAACCTCCTTGTCTAGAACGGGTGCTCTCGCCACGCGCTGGCTCGGGGTGGGCCTGACCGCGTGCCTGTCGATCACGACCATCACGCTGTGGGCCACCGGCCGCATGGCGCTGTACATCAACCCCGATTCGGCGTGGTTCGCCGTCGGCATGGCCTTCCTGGCGCTGGTCGGCTCGATCGCCTCGTTCGCCCTGCCGCTCGGCGCCGAGGCCGACCACGGACACGACCACGAGCACGGCCACGCCCCCGCCGCGGCCTCCGCCCGGCGCGAGGCGTTCGCGCACGCCGATCACGAGCACACCGATCCGCTCGACGCGCACGATCACGCAGCCCACGATCATCTCGCGGCCCGCCCGCGCCTGACCCCCGGCGGGATCGCGGCGTTCACCGGCGGCGTGCTCGCCTCGGGTGCGGTGATCGCGGTGCTGCTGACTCCCGCGGCGTCGCTGTCGACCGAGCTCGCGGTGTCGCGCGACGTGGGAGCCCCGCCGCTGTTCGCCGGCTCCGACGTGGTGACCCTCGCCGCGTCGGGCGACACCTCGAAGTTCGGCATCGGCGACTGGTCGGCGGTCTTCGCCCACGCCACCAACCCCGAGACCTTCGACGGAAAGCCCGTGACCCTCACGGGCTTCATCACCCCGGCCAACGACGGATCGAGCTTCGACCTCACCCGACTCGTCATCACGCACTGCGTGATCGACGCGCAGACCGCCCGCCTGCCTATCGCGGCCACCACCGACGCCCCCTCGACCGGGCAGTGGGTGACCGTCACGGGCACGGTGCGTTCGAGCGGCGACGGCAAGCTCGCGGTGCACGCCGACCAGGTCGCGGCCATCGCTGAGCCCTCGGACCCGTATGAGTACTGATTCCCGTCGCGGCGGCGACTCCCGGCGTTCGCGCGCGCGTCGGCGGCGCGGACGCGGCTTCGCGATCGCCTTCGCCGCGATCCTCGTCGCTCTCGTCGTCGTCGGCGGCCTCGGCGCGGTGGTGGCCGTGGCCCAGGGGCCGCGCGTCACGGACGTGCAGGTCGATCCGGCGGCCGCCGTCGCGGCATCCGGCTCCCGCGTGATTCTCACCACGACCCAGTCCCTCGAGAAGGTGGACGCCTCGCAGGTCCAGGTGGACCCGGCGACCCCGTTCACCGTCGACACCTCGGGTCGCAGCGTCGGCGTGCGTTTCACGCTCCCGCTGCGCGACGACACCGACTACACGATCACCGTCAACGGCGTGAGCGGCCTCGGCGCCGGCCCCGCCTCGACCCTGACCGAGTCGTTCCGCACCCCCGCCCTGCAGGCCTACCTGATGCAACGCGGCACGCCCGAGGGCGACACCATCTTCCGCACCGATCTGCAGGGACAGGCGGGCCTGCCCGTGTTTGTGCACCCGCACATCGAGGACTTCCGCGCCACCGCCAACCACCTCGTGATCTCGGTGCGCGACGGCGACACCCCGCGGGTCATCGTGACCGACCCCGACGGCAAGAACCAGCGCGACATCGCCCTCCCGGGCCCCGGCTACGTCACCAACCTGCAGTCGGCCGATCGGGGCGAGCGCATCGGATTCACCTTCTCGGATGCCGACCTGGGCGCTGCCGGGGGACGCGAGAGCCGTCTGTTCACGGCGTCGGCGGCCGACGACGCCCCGCCCGTCGAGGTGGGGCTGAACGGCGGCGACGTGCGCATCGCCGACTACCGTTTCGTGCCCGACACCGACAGCATGCTGGTGCTGACCTTCGACTCGCGACTGCTGCTGACCGACGCGCAGGGCGGCAACGCCGCGCCTCTCGGCAGCGCCGTCTCGATCGACGGCATCGCGCGCGGATCGTCGGTCGCGATCGTGGAGCGCCTCGAGGGGATCCGCGAGATCAACCTCACCGACGGCTCCGAGCAAGCGCTGGTCGACCCCGTCGATCCCCCCGGCATGGCGGGGCGCGCGACGCCCATGCCCGGGGCGGGCACGGGCACGATCCGCTCGTTCGCCGACATCAGCTCCGACGGGGTCTCCCGTTCCACGATCGTCTCGCACGTCGACACCGACGGCGCCGTCCGTCAGCTGCTGAGCGTGCCGGGTTCGGACACCGTGCTGCAGACCTGCGTGTCTCCGAGCGGCCGCTATGCCGCCGTGCTCGTGGCTCCCCGAGCCGTCGACAACCCCTTCGACCGGTATCAGCTGCCGCTCCCGCAGCGTCTGCTCACGCACCTCGTCGAAGTCGACAGCGGCCAGGAGGTCGTGGCACTGCAGGGCTTCGACCTCTCGTGGTGCCAGGTTCCCCCGCAGTGATGCGCCCCGCGACCCGCGCCGACCTCGTCGACCTGCCGGTCGAGGCCGCGCCGCGGCTGCTCGGCGCCGTGCTCGAGACCGAGGTCGCCGGCGAGCGGGTCCGCGCGCGCGTGACCGAGGTCGAGGCGTACCACGGGCGCGGCACCGGCGAGCAGCCCGATCCGGGTTCGCATGCGCGCATGGGACCGACCGCGCGCAACGCCACCATGTGGGGCGAGCCCGGTCACCTGTACGTGTACCTGAGCCACGGCATCCACTCGTGCGTCAATGTCGTCTGCGGCCCTGAGGGCGTCGCGGGTGGAGTGCTGCTGCGCGCAGGAGAGATCGTCGAGGGTGCGGACATCGCCGAACGCCGACGCCTCGAACGCCGCGGGGCCGTGCGCTCCTCGCGCGATCTCGCCCGCGGTCCCGGGCGCTTCGCAGACGCGGTGGGTCTTCGGCATCCGATCCACGACGGCATCGACGCGGTCAGCGGCGAGATGCGCGCGGGCGCGCGAGCGCGGTTGCTCCTGCCCGACGCGCCGCCGCCGGCCGTTGCGATCGGGCCGCGCGTGGGTGTCGCGGGCATCGCGGGCACCGACGCCTTCCCCTGGCGCTTCTGGATCGAGGGGGATGCCACGGTCTCGGCGTTCCGATGGGGGCGGGGCGCGGCGGAGGCGGCTGCCCGTCAAGGCGACACGCCGTCCGTGCTAGACTGACCCCTTGTCTGCGCGCACTCCAGCACGCAGTTCGCATCCCTCACTCTCGAACGTGGGCTTCGGCCGCGCTCGGACGGGGTGCAGACAAGGGATCTTGGGTGGCACCGTCCGGTGTCACGGTACAGAAGGAGACATCACCATGGCAGCAGTGTGCCAGGTGACTGGAGCGGTTCCCGGCTTCGGTCACAACATCTCGCACTCGCACCGCCGGACGAAGCGCCGCTTCGACCCGAACGTGCAGAAGAAGACCTACTTCGTTCCGTCGCTGGGTCGCAACATCAAGCTCAACGTTTCGGCGAAGGGCATCAAGGTCATCGACGCTCGCGGCATCGAGTCCGTCGTCCGTGACCTGCAGGCGAAGGGCGTGAAGCTGTAATGGCGAAGAAGGCTCAGGACGTTCGTCCGATCATCAAGCTGCGTTCGACCGCCGGCACGGGGTACACCTACGTGACGCGCAAGAACCGCCGCAACAACCCCGACCGCATCGTGCTGAAGAAGTACGACCCCGTGGTCCGCAAGCACGTCGACTTCCGAGAGGAGCGCTAAGCACATGGCTAAGAAGAGCAAGATCGCGCGCAACGAGCAGCGCAAGGTCGTCGTCGAGCGCTACGCCGCGAAGCGCGCCGAGCTGAAGAAGACCCTGGTCGACCCCAACGCGACCGACGAGGCCCGCGAGGCCGCCCGCGTGGGCCTGCAGAAGCTGCCCCGCAACGCGTCGCCCGCGCGCGTGCGCAGCCGCGACGTCATCGACGGCCGCCCCCGTGGTGTCCTCACGAAGTTCGGCGTCTCGCGCGTCCGCTTCCGTGACATGGCCCACCGTGGCGAGCTGCCCGGTGTGACCAAGTCGTCCTGGTAAGCACCAGACACCCGTTCGAAGGGCGGGGGTTCCGAGAGGAGCCCTCGCCCTTCGGCGTTTCCGGTGATCGCCGCGCGCCCTTCAGGCGTCGACGGAGTTCAGCTGCTCGATGGCCTCGGTGCGACCGCTGACGCCGAGCTTGAGGTAGATCGACCGCACCTGGCTCTTCACCGTGTTGAGTGACACCCCGCGTTCTCGCGCGATCTCGGCCAGGCTGAGAGGGCTTTCGAGCAGGAATGCCAGGGCGCGCTCCGTCGGTGTGAGGCACGGGGTGGCGTACGCCGGGGCGCTCTCGTTGTCGGGCGCCGCCACGCGGGCGAGGACCCCCTCGAGAGAGGCCATCAGGTGCCGCAACTCCGGGTTGTGAGCGACGACGCCCTCCATCAGTTGCCGTGTCTCGTCGTGCGGGAGCATGAGGAACGGAGTCGCCCAGGTCCCCGTGCGCTGCATGATCAGCAGAGCCGACTCCATGCTCTGGTGAGCGCGGCGGGAGTTGCCGAGCCGCTGCTGGGCGAGGGCGCGGCGCAGCAGAACCGGTGTGAAGGTGCGCAGGCAGTGTTCGGTCTCGGATGCCACGCAGGCGTCGGTCTCGAGCAGCAGCTCGCGCTCCCGTCCGAGACGCAGCAGGGCCGTGGCTCGCTGCATCGAGAAGCAGATACCGTGCCCCTCGGGGTTGTCGTAGGGCGCGAGGACCGCGAGAGCCTGTGCGTCATCGCCCTGCGCGACGTAGAGGTCGGACATGATGCAGAGCAGGAAGTGGCGCACCATGCGGTGGCTCGCGCTTCGCAGGCCCCCGTGGAGCAGTTCGCGGGCCTCGGCCCGCCCGTCGGCGAACTTGTGCCGGAGGAGCTTGACCATCACTCCGGCGGCTCGCGCCGTGTACGTCCAATACGGGTCGTCGCGTTGGGTGAGTGCCATCGCCGAGGGGACGGCGGCGAGGCGTTCGACGTCGCAGCGCGCCGACGAGGTCAGGATGTCGGCGAGGAAGAGCAGGTAGGCGGCCTCTTCCACGGGCCATCCTTCGGCCGCGAAGATCTCCTGCGCGCCGGACGAGGCTTCTTCGGCCGCGGTGTACTCGCCGTTGATCGCGTGCCCCAGCGCGATGACCGTCAGTGCCCGATACCGCAGAGCGGGTGTGTCGGCGAAGAGGAGCGCCTCGGCGCCGAACCGGGCGGCGTGCTGCGCTGAGCCGATCGCCGCGCAGTACTCGCCCGCGCTGGCCAGCAGCAGCGCCCGGCCGCTGGAAGAGAGGGCGGCGGGGCGTTTCAGGCGCACTTCGTCGAAGTACAGACGCACCACGCCTACGCCGTCGACGAGAGCGTCGCGCCGCGCTCGCGCCGCCAGCAGCGCCCCCACCGTCTGCGCGGAGGCGTCGGTCCACATCGCGGGCGGGGCCGGGGTCTCGGCCTCGGCCAGCAGCGCGAGATGACGGGTGATCGGGATTCCGTGGCCCGGTGCCAGCCGGGTCGCCGTCGTGACGACCGCGGCGTGAAGGGTCGCGCGCGCGTCGATGGAGGATGGGGTTCCCGACATCGCACCTCCGCTTCGCGCGCACCTCAGGGTATTTTTGGTCCTTTCTATGGTATTTCATACCGTTTCGTGAATTGCCTGATCGGGTGCCCCCGAGCCCCGGTCGGCTCTTGAGGTACCACGGCTCGCGCGCGGCGGGCGGGCCTCGATCGCGCGCTCCCCGTTTTCGGGCGAGGTGCAGGGCCGCCGACGTACGAGGGCGCCGCTCAGCTGCCCCGACCGCCCCATCCGCCCCGTCGGTGCCGCGACACGCCGGCGCGAAAGGGGGAAAATCCGTCAGAATCCGCGTAATTCCGCGGTTCGGTTGATACTGTCGAGGCGGTCTCCCGACCACCGAGGAGGATTTTCCCCTCGTCCGCGTAACGAGAGGCGACTCAGACGTCGCCTGGAGGACAACCACATGGCTGACAAGTCCATCACCAAGACCGAGCTCGTCGCGAGCATCGCCAGCGCGACCGGGCAGAGCCAGTCCGCCGTGTCGGGCGTGCTCGACTCCCTCTTCTCCACCGTCTCCGAGGCGGTCGCCAAGGGCAGCAAGGTCTCGATCCCCGGCTGGATCGCCTTCGAGCAGGTCGCGACGTCGGCTCGCACGGGCCGCAACCCCCAGACGGGCGAGGAGATCTCGATCCCCGCCGGCAAGCGCGTCAAGGTGACCGCGGGCTCCAAGCTGAAGGCCGCCGTCAAGTAAGACGGCGTCGAATCACAGAGGGGGGTTGCCACACGGCATCCCCCCTCTGTCGTTCCCGCGCGACGTAGGCTGAGGGGGTGAATCCCCGCCTGCTCCGCGTCGCGGGACCCGTCATCCTGGTCGTGGTCTCGCTCATCGCCGTCGCGGTGGGGCTCGCCTACGGTGGAGGAGCCGCGCCCACGCAGCTCGCCGACCCGGGTCCGGTCGTGCGGTGGGGTCTGCCGATCGCCACGGTCGTCGTCAACCTCGCCGCCGCCACGATGGTCGGCTCGCTGGTCCTGGCGCTCTTCGCCCTTCCTGCGGGGGAGCGACCGTTCGAGATCGCCCTCGACACGGCATCCATCGGCGCTGCCGTCTTCACCGTCTCGGCGGCGACCACGGGGTATCTGACCTTCCTCAACGTCCTCAACGCGAAGCCGACGCTCGACGCGGTCTTCGGCCAGCAACTCGGGCGCTTCCTCGTCGAGAGCTCGATCGGGCAGGCGTGGCTGATCACCACGATCGCGGGCGCCGTGCTGACCGTGCTCACCTTCGCCGTGCGCTCGTGGATCCCCACGCTCGTGGTCGCGATCCTCGCCCTCGCCTCGCTGATCCCGATGGGAACACAGGGGCACGCCGGTGAGGAGGCCAGCCACAACGCGGCCGTCACCTCGCTCGTGCTGCACATCATGGCCGCCGCCGTATGGCTCGGTGGTCTGATCCTGCTCGTCGTGGTCCGCCCCGCAATGTCGCGAGGCCAGTTGCAGACCACGCTGCTGCGCTACTCCTCGATCGCCCTCGTCGCCTTCATCGTCGTCGCGATCTCGGGGACGGTGCGTGCCTCGATCGGTCTCTTGGGACTGCAGAACCTCTGGTCGGCGTACGGCGTGCTCGTGCTGATCAAGGTGGGCGCCCTGATCGCGATGGGCGTGCTGGGTGCGTGGTACCGCCGTCGTCTCATCTCGCGCATGGCCGAGGAGCCCGGTTCCCGCCGCTTCTGGAGCGTCATCACGCTCGAGCTCGCCTTCATGGGCATCGCCAGCGGTGTTGCCGCCGCTCTCGCGCGCACGCCCCCGCCCGTGCAGCCCCCGCTCGTGGGGCAGACCCCGGCCGAGGTCCTGACCGGTGCGCCGCTGCCCCCCGACCTGACGATCGAGCGCTGGTTCACCGCGTGGGACATC
The DNA here is from genome assembly GCF_031453395.1 of Microbacterium sp. SORGH_AS_0454. Classification (NCBI taxonomy): domain Bacteria; kingdom Bacillati; phylum Actinomycetota; class Actinomycetes; order Micrococcales; family Microbacteriaceae; genus Microbacterium; species Microbacterium sp. SORGH_AS_0454. The sequence goes on along the minus strand of NZ_JAVIYS010000001.1, from coordinate 1,189,934 downwards.
GACCTGCTGTGGACGCTCGTGGTGGCTTTCGGTGTGTTCTTCTACCTGGCGGGCGTCTACCGGCTGCTGCGCCGCGGCGACTCGTGGCCGATCTACCGCACCGTGCTCTGGTGCCTCGGCATGCTGGGTGTCTTCTGGGTCACCTCGGGCCCCATCAACGTGTACCAGGACTACCTGTTCAGCATGCACATGATCGGGCACATGCTGCTGTCGATGGCGATCCCGCTCCTGCTCGTGGCGGGGGCACCGGTGTCGCTCGCGGCCCGCGCGATCCGCAAGCGCACGGACGGGACGCGCGGCGGTCGCGAGTGGATCCTCTGGGCGGTGCACAATCCGGTCGCGAAGGTGCTGACCAACCCCTACGTGGCGGCGGGCCTGTTCATCGGATCGCTCTGGGCGTTCTACTACACCGACCTCTTCCGCTGGTCGCTGTACGACCACGTCGGGCACATCTGGATGGTCGCGCACTTCCTGGTGACCGGTTACCTCTTCGTGCTGAGCCTCATCGGCATCGATCCCGTTCCGTACCGTCTGCCGTACCCGATGCGCCTGCTGATGCTCATCGCGATCATGGCGATGCACGCCTTCTTCGGCATCGCGATCATGATGAATTCGGGTCTGATGGTGGCCGAGTGGTTCGGGGCGATGGGGCGCACCTGGGGGGCGACCCCGTTGCAAGACCAGTACGTCGGCGGTGGTGTCGCGTGGTCGGTGGGCGAGATCCCCACTCTCGTGCTCGCCATCGCGGTCGCCATCCAGTGGAGCCGCAGCGACGAGCGCCAGCAGCGCCGACGCGACCGCCACGTCGACCGCGTCGGCGACGTCGAGCTCGACGCCTACAACGAAGAGTTGCAGCGACTGGCCGAGCGTGACGCGCGGATGGCGTCGCGGGGCAACTGACCCGTTCGCCGGGCTCAGTCGGACGAGCCGCCGACGAGGATCGAAGCGGTGCCGTCGGGCAGCACCGTGATCTCGCCGTCGACGCGGAAGGCGATGTCTTCTTCGACGGTGCGCACGCTCCCGTCGAAGATCGAGCGGATGTCGACCACGATGTGCGCCACGGCCTTCGCCGAGGGGATGCGCCACCCTGCTCCGTCGGGCACGACGGTCACCACCGGCTGCTCGACGATCGACCAGGTGGGGGCGTCATCGATGCGGTTGCGCACGGTGAAACCGAAGGGGCACCCGGTCGGCTGCAGCACTTTCTGCTGGGCGCACGTGGTGAGGAAATCCTCGACACGCGACTGGACGACCGAGATGAACTCGTCGGTCGGCTGGGCCTGGACATCGACCGGGATGCCGGCCAGCGGCGCGTCGGCGAGCACAGCGACACCGGGAGTCGCCGAGATGGCGGTGTCGACGTTGACCGAGTAGAGCCCGGGCGAGAACACCAGCAGGGGGACCGCTGCCGTGGGGTCGACGTCGGCGCCGTCGACCGAGACCTGACGTTTGTCGACCTCGAAGCCGTTGACGGCGAAACGCATCGACCCGTCGACCGTGAGTTTCATGACCGACAGCGGGCTCCGGGCGAACCGCCAGCGGGGGAGGAGGCCCTCGTTCGTGTCGTGCTGGATCGCGAAGGTGGTCTGGCCGCCGTAGCCGCCGGCCGTGTAGCTGACGGTGATCTGCGTCTGCTCGCCGTTCGTGCTCTCGCCGGTGATCTCGGCATCCGTCAACGCGGTGAGCGCATCGGGGCGCAGCAGTGCCTCGGAAGCGGTGGCCGGGAGGCCCGCCGACTGCAGCTCGGCGGAATCGACGGCCACACCGGGGAGCGCGAGGGCCTCCGCCGTCCGGTGGTCCTGAAGCAGCTCGAGGTAATGCTGGACGAACGCGCGGGGGCTGTAGAACTCGCGATAGAGCGAGGCCGCGCCCGCGCCGAGGGCGGCGATCAGCAGGACGCCCACCAGGGTGATTCCGGCGATGGTGCGTCCTGGGCGCGCGCGCACGCCGCGAACGCCTTCGGGCGTCGCGGGGCCCCCGCCTGCGGTGTCCACGCCTCCAGTGTAGGAAAGGCTCCTGTGGAGGCGCCCCGCACGTCAGTCCATGACGAGCGACTGCACCACGGCCACTGCGGCGAGCTGACCGCTCGAGAGGGCCGCGGCGAGCGAGAACATCGGCCCCGGCAGATGGTCGGGGTGCGCCAGATCACCCACGGCGTAGACGTTCTCGACGCTCGTCCGGCCGAACGGATCGGTGCGCACGGCCCCCGACTCCTGCAGCTCGACGCCGAGTGCGTCGAGGAAGTCCGCACGCGAGCTCCAGGTGGGCGCGACGAACGCCCCGGCGACTTCGAGCACCGAACCGTCGGCGCGCGCGAGGGCGAGTCCGTCGGCGGTCCCGTCGACGCGGACGACGGTGGCGGGGTCGACGAGATGGACCTCGGATGCCACGGGCTCCAGCATCCGCCCGAGCACGGCGGCGTGGTCGCTGCCGTTGACGATCGCGACCGGACGGCCGGCGAACTCGTGGCCGTGGCAGAACGGGCAGTTCGCGACGCGGTCGCCCCACTGCTCGTCGAGCCCGGGGATGGCGGGGAGCCGGTCGGCGACCCCCGTGGCGAGGATCACGGCGTGGGCGCGGAGACGCTCGGCGCCGACGGTGACCGTCAGGGCGTCGTCTTCTCTCACGACGGACGAGACGGCGGCATCCCGGATCTCGACGTCGGGGTAGGCGGCGATCTCGTCGCGGCCGAGGCGTCGGAGCTCGGCGGGGTCCCGCCCGTCGTTGGTCAGCAGGTTGTGCGCGTGACGGACGCTGCCATTGCGGTAGTCGCCCGAGTCCAGCAGCAGCGTGCGCCGGTGCATGCGCCCGAGGGTGAGGGCCGCCTGCAGGCCGGCGGGGCCGCCTCCGATGATGATCGCGTCGTACACGACGTGCTCCTTTCCGCTTGCTTTCCGGACCATCCTGTGACTTCATGTCGACATGAAGTCAAGTGTCGTGCGCGCGGGCGAGTCGATCGGCGAGGCGGCGGCGCGGTTCGGTCTCGAGACGCACGTGCTGCGGCACTGGGAAGACGAGGGGCTCCTGCGTCCGACCCGGGATGCCGCGGGCCGACGCCGCTACGACGAGGCCGACAGCGTGCGGATCGCGGTGATCCTGCGCAACAAGGCGGCGGGGCTCTCGCTCGAGCAGATCCGCGTGCTGCTCGACGACGGAGCCCCCGACCGCCACCGTGTGCTCGAAGAGCACGTCGCCGAGCTCGACCGCCGCGCCGCCGACATCGCCCAGGCTCGCGCCATGACCGAGCATGCCCTGCGCTGTCGCTCGCACGACATCACCGAGTGCCCGCGATTTCGCAGCCACGTCGCCGACGTGCTCTCGGGAGAGGCGCGCTGGCTCCTCGTCCACACCGAGCCGACGGGCGGGCCCATCCCCAGCCCGCCGCCCGAGTCGACCCGTGCGAACTAGCATGGGCCGGTGACCACGCCGCCCCTTTCCGCCGAGCAGCAGGCGCTGTTCCGGCTGATCGAGGACACCCGGGAGCACGTCTTCGTCACCGGCCGCGCCGGCACGGGCAAGTCGACCCTGCTGCAGCATCTGGCCTGGAACACGAAGAAGCAGATCGCCGTGTGCGCTCCCACCGGGGTGGCAGCCCTCAACGTCGAGGGTCAGACGATCCACTCGCTCTTCCGTCTGCCGATCGGGCTCATCGCGAACGGCGACATCGATCAGAACGACGCCACACGAAAGCTCCTCAACGCCATCGACACGCTCGTGATCGACGAGATCTCGATGGTGAACGCGGATCTCATGGATGCCATCGACCGCTCGCTCCGCCAGGCCCGCGGTCGGCGGTCGGAGCCGTTCGGCGGCACGCAGATCGTGATGTTCGGCGACCCGTACCAACTCGCTCCCGTGCCGCCGCGCGGCGATGAGATGCGGTACATCCGCGACCACTACCGCTCGTTCTGGTTCTTCGACGCCAAGGTGTGGTCGGGCGAGGCTGCCAGCGACGGTCTCATCGACATCGGGCGCCACGGCGCCGACCTGCACGTCAACGAACTCGTCGAGATCCACCGGCAGTCCGACCCGGGGTTCAAGCAGCTGCTCAACGCCGTGCGGTACGGGCGCGTGACGGCCGAGATGGCCGGCATCCTGAACACCGCCGGTGCCCGCACGCCGCCGCACCCGGCCGACGGCGAGCACCCGATCATCACGCTCGCGACCCGCAACGACCGCGTCAACACCATCAACCGCCGGCACCTCGACGAGTTGATCGGTCGCACGCAGACGGCCAACGCCGAGATCTCGGGCGATTTCGGTCGGGGCGAGGCGAACTATCCCGCCGAGATGGAGCTCACGCTCAAGGTCGGCGCACAGGTGATGTTCCTCCGAAACGACGCGGCGCAGTTCGGCGAGGCTCCGCGCTGGGTCAACGGCACGATCGGCACCGTGACGCGCATCGCCGGCGACAGCGTGCGCGTCGAGGTCGACGGTACCGCGCACGACGTCGAACCGGCCGTGTGGGAGAGATACCGCTACGCGTACGACCCGGGGACGAAGAACCTCTCGCGCGAGATCGTCGCCGAGTTCACCCAGTTCCCGTTGCGGCTGGCGTGGGCCGTGACCATTCACAAGTCGCAGGGCAAGACCTACGACCGCGCGGTCGTCGACCTCGGTGCGGGTGCCTTCGCCCCCGGGCAGACCTACGTCGCGCTCAGCCGCTTGACCTCGCTCGACGGCCTGTACCTGACGCGTCCGCTCAAGCCCGGCGACATCCGTGTCGACGAGGACGTGCGCCGCTTCATGAAGCAGGCGTGGTTGAGCAGGCAGGCGACGGCGCAGGCCTGAGCGGTCACCCGCCGCCCCGGGTCACGCGACCTGGCCGGCCTTGGCGCGCGTGAGGTCGGCGAACAGTTCGGTGGTGAAGCGGTAGGCCACGAGCACCTCGGCGATGACGCGCTCTTTCTCGCGATCGTCCCAGGGGGCGGCGTCGAGCTGCTCGCGGTAGACGGTCTTGAACGCCTTGGGGTCGGCGATGTCGCCGAACAGCAGGAAGCCGATGCCGTTGGTCTCGAAGCCGAAGCGGCGTCGCATGAGCCGGCCGATCGAGGGCCCGCCCGACAGGTCGCCGAGCAGGCGCGTGTAGTGGTGGGCGACGAAGCCGCCGGGCCACGTGGCGGCCACGCGGCGGATGCGCGAGACGTAGGCCTGCGTGGTCGGCAGCGGGGTGATCCGCTCGCGCCAATCGTCGCCGATGAGGAAGCCGAGGTCGGCCTCGAGGGCGGGGAGGCGGGAGTGGCGCCCCTGGAGGAACACGGATGCCACGGGGTCGCTGCGCATGCGACCGGCGGCCTCTTCGAGAGCGGCGTAGATGAACCAGTGCTGGGCGATGAGGGCGATGTAGTCGTCGCGCGTGCCGGCTCCGGTGAGGAGGTCGGTCATGAATCCGTCGCACTCGTGGGGCGAGTGCGCGTCGCTGGAACGCTCGCGCAGAGCTGTCGAGAACGGGACGACGGCGTTCATGCGGCCATCTTACGCACAGAGTTAGGTTTACCTAACCCCCATTTCGCCCAGAAACTCCTCTCACCCGGCCCGTCGTGATGCAGACGTGACGGTAACGGGTGCGCAAGCGCCGCTTTCGTTCAGGTGCCATGTGTTTGAATCTTTGGAGCGGGTGCTTCGTCGCGCGCGGAAATGCTGGGGGTTTCACATGCGGGCATGGCGTCGTTCCGCGGCCGTGGCGATCGCGGGAGCGAGCGTTCTCGCCGTCGTGCTGAGCGGGTGCTCGCCGCAGGGTTCGGTGTCGATCAACGTCCCCACCCAGGTGGATGCCCCTCTGCCCGAGGCGACGGTGACCGAACTGCAAGCGGCCGTCACCTCGGCCATGACCGCGACGGGGTCCACCGGTGCGATCGTCGGCGTGTGGGCGCCCTGGAGCGGCACGTGGGTATCGGGTCTGGGAACGCAGGGGCCCGGCGGTGCGGAGGTCACCGCAGACCTCGGGTTCCGCGCGGGCGATGTGACCGGCGCGATGACGTGCGACGTGCTGTACCGCCTCGCGGCCGACGGCACGCTGTCGATGAGCGACCCCGTGACGACCTGGGTGAGCAACCTCCCCGGCTACGACGACATCACCCTGCGTCAGCTCTGCGACGGCACCTCCGGCCTCGCGTCGTACACCTCGGTGCTCGACGGGGTGACGGCGAACAACCCCGAGCGCGTGTGGAACCCGCGCGAGCTCATGACCTACGGCATCGCGAGCCCGCGCACCAACGCCCCGGGCGCAGCCTTCGCCGATTCGGCGACCAACTTCGTCCTCGCCGGTCTCGCGGCCGAGCGCGCCGCCAACGAACCGATCGCTCAGCTCATCGCCGAGCGCGTCACCGAGCCGCTCGGACTCGACGCGACCGGTCTGCCGGACCCGGCTCCCGCCGACCCCGCCGACGCGTCGCTGCGCGGGTACTGGTCGCAGCAGAACGCCGAGGGTGCCTGGAACTGCACCGACCCGCGCGACTACACGGACATGTCGTCGAGCTACGGCGGTGCGGCCGCGGGCGCGGTGACGAACATCACCGACCTCGGCCGGTACGCGCAGGCGCTCGCCACCGGAGCGCTCCTGCCCGCCGGAAACGACCGGTTCGCCGCCCCCGTGCCCGTCGGCGGCGACCAGCCGACGTGGTTCACCTCGGCCGGCGGCGCCTTCCAGGCCGGCTCGCTGATCGGGCAGTACGGTTCGATGCCCGGCTATCTGGTGGGGGCGTTCGCCGACCCGACGACCGGGATGTCGGTCGCGGTCGTTCTGAACAATTCCGGCGGTGACAAGACCACCGGCGCGTGGCTGGCGTGGGAGCTCGCGGCGATCGCCTCGAAGGCTCCCGCCGCCCAGGGGCAGACCGCACCCCAGGCGGGGCTGCCGTGGACCGCCGAGCAGATGCGCGACAACATCAACAGCAAGGCCATCTGCGCCGCTCCCGCCGGATGACCCGGCGATGACCGCGCGCGGCGGGCAGGGGTCGGCCGCCTCGCTCGTGCTGGTCGGTCTGGCGTGTCAAGAGGTCGGCGCCTCGTTCGCCGTGCTGCTCTTCCCCCACACCGGGCCGCTCGGCATCGTCATGCTGCGGCTGCTGTTCTCGGCCGTGCTGCTGCTGGTCATCGCCCGCCCGCGCCTGCGCGGACACACCGGTTACGCGTGGCGCTCCGTCATCGGATTCGGCGTGGTGCTGGCATCCATGAACGGACTCTTCTATCTCGCGCTGCAGCGTCTGCCCCTCGGCGTGACGGTGACGATCGAGGTGCTCGGGCCCCTCACCCTGTCGATTCTCACCGCGACGGGGGTCGCGCGGTGGGTATGGGCGGGACTCGCGCTCGGCGGCGTGGCCGCGCTCGGCGCGGGAGGCTGGGATCGCCTCGACGCGCTCGGCGTGCTGTTCGCCTTGGGCGCGGCGGTGAGCTGGGCGCTGTATATCCTCGCGTCGGCGCGGGTCGGCCGGGAGTTCCCGCGGCTCGACGGTCTCGCGCTCGCCATGGCCGTGGGCGCCGTGATCGCCCTGCCGTTCGGGATCGCCCAGGCAGGCTCGGCCCTGCTGCGGCTCGACATCCTGGCCATCGGGGCCGCGGTCGCGCTGCTGTCGTCGACCATCCCGTACGCTCTCGAACTCGTGGCGCTCCGGCGCCTGGCGGCCTCGGCGTTCGCGATCCTCATGAGCCTCGGGCCCGCCACCGCTTCTCTCGCCGGGTTCCTCCTGCTCGGCCAGCACCTTTCGTGGCTCGAGCTCGTCGGGATCGCGCTCGTCATCACGGCCAGCATCGGGGCGGTGCTCGCCGCCGCGCGTCGCAGCGCCGGGGCGCGGCATCCGGGATCGGACGCCGACGAACCCCTGAGCGAGCCCGTCGGCTGAACGGATGCCATGACCCCGGCGCCGTCGCAAGGGGTCTGTCCTGCTCCCGGGCGATGGCGAGGATGACGTGATGAGCGACGACCACGAGCAGACCGCGAAGGACTTCGACGAGGCGGTCAACATGACCGCGAGCGAGCTGAAGAAGTGGCTCGACACGGACGAATCCAAATCCGTCGGACAGAAGAAGGACGGCGGCGAGTCGACCGGCCACGAGAGCGGGCGCCACATCGTGCGCATTCTCGAGAAGAAGAAGGCCGACCTCACCGACGACGACTACGCCCACATGCGGAAGGTCGTCGGGTACGTCAAGCGGCACAGCGCGCAGAAGCCGAAGGGCGATGTCACCGACACCGACTGGCGGTACTCGTTGATGAACTGGGGCAACGACCCGAAGAAGTGAGCGGCGCCGGGGAACGGCCCGTATACATCGCGTAAGGATCGCGCGTCGTCGGGCCCCGCGTCATAGCCAGGCGGGGTACAACGGAACCATGCCCATCATCGACAGCGCCGTGTACGTCGACGGACACCGGATCGAGAACCCCGCGAGCCTCGACCAGACCTTCGAGTACATGGAAGCTCACGGAGGCATGGCGTGGATCGGGTTGCTCCGCCCCGCGCCCGAAGAGCTCGAGCGCGTCGCCGCCGAGTTCTCGCTGCACCCCCTCGCCGTCGAGGACGCCCTCGCCGGGCACCAGCGCGCGAAGCTCGAGCGGTACGGGGGCAACCTCTTCGCGGTTCTGCGCCCCGCCCGCTACATCGACGAGACCGAGACCGTCGAGTTCGGCGAACTGCACGTGTTCATCGGCCCCGATTACGTGGTGACGGTGCGGCACGCAGAGGTGCCCGACCTCGCAGCCGTGCGCAAGCGGCTCGAGAAGAACCCCGACCTGCTCGCGCGGGGGCCCGAGGCGGTGCTCTACGCGATCCTCGACGAGGTGGTCGACCAGTACGACCCCGTCGCCCGCGGCCTCCAGAACGACGTCGACGAGATCGAGGACCAGCTGTTCGGCGAGGGCGGCGCCGATCTGACGCAGCGCATCTACGAACTCGCGCGCGAGGTCATCCACTTCCAGCGGGCGGCCGAGCCCCTGCGCGACATGCTCGAGGCGCTGCTGCGCGGCGCCGACAAGTACGGCGTCGACCTCGAGCTCCAGCGGTCGTTGCGCGACGTGCTCGACCACGTGCTGCGCCAGTGCGAGAAGCTGACCGCCCTCCGGGCGATCCTCGACAACGCCCTCACCGTCAATGCGACGCTCGTGACGCAGCGCCAGACCGAGACCTCGCTCAAGCAGAACGAAGAGGTCAAGAAGATCTCGGGCTGGGCGGCGATCCTGTTCGCCCCGTCGCTGGTGGGCGGCATCTACGGCATGAACTTCAAGAACATGCCCGAGCTGGACTGGACCTTCGGTTATCCGATGGCCCTCGCGCTCATGGCCGCCACCTCGGTCGGTCTGTGGTTCGCGTTCAAGCGCAAGCACTGGCTCTGACCGGTCGCGCCGGGTCGCGGCATCCTGTCCGGGATGCCGACATGTCGGCGCGCTTGCTGGACAGATGCTTCGCAATTCGCACGATGGGTAGGTGACCGACTCCTCCCCCCGCTCGAGCGACGCCGCAGAGCCGCCCCGCACCACCTCGACCGTTCAGCTCGAGGACAGCGGCTACCACAAGCGCCTCACGTCGCGTCAGGTGCAGATGATCGCGATCGGTGGTGCGATCGGAACGGGACTGTTCCTGGGCGCCGGTGGCCGCCTGGCCCAGGCCGGACCCGCGATCGTGCTGTCGTACGCCGTGTGCGGCGTCTTCGCCTTCTTCATCCTCCGCGCGCTCGGCGAGCTGGTGCTGCACCGCCCCACCTCGGGGTCGTTCGTCTCGTACGCGCGCGAGTTCTTCGGTGAGAAGGCGGCATTCGTCTCGGGCTGGTTCTACTGGATCAACTGGGCGACGACCACGATGGTCGACATCACCGCCGCCGCGCTCTACATGAACTTCTTCGGCAAGTACGTGCCGTGGATCGCCGCCGTCCCGCAGTGGGTGTGGGCGCTCGCCGCGCTCGTCACCGTGCTGGCCGTCAACCTGGTGTCGGTGAAGGTGTTCGGCGAGCTGGAGTTCTGGTTCGCTCTCATCAAGGTCGCCGCCCTCGTGGCGTTCCTGCTCGTGGGCATCTACTTCGTCGTCTTCGGCACCCCCACGGGCGCCCCCACCGGGTTCTCGCTGATCGCCGACAACGGCGGGTTCTTCCCCAACGGCATCCTCCCCGCGATCATCCTCATGCAGGGCGTGGTGTTCGCGTACGCCTCGATCGAGCTGGTCGGTACCGCGGCCGGCGAGACGAAGAACCCCGAGAAGGTCATGCCGCGCGCGATCAACTCGGTCATCTTCCGCGTCGCGATCTTCTACGTCGGCTCGGTGCTGCTGCTTGCCCTGCTGCTGCCGTACACGGCGTACACCAAGGACGAGAGCCCCTTCGTCACCTTCTTCGGATCGATCGGCGTCCCGGGTGTCGACGTGATCATGAACCTCGTGGTGCTCACCGCCGCCCTGTCGTCGCTGAATGCAGGGCTGTACTCCACGGGCCGGATCCTGCGCTCGATGGCGGTCGCCGGATCGGCGCCGAAGTTCGCCGCGCGCATGAACAAGGCGGGCGTCCCGTACGGCGGCATCGCGATCACCGCGGTCGTCGCCCTGCTCGGAGTCGCGATCAACTACGTCAACCCCAGCGACGCCTTCGAGACCGTGCTGAACGTCGCCGCGGTCGGCATCCTTGTCACCTGGGCGACGATCATCCTCTGCCAGATGAAGTTCAAGCGCCTCGCCGACCGGGGCGAGCTCGTACGGCCGAAGTTCCGCCTGTTCTGGGCGCCCTACACGGGGTACGCGACGCTCGTCTTCCTCGCGGTCGTGCTCGTGCTGGTGTTCATCGACTCTCCCGCGACGCTGCTGGTGGCGGTGCTGGCGAGCCTCGCCATCACGATCGGCTGGTTCGCCTGCCGCAAGCGCATCGCCGAGCTCGCCGCCGAGCGCGAGGGCTACACGGGCACGGTGCCGGTGGTGCCGAGCCCCTTCCCGCAGCCGCGCGAGAAGAAGGCACGCGACACGAAGCGCTGAGCCCGCGGGCTCTCGGCGCGGCGCTCGGGCTTCGGCTCGGGCGCCGCGTTCTTTCATGGGGGCGTGTTCACCTTCGTTGAGTGTCCAAAACACCCGGACGTTTTCGATTTTGGTCCGGGTGTTTTGGACACTCGAGAGGGGGTGGGGCGCCGGATGCCGGCATCCCGTCGCTCGTGTTCCGGCGCGGGGCGTTGCCAGCCCGCGCCTCGGGCACGACACGTTGAGTGTCCAGAACACCCGGACGTTTTCGATTTTGGTCCGGGTGTTTTGGACACTCGACAGGGGGTGGGACGCCCGGGCACGGGGCGGGGTTCGGGGTTCGGCTCGGGCGGCGGGTCAGGCGTCGGAGGGCCAGCCGCAGTAGGCCTCGGCAAGGTAGGCGCGGCCGTGCTCGGACTCCACGACGGTGCGCAGTTCGCCGATCTGGCGTCGACGGTCGAAGTCGGTGGCATCCGGGGCTACGTGCAGCAGGCTCGTCATCCACCACGAGAAGTGCTGCGCCTTCCAGATGCGGCGGCTGGCGGTCTCGGGGTACGCGTCGAGCAGGCGCTCGTCGTTCTCGAGCAGCAGCGCCTCGAGGGCGGCGGCGAGCAGGCGCACGTCGGCGATCGCGAGGTTCATGCCCTTGGCGCCGGTGGGCGGCACGGTGTGCGCGGCATCTCCGACGAGCGCGACGCGGCCGCGGCGCAGCTCGTGCGCGACGAAGCTGCGGAAGCGCAGGACGTCGCGCTGGAAGATCGGGCCCTGCTTCAAGGTCGTGCCGGGCACGCGCCTCTGCAGCTCGTCCCACAGCTGGGCCTCGGAATACGCGTTCGTGTCGGTGTCGGGGTCGCACTGGAAGTACATGCGCTGCACGGTGTCGGAACGCTGGCTGACCAGGGCGAAGCCGTCGGGGGAGTTGCTGTAGATGAGCTCGTCGCTCGAGGGTGGGGCCTCGCACAGGATGCCGAACCACGCGAACGGGTACTCGCGGAAGTATCCGCCGGTGCTCGAGCCGGTGACTACGGCGCGAGCGACGCTGCGCGAGCCGTCGGAGCCGACGACGAAGTCCGCCTCGATCTCGAGGGGCTGCCCGTCGGCGTCACGGGCGATGACGCGGGGGCGGGCGGTGCCGGCGTCGTCGACGCGCTCGGCCGTGATGCCGAAACGAAGATCCTGCCCGGCGTCGAGCCGCGCGGCGATGAGGTCTTTCAGCACCTCGTGCTGCGGGTACAGCCAGACGGCACGGCCGACGGATGCCGCGAAGTCGATGCGGTGACCCTCGCCCTCGAAGCGCAGTTCGACGCCGTCGTGGCGGTGCCCCTGGGTGCGGGCACGCGAGGCGGGACCGAGGGTGTCGAGCAGTTCGACGGTGCCCTGCTCGAGGATGCCGGCCCGGATAGTGCTCTCGATGTCGTCGCGCGAGCGCTGGTCGATGACGACGGACTCGATGCCCGCTCTGTCGAGCAGGTGCGAGAGCAGGAGCCCCGCGGGGCCGGCGCCGACGATGGCGACGCGGGTACGGACGGTGGTGGTCATGGCGTCTCCTTCGACGGTGGCTGTGTCGATGGTGCCCCTCGCTCCGCCGCCGCGTCGCGGTGTTCTCATTGAACGGGATAGAGCTCACGCCTGCGACGAGTTCGCTCCCGCCGCCTCTTCGTCCCGCGGACGACCGAATCCGTCCCCGCGCGAAGAGGGCGGGGTCAGCGGCGGTAGCCGAGGGCGCGCTCGGTGTCGCGGGCGGCGCGGTGCAGCTCGACCAGGGCGAACGGGGTCTCGGCGTCGCGGGGGAGCACCACCGACAGGGCGGCGATCACCGCCCCCGTCTCATCGCGCACGGGCACGGCGACTCCCGTCGAGACGCTGTCGACGTAGCCGGGGGCGATGACCCGGCCCAGGCTGCGGATCTCGGCGAGCACGCGGCGCAGGGCTGCCGGGTCGACGATCGTCTCGGGGGTGACGGCGCGCAGGGGTCCGGCGAGTACGCGCTCCCGCAGATCGTGGGGGGCGAAGGCGAGGAGGACGAGACCCGACGATGACGCGTGCAGGGGAAGGCGCCCGGCGATGCGCGTGATGTTCGCCCCCGAGTCGGGGGCGCTGAGCCGCTCGAGGAAGAGCGCTTCCTCCTGCTCGAGGATCGCCAGCTGCGTGTGTTCGCGCACGCGCGTCTGCACCCGCTCCATCGCCGGCAGTGCCGCTTGGCGCAGGCGCAGGGCGTGAGAGGACCGCGTGGCCAGTTCCCAGAGGCGCATGCCCACACGGATGCGGCGCTCCTCGTCGCGCTCGAGCAAGCCGGCATCCACCAGCTCGTTCACGATCCGATGCGCCGACGAGCTCGGCAGACCCGCCCGCCGTCCGATGTCGGACGTGGTCTGCGCGGTGCGCGTGGGGGTGAAGGTCTCGAGGATCCGCACCAGGCGGTCGGTCACCGAGTCGCCCGAGGGGGAGTTCGCCATGGGGTCAGGATGCCATGACTCCCATTCAGCGGGAACCGTTCGCCACCGCTGGGGACGGTGCCGGAGCATTGTCTGGTCGAAGGAGACCCCATGTTGAACCCTCCCGCCGCCGCCCCCGAATCGCTGCTGGCCGCACCCGATCAGGCCACGCAAGACGAGATCGTCCGCGAGATCCGCGCCCGTCACGCCGAACTCGACGCGCTCGACGCCGCGGGCACGCATGTCGCCGCGACCGCCCACGACTTCCCGGCGTATCGGTCGAGCGTGCTGCGGCATCCGACCAAGAATCCGAAGCTCGTCGACCCCGAGACGATCGAACTGTTCTCGCCCGCGTTCGGACAGCGAGACGTCGCCGCGATCGAGTCCGACCTCACGCTGCAGCACGCGGGCGAGCCGCTGGGGGAGCGCATGAGCGTGCAGGGGCGCCTGCTCGATTCGTGGGGCCGGCCGGTGGCGAACCAGCTCATCGAGATCTGGCAGGCCAACGCCGCCGGGCGCTACATCCACCAGCGCGACCAGCACCCCGCCCCGCTCGACCCGAACTTCACCGGCGCCGGGCGCGCGGTCACGAACGACAACGGCGAGTACCGGTTCACCACCATCAAGCCCGGGCCCTACCCGTGGAAGAACCACCGCAACGCGTGGCGGCCCGCGCACATCCACTTCTCGGTGTTCGGCTCGTCGTTCACGCAGCGGCTCGTGACGCAGATGTACTTCCCCGGTGATCCGCTCTTCGCGCTCGACCCGATCTACAACTCCATCCACCGGCAGAAGGACCGGGACGCCCTCGTCGGCGTCTACGACCACGACCTGACCTCGCCCGAGTGGGCGACGGGCTACCGCTTCGACATCGTGGTCGACGGACCCGAGCAGACCTACTTCGAGCAGGAGGGCGACGAGTGATCCCCGCCAAGACGCACCGCGCCACCCCCGGCCAGACGGTCGGACCGTTCTTCGCCTACGGCCTTGAGTTCGACAAGCAGCATCAGGTCGTCTTCCCCCACTCGCCCGGGGCGATCGTGCTGAGCGGCACCATCCTCGACGGAGCGGGAGCGCCGATCCCCGACGCCCTCATCGAGATCTTCGGGGCGGATGCCGACGGCTCGGTGCCGCGCGCGCGAGGCGCGTTCCGCCGCGACGATCACACGTTCACCGGCTTCGGCCGCGCCTTCACCGACGACGAGGGGCGCTACTCGTTCTGGACGCGGGAGCCGGGCGGCATCCGGGGTGGTGCAGGGTTCTTCGCCGCGATCGTGTTCGCGCGCGGCCTGCCCGACAAGCTGCACACCCGCATCTACTCGCCCGCCGACCAGGACGCTCTCGCCGCCGACCCGCTGCTGTCGTCGCTCTCGAGCGAGGAGCGCGCTAGCCTCGTCGCGACCCGGACGCCCGACGGGTACCTGTCGCACGACATCCGACTGCAGGGCGAGAACGAGACGGTGTTCCTTGCGTTCTGATCCCCTTCCACGCATCGACCTCGGGCTGCTCTCGCCGGTGAGCGTCGGTCACGACGCGCTGCTGTCGGACGGGTTCGTGCTGTCCACGATGATCCGCGTCGAGTGCGCGCTGGTCGCGGCGTACGTCGAGGTGGGGGCCGCCCCGCGCGGGGCGCGAGTCGAGATCGACCACGTCTTCGGGATCGACGAGAAGGGCGGCGCGTCCTTGCGCGGGATCGACGTCGACGCCCTCGTCCGCGACGCGGTCGCCGGGGGCAACCCCGTGATTCCGCTCGTCGGCGCGCTGAAGGCGCAGGTGCCCGCAGAGCATCGAGCGTGGATCCACCGCGGGGCGACGAGCCAGGACATCCTCGACACAGCGCTGATGGTGGTCGCGCGGCGCGCGGTCGAACAGACGCGTCGCTCGGTCGCGAACGCGGCCGTCTGGGCCCGACAGCTCGCCACCGCGCACGCCGACGAGGTGTCCGCGGCCCGTACCCTCACCCAGCACGCCGTGCCCACCACGATCGGTGCGCGCGCCGCGATCTGGGCGCGCGGACTCGAGCGCGCCGTCGTACGGCTGGATGCCCTCGTCTTCCCCGCGCAGCTCGCGGGTGCCGGAGGGACGCTCGCGTCGTTCGTCGAGGTCACCGGATCGACGGATGCCGCCGACGCGCTTCCCGCGGCCTTCGCCCGGGCCCTCGAACTCGACGCCCCCGACGCGCCCTGGCACGTGGCGCGTTGGCCTGTGACGGAGATCGGAGACGCCCTCGTCCAGGCCATCGACGCGCTCGGCAAGACGGCCGCCGACGTCGCGACGCTCAGCCGCACCGAGATCGGCGAGGTCTCGGAGGGCGTGGGCGGGGGGTCGTCGGCGATGCCCCAGAAGCAGAACCCCGCCGAAGCGGTGCTCATCCGCTCGGCCGCCCTGCGCGCACCGCACCTGGGTGCGACCCTGCACCTCGCCTCGGCCCTCGCGGTCGACGAGCGCCCCGACGGCGCCTGGCACTCCGAGTGGCCGACGCTGCGCGAGCTGCTCCGTCTCGCGGTCGGCGCGTCGGCGCACGGATCGTCCCTGCTCGCGCACCTGCGCGTCGACGCGGCTGTGGCCGCCGCCACCGTCGGTCTGACCGGCGGGCGCATCGTCAGCGAGCGTCTGCGGGGAGTGCTCGTGCCGCTCATCGGTGCCGAGCGCTTCGCGGCCTTGCTCGATGGCGACGACGACCTCGCCCCGCGTCTGCGCGCGCTGCCCGAGGCGGCCGGTCTCGACGTCGACGCGCTGCTCGACCCGGCTCGGTACCTCGGCCTCGCCCCCCGCCTCGCGCGCGGCACGGGCCACGCGGGCGGCGGCACGGCACACAGCAGGGGGGTCGACGCATGAGCCTCGTCTCGCTGACCGAGCCGGTCGGACCCGCCGACGCGCCCCTCGTGGTGCTGGGGCCGTCGCTGGGCACCTCGACGATTCTCTGGGAGGACGTCGTGCCCCTTCTCGCCGACGACTACCGCGTCTGCGCGTGGGACCTCCCCGGCCACGGCGCGGGGCCCCGGGTGCACGAGGCGTTCACCGTCGGAGACCTCGCGGATGCCGTGGCCGCCGCCGTAACCGACGAGACGTTCCTGTACGCCGGGGTGTCCCTGGGCGGTGCGACGGGGCTCGAGCTCGCGCTGCGGCACGGCGAGCGTCTTCGGGGCGCCGCGATCGTGGCATCCGGAGCCGTCCTGGGAGAACCCGCGTCGTGGACGGACCGGGCGGCGCAGGCCCGGGCGCAGAGCACGTCGAGCCTCATCGTCGGCTCGGCCCAGCGCTGGTTCGCCCCCGACTCGATCGCGCGGCGTCCCGAGTTGACCGGGCGTCTGCTACACGTCCTTCAAGATGCCGACGACGACGGTTATGCGCGCTGCTGCGAGGCGCTCGCCGCGTACGACGTGCGGCCCGTGCTGGGCGAGATCCGCGTCCCCGTGCTCGCGGCCTGGGGGTCGTTCGACGCCGTCGCCCCCGAGGCCAAGGCGGTCGAGATCGCCGAGGGTGTGGCGGACGGCCGTGTCGCGCGCATCGACGACGCCGGCCATCTCCCGCCCGCCGAGCAGCCCGAGGCCGTGGCGGCGCTGCTGCGGTCGTTCTTCGTATCTGCGACCGGAAAGGACGCCTGATGCCCACCGACCAGGAACGCCACGACCAGGGCATGGCCGTTCGCCGTGCCGTGCTGTCGGACGAACACGTGGACCGCGCGACGGCGGCGGCGACCGAGCTCACCGCCGACTGGCAGGACTTCATCACGCGCGTGGCCTGGGGCGACGTCTGGTCGCGGCCCGGTCTGGACCGCCGCTCCCGTTCGATCGCGGTGCTGAGCTCGCTCATCGCCCACGGCCACCACGAAGAGCTCGCGATGCACCTGCGGGCGGCCCTGCGCAACGGCCTCACGATCGACGAGATCCGCGAGGTGATCCTGCAGTCGGCGATCTACTCGGGTGTGCCGGCGGCCAACACGGCGTTTCGCATCGCGACTCAGGTGTTCGCCGAAGACGCGTGAGAGGTCGAGAGCCGTAGGAGCCAGGGACGCTCCCCCTCTCGCGCGGACGGGCCGGGTCCCCGGCATCCCGTCGATAATGGGGGAGTGGAGGTCTGGGAGACGCGAGAGTGGTTCGCCGACTACCTCGACGCCCTCAACCGGCACGACCTCGAAGCCGTCCGCGGGTTCTTGCACCCCGCGGTACGTCGCGCGCACCTGCCCGCGGGGGCCGAGGCGTGGATCGCCGATCTGGCGGAGCTGCTGCACGGCTTCCCCGATTGGCAGTGGAAGCGCATCCAGCTGATCGTGGAGGAC
Organism: Microbacterium sp. SORGH_AS_0454; assembly: GCF_031453395.1. NCBI lineage: Bacteria > Bacillati > Actinomycetota > Actinomycetes > Micrococcales > Microbacteriaceae > Microbacterium > Microbacterium sp. SORGH_AS_0454. The sequence goes on along the minus strand of NZ_JAVIYS010000001.1, from coordinate 1,172,292 downwards.
GACCGTCTGGCGGTTCATCTGCGGGGCGGGGGAGCGCACACCGGCGCGTTCGCGCACGTGATGCCGACCCGCCGACGCGTGAACATCGCCTCGTTCGCGATGTACCGCATCGAGAAGGGGCGGATCGCCGAGGCGACCGGCACCGACGATTCCGCGCAGATCCGCGCCGCGTTGGTCTGACGGGGACGCGGCCGTTCGACGCCTCCGCCCGGTGGCTCGTGCGTCGGGCGATCTGTCAAGGGCGCCTCGATGTCGGAGGGGGCCGGTACGGTCGCATTCGCCCGTTTCCATCCCGGGCAGAAAGAGGGGCGACCATGGTGTCTCACGACCGCCCCGGCGCCGGAGTCGTGTGGGCTCGCGTCGAAGACGGCTTCCACGTCGGCAGTAAGAGCGGGGTGTTCCTCGGCTACATCGACCGCCAGAGCGGCGGCGGGTACCTGGCGTACAACGGTCGCTCGCGCCTCGTCGGTCGCTTCGAAGCCCTGACCGCCGCGATGGCCGCCGTCACCAACGACCAGCCCCCGCACGACGCCGAGATCACGCTTCGCGAGGTGCGTGTCCCCGCGCCGCGGTCGATCGACGGCGGGAGGTCCTCGTGAACTCCGACCTCGTGTCCATCTCGTACGTCAGCGCGGCGTCCGATCCGTTCGACGACGACCGCCTCAACGACCTCCTCGCGCAGAGCCGCCGGTCGAATCACGAGCACGATCTCACCGGCATGCTGCTGTATCGCCGCGGGCGTTTCTTCCAGGTGCTCGAAGGGCCGCAGGATGCCGTGGACGAACTCATGACGAAGATCCGACGCGACCCGCGGCACACGGACGTTCGCGTGCTGCTCTCGGAGCACATCGATGAGCGGCGCTTCACGGAGTGGACGATGGGGTACGAGCCGATCGGCGTTCCCACGACACCCGCGCCCGAGGGCTTCCGCGACACCTTCGACGACCTCGAGGCCGCCGACGAAGACGCGAGCATCCGCGCCGTGCGCGAGCTCACCGTGTGGTTCCGCGCGCGGACGGCGAACGGCGCCTGACGCAGCGGCCGGTCCGGGGCGCGCACGGTAGCGTCACGGGGTGACCTCCCACCCGGCAACCGTGCGTTCCTTCGCTCGCGTCGTCGCCGGCGCGATCGTGCTCGTCGTCGTGCTGTTCGCCTACGTGTTGCGGATCGCGGCGGGCGACGCCAACCCCCTCGACTACTTCGGATACTTCACCAATCAGACGAGCAGTCTGACGGCGCTCGTGCTGATCGCCGTCGGAGGAATCGGTCTGGCGAATCGAGCCCTGCCGTTCCCGCTCGCTCTCGCGTGGGCGATCGGCGCGGCCTGTCTCATCGTGGTCGGAGTCGTCTACAACGCTCTGGTGCCCGGAACGGGGTCTGCCCCGCCGTGGGTCAGTGCGGTGTTGCACGTCGTGTTCCCGGTCATCGTCGTCCTCGACATCGCGACGGCTCGCGACCGGCCCCGGCTCGCGTGGCGGCACCTCTGGTGGGTACTGCCGTACCCGCTGCTCTGGATTACCGTCGTCCTCGTGCGCGGGGCGACCGACGGGTGGGTTCCCTACGGATTCCTGCTGCCCGAGCGCGGCCTCGCTTCGCTGGTGCTGCACATCGTCGGCATCCTGGCTCTGCTTCTCGTCGCGGCGGCGGGGGTCTGGGCGCTCAGCCGACGGCGATTTTCCGGAGCGTCGCGGTCATAGGGGCGGGTCGAGGGCGCCCAGCGCGGCATCCATCTGCTCCGCCAGGTGCGCGTACCCGGTGTCGTTCGGGTGCAGGCCGTCGCCGGCCATCCAGCTGTCGGCGGAGTCGGCGTAGTGCCCGTCGAGCCAGTGGCTCGCCCCCTCGATGTGGTCGGCGCCGATGCGCGCTGCGGCGTCTTCGACCCAGCCCGCGATGACGTCGACCGACGCCGGGCGGTCGGCGGTGTACCAGAAGGGCTCGACGACGACGATCCGTGCGTCGGGCAGCCCCTCGCGCAGGCGCTGCAGGTCGCTCTCGATCGTCTCGCGGATGCGCTCGGCCGCGCGGTCGTAACTGAAGTTGTCGTTCAACCCCATGGTGACGAAGACGAGGTCGGGGTCGTCGGCGATGACCTGGGCGGGGATGTCGTCGAGTCCGGGTCCCATCGAGGCGCGGCGGTTGACGAAGCCGAGACCGTTCTCGCTGCGGTTGATCTCGCGCCAGCCGCGCTCGGCCGACACGATCGTCGACCAGCGCTTGTCGTTCGAACTCGCGCCCGTGCCGCGCGTGTACGAATCGCCGTAGAACGACACGACGGGTCCGGTGGCGGCGGGCGTGGATTCGGTGGCGGGCGCCGCGCAGGCGGTCAGCCCGAGAACGAGGGATGCCGCTGCGGTCAGGCCGAGGAGTCGTCGCGCGCGCATGAGCCCATTCTCGGCGGTGATCAGTCCTCCCGGGCCGGGGGAGCCGGATCGGCGGCGAGGCGGTGCACGTGTCGCGCGATCCTCGTCGCCCGGGTCGCGGGCGTCGTCGCGGTGACGACGGGATGCAGCACCGAGTAGCGCTCGGCCTTGGTCAGCGCCTCGAAGGCGCGCGCCGCGACGGGCTCGGCATCCAGGGCTTCGCGCAGGTCTGCCGGGACCTCGATCGCCGCGGATCCCTCGTAGGCGCGCTCCCACCGCCCGTCGGCCTGAGCGCGTGCGATCTCGTCGGCCCCGCGGGGCCGCATGCGCCCCTCGTCCGTCAGGCGGGCGACGTGATCGACGTTCCGCTTCGACCACATCGAGCGGGCGCGGCGCGGGGTGAAGTGCTGTCGGAAGGTGTCGGCATCCCGGGACTGCTTTCGCCCGTCGATCCACCCGCTGCAGAGGGCCTCGTCGAGGGCGTGGGCGTAGGTGAGGGACGTGGGCGAGGTCGTGCCCTTCTTCGCGAGCACCAGCCACACACCATCGCTGGTGTCTTCGTGGGCGTCGAGCCACGATCGCCAGCGCGCGGCGTCGTCGACGATCAGCTCGGGGGCTTCGGTCATGGTCGTGATCCTCTCGGCCGGCTCACCGGACCCTAGCGCGGACCTCCGACACGAGCGCCCTATCGGAGCGCGCGCCCCGGGGCAACCGGCTCCCTCCGATGCGCTCGAGAGGAGAACATCGCTGAATGCGCAGTGTGACCTATGCCGGTGAGACCGTGACCACGACCGATGACGTGGCGGAGGCGCTCGTGCAGCTCACCGCGTCGATCGCCGCCGAAGGGCAGGCGGAGGCGGTGAGCATCCCGATCGTCACCGAAGGCGGCGAAGAAGAGGCCGAGCTTGTCATCGGCGTCGGCAACGACGTGCTCAGCGCCCCGGCCGACTGGGAAGGTCAGGAGCCCGACTTCTCGTGGGCGGCCGAAGAGCTGCGCCAGCACAAGCGGTTTCCGCAGGCACCGGCCATCGCGGTCGAGCAGCCGGGCGACGACGCGAACCCCGACGCCTTCTGGGACCCCGACCTCGACGGATTCACCCGCGCCTGACCCGGCTCCCCGGGCCCCCGCACCCGCGGGGGGAGCTCGTCAAGCCCGCCTCGCCGGCCGCGCGCGAACGTAGCGTGGGCCATCCGCATCGGATGCGACCGGTTCATCGCCCCGATGCGTGAGCCCCGGACAGTTCGGGCGGCCCGCCGTTTCGTGGAGCCGCCCGAACGCTCGGCACCGGGAGGATGGGCGCATGCTGCACTCTCTGGTCACCGGCGCCTCACGCGGAATCGGGCGCGCGATCGCCGTAGCCCTGAGCGCCCGCGGAGATCGGGTCGCCGTCCACTACGGTCAGGACCTCTCTCGGCTGCCGAGGAGACCCTCGCGCTGCTGCACGGCGACGGGCACGTCCTCGTGGGAGGAGACGTCTCCGACCCGGAGACCGCGGAACGCATCGTCGACGACGTCCTCCACGCGTTCGGACGCATCGACGTCCTCGTCAACAACGCGGCCCTCGCCCCGAACCCCTCGACCTCGCACCCGGTCGCGACGGTCGACTACGCCACCTGGCACCGCACCTGGGAACGCATGGTCCAGGTCGATTTGCAGGCGCCCGCCAACCTGGCCTTCCTCGTCGCGCGCTCCCTCATCGAACGGGGGCTCCCGGGGTCGATCGTGAACGTGGGCTCGCGCGGCGCGTTCCGCGGCGAACCCGAGTTCCCCGCCTATGGGGCGGCGAAAGCGGGACTGCACGCGATGGGGCAGTCCCTCGCGGTGGCGCTCGCTCCGCATGGCATCGCGGTCACGAGCGTCGCTCCCGGGTTCGTCGGCACCGACCGGCAGCAGGAGAAGCTGGCCGGAGCGGCGGGCGACGGCATCCGGGATCAAAGTCCCTTCGGTCGTGTCGCCAATCCCGAAGAGGTGGCGGATGCCGTGGTGTACCTCAGTTCGCCGGGTTCGCAGTGGGCGTCGGGTGCGGTGCTCGATCTGAACGGGGCGTCGCACCTGAGGACGTGAGGCCGGTCCCGCGCGGGAGGAAGTTGGCGGCGGGTCGGGGCCGAGGATGGCGGCTCTCGTGGACGACGCGGGGCTCCGCCGCGGGGGTGTGCACGACGAGGGCTGTCGAGGCGGGTTCCGCCTGCGCCGCGAGCGCCGCGTAGACGTCGCCCCAGGTGAGCGTCACGTGTCGCTGTGTCCGATCGAAGGCGGCCCGTCGACCGGCCTCGGCGAGACGTTCGGCGTGATCGCGGAGCGGCGAGGGGTCGACCATCCACGTTCCGGCACCGCTGATCCGCCAGGACTCGCGGACGCGCCGCGCGAAGGGGCGGCTTCTCCATGCCAGCCAGGCCCACGGCACGAGCCACACGACGGCGCCGAGTGCCACGCTTGCCGCGACGGAGCTGGTGTGATGCGCGGCGGCGGCCGCGGCGATGCCGCAGAAGAAGCCGACGTAGGGCCAGATCACCGCCGCGTTCCACACGAGTCGCTCTTCGGGCCTGCCGTCCGGGGGGAGCACCCGCAGGTGCTCGACGACGAGCCCGTGACCGCTCAGTCGCCGTTCGTAGAAGCCCCAGGTTCCGCTCGCGTGAAAGGGGAAGCCGTTGTTCGTTCGCACACGACGATGCTGCGCTCGACGCGTCGGCGCGGGGAGGATCCTGACGATACCCATGCGCCCCGCCGACTCGTCGACACGGGCGAACGACTGTCTCCACAGCTGTGGATAACTGTGTGGAGAGCGTGTGTGGAAACCGTCGCAGCCTGTGCAAACACGTGTGGATAAGGCCCAGATTCGTTAACGTGTTCGAAACTACACGCGCGTAATTCCGCGGCGCCGGTCGTCTCCGGAGTTTCCTAGCCCTGTGGAAAGTCCCCCTCGGATGCCGCGCCCGCGGGCTCAGCCGAGAAAGGCGAAGAGGAGCCGGACGAACCCCCACGCGCACATCGTGACCCAGAACAGCGTCCACCCGAGCAGGGTGTAGCCCCAGACGGCCTGGCCCACGCTCATGCGACCACGGCGGAAACGGACGCCGAGCACGATGCCGACGACGAGCGCACCCGCGACGACGAGAGCCGCGATCTGCTGCTGCCAGACGATGATCAGCGGGAGCGCGAGGATGACCGCGAACGCCGCCGCGTCGTAGTTGACGCCGGAGGACGCCGCCTGCACGCCCTGCAGCACGACGAAGGCGACGAGCGCCAGCGCGATGACCGCCACCTGCAGCCATCCGAGCGCCTTCACCCAGAACGGCAGGCCTCGATCATCCGTAGCATCCGGATGACGTTCCGCGACCTCTGTCATGACGTCTCCCCCCTCGTCGCGTCCAGTCTGCCCGTGCGGTGAACGGCCGAGGGGGAGGGGTGACGGGGGAAAGACAAAGCCCTCCCGAACGGCCTGAGGCCGCCCGCGAGGGCTGTGGAGGGGCTGACGGGAATCGAACCCGCGCTATCTGCTTGGGAAGCAGATGTTCTGCCATTGAACTACAGCCCCGTGCGCCTTGCGGCAGCCCGGCCAGCATAACAGCGTCTGCGTGGCATGCCTCGGCATCCGGGATGATCACGCGATTCGAGCGCGGGATCGGCGCCGTCGAGACCGCGGGAGATTCGCGAGGACGCACACGTTCGTCGCCCATCGCACGCGGTCTCGACAAGCGGATGCGGTTTCGACACCGCCGTCGGCGCCGAAACCCGACCGACGTGACACGGGCCCCGCCTCTAGGCTGGGGCCGTGCTGCTCTCCGATCGCGACATCCGGGCCGAACTCGACGCGAAGCGCCTCGGCCTCGAGCCCTTCGACCCGGCCATGGTCCAGCCCTCGAGCGTCGACGTGCGTCTCGACCGCTACTTCCGGTTGTTCGACAACCACAAGTACCCCTTCATCGACCCCGCCGAGAACCAGCCCGAGCTCACGCGTCTCATCGAGGTCGAGCCCGACGAGCCGTTCATCCTGCACCCGGGCGAGTTCGCGCTCGGGTCGACGTTCGAGCGCGTCAGCCTGCCCGACGACGTCGCGGCGCGCCTCGAGGGCAAGTCGTCGCTCGGGCGTCTCGGGCTGCTCACCCACTCGACCGCGGGGTTCATCGACCCCGGGTTCTCGGGTCACGTCACGCTCGAACTCTCGAACGTCGCGACGCTGCCCATCAAGCTGTGGCCCGGGATGAAGATCGGGCAGGTCTGCTACTTCCGGCTCACCTCGCCGGCCGAGAACCCGTACGGCTCCGGGCCCTACGGCAACCGGTACCAGGGACAGCGCGGCCCGACGGCCTCGCGCTCATCGCTGAACTTCCACCGCACCGACGTCGGCTACACCGACGCGGGTTCCGCGGGACGCTGACCGAACGACGACGCGGCGGCCTCCCGAGGGAGGTCCCGCCGCGTCGTGTTCTCGATGATCACTCGGATGCCGCGGACTCGCGCCCACGGGTGAACCCGGCGTCGAAACCGCGTTCGTAGGCGCGCTCGACCGCCCGGTGTCCGCGGCCGTGTCCGCGCTCGTGCCGGTGGCCGTGGTCGCCGTGGCGGGGGTCGCCGCCCTGCGGGGAGCCGTCGGATGTGCCGTCGCCGTCGGCGCGGTGCCCGTCGGTGTGCCCGCCGTGGCGGGGGCCGAAGCCGTGGTGGGCGTTGCCGCCGTCTTCGCGCCGGTGGTCGCGCTCGCCGCCGCCGAAGCGGGGGCCGCCGCGCATTCCGGGACCGAAGCCGCGGCCGGACCCGGGGCCGAACGGGCCGGGACCGAAGCCGAAGCCGCGGGGGCCGCGCGGGCCGGCGTCCTCCTCGAGGCCGAGGGCCCCGGAGATCGCGTCGAGGGCGGCGGTCAGGCGCGCGATCTCTTCGGCGGGAACTCCGGCGAGAAGCGCCTGGCGGTCGGCATCCACTCGATCGAGCGTCTGACGACCCTCGTCGGTGAGCGTCCAGCCGTCGCCGGCGGGGGCGATCCATCCCCGGTCGGCGAGGGCGCTGATGCGCTTGCCGCCGCGGGCGATGCGGTCGCTGATCCACGGGGCGTCGAGGCGCCCGTCGATCACGGAGAGGACCGCGACGGTCTTCGGGTGCAGGTCGCTGTCGCGCAACTGCGCGAACAGGCGGTGGTGCAGCGCGTGGCCGACCGTCGTGAGGCGATGGGCGAGGCTGCGGGGGTCAGAAGGTGCGGGGGTGTTCATGGGGGAGTCCTTTCGTGGGCGGTCGATCCGCCATTGCATGTCATGTGACAACGAATGTACTGTGACATGCATTCCCGATGCTTGTCAAGAGACATGTAAAATTTCCGCATGGCCACCGACCCCGCCGACGAGATCGCCGCCGCCCTCGGGCGCCTGCGCGGACGACGCCCGAGGCCGCCGTTCCCGGCCGAGGCGCACCACCACCCGCACGGCGACCACGGTGGCGGGCACGGCGGGCCCTGGGGCCGCGGCGCTCCGCCGTGGGCCGCCGATCCCTCGCACGGACGCTTCGGCGGGCCGGCGCGCCTGCGCATGCTCGACGCCCTGGTCGCGGCATCCGGTTCGCTCTCGGTCAGCGAGATCGGCGAGGCCGTCGGCGTCGACCAGCCGCGCGCCTCGCGCCTCGTGCAACAGGCCGCGCAGATGGGGCTGGTCGCGCGCGAGCCCGACCCCGACGACGCTCGTCGCACGCGCGTGCGCCTCACTCCCGAGGGCGAGAGGCTCGTGTCGGGTTTCCGGGGACGAAGGCGGGATGCCGTGCGCTCCGCACTCGAGTCCTTCAGCGACGCCGAGCGCGTGGAGTTCGCCCGCCTCTTGGCGAAGTTCGCCGATTCCTGGCCGCGCGACTGAGGTCGCGGGGCGTAGCTCGCGGCATCCGGCACTTTGCCACGCAGTCACGCGCTCCGCACGGGTCGCACGGTCGGGGTCGCCGGGCTCGCGCGAAGCATGTGGCCCGACCGGCGCCCTGGACCTCGGCCGGCGCGGGATCAGGCGATGACGGCCGGCTTCGCCTTCACCGGGATCAGCAGCAGCAGCCCCGCGCCGAGGATTAGCACGATGCCCAGGATGCCGAGGCGCGTGTCGCCCGTCAGCCCGACGAACAGCGCGAACAGGCCCGGGGCGAGGAACGACACGGCGCGACCGGTCGTGGCGTAGAGGCCGAAGATCTCGCCCTCGCGCCCCTCGGGGGCGACGCGCGCGAGGAAGGACCTGCTCGCCGACTGCACCGGACCGACGAAGGCGCACAGGCCGAGGCCCACGATCCAGAACGCGGTCTGCGAGGTGCCGATGAACAGCACCGCGCTGCCGAGCACGATGAGTCCGATGAGCGAGGCCATGATGACGCGCTTGGGTCCGAACCGGTCGTCCAGGCGTCCGGCCGCGAAGGTGCTGATACCGGCGACGACGTTCGCCGCGACGGCGAAGTAGAGCACCTGCGTCGAGCTGAAGCCGAAGACCTGCGCGGCGATGATCGCCCCGAAGGTGAAGACGCCCGTCAGCCCGTCGCGGAACACCGCGCTGGCGACGAGGAACACCAGGACCTGTCGGCTGTCGCGCCACAGTGATCGCAGCGTGGCCCACAGCAGAACGTAGGAGCGGAAGAAGCTGACCTTCACCCGCCGCTCGCGGGCCGGGATCTCGGGTACGCGCAGCAGCACCGGAATCGCGAAGACGGCGTACCAGAGGGCGGATGCCACCACCGCCAGGCGGATGTTCCAACCGCCGTCCTTGGTCACGGCGAGGAGCCCACCGGCATCCGGATCCCCGAAGCTCTGGATGAACAGCACGAGCAGCAGGATCAGCAGCACGATGCCGCCGACGTAGCCCATGCCCCACCCGAAGCCGGAGACGCGGCCGATGTTCTCGCGGGTCGAGACCTGGGTGAGCATCGCGTAGTAGTTGACGCTCGCGAACTCGAAGAAGACGTTGCCGACCGCGATCAGAGCGGCTCCCAGCACGAGGAAGTGCGGAGTGCCCTCGACGAACACCATCGCCGCCATCGCGATCACGACGAGTCCGGTGTTGATGCCGAGCCAGAGCTTGCGGCGGCCGGTGCCGTCGGATCTCTGGCCCAGGACGGGGGCCACGAGCGCCACCACGATCCCGGCGATCATCAGGGCGACGCCGACGAGGGTGGCGTTGTCGGCGAGGGCGCGCACGAGGGCGGGGTCTTTGTCGTTACCGTCCGCGGCGGCCACGATCGCGGGGTCCACGAAGAGCTGGCTCGCCAGATAGGTGCTGAAGACGAAGGTCGTGACCACGGCGTTGAAGGCCGCGGAGCCCCAGTCCCACAGGGCCCAGGCGAGCACGGGACGGCGTGCGGAGACGCCGGTCGGGGTGGCGGCGGGGGGAGGCATGGGGGTCACGGTAGGGCCCTTCGGTGAACACCCGGTAAGGCCGGGATCAGGCCACGCCGTCGTCGACGTGCGCGTTCAGGTTAGACCCCGGCCCGCGCGTGGGCGCGGAGGAGACTACCGTGGAGTCATGGCATCCGAAACCCCCGTCGACTCCGCTGAGGCGGAGACCACCCCCGAAAAGCTCACCTTCGCCGATCTGGGACTGGATGCCGCTGTGCTCAAGGCCCTGAAGGACGTCGGGTACGAGACCCCCTCCGCGATCCAGGCGGCCACGATCCCGGTCCTGCTGCAGGGTCGCGACGTCGTCGGCCTCGCCCAGACCGGAACGGGCAAGACGGCTGCCTTCGCGCTGCCGGTGCTGTCGCAGATGGAGACCGGCCACAAGAACCCGCAGGCTCTCGTGCTCGCTCCCACCCGTGAGCTGGCCCTGCAGGTGTGCGAGGCGTTCGAGAAGTACGCCGCCCACATCAAGGGCGTCTCGGTGCTCCCCGTCTACGGCGGTCAGGGCTACGGCCAGCAGCTGTCGGCCCTGCGCCGCGGCGTCGACATCGTCGTGGGCACCCCCGGTCGCATCATGGACCACCTCGACAAGGGCACCCTCGACCTGAGCGAGCTGAAGTACCTCGTGCTCGACGAGGCCGACGAGATGCTCAAGATGGGCTTCGCCGAAGACGTCGAGACGATCCTCGCCGACACGCCCTCGACCAAGCAGGTCGCGCTGTTCTCGGCGACCATGCCGGTGCAGATCCGTCGCATCTCGGCGCAGTACCTCAACGATCCCGAAGAGATCACGGTCAAGACCAAGACCGCGACCTCGACGAACATCACGCAGCGTTACCTGATCGTCTCGTACCAGCAGAAGATCGACGCCCTCACGCGCATCCTCGAGGTCGAGAACTTCGAGGGCATGATCGTCTTCACCCGCACGAAGAACGAGACCGAGACGGTCGCCGAGAAGCTGCGCGCCCGCGGCTACACCGCCGCCGCCATCAACGGCGACGTCGCCCAGGTGCAGCGCGAGCGCACGGTCAACCAGCTGAAGTCGGGCAAGCTCGACATCCTCGTCGCCACCGACGTCGCCGCCCGCGGCCTCGACGTCGACCGCATCAGCCACGTCGTCAACTACGACCTTCCGATCGACACCGAGTCGTACGTGCACCGCATCGGCCGCACCGGTCGCGCCGGTCGTACCGGTGACGCGATCAGCTTCGTCACCCCGCGCGAGCGCCGCATGCTCACCGCGATCGAGAAGGCCACGCGCCAGCCGCTGACCGAGATGTCGCTGCCGAGCGTCGACGACGTCAACGCCACGCGCCTGACCCGTTTCGACGACGCGATCACCACCGCCCTGGAGGACACCGCGGCCATCGCGACGTTCCGCGACGTCGTGGCCCACTACGTCGCTCACCACGACGTGCCCGAGGCCGACGTGGCCGCAGCTCTCGCCGTGGTCGCCCAGGGCGACACGCCGCTGCTGCTCGAGGCCGAAGCCTTCCGTCAGCAGCGTTTCGACAACGACCGGCCCGCGCGCGAGGGCGGTTCGCGTGACGGCGGTTCGCGCGACGGCGGCCCGCGCCGCGACACCTCCGGCCGCTTCGCGACCTACCGCATCGCGGTCGGTCGTCGCCAGCGCGTCGAGCCGCGTCAGATCGTCGGCGCGCTCGCGAACGAGGGGGGTCTGCGCCGGGGCGACTTCGGCGCGATCCAGATCCGCCAGGACTTCTCGCTCGTCGAGCTCCCCGCCGACCTGTCGAGCGACACGATCGGCCGCCTTGCCGACACGCGGATCTCGGGTCAGCTGATCGACCTGCGCCTCGACCAGGGCGGGCGCTCCGCCAAGCGCAGCGACCGTCCCCAGCGCCGCGACCGCGACCGCGACTGAGCCCCGGCATCCGTTCGACGCCCCCGCTACCTTCCGGTGGCGGGGGCGTCGTGCGTGCACCGGGCCAGCGGCCCGCGCGATGTGCGCGGCCCGTCGCGAACCGGGCCATGTCCCACTTCGTGCTGGCTGGGGCCTGGCAGAGAGCCCATTTCGGGACATGGTCTGCGCAGAAGGGGACAGGGGGGCCGGGAGGCCGGGTGCTCGGTGCGGACCGTGTCCCACTCGAGCGCCGTCCGCGCCGCCGTTTCGGCACACGGCCTGCACGCATCGGGACACGGGCGCTCGGGATGCCGGTGCCCCGCGGCCGCGGAACGCGGAGCGCACAGCGCGCCGGGTGGTACGGCATCCGGAAGTTGAGCCATTTCATATCAACTCTTCTTGACGACCCGGAGGGCGTGCGTTAGCCTTGAGTCATCGCGGCTCAACCCGCGCAGAGACTTTCAACCAGAACCCCGAGTGCGGCAACGGCCGTGCTCACAAGCAAGGAGACACATATGCCCCGTGCAGTGGGAATCGACCTCGGTACGACCAACTCCGTCGTGAGCGTGCTCGAGGGTGGCGAGCCCAAGGTCATCGCCAACGCCGAGGGTTTCCGCACGACCCCCTCGGTCGTCGCTTACACGAAGGATGGCGAGGTGCTCGTCGGCGAGACCGCCAAGCGCCAGGCCGTCACCAACGTCGACCGCACCATCTCCAGCGTGAAGCGCCACATGGGCACCACCTGGACCTTCGACGTCGACGGCAAGAAGTGGACGCCGCAGGAGATCTCGGCCCGTATCCTCCAGAAGCTCAAGCGCGACGCCGAGGAGTACCTCGGTGACAGCGTGACCGACGCCGTCATCACGGTGCCCGCGTACTTCAACGACGCCGAGCGTCAGGCCACCAAAGAGGCGGGTGAGATCGCGGGCCTCAACGTGCTGCGCATCATCAACGAGCCCACCGCGGCAGCCCTCGCGTACGGCCTCGACAAGGGTAAGGAAGACGAGCTCATCCTCGTCTTCGACCTCGGTGGTGGAACGTTCGACGTCTCGCTGCTCGAAGTGGGCAAGGACGACGACTTCTCGACCATCCAGGTGCGCGCCACCTCGGGTGACAACCGCCTCGGTGGAGACGACTGGGACCAGCGCGTCGTCGACTACCTCATCAAGCAGTTCAAGGACACGACCGGCGTCGACGTCTCGGGTGACAAGATCGCCCTGCAGCGTCTGAAGGAGGCGGCCGAGCAGGCCAAGAAGGAGCTGTCGAGCTCGACCTCGACCAGCATCAACCTGCCGTACCTGTCGCTCACCGACTCGGGCCCCGTCTCGCTCAGCGAGACCCTCACCCGCGCGAAGTTCGAGGACCTCACCAAGGACCTCCTCGACCGCACCCGCAAGCCTTTCTCCGACGTCATCCGCGAGGCCGGCGTCAAGGTCGACGACATCGCCCACGTGGTGCTCGTCGGCGGCTCGACCCGCATGCCCGCGGTCGCCGAGCTCGTCAAGAAGGAGACGGGCAAGGATGCCAACAAGGGCGTGAACCCCGACGAGGTCGTGGCCGTGGGTGCAGCCCTGCAGGCCGGTGTCCTCAAGGGCGAGCGCAAGGACGTCCTGCTCATCGACGTCACCCCCCTGAGCCTCGGCATCGAGACCAAGGGCGGCATCATGACCAAGCTCATCGAGCGCAACACGGCCATCCCGACCAAGCGCAGCGAGACCTTCACCACCGCCGACGACAACCAGCCGTCGGTCGCGATCCAGGTCTTCCAGGGCGAGCGCGAGTTCACCCGCGACAACAAGCCGCTCGGCACCTTCGAGCTCACCGGCATCGCCCCGGCCCCCCGCGGCATCCCGCAGGTGGAGGTCACCTTCGACATCGACGCGAACGGCATCGTGCACGTCTCGGCGAAGGACAAGGGCACCGGCAAGGAGCAGTCGATGACCATCACCGGTGGTTCGTCGCTGCCGAAGGAAGACATCGAGCGCATGGTGCGCGAGGCCGAAGAGAACGCGGCCGACGACAAGAAGCGCCGCGAGTCCGCCGAGACCCGCAACCAGGCCGAGACCCTGTCGTACTCGATCGAGAAGCTGATCAAGGAGAACGAGGACAAGCTCCCCGCCGAGGTCAAGACCGAGGTGCAGGGCGATGTCGACGCACTCAAGACGGCTCTCGCCGGCGACGACGACGACGCGGTCAAGACCGCGTTCGACAAGCTGAACGCCAGCCAGGGCAAGCTCGGCGAGGCCGTCTACGCCTCCTCGCAGGCCGCGGGCGAGCAGGCCGACCCCAACGTGGGCCAGCCCGGCAACGGTGAGACGCCGAACCCCGAGGAAGACGTCATCGACGCCGAGGTCGTCGACGACGAGCCGACCGACGAGAACAAGAAGTAAGCGATAGAACATGGCACACAAGGACGACGAACAGCCCACGGGCTCGGGCGCCGGTCCTGACGAGACGGGGCCGGAGGAGAACACCTCCGGCCCCGCGCCGTCGGGCGAGCAGTCCGAGACGCAGGAACCGGATGCCGAGGGCCTGACCATCGACGACATCCTCGGGGCCGAGCAGACGCCCGAGGCCGCCGCAGAGGGGGCTTCCTCCGACAAGGAGGCCTCGCTGCTGATCGACCTCAAGCGCCTGCAGGCCGAGTACGCCAACTACCGTCGGCGCACCGAGGAGCAGCGCGAGCGCGAGATCGAGCGCGCCAAGGGTGAGGCCGTGAAGGGCCTGCTACCCGTCATGGACGACCTCGACCGCGCCGCCAAGCACGGCGATCTGGTCGAGGGCACCCCGCTCGCGGCCATCGGTGACAAGGTGCGGGCCGTGGCCGAGCGCCTCGGCGTGGTCTCGTACGGCGCCGTCGGCGACGTGTTCGACCCGCAGCAGCACGAGGCGATCTTCCAGGCCCCGACTCCGGGCGTGACCGAGACGACGATCCTCGAGGTCGTCGAGGTCGGCTACCGCCTCGGTTCGGTCGAACTGCGACCGGCGAAGGTCGTCGTCGCCGTGCCGGCCTAGGAGGAGGACGAATGGCGAGTCAGGACTGGTTCGACAAGGACTTCTACAAGGTCCTCGGTGTCGACAAGAGCGTCAGCGCTGCCGATCTGAAGAAGACGTACCGCAAGCTCGCGCGCCAGTACCACCCCGACTCGAACCCGGGAGACGCGAAGGCCGAGGCGAAGTTCAAAGAGATCAGCGAGGCCTACTCGGTGCTCAACGACCCCGAGCAGCGCGAGGAGTACGACCAGATCCGGGCCATGGGCTCGGGGGCGCGCTTCTCGGCTCCGGGGGCCGGGGGCGGGGGCGGCTTCGACGACGTCTTCAGCCGCTTCGGCCAGGGGCGCCAGGCGCCATCCGGCGGCTTCGACGACTTCTTCACGATGTTCGACCAGCAGGGCGGCGGCTTCGGCTCCGGCCGGTTCGGCCAGACGACCGGAGGGTTCCGCGGCTTCGGCGGTCCACAGAAGGGCGCCGACGTCACCGCGCGGACGACGCTCGACTTCGTCACCGCGGCCAAGGGCGAGACCATCACCCTCGCGGGCGAAGACAACGTGCCGTTCAAAGTGAAGATCCCGGCCGGCGTCTCGGACGGGCAGAAGATCCGTCTGCGCGGACGGGGGCGCAAGTCGCCCGACGGCGGCGAGAGCGGCGACATCGTCGTGACCGTCGCGGTGCGTCCGCACCCGGTGTTCACGAGGGACGGACTCAACCTCCGCCTCACCGTGCCGGTCACCTTCACCGAGGCGGCGCTGGGCGCGACCATCGAGGTGCCGACGCTGGGGGGCGACCCCGTCCGCCTGCGCGTCGCCCCCGGAACACCGTCCGGCCGCGTGCTGCGCGTCAAGGGACGCGGAATCGAGACCACGAAGGGCTCCGGCGACCTGCTCGCCGAGGTCCAGGTCGCGGTTCCCACTCATCTCGACGACGCCGCTCGCGAAGCCCTCGAGCGGTTCCACGAGCTCGAGCCCAAAGAGAACCCCCGCGCCGACCTGATGGCCAAGGCGCGATAACACCGCGCGCGTCGCCGAGGTTCTCGGCATCCGATACGACAGGATGCCGAGAACCCGGCACCGCACCCGGCACGACGAAAGAGGTGAAGACGTGTCCGAGAGAGAGATCGACGAAGACGCTCCGATCTTCGCCATCGCCGCGGCCGCCGAGCTGTCGAACATGCACCCGCAGACCCTGCGGCAGTACGACCGGCTCGGTCTCGTCGTGCCCGCGCGCACACAGGGCGGGTCACGGCGGTACTCGAGCCGCCACGTGCAGCAGTTGCGCGAAGTCGCACGGCTCTCGGGCGAGGGCATGAGCCTGCCGGCCATCGCCCGCCTGCTCGCCCTCGAGGAGCGGGTGCACGAGCTCGCCCGCCGTGTGAACGACCTCGAACGTCAGCTCACGATCGAGCGGCAGTCCCGCCCCGGGGCCCGTGTCTTCGCGGCCGGGGCGACCGGATCGGTCGTGACCCTCCGCCATGGAGCCCGCGTGCGCCGCGCCACCGACATCGTGCTGTGGCGGCCGCGCGACATGCACGGCGACTGAAGCGCCGTCTTCTTCTCGGTGTCTCCCGGAGTCGTCGGCCGATAACACCCGTCTTGCTCCGTCGGTGCGACGACACAGGGGTGTGCCTCGGTAGCAGGGCGGTTCCGCCGAGATCTCCCCGTGTCGAACGCGACGGCCGTTCTCCGAACGGTTCCCCGGGTCAGGCCGGGTCGAGTCGCAGGACCGTGGGCGACTCGCCGAGCTTCATGTCGTCGACCACCCGGATCGTGCGCGCCACCTCGTCGACCGACGCGATGACCGTGCCGAAACGCTCGCGATCCGAGCACACGGCCGTCACGGTGACGAAGTGCGAACCCGTGTCCCACGTGTAGGTGGCGAACGGCGGCGTCTTCGGATCGCTCGGGAGCGGCATCGCGAGCTTCTCGCCCACACCGAGATGGGGGTTTCGGAACGACTCGGTGTCGTCGTACTCCATCGGCATCATCGCGCGAGCGGTTCGCAGCTGGGGCGTGGCCTCTTGCAGCTGCGCCATCACGACGAGCAGCTCGGGGTCGCTCTTCCAGACCCAGACGAGCACGCGCCCGGCCGCGCGGCGCATGAGAAGGGGCGCCGCCTGGCTCAGGATCCAGGCGAACGCACCGCCGCCCGGCTTCGGAGCGGCGCCGGCGGCCTGATTGGCCTGGCTCAGCAGCATGCCGATCGCGGCCTTCCGGTGGCGGCGGCCGCGGAAGCCGAGCGAACCCGTCACGGGCACCCAGAGGTCGGCGGGGGCGTCGGCCTGCAGTCGGGACATGCGATCAGCCTACGATCCGGCGCCGGGGAGCGGGATACCGGCTCCCGGCGTTCGCGGCGGGAGAACGCCCCCACACCGGAGCGGGTGGCCGTTGTCGGAGGTCGGTGCCAGTCTGGGTCCAGCGGTCATCGCGACCGCGTCGATCTGCTCGGAGGGCTTCGTGCTCGGCAAACTCCTCATCCGCTATCTCTCGCGTTATCGCTGGTTGCTGGTCGCCATCCTGGTGTTCCAGGCGGCGTCCGCGATCGCGACGCTCTATCTCCCGCGCCTGAACGCCGACATCATCAACCTCGGCGTCGCGCGCGGTGACACGGGCTTCATCTGGTCGCAGGGCGGGCTCATGCTCCTGATCTCGCTCGGGCAGATCGTGGCATCCGTGATCGCCACCTACTTCGCCGCGCGGGCCGCGATGGCCGCGGGCCGTGACATCCGCCTCGACGTGTTCGAGCGCGTGAGCGGCTTCTCCGAGCGCGAGCTGTCGCAGTTCGGCGCGGGCTCTCTCATCACGCGCAACACCAACGACGTCCAGCAGGTGCAGATGCTGGCGATGATGGGCGCGACCATGCTCGTCAGCGCCCCGCTGCTCGCCATCGGCGGCATCGTCATGGCCCTGCAGCAAGACGTCGGTCTCAGCTGGCTGATCGCCGTCGCGGTGCCCGCCCTGCTCGTGGCGGCCGGGCTCATCATCGCGCGCATGGTGCCGCTGTTCCGCAGCTACCAGACCAAGCTCGACGCGGTGAACCGCGTCATGCGCGAACAGCTCACGGGAGTTCGCGTCGTGCGGGCCTTCGTCCGTGAGCGCATCGAAGAAGAGCGCTTCCGCGAGGCCAACACCGACATCCTCGTGGTGGGTCGCAAGGTGGGCTCGCTCTTCGTGCTGCTCTTCCCGTTGGCGATGCTCGTCCTCAACGTCACGGTGGTCGGTGTCATCTGGTTCGGCGGCATCCAGGTCGATGCCGGCGGCGTCGAGATCGGCACGCTGTTCGCCTTCATCCAATACGTGGCGCAGATCCTCGGCGGCGTCCTCATGGCGAGCTTCATGACCGTGATGATCCCGCGTGCCGCCGTCTCGGCCGAGCGCATCGGCGAGGTGCTCGACAGTCGATCGACGCTCGAGCGTCCGGCGAATCCCGTCGAGCGACTGCCCGACCCCGGCGCGATCGTGTTCGACGACGTCGCCTTCGCATACCCGGGCGCGGAGTCTCCCGTCGTCTCGGGGATCAGCTTCACGGCCCGACCCGGCGAGACCGTCGCGATCGTCGGCTCCACCGGTGCGGGCAAGACGACACTCGTCTCGCTCATCCCACGCCTGTTCGACGTCACGTCGGGTGCCGTGCGCGTCGGCGGTGTCGACGTTCGACAGGCCGATCTCGACGTGCTGTGGAAGAGCATCGGGCTCGTGCCGCAGCGGCCCTTCCTCTTCAGCGGCACGGTCGCATCCAACCTCCGCTTCGGACGTGAAGAGGCCACCGACGCCGAGCTCTGGCATGCCCTCGAGATCGCTCAGGGCCGCGACTTCGTGGAGGCGATGGAGGGCCGGCTCGAGGGGCGCATCGCACAGGGTGGGACGAACGTGTCGGGCGGTCAGCGCCAACGCCTCGCGATCGCGCGGGCCATCGTGCACCGCCCCGCGGTGCTGGTCTTCGACGATTCGTTCTCGGCACTCGACCTCAGCACCGACGCTCGATTGCGACAAGCGCTGTGGAAAGAGCTACCGGAGGTGACCAAGATCGTCGTGGCGCAGCGCGTGTCGACCATCACGGGCGCCGACCGCATCGTGGTGCTCGAGGACGGTCGCATGGCCGGCCTCGGCACGCACGACGAGCTGCTGGCCACGAGCGCCACCTACCGCGAGATCGTCGAGTCGCAGCTGGGGGTCGAGGCATGAGCACTCCCGACACCCTCACCGAGGAAGAGCGCGCCGAGGCAGAACTCGCCGAACAGGCGCGACTGAACTCCGGCAGCTGGGACAGCGTCGCGCCCGGGAAGGCCTCGAACTTCGGACCCAGCTTCCGCCGCCTCGTCGGGCTTCTGCGGCCGCACGCCGCGGCCTTCGTCTTCGTATCGATCCTCGGCGCCCTCGGCGTCGTCCTCGCGGTGCTCGCACCGCGCGTGCTGGGGGATGCGACGAACATCATCTTCGAAGGCGTCGTCTCGAAAGGCCTCGCCCAGCAGTTCGCCGCCGGCACCTCGCAGGCCGAGGTCGTCGACGCCCTGCGCTCCGCCGGTCAGAACGACATCGCCAACATCGTCGGCGCGATGGACGACTTCTCCGTGGGGGCCGGGGTCGATTTCGACGCGCTCCGACGCGTCATCGTGACGGTGCTCGCGATCTACGTCGGCTCGTCGCTGCTGTCGTGGATCCAGGGCTACGTGATCAACGTCATCATGGTGCGCACCATGTGGCGCCTGCGCGAAGACGTCGAGGCGAAGATCAACCGCCTGCCGCTGTCGTACTTCGACAGGGTCCAGCGCGGAGAACTCATCTCCCGTGTGACCAACGACATCGACAACATCACGCAGACGATGCAGCAGTCGCTCTCGAGCGCCCTGACCTCGGTGCTGACCGTCGTGGGCGTGCTCATCATGATGTTCACGATCTCGTGGCAGCTCGCGCTCGTCGCCCTCGTCTCGCTGCCGCTCATGGCGGTCATCTTCGGCGTCATCGGGCCGAAGTCGCAGAAGGCCTTCGGCGAGCAGTGGAAGAAGGTCGGTCGCCTGAACGCCCGCGTCGAAGAGTCCTTCTCGGGTCACGCCCTCGTGAAGGTCTACGGCCGCGAGAAGGACGCGCGCGAGAAGTTCGAGGTCGAGAACGAGGAGCTGTACCGGGCGAGCTTCACGGCGCAGTTCCTCTCGGGCATGATCATGCCGGGCATGATGTTCGTCGGAAACCTCACCTACGTCGGCATCGCCGTGCTCGGCGGACTGATGGTGGCCGGCGGACAGATCCGCCTCGGTGACGTGCAGGCCTTCATCCAGTATTCGCAGCAGTTCACGCAGCCGTTGTCGCAGCTGGGCGGAATGGCAGCGGTCGTGCAATCGGGCACCGCCTCGGCCGAGCGCGTCTTCGCGCTTCTCGACGCCGAGGAGCAGGACCCCGATGCCGCGGACGCCCCGACCCACGTCGACGGACGCGGTGTCATCGAGTTCCAGAACGTCCGGTTCTCGTATACGCCGGAGCGGCCGCTGATCACCGACCTGTCGTTCCGGGTGGAGCCCGGGCAGACCGTGGCGATCGTCGGCCCGACCGGTGCGGGCAAGACCACTCTGGTGAACTTGATCATGCGGTTCTACGAGCTCGACGGCGGGCGCATCCTGCTCGACGGGCAGGACATCGCCGAGCTCCGACGCGACGACGTGCGTTCGCGTACGGGCATGGTGCTGCAGGATCCCTGGCTCTTCGCCGGATCGATCCGCGACAACATCCGCTACGGCCGCGAGAGCGCCACCGACGACGAGATCATCGAGGCCGCCGTGGCGACCCGCGTCGACCAGTTCGTGCACTCGCTCCCCGAGGGGTACGACACCGTGCTCGACGAGGACGCAGCCAACGTCTCGGCGGGCGAGAAGCAGCTCATCACGATCGCGCGGGCGTTCGTCGCGCGCCCGTCGGTGCTGATCCTCGACGAGGCGACCTCGTCGGTCGACACCCGCACCGAGCTGCTGCTGCAGCAGGCGATGGCCGCGCTGCGCGAGGGGCGGACGTCGTTCGTGATCGCGCACCGCCTGTCGACGATCCGCGATGCGGACCTCATCCTGGTGATGGAGCACGGCGACATCGTCGAGAAGGGCACGCACGACGAGCTCATCGCGCTCGAGGGGGCGTACTACCGCCTCTACCGTTCGCAGTTCGAACAGGCCACGACCGACCTCGACCCGGTCTCGGCGGAGGGGCAGCGCGACGGCGACCCGCCGCGCTCACCGGCGACGGATGACGCCGTGGTGGTCTCGGCGATGGCGGTGGCGGCATCCGAGGTCCCTGCCGCGGCAGGCACCGATGGTCCGCCGCGTCCTGCGCAGGGCGTCCCTGCCTCCGAGCCCCGAACCGACGAGTGACGTCACCGCTTCGCGTCAGCCCTCGAAGCCCGCTCGGTTCCGCGCCGGGCGGGCTTCGTCGTCCGTCCGGGATCCGGGGGACCGTCGGCGCCACCCGTGAAGCGGCCCGGGGCCTCCGAAATTCGCTCGGGTACAGTGGGGAAGCGCATGCACCTTCCCCTCGCCACGACCGCCGCATAGATAGGCCTCACCCCTCGTGACCACTCCTGCGACGCCCGCCGATCCTCCCGCGCCCGCCGCGTCGACCGACTCCTCGACCGCGCCCGAAGCGGTGCCGGCCCCCGATCGGCCGCTGCGGATCCTCATCGGCGCCGACACCTTCCTCCCGCACGTCAACGGTGCCGCCCGCTTCGCCGAACGTCTCGCGGCGGGTCTCGTCGCCCGCGGACACGAGGTGCACGTCGCGGCCCCCAGCGCGCAGCACGGCAAAGTCGGCACCGGCACAGAGGTCATCGAAGACCAGCCGATGACGGTGCACCGGCTGCCCTCTCACCGTTTCCTGCCGCACGACTGGCTCACCTTCGTGTTTCCGTGGCGCGCGAAGCACTACGCCCGCATCCTGCTCGACGAGATCAAGCCCGATGTCGTGCACATCCAGTCGCACATCATCATCGGTCGCGGTCTCGCCCGCGAGGCGCGCAAGCGCGGCATCCCGGTGATCGCGACGAACCACGTGATGGCCGAGAACATCCTCGATTTCACGACCCTGCCCGACGCGCTCGACCGCCTCTTCGTGAAGCTGGCCTGGGCCGACGCGGAGCGCACGTTCAAGATGACGCGTGCGGTGACGACCCCCACCCGCAAGGCGGCCGACTTCCTCGAGTCGACGATCGACATCTCGGGCGTCATCCCCATCTCGTGCGGTATCGACCGCTCCAACTACCGGCCCGACTTCACGCCGCGCGATGCCAACCGCATCCTGTTCGTCGGGCGGCTGACGACCGAGAAGCACATCGACGTCGTGCTGACGGCGTTGTCGCAGCTCGACCCCGCTCTCGATGCCACCTTCGACATCGTCGGCGGCGGCGACCAGCGCGCCAAGCTCGAGACCCTCGCGCAGCAGCTCGGAGTCGCCTCGCGGGTGACGTTCCACGGCCACGCCTCCGAAGAGGACCTGCGCACGCTGTACTCACGGGCCAGTGTCTTCGCCATCGCCTCGATCGCGGAGCTGCAGTCGATCGCCACGATGGAGGCCATGGCATCCGGCCTGCCGATCGTCGCCGCGAACGCCGTGGCCCTCCCGCACCTCGTGCACGAGGGAGACAACGGCTACCTCTTCGAGCCGGGCAATGCCGAAGAGCTCGCCGCGCGCCTGACCGACGTGCTCAGTGCGGCTCCCGACGAGCGAAAGCGTATGCAGCAGGCGTCCCTCGATGCCGTCGCCGTGCACGACATCAACCGCACGCTCAACACCTTCGAGGCGCTGTACCGCGGTCGACCGCTGCCGGAGTAACACCCGTGCACGTCGTGATGTTCGCCGACCAGCACCTCGAGTCGCTCGGCGGCGCGCAGGTGTCGATGCGGTTGCAGAAGCGCTTCCTCGAGCGCGCGGGTCACGTCGTCACGGTCGTGGCGCCGCGCCTGCATCGACCGGCCGACCACGACGCGGCCTACCTCGACCTGCCGTCGATCGCGATCACCCCCGACCGCGAGTACGCGCTGACCTGGCCGGGCACCCGGACGGACAGATTCCTGGATGCCGAGATGGGCGCGCGGCTCCCGGTCGACGTCGTGCACGTGCAGGCCGACTTCTGGGGCGCGTTCATCGGCCACCGCTACGCCGCTCGCCACGGCCTGCCGGTGGTGCACACCATGCACAACCGCGTCGACGTGGGGATCGAGGCGACCGCGCCTTTCCCCGGGCTCGTGCTGCGCGCGCTCAACGCCTGGGCGCGGCGAGTGCTTCCGGACGCTGTCGGGTCTCGCGCGAGCGCGCCGACCTCGGAGGGCTCGGTCGCGTCTGTGCAAGGTCGGCGAGTGGCGCCGAGTCCGGCGACCCCGCGCCCCGCCGACGGGTGGGCGTTCCTGCGACAGCTCGCCCGCCTTTCGCGAGCCGTCACCGCCCCCTCCGGCCACTTCGCCCGCCGCCTCGAGACGCACGGCGTCGCCGATGCGGTCGACGTCATCTGGAACGGCATCGACGACGATGTGCTCGACGCGGCACTGAGCGCCGAGGCGGGGGTTCGCCGGCCCGGCCGCCCGCGGTTCATCTGGCTCGGCCGCATGAGTCCCGAGAAGCGCCTTCTGCCGTTCCTCGAGGCGGTCGTCGCCTCGGGAATCGACGCCGAGGTCGAGATCGTCGGCGGCGGGGCTCAGCTGCGCGCCGCGCGACGACTGATCGAACGGTCGTCGCCCGTGGCCTCGGTGATCTTCTCGGGCCGTCTGCCCTACGCCGAGACACTCCGGCGTCTCGGCGATGCCGACGTCGTCGTGCAGACCTCGATCGGGTTCGAGACCCAGGGCATGACGGTGTTCGAGGCGGCCTCGCTGGGGACCCCCGCCGTGGTGAGCGACCCCGACATCGCCGCCGAGCTCGGCTCGGGCGTCTGGGCGGTTCGGGATGCCACGGTCCCGGCGCTCGCGGAGGCCCTGCGCCGTGCCGCGGACGACGTCGCCGCCGGCTCCCCGATCGTGCCCGATCCCTCCATCGCCGAGCGGTTCCGCCAGTCCTCGCGCACGGCAGCGATGGTCGACGTGTACGCTCGCGCGGTCGCCGCGGGACGCTGAGACGACCGGTCCGAGCGGATCGGAAGACCCCGCACGCGCGCGGACGGAGCGTGTCGCGACGCGCCGGGGTGCCGGCATCCGGGATCGGGGTGTGTTTCCCTGTCTGCGACCGTGCGCGCGGCGGTGGCCGTCACGGGTGTGGGCGCGACGGCGGGGCCGGTCGCGGCGTGCCGGGTCTCGGGGGCTGCCACCCGCAGCGTCTCGAGCGGCGCCTGGTTCTTCGCCGCGCGGGGCTCTTGCGGGGCCTCGCCCCTCGCCGCGCGGGGCTCTCGCGGGTCCACACGCCGGGGGTCCGTGGGAACCCGGCCGTAGCCGTCGGTGCGGACGAGCCACACGGTTCCGACGATGCCGGCCAGAGAAAGGATGCCGAGGGCGATGAAGTAAGCCATGGCAGGAAAGCTACGGGTAGAGGAATGGTGCCCACGAGTGGCATGATGGACGCCTGTCGTCAGATTTCTGCCACACCGGAGGTTCGCATGCGCTCGGTCGCCGTCGTCATCCAGCCCGGGTTCGCCCCGTTCGAGTTCGGTCTCGCCTGCGAGGCATTTGGCTTGGACCGCAGCGATGACGGCATCCCGAACTTCGACTTCCGAATCGTCGCGCCCGACCCCGGTGTGGTGCCGTCGAACATCGGGTTCTCGGTCAACGTCGAGCGCGGACTGGATGCGGCCGCCGACGTCGACATTCTCGTGCTCGCGCCGATACCGCGCGCGCAGTGGGGAGCCGTCGACCCGCGCGTGATCGAGGTCGTCCGTCGGGCTCACGAGCGCGGCGCGTGGCTGCTGAGCGTATGCAGCGGGTCGTTCGTGATCGCGGCATCCGGGGTCCTCGACGGCAAGCGGGCGACGACGCACTGGCGCTACGCCGACGTCATGGCGCGGATGTACCCCGAGATCGAGGTGGATCCCGACGTGCTCTACGTGCAGTCCGGGAACATCATCACCAGTGCCGGCACCGCCGCCGGGCTCGACGCGAGCCTCCACCTGCTGCGTCAGGAGCTGGGCTCCGAACTCGCCAACCGCATCGCCCGTCGTATGGTCGTGGCGCCCCAACGCGACGGAGGCCAAGCGCAGTTCATCGCCTCGCCGATCCCGATCGATTCCTCGCTCTCGCTCGCCCCGGTCACCGAGTGGATGCTGCAGAATCTGGATGGCGAGCTCTCGGTCGATCGGCTCGCGGCGCGCGCCCACATGTCGCCGCGCACCTTCGCTCGGCGGTTCAAGGCGGACCTGGGGGTGACCCCGGCCGCGTGGCTCGCGCGTCAGCGTCTGCTGCACGCCCAGCGGATGCTCGAGCAGACCGACCTGGGCCTCGATCGGATCGCCGCGGAGTGCGGTTTCGGCTCGGCCGCGGTGCTGCGCCAGAACTTCGCCCGCACGATGGGGCTGACCCCCACGGCGTACCGCGCGCGTTTCTCGTGCGGCGAGCCCGTGGCGTCCGGGGCTGATGTTCCCGCGCGGGATGAGGAGCCGATCCCGGCCTGAGCTCGCCGGGTCGGGTTCCGGTCTCCACGGGTCCCGGCCGGTGGTCCGGTGCGCCGGCCCGGACAGGTGTCCCGGTTCTGTGCCTCGGTCCGGTGTGCCTGCTCGGTGTCTCGGTGTGCCTGCCCGGTGTCCTGGCCCGGTGTCCTGGTGTGCCTGCCCGGTGTCCCGGTCCGGTGTCCTTGTGTGCCTGCCCGGTGTCCCGGTCCGGTGTCCTGGTGTCCCGGTCCGGTGTCCTGGTGTCCCGGTGTGCCTACCCGGTGTCCCGGTGTCCTGGCCCGGTGTCCTGGTGGTCCGGCTCGTGGCGCGGTCGGTGGCCCGTCTCCGGTGAGCCGACGGTTCGCCGCCCTGTGCCGTCGTGCGGAGTTCGCGGTCGACGCCTGTTCCGGCGGGCGTGGTGGCGGCGTGTCGGACGGAACTCCGCGCGACGGTCGGTGGTGCCGTGTGCGGCGGGGTGTGGCTTGCGCCCGAAGCGGAGCCGCGGGGCAGGGCCGTCGGGCGGAGAACGACGCTGACACGCCGTTTCGCCGCCGCCCCCACCGGCGTGGCTCGGCAATGCTCCGCATGACGGCCCGCCTCGACCCGCACCTCGGCCTCCGCCTCGACCTCGGCCCGCACCTCGACCTCGACCCCGACCTCGACCTCGACCGGGTCTTCCCCGTGTCACGGCCCCGTCCCGGGTGGCCCGACCCCCATTGCCCCGTGACTTCCCCGCTGCTAAACTTGAGTCAAAGCAGCTCAACTTTTGAGGCGGCGAACAGACTTTCAGGAGAACACATGAACGCCACACAACAGCCGGGGCAGGAGGACGCGCGCAGCGCCCTCGAGCAATTCGGCATCAACCTCACCGACCGGGCTCGCCAGGGCAAGCTCGATCCCGTGATCGGGCGCGACGGCGAGATCCGCCGCGTCAGCCAGGTGCTCACCCGGCGCACGAAGAACAACCCCGTGCTCATCGGCGAACCCGGCGTCGGCAAGACCGCCGTCGTCGAGGGGCTCGCGCAGCGCATCGTCGCGGGCGACGTCGCCGAGAGCCTCAAGAACAAAGAGCTGGTCTCGCTCGATATCTCGGCTCTCGTCGCGGGGGCGATGTATCGCGGCCAGTTCGAGGAGCGCCTCAAGAGCGTCCTCAAAGAGATCACCGAGTCCGACGGCCGCATCATCACGTTCATCGACGAACTGCACGTCCTCATGGGCGCGGGTGGTGGCGAGGGGTCGGTTGCGGCAAGCAACATGCTCAAGCCGATGCTCGCGCGCGGCGAACTGCGCCTGATCGGTGCGACGACGCTGGACGAGTACCGCGAGTTCATCGAGAAGGATGCGGCGCTCGAGCGGCGCTTCCAGCAGGTCTACGTCGGCGAGCCCACGGTCGAAGACACCGTGGCGATCCTGCGCGGCCTCAAGGAGCGGTACGAAGCTCACCACAAGGTCGCGATCGCCGACGCGGCGCTCGTGGCCGCGGCATCCCTGTCCAACCGCTACATCCCCTCGCGTCAGCTGCCCGACAAGGCCATCGATCTGATCGACGAGGCCGCCTCGCGGCTGCGCATGGAGATCGACTCCGCGCCGCTGGAGATCGACGAACTGCGCCGACACGTCGACCGCCTCAAGCTCGAGGAGCTCGCGCTGAAGAAAGAGAAGGACGACGCGTCGAAGGAGCGCCTGGCGACCCTGCGCGAGACTCTCTCCGCCGAACAGGCCAAGCTCGACGACCTGCAGGCCCGGTGGGAGCGCGAGCGCGCCTCGCTCAACCGCGTCGGTGATCTGAAGACCCGGCTGGATGCCGCTCGCGTCGACGCCGAGCGCGCGCAGCGCGAGGGCAACCTCGAGCGGGCATCGCGACTCCTCTACGCCGAGATCCCGGCTCTCGAACGCGAGCTCATGGTCGCCGAGCGCGAAGAACCGGCGGGCGACCGCATGGTCAACGATCAGGTCACCGACGAGGACATCGCGGCCGTCATCGCCGCGTGGACGGGGATTCCGGTGGGGCGCCTGCTGCAGGGCGAGACCGAGAAGCTGCTGCACCTCGAGCGCGAGCTCGGCAAGCGCCTGATCGGACAGAAGGATGCCGTGAAGGCGGTGTCCGACGCGGTGCGTCGCTCGCGCGCGGGCATCAGTGACCCGAATCGCCCGGTCGGCTCCTTCCTCTTCCTCGGCCCGACCGGCGTCGGCAAGACGGAGCTGGCGAAGTCGCTCGCCGACTTCCTCTTCGACGACGAGCACGCCATGGTGCGCATCGACATGTCGGAGTACGGCGAGAAGCACTCGGTCTCGCGCTTGGTCGGTGCCCCTCCGGGGTATGTCGGGTACGAGGCCGGCGGACAGCTCACCGAGGCCGTGCGTCGGCGCCCCTACAGCGTCGTGCTGCTCGACGAGGTCGAGAAGGCGCACCCCGAGGTGTTCGACGTGCTGCTGCAGGTCATGGACGACGGTCGCCTGACCGACGGCCAGGGTCGCACGGTCGACTTCACCAACGTCATCCTGATCCTGACCTCGAATCTCGGGTCGCCCATCCTCATCGATCCGACCCTGTCGATCGACGCCAAGCGCGAGCAGGTGCAGGCGCTCGTGCGCCAGGCCTTCAAACCCGAGTTCGTGAACCGCCTCGACGACATCGTCATCTTCCAGGCGCTCAGCCAGGACGACCTCGCACAGATCGTCGAGCTCGCGGTCGACGCGCTGCACAAGCGCCTGCGCGAGCGGCGGCTGAGCCTCGCGGTCACACCCGATGCCCGGTCGTGGCTCTCCGAGCGCGGCTACGACCCGGTGTACGGTGCCCGGCCCTTGCGCCGTCTGATCCAGACCGAGATCCAGAACCGCCTCGCCATGGCGATCCTCGCCGGAACGGTGCGCGACGGCGACGTCGTTCGGGTCGATGTGGCCAGCGACGGCGACTCGCTCGTGCTCGTGAGCACCGGCCCCGCGCAACCGGAGCCGGGCGACGACGACGTCATCGAGGCGGAGATCGTCGAGTAGCGGGAGCGAGGGGGGATGCCGCGTCGAGGGCGTGGCATCCCCCCTCTGCGTTCGAGGATGCGGCGCGTCTCCCGCTCGCTCGACGTCCCATGCATGAGCGCCGTTTCCCGCTCTTCCCCCCCCGCCCGTGCATAAACGCGCTCTGCTCGCAAAAACGCGAGCAGAGCGTGTTTCTGCGCGCAAATAGCGTTTATGCGGGCGGGGGGCGGGGGGGGAGACGGCGACCCGGTCCCGGTTGCCCCGCGGGGCAGCCCGGACTCCGGACCAGCCGCGCCGCGCGAACGAGAACGCTCCCCGCCCGGAGGGACGCCGTACGAGGGCGGTCCTCCCGGCGGGGAGCGTCGGAGGGCGGATGCCGTGGCTCAGTCGTCGACGAGCAGCGACTCCTCGACCGTGCGGCGCTGGCGCGGCGCGAGCTCGCGCTGACGCAGGCCCTCTTCGGCGGCGTCGACGTCGCCCAGGGCGCCCACCGCGATCACGGTGACGGGGGTGAAGCGGGCGTCGATGTCGAACGCCGCGCGCAGGTCGTCGGCGACGAAGCCGCCCATCTGGTGGGTGGCGAGGCCCTCGGCGTGCGCCTGCACGGTGAAGTGGGCGGCGGCCTGTCCGCTGTCGTACAGAGCCCAGGTACGAGCCTCGCCGTCTTCTGTCTCGGTCTCGGCGAGCACGACGAGAAGAGCGCCGGCCGCGGGAGCCCAGGCCTGGTTGAAGCCCATCAACGAGGCGACGACGCGCTCGTGCGCGGCGGTGCCCCGGCGCGCCACGATGAAGCGCCACGGCTGGAAGTTCATGCCCGAGGGAGCCCAGCGGGCGGCCTCGAGGGCGGAGCGCAGGGCCGACTCGTCGATCGGCGTCTCGGGGTCGAAGACGCGGGTGCTCCAACGCTCGGCGAGGACGTCGAGGATGGGGGCGTCGGTGGGGGCGGTGCGGTCGAGGGTGAGAGACATGGGGACTCCTGAGAACGAGGGCTGATCCGGGACGCCGTTGACCCGAGCCATTCAACGCCATGAGACGGCGAAGTGTTCCCGTGTGAACCTATAGGTCTGCGATGAGCCGCCGGTCCGCAACCGGCGGCGCCGAGGCCCCGGTGCGCGCGGCGGCGTCGGTCAGGCGTTCCACGACGCGGGACCGGCGGTACCCGCCGGGTAATCGTCGAGCGGGACCTCGCCCTTGCGCCACGCGTCGATGACCGGCTGAACGATGCGCCAGCACTGCTCGGCCGCATCGCCGCGGACGGCGAGCATGGCGTCCCCATCGAGGATGCCGGAGAGGACTTCGCCGTAGGCCTTGAGGGCACCCTCGCCGAGGTGGGCGGAGAGGTTCACGCGCTCGAGGTCGAGAGGGTCGTCGGCGCCGTTGATGTTCAGGCCCAGGCTGATCGTGTCGGGCCCGAGCGAGAACACCATCTGGGAGGGCTCGCTCTCGCCGATGAACCCGTCGGGAAGATGCCGGACGGGCTTGAACGTCACGGTGACGGCCGGGTCTCCCGCACCGAGTGCCTTGCCCGAGCGCAGCAGGATCGGAACACCCTGCCAGCGGGCCGTGCGCACCTCGACGGTCATCTCGGCGAGCGTCTCGGTGTCGCGCGAGGCATCGACCCCGGGCTCGTCCACGTACGACGAGAAGTGGCGGTCGCCCACGTCGCCCGCGGTGTAGCGCGCGCGGCGCGAGTTCGCGACCGGGTCGTCGTCTTTCACGTGGGTCGCGCGCAGCACCGCCGAAGTCGCATCGCGCAGATCGAGTTGATCCAGGGATGCCGGGGGCTCCATCGTGACGAAGGCCATGACCTGCAGGAGGTGGCTCTGGATCATGTCGACCAGGGCACCGGCCGCGTCGTAGTAGCCGGCGCGGCCCTCGAGGCCCAGGGCTTCGGGGAAGTCGATGCGGATCGAGGCGATGTCGTCGGCCGACCAGACGCTCTCGACGATGCGATTCGCGAATCGCGTGCCCAGCAGGTTCAGCACGGTGGAGCGGCCGAGGAAGTGGTCGATGCGGAACACCTGGTCTTCGGGCACCAGGCTCGCCAGCTGCGTGTTCAGCGTGCGGGCGCTCGCCTCGTCGGTGCCGAACGGCTTCTCGAGGGCGAGGATCGTTCCCTCGGGGATCGTCACGTCGCTGAGCGCGAGGCACGCCTTCTCGGTGACCGCCGGGGGCACCGCGAAGTACAGGGCCGGTCGGCCCTCGGCGTCGTCGAGCAGCTTCTGCAGATCGGCGGCCGTCGTGATGTCGGCTCGAGAATAGGTCGTCTCCGAGACCGAGGCGAAGGCGTCGTCGGCATCCATCGTCTGGAAAGCCTTCTCGACCACCTCGCGCCAGTGCTCGTCGGTCCAGTCCTCCATGCCCGCCCCGTGCAGACGCACGGACCGGTTCGGCTCGCGCGAGAGCAACTGGCCGAGGGCCGGGAGCAGCAGTCGCGAAGTGAGGTCGCCCGAAGCGCCCAGGATGATCAGGGTGGTGTCCGCAGCCATGGGGTCACCGTAGCGCTCGCCCCCGACATCGCCGTGCCGCTTGCAGCGGGCGCAGGGAAGTCACTAGCGAGATCGATCGACACGATGTCGGCGGTACCTGCCACAATCCGAGGGTGACGACTCCGATCGAGGACTACGCGGTCCTCAGCAACTGCCGGTCCGCCGCTCTCGTCTCCTCCGCGGGGAGCGTCGACTGGTTGTGCCTGCCGCGGTACGACAGCGGGTCGATGTTCGGCGCCCTTCTCGGCGATGAGTCCCACGGTGCCTGGACGCTGCGTCCCGCCGACCCCGAGGCGCGGGCGACCCGGCGGTACGACGGCGACACCTTCGTGCTCGTCACGCGGTGGGAGACCTCGACCGGCATCGCCGACGTCTACGACGCCATGCCCGTCGACGAGGGCGTGGAGGCCCTCATCCGCCGCGTGGTCGGGGTCTCGGGCGAGGTCGATTTCGTCAGCGAGGTGCGTCTGCGCTTCGACTACGCCCGTGCGGTGCCGTGGGTGCGTCAGATCGGCGGCGGCGACGAGCACGTCGTCCTCGCCGCGGCCGGCCCCGATTCGGTGACGATCCGCGGACCCCGCCTGATCGCCGTCGACACCGCCCACCGCGGCCGTTGGACGACGGAGCCGGGCCGAAGCGTCGATTCCGTCCTCGCCTGGGGCCCGTCGTGGCAGGAGCCGCCCGCCGCCTTCAACGTCGAGGCGGCGCTCGAGCGCACCCGCGAATGGTGGGCCGCGTGGGCCGACCGCGTGCAGGCCGCCGGTACCCACGCGGCGCTGGTCACGCGCTCGCTCATGGTGCTGCGCGCCCTCACGCACTCCGAGACGGGCGGAATCGTGGCGGCGGCGACGACTTCTCTCCCCGAGGCCTTCGGCGGTTCCCGCAACTGGGACTACCGCTACGTCTGGCTGCGCGACGCCGCTCTCACCCTCAGCGCCTACATCGACCACGGCTACCTCGATGCCGCGCACCGCTGGCGCGACTGGCTGCTGCGCGCGATCGCGGGCGACCCGTCCGACGTGCAGATCATGTACGGCATCGCGGGGGAGCGCGACCTGCCCGAGCGCGAGATCCCCAGCCTTCCCGGCTACGGCGGCGCGGCCCCCGTGCGCATCGGCAACGGCGCGGTCGACCAGTACCAGGCCGACGTCATCGGCGAGGTGATGGTCGCGCTCGAAGCCGCGCGCAACGCCGGCGTCGAAGAGACGACGTTCTCGTGGTCGCTGCAGCGGGCGCTCCTCGACCAGCTGGCGACCGAGGTCGACCGCCCCGACCTCGGGATCTGGGAGATGCGCGGCGAACCCCACTTCTTCACGCACTCGCGGGCGATGGTGTGGGCGGCGTTCGACCGTGGCATCCGGGCCGTCGAAGAGGGCGGGCGCGACGGCGACGTCACCACGTGGCGCACCCTGCGCGATCGTGTTCGGGCCGACATCGACGCCCGCGGTGTGCACGCGGGCGGTTGGTTCACGCAGCATTTCGACACCGACGAGGTCGATGCCTCGCTTCTCGTGCTGCCGCAGGTGGGTTTCTGCGCCTACGACGATCCGCGCATGCTCGCCACCGTCGCCCGCATGGAACAGACCCTCATGCCCGACGGATGGCTGCTGCGCTACCGCACCACGGGCGTGGACGGCCTGACCGGCGACGAGCATCCCTTCCTCGCCTGCTCGTTCTGGCTGGTGGGGCAGTACGCCCACAGCGGCCGCCGCGACGAGGCCGTCGCGCTCATGCACCGGCTGACGGCCGTCGCCAACGATCTCGGCCTGTTGTCCGAGGAGTACGACCCCACGACCGGTCGTCAGGCCGGGAACACCCCGCAGGCGCTCTCGCATCTCGCCCTGGTGGGGGCGGCCGACGCCCTCGACGCCACGGCGCCCCACCGAGAGGCCTGAGCCCGCCCCGACCGCACCGGCACGGCCCTAGAGTCAACGCATGGACGACGACGTCGAGCTGCGCCGGCTGCGCGAGCGCGTGTACGGGGCCGAGGGGGCGTCCGCGACCCCCGCGATGATCGAGCGTCTCGCCGAGCTCGAGGAGCAGGTCCGCCGCTCCGGCTCCTCCGCCGCCCCCGAGTCCGCGGGTTCGACGCCCGCCCCCGTCGCCCCCGTCGCCATGCGCTCCGTCCCCGGAGCCGCCGCCCCTCTCGAGGGTCCCTCGACCCCCGGAGCCGCCGCCCCTGACGAGGATTCCTCGACCCCGGATGCCGCCCCCCTCACGCCCCGGCGCGTTCTGCGCCTCGTGCTCCTCTCCGTCGGCGCTCTGGCTCTGCTCGGTATCGGCATCGCGATCGGTGCGAGCGTGGCCCCCACCATGGCCGCGACCCCCGATCCCGCGTCGGCGGCCTATCCCGAGCTGACCTTCCCGCAGACGATCGAGGACGTCATCTCGGCCGACATCCTGCGCGACAGCGGGATCGACGCGGGGAGCACGCGCTACATCGCGACGGTGAGCGACTTCCGCATCTACCTCGCCCAGCCCGACGACGGCGACGGACGCTGCATCGTCGCCTTCACCTCCACCGACAATCGACCGTGGTCGGCCGGCTGCGCGAGCGGGGCACAGGAGGGAGCCGCGATCTTCGGGGTCGACGAGACCCTCACCGTCGCGATCGGGGATCCCGATGATTCCGATGTCACCGGCATCCCGATCCGTTTGTCACCGAGTGTCACGGCGTACGTGACGCAATAGCGAAGGAGAACGACGATGTTCCACGCCGATGGCGCCTACTCCGGGTTCGCGGTCGACGACCTCGAGGCGGCGCACCGTTTCTATGCCGACACCCTCGGACTCCGCGTCGAGGTGCTCGAGGGATCGGGCTTTCTCGCGCTGCATCTCGGTTCCGGGGGACGCGTGCTCGTCTACGGCAAGCCCCACCACCAGCCGGCCTCGTTCACGGTGTTGAACTTCCCCGTGGCCGACGTCGAGGCGGCTGTCGACGACCTGCGCTCCCGCGGCGTCGACACGAAGATCTACGACGACGCCGACTTTCCCACCGACTCCCGCGGCATCATGCGCGAGGGCGGTCCGCTGATCGCGTGGTTCCGTGACCCGGCGGGCAACGTCCTCGCCGTCCTCGACGAATGACGGATGGCTCAGCCCATCGCGCGGAGGTCGGTTCCGGTGGCATCGAGGCGGAAGGACTGGTCGCGGTAGTCATCGCGCAGTCCGAACGATATCTCGGGCGCCTCGACGCTGCGGTTGAAGGTCGGGCTGTCCAGGTCGGTGTCGGTCGTGCGGTGGATGAACACCGATCCGCCGTCTGTCGGTAGCCCGCTCTGGGCCGAAGCGTTCTCGATGGCCGGCCAGATGCGGTCGAGAGCCACGTCGGACCACGAGAACTGTTCCTCGGCGAGCTGGGGCTGGCTGCTCGCGGGCCCGTCGTGGCTGACGCGGCCCCCGCGGTAGGTCCACTCGTCGGTCTCGATGGCGCCGGCGCGGACCGGGGCGTTCACGATCACGGCATCCGCGATCACGGTGATCGACACCACTCGATCGTGACCGATCGCCTCCTCGAGCGACCTCTCGGCGCTGAGGAGGGTGTCGGGCCGGCGCATGTCGACGCTCCACCGTCCCTCCGACCACGCGTCGACGGTCAGGCCGAGACCCTCTCGGAACGGCAGCAGAACGGCACCGGCGGCGAGGGCCGCGACCACGGCGAACACCGCGAGTCGAAGGGGACGTCCGCGGCGGCCGATGCCGATGAGAGGCCCGCGGCGACGGCCTTTGTCGATGCGCGTTCCCGGGGGGATCGATCGGACCTCGACCTCGGTACGTGTCGGGATGACGAGGCGCTCGATCTCGGCGGGCGAGAGTTCCCCGTCGACGAAGGCGACCTCGGGGCCGCCCTCGAGCAGGATCGCGACATCGCGTTCGACACCGGACTGGTAGGCCGGCAGCTCGATCAGCGGGACGATCGTGCGGATCGTGGTCGCCCACGCGTCGCCGGTGAGCGCGACCACCGTCACATCGATGTCGCAGACCGGCTGCTCGTTGATGAACGTCCCGGTCTGGCGAACCGAGTCGATGCGGGCGCGTCCCAGGCGGCGGGCGTCGCGAGCCTCGTGGACGGCGGCGGCAGAGGGGAATGACGCCGAGAGACCGCTCGCCAACCGGGTGATGGTGATCGCGAGGATGAAGACCGTGAGCGCGATGCCGAAGATCGGCATCCCGGTGTCCGGATTTCCGAGCAGGGCGACGATCAGAGCCCCGATCACCACTCCCAGGGCGGCGGAAGCAACAAGGCGAAGCACCTGAAAAGCCTAGACGTCCCGGGTGAGCGTCGGGAAAAGGGGGCGGGATGCCGTGGCTCCGGGATCCCGCAGAAGGGCGGGGGTCACCGTGGCCACGGCAACCCCCGCCCGGCTGACCGGACCCGAACCGGTCAGCCCCGCAGAGCCTCGCCGAGCTTGACGCGTGCCCCCATGCGCAGCAGCGAGTTGCGGTAGATGCGGGCGGCGACGCCGATCGCGAGCACGCACGAGGCGAGCAGCACGAGGAGCGAGAGCACGGGTTCCCACCACTGCGCGTCGCCGAGGTACATCCGCAGCGGCATCCCCACCGGAGCCGAGAACGGCACGTACGACATGATCGTCAACACGACGGGGTTGTCGTTGAAGAAGATCACCAGGAAATACGGCGCCATGATCAGCATCGTGATCGGGGTGGTCGTCGCTCCGATGTCCTCCTGCCGCGAGACCATCGCTGCGGCCGCGGCGAACAGCGCCGCCAGCAGCACGAAGCCGAAGAGGAAGAAGATCGCGAACCACGCGATCGGGGCGCCGAGGGCGTCGAGCACCCCCGCTTGGCCGGTGACGGCCAGTCCCACGACCGCGACGGCGGCGAGCAGCACGATCTGCGCCATCGCGAGGATCGTGTTGCCGAGCACCTTGCCCGCCAGGAGCGCCCGCACCGGAATCGCCGAGATGAGGATCTCGACCACGCGCGTCTGCTTCTCTTCGACGACGCTCTGCGCGATGGTGCCCCCGAAGGTCGTCGCGGCGATGAGGAAGACGAGGCCGAAGGCCAGCGCGATGAAGTACCGCAGCACGTCGGCGGCGGTCGAGCCGGGCTCGAGCCGGTCGACCGGCGGGGTGTCGCTCAGCATCTGCAACAGGGTCGAGGGGACGCTGTCCTTCACCACGACGGTGAAGTCGAACGCCGAGTCCGACGAGCCCGGGACCAGGGCGGCATCCACCGTCCCGTCCGCCACGAGAGCGCGG
Source organism: Microbacterium sp. SORGH_AS_0454 (assembly GCF_031453395.1). NCBI lineage: Bacteria > Bacillati > Actinomycetota > Actinomycetes > Micrococcales > Microbacteriaceae > Microbacterium > Microbacterium sp. SORGH_AS_0454. Next base: position 1,136,511 of record NZ_JAVIYS010000001.1, on the reverse strand, counting down.
GCGGCGTCGTCGCTGTCGGCAACCGTCACCTCGAGTCCGTCGAGGCCCGACACATCGCCCTGCGTCTGCGAGGTGACGGCGACGGGGATGCCGCTGCCGCTGGCGTTCGAAGCGGTGAAACCGCCCCAGAGCACCGACGCGAGGGCGGCGACGATGAGGATCGCGGTGGAGATGACGAATGCCTTGCTGCGCAGCTTCGAGCCGATCTCCCGCTCGGCGACCAGCCAGATGCTCTGCACCTCGCCGGGCGCGCGGTGCGGTGCGGCCTTTCGGGCCGGTGCCTGCGCGGTGGTCACGGTGCTCACTGGATGACCTCCTTGAAGATCTCGGCCAGGGTGGGCCGCTGGGGGGAGAAGCTGGCGACGTCGCCGCGTCCGACGGCTTCGCGCAGAACCCGCTGGGCGACGAGGTCGTCGTCGGCGTCGAAGAGGGCGTAGCCGCCGTCGAAATCGATCACGCGCACCCCGGGCTCGTCGCGCAGCCACCCGGTGTCACCGCGCGAGACCAGCTCGTACCGGTGGGTCGCGTGCTCGGCGCGGAGGCCCTCGCGGCTTCCCGCCGCCCGGATCGTGCCGTCGGCGATGATGACGAGGTCGTCGCAGAGACGCTCGACCACGTCGAGCTGGTGGGAGGAGAACAGCACGGCCGCGCCCTCGGCGGCCTTCTGCTGCAGGACGCCGGCGACCACGTCGACCGCCAGCGGATCGAGACCCGAGAAGGGCTCGTCGAGGATCAGCACCTCGGGCTCGTGAACGAGCGAGGCCGCGATCTGTGCGCGCTGCTGGTTGCCGAGCGAGAGCGTTTCGATGAGGTCGCCCAGGCGCTCGCCGAGTCCGAGGCGCTCGAGCAGGGCCGTGGCTTTGGCATTCGCCTCGGTCTTGCCGAAGCCGTGGAGCCTCGCGAGGTAGGCGATGTGCTCGGCCACCTTCATCTTGGGGTACAGCCCGCGCTCCTCGGGCATGTACCCGAAGCGACGGCGGTCGGAGGCGGTGACCGGGGCGCCGTTCAGCTCGACGGCGCCGGCATCCTTGCCGAGCACGCCCAGAGCGATGCGCATCGTCGTGGTCTTTCCCGCGCCGTTGCCGCCGACGAAACCCGTGAGGCGCCCGGGGGCGACGTCGAAGCCCACCCCGTCGAGCACGCGGCGTCCGCCGTAGCTCTTGGTGATGCCGTCCAGATGGAGCACGATGCATCCCTTCTTCTCGATGTCTCCCACGCTAGGGATCCGGATGCCGCGTCGCCTCCGCCCCGGGACGGTTCTGCGTGTCCGCCGCACGGGGGAGGGCCCCTCCACCGCGGGGCTGCGGCGAGGCGCCCTGATCACCCTCGATCGCCGAGATGACCCGCGGTGCCGGCGATCACCGCCCGGCCCGGCGGGCGCGGCGGTTCGGCGGGCGCGGCGGTTCGGGCACGGCACCCAACCCGACCGGCCCCGGCCCGGCTGGCGCCCGCGCCGCCGTCAGGCCAGACCGTGCCGGTGGGCCAGCACCACGGCCTGCACGCGGTCGCGCGCGCCGAGCTTCTGCAACAGGTTCGACACGTGCGTCTTGACCGTCGCCTCGCCGATGAACAGGCGCGCGGCGATCTCGGCGTTGCTGAGCGCCTCGGCCACCAGCCGCAGCACTTCGCTCTCGCGCTCGGTGAGAGGCTCGGTCAGACGCAGCGGCTCGATCGTCTCGGAGGAAGCGGATACCGGCACCTCGGCACCCTGTGAGGCGAAGCGCTCGATGACCCGGCGCGTGACCTCGGGTGCGAGCAGCGCGTCTCCGGCCCCGACGATGCGCACCGCCGAGACGAGCTCTTCCGGGCCGGCGTTCTTGAGCAGGAACCCGCTGGCCCCGGCGGCCAAGGCCGAGAAGAGGTAGTCGTCGCGATCGAAGGTCGTGACGATGAGCACCGCCGCGTCGGAGGCGGGGTCGGCGGTCAGCTGGCGAGTGGCTTCGAGGCCGTCCATGCCGGGCATCTGCACATCCATGCAGATCACGTCGGGCCGCAGGCGCGCCGCCGCCGCGAGTGCCTCGAGCCCGGATGCCGCCTCGCCCACGACCTCGATGTCGGGCTCGAGCGACAAGATCGTGCGGAAGCCGGCGCGCATCATGGCGTGGTCGTCGACCAGCAGCACGCGCACCTCAGACATGTGCCACCCCCGCCGGCGTGAGGGGCACGCGCACGCGCACGAGGTAGCCGCCGCGCGAGCGCGGCCCGATCTCGATCGTCCCGCCCGAGACGGCCGCGCGCTCGCGCATGCCGAGCTGTCCGAGCCCCGGCGTCGACGAACCGCGGCGTCCTGTGTTCGAGATCTCGAGCTCGACGGCATCCGTCTCGAACCTCAGGCGCACGTCTGCGCTGGCATCCGGCCCCGCGTGGCGGCGCGCGTTCGTCAGCGCCTCCTGCGCGATGCGGTACAGGTTCACCTGCACGAGGGGAGGGGGATCGCACGCGGGATCGCCCACGACGGTGAAGGTCGAGGGGAGCCCCGCGGCGGTGGGCGTCGTCGACGAGGGCCTGGATCGAAGTCAGCCCGTGAGTGGTGGGCGCGGTCTGGGGGGCGGCGTCGCCGTCGGGCGTGCGCAGGGTCTCGAGAAGCTGGCGCAGCTCGTGCAGCGAGGCGCGCGCGGAGCTCTCGACGCTCGCCAGGGTTTCGCGAGCGGCGTCGGGGTCACGCGTCAGGAGCGACCGGGCGACCCCCGCCTGGACCCCCATGAGCGAGACGTGGTGGGCGACGACGTCGTGCAGTTCGCGCGCGATACGAACGCGGTCGAGGGCGACGGCCTGCGCCGCGGTCACCTCGCGCTCGGTCTCGAGCTCGGCGGTGCGTTCCTCGAGGGCCGCGCGCTCTCGCATCTGCTGGTGCGAACGGTCGCCGAAGTAGTAGGCACCCCCGAAGAAGAGGGCGTTGATCCCGATCATCAGCAGTTGGTAGGCGACGAACGGCGAGAAGGCGCCGGCGCGCGAGAACGCGCCTCCGGTGATCCCCTCCACCGGTTGCGTGGCGTCTTGGAACATCACCACGAACAACCAGGCGAACATCCCCACGATGATGGCGACGCGCACGATCGTCGCGCGGCGGCGGCTCGTCTCCCACGCGCCGACCGTGTACAGCGCGATGAACATGGCGATGTTCCCGGCGTAGATCTCGGGGATGCGGAGGGTCACGGCGAGGAAGTACGCGAACGATACGATCACGGCCACCACCGACGGCCAGCGCCGACGCAACGCGATGGGGGCGGCGAGCACGAACACGTAGCCCACCGCGAGGGCGAGCGAGGCCTGCTTGTCGCCGTAGAGGCCCGACACCGACGACAACACCGCGCTGAGCAACCCGCCGAGCAGCAGCACGACCGCGAGCACGATGTCGTTCCGCTGTTGCGCGCGCGTGATCCGTGGCATCCCTCCACGCTAGAGGCGACCTGCGACACCTGCATCCCCCGCACGGCGGAGTCAAGAGGAGGGGGAATACAGGTTCGACCGTGATGCTTGCACGTGAATGAATCAGGGCGCTCGGCGCCCCCGTCGTCCAGAAAGAGGATCATCGTGACCGACTACACGATCGGCTACATCGTCGGCAGCATCTCCAGCACCTCGATCAACCGCCGTCTGGCGAAGGCACTCGAGAAGGTCGCCCCCGAGGGCGTGACCCTGAAGGAGATCCCGATCAAGGATCTGCCATTCTACTCGCCCGACTACGACGGGAACTTCCCGGAGGTCGCGACGGAGTTCAAGAAGGCGATCGAGGACGCCGACGGCGTGTTCATCGTCACCCCCGAGTACAGCCGCTCGATCCCGGGTGTGCTCAAGAACGCGCTCGACTGGTCGGCGCGCCCCTACGGCGAGGCGTCGTTCAACGACAAGCCCACCGCCGTCATCGGCACCTCGCAGGGCGGTATCGCCACCGCCGCCGGTCAGCAGCACCTGCGCGCGGTGCTCCTGCACTACAACGCCCTGGTCCTCGGTCAGCCCGAGGGGTACATCCAGTCGACCCCCGGCCTGTTCGAAGAGGACGGCACCGTCACCGACGAGGGGACCGCCGCGTTCCTCCGCTCGATCATCGAGGCGCTGGTGACGCTGGTCCAGCGCACCGCTCCCGCCGAGGTCCCCTCGGTCTGACGCTCCCGCACGGCGGGGTCGGGGTTCGCTCCGGCCCCGCCGTCGTGCGTTGCGGGGTGCACTCTTCGCGCGCCATGCGTTCGCGGCGGGATCGGTTCCCGCGGCGGTCCCGCAGAATCGGGTGGATGCAACGGACGCCGGTCATCCGGCGCCTGAGCTCCGAATCTGTTGCCGTGGGTTCGAGTCCGGTGCCTCGCGGGCACGCCGATCGACACACCTGCACGGGTGGATGCCTCCGGATGCCGCGACCTCGGCGTTCAGCCGAAGATCATCGGCAGGTCGTCATCGTCGTCGGCGTCCGACAGCTCGAGGTCGGCGACGACGGGGACGTGGTCGCTGGGGACCTCGCCCTTGCGTTCGTTGCGATGGATCTCGGCGCCGTGGACGGCGTCGGCGAAGGCGCGCGAGCCGAGGATGAAGTCGATGCGCAGACCCTCGTTGCGCGGGAAGCGCAGCTGCTTGTAGTCCCAGTAGGTATAGCCGGTGGGGATGAGCGGTCGCACCACGTCGGTGAGCCCCGCTGTCTCGAACGCGGCGAAGGCCGCCCGTTCGACCGGCGAGACGTGCGTGCTCGCACCCTGCACGATCGTCGGGTCGCCGTTGTCGTCGTCGGTCGGGGCGATGTTGAAGTCACCGGTCAGCGCGAGGGGCAGGTCGGGGTCGGCCGCGAGGGTATCGGCCGTGTACTGCCGCAGCTTGTCGAGCCAGTCGAGCTTGTAGGTGAAGTGCGGGTCGTCGAGCCCGCGGCCGTTGGGCACGTACAGGCTCCACACGCGGACGCCGTTGACGGTGGCGCCGATCGCGCGGGCCTCCTGCGGGAGGTCGGGCCCCTCTTTGCCCTTCTCGAACCCGGGCATGCCGGGGAAGCCGATCTCGACGTCCTCGAGAGGCTCACGGCTCGCGATCGCGACGCCGTTCCACTGGTTCAGCCCGTGCGCGGCGACGTAATAACCGGCCTCCTCGAAGGCGGCGTACGGGAACTGCTCCGTCTTGCACTTGATCTCCTGCATCGCCAGCACGTCGATGTGCTCGCGCACGCAGAACTCGACGGTGCGGGTGACGCGGGCACGGATGGAGTTGACGTTCCAGGTGGCCAGGCGCATGGCATCCAGCCTACTTTCGTGCGCCGACATCGCCGTGCGCGCGAGGCGGTCGCGGCCCGTCGCGCGGAGCCGGTGGCCGACATTCCGTTCGGGTCGCCGATGGGGCGGCGTGCCGGGGTCGAACTCCGCGGGACGGCGGGCGGCGCGCCGGAGCGGTTGAAGGACCGTCGTGCGGAGTGTGCGGGCGGCGTGCCGGGTCGGTTGGTGGGCCGTCGTGCGGAGTGCGCGGGCGGCGCGCCGGCGTCGCCGCAGCAGGGGCGGAGTGTCGGGGGAAATCTCCGCACGACGGATGCCGCAGACCCGCGCCCGGCAGCGGCCCGGTCCGCGGCGGGGCAGGGCAATAGAATCGACGCCGTGACCACCGCCTCCACGCCCGAGCTCGAAGCCGACCGTCAGGCCCTCATCGGCCTCATCAAGGACGAGGCGGTGTTCCACGGCGACTTCACCCTCTCGAGCGGCAAGAAGGCGACGTACTACGTCGATATGCGCAAGCTCACCCTCGACCACCGCGCCGCCCCCGCGATCGGCCGTCTGGTGCTGGACCTCGTGAAGGACCTCGACGGCGTCGTCGCCGTCGGCGGCCTCACGCTCGGCGCCGACCCCATCGCCAACGCCGTCATGCACGAGTCGGTGCACGCCGGAACCCCGCTCGACGCGTTCGTCGTGCGCAAAGAGCCCAAGGACCACGGCCGCGGTCGCCAGATCGAGGGCGCCGATGTCGAGGGCAAGCGCGTCGTCGTCGTCGAAGACACCTCGACCACCGGCCAGTCCGCCCTCAAGGCCGTCGAGGCGTTGCGCCGCGCTGGTGCCGAGGTCGTCGCTGTCGCCGTCATCGTCGACCGCAAGACCGGAGCGCAGGCAGCGATCGAGGCCGAGGGCCTGCAGTGGCTGGGATCCATCGACCTCGACGACCTGGGCCTCGCCCCGCAGTAAGCAGTCCCGCTCCGCCGGACCCTCGGCCGGTGCGTCGGGGCGTCGCCGCGCTGTTACGAGAACAGGGTGGTGCGACGAGAACAGGGCGTTTCGTGGGGTTTCGTCCTGTTTTGGTGGCATCCCCTGTTTTGGTGACGGGGTGGTGGATGCCGGTCCCTGGGCGCCCGGCCGGGGTGCAGCCGCCGGGGTGCGTCGGTGTGTCGCCGCGCTGTTTCGAGAACAGGGTGGTGCGACGAGAACAGGCCGTTTCGTGGGGTTTCGTCCTGTTCTGGCGGCGTCTCCTGTTTTGGTGACTGGGGTGGCGGATGCCGGCCCCTGGGCGCCCGGCCGGGGTGCAGCCGCCGGGGTGCGTCGGGGCGTCGCCGCGCCGTTACGAGGACAGGGTGGTGCGACGAGGACAGGGCGTTTCGTGGGGTTTCGTCCTGTTTTGGTGGCGTCTCCTGTTCTGGTGACGGAGATGGCGGATGCCGGCACCCCGGCGCCCGGCCAGAGCGCAGCAGCCGATCGCGTCGGCGCGCCCCGCGCCGGGACCCGTCTCAGCTCGGCCCGTCTCAGCCCGGCCCGCCTCAGGCCGACCCGCCTCAGGCCGACCCGTCGCCCGGCCCGTCGAACGGGTCTCGCCGCCCGCCGCCGCCGCGACGCGGACGGCGCCACTGCACGATGAAGGCCACGAGCGTTCCCGCCGTGATGAAGAAGGCGACAATGAGCCAGAGCGTACGGTCGTCCATGGTGTCTCCTCGTCGGGGTCAGAGACCCGCTTCGAGGCCTTCCTCGCCGTCGGCGAGGTCGGACTCGAGGGGCTCCTGGCGCACGAGCTCGGCGACCGAGCCGAGAATCTCGTCGGGGCGGAAGGGGTAGCGCTCGATCTCTCGCTGGTCGCTGATGCCGGTCATGACGAGCACGGTGTGCAGCCCGGCTTCGATGCCGGCCACGATGTCGGTGTCCATACGGTCGCCGATCATGCCGGTGTTCTCGCTGTGCGCACCGATGCGGTTGAGGGCCGAGCGGAACATCATCGGGTTCGGCTTGCCGACGATGTACGGCTCCTTGCCCGTGGCCTTGGTGATGAGTGCTGCGATGGCTCCGGTCGCGGGCAGCACGCCCTCGGTAGAGGGGCCCGTGGCATCCGGGTTCGTGGCGATGAAGCGGGCGCCCCCGCGGATGAAGCGGATCGCCTTCGTGATCGCTTCGAAGGAGTAATTGCGGGTCTCGCCCACGACGACGTAGTCGGGCGTGGTCTCGGTCATGATGAAGCCCGCCTCGTGCAGGGCGGTGGTCAGCCCCGCCTCGCCGATGACGAAGGCGGATCCGCCGGGCATCTGCGACCGGAGGAAGTCGGCGGTGGCCAGAGCCGAGGTCCAGATCGAGGACTCGGGCACGACGAGACCGGACGCCCGGAGTCGGGCACTGAGATCACGCGGGGTGTAGATGGAGTTGTTGGTCAGCACGAGGAACGGGGTGCCCTCGGCCCGCCACTGGGCGAGCAGTTCGGATGCCCCGGCGATGGGGGTGTTCTCGTGGACGAGAACGCCGTCCATGTCGGTCAGCCAGCACTCGATATCGCCTCGGGTCCGCATGGGGCCCAGCCTAGACCCGGCCACCGACACGCTCCCAGGGGTGGTGCTGCGCGGACGAGCGTGGGCGGGCCCGACCGGAAGTCGTGGCCCGCCCGACCGCGGATGCCGACTTACTTGAAGGTGTCCTTCACGTCTTCGCCGGCCTTCTTCGCGTCGGCCTTGACCTGGTCGGCCTTGCCCTCGGCGGCGAGCTTGTCGTTGTCGGTGGCGTTGCCGATCGCTTCCTTCGCCTTGCCCACGATGTCCTGGGCGGCGTTCTTGATCTTGTCGTCGAGACCCATGATGTGACTCCTCTTCGTCGTCTCGGCGTCGGCGGCGAGGGGATCTCGTCGCGACGGAGCGGGTTGCTCACGGATGAGACGCACCCCGAGCGCGATTCGTCACGCGACGTCGCGAAAAACTTCTCGCCGCGGGTATTCCGTTCGCGGAATGCACCCGTGACGGACGCGCCCGATCTCGTTAGGGTCGAAGGGTGACGCGAACCGAATGGGACCCCGAGAACCTCCCGAACCTCTCCGGGCGGTCCTATCTCGTCACGGGCGCCACTCGCGGGCTCGGCTTCTTCGCGTGCGAGCAACTCGCCGCCGCCGGTGCCCACGTGCTGCTCACCGGCCGAAACCCCAACAAGATGTCCGCGGCCAAGGCGGCCATCAAGCGTTCGACTCCGGATGCCAGTATCGAGACGCTTCTGCTCGACACCAGCAACATGGGCTCGGTGCGGGCCGCGGCCGCCACGGCCCGCGCGCGCGGGCGGCTCGACGGGCTCCTTCTGAACGCCGGCATCGTCCACCCGCCCAAGGATCGCCAAACCGCCGGCGGCCACGAGCTCGTCTTCGCCACGAACGTGCTGGGCCACTTCGCCCTGGCCGGCGAGCTGCTCAAACCCCTCGCCGCTGCCCGCGGCCGCATGGTCTGGGTGGGCAGCATGTCGACGTCGCTCTGGCGGCACGTACCCACCGATCCCGAGCTGCGCGAGGGCTACTCGCCGTGGCGCGCCTACGTGCAGTCGAAGGCCGCGACGACCGCGTTGGCCCTCGAGGCGCAGAAGAGGCTCCTCGCCCACGGCGTTCCGATCCAGAGCCTCGTGGCCCACCCCGGCTACTCGACGAGCGGCCGCACGCGCGGCGTTCGCGGCGTCAACGAGCCGAGTCGGCTCACGCGCTTCCTCGACAACCTGCAGGCGCCGATCACCCAGTCCAAGGAGCAGGGCGCCTGGGCCCTCGTCCGCGCTCTCGTCGACCCGTACGCCGAGGGCGGCGCGATGTACGGACCGGCGCTCGTCGCCCGCGGAGCCCCGCGCGTGGCGACCCCGGCTCGCCGGACGCGGGGCAGCGAGCTCGGTGCCGACCTGTGGCGCGCGTGCGAGACGGCGACGCACGTGCGCTGGCCCTTCGATCGGGCTCGGCGCGCGGCATCCTGAACCCGGCCCTGGGCCACCGCTGAGCGGAGGAGCATCGAGGGAGAACCTCGCTCGGGTCCTCTTCTCGCCGGATCCCCTCCCGTGCACCTGCCGCGGCTCGCGCGAGATGTCTGCGGCGCACGCCGGGCGAGACCCCGGCTCTCAGCGCGTGAGCCAGACCGAACTGCCCGCGCCGGCCGGCAGCGTCACCTCGACGCCGTCCGCGCGCACGACGTCGTCGCTGAGCACTTCGAGCTCGTGCCCGACGTCGATGCCGTTCTCGACGAGCGCCCGCAACAGTTCGGGGTCGCGGTCGCTCACGCGAAGAACGCGTCCGGCGTGTCCGGCCGACGCCTCGGCGAGGAGCACGAAGGGCTCGCGGTGCACCGAGCCGTCGGCATCCGGGATCGCGTCTCCGTGGGGATCGAAACGCGGGCGGCCGAGTCGCTCGTCGATCCCCTCGAGCAGGCGGTCGCTCAGGGAGTGCTCGAGCACCTCGGCTTCGTCGTGCACCTCGTCCCACGAGTAGTCGAACTCGCGTACGAGCCAGGTCTCGATGAGGCGGTGCCGGCGGATCACGCCCGCTGCGCGGAGTCCGCCCGCGGGGGTCAGCGACACCGGTCCGTACGGCCGATGTGTGACCAGACCCTGCGCGGCGAGCTTCTTGACCATCTCTGTCACGCTCGAGGGGGCCAGGCCCAGCACGCTCGCGAGCTGCGAGGGCGTGATCGGGCTGTCCTGCCACTCGGTGTGGTGGTAGATCGCCTTGAGATAGTCGTCGGCCACGGGCGATTCCACAGCGTCAGCCTAACCGCCGGTGAAGACCAACCACAGGAGCAGGGCGTTGAGGGCGATGAGGAACACGGATGCCAGCACCCCGGCCGCCGTGGTCGCCGCGCGGTTGCGATAGTCGCCGAGCACATCGCGTCGACGGGTCAGGGCCACGAGCGGGACGAGTGCGAACGGGATGCCGAACGACAGCACGACCTGGCTGAGCACGAGCGCGAGGGTGGGGTCGACGCCGAGGGCGAGGATCACCAGCGCGGGGACGAGAGTGACGAGCCGGCGGGCGAGCAGGGGGATGCGCGCGTGCAGGAGCCCCTGCATGATCTCGGCGCCGGCGTAGGCGCCGACCGAGGTCGAGGCGAGACCGCTGGCGAGCAGGCCCACCGCGAACAGGGTGGCCACGAGCGGGCCCAGTCCCGCGCGCAGAGCCGCGTACGCGCCTTCGAGGCTGTCCGTGCCCTCGACCCCGGCGAGGTTCGCGGCGGCGAGCAGCAGGATCGCGAGGTTGACGGTACCGGCGACGGCGAGGGCGATCGTGACGTCCCACCGGGTCGCTCGCAGCAGGCGCGGGGTCGAGATGCCTCGGGCTTCGGCGAGGGCATCGGCGCGGGTCTGGGCGGTCGCGTCGGCGAGCCGGTGGGTGCCGTCGCCGCTCGCGGCCGGATCGGCCCCCGCGGGTGCGAAGCGATCGCGGGCGAGGGCGGAGTGCGCGTAGATCGCGTGCGGCATGATGGTCGCGCCCAGGATCGAGGCGGCCAGCAGGACGGAGGTACTGCCCTCGAACCGCGGAACGAGACCCGCGATGACCCCGGCGGGCTCGGGCGGGGCGAAGAACAGCCCGAAGGTGAAGCCGACGGCGATGATCAGCAGCAGCCCGATGAGCACCGTCTCGAAGGCCCGTGCTCCGCGCCGTGTCTGCACGAGCAGGAGGCACATCGAGATGACCCCCGTGATCGCGCCTCCCCACACCAGGGGGATGCCGAAGAGCAGATGCAGAGCGACGGCACCGCCGATGACCTCGGCGACATCGGTGGCCATCGCGACGAGTTCCGCCTGCAGCCAGTACGCACGACGCGCCCAGGGTCGGCGGATGCGGTGCCCGAGCGCTTGGGGGAGGCTCTCGCCCGTGACGATGCCGAGCTTCGCGGAGAGGTACTGGATCAACCAGGCCATGACATTGCCGAGCATCACGACCCAGACGAGCAGGTAGCCGAAGGTCGCGCCCGCGGTCATGTTGCTCGCGACGTTGCCCGGATCGAGGTAGGCCACGCCGGCGACCATGGCCGGTCCGAGCAGCCAGAGTGCGCGCCCGGATGTGTGGCGGCGATCCACGGCATCCATATTTTTCGGCATCCCGAAACCGTACCAATATTTCGGGCGACCGAAAAGTGGCGACGACGGGTGCGGCGATCACACGCCGGGCGCGAGGCGGCCCCGGACGCGGCCGGTACGACGCGCGGCCTCGCGCCTGTGCCCTCGACCCGCGGCGGGCGAGTGCGTCGCGGTGGGCGGCCTGTCCGCGGGGGAGGGCGCCCACCGCGGGGCGGCGCGCAGCGCGCGGGTAGCCTGAGGACGTGACGCAAGCCGACGAGACCGCGCCGGCGCCGACCGACGCCGCCGAGCCCCGATCCGCGCATGCCGACGATCCGGCGCCGCGGTCGGACGACGTCGCAGCGGCACCCGCGCACGGCGTCGGTCCCTGGCCCGGCGGCCCGGACGCCTGGCCCGACGACCCGCGTTACGACCGCGAGCTGCTCGAGAACGGCGACACGCGCAACGTCGTCGACGTCTACCGCTACTGGAGCATGGACGCGATCGTGGCCGACCTCGACGACAAGCGGCATCCGTTCCACGTCGCGATCGAGAACTGGCAGCACGACCTCAACATCGGCTCCATCGTGCGCAGCGCCAATGCGTTCCTCGCGACCGAGGTGCACATCGTGGGCAAGCGCCGCTGGAACCGTCGCGGCGCCATGGTCACCGATCGCTACCAGCACGTCCGTCACCACGAAGACGTCGCCGCCTTCACCGCCTGGGCGCGCGAGGCGGGACTCCCGGTGATCGCCGTCGACAACGTCGAGGGGTCGGTGCCGGTCGACCGGGCCGAGCTCCCCGAAGCGTGCGTCCTGCTGTTCGGTCAGGAGGGGCCCGGGCTGTCGCCCGAGGCGATCGAGGCGGCCACCGGCGTGGTCGAGATCACCCAGTACGGTTCTACGCGCTCGATCAACGCCGCGTCGGCCGCCGCCGTGATCATGTACGAGTGGTGCCGCCGCTGGGCGTGAGCTGCGCCTTCGTGACGCCACCGTGTGAAACGCGGGGTCTTTGTCGGTAACGCGCTGCCGCTGGGCGGCGCGACGGTTGTTTACTGACGGCACCCGGTTGCAAGACCCGCGGGGAGGAGGAAGCGCCCCGCCGCGAGTCGCGCAGCCTGCCCTTCGCCGGTGGCAGCCGGTGAAGGACGCGACACCGAATCACACTCCTGGAAGGAATGACCATGACGACCACGGATTCAGCGACGACGGACCTGGCGGACCGCTGGCGGGACGCACCCGCTCCACACGATAGCGCCGGCTGGATCGCGCGCGCCCGCGAGGTGGCCGACATCTTCGCCGCCGACGCGGTCGAGCGCGATCGGGCGAATCAACCCCCGTTCACCGAGGTCGCGCTCCTCAAGGCATCGGGCCTGGTCACGCTGCTCGGCCCCCGCGAGCACGGCGGCGCCGGCGAGACGTGGGAAACGGCGTACAAGGTCATCCGCGCGGTGGCCCGCGGCGACGGCTCGATCGGCCAGCTGCTCGGCTACCACTACCTGTGGGCGTGGGCGGCTCGGCTCGTGGCGACCGACGCCCAGATCGCCGCGGTCGAGGCGCTGTACACCTCGAACGCCTTCCTCTTCGGCGGGGCGGTCAACCCGCGCGACTCCGACCTCGTCATCCGCGAAGACGGCGGCGATCTGATCTTCTCGGGGCACAAGTCGTTCTCGACCGGCGGCCGAGTCTCCGACCTGACGGTGCTCGAGGGCGTGCTCGAAGGCACAGACACCCATATCTTCGCCATCGTCCCCACCGCGCAGGAGGGCATCGTCTTCGCCGGCGACTGGGACAACCTCGGCCAGCGCCTCACCGAGTCGGGGTCGGTCGAGATCCGCGACGTCCGGGTGCCGTGGGCGGATGCCGCGGGCTTCGTCGACAAGCAGTTCCAGCCGCTCGTCTACAACACCCTCAACGTGCCGGCCATCCAGCTCGTCTTCGCGAACTTCTACCTCGGCATCGCACAGGGAGCCCACGAGACCGCCGCGGCGTACACGCGCGACCGCACCCGGCCGTGGCCGTACGGCGGAGACGACAAGCAGCGCGCGACCGACGAGTGGTACCTGCTCGAGGGGTACGGGACGCTGCAGTCGAAGCTGTGGGCCGATGAAGCGCTGCTCGACGCGGTGGGCGCCGAGATCAGCGCCGTCCTGCACGCTCCGCGCGAGGAGCTGACCGAGCACCGTCGCGGAGAGATCGCGGTGCGCATCGCCGCCGGAAAGCTGCGGATCGTCGACGACGGTCTCGAAGTGGCCTCGAAGGTCTACGAGCTCACCGGGGCTCGCGCGACGTCGAACGCCGTCGGCCTCGACATCTTCTGGCGCAACCTCCGCACGCACAGCCTGCACGACCCCATTGCCTACAAGAAGCGCGAGGTCGGCGAGTACGTGCTGCTCTACCAGGTGCCGGTCCCCACCTGGTACACGTGATTCCCGGGGGCGGGGCGCCCACCGGCGTCCCGCCCCGCGCTTCGTCGAGACCGGTGCCGACCACAGGACGTCAGGCGCCCGCCGTCATCCAGCGCCGCCCGCGCACCCGCAGTCCGAGGGTGAGCGCCCGCGCCACCATGTAGACGCCGAAGAACGCCGCCGCCAGCCACGCCAGACCGACGGCCCCACCGCCGGCGAACAGCGCCACCAGCACGAGCGCCGGCGCGTAGGGCACGAGGTTCAACAGCCCCGCCAGAGCGAGGTAACGTGCATCGCCGGCCCCGATCAGCACGCCGTCGAGCACGAAGACGAACCCGGCCAGGGGCTGTGCGACGGCGAGCACCAGCAGCGCCGGTTGGATGAGCGCGGCGATCTCGGCATCGCCCGTGAAGATCAGGCCGATGACGCCCGAGGCGGCGGCGAGCACCGCCCCCACCGCGACGCCGGACCAGATGCCCCAGGCGCTCGTGCGCGAGAGCACCCGACCGACCGCATCGGTGTCGCCGGCGCCCAGGGAGCTGCCGATCAGCGCTTGGGCCGCGATCGCGAGGGCGTCGAGGGCGAACGCCGCCGTCGAGAAGATGGTGAAGGCGATCTGCCATCCGGCGAGCTCGGCCGAGCCGAGCCCCGTCGCCACGGCGACCGTGGCCAGGAACGCCGCGCGCAGGCTGACCGTGCGCAGGAAGAGCCACCCGCCCGAGCGGACGGTGCTGCCGAGGCTCTCGCGCTGGAACCCGAGGGATGCCGTGTGCACCTGCGCCAGTCGCCGCGCGACGAGCACGTAGGCGCCGACCATTCCCCACTGCGCCACGACCGTGCCGATCGCCGAACCCGCGATGCCCCATCCGAAGCCGTAGATGAACAGCGCGTTGAGCAGCGCGTTGGCGCCGAAGCCGAGGCCGGCGATCCAGAGCGGAGTGACCGTGTTCTGCATGCCGCGCAACAGGCCGGTGGCGGCGAACACCACGAGCATGGCGGGCAGACCCCACATCGAGATCGCGAGATAGGTGCGCGCGTTCTCGGCGACATCGGGCGCGGCGCCGAAGAGGTCGACGATCCCGGGGGTCGCGAGAGAGCCGGCTGCGGCCAGGAGGGCACCCAGGCAGAGCGCGAGCCACATGCCGTCGATCCCGACGCGCACGGCCCGGCCGTACTCGCCCGCACCGTAGCGCCGCGCGACCGCGGGCGTCGTCGAATACGCCAGGAACACCATGAGCCCGACGATCGTCTGCAGCACGGCCCCGGCGATCCCGAGGCCCGCGAGGGGAGCGACACCCAGGTGGCCCACCATCGCCGCGTCGACGATGAGGAACAGCGGCTCCGCGACGAGCGCGCCCAGGGCGGGGGGGCAGGGCGAGCCGCAGGATCGAGCGGTTCAGCGTCGCGGGCTGCGGGGTCGTCACGGTCCGAGCCTAGGGCGGGCCTCCGACACCGCCGCGGCGGCGCACCCGCGAGGGGCTCGGGCCGTTTCGAGCCCGCATGGATATCGGACACATATCCTGTCTCCATGACCGACACCCCCCGCTCCGGTCTCGCGCTCGACGAGCTCAGCGACGAGATCCGCCCCCAGGACGACCTGTTCCGCCACGTGAACGGAAGCTGGCTCGAGCGCACCGAGATCCCCGACGACAAAGCCCGTTGGGGCTCGTTCCACCTCATCGCCGAGCAGGCCGAGGCGGACGTGCGCACCATCGTCCAGGAGTCGCAGGATGCCGAGTCGGGCAGCGAAGCCCGCAAGATCGGCGACCTGTTCGCGAGCTTCATGGACACCGACCGCATCGAGGCCGCCGGTCGCGAGCCGCTCGCCGCGCAGCTCGATCGTGTCGACGGTGTCGCCGACATCCCCTCCCTGCTCCGGCTCATCGGCGAGCTCGAGCGCGACGGGATCAGCGGCCTGCTGACGCTCTTCGTCGAGCCCGATCCGGGCGACCCGACCCGCTACGTGCCCGTCGTCTACCAGGGCGGCATCTCGCTGCCCGACGAGAGCTACTACCGTCTCGACAACTTCGAAGAGACGCGGACCGCCTACCGTGCGCACATCGAGCGGATCCTGGAGCTCGCCGGAGTCGCCGAGGCCGCGGCATCCGCCGATCGCACTTTCGCCCTCGAGACCGACATCGCCGCGCACCACTGGTCGCGCGAAGACAGCCGCGACTCGGTGAAGACCTACAACTTGAAGACATGGGACGACACCCTCGCCCTCTCGGGGATCGACCTCGAGCCGTGGCGCGCGGGGGTCGCCCCGGGGCACGACGAGGCGCTCGCCGAGGTCGTCGTCTATCAGCCGAGCTTCATCGAGTCGCTCGGCGCCCTGCTCGTCGAGGAGCGCCTCGACGACTGGAAGGCCTGGCTGCGATTCAAGGTCGTGCACGCGGCGGCCGCCTTCCTCTCCGAGGCCTTCGTCGCCGAGAACTTCGCGTTCTACGGCACGCAGCTCACCGGCGTCCCCGTCAACCGCGAGCGCTGGAAGCGCGGCGTCAGCCTCGTCGAAGCGGCGCTGGGCGAGGCGATCGGAAAGGTCTACGTCGAGCGCCACTTCCAGCCCGCGGCGAAGGACGCGATGGACGGACTCGTCGCCAACCTCATCGAGGCGTACCGCCGCTCGATCCAGAGCCTGTCGTGGATGACCGACGAGACGCGCGAGCGCGCCCTCGCCAAGCTCGACACCTTCGTGCCGAAGATCGGTTACCCGGTTCGCTGGAAGGACTACTCCGAGCTCGAGATCACCGCCGACGACCTCGTGGGCAACGTCCGCCGGGCGCACGTGTGGGAGCACGACCGTCAGCTCGCCAAGGTCGGCCAGCCGATCGACCGTGACGAGTGGTACATGACCCCGCAGACGGTCAACGCGTACTACAACCCGCTCATGAACGAGATCGTGTTCCCCGCGGCCATCCTGCAGTACCCCTTCTTCGACGCCGACCGTGACGCCGCCGCCAACTACGGCGGGATCGGCGCGGTCATCGGACACGAGATCGGGCACGGCTTCGACGATCAGGGCAGCCGTTTCGACGCCGACGGGTCGCTTCGCGACTGGTGGACGGATGCCGATCGCTCGGCGTTCGAGGAGCGCACCAAGGCCCTGATCGCCCAGTACGAAGCGCTCGTCCCCCAGGGGCTGAGCGAGGAGCACCACGTCAACGGCGCCCTCACCATCGGCGAGAACATCGGCGATCTCGGAGGGCTCGGCATCGCGATCGCCGCGTACCGCTTGTTCCTCGAGAGCCAGGGTGAGACCGATCCGAACGGACCGGTCGTGGACGGGTACACCGGAATCCAGCGGTTGCTGCTCAGCTGGGCGCAGATCTGGCAGCAGAAGGGTCGGGATGCCGAGACCATCCGCCTGCTCACGATCGACCCGCACTCGCCGAACGAGTTCCGTTGCAACCAGATCGTGCGTAACATCGACGCGTTCTACGACGCGTTCGAGGTGACCGAGGGCGATGCCCTCTGGCTCGACGCCGACCAGCGCGTCACCATTTGGTGAGGTCCTGTTTGTTGCTCTTCTGACGCGGAAGGAGCCACGCTCGTGGGCATGCCCCCGGTTCCCGAGTCCGCCCCGCCCGACCCCGTCGGCGGGCCGGTGGAGTCGTCTCGTCGCGACGCCCCGGCCCTCCGCGGAGCCGGACGGAAGGGGCCGAAACGCCTGCCGCGTCGCGCCGCCGCGGGTCGTCGGTCGTTCACGGCGACCCTCCGCTCCCTCGACGAGCTCGCCTCGTCGGGCGCCAAGGTGTCGGTGCGCATCGACGACCTCGACGGGGGCTCGACGGAGGTGCTGGCGGGCGACGACTTCGTCACCCTTCCCGTCGGCGGCCTCGGTGTCGTTCCGCTGCTCATCGAGGCCGCGGCGTCGTTCGAGTCCGGCCGTCTCGACCCGCTCGAGATCATCGATCGGGCGACCGTCCACGGCGCCGCTCACGGCGGGGTCTGGCAGCACCTGAAGGCCCCGGCACTGCCCCTCGCCGACGTGGCGGTGCTCGCGGCTTCCTCCGGCGACGCCCTCGCCGTCAACGCCCTGCTGCACCGGGTGGGCCTGCAATCGGTGCGGGCGCGCGTCGAGCAGCTGGGGCTTCGCCGCACGGCCCTGCTCGACCGTTTCCGCGACGACCGCGGCCCCGACGACGCCCCCCACCTGGCACTGTCGACGGCTCGCGAGATGGCGCAGGTGTTCGCGGGGCTCGTGAACTCCACGATCGTCTCGCCGCAGGTCAGCGCGCAGGTCGCGGAGTGGCTGAGTCTGAACCACGACCTGTCGCTCGTGGCATCCGCCACCGGCCTCGATCCTTTCGCGCACGAGAACGACCAGCACGGGCTGCTGTTCATCAACAAGACCGGACGTGCCCCGGGTGTCCGCGCCGAGGCGGGGGTGCTCGGCGGACCCCGCGCCGGAATCTCGTACGCGCTGATCGTGAACTTCGACGACCTCTCGATCGCCCACCGCCTGCGTGCGCACGACGCCTTCCGCGTGCTCGGCGTCGAACTGATGGAGTACGTGTACTGAGGGTGATCAGGCGGTTCGCACGCGCCACACGCTGCGCGAGCAGGCCGCGAACACCGTCGCCAGCACGATGATCGCCGCGCACCCGAGAAGCACGGGGGTCGCTCCGAGCTCGTGCGCCAGGGGCCCGACCAGGATCTCCCCGAGCGGGACGGCCACGAACGATCCGACCATGTCGTACGAGTACACGCGCGACAGCGCCTCGCGCGGAACCTGCGTCTGCAGCGACTGATCCCATGCGATCGCGAACAGCTCGATCGCCGCCCCTCCGACGGCGAACGCGCCCACGAGGAGCGCGAGCGTCGGCTGCACCGCGAGGACCGCGACCGGAAGGGCGACCAATGCCATGCCCGCGACGCCGAGACCGAGGGCGTGGCGCGGGCGCCACCGCAGGGCGATCACGGCGCCCACCGCGAGACCGGCGGTCTGCGCAGCGACGACGAGTCCCCACCCGCCGCGACCGAAGGTCTCGTCGGCCACGAGAGGGCCGAGCACGGTGGTGGCCCCGACGAACGCGGCGTTGAGCACGGCGAACTGCAGCACGACGATCCAGATCCACCGGCGGCTCGCGAATTCGCGCCACCCCCCGCGCAGGTCGGCCCAGACCGATGCCGCCGCGCCGGGGTCGACGGCATCCGTTCTCGCGGGAAGGCGCAGGCGGGTGAAGAACACCGCCGCGACGGCGAAAGCCGCAGCGTCCATCGCCAGACCCCACCCGGGCCCGACCGCGGCGACCACCACCGCACCGACGGAGGCGCCGACGATGCCGCCGCCGTTCAGACCGAGACGCAGCAGAGCGTTCGCCGGCCGCAGCAGGGCGACCGGAACGGTGTCGGGGACGAGGGCGGCCGCCGCCGGAAGGCTCACCGCCGCGACGGCGCCGTTCACGACGCTGAGCAGGATGAGGATCGGGATGCCGGCGGTTCCGGTGAGCACGAGCGCGGCGATCGTGCCCTGGGTGGCGGCGGCCGCCAGGGAGGATCCCACCAGTACCGCCCCGCGGGGGAGGCGGTCGGCGAGCACGCCGCCGAAGAGCAGCATCGCGACGTTCGCGACCGAGCGGGCGGCCACGACGAGACCCAGGTCGGCGGCCGACCCGGTCAGATCGAGCACGGCGAAGGCGAGGGCGATGGGTGCGACGGCGTTGCCGATGATCGCCGTGGTGCGGGCGGCGAGCAGCCAGCGGAACGGCGCGTGAGCGAGGGGGCCGGTCATCGGGGGTGCCGGAGCGGGAAGAGGGCGGTCGTCATCGACACCGGTCTCGTCCCGGGGCTCCGGGGTGGTTGGGCGGCGGCGTGCAGGAGGGCCGATGCCTCGCCGACGTGCCGGACGATGCGGGCCCAGACCTGCGGGTCGACCCAGAGCTCGGCATCCGCGGTCAGAGCCGGCCCATCGATCCGGGCGCGTGCTCGGCGCCGGAGCTCGTCGATCAGCGCTTCGACGTACTCCTCTTCGCTCTCGGGTGAGCGCTCGCCGGTGTGAGCGTCGGGATCGTATCGTCGGGACGAGCTCTCGTGGCGGTATCGCCGTGCCTCTCCGCCGCGCAGCCGCACCACCTCGACGACGCGGATCAGACCCGCCCGCTCGAGTACGCGCAGGTGGTAACTGGCCGACGCCTGCGAGACGCCGAGTTCGCGCCCCGCCTCGGCGGCGCTCATCGCCGCACCGGTGAGCAGCGACAGCAGGCGCAGGCGCAGGGGGTGCGCGGTCGCGCGCAGCTCGTCGATCCGGGACATCCCGCCATCGTGGCGCGTCCGACCGCGACCGTCAAACGTCTCTTTGGGGGTCGGGCAGATGGTCCCGCACCACGCGCCGGAGCGCAATCCCCGCTGTCGCCCCCCGACCCGCTGGGACGCTGGTGGCCTCGAAGCGAAAGAAGGGACCGAAGCCATGTCGGACACCACCCCCGCGAGCGATCCGTTCGCCAGTTCCACCGGGCCCGAGGCGCACTCCATCACCGACTGGACCGACCTCGGCCGTGAGATGTGGTCGTACCTGACCGGTCGCGGCGCCGCCGTGAACTACTCGTTCGTCGACATGACCGTCGAGGTGCCGCGCGACATCGGCCCCGACGCTCCCCGTGCGACCTGGAAGCTCAACGGCACCCTCCGCGTCACCACGAGCGACGACACCGCGGCCGGGTCCGACCCGTACCGCGGCAACTGAGGGGCGGCGCCGTCATGGTGCGCCTCGACATCGACCTCGCCTTCTCGGAGCACGAGGGACAGGATGCCGACACCCCGCCGTTCGAGGGCACGATCACGGCCGCGGGCACCGAGGTGCGCATCGTCGTGAGCGACCCCTCGCGGCTGCCCGGCAACGGCCGACGCACACTCGCCGAGCTGTCCACGGTGGCCGACGCCCTGGCATCCCGAGGCATCTCCGTGAGGCTCGAGGGCCCGGACGGGCCGATCCTGCACCTCGGGGACGTGAAGAAGAGTGCTCTCCAGCGGGCGATCACCGGGTCGCGCCACATCCGGCTGGGGTCGGTGGGGGCGGTCGCGCCGCTGCTCACCCGCCGCAACAAAGGGCGGGCGTTGACGTTCCCGATCCCGCCCGAGACGCCGCTGCCGCTGGTGCCGACGGTCAATCGCACGGTGCGACGGCGCATCACGACGACGCACTACACGCCCGGATCCGGCCGCCCGCGCCTGATCTTCGCGGTGGGCGACGCGACGTGGGACGGCTCGCGCCCGCGCGAGTTCGACCTGCTGCCGACCACGACGGTCATCGGGTCGGGCGAGGACGCAGACCTGCGCCTGCCGGGGCTCGCGCCGGTACACGCCGAGATCCGGCACGAGGGCGACGACGAGTACGTGCTCTACGGCTTCGACGCGGTCGGGGGCGGCGGGACGCGAGAACAGGGCCCGGGGCGTTCCGGCGGCGGCCGCATCCTGCGCACGGGCGCGCGCATCGAACTGGGTGACTGGCGACTGGCGTACTTCCGCGCGGAGTTCGCCGATCACGGCCGGCCGTACGGGGGCCGCCAGGGCGGCGAGCTCTCGGATCAGCGCAAGCAGCCGCCGCGCGGCGGCTCGGGTCCGCTCAGCCGGGCGACCGATCCGGAGTAGCGCTCACGCGCCGGTCGTCCCGCGGGCCCCTTCGACGTCGAGACGGCATTTCGCTGACGAAACCGTTGCAGCGTGCAACCGAGATGTCAGCGAGATGCCGTCTCGCGGTGGTCAGGGGCTTCTCGCGTCGGCGGAGGGGCACACGCCTGGCCGTGCTCACGGGAGCCGCACGGCGCGTAGCCGCCGGGGCGCGGCATCCGGTCTCTAGAAGACGATGGTGTGGTTGCCGTGGCGGATGATGCGGTCCTCGGCGTGCCACAGCACGGCGCGGGAGAGCACCTGACGCTCGACATCGGCACCGCGGCGGGCGAGCTCGGCCGAGGAGTCGGCGTGGGTCACGCGCACGGTGTCCTGCTCGATGATCGGTCCCTCGTCCAGGTCGCTCGTGACGTAGTGCGAGGTCGCGCCGATGAGCTTGACACCGCGCTCCTTGGCCTTCTTGTACGGCTCGGCGCCGATGAAGGCCGGCAGGAACGAGTGGTGGATGTTGATCACCGGCACCCCGATCTTGTCGAGGAAGTCGGGCGAGAGGATCTGCATGTAGCGCGCGAGCACGACGAAGTCGACGTTGCCGACGAGCAGTTCGAGAATGCGGGCCTCGGACTCGGACTTGTCGGGACCGGGCGTCGAGGGCACGTGGAAGAAGGGCACGCCGAACGAGCGCACGTCTTCGGCGGCCGTGGTGTGGTTCGACACGACCATCGGGATGCTGACGGGCAGGTCGCCGCGGCGGTGACGCCACAGCAGATCGAGCAGGCAGTGGTCCTGCTTCGAGGCGAGGATCGCCATGCGCTTCGGCGTCGACAGGTCGGTCAGGGTCCACTCGAGCTCGAAGCCCTCACCGAGGGTCGTGGCGAGATCGGCCTCGATGTCGGGAAGGGCCACAGACAGGTTGGGGCGGTGGAACACGACCCGCTGGAAGTACGCGCCGCCGCGAGGGTCGTCGGAGTACTGGTCGAAGGCGACGATGTTGCCGCCCTGGCGGGCGATGAGCGCCGAGACCGCGGCGATGATGCCGGGGGTGTCGCTGCCGTGGACGATGAGGCACGCGTGATCGGGCTGCAGGTGGGGGCTCGCGGAGACCATCGGACCATTCTGCCGTGCGCGGGTGGTGCTCGACGACCAGGATTGCGGGGGCGGCGGCGCGCGGCGACCCGGGCCGGGGGTGCGCGGCGGATGCACGCTCTCGCAACCCGGGCGTCGGGCTACAGCCGGACGACGATCTTCTGCGCCGAGACGCCCTCGCGCTGGCGATCGAGCGCCGGCTGGACGGCATCCAATCCCGAGCCGACCACGAGGGGTGCGGGAACGGATTTCAGCGTGCCGTCGGCGAGGCCCGCGGGGAGCAGCGTGCCCCACAGGGCCGGCCCGAGGTCGTCGTCGCGCAGGCTGCTGCCCCAGATGAAGCGCGATCGCACGCCCGCGCGCCGGGCGCGCAGCGCCGAGGTCACCGACGCGAGTCCGATGCGCGCGAAGACGGCGAGACCGCCCGGCAGCAGCCGTCGTCGGCCGGCGAGGTCGGCGAGCGACACGGGCGTGCTCGCCAGGGCCAGGGCCGTGCCGCCGGTGCGACGCAGCACCGCGAGGCACGCCTCGGCCGAGGTGGGGCCCAGGGCGATCGCGCCGACCACGCGGCGTCCGGCGATCCCGGCGACCAGGTCGTCGACCGCTCCCGGCGCGTGGTGGTCGACGACGACGTCGGCGCCCAGCGAGCGTACGAGGGCGGCGTTGCGGGGCGAGGCGGTGCTGACGACGTCGTACCCCGCGGCGCGAGCGAGCTGGACGGCGTTCATTCCCACGCTCGTCGAGCCGCCCCAGACGACCACCACACCGCGCTCGGCGGAGACCGGGCGGCCCGGCTCGGGCAGCGGGAGCCCGAGGTGGGCCGGCTGGAACAGCGCGCATGCGGCGGTCGACACCGCGAGGGGCAGGACGGCCGCCTCCTCGTCGCTCATGCCGTCGGGGATGGGGGCGGCGAGGCGCTCCAGCAGCACGGTGACCTCTTGGAACGCCCCCTCGCGCAGGGGGTCGCGGCCACGGTCCGTGCCGGTGGCCAATCCGAACACGCGGTCACCCGGGCGGAAACGGCTGACACCGGGCCCGACCGCGACCACCTCGCCGGCCACGTCGGAGCCGAGCACGGCGGGTCCGCGCAGCCACCGGTACGTCATGCTTCCCGTGCCCTGGATCACCCAGTCCACCGGATTGACGGCGACGGCGCGCACCCGAACGAGCACCTCGCCCTCGCGGGGCTCGGGGGTGGCGACGCTGTCGACGTGCAGCCGGGCTCGGGCGGTGCGCAGCACGGCTGCGGAGTGATTCGGCACGACGATCTCCTCGGTGATGTCAGGGGGTGTCATCACTCTACCGGTGATGACATGAACTGTCATCACTTAGGCTGGTCTCATGGCCAGATGGGCACCCGACACCCGCGAACGCCTGCGCGCCGCCGCCCTCGAGCTCTTCGAGGAGAGGGGGTTCGCCGGCGCCACCGTCCCCGACATCGTCGCGCGGGCGGGGCTCACCGAGCGGACGTTCTTCCGCCACTTCAGTGACAAGCGCGAGGTGTTCTTCGGCGACGACGAGATCCCCGCCCTCGCGACCGCCATGCTGGCCGCAGCGCCCGCGGGTCCGCCGCCGTTCGCGGTCGTGTGGGGTGGCCTGCACGTTCTCGCCGTCGAGAGATTCGAGCCGCGACGCGAGCAGATGAGGTCGGCTCGCCGTCTCATCCGCGACGAGCCCGCTCTTCGTGAGCGCGACCTGCAGAAGCAGGACGCCCTGCGCGAGGCGATCGCCGCCGGGTGCCTCGCGCGGGGTGTCGATGCGCTGACCGCCCGCGTCGTGGCCGGCGTCACGGTCGACCTGCTGCAGACGGCCCTCGACGAGTGGCTCGGCGACGACGACGTCGCCCCGCTGACGGCGCACCTGGCGCGGGTGCGCGAGAGGATGCGCGCTGTTCTGGCCGACCCGGTCGAGTAAGCATCCCGGCCCCGGTGTCGGAGGTCGCCGATAGCCTGGACTCGTGACGAACGCCCTCCGCCTCGACCGGCCGGGGTGGCGTACCTGGGTGCTGTGGGGCGTCGGGGTGCTCGCCTACGTGGTCTCTATCGTCAACCGCACCTCCCTGTCGGCGGTGGGTGTCGACGCGGCCACGCGCTTCCACGCCGACGCGTCGGCGTTGTCGATGTTCGCCGTCATCCAGCTCTTCGTCTACGGCGCGATGCAGATCCCCGTCGGCCTGCTGCTCGACCGCTTCGGCGCGCGGCCCATGATCGCGATCGGCATGGTGCTGATGGCGGCGGGTCAGCTCGTGATGGCCTTCGCGGATGCCGTGGGGATCGGCATCCTGGCCCGTGTCCTCATCGGCGCGGGGGACGCCGCGATCTTCCCCAGCGTCCTGCGCGTGATCGCGACGTGGTTTCCGGCGCAGCGGGCGCCGCTGCTCGTGCAATTGACGGGCATCATCGGTCAGTTCGGCCAGATCATCGCGGTGGTGCCGCTCGCCGCGCTCCTGCACGCCACCAGCTGGAGCGTCGCGTTCGGCAGCGTCGCGGGTCTCGGCGTGCTCTTCGCCGTGCTCACCTTCGCCATCATCCGCAATCGCCCGCCCGAACGTCGCGCCGACCCGGTCGACACGACCGTCGACACCCAGACGGGCGCGATCAAAGTGGTGCGATCCTCGGCCGACCTGCGGCAGGGCTTCCGCGAATCGTGGGCGCATCCCGGCACGCGTCTCGGGTTCTGGTCGCATTTCGCCACCCCCTTCGCGGGTACGGCCTTCATGCTGCTGTGGGGCTTTCCCTTCCTGACCGCGGGCGAAGGACTGGCGCCGGCGACCGCGTCGCTGATCATGACGACGCTCGTGCTGTTCGGCATCCTGTGCGGGCCCGTGATCGGCGCGCTGTCGAGTCGGCATCCCACGCGCCGTTCCCGGTGGCTCGTGCTGCCGGTGATCGTCTTCCAGGCGGTGGTGTGGATCGCCGTCATCGCCTGGCCGGGGCCGGCGCCGGTGTGGCTGCTCGTCGTGCTGATGTTCGCCCTGTCGACGGGCGGACCGGCGTCGATGATCGCCTTCGATCACGCGCGGACTTTCACCCCCAGCCATCGACTGAGCACGGCGACCGGCATCGTGAACGGGGGCGGGTTCCTCGCGGCTCTCCTGGCGATCCTCTTCATCGGCGTCGCGATGGACCTACAGGGCGCCGGTACGCCCGACACCTACTCGCTCGACGCGTTCCGCATCGCCTTCCTCGCACAGGTGCCCCTGTGGCTGCTCGGGGGCGCGGCGATCGTCGTCGAACGCGGTCGGACGATCCGCCACGTGGGCGGCGTCGACAAGCTGCGTCCGTCGGATCGCTGACGTGCCGCCCGGCGCGCCGGGGACGCGGCGGGCGATGCGGATGCGGCACCACGCCGGGGATCGATCTCCGGGGCCGCCCTTCGTGTCACCGGGGGTTACTCGCCGTCGATCCGGCCGAGCGTTCGGGCCCATGCGAGTGCGTCCTCGGAGGCGCCGTCGGCCGACAGGTGGTCGCCCAGGAGGTAGGCGGCCGTATGGTGCGCGCGCAGCTCCGTGAGCACGGCGTCGGGGTCTCCCTCGGCGACGAGGTCGACGACGCGTTGGTGCCGTGCCGCGCGCTCGAGCAGAGATTCCGCCCCCGCTTGAGCGTGACGGTTCAGCCGCATGAGGATGGCGACGGGTAGGGCGATCGCGGCGTACGCGGCGTTCAGGTGGTCGTTGCCTGCCAGGGCGACCAGCGCCGTGTGGAACTCCAGGCCGTCGCGGGGAGCGCTCTTCTCGTCGTCGGCACGCGCGCTTTGCTGCATGGCGTGCATGGCCGCCCGCAGGCGCGCGAACGTGTCGCCGGTCGCGGGAACCCCCTGGCGCACCGCGAGGGTCTCGAGCTGTTCGCGCACGGTGGTCACGTGGAAGGCGTCTTGCAGGGTCAGCTGCACGACGCGGCTCCCCGCGCGCGGCACGTGGACGATCGCGCGTTGACTCTCGAGTGCGCGGAGGGCCTCACGAAGAGACTGTCGTCCCACGCCGATCTCCGCGGCGAGCGAATGCTCGGTCACGTGAGCGCCCATCGCGAGTCGTCCGTCGATGATCCGGGCGCGCAGTTCTGCCGCGGCGATCGCGGTGACGCTCTCGGGGCCGTCGATGACACCGCCCTCTCGACGTCCCCGTCCCGGGGTTGTCCGCTGCATCTGGATTCCTCCCGCCACAACCCCTCTGCTCCGATGGGTTAGGGTAGCCTTACTCAGTCGACCATGACGCATCAAGGATACCTCTCGTGACCTCGAAACGCTCCCTCGTCTCTCTTCTCTCCCTCGCCTGCGTTGCGTCTCTGACGCTCACGGGCTGCACGGCTGCGGCCGGCGGCGGTTCGTCGGCAGACGAAGGGGGCCGTACCGTCGAGACGGTCCTCGGACCCGTGACCGTGCCCGAGGCGATCGAGTCGGTGATCGTGCTGGAGGGGCGCCGCGATCTCGACATCGTGCTGTCTCTCGGCCTGCCCCTCACGGGATATCCGTACGAGGCGGCCAGCACGCTCGACCTGGAAGCACCCGTTGCGCACGTGCTCTCGGGCGCCGCGGGGGCGTCGCCGATGTTCCTGGCAGAGGAGATCAACCTCGAGGCGATCGCGGAAGCCGCGCCGACCCTCGTCGTCAGCCGCGTCGACGACGTCGAACCGATCCTCGACGAGCTGCGAGCGATCGCCCCGGTCCTGGCGATCGGCGATCAGAGCACCAGCTCGTGGCAGGACGATCTCCGTCTCGTCGCCGAGGCGACGGGGACGCAGGATCGTGCCGCGGAGCTGATCGCGCAGTACGACGCGCGTGTGGCGGAGGTGTCCGAGGCGTACGCGGATGTTCTCGCGTCTCAGACATTCGCACCCGTCAACATGCACTCGGACGGCAGCGACACGCGCCCGAACCGACTGCTGTCGACCGTGCTGCGTGATCTCGGCGCGACACCGTCCGCCGCGTTCGCTGAGGCGATTCAGAGCGGCGAAGGCGTCGAATTCTCGCCGGAGCAGCTCGTGTCGACGTGGAGCGACGCCAGGGCGGTCGTGGCGTTGGTCAACGATGCCGCGTACTGGGACGAACTGCAGACCGACTCGTTGTGGACGCAGCTCCCCGCGGTCGTCGGCGGCCATGTCGTGCGCTCGGACAAGCAGACCCACGAGGGCGCCGCGCTGACCGCGTTGCACAGCCTCGATGTCGTCGAGTCCCTGCTCGCCACCTTCTGAGCGCAGAGTCCTGGACGTTCTGTCGGGCGGCACGGCCCGCGCCGCGCTCCTCGTGGGCGCGGCAGCGGTCGTGATCGTCGTGTGCCTCACCCTCGGCCTGACGGTGGGCTCGAGAGACCTCGCCCCGGCGGTGGTGTGGCAGGCGCTGCTCGGGGGCGCCGACGCCGAAGCCCGGGCGATCGTGCAGGATCAGCGTCTGCCGCGCACGCTGATCGGGATCGTCGGGGGCGCCGCTCTGGCGGTCGCGGGCGTCGTCATCCAGGGCCACACCCGCAATCCGCTTGCCGATCCCGGTCTGCTCGGGATCACCGCCGGCAGCTCCCTCGCCGTCGTCGCGGGCATCGCCCTCGCCGGACTCACCACACCGACCGGTTACCTCGGCGCGGCCTTCGGTGGCGCTGCTCTGGGCACCGTCGTGGTCGTCGTCATCGGACTCGCGGCGAGCCGCCGCAGAGACGCGTCACCCGCCTCGCTGGTGCTTGCGGGAACGGCCGTCTCGGCGCTGCTCGGTGCGATCACCGGAATCGTTCTGCTCCTCGACTCCGCCACGCTCGATCTCTTCCGGTTCTGGACGGTGGGCTCCCTGAGCGCGGGGCGAGGCCTCGACGTGCTCGCGGCCGCGCTCGTGCCCCTCGCGGTCGGCGGCCTCCTCGCCGGAGCTCACGCGCGCGCGCTCGACGTGCTCGCGCTCGGCGACGACATCGCGGCGGCACTGGGGCGCCGCCTCCTTCCGACGCGGCTCCTCGGTTTCGCCGCCGTGACCCTGCTCGTCGGCGGGGCGACCGTCGCCATCGGCGCGCTCGGATTCGTCGGACTCGTCGCCCCGCATCTCGCGCGACGCCTGGTCGGTGTGACGCACACGCTGCTCCTGCCCGTCAGCGCGATGCTCGGTGCACTGCTCGTCGTCGTCGCCGACGTCATCGGTCGCGTCATCGTCCACCCCGCAGAACTCCCGGTGGGTGTCGTGGTCGCCGTCATCGGCGCTCCGGCCCTTCTCGTCATCATCGTCCGCACGCGAAGGGCGTACTCGTGAGCTCCTCCACGATCGTGCGAATCGGTCCCTTCTCTCAACAGATCCACCGGCGAACCGTCGTGGTCTGCGCCCTCTTCTTCGCCGGTGCGGTTCTTCTGGCCGGTGCCGGGCTGGCCCTCGGCGACTACACGCTCTCGCCCGGGGGTGTCATCGCCGCCCTCCGAGGAGAGGGGAGCGCCCGTGATCACCTCGTCGTCAACGTCATCCGTCTTCCCCGCATCGTGCTCGGCGTCGTCGTGGGCGTGTGCCTCGCCGTCGCCGGGGCGGTCGTGCAGACCACGGCACGCAACTCTCTGGCGAGCCCTGATCTGCTCGGTGTCTCCGCGGGCGCGGGTGCCGGCGCGGTCGCCGCGATCGTGCTCGGCGGCACGAACGCCGCCGGAGTCGCGGCGCTGGATGTCATCGGAACCCCGATCGCCGCGCTCATCGGCGGAACCCTCGCCGCCGCTCTCGTCGGCCTCCTCCTCGGTTTCACGGGCACCACGGGGCTGTCCCCTCTGCTCGCCGGTGTCGGCGTCTCCGCGCTGTTCGGCGGACTGACGAGCTGGATGCTCACCGCAGCGAGCATCGACGACGCCGCCCGCGCGAACGCGTGGCTCGCAGGTTCGCTCGGCGGCCGCGGGTGGGCGGAGGTCGCCGCCGTCACCGTCGCCGCCGTCGCCGCCCTGGTGCCCCTCATCGTCCTCTCCTCGCGGCTCCCCGCGCTCGAGCTCGGGTCCTCTCTCGCCACCTCGCTCGGTTATCGCGTCCCGGCGTCGGTGGCGATGCTTCTCCTGCTGGCGGTGGTCCTGACCTCCGTCCCCGTGGCCGCCGCGGGACCGATCGGCTTCATCGCCCTGGTCGCGCCCCATCTCGCCCGCCTCGCGTGCCGCACACCGCGACCTCCCTTGGTGGCGAGCGCAGTGGCGGGAGCCGCGCTCCTGCTTGCGAGCGACCTCGTCGCACGACTCGCGCTCGCCCCGCTCCTTCTTCCCACGGGTGCGGTCACCGCCGTCGTCGGCGCCCCGTTCCTCATCTGGCTGCTCGTTCGCTCGAGGAGAGATCTCACGCAATGACCACCGTCTTCACCGTTCGCGATCTCGTCCTCACCTTCGGGGACCGTCCGGTACTCAACGGCATCGACCTGGAGATCCCCGCCGGTCAGGTGACGGCCATCATCGGCCCGAACGGATGCGGAAAATCGACCCTCCTGCGCAGTCTCAGCCGGCTCGGGCCGGCGGTCGAGGGTGAGGTGCTGCTCGAGGACACCCCAATCGCCCAGATCCCACATCGCGTCTTCGCGCGCCATGTCGCCCTTCTGCCGCAGGCCCCCATCGCGCCCGAGCAGTTGACCGTCATCGATCTCGTCTCGCGGGGGCGCGACCCGCACCGGCGCTGGTACGACCAGTGGTCACGCGTCGACGAAGACCTCGTGCTCGATGCGCTCGAGCGCACCGGCCTGCGCGACCTGGCGAATCACCCCCTTCAGACCCTCTCCGGCGGGCAGAGGCAACGCGCGTGGATCGCGCTCGCGCTGGCCCAGCGCACCCCCGTCCTCCTGCTCGACGAGCCCACCACCTACCTCGACATCGCGCACCAGCTCGAAGTGCTCGACACCGTTCGACGCCTGCACAGCGAGGGTGTGACGGTGGTCATGGTGCTCCACGACCTGAGCCTGGCCGCCCGCTACGCCGACCACATCGTGGCCATGCGAGACGGTCGGGTCGTCGCGACCGGAGCGGTGGAGAGCGTCATCAACCGAGACGTCGTGCGCCGGGTCTTCGACGTCGAGTGCACGATCCTGGTGGATCCGAACACCGGGCGCCCCGTGGTCGTGCCACACTCGGCCGTGTGACGACCGCTGCTCGTCGGACGCGGCGAGTGAGGGAACTCCCACCGCGCGACGATCGTCGCCTTCCCGCAACTCCGCGGATCCACGTGGCGAACACCCCGGTGCCCTGCGCCTGAGCGGGGTTCCGGCGCGCCCGGTCGATCGCTTCCGCAGTTCCCCGCTGGGCGGGTCGACCTCGCGGGCGCGCTCGGCGGGTCGAGATTCCCCGGAGCCTCCGTGATCCGCGCCAGGTCAGTTCATCGCGCGGTCGTCGGGCTGACCTTGTGCGAGTCGCCGAGCGCGCAGCTCCGCGCGCCGGGCAGCGGATGCCGGGAGCCCCGCGTTGCGCGGAGCCTCGGGGATTCGCGCGCCGGGCAGCGGATGCCGGGAGCCTTGCGTCGCGCAGCCTCGGGGATCCGCGCGCCCGGCAGCGGATGCCGGGAGCCTTGCGTTGCGCGTAGCCTCGGGGATTCGCGCAACTTCACCCACCACCCGGGACTTCGGGCTGACATCATGCGTATCGCTGAAGATATGACGCGGCACGCGGCACGCGGCACGCCGCACGCCGCACGCCGCCCCGCTCGGGCCGACGAGACCCACCTCACGAAATGCCTCGGATGCCATCCGGCGGCGGGCCGAGAATATGGATGCCATGTCGTGTCCTCTCGTCGATGACTCACTCGTTCGTCTCCATCGATGAAACGCATCGCCGGGCGAGAACATCACGCTCCCCTCAGACACGAAGCGGACGGTGTCAGACTCGAAGCATGAGCGCCACCGACATCCGCACTCTCGACACCGTCGCCGGCATCCACGAGGCCGCGCGGGTGCTGGAC
This sequence comes from Microbacterium sp. SORGH_AS_0454, assembly GCF_031453395.1. Lineage (NCBI taxonomy): Bacteria > Bacillati > Actinomycetota > Actinomycetes > Micrococcales > Microbacteriaceae > Microbacterium > Microbacterium sp. SORGH_AS_0454. Next base: position 1,105,365 of record NZ_JAVIYS010000001.1, on the reverse strand, counting down.
GAGGTGTGGGGTGAGCAGGGCACCATGCCGGCGAACATCCTGCGCGCGCTCGAACACGCCGGCAACTACGTCGTGGGCCTCTTCGACGGCGACCGCATGATCGGGGCGTCTGCGGCCTTCTTCGGCCCGCCCGCCGAGCGCACGATGCACTCGCACATCACCGGCATCGTGCCCGGGCAGCAGGGGCGCGGCCTCGGCCGACAGCTCAAGGAGCACCAGCGGGCCTGGGCGCTCGAGCGCGGGGTCGGGCGCATCACCTGGACGTTCGACCCGCTCGTGGCTCGCAATGCGCATTTCAACCTCGCCGTACTCGGCGCTCGCGCGACGGAGTACCTGGTCGACCACTACGGGGCGATGGCCGACGCCGTGAACCGCGGCGACGAGTCCGACCGGCTCATGGTGTCGTGGGCGCTCGCCGAGCCGCCCGCGCCGACGCCGACGGATGCCGAGATCCAGGCCGTCGTGGCCGTGCCCGACGCCATCGAGCATCTGCGCCGCAGCGACCCCGTGGCAGCCGCCGGGTGGCGCCGGCGCGTGCGCGACGACCTGCGCGAGCACCTGGCATCCGGTCGCCGGATCGGCGGTTTCGACCGCCGCGGCTACCTCATCGTGGGGTGACGCGCGGGGCCCGATCGACTCGGCCCCCGCGCGATCACTGCTCGGTGATCGGGGTGTCCTTCTCCGCCGCCGGGTCACCCTGGCCGGGGCCGGGACGCACGGCCGCATCGTCGCGCACGTCGATGCGGGTGACGCCGTCGTGCTCGGTGACGTCGAAGCGCGGTGCCGCGTCTTCTTCGGTCGCCTTCGGGGCGGTCGTCAACTGGTCGTGACGGTTCTCTTCGAAGCTCTTCTCGTCGCTCATCGCGTCACTCCTGTCCTGCCGAACGCCAGGCGTCCGACTCCATGTGCGAGCCCGCCTGCGGGCCCATGTGCAGCATCCCGCCGTCGACGACCCAGCTCGCACCGGTGACGTACGAGCCCGAGGGTGACGCGAGGAAGCGGATGACGTCGGCGATCTCCTCCGGTTTGCCGGGGCGGCCGAGCGGGATGCCGGGGCGGTGGATGCGATCGGCGTCTTCGGCCGACATGTCGTTGATGGGGGTGGCGATCTCGCCGGGGGCGACCGCGTTGGCGGTGATGCCGTACTGGCCCAGTTCCAGCGCCATCGTCTTGATCAGCCCGCCGACGCCGTGCTTGGCGGCGACATAGGGGGCGGAGCCGACGCGCGGCTGGTGCTCGTGCACGCTCGACACGACGATGAGCCGTCCGCCGTTACCGGTCTTCACCATGCGCCGGGCGGCGGTGTGCAGGGCGAGGAACGCTCCGTCGAGGTTGAGCGAGATGTCGGTGCGCCAGGTGTCGAAATCGAGGTCGAGGAAGCTGCCGCCGATGCCGCCGCCGGCGTTGTTCACGAAGACGTCGAGGCCGCCGAGCTCGTCGGCCATGGCGTTCACGGCATCCGGCACCGCGTCGAAGTCGGTGGCGTCGAACTGCGCGACGATCGCGCGCACGCCGCGCTCGCGCACGGCCGCGGCGGTCTCTTCGGCGCCGTCCTTATCGGAGTGGTAGGTCACGGCGACGTCCATGCCGGCGTCGGCGAGGGCGAGGGCGGTCGCCGCGCCGATGCCCGAGTCGGAGCCGGTGACGATCGCGTGGCGGGGGGTGAAGTCAGCGCTCATGCGGCCGACGCTACGCGCGCGTCGGACGGGGGCACGGTCCCTTGCCAGGTGCGCGCGCGGGCGTTACGGTCGCCCGCCCGCCGACGGGGCCCGAGCGAAACTCCTGAGAGATGGGCGGCACCGTCCGTCCGGATCCCGACGACAACGCCCGCAGAGCCGGTTTCTCAGGAGCGTGGCCCACCGCGCGATCGGTTCGCGAACGCGCCCGCTAGCCTGCCGTCATGCCATCGATCCGCCCTGCCGCGCCCGTGACCCTCGATGCGGTCGAACTGCGTGTGCTGCACATGCCGCTCGTGTCTCCCTTCACCACCTCGTTCGGCACCGAGACGGTGCGCGAGGTGATCATCGTGACCGCCGAGACGCCCGACGGCCGCGGCTGGGGGGAAGTGGTGACACAGTCCGAGCCGTCCTACTCCAGCGAGTACACGCAGGGTGCGTGGGACGTGCTGACCCGGTTCCTCGCTCCGGCGCTGCTCGGACGGCGTATCGTCGCGCCCGAGGAGGTCGCCGGCGCGCTGCACCGTATCGTCGGCCACCGCATGGCCAAGGCGGGTCTCGAGCTCGCGGTCATCGACGCCGCTCTGCGCGCGGAAGGTCGCAGCTTCGCGCAGTACCTCGGCTCCGAGAAGACCCGCGTGCCCTCGGGCGTCTCGGTCGGCATCCAGAGCGACCCGGCGGCGCTGGTCGACACCGTCGGCGGCTACCTCGACGAGGGGTACGTGCGCATCAAGATCAAGATCAAACCCGGTCGCGACATCGGCGACACGGCCGCCGTCCGCGCCGCCTTCGGATCGATCCCGCTGCAGGTCGACGCGAACTCCGCGTACACGCTTCAGGATGCCGACACCCTCGCCGAACTCGACCGCTTCGAGCTTCTGTTGATCGAGCAGCCCCTGCAGGAAGACGACCTGGTCGATCACGCGACCCTCGCGAAGAGACTGACGACCCCGGTCTGCCTCGACGAGTCGATCGTCTCCAACAAGGCGGCGGCCGACGCGCTCGCCCTGGGGTCGGCGGCGATCCTCAACATCAAAGCCGGCCGTGTCGGCGGCTACCTCGAGGCCGTTGCGATCCATGACCGGGCGCTCGCGGCGGGTGTTCCCGTCTGGTGCGGAGGCATGCTCGAGACGGGGATCGGCCGCGCCGCCAACGCCGCCCTGGCCGCGCTGCCGGGCTTCACGCTGCCGGGTGACATCTCGGCATCCGCCCGCTTCTACGATCGCGACATCGTCACCGAACCGGCCGTACTCGACGACGGATATATGCGCGTGCCGACCGGGCCGGGCGTGGGCGTCGAGATCGACACCGCGGCGCTGGAGCGGTTCACGGTGCGGCGCGAGCGGATCACGCGATGATCCGGGGCGCCCGGCCGGGCCGTGAGGGGCTCAGCGAGACCTCTGGCGAGGACGTCCCGTGGGGTCGTCCGGCGGTCGACGGCATCCCCCTTCCCCCGTTCCGAGATGCCGCGGCGCACCGGTCGTACGTGCTGTCGTTGCAGACGTTCGTCGCCCTGCTCGACGAGGGAGAGCCGGCGCCCACGACCGTCGCGCTGCTCGCCGCCCTCGCCGCCGAGATGCCGCGGGACGATGCCGAGGTGTCTGCGCTGTTGTCGCCGCTCGCTCTCGGCGTGAGCCTGTCGACGTTCTTCCCCGCGCCCTGGACCCCGAAGACCCTCGCCGCTGCTCTCGCCCCGCTCGGCGCGTTCACTCCGCGGTACGGGTGGGGGAGTTGGGGATGGGGCGGCGATCCCGACTATCGGGCGACGGTCCACCGCGGCGGATGGTCGATCGAGCGGCACGAGCGCGGCTCCCGCACCCGAGCGACTCTGGCGCACGACGGCGATCTGGTGCTGCTGTGGATGGACATGTTCCGCAACCGCTTCCCCTACCCGATCGCACACATGCCGTCGACGCTGGCCGAGAGCCCCGCGGCCCTGGCCGCCGCAGCGCGCGCCACCCGCGGCGCCCATGCGGCGAACACCGCGATGCCGTACCTGCGGAGCTGGCGGGCGGAGCGCGATCGGGCGCTGACCGGCGGGCCGGAAGAGCCCGAGCCGCTTCGATAAACTGGATGCCGCGCGCTCGCGCACCCCACAGCTTTCCCGACCATTGGAGCCACCGTGGCCGAACAATCCCGCCTCGATAAGGTCATCGCCCTCGCCCGCCATCGGGGGTTCGTCTTCCAGGCCGGTGAGATCTACGGCGGTTCGCGTTCCGCGTGGGACTACGGCCCCCTCGGCACGGAGCTGAAAGAGAACATCCGTCGCCAGTGGTGGCAGACCTTCGTCCGCGGCCGCGGCGACATGGTGGGTCTCGACTCCAGCATCATCCTGCCCAAGCGCGTGTGGGAGGCCTCGGGTCACGTCGCCACCTTCACCGACCCGTTGGTCGAGTGCCTGAGCTGCCACAAGCGCTTCCGCGCCGACACGATCATCGAGGACTTCGAGGCGCGTAAGAACCGCAAGGCCGAGAACGGTCTCGCCGACGTCCCGTGCCCCAACTGCGGCACCAAGGGCCAGTACACCGAGCCGAAGTCGTTCTCGGGCCTGGTCAAGACCTACCTCGGCGTCGTCGACGACGAGTCGGGCCTGTACTTCCTGCGCCCCGAGACGGCGCAGGGCATCTTCGTGAACTTCTCGAACGTGCTCACGGCATCCCGTCGCAAGCCCCCGTTCGGCGTCGGCCAGGTCGGCAAGGCGTTCCGCAACGAGATCACGCCCGGAAACTTCATCTTCCGCACGCGCGAGTTCGAGCAGATGGAGATCGAGTACTTCACCCCGCCGGCCGAGGCGAACGAGTGGTTCGAGCACTGGGTCGAGGCCTGCTGGAACTGGTTCATCGAGCTGGGCATCGACCCCGAGAACATGAAGCGCTTCGACGTCCCCGAGGACGACCGCGCGCACTACTCCGCCGGCACGATCGACGTCGAGTACCGCTTCGGCTTCCCGGGCAAGGAGTGGGGCGAGCTCATGGGAGTCGCCAACCGCACCGACTACGACCTCAAGAGCCACTCCGAGGCGTCGGGCCAGTCGCTCACCTTCTTCGACCAGGCCTCGGGCGAGAAGTACACGCCCTACGTGATCGAGCCCTCGTTCGGTCTGACGCGCGCGATGATGGCCTTCCTCGTCGACGCCTACCGCGAAGAAGAGGTGCCCAACGCCAAGGGCGGCACCGACACCCGCACGGTGCTCAAGCTCGACCCGCGTCTCGCGCCCGTCAAGGTCGCCGTCCTGCCGCTCTCGCGCAACGAGCGGCTGTCGCCGTTGGCCCGCGAGGTCGCCGATACCCTGCGCGCGGCCGGCTGGAACATCGACTTCGACGACGCCGGCGCCATCGGCCGCCGCTACCGCCGTCAGGACGAGATCGGCACGCCGTTCTGCGTCACGGTCGACTTCGACTCGCTCGACGACAATGCCGTGACCGTGCGCGACCGCGACACGATGGGCCAGGAGCGCATCGGCCTCGACGCGCTTCAGGGATACCTGGCTGAGCGCCTGCGCGGAGCCTGACCCGCGAGAACGAGAGACCGGATGCCGTGGCCCGAGGCCGTGGCATCCGGTCTCTCGTCGTCTCGGGGTAGTCGTGACAGCGCCGTGACAGCGCTCCCGCCGTCGTGACAGCGGTGCGGCAGAGCCTCCGGCGCATCCTGTCGTCATGACCACTTCCTCCACCCGCACTCCGGCCGTACGAGCCGAGGGGCTCGTCAAGACGTTCGGCTCGAACCGCGCCGTCGACGGCGTCGATCTCGTCGTCGAAGCCGGCACGGTCTACGGGGTCCTCGGCCCCAACGGCGCCGGCAAGACCACCACCATCAGCATGCTCACCACGCTGCTGCGACCCGACGGCGGCCGCGCCGAGATCTTCGGCCACGACGTCGCCCGCGAGCCGCACGTCGTGCGCCAGCTCATCGGCCTGACCGGGCAGTTCGCCTCGGTCGACGAGAAGCTCTCCGCGACCGAGAACCTCATGATCTTCGGGCGCCTGCTGGGCCTGTCCCGCGGTGATGCGCGCCGCAAGGCGAGCGAGCTGCTCGAGGAGTTCGGGCTCACCGAGGCCGCATCTCGACCGCTCGCGAAGTTCTCCGGCGGCATGCGTCGTCGGCTCGACCTCGCGGCATCCCTCATCGCCCAGCCGCCGCTGATCTTCCTCGACGAGCCGACCACGGGCCTGGACCCCCGCACCCGCGGACAGATGTGGGACACGATCCGCCAGCTCGTGGCATCCGGATCCACCGTCGTGCTCACCACGCAGTACCTCGACGAAGCCGACCAGCTCGCCGATCGCATCGCCGTCATCGACCGCGGACGCGTCGTCGCCGAGGGCACGGCCCTCGAGCTCAAGGCCTCCGTCGGCCAGGCCTCGCTCGTGCTGCGACTGAAGCCGGGTTCCGACCTCGACGCCGCGCGAGCGACCGTCGGACGAGTGCTGGATGCCACGGCCATCGTCTCGCCCGAGGCCGCGCGCCTCACGGTGCCCATGTCCGACCCCGACCGCGTCACCGACCTGCTCGTGGCGTTCCGCGAGGAGGGGCTGCACCTGAGCGAGTTCAGCGTCCAGCAGCCCACCCTCGACGAGGTCTTCCTCACCCTCACCGGCACCGGTGTGCCGACCGACGACACCGCCGCGCGCGAGAGCGCCGACGACCTGGAAGGAGCCCGCTCATGAGCGCCCTCACCGCCACCCGCGACCTGCCCCGCACCGCGAGCCTCGCGCAGACCCTGCAGAACACCGTCACGATGGCCGGCCGCGGCCTTCTGAAGATCCGCCGCACGCCCGAGCAGCTGATCGACGTCACGGTGCAGCCGATCCTGTTCACCCTGATGTTCACGTACATCTTCGGCGGCGCGATCGCCGGAGATGTGCAGAGCTACCTGCCGATCATCATCCCCGGCATCCTCGTGCAGACCGTCATCACGACCTCGGTCGTCACCGGCACGCAGCTGCGCGAAGACATGGACAAGGGAGTGTTCGACCGGTTCCGCTCGCTTCCCATCGCTCGTATCGCCCCGCTGTCGGGGGCGCTGCTGGCCGACACGGTGCGGTACGCGATCGCGACCGTGCTGACCTTCACGATGGGCTTCATCATGGGTCTGCGTCCGGCCGGCGGCATCTGGGCCGTGGTCGCCGCGGGCCTGCTCGTCATCGCCTGCTCGTGGGCGATCAGCTGGATCTTCGCGTTCTTCGGCGTCATCGCACGCAGCGCGTCGAGCGTGCAGGGCATCTCGATGCTGATCCTGTTCCCGCTGACGTTCCTGTCGAACGCGTTCGTGCCCTCGAACACCATGCCGTCGTGGCTGCAGTGGTTCGTCGACGTGAACCCCGTCTCGCACCTCGTCACCGCGGTGCGCGACCTCGTCAACACCGGCACGGCGGGCTCCGACGTGATCATCTCGCTCGTCGGTGCGGCGGTGATCGTGGCGGTGTTCGCCCCGCTCACGGTGCGCGCCTACATGCGCAAGGCCTAGTCGAGCAACGCGAGAAGGGTCTCGGCATCCACCTTCGAAAGAGCGGGACGGATGCCGACAGCGGGCGCCGGGGTCACCTCGGCGCCCGCTGTCATGCGCTCGCGCACCCACACGGCGAAGGGGGCGCGTTCGTCGGAGCCTCCGCGGACGGCGTCCGCCCGGGCGAGTGCCTCCTCGGCGCGGTCGAGGCGGTCGACGGCCGCCCGTTCCATCCCGCCACCGTGAGCAGGACGATGGCGATGATGGGATGGTCCCGCGAGTCGGCGGCGCGCGTGAGCCCCGTGCGCAGGACGTCGCGGGCCTCGTCGCAACGCCCAAGGAGCAGCAGAGCCTGGGCCCGCTGCGCGTCGATCCACGCGAGGAACTGATCCGGGATGCCGGGTTGCCCGGTCAGATCGATGCGCTCGATCTGGCGCAGGGCGGCGTCGCCGTCACCGGCGGCGATCTCGATCTGGGCCGCGGTCATGCGCGCCTGCCCCAGCGCGCGAACGGATCCGTCCGCCGCCGCCGCGCGATCGATGTCGGCTGCCCGCCGCCGGGCGAGGTCGAGGCGGCCGAGGCGGAGGAGGATGCCGACCGCCTGAGCCTCCTGCTGAAGCAGATCCGGCGCGGAGGTGAGGCCACGGATCGCGTCGCCGGAGCGGTCGATGACGGCGAGTGCCTCGTCGAGACGGTCGGCGAGCACGAGCCATTCGGAGCGCAGCTGGCTGGCGAAACCCGTGCCCCACGGGTCGCCGATCATCTCGAACATCTGCAACGCCTTCGCGCTCTCGACCCCGAGTGCGTCCATGTCGCCGGAGTTCTGGGCGGCTCCCGCGCGCAGGGCGTGCAGAATCGCGCGCGACCACGGGGGAGCCTCGGCGAGCTCGTCATCGGTCACCTCGACGTGCCAGGTGCGCTCGCCCTCGCCGCCTCCGGCGAGAATCACGGTCGCAGCCAGCCGCAGGAGGGGGGCCACCAGCGCCGTCACCTCGGAGGGGTACGCCGCCGCCGCCGCCTCGAGCTCGGCGCGGCGGACCGCATATGCTTCGGGGGTCACTGTCGCGGTTCGTCCGGCTTCGGGGAACGACGCGGAGAAGAGGGCGAGAGACTCGACCACCACCCGGGCCTCGCTGTCGAGCGGGGCATCGGCGTCGGCGAACTCTCCGACCGCGCGGCGCAGGTCGTCGCCGCGCTCGCGCACCGCCCAGGGCCACAGCAGGCTGCGCAGCAGCGGGATGCCCTCTCTCCGATCGCCCGAGTCGACGTAGGTGCGTAGTGCTGCGGCCAGGTTCTCGTCGTTCGCGTCGAACCAGGCGAGGGCCGCTCGCAGCCCCGGTCCGCGCACGGTCTGCTCGCGCTGTGCGGCGAGACGGGTCAGGACTGCGGCCGCCCGCGCGCGGAACGGCACCTCGTTCCCGTCCTCGCGCAGGCGTTCGAGACCGTACTCGCGCACGGTTTCGAGCATGCGGAACCGTCCCTCGCGTCGGACGAGCAGCGAGCGGTCGACGAGGGCGTCGAACTCGGCGGCATCCCTGTCGAAGGCGCGAGCCACGGGGGCAGCGTCGGCCGCTCCGATCCCGTCGGCGAAGACCGCGGCGACCTGCAGGGCGGTGCGCTCGCCGTCGCTGAGGGTGTCCCAGCTCCAGTCGATGAGGGCACGCAGGGTGCGGTGGCGCTGCGAGCTGAGCCGCGGCCCGTTCGACAGGAGCGCGAAACGGTCGTCGAGGCCCTCGTCGATCTCGGTGAGGGTCAGGGTGCGCGACCGCGCGGCGGCGAGCTCGATCGCCAGCGGCAGCCCGTCCAGGCGTCGCACGATGCGCTGCGCGGTCTCGCGCTCGTCGTCGTCGTCGGGGACACGTCCCCGCGCCGACCGCACACGCTGGGCGAAGAGCGCGTCGGCGTCCGCCGGGGGGAGCGGCCCGAGGTCGACGAATGCCTCGCCGGCGATGCCCAGCGGTTCGCGACTCGTGGTCAGCACGCGCACTCCCGGGCTCATGCGCAGCAGATCGAGGGCGGCCTCGGCAGCCTCGTGGATGACGTGCTCGCAGTTGTCGAGCACGATCACGACGCGTCGACCGGTGACGGCCTCGGCCACGCGCTCGGCTGCGGTCAGGGGTGCGCCCGCCGATTCGGGCAGGCGGATGCGACGACCCACGGCACCCGCGATCGCCGTCCACACGTCTCCCGCGGCGGCCGGGGCGAGCTCGACGACGATCGAGTCGGCGACCGCGCGCGCCGTCTCAACGGCGAGGGTGGTCTTACCCGCGCCGCCGGGACCGATGAGGGTGACGAGACGATCGGTCGTCAGACGTTCGCGGATGGCATCGAGCTCGACCTCGCGACCCACGAGGGCGGTGAGGGCCGCGGGCGTGACATCGGCAGCGGGGAACGGCCCTGTCGCGGGCGCGGGCGCGGCGGCGACCAACCGCTCGGCGTGCGATCGGTCCTCGAGCAGGTCGCGGACGAGCCAGTCGAATCCGTCGTGCGGGGTCCACACCTCACCGTTCCACAGGGCCAACGCTTCCCGCGCCGGTGCGGCATCGCTCGTGGCACGAGCCTGAGCGACGAGATCCTGGAAGCGCGTGATGTCGATCTCTGTCCGCGGCAGGTCGAGTCGATAGCCGCCGGGGGTCGATGAGACCGCGCCGGCGGGGAGCGTCCGACGCAGACGCGAGACGAGGGATTGAAGAGCGGCGCGGGGATCGTCGGGGGTGTCGAGGCCCCAGATGTCCTCCGCCAGCGCCCGGTAGCCCACCGTGGTGCCGGCGTCGACGGCGAGGCGCAGCAGGAGCGACTGCTGCCCGCGGCCGGGCACGGTGGCGTCTCCCTCACCCGTGTCGACGCTCAAGCCGCCGAAGAACCGCACCCGCACGGTGTCCACCCTAGGTCGCGCGGCGGCTCGCGACGCGGTGGGTGCGTCTTCATGATGTGCCCGGTGGAAGTGGTGCGCCTGGGGAGGAGGGTCCGCCGTGGACAACCCCGGCAGAGACCCCGCACTTCGCTAGCCTGGTCGACGACCAACGCCGAGGGGGCACGATGACGGAAGTCGACGGTGGGGCACAGCTTTCCGGGTTCGCATGGCCGCCGGGGCCGGGCGCGCTCGTCGACACCTCGCGCTGCCCTTCGTGCTTCGCGGCGATCACCGTTTCGCCGTGCGCCTCGTGCGGCCTGAACCTCTCCGATGGGCGCACCGCGCGCGTGCTCGAGCTCTCGCAGCGGATCGTCGCCCTGGTCGATGAGCGCGCCGACGTCCTCATGCGGGTGCATCGCGGCGCCGAGGCCGAGGCTATTCGCGCAGAACAGGAGCGGATGCCGGCTGCCCCCGCGTCCAAGCTCCACCCGGTGCTGCCGCCTCCCGTGGTGACGCCGGCGAGCGACCCCGTCACGACGGCCTCCGCGGCATCCGCCTCCGTCCCCACGGCACCGGCCTCGATCCCCGCGTTACCCGCCTCCGTCCCCGTGACGGTCGCGGACGAGACGTTCACGCCGCCGTCCGTGCCCGCCATCGCTCCGGGACCGCTCGTCGCACCCCCCGCCACGCCCCCGTTCGCCGGCGGCCCTCCGGTCCTGTCGACCCCGCCCGTCGCCGCGGAGTCGTCGAAGCCCCGTCGCTCCAGTGTCCAGGTCTTCCTCCTGTCGGTGGGCGTGGTCCTGCTCGCGGTCGCGGCGGCCTTCTTCCTCACCGTCGCGTGGATCAGCGGCGGCCTCGTGCTGCGCTCGATCGTCATCGGACTCGTCACCGCGGCGATCATCGCCACGGCGTCGCTGCTTCGCCGGCGCGGTCTCGGCGCCACCGCCGAAGGCATCGCCCTGCTCGGGATCGCCTTCGTCGCCCTCGACGTCTGGGCCGTTCGCGCCAACGATCTGGGCGGGGCGGCCTCCCTCGAACCCAGCGTGTACTGGGGCGCGACGACAGTGGTCGCGGGTGCCGCCTTCGTCGGGTGGGCGCGCCTGTCACGCCTGCGCGCCCCGCTCTCCGTCGCCGTCGTCGCCCTCGCCGTCGGCCCCGCGATGCTCGTCGCCGGGATCTTCACGCGCGACGCCGCCCTCGGCTGGTACGCCTGGGGGCTCACCCTGCTGCTCGTCGCCCTCGCGGCACCCCTCGCGCCGCTCCTCGGGCGGGCACCCCGCCCGAAGCTGGCCGTCGAGATCGCCGTCGTCCGGGGCCTTGCGGGCCTCGGCACGGTCGTCGCGCTGACCGCCGCGCTCATCGTCGACCCGCGCAGCACGGCCACCCCGGCCGTCCTGGGCGGCGTGCTCGCCCTCGTCCTCGCCCTCCATGCGTGGGCGTTCGCCCGTCGAGGTGATGCGACCCTGGCGCCGACGGCCGCTGTGGCGGCGGTGATCGTCGTCGGCGTGGGCATCGCGGCCACGGTGGTCCGCGCGGCGGACGCCACCCTGGCGGTCACGGTGCCGGTGCTCGTCGCCTCGGCCATCGCGCTGGCTCTCGACACCGCTGCCCGTCGCGTCGGCGCCGGCCTGGGTCGCACGACCGTCGTCGTCGCATCCCTGGCGGCGGCGATCGCCGCGGGCGTCGCCGCGATCCTCCCGCTCATCACGGCGTCGACGGCCGTCGGTGCCCTCCTCTCACGAGCAGCCCTCGTGTTCGATCGTGCGGCGCTCGACATCGGCATCCCGGATGCCACCAGCACCGCCGCGGTAATCGCGCTCGCCGCGATCGTCGGTCTCGCCGCCGCGGTCTGGCGCCTGTCGGGGGCGTGGGCGGATCGCCGGACGCCCGCGTTGATCGCTGCGGCGGGTGTCGCTCTGCTCGCGGGGCCACAGCTGCGCGTCCTGGTCCTCGTCGTCGCCTGGTACCTGGTGCTCGCCGTGGTCGCCGTCATCGTGCTGCGTCGCCGTCGCGGCGACATCGCCCTCGCTGCGATCGGGGGTTCCCTCGCCCTCGGGGCGGGATGGCTGCTGTCGTTCTCGTCGCCGCTCGCGTGGGGACTGGCGACCGTCGTGGTCGCCGCCGTGCTCGCGGCCGTCGCCGGCGCGCATGCGAGTCTCCGGGTGCCGTCCACGGTCGCGGTCGTGTTGTTCCTGTCCGGAAGCGCCCTTCTCGTTCCGGGGGCGTTGCGCGCCGGCGCCGATGTCGCCATCGACGGCGCCACCCCGCTGACGGTTGCGCTCGCGGTGGCATCCCTGTCTCTCGTCGCTGTCGTGGTTTCGTTCGCTCGACGATTCGGTCTCGGCGACGCTCAGCGAGGCGCCGGAGCGGTCGCCGCCCTCGCGGTGATCGTGGTGGTCGCGGGCCCCGCGCTGCTGTTCCGCATGGGTACCACGTCCGAGGTCTGGATGCTCGTGTCGGCGCTGGTCGCCGCGGGCGCGTCGGCGGCGGTCCTCACTCCGCCGTATCGGTCGTGGCGCGTCGCGCGGCCTGTCGCGGCGCTGATGACGCCGCTGCTCGTCGCGGGGGCGGCGGGTTCCGGGTTCCGACTCATCGACGCTCTGCCTCTTGTGCCGGCGATCGTCTACGCCTCGATCGCCCTGGTCATCGCCGCGGGGGCGCTGCGCTTCCTCGGTGACGACCCGTCCACTCGGTCCTGTGTCGATGTCGGAACGGCGTTCGTGGCCGCTCTGTCGATCGTCGTCGTCCCGTCGCAGGGCGTCCGGTGGGTCCCGCTGCTGTTCGCGGCGGTCACCGTCGTGCTGTGGGCGACCGACAGCGACGGTCTGTTCCGCTCTCGCGGCCCGCGCCGACACCTCATCTGGCTCGCCCTCATCCTGGGCACCCTCGCGCTCTGGACGCGATTGGTCTGGCAGCAGACCGACACCGTCGAGCTCTTCACCGTGCCCGTCGGCGTCGCGGTCCTCGCCATCGCCGCCGGTCAGGAACGGGCTCGACGTCTGGTCGCGGGCCGTTCCGTGGCGGGACCCGCGGTGATCGCTGCCGCGGGCACCACCGTCGCGCTCGCCCCCAGCGCCCTCTCCGCCCCTGACGACCTCGCGCGCGTCCTCGTGGTGGCCGTCGTCTCGGTCGCCGTGCTGATGGCCGGGGCCTGGATCCGCCCTCCCCGCACTCCCGACGAGCTCCCCGTCGCCGTGGGCGCCGCCGGGGCTCTCTCCCTCGTGCTTCTCACGGCCATGCAGCTCGTCCACTCCGCGGATCGAGGCGGCGTCGGTGTCGCAGATCTCGTCGTTCTGGTGGCCGCGGTCGCGATCGGTGCGGCGGCGGTCGGGGTCGCGCGACGTCCCGCGCAGTGGGCACCGCCGTCGGCTCGGCACACCGTCGTGGCGGCCGCGGCGCTTCTCGCGCTCGGGTCGACCGTGCTCGTCGCCGTCGACGCCGGTCCGATCGTGCGCTTGGTGGCCGCGGTGGTCCTGCTCGGTGCGGTCGGCGTCACGGCGCTGCGTGTGCGCCACCCGTTGGTCGGGGTGCCGCTCGCGATCACCGCGCACTCCGGGGCGGCCCTCGTCGCCCTCGTCGGTGTGGGCGCGGATGTCCGGCCCATCGAGTGGGCGACCGTCCCGCTCGCACTCGTGTGGATCGCCGCCGCCGCCGCCGTCGTCGACCGCCGTCGCCCGGTTGCCGCTGCCCCGGTGCTGTTCGCCGCAGGAGGTCTGGCGGTCGGCCTGCTGCCCTCAGCGGTGCTCGCCGACGCGTCATTGGTGCGCACGATCGGCGTCACGATCGCAGCGATCGCCGTGTTGGCCGTCGCCCTCCTCGTGCTCCGTGACGCGCTCGCTCCGCTGGCGGCCCCGGCGATCGCGGTCGCATCGCTGAGCCTGGTGGTCGCGGCGGCCCTCCGTGCCCTGCACGATCTCCCCGCCGCGCTCTTCGACGTATGGATGCTCGCGGCGACGCTCCCGCTCGTCGGAGTCGCGGTTCTCGTGCGTCTGCGGCGTCCGGACGTTCCGGCCTCCGTGCCCACCGCTCTGGCGATCGCCGCCCCCGCCGTTGCCGTCGCACTGACCGCCGCTCGGCTCTCGGCGACGGCAGAAGGTCCGCTGCGTCTGGTCGCGACCCTCGTCGCCGTCCTGGCCCTCGGGCTGTGGTGGAGCCGTGCGATCGTGTTGTGGACGACGACCGGTCTGTCGGCCGTCCTCGCGCTCGTGGCGCTCGTGCTCGGCAGCGCCGACCCCGTCGAAGCAGCCACGGCGCCGTTAGCCGCGGCGCTGCTCGTCCAGGGCATCCGCACGCTGCGTCTGCGTCCCGAGCTGCGCACCTGGCCCGCGCTGGGCGTCGGCCTGGCGCTTCTGCTGGTCCCCTCACTGCTGTTCGACTTCTCCGGCGGCAACGCGCTGTGGCGCATCCTCGCCCTCGGCGTCGTCGCCCTGGCAGTGTTGCTGGTCGGCGCGCGGTTCCGCTGGCAGGCTCCCGTGTTGCTGGGCGGAGTCGTGCTGGTCCTCCACGCCGTCGCCCAGCTCTGGCCGTGGATCACCTCGCTCTACGAGAGTGCTTCCGGCCTCTGGTGGCTGTGGCTGGGCATCGCCGGTGTGCTCCTCATCGTGATCGCGGCGACGTACGAGCGTCGCATCCGCGAGGTGAAGGCGGTGGCGCTGGCGATCCGCGCGCTCCGCTGAGCCCCGTGCCTCTGGCGCTCACGCCAGGAGCCTGCCCGCGCCCTCCGATGGAGCCGAGGTGTCAGATGAGCGGACCGTGCGAGGCGAGGGGGGCGCTCGACGACGGCGTCCGCCAGTTTGAGCGGCAGAGGACGACGAGGATGGCGGTGATCACCACCGCGTAGATCGCGACGGCGATCCCGCCGGGGTCGCCCAACACCGTGCAGGCCGGCAGCACCAGCATGAAGCCGCCGATGATCAGGGAGACCAGGACCAGCGCTCGATCGATGGACGCGCCGCGTTCGGTCTGCGCACCTCGGCGGGCGAGGACGAACGAACGGGCCGCCACGACGGCGAAGAGCACCGCGACGAGCAGATTGCCCGGGAGGGCGAGGAAGGCCGCGCCGACCGAGGCGACCCACACGTCGAGGGCGACGAGCAGCATCACGAGCGTGATGGGTACGAGGACGGCGGCGACGACGCCCCGCCAGAGGGCGGAGCGGGCAATCGCAGTCCTCACGTCGGCGCTCACTGGCTCGCGAACCCGGGCCAGGCGGTCGCGCGCTCGGCGACGCCGTCGATCTGGCTCTGTGCGGTTGGCGGCCTCGACGTGTTCACGACGCTCATGTACACGACTCTCGGCATACGGACGAGTTCGACCGGGTCGGCCAGCTCGGTGGCGTAGACGTCGAGCGGGGTTCCCGCGAACAGCCCCTGCGGGGTGTAGTCCTGGGCAGCTGCGCGCGCGTTCGCCAGGGCGGCGCGCAAAGCGGAGGTCACCTCCTCGCCGTCGGCGGAGCGGAGCCAATCGCGGTTGAACTCGAGTTCGCGCAGGTCGTCGCCCGGCCCGAGCACCACGTGCACGTGGCCCTCGCGATCGCTCGCGGTCGTCGCCCGCGAGGCGCGCTCCCGCACGATGTCGAGGCTCTGTCGCAGACGCTCGGAGTAGTCCTCGAGGAACCGGTTGACATTGCGGTGCAGGGCGTCGCCGTCGGCGTCTTCGATGAGGCGTTCGATCTCTCCGCCGGTGCGCGTCGCGGTCAGCGTGGAGCGGGTGGGTACCGTCGGCGCCTCGGAGCCGAAGGCCTGCGTCCACGCGCCGAGCCGTTCGGAGGCGGCGGTGCCGACCGTCGTGAGCACCGCGGTGGCGAGATCGTCGGGGGCGATGGCCGTGCGCCAGAACGTTCCGATCTCGATCTCGGGAATATCGTCGGCCCACCGTACGGCGATCTGACGGTGCGGGTCCTCGGTCACGGTTGTGGTGTCGGCGCCCAGTGCGACCCTCATCTGGTCCGCTTTGCGCGTCACCTCGTCATGGAGCGCGAAGAGCTGCTCGTCATCTGTCGACATGGTCCCCCCACCTCTGGTCGCACGGGCCGACCGACCCTGGCCGGACCTTTACAGCGTTTCAACCTAGTCAGAGACGGGGGCCAAGGCGAGCCGTATGAGAGAACCCTCATGAGTTCCGGCGACGCGGCATCGTGCGCAGCAGGAACGCTCCTGGCCGACGTCGCCGACTGCATCGTTTGGATCGCCCCCGGATTCGATGGCGCGGTCCACGCGCAGGCCGTGACGCTCACGCTTCGTGTGAACGTAGGACGACCGCATCGACCAATACGGTGTCGCCTCGGCCAAATCTCGATCTGGCATAGTTCGCTCATGCACTCACAGACAGAGCTTCCGGTATTTTCCTACGGCGCGCTCGCTCGTCCCGAGTTTCAGCGGTCGCTTTTCGAAGAGCTTGTTGCCGTCGAGCCAGCGAGGGTTCGCGGGTTCAGACTGGAGCGGGTGCCAATTCCTGCGGAGGAGCTACTTCCGACTGACCGGGAGCCGTTTCGATCCGTTGCCGTGCCAACAGCCGACCAGGACTCCGTCGTCGACGGGTTCGTCGTACGACTATCGCCGGCACAGATAGAGCTGGCGGACGAATTCGAGGCTCCCGAGTACCAGCGAGGTGTTGTCGTCCTGGCAGACGGGTCACGAGCGTGGATGTATCTGCCCTCAGACGGCTGAAAGTTCGGGTCCTTGGCGACTGATACCGCGTAACTCGTAACCGCCGCTGGTTGTACGGACCGATTCGTATGCTAGTCGCGTCTCGATGACACGGCGGATGATTTCCTCGGCGGGGTCATGCAATCGAGTAGGACGCCCTTGATACATGACGGGGATCTCGTGGAACCATCCCTCGTAGTATCCACGTTGCGTGGCCCAGTTGGCCTTGAGTCGGAGAACATCCGACCACCCATGCTGCTCCTTGTCCCGCGCGCTTAAAATTCGCGCAACCCCCATCAGTGCCCCTGCTCTTGGGGGGTCAGCCTGCTCCGCCTCAGCGACCATATCGCCGGCAACACGTGAGACGAGCGTGCTGATGTCTGCAGCCGGGTCTACCTGAAGATCGTCGAGAGTTCCGGCGAGCTGATCGAAGAGCTCGTCGAGCGGGCTCAGAAGAACGTTCAACGGCCAGAGGTAGATGCATGCGAGATAGTCGACGACTCGCTGGACGTAGTGAGGATTGTGATACTTCAGGAGATCTTCGGCGAACGCGCGAACCTCTCGGAAATATCGGACCCCGTTCGCGATGACTTGCTCGCGGGCTTCGTCGTCGAAAAGAACGGTGGTGATTGCGCGGTGTGTGCGATGCGCCCAGTACTCATAGTTGAATGTGCTGTGCATGTCTTCGCCCCACGCGTCCACACCATGGTGTAACCCGCTCAGCGACATCGGCGAGATCTTCCCGATCCCGAATGAGGGGTTCGTGTACAGGGCTACATGATGAAGATAATCGTGTATGGCCCCATCCCAGGCACGGTTGTACATCGACAGTACGTCTCTGCGGTTCTGGTCACGAAGCAGCTCCATCACCTCGGAGTCGATCGTCGTGACGCTCAGGAGCACACCCGCTCCGTTGCCCTGATCGTCTTGGCGCTCGATCCGCATGAATCCCCACGCGTTCCCGAAGCCTTCGATGTCGTACAGTCGAGGAAACGAGAAGGTGAGAGCGTCAGCATCCGAGAGTCCGTTTTGAGCCGCAGGGTGCAGTGGACGGTCCGTGAGGTGCGCTTTCTCGTCAGGCGCGTCAGCGAAAAGCGTTTCTGATACGACATGGTTTTGCGAGACGTAGAGGACTCCGCTCAGAGCCGGGGTCTCACGAAATAGCTCGACGAGACCTGGAGTCCATTGAGGGTCAGCGCCAGGCCGAGACCGAATTTGACGTTCCCACTCGACCAGAAACGGAGTGTTACGTTCGCACTCCATCTCGATCAACTGAGTGAACGACTCGGTCCTGTACTCCTCGATCAGGCGAGTGAGATGGCCGCCGTCGTTGAACTCCTCAGCGCGGACATCCCACGCAATCGCATCCCCGGCGTTACGCATTAGATATTCACCTCCGACAGCTTGGTCAGCGAGGCAAAGAAATCGCGCCGCTCCTCGCCAGCCCGGAACCTTCCACCGAGGTCCACCGTTCGCGTAAGCGCGTCCCGGTCCTGGATGCCTCGCATACGCACGCAGAAATGCAAAGCGTCAATCACGACAGCGACGTTCTCGGTTTCTAGGACCTGAGACAGCGTCGCCCGGATCTGGCAGGTGAGTCGCTCCTGCACCTGCGGACGACGAGCGTAGTACTCCGCGATGCGATTGAGCTTGGAGAGTCCGATGACGTGCTCTCCCGGAATGTACGCGATGTGGCAATACCCCACGATCGGTACGAAGTGATGCTCGCAGACGCTGTGGATCGCGATGTTGGTCTCGATCAGGGGCTGGTCGTATCCAAACGAATTCTCCTGGGTTGTGATGCGCGGGAACTTCTCACCGCTCAGTCCCGAGAACAGCTCGTTCACCAGCATCTTCGCGTAACGGTGGGGAGAACGCTGGAGGGAGTCATGGTCGATGTCCAGCCCCAGCGTCGTCATGATCTGAGCGAAGTGATGCTCGATCCTCGCGATCTTCTCGTCATCGCTCAACGAATTGACTAGGTGGGGGTACCCCGACTCGCTCGTCGCCGCGACCAGGGCTCCCGAGATGGCGTCAGTTGACAAAGCGCTCTCCTTCTCCGGCTCGCCGAGCGGTCGCGGAGCAGTTGTCCGTCTCGTACACGGTTACGCTTTGAATTTGAACTCCGGTGCCGCTCAATACCTCTGGGCAGACGTGGTCCAGGAGGTAGCGCGCCATCTCCTCAGCGGTCGGGTTGAACGGACACAAGAAGGGTTCCTTTTTTCGGGGCAGCGATAGCAACGCCGAAACCACCTCGGTGTCGCGCTCCCACACGAGGAAGTTGTGGTCCCAGTGTTCATCGATCCAGCCACCGACACGGTCCTTCAAGACAGAGAAGTCGATTACGCGGCCGATGTCGTCGAGCACGCTTGCCTGCGCTTGGATGGACGCATAGTAGTTGTGCCCGTGGACGGTCGCGCACTTGGACTCATGGTTCATCACGCGATGACCAGCGGAGAAATGCACGCGGCGGGTACAGGTGAGATCGGTCATGTGTTTGCCTTCCAGGGGCGCGGATATCATCAGGCTGTCTCACGACGAAGCGTCGTGAGGGCGAGCGTGGCTGCGGCGGCCATGAGAACGGCGCCGATCGTCGAGGTCGTCAGGACGCCGGAATCGAACGCTGCCCCCGCTGCAGTCATGAGGGCGTCCGCGGTCGTTGCCGGCAGAGCGCCCGCTGTCGCATGGGCGCCCGAGAGCGTCGCTCGTGCGGCGTCTGCCTGCACCTGCGTCAAACCGTCTGGCAGGACGAGAGCACTTCGATAGGTGGCTGTCAGAATTCCTCCGAAGACGGTGACGCCGAGCACTGTGCCAAGCTCGTACGCGGTCTCGGACATGGCAGATGCTGCCCCGGCCTTATCGGGCGCGATATTGGCCATCAGCATGTCACCAGCGAGCGTCTCGGCGGATCCAACACCGATACCGATCAGGATGTAGGCCAGGCAGATCGCGGCGACGACAGGGCTCCCGCTGGTGATCGCCGTAAGCAAGTATGCGGCCGCCGAGCATAGGAGGCCTGCGGCAATGGCCGTCGACGGCCGCATGACCTTGACCAGCTTGACGACAGCGAGACCGGCGATGATATTCGCGAGCGCACCAGGAGCCAGCAGCCAAGCTGCCTCCAAGGCAGACAGCCGCGCAACCAGCTGCAGATGCTGCGCAGCGAAGAACAGGAAACCCGTGAGCGATGCGATGCTGACGAGGTTCACCAGGATCGGGCCGGTGAACCCGCTCCTACGGAGCAGCCGAAGGTCGAGCATTGGATTAGTAACCGTAAGCATCCGCCGGACGAACAGTGCCCCGGCGGCGATACCAATAACTGCCAGCGCCCCTGACAGAGCATCCGGCCCACCGTCGGCGGCATGCTTTATGGCAGCTACGAGAGGCGCAAGCGTCAGGGCCGACAGCAGGATCGACAAGCTGTCTAAAGGACCGGGTTCGGGGTCGCGGGATTCGCTGACGAGCAGCGGCGCCGCCGGGAGGAGAACGACCGCGAACGGCACCGCGATCAAGAACACCGCCGGCCAGCCGGCGATGCTCACGAGCCAGCCGCCAAGAATTGGACCGATAGCTGCTCCAGCTGCGAAGCCGGTCGACCAGATCGCGATGGCCAGCCGGCGCTCAGCACGGACATGAAACATGTTGCGCAGCAGGGAGTGCGTCGCGGGCAGGATGACGGCACCGAAGACTCCTGTGAGCACGCGTCCAACCAGCAAGAGCTCTGCGGTCGGGGCGAGGGCTGCGCCGAGCGACGCGATCGCGAAGCCTGTCAGCCCGATCATCAAAGTGCGACGACGGCCGAAGCGGTCGCCGAAATTGCCGCCGGCAACTAAGAGGGAGCACAGTACCAACGGGTACGCGTCTATCAGCCAGAGCTGCATTGCCGGCCCCGGCTGAAGCTCGGCTGCAATCGAAGGCAGCGCGAAGTTCAGCACCGTGTTGTCAATTGTCACCAACAGCACCGGCAGCATCAAGACCGCCAGCCCTGCCCATGCACGCCTGCCGGCTGGGGCAGGCGCAAGTTCAGTCGTTTCCACAAGCCGGTACTGTACCGGACGTCCCGTATGTGGACGAACAGAGACTACGATTAGCTCATGCCCAGTGACTTAAGGACGCGGGACGCGATCCTGCAAGCGTTCCGTGACATCGTGGTCGAATCGGGCGAACGCTCAGCCACGATCACGACCACTGCGGCTCGCGCTGGCGTGTCAAAGGGCGGACTCTTCTACTACTTCCCCACGCGCGATGCACTCGTCGAGGCACTCATTGAGAGCCTCGACGACCTCAACAGAGATCACTGTGATCGTATTCGTACGGCGAAGGAGGGCCCAATAGCGTATTTTCTCCGTGACGCGATCGCGACGGGTACTCCTCTAGATCTCGCCCTGACGGCCGTAACCCGTCTAGATCAGTCCGGTAAGCACCCCCGCGCACGTCCCGCGCTGGATCGAGTCGTACGAGAGTGGCGTCAAACTCTTGAAGACGTGCTCGCAGATGCGCCTCTCGCACGTATCGTCGAAGTCCTCGGTGACGGGCTGTTTTTCAATAGCAGCCTGGCAGGTTCTGCCGATGCTGTTGTCGCTCCACGCATCACATCGTTCGAGCTCGAAGAGATGATCGCCATCATCGCGAGTTTCCATCGCGCCTCTAGGGAAGCGGCCGGCCCGCGGGGGGCCGCTTCGGCAGTTGGCCGCGAGACGCAATCCGCCGGACCTTGAATCGACGGGAGGACCGTGATCGGCCCGCTCAGCCAAGGGTGCGCTGAAAAGGTCGCGACAAGGAGTTTCACTTGCTCATTGAGTGATCCACCACCTCTCGGGGCGGCTGGCGGGGAGGCGGCCCCGAGCAGCGGGTCGGTGACAGGGAGCTCGCTGGTCTCAAGCCCACTCGAGCTTCTCGCGACGCTGCCCGGCGAGGCGTGCTCCGTAGCCGCCAACGAAGACGGCACGGCCCGGGTCTGATCGATAGCTCCAGCGTCGGCTGCTCGTACCCGGCTCGAACCGGGACGTGCGGGAGACTCGCGTGCGGAAAGTCCGCGTTCTCCGCACCGGGGCCCTGTGTTCACCAGTCTCGACCACCTGGCCGGACCAATACCGCTAGACAAAAACCGCCCTGGTATCGGCGGCGCCGCCATCGAGCGAAGCAATAACGGTCGAGGTCAGTACTTCCAGACGCAAGGCTTGGCCAGCCGCAGTTCCTGCGCTTTGATGCGAGCGCGCTGCCCGGGAGGGCGGGGAGAAATCCGCGCGCCGGAGGCGGCCGCCGCAACTGCGCGTACGCGCCCCTCACCGGACGCTTCCGAGGATCCGGCCGAGCTGCTGACGCTGTTCGACAATGAGGGCCGGGGCAGTGGCAAGCACTCGGCTAATCGCCGCGCCTAGTTCCGAGGGGTGTAAGTCTCTATGCGATCGTGGCGTCGGTCTTATCCCGAACCTGCCATCGCGCCCTCAGCGAGCTGGTCGCTCGGGTGGCTTTACTGAGTTCCCCACCTGCGTCCCATTTTATCGGCGATGTCTGCGCTTGCTTGGTAGCGTCGCAAACGTCTGCGCATCATGGTTAAGTAACCTGCTGGTCGAGCAGCATGCCGATCAGCAGAGCGAGCGGGTTACTCGACAGCAGTTCGTCGGCGGCGGGGTCGTCGGTGATGCGCAGGCTCATATGCTCATTCTCGCGCGTCTCGACGCGGGCGGGCGAGAGCGCATCTCGCTCCCGAGTCGGCGTCAGGTCGCCACCGCTACGTCAGCCGGATGCCGTTTCGTCGCCCGCCGCGGCTGCGTCGGGCTCGGCGATCCATTTCCGCGCGAAGGGCACGGCATCCATCGAAGCGAGGTCGGCGGTGACCTCGGAGATCTGTTTCTCGAAGTGCGAGACGCTGCCCGGTTTCAGCCGCTTCACGAGTGACCCGTCGGCCCGGCGGATCACCGTCTCCGACACGGACGGCGCGTCTTCCTCGATCTGCAGCAGCCCCAACACGAGCGTCGCCGCCCACCGCGGAGCATTCCCGCGCCGACGTTCTCCCGCGACGACATAGACCTCGGATGCCGGTGTGCTCACGGCATCCATCCTGCCCGACGCGCGCGTTTCGACGAGGGATCCGGCTCCGCCGCAGCCGGCGCGGACACCCGCTCCCCGCACCGAGGACCGCGGCGCGATGAGGGGCGGGAGGGCCCTCAGCCCGCGTCGGCGATGTCGCGACGCTCGGCGGCCGCGGGGTCGGCGACCTCGATGCCGAACAGCGCCGAAAGAGCGTCGATGTACTCGTCGGCGCGGCCGGTCTCAGCGAGTTCGTGCGCCCGGGTGGTCGGGGTGTGCAGCAGCACGCCGACGAGGTGACGAAGCGCCTGCTCGGTCTGACCGCCCTCGTCGCCGCGGGCGCGCACGCGGGCGACCTCGGCGTCGAGCACGCCGAAGACGTGCGCGCGCAGGGCCACGACGGCGGGGGTGATGTTCTTGCGCTCGCCGACCGAGGCGAAGCGGCGGGCCGCGTCGCGCACGAGATCGCGTGCCGCGTCGGTCGCCTGAAGCTCTTCGAGTGGGGCGTGCAGGCGGATCGTCTCGAGGTCGAGCAGGTCGACGCCCGGGACGGTGGCGACATCGGGGTCGACGTTGCGGGGGAGGCCGAGGTCGATGACGAGGCGGCGCGCCGTGTGATCGACGGGGCACACGCCCGCGGCGCCGTCGACGGCGGTCGCGTAGGCCCCCCGACCCGCGGCGAAAGTGGCGGCGCTCAGTACGTGGTTCTCGCTGGTGGTGCAGGTGATCACGAGGTCGGCGTGGGCGACCGCGCTCGGGAAGGTCTCTGCCGAGACCGCCCGCAGGCCGTGCTTGATCGAGAACTTCGCGGCCCGGCCGGAAGGCGAGTACACCGAGATGTCTTCGGCGCCCTGATCGCGCAGGGCGGCGACGGTGGCAGCCGCGTACGCGCCGGTGCCCACGAGCAGCACCCGCTGGGTCGACCAGTCGGCGATGCGACTGTCGGCGAGTTCGAGGCCCAGGCGTACCAGGGAGCGTCCGGCACGGCCGATCGCGGTGGAGTTCTTCACACCGCGCTGGGCTTCGGACGCCCGCTGGAACAGGCGCTCGAGTTCGGCGGAGGTGGTGCCGAGCTGACGCGATTCGTTGAGAGCGCGTCGCACCTGACCGGCGATCTCGCCCTCGCCGACGACGACGGATTCGAGCCCGGATGCCACCGAGAACAGATGCTCGGCCACATCGCTGCCACCGAGGACGGTGTAGGAGCCCTCGAGCTCGCTGGCCGGAACGCCGGTCGCGGACTCGATCGCCGCGAGAGTCGCCTCGATGCCGAGGGCGACCGCCGCGGTGACGGGCTCGTCCATGTCGACGTACGCCTCGAAGCGGTTGCAGGTCGCGACGACGACGGCGCCCTGGACGCACTCGTCGTGCTCGGCGATCAAGGGAGCGACGGGTGTCGCGGGTACGCTGAGCCGCTCGAGGAGATCGAAGGACGCGGTCTTGTGACTCGCGCTGACGCACAGCAGCACGAAGATATTCTACGCCCGCGTTCCTCGGGGTATTCCGGGCGGCCTCTCGACGTCAAGGCATCCCCCGTGTTGTCCAGGCGCGGGTGGAAGGATGGATGCCATGGCCTCCCTCGACGCGCCCCTGCTCCGTGCCCTCCGTGGCGACCGTCCCGAGCGGCAGCCGGTGTGGTTCATGCGTCAGGCGGGGCGCTCGCTGCCCGAATACCGGGAGCTCCGCGTGGGAACCCGCATGCTCGACGCGTGTCTGACCCCCGACCTCGCGGCGGAGATCACCCTCCAGCCCATCCGCCGTCACAACGTCGACGCGGCCATCTTCTTCAGCGACATCGTCGTGCCCCTGCGTCTGGCCGGCATCGACGTCGTGATCGAGCCGGGTCGCGGTCCAGTGTTCGCCGACCCCGTGCGCACCGCCGACGACGTGGCGCGGATCACCGCGATCGACCCCGACGAGGTCGCCGCCGCGGCCGAGCCGGTCCGCGAAGCCGCCCGCCGCGTGACCGCCGAACTCGACGACGCGGTTCCTCTCATCGGCTTCGCCGGTGCTCCCTTCACCCTCGCTGCGTACCTCGTCGAGGGTGGGCCGAGCAAGGAACACCTGCGCGCCCGCGGCATGATGCACGCCGACCCCGAGTCGTGGCACCGCCTGGCCGGCTGGCTGTCGAAGGTCTCGCGCTCCTTCCTCGACGCGCAGATCGCCGGCGGCGCGCAGGCCGTGCAGCTCTTCGACTCGTGGGCGGGGTCGCTGTCGCCCGCCACCTTCCGGGAGTTCATCGCCCCGCACTCGCGTGCGGCACTCGAGGGCATCGAGGTGCCCCGCATCCACTTCGGCGTCGGCACCGGTGCCTTCCTCGACGACATGCGCCTGGGCGGTCTCGCCGACGCGGTGGGTGTCGACTGGCGGATGCCGCTCGATGAGGCGGCAGCCATCGTGGGCCCCGACGTCACGCTGCAGGGCAATCTCGACCCGGCGTTGCTGGGGGCTCCGTGGCCGGTGCTCGCCGCCCATGTCGACGACGTCCTCGCCCGCGGTCGTGCGGCGCGCGCGCACATCCTCAACCTCGGTCACGGCGTGCCGCCCGACACCGACCCCGAGGTGCTGACCCGCATCGTCGCCCGCGCACACGGCGAAGACGCGTGAGCGAGCCCCTCGATCGCCTCGTCCGGCACGCCCACGAGACACGGATCATCGTCGTCGGCGGTGGCGTCTCGGGTCTCGTCGCAGCGCGCGAGTGCGCGAAGGTCGGCCTGCAGGTCACCGTCCTCGAGGCCTCCGAGGTCTTCGGCGGGGTCCTGCGCACCGCCGAGGTCGGCGGGATGACGCTGGACGTCGGCGCCGAGAGCTTCGCGACACGCGGCGGCATCGTGCGAAAGCTCCTCGACGAGCTCGACCTGTCCGACGACATCGTTTCGCCCAATCCCGCGGGCGCGTGGGTCGCCGGTGTGCCGGGAGTCGGGGCGGCCCCGCTTCCGAAGGGCGGGGTGCTCGGCATCCCGGACAACCCCTTCGCCCCCGACGTGCGACGCGTCATCGGCTGGTCGGGTTCGTGGCGCGCGTACCTGGATCGGCTCCGTCCCCCGCTGACGATCGGTCACGCGCACAGCCTCGGCAAGCTCGTGCGATCGCGCTTGGGTGCCCGCGTGCTCGACCGCCTGGTCGCGCCGGTCACGAGCGGGGTCTATTCGGCCCGCCCCGACGACATCGACATCGACCTGGCGGCCCCGGGACTGAACGCTGCACTGACGCGGACCGGGTCGCTCACGGGCGCGGTCGCCGATCTCCGTGCGAGCCGTGCCGCCGCGCGGCCCGCCGATGCTCCGGCTTCCGACGTCCCCATCGTGTCGGGCGGTGTCGCGAAACCCGCCGCCCCGGGTGGCGCTGTCGAGGGGATCGCGGGAGGCATGTCCCGCCTGGTCGACGCTCTCGTCGCGGGCCTGCGCGAGAACGGCGTCGAGCTGCGCACCGGGGTCTCCGCCCGTGCGCTGACCAAGACCGACGACGGCTGGACGGTCGCGACCTCCGCCGACGACGAGCCGCTGGCGGCCCGGGCCGTGATCGTCGCCCTTCCCGAGGGGCCCGCGCGCGAACTGCTGGCGCCCGTCGTTCCAGGCCTCGAGGTGGGCGACCCGGTCGCCCCCGTCGTCGAGGTGGTCACCCTGGTCGTCCATGCCCCCGCGCTCGACCCGGCTCCGCGCGGAACGGGCGTCCTCACCGTTCCCGGAAGCCACGTCGCCAAAGCGCTCACGCACTCCACGGCGAAGTGGGATTGGGTTCGGGATGCCGCTGAGCCCGGCATCCACGTCGTGCGCGTCTCGTTCGGAGCACAGGGCGAAGAGCCCGCGACCGCGGCCCTCGACGACGAAGCGGCCGCAGCCCTGGCACTGTCGGAGGCCTCGGCGATGCTCGGCGTCGAGTTGTCGGCATCCGCTCTGCGCGATGCCCATCGGGTGCGCTACGTGCAGTCGCAGCCCGCCGCGACCATCGGACGGGCGGCCGAGACCGCTGCCGCGCGGGGCGCCGTGCGCGCGGTGCCCGGACTGGGGGCCACCGGTGCGTGGATCTCGGGTACGGGCCTC
This sequence comes from Microbacterium sp. SORGH_AS_0454, assembly GCF_031453395.1. Taxonomy (NCBI): domain Bacteria; kingdom Bacillati; phylum Actinomycetota; class Actinomycetes; order Micrococcales; family Microbacteriaceae; genus Microbacterium; species Microbacterium sp. SORGH_AS_0454. The sequence continues at coordinate 1,078,666 of NZ_JAVIYS010000001.1, read as the reverse complement.
GCCCAGGTCATCCCCGATGCCCGCGACGAGGCCGACCGCGTGCGCAGCGACGCGCTCTGGTCCACCTGACGCGATCGCCACTCGACCATGCCGCGCCGCCTGTCAAGGGTGGATGCCGATCGCGGCATACGTGACTACTGTGAGATTCGACCAGCACTGGATCGAGCGTGAGGAGACCCCATGAGGGGCAAAGCAGCACTCGTCGTCGGACTCGTGGCGGGCTACGTGCTCGGTGCACGCGCAGGCCGCGACCGGTACGAGCAGATCAAGACTCAGGCCGGCAAGGTCTGGGACCAGCCCGTCGTCCAAGGACAGGTCGAGAAGGTGAAGGCGTTCGGCGTCTCCGCTCTCAAGTCCGTCCCCGGCGTGGTGTGGAAGGGCGCGAAGTCGGTCACCGGCGCGGCGTCCGGTTCCGGCACCGTGCAGGAGCGCGCCGAGCGCGCGGGACGCGCCGCGAAGCAGTCGGCCCACGAAGTGGCCGATGTCGTCGAGGATTCCGTCGACGACGCCAAGCAGGCGGAGAAGGCGGCCACCACGCGCGCGCAGGCGGCCAAGAGCGGCTCCACCTCGTCCGGGAGCTGACGCATGACCACTCCGCGCGGATTCCGCGATCGTTCCGACGACAGTCTGTTCACCCTCATCGGCGACATCCCCGAGTTGGTGCGTAACCTCGTCGTCGCCGAGATCAACGGCGCGAAGGCGTGGGCGCAGCGCACGGCGAAAGACGCCGGGATCGGCGCCGGATGGTTCGTCGGCGCCCTGATCGTCGTCTTCTGGGCCGTTCCGGTCTTCTTCGCGTTCGTGATCGCGGGGCTGTCGTCGTGGTGGCCCGTCTGGCTGTCGGCGCTCGTCGTCTTCGGCGTGATGATCGTCGTCACCGCGATCCTCGCCCTTCTGGGCTACCTGCGCTTCAAGAAGCTCTCGAAGCGCGAGAACCCCGGCAAGGCCATCGCCGAAGACGTCCGAATCGTGAAGGAGGCCCGCGATGAGTATTGATCGTCCCGTCCCCGTTCCGCGTACCGCGGTGCCCCTCGGCATCACCGACCCGGTGCAGTCGGCCCGCGCCGAGCTCAAAGCCGCCCTCGCGGCCATCGAGGTCAAGGCCAACGCCCCGCGTCGCGCGAGCGAGGCCGTCGAGCGCAAGGTGCAGGAGGTTCGCGAGAAGGCTCAGCAGAACCCCGGTGCCGCGGCCGCCGCCGTCGCGGGCGTCGCCGCTCTGGTCGGCCTGGCCGTCTGGGGCATCGTCCGCGCCTACACGCGCTGAGATCGTCCGAAGCGGCCCGTCTCCCTCCGGGAGGGCGGGCCGCTTCGTGATTCCGGGGGCCCGGGCGTGGCCGTCCTGCGGACTTCGTCCGCGACGCGCCGGTACGAGGGGCGGTCCCGCGGTGTGTCGGCCGTGGTCTCCGCGGGATGGTTCACGACCGGATGCCGTGACCCCGGCAACCCAGGGGCTACCCGAGCCCGGCCGTCCTGCGGACTTCGTCCGCGACGTGCCGGTACGAGGGGCGGTCCCGCGGTGTGTCGGCCGTGGTCTCCGCGGGACGGTTCACGACCGGATGCCGTGACCCCGGCAACCCAGGGGCTACCCGGGCCCGGCCGTCCTGCGGACTTCGTCCGCGACGCGCCGGTACGAGGGGCGGTCCCGCGGTGTGTCGGCCGTGGTCTCCGCGGGACGGTTCACGACCGGATGCCGTGACCCCGGCAACCCACCGGTTACCCGACGCACGGCCCCGCCTACGGTTCGTTCGCGAAGAGCCCCTTCAACAGATCTTCGAAGTACTCGGGTGTCACGGCGATCGGGCCCGCGTAGGCGTGGTCGAATCCGGCGATCGCGTACAGCAACAGGGCCACGAACAGCGCGAGCATGCTGGACATCAGCAGGTGCACCCGGAGGTTTCGCACCTCGATCAGGCCGAGGAAGATCGCGTTGAGCACCGCACCTACGCCCAGCACGATCCACAGCACACTCGGCAGCGCGAGGTGGGTGAGCGCGATGCGGTCGCGGCGGTTCTCCACCAGCAGCTGGAACTGATCGAGGGACTGCTGCACGTAGAGGGTCTCGGCGGCCGTCGTCGGCTGCACGGCGCCGATCGCCCGCTGCATGGCCGAGACATTGGCATCCGTCTCGGCGGGAATCTCCAGACGCCGCTGTCGGGGCCAGTCCAGGTCGATGACGTTGCGGGCGTACTGGGTGATCTGGGCCTGCAATTCGTCGCCTTGCGGGTCGGGGAGCAGCGCCGCGGTGCGGTACAGCGAGGCGAGCGACGACGACTCCTCGAGCACGACGCCGTCGACCTCGGTGAAGTTGCCGTAGGCCGCCGTGGCGATGAGCGCGAGGGTCACGCCGTAGAAGACGCCGTAGACGCCTACCGCGTAGCTGAGCACGCGGTCCCACTCCTCACCGCGCGGTGCTGCCCGGCGTACCCACCTCCGCAGGGCCAGCAGGATCGCGCACGAACCTCCCACGACAAGGACGATGAACAGCGGCAGCCCCAGATACATGGGGAGGTCGTACAACCACATCGGCAGGCCTCTCGAAGGGCGTACCCCGACGCCGTCGTCGCACAGTACCAACGGGGAAGCGGCTTGCGCACGTGGCGGTGGTTCGTCGGCGAGTCAACCGGTTTGGACCGCCGCCCCGACCGGACGAGACTGGGAGTATGTCCGACGACAGCTCCTCCTCTGTGTACACGTTGTGGGCGGTTTTCCGCCGCGATCCCGAAAACGCGGTCACCGCCACCGACGCGACCGAACTGGCCGATCTCGTCTCGCTCATCGAGGCCGACGGCGTCACCGTGCGCGGTTTCTACGACGTGAGCGGCCTGCGCGCCGACGCCGACCTCATGGTCTGGTTGTACGGCGAAGACCCGCAGGCCCTTCAGCGCGACCTGCGGCGCCTCCGCCGCACCGACCTGCTCAAGAACCTTCTCCCCACCTGGAACGCGATGGGCGTGCACCGCGACGCGGAGTTCAACCGCTCGCACGTGCCCGGCTTCCTCCGCGGTATCCAGGCGCAGCAGTGGCTGTGCCTGTACCCCTTCGTACGCAGCTACGAGTGGTACCTCCTGCCCGAGGCCGAGCGCCGCGAGATGCTCATCGAGCACGGCAAGAAGGGCTCGGCGTACAAGGGCGTCCTCGCCAACACCGTGGCGTCGTTCGCCCTCGGCGACTACGAGTGGCTCCTGCCCATGGAGGCCGACGTGCTCACCGACCTCGTCGACATGATGCGCGACCTCCGCTACACCGAGGCCCGTCGCCACGTGCGCGAGGAGGTGCCGTTCTACACCGGTCGGCTGGTCACTCTCGACGAGATCCCCGAGATCCTTCAGTGACCGCGCCCCTGCGTCTCGGCACTCGCCGCAGCAACCTGGCGATGACCCAGTCGCAGATGGTCGCCGATGCCGTGTCAGCGGTATCCGGTCGTCCCGTCGAGCTGGTGCCGATCGTCTCGGAGGGCGACGTCAACCGCGCCTCGCTGTCGCAGCTGGGCGGACGCGGGGTGTTCGCGAACGGTCTGCGAGAGGCGCTCGCCGCGGATCGCTGCGACTTCCTCGTGCACTCGCTCAAAGACCTGCCGACCCAGCAGCCCGACGGTCTGGTCATCGCGGCGACGCCCGCGCGGGCAGATGCGCGCGACGTGGTCGTCACCCGCGACGGCACCCCGCTGGGCGCTCTCGCCGCCGGTGCGCGTGTGGGCACCGGCTCGCCCCGTCGTATTGCCCAGGCGCTGCGCCACAACCCGGGAGTCGACATCCACGACATCCGCGGCAACGTCGACTCGCGTCTCGCGCGGGTGCGCGATGGAGAGCTGGATGCCGTGATCCTCGCGGCCGCGGGCATCTCGCGGCTCGGCGGCGACCTCGGTGGCCTTCTCGCCGAAGAGCTCGGTCTGTCGGAGTGGCCGACCGCTCCGGGACAGGGCTCGCTCGCCGTCGAGACCCGCGACGACATCGATCCCGAGATCTACGCCGCACTCGCCCGGTTGGACGACGAACTCACCCGCGTGGCCATCACGGCCGAGCGCACGGTCCTCTCGGCGCTCGACGCCGGGTGCAGCGCACCCGTGGGCACGCACGCCTCGCTTGCCGAGGGCGACCTGCGTCTGCGCGCGATCGTCTACGCGCTCGATGGGACACAAAGGATCGGCGTAGACCGGACGGTGCGTCTCGACCCGGGGTATGGTGGGGACACTACGGGCAGTGGCAATGGAGCTGATGCTGCCGACGACGGGGGACCGATCGCGCAAGCGACGCGAGCGGGCCGAGAAGCCGCGCGTCGGTTGCTCGAACGCGGGGCGGCCGACCTGGTACCACGAGAGTCGACCACATGAACGAAGGCCACCAGCACACGCCGAACCCCACGACGGGCAGCGTGCCGAAACCGCTTGCCGGTCGACGCGTCCTCGTTCCCCGAGGGGGCCCCTGGGGCGACGGCGTCGCCGCGAGCCTTCGACAGCTCGGCGCCGTGCCCGTCATCGCGCCGCTGATCAACTTCGCACCCACGAACGATCAGGCGACCCTCGACGAGGCCCTCGCCGATCTCGCCGCCGGCGCCTTCGACTGGCTGACGCTCACGAGCGCCACCACCGTCGACGTGCTGTACGCCTACAAGGCGGTCATCCCCGCCGAGACGAAGGTCGCGGTCGTCGGTGAGACCACCGCGGCCGCGATGCAGGCCGTCGGCTATCACGTCGATCTCGTCCCCGAGCGCGACAACTCGGCCCAGGGCATGGCCGAGCAGATGATCGAGCTCGAGACCGAGCCGCGGAAGGTCCTCACCCTCCGAAGCGAGATCGCCAAGCCCGTGCTCACGCGCCTGCTCATCGAGGCCGGGCACGATGTCCGCAGTGTCGTCGCCTATCGCACGGTCGGGGTCCCGGTCACCGAGAAGATTGCCGGCGACGTGCAATCGGGGCGCATCAACGCGATCCTCGTCACCAGTGGCTCGGTCGCCGAGCAGGTCGTCGAGCAGTTCCCCGAGGTTCCGGCATCCACCGTCATCGCCGCGATCGGTCCGCGCACCGCCAAAGACGCCAAGCGCGCCGGACTCAGCGTCGACGTCGTGGCCGAGACCCAGACGGTCGACTCCCTCATCGACGCCGTCGCCCGCTTTCCTCTGAACACCGACGAATCGACCCCATGAGCTTTCCCGAGCACCGCCCGCGGCGTCTGCGCCGCACCCCCGCCGTCCGTCGTCTCGCTCGAGAAACGCACCTCGTGCCCTCGCAGCTCGTGCTGCCGATGTTCGTGCGCGAGGGAATCACCGAGCCGAGCCCGATCGGTTCGATGCCGGGCATCGTGCAGCATTCGATGGACTCGCTCCGCCGTGCGGTCGCCGAGGCGGCCGAGCAGCGCATCGGCGGGGTCATGCTCTTCGGCGTGCCCGAGACGCGCGACGCCGTGGGCTCCGGGGCCGACGACCCGAACGGCATCCTGAATCTCGCCACCGAGGCCGTGGTGGCCGAGGTCGGCGACGCGGTGGTCGTGCAGACCGACCTGTGTCTCGACGAGTTCACCGACCACGGTCACTGCGGCGTGCTGCGCGAAGACGGCGCCGTCGACAACGACGCCACTCTCGAGCGCTACACGGCGATGGGTCTGGCGCAGGCGCGCGCGGGCTCGGCCATGCTGGGCCTGTCGGGAATGATGGACGGCCAGGTCGGTGCGGTGCGCGAGGCTCTGGATGCCGAGGGCTTCACCGACACGCTGATCCTGGCCTACTCGGCGAAGTACGCGGGCGCCTTCTACGGCCCCTTCCGCGAGGCCGTCGACTCTCAGCTGAAGGGCGACCGCCGCTCGTACCAGCTCGACCCCGGCAACGGCCGCGAGGGCGTGCGCGAAGCGCTGCTCGACGTCGAAGAGGGCGCCGACGTCGTCATGGTCAAGCCGGCCCTGCCGTACCTCGACGTGCTCGCCGACGTGAAGGCCTCGGTCGACGTCCCCGTGTGGGCGTACCAGGTGTCGGGCGAGTACGCGATGGTCGAGGCCGCCGCCGCCCACGGCTGGATCGATCGCCGGGGCGCGATCATGGAGAGCCTGCTCGGCATCCGCCGTGCCGGTGCCGACGCGATCCTGACGTACTGGGCCGTCGAGGCCGCCCGCTGGCTGCGCGCCGAGCTCTGAGCCCTGTCTTGCGGGGTCGTCGGGTGGCCGTGAAGCGCCCGGATCCGACCCCTTTCCCCGTGCTGCCCGGAAGAATGGATGCCATGACCGATCTCAACGACCAGTGGTTCGCCCGTGCGAAGGACGTCATCCCGGGGGGCGTGAACTCGCCCGTGCGCGCGTACGGTTCCGTGGGTGGCACGCCGCGGTTCGTCCAGTCGGCCTCCGGCCCGCGGGTCACGGATGCCGCGGGTCGCGAGTACGTCGACCTCGTCGCGTCGTGGGGCCCGGCTCTGCTCGGCCATGCGCACCCCGAGGTGGTCGGGGCGGTGCAGTCCGCGGCATCCCGTGGTCTGTCCTTCGGCGCCCCGACGGGGGCCGAGGTCGAGCTCGCCGATCTCGTCGCACAGCGCGTGCAGGTGGGCGATCTGAAGCCGATCGAGAAGGTGCGCCTGGTCTCGACCGGCACCGAGGCGACGATGACCGCCATCCGCTTGGCGCGCGGTGTCACCGGTCGCGACCTGCTGATCAAGTTCGCCGGGCACTACCACGGGCACTCCGACGGGCTGTTGGCTGCGGCGGGCTCGGGCGTCGCCACGCTCGCGCTGCCCGGTTCGGCGGGTGTCCCCGCTCCGATCGCCGCGCAGACGCTCGTGCTGCCGTACAACGATCTCGACGCCGTGCGCGAGGTGTTCGCGGTGCACGGCGAGAACATCGCCGCGATCATCGTCGAGGCCGCCTCGGCCAACATGGGAGTCGTTCCGCCGCTCCCGGGCTTCAACGCCGCCCTCGCCGACATCGCGCACAGCCACGGCGCCCTGCTGATCATGGACGAGGTGCTCACCGGTTTCCGCGTGCACCCCGCCGGATTCTGGGGCCTGCAGGCGTCGGAGGGCGAGCGCTATCTGCCCGACATCCTCACGTACGGCAAGGTCATCGGCGGCGGCATGCCTCTGGCCGCTCTCGCCGGTCGCGCCGAGATCATGGACCATCTGGCGCCCCTGGGCCCGGTGTACCAGGCGGGAACGCTGTCGGGGAACCCGCTGTCGGTGGCTGCAGGCCTCGCGACGCTCCGCCTCGCGACGCCCGAGGTCTATGCGGCGGTCGACGCCGCGGCCGCTCAGGTGTCGGAGGCGCTGGATGCCGCGCTGACGGCCGAGGGCGTCGTGCACGCCGTGCCGCGCGCGGGTTCGCTCTTCGGCGTCGCGTTCCTGCCCGAGGTGCCCCTCGACTACGCCACGGCGCTCACGCAGCAGTCGTACCGCTACGCCCCGTTCTTCCACGCGATGCTGGATGCCGGTGTCTCGCTGCCCCCGAGCGTGTTCGAGGCGTGGTTCCTCACGGCGGCGCACGACGAGGTCGCGCTCGAACGTGTGCTCGAGGCGCTGCCGGTGGCGGCGAAGGCGGCCGCGGAGGCGCTGGATCCGACGCTGCTCGCGCAGTAGGGATCATCCCCGAGGGGGATGCGTTTCGTCCTTTGCGATGATGCGCGGGACAGGCCCGGTCGCGAGGCTGGAGTCATGCTCCCCGCACGCACTCAGCCCACCGCCTTCTCGTCGCTGCTGTCGCGGCTCGCGTCGTGGTGGCCCACCTCCATGGCCCCGCGGCGTCGGCGCGCGACGTGGCAGCCGTGCCCGCGCGGACAGGTCTGATCAGCGCCAGGTCCAGCTGAGCAGGGCCGAGAGGGCCCGGATGCCGGCCTCGCCGACGTCGCCGTACTGGCTCGCTATCGCGCGGACGGTGCGGTCGGCCCACGCGGCGAGATCCGTGGCGTCGGCGCCGGGGGTCACGGCATCCATTCGCTCGATCAGGCCCTCGACACGGTCGCGGAGGGCTCGGTCGGGGACGGATTCGGGATGCCGGCCGGGGACGGCGGAGCCGTCGGCCCAGATGTAGGCGGTGAGGGCGGTGTCGAGGGAGGTCATGGTGCGTCCTTCGCTGAGCTCATGAGGCTGGTCCACAGCGTCCTCGGAATCGTGCGCCGGCCGGGGGTTACAGGCCGAGTGAGTGCCGCAAAGCTTCGTTCGCATCGCGGTTGATCCGTTCGGATTCGGCTCTTTCCGCTGCGCACAGAGGCGCACCCGGTCGGCGGCTTTTCCGAATCGCATCCAGGACGAAGGCGCACGCGTCCGATTCCGAATCGAATCGCGCGAGTTCGGTCCACTGTCCGCGCTCCTGCGTCCCGACCGCAAACCCGGCCGAGCTCTCAATCAGAAGGACGAGGGTGCCTAGGACGGGGTCCCCGTCGCCGACGTGCGGGTGATCCGGGCTGGACACGGGGGCCGAGCCGAATTCGTCGCGGAGAATGCCGCAGAGTTCTTCGAATGTCATCTCGCGTCTTTGCTTCCAAAGATTGCGCATCGACGTCTGCTCGTCGAGATAGATCGCCGTTCCATCTAGGCCACGTTCGTGACGGCTATACAGTAGGTCGGGCTAGGGTGCGGGTGACCTTCCGCTGCCGTCAGGCCGGATCGGCGGCACGTTTGTCTCGCGGGCGTCGGGCGCCTTACTAGCGCGCACTCACGCCCGTCATAGGCCAATCTCATTGCGGATCGCCGAGATTCCCTTCGGTGCGATATCGAAACCGATCGTGGAGCCCGCGTTGAGGACGATGCCCTGATCGCTTGGGACGCCGGTGAGGAGTTTCAGTCCAGTCATCGTCACCATGTACGGGGCGAGATCTTGAATCCCGCTACCCCGATCGAGCTCTGAATAGCAGGCCACCATTTGCGTACCGTCGCGCTCGAAAAGAACGGGCTGGAAGTTCGTCATGTTTTCACCTGGTTCGGTGCCGCTCGGAACGTAAATGGTGCTCGAGGCGAAAACCCAAAGGATCGTTTGCATGTTCAAGAGATTCTCGCGCCCTCGTACCAGGGCGATCTCAAGCACGTTTCGAGGATTATCGGTCATTTTCAAAAGCCTCCGGGAATGCTTCTCGAGCGTCGCTTGGTGTCACCGGGTTTTGGTACCGCTGTGTGCCTATCCACCATGTTGCGCAGAAATCGCATCTGTATAAAAGATCCGACGGCGAAGTGGCTAGGACAAACCTGGGTTGATACGGCTTCCCAGAATGGGTTAAACAGATCTGGCAACCAAGTTGACCGCTCACGGGATCCTCTTCACGACGACCCAATCGCCGCCTAGTAGTTGAGTCAACACTGCCCCGGGCCGAACAGGTTTGCCTCCGTCCAAGATAGTCTCTCGCGTCTCGTTCACGCGAACGACCCCGCCCTCCCTAACCGCAGTGTGTCCGTACGTCGGATCTGGATTGAGGGGATCTTCGTAGAAGTGGGGATGGCCCCCAGAATCCGCAACCGTAGGTCGTCGAAGCTCTGCTGGATCAACTGGAAAGTGCAACGCGTAGAGGTCCGTTCCATCTCGGGCCGCCGCAGCGGCCATCGGAGCTCGACCGGTTTCTCGGGCGGCATCGTCTAGCGTGTGGATCTTGGCCGCGTCTTCGATTGGCATTGCCCAGACGAGTCCCCCCTGGCGTCCAAGGTGAGGATTTGGCGCCAAATAGAAGTCGGCCACCTCCGGGCCGAAGATCGTGGAATGAAACCCCGCCTTGCTGAGATTGTCCAGCTCTGACGCGGAAAGAGCTGCCCCACCGGGCGCGTCCGCGAAAACGCCGGGCGCCGCATTCTGTGAGTCGGGTCGGGGTGTGCGCGCAGACGCGTCCACGCGAGGGCCGTCCCCGCGGGGTGCGCGCCGTGGCACGCTTCCGAGCAGTCCGGCTCCCTTGCTCATGAGAGCCCGAAGCTCGGTCAGAAGGTCCCCGAGCTTGCCGCACGAGCGCAGCAGACCGGTGAGCTTCGAGCTGATCTTCGCGGTCCAGCTCGCTACGCGCGACGACACCTGCGCGATGATCCAGGGGGTGGCGATGCCGACGGTGACCACGGCCTGTGTGGCCCACGAGATCGCCGAGCCCACGAGCTGCGACAGGATGTCGCGCACGAGGTCGTGAACGACCTGCACGATGGTCGACGCGATCTGCAGGCCGGTCGACATGGCTCCGGCCCATGACGCGGAGGCGCGGATGTGGGCGGCAGCGTCGGTCTGGAACCGGCGATATGCCTCGATCGCCTCGCCGGCCATGTCGTCGAGGTCGGTGATGACGCGCTCGAGGTAGTCGGCGGAGGCATCGAGCTGGTTCTGGACGTTGGTCCATGTCTGCGCGAAACCGGCGACCGCTCCGGCGTCGCCGGTCAGGTCGTTGAACCAGCCCTTGATGGGCTCGAAGTGATCGATCAGCCAGCCCAGGCCCGCGGCGATCAGCGAGCCGAGAGGGTCCATCACGGCGGCGACGGTGTCGGCCACCGCTCCGAACGCTGCAAGCCCGCCCTCGACCCAGTTGCCTGACTCGATCGCCGCGACGAGTTGAGTCCCGGAATCGAGCAGACCCGCCCCGCTGAACGGCGTCGCGGTGTCGACGGGGCCGGCGATCAGGGCGTTGCTCACAGGCCCGCCTCCAGTGCCCGGACGGTCTCGAGCACCTTCTGCTCGTAAGCCTCCATGTCGCTTCCCACTCCCACAATCTCGGTCGCCGAGCGTCGCACCATGTCTTCGGCGGCGCCGATCATCGACCGTGCGGCGTCCGCGACCATCGTGGCGGGTGGAACGAGGAACGAGCACAGAACGCCGAAGGCTTCCGCGTTCAGCCCGCCCGAGGAACCCGCGTCGCGGGCGACGGAGATATCGGATGCCACGGCACCCAGCCGAGACGCGTGCGAGCTGATCAGCTCGGCGTCGATGGCGATGCGATCGGCCATCGGACTCAGACCCGGAATCCGGCGGGCGGTGCGGACGGCGGCTCGCGATCGATCTCTCCCGCGAGCCGCTCGACGATCGGCGAGTCCGCACCGAAGGCGGCGCGCGAGATCTCCAACGCCTGCTCGCCGGCGAGACGTTGGGCCCGCCCGGCCGTCTCCACGATCAACTGCTCCAACGCGTCGGTGCGCAGGTCGTACGCCGCGTCGGCGAGGCGGATGCCGGCCAGTCGACCCGCGGCATCCACGGTCACGGTGATCTCCCGACGCGGCGACGTCGCCGACGCGCGGACGGCGTCGATGTCGGCCTGCACCTGCTGCGCCTGGGCTGCCCGAACCTGCGCTTCGGCCACCTGCTGCTCGATCCGGGCGATGGCCGCCTCGGCTTCACGCGAAGAGAAGAGGTCTGTCACCCCCGCGAGCGTAGTCGTTCACCTCATGAGCGAGCAGCAACATGTGAATAATCTCATCCGCCCCGCGGGTGAAAGACTGAACCAATGCGTCCTCCCCAGCCCCGTGTCGTCGTGCTCGCCGGTGGAGTCGGGGGGTCGAAGTTCACCCTCGGCGTCCGCGCCGCCCTTCGCCGGCTGAACGCTCCCGAGGCCACCGTCGTCGTCAACACGGGCGACGACCTGTGGCTCTCGGGCGTGCGGTTGCAGCCCGACGTCGACTCGATCACCTACGCCCTCGCGGGGGTGAACGACACCGAGCGCGGCTGGGGTCGCGCGGGCGACACCGAACGTGTCAACGAAGAACTCCAGGCGTGGGGCGCGGGCTGGCCGTGGTTCACGCTCGGCGACCTCGACCTCGGCACCCACCTGGCCCGCACCGGGTGGCTTCGTGACGGACACACCCCGACCCAGGTGCTCGCGCGCATGGCGGAACGGTGGCCGCTCGGCATCCGGATGCTCCCCATGACCGACAGCGAGGTCGACACCCACGTGCTGCTCGAGGACGGCGGGCGGATGCACTTCCAGGAGTGGTGGACGCGCCACCGCGCCCAACTCACGCCCCGCGCCTTCGAGAACCCCGGGATCGCGGATGCCGTGCCCGCCCCGGGCGTCGCCGAGGCGATCGCGGGGGCCGATGTCGTCCTCATCGCGCCGTCGAATCCCGTCGTGTCGATCGGGCCGATCCTGGCGGTTCCCGGGATTCAGGATGCCGTCCGGGAGACGTCCGCGAAAGTCGTCGGCGTCTCGCCGATCATCGGCGGGCGGGTCGTGCGCGGCATGGCCGACGTGTGCCTGACGGCGATCGGGGTCGAGACCTCCGCCGCGGCCGTCGCCCGCCACTACGGCGCGCGGTCGGCGGGCGGCGTGCTCGATGCGTGGCTGCTCGCAGAGGAGGATGCGGCTGCGGCCGCGGACGTCGAGGCCGCCGGGATCCGCGCGGTGGTCGCCCCGTTGTGGATGCGAGACGAGACGACCTCGGCCGCGATCGCCGAGGCGGCACTGGGGGTCTGAAACGCGACGGTCACACTGAGCGTGGGCGGAAGCAGCAGGTCTGCGGGCCCCAATCCCCTCACCCCTCGCACAGGCTCGTACCCTCGGGCGCCGCGTCCACGACCGTCGTGGTCACGGAGCTGGAGCCGGTGGCCGTCCCCGCTGGCAAGTCGGCGACCGGATGCAGGAGAACCTGCCGTTCGCCGATGAACGCCCCGGTCTCGGGATCGATGATGATGTCCTGGCGGAAGCCGCCCTCGGTCTCGTCGCGGCCAATCGCGGTGCCGGTCCGGCCGTTCAGCGTGGCCTGCTGCTCGGTGATCGTGACGCCGGGGATGAGTGCTGCGGTGTCGTAGAAGACCGAGCGCAGTTCGGCCGAAACTGTTCCCGAGCGGAGGCGATCGGCGATCCACACCAGGGCCTCTCCATCGCGCGACGGTCCGGCAGCCCCGTTGTCCTGATAGATCTTCTGAAGCAGTTGCCGTGGGTCGCGGGGGAGCGCGGCGGCGGTGTCGGCATCGAGGGTGACGACGGAGTAGCCGCTCTCGGTCTTTCCTCCCGGGAACGCTTGACGTGCGTCGTGTTCGAGGCCCCCTGCCTCAGCGGCGAACGTCTCCGAGCGAGGGCCGAACGTCTGCACGGGCTCACGCGCGCACCGAACCTCGATCCAGTCAGCTGATCGGTCGGCCGGCACCCAGAGGGCTCGCAGATCGCGTTCGAGAAATGTCGTCAGGTCGCCGTCCCGGAGGTTGCCGTCGTTCTCGCGGCGGGCCTCCTCGGCATCCGCCTCGGTGGTGCCCATGGCGGCGTACAGAGCGTCGGTGCGCACCTCGAGGTACTGTCCCGGACCGACGACGGGGTCCGTCACGCTGCGTGCCGCCGCGGCCGCTGAGCCCAGTACCGCCGCCGCGGCGGGGTCCGCGCCGACCGGGGCGCCGAGGGCGCCGCCGAACACGAGCACCCCGGTGAGGGCGCAGGTTGCCGCGACAGCCGAACCGACCCAGATCCACCGCTGGCGTGGATGACGGCGAGCGGGGGAAACGGCGGGCGCGTCGATTGCGCGTAACAGCGCGGCGCGGCCGCGGATCACGTCGTCAGGACTCCGCTCGGGAACGTCGGCCCGGACGCGGTTCAGCAGCGAGATCTCATCCACGGTGGTGCTCTCTTTCTCGGCTCGGAGCCGGGGTGATGTGCGGGGTGATCGCAGCGCGGACCTTTCGCCGCGCGCGGCTCAGACGTGAGCGGACCGTTCCCAGGGGAATGTCGAGGGCTTCGGCGATCCCCGCATAATCGAGGTCTCCGAACGTATGGAGCAGCAGCACGTCACGGTCGCCGCGTGACAGGTCGGCGAGCGCGGTGCCGAGGTGCGGGGCGAGTCCGTCGGCATCCATCCGCTCCTCGGCGGTCTCGATGTCGTCGACGTGCACTCGTGCGATGTCGGCCGCGAGCATTCCTCGCCAGGCCCGGGCCTCGAGGCGCGAGTGCTTCTGCATCAGGACGGTGGCGATACCGAGGAGCCACGGGCGCGCGTCGAGGCCACCGGTGAACGAGGCCCGACGCGCGAAGGCGACGAGGAACGTCTCGGACGTCACGTCTTCGGCGAAGGCTACGCCGAGGCGTCTGCCGACGTAACGGTGCACCACGCGCTGGTGCCGGTCATAGAGATCGGCGAAGACGGCCCCGTGTGTCAGGGACCGCACGATGATGTCGCCGTCGTGGGTGCTCACACTGGGTATTGTCCGATTCGCGGAAAAGGTTCTCGATTCGCTCGTCGGATTTCGGGAATGCGGTCGAACGCTCGGACACCCAGCCCGCTCAGGCCGCTGCCGCCGCCAAGACCGCCGCCGTCCGCGGCCCCACGCCCAGCGCCACGGCCTCGGAGAGCTGCGCGGCGGTGTCGACGTCGCGGTGCAGCGTCGAGTCGCGCGCGACGCTCAGGTCGGTGCAGCCGAGCAGGCGGTGGCGTGCGGCGGAGTCGGGACCGAAGGCCGAGACCCACACCGCCCCGGCGCGTGCAGTGATGAGCGTGGAGCCCGTGCCCTCGGCATCCGTGACCAGACCTCGTTCGACGGATGCTGCGCGCTCGAGCGCGGCGTCGAGATCGGCGGGCCGCAGGGCGGGGACGTCGCCGAGCAGGGCGGCGCGGGGCGAACCGACACCCGCGACGGCTGCTCCCAGAGCAATGGCTGCGTCGAGACCGCGGGTGTCGCCCTCGGGTACGACTTCGACGGTGCGCGAGCGGCGGAACTCGGCGCGGACGCCCTCGTCGTCGGTGACGACGATGACGCGTGACACCAGGTCGGCGGCGGCTGCGGCGGTGATGGTGTCGAGCGCGATGGCGCGCGCGAGGGCCTCGCGGTCGGTACCGACGTCGGTGAGACGCGTCTTGCCGACCGCGGCGGGTTTGACCGGGACGACGATCGTCCAGCCGGAGGTGTCGGGGGTGCTCATTGCCTCCATTGTGTGCCGAACCCCCGACATTTCCGCGCGGGGGTAGCGGGGTGCCGCAAAAGATGCACGGCCCGCCCCGCCGCCCGCCTCAGCTGAACCGCTTGCGCAGGCGAGGGAGGATCTCCTCGCCGTACATGCGCAGGAACTCCTCCTGGTCGTGTCCGGGGTCGTGGAACACGAGGTGGCGGAAACCCAGGTCGACGTACTGCGCGATGCGCTCGACGTGCTCATCGGGGTCGGTCGAGACGATGAAGCGCGACGCCGCGCGCTCGATCGGCAGCTCGTTCGCCAGGCGCTGCATCTCGATGGGGTCGTGGACGCTCATCTTCTCTTCGGCGGTGAGGGCGAGCGGCGCCCAGAAGCGCGTCTTCTCCATCGCGGTGTCGTGGTCGGGGTGGTACGACACCTTCACCTCCATGAGGGTGTCGACGTCGTCGCGCGTGCGGCCCGCCTTGGCGAGGCCGTCGTCGAGGGCGGGGAGGAGCTTGTCGGTGTAGAGCTCGGGATCCTTGCCGCTCGTGGTGATGTATCCCTCGGCGATGCGACCGGCCAGGCGCGTGGCGGCGGGGCCCGAGGCTCCGATGTAGATCGGCACCTTCTGCTCGGGGCGGTCGTAGATCGTGGCGTCCTTGACCGAGTAGTAGGTGCCCTCGTAGGTGACGCGTTCGCCGGCCCACAGCTCGTTGATGATCGCGATCGCCTCTTTGAGCCGCTGGAAGCGCTCGGGCGGCTCGGGCCACTCGAGACCGAGCGTGACCTCGTTGAGGGCCTCGCCCGTACCGACGCCGAGCACGACGCGGCCGGGGTACATCACGCCGAGGGTCGCGAACACCTGCGCGATGACGCCCGGGTGGTAGCGGAAGGTCGGGGTCAGCACCGACGTTCCGATGATGACGCGCTCGGTGCGCGCACCGAGGGCACCGAGCCAGGGGAGGGCGTTGGGGGCGTGACCGCCGTCGTGCATCCACGGCTGCAGGTGATCGGAGAGGAAGACGGAGTCGAAGCCCATCTTCTCGGCGAGCACCCCGAAGTCGAGTAGCTCGTTCGGCCCGAACTGCTCGCTCGAGGCCTTGTAACCGAATCTGAGGGGAATGCTCATGGGTGGCTCCTCTTATGTGTCAGCTGCGCACGGGGCTGTGCGCGGGTTCGAACTCCGACCCGTCGGCGCCGGTGAGGCGCTCGCGGAACGCCTGGACGGTGCCCGGCCACAGCAGGGTCAGCCGTCCCGAACGCTCGTCGACGTACCAGTTGCGGCATCCGCCGGTCATCCAGGGAGTGGATGCCGCGGCGGCGGCGATCTCGTCTGTGTAATCCGCCTCGGCCTCGGGGCGGACGCGCAGCACCCGGTCGGGGCGGCGGTCGCGCTCGGCGAGAGCGCGCACCACGTAGGCGGCCTGCTCCTCGGCCATGAGCACGGCGGAATTGTGCCCGAGGCTGGCATTGGGGCCGTTGAGGACGAAGAGGTTCGGGAAGCCCGCGACCACGGTGGAGCCGAACGAGGTCATGCCCTCCGACCAGTGCTCGGCGAGGGTCGTCTCGTCGCCGTGGACGAGATCGGCGTAGGGCTGCTGGGCGGCGGCGAATCCGGTGGCGAGCACGAGCACGTCGGCTTCGTGGGTCTCTCCGCCGGCGGCGATGAGCGTGGAGCCGTCGACGCGCGAGAGGGCCGTCGGCTCGAGGGTCACGGCCTCCGAGGCGACGGCCGGGTAGAACGCGTCCGAGAGCAGCACGCGCTTGCAGCCGAAGGCGTAGTCGGGGGTGAGCGCCGCGCGCAGCGCAGGGTCGGCGACCTGCGCGTGCAGGTGTGTGACGGCGGCATCACGGGCGGTGGCGGATGCCGCGGCGTCGCCCGAACGCGAGGCGAAGCGCTGCTCGCCCTCGGCGTAGAGCTCAGCCCGTAGGCGCGCGAGGGCTCCGGGATTTTCGGCGAGCCGATCGCGCTCAGCGGAGGGGATGTCTCCGCCGCCCCGGGGCATGATCCAGGCGGGCGTGCGCTGGAACAGCGTGACGTGGGCGGCGGTGCGGGCGAGTTCGGGCACGAGCTGCACGGCGCTCGCCCCGGTCCCCACCACCGCGACGCGCATTCCCGTGAGGTCGGCGTCGTGGTCCCAGCGAGCCGAATGGAACAGCGGCCCGGGGAACGACTCGAGCCCGGCGATGGCGGGGACGTTCGGTTCGGTCAGCCGACCGCACGCGAGGACGAGGGCACGGGCGACGAGCGGCTCGCCGCCGGTGTCGATGCGCCACACTGCGTCCTCGGCATCCCACCGCGCTCCGAGCATCGGGGTGCGAAGACGCAGTCGATCGCCCAGGGCTTCGCTTTCGGCGACGCCGCGCAGGTAGTCCTGGATCTCTCCGCCGGGGGCGAAGGTGCGAGACCATCGCGCGTTCGGGTGGGCGGCGAGGCTGTACAGGTGCGCCGGCACGTCGCAGGCGACACCCGGGTAGGTGTTGTCGCGCCAGGTGCCGCCCACGTCGTCGGCGCGTTCGAGCACGACGAAGTCGTCGCGCCCGGTGCGGCGGAGGGCACCGGCCATGGCGAGGCCGGCGAACCCTGCCCCGACGATCGCGGCGTCGAGGATCCTCACGCGCGCGGCCCGTCGGCGGGGAGGGCGTAGCGGGTGCCCCCGCTCGTTTCGATGTACGGGGCGGACGGGTCGGGCAGCGGCACCGCCACCCGGTAGTCCGTCGTCCGCAGTCGGAAGGGACGCATGAGGCTTCGCGCGATGCGCCCGGCTGCGGAGACCGGCAGCTCGAGCCCGTGCTCGATACCGGTGTCGGGCAGGACGCGTCCGTCGTAGAGCGTTCCGCCCAGGTCGTCTCCGCCGGAGCGCAGCAGCGCGGCCGCCGTCTCGCGACCGACGCGGGTCCACGGGATCTGCACGTGCGAGATGCTCCCCGACAGCGCGAGGCGCGACACGGCGACCATCGCACGATGCTCGTCGACCGGGCTGCGGCCCTCGACGAGCGCCACGTCGCCGCCGGGCAGGGGAATCGGTACGAACTCGGCGAACCCGCCGGTCTCGGCCTGGATCTCGCGCAGGCGCCGCAGATGCGCGATGCGCTCCTGGGCGGTTTCGACGTGCCCGTAGAACAACACCGATGTCGAGCGGAACCCCGACCGATGAGCCGCGGTGATCCCCTCGATCCATCTGTCGATCTCGAGATCGCGCGGTGCGACGAGGGCGCGCACACGCTCGCTGAGGACCTTCACGCCCGTACCCGGAACGGTGTCGACCCCGGCCTCGTGCATCGCTGCGAGGGCACCGTCGAGACCGAGACCCCCGCGCTCGGCCAGGTCGCGGACATCGGCGGGGCGATAGGCGTGGACGTGGATGCCGGGAGCTGCGCGCTTCACCGTGCGCACGAGGTCCAGGTAGGCGGCGGGATCCTCGGCGGGCACGAGCGAGCCCTGGATGCAGATCTCGGTGGCCCCGAGGGCCGCGGCGTCGGCAGTGATGTCCGCTGCGTCCTGGAGATCGAACTCGCCGCTGCCCGTGCGGCCGGCGCGCCGGAACCCCGTCGAGGTGAGGTTGCGGTTCTGCACCAGGGTCACGGGTTCGCCGACGGTGTACCGGCGGGCGTCGTCGGCGGCCGCGGTGAGCTCGTCGAGCTCAGCGCCTTCCGCGCGCAGGAGTCGTACCCAGTCGTCGTCGTCGAGATCGGAGGCTCGGGATGCCGCCCGCTCGGCCAGCCGCTTCACCCCGGGGTCGTGGCCGGGGGCGCCCCCGCGAGCGGAAGAGGATTCGCCACGGGAGGAGGCTTCGGCGCGTAGGGATCCTCCCGCTGCATGATCTTCTTCCATAGAGACGTCGTCCGTGCCCGTCTCGCGGGCATCGGTGCCCCGCGGGATCACGTCGGCCGCGAGCCCCGTGGCATCGGCCAACGCCAGAACCGGCTCGTGCAGCGCCGGGTCGATCCAGCGAGCGGCATCCGTGACGTACTCGGGGTGTGCGGTGAGACGCTCGCGCAGGTAAAAGCCGCGGGTCGCGGTCTGGGCGGCGAGGTCGTCGATCTGCGGCCACGGTCGCTCGGGGTTGACGTGGTCGGCGGTGAGGGGCGAGACCCCGCCCCAGTCGTCGATGCCGGCCTCGATCAGCAGCCCCAGTTCGCGCGGGTCGGAGAGGTTTGGCGGGACCTGGATGCGCATGTCGGCGCCGAACACGAGACGCGCGACGGCCACCGCGGCCAGGTAGTCGTGCATGTCGGCATCCGGAGCGCCCTGCATGGCGGTGCGGGGCTTGGCGCGGAAGTTCTGCACGATGACCTCTTGCACGTGACCGTGCCGGTCGTCGATCTCGCGCAGGGCGACGAGCGACTCGGCGCGGTCGCGCACGGTCTCGCCGATCCCGACGAGAATGCCCGTGGTGAACGGGATGCCGGCGGCCCCGGCGTCGTCGATGACCTTCAGGCGCAGCGCCGGGTCTTTGTCGGGCGAGCCGAAGTGCACCTGCCCGGGCTCCTCGTACAGGCGTCGCGAGGTGGTCTCGAGCATCATGCCCATGGACGGCGACACGGCGCGGAGGGCAGCGAGCTCGTCAGGGTGCATGACGCCGGGGTTGGCGTGCACGATCATGCCGGTCTCGGCGGTGATGAGTCGGGCGATGTGCGCGACGTAGTCGATGGTCGAGGCGAAACCGTGATCGTCCAGCCAGGCGCGGGCTTCGGGCCAGCGCTCTTCCGGGCGGTCGCCGAGGGTGAGGAGCGCCTCTTTGCAGCCGAGAGCCTGACCCTGGCGCACGACGGAGAGCACCTGCTCGGGGCTCATGTACGCCGGCTTGCGCAGCAGGCTCAGCTGACCGGGGGTGTCGACGAAGACGCAGTAGTGGCACCGGTCGCGGCACAGCGTGGTGAGCGGGACGAACACCTTGCGCGAGTACGTGATGACGCGGTGGCGCCCGGCGCGGTCGAGACCCTCGTCGCGCAGGGCCGAGGCGACGCGCAAGAGCGCAGGGAGCGGGGCGCCCAGCAGCGCCTCGGTCTCATCGACGTCGGGGCGGTGACCCGACGAGATCGCCGCCAGAAGGTCGTCGATCGAAGCGCCTCGGGCCGGTGCGACTCGCGGCGCAGCGCTGCCCGTGCTCATTCGTCCAGGCTATCCCGCACCTCCGACATACGGGCCGCCTTGACGCGCACCGGGTGATCGTTGCGCTCCTGTGAGGTGAGGGAGGGGTGGGGGCTGCCGGACGCTGGCAGGATGGAAGGCATGGTGACCCTGCTGCTCGACTCGACGCAGCTCGAGGTCGTGCTCTCGCCGACCGAGCGTGCGATGTCTTTCCGCAAGAGCAACATCGTCGTCCCCCGTGAGCACATCGAACGGGTGCAGCTCACCGACGACGCGTGGACCTGGATCCGCGGTGTCCCGAACCCCGGGATCAACCTGCCCGTCGCGGTCGGCGCGGGCACCTGGAAGTCGGCCGGTGGGAACGACTTCGTCATCATCCGGGGTCGCAAGCCCAGCGTGGTCATCGACCTCTCCGGTCATGACGAGTTTGAGCGCCTGGTGCTGACGACCAAGCACGGGGTCGCGCTGCTGAAGGCGTTGCGTCTCGACGTGGCATCCGAGCCGGAGAACGTCGCCGACATCGTGCGCTGACGGCGCGCGGGCCGGCACCGGTGCTCCGGGCCGGCACCCGCCGGCGCCCGCGCCCCCCTCCGCACGTTGAGTGTCCAGAACACCCGGACGGATTTTCAAAACGTCCGGGTGTTTTGGACACTCAACGGATACCGCGACGCCTGAGACGCCGCTCCCGCGAGCCGGGGCTACGACGTGAACTGCACGACGGTGTCCCACGCGAGCTTGACGATGAGGATCGACAGCGTGACGAGGAACACGACCCGCACGAAACCGCTGCCCCGCCGGGTCGCCATGTGAGCGCCGATGAAGCCGCCGGTGACGTTCATCGCGGCCATCGCGAGCCCCAGCACCAGCAGGATCTCGCCGTGGACGCCGTACACCGCGAGGGCGGCGAGGTTCGTGGTGAGGTTCGCGATCTTCGCGTTGACGCTCGCCTGCAGGAAGCCGTAGCCCAAGACGCTCACGATGAGGATGACGAAGAACGAGCCCGTTCCCGGCCCCAGGATGCCGTCGTAGAACCCCACCGCGAGACCGATCGCCGCCGCCCGCCAGGCGATGGCCACCGCCTTGTCGTGCCGCGGTTCGTGGTGCAGGCCCATCCGGGGCTTGAGCAGGGTGTACAGCGCGACCGCGATCACGGCCACGAGGACGATCGGGGTTAGCACCTCGCGGGGGACGAACCGCGAGAGCGCGGCGCCGGCGGTGGAACCCGCATACGCCCCCGCCACGAGGGGGATCAACAGGACGAGCTGCACCCTGATCTTGCGCAGGTACACCCAGCTCGCCGAGAGCGTTCCGAAGAACGAGGACAGCTTGTTGGTGCCGAGGATGAACGGGGTCGCGACGTCTTTCGGAACGGCGATCACGAGCGCGGGGAGCTGGATGAGTCCGCCCCCGCCGACCACCGCATCGACCCAGCCGGCGACTCCCGCGGCGATCAACAGCAGCACGAGGGCGGCCACCGAAACGGGGAGCCACTCGGCGATCACCGGTCCATCGAGCACGGTTGATTCTCACTGACCCCGGAGCAGCCGACCAAATGCGGGGACGATGAGCGCACTCGTCGCGGGTGCGCCCCGCTCAGTCGATGTCGCGGCGCCAGGTCGTGAAGAAACCGATGACGAGGAAGACGACCGCGTACCCCAGCAGAACGAGACCACCGACCCACCACTCGAGAGCGCTGTTGTTGCCCGTGCCCATGGTGCCGAAGATCGTCTGCCCCACCAGGGCGTCGCTCGCGGCGCTCGGGAACCACTTGACCACATCGCCGAAGCCCTCGACGAGCCCGCCGATGGTGCGCACGATCGGCTCGATGAACAGTGTCACGGCCAGCACGATGACGATCGCGGCGACCTGATTGCGCACGACCGTGCCCACGCCGATGCCGATCAGGGCCCAGAGCGCGAACGCCAGCAGCATGCGCCCTATCAGCACCCACGTGTCGGAGGAGCCGAGCTGGGCGTCGATACCGAAGACGCTCAGCACGCCCGCGCCGGCGGCGACGGAGGCGATCGAGCCCAGGATGCCGTAGAGCAGCCCGACCACGATGCCGATGACGAATTTGCCGACGAGGACGACGCCGCGGCGCGGGGTCGACAGGAATGTCGGGGTCAGCGTCTTGTGGCGGAACTCGGTGGTGACCATGAGCGTGCCGATGAGCAGCGGGAAGACGTAGCCGACCGCGGTGGCCGAGCTGTAGACGAGAGGCGGAACGCCGGCGCTCGACATCAGGGGGCCACTCGCTCCGGTGAGCTCGCCCGAAGCGAGCCCTCCGAAGACGAAGGCGAGGGCGGCGGCGGTGAAGCCGACGTAGGCGACGAGCACGATGCCCAGCACCCACCAGCCGGCGGTGCTGAACTGCTTGGTGTACTCGGAACGCGTGGCGGCGACGAGGCTCATCGCTGCACCTCCTGGTCGGCGGGCGTCTTCTCGGACGGGCTCTCGGGCCGGTCGCCGGAAGGTGTGGGCGCGACGATGTCGATCACACCGGTGGAGGCCACGGCGTAGGACTGGCGCGGACCGGCCTCAGGCGTCAGGGGCGTCTCGGCCGCGGTGCGCAGCGTGCGCGGCGGGGCGATAACGGTGACGAGGGCGGTGGAGGGACGCGCGTCGTCGTGCGGGGCCGGTGCCTCGGAAGAGAGATCGTCGTGGCTCACCGCGGGGGCGGGTGCGCCGGTCGGTGCGGGGAAGGCGTCGAGACCCGTCGCGGGCGCCGGGGTCGCGGCATCCGGGATCGATTCGGTTGCGGGGACCGCACCCGCGCTCTCGTGCACACGCACCCCGCTGACGAGCTCGAGGAAGATGTCTTCGAGGCTCGCGCCCTTGCTCTGCAGGTTCGACAGGGCGATGCCCGCGCCGGCGGCCAGGCCGCCGATCTCGACCGGGTCGTGGTGGCGGATCGTGAAGCCGTTGCGCAGCAGCTGGTACCCGATGCCGCGCTCATCGAGCACGCGCGATAGAGCCGCTCGGTCGGGGGAGTCGACGACGGTGGCGTACTCGTCGGGGTCGGCGAGGTCTTCGATGCCGCCCTGGAACACCAGACGGCCGCGCGAGATGATCAGCAGCGCGTCGACCGTCTGCTGGACTTCGGCCAGCAGGTGCGAGGAGATGAGGACGGTGCGCCCCTCTTCGGCCAGGTGGCGCAGCAGGGAGCGCATCCAGCGGATGCCCTCGGGGTCGAGGCCGTTCGAGGGTTCGTCGAGGACGACGACGCCCGGGTCGCCGAGGAGTGCCGTCGCGAGCCCGAGGCGCTGGCGCATGCCGAGAGAGAAGCCGCCGACCCGTCGGCCCGCGACGTCGGCGAGACCGACCAGGCCGAGCACCTCGTCGATGCGGGCGGCCGGCAGCCCGGCGGCGCGGGCGTACACCTTGAGGTGGTTCGCGGCGGAACGGCCGGGGTGGAAACTCGAGGCCTCGAGGGCGGCTCCGACGGTCTGCAACGGCGACGACAGCTCGCTGAAATGCTTGCCGCCGATCGTCGCGGTGCCCGAGGTGGGGCGCACCAGCCCCAACAGCATGCGCAGCGAGGTGGTCTTGCCGGCGCCGTTGGGACCGAGGAAGCCGGTGACCTGCCCGGGTTCGATGCGGGCGGAGAGATCGTCGACGGCGGAGATCGAGCCGAAGCGTTTGGTGAGCCCGGCGAGCTCCAGCACCTGTCCGTCGGGCATACGGCACCTTTCGTTCTGCGTGCGTTCTTCCTATCTTCCCCGATCCGGGGGCGAAAACACAGTTATCCACAGCCGAGGGCGCGGCGGACCGGCTGTGTAACGTGGCACCGTGCACGCACAGCGAACCGAAGACGTCAGCGCGGGCGACACCGCTGCCGACAGTGTCCTGGTCGGGGGTCGCGGTGGCCTCGGTCATCTGACGCTGAACCGCCCGAGGGCGATCAACGCCCTCGACCTCGAGATGATCCGCGCCCTGAACCTCACGCTCGACCGCTGGGAGCAGGACACCGACGTCGACGTGATCCTGCTCGACGGAGCCGGCGATCGTGGATTCTGCGCCGGTGGGGACGTACGGGCGCTCCACGAGATGGTGACGGCGGGCCGCGTCGACGAGGTGCACGCCTTCTTCCGCGAGGAGTACGCGCTCGACCATCGGATCGCGATCTCGCGCAAGCCCGTGGTCGCGATCGCCGACGGCGTCTGCATGGGCGGCGGCATAGGCCTGGCCGGTCACGCGGCCATCCGCATCGTGACCGAGCGCTCGAAGCTCGCCATGCCCGAGACACGCATCGGGTTCACTCCCGACGTGGGCGGATCGTGGTTGCTGGCTCGAGCCCCCGGCCGGCTGGGCGAGTACCTCGCTCTCACCGGCGGAACGATGGATGCCGCCGACGCGGTGTACGCCGGCTTCGCCGACCATATGGTGCCGACCGCGCATCTCGAGGCGCTCTACGAAGCACTCGAGAACCGCGCCGATCCGTCGAGCCCCACCGAGCTGGTGCTGCTGTTCGATGAGACCCCGGAGCGCTCACGGCTCGAGGACGCCCGGGAATGGGTCGACGACGCCTTCGCGGCCGACGATGTCTTCGGCATCCTGGACCGCCTTCGTCGGCGTCCCGAGGTCGAAGCGCGCGAGACGGCCGAGCTGCTGGCCTCGTCGGCGCCGACCGCGCTCGCGGTGACGCTCGAGGCCGTGCGTCGAGCTCGCGAGCTGCCCTCGCTCCGCGCTGCCCTCGCCCAGGAGTACGGACTGGTCATGTGGTTCGCGCTCACGCAGCCCGACCTCGTCGAGGGGATCCGCGCGCAGGTCGTCGACAAGGACCGGTCGCCGTCGTGGTCTCCCGCGCGACTCGACGACCTTCCTCCCGAACGCGTCGCCGAGGCCTTCGCCTACGCGCCCGAGCCCGCGCTGTGGTGACCGGGGGGGCCTGACCTCGCCGTCCGGGCCGCACTCAGCCGCAGCGGGTTAGCCTGAGAGGCGCCGCGTCCTCGCGGCAGAACGGATGAACGCACGTGTTCGACAGTCCTATGTCGTCCTCGGCATACGAGGTGCTCCGCGTCGCGGCCGACATCGACGAAGAGGGTCTGCGCCGCGCGTATCGCGTGCGTCTGCGCGAGACGCACCCCGACACCGGGGGCGACGCCGCGTTGTTCGTCCAGGTGCAGCGCGCGTGGGAACTCGTGGGAACGCCCGAGGCGCGCAGCGCCTACGACCGGGGCCGCGGGACGGCTCCCGGGGAATGGGGCGGCGGGATGCCGGCATCCGCTCCCTCCCGTCCGAGCGACACGCGTCCGCGCGCACGCTCGCACGGCCAGCCCGGCGGGTGGCGACGCGAGCGCTACCTCGGACTCATCCGCGAGTGGGTGGGACGCGGCGTCGAGATCCCCGACCCCTACGACCCGGCACTCGTGCGCTCGGCTCCGCCCGAGATCCGGCACATCCTCGCCGACGCGCTCGCCGAAGAAGAGACCGCTCGCCTCGTCTCGGAGCTGGGCATGGGCTACACGGTGTGGCACGACGTGTTCGCCGATCGCGACGGGCGCGACCCGGAGCAGAAGCTCGACCACCTCGTGCTCGGACCCAGCGGCCTCTACGCTCTGCTGAGCGAGGACTTCGGCGGCCCGGTGGGCGTGCGGCGCGGCGAGATCACCGGAGCGAACGTCATCGGCTCCCCGGTGACCGAGCTCGTGTCGCGGGCGCGTGTGATCGCGCGAGCGGCCGGCGTCCGCTTCAGCGGGGCGATGGTGGTGCTTCCCGACGACGCCGTGCTCGATGCGATCACCGAACTCGGCAAGGTGCGCGGAACGCCCGTGGCCCTGGTCACGCGCAGCGCCCTCACCACTCTGCTGCGTCGGGGGATCATGGGGGGTCGCGAGGTCGGCGGCACCGAACTGTTCGACATCCGCACCAGGTTGCAGCAGCGCGTGCGGCACGTCTGATCCGCGACAGGTCGCCGCTACCTGCCTAGGGTGGAGTCATGAGTACCGACGAGACCTCGGGTGCCTCGGCATCCGACGACATGAAGCGCAAGTTCAAAGAGGCGCTGGAGAAGAAGAACGGCCAGCACCGTTCGGGTCAGGCGCACCTCGACGGCCACTCCGCCGTGCAGGGCACGCACGGAGCGGTCACCAAGCGGGAGTTCCGCCGCAAGAGCGGCTGAGGCCTCCGCCCACCGTCACCCGAGGTGTCGGGGACCCCTCTCATGAGCGGCGTCCCCGGCACCTCACGTGCGTTTCAGGGGCGCTTCGAAGAACGCCAGCTCGAGCGACATGGATCGGTCGTATGCCGTGGCCATCTCGTGCCGGAGGGGAACGGATGCCGATCGTGCGGCGGCATCCGCGATGCGCGCCGCCTCGGCGGATGACGCGGCGAACGTCTCGTCTCCGTAGGCCGTGAGCCAGTCGGCGTAGGGATGGTCGGCGGCGAATGTGCCCCGCCAGCGCACGCCGATGTCGGTGTACAGGACGAAGCAGGGCAGGATCGCGGCCACCAGCACCGCGTACGACCCGGCGGCCGCTGCCGCGTGCAGGTGGTCGGTGTAGGCCCAGGTCGCCGGGGCTGCCTCGAGCCCGTCCGGATCGACGTGCGACTGGTGCAGCGCCGCCTCCTCGACCAGGCACGACACCGAGGCCGTCGCCCAGAACCGCTGTTCGTCGGCCGTAGGAGCCAGAGCCGCCGCGCGGGCGAGCACGCGGGCGTACTCACGCAGGTACAGCAGATCCTGCCCGAGGTACCAGGCGAACGCGTCGCGGTCGAGATCCCCGGATGCCAGACCGCGCACGAACGCGCAGGCGTCGACCTCTGCGCGGATGGAGGCGGTGGCATCCCACCGCTCGCTGCTCCACGATTGGCCGAGATCGATGTGCGGGCGCAACTCGTGCAGGTGGTCGATCGGGCCGTTGCCCCGGCCGACGTGCAGCGCCTCGGCGTGTTCGAGGGCGCCGGTGAGCCAGCGCTTCGCGCGGGTCAGGGCGTCGGGCCAGGGCATACCGTGCGCGGCGAGGGTCGCCATGGCCGATGACAGCGAGCAGCCGGTGCCGTGGGTGTGCGGGGTGTCGACGCGACGCCCCGCAACCTCGTGCACACCGGTGGCGTCGACGATGGCATCCGGGCACTGTCGGCCGTCCAGGTGCCCGCCCTTGAGGAGGACCGCGGTGGCGGCCGTGGCGGCGAGCTGTTCGGCCTGAGCGACCGCGGCCTCCCATGTCGTCGCGACGGGTTCGCGCACCAGCACCGCGAGCTCGGGAAGATTGGGGGTGACGAGATCCGCGTGACGGCAGAGCGCGCGCACGGCGTCTTCGGCGTCGGAGTCGAGCAGCCGGTCGCCGCTCGTGGCCACCATGACCGGGTCGAGGACGACGATCGGGGGGCGCACGGCGGTGAGCCAGCGCTCGACGGTGGCGATGACCTCGGTCGAGCCGAGCATGCCGATCTTGACCGCATCGATCTCGACGTCGTCGCTGACCGCGCGGAGCTGCTCGTCGAGGAAGGACGTCGGCGGTACGTGGACCGACCGGACGCCGAGGGTGTTCTGCGCGACCAGGGCGGTGACCGCGGCCATGCCGTACCCGCCGAAGGCGGCGATCGACTTCAGGTCGGCCTGGACGCCCGCCCCACCGGTCGGATCGGTGCCGGCGATGCTGAGGACACGGGGGATCATGCCCCGGCCTTCCACGCGGTGCGCAGGTCGCGCATGGTCGCGCTCGGGTCGTCGCTCTCGCTCACCAGCGAGACGACGGCGACTCCCGCGGCACCGGCCCGACGCAGGGCCGTGACGTCCGCGATGCCGATGCCCCCGATCGCGACGCACGGGAGGGGAGCGGATGCCGCGAGCTCGCCGAACCCGTCGATGCCGAGCGGTCGCGGGTGGTCGGGTTTCGTCGAGGTGGCACGGATGACGCCGACGCCGAGGTAGTCGACGGTGCCCGCGGGCAGCGCCTCGGCCGCGGTGAGGTGCGCCGGGGTGTTCGCCGTCCATCCGATGAGGGCGTCGGGCCCGAGCAGCGCGCGCGCCGCGTCGACGGGCAGGTCGCGCTGGCCGAGATGGATGCCGTCCACCCGGGCGTTGTCTCGCCGGGTGCCGGGTTGTCGGCCCAGGCGCTCGCGCGCGGCGAGGACGACGTCGAGGCGGTCGTCGACGACGAACGTGCAGCGTCCCGCGATGACGTCAGCGAGGTCGAGGGTGCGGGCGAACAGTTCGCCACCGCTCGCGACCTTGTCGCGCAGTTGCACTACGCTCACGCCCGCGGCGACGGCCTCGTCGACGATGTCGCGCAGGCGCGCGAACGGCAGGCGGTGGTCGGTGACGAGGTGCAGGGACAGGTCGGCGGTCATCGCGTGACCTCGGTGTCGACGCGGACGCGTCCGTCGAGGTCGGCCGGCTCGATCGCGGCGAGCTCGTCGAGGAACGCCACCGCGAACGACCCGGGCCCTCTCGTTCGGGATGCCGCCCGCTCCGACGCCACGGCCCAGATCACGCTGGCGGTGAAAGCCGCGTCGAACGCGGGGGTGACGGCGAGCAGGCTCGCCATCGCGGCGCCGAGGGCGCAGCCTCCGCCGGTGACCTTCGTCAGCAGGGCGCTGCCGCCGCTCACGCGCGCCGTGCGGGTGGCATCCACGATGAGGTCGGTCTCGGCCGAGACGGCGACGGTGCCGCCGGTGCGGATCGCGAGTGAGCGTGCGGCGTCGAGGGCGTCTTCGGCGGAGTCGGTGGCGTCGACCCCGCGGCCGCCGGCGCCGGCTCCCGCGAGGGCGAGGATCTCGGAGGCGTTGCCGCGGATGATCGCCGGGTGCGCGCCGAGCAGCTCGTGTGCGAGGGCAGTGCGCACGGGTAGGGCGCCGACGGCGACCGGGTCGAGGACCCAGGGTGTTCCCGCGGTGACGGCCTCTCGGGCGGCATCCCTCTGCTCGCTCGTGGGGGTCCCGAGGTTGACGAGAACTCCGCCGGAGATCCCGGCGAACATCCCGGCCTCTCCGGGGATGTCGCACATCGCGGGCGAGGCGCCGAGAGCCAGGAGTGCGTTGGCGGTGAAGTTCGTCACCACCGCGTTGGTGATGCACTGCGTGAGCGGCGCGGCCTCGCGGAGCGCGCGCAGCGCTTCGGTGGGGGTGGATGGAGACGACGACGTGCGAACGACCATTCGCGACATCCCTTCGCTAGTACGAACTAGATCAGGTTCGACGGGTGTGTTCTCAGCCCTGGCGGGCACCCCGTGTCACTGCTTGGCACGCTAGCAGGTCGTCAGCCTCCGGATGCCGTGGTTCGTTCGCCGCGCTTCAGTCGTCGCGTGAGCCCGCGGCGGCGTTCTCGGAACGCGGTGCGGTCTCGTCGTCGTCCTCGAGACGCGGTGCGATGGGGCCGCCGAGACCGCGTCGCTCGTCGCGGCGGTCGGAGCGTGAGCCCGATCCCATGCCCCCGGCGCCTCGGCTGCCGGCGGCGCCGGCCGTACCGCCGGCAGCCGTGCCGCCGGCTCCACCGGTGGAGGCCGAGGTTCCGGCTCCGCGGCTGCCCGCCGCGGCGGCGTTCGCGCCGGTTCCGGACGTACCCGTGCCGCCTGTGGCACCGCCGACCAGGGAGCCGGTGCCCGAGCGTGCGCCGAGTCCGGCACCGGTGGTCGAGGCGCCGCTCTTGCCCAGGAGGCCCCCGCTGCCGCTGATCGGGCGTCCGGCAGCCGCGGTGCTCGCGCCCCTTCCAGAGCTCAACCGGCTCAGCGCGGCGGCGCCACCGCCCCCTGCGATCAGTCCCGCCGAGAGGCCCGAGCCGAGGCCTGCGCCTCCGCCGGAGATGCCACCACCGGGGAAGGAACCCCCGATCGAGCCGGGGCCCGAGATGTGTCCGGGCAGGGTACCGATGCCGGAGATCGAGCCGTCCGGCGTGGGCGGGGTGTAGTGCGGGGGGACGAGGCTGAGGTCGAGACCGGGACCACCATCATGGGATGTACCGGGCTCGGGAATGAGGTGGGGCGGGATGGGGGTGGGCAGTGGGTAGCCCTCGTCCGGGTCGGGGTTGCGCGGGACGGGGATGCTCTGTCCACCTCCGCCTCCACCGCCGGTTTGCCAGCGGCTGTCCGTCCCTTCCGAGCTTCGAGTTGCGTCGGACGGGGGGTCCTCCTCGGTGAATTCGCGGGGACCCGCGGTGAAGGATGCCACGGGCGGGGCGGGCGGTGCCATGCTGTTCATCGTCTGGCTGATGGACGTGAAATCGGCCTTCGCTTGCTCCTCGCGTCGTTGAGCGAGGAAACCGTTGAGGGCCTGCACAGCGCCCTCGCCCGCGATCAGAGAGATCGGTCCGAGGAGCAGGGTCGTGCCGACCGCCGCTCCGCGAACGGCGAACTCCTGACCGGGCGACAGCGCCTCGTCCGGAAGAGCTGCGAGCTTCTCGCGCGCCGCCTGTCGAAGGCCGTTCGCCTGGTTCAGGGCGTCCGCCAGCGTTCCCTCCAGGTACGCCATTTGCTCGCCGATGGTCTTCGCGCCGGCGCGGAACATCTTCTCCGCAGCTCCTGCCGCGTCACCCTCGATGCCGGGAAGATCTGCGGCAGCAGCCACAGCATCTCGAAGCGTGGCTAGCTTTTCGACCAAGTTCACAGACGCGGGGACGTCGAACGGGTCTCCAGCTTCGGCCAGGTTTGTCAGAGCCCGCTCATACGGACCGGTCATGAGCATCTCCATTTCGACGGTTCTTACGAGATATCAGGACCGTGACGACCGCCCCGGCCGCTACAACGATGCCGACCACGATCCCGATAACGGTCGGGAGCGCGGATGAGGACGGCATCGCTCTCTGCGCTGCGTCTTCGTCACCACGAGGTTGTGGGAGGTCCGACGAGTTTGCCGTCGGCGTCTCTTCTACGGGGAAAGCGAACCCGCGCGCGGCAGCTGCCTGAAGCTGTTCGTCGGTTGGCTTCGTGCGCCCGTCATTGATCAGGAGGTTCTCGTCCGGGTAGGTTGTGGGGTCCGTCGCCAGAAGCCGTGCGGGCCACGCGAGCCCGTACCCAAATCCACTGGCCGCGTCGTTCACAAGGTCGTGAGCTTTGTTCCCAGTGTTTCGCAGAAGCCCCTGCACCAGTTGATCGGGCGTGGCGGTCGTATATCGCTGTTTCGCCAGCGCGAGCATGCCCGCGACAAGTGGGGCAGCGAAGGAAGAACCCGACGCGACCCCGCCCGTTCCCCAGCCAGCTCGGCCACTGCCCACGGTCCCGACGTGCTCGCCGGGCGCGACGAGCGTGGTCCCCTGGAAGACGAACGGCTTCGCGTCTGTGGAAGGAAGCTGGCCTTGCTCGTCTACGGCCGATGCCACAATGACGCCTCGATACTCGCGTAGCCCTGTCGCCGAGGTCGTGTTGGGATTTGGTCCCGACCCCACGAGAATCACACCTTTCGCTATGGCGTTGGCGATGACGTCGGAGTCGGACGATGATGTGCCACCCGCGATGGAGCTGATGACGATGTCCGCGCCGTCGTCGATGGCGCGTTGCACTCCCAGCCCCAGCGGGGTCAGTTGCCCCCCATGCTCGGCGGCGGTGCACTGGTCGGAATCAGTCTCAGTGCCATAGCTGAAGAACGTGACAGCTGCATCCGGTGCAATACCGCGCACTCCATCGGGCCCGGTGCCGTTCCCGATG
This sequence comes from Microbacterium sp. SORGH_AS_0454, assembly GCF_031453395.1. Taxonomy (NCBI): domain Bacteria; kingdom Bacillati; phylum Actinomycetota; class Actinomycetes; order Micrococcales; family Microbacteriaceae; genus Microbacterium; species Microbacterium sp. SORGH_AS_0454. The sequence continues at coordinate 1,047,259 of NZ_JAVIYS010000001.1, read as the reverse complement.
ATCTGCGCAACGACGGTGGTGCCGTGGATGGCGTCTTCTGTCGGATCGGTCGTCGTCGAGGAGGACGATTCAGCGCACAACGGCCGCGGGTCGACGACCAAGTTGCGGCCCTCGAAGACGGGGAGATTGGGGTTGATATTGGCGTCGATGACGGCGATCTTCGCGCCGGCGCCTGTCCACCCTTCGGTGTGAATGGCCGCCATGCCATAGGCGTCGTACCACCAGTTGTCCTCGGGTGCTGCGCTGGCAGCGAGCGAGGGGGCGAGGGCCAGGGCGGCTGAGACGGCGACAGCAGTGACGCCGCGGACCCACCGATTGCGTGGCAATGTGTTGCCGGTCACGCGCCGAACCCCGAACGCGCATCCGATGATGAATCCGCGGACGTCGGGGGTGTGGAGGGGGCGGAGGTTGCGGAGCCGGACGATGTGGGGGGAGGGCTGCTCGCGATGTCGTCGATCAACGCCGTCATCTCGCGCGCTTTGCTGTCGCTGATTTGGTCGTGATCTTGAAGCATGACGACCGCCTGTGCGAGCGCGTCGGCATTGCGCAGGGCGAACTCACGGACCTCCTGCACTCGTGCAGCGATCTCCTCAGCGACGCTCTCTAGCTTCTTCGTATACGCCTCGGGAGCGTCCTCTTCGCGGTTGCCGTGAACGACGGTGATCGCCGCATCGTTGGGCAGGTCGTCGCTCGCCTGTCGGATCCGCGAGACGTGGTAGTCGCTCACTCCGTCGTCGACTCGGATCATTCCGACCATGTCCAGGTTCCTCTCGCGCGTGGCACGAACGGGGCCCGACCACTGGCGAGAGCGTCGCCCCCCGGTTTCGCTTGCGACTCTATAATCGCGCATCCGCGGGAACGTGCAAGTCGGTTATCCACAACCGCCGACGCCCTCGCGGGGCCCGGTCTAGCCGGGCGTCAGCTTTGACCCCGGTATCTGCGGTCTCGCCCGACCTGCTCCCCAGAGAGCAGCGGTTCCGCCGTGCAAGCCGCGCCTCGGGAGCGGGCTACCCGACGCGGTCAGCCTCGGGAGCGGGCTACCCGACGCGGTCAGCCTCGGGAGCGGGCTATCCGACGCGGTCAGCCTCGGGAGCGGGCTATCCGACGCGGTCAGCCTCGGGAGCGGGCTACCGGACGCGGTCAATAGCGCGCGGAGAACCCGCCGTCCGCGTGCAGCAGCTGACCGCTGATCCAGCGACCCTCGTCGGAGAGGAGGAAGGCCGTGACACGCGCGATGTCGTGGGGTGTTCCGAGCCGACCCAGGGGATGGTGTGCGGGCAGCTGGTCGCGGGTGGGGCCGTCCATCCATCCCGTGTCTATGGGACCCGGATTCACGACGTTCGCGGAGATACGTAGCGGACCGAGTTCGCGTGCGGCGGAGATGACGATCCGATCGAGAGCCCCTTTCGAGGCGCCGTAGGGCAGATTGCCGGTGGTGTGATCGCTCGTGAAAGCGACGATCGCGCCACCGGTGGCGTCGACCTGTCGGGCGAACGCGGCGATCATCAGGAGAGACGCGCGGGCGTTCACTGCGGTATGGCGATCGAAACTCTCGGCAGTGGTGTTGAGAATGCCGGATTCGATGTCGTGAGCATGGCTCAGCACCAACGCCTGTATCGGCCCGCGGTCACTCGACACGCGCTCGACGAGACGTGTGGGGCCCGAGGTGCTTGCGAGATCACACGGGTAGTCGCCGTCGACAAGGTCGCTCGTTACGACGTCCCATCCGTCGTTTCTGAGCCCGGGGCACGATACCCGCGGCGATACTGTCAGCTCGCGCTGCTCCGGTTACCAAAGCGAGAGGCATGGGGCCGAGCGTAACGGCCACGCAATCCCATGCCCGCGCGCAGATTGAGCTCGTCGGGCTCGCGATGGCGCGTCAGAAAGGTGGGGGCATCCCATCATCGTCGGGGTCGGGTGGGGGCGGGTCATCGGGGAGGAATCGGACGGCGGGCGAATAGGGGAGGGGCTCGTCGGCGTAGGTGCGACCGGTCGGGCTGGTCCAGTGGAGAATCCCGCCGGGATGTTGTGTCACGGTCCACCGGGTGAACTGCTTCTGGGTGTGGTGGCGTTGGCAGAGGTGGGCGAGATTGGCGACGTCGGTGGGGCCGCCGAGGGCGTAGTCGTGGGTGTGGTCGACTTCGCAGCGGATGGCGGGGACGGTGCAGCCGGGCCAGCGGCAGTGGCGGTCGCGGGCCCGGACGTGACGGTCTAGGGCGGTGGTGCGCTGGTAGGTATCGGTGTGCAGGACCGCCCCGGTGATCGGATGAGTGACGACCCGGTCCCAGGGGACGCTCGTGGCATCAGCCAGGGTTCGGGCTGTTTCGGCGTCGATGGGGCCATGTCCGATGAGCTCGGCGGGGTCGTGGTTCTCGCGGTCGGGCGTCAACATCGTCAGCGCGGGCACGATGACTTGCACGCGGGCGCGGATGGCGCCGAGGGTGCCGGGGCCGTCGTCGGTGCGGGTGGGGTCGGCTCCGGGGGAGCCGGTGAGGAGCAGGTCGGCGAGGATGTCGGCCCGTAGCTGCGCGGTCGTGCGCTCATCGGCTGACGCGTCGGGGCCGTCGAGGCGGTGGTCGATCAGGGCGCGGGCCTGGTGGGTGAGTCGGTCGTAGATACCGACCGCCAGGACCGTGGGAAGGGTCGCGACGAGGTCCGACATCCCGTCGTGCCCGGTGGTGATGCGCACGCAACGGGTGTCGCGGCCGCGGCGGTGGCGTTCGGTGAGGGTGGTGGGATGCAGTCGTTCGGCGAGGACGGCGAGGCGCGACCGCAGCCGGCCCGGGCTGAGACCCTCGGCAGTGGTGACCGCGAGCGCATCGAACTCAGCCCGTACGTCGACCGGGAGAGGGGAGCCGATGTCGAGGATCACCCCCACGTGGGCGCGGGTGAGGACCCCGCCTTCCCAGGCGGAGAACGTTTCGGGGTAGTCGTCGACGAGGGCCATGGCGCGACCGATCTGGGTCTGCACGGTGCGGTCGGAGATGTTCTCCGCCGCGGCGATCTCGGATGCCACCTCGCGCAGGGCGAGCTCTGCGGCGCGGGAAGACGCGCAGAGGCCTGCCATCACGTCGAGGGCGAGGTGACCGGCTTCGGCGAGGGCGCGGGTGCGGGCTGCTTCGGCGTGGGCGACTGCGGCGCTGGCGCGCCGGACCTCGTCGACGAGGGTCGACAGGAGGCGTGGCCTGCCGGGGTTCGTCGGAGAGGTGTCATCGCGCATGTGTGCATGCTAACGGGGACCTCCGACATTCGGGTGCGTGGAAAACCCCAGATGGGGATAACTTCTTGGGGCGCGCGCCTGGGGAGGAGCGTGGTCCGGCGAAGCGGACCGGGCGGTCGAGGAAGCGCGCGGTGTCGACCGCCTCGACGGGTGTTCACGACAGGCTCATCAACCTCGCGGGAGCGCCTCGACCGGTGGCCTAGCGGACCTCAGCCGCCCCGGGTGAAACCGGGGCGTGACTGGCCGTTCCGACGGATTCAGCCACCGGGTACGAAAGCGACCGTCGGCTCCGCGTAGCCAGCGCCGCACCACGGCGCGTGGCCCCCACCGATTGCGCAGCACCGCCCGCACGAGCTCAAGCGCCTTCTCGGACGTCACCCCGGGATGCCGTAGCGCAGCGCGTCTGTCGCCCCCACCGATCACGCAGCACTGCCCGCACGAGGTCGATCGCCTCTCGGACGTCACCCCGACGTGCCGCACCGCAACGCGTCTGCCGCTCCCGCCGATCGCGCAGCACCGCCCGCACGAGCTCGATCGCGCGCTCGGACGTCACCCCGAGGCGGCGCACCGCAGCGCATCGGTCGCGTTCAGCGATCCCGCAGCGCCGCCCGTACGAGCTCGACCGCGTCGTCCGCCGACACCCCGAGGCGCCGCACCGCCTCGACGTACGTGCGTGCCGCGGCGGCGGCCCGAGCGGATGCCGCATCGGCACCCTTCACGAACGTGCCGGCGCGACCGCGGGTTTCGACGTACCCCGCCTCCTCGAGCTCCCGGTACGTGCGCGCCACCGTGTTGGCGGCGAGGCCGAGCTCGGTCGCGAGCGCTCGCACCGGCGGCAGCCGCGTCCCGGCCACGAGCTCGCCGGCCTCGATCTGCGCGATGACCTGCGCCCGCACCTGCTCGAACGGCGGCGTCGAGGAGGTGGCATCCACGGAGAGTCTCATGGCTCAGTCGTTCAGACCGAAGAGGTCGAGCGGGTGTGTGAGGCGCCACCAGGGGCTCGGCGGCTCGATCTCGCCGGTGAGCTTCACATCGACCGTGTCGGCGTCGACCGGTCCGGTCGCGGTGAGCGTTCCGACGGTCGAGCCCGCTTCGGTGGTGTCGCCGAGGGTGAACGTCGTCGAGGTCTGCGCCGCACCGCCGTTCCACAGCACGACCGTGGCGTCGGACTCCGTCACGAGATCGATGTCGGGACCCCACAGCGTCTGGGCCTTGCCCACCAGTGTGCCGGCCGGCACCGAGGGCTTCGGCTGCAGCTCCTGCTCGATGCGGGCGAAGAGATCGCGTGCCGCCTGATTACGGCTGTCGGGGCCGGGCTGACCGAGCACCGCGGCGTACGCGCGCACGGTGGCGGTGCCCACGGTGATGTCCTTCGCCACCAGCAGGTTCCACGCATCGAGCGTGCCCGTCTTCACCCCGATCACTCCGGGGTCGGCCAGCAGCGCGTTGCCGTTCTTGAACGTGCCGGCTCCGGGCAGGGTCAGCTCCGGGGTGCGCACGATCTCGGCGATCACGGGATTGGCGAGCGCCCGCTCGGCCAGTGCGATGAGCGCGGCCGGGGTGGCGGTGTTGCCGGCCTCGATCCCGGTGGGGTTCACGATCGTGATGCCCTCGATGCCCCGCTCCGCGAGGTACTGGGTCGCGGCGGCCGCGAACTCGGCATCCGTCCCGAAGAGGTCTGTCGACAGGCGCTGCGCGTAGTTGTTGGCGGAGGCGATGAGCATGCCCTGCAGCATCTGCAGCTGGGTGAGGCTGCCGTCGACGGGAACGTCGAGCGAGGACTCCCCGCGGGCCCGGTACTGCCAGTAGTCCGCGCTGTCGGCCTGCGTGAAGGTGTAGCTCTTGCCCTGTTCTCCCGGGGCGAGCGGCAGTCGATCGAGAACGACGAGTGCCGTGACGACCTTGGTGATGCTCGCGATCGATTCGGGAGCGCTGGCCGACGACGACAGCGTGTCGGGGATTCCGTCGAGCGCGATCGCCGCTTCGCCCTCGGCGGGCCACGCCGGAACCGCCGCCGGAGCAGCGATCGGCTGCACGGCGACCGCCCGGGTCGTCGGCATGACGGCGTTCAGCGGCCAGAGCAGCGTCGTCGCGGCGTAGGCGGCGATGATCAGCACGAAGAGCAGCGTGGGGATGATCGTTCCGGGGCGCAGCACCGGCCGACGCGCACCCGCGAGCAGGTCGACCGAGCGCGAGGTGGCCCCCGAGACGACGAACGTCGGGGTCGGTCGCGGGGCTCCCGCTTCGTCGGGATCGACCCAGAGCAACGCCCCGAGCGCGACCGGCAAAGGTGTGGCGCGAGTCTCACCGGAGGAGACCTCGGATGCCGGGGGCTCGCTCACCGCGGCATCCGCCACCGCGCCACCCTGCTCCGCCTCCCCCGACCGCAGGGCCGGGGACGTGGCATCCGGAAGCGCAAGGGCGGGGCCGAGCTCCCCCGTCGTCGACAGGGCGGGGCCGAAGTCGCCGGAGATCGCCGCGCGAGGCGAGGAGTCCTGGGCACGCAGCGCACGCCGTGAGGCCGGGGTCTGCTCGTGCACCCGCCCACGCTACCCCGCGACACCCCTCTATACTCATCACGACAACCACGGGAGTCCGGTGAGCCGGGCTGAGAGGAAGCGAATCCACGCTTCGACCGTCGAACCTGATCCGGATCATGCCGGCGCAGGGAGGAGAGAAATGCACACGTCCACGTCTGCCCCCGCGAACCGCTCATCGGTCGCCGCGACGAACCGCTTCTCGTGGCGCGTCGTCGACATCGTCGTCGCCGCCGTCCTGGGCGTTGCGATCGGCCTGCTCTTCTGGGGTTGGAACACCGTCGGCGGCCTCTGGTTCACCGCGATGGACGGCCTCACCCCGGGTCTCGGCGGGATCGCCGTCGGCATCTGGCTGATCGGCGGCGTCATCGGCGGCCTCGTCATCCGCAAGCCCGGGGCGGCGCTGCTCGTCGAGCTGATCGCGGCGATCGTGTCGGCGCTCATCGGCAACGTGTGGGGCGTGACCACGATCTTCTCGGGCCTGGCCCAGGGCCTCGGTGCCGAGCTGATCTTCCTCGCCTTCCTCTACGTGCGTTTCACGCTGCCCGTCGCGATGCTCGCGGGTGTCGGCGCCGGTGTCGGGGCCTGGGTGCTGGAGCTGTTCCTCACGCCCAACATCGTGAAGTCGCTCGAGTTCAACCTCATCTACCTCGGTACCCTCGCCGTCTCGGGTGCCCTGCTGGCCGGCCTCGTCGGCTGGCTGCTCGTTCGCGCCCTCGCCGCCACCGGGGCGCTCAGCCGCTTCGCCGCGGGCCGGGAAGCGCGTCGCGACGTCTGATGCGGGACCCCGCACGCGTCGACGTCGAGGGCTGGGGCTGGCGCTACGCCGGTCGGAGGCTGCCCGCCACGCGCGAGGTCGATCTCGTCATCGAGCCCGGAGAGCGTGTGCTGCTGCTCGGGGCCTCGGGAGCCGGTAAGTCGACCCTGCTCGCGGGGCTGGCGGGTCTGCTCGGCGGCGCCGACGAGGGTGAGGTCAGCGGCCGGATCCTCGTCGACGGGGGCGCGCCCGAGGCTCAGCGCGGGCGCATCGGCCTCGTGCTGCAGGACCCCGAGGCGGGCATCGTGCTGTCGAAGGTGGGCGACGACGTCGCTTTCGGCTGCGAGAACCTTGGCGTCCCGGCGACCGAGATCCCGGCGCGGGTGGCGGAGGCCCTGGCATCCGTGGGGCTCGCCGTCCCCCTCGACCGCCCCACGAAGGCGCTGTCGGGCGGGCAGAAGCAGCGTCTGGCCCTGGCGGGGGTGCTGGCGATGCGACCGGGACTGCTGCTCCTCGACGAACCCACCGCCAATCTCGACCCCGAGGGCGTCGCCGAAGTCCGCCGCGCCATAGAACGGGTCGTCGCGCGCGAGGGCACCACCCTCGTGCTCATCGAGCACCGCACGGCCGTCTGGGCCGACCTGATGACCCGCGTCGTCGTCCTCGCTCCGGGTGGTGGCGTTCTCGCCGACGGCCCTCCCGACCGCGTCTTCGCCGAGCACGGCGACGCGCTCGCCGCGGCGGGGGTGTGGGTGCCGCAGCGCCCGGTCGACCTTCCCGTACTCGAGCCCGCCTCGACACCGGATGTCGTGCTGCGGGCGTCCGCGCTGTCGACCGGGCGTGAGAGGCACACGGTCGTCGCGTCCGGGCTCGACCTCGCCCTTCCCCGCGGTGCCGGAACCGTGATCACGGGACCGAACGGCGGGGGAAAGTCCACCCTCGCCCTGACCCTCGCGGGGCTCCTCCCCGAACTCGCGGGCGAGGTCGTCGCCGCCGAGGAGCTCTCGGCGCGCGGGGGTCGCCGCCCCTCTCGCTGGAGGTCCACGGAGCTGCTGACCCGCATCGGCACGGTCTTCCAGGAGCCCGAGCACCAGTTCCTCGCCTCGACCCTGCGCGACGAGCTCGCCGTCGGACCCCGCGCTCTGCGCAAGGCGCCGGCCGAGGTCGACCGCATCGTCGACGAACTGCTGGAGCGTCTCGATCTGGCATCGCTCGCGCTTGCGAACCCGTTCACGCTGTCGGGAGGCCAGAAGAGACGACTGTCGGTGGCCACGGTGCTCGCCGCCTCTCCCGCCGTCCTCGTTCTCGATGAGCCGACCTTCGGCCAGGACCGTCGCGGTTGGATCGAGCTCGTCGCGCTGCTCCAGCGGGAGATCGAGCGCGGGCGCACGGTCGTCGCCGTCACGCACGATGCGGACGTGGTTCGTCACCTCGGGCAGCACCGCATCCGGCTGGGGGACGCCGCGTGACCGCCCTCGCCGTCGAACGCCCGCGGACGGCCTGGCTCGACGGGGTGAATCCCGTCACCAAGGTCGCGATGGTGCTCGTGCTCGCGGTTCCCCTGCTGGTCTCGATCGACGCGGTGAGCGCGGGGACGGCCCTGATCCTCGAGCTGCTGTGCGTACCGCTGACGGGGGTGGCCTACGGAACCGTCCTGAGACGTCTGGTGCCGGTGATCGTCTTCGCCCCCGTCGCCGCGGTGAGCATGTTGCTCTACGCCCGGCCGGGCGGAACCGTCTACGGCACCTTCCTCTTCGCCACGGTCAGCGACGACTCCATCGCCCTGTCACTGGCCGTACTGGTGCGCGTCGTGGCCCTGGCCATGCCGATCATCCTGCTCTTCGCCCGCACCGACCCCACCGAGCTCGCCGACGCCCTCGCGCAGGTGGCGAAGTTGCCCAGCCGTTTCGTGCTGGGGGTGCTCGCGGGTGCCCGCACGGTCGGGCTGTTCGTCGACGACTGGCGCACGATGAGCCTCGCCCGCCGCGCCCGGGGCCTGGGCGACCGCGGGGCGATCCGGCGTTTCTTCTCGATGGCGTTCGTGCTGCTCGTCTTCGCCGTGCGTCGCGGGACGAAACTGGCCACCGCGATGGAAGCCCGCGGGTTCGGGTCCGACATCGAACGGACCTGGGCGCGTCCGTCGACACTCTCGTCTCGGGATGCCGCGGCCCTGGGCGCCTCGGTCGCGCTCATCGTCGTCGCCCTCGCGGCGGCGGTGCTGTCGGGGGCGTTCCGGGTGGTGGGGACGTAGGTCCCCGCCGGGGTGCCGATGACGTCGCGAGGGTGGGCGACGACGCGGTGCGTCGTGGGCTCTCGACGCGGAGCCGGCGGCTCAGAAGACGTACTCGAAGCAGAGCGAGCGCGGCATGGTCTCGAGATATGGCTCGTATACGGGGATCGGCGTGAACCCCGCGGCGGCGTACACGCGCAGCGACTCGGGCTGCATGCGCCCGCTCTGCAGGATGACGCGTCGTGCGCCAGCGCGTCGGGCCAGGTCGACGACCTCGGCGGTGAGCGCCGAGCCGATGCCGCGTCGACGGCCCGCGGACACGACGACAAGGCGTTTGAGCTCCCATTCGTCGCCCAGGCGGCGCAGGATGACGTGCCCGAGCGGGGTGTCGTCCGCGTCGATCGCCAAGAGGGTGGCGACGACCTGCTCGGCGTGGACGGCGAGCGCCTCGGCGCGCTTCGCGGCGACCTCGGGGGAGTCCTCGGCATCGGCGTCGCGATACCGCTCGTCGAGGTCGGCGTCCAAGACGCCTCGGAGCGCCACGGCGCGGGGGTCGTCGACATCCACCCTGTCGATGCGGAAACCGGGGAGATTCACCCGTCGAGCCTAGGCGTGCGCGGGAACCACGCGGTGCGGAGGGACGGTACGGCGTGGAGCAGGACGTTCGGATCCTGGCGAAAAGGAATGCGCGCCGGAGACGAACGGTTCCGACATCGACAGAATGAGCACGGGGGATGCCATGGGATTGTCGTTCGGGATACTCGCGGTGAGTGTGGCCGTGGCGGGCGCCGTGATGTTCGTCGCCATGCCGCGCTGCGGAACCCCGGGCCCCACGACGCTCTTCTTGCGGTTCGCGGCCGTCGCGGGGGTGACGGCGGCCGGTTCCAGCGCGATGTACTTCATCTACGGCGCGGGCGGTGGCATCCTGACCCTCGTTCTCGGGGACGTGGGGATGATACTCGCGCCCGCCCTGCTCATCATCGCGCTGAGCGCCCTCGAGGGGCGGCGCGCGCGGAGGATCTCGGCGGTGATCCTCGCCCTCGTGCTCGTCGTCGCCGTGGTGACCGCCACGGTGCCGCTCCCGAACTCTCTCGCGGTGAAGGCCGTCGCCCTCGCCACCGCCTGCGGCGCGTGCGCCTGGGTCGCCGCCCACTCTCGCGTCGAGCCCTTCGGCTCCCTTCGCGTGATCGCGCTGGCGACCGCTCTGTTCGCCGTCTATTCGCTGTCGCGTGCGATGGTGGGCGTCGTCATCGGCTGGGACTCGCCGCTGTATCGCTACGCGTTCTCTTTCGCCCCCGCGACGATCCTCGGCGCTCTCGCCGTCGTCGCGATCGGTGCGGCGGTGGTGCGCGTACGTTTCGGTCCGCGCGTCGAGACGGAGCCCGCGCACTGTCCGGCGGGGGCGACGGTCGTCGTGGGCGATTGGAACCTGGCATCCGCCGCCTATGGTCCCGATCGCATGCGGGGGCTCGTCGCCGACCTGCGCTCCGCCGCACGCGATCTCGATCCCGGCGCCGCCGACGTGCCCCGCGGGACCGAGACCATGGTGCCCGATGCGGTCTCGGCGCTCGGCGCACGCCTGCGGAACGTCTACGGGTGGGAGCCCGAGCAGACCATCCTGCTCGTGGACGGCACCGCCACCGGGGTGATCCGCACGCAGCAGGGGCGCTCCGCGAGGAGGAAGAGAGGCTCGTCGCGGTCCTGAGTCTCGACTAAAGTGATACTCGGTTTCAGCTTCGAAGGAGAACGCATGGATATCGCAGGAGCATCCGCCCTCGTCACCGGCGGCGCCTCGGGACTCGGTCTCGCTACCGCGCGCCGGCTCGCGGAGGCCGGAGCCCGTGTCACCGTCGTCGACCTGCCGTCGTCGAACGGCGCCGCGATCGCCGAGGAGCTGGGCGGGTCCTTCGCCGCCGCCGATGTGACCGACGCCGAGCAGATCGCCGCCGCGGCAGTTCTCGCGGCCGAGGCCGGGCCCCTGCGCGTCGTCGTGAACTGCGCGGGGATCGCCCCACCGGCCAAGGTGCTCGATCGCGACGGTGCCCCTTCTTCTCTGCAGGACTTCGAGCGCGTCATCCGCGTCAACCTCATCGGCACCTACAACGTCATCGCGCAGGCGTCCGCCGTCATGGCGAAGACCCAACCGACCGGGGGCGGCGACCGCGGCGTCATCGTGAACACCGCGAGCGTCGCGGCCTTCGACGGACAGATCGGTCAGCCCGCGTACTCGGCGAGCAAGGGCGGCGTGCACGCCATGACGCTCCCCATCGCCCGTGAGCTCGCGCGCCACGGCATCCGGGTCGTGACCATCGCCCCCGGCATCATGGAGACGCCGATGCTCAAGGGCCTGCCGCAGGCGGCGCAGGACTCCCTCGGGCAGCAGGTGCCCTACCCGTCGCGCCTCGGCGCCCCCGACGAGTACGCGCGCCTCGTGCTCGCGATCGTCGACAACGGCTACCTCAACGGCGAGACCATCCGACTCGACGGCGCGATCAGAATGGCACCGAAATGACCGACGGCATCCTGCTCCACATCGAGGACGGGCTCGCCCGCGTCACCTTCGACCGCCCCGCCTCGCTCAACGCGATGGACTTCCCCATGGCCGCGCGCTGGCGAGAGGTCGCGCACGAGGTCACCTCCGACCCCTCCGTCGGAGCGGTGATCCTGGATGCCACGGGCCCCGCGTTCTGCGCGGGAGGCGACGTGGTGGCCATGGCGACCACCGGTTCGTCGGGCGCCGAGGTGACCGAGACCGCTCGGGCGATCCACGACGGCATCCGCACCTTCGCCGAAGCGCCGCTGCCGATGGTCGCCGCCGTCCAGGGCGCGGTCGCCGGCGGCGGACTCGGGCTCATGCTGACCGCCGACTACGTCGTCGCGAGCGAGAACGCCCGCTTCGTCAGCCGCTACGCCAACATCGGGCTGACCCCCGACCTGGGTGTGTCCACCCTGCTCCCCGCCGCGATCGGCCAGCGTCGCGCGCTGCAGCTGCTGCTGCAGGACCGCATGCTCGATGCCGCGGACGCGCGGGAGTGGGGTCTGGTGGCCGAGGTCGTGGCATCCGGAGCCCTGAGCACGCGCGTCGAGGAGATCGCGCGCTTCTGGCTCGACGGCGCGACCGCGGCGTTCGGACAGGCGACGCGGTTGGTGCGCGTGGGCGCCGGACGGTCGTTCGGTGAGAACCTCGACGACGAGGCCGCCACCATCGGCGCCGCCTTCGATACCCCCGAGGCGCAGGCGCGGGTTGCCGCGTTCGCCGCCGCCTCCACGAAAGGACGCTCGTGACGCTCTCGGGAAAGACCATCCTCATGTCGGGCGGGAGCCGCGGGATCGGCCTCGCCATCGCGCTGCGCGCCGCCCGCGACGGCGCGAACATCGCGATGCTTGCCAAGACCGACACCCCGCACCCGAAGCTCCCCGGCACCGTGCACACCGCCGCGGAGGAGATCCGCGCGGCCGGCGGGCAGGCGCTGCCGATCGTGGGCGACGTCCGCGACGAAGCCTCGATCACCGAGGCGGTTCTTCGCACCGTGGGCGAGTTCGGCGGGATCGACATCGTCGTCAACAACGCCAGCGTGATCGATCTGTCGGGCTCGTTGGACCTCGCGACCAAGAAGTACGACCTCATGCAGGACGTCAACGTGCGCGGGACGTTCCTGCTGTCCCGGGCCGCGGTGCCCCAGCTGAAGGGTGCCGAGAACCCGCACATCCTCTCGCTGTCGCCGCCGCTGAACGTCACGCCCAAGTGGCTCGGCGCGCACACGGGCTACAGCCTCGCGAAGTTCGGCATGACGATGGCGACCCTCGGCCTGGCGTCGGAGTTCGCGAGCGACGGGATCGCCGCGAACACGCTGTGGCCGCGCACGACGATCGCGACCGCGGCGGTGCAGAACGTCATCGGCGGCGACCGCCTCATGGCCGTCTCGCGCACGCCCGATATCTACGCGGACGCCGCGTACGAGGTGCTGTGCGCTCCGTCGCGCGAGGTGACCGGGCAGACGCTGATCGTCGAGGACGTGCTCGAGCGCGCCGGAGTCACCGACTTCGGCAAGTACGCCGCCGTGCCGGGGACCCCGGACACGGCGCTGTACCCGGACATCTTCCTCGATTGATCGCGGGGTCGTCCCCCGCATAAACGCCGTTCGCGCGCAGAAACGCGCTGTGCTCGTGTTTGCGTGAGCTGATCGCGTTTCTGCGCGCGTGAGGGCGGCCGGGGGAGCGAGTCAGCCTTGCGGGCGGAGGAGGCGGGGCGATCTCGGGGAGGTGAGCCGGACTCAGATCAGGCCCAGGTCCGCGAACGCGTTGTGCACGCCGTCGTCGAGCACCGCCGTCGTCACCCGACCGGCGAGGCGCTGCAACTCCGCGGGGGCGTTGCCCATCGCGACGGGGGTGCCGACGACCTCGAACATCTCGACGTCGTTCCAGCTGTCGCCGATGCCGATGGCATCCGCCGCCGACAGGCCCAGCTGGGAGAGCACCGCGGTGATCGCGGAGCCCTTGGTGACGCCGGCCTGACCGATCTCGCCGTTCGAGCCGCCGGGAAGGGGGATCGAACCCGGGATGACGTGGAAGTCTTCGCCCAACTCCGCCGCCGCGTGGGCGACGGTGTCGATCGAGGGGCTGACGAACACGGCCTTCGCGACGGCGTCGCGGTCGACCTCGGACACCGGGCGGGGCTCGCGCCACAGCGGTTGTTCGGGCGGAAGGCCCTGCGCCTCGAGCTCTGCCGCGCGACGCTCGTGGCGTTCGCGCCGGTACTCCGTCATCACGGGGCCCATCCCGGGGCTCGCGTACACCCCGCCGTGCGTCTGGAGGAAGTAGTGGATGCCGTGGGCTTCGAAGTACCGCTCGAGCTCCTCGACGGCCCCGTGGGGCATGGGGTGTTCGACGACGGGGGCGTCTTCGCCGGGATCGCCGCCGCGGGTCGCGTACGCGCCCCCGTTCGTGATCGCGCCGTCGAAGCCGATGGCCAGCACCTCGGGGTGGATGTCTCCGGCGGAGCGACCGGTGCAGAGCCACACGAGATGTCCGTTCTCGCGCGCCGTGCGCACGGCGGTCACCGTCGAGGGCGCGATCACCGAGCCGTGCTCGAGGATCGTTCCGTCGACGTCGAGGAAGGCGATGCGGGTCATGTGCACTCCAGAAGGGGATCGGCCCCGGGTCCTGGGACCCGGGGCCGATCCGATGAGGGGGATCAGCGCGTGAGGGACGCGCCGTTGGATCGGATGACGTCGGCGTACCAGCCGAACGACTTCTTCCGGTAGCGATCGAGCGAACCGGTGCCGTCGTCGTTGCGGTCGACGTAGATGAAACCGTATCGCTTGCTCAACTGGGCGGTGCTGGCGCTGACGATGTCGATGCAGCCCCACGAGGTGTAGCCGAGCACCTCGACGCCGTCTTCGATCGCCTCGCCGACCTGCACCAGGTGGTCGTTGAGGTACGCGATGCGGTAGTCGTCGACGACCGTCTTCTCGCCGTCGACCTCGACGAGCTGGTCGCGCGCTCCCAGACCGTTCTCGACGATGAACAGCGGCTTCTGCCACCGGTCCCAGAACTGGTTCAGCACCAGGCGCAGGCCCACGGGGTCGATCTGCCAGCCCCACTCGCTCGCCGGGAGCGTGGGGTTCGGCACGCCGCCCATGAGGTTTCCGCGGCCGGCGACCTTCTTCTCGGGGTCGGCGGTCTCGGCGATCGACATGTAGTAGCTGAACGAGACGAAGTCGACGGTGTTGGTCAGATCGTCGCGGTCCTCATCGGTGATGTCGAGCTCGATACCCTTCTCGCGGAGCGTCCGCAGGAAGTAGCCCGGGTAGGCGCCGCGGGTGTGCACGTCGCCGTAGACGAGGTTGCCGTGGTCGGCCGCCATCACGGCGACGGCGTCGTCGGGCGACGGCGTCAGCGGGTAGATCGGCATCGACAGCACCATGCAGCCGACCTTCGCGTCCGGGGCGACCTCACGGGCGATGCGGGTGGCACGGGCGGATGCCACGAGCTCGTGGTGCATCGCCTGGTAGAGCTGCTGCTCGGGAACGCCGCCCTCGGGGATCGGGATTCCGCCGCTCATGAAAGGCGCGTGCAGCAGGGAGTTGATCTCGTTGAAGGTCAACCAATACTTCACGCGGGCGCCGAACCGCTCGAACAGCGTGCGCGCGTAACGCTCGTAGAACCCGATGAGCTCACGGTTGGTCCAGCCGCCGTACTGCTCGGCCAGGTGCAGCGGCGTCTCGTAGTGCGAGATCGTCACGAGCGGCTCGATGCCGTGCTTGTCGAGTTCGTCGAGGATCCGGTCGTAGAACGCCAGGCCCGCTTCGTTGGGCTCGGTCTCGTCGCCCTTCGGGAAGATGCGGCTCCACGCGATCGAGAAGCGGTAGACGCCGAACCCCATCTCGGCGAAGAGCGCGATGTCCTCCGCGTAGCGGTGGTAATGGTCGATGCCGATGAGCTTGAGGTTGTCGGGCGTCGGCTGCTCGCTGCGCGGACCCGAGATACCCTTCGGCATCACGTCCTGCACCGAGTACCCCTTACCGTCCTCGTCGTAAGCGCCCTCGATCTGGTTGGCGGCGGTGGCGCCGCCCCACAGGAAGCCGTCGGGGAAGGGAGTGTTCGTCATGTTCTGTGCCTCCAGGGAGTCAGCGGGCGGTGGAGAGGGAGTCGACCGAGATGGCGCGGAACAGCGTCTCGCCGTGCGAGAGGGGCCCGGATGCCACGTCGGAGACGTCGGGGTACAGGTCGCCGTTGGTGACGATGACCGGGGTGATCAGGTCGTAGCCGGCCTTCTCGATCGCGTCGCCGTCGAACTCGACGAGCAGGTCGCCCGCCTTCACCTCGGTGCCGGACTGCACCTTGAGCGTGAAGTGCTCGCCGCCGAGCTTGACGGTGTCGAGACCGACGTGGATGAGCAGTTCGACGCCGTCCACTCCGCGCAGGCCCACGGCGTGACCGGTCGGGAAGGCCGCGACGACTGTTCCGTCGAAGGGCGCGTAGACCGCGCCCGAGGTCGGACGGATCGCGACGCCCTTGCCGAGCGAGCCGTCGGCGAAGGCGGCATCCGGAACCTCTGTGAGGGGCACGACGGTGCCGTCGACCGGGCTGAGAACCACCGTGTCGGTGGCGACCGCCGGGGTGGCGGGGGCGGCGGCGTCGACCGGGTCCGTGAAACCGAACACCACGACCAGCACGAACGGGACGGCGATGGCCACGAGCAGACCGATGCCGAGCATGAGCATGTTGCCGTTGCCGAGCAGGGCAGGAAGAGCCAGACCGGAGGGCACGACGAACGCCTTCGAGAACACGCCGCCCATCGCGATGAGCGCGCCACCGAGCGCGCCGCCGACGACGCCGAAGGCGAAGGGGCGCTTGAGGGGGAGGTTGATGCCGTAGATCGCGGGCTCGGTGATGCCGGCGAGGAAGCCCGACAGCGTGGCCGGAGCGGCGAGCGAGCGCAGGTTCTTGTTGCGGGTGCGCACCAGCACGCCGGCGACGGCGGCCGCCTGGGCGAGCACGGCGGCGAACACGGGGCCGAGGAGCAGGATCTGACCGGTGGTCTGGTACTCGAGCTGGAACAGCGGCACGAGACCCCAGTGCAGGCCGAAGATCACGAAGACCTGCCACAGACCGCCCATGATCGCGCCACCCAGCCACGGGAGGGTCTGGAAGACCCAGCCGATGCCGGCCGCGAGGCCACCGCCGACGAGGCTCGAGATCGGGCCGATCACGAGGAAGACGAGCGGCACGGCGACGAGCACGACGATCATCGGCGTCAGGAAGCGACGCACGGCGCCGGGCAGGACCTTGAGCAGGAAGCGCTCGGCGTAGCTCTGCAGCCACACGATGATGATCACGGGGATGACGCTCGAGACGTAGCTGACCATCGTGACCGGGATGCCGAAGAAGGTGATGTCGGGCTGACCGTTGAGCGCCGTGATCGTCGGGTACACCAAGGCGCCGGTGATGGCGAAGGAGGTGAACTCCGAAGCCTTGAAGTAGCGGGCTGCGGTGATGGCCAGCGCCAGCGGCAGGAAGTTGATCAGCGCATCGGACAACGCGTTGAGGATCGTGTAGGTCGTGCCCGTGGCATCCAGCCATCCGAAGGTGACGGCCGCGGCGACGAACGCCTTCAGCAGACCCGTGCCCGCGAGGGCCCAGAGGATCGGCGTAAAGATCGACGAGATCATCGTGATGAAGCGGTTGAAGAGGTTGCCCTTCGCCCCGCTCTCGCCTCCCTCGGTGTCGGCGCCGAGCGTGGTCTGCGACTGGATCGCGGCGTACACGTCGGGCACGTCGTTGCCGATCACGACCTGGTACTGACCGCCCGCCTGGGCCGTGGTGATGACGCCGGGCGTGGCGCGGATCGCCGCGGCATCCGCCTTGCCCTCGTCTTTCAACACGAACCGGAGCCTCGTCGCACAGTGCACGAGGGATTGGACGTTGCTCTCTCCACCGACACCGGCGAGGACCCCCGCCGCCGTCTTCGCGTGATCCGCCATCGGAACCGCCTGCCTTTCGCCGCATCGATGCGGCCTGTTCGAATGTTCTGTGGCGACGCTGCCGGGTGTTTCGGGCAATAAAAAAGACCCGAATCCGTTCATCGCTCGTCAGCGATGTGGATTCAGGTCTTGCCCGCTCGCGCGGTAACAATCCGGAAAACGTCGGCAGGGTGTGACACCTGCGACGGTGACTATAGCACCGGGGCGTCGGGGCCGCCACTGTCGTCGGCGCGACCCAGGCTCGTCGCGAGGCGCTCGACATGCACCGTGAGGTAGAGCACCTCTTCGTCGGTGAGGGTCGACCCGGTCGCCGCGAGCACGTAGGCCTTCACGGCCTCGGCGATGCCGAAGGCCCGGGGATAACGGTGCTTGGCGAACTCGAAGAACGACGAGTCGCCGCTCGCGAGCATCGCGCGGTTCACGAGCCGCTGCAGCAGGAAGCGCACGTGCAGGATGAACCGCGCGTAGTCGGGGCTCTCGGTGTCGAGGGCGACGCCGAGGCCGGTTTCGACGGTGCGCACGACGTGCTGCACCCGACGGAACAGCAGGGCCGCGGTGCCGTTGGGCTCGTCGCGCGTGGCGTTGAGCAGGTGCATCGTCAGGAACACGCCCTCTTCGGGCGGGAGCTCACGGTCGAGGGATGCCGCGATCGAAGTCGCCATGCGCTCCGCGGCGCGTGATTCGTCGGGGTGGAGGATCCGTAGCTCGGGCATGGAGGTGCCGGGGATGCGGATGCCCTGGTCGAGGCGCTCGATCACGTAGGTGATGTGGTCGATGACCGCGAGCGGTAGCCGGCGCCCCAGGTCGCGACCCAGGTCGCGCTCGGCCTGGTCGACGGCGTGCAGGACCGCCTCGACGAGCGCGTACGGCGCGTCGGTGAGGAGCTTCTGGGCGTGAGCGGTGTCGCTGCCCTGCTCGAGGACGAACGTCTTCTCGACCTTCGCGGGATCGACGCGGCCCTCGTGCTTGAGCTGGAAGCCGATGCCTCGACCCATGAGCACGCGCTCGCGGCCGTCGCCGTCGATCGCCACGACGACGTTGTTGTTCAGAAGCTTCTGCACGCCGCCGGGCGGGAGGGAGACGTCACCGGCACCGGGCATGGGATGCATCCTAGGGTGCGGTCCCGCTGCGTACGCGCGTGAGGGGCGAGAACGGGACTCGTCGGGCCGAGGAAGGACCGCTCGCGCGGCGGTGAAGCGCCCAGCCGCGGCGCAGATGCGCCCGGTACCCTGGAAACCATGACTGATCAGCCCCCCGTGCGCACGACGACGCCCCGCCCGGTGCGCCCCGAGGGAGCCCCGGCGAACACCGGCATCCGCCAGGTGCGCCCCAAGACCGAAGGATGGCAGCAGGCCAAGGACGAGACCGGTCGTCCGCTGCTGCAGTTCGCCAGCCCCAAGCGCGGCAAGCCGCCGGTGCACCTCGCCGACCTCGCGCACGACGAGCGCATCGCCAAGCTCAAGGAGCTCGGCCTCCCCGGCTTCCGCGCGAAGCAGCTCGAGAAGCACTACTTCACCCACTACACCTCCGACCCGGCCGACATGACCGATCTGCCGGCATCCGGTCGCGAAGAACTCGTCGCCGGAATGCTGCCGCCGCTGCTCACCGAGGTGCGCCGGCTCGAGACCGACCGCGGCGACACCATCAAGTTCCTCTGGAAGCTGCACGACGGCGCGCTCGTGGAGTCCGTTCTCATGCGCTACCCCGGGCGCATCACGCTGTGCGTGTCGAGCCAGGCGGGGTGCGGCATGAACTGCCCGTTCTGCGCCACCGGCCAGGCGGGACTGACCCGCAACATGTCGGCGGCCGAGATCGTCGACCAGATCGTGCGCGCCAACGCCCTCATCGCCGCCGGCGGCCTGGGCGGCAAGAAGAGCTCCGACCACTCGCTCGACCGTGTGTCGAACATCGTCTTCATGGGCATGGGTGAGCCGCTCGCCAACTATGCCCGCGTCATGCAGGCCGTGCGCGTCATGGTCGACAAAGACCACGGGCTCGGCATGAGCGCCCGCGGGGCATCACGGTGTCGACCGTCGGTCTGGTGCCCGCGATCAAGAAGCTCGCCGACGAGGACATCCCGGTGACCTTCGCGCTGTCGCTGCACGCGCCCGACGACCACCTGCGCGACGAGCTCATCCCGGTGAACTCGAAGTGGAAGGTCGACGAGGCCCTGGATGCCGCGCGTGCCTACTTCGACAAGACCGGGCGCCGCGTGTCGATCGAATACGCCCTGATCAAAGACATGAACGACCACGCCTGGCGTGCCGATCTGCTGGCCGACAAGCTCAACGCCCGCGGCCGGGGCTGGGTGCACGTGAACCCGATTCCGCTGAACCCCACTCCGGGCTCGATCTGGACGGCATCCGAGGTCCCCGTGCAGAACGAGTTCGTGCGCCGCTTGAACGACGCCGGCATCCCGACGACCCTCCGCGACACCCGCGGCAAAGAGATCGACGGGGCGTGCGGCCAGCTCGTGGCGACCGAAGAAGACGAGGCGGCCGCCGAGGCGACGCCCGTCGGCTGAGCCCCGTCCCCGACCGACCTCGCCGCTTCAGCCGGCTACGGCCGTGACGACCAGGTTGTCCACGTAGTGGCCGGTGGCCGGGTCCCACGCCCCCGCACACGTCACGATCCGCAGTTCCGGGGTGGGGACGGGAGCGTAGATCGACGCGGTGGGGAAGGTGTCCTTCTCGACGGTCTGCAAACCGGTCACGACGAAGGTCGCCGTCGTGCCGTCGCTGCGCGATATCGATACCCGGTCTCCGGCTTCGAGCCGCGGGAGGTCGAAGAAGACGGCGGGGCCCGTGGGTGAATCGACGTGCGCCGCGATCACGGCAGGTCCCACGGCGCCGGGCAGCACGCCCTTCTCGTACCATCCGACCGCGTTGTAATCGGTGGGGGCTTCGATCCACCCGTCTGCTCCGCGATCCAGACCGACGAGGTCGGAGTCGACGCCGATGGCGGGAATCGAGATGTGCGTGGGCGTCGCGGTAGAGGCAGCGGGCGCTGAGACCGGGTCCTGCAGCCCCGCTGCGGCCCCGCGCGCGTCGCCTGCGGCGGCAGCGCCCCCGCTGGTCGCGCCGGCCGCCGCCCCGTCGTCGCTCAGCGGCGGGCAGCCGCCGAGCACATCATCGCTCAGCATGGCCGTGGTCAACGCGTTCCATGCGTCGCCGTAGTACGTCGGCGTGCTCGAGGAGGTCTCGGTCATGCGCGAGAGGTCCGCGCGCGCGGCCTCGTCGCGATCGCCGCCGGCGAGGGCTGCGGCTCGAGCCGCGTAGGCGCTCGCGTGCCGATCCCCGGTGACGCCCCCGCCACCGGAGTCCAACTCGGCGGGCAGCACGTCATCCATGGGGAGCGCGTCGGCCATCCGACCCGCCAGGGCGCGGTCAGCGGGATCACACGACTCCGCGAACCGGATCGGCGTGCGAACGGCGTCGTATCCGTACCGCGGCTCGCCGCCGCCGCCCGCGGAGCCGGCGATCGCTACCGTGCCGTCGTCGGCGACCGTTGCCCAGTTGGTCGGCAGGGGATTCGCATCGAGCAGAGCCGCGGTGGCTGCGCGACTGCCCTCGGCCAGTTCGTCCCACCGGGTGTCCCCCGACGCGTCCGACAGCACCGCGTATGCGGCCGGCGATGCGTAGGAGGGGTTGTAAGCGTGCGGCGTCGAGGTGGCCCATGGCCCCGGCAGCAGGATGCGGCCGAGGGCGGTGGTCGCGGTCATGCGATCGAGCAGCGCGGTACCCAGCTCGACTCCTCGCTCGCGGAGGTCGTCGCGTCCGAACTCGTCGCCGGCCAGCACCAGGGCGCGCGCGGCGTCGAGGTCGGCGTCGGAAGCGGGCTGATCATCGACGACGGAGCCGTCCTTCCACTGCCAGGACAGCAGCAGGTCGTCGCGCTGCAGGTTGTCGACGGTCCAGTCCCAGATCCGGTCGAACTGCTCCTCGTCGTCGGCGGCCACGGCCAGGAGCAGGCCGTACGCCTGCCCCTCACTCACCGTGTCGCCACCCTGATCGGTTCGCACGACGCGTCCGTCGTCGACGTAGGTCGACAGGAACGCGGATGCCGTGGCGACGGTACGCTCGCGCGCGTCGGAGACCTGCTGCGTCGGCGCGGTGCATGCGCTGAGCGTCACGACGCAGACCGTGGCGACGACAGCGGCCGCGAGGGTCTTCCTCCCGCGCATCATGCGGTGCCCTTCGAGGACCGACGGCGCAGCACCACCATCGTCGCAACGAGTCCGCCGAGGAGTGCGACGACGCCGCCGATGAGCCCAGCGGGCGCCGCGGACTGCACCGCCGTGCCGCCGCCGCCCGTGTGGATACCGCCGGTGGGCATGTCGGCGAGAGTCGCCGAGTCGGTGACCGTCCGGGCGGTCAGCGCGCCCGCGGCGTCGTCGAGCACGAAGATGGTCGAGACGCTCCCCGCGGGAAGGGCGACGGCGGAGGATGCCGTTTCGCCAGCGCCCGAGAGCTCGAGGTTCCAAGAGCCGGCGGGCACGGCGGCGTAGCCGGTTGCGGAGCCGGAGGTCACGGCCTGCGCGATCGACCGGCCCTCCGCCGTGTCGACGTCGACGCGGGGCTCGAGCGTGGACGCCTGCACGACGCGCACGCGTGCCTGGCCCTCCGCCGGGGCGGAGAGGTCGTCGTCGAAGACGGTGGTCTTCAGCTCGGCGTTGCGCCCGTATGCCGCAACGGTGATGGGCTCTCCCGCCGACACGTCCACCGACTGCTGCACGACGGGTTCGGAGTCGTCCGTGGCGTCGGAGGGGACCATCGACACGACGTACGTTCCCTCGGCGAGAGGGATGTAGTCGCTCACCGCTCCGTACGAGACGTCGTCGAGCTCGTAGACGACCGCACCCCCGGCCAGCGCGGTCATCTGCACGTCGACCGATTTGGTATCGGGCGAGAGATGCGCGACCCGGGCCCAGCCGCTCGGTGCGGCCGGTGCGGCCGGTGCGGCCATCGCCGCGGGCGCCGTTGCGACGCCCAGGGCCAGGGGGAGTACGGCTGCGGCGGTCAGGGCAAGGCCGCGCAGGCCGATCCGAGACCGACGGGCGGAACGGGGGGAGGGGGAGGAGATGGTCATGGCGGATCCTTTCTTCGGGGGGAGGGGGATCGAACGGATGAACGGGATCATGAAGCGGGGCGGGGGAGCAGGTCGGTGGGTTCGTCGGGTGAGAACGTCACGATCACCCCGGCGTCCCCTCGCTCGACCGAGACCGGGCGCAGAGGACCCGCGAGCGACGAGAAGAACCGCACGACTTCGTCGGCGCCGGGAGCGTCACCGCGTGCGTCCTGACCGGCGAACGAGCTCACGACGAGCTGCCGGTGGACGCCCGAGGGGTCGCCGCCCAACTGCGCGATGTCGGCGATATCGACGCGACCGGTCGCCGCCAACTGGCCCAGCGTGAGCAGGATGCGGCCGTCCACGATGCCGGAGGTGAGCAGGTCCTGCTCCGGGCCGGGCACACCGACGTCGGGGTTCTGCAGGAGCTGCTGACCGGCGACGGATCGGGCGGCGTAGAGCCCGTCGTCCGAGGCCTGGGCCAGTGCCGCCTGGTTGCGATCGACGAGGCGGACGTCGACCTGTTGCGCGCCTTCGCCGAAGGACGCCACCACCACGCTGTTGTCGATCGCCTGCCGCACCGTGGGGAACTCGGTGGGGAACGTGCGCATCGAGTCCGTGGTGACGACGTAGTCGTAGTCGCGCCACCCGTCGGGAGCGAGGCGCTGCACGTCGGTGTCGGTGTCGGCCTTGTAGTACCAGACCACGTTCTCGCGGTCGAAGCCGGCGTCGACGAGATCGACCCACATCGCGTCGTCGACGAGCATGCGCGCGTCTCCCGGCGCGTTCTGGGTCATCCATGTCTCGGCGTCACGGAGGGGGCGGTCGAGGTCGGCGAGCAAGAAGCCCCGGAGCTGCGCCGCCCACAGCGGCCCGGCCGCGAGGAGCGCGACGATCAGGCCGGAGGCCAGCGCGACACCCGTGAAGCGCTGCAGCACGGCGTCCGCGCGCAGCGTTTCGACGGCCCATTGGCCCATGCCGGCCACGACGATCGCGGCGAACGGCAGCAGCATGATGACGTACGGCACAGGGAGGTAGCCCCCGCGGAACATGAACGCCGTCAGCGCCAGCAGAGTGATCGCCCACGGCCTCAGGCGACGAACGAACAGCGCGGCGACGGCGGCGGCCAGCGCGGTCACGATGAGCACGGCGTCGAGCTGCCACCACAGACCGATGGTCCGCGACATGAGGCTCTCGGGATCGAAGAGCGATCCGCTGCCCTCTCGCGACGACAGCTGGAAAGCGAGACCGTCCCACAGGCTCACCCGACCGGGTGCCGGGGTCACCTCGCCCTTCACCAGCGCGAACGCCACGTAGGTCAGGCCGATCAGGGCGAGGACGGAGGCCGCGACCGACACCGTGTACCGACGCGTCGTCCGGTCGGCGCCCCGCCACATGAACCAGGCCACGAGCGGAAGTGCCAGCAGGTAGGTCTCTTTCGTAAGGACCGCCACACCGAAGGCCGCCGCCGCACCGGCGTAGCCGATCAGCTGGGCGCGCCGACTCATCGCGAGCAGCAGTGCACCGAGCAACCACGCGGTCGCGATGTTGTCGAGGTACACCTGACGGTGGAACTGCACCGCGAGCGGCGACAGCAGGAAGATCGCCACGGCGACGGATGCCGTGAGCCGGGCGAATCCGATGCGGCGTACGAGGCACCAAAGCAGCACCGCGGCGATCGCGGTCGCAACCAGCATCGCCTCGCGGGCGGCGATCACGGCGACGTCGTATCGGTCCCACGCGTCGGTGAGCCCGGCCCACGCCGCGATCTGGATCCACCCGAGCGGCGGATGGTCGTACCAGTACGTGTAGTGCGTCAGCTCGCCGAGATTGCCGAGGCTCCACGCCTGGGCGGTGTAGGTGCCCTCGTCGTCGATGCGCTGGGGCGAGCCGCCCAGGTTGAGGGCATTGACCAAGATGCCGATGAGCAGCGGAGGCACAAGCCACGCGGCATCGACCAGACGCTCGCGCCACCGCGATCGTCGGGTCTCTGACACCCGCTCCGCTCGACGAGAGGCGGGGACAGGGGACGTGCGATCGAGGATGGAGGTCATCGGTTCACCGCCACCGTCGTGGTCACGAGTTCGGACGTCGCGGCCGGGGCCGCGGCGGCATCCCGGTGCGCACCCGTGTGCTCGGTCTTCTCCCAACTGCCGTCGCCCTTGAGCTGGCGAACGACCGAGCGCACGGCCGCGGCGGCGAGGAACACCTGGTAGGGAACGAGGCCGAGGACGAGACGGACGTAGTCGCGCACGCGCACTTTCTTGTCGTAGACGCGTCCGAACTCCGTCAGCCCGGCAGCCTCCGCGACGAGGGTGATCACCGTCGGCACCAGGGGGAGGAACGTGATGAGGGCGACGGGCGTCGGCACCTTGATCAGCAGGATGAACGCGATCGAGATGGGGATCAGCAGTCCGGTCGCCGCCTGCAGGAACGGCATGTTCAGCAGGTAACGGGCGTACATGCGCTGGCGCAGGGTCGGCAGTGCCTTCCATTCGCCCTTGCCGAGCACCTGCAGGAAGCCCTGGTTCCAGCGTGTGCGCTGCTTGTAGAGCGACTTCAGCGTGGGCGGGGTCTCCTCACGCGTGACGTATTCGGGGTTGTAGGCGACGACGACCTTCGCGCCGTCGCTCGACAGGCGCACGCCCAGTTCGCAGTCCTCGGCCAGGCACTGGTCGTCCCAACCGGCCGACCACTGCAGCCGCTCGCGAGTGACGAAGACGGTGTTGCCCCCGAGCGGGATGAACTTCGACCGGGCGTGGAAGTGCAGACGCGAGCGGAACCAGAAGTAGTACTCGAGCACGTTGCGCAGCGACCACCAGCTCGTCTCGAAGTTCATCAACTGCACGCCGCCCTGAACCACGTCGGCGCCGGTTTCCTGGAACTTGGAGTCGACGACGGTGAGCAGACCGGGGTGCACCTCGTCTTCCGCGTCGAACACGCCCGACCACGTCGCCGGTGGCGATCTGCAGGGCGCGATTGAGCGCCTTGGGCTTGTTCTTGGGGACGCTGTCATCGACGACGACCTTGATGAGGTCCGGATGCCGCGCTGCCGCCTGGCGGACCACGAGCTCGGTGCCCGGGTCGTCGTGCCCGACGATCGCGATGATCTCGAAGTCGGGGTGATCCTGTTGCGCGAGGCGATCGAGGGTCTGGCCCATGACCTCCTCTTCGTGTCGACCGGGGACGAGGAGCGTGAAGCGGTGTCGAGCGGGTCGTGGGGACGAGCTGAACTGCGTCGCCCGCAGGTCGTCGGCGGAGCGCCAGGCGTGCAGCATCCACCACAGGGTCGTCGTCGCGACGACGGTCAGGGCGAGAGCGAGCACGATGACGCCGCTGTAGCCGAGCCATTCCCCGATCGACCAGTCGGGAAGGAACCCGCCGGGGGCGGAAGTGCCGGGCTGGACGGGGATGACGGTGTCGGTGACGCCGGTCGAGCCTTGACCGGGGGCGGGGGCGACCGGCGTCAGCAGGGGATCGGGCGTCGGGTTCGGGGCGGTCTGCGAAAGGAGGGGGGACTGCAGCAACGACAAAAGAACCTCCAGCGTCCACGTGGACGGTTCGAGGGCGGTAAGGGGATCTGCGCGACGACCGGGGGCGAAAACGTCTCGCACAGGTGGTTCGGGGGCAGGCGGGGGGAATGGTTTGGACGGCACAGGGGATTGCCAGGCTCGAAGGTCGAGGCCGTACCCCGATGTCGCGTTCGGAGACGAGAACGGACACCTTCTCGACGTCACCGTCGAGCGGCGGGTCGTTCATGGCGCAGGGGCCCGGCCCGCAGCTCATCGAGACTCTCGTCGGCGGGTTCGCCGTCACGGTGCTCGGATGAGATGCCGCCTCCCCGCACGGCGCCCCGGTGACCCACACGGTGTGGGCCGCTCAGACCGGGGGAAGGGTGCGCGGCTCCTGGCCGATCGAACTCGATATCGTCGAGGGGCCGACGGTCGCGGTCACCGCGTGGCTGGTCGACGTGGATCCGACCAGCCCGGGCTGAGCCTGCTCCCCGGCTCGCCTCGCCCGGCGGGGAATCCATGAGGGCGGCGCTGCACCGGCGTCCGCGATGCCGCAGGCTGCGACGGCGGCCTCAGCGGGCGCGGCCTGCGCCCAGCACGTGCGTGCGAAGGTCGTCGAGTGTCTGCTGCATGTGCTGGTCCATCGCGCGGCGCGCGCCCTCGGCGTCGGCGTCGCGCAGCGCCTCGAGCACGTGCTCGTGCTCGGCGATGGCGTTGTGCTGGATGACGCGGACGGCCGACGTCTGTGCGCGGCGCTCCGAGAGCACCTCGGTGAGGGGAGCGAACATCACCGTGAGGAACGGGTTGCGCGATGCGGCGAGGATGCGGTCGTGGAACGACAGGTCGGCGGCGACGAAGGATGCCAGGTCGTCGGCCTCGTGAGCGTCGCGCATCGCCGCGAGGTCGGCGGCGATGGCCTCGACCTCGTCGGGTCGTGCGCGCTCGGCCGCGAGGGCGGCCGCGCCCGTCTCGAAGATGCGGCGGAGCTCGATCAGCTGCTCGGCGGCCGAGGCGTCGCCGGTCGCGGAGGTGGCGGCGAGCACGGCGCTGAGCGATGTCCAGCGCGCGAGCGGCTGGACGAACGATCCGCGTCCGCTCTCGACGCGCACGACGCCGCGCGCCTGCAGGGTCTTGATGGCCTCGCGCACGGTCACCCGACTGACGTCGAAACGCTCGCCCAGCTCGGGTTCGCTGGGCAATACCTGATCGGCGACGAGTCGGCGCGCGACGATGTCGTCGAACAAGCCGTCGACCACCTCGTCGACACGTGAGCGTCGTGCCATGGCATCCCCCTTCCGCTCCAACCTAATCGCCGGGCCGGGGAACTCTCGTCCCCGACCCGGCGTCGATGCCGAATGCCTCAGCCCGCCAGGGCGAACACCGCCCAGGTCAGCAGGAAGCCGGCCACACCCAGGATGGTGGTCAGCACCGTCCACGTGCGCAGGCCGTCGGCGACCGTGAGGCCGAGGTAGCGCGTGACGATCCAGAAGCCCGCATCGGTGACCATCGACAGGCCGAGCGAGCCGAAGCCCACGGCCACGGCGATGGCGGCGATCTGCACCGGGCTGTACCCGGCCTCGGCGACGCCGGCCGACAGCAGGCTGGCCGTGGTGACGATGGCGACGGTCGCCGAGCCCTGCGCGGCGCGGAGTGCGAGCGTGATGAGGAACGCCGCACCCAGCAGAGGGACGCCGAGGTGTTCGAGCGTGACCGACAGGGCGGTTCCGATGCCCGAGGCCTGCAGCACCGCGCCGAACACGCCGCCGCCGGCGACGACCAGCAGGATCGACGCGATCGGGGGCATGGAGCTCTCGAACACCTCGTTCGTGCGGGCCAGACCCCAGCGGCGACGGACCGGCAGCACGAAGAAGGCCACGATGACCGCCACGAGCAGGGCGAAGGCCGGGGTGCCGATGAAGGTGGCGATGCCGCGGCCGCTCGACCCGGCCGGCAGGCTGAGCGAGAGCATCGTGCCGACGAGGATCTGCACGATCGGAAGGGCGATCAGGGCGACGACGGTGCCGGTGCTCGGCGGCGCCATGACGGTTCCGTCGGCGCGGCGCGACTCGATGACCGTGGAGGTCTGCCCGAACTCCGCCATCTGGGTCGCGACCCGCGGTGCGAGGGCGTACTCGGTGCGGTTCATGATGCGCGCGACCCAGAAGCACAGGAAGCCGAGAACCGCGCAGATGGGCAGGGCGATCGCCGTGACCAGGCCCAGGTCGGCACCGAAGACACCGGCACCCGCCACGATGCCGGGGTGCGGCGGGACGGCCACATGCACGGCGAGCATGAGACCGAACATCGGCAGACCGAACACGATCGGCTTGACACCCGCGATCTTGCTGAAGGCGTAGAGGATCGGCACGAGCACGATGACGCCGACCTCGAAGAACACCGGGATGGCGACCACGAACGCCACGATGGTCAGGGGCGATCGCCACGCGGCGCGGCCCGAGGCGGTCGGTGAAGCTCTCGGCGAGCTGCTGCACGCCGCCCGACACCTCGATGAGGCGGCCGAGGATGGCGCCCAGCGCGATGATGATGAGCACCTTGCCCATCGTCGAGCCGACGCCGTTCGCGACCAGGGTGAAGACGTCACCGGCGGGGATCTGCGCCGAGATCGCCACGACGACGCTCGTGATGAGCAGCGAGACGAACGCGTGCACCTTGAACAGGATGATGAGCACGAGCAGCAGGGCGATGCCCGCCGCGGCGATGGCGAGCAGCGGACCGGTGCCGAACTCCACCGCCGGGGCGATGGGCGGGGTGTCGGCCGTGAGGATGGGAAGCATGGCGGGATCTCCTTCGATCTCGGGTGAGCGTGTCGTCAGCCGTGACGACGTTCGGGGGCGACGGCGCGGATGACGGCGGAGTCGTCGTTCGAGCCCAGGCCCTGGGCGCGACCGCTGAGGTAGAGCTGCTCGGCGGCGGCGGCGACCGGGGTGGGCAGGCCCACGCGACGCGCGGCGTCGCCGACGATGCCCATGTCCTTGACGAAGATGTCGAGAGCGCTCAGCACCTCGGCGCCTTCCTCGTCGTACGCCTGGAGCATGCGCGGGCCGCGGTTGCCGAGCATGAACGACGCGGCGGCACCGCCCATGAGGGCCTCGAGCGTCTTCTCGGGATCGAGTCCCAGGGCGTCGGCCAGGGCGAGGGCTTCTGCTGCGGCGGCGATGTGCACGCCGCAGAGCAGTTGGTTCACGGTCTTCAGTGCCTGGCCGTCGCCGGCGTTGTCACCCACGACGGTCAGGGTGGATGCCAGGAGCTCGAGCACGGGTGCCGCCTTCTCGCGCGCGGCGGGGGAGGCGCCGACGACGATGAGCAGGTCGCCCTGACCGGCGCGCACGGGACCGCCCGAGAGTGGCGCGTCGACGAGATCGATGCCGTCCGCCTCGAGGCGCTCGGCGACGGGACGGATGCCGGCGGTGCCGACGGTGCTGGTGAGGATGACGACCGATCCCGGGCGCAGTGCGGGCGCGATGCCGCTGTCGCCGAAGAGCACGTCGTCGAGCTGGTACTGGTCGCGCACCGCGAGCAGGACGGCGTCAGCCTCGGCGACGGCCGCGCGGGCAGAGGGGAACGGAGTGACGCCCTGCTCCTCGGCGAGGGCGAGGCGCGACGGGGCGATGTCGAAGCCGTGGACCGTGAGCCCGGTGGCCAGGCGGGTGGCCATGGGCAGGCCCATGGCTCCCAGCCCCAGGACGGCGACGGTGGAGGTGGTGGTCATCGGAGAGCTCCTTTGCGTGCGGATGGGTCAGCGGCCGGTGACGGCCGAGGGCGTGCGGGTGAGGGTGGACACGACCTGGGCGAGGGCGTCGTCGTCACCGACGTTGCCCGCGAAGACGACGTACGGGATGCCGGTGGCCGGGCCGTCGGCGGGCTCCCAGAGCGAGATGATGCCCGGCAGCATGGGGCCGCGCACCGTGGCCTGGCGCATCGCGAGCCCGTGGGCGGCGACGTCGCTGGAGGTGATGCCTCCCTTCGCCACGACGAAGCGCGGCCGGGTGCGGGCGACGACCTCGCGCACGACGTCGACGACGGCGGCCGACACGGTGCGGGCGATCCGCAGACTGTCGTCGGCGGTCGCGGCGGTGGTCACCGTGCGGGTCGTGCTGATGACGACGTCTGCGCCCTCCAGCTCGTCGACGACGCGGTCGGCGATGGCGCGGAGGTAGGCGGGCGCGCCGTCGGCGTCGAGCACGCGGGCGACGTCGATCTCGATGTCGGTGAGGTCGGGATTCGTCTCGCGCAGGCGGGAGAGCTGGCGGGTGGTGACGGCCACGTGCGAGCCCACGACGATCAGCCCGCCCCGGTCGGTGCCGCCGTCGGGGTAGATCTCGGCGGCCGTCAGCGGCTCGCGCCTCTCGCTGCCGATGCGGGCGCGCACGAAGGGCGGTCCCACGCGTGAGAGCAGGGTCGTGCCGCGCCGGCGTGCCTCGATCAGACCGAGCGAGATGAGCCGCAGGTCGTCTTCGGTCACGACGTCGCACACGATCGGGGTGAGGTCCACGGCATCCTGGATCGCATCTGCGACGGCCGTCGCGCCCGCGCGGATGGTGCCGAGGTCGAGCGTGATGACGGCGTGGGCCGGGTAGCGACCACCCGACTTCTCCTCGACCCAGGCCGCGAGGTTCGAGCTGCGGTAGCCGAACGTCGCGTCGCGGGCGAACTCCGTCTCGCCGATCGGTTGCAGGTCATCACCGTCGCGCATGTAGTGGACGCCGCCGACGGTGATGCGACCGGCATCGGGAAAGGCGGGGACGATCACGACCCCGTCGATCGGTGCGCCGCCCGCCGCCGCGACGGCGGCGGCGAGGGTGTCGGTCTCGAGCGGGAAGTGCCCGCGCAGGGTCGAGTCGCCCCGGCTGACGAATTCGACCTCCACTCCCGCGGTGGCCGCGGCGGCGAGGGCGTTCTGCGCCACCTCGAGGTTGCGCAGGCGAGCGTCGTCGTCGCCGAGGCTGCGGGCGTTGGTGAGCACGTAGACGGCGGGGGCCTCGGTGGCGAATACCGCGGCGAAGTCGTCGATCTCCCAGCGGGTGAGCACGGGCAGGTCGGCGACCGACTGCGTTCCCGTCGGATCGTCGTCGAGCACGACGAGGCGGGAGCCGAGCGCCTCGGAGGCCGCGCGCACCTCGTCGGCGCTCACGGCGGCAGGGGCGGGGAATGCGCGGAGGGCGTGCGCTTCGTTCATCGTCTCACTCCTTCGTGGTGTGACCATCAGCGGTCAGGCGTCAGCCATCATATGGCGCTGCGTGTCGGATGCCAAGACCTGTTCGCCGCGTATCGACCGATGGATGGATGCCGTTTCCCCGGCCCGTCGTGCCGGTCCGCCCCGCTCGCCGCCAGACTGGGGACATGAGCGAGAACGTCGTGCGGGTGGAGAACCTGCGCAAGACCTACCGAGGGGGCCTCGAGGCGCTGCGCGGGGTGAGCTTCGACATCCGCCGCGGCGAGACGTTCGCGCTGCTCGGCCCCAACGGTGCAGGCAAGAGCACGGTCATCGAGATCCTCGAGGGCTACCGTGACCGTACGAGCGGCGAGGTGCGCGTGCTCGGCGTCGACCCGCACCGCGGCGGTCTCGACTGGAAGGCGCGGCTCGGCATCGTCCTGCAGAACACCGGTGAGGCCCCGACCGCGTCGGTGCGCGAGCTGCTGGCCCACTTCGCCGCGTTCTATCCGCGGCCCCGCGACGTCGACGAGGTGATCGCGGCGGTGGGGCTGAGCGAGAAGGCGAAGGTGTCGGTGCGCAAGCTCTCGGGTGGTCAGCGTCGCCGCGTGGACGTCGCCCTCGGCATCATCGGCCGACCCGAGCTGCTGTTCCTCGACGAGCCGACCACGGGTTTCGACCCCGAGGTGCGGCGGCAGTTCTGGGACCTCATCCGCGAGCTGCAGGACGAGGGCACCACCATTGTGCTGACGACGCACTATCTCGACGAAGCCGCCGAGCTGGCGGAGCGCGCAGCGATCATCGTCGGCGGGCAGATGGCATCCGTCGGTCGTGTCGACGAACTCGGGGGACCGTCGGCGCGTGTGCCCTTCGTGCGGTGGCGCGAGGGTGGCGAGGTGCGCGAGGAACGCACGCAGGACCCCGGGGCCGTGGTGGCGGAGCTGTACGCCCGCCTCGGCGAGCCCGAGCGGCTCGAGGTCGTGCGCCCGAGCCTCGAAGACGCGTACCTGTCGTTCCTCGGCGACGAGGCGCGTCGTATCACCGCGGCCGGGGGTGTCGCGTGAGCCGCGTGCTGCGGCTGGGCGCCGCGCGCATCGCCTTCGAGGTGCGCTCGTACTTCCGCCAGGGCGACTCGGTGTTCTTCACCTTCCTCTTCCCCGTGATGATCCTGCTGATCTTCGCCGTCGCCTTCGACGCTCAGACCTTCGGTCCGCCCGGAGACGAGGTGGATGCCGCGCAGTTCTACCTCCCCGCGATGCTCGCCGCGGGCGTGCTGCTGTCGGGCTTGCAGAACATGTCGATCGACATCGCGATGGAGCGCAGCGACGGCACGCTCAAACGCCTCGGCGGCACCCCGCTGAGCCCCGTGTCGTACTTCATCGGCAAGCTCGGTCAGGTCCTGGTGACCGGCTTCCTGCAGTCGGTGCTGCTCATCGTCGTCGCCGCGGTGTTCTTCGGGGTGCCGCTGCCGACGGAGCCGGAGCGCTGGCTGACCTTCGCGTGGGTGTTCCTGCTGGGGGTGACCACGTGCGCGATCCTCGGCATCGGCCTGTCGGCGCTGCCGCGGACCGGGCGCAGCGCCACAGGCGTCGTCATCCCGATCGTGCTCCTGCTGCAGTTCATCTCGGGCGTCTACATCAACTTCGCAGCCCTCCCCGAGTGGCTGCAGAACGTGGCGAGCATCTTCCCGCTGAAGTGGCTCGCGCAGGGCTTCCGCTCGGTGTTCCTGCCCGAGGGCTTCGCCGCGGCCGAGCCGTCGGGCTCGTGGGACCACCCGCTGATCCTTTTGGTGACGGGACTCTGGCTGGTGCTGGGGCTCGCGCTCGTGCGTCTGACGTTCCGGTGGATCCGGAAGGACGCGTGACGGCGAACCCGCCCTCGCACCCCCACGCATAAACGCTTCCCGCGACCATAAACACGCTCTGCTCGCGTTTCCGTGCGCGCAAAGCGTTTATGCGTGAGGGGGGGGAAGGGATGCCGCGGCCCCGGTGCCGGTGGCCGGGTCTAGCGTGGAGGGATGGTCGGTTATCGCTATCTCGGAAACAGTGGATTCAAGATCTCGGAGATCACCCTCGGCAACTGGGTGACCCACGGCTCGCAGGTCGGCGACGACGCGGCGATCGCCACGGTGCACGCCGCCCTCGACGCGGGCATCACGACGTTCGACACCGCCGACGCCTACGCCAACGGAGCGGCGGAGACCGTGCTCGGCAAGGCCCTCGAGGGGCAGCGGCGTGAGTCCCTCGAGATCTTCACGAAGGTGTACTTCCCCACCGGTCCCAAGGGGCCGAACGACACCGGGCTCAGCCGCAAGCACATCATGGACTCGATCAACGGATCGCTCGAGCGCCTGGGCACCGACTACGTCGACCTCTACCAGGCCCACCGTTTCGACTACGAGACCCCGCTGGAAGAGACGTTCCAGGCGTTCGCCGACGTCGTCCGCCAGGGCAAGGCGTTGTACATCGGGGTGTCCGAGTGGACCGCCGAGCAGCTGCGCGAGGGGCATGCGCTCGCGAAGCAGCTCGGCATCCAGCTCATCTCGAATCAGCCGCAGTATTCGATGCTGTGGCGCGTGATCGAGGGCAAGGTCGTGCCGGCCAGCGAAGAGCTCGGCATCTCGCAGATCGTCTGGTCGCCCATGGCGCAGGGCGTGCTGAGCGGCAAGTACCTGCCCGGCCAACCGGTGCCCGAGGGCTCGCGCGCGACCGACGAGAAGAGCGGCGCGACCTTCATCAAGCGGTTCCTGAACGACGACACCCTCGAGGCCGTGCAGCGCCTGAAGCCCATCGCCGACGAGGCGGGTCTCTCCATGCCCCAGCTCGCGATCGCGTGGGTGCTGCAGAACTCCAACATCGCCGCGGCCCTGGTCGGAGCCTCGCGCCCCGAGCAGCTCGTCGACACCGTGAAGGCGTCGGGAGTGACCCTGGATGCCGACACCCTCGCCGCCATCGACGAGGCGCTCGGCGACGCGGTGTTCTCCGACCCCGAGAACACGTACGAGGTGTCACCGAAGGAGCGCGTGGCCTGAGTCGAGCGCGGGCGGGGCGGGCTTCGGCTCCGCCCCGCCCTTCGTGTTCCGCGGAACCGGCTCGTCCTGCGCAGAAACGCTTCCTGCGACGGGAAACGCGGTGTGCTCGCGTTTCCCGTCGCGCATGGCGTTTATGTGTGAGGGGGCGGATGCCGCGGACGCGGTGCCGGCGTCGGTGCGGGCTGCGGTGCTGGACTGGGCGTCGGCTTCGGCCTCGGCGTCCGCGAAACCGGCTCGTCCCGCGCAGAAACGCTTCCTGCGACCATAAACGCGGTGTGCTCGCGTTTCTCGTCGCGCATCGCGTTTATGCGTGAGGGGGCGGATGCCGCGGCGGCGGTGCCGGCTTCGGCGCAGTGCCGCGGGGGTGATGGCAGGTGTCCGGCCGGCGCGGACCGGTGGCGGCGCCGCTGGGCTGCGCCTCAGGCCCCGCTCAGGAGAGAACGGTGCGGGCGTCGTACCCTGTGCGAATGTCCTTTTCCGCTCACCGGCCCGGCCGTTTCGGCTCCGACGGCCGTATCGAGTTCACGACGGACGAGGAACGCGAGCAGTATCTCGACGACATCCTCGCCGCGCAGAACGCGGCGAACCGTCCCGCCGAACCCCAGGATCACACTGCCGAGCCCTGGGGCGCGCCGCCCGCTGACGACGACCCACGCTCCTCCATCGCCGCCGACCCGAGCGATACCGATCCGCTCGACGTCGACGCCGCCGACGCCCGCGACACCGTCGTGATCGATCGCGCCGAGCGTGCGCGCGCCGACGACGAGACCGCGGTCCCGTCCGACGAGGCGCCCGAGCCCGCGGCATCCATCCCCGTGGCATCCGAACCGCGCCAGCCCCGTCTGCGCCGACACGACCCGCGCCGCCCGCGCCTGTCGCTGATCCGCCGCATGGCCGTGCTCGGCGGCGCCGACAACGACGTGCTCGACGAGGTTCCCGAGGAGGTGCCGCGCTTCGTGCAGATGTTCCTCGTGCTCGCGGGAACCGCTCTCGTCTCGTCGCTGTCGATGATGTTCGCGCTGCTGACGGGCGTGCGGGTCAGCCTCTGGCTCGCGATCCCCCTCGCGATCGTGTGGGGCCTCATCATCTTCAACCTCGACCGCTTCCTCACCTCCACGATGCGTTCGACGAAGAACATCTTCCGGCTGCTCGGCCTCGCCATGCCCCGCGTGATCATGGCCGCCCTCATCGGCATCGTCGTGGCCGAGCCCCTGGTTCTGCAGGTGTTCCAGAACGACATCGTGCGCGAGGTCAACTCCACGAACGTCACGCAGGCCCTCACGGACCAGGATGCCGTCACCAACGGCCCCGAGAAGCAGGCGCTCGACGCCGCGAGCGCGCAGGTGTCGGCGCTCGAGAACCAGGCGGCGACCGGCATCGTGACCGGCACTTCGTCGACCTCCGCCGAATCCGCCGCTGCGCAGCAGAGCGTCGACCAGCTCACGCAACAGCTCGCCGCCCAGCAGAGCGTGATCGACCAGGCGCGCGCCGTGTACCAGTGCGAGCTCACCGGCCAGGGCGCCGGAACGGTTCCGGGCTGCACCGGTGTCGCCGGCAACGGCGCGAGCTCCGATGCGGCGCAAGCGCAGCTCGCACAGGCGCAGTCGGCGTACGACTCGCTGTCGACCCAGCTCGCGCAGGCGCAGTCGACGCTCGCCGCGGCGAACTCCGCCGGCGCCGAGGCCGCCGCATCGTCCGCCGACCAGAACAAGCAGCAGGCCGAAGACCAGCTGCCCGCCGCTCGCGCCCAGTATGACTCGGCGCTCACGGCGTACAACGCGAGGGCGTCGTCGGTCGCCGACGGCAATGCGGGAGCGGTGGGTCTGCTGAGCCAGATCACGGCCCTCGAGCGCCTGTCGGATCGCGAGCCGACGCTGCGCTGGGCGCACTATCTGATCGCAGCGCTGTTCTTCATGATCGAGCTGCTGCCCGTGCTGGTGAAGGTGCTGACCGGCTTCGGCGGCCCTTCGCTCTACGAGAAGGCCGAGAAGATGCGTGGGCAGATCGCCCTCGACCGGGTGTCGGCCCGCACCTTCCGCAAGCGCGCCGACATCATCGCCGACGAGGCGAACCGCGTTCCGGCGACCGTGACCTGATGGTCGTGTGGAGCGCGGGACTCCTGCTGTACCGGCTCGCCCCGGAGCCGCAGGTCTTCGTCGCGCACATGGGCGGCCCCTTCTGGGCGAAGAAGGACGCCGGCGCCTGGTCGATCCCGAAGGGCGAGTACGACCCCGACACCGAGGGGGCGCTGGATGCCGCCCGCCGAGAGTTCCGCGAGGAGCTCGGGGTCGATGCGCCCGAGGTCGAGTGGGCCGAACTCGGCACGTTCGCGTATTCGAGCGGCAAGAAGGTCGTGGTCTTCGCGGGTGACGGCAGCGGGTTCTCGGCATCCGACTTCGCCTTCGGCACCTTCGAGATGGCGTGGCCACCCCGCTCGGGCAAGACCGCGACGTTCCCCGAGGTCGACCGCGCCGAGTGGATGGGCCTGGATGCCGCTCGCGAGGCCCTCGTGAAGGGGCAGCGCCCCGCGATCGACGCGCTCGCCGTCGCCCTCGAGGGCCTGGGTGGCGATTGAGGCGCTCCCCGCTGGGGGCGGAGGTCGTGCGTAACTCCTGAGAAGCCGCGGCGCAGCCGGATATCCGCGCCGGTTCTCCCGGCGAACAGGCGGCCCGCTCCGCGCTTCTCAGGACTTGTGTACGCCCCGGCCATCCCCGGCGCGTGCCGCCTCCTTGGCCCGTGCCGCCGCTACCCGCGTGCCACCCCTCGGCCGCGCACGCCGCGGCGGCCGCCTCGCTCGGGCCGTGGAATGGTGCGTAACTCCTGAACGGAGGCGGCCCCGTCTCCTCGGCGCCCCGGGATACAGGGCACGGCGCCCGGCGCGCGCCGTTCTCTCAGGAGTTACGCGCGGCGACCCTCCCCGCGCTGCCGCTCCGTCCGGGGGCTCCGCATCGCCTCGGGCGCCCGCGCCCCGAACGCACGAGTGTCCAGAACACCCGGACGTTCCGAAAAATCGTCCGGGTGTTCTGGACACTCAAGAGGGGCTCGGGCCCGCGCGACGCGGGACGCGCGCCGCGGGACGCGCGACGCGGGACGCGAGCCCCGCGGCGCGACCCGCTTACGGGCGGATGAGGATCTTGCCGACGCGGGGCGCGTCGCTCGCGGTGACGGCTTCGACGATGTCGTCGAGACCGAAGGTGGCGGCGACGGGGAGGGTCAGGGTGCCGTCGGCGAGGTAGCGCGACAGTTCGCCGAAGAGGGCGCCGCGGGTCTCGGCATCCATCGTCTTGCTGACGACGCTGCCCCAGAAGCCCTTCACGGTGGCCTGGCGGAAGATGAGGTCGCCGGCGCCGAGCTCGAGCTTGCCCGCGCCCATCGAACCGAAGATCACGAGGGTGCCGTTCTCGCTGAGCAGCGAGAGCACCTGGCCGGCGGCGGGTCCG
This sequence comes from Microbacterium sp. SORGH_AS_0454, assembly GCF_031453395.1. Taxonomy (NCBI): domain Bacteria; kingdom Bacillati; phylum Actinomycetota; class Actinomycetes; order Micrococcales; family Microbacteriaceae; genus Microbacterium; species Microbacterium sp. SORGH_AS_0454. Next base: position 1,009,806 of record NZ_JAVIYS010000001.1, on the reverse strand, counting down.
CCGACGGAGTCGACGCCCGCGACGACCCGTCCGTCGCCGACGAGGGCGAGGGCCTGATCGCGCCAGTCGTCGGCGTCGGTCGACACGACGTTGTCGATGCCCTGGGCGGCGAGCTCCTCGACGGCGCTCTGACGGCGCACGAGGCCGACGACGTTGACGCCGCGCGCCTTCGCGATCTGCGCGACCATGCGGCCGACGGCGCCGTTGGCGGTGTTCTGCACGATCCAGTCGCCGGCCTTCAGGTCGAGCGAGTGCAGCAGGCTGATGGCGCTGAAGGGCATCGAGACGAGCTGCGAGGCGACCTCGTCGCTCAGACCCTCGGCGACGGGGATGAGGCCGGCAGCCTTGGCGACGACCTGCTCGGCCCACACCCCGAACGTGCCGCCGGTGGCGACACGCTGGCCGACGGTCAGGTTCTCGACACCCTCGCCGAGCTCCTCGATGACGCCGACGGCCTCGGTGCCGGCGCGGGCGGGCAGCTCGGGCTTGAAGCCGTAGGTGCCGCGGATGGTCCACAGGTCGTGGTTGTGGATGGGCGACAGGAGCACGCGCAGGCGCACCTCGCCGGGGCCGGGGGTCGGGTTCTCGACCTCTTCGACGCCGACGACGTCGGCCGGTTCGCCGAACTGATGGTGGATGACTGCGCGCATGGATTCCTCCTGTGGTTATTTTGTAACGACCGGTCTAATATAGACCTCGGGCCTGCGAATGCAACCCGGAAGACGTCAAGTGGCGAGGGAGAGAACATGGGCAGGATGCCGAGCTTCGAACGCTCCGCCGTCGTCGACGCCGCGCGCGACGTCTTCTGGCGCCGCGGGTACGCCGAGACGGGCATCGTCGAGCTCGAAGAGGCCACGGGCCTCACCCGGTCGAGCCTCTACAATGCCTTCGGCAGCAAACGCGGACTCTTCGACGCCGTCCTCTCGGCGTACCTCGACGACGTCGTGCGCACGCGCCTCCGCCCCCTCGGCGGGGGAGACCCCGGCGCGCTCGAGGCCTACGTCGACGAGATGCGTTCGGCCATCGAGACCGACGCCCCGCGCGCGCGGCTCGGCTGCCTGCTGCTGAACGCGGGTTCGTCTCCGCTGGCGAGCGACGACGCCGAGGTGCGCACGCTCGTCTCGGACTACGCCGCCGAGATGCGCGCCGCGATCCGCTCGGCGGTCGCCGACCGGCGTCCGGATCTGACCCCGGATGCCGTGGACGCCCTCGCCGCGGTGTGCGCCTCGCTCGTGGTGGCCGGCCTCACCCTCGCGCGCGCCGATCGGGACGCGGCGCTGGCGACCCTGGCATCCGTCTCCTCGACCCTGGAGTCGTGGGGCTGAGCCGGCACCCGGCGGTGTCAGCCCAGCTTCACGGCCGTGCCGTAGGCGACGACCTCCTGGAAGTTCTGCGCCACCTCGCTCGTGTCGAAGCGCATGGCGATGACCGCGTCGGCCCCGACGGCTTCGGCGGCCTCGACCAGGCGCTGCTTTGCTTCGTCGCGACTGTCCTGCAGCTGCTTGGTGAGGCCCTGGAGCTCACCGCCGAAGATCGACTTGAGTCCGGCGCCGAACTGCACGCCGATGTTGCGGGCGCGCACGGTCAGGCCGGTCACCTCGCCGTACACCTCGACGATCTGGCGGCCGGGGACATCGTTCATGGTCGTGACGAGCATGCGCCCAGTGTGGCAGGTGGCGGGCCGCTCCGCGAGGGGGGAATCGAGCCGCTCTGTGTATACCTAGACGGCATCCGGGAGGCAATAAATCTCCGTTTCGCTGGCGGATTGCATACACTGGAGCAATGACGGCGAGGGGGCAGCATGCGGGCGGGTGATCGTGCCTACGCGACTCTCCTCGACGAGATCCAGACCGGCACGCTGTCGCCGGGGACCGTCCTCGCCGAAGTGGAGCAGTCCACCCGCCTCGGAGTCAGCCGCACGCCTCTTCGCGAGGCGCTGCGCCGGTTGGCATCCGACGGCCTCGTCGCTCAGGCTTCAGCCCGCGTGACGGTGGTCGCCGGCATCGACGCCGACGACATCCGCTCTCTCTTCGACCTGCGCCGGGCGCTCGAGACCGAGGCCGCGCGGTTGGCCGCTCGACGGGGCGATCGCGGGGAGTTCCGACGCCTCGCGACCGAGTTCGCCGCCGTCGACACCACCGACGCCGACGCGTACTACGCCCTGATCTCCCGCTTCGACGCCGCGATCGACGACGCCGTCGACAACGCCTACCTCTCCTCAGCGCTCCGGAGCGTCCGCACTCACCTCGTACGGGTGCGACGCATGGCGCGAGACAACCCCCTTCGCCTCTCGGCCTCGGCCGGGGAGCATGAACTGATCGCGAGAGCGATCGGCGCCGGCGACCCCGAACTCGCCGCGCACGCCACCCACGTGCACCTGCACAACGCCCTCACCACCATCCTCGAAGCCCTCACGGAGGACCCCTCATGACGATCACCCACCACGTGCGCGTGCACCGCAGCGACGAGAACCTCGCCCGTGAGGGCCAGCTCGCCTGGGCGCTCGCCCGCGTCGCGGTCGACCCGGTGGCCGTCGACGACGACGTGGTGGACATGATCGTCAACCGCCTCATCGACAACGCGGCCGTCGCCGCCGCCTCGATCACCCGTCAGCCCGTGAGCGCTGCGCGTCAGCAGGCTCTCGACCACGCCGTCTCGATCGGCGGCTCGGGGGCCACGGTCTTCGGCTGCCTGCTCGAGCGGCGCACGAGTCCCGAGTGGGCGGCGTGGGCGAACGGCGTGGCCGTGCGCGAGCTCGACTATCACGACACCTTCCTCGCTGCCGATTACTCACACCCGGGCGACAACATTCCTCCGGTCCTCGCGGTCGCCCAGCACACGGGGCGCGACGGCGCCGCCCTCGTGCGCGCTCTCGCCACGGCCTACGAGATCCAGATCGACCTCGTGCGCGCCATCTCGCTGCACAAGCACAAGATCGACCACGTCGCCCACCTCGGTCCCGCCGCGGCCGCCGGCATCGGCACCCTGCTCGACCTCGACCAGGAGACGATCTACCAGGCCATCGGCCAGGCGCTCCACACCACCACGGCCACCCGTCAGTCGCGCAAGGGCGAGATCTCGACGTGGAAGGCGCACGCGCCCGCCTTCGCCGGCAAGATGGCGATCGAAGCCGTCGACCGCGCGATGCGCGGCGAGACCAGCCCCTCGCCGATCTACGAGGGCGAGGACGGCGTGATCGCCTGGATGCTCGACGGCCCCGACGCGTCCTACGACGTGCCCCTGCCCGGCGAGGGCGAGAGCAAGCGCGGCATCCTCGACTCGTACACGAAGGAGCACTCGGCCGAGTACCAGGCGCAGGCCTGGATCGACCTGGCCCGTCGCCTCGGCACGGAGCGCCCCGAGCTGCGCGAGCCCGCCAACGTGGCATCCATCGTCCTGCACACGAGCCACCACACGCACTACGTGATCGGCTCCGGAGCGAACGACCCGCAGAAGTACGACCCCACCGCCTCGCGCGAGACGCTCGACCACTCGATCCCGTACATCTTCGCCGTCGCCCTGCAGGACGGCGCGTGGCACCACGTCGACTCCTACACCCCCGAGCGCGCGGGCCGCGAAGACACCGTCGCGCTGTGGCACAAGGTCACCACGGCCGAGGATGCCGAGTGGACGCGCCGCTACCACTCCGACGACCCGAACGAGAAGGCCTTCGGCGGTCGCGTCGTGATCACCCTGACCGACGGATCCATCGTCGAAGACGAGATCGCCGTCGCCGATGCCCACCCGCTCGGCGCCCGGCCGTTCGCGCGCGAGGACTACGTGCGCAAGTTCCGCCTGCTCGCCGAGCCCGTGCTGCTGCCCGACGAGATCGAGCGCTTCCTCGAGCTCGTGCAGCGCCTGCCCGAGCTGACCCCCGCCGAGGTGATGCAGCTCACCATCGTGGCGAAGCCCGGCGTGCTGGCCCTCGCACCCGCGCCGAAGGGGCTGTTCTGATGCGCGGGCCGTGCGTAACTCCTGAAGTCTGCACGGTCGGGGGCTTCGGCTCCGTGTCATTCCGCGGGTGCTGCGTCGCTGTGCCGCGATTCTTCAGGAGTTGTGCACACCCGACGGAGGAGAACTGATGCTCTACGCCCAGACCACCGCTCAGCAGAAGCGTCGCGCGCTGCGCGAGAAGCTGGCATCCGGTGAACTCGTCCGGATGCCGGGAGCCTTCAACCCGCTGTCGGCCCGACTCATCGAGCGCAAGGGCTTCGACGGCGTCTACATCTCGGGCGCGGTGATCTCGGCCGACCTGGGTCTGCCCGACATCGGCCTCACGACCCTCACCGAGGTCGCGGGTCGCGGTCAGCAGATCGCGCGCATGACGGAGCTGCCGGCGATCATCGACGCCGACACCGGGTTCGGCGAGCCGATGAACGTCGCCCGCACGATCCAGACCCTCGAAGACGCGGGGCTTGCGGGCACCCACATCGAGGACCAGGTCAACCCGAAGCGGTGCGGCCACCTCGACGGCAAGAGCGTCGTGGACGCCGACACCGCGATCAAGCGCATCCGCGCCGCGGTCGATGCCCGCCGCGACCCCGACTTCCTGATCATGGCGCGCACCGACGTGCGGGCGGTGGAGGGACTGGATGCCGCCATCGACCGCGCGAAAGCCCTGGTCGACGCGGGCGCCGACGCGATCTTCCCCGAGGCGATGCGCGACCTCGCAGAGTTCGAGGCGATGCGTTCGGCGCTCGACGTGCCGATCCTGGCGAACATGACCGAGTTCGGCAAGAGCGAGCTGTTCTCGACGCAGCAGTTGCAAGACGCCGGGGTGAACCTGGTGATCTGGCCGGTGTCGCTGCTCCGACTCGCGATGGGCGCGGCGGGCCGCGGCCTCGACGCCCTGGCATCCGAGGGCCACCTGCGCGACCATCTCGGCGCGATGCAGCACCGCGCCGACCTGTACGACCTCATCGACTACGAGGGCTACACCCGCTTCGACGCCGACGTTTTCGATTTCACCGTCGAACGCTGACGCGGCCGCACACGAGCACGACTCAAGGGAGAGACGATGACCGACATCAAGAAGGGCCTCGCCGGGGTCACGGTCGACGAGACCGCCGTCAGCAAGGTGAACCCCGAGACCAACAGCCTGCTGTACCGCGGTTACCCCGTGCAGGAGCTCGCCGCCACCCAGCCGTTCGAAGCGGTGGCGTACCTGCTGTGGAACGGGGAGCTTCCGGATGCCGCGCAGCTCGCCGACCTGCGCCGGACCGAGCGTGCGCACCGCGCGTTGAGCGACGACGTCCGCGCCGCGATCGACCTTCTGCCCACGAGCGCCCACCCGATGGATGAGGTACGCACGGCCGTGAGCGTGATCGGCGCGCGCGAGACCGCGGGGATCTCGAACGTGATGGATGCCGTGGGCACGCCCGAACAGAACCTCGAGCGCTCGATCCGCCTGTGGGCGCAGCTGCCCGCCGTGGTCGCGTACGGTCAGCGTCGCCGCCGTGCAGAGGAGCTGGTCGAGCCCCGCGACGACTTCGACTATGCGGCGAACTTCCTCTGGATGACCTTCGGCGAGGACGCCGACGAGGTCGTCGTCGATGCGTTCAACCGCTCGATGATCCTGTACGCCGAGCACTCCTTCAACGCCTCGACCTTCACCGCTCGTGTGATCGCCTCGACCCTCAGCGACCTGTACTCCGCGGTCGTCGGCGCGATCGGCGCTCTCAAGGGTCCCCTGCACGGTGGGGCGAACGAGGCCGTGCTGCACGTGTTCACCGAGATCGGCTCGGCCGAGAACGTCGGGCCGTGGCTCGACACCGCCCTCGCCGACAAGCGCAAGATCATGGGCTTCGGTCACCGCGTCTACAAGCGCGGCGACTCGCGCGTGCCGACGATGAAAGCCGCCCTCGACACGCTCGTCGAGCACTACGGTCGTCCCGACGTCGCCGCCCTCTACGACGCGCTCGAGTCGCAGTTCGTCGAGCGGAAGGGCATCTACCCGAACCTCGACTACCCCTCGGGCCCGGCCTACGACCTGATGGGCTTCGACACGCTCACCTTCACCCCCCTCTTCGTCGCCGCGCGCGTGACCGGCTGGACCGCGCACATCCGCGAGCAGCAGGCGTCGAACGCCCTCATCCGCCCCCTCTCGGAGTACGTCGGTCCCGACGAGCGCCACGTCGAGGGCTACGTCCCGGATGCCGCCGACGTCGAGGCCCAGGAGCGCCCCGAGGAAGCGGCCGGCTGATGTCGTCTCCGAAGATCGTTCTGGTCTCGGGCGCCCGCACGCCCATCGGCTCGTTCGGCGGAGCGCTCTCGGGCGTGGACGCCTACGAGCTCGGCGCGGTCGCCGTCACCGAGGCGCTGCGTCGCGCGGGCGTCGAGAAAGACGCGGTCGACGAGGTCGTGATGGGCTGCATCGCCCAGAACGGGCCCGATGCCTACAACGCCCGTCGCGTCGCGCTCGCCGCGGGCCTTCCCACGCGCGTGCCCGCGTTCACGGTGAATCGCCTCTGCGGTTCGGGTCTGCAGGCGATCTGGTCGGCCGCCCAGGAGCTTCGCTGGGGCGGGATCGACGTCGCCGTGGCCGGTGGCGACGAGAGCATGTCGCGCACGCCCTTCCTCGAGTACGGTGCCCGCGGCAACGCGCGGCTCGGCGATCGGCAGCTCCTCGACGGCACGCTCGCGATCCTCACCGACCCCTTCAGCGGCCGGCACATGGGCACGACGGCCGAGGTCGTGGCATCCCGATACTCCGTCTCGCGGACGCAGCAGGACGCCTTCGCCGTCGAGAGCCAGCGCAGAGCGGCGACGGATGCCGCGCGCGCGGCCTTCGCGGAAGAGATCGTGCCCGTGACCACCGGCGGCCGCACGCCCGTCGAGGTCTCGGTCGACGAGCACCCGCGTCCGGGGACGACCCTGCAGGCCCTCGCGGGCCTGCGCCCCGCGTTCGAGAAGGACGGATCGGTCACGGCCGGCAACTCCTCGGGCATCAACGATGGCGCCGCGGCGACCGTGCTGATGCGCGAGGACGACGTGCGCGAGCGCGGTCTGTCGGGGCTCGCGACGCTCGAGGCCGTGACCACCGCCGGCGTCGACCCCGAGATCATGGGCTATGCGCCCGTCATCGCGCTGCAGCGGCTGTGGGAGCAGACCGGGCTCACGCCGGCCGACGTCGACGTGATCGAGCTGAACGAGGCCTTCGCCGCCCAAGCGGTGGCGGTGATCCGCGACGCGGGCCTCGACCCCGAGAAGGTGAACCCCTACGGCGGCGCGATCGCCCTCGGCCACCCGGTCGGTGCGACGGGCGCAATCCTCACGGTGCGCGCGGCCCTCGATCTGCGCCGTCGCGACCTCGAGTACGCCGTCGTGACGATGTGCATCGGTGGCGGACAGGCCCTGGCCGCGCTGCTGCGGCGGTACTGAGTCGGGTTTCGCCCTCACCAAGCGGGCCGTCCCGCGCAGTTCGTCGGCGACATGCCGGGGCGGCGGGCGGGTGGTCGGCGTGTCGGGGGCGGGGTCCGCGGGACGGCCCGCCCAGGGCGATGCGGGCCGCGGCGCGGGGGCCATCAGGTGTGCGCCGGGCGGACCAGGAAGACGTCGACCTCGTCCTCGGAGTCGAGGGTGAACCCGGCGCGCTCGTAGAGGCGGCGGGCGGGGCTGCCCTGCAGCACGTTCAGGCGCGTCGGGCCGTCCCACGGTTCCGCCAGCACGCGAGAGAGGACCTCGCCGCCCACGCCCCGACCCTGCAGAGCGGATGCCAGATAGAAGTGCTCGACCCAGCGCGAGGCCCCGTCCGGACGGATGGTGAGGGAGCCGGCATCCGCCCCGTCGACGACGATGACGCGCGTGAACTCGGGACGGAAACCCGCGCGCATGCGCTCGCGGACGCGATGCTCGTCGTAGCGGCCGAGGCGCTCGAGATCGGCGCGCAACACCTCGGCGCGCAGCTCGACGAGCCAGGTGATGTCGGCGGGCACGCTCGGTCGGAGGCGGATGTCCATGCGTCGAGTCTAGGAATCGCGACGCGGACGGGCCCGCGATACTGGGCGTATGAGCGTGTTCCTTCTCGGCGGCGGGCGCGACGTCGCGCGCTGCGGCGACCTGCTGCGTCCCTTCGTCCTCGAGGCGCGCGAGCGCGCAGGCGACCGCCCTCCGGTGATCGCGCTGCTGCTCGTGCTCGTGCTCGATGCCGACGACGACACCAGGATCGCCCTCCACCGCGCCATGTTGGACGCAGCGCAGGCGGTGCCCGCCGAGATCCGCGTCGAGACGATCGTCGAGGGCGAGGTCTTCGATGCCTCGGCGCTCGCCGCCGACGCGCTGTTCGTCGGCGGCGGCCTCACCCCGGCCTACCTGGACGCTTTCGCGCAGATCCGGGATGCCGTGATCGAGCGTGTCCGCGAGGGGATGCCGTACGCCGGGTTCTCTGCCGGCTCGGTGATCGCCGCCGGTCCGGCGCTGGTCGGCGGATACCGTCTGGGCGGGGTCGAGGTCGTGTCGGAGAACGCCGGCGAGGAGCTCGACGAGCTCGAGGTCCGCGCGGGCCTCGGACTGCTGGACTTCGCCGTCGATGTGCACGCCGCCCAGTGGGGGACCCTTTCTCGTCTGGTCGCCGCGGTCGATGCCGGGCTCGTCTCCGACGGCGTGGCGATCGACGAGCACACGGCCCTGGTGATCTCGGCACAGGCGGCCCCGGCCGTCCGCGGCGGCGGGCAGGTCTGGCGCGTGGAGTCCTCGGCATCCGGAGTCCACGTCCAGGTGCTCCGCGCCTGAGGCTCAGCGCTCGCCGCGAGTCGAAGGGATCTGTCTCTCGCGCGAGCCCCGACGCGGCGGAGCCCGGCGATTCCTGCACGCAACGGCCCCCACCCCGAGGGGTGAGGGCCGTTGCGGAATCCGCGCGTCAGGCGGTGCGGCGGCGACGCAGCGCGAAGGCGAGACCGCCCGCGACCACGAGGAAGCCGCCCGCGAGGGCGATGCCCCACGGCGCTTGCGCGCCCGTCGCCGCCAGGGCGCCCTTACGGACCACCTCGACCGCGAGAGCGGGGAGCACGGTGCCGTCGGCGCGCTTGATGACCACCGTGTGCGCCCCGGGTTCGAGAGTCGTGGGCACGTTCACCCGGAAGGTCACGGTGCCGGAGGCATCGGCGGCCGGGATGCCGGTGATCACGATCGGCGTGCTGTTGAGCGTGGCCGTCAGCTGCTCGCCGGCGTTCAGCCCCGAGACGGTGACGGTGAACGACCCGCCCTGCTCGACGCGCGCCGCGCTCGCCGTGATGCGCGCCGAGGTCGACGGCGACGCCGTGGGGCTGCCGGTGGGCTGGCCCGTGGGGTTGGCGGTGGGCGTCGGCTTCGGCGTGCCTTCGTCGACCGGCGTCGAACCGATCAGGTACGCCCGGCCGAGAGGTGAGGGCGCGATGGTCTTCTTCGCGGTGAAGAAGTCGACCGTGGCCTGGAGGTCGATCTGACCGGAGTCGGCCTTGTTCGTGCCCTGCGCGAAGACGCCGAAGTTGTCGCCTCCCGCCGCGAGGAACGAGTTGGTCACGACGCGGTACGAGGTCGTCGCGCCGATGGGCGTTCCGTTCAGTGCGATCGACGAGATCCGCGAGCCCTCCGCGGCCTTCGGGTCGTACTGGAAGGTGAAGCCCTTCGAGACGCCGAGCGCGAGCACCGGGCGCGCCGCACCCGACGGCTGCCACTGCTGCTCGAGCACCTGCTTCAGCTGCGCGCCGGTGAGCGACAGCGTCACCAGCGTGTTGCCGAAGGGCTGCACGTTGGCCGCCTCGCGGTACGACACGGAGCCGTTGTCGGAGCCGTAGAGCAGGTCGGCCCGCAGACCGCCGGGGTTCATGAACGCGATCTGCGCGTCCTGCCCGTTGAACGAGGGGTTCTCGCTCGTGGCCCAGAGGTACACGTCCGCGACGGTGTTGCCGAGCGTGGAGTACGCACCGCGGTCCTCGCCACCCGAGCTGTTCTTCGCGCGGGTGATGTCAGCGGTGATCGTGCCGACCTCGACCTTGCCCTTCGTGTCGGCGGTGGCCTTGGCATCCGCGACGACCTTCGCCGCAGCGGCCTGGGGGTAGGCGATGTACTGGCCCACGGTGGAGTCGTAGAGCGAGCGCACGCCGGGCGCGATCGACACGAGCTTGCCCAAGGCGTCCAGATCGATGTCGAGTGTGCCGAGGTTCGTGCCGTACGAGCCGGTCTGGATGACCGAGCGACCCCCGATGGTGCACGAGTACTTCTGGTGCGTGTGCGCCGAGACGATCGCGTTGACGTCGGCGGAGGCACCGCGCACGACGGCGCCGAAGTCGCTGGACTCGGTCGCGATCGTGGTGCAGTTCGTGCTCTCCGAGCCGTCGTGGACCAGCACGATGACGATGTCGGCACCCGCCGCGCGGGCGTTCTTCGCCTCGCGGTTCACGGCCTCGGTCTCGTCGCCGAACTCGATGTCGGTGATCTTCGAGGGGTCGACCATGCCGGCCGTCTGCGGAGTGACGGTGCCGACGAAGGCGATCTTCGTGCTGCCGACCTGCTTGATCGTGTAGGGCTTGAGGGCGGGGGTCTTCGTGCCCTTCTTGTAGACGTTCGCGCCGAGAGCGAAGTCGCTCGATGCTCCCGTGTTGCCGCCGTAGGTGGGAATGACCCGCTCGGTCAGGTCGGCGAAGCCGCGGTCGAACTCGTGGTTGCCCACCGCGCTGACGTCGAGCGTCGCGGCTTTGAGGGCCTTGATGGTCGGGGTGTCCTGGTCGATGAACGACTCGAAGGCGCTCGCGCCGATGTTGTCGCCGGCCGAGACGAACAGGGTGTTCGGGTTCTGCTGGCGGTACTTCTCGACGGCGCCGGCGAGCACCGCGGCCCCGGCGACGCCACCGGTCTCCTGCAGCAGGCGTCCGTGGAAGTCGTTGATCGTGAGGATCTGCAGGTCGGGGGTCTTCGGCTGCGTCGGACGCACCTCGAACACGGTCGTGGTGCCCGAGACCTCGTTGCCCGTGACCAGCAGCGGCACGCCGGTGGGCGAGCGCAGGGCTGACACGAAGGTGATGCCCTCGGGGCCGAGGTCACCGGACGCGGCGAAGTCGATCGTGTCGTCCGCCTTCGTGGTGTTGACGTTGCGGTTGTTGACGTAGGTGACGTAGCTCGCCTTCGTCGGGTCGGTGATGTCGTAGACCATCACGCCGCCCGCGCGCTCGAGGCCGATGAAGGCGTAGGTGCGGCCGTCTACGACGCCGATGGTGACGTTCTCGGGCTCGGGGCCCTTGTCGTCGCTGCGGTCGTCGAGGGTGTTGTTGTCGTTCGAGACGTTGAACAGCTGCGGGGCGACGTTCTTGAGCTTCTGCTCGAACTGGTCGCCCGAGTCGAAGACGAGAGCGCCCTTGGTGTCCCAGATCGAGAAGGAGCGCCCGCCGTAGGCGTAGAGCTCGCTGTAGCAGCCGTCCGCTGTCTTGCCGAGGTCGGTGACGACCTTGAGGCGACCGGCGGCGTCATTGGCGGTCTGGCCCGCGAGCGGGCTCGAGGCGCAGATGGGCGCCAGGCCGTTCTTGCCGAAGGCGTTGATGCGCGCCTCGTCGTCGAAGGAGCCCCACTTGCGCCCGTCCCCTTCGTTCGCGGTGACGAGGTAGGTCGTGGCCTTGCCGTTGGTGCTCGCCGAGTACGAGGCGATCCCGTCGGGCATGTAGAGGCCCTTGAGGCCGGCGACGGGGCGGATGCTCTCGGCGGCCGTCGTGCCGTCTTTGTCGCTCGGGTCGAGTCCGACGACGCTCCAGTCCTTGTACCCGAGGGGCAGGATGCCGGTCACCTCGGCCTTCGTCAGATCCACCGTCGCGACGGCGTTGTTCTCCTGCAGGGTGACGTAGGCCACGGTGCCGTCGGTGGTGATGTACTCGGGTTCGAGGTTGCGCGAGACGCGGTTGGTCGACAGGGTCGCCGGGTCCTGGCTCGGGGCGGCCACGTCGGGGCCGAAGATGCGCACCTTGGAGTCGAGCGTCTTGCTCCCGCCGGGCTCGAAGGCGCGGAAGCCCGCTGTCTTGACGGCGCTCTGCGCGGGGGCGGACAGGGCGGACGACAGCGCGACGACGCTGACCGAGCCCTCGGGGTCGACCGAGAAGTCGGCCGCGGGCTCGCCCTCGTTGGCGACGACGACGTAGGAGCCGTCCTTCGAGAAGGTCACCATGTCGGGCAGGGCGCCGACGATGACCTCGCCGAGCTTCGCACTCGCGGCATCCGTCTTGTTGGCGTCGAAGAAGACCAGGTGGCCGGGGTCGGTCTTCGTCCTGGCTTCGAAGGCGATGACGCCGAGGCCGTCGTCGCGGACGGCGACCGAGTTGGCGACACCGGCGGAGGCGATGTCGAACATCTTGACGGGCTTGGTCGGGTCGCTGTTGTCGAGCACCGTCACGGTGCCGGCCTGCGCGTTGACGACGAACAGGCGGTCGCGGTAGGCCTGCACGATCTCGGCGGCCGACTCCTTGTAGACGCCGGTGTCGTACGAGCCGACCGGGGTCACGCTGATCGCGGCGCCGGAGACGCTGTTCGAGACGGGCTGCGAAACGATCGCGGCGGATGCCGCGGTGGTACTCGACAGGGCGAGAGCGCACACCGCCGCGGTCGTCGCGGTGAACGCGGCGGCGCGGCGAAGGAATGTCGAAGGCATGGCTGTGTCCTCGGGTTCGGGTGGGGATGGCGAAGCGCGCGGGAGGCGCGATCCTGTGAATTTTGCCTGGAGTTCGTGTCGGTCCGGTGAACGGGGGGAGAACGCGACGCCCAGAGCGCGATACGAGGGTGGTCCTCGAGTATCCGTCGGCCCCTCTACTAATTACTAGGACGTCCAGCTATTCTGAACAGTGCGACGAGGTCGTCGCCCCACGAAGGAGAGCCGCATGGACACCACCCCTGCCCCCGCGCTCGACGCCGCACCCGGCAGCACCCTGTCGGCCGACGAGCGCGACGCCATCCTCGAGGCCGTGCGGGACTTCGCCGCCGCCGAGTTCGCCCCGCACACCCTCGAATGGGATGCCGAGAAGCACTTCCCCCGCGACGTCCTGCGCCGCGCGGGGGAGCTGGGTCTCGGCGGCGTCTACGTCAACGACGACGTGGGCGGCGCCGGGTTGTCTCGTGCCGACGCGGTGGCCATCTTCGAAGAGCTCTCCTACGGCGATCCGACCGTGACGGCTTACATCACCATCCACAACATGGTCGCGTGGATGATCGACACCTACGGCACCGCCGAGCAGCGTGAGCGGTGGCTGCCGACTCTCGCGGCGATGGAAGACCTCGGGGCGTACTGCCTCACCGAACCCGGGGCGGGGTCCGACGCCGCGGCCATCACGACCTCGGCGATCCGCCACGGCGATTCGTACGTGCTCACCGGCGTGAAGCAGTTCATCTCGGGCGCGGGCGAGGCGAGCGTCTATGTCGTGATGGCGCGCACGGGCGAGCCGGGGGCGCGCGGCATCAGCGCCTTCCTCGTGCCCGCCGACGCCGAGGGGCTGTCGTTCGGGCCGAACGAGAAGAAGATGGGCTGGAACGCCCAGCCCACCCGGCCCGTCATCCTCGACGAGGTGCGTGTGCCGGCCGAGAACCTGCTCGGCGGCGAGGGGCGCGGTTTCTCGATCGCCATGAACGCCCTCAATGGCGGTCGCCTCAACATCGCCACCTGCTCGATTGGAGGGGCGCGCTGGGCGCTCGATCGCGCCGTCGCCTACGTGCACGAGCGATTCACGTTCGGCGAGGCGTTGAGCGAGAAGCAGTCCGTGGTGTTCGCGGTGGCCGACATGGCGACGGAGCTCGAGGCGGCTCGACTGCTCGTGCGCGATGCCGCGACGGCCCTGGATGCGAAGACTCCGGATGCCGCGACCCGGTGCGCCATGGCGAAGAGGTTCGCGACCGACGTCGGCTTCCGCGTCGCCAACGAGTCGCTGCAGTTGCACGGCGGATACGGCTACCTGCAGGACTACGGCATAGAGAAGGTCGTCCGCGACCTGCGGGTGCACCAGATCCTCGAGGGGACGAACGAGATCATGCGGCTCATCGTCGGCCGCAGCGTCCTGGCCGCGTGACGCGCGCGGAGGAAAGGCCCGGGCGGATGTCGGCGGGTCGTGCGAGCATGCCGGTGCGGGCTTCGCCGCGCCGATGAGACGGGAGTGACATGACGGATCACGATGCAGGGTACGAGACGATCCGCGTCGAGCAGCGCGCACGAGTCGGGTGGATCACTCTCGATCGTCCCGAGGCCCTGAACGCGCTCAACACGCGGACCATGACCGAGGTCGTCGCGGCTGCCGAGGCGTTCGACGCCGACGAAGGCGTCGGCGCGATCGTGGTGACCGGCAGCGAGAAGGCCTTCGCGGCCGGGGCCGACATCAAAGAGATGGAGCAGAAGTCGGGTCTCGACATGATGCTCACCGACCACTTCGGTGCCTGGGCGCGCTTCGCCGCCGTCCGCACGCCCGTGATCGCCGCGGTCTCGGGGTACGCCCTGGGCGGCGGGTGCGAGCTCGCTCTCATGTGCGATGTGATCCTGGCATCCGATCGCGCGAAGTTCGGCCAGCCCGAGGTGCAGCTCGGCGTGATCCCGGGGATGGGCGGCACGCAGCGGCTCGTCCGCGCGCTCGGGTACTACAAGGCCGCCGAGCTCGTGCTCACCGGACGCATGATCGACGCCGCCGAGGCCGAGCGCGCCGGACTCGTCTCTCGTGTGGTGGCGTCGGCCGACCTGCTCGACGAAGCCGAGGCGGTCGCCCGCACGATCGCAGAGAAGCCGCTCCCGGCCCTGTACGCGGCCAAGGCCGCTCTCGACGTGGCCCTGGAATCGACGCTGGCCGAGGGCGTGCGCTTCGAGCGTCAGGCGTTCGCAGCGCTGTTCGACACCGCCGATCAGAAGGAGGGGATGGCGGCCTTCCGCGAGAAGCGGTCGCCGTCGTTCACGCACCGATGAGCGCTCAGAGCGGATCGGGCACCGGCGCGGGGTCGGCGAAGTCGCCGGCGCCCTTGCGGAAGCGCGCGATGATCCGCACCAGTGCCGTCGCGTCCTCGTCGTCGAGGCCCAGATCGGCGAACACCTCGTTCAAGGCCGTCGTGGCGTCGTCGACCCGTCGACGCCCGTCCTCGGTGAGCGCGAGCAGGGCCGCACGCCCGTCGGTCGGGTGCGGTTCGCGCGTCACGAGCCCGTCTCGAGCGAGGCGCTCGACCGTGTTCGTGACGCTCGTCGGGTGCACCTGGAGGCGCGCGATCGCGCTGGCCATCGGCATCCGGCCCTCTCGCGTGAAGGCGAGCAACCGCAGCATCTCGAACCGCGAGAACGACAGGTCGAAGGGCTTGAGCGCTCGATCGATGGATGCCAGGAGCAACTGGTGCGCGCGGATCACCGAGGTCACGACCGTCATGCCGTCGGCGGCGTCGTCCCACCCGTGTGCGAGCCACTGGCGCTTGGCCTCGGCGATCGGGTCGACCGGTAATCGTCGCGTCATCGGTCCTCCTCGCGTTTCACGGTACCGCTCGCCCGCGGGCCGCGCTGCCCGGCGGCGGCTGAGCCCGTCGGCGCCCCGAGTCCGGCCGCTGCCGCGGGGTGGCGGCATTCGTCCTCTCACCGAAGGAGCATGATCGATGAAGATCGTGGTGCTGATCAAGGAAGTCCCCGATACCTGGGGCGAGCGTCGCCTCGACCTCGAGACCGGGCTCTCCGACCGCGCCGCGTCGGCCCCGGTGCTCGACGAGATCGACGAGCGCGCGGTCGAAGCCGCCCTCGCATACGCCGACGCGAACCCCGGCGCCGAGGTCGTTGCGCTCACGATGGCTCCGGCCTCGGCCACGGCGACCGTGCGAAAGGCGCTCGCGATGGGCGCGACCTCGGCCGTGCACGTCGTCGACGACGCCCTGCGCGGTGCCGACCTGCTGTTGACCGCCGACGTGCTCGCGGCAGCCATCCGGCGCACGGGGTTCGACCTGGTCATCGCGGGCAACCTCTCCACCGACGGCGGTGGGGGAGTCGTTCCGGCGATGGTCGCCGAGGTGCTCGGCGTGCCGCAGCTCACCGCGCTGTCGAATCTCGAGGTGACCGACGACACCGTGTCCGGTGACCGCGTGAGCGATGCCGGGACGATGCGGGTGTCGGCGTCGCTTCCCGCGGTGGTCTCGGTGACCGAGGCGCAGCCCGAGGGGCGGTTCACGACGTTCAAGGGCATCATGGCCGCGAAGAAGAAGCCGTACGAGACCCCGGATGCCGTCGAGCTGGGCGTCGAGGCCGAAGACCCGGCGCAGGCCCGGTACATCATGCTGTCGGTCGCCGAGAGGCCGCCGCGAGAGGCAGGGACGAAGATCGTCGACGAGGGCGATGCCGGCGAGAAGCTCGCGGCCTTCCTCATGGCCGAGGGGGTGGCGTGATGAGCACTGCTCTCGTGCTGCTCGAGGTGCTGCCCTCCGGAGCGCTGGCGGCCTCGTCCCCCGGGCTGCTCGTGGCCGCGGACGCGGCGGGAGAGCCGGTCGCGGTGATCGCGGCCCCCGCCGGGGTGCTCGACCGCGCCGCCCGGGAGGCCGCGGAGCTCGGGGCGGTCCGCGTCCTCTCCGCCGAGGTGGACCCCGCCCTCCTGACCGGCCCGGTCGTCGACGTGCTCGCGGCCGCCGTGGCAGCCGAGAACCCCGACCTGGTGCTCGCCTCGAACGCCATCGAATCGCGTGATGCGGTGGCCCGCCTCGCGGTGCGGCTGCGCCTGCCCCTCGCCACCGACGTCGTCGGCGTCGCTCGAGACGACCTCGGGGTGGTGGCCCACCACTCGGTGTTCGGCGGTGCCTTCGCCGTCGACGGCGCGCCCACCTTCGGGCCCCTCGTCGCGACCCTGCGGCCCGGGGCGGTCGAGGGGCGCCTCGACGCGCGGCCGCTCGCCGTGCGAGACCTCGAGGCGCCGGCATCCGCGATGCCCTCCGCTCGCGTCGAGGCGTTCTCCGAGACGACCGCTCCCTCGACCCGGCCGGAGCTGCGTGGCGCGGCGACGGTCGTCGCCGGGGGCCGGGGCGTGGGATCGAAAGAGGACTTCGCCCTCGTCGAGCAGCTCGCCGACGCCTTGGGCGCTGCCGTCGGCGCCTCGCGCGCGGCCGTCGACGCGGGGTACGTGCCCGCGACCGCGCAGGTCGGGCAGACGGGGGTGTCGGTCTCGCCGAGGCTGTACGTCGCCCTGGGGATCTCGGGTGCGATCCAGCACCGCGCGGGCATGCAGACCGCTCGCACGATCGTCGCGATCGACAAGAACCCCGAGGCGCCGATCTTCGACATCGCCGACTTCGGTATCGTCGGAGATCTGTTCACCGTCGTCCCGCAACTCATCAGCGCGCTCGAGGCTCACAAGAAGTAGATGGCGTCCACACCCCGCACTCCGCGTCGCGGGCTGCCGCGCGTCCCCGGTGGGGAGCCCTGGCCGCTCGCGGGCTCGGACGCGCCCTCGACGTCTTCGCCTCACGATGACGCGGACGGCCCCGCAGCGGCCGTCGAGAAGCGCGGCGCCGGCTCGCCCGCAGCGGATTCGAATTCGTCCATGGGAATCGGGTCGGAGGCACCGTCGCGCCCGGATCCGGTGCACGCGTCCGAATCCGTCGAGCTCGCGAGCCCTTCGCTCGGTCCGGCACAGCAGAGCGTGACGTCGGATGCCGCGGCGACCGGCGTGCGCCGAGGTCTGCCGCGCGAGCCCGGCGGGGAGCCCTGGCCTCCGGCATCCGATGCTGCATCCGGTGTGCGCTCGGCGTCGGATTCGGGCGTGCGCAGCGGAATCGGGTCGGAGGCGCCGTCGCGTCCGGGTCCGGTGCACGCGTCCGAATCCGCTGGGGCGTCTGCGGTGACAGCCCCCGCCGAGCCGGCTGACGGCGCGATCGGCGCGACCTCGGTGCCCGTGCCCCCGGCCGAGGCGCCCGGGGCCCTCGCGCACCCGGCCCCGCGGCCGCCCCTCACCGTTGCACGCACCGTCTGGCCCGGCGCCGCGGCCCGTCGCTCCGCGACTCGCGCGGTACCCGGAGCGAAGCCCCGCGCAGCCGCCCTCGGCGACTACTCGCCCGTCCAACTGCTCGGATCGACCGCCGTTCTCGGCGTCTTCGCACTCGCTCTCGTGGGCATCGTCGTGCTGCTCGCGCGATTCGTGCTCGCGATCGGCCCCGGGCGGGAGTTCCTCGCGGCATTCCCGGGCGAGTACCACCTGCCCGCATCCGCTCCGGTGGGGCTTCCGGCGTGGCTGAACTGGTCGCACTTCCTCAACAGCTTCTTCCTGCTGCTGATCATCCGCACCGGGTGGCAGGTACGCCGGGAGAAGAGGCCCTCGGCCTTCTGGTCGCCGCGCAACAACAAGAAGCGCCGCATCAGCCTCGCGCTGTGGTTCCACCAGGCGCTCGACATCCTCTGGATGGCGAACGGCGTCGTCTTCGTGGTGCTGCTGTTCGTCACCGGGCAGTGGATGCGGATCGTGCCGACGTCGTGGGAGGTCTTCCCCAACGCGCTCTCGGCCGCGCTGCAGTACGCCTCTCTCGACTGGCCCACCGAGAACGGCTGGGTGAACTACAACAGTCTTCAGCAGCTGTCGTACTTCGCGATCACCTTCGTCGCCGCGCCTCTGGCGATCGTCAGCGGTGTGCGTCTGTCGGGCGTGTGGCCCAAGAACGCCGAGAAGCTTAACCGTCTGTACCCGGTCGAGTGGGCGCGCAAGGTGCACTTCCCCACGATGCTCTTCTTCGTGGCGTTCATCATCGTGCACGTCGCCCTCGTCCTCGCGACCGGCGCCCTGCGCAACCTGAACCACATGTACGCCGCGCGCGGCGCGGTCGATCCCGAGGCGTTCGTGAGCGATCCCACCGGATTGCTGATCTTCGCGGCATCCCTCGTCGTGATGGCCGCGGCCTGGGTGGCCGCGCGCCCCGCGGTGCTCGTGCCGATCGCGCGCCTGTTCGGCGAGGTCAAGCAGCGCTGACGTTGCCGCGGGTCGCCGCCCCGGGATGACGAGCCGGTGGGCCAGATCACGAGCCGATGCGCGGCATCTCGGGTCGTCTCGGCGAACGTGGGTGGTCCCGGCAACTCCCCTGGTGGCCGCTCCGGCCTCAGACGCGACCGCTCGCGCGCAGGCCCGCGGCGATGAGGTCGAGCCCGAAGGCGAAGTCGTCCGCGGAGGATGCAGCGGCGAAGGGCGTTTCCCGTGCTCCCTCTCGGGCCCCGGCGCTGTCGTACTGCAGGCGCTGCTGCTCGTGCCAGACGAACCCGAGGACGTAGTGCAGCACCGTGGTAGCGACCCGCCGAGCGGTGTCGGGGGCGAAGCCGTCGGCGGCGACCGCCTCGGTCAGTCGGTCGAGCGCGAGGGTCGAGCCTAGGCCCAGAGCGAGCGTGCTCGAGACGACCTCGGCGCCGTCGCGGTAGGCCAGCAGGGCATCGCGCAGGGCGCCGGCCCGAGAGCGGAGGTCGTCGGAGGTGCCGGATGCCATGCGCCCCACGATCCGATCGGACAGCTCCGCGAGCAGGGACTGCTTGTTCGGGAAGTGCCAGTACAGGGCGCTGGCCTGCACGTCGAGGGCGGTTGCGAGGCGACGCATCGTCAGGTCGGGGAGGCCGTGGTCGTCGAGGATCCGTAGGGCGGTGCTCGCGACGTCGTCGGCCGTATGTCCTCGCGGTGCCATGAGCCTGAGTATAGTGAACGCCGTTCAGGTGAACAGTGTTCAGGTACCCGCTCCGAAAGGCCCCCATGCGCCGCTCCCTCGATGCCACCGACCTCGCCCGCGTGGCCGTCTTCGCCGCCCTCATCGCTGTTCTCGGGCTCCCCGGGAGCTTCCCGGTCTTCGGCGGCGTGCCGATCACCGCACAGACCCTCGGGGTCATGATCGCGGGTGCCGTCCTCGGCCCGGCGCTCGGCGCCCTCTCGGTCACGGTGCTGCTCGCCCTCGTCGCGGTGGGCTTCCCGCTGCTCGCGGGCGGACGCGGTGGCATCGCGGTCTTCTTCGGCCCCACGGCGGGCTACGCGCTGGGGTGGATCCTCGGGGCGGCGGTCATCGGCCTCGTGGTGCACGCGGGCGGACGGCGGCCCGTCGTCTGGCGTACGGGTCTGGCCATGGTCTCGGGCGGGATCGTCGCGATCTACGCCGTCGGCATCCCCGTGCAGAGTCTCGTGACCCGGCTGCCGCTCGGTGAGACGGCGCTGTCGAGCCTGGTCTTCGTCCCCGGCGACCTGCTCAAGGCCGCTCTCGCGACCGTCGTGGTCTCGACCCTCGTCCGCGCCTACCCGCGGGGCTTCCGGCGTGACTGGGGCGCTCCGGTGCGCCCCGCGGCGATCGCCCGCGCGTGAGGCCGACGATCCGCGGAGGAACCGTCCGCTGCTCTCGCCTGGCCGCACGCCTCGACGGCCGAGACGTCCTCCGCGACGTGACCCTCGACCTCGATGCCCGCACGATCGCCGTGATCGGCGACAACGGCTCCGGCAAGTCGACCTTCGCCCGCGTCGTCGCGGGGCTCGTGCCCCGGTCCTCGGGCGCGCTCGAGGTGCTCGGGGCGGATCCGGCGACGGATGCCGCGACCCACCGCCGCCGCATCGCCCTCGTGCTGAGCAACCCCGACGCGCAGATCGTGATGCCGGTCGTGTCCGATGACGTCGCCTTCTCGCTGCGTCCCGAGCGCCTGCCGAAGCCCGAGCGGGCGGCGCGCGTGGCCGCGGCCCTCGAACGGTTCGGTCTCACCGACCTCGCGGACCGTCCCGCCTCGGACCTGTCCGGTGGGCAGAAGCAACTGCTCGCGCTCTGCGGCGCCTTCGTGCGCGACCCCGCGCTGGTCGTCGCCGACGAGCCCACGGCCCTCCTCGACGCACGCAACGCCCGCCGGGTGGCCGACCATCTGCTCGGAGACGGACGCCACCGCGCGCTCGTCGTCACCCACGATCTCGCCCTCGCACGACGATGCGAAGCCGCGGTGCTCTTCGCGGACGGTCGCGTGCTCGCCGCCGGCGCGGCATCCGGGATCGTCGATCGCTATGAGCGGTCGCTGACGTGCTGACCGTGTATCGGCCGGGGACGGGGGTGTTGCATCGGCTCCCCGCCGGCCCGAAGATGCTGGCGGTCGCGGTGCTCGCCCTCGCGGTGGCGGTGCTGCCGACCACCCTGTGGGCCGCGGGGGTCGCGGCGGCGGTGGCGGGGGCCTGCTACGCGGTGTCGGCTCTGGGGGCTCGGGAGCTGGCCAGACAGACCTGGGCCCTGCGATGGATCGTCGTCGTCACCGCGGCGGGGCAACTGCTCTTCCTCGGCATCGAACCCGCCGTCGCGAACACCGCGCGCGTGACGGCGGCGCTGCTGATCGCGGCCCTGCTGCCGTTGACGACGCGCGCGGACGAGCTGCTCGACGCCCTCGAGCGAGGACTCGCCCCGCTGCGGCGGGTCGGAGGCGATGCCGAGCGCGCAGTGCTGCTGCTCGCCGTCACGGTCACGACCGTGCCGGTGCTGGCGCGACGGGCTGCCGAGGTGCGCGAGGCGCAGCGGGCCCGCGGTGTGCGGCCCTCGCTGCGACTCTCGATCGTGCCGTTCCTCGTGCTGTCGCTTCGGCACGCCGACCAGCTCGGCGAGGCCCTCGCCGCCCGCGGGGTGCGCTGAGTCGGCGTCGAGACCGCGGGCGCCCACCGTCGGTGCGATGCGTCCTCTTCGCCGAACGGTTGCGGTCTCGACGTGCGAGAGCGGTGGCAAGGCGCGGACGAGGCGACCGCGGCGTCAGTACCCCGCGCGATGACTCGCCGCGTCAGCCCGCGGCGGTCCGCCCGGCGGCGAAGCCCTCGGCATAGGCCTCGTCGGCTCCCTGACGGAACATGTCCCGCGCGGGATCGCGCACGATCGAGCGGGCTCCGGGCAGGTCGAGCTCTCCCACCAGGTCGCCGCGGCCGCGCACGACCGCCACGGGGCGGCGCGCGGCCTTGCCCTTGACGAGGTCGGTGGCCGCGGCGATCTCGTCGGCCACGCAGGGCAGGGTCACGACGAGGGGGCGGCCCTCGGCATCCACCGTTCCGCGGAGATCTTCGAACACGTGGATGCCGCCGGCCCCGATCGCGTGATCGGTCTGGCCCTCGCGCCAGGCGCGGCCGAGCGTGTCGGTGATCAGGACGCCGACGTGGGCCCCGGTCGCGGCGCGCAGCCCGGTCGCCAAGGCGCGCGCGGAGGCGTCGGGGTCGATCGGCAGCAGCAGCACGGTGCCCTCGGGGGTGTTGCTCGCGTCGACGCCGGCGGCGGCCGAGACGATCCCCAGGGGGTTCTCGACGATCCGCGTCACGTGACCGGTGGGGGAGGTGCGCGATGCCACGAGCCGCACGGTCTCGCGCGTGATGGCGTCCTCGCGGTCCGCGGCGTGGATGATCCGGCCCTCGGCCTTCGACACGATCTTGCTGGTGACGACCACGATGTCGCCGTCGCGGAGCGACCCGTCGACACCGTCACGCAGGGGTTCGGTCGTGGCATCCAGGATCACCCGGACGAGGTCGTCGCCCGCGGTGATCTCGGGAATGCCGTCGAGGGCCCAGATCTGCAGCACGTCAGCGGACGAAGCGCACCTCGGTGAGCTCCTCACCGAGGAAGGGCTGCACCTGCGAGGCGCCGTCGAGGGTGAAGCCGTTGCGCGTGTAGAAGCGGTGCGCGCGGGGGTTGTCATCGGCGACCCAGAGGTACACGCCCTCACCGTCGTCGATCGCGGCGTCGAACAGCTGCTGGCCGATACCGGTGCCGTGGTAAGCGTCGAGCAGGTAGATGAAGTACAGCTCGCGCTCGCGCGGAGCGTCGTCGTCGCGCGCCGGGCCCGAGCCGACGAAACCGACGATCTCGCCGTCGACGAGGGCCGCGTGCATGCGGTAATCCTCGCCCTGGGAGGCCCAGTGGGTCCAGAGTTCTGCCATGCGGCGAGGCGAGACGGCCTCGAGGGCGGCCTTGCTGATCAGGTGGTCGTAGGTCTCGTGCCAGCAGGTCGCGTGCACGCGGCCGAGGGCCTCGGCATCCACGTCTCTTACCGGACGGACGACGATGTCGGTTCGGGCTTCCGCAGTCATGGCGCGACTCTACGCGGGCGCTCGTCGCGGGTGAAATCGAGGCGCTCCGGCTCTCGGATGCGCTATACGGCGAGCTGGCCACCTTGTCGCTCGTCTACAACGGGATCGCCGATCCGTGGTCGGATCGCTACGCTCGCCCCTCGTGAACGTCCTCTGGCGCACCCTGCTGGTGCTCGCTCGTGCCCGCCGTCGTCTTCGTCGCGAAGGTCCCATCGATCCGAACACCGTGGCCCGCGTGTCGATCCGCGTCCTGCCCACCGACATCGATCTGCTGCGCCACCTGAACAACGGGCGGTACCTGTCGCTGTTCGACCTCGGGCGGTGGGATTTGCTGACCCGCACCGGTCTGCTCGCCGCGATGACGAAGCAGGGCTGGTACGCGGTGGTCGCCGCCGAGACCATCACGTTCCGTCGCTCCCTCGAGCTCGGGCAGCGGTTCGTGCTCGAGACCCGTCTCATCGGGCACGACGATCGCGCCGTCTACCTCGAGCACCGCGCGCTGGTGAGGGGCGAGATCTATGCCCGGGCGATGATCCGTGCCCGCATCCTCCGCCGTACCGGCGGCACGGTCCCGCACGACGAGCTGTTCGCCGCCGTCGGGCGCCCCGAGGGGCTGCCCGACATCGAGTCGTGGGTGCACGACTGGGCCGCCGGTTCGGCGCTGCCCTCGACGAAGCGTCCGGCGCCCAGCGTGTGGGGGTGAGGGTTCACCCCTCCTACGCGCGGCAGGGCGCGGCGCAGTCGAGACGCGGGGTCGGGGTCACCGGTGCTGAAGACCGGCCCTACCGGCCCAAGCGCGCGTCGAGCCAGGCGACCTGGCGCATCCAGTGGCGGTGGCCGCCGCCCTCGTGGCCGTTGTAGGTGTACTCCTCGATCGCTGCGTCGTCGGAGGCGAGTGCGTGGAACGCCGCGAACACTCCGGACGGTAGAACGATGTCGTCCATGAAGCCGACGGAGAAGTAGGCGGGCGCGCTGATGCGGCGCGCGTGGATGGCGCCGTCGATGTGCGAGAGGGTGTGCAGCGCGCGCTCGGCGTCGTCGCGATGCACCGACAGGTAGCGCGTGATCTCGGTGAAGGGTGCCGACGGCGTGCGGACGATCGCGTTCGGGATGTCGCACAGGAACGGCACGTCGGGCATGACCGCCGCCACCGCATCGCCGCTGAGGGCGGCCGCCGCGATCGACAGCGCCCCGCCCTGGCTGCCCCCGGTGACGGCCACGCGCGAGGGATCGACGCCGGGGAGCTCGCGCACCACATCGACGAGACGTGCGGCGTCGGTGTAGAGGCGGCGGTAGTAGTAGTCGCGAGGGTCGAGGATGCCGCGCGTCATGACACCGGGGAACGCAGCCGCCGAGCCGTGCGGGTCGGGGGTGTCGCCGTTGCTCCAGGTGGATCCCTGGCCGCGCGTGTCCATGATGACGTGGACGTATCCGGCGGCCGCCCACGACAGCTTCTCGCCGGGCAGCCCACGGCCGCCGCCGTAGCCGATGTACTCGACGACGGCGGGGAGGACCTCGTCGCCGTGCGGCCGCACGACCCAGCCGCGGATCTCGTCACCCGCGAAGCCGGTGAACGTCAGATCGTGAACGCTCAGCGCTCTGACGGGGGCCTCGACAGGGGTGAGGGACGCGGGGCGGGCGGACTCCCGGGCCGTGGTCAGGGTCTCGCTCCAGAAGTCGTCGAAACCCGCGGGCTCCACCAGGGATGGGCGGTACTCGCGCAGCAGGTCGAGTGGCATGTCGGTGAAGGTCACGGCCATGGACATCGACAGTAGCGGGCACGGCAACGCCCCGACTCCACGAGGGCGATCGGGGCGTTGCGCGTGCTCAGTTCGTGAGCAGGGTGAGGCCGTAGGCGTCGAGGATCTCGTTCACCGGCTGGAACCAGGTCTGCCCACCACTGCTGCAGTCGCCCCATCCGCCGGAGGTCACGCCCTGGGCTTGATCACCGGCGAGGAGCGAACCGCCCGAGTCGCCGGGCTCGGCGCACACGGTGGTCTCGATGAGACCGTTGACGGTGTCGCTGCCGTACTGCACGGATGTGTCGTAGGCCAGGATCTCGCCGCAGTGCCATCCGGTGGTCGACCCGGACCGGCAGACCGTCGCTCCGACGGGGGCGGGCGTGGAACCCTTGACCGCCACGTTGCCGCCCGACCAGTCGACGACCTCGCCCAGGGGGTTGTGATTCGGGGTGGAGACCCAGGCGTAGTCGTTGTCGGGGAACGACGAGCCCGCGAAGGTGCCGTAGTTCGTACTCTCGCCCTGGCTGCCGCAGTGGCCGGCGGTGACGAAGCCGCCCACGACACCGAAGCCGATCGAGCAGCGGTACATGGTTCGAGATGTAATACGCGATGCCGCCGCGCAGGTCGTCGAAGGTCTGCGGCGTGCCGCCGGCCGTCTCGACGCGCACCGCGTCGGCGTCGACGC
Source organism: Microbacterium sp. SORGH_AS_0454 (assembly GCF_031453395.1). Classification (NCBI taxonomy): domain Bacteria; kingdom Bacillati; phylum Actinomycetota; class Actinomycetes; order Micrococcales; family Microbacteriaceae; genus Microbacterium; species Microbacterium sp. SORGH_AS_0454. The sequence continues at coordinate 984,400 of NZ_JAVIYS010000001.1, read as the reverse complement.
CGAGGCCGGTCACGAAGGTGGTCACGCTGGCCTCCGAGCCCGGGAGGGCCTCGACGACGACGTCGTTGGCCGCGACGTCGACGTGCCAGGAGGCGACCCCGGCGGGGCGGTCTGCGGCGCTGATACGCGCGGTGACATCCTCGAGCTCGTTCAGCGAGTGCTCGGCCGCGACCGGAACGGCACCGGCGTTCGCGACGAGGGCGCGGGCGGCCTCGCTGGTCGCGGCGGCGTAGACGGTGCGGCTGCTCTCATCGATCCACGAACCGGCGTAGGCGTCGCCGGCGACAGCCGACGCATCGGCCGTGAGGGTGGCGGCGTCGGCCTGGAAGCGCAGGACGTCCTGCGCGCCGGCGACGTCGGTGCCGAGGGCTTCGGCCATGGCATCGAGCAGCTGCGTCTCGGAGGAGGGGGAGGACGCGGCGGGTGACGGTTGGGCCAGTGCGGGCGCTGCGGCCGCCGAGACGAGGATCAGCCCGAGGGCGGACGCGCCCACGGTCATTTTCGATATGCGGTTCACGGAGTGACCTTCCATCCAGGGGGATAAATGGTGTGGGTACCCGCCGGAAGTAAAACATCGTTGTGGCCGTAAAACGCAGTCGCCCAGCTTTCTTTCAGTTGCCTGTTACTTCTGTGAAGCTTCACATCGACCGCTCGAAACGCACAAAGTGACGCATTCATGCGTTGACTTTGCAGTTGGGAATCTCAGACACTACTCATAGTGAGCGCTCACATTCAGCGCCGCTGCACGCCGGCTGTCAGCCGGCCACCCATCGTCGAGGAGGACGATCATGGTGCTGTCACGACCCCATCTGCCCGGGGGACGGATTCGACGCGCGGGCGCGATCGCCGCAGCCGCCGTCGTCGTTCTGACCGGCCTCGTTCCGGGTGCCGCCGCGTCGGCGGCACCGCTGCCCGCGCCGCTGGCGTCGTACGACTTCGCCGCCACCTCGGGCACCGTCGTTCCCGATGCCTCGGGTCACGGTCGCGATGCGACCGTCGTCGGCGCCGGGGCGACGGTCGAGGGTGACGCCCTGTCGCTCCCCGGCGGCGCGGCGGGTTCGTCGGCGGCGTACGTCGAGCTGCCGAAGGGATTGTTCGACGGCAAGAGCACCGTCACCGTCTCGGCGTGGCTGCAGGACCGCACCGGCTCCGGCAACCAGGCCGCGATGTTCTTCGGCACCACAGAGAACCTCCCCCAGCAGTACTGGCTGCTCAACCCCGCCAATCCGGCCGGTCAGGTCAAGTCGGTCCTCACCGACGGGCCGCGGATCGCCCAGCCCTGGACCCTCGAGCGCGGGATCGCTCCGACTGACGGCACCCGCGGCATCCCGGGTCCTTCCTCGACGTCCGAATGGGCGCTGTACACCACGGTGATCACGCCCACCTCGATCACCTCCTACCTGGGAGAGACGAAGATCGGCACGGTCGCCACCTCGCGTTCGATCGCCGACTTCGGCTCCGGTCTCGTGGGCTACATCGGTCGTTCGTCCTATCCCGATCGCGTGTGGAAGGGCGGCGTGCGCGATGTCGCGATCTTCGACAGCGCGCTCAGCGACGACGACGTCAAGGCGCTCGTCGCGCAGGGCACACCGACGAACGCGCAGGACGTCGACACCGCCGCGAAGGCCCTCTCGATCCCGGATGCCGACGACGTGCGCGGCAACGTGACGCTGCCCACGGTCGGGTCGAACGGCACATCGGTGGCGTGGTCGTCGTCGAACGCGCAGGTCGTGACCCCGACCGGCGAGGTCGCGCGGCCGGCCACCGGGTCGGCGGCCGTCACCGTGACGCTCACCGCGACGGTCGCGAAGGGGTCGAGCGAGACCACGCGCACCTTCGACCTGGTCGTCCAGCCGAAGCCCGCGCAGCAGAAGCTCGAGGGCTACTTCTTCCCGTTCTTCACCGGTGAGAGCACGACAACGGACGAGGAGATCTCGTTCGCCACGAGCCGCGGGAACGACCCGAAGAGCTGGCTGACCCTGAACGACGGCCAGCCCGTGCTCACCTCGGACCAGGGCGAGAAGGGCATCCGCGACCCCTTCGTGATGCGTTCGCCCGACGGTGACCGCTTCTACATGCTGTCGACCGACCTGAACATGTACGACCTCTACAACGGCGACTTCGGCCGCGCACAGGAGGTCGGCAGCCGCACGCTCAATGTCTGGCAGTCCGACGACCTCGCGACCTGGAGCCCGCTCCGGCAGATCACCGTGTCGAGCGAGCTGGCCGGCAACACCTGGGCCCCCGAAGCCACGTGGGACGCCGACCGCGGTGAGTACGTCGTCTACTGGGCATCGAACCTGTACCCGAGCGCGTCCACCGCGGGCCGGAAGGCATCGGACACCTACAACCGCATGATGATGGTCACCACGCGCGACTTCGTCACCTTCAGCGAGCCGCAGCCGTGGGTCGACGTCCAGCGCGGCGCGGGTAAGGGCACGATCGACGCCACCGTCGTGCGCGACGGCGACACGTACTACCGCTTCATCAAAGACGAAGCGTCGATGACCGTGCGCCAGGAGCGCTCGACCTCGCTCACCGCGACCGTATCCGGCTCCCTTCCCACCCCGACCTCCAGCCCCGGCTGGCAGCTCGTGAAGGAGCAGATCGGCGTCGGTCAGCCCAACCCCTGGGGCGGGACGTTCACCAACGGCGAGGGACCCACGGTGTTCCCCGACAACGCCGAGGCCGGTCACTGGTACATGCTCATCGACCAACCGAGCTACCACGGCGGTCAGGGCTACATGATGTTCGAGACCCGAGACATCGCGTCCGGAAATTGGACATCGGTCCTGGATGCCACCCTCCCGGCGCGTCCGCGGCACGGAACCGTCCTGCCGATCACCGCGGCGGAGCAGCAGCGGCTGCTCGCGGCGTACCCGACGGACGAGACCGCGGACTACTCGATCACGGCCGACCCGAACACGGACGGCGCCGAGATCGACGACGCGATGTACGGCGTCTTCTTCGAGGACATCAACAACGCCGCGGACGGCGGCCTGTACGCCGAGCTCGTGCGCAACCGCTCGTTCGAGTTCCTGCCCGTCGACAACCGCGGCTTCACCGGGATGACGGCGTGGACGCCGGTGGCGCTCGGCGGCGGTGCGGGATCGGCGAAGCCGGTCAACGACGACGAGCGCATGAACGAGCGCAACCGCACCTACCTGCAGCTCGATCTGAACAGCGGCGCGGGCACGTACGGCGTCGAGAACGCGGGCTTCGACACCGGAGTCGCGCTGACGAAGGACGGCGTCTACGACGTGTCGTTCTGGGCGCGCACCACCGCGACCAGCGGTACCCCCGTCTCGCTCGCGCTGCGCTCCGCCGACGGTACGGTGCTGTCGAACCCCTTCACCGCGACCGTGGGCGGAGACGGCTGGGTGAAGTACCGCGGCTCCGTGACGGCGACGGCCACGACCGACGCCGCGCGCGTGCTCGTGCAGGCGGCAGGGGCGGGAACGCTCCGGCTCGACGAGGTCTCGGTGTTCCCGCGCGACACCTTCAAGGGCCGCGAGAACGGCCTGCGCAAGGACGTCGCGCAGAAGATCGCCGACCTCCACCCCAAGTTCGTGCGCTTCCCCGGCGGCTGCATCGTCAACGTCAACAGCCACGAGGACTACTCGGCCGACTCGAACTGGGAGCGCGCCCGGTCGTACCAGTGGAAGGACAGCGTCGGCCCGGTCGAGACCCGAGCCACCAACGCCAACTTCTGGGGCTACAACCAGTCGCTGGGCTTGGGGTACTACGAGTACTTCCAGTTCGCGGAAGACATCGGCGCCAAGCCCGTCCCCGACGTGCCGGCCCTGATGAACGGCTGCGGTCAGGCCCTCCAGCCGACAGACCCGGCCCTGCTCCAGCGCCACATCCAGGACACCCTCGACCTCATCGAGTTCGCCAAGGGCGACGTGACGACGACGTGGGGCAAGCTCCGTGCCGACATGGGCCACCCCGCCCCCTTCGCGCTCGACCGCATCGAGATCGGCAACGAGGAGAACTACCCCGAGGCGTTCATGGCGAACTTCGTGCAGTTCCGGGATGCCATCACGGCGAAGTACCCCGACATGATCCTGATCAGCAACTCGGGCCCCGACGCCGAGGGCGCGAGCTTCGAGAAGCACTGGGAGCAGAACAGGGCCGAGAAGGTCGACATGGTCGACGAGCACTACTACCGCGACCCCTCGTGGTTCCTCTCGCACAACCAGCGGTACGACTCGTACGACCGGGGCGGACCCAAGGTGTGGATCGGTGAGTACGCCTCGCGTGACAACCGGTTCGCGAACGCTCTCTCCGAGGCCGCGTACATGACGGGCCTCGAGCGCAACGCCGACGTGGTCAAGATGGCGTCGTACGCGCCGCTGCTGGCCGACACCAGCAACGTGCAGTGGAGCCCCGACCTCATCTGGTTCGACCGCGACCAGGTGTGGGGCTCGGCGAACTACGAGGTGCAGAAGCTCTTCATGAGGAATGTCGGCGACCGGGTCGTTCCGACCACGGCGGGCGGGGATCTGGCATCCACCGCTGTCTCCGGTGCCGTGGGTCTGTCGACGTGGAGCACCTCCGCCCGCTACGACGACGTGAAGGTCACGACGCCCGATGGGAAGACGCTCTTCTCCGACGATTTCGCCGACAAGAACGATGACGGGTGGACGAAGCTCGCGGGCGCCGGATCGTGGTCGGCCGCCGACGGCAGCTACGTGCAGTCGTCGACGACGGCGAACAACACGCTGGTCGCCGGTCCCGCACTGACCGCCACCGACTACGACGTCTCGCTCAAGGCCACCAAGCTCGCCGGCGCCGAGGGCTTCCTCGTGGGCTTCGGCGTGAAGGGGTCGGCCGACTACCTCTGGTGGAACCTCGGCGGGTGGGGGAACACCCGCAGCGTCGTGGAGAAGGCCGTGGACGGGGCGAAATCGATCGTCGCCGATACGGGCACCCCCCGCGTCGAGACCGGTCGGACCTATGACCTGCGCGTGCAGGTACGGGGCGCGCAGGTGACGCTCTTCGCCGACGGCGTGCAGCAGGGCCAGTTCTCCAACACGGCGGTCGAGCCTTTCGCCCAGGTCATGACGAAGGACGAGTCAACGGGAGATGTGATCCTGAAGGTCGTCAACGCCCAGGCCAAGGCGGCGGTGACGAAGGTCGATCTCGGAGGGCTCACGGTGCTCCCGACCGCGGACGTGACGACCCTGCAGGCGGCTCCGACGGCGCTGAACACGGCGACATCGACGCCCGTGGCTCCGAAGACCTCGCGGATGCCGGTCTCGAGCAGTTTCACGCAGTCGTTCGAGCCGTACTCGGTCACGTTCGTGCGGATGCACACGCGTCCGGCCGACAAGACGGTGCCCACGGTGGCCGTGACGGCCGATCCGATCTCGCCCGATGGAGCCGACGGGTGGTACGTGTCGCAGCCGACGATCACGGCTTCGGCGACCGACGACCTCGACCCGGCGCCGCGCCTCGAGTTCAGCGCCGACGGGGGGACGACCTGGGCGACGTACACCGGCGCGGTGACCCCGGCGGAGGGGACGTGGAACCTCGCGTTCCGCGCGACGGACGCCGCGGGCAACGTCTCGGAGTCGGTGACCGCGGCGGTGAGGATCGATCGCGCCGCCCCGGCGACGACGGCGACGGTGGATGCCGCGGCCCGCACGGTGACACTCCTCGCGAGCGACAGCGGGTCGGGAGTCGCGCGCCTGGAGTACCGCGTCGGCGACGCAGCGGCCTGGACGACCGCGTCCGGGGAGCGGGCGGTCGCGAGCGTCGGTGCGGGCGTGACCACCGTGTCGTACCGGGCGGTGGACGTGGCCGGCAACGTCAGCGGGATCGGATCGACCTCTGTCGGCGCGAGCGCGGGAGACCCGACTCTGTCGGTCTCGGGCGACCTCACCGCCGGCGGGGTCATCACCGTGTCGGGCACGGGCTGGCCGGCGAACGCCGACGGTGAGCTCGAACTGCGCTCCACTCCGGTCCAGCTGGGCACGGTCCGCACCGACGCCGCCGGGGCGTTCCTCGTGAACGTCACGCTCCCCTCGGACAGCCCCGCGGGCGTCCACCGGGTGATCGCGCGCATCGGCGGCGTCGAGGCCGCGGTGGGTATCGAGGTCGCGGCTGCCGCCACGGGCACCACCCCCGTCGTTCCCCCGGCTCGGGACGACGCCGCAGATTCGAGCGCGGCACCGCTTGCGGTGACCGGTGGTGCGGTCTCGGGCGCGGCCCTCGCCCTGGGACTGCTCGCGGTCCTGGTCGGGGCGGCCCTGAAGCGCCGCCGCCGGGCGATCAGCTGACGACGGAGTCGAACGATGCCCCGGCCGTCGCAAGGCGACCGCGGCATCCCGAACAGGGGACTGGCAAAGACGATGCCCCGGCCGCCGTGAGGTGACCGCGGCATCCCGGACAGGAGACGGGAAAAACGGTTCCCCGGCCGCGGTGAGGTGACCGCGGCATCCCGGACAGAAGATCGAAAAAACGGTGCCCCGGCCGCCGTGAGGCGACCGGGGCACCGGGGTACCGGGAGGGGATCAGCTGGTGAGCAGGCGCAGGCCGTAGGTCTGCAGGATCTCGTTCACGGGCTGGAAGTACGTCGTTCCGCCGCTCGAGCAGTTGCCCGAGCCGCCCGAGGTGACGCCCTGGGCCTGGTTGCCGGCGAGCAGCGAGCCGCCGGAGTCGCCGGGCTCGGCGCAGACGTTGGTGCGGATGAGGCCCGAGACCGATCCTTCGGCGTAGCGCACCGTGGAGTTGTAGGCCTGGATCTGGCCGCAGTGCCAGCCGGTGGTCGAGCCCGAGCGGCACACGGTCGCGCCGACGGCGGCGGCGGTCGAGCCCTTCACGGCGACGGAGCCGCCGGAGTAGTTCGACACCGAGCCGACGGGGGTGTGGTTGGGCGTGCTGACCCAGGCGTAGTCGTTGCCGGGGAACGAGGAGCCCTGGAACGTGCCGTAGGTGGTGCTGTCGCCCGCGTCGCCGCAGTGGCCGGCGGTGACGAAACCGCCCTGCACCGCGAAGCCCACCGAGCAGCGGCTCTGGTTGTTGATGTTGTAGGCGATGCCGCCCTGGATCGTCGCGAAGGTCTCCGGGGCCTCGGCTCCGGTCTCCAGGCGCACGGCGCCCGCGGGGGCGTCGAGGGTCGCGACGAAGTCGGCCGCGGCCTGGTCGCCGCCGGCCACCACGTCGACGACGAGGTCGTTCTGCTCGACGTCGATCCACCACGAGGGGATCGCATCGGGAACGGGGCTCGCCGCAAGCTTCGCGGCGAGCGCCTCGAGGTCGTCGAGGGAGTGCTCCGCGGCGACGGGGACGGCGCCCGCTTCTGCGGCCGCTTCGCGAGCGGCATCCGTGGTCGCCGCGGCGTACACGGTGCGCGTCGACTCGTCGAGCCAGGTGCCGGCGAAGGCGTCGCCCGAGACGGCGGCGACCTCGTCGGCGGTCCCGGCCGCGTCGGCCTGGAAACGCAGGACGTCCTGCGCTCCGGCCACGTCGGTGCCGAGGTCGGCCGCCATCGCTTCGAGCAGCTGGGCGTCGACTCCGTCGACGGCCGCGCCGGGCGATGACGTGGGGGTCTGCGCCAGCGCGGGAGCGGTGGCGGCGGTGGTCAGGAACAGGCCGAGAGCGGTGGCGCCCACGACGGTCTTCGATATGCGGTTCACGTGGAGTGACCTTCCATCCAGGGGGGATAAATGGCGGGGTACCCACCGCCATGAAAACACGACCCGGACGAAAAGCGAAGGAATTCCTGTGAATTTCTGATCAGAGTGCAAATATGTCGCCCATTCGGGGGACACGCGATTCGGTCCCCGTGAGCTGCGACCCGGCCGCCGATCCGCGGGTTGCGCGGCGGGCCGCCGAGGTGCCGCGCACGCGCTAATTAGGCTGACGGGCATGAGCACGAACGACCCCGGCGCCCCCGTTCCCGCGCTCTCTCCGGGCCTTCCGGCCCGCGCCGCTCGCGTCGCCTCGACGTTCTCTCGACGAACGGCCCCCACCGCCGCGCCGCGTCGTGGCGAACTGCCCGCCGATCCCGCCGCCGCGGCGTTCCTGGCCGCAGCGGTCGACGGCGTCTCCCGTCCGGAGTCGCTGACCTCGGCCGCCTCCGCGCTGCACCGGCTCGCCGGCGACCTCCCCGCGTCCCTCCCGTGGTTCGTCCGCGGTGCCCTGCAGCTCGGCGGAGCCGTCGCGCCCGTCCTGCCGAGTCCCGCCGTACCCCTCGCTCGCCGCGCGCTGCGCGACCTCCTCGCCGCCCTCGTGCTCGACGCGCGCCCCGAGCGGCTCAGCCCCGCGCTCGATGCGCTCGGCTCACCGGTCGAGGTGCGCCTCGTCGGTCCCGCCGTCGTGGGCGACGCGGGTGCGCGACGCCGGGTCGACGGCATCCGTTCGCTCCTCTCCCGCGAGGACGTCCCGCGGGTCTGTCTCGCGATCTCCGATGTCGTGGTCAAGCCGTCGCCGTGGGCCTTCGATGCCGAGGTCGAGCACGCGGCCGAGCGGCTGCTGCCGGTCTTCCTCGATGCGCTCGCCGCGCGCACCCACGTCACCCTCGTCGTCGAAGGACGCGACGACCTCGATCTCACCGTCGCGGTGCTCACCCGCGTGCTCGAGGAGCCGCGCCTCACCTCGCTCCGGGCCGGTGTCCAGCTGCCCGCGGCGGTCGCCGAGGTCCCCGAGGCCGTCCGGGAGCTGTCGGCGTGGGCGCGCGTGCGCACCTCCGCGGGTGGCGCCCGCCTGACGCTGCGCCTGAGCGATGCCCCCATCGAGACCCCGGATGCCGTGTCGGCGGCGCGCCACGGGTGGCTCGCCCCGGCGGTCACGGCTCGAGACGACGTGGATGCCGCCCTCGTGCGCGGCCTGCGCGAGGCCCTGAGCACGAGGGGGATCGAGGGTTTCGCGGTGGAACTTGCGACCGCCGACCCCGAACGTGCCGCCCTCGCCCTGTCTCTCGCGACCGAGGCCGGGGCCGAACTCGCGCTCGCCGTGCCGCACACCGCGCCGTGGACACCGGGGGAGGGGCGCCTGTGGACGGCGCCGACCGCGTACCCCGACGATGTCGATGCCGTCGTCGCGCGCCTCGCCGCCCGTTACGCGATCGAGGTGGCCGGTTCCCCCGACCTGCCGCTGGCGGTGCCCGCGTCGGAGGATGAGCCCGGCGAGAGCACGCCCGAGGACGCCCCCGAGACCGCATCGATCGCGGCCCGCGCTCGACGCGCCCTGGCCGCAGCCGACCTTCCCTCGCCCGCCGTGCGCGCTCCGCAGCGCGACACCGAGGCCGATCCGGCGATCCTGCGCGAGCGCCCGGCCGACGACGCCGCCGAGCCCGGACTCACGCAGGCGGTGCTGGGCATCGCGCGCGAGGCCGCGGCATCCGCCGACACCTCCGCTCTGGGCCCCGACGTGCAGCAGATGCTGTTCGGCGGACAGGCCTTCGTCGACACCGCCGTGTTCTCGGCTCGCGAGAGCGCGGAACTCGCGGGCGGCGCACCCGGGTTCCGCAACGTGCCCGACACCGACCCGACTCTGGCCGCCGACCGCGCCTGGTCGATGGCCGCCCTCGGCCGCGTCGCCGGTTCGACCGCCGGAGACGCCACGGCCGCCGCGGGACGCATCGACGACGAAGCGGGGCTCGACGCGGTGATCGACCGCGTGCGCACCGCCGCAGAGCCCTGGGGTGCGCTCGCCGCCGCCGACCGGGCCGCTGTGCTGCAGTCGGTCGCACGCAGCCTCGAGCAGCGCCGGGGCGAGCTGATCGAGGTTCTCGCCTCCGAGGGCGGGGCTCTGCTCGCCGAGGCCGACGCCGAGGTGAGCCAGGCCGTCGACGCCGCCGCGTACTACGCCGCCACCGCGAAGGAGCTCGATCGCGTGCCCGGGGCCGTGTTCGTACCCGATCGGCTGAGCGTCGTCGCCCCGCGTTGGAACGCCCCGGTCGGGCTCTGCGCCGCCGAGGCCGTCGCCGCGCTGGCCGCCGGATCCGGGGTGCTGCTCACGCCCTCGCCGCGCGCACGGCGCTGCGGAGCCGTCGTGGCCGAGGCTCTCTGGGCGGCGGGGGTGCCGCGCGACGTGCTCGCCTATGTCGATCTCAACGAGGACGCCTCGGGCCGCGCGCTCATCGCCCACCCCGGCGTCGACCGCGTGCTGCTGGCGGGAGCCCGGACGACGGCCGAGCGCTTCGCCGCCTGGCGACCGGCCCTGCCCGTGCAGGCGCTCACCGCCGGGCGCAACGTCGCGATCGTCGCCCCCTCCGCCGACGTGGACGCCGCCGTCGCCGACATCGTCGCCGGCGCCTTCGCCCGAGCGGGCCAGGCCGCCACGGCCGTGTCGCTCGTCATCCTCGTCGGGGCGGTCGGCCGCTCGCCGTGGTTCACCGAGCAGCTCAAGGACGCGGTCTCGTCGTTGCGCGTGGGTCCCGCCGACGACCCGCTCTCCGACATCGGTCCGCTCGTCGAAGAACCCGCGGGCGAGGTGCGACGCGCCCTGACCGTCCTCGGCGACGGCGAACGCTGGCTCGTGGAACCGCGAGAGCTCGACCTCGGACCCGACACGGCCGGCCGCTTCTGGTCACCGGGCGTGCGTACGGGCGTCACCGCAGGGTCTCACCTCACCCGGGCCGCGGTCGCGGCGCCGGTGCTCGGCATCCTGCACGCCCCCACCGTGACACGCGCGATCGAGCTGCAGAACGCGATCGGCTCGGGCTTCGTCGCCGGTCTCCACACCCGCGACGAGGCCGACCTCGAGCTCTGGCTCGACACCGTCGAGGCCGCCGTGCTGCGGGTCAACCGTCCCTCGACGGGGGCCGTCATCCAGCGCGAGCCGCTCGGCGGGTGGGGCGAGGCGTCCGTGGGCGACGGGGCGATGTCGGGAGGACCGAACCGTCTCGTCACCCTCGGATCGTGGCGGCCGTCGTCGGGAGGGGCGTCGTCGTCGACCCTGCACCTGCGCGGACTCGACTCGCGCATCACGGCCCTGATCGAAGCGGCCCAACCGACCCTGTCGTACGAGGCGTTCGACTGGCTCCGTCGGGGCGCTCTCGCCGACGCCGTCGCGTGGGATCGCGAGTTCGGCCGCGTCCGCGACGTGTCGCGCCTGGTCGTCGAACGCAACCTCCGGCGTTACCGTCCGGTCGATGTCGCCGTGCGCGCCACCGCCGACGCCGCGTGGGAGGCGGTGCTGCGCGTTCTGGTGGCCGCGGTGCGCTCGGGCTCGGCCTTCAGCCTCAGTACCCCGGTGGGTCTTCCCGCCGCCGTCCGACACCTGCTGGGCGACAGCGGGGTCGCGGTCTCGGTCGAGAGCGACGCCGAGTGGTTGCAGCGTCTGGCGGGTGGCATCCCGGATGCCGCCGACGGCGATGCCGAAACCCTCGTCGTCGCCCCGCGCCCCGGGCGCCTGCGCCTCGTGGGCCCCGCCGAGACGGTGGCGACGCTGCGCGCGGCCGTTGCCGAGACGGTCGCGGGCGATGTCTCGCTCACCGTGTACGCGGACGAGGTCACGACGGCCGGCCGCCTCGAGCTGCTGCCGTTCCTGCGCGAGCAGGCGGTGTCGATCGGCGCGTTCCGCTTCGGCGCCGTCGACGCATGGAGCGCATCGGTCATCTGACCGGCCCGGCGCTCCGCGCCCGACCCGCGCTCTGCGCCCACGGCGGCCTCGCCGAACGACCGCGCCCTCGGCGGTACGGCGTCTCCGCGAGGTTTCGAAAACGTTTAGCGCGGCGCCCGCGCCGGGGTACCGTCGTCGAAACCGCGAGGAGCACCGATGACCGCTGCCCGACTGACCGTCGACCCCCGTTTCGCGATCGGCCCCGTGCGCCGGCGCCTGTTCGGGGGGTTCGTCGAGCACCTCGGCCGCCACGTCTACGACGGCCTCTACGAGCCCGACCACCCCGAAGCCGACGAGCGCGGGTTCCGCCGCGACGTGATCGCGCTCGTCCGAGAACTCGGGGTCTCGACGATCCGCTACCCCGGTGGCAACTTCGTCTCGGGCTTCCGGTGGGAGGACAGTGTCGGGCCCCGCGCCGAGCGGCCTCGTCGCCTCGACCTCGCGTGGCACTCGACCGAGACGAACGAGGTCGGCCTGCACGAGTTCTCGGACTGGCTCGAGGCCGTCGGCAGCGACCTCATGCTCGCGGTCAATCTCGGCACGCGCGGCACGCTCGAGGCGATCGACCTGCTCGAGTACGCCAACGTCCCGGGTGGGTCGGCGCTGTCGCAGCAGCGCATCGACAACGGCCGCGCCGAACCGTTCGACGTGCGCGTGTGGTGCCTCGGCAACGAGATGGACGGCCCGTGGCAGCTCGGCCACCGCTCCGCCGACGACTACGGAAAGCTCGCCTCCCGCACGGCGAAGGGCATGCGCCAGCTCGACCCCTCGATCGAGCTCGTCGTGTGCGGCTCGTCGGGTGCGCAGATGCCCACCTTCGGCGAGTGGGAGCGGGTGGTGCTCGAGCACACCTACGACGACGTCGACATGATCTCGTGCCACGCCTACTACCAGGAGCACGACGGCGACGCGGCATCCTTCCTCGCCTCCGCCGTCGACATGGATCGCTTCATCGAGGCGGTCGTCGCCACCGCCGACCACGTCGGCGCGGCGCGCGGCAGCACGAAGCGCATCGGCATCTCGTTCGACGAGTGGAACGTCTGGTACATCGACCGCGTGGATGCCGTCAAACCCACCGCCATCGACGACTGGCCGGTCGCCCCGCGCCTGCTCGAAGACGTGTACTCCGTCCTGGATGCCGTGGTCTTCGGCAGTCTGCTCATCTCGCTTCTGAAGCATGCCGACAGGGTGGCGTCGGCGTCTCTCGCTCAACTCGTGAACGTCATCGCGCCGATCATGACCGAGCCCGGCGGCCCCGCCTGGCGCCAGACGACCTTCTTCCCCTTCGCGATCTGCTCGCGCCTGGCTCGAGGGCGAGCGGTGCGACTGCCCCTCGAGGCCCCGACGCTCGACACCGCCCGCTACGGGACGGTGCCCGCGGTGGATGCCGTGGCCACCGTCGACGACGAGGCCGGAACCGCCTCGGTCTTCGTCGTCCACAGGGGGCTCGAACACCCCGTCGCCGTCGATATCGACGTCAGCGCCCTCGGCGAGGTGGAGGTCGTCGAGACCCACCTCCTCCACGACGACGATCCCGGTGCCGCGAACACCCTCGACGAGCCCGAGCGGGTGCGGCCGCGGGCGGTCGAGACGCGACTGGTGAACGGCATCCTGTCGGTGTCCCTCCCGCCCGTCGCGTGGATCGCGCTGTCGCTGCGGCGCACGGGCTGAGGGACGCGGGTCTCGCGGGACGACCCTCTTCGCGTGCGCAAGGCGCGACGCCCGGGCTTTCTCATGGGACCACCGGCGGCAGGGCGGACCGCCGCGCCGCGCCGCTCGCCTCCCCGCGCACGCGCGTGCGAGAATGACACCGGCGTGCTCGGACCGACCTTTCCCCGCACGGCGCCACATGCAGTTGATGGGTGCCGCGTGGGTTCGAAGGGCCACCGAGCCCCAGGACAGCGTCCGCCGCACCTTTCCTCCGAGGAGCAGAGATGTCCGCTACCCCCGTCGCCACCCCCGCCGAGGTCACGCCCGGCGAGCGCGTGCAGCAGCACCGTCGGTACCTCATGTGCCGCCCCGAGCACTTCACGGTGAGCTACAGCATCAACCCGTGGATGGAGCCCTCGCGCCCCACCGACACGAACCTCGCCATGCGCCAGTGGCAGTCGCTCTACGACACCTACACGCAGCTCGGGCACGAGATCGAGCTGATCGACCCGCTCGAGGGACTGCCCGACATGGTCTACACGGCCAACGGCGGCTTCGTGATCGACGGGGTCGCGTACGGTCCCAAGTTCCGCTTCCGTGAGCGCGCGGCCGAGGCCCCCGCGTTCATCGACTGGTTCGCCGCGAACGGCTTCGAGGTCGCCGAGCCGGTCGAGGTCAACGAGGGCGAGGGCGACTTCCTGCTCGTGGGCGACACGATCCTCGCCGGCACGGGGTTCCGTTCCACCGGCGACAGTCACCGCGAGGTGGGCGAGGTCTTCTCGCGCGAGGTCGTGTCGCTGACGCTGACCGACCCGCGGTTCTACCACCTCGACACCGCGATCGCCGTGCTCGATCCCGTGGAGGGCCCCGGCGGCGTCGAGAAGGCGAACATCGCCTACCTCCCCAACGCGTTCGACGATCGGAGCCAGGCGATCCTGCGCGAGCGCTACCCGGATGCCATCCGCGTGTCCGACAGCGACGGTGCGGTGTTCGGGCTGAACTCCGCCAGCGACGGCAAGAACGTCATCATCTCCCCCCGCGCCGTGGGCTTCGAGGCGCAGCTGCGCGAGCGCGGGTACACCCCCGTGAAGGTCGATCTCTCCGAGCTGCTGCTCGGCGGCGGCGGCATCAAGTGCTGCACGCTGGAGCTGCGCGGCGGTTCGCGATGAGCACCACCGTCGACAACCTCGGCGCTCGTCTGATCGCCGAAGAGGGCGCGCACCTCGCCCACAACTACCACCCGCTGCCCGTCGTGGTCTCGCGCGCCGAGGGCGTCTGGGTCACCGACATCGAGGGCAAGCGGTACCTCGATCTGCTGTCGGCATACTCGGCGCTCAACTTCGGCCACGGACACCCGGCGATCCTCGCCGCCGCCCGAGAGCAGCTCGAGCGCCTGACTCTCACCAGTCGCGCGTACCACAACGACCGTCTCGGTCCCTTCGCCGCCGCGCTCGCGCAGCTCTGCGGCAAGGATCTCGTGCTGCCGATGAACACCGGCGCCGAGGCCGTCGAGACCGGGATCAAGCTCGCGCGCGCCTGGGGCTACCGCACCAAGGGCATCGCTGCAGACGCCGCGACCATCATCGTCGCGAACGGCAACTTCCACGGCCGCACCACCACGATCGTCGGCTTCAGCGACGACCCCACGGCGCACGACGACTTCGGTCCCTATGCGCCGGGCTTCGTGCACGTGCCCTATGGAGACGCGGATGCCATCGCCGCCGCGATCGACGAGAACACCGCGGCCGTCCTGCTCGAGCCCATCCAGGGCGAGGCCGGTGTGGTGCTCCCGCCCGAGGGGTTCCTGCAGCGGGTCCGCGAGATCTGCACCGAGAACAACGTGCTCTTCATCGCCGATGAGATCCAGTCGGGTCTGGGACGAGTGGGCGAGACGTTCGCGTGCGATCGCGAGGGCGTCGTGCCCGACGTCTATCTGCTCGGCAAGGCGCTCGGCGGCGGCATCCTGCCCCTGTCGGCCGTCGTCGCGAACGAGGACGTGCTCGGCGTCATCCGCGCCGGTGAGCACGGCTCGACCTTCGGCGGCAACCCGCTGGCCGCGGCCGTGGGCCTGCGGGTCGTCGAGATGCTGGCATCCGGAGAATTCCAGACCCGGGCGAAGGCACTGGGGGCGCACCTCGAGGCGTCGCTGCAGTCGCTGGTCGGAAACGGCGTCACGACCGTTCGCATCGCGGGCCTGTGGGCCGGCGTCGACATCGACCCCGCGTACGGCACCGGGCGCGAGGTGGCCGAGAAGCTGCTGACGCGTGGCGTGCTCGTCAAGGACACGCACGGTCAGACGATCCGCATCGCGCCGCCGCTGACCATCCGCGCGACCGAGCTGGACTGGGCCGTCGAGCAGGTTCGGCACGTGCTGTCGGTCTGAGCGCCGAACGGCCCCGCGCCCGCGCCCGCGCCGAGGCGTGCGTGTCCCACTTCGTGCGGATCCCGTGCGGATCTTCTGCACGAAGTGGGACACGGGCCGTCGCGCCGCGGACGGGCGTCGCGCCTCTTCGCGTCTCAGGCCACCGAGACCGTGCGCTCGTCCCAGCCTGTCGCGCCGTCGGGGGCGGGGGCGGCCACGTCGCTCGTCTGCGTCTGACCGTTGGTCGAGATCGCCCGGCACCGGATCGTGTGCGATCCGCTCGTGGCGTTCCACGGCAGGCTCCACTGCACCCAGGTGTCGGCCGAGATCGCGGTCGCCAGGGTCGCCGCCTGCCACGGGCCGTCGTCGATCTGCACCTCGACGCCCGAGACGCCCACGTGCGTCTGCCAGGCGACGCCCGCGATGACGGTGTCGCCCGCACCCAACCGAGCGCCCGACCGTGGCACGTCGATGCGCGACTGCAGCTTGACGGGTCCGCGTTCCGACCAGCCGCGCGAGGTCCAGTACCCCTCGGCGCGGTCGTAGCGGGTGACCTCGAGCTCGCTGACCCACTTCGTCGCCGACACGTAGCCGTAAAGACCCGGCACGACCATCCGCACGGGGAAGCCGTGCTCGATCGGCAGGGGTTCGCCGTTCATGCCGATGGCCAGCAGGGCGTCGCGGTCGTCGGTGAGGGCTTCGAGCGGAGTGGATGCCGTGAACCCGTCGACCGAGTGCGAGAGCACCATGTCGGCCTCGGCCGTCGGCTTCGCCCGCTCGAGGATGTCGCGAAGGGGGACGCCGAGCCAGCGGGCGTTGCCGATGAGAGACCCGCCCACCTCGTTCGACACGCACGCGAGGGTCGCGACGGTCTCTTTCTGGGGGAGGGCGACGAGGTCGTCCCACCGCAGCACGACCTCTTGCTCGACCATGCCGTGCACGCGCAGGGTCCAGGTCGCGGGGTCCACCTGCGGAACGACGAGGGCGGTGTCGATGCGGTAGAAGTCCGACGCGGGAGTGATGATCGGCCCGAGCCCGTCGATGCCGAGGTCGGCTCCGGCCGGGACGGGCGTGGTCGTCGCGGGCGAGGGCAGGCGCAGAGCGGAGCGCACCGCGCTGACGGCGCGCGCGCCCCCGCTCACCGCGACGGATCCGACGGCGGCGAGGGCTCCCGCCATGACGGCCACCCCCGAGAGCGCGAGGACGCTGCGCCGCGAGACGCCGTCGTCGGTCGGGGCCTTCGTTGACCGTCGCCGGAGCCGGGCGACCAGCAGCCCGGCCACCAGGGCGGCGGCGGCTCCCGCGACCAGCGACGGGAGGGGCGACAGTGTCCCGGCATCCGCCCGCGTCATCGAGACGATCGCGCCGATCACGCCGAGCGCCACGAGGACGACCCGCCCCCACGGGGCCTTGCGCCGTTCGAGAACTCCGGCGACGCCGGCGACGATCAGCAGCAGCACCGCGATCCCCAGGAGCAGGGCCGCCTTGTCGCCCGTACCGAACAGGTCGATGGCCAGGTCTTTCGCCCAGGCCGGGGCGAGGTCGATCATGCCCCCGCCGATGACGGCGAACGGGCTCGCGGTGGGCGAGACGATCGCCGCGGCGAGCTCGCCGAGGCCGGCGCCGAACACGGTGGCGGCGATCGAGGCGACGATCGCCGCGAGATCGCGGCGGCGGGAAGATGCGGGGGTCACGAGGGGAGCCTAGGGAGCCCCGGGCACCCGGGCGCCGCGCGTGCGATATTCACAGGCAACCGGCACCCGTCGCCGCACGGGGTCGCAGACGGAGGGCGCTGTCAAGCTTCTATCCGAAAGTCTCCGCGATGCCCACACTGACGCGGTGAAGCACCGCGACCATTCGGCATCCCCTCTTCTCCTGTCCGACGACGCCCCCGACCTCGACGATGTCCGTGAGGCGCTGGCGGGCATGGATGCCGTCGACGTGCCCGGCCGCGACATCGCCGCGACCCTGGCCTGGGCGACGACCGTCATCCCGCCGCGCTCTCTCGGCGCGACCTGGGAGCTGCTGGCCTCGGTCTCGGCGCGCGACGTGGCCGCCGCGCGCGTGCTCGAGCCCCACCTCGACGCCCTCGCGATCCTCGACGAGGCCGCCCGCGAGGGGATCGACGTCGACCTCGAGCCCGGCGGGTCGTGGGGGGTCTTCGCGGCGGAGGGGTCCGGCATGCGCGTGGAGGCGCGGCGCTCCGCCGGTACCTGGACACTGCACGGGACCAAGCCGTGGTGCTCGCTCGCCGCCCACCTCGATCGCGCGCTCGTGACCGCGTGGGTCGACGACGAACGGCGACAGCTCTTCGCCCTCGACCTGCGCGACCCGGGCGTCACCGCGCGGACCGGCCCCTGGCACGCCCGCGGACTCGACCGGGTCGTCAGCGCGCCGATCGACCTCGACGAAGCGGTCGCCGTCCCCGTGGGCGAGCCCGGCTGGTACCTGCGTCGGCCCGGCTTCGCGCACGGCGGGGTGGGGGTCGCGGCGTGCTGGTGGGGCGGGGCCCTGCCGCTGCGTGACGCGCTGCGCGCGGCCGCAGCCGTCGACCGCGCCGACCAGCTCTCCCGCGTGCATCTCGGCCGTGCCGATACGGCGCTCTGGGCCGCCCGCACCGTCTTGCGCGAGACGGCGGCGGCCTTCGAGGCCGGGGGTGCGGCATCCGCCGGTCTGCGTGCCGCCCGCGCGCGCACCGTGGTCGCCGACGCCGTGGAGACGACCCTCGTCCAGGCCGCGCACGCGCTGGGACCGTTGCCGCTCGTCGCCGACGAGGCGCACGCGCGGCGCGTCGACGACCTGCAGGTCTACCTGCGTCAGCACCACGGGGAGCGCGACGTCGCGCGAATAGGCGCCGAGGTCGCGACGGGAGCGGTCGCATGGTGAGCTTCGACCATCGCGATCCCGGCACCGACGAGAGCGTCTGGGCCGAGGCTCTTCGCCGAGACCTGCCCCCGCTCGATCTCGACGTCGACCATCTGATCGTGGTGGCCGCGCACCCCGACGACGAGAGCCTCGGAGCCGCGGGTCTGCTCGCGACCGCGGCGGCCCGCGGCATCCCGGTCGATCTTCTCGTCGTGACCGACGGCGAGGGCTCTCACCCCGATTCGCCCACCCACGGGCCCGCGACCCTCGCGCTGATGCGCCGCCGCGAGCTCTACGAGGCGGCGCGCATCGTGGGGCTGGTCGGTGAACCGATCTTCCTCGGCCTGCCGGACGGCGGGACGGAGGAGTATCGGGATGCCGTCTCCGCGGCGCTGCGCGAAACGCTCGACGCCGCGGCCGGTCGGCGCGTGCTGGTGCTGTCGCCGTGGCGGGGAGACGGGCACCGCGACCACCGGGTCGTCGGCGAGATCGTCGAGCAGGTCTGCGCCGCCCGCGGGGTGCGCTCGCGGGCCTTCCCGATCTGGCTCTGGCACTGGGGCGGCCCTGACGACGTGCCGTGGGACCGCGTCGAACGTCTCGTGCTCGAGCTCCGCGCGCGCGAGGCCAAGACCCGCGCCCTCGACGCGCACCGCAGTCAGCTCGAGCCGCTGTCGCGAGCACCGGGGGACGAGGCGATGATCCACGCCGGAATGCGCGCGCACGCCGAGCGCGACGCCGAGTTCTTCATCGTTCCGGAGCGCCCCGCCGCCCCGGCGGCCAGTGTCGGCCGGGAGTACTTCGACGACATGTACGCCCGCCACGACGACCCCTGGGGCTTCGACTCGCGGTGGTACGAGGAGCGCAAACGCGCCGTGCTCCTCTCCGCCCTCCCGCGGCGCCGCTACCGTTCGACCCTCGAGGCGGGGTGCTCGACCGGAGCGCTGACCGCCCAGCTGACCGACCGGAGCGATCGGGTGCTCGCCGTCGATCTCGCCCCCGCGGCCCTGGAACGCGCACGGACGCGTCTGGCGGGGCACGACAACGTCGAGCTGCGCCTCGCGACGCTTCCCGGCGCGTGGCCGGAGGGCGAGTTCGACCTGGTCGTGCTGTCGGAGGTGGCGTACTACTGGGCGGGAGTCGACCTCGATCGGGGGCTCACGGCGGCCGCCGCCTCGCTGAGCGTCGACGGCCACCTGGTCGCCTGCCACTGGCGGCATCCGGTCGCCGAGTATCCGCTCAGCGGCGACCAGGTGCACGACGCGCTCGCCGCCCGGGGCGACCTCGTGCGCCTCGCGCGGCACGACGAGGAGGACTTCGTGCTCGAGGTGTACGCGCACCCGGGCGTGCGATCGGTGGCGGCCGAGTCCGGACTCGTCCCGTGAGGGCGGTGGCCGTGGTGATCCCGGCGCACGACGAGGAGGCCCTGATCGGGCGCTGCCTGGCAGCGGTCGACCGGGCCGTCTCTCACGCGAAGGAGCGCACGCCCGACCTGGATGTCGCGGTCGTCGTCGTGCTCGATGCGTGCACCGACACCACCGCCGCGCAGGTGCGGCGCTGGCCGGTCGAGGCGGTCGAGATCGGCGCTCGCCGCGTGGGCACCGCGCGGCGGGTCGGTGTCGCTCATGCGCTCGGGGCGCTCTCCGCGAGTCCGGCCGACACGTGGATCGCCATGACCGATGCCGACACCGTCGTGCCCCCGAACTGGATCTCGCACCAGCTCGACCTCGCCGAGGCCGGGGTCGACCTCGTGCTCGGAACCGTCCGCCCCGACTTCGCCGACCTCAGCGCCCGCCACGCCGCGTACTGGCGTGCCACGCACCATCGGGGCGCACCGCCCGGGAACGTCCACGGGGCCAACCTCGGCGTGCGGGCGAGCACGTACGCCCGGGCGGGCGGCATCCCGGATCTCATCGAGCACGAGGACGTGGCCCTCGTCGGCGCGGCTCGGGCCCTCGGCGCGCGGGAGCGGGCGAGCGATGCGCACGAGGTCGAGACCTCCGGCCGATTCACGGGGCGCACGCCCGCCGGCTACGCGGCGTTCCTCGCGCGAGTGCACGCCTGGGTCGATGCGCCACCCCTGGCGGCCCCCGGCGCCTGACGCATCGGGCGGGGGCTCGTCAACCACCTCGGCCGTCGCGCACGCGCGCCGCAGACTGATCGTCCCCCGGAACGAGAGGCACCACCATGAAGGCACTGACCTGGCAGGGCAAGCGCAACGTGAGCGTCGAGGAGGTCCCCGACCCCGAGATCCTCGAGCCGACCGATGCGATCGTGAAGATCACCTCGACCGCGATCTGCGGCTCCGACCTGCACCTCTACGAACTCTTCGGCCCGTTCATCGACAGAGGCGACGTGCTCGGCCACGAGCCGATGGGCGTCGTCGTCGAGGTGGGCTCGGCCGTGACGAACCTGGCCGTCGGCGACCGCGTCGTCGTTCCCTTCAACATCTCGTGCGGCCACTGCTTCATGTGCCGCCGCGGCCTGCAGTCGCAGTGCGAGACGACGCAGGTGCGCGAGTACGGCAGCGGCGCGGCGCTCTTCGGCTACACGAAGCTCTACGGCCAGGTGCCCGGCGGTCAGGCGGAGTACCTCCGCGTGCCGCTGGCCGACTACAACCACATCCGCGTCGGCGACGACCTGCCCGACGACCGCTACCTCTTCCTCAGCGACATCGTGCCGACCGCCTGGCAGGGAGTGCAGTACGCGAACGTCCCCGAGGGCGGCACGCTCGCGGTCATGGGCCTCGGCCCGGTGGGGCAGTTCGCCGCCCGTATCGGCGTGCACCTGGGCTACCGCGTGCTCGCGATCGAGCCCGAACCCGAGCGCCGCGCGATGGCCGAGCGCCACGGCATCCTGACCTACGACCTGACCGACACGGTGGTCGACGAACTGATCGATCTCACCGAGGGTCGCGGGGCGGATGCCGTGGTGGATGCCGTGGGCATGGAGGCCCACGGAAACGGCGGCATCAGGCTGGCGCAGAACGCCGTGGGGCTGCTCCCCGATGCCCTCGCGCAGAAGGTCATGGACAAGGCCGGGCTCGACCGCCTCGCCGCGGTCTACGCCTCGATCGACCTCGTGCGCCGCGGCGGCACCGTTTCGTTGAGCGGCGTGTACGCCGGTGAGGCGGACGTGCTGCCGATGAAGACGATGTTCGACAAGCAGATCGCCATGCGGATGGGGCAGTGCAACGTCAAGCGCTGGATCGACGACCTGCTGCCGCTGGTCGAAGACCCCGCCGACCCGCTCGGCGTGATGGACCTGGTGACGCACCACGCCCCGCTCGAAGATGCCCCGGGCCTGTACGAGACGTTCCAGAAGAAGGAGGACGGCTGCATCAAGGTGGTCCTGCGCCCCGGCATCTGAGCCTTTCGGCGGCGCCGCGCGCGCGGGTGGGAAACGTGTGCGCAACACGGCGCTGAGTAGAGTCGACGCATGGGTGACCTGTTCGACGGTTACGGCTCCACGCTGGCGCCGCGCAAGACCGCTTCCGGCATCCCGGCGTTCGACGAGATGTTCGGCGTTCCGGCGAGTCCCGGAGATGCCGCCCCCTCGCGCGAGGTGTACCGGGAGCTGTACCAGACGCTCGCGCAGATGACGCAGGAAGAGCTGCGCGGGCGCACCGAGTCGCTCGCCAGCTCGTACCTCGCGCAGGGCGTGACGTTCGACTTCGCGGGCGAGGAACGCCCTTTCCCGCTGGATGCCGTGCCCCGGGTCATCGCGTACGACGAGTGGTCGCGCATCGAGGCCGGCGTGAAGCAGCGCGTCAAGGCTCTCGAGGCGTTCCTCGACGACGCCTACGGCAATCAGCACTGCGTACGCGACGGCATCCTGCCCGCGGGTCTCATCTCGTCGTCGCAGTACTTCTATCGTCAGGCCGCGGGTATCCGCAGCGCCAACGGCGTGCGCATCCAGGTGTCGGGCATCGACCTGATCCGCGACGAGCACGGCGAGATGCGCGTGCTCGAAGACAATGTGCGCGTGCCCTCCGGCGTCTCGTACGTCATCTCGAACCGCCGCGTCATGGCGCAGACGCTGCCCGAGCTGTTCGTCTCGATGCGGGTCCGCCCCGTCGGCGACTACCCGAACAAGCTGCTCGCCGCCCTCCGCGCCTCGGCCCCGCCCGGGATCGACGACCCGAACATCGTCGTGCTCACCCCGGGTGTCTACAACTCGGCGTACTTCGAGCACACGCTGCTCGCGCGCCTCATGGGCGTCGAGCTCGTCGAGGGGCGCGACCTGCTGTGCATCGGCGGCAAGGTGTTCATGCGCACGACCCGCGGGCCCCAGCGCGTCGACGTCATCTACCGCCGCGTCGACGACGACTTCCTCGACCCGCTGCAGTTCCGCGCCGACTCGATGCTCGGCGCCCCCGGGCTCATGCTCGCCGCGCGTCTGGGAAACGTCACGATCGCCAACGCGGTGGGCAACGGCGTCGCCGACGACAAGCTGCTCTACACGTATGTTCCCGACCTCATCCGGTACTACCTCGCCGAGGAGCCGATCCTCAAGAACGTCGACACCTGGCGGCTGGAAGACCCGGGCGCTCTCGAAGAGGTGCTCGACCGTCTTCCCGAGCTGGTCGTGAAGCCCGTCGACGGTTCGGGCGGAAAGGGCCTGGTCGTGGGGCCCGACGCCTCGCCCGCCGAGCTCGACGCCCTGCGCAAGCGGCTTCTGGCAGACCCGCGCGGGTGGATCGCCCAACCCGTCGTCATGCTCTCGACCATCCCGACCCTGGTCGAAGACGGCATGCGCCCTCGCCACGCCGACCTGCGCCCCTTCGCGGTCAACGACGGCGACGACATCTGGGTGCTGCCCGGGGGTCTCACCCGCGTCGCCCTCCCCGAGGGGCAGTTGGTGGTGAACTCCAGCCAGGGCGGCGGCTCGAAGGACACCTGGGTCGTCGGCGGCTCGGCCCCCTCCCACGTGGAGTACGGGCAGGGCAACGGCGTCTCGGGACTCGTCGCCGACCAGGCCGCGGTGACCGAGGCGATCCCGATCGTCTACGACGGTCAGCCCGCCCCCTCGACGTCGCCGCGCGACCCGCGGCCCGGCTCGACCTCCGGCAAGGAGCAGCAGGAGCAGCAGCAGCAGGATGCCGCCGTGCAGCACGGTCCGCAGGCCGAGCAGCAGCAGCAGTCGCAGGAGGTGCCCGGATGCTGAGTCGCATCGCCGAATCGCTGTTCTGGATCGGGCGCTACATCGAGCGCAGCGACGGAACCGCCCGCATCCTCGACGTGCACCTGCAGCTGCTGCTCGAGGACCCGTGGATCGATGAGGACACCGCGTGCCGTTCGCTGTTGAGCGTCATGGGTTCCGCCTGGCCCGAGAACGTCGACTCCGTACGTCGCGACGACGTCCTCGCCCGTCTCGCGGTCGACCGCATGAACCCGTCGAGCATCGCCTATTCGCTCACCGCGGCGCGCGAGAACGCCCGGCGCGCGCGCGAGATCGTCTCGACCGAGCTGTGGGAGATCCTCAACACCACGAACGCCCGGATGCCCCGGCGCCTGCAGACCGACAAGGTGCACGAGTTCTTCCAGTGGGTGCGCGAGCGCGCGGCCCTCGCGATCGGCATCGTCGACTCCTCGACGAACCGCGACGAGGCCTGGCAGTTCTTCACCCTCGGGCGCAGCATCGAGCGCACCGACATGACCGCGCGCCTGCTGGCAACGCGCTCGCTCACCGAGGTCTCGGGCCCGTCGTGGACGACGATCCTCCGCTCGTGCGGCGCGTACGAGGCGTACCTGCGCACGTATCGCGGCATGCCGAGCGCCCGCAACGCGGCGGAGTTCCTCCTGCTCGACCGGCTCTTCCCGCGCTCGATCATCTACTCGATCCAGCGTGCCGAGGACTGCATGAGCGCCATCGACCCGCGCGCCGACCGCGTCGGTCACTCCAACACGGTGCTCCGGGCTCTCGGCCAGATCCGCAACGACCTCGAGTACCGCCCCGTCAGCGACATCCTGGCGGAGCTGCCCGAGCACATGCAGCGCGTGCAGACGGTGACCCGGGAGGCGTCGGAGGCGATCCGCTCGCGGTTCTTCCCGACGCAGGCCGAGCCGAGCTGGATCGGAGAGATCTCATGACGGATGCCGTGGTCACTGCCCGGATGACGACCTCGGGGAGCCGTCGATGAAACGTCTGCGCATCGAACACCAGACCGGGTTCGTCTACCCGGGCGACGTCGTCGCCTCGTACAACGAGGCGCGCATGCTGCCGCACTCGACCGACAGCCAGTTCGTGCTGAGCTCGTCGCTCGACATCGAGCCGTCGACCTCGGTCAACCAGTACGTCGACTACTTCGGCACGCGGGTGGCGGCGTTCGACGTGCTGTCTCCGCACGGGGCGCTCACGATCACCGCGCGCTCCCTCGTCGAGGTGCGTCCGCGTCCCATCGAACACGCCGACATCACGTGGGAGCAGCTGGCCTCCGAGGCCGCCCGCTCGATCACGACCGTCGAGCAGTTGACGCAGACCCGTCGCACGACCCCGCACCCCGAGGTGGCGGAGCTCGCCCGCTCGATCGCCGCGCAGCACGACCGGCCCGGCCCCGCGGCGCACGCGATCGCCGAGGCGATCGGCAACGCCATCGACTACATGCAGGGCGTCACGGGCGTGCATTCGACGGCGGTCGACGCGTGGGAGGCGCGAAAAGGCGTCTGTCAGGACATCGCCCACATCGCGATCGGGGCCCTGCGCGAGGTCGGCATCCCGGCCCGCTACGTGTCGGGCTACCTGCACCCGAAGCCCTCCGCCGAGGTGGGCGAAGCGGTGACGGGGGAGTCGCACGCGTGGGTCGAATGGTTCGCCGGCGACTGGCAGGGCTTCGACCCGACGAACAACATCGAGATCGGCGACCGGCACGTGCTGGTGGGTCGCGGCCGCGACTACAACGACGTGCCCCCGCTCCGCGGCGTGTACGCCGGCCCCGGCAAGAGCAACCTCAAGGTCAAGGTCACGATCACACGCGAGACCTGAGGTCCCCGGCACGTTTGGACGCGGGCCATCGTGCGGAGTCCGTGCTCGACACGCCGGGAGCCGGCATCCCGAACGGGCGTGTCGACCACGACGTCCGCGGGACGGCGCGGCACGGCGGAACGGGATGCCGCGGGTCAATCCTGCGGGCCGACCGCGGATGCCGCGGCGCCGAGCAACCGCTGGACGTCGCGGTGCACGGCGAGCAGGTCCGCCGTCTCGCCGCGGTCGGCGCGGCGGGCCCACTCGTCGAGCGCGGTTCGCATCTCGAGCGCCGCGAGACCGACGGCGGCCCGCACGGGGAGCTCGCTCAGGCCCACGCGTGCGGCGATCTCGGGGATGAAGCGGTCGGACGAGGTCGTCTCGCGGCGGATGGCGGCGCCCAGCAGCGAGGGCTCGTGACCGATCAGCCGGCGCACGCGGAGAAACCTCTCTCGCGCTCGCGCGTCCGCGTGCAGGCGCGCCAGTTCGAGGGCGAAGACGTCTCGGAGAGCGCGGGTGAGGGTGCCGATGTCGTCGCCGTCGTCTCCGACCTCGGCGAGGGCGGAGACGAAACGCTCGTCGTCGATGAAGACGGCGTCTTCTTTCGTGCCCGCCAGGCGGAAGAACGTGCGCGCCGACACTCCCGCTCGAGCGGCGATCTCGTCGACCGTGGTGCGGGCGACCCCCTTCTGCTCGAAGAGGTCCAGGGCCGCTTGGCAGATCTCGAGGGTGGTCTCGCGTCGACGACGCTCTCGTAATCCCTCGCCGGCGGGTGCCGCTGCGGTCTCCATATCGGCTACAGTAGTCCATGTCTTATTGGCAGTAACTGCCAACTTGTCTCGAACTGCTCAGATTGGTCTCTCATGGTCGCCACCGGAACCGTCCCCACCGCCGCGCCACCCGGAAGGACCGCCGCCCGCCCGGGTGCGGTCATCGCCCTGCTGGTGGTCGCCGCCTTCGTCGTGATCCTCAACGAGACGATCATGGGCGTCGCGCTTCCCGAACTCATGCGCGAGCTCGACATCACCGCGGCCACCGCCCAGTGGCTCACCACGGCGTTCCTGCTCACGATGGCCGTGGTCATCCCGGCCACGGGCTTCCTCATCCAGCGCTTCCCCCTGCGCACCCTGTTCTTCACCGCGATGGGTCTGTTCACTCTCGGAACCGTCATCGCAGCCTCGGCCCCCGGCTTCGGCGTGCTGCTGATCGGACGCATCGTGCAGGCGTCCGGTACGGCGATCATGATCCCGCTGCTGTTCACGACGGTGCTCAACGTGGTGCCCGCGAACCGCCGCGGACGCATGATGGGCCTCATCTCGATCGTGATCTCGGTCGCACCCGCCGTCGGCCCGACGGTCTCGGGGCTGATCCTTTCGGTCTTCCCCTGGCGCGCGATGTTCATCGTGATGGTGCCGATCGCCCTCGTGGCGATCGCGCTCGGCGCCCGCTGGGTCAAGAACCTCACCGAGACGCGTCGCGTGAGCCTCGACGTGCTCTCGGTGGTGCTCTCGGCCCTCGCCTTCGGCGGCATCATCTTCGGCCTCTCGAGCATCGGCGAGGCGGCCGGCGGACACGCGCTCGTGCCGATCTGGGTCCCGCTCGTGGTCGGCGCGGTGGCGCTGGCCGGCTTCGTCGTGCGCCAGCTGCGTCTGGGTGCGACCGACCGCGTGCTGCTGAACCTCGCGGTGTTCCGCCACTCGACATTCACCATCGCGGTCGTTCTCGTGGTGGTCGCGATGACGGTGCTCTTCGGGGTGCTGATCCTGCTGCCGCTGTACGTCCAGAACGTGCTGGGTCTCGGCACCTTGTCGGCCGGTCTCATGCTGCTGCCGGGTGGTCTGCTGATGGGGCTCATGGCGCCGCTCGTCGGCAACCTCTTCGACCGCTTCGGTGCCCGGCCGCTCGTTCTTCCGGGGGCGATCGTCGCGAGCGTGGCCCTGTGGGGCTTCGCGACCCTGTCGGTGGACACGTCGATCGGGTTCGTCATCGCCGTGCACTGCGTGCTGAGCCTGGGGCTGGCGTTCATGTTCACCCCGCTCATGACCTCGGCCCTCGGTTCGCTCCCTCGCCACCTCTACCCGCACGGCTCGGCGATCGTGTCGACCGTCCAGCAGCTCGCGGGGGCGGCCGGTACGGCGGTGTTCGTGACCCTCATGACGGTGGGCGCGGCGGCGTCGGCGGCGCAGGGCACTGGTGTCGTGGATGCCACGGCCTCCGGCATCCACACCGCCTTCTTCGTCGCGGCGTGCCTGTCGCTGGCGGTGATCGTGCTCGCGGTGTTCGTGCGGACGCCGAAGCAGGTCGAGGGCGCCGAGGCGACGCCCGCGCACTGACGGGCGGGCGGTGCGTCAGGAGCCCGTCGAGGCGCGGGCGATGAGCTCGGGGCGGTAGCGCACGGTCCGTGGCGCGGCGGTCGGGTCGCCGATGCTCTCGAGGAGCAGGTCGACCGCCGTCACCCCGATCGCGTGAGCGGGCTGCCGGATGGAGGACAGCGGGACGACCGTCGCCTGGGCGAAGTCGATGTCGTCGTAGCCGATGAGGGCGAGATCGTCCGGCACGCGGACCGACCCGAGGATCGTGGCGCCCTGCAGCACTCCGACGGCGAGCAGGTCGTTGGCGCAGAAGGCGGCATCCGGTCGGTCCTCCGCCGGGCGGGCGGCGATCCGCTCGCCCACCGCGCGACCGGCCAGGACCGTCAGTGCCGGCGTCGCCAGCACCTCGAGGGTGGCGTCCGGTACCTCGTCGAGCGCGCGGCGCGCGCCGGCGAGGCGGTCGGCGACCTGGCGGACGGAGGCCGGCCCGCCCACAAAGGCGATGCGGCGTCGACCGCGTGACAACAGGTGGCGTACGGCGAGATAGCCGCCCTCGACGTCGTCGACGGAGACGGCGGCGATGCGTGC
This sequence comes from Microbacterium sp. SORGH_AS_0454, assembly GCF_031453395.1. Taxonomy (NCBI): domain Bacteria; kingdom Bacillati; phylum Actinomycetota; class Actinomycetes; order Micrococcales; family Microbacteriaceae; genus Microbacterium; species Microbacterium sp. SORGH_AS_0454. The sequence goes on along the minus strand of NZ_JAVIYS010000001.1, from coordinate 956,089 downwards.
GTCGGGCAGCTCGCCGTCGACGAGCACGAGGGGGATGCCGGCGGCGGCCAGGGTGGGCGAGGCGAGATCGCTGGGCGTGAGCAGCACGCCGCGTACGCGCTGCTCACGGAAGAGATCGAGGTAGGCGCTCTCGCGGGCACCGTCATGGCCGCCGTTGCCGAGCAGCACCGTCATGCCGTGCTCCGCGGCGCGGTCTTCGGCGCCGCGGGCGACTTCGGCGAAGAAGGGGTTCGCGCTGTCGAGGACGATCAGACCGATCGAGCGGCTGTTTCCGGCCCGAAGCTGGCGGGCAGCGTCGTTGCGCACGAATCCGAGGTCGTCGATGGCCTCGTGGACGCGCTCGACGGTCGCGGCGGACACCTTCTCGGGGCGGTTGAGCACGTTCGAGACCGTGCCCACCGAGACGCCGGCGGCGGCGGCGACGTCTTTGATGCTCGGCGTCATCGTTTCTTCCCGGTTGTTGACGAACGTGTGGCGTCCAGGTTACTCTCTGAAACGATTCACCGATTGGAACGATTCAACATCGAATCGTCGGGCACCGTCAGCCCCCTCCGATCCGTGGACGACCACGAAGGAGTGACATGACAGCCCGCGTTGCTTTCACGCTGCGCGTCCGAGCCGAGCTCGCCGACGCGTACGTCTCCCGGCACAGCCCGGTGAGCGCCGAGATGCTCGCCGAGATCGCCGCGGCCGGACGCCGCAACTACTCGCTGTTCCTCGACCGCGCCACCGGCACGCTGTTCGGCTACTACGAGACCGACGACGACGCCGCCGCGCAGCAGTACCTCGCCGCCTCCCCGATCGCCGCGGCCTGGGAAGCCGAGATGGCCCCCTTCTTCGCCGACCTCGACGGCCGCCCCGACCAGGCGGCCACCCCCCTCGTCGAGGTCTTCCACCTCGCCGACCAGCTCGCGGACGCCGGATCCTCGGCATCCGCCCCGAACGAAAGCATCCCGTCATGACGACGCTGTCACCCGATGTCCTCGCGACCCTCGAGAAGCAGGCGATCGAGCTGCCCTCGTGGGCCTTCGGCAACTCCGGCACGCGCTTTCGCGTGTTCCCGACCGCCGGCACCCCGCGCGACCCCTTCGAGAAGATCGCCGACGCCGCCGAGGTCAACCGCCTCACCGGCCTCGCCCCCTCGGTCGCCCTCCACATCCCGTGGGATCTCGTCGACGACTTCGACGCCCTGCGTCGGCACGCCGAGGACCTCGGGGTGCGCCTCGGCACGATCAACTCGAACACGTTCCAGGACGAGGACTACAAATTCGGCGCCCTCACCCACCACGACGAGCGGATCCGCCGCAAGGCCATCGAGCACCACCTCGCCTGCATCGACGTGATGGATGCCACGGGCTCGCGCGACCTGAAGATCTGGCTCGCCGAGGGGTCGAACTACCCGGGTCAGAACGACATGCGCGACCGCCAGGACCGCCTGAACGACTCCCTGCGGCAGATCTACGCCCGCCTCGGCGACGACCAGCGTCTCGTGCTGGAGTACAAGTTCTTCGAGCCGTCGTTCTACCACACCGATGTTCCCGACTGGGGGACCTCCTACGTGCAGGTGGCGTCGCTCGGCGACAAGGCGATGGTGTGCCTGGATACGGGACACCACGCACCCGGAACGAACATCGAGTTCATCGTGATGCAGCTGCTGCGGCTCGGAAAGCTCGGCTCGTTCGACTTCAACTCCCGCTTCTACGCCGACGACGACCTCATCGTCGGCGCGGCCGATCCGTTCCAGCTGTTCCGCATCCTCGTCGAGGTCGTGCGCGGTGGCGGCCTGAACAACCCCGAGGTCGCGTTCATGCTCGACCAGTGCCACAACATCGAGGACAAGATCCCCGGGCAGATCCGCTCGGTGCTCAACGTGCAGGAGATGACGGCCCGCGCCCTGCTGCTGGATCGTGACGCACTCTCATCCGCGCAGCAGGCGAACGACGTGCTCGGCGCCAACGCCGTGATGATGGACGCCTTCGCGACCGACGTGCGCCCGGCCCTGGCCGAATGGCGCACCGCGCGGGGCCTTCCCGCCGACCCGATGGCGGCGTATGCCGCCTCCGACTACCAGACCCGCATCGCCGCCGACCGTGTCGGCGGCACCCAGGCCGGATGGGGAGCCTGATCATGACCACGACCACCACCAAGCGGCCGCTCTCGGCCTGGAAAGCCACGATCGCCGTGGCGATGTCGAACTACATCGAGGCGGGCGCGATCATCGCCCTCGCCACGAGCCTCACGCTCTGGCAGGAGTCTTTCGGCTTCAGCGACGGCGTCGTCGGCGTCATCGCGGCCCTTTCGGCCAACGCCTTCGGCTCGGCGATCGGAGCCGCCATCGGCGGCCCCCTCTGCGACCGTCTCGGCCGCAAGTTCATCTACACCTACGACCTCATCGTGTTCATGGTCGGCGCCCTTCTCGTCGCCTTCTCGGGCAACGTCGGCGTGCTGCTGGCCGGAGTCATCCTCATGGGTATCGCCGTGGGCGCCGGGGTGCCGGCATCCTGGACCTACATCGCCGAGGAGGCGCCCAGCGAGCACCGCGCGGCCCATGTCGGAACCGCCCAGCTGGCGTGGTCGATCGGACCGGCCGTCGGCTTCCTCCTCGCCGTCGTGGTGGCCCCCCTCGGGCTGTGGGGCTCGCGCCTGATCTTCCTGCACCTGTTCGTCATCGCCGCCGTCACCTGGTGGGTGCGGCGGGGCTTGCCCGAGTCGCGCCGGTGGAAGCAACAGCGGGAGGCGGCGACCAACGCCGGCGAGCGCATCTCGTTCTTCAGCGGTCTGGCGGGGCTCCTGCGCGAGCGGAAGAACTGGACGGCGCTGCTGTTCCTCCTCGGCGTCTACGGCCTGTGGAACACCGTCGCCGGGCAGGCGGGCATCTTCCAGCCCCGGGTCTACGACGCCTCGGGCCTGCACGACCCGGTGCAGCAGAACCTCCTGCAGGTGCTGGTGTGGACCCTCACCGCGGCCGCGACGTACTTCGGATTCATGCGCTACGGCGATCGCGTGAGCCGGCGCTGGCTGTACTTCGGCGGAGCCGCCCTCGGCGTCGTCGCGTGGGCCGTGCTGATCTACGCCCCGCCCGGACTGGGCTCGCTGCTGTTCTTCGCGGTGGCGTGGGGTGTGTCGGCCGGACTCGGCGCGCAGGCCTTCTACGGCCTGTGGACCGCCGAACTGTTCGCGACCCGCTACCGGGCGAGCGCGCAGGGCGTGCTGTTCATGCTCGCTCGCGTGATGGTCGGACTGCTGAGCCTGGTGTTCCCGATCCTGCTGGCCCAGACCGGGCTGGCCGTGCTCGGGCTCATCATCCTCGCGCTGCTCGTTGCGGCGCTCGTCATCGGCACCGTGTGGGCGCCGAAGACCGAGGGCAAGTCGCTCGATGAGATCGAGCACGAGCGGTACGGCACCGGCGTGCCGCTGTCGACGCCCGTCCCGCCGAATCTCTGATCCGCTCCCGTCCGATCGAAGGGCTTCCCCATGACCAGTTCCCCCTCCGCCGACACCGCCGCCGCCCTCGTCGCGCGCAGCAACCGCCTCGGCTCCGACCCCAAGGTCACCAACTACGCCGGCGGCAACACCTCCGCCAAGGGCACCGACACCGACCCCGTCACCGGTCAGCCGGTGGAGCTGCTGTGGGTGAAGGGCTCCGGGGGTGACCTCGGCACCCTCACCGAGAAAGGGCTCGCCGTGCTGCGCCTCGACCGCGTTCGCGCGCTCGTCGACGTCTATCCCGGCATCGACCGCGAAGACGAGATGGTCGCGGCCTTCGACTACTGCCTGCACGGCAAGGGAGGAGCAGCGCCCTCGATCGACACCGCCATGCACGCACTGGTCGATGCCCCGCACGTCGACCACCTGCACCCCGACGCGGGCATCGCGATCGCGACGGCCGCCGACGGCGAGGCTCTGACGCAGAAGATCTTCGGCGACGCGGTCGTGTGGGTGCCGTGGCGTCGCCCCGGGTTCCAGCTGGGCCTGGACATCGCCGCGATCAAGGAGAAGAACCCGCGGGCGATCGGCACGATCCTCGGCGGCCACGGCATCACCGCGTGGGGAGACACCTCGGAAGAGGCCGAGCGGAACAGCCTGTGGATCATCGACACGGCGCAGGCGTACATCGACGAGCACGGCGCCGCCGAGCCCTTCGGCGGCGTGCGCGAAGGATTCTCCGCCCTGCCCGCGTCGGAGCGCCGCGCGAAGGCGGCGGCCCTCGCCCCGACCATTCGCGGCCTCGCCTCGACCGACAAGCCGATGGTCGGCCACTTCACCGACGCCGACGTCGTGCTCGACTTCTTGGCATCCGAGAAGGCTCCGGCTCTGGCCGAGCTCGGCACGAGCTGCCCCGATCACTTCTTGCGCACCAAGGTCAAGCCGCTCATCCTCGACCTGCCGGCCGACGCCGCGGTCGACGACGCGATCGCCCGGCTGAAGGAACTGCACGTCGCCTACCGCGCGGACTACCAGGCGTACTACGACGCGCACGCCGACGCCGACAGCCCCGCGATCCGCGGCGCCGACCCGCTCATCGTGCTCGTGCCGGGCGTCGGCATGTTCTCGTACGGCGCGAACAAGCAGACCGCGCGCGTGGCGGGGGAGTTCTACGTCAACGCGATCAACGTCATGCGCGGAGCCGAGGCCCTGTCGACGTATTCTCCGATCTCGGATGCCGAGAAGTTCCGCATCGAGTACTGGGCGCTCGAAGAGGCCAAGCTTCAGCGGATGCCGAAGCCGAAGACGCACCAGGGGCGCATCGCGTTCGTCACGGGCGCGGCATCCGGAATCGGAAAGGCCATCGCCACGCGCCTCGCCGCCGAGGGCGCGTGCGTCGTCGTCGCCGACCTCGACCTCGACAAGGCCCGGGCGGTCGCCGCCGAGCTCGGGTCGACCGACGTCGCGATCGGGGTCGCCGCGAACGTGGCGGATGCCGAGGGCGTGCAGGCCGCGATCGACGAGACCGTGCTCGCTTTCGGCGGCATCGACCTCGTCGTCAACAACGCCGGACTCTCGCTGTCCAAGCCCCTGCTCGAGACCACCGAGAAGGACTGGGACCTGCAGCACGACGTCATGGCGAAGGGCTCCTTCCTCGTCTCGAAGGCCGCCGCGAAGGCGCTCATCGAGCAGCGCATGGGCGGAGACGTCATCTACATCTCGTCGAAGAACTCCGTCTTCGCCGGGCCCAACAACATCGCGTACTCGGCGACCAAGGCCGACCAGGCGCACCAGGTGCGACTGCTCGCGGTCGAGCTCGGCGAGCACGGTGTGCGCGTGAACGGCATCAACCCCGACGGGGTCGTGCGCGGCTCGGGCATCTTCGCCGCCGGCTGGGGCGCCAACCGCGCCGCGACCTACGGCGTCGAAGAGAAGGACCTCGGCCAGTTCTACGCCAACCGCACGATCCTCAAGCGCGAGGTCGTGCCCGAGAACGTCGCCGACGCGGTGTATGTGCTCACGGGCCCAGAGCTCTCGCGCACGACGGGCCTGCACATCCCCGTCGATTCGGGCGTCGCCGCGGCTTTCCTGCGATGAGCAGCGCCGAGCCGGTCGGGGCCGCGCCGATCGGAGCCGTCCGTGCCGTGGCGGCCGTGGACCTGGGCGCCACCAGCGGTCGCGTGATGATCGGTCGGGTCGGCGACGCGGTGCTCGAGCTCGAGCAGGTCGCCCGCTTCCCCAACGGGCCCGTCGAACGCGAGGACGGGTGGCACTGGGACATCGAGGCCCTGTGGCGCCACGTGCGCGCGGGTCTCGCCGAGGCGCTGCGCCGCGAGCCCTCGATCGAGAGCGTGGGCATCGACTCGTGGGCCGTCGACTACGGACTGCTGCGCGACGGCGAGCTCGTCGCCGAGCCGTTCCACTACCGTGACGACCGCACCGCGCGCGGAGTGGATGCCGTGCACGCGGCCGTTCCGTTCGAGCAGCTGTACCGCCGGAACGGGCTGCAGTTCCTGCCCTTCAACACGCTGTACCAGTACGCCGCCGATCCGCAGCTCGCTACGGCGGAGTCGAGCCTGCTCATTCCCGACCTGTTCGCGGAGCGTCTCACCGGCAAGCGGGTCGCCGAGCGCACGAACGCCTCGACGACCGGGTTGCTCGACGTGCACACGGGGGAGTGGGACGCCGCGCTCGCCGAGGCGCTCGGCACCCCCGCATCCGTCCTGCCCCCGCTCGTGGACCCCGGAGAGACGATCGGGAACGCGCCCGAGGATCTCGGGGGCCTGCCGGTCGTGGCCGTCGGCTCGCACGACACCGCCTCGGCCGTGGTGGCGGTACCGATGTCGTCGCCGCACGCGGCCTACATCTCGTGCGGCACGTGGGGCCTGGTGGGTCTGGAGCTCGAGGCGCCGATCGTGACGGATGCCGCGCGCGCGGCGAACTTCACCAACGAGGGCGGTGTCGACGGGCGCATCCGCTTCCTGCGCAACGTCACGGGCCTGTGGTTGCTCAGCGAGACCGTGCGGGCGTGGTCCGAGGCCGACGGCGCACCCGTCGACCTCGGACAACTGCTCGCGGCCGCGGCGTCGGTCGCGGCACCCGCGCGCCTGTTCGATGCCGACGACCCCTCGCTCGCCGCCCCCGGCGACATGCCCGCGCGGATCGCGGCCCTGCTCGGCGGTGCCGCCCCGGGGCGCTCGGGCCGCCCGATGTTCGCGCGAATCATCGTCGAGAGCATCGCCGAGGCGTTCGCGACGACCCTGCGCACGGCCGAGGGGCTCGCCGAGCGCGAGATCGACGTCGTGCACCTCGTGGGCGGCGGGGCGCTCAACACCCTGCTGTGCCAGGCGACGGCCGACCGTTCGGGCCTTCCCGTGCTCGCGGGGCCCGTCGAAGCGACCGCGCTCGGCAATGTTCTGGTGCAGGCCCGCGCGCGGGGGTGCTTCGGCGCCGACGCCTCTCTCGAAGACCTGCGGGCCCGCGTATCGGCGGCCTACCCTCCCAAGCGCTTCTCCCCACGATCCTGAAACCCCTTCCCGACCCGCCCGAGCGGGCATACGATGTGGTCAGACCACACGAAAGAGAGATCCCCCATGGTTCAGCGTCAGCTGCCGAAGGTCGGCGAGCTCCTCGAGCTCATGCAGTTCAAGAAGCCCGAGCTCGACGCGCGAAAGCGCCGTCTCGACGCGGCGCTGACGATCGCGGACCTGCGCGCGATCGCCCAGCGTCGCACCCCCAAGGCCGCTTTCGACTACACCGACGGTGCGGCCGAGGGTGAGCTGTCGCTCGACCGCGCGCGGCGCGCCTTCGAGGACGTGGAGTTCCACCCCGACATCCTCCGCCCCGCCGCCGACGTCGACACCTCGTGCGAGATCCTCGGCGGTCCCTCTGCGCTCCCGTTCGGTATCGCGCCCACCGGCTTCACGCGTCTGATGCAGACCGAGGGTGAGACGGCGGGAGCCTCCGCGGCGGCCGCCGCCGGCATCCCGTTCACGCTCTCGACCCTGGGGACGACCTCGATCGAGGACGTCAAGGCGGCCAACCCCGTCGGCCGCAACTGGTTCCAGCTCTACGTCATGAAAGACCGCAGCATCTCGTACGGCCTCGTCGAGCGAGCCGCCGCGGCGGGCTTCGACACCCTGCAGTTCACCGTCGACACCCCCATCGCCGGCGCCCGTCTGCGCGACAAGCGCAACGGCTTCTCGATCCCGCCGCAGCTGACCGTCGGCACCATCGTCAACGCGATCCCGCGGCCCTGGTGGTGGATCGACTTCCTCACCACGCCCAAGCTCGAGTTCGCATCGCTCAGCACGACCGGGGGCACCGTCGGCGAGCTGCTGAACGCGGCGATGGACCCCACGATCAGCTACGACGACCTCGACGTCATCCGCGGGATGTGGCCCGGGAAACTCGTGGTCAAGGGCGTGCAGAACGTCCAGGATGCCGCGCGCCTGGTCGACCTCGGCGTCGACGGCATCGTGCTGTCGAACCACGGCGGGCGCCAGCTCGACCGCGCCCCCATCCCCTTCCACCTGTTGCCGCAGGTCGTGCGCGAGGTGGGCAAGGACGCGACGATCATGGTCGACACCGGCATCATGAACGGGGCCGACATCGTGGCATCCGTCGCTCTGGGGGCGAAGTTCACCCTCATCGGCCGGGCCTACCTCTACGGCCTCATGGCGGGCGGGCGCCAGGGCGTCGACCGCACGATCGCGATCCTGCGCAGCGAGATCGAGCGCACGATGACCCTGCTCGGGGTCTCGTCCCTCGCCGAGCTCGAGCCGCGTCACGTCACCCAGCTGACGCGGCTGGTGCCGGTAGCCGACCAGGTGGTCGACGCGCGGGTGTGACGCCGGGGGCGCGACCTCGATGATTCGCGCATCCTCCGGCGGTTCGGCATGGATGCGGCTGAGGTTGGGCGGATCGCTGAGGGTGTGCCGGTGTCGTGGCCGGGGTCGAGCCGCGCGGAGCTCCGCGATTCTCGCATCCTCTGGTCGTTCGGGGCGAGTTCGGCTGAGGTTGGGCGGATCGCTGAGGGTGCGCCGGCGTCGCGGCCGGGGTCGAGATGCGCGAGTCTCCGCGGTTCGCTGAGGGTGCGCTGGCGTCGCGGCCGGGGTCGAGATGCGCGAGTCTCCGCGATTCGCACATCTTCTGGTCGTTGGGGGCGAGTTCGGCTGAGGTTGGGCGGATCGCTGAGGGTGTGCCGGTGTCGTGGCCGGGGTCGAGCCGCGCGGAGCTCCGCGATTCGCGCATCCTCTGGTCGTTGGGGGCGAGTTCGGCTGAGGATGTGCGGATCGCTGAGGGTGCGCTGGCGTCGCGGCCGGGGTCGAGATGCGTGAGTCTCCCCGGTTCGCTGAGGGTGCGGTGGCGTCGCGGCCGGGGTCGAGATGCGCGAGTCTCCGCGGTTCGCTGAGGGTGCGGTGGCGTCGCGGCCGGGGTCGAGCCGCGCGAGTCTCCGCGATTCGCACATCTTCTGGTCGTTCGGGGCGAGTTCGACTGAGGATGTGCGGATCACGGAGGCCGTGCGCGCCGCGTGCGGGCGGCGTCCGATCACCGACAGAACGGCCGGCCGAACCCGAGCAGCACGCCTCCCACGGGCACGCTCTCACCCGACTCGGCCGACCACCGTTCGCCCACGTTCGTGCGCACGGTGACCCGGTCGGTGCGCAACAGCGAGTACGAACCGTCGTCCGGCACGCGGGCGGCCCGGAACCGCGGGGGGATGTCGGCGATCACGACGCGTCCGTCGACCAGCAGGTCGAAGCTGCGGGGTTCCCACCCGTCGTAGGTCCAGGTCACCACCGCTCCGCCGTCGTTGTAGCAGCCGAGCGTTTCCGGACCGGCGACGCGGCCCGCGGTGACGGTTCCGGATGCCGCGGACTCGTCGCTGAACGACGCGGAGGCCGGGGTGCTCACGGACACCCCCGCTGTCGCGACGGCGACCGCGAAACCGAAGCCGCGTCGGAACAGGCGAGACCTGGTGGGTGGCGCGCGCAGAGCTCGACGGGTCGGAGGGGTGTCCTCGGGCGGCGGGGACGGGTCGTCGGGATCGTCGTCGACCCCGCGGCGCAACGCGACCGCGAGGCAGAGGGTGAATGCCGCCACGACGCCCGCGAGCGGGAGGACCTCGCCGGTGCGCAACCACACGATCGGCATGCCGATCCCGGGCACCCGCAGCACCCCGACGCCGAGGACGGCATCGGGGTGCAGCGGGGTCGAGTCGGCGTCGGGGTTGGCGTCGCCCTTCGTGACGAGGTCGCCGTCGGCGCCGAGCTCGGCGATGCGGTGCAGACGCAACCGGTCGGCCCAGTCGGGGTCTGTCGCCAGCACAACACGACCGGGAAGGAGGGCCTCCCGCGGAACGGGTCGTGACACGACGATGTCGCCCACCTCGATCGCCGGCGTCATCGACGCCGTCATCACGGTGGTCGGCAGCCACCCCAGGGCGACGGGTGCCGCCGCCCAGAACGCCAGCGCCAGTACCAGCGCCACGACCGCTCGCGCCGCCGCCACCCCCGCGATGGGAATGATGCGACCAGAGCGCACGGACTCAGCTGTTCTGGGCTTCCCAGACGAACGAGGCCGAGGCGTTTCCGCCCTGCACGGCGTTGGGTGCGTCGTCGGCGAGCTTCCACGTGATGCGGAAGGTGCGCGTCTCGCTCCCGCCCCCGGTCGGGCTCCACGCGGTGACCCCCGAGCCGTACGACGAGAACGTTCCGGTGAAGCCGGAGAGACGGCCATCGAACACCGTGCGCTGCGAGGCGAAACCGTCGCAGGTGCCGGAGCCTCCGCCCGTGCCCTGCTCCACGCGCAAGACGAGGTGATCGGCCAGGCCCGCGGTTCCCGAGACATCCGCGGCGTAGAGGCGAACCTGCGAGGCGAGGGTGCCGGTCGAGGTGACCGCGATGCAGTTCGTCCCCCCATCTCCCGGCTTGGCGTTGCCGGCGGTGAACAGTGCGCGGCCCGCGTCGTCGTCGTCGAGCTGGACGGTCCCCGCCCGCCAGCTGTTCTGCCCGTTGGAGGTGGTGTCGGAGAAGGCGGCGTACGAACTCGTCGACACCAGCAGGCCCGCCGCGACGAATGCCGCGGGAAGGGCGATCGCGGTGGCGATGCGAGAGGAACGGCGTGTGAATTTCGGCATGATGAATCTCCCCACAAGATCAGTAAGCGAATTAGACACCGGCACGATAAAGGAGCCGCCGCGTGGTGAACCCGCGAGCCCACGGGCTTGACAGGCCCCACGGGGATATGGCATCCATTCTTCTGAATGGACTACTCGGTTCGCACGTCGCCGTCGTCGCGCCGCCGCGCACCCGCGCCGAGCGTGACGGTCGAGGCGAGCCCCAGGGTCAGGAAGGCGGCCGCGGCGAAGGCCGCCGCTCGGGTTCCGTCGCTGAACGCCGCGCGGGCGTTGATCGCGAGATCCTGCGTCTCCGGTGAGGCGCCCAGGCCCGCGATCGCGGCGCCGGCGCTGTCGACCACCTCCGAAACCACCTGGTCGCGCTGGGCCGCGGGGATCCCTCGCTCGTCGAGGGTGGATGCCAGCACCCCCGCCGTGGTCGAGAAGAGCACCGTGCCGAGGATCGCGACACCGAGCGCTGCCCCCAGCTGGCGCGAGGTCGACTGCGTACCCGAGGCCTGTCCGCTCGCCGAGGGAGGGACGTCGGCCAGGACGACGCCCGTGAGCTGTGCCGTGGCCAGGCCCACACCGAGTCCGTAGACGAAGAGGAAGGGCACGAGCGGCCCCCAGCCGGCATCCGGTCCGATGGTGAAGGCAACGCCCGCGACGCCCACGATCTCGGCGAGAAGCCCTCCGCGCACCACCCAGACGGGCGCGATCCTGCCACTGAGAGCACCCGCGAACCCGCTCGCCACGAACGAGCCGACGGCCAAGGACAGCAGGAGCAGGCCGGTCTGCAGTGCATCGAAGCCGACGACGAACTGCAGCCAGAGGGGCAGCGCCAGGATGATGCCGAACTCTCCCAGAGACACGACGGCCGCGGCGATGTTGCCGTTGCGGAAGGACGTGATCCGGAACAGGTCGAAGGCCAGCAGGGTCGAGAGTCCCCGACGCTGGCGCCGCAGGCCCCACGCGATGAAGGCGACCAGAGAGATCAGGGCCACCGCGAAGGCGATCGGGATGGGGGAGAGCGAGAGTGGCCAGGTCCAGCTGCCCACCGAGGGCGTCTGATCGAGCGTCCACCACCCGTACGTGCGGCCCTCGATGAGTCCGAAGACGAGCGGGGCCATCGTGAGCACCGAGAGCAGGGCGCCGACGCCGTCGATGCGCTGGGCCTTCTCGCTTCGGGATTCCGCGACGGTCAGGGCGACGCCGATCACGATGACGACGCCGAGGGGGATGTTGATGCCGAAGGCCCACCGCCAGGAGAACGACGTGGTCAGCCACCCGCCCAGGAGGGGGCCCACCGCGGCCATGCCGCCGATGGTCGAGCCCCACACCGCGAAGGCGATGCCGCGCTCGCGCCCGCGGAAGGTGGCGTTGATGATCGACAGGGTCGTGGGCAGGATCATCGCGCCGCCCACGCCCTGGATCAGTCGCGAGAGGATCAGCAGGCCGCCGGTGGGCGCGAGGGATGCGGCGATCGATGCCCCCGCGAAGATCACGACGCCGAGCAGCATCAGCCGCCGTCGCCCGAAGCGATCGGCGAGGCTGCCGAACACGAGCAGGAACGAGGCGAAGACGAGGGTGTAGGCCTCTTGGACCCATTGCACCTCGGTCGAGGAGATCTTCAGCTCGTCGACGATCGAGGCACGGCGACGTTGACGATCGTCGAGTCGACGATGATCAGCGACACGGCGATGCTGATGAAGACGAGCCCCGCCCAGCGGCGCCCTGCCTGTGTGTGGTTCATGTAGCTAGCTTATCTAGCTATACCGAGGAGCGGGAGGGCTTGCGCGAGCGGCGACGATCGCCCCCGCGGCGGGGTGGCGGGCCGGCGGGGCCACGTGGCGGCGGGGCGGCGGCGCGCTGGGGCGAGGGCCTCAGCCGCCGTGGCGTGGACGCGGCGTCGCACGCGGCGAACGCTCGCCCGGCGGAAGCGGAATCGGCGTCGTGCCGGCGACCTCGTCGCTGAAGTCCTCGGGCTCGGCCGCGACGGTCGCGATGGGCCGCGTCTCGTCGAGCGTGAGGCGGAAGCGCTTGGTCTCGTGTCGGTGCAGACGGCCCGACATCGCGGTCCAGGTCGCGCCGATGGCGCACGCGACGACCGCCACGATCGCCGCCAGCGCGATGGCCACGCGAGGACCGAACTGCGCCGCGACCGCGCCGACGATCGGGGCGCCCACGGGGGTGCCCCCGAGGAGGATCGCCATGTACAGCGCCAGCACGCGGCCACGCAGGAGGGGGTCGGTCGTGGTCTGCACGTAGCCGTTCGCGGTGGTCAGGGTCGTGACGACGCAGAAGCCGGTCAGCACGAGCGTGGCCGCGTAGGCGCCGTAGCTGGGTGCGAAGACCGAGAGGGCGGATGCCACGGCGAAGCCGCCGGAACCGACGATCACCACCCGCATCCGGGCGCGCTCTCGTCGTGCGGCGAGGAGGGCGCCGGCGAGGGAGCCGATCGCGACGAAGGAGCTCAGGAGGCCGAAGCCGTCGGCGCCGCGACCGAACTCGAGGGCCATCGTCGAGGCGAAGATCGGGAAGTTCATACCGAAGGCGCCGAGGAGGAACACCATCACGAAGATGACCACGAGGTCGGGTCGCCGTGCGACGTAGCGGAAGCCGTCGGCCAGGCGAGCGGGACCGCCGCGGCGGTGACGGGCGACGAGCTCGTGCGGGCGCATGAGCAAGAGGGCGCCGAGCATCGCCAGGAAGGTGAACGCATTGACGAGGAAGACCCAGCCGGTGCCGACGAGCACGATCATGATGCCGGCGGCGGCGGGACCGATGAGGCGGGCCATGTTGAACGACGCCGCATTGAGGGCGACGGCGTTCGAGGCGTTCTCCTGTGAGACCAGGTCGGAGACGAAGGCCTGCCGCGCCGGGTTGTCGAAGGCCGTGACGACACCCAGGGCCAGTGCGAAGCAGAACATCAACGGCAGGGTCATCGCCCCGCTCAGCAGCAGGATCCCGAGTGACACCGCCAGCAGCAGAAGAGCGCTCTGCGTGCACATGATGAGCTTGCGGCGGTCGAACCGGTCGGCGACCCACCCGGTGACGCTCACCAGGAGCAGCGGGGGAGCGAACTGCAGGGCCATGGTGATGCCCATGGCGGCGGCGTCGTTGTCCGTGAGCTGTGTCAGCACGACCCAGTTCTGGGCCGTGGACTGCATCCATGCGCCGACGTTCGAGACGAGGGCTCCGATGAACCAGACGCGGTAGTTGAAGATCGACAGCGACCGGAACATCGATGTGCTCATCTGTCGGCCACCTTCCTCATGATCGTCGTGGCGCGGGCCAGCGCCTGTCTTTCTTCGGGGGAGAGCTCGGCGAGAGCCTCTTCGACGAAGGCGTCTCGTCGCCGGACCGTCTCATCGACGATGCGGCGGCCGAGATCGGTCAGGTCGATGCTCACGCGGCGTCGGTCGACCTCATCGGGAATGCGGGTCAGATATCCCGCGTCCTCCAGCAGCGACACCGTGCGGTTCATCGACGGGGCGGTGACGCGCTCGCGGTCGGCCAGCTGGCCGAGCGTGTGCGCCCCGTGCACCGTCAACGCGGCGAGGACGGCGAACTGCCCGTCGCTCATGGTGTCGACGGCCCGCTGCGCCCGAAGGCGCCGGGCGAGCCGGAACGTGGCCATGCGCAGCTCGGACGCCGCTGCGCTGTGGTCAGAACTCAAGTCGGGAAGGGGGGATTCGTCGACGCGATCATTCATGTTCCTAGAAGTCAGATTATCTCATTAGCTTTGCTAAAGGAACGGGCGGACCCCGTTCTCCCCGCGTCCGCCGCCCTAGACTCCCCCCATGCCCGAGTTCGTCGACGCCTATGGCATCTCGATCGTCTACGACGTCTACGAAGCGGCCGAGCCCCGGGCGGTGGTGCAGCTGCTGCACGGTGTGGGGGAGCACGCGGGGCGCTACGGCGCCCTGATCGAGGCGCTCGTCGACGCGGGCTACACGGTCTATGCCGACGATCACCGCGGTCACGGGCGCACGGGGCTGCGGCAATGGAGCGGTGACCGCCGCAAGCTCGGACGCCTCGGGCCCGGCGGACTCGGAGCCGCCCGCGACGCGGTGTGGACCCTCACGCAGCGCATCCGCGCGGAGCACCCCGACCTGCCTCTCGTGCTGCTCGGACACTCGTGGGGTTCGTTCCTCGCGCAGATGCTGCTGGATCGGCATCCCGAGGCCTTCGATGCCGTGGTGATGACCGGCTCGGCCCTGCGGGTCCCCGGTTCGCTCAACGCGGGGGATCTGAACGCCCCGTGGAAGCACCTGCGGGGCTCGGGCATGCAGTGGCTGTCGAGCGATGAGCAGGTGGGTCGAGACTTCGTCGCCGACCCGCTCACGACCTCCACGCCGCTCGCGCGGCTCTTCGGTCCCCTCGAGACGGCGAAGCTCCTCGGGCGGCCGCGACGCGGCCTCGAACGCGACGTGCCCCTGCTGCTCATGGTCGGTCGCGACGACACCGTCGGCGGGCCGCGCAGCGTGCACAGACTGGCGGACGCCTACACGCGTCGCTCCGGACTGACGGATGTCACGACCCTCGTGTACCCGGGTGCCCGTCACGAGATCTTCGCCGAGCGGTGCCAGGCCGAGGTGCGGGCGGATCTGCTGGCGTGGCTCGACGAGCGGATGCCGCGGCGCCGCTGACCCGAGCGGCGTGTGCCGCTTCTCGATGCGCGGGCGTGAGGTCTGCGTGCAACCGCTACGCGGGGCGGAAGAGCATCCGGCGTCGAGCCGGCTTCGGATATTGCGCCCCTATCTGACAACTTTTGGTTGCCTTTCTGCAAAAGCCTCACTACTGTCGAACAGACCAGGACACCTCGACGACGAGTCCCCCCGACCACCCCCGGGCCGCCCTCCATCCCCCACCGGAGCGCCCCACCCTCACAGCTCCCACCCGCGGAGTCGCGCCGTCGCGCGTGCCCGGCAATCGACGTCCCTCAATGAAGAACGGACCCTCACGTGAACACTTCGGACACCCGACACACCGCCGACGTCGGCGCCTGGTTCATCGGCGCACGAGGCTCGCTCGCCACGACGGCGACCCTCGGCATCCACGCCCTCGCCGCGGGGGTCGCAACCCCCGTGGGCCTCACGACCGAGACCGACGCGGTGCGCGTCGACGAGTTCCCCGCGATCGCTGACATCGTCGTCGGCGGCCACGACATCTCGACCACCCCGCTCGAGGAGCGGGCGCGCCAGCTCGCCGCGGGCGGCATGTTCCCCGCGGCCCTCGTCGACGCGGTCGCCGAACGCCTGCGCGAGACCGATCGGAACCTCCGCACCGTCCCCGCGATGACCGCGACCCAGCAGGAGGAGATCGACTTGCTGGCGGCCGACATCGTCGACTTCCGCGAGCGGTACGACCTGCGCGAGGTCGTCGTCATCGACGTCTCGTCCACCGAGCCCCTGCCGCCCTACCACCCGGGATTCGAAGACGACGAGCTGCTGCAGGCCGCCCTCACGACGCCGGGCGTGCGGGTGCTGCCGCCCAGCTCGCGCGCCGCCCTCGCCGCGATCGCGGCCGGAGCCGCGTACGCGGCCTTCACTCCCTCGGCATCGCTCAACCTTCCCGTCCTGCGCGACCGCGCCGAACGGGCGGGCATCGCCTACGCGGGTCAGGACGGCAAGACCGGAGAGACGCTGCTGCGCACCGTGCTGGCCCCGATGTTCACGGCCCGCGGGTTCCGCGTGCAGTCCTGGGCC
This sequence comes from Microbacterium sp. SORGH_AS_0454, assembly GCF_031453395.1. NCBI lineage: Bacteria > Bacillati > Actinomycetota > Actinomycetes > Micrococcales > Microbacteriaceae > Microbacterium > Microbacterium sp. SORGH_AS_0454. The sequence continues at coordinate 939,832 of NZ_JAVIYS010000001.1, read as the reverse complement.
GGCACGAACCTGCTCGGCGGAGGCGACGGGGCGACCCTGGCCGACCCCGAGGCGGTGCGCTCCAAGCTCGTGTCGAAGAACCGCGGTCTGCACGCCCTCGTCGGCGACGACGTCGTGACCCCCCTGCACATCGACAACGTGCCCGACCTCGGCGACGTCAAGACGGCGTGGGACCACGTCAGCGCAACAGGCTTCCTCGGCAGCCGCGTGACGCTGCAGACCACCTGGAGCGCGTACGACTCGGCTCTGGCGGCGCCCCTGGTCATCGACCTCGTCCGCGCCCTCTCGCTCGCGACCCGCGCCGGTCATGCCGGTGTCGTCACCGCCCTCGGCTGTTTCTTCAAGGACCCGTGGGGCAGCGACGTCCACGGTTTCGGCGAGCAGACCGCCCACTTCGTCTCGTGGGTGCACGAGACCGCCGCCGCCGTCGCGGCAGCTCGGGTCGCCGCACCGTGACCCGGGTCGCGGACTACCTCGACCTCGTCCGCGCCCCCGCCTCGCTCACCGTCCTCGGCGATGCCCTCGTCGGTGCGCTGAGCGCGCGCGGGCCGGGCGCGGACCGACCCCTGCGCGTCGGTGCCCTCGCGGTCTCGTCGGTCTGCCTGTACAGCGCCGGCATGGCGGTGAACGACTGGGCGGATGCCGATCTCGACGCGCGCGAACGCCCGGAACGCCCCATCCCCTCGGGGCGGATCAGCCGTGGCCGCGCCCTCGCGGTCGGCGTGTGCCTCACCGCCCTGGGGGTCGGCTCGGCGTTCGCCGCGGGTCGCGCCTCGGGCCTGGTCTCGGTCGCATTGGCCGGCGCGCTGTGGGCGTACGACACCGTGTTCAAGCCCACCGCGGCAGGCCCGGTGGTCATGGCCGCGTGCCGGGGGCTCGACGTGATGATGGGCGCGGCGGGCCCGGGGTGGCGCTCGGCGCTGGTCCCCGCGGGCGCGGTCGCCGCGCACACCGTCGCCGTCACCGCGGTCTCGCGGGGCGAGGTCGACGGGTCGACCGTGATCACCGGTCGCGCCGCCGCGGCCGCGAGCGTTGTCGTCGCGGCATCCGGTCTGCTCGGTGGGGGAAACCACCCCGCCACCGTGCTCGGGGGAGCGCGCTACCTCGCCGCGGTCCTCCCCGGGCAGCTGACGGTCGCCCGTCGTCCCGGAGCCGCCGAGGCGCGAGACGCCACCCGCTCCGGCATCCGCGCGGTCGTCCCCCTGCAGTCGGCCCTCGCCGCCCGTGCGGGTTCGCCGCCGGCGACCGCCGCCCTGCTGGGCGTCGAGACTCTCGGCCGCTGGCTCGGCCGCCGCCGATCGAGGGGAGACATCACATGAGCTGGACCTGGGGTTACGGCACCAACGGCTTCACCGACCACCCGCTGCCCGCCGCCCTCGACGTGCTGCAGCACCACGGCTACGGCGCGGTCGCGCTGACCCTCGGCCACCCGCACCTCGACCCCTTCGCCGCCGATTGGCGCGCGCAGACCGAGGCGCTCGCCGCAGACCTGCGCCGCCGCGGCCTGCGCGTGGTGGTCGAGACGGGAGCCCGCTACCTGCTCGACCCGCTGCGCAAGCACCGCCCGACCCTCGTCGACCGTGAGGCCGGGCCGCGCCTGGCGTTCCTGCGCCGTGCCGTCGAGATCGCCGCGATCCTGGGCGCCGACTGCGTGTCGATCTGGAGCGGAGTCGTGCCCGACGACGTCTCGGTCGATCAGGCGCGCGTCCTGCTCGAGGAGCGTCTTCTCGAGCTCGCCGCGTTCGCCGCCGACTCCGGCGTCGCCCTCGCCCTCGAGCCCGAGCCCGGCATGCTCATCGAGACCGTGGCCGACGCCCTCGCGCTCCGCGCCCGCCTCGGCCACCCCGAGAACCTGGGCCTCACCGTCGATCTCGGCCACTGCGTGGTCGTCGAGCCCGAGGGAGTGGTCGGCGCCCTGCGCGCGGCGGGCGCCCTGCTGCGCAACGTGCAGGCCGACGACATGCTGCCCGCGGCGCACGAGCACCTGCCCTTCGGCGAGGGGGAGCTCGACCTGGATGCCGCCCTCTCGGCGCTGCGCGAGATCGACTACACCGGGGTGGTCGCGGTCGAGCTGCCGCGGCACGCGCACGCAGCGCCCGAGCTGGCCCGCGCGAGCATGGCCGCGTTGGTGGCGGCGGCGGAGCGCACGACGTCCGCGGGGCCCGCGGGAGGAGGAGAACCCGCAGGGGGAGGACCCGGCACCCCCGTGGCATCCTCCGTTCCCGGGTCGAGCGCCCCCGCGACCCCGGTACCGCACCCCTGGACCACCCGCGCGGTCGAGCAGGTGCGGACGGATGCCACTCGTGCGCCGCGCCTGTTCGCCTCGGCGGGCCGCGAGGTGGGGCGCGCTCCCTCCTCCGCCGAGCCCTTCGCGCCGAGCGCCGACGACGCCGCCCGCGCGGCCATCGTCGCGGCCCTGGCCGACAGCGGGGCCGACCCCGCCGTGGTGCTCGCGCTGTACCGCCGCGGCGACGACGCCGAGCGCCGGGGCGTGCTGCGAGGGCTCGACGCGATCGAGGCACCCCCGGCCCCCTGGCGCGAGGCCGGTCTCGAGCTGGTCGTCGACGCCCTGCGCGCCAACGACACGCGGCTGGTCGCGGCCGCTCTCGGACGCTTCGCCGCCGAGCACCTCGACGACCACGCGTGGCGTCACGGCGTGCTGAAGTGCGTGTTCCTCGGCATCCCCCTCTCCGTCGTCTCGGGCCTCGGCGCCCGCGCCGACGACGAGCTCGCCGCGATGGCCGAGCGCTTCGCCACCGAGCGCCGCGCCGCGGGCCGGCCCGTGCCCGACGACCTCTCTCTCCTCCGTGCTCGCGAAAGGGCCTGACATGCGGCATCTTCGACCCCCACATCCACATGTCGGCGCGCACCACCGACGACTACGAGGCCATGTATGAGGCGGGCGTGCGCGCGCTGGTCGAACCGGCGTTCTGGCTGGGCCAGCCGCGCACGAGCGTGGGGTCGTTCCTCGACTACTTCGACGCCCTGATCGGGTGGGAGAGGTTCCGCGCCGCGCAGTTCGGCATCCGCCACCACTGCACGATCGCGTTGAACCCGAAAGAGGCGAACGACGCGCGCTGCCGCGAGGTGATGGCCGAGCTGCCGACCTACCTCGCCAAGGACGGGGTCGTGGCGGTGGGAGAGACCGGGTACGACTCGATGACCCCCGAGGAGGACGAGATCCTCCGCCAGCACCTCGCCCTCGGCATCGAGTTCGAGCTCCCCGTTCTCGTCCACACCCCGCACCGCGACAAGACCGTGGGCACGCAGCGCACGCTGGACGTGGTCGCCGAGTCCGGCATCCCGATGCAGCACGTGCTCGTCGATCACCTCAACGAGACCTGCGTCGACGCGGTCGCCGACAGCGGCGCCTGGATGGGTTTCTCCATCTATCCCGACACGAAGATGGACGAGCAACGCGTGGTCGCGATCATGCAGCGCATCGGCCTCGACCGCGTCATCGTCAACTCCGCGGCGGACTGGGGCCGCTCAGACCCGCTCAAGACCGCCAAGACGGGCCTGGCGATGCTCGACGCCGGTTTCAGCGACGACGACGTCGACCGGATCCTGTGGCGCAACCCCCGCGACTTCTACGCGCAGAGCGGCCGCGTGAGCACCGATCCGATCGAGGGCTTCGCCCCCGCGAGCCAGGGCCCCGATCTGTTCGAGGGCAACTCGGTGCTGCGCGGCACGGCGTCGCGCCCGGGGGTGTGAGAGTGGAGCTGTCGTACTGCACCAACGTCCACCCCGCCGAAGACCTCGACGGCATCGTCCGCCAGCTCGACGAGCACGCGGGCCCGATCCGGCGGGCGGCGGGTCTCGACCGCCTCGGCGTCGGACTGTGGATGCCGGTGGAGGTGGCGTCCGTCCTCTCCGGCGATCCGCAGGCACGGGCGGTTCTCGCCGACGCCCTCGAGCGCAACGGTCTGGAGCTGCGGACCGTGAACGCCTTCCCGTACCGCGGTTTCCACGATGATGTCGTCAAGCTCGCGGTCTACCGCCCCGACTGGACCACGCCCGAGCGGCTGCGGTACACGCTGGACTGCGCGCGCGCCCTCGCGGCCCTGCTCCCCGACGGGGGCGAGGGGAGCATCTCGACGCTCCCGCTCGGGTGGAGAGCAGGGTGGGATGCCGCGGCCGACCGCGCCGCGGATGACAACCTGGAGCGGCTGGTCGAGGGCCTCGCCGCCCTCGAACGCGAGACCGGCCGCACCGTGCGCGTCGCGATCGAGCCCGAGCCCGGCTGCATCCTCGACGACGTCGCCGACGTGATCGCGTGGCTCGACGCGCGCCCGCACCTCACGCACGAGGGGCGCCTCGGGCTGTGCCTCGACACCTGCCACCTCGCCGTCTCGTTCGCCGACCCCGCCGGAGCGGTCGCCGCGGCCACCGCCGCCGGCATCCGGATCGTCAAGGTGCAGGCCTCGGTCGCCCTCGAGGTGCCTGACCCCGCCGACCCGCGCACGATCGAGGCGTTGCGGCCCTTCGCCGAGGAGCGCTACGTGCACCAGGTGCGCGAGGCCGGGGGCACGCGACGGGCCGACGACCTGCCCGAGGTGCTCGATGCCGCCGAGCCGTGGCCGACCGACCGCCCCTGGCGTGTGCACGTCCACATCCCCCTGCACGCCCGGCCCGCAGGGCCGCTGCGCGCCACGACCGAGGTGCTGCTCGCCGCGATCGACGCTGTCCTCGAGGCCCCCGGCGGCGGTGACGCCCACCTCGACGTCGAGACCTACACCTGGTCGGTGCTGCCCCGCGAACTGCAGCCCGAAACGCTCGTCAGCGGGATCGCGGCCGAACTGCGCTGGGCGCACACGCATCTTCCCCGCGCTCTCGCCGGGGTCCCGGCATCCGCGATCGACGAAAGGATCCGCGCGTGAGCAAGGTTCTGCTGCTGGACATCGTGGGGCTGACCCCGCGCGCGCTCTCGGCGATGCCCCGGCTCTCCGCCCTGGGCCGCTCCGGCGGGCACCTGGGACTCGACACGATCCTCCCGGCCGTCACGTGCAGTGTGCAATCGACGATGCTCACCGGCACGATGCCCCGCGAGCACGGGATCGTGGGCAACGGCTGGTACTTCCGCGGTCTCGGCGACCCCCTGCTCTGGCGCCAGCACAACAGGCTCGTCGCGGGCGAGAAGGTGTGGGAGACCGCCCGCCGCTCGCGCCCCGAGCTGAGGACCGCGAACCTCGGCTGGTGGTTCGCGATGGGAGCGACGACCGACATCACCGTGACGCCGCGCCCGATCTACCACGCCGACGGGCGGAAGAGCCCCGACGCCTACGTGCGACCGGCCACCCTGCACGACCAGCTCGTCGGGGCGCTGGGGGAGTTCCCGCTGTTCCAGTACTGGGGTCCGACCGCGACCATCCGGAGCAGCGCGTGGCTGGCCGAAGCGACCCGGGGCGTGATCACCGAGCGGTGGGGCCCGGCGCCCGACCTGGCGATGGCGTACCTGCCGCACCTCGACTACGACCTGCAGCGCTTCGGACCGAACGGCCCCCAGGCCGACCACGCGGCCCGCGAGCTCGACGACGCGATCACCCCGTTGCTCGACGACGCGGCCGACCGCGGGTACACGATCGTCGCGGTGTCGGAGTACGGCATCGAGCAGGCATCCCGTCCGGTCGACATCAACCGTGCCCTCCGCCGCGGGGGCCTGCTCGAGGTCTACGTGCAGGACGGCCGCGAACAGCTCGACCCGTGGACCTCGCGCGCCTTCGCCGTCGCCGACCACCAGGTGGCCCACGTCTACGTTCCGGATGCCGCCGACCTCCCTCGCGTCACGGCGCTGCTGCGCGGGCTCGAGGGCGTCGACGAGGTGCTCGACCGCGACGCGCAGGCGCGGTACGGCCTGGATCACGAGCGCTCCGGCGAACTGGTCGTGGTGGCCGAGCCCGGGGCGTGGTTCACCTACTACTTCTGGCTCGACGACGAGCGTGCGCCCGAGTACGCGCGGGGCGTCGACATCCACCGCAAGCCGGGCTACGACCCCGCCGAGCTGTTCTTCGACCCCGCCGACCGGCTCGCGAAGGCCAAAGCCGGGGCGAACCTGGTGAAGAAGAAACTGGGCCTGCGCTACGCCATGAGCACGGTGCCGCTCGACCCGTCGTGCGTGCGCGGAACGCACGGGCGCCTGTCGTCGTCGCGGCGCGACGGGCCGATGCTCGTCACGAGCGACGCCGGCCTGCTGCCCGACGCCGAGTCGCTGCCCGCCGCGGGCGTGCGCGACCTCGTGCTGCGCGGCCTCGGCGTCTGACACGGGGGCGGCGTCGGACGCAGGCTCGGCGTCTGGCACGGGCGTTGCCTGCGCCGCGGGCGGTGCGTCTCGCGCAGGGTGCGCCGCGGGCGGTGCGTCGAGAACAGGGGATGCGCCGAGAACAGGCCGTTCTGAGCGGTTGTGGCCTGTTCTGGTGGCATCCCCCTGTTCTGGTGACGCGCGACCCGGCCGCCCCCGCCCTCGATGAAGGTCACGGCCCGCACATGCGGAGGGGCCGGATGCCATGGCATCCGGCCCCTCGTTTCGCTTCCGACCGATCCCCCCGGATCAGCGCTGGCTGAACGCCGCGTCGAACGCCGCCCCCGACGGCTCGTACGACGACAGCTTCCGCACGAAGCCGAGCGCCTCGGGCGCTCCGACCAGGCGGTCCATGCCCGCGTCCTCCCACTCGACCGACAGCGGACCGTCGTAGCCGATCGCGTTCAGCATGCGGAACGCGTCTTCCCAGGGCACGTCGCCGTGGCCGGTCGAGATGAAGTCCCAGCCGCGGCGCGGGTCGGCCCACGGCAGATGCGACGACAGTCGGCCGTTGCGGCCGTTGCCCAGTCGCTTCTTGGTGTCCTTGCAGTGCACGTGGAAGATCTTGTCCTGGAAGTCCCACAGGAACGCGACCGGGTCGATGTCCTGCCACACCATGTGCGAGGGGTCCCAGTTCAGCCCGAACGCCGCGCGGTGGCCGATGGCTTCGAGCGCGCGCTTCGTCGTCCAGTAGTCGTAGGCGATCTCCGAGGGGTGTACCTCGTGGGCGAAGCGCACGCCGACCTCGTCGAACACGTCGAGGATCGGATTCCAGCGGTCCGCGAAGTCCTGGTAACCGGCATCCACCATCTCCTCGGTGGCGGGCGGGAACATCGCGACGTACTTCCAGATGCTCGATCCCGTGAAGCCCGTGACCGTCTTCACGCCCAGCTTCGCGGCGAGGCGCGCGGTGTTCTTCAGCTCTTGTGCGGCACGCTGGCGCACGCCCTCGGGGTCGCCGTCGCCCCACACCCGGTCGGACACGATGTCGCGGTGTCGCTGATCGATGGGATCGTCGCAGACGACCTGCCCCTTTGAGGTGGTTCGAGATGGTCCAGACCTTCAGCCCGTTGCGTTCGAGGATGTCGAGCCTGCCCTGCACGTAGGCCTCGTCGTCCCAGCGCCAGGGGTCGAGGTGGTCTCCCCAGCAGGCGATCTCGAGGCCGTCGTAGCCCCACTCTCCGGCGAGGCGGGCCACCTCCTCGAAGGGCAGGTCGGCCCACTGGCCGGTGAAGAGCGTGATCGGTCGCGTCATCGCGTCGTCCTTTCGTCGGTGCGGGTACGGGATCGGGTTCAGGATGCCGCGAAGGCGCGGTCTGCGGCAGGGGCGGCGGCGAGATCGGCGTCGACCCCGGTCCACACGCCCTCGCCCTCGGAGCTGCGCGCGACGGCGTCGAGCACCTCCTGCACGTGCAGGCCGTCCGCGAAGGACGGGGTGGGTGCGGTGCCCGCGGCGACCGCCTCGACGAAGTCCTTCGCCTGGTGCGAGAACCCGTGCTCGTAGCCGAGCATGTGGCCGGTCGGCCACCACGCGGCGACGTAGGGGTGCTCGGGCTCGGTCACGAGGATCCGGCGGAAGCCCTGTTCGGCGGCGGAGGCCGTCGCGTCGTAGAACTGCAGTTCGTTGGGGCTCTCGAGGTCGAACGACAGCGAGCCGAGGGAGCCGGAGATCTCGATGCGCAGAGCGTTCTTGCGACCCAGGCGGAAGCGCGAGGCCTCGAACGAGGCGAGGGCGCCGCTCTCGAGACGGCCGGTGAACAGAGCGAGATCGTCGACGGTGACGGCTCCGCGCTCGGTGCCGGCGGAACCGGAGAGCCCGGACGCGGAAGCGAGGACGGGACGCTGGGCGACGATCGTCTCGAGGATGCCGGCGACGCGGACCACGCGCTGCCCGGTCATGAACTCGGTGAGGTCGACGGCGTGAGCTCCGATGTCGCCGAGGGCGCCGGAGCCGGCGCGGTCCTTCTGCAGGCGCCACGTGAGCGGGGCCTCGGCGTCGCTCAGCCAGTCCTGCAGGTACTCGGCGCGCACCTGGCGGATGTCGCCGAGACGGCCGGCGGTGATGAGATCGCGGGCGAAGGTCGTGGCGGGCAGGCGTCGGTAGGTGAAGCCGACCATCGATCGGATGCCGCTGGCGGAGGCGGCCGCGGCGGCCTCGGCCATTCGGCGGGCTTCGTCGACGGTGTTGGCGAGGGGCTTCTCGCACAGCACGTGCTTGCCGGCGGCGAGGGCGGCGATGGCGATCTCGGCGTGCGAGTCGCCGGGGGTCACGATGTCGACGACGTCGATGTCGGAGCGGTGGATGACCTCGCGCCAATCGGTCGCACTCTCTCGCCATCCCCAGGTGTCGGCGGCCGTTTCCGTGCGGGCGGCGTCGCGCCCGACGAGCACGCTCATCTCGGGGGCGAGGGGGAGGTCGAAGAAACGAGGGGCGACGCGCCATCCCTGGGAATGCGCGGCGCCCATGAATCCCGCACCGATCATGGCGATGCGAAGGGGCTGGGTCACGATGACGTCTTTCTGTGGGGGGACGAGGGACGGGGCGCCCGCGACGAACGCGGGCGCCCCGGACCGGGTCAGGACTGGAACGAGAGGTCGATGAAGGACGCGACGTTGTCCTTCGTCACCACGGGGGCGTCCAGCACGATGCGGTTGGGAACGCTGGGGGTGATGAGGTCTCCCGCGGTCTTGCCCTGGGCGATCAGGCGTGCCAGCGCGATGCCGTCGGCGGCCTGCGTCGACGGGTAGATCACCGTCGCCTTGAGGACGCTGTCGTCGGCCTGGATGGACTCCATGGCGTTGCGGCTGCCCGCACCGCCGACCATGATGAACTCGTCGCGACCGGCCGCCGTGACGGCGGCGAGCACGCCGATGCCCTGGTCGTCGTCGTGGTTCCAGATGGCGTCGATCTTGGGGTTGGCCGACAGCAGCTGCGAGGTCGAGGCCTCGCCGCCCTGCACGGTGAAGTCCGCGGCGACGCGGGGGCCGACCTTCAGGCCGCAGTCCGACAGGGCGTCGGCGAAGCCCGCCGAGCGGTCCTGCGTGAGCGGTAGCGAGTCGATGCCCGCGATCTCGCCCACGATGGCGTTGCTGTTGCCCTCGAGCTGCGAGCAGATGTAGGTGCCGGCGCTGACGCCCATGCCGTAGTTGTCGCCGAGGATCGTCGAACGGGCGGCGAAGGGGCTCGAGAACTCGCGGTCGACGTTGATGACGGGGATGCCCGCGTTCATCGCCTTGATCGCGACCTCGGTCAGGGCGGCGCCGTCGCTGGGCAGCAGCACGATGGCATCCACGCCGTCGTTGATGAAGGTCTCGACGGCGGCGATCTGCGCGTTGACGTCGTTGGTGCCCTCGGCGACCTTCAGGTCGACGTCGGGGAAGCTCTCGGCGGCGGCGAGTGCGCCGGAGTTGATGGCGCCGAGCCAACCGTGGTCGGCGGCGGGGCCGGAGAAGCCGATGGTGACGGTGTCACCGGCGGCGGCGTTCTCCTCGGTCGTGGTGCCCTGGCCGACGATGTCCTCGTTGTCGCCGCCCGAACCGGTGCAACCGGCGAGCAGGCCGACCGAGGCGATGACGGCGATGCCGGTCAGGACGAGTCGCGAACGCGACTTCCACTGTGAGCGCATGTTTCCTCCTTGAAATGTGATGCAGCTGGGGTCATCGCGGCCCCGGGTCACTCCGGAAAGAGGGGTCCACTCTGACGCGGCTCACGCTAGCAGAAGTGTCGTCCTGGCGAGCATCTTTTGTTTTTTGATCCGCATAAGTACCACTGGCGAGCCGTTGTGCCCGAAGAGCGCTCGCGTGCGCGCGGGAGGCGGCCGCCTGCTTTCGGTCGGAACACGGGTCGCGCGACGATGAGGCGGCGTGTTATGTTCGCCGCGTGATCAAAGTTGACCATCAGTCGTCATTACTCACCGTCCGAGGCGTGACCAAGTCCTTCGCCGGCGTCCGCGCCCTGCGCGGTGTCGATCTCGACATCGTCGCCGGAGAGGTGCACTGCGTGCTGGGCCAGAACGGCGCGGGCAAGTCGACTCTCATCAAGACGCTCGCGGGCGTTCACCGCCCCGACGAGGGTGAGATCGTCTGGCTCGGCGAGAACGTCGAGATCGCCGATCCCGACGCGGCCATCGAGCTCGGGATCGCCACGATGTACCAGGAGCTCGACGTCGTCGACGGCCTGACGATCGCCGAGAACATCTTCCTCGGGCACGAGCTCGCGCGCGGCGGTTTCACCCAGCGCGCCGAGGCGGCCCGTCAGACGAAAGAGCTCCTTCGCCGACTCGGCCACGCCAACCTCTCGCCGAACACCGAGGTCGGCTCGCTCAGCGCCGCGAACAAGCAGATCGTGAGCATGGCGCGCGCCCTGTCGCACGACATCAAGCTGATCATCATGGACGAGCCCTCCGCCGTGCTCGACACCGAAGAGGTCAAGAACCTCTTCGCGGTCGTGCGGGAGCTCACCGCGGCGGGCATCGCCGTCGTCTACATCACGCACCGGCTCGAGGAGATCCGCGAGATCGGCGACCGCATCACCGTTCTGAAGGACGGCCGTACGACCGCGGTCGGCCTCTCCGCCGCCGACACCCCGAAGGCCGAACTCATCCGGCTCATGACCGGGCGCGAGGTCGCGAACGTCTTCCCGGAGCGGGTGCCCGTGGCATCCGATGCACCCGTCGTGCTCGACGTGCAGGGACTCGGACTCGACGGGGTCTTCTCCGACGTGTCGTTCTCGGTGCGCGCCGGCGAGGTCGTGGGGTTGGCGGGACTCGTCGGATCGGGCCGGTCGGAGATCCTCGAGACCGTCTACGGAGCCCGCCGCTCGAGCGCCGGCTCGGTCCGCGTGCGCGAGAAGGTGCTGCCGCGCGGGTCCGTCCGCGCCGCCGTCGGGGCGGGCATCGGGCTGTCTCCCGAGGAGCGCAAGAGCCAGGGGCTCGTGCTCGACGAGCCGATCTTCGTCAACATCGCCCTCGCCTCGATGAAACGCTTCGCCAAGGGCGGGTTCCTCGACGACCGCGCGGCGCGCAAGGTCGCGCGCGAGCAGATCGACGCCTTCGAGCTGCGCCCCGCCGATCCCGATCGGCCCGCCCGAACCCTCTCGGGCGGCAACCAGCAGAAGATCCTGCTCGCCCGCTGGCTCGTGCACGGCACCGAGGTGCTGCTGCTCGATGAACCCACCCGCGGCGTCGACGTCGGCGCTCGCGCCGAGATCTACGCCCTCATCCGCGATCTCGCCGCCGCCGGCAACGCCGTCGTCGTCGTCTCGAGCGAGATCGAAGAGGTGCTCGGCCTCGCCGATGTCGTCCTCGTCGTCGCCGACGGCCGGATTCTGCGCACCCTCCCCTCCCACCAGATCGACGAGCACGGTGTGCTCGATCTCGTCATGAAAGGATCCGCCGCGTGAGCGAGCCGACCACCCCGACCCGTGCACGCACGGTCCCCACAGAGGCCGGGGCCGTCGCGGCCCCGGCTCCCGCGCCGGCCTGGCGCCGCTTCCTCTCCGGTTCGGCCGGTCGAAACATCGGCCTCGTCGTCGCCCTGCTCGTGATCGTCGTCGTCGGCGCGATCACCGCCCCCGGTTCGTTCACGAGCGTCGACAACCTGCTCGTCATCCTCCGCCAGGCCTCGATCATCGGCGTGATCAGCATCGGCATGACCCTCGTGATCATCGCCGGCGGCATCGACCTGTCGGTCGGCTCGGTCATGGGCCTGGCCTCGGTCGTGGCCACCCTCGCCGCCGTGCAGGATCTCGCCGACAACCTGCACTGGAGCGTCATGGTCGTCATCGCTCTCGCGGTGGGCGTGGGCGCGGGCCTGATCAACGGCATCGTCATCGCCTACGGCAACGTCGTGGCCTTCATGGCCACCCTCGCCATGCTCGTGGGCGCTCGGGGCCTCGCCGAGATCCTCGCCGAGCGTCGCACGCTCGTCGTGCAGGACCGCGGCTTCATCACCTTCATGAACGCCGACATCCTCGGCGTCGACATCCTCATCTGGATCTTCGCGATCGTCGCGGCCCTGGGCTGGGTGCTGCTCAACCGCACCACGTTCGGTCGACGCACGGTCGCCGTCGGCGGCAACCGCGAGGCCGCGCGCCTCGCCGGCATCGACGTGCGCCGCCACACGATGTGGCTCTACGCCATCACGGGGTTGTGCGCCGGCATCGCGGCCGTTATGATCCTCGGCCGCACCACGGCCGGCACGTCGACGCACGGTCAGCTCTACGAATTGGATGCCATCGCGGCGGTCGTCGTGGGCGGCACGCTGCTCGTCGGCGGCCGGGGCACGATCACCGGTACGGTGTTCGGCGTCCTCATCTTCGCGACGCTGTCCAACGTGTTCATCCAGAACAATCTCTCGTCTTCCGTCCAGGCGGTGGCGAAAGGTGTCATCATCGTGGTCGCGGTGCTCCTGCAGCAGCGCTTCTCCCGCCCGCCGGGGCGGGGCTGACGACCCCTTGTGCCGACGGCGGCTGCGTGATTCGCGTAGCCGCCGTCCGTAAGTGGATGGAATGCATTGCTACTAATGGTGTACTGAGGGCGTGAAGAGGATGACGACAGATTCGGTGCAGTCGGTCAACGGCGTGAGCCAGTTGTTCCAGCTGCTGCGAGACGGCGTACCGCGTACGCGTGCGGAACTGGCCAAGTCGACCGGGCTCGCCCGATCGACGGTCGCCGTCCGTGTCGACGAGCTCATGCGGATGGGCCTCATCACCCCGGTCGCCGACGCCGTGTCCACCGGCGGGCGTCCCCCGTCGCAGTTCGCCATCAACCCCGCCGCCAAGGTCGTCGTGGCCGTCGACCTCGGCGCGTCGCACGCCACGGTCGCGATCGCCGATCTCACCGGCAAGGTGCTCAGCGAGCGCACCGGCGAGATCGACATCGCCACGGGCCCCGAGCCCGTGCTGACCTGGCTCGTCGAGACCGCCCTGGCGCTGCTGTCCGAATCCGGACGCTCGACCACCGACGTCGCCGCCATGGGCATCGGCGTCCCCGGCCCCGTCGAGCACTCCACCGGCCAGCCGGTGAACCCGCCGATCATGCCCGGGTGGGACCGCTTCGACATCCCCGGCTGGATCTACCAGCACATGCCCGTCCCGGTCCTCGTCGACAACGACGTCAACATCATGGCCCTGGGCGAGCGCAGCATCGCCTGGCCCGCCGTCGACCACTTCATGTTCGTGAAGGTGGCGACCGGCATCGGCACCGGCATCATCTCCGACGGCCGCCTTCAGCGCGGTGCCCAGGGCATCGCCGGCGACATCGGCCACGTCCAGGTCGCGCGCGGCGCCGACATCCCGTGCCAGTGCGGCAACCGCGGGTGCCTCGAGGCCCTGGCATCCGGCCCCGCGATCGCCCGTGCCCTGCGCGCGCAGGGGATCGAGGCCCACACCGGCTCCGACGTGGTCGACCTCGTCAAGCGCGGCAACATCGACGCGATCCAGGCCGTGCGTCAGGCGGGCCGCGACATCGGCGAGGTGCTCACCACGTGCGTGAGCCTCATGAACCCCTCGGTCATCGCCATCGGCGGCTCCATGGCCCGCGTCGGCGAGCACCTCATCGCGGGTGTTCGCGAGGTCGTCTACACACGCTCCACGCCCCTGGCCACCGAGTACCTGTCGATCGTGCAGTCGGTGGCCGCCGAGAAGGCCGCGGTGATCGGCGCGAGCATGCTCGCCGTCGAGCACGCCCTCGCCCCCGAGTCGCTGAACGCCGCGTTCCTGCGCGCCTGACCCGCCGCGGGCGGGGGTCGCGGCCGGGCTCGGCGCGCGTACCCGACGGCGGAGTGTTGGCTCGACATGCCGGTTCGGGATGCCGGGTGCCCGGTGCGTCGTGATGTTTTCCGCCGGTGGGCTCACCGTGGTCGCCAGGGCCGGTACAACCTGCGGGCCCGGCGCCCGTACCTAACGGCGGAGTGTTTGCTTGACACGCCGGTTCGGGATGCCGGGTACCCGGCGCGCCGCGTTGCTCTCCGCCGTTGGGGTCGGTGTTCCTCTCCGCAGCCGTCTGGGAGAGTCGGGTGACCCGCGAGCCGTCGGTCTCGGCGGTCGCCGGGGCCGGGGCGACCTGCGGGCCAGGCGTCCGTACCTAACGGCGGAGTGCTCCCACGACACGCCGGTTTTGGATGCCGGGTGCCCGGCGCGTCGTGATGGTTTCCGCCGTTGGGCTAGCCGTGGTCGCCGGGGCCGGTACAACCTGCGGTCCCGGCGCCCGTACCTCACGGCGGAGTGTTTGTTCGACACGCCGGTTCGGGATGCCGGGTACCCGGCGCGTCGCGTCGCTTTCCGCCGTTGGGGTCGGTTTGGCTTCCACGGTCGGCTGGGAGAGTCGGGTGACCCGCGAGCCGTCGGTCTCAGTGGTCGCCGGGTGGGCCGGCGCGACCTGCGGGCCCGGCGCCCGCACCCAACGGCGGAGTGTTTGTTCGACATGCCGGTTCGGGATGCCGGGTGCCCGGCGCGCCGCGATGTTTTCCGCCGGTGGGCTCGGTGTGGTCGCCGGGGCCGGTACGACCTGCGGGCCGGGCGTCCGTACCTAACGGCGGAGTGTTTGTTCGACATGCCGGTTTGGGATGCCGGGTGTCCGGTGCGTCGTGATGTTTTCCGCCGGTGGGCTCACCGTGTTTGCCGGAGATGTCGGGCGGTCGCTCGCGGCGCGGAGTGTCCCTCTCCACGCCGCGAGCGGGTCTCAGGGGGAGCGGCGCGAGGCGCGCGTGGTGGATGCGGATGTGGCGGCGTCCGGCGTACCAGGGTCGGCGCCGGCCCCGGCGGGCACCCGCTCTCGCCCGGCATCCGATCCACCCGACCCGGCACCCGATCCACTCGACCCGGCGTCCGATCCGCCCGACCCGGCGTCCGATCCGCCCGACCCGGCGTCCGATCCGCCCGACCCGGCGTCCGATCCGCCCGACCCGGCATCCGATCCGCCCGACCCGGCATCCGATCCACCCGACTCGGCGTCCGCCCCCTCGGCATCCGCTCGCGCGGCGGCCACCGCGGCGGCGATCTCGCGCGCGTGAGCGGCCTTGCGTCGTCGCGCGGCGACGATGCGCCAGGCCACGAGCAGGGCGATCGCGGCGAGGATCGCGAGCGCGGTCCACGGCACGGCGGCGGTGGCGGCGGCGGCCTGCGACACGAGCGGGTCGAGGGTCGAGGGCTCGGCGCCGGCCAGCGTCCGCGAGACCACCTGCGAGGTGGCCGTCACCTCGGCCGACAGCAGCACGAGGGGGACCACTCCGGCAACCTCGACGGTGCGCTGCAGCGAGCTGCCGGGGAGTAGTTCGGGGGCGTCGTCGGCCGCGGTCACGCCCGCCCAGCCGAAGGGTCCGCCCAGGGCGACCTCGACGTCGGGGTCGAGCCGCGTGTTGCCGGTGTTGGTGAGGGTGTAACTGACGGTCGCGGATCCCGTCTCGGCGGGGTTCGCGGTGCCGTGGTAGTCGACGACGACGTCGTCCACGGCCAGCGCGGGTGCGAGGTCGCCCTGCACGCGCAGGTGCACGCGCGAGCCCAGGCGGCGTTCGGTGACGGTGCCGTTGTCGGCCGTCACGAGCATGGATGCCACGATGCCGGCCGCATAATCGCCGGGGGCCGCGTCGGCCGGGACGACGACGGTGAAGGGGACCTCGGCGCTCGCGCCGCTGTCGAGCGTGAGCTCGGACGAGTCGATCGAGACCCAGCTGCCGAGGTCGGTGGACTCCACGCCTCCGGCGAGGATGTCGAGGGCTCCGTCTTCGGTGAGGAAGCCGTCGGCGGCGTAGACGCGCAGGGTGATCGGCTGGGAGCTGCGATTGGCGACGTACAGGGCATCGCCAACGGTGCCGCCCGGGAGGAGGTCGTAGGCGTAGTTGGGCCGGTCGCGCCCCTGAGCGGTGTCGGCGGGTTTGACGCTCCACGTCACCGTGGTCTCGGCGGAAGGAGCGGCGGCCGCGGTGGCGGCGACGGGGGTGCCCAGCAACAGCGCGAGGCCGGCGAGGAACGAGACGAGAGTACGGAGGGGACGGGGGGAGGTCTTCGCCTGGGACATGGGCGTGGCTTTCGTGTGGAGGGGTCCCGTCGGGGCCACGCTCTCGAGGAGCGCGACCCCGACGGGATGGGGGATCAGCTGAGGGCGGTCAGCGTCACGGTCGCGGTGTAGGTGCCGCGGGGGGTCTCGAGCGGGAGCTTGAGATCCAGGTCGGCGCCCACGAGCGAGGAGCCGCGCTCGTGGCCGTCGTTCGCCTGCGCGAGGGTCCGCGCGACCGACAGGCCCTGGCCGCTGTCGAAACCGGAGGGCACGGGAGCGCCGGCGACGGCGCCGCCCTGCGTCTCGAGGACCTCGGGCGTCCAGCCGAGGTACTTGCTCGACACCTCCTGGCCTCCGGCGGTGAAGTTCGACACCTGTGCGGTCAGCGACCACCCGGGGTTGCCGGCCCGGGTGTCCTGCACGCGGATCGGCACGATCTCACCGGATGCCGCGTAGTGGTCGAGGTTCTCGGTCGCAACTCCCAGGTCGACCAGGCGCGAGGTGCCCTCGATCGACCAGGTGAGCTCGCCCGAACCCTGGTCGGGGACGGTCACGGCGATCGACTGGTCGCCCGTGGGAGGAGCGGTCGGCGCCTCGCCCGTGTAGTCGCCCGTGGTTGAGCCGGCACGGACGCCCGCACCGAACGCGGCCGCCGGGGAGTTCCCGTCGAGAGCGAGAGCGCCGAACACCGTGGTGTTCGCCACGCGCAGGTTCGCGGTGTTCCCGGTGAGGGACAGGCCCCCGCCGATCGAGTTGGCGAACGCGTCGGAACCACCGTCGGCGGTGGCGCCGATGAGCACGTCGCGCGAGCTGCCGCTCACGGTGACGTCGCCCTTGACGACGGCCCCGGTCATCGACACGCCCCAGCCCGAGCCGTCGACCGACACGTCAGCGCCCACCGAGGTGCGCACGATGTCGACGTAGGTGGCCTGCTGCGTGAGCAGCGAGCCCGAGATGGCGCTGTCGACGACCTCCACGTCGATGCCGCCGGCTTCCACCGAGCCCCCGACCTTCAGGTCGTTGACGTAGAGGAATCCCACGGTGGTGTCGGCGGAGTACGCGCTGATGTCGCCGGCCACGCTCGTGCCGTCGAGCGAGACGCCGTACGCGTCGGTGGCGACGACGTCTCCCGTGACGGTGACCGAGGTGGCATCCAGCCATCCGCCCGCCTCGACGACGATGTCGCCCTCGACGGTCGCCCCGCCGAGGACGCAGTCCGCGCCGCCGGGGACGATCAGGTTGCCCGAGACGCTCTGGCTGCCCAGGTCGTCGGTGCAGGTGAGGTCGGCCGCGTACGCGGGCACGGCGACGACGCTGCCCCCGATGACGAGGAGGCCGACGGTGGTCAGTTTCGTGATTCTGTTCATCGGTTCTTCCTCGTCGCTCAGCCGCGCAGGGCTGCGATGTTGTCGTAGCTGCGGTCGGCGTTGGCGAGCGAGTCCCCGGGGTTGACCGGCACCGTGGAGGCGTTGTCCTGTTCGAACATGCCGAAGCGCTGGCCGCGGTCGCGCAGCTGCGACAGGAACGCCGTGTAATCGATGTTCCCGGCGCCGAACTCGACGATGTCGTAGCCGTTGGCGCTGCTCGGGTTGAGCTTGCCGTCCTTGAGATGCAGGATCGGGAAGCGGCGGGGGTCGCGCTTGATGTAGTCGATCGGCTCGAACCCCGGGTACAGGTGCTTTCCGACGTGCGCCCAGTAGACGTCCATCTCGAAGAACACCGTCTCGGGGTTCAGGTTCGCCCAGTACAGGTCGTAGATGCGCTCGTTCGTGTCGGTCGTGAAACCCCATTCCTGGGCGTGGTTGTGCAGGTAGAGCTTGATGCCCGCAGCGCGACCCTTCTCGCCCATCTGGTTCCACGTGCCGATGGCCTGCATCCAGGGATCCTTGGCGAGGGGGCCGCCGTATCCGCCGGCGATCGGCCCGCCTTGCCCCAGGTGCGGCATGCCCAGCACGTGCGCGATCTCGAGCTGCTGGTCGATGTTGGCCGGGGTGAGGTTGACGTGCGCGCCGGTCGCGCGCAGGCCGTTGTCGTCGAGCAGCTGACGGATCTCCTGCGGGGTGATGGCGCCGACGCCTCCCTGCGTGTATCCCGCGAACTCGATCTCCGAGTAGCCGATGCGGGCCAGCTCCTCGAACACCGCGCGGAAGCCCAGCGAGCTGACCTTGTCGCGGACGGTGAACAGCTGGATGCCGATGCGGTTGACGGGGACGAGACGCTTGCCGGCGCTGACCGGGGGAGCGGCCGCCGCGGCGCGGGCGCCGAAAGCGGTGGATGCCGAGGCGGCGGCGGGCATGGCGGCGGCGCCGATGCCGACGGCGACGGACGACGCCGCCAGGGCCTTGAGCAGGGTACGCCGGCTCATGGGTCGATCCGACACCGTGGGGTGCGCGTGGTCGTGGTGGTGACTCATGACTCTCCTTCGAGGTGGGTCCGCCCCGGGGTCGGGGACGACCGTGGGGGTGGTGGGGGCCGCGGTGCGCGACCCCCACCCGGGTGTTACTTCTTGACGGTCAGGTTCGCGCTGCCGCTGCTCTTCGCGATCCCGCTCGAACCGGTGTACGACGCCTGCACCTGGTAGGCGCCTTCCGCGCTGAGCTTGGGCAGGGTCACCTGGACGGTGCCGTCTGCGCCGAGCGTGCCGGTGAGGGTGGCGACGACCGCGTTGTTACGGCGGATGGTCACCGTGGCGTCGCCGGTCGGGACGATGCCCGTCGACGAAGCCACCTGGACCGTGGCGGTGGCCGCCACGGCGGGCTTGACCGGTGTCGGCGAGACGGCGACCGAGGTCGTCGACTTCGCCTGCGAGACCGTGAGACGACCGATGCCGGCCGATCCCTTGAAGGTCTCGTCGGCCCCGTAGGTGGCCCGCAGGGTGTGCGTGCCGACCGGGAGATCCGCCGGGAGGGCGACGACGGCGTTGCCGTCCGCGTCCAGAGTCGCGCGACCGAGTTCGGTCTCGCCGACGGTGAGCACGACCTCGCCCGTGGGGGCGCCGCCCTCTCCGCGCACCGACACCGTCGCGTCGCCGGGGGCGCCGTAGGTGACGCGCGGGGAGCCGAGCGAGACGAGCGTGCGGGTGTCGACGGTCGGCTCGTTGGGAGCGTCGAGGTCGATCGTGAACGACACGGAACCGAGCTCCGAGACGTTGCCGCCGGTGTCGGTGGCCCGGTAGCGGATGTCGTAGACACCGTCCTGATCGAACGTCACCCCGTACTGCTGGTTCGCCGCGAGGGTCATCCAGGTCGCGCCGTTGTCGCGGGAGTACTCGACGCTCGCGAGCGTGCCGTTGTCCGCGGCCTGGACCGCGAAGCGCACCGGCTCGTTGAACACGCCGCCGACACCCGTCGGGGTGGCGGGGGACAGCGTGTGTGCGACCGTCGGCGGCGTGACGTCGCCGACCCCGTCGCCCACCATGGTCAGCGCGTCGACGGCGAGCTCGTCGGCCGAGGTGACGTAGAGCGCTCCGGAGCCCTCGGGGGCGTCGAAGGTGACCTCGACGTCCTGCCAGCCGCTGCCCGCGGGGATGGTCGCGGTCGCGAAGGGCTCGGCGTCGACCGCTCCCCAACGAAGCTGGACTTCTCCCGCACCGCTGGCGCGGACCACGGCACCGTCGATCCCGGCGAAGTTCACCGGGTCGTAGGCGAGGTAGTCGCCCGCTCCCAGGCCGCGGACGGCGTTGCCGCCCGAGGCGTCGGCGTCGGCGTAGACCGTGACGCCCTCGCGCCGGATCGCGTGCTCGGCCTGCTGCAGCTTGGGGTTCAGGCGAACGGTCGCCTCACCCGTGGCCGCCGGCAGTCCGTTGGCGCCCGCGTCGGTGTAGGTGACCACGACCGCGCCGTACAGCAGGGCGCCGGGGCCGTGCTCGGGCGAGTTCGGGTCGGTGCGGAAGACGCCCGTGCAGCCCGTGCCCGAGACCTCGGGGTGGGCGTGCTCGTCGTGGCCGAGACCGTAGGTCCAGCTCACGCGCGAGCATTCCGTGGCGTCGCCGTCCTCGGCATCCGTCGTCGTGACCTGGAAGGGGATCGCCTGACCCCAGTCGAAGAACGCACCGTTGCCGGGGAAGGCCACGGTCACCTCGGGCGCCTGGTTGCCCACCGAGATGGTGCGCGAGGTCAGGCCGAAGCGTCCGCCCGGGTCGGACACGCGCAGGCGGGCGCTGTAGTTGCCCAGTTCGGTGTACGTGTACGACGCGGTCGCGCCGGTGGCGTCGTAGGTGCCGTCGCCGTCGAAGTCCCACTCGTAGGTGAGGGTGTCCGCGTCGGGGTCGGTCGAGGTCGACGCGTCGAACTCGACGGTCAGGGGAGCCTGCGACGACGAGGTGGGCGTGGCGGTGAAACGCGCCTGGGGCGACTTGTTCCCGGCGACGTAGTCGATGCGGTAGAGACCGGCATCGGGGTTCGCGCGGAAGAAGCCGTCACCGTAGTCCAGCACGTACATCGAGCCGTCGGGCCCGATCTCCATGTCCATGGGGTTGTCGTGGGGCGGCTGGCCGAGGGTGCTCAGCGCGGCGTTGGGCAGGAAGTCCTCGATCGCGCTGACGTCGAAGGTGTCCCAGTCCAGCGTGAAGGCGGCGATGTAGTCCTGCGAGAACTCGCCCATGAAGGCCTTGCGGTCCCAGTGCTGGGGGAGCTTCGTGGGCGAGGGGTTCGTCTCGTCGTAGTGGTAGACGGGTCCGCCCATCGGGCCCTGGCCGCTGCCCGCGCCGAAGTTCACCAGTTCGTCCCACGGCTGGTCGCCGGGGTTGTCGCCGTACCAGAGGGTCGCGGGCTGCGCGGGAGGAAGGTCGGTGAGACCGGTGTTCCAGCGCGACTCGTTCTTGAGGTTGGCGGGGTCGAAGAACGCCCCCGGCGTCGCCGTGGCGAAGTCCCAGTCGTTGTACGCCTGGTTGTCGGCGTGTACGTACGGCCAGCCGGCGTTCTGCGGCTCGTCGAGGCTGATGGCGTTCCACTCCACCAGGCCCATGGGGCCGCGGCCCGCGGTCTGGGCGACGGCCTTCGTCGCGTCGGGGCCGTAGTCGCCCCACGACAGCGAATTGGTCTCGACGTCGACCTCGATGCGGAAGGGGTTGCGCACGCCCATCACGAAGATCTCGGGGCGGGTGAGTTCGGTCCCGGGAGCGAAGAGGTTGCCCTCGGGGATCGTGTACGAGCCGTCGTCCTCGACGTGGATGCGCAGGATCTTGCCGCGCAGGTCGTTGGTGTTACCGGCACCGCGGCGAGAGTCGAAACCGGGGTTGTAGCCGGGGGCGTCGTTGTTGGGCGCGAAGCCGTTGGCGCCCGGGGTGGATGCCGGGGTGTTGTCGCCCGTGCTCAGGTAGAGGTTGCCGTCGCCGTCGAAGCCGATGTCGGCACCGACGTGGCAGCACTGCCCGCGCTGGACCTCGACGTCGAGGACGACCTGCTCGCTCGCGAGGTCGAGGGCGTCTCCGTTCCACTGGAAGCGGGCGAGACGGTTCACGCCGACCCACTGGTCCCAGTACGACTCGTCGGCTCCCGCGGGGAGCGTGTTGGGGGAGTTGCCCGCCGGGGTGTCGGCCACGCCGTCGCCGTCCGCGTCGCGCGGGGAGTACACGAGGTACACCCAGTTGTTCTCGGCGAAGTTCGGGTCGAGGGCGACCGTCTGCAGGCCGTCCTCGGAGTTGGCGTAGACGTCGAGCGTGTTGGTGACGCGTGTGACGCCCGTCGCGGGATCGGTCAGGCGCACGTCTCCGTTGCGAGCGGTGTGCAGCACGCGCTTGTCGGGCAGGACCGCGAGGTCGATGGGCTCGCCCACGTCCTTCGTGAGCAGCACGCGCTCGTAGTTGCTCCAGTCCAGAGCGCCGCCGTCTTCGCCGGTGTCGCCGGGGTCGGGGGTGCCGGGGTCGGTGGGATCGCCGTGATCGCCCCCGGGGTCAGTCGTGCCGTGGTCGTGCCCGTCGTGCGCGAAGGCCGGGACGGGTGCTGCGGCGATGGCGCCCAGGCCCAGTGCGGCGGCCGCGAGGACCGCCGTCAACCGGGACCGGACGACCGGATGCCGAGAAGTAGAGTTCATCGTGAAACAGCTCCTGTGAATGCGTTCGAGTTGTTTTCACCGGGTCGCCACACAGTCGGTCTCAACGACTGATCGTGGCGGCCCGGGCTCTTCCTGCGGTGGCGGTCGGCCACGCGCCGTGTCTGCTCCTTACTCTTCGTCGAGTGGGAGGGGTCGCCGATCACCGCCTCTCGGGCGGTTCGTGGGGCGAGCCTCGGGGGGATGAGGTGTCCGGTTGTGAGGGACGTCGCTCGTCGTCATCTTGACGGATGTTTTTCCATAGGTCAATCAAAAGTTGCGTAATGTGCACACAACAAAAGAGCGCCTGACGCGAGCCTTGTGGTTTGCTTTCGTCGCGGGCTACCATCGCCGCACGGTGCGTCTCGCGCCGCCCCCACTCGTCGGCGAAGAGGCCGGCACGGCCGAGGAGGCCCCATGCTTCATGGACTGACCGGATGGCACTTGCTGATCGTCCTCGCGGTGATCGTCCTGTTGTTCGGCGCTGCCAAGCTGCCGGCGCTGGCGCAGAGCGTCGGCAGGTCGGCCCGCCTGTTCAAGGGCGAGTTGAAGGCGATGAAGGACGACGACGCGGTGCCGCTCGCCTCCGGTCAGGGGGCCTCGACGCCCGAGGCTTCCCCCGACGCCCTCGCCGACACGGTGCGCAGCGCCGACAGCACACGCCGCACCCCGGCGTAAGCGAGCGCGTCGGGCCGCGCCAGTGCGTCCACGTGGCGCACCAGGGCGAGGTCGGCGAGCGGTCGCAGCACCAGCCCGTCGACGGCGAGGGGTGTTGTCGTGGTGCGCGGCATGACGGCGATCGCTGCGCCGGCGCGCACGACCTCGGCCGTCACCGAGAACTCGTTGATGCGGTGGGCGACGTCGAGAGGACGCCCCACGTGCGCGGCGAGATGGTCGAGAACGCCGGCGAGCGGGAATCCGGGGTGCACCGACACCCATCTCTCGGCGACGAGGTCGGCCGCACGCAGCTCGTCGCGTCCGGCGAGCGGGTGGTCTGCCGGCAGGGCGATGTCGAGCGGCTCTTCGAGCAACGGCACCGTGACCACGCGGTCCGCGGGCCACGGCTCGTCGTGCGCGAGGCGGTGCGCCACGACGAGATCGTGGTCGGCGGTCAGCCCCGGAAAATCGCGGTGCGCCACATCGGCGTCGGCGAGGTGCAGTGGCGGCGTGCCGTCGAGTTCGCGCAAGAGGGGCCCGAAGAGCGCGAGCGCGGCGCTGTGGAAGGCCGAGACGCGCACGGGGCGATCGCTGGCGTCGAGGAAAGCGCCCACGGCTTCCCGTGCCGAGACCAGAGCCTCGTCGACCCGCGCGCCGGCGGCGGCGAGGGCCTCTCCGGCGGGCGTGAGGGCGAGGGTGCGCCCGCGCCGGGTGGTCAGCGGAACGGGCACGTGCGCCTGCAGCGCGGACAGCTGCTGCGACACCGCCGACGCCGAGACGTGCATGCGCTGCGCCACGGCGGCCACGCTTCCGCGGTCTCGGAGCTCGCGCAGCAGGCGAAGATGACCGACATCCATAAGGAAGAACTTACGACACGGTGAAGAAGGAGCCCATTGTTCTTCCGCGTCGCCCGCGTCACGGTGGGGGCATGCCCCGCCGCGTCCCCGAACTCGTCGTCGACCTCCTCCTCGTCATGGTCGCCGCGGTCTGGGGCGCCAGCTTCCTCGCCGCGAAGGAGTTGGTGTCCGAGACCGGCGTCGCCTCCGGCGTGGCTCTTCGCTTTCTCGTGGCCGCGATCGCCCTCGGCATCCTGTGTCTGGCGAGACGCGAACGGATGCCGCGCGGCCGAGGTCTCGCGATCGCCGCTGTGCTCGGGTGCTCGCAGGCGGCGATCATCGGGCTCGAGACCGCGGGCGTGCACCTGACCTCGGCGACCAACGCCGGGCTCCTCATCAGTCTCGCCCTCGTCTTCACCCCGGTGCTCGAGAGCGTCGCCGCACGCTCGTGGCTCCCGCGGTCGTACTTCGTCGCCGCGGTCGCCGCGGTGGTCGGCGTCGCCCTGCTCGTCTCGGGAGGGGGCCTTCGTGCGCCCAACCTGGGCGACGTGCTGGTCATCGCCGCGGCGGTCGTCCGCGCCGTCCACGTCACCGCCAGCGGGCACCTCACCCGTGGCCGACACGACAGCACCCTCGCCGTCGTGTTCGTGCAGCTGCTCGTGTGCGCCCTCGCCTCGTCGGCCGTGGCCGGTGCCGACCTGCCGCGTGCGGCCGCCGGGCTCTCGGCATCCGGATGGGTCGACGTGCTCTTCCTCGGGCTGCTGTGCTCGGTGTTCGCCTTCGTGGTGCAGCTGTGGGCGGTGCGGCGCACCTCGGCGACCCGCGCGAGCATCCTCATGGGTACCGAGCCCGTGTGGGCGCTCGCCGTGGGCGTCGCCATCGGCGGCGAGGCGGTCGGCGCCCCCGGGCTGATCGGTGCCGCGCTGATCATTGCCGCGTCCTACGCCGGACAGGCGATCGAACGACGGCACCGCCGCTCGCGCGAGGCGGCGAAGGGTGGTGCCGTCGTCGGGCCGATCAGCTCCGCTCGGGTCTCGGTCGGCGCCACCGCGCCCACACCGTCGCCGTGAGACCCGCTCCGACCAGTGCGACCGCGAGGAGGACCGATGCGATCTCGCCACCGGTCAGGGGCAGGCCGCCCCCGGGGGATCCGGGACCCGCGCCGGGCGGTGGGGAGCAGTCGACCGTGCAGGTGGCGCTCGGCAGGGGGGTGATCTCGACGGTGATGCCGACGCCGTCGTCGGCGACGGCCGCGGGGAACAAGAGCGTGTCGCTCATGAGACCTCCACCGCCTCGCGCCGACCCTCTTCACGGGCGCGCGCCACGAGGTCGTCGAGACGGCGGCGGGAACGGCGACGCCCGGACGCGGCGGCTGCGACGATGAGGGCGAGCCCGACCGCGGCGGCGAGGTGCAGCCACGGCACCGCCCAGACGGTGACGCTCTGCGTCACGGGCGTCGCGGCGAGCGTCGAGTCGGGCACCGCGGCATCCACCGTCACGCCCTTCGTCAGCAGGAACAGCGGCCACGCGGGCTGGGGCTCGGTTCGCACGTCCCGCGATTCGCCGGGCAGCAGCACACCGCGTTCCGTCGTCGTCGCCTCCACCGCGTCGGCCACGGCGAGAGCGGTGTTCCCGGTGTTCTCCGCCGTGTACGCGTAGGTGATCGACCCCGGCGCGAAAAGGTTCCAGGATGGCGTGTACTCCGCGCGAACCTCGCCGACGCCCACCGCGGGGGCGAGCTCGCCCGTCACCCGGGTCGAGACGCGGAAGCCGACGCGGCTGTCCACTCCCACTTTCGTGCCGTCCGCTCCCGCGGAGGTGGAGCGAACGGATGCCGAGACCCCGGCCGCGTGATCGCCCGGGGTGGCGTTGGGCGGCACGGCGATCTCGAACGAGATGACGCGCGTCTCGCGGGGAGCGAGCGTGACCGACGGTTCGATCGTGATCCAGGTGCCCGCATCGACCGAGGTGCGATCGGCCGGGAGCATCGTGAAGCGCCCGGTCTCGGTGTAGTAGCCGTCCGCCGCGTCGAGGGCGAAGGTCGCCTCGCTCTCGCTGAAGTTCTTCACGGCGAGATGCTCGGTGACGCGCTGGCCCGGATCGATCTCGACCTGCATGACCCGTCGACCGTCCGCTCCCTCGGCCGAGGCCGGGGTGACCGACCAGGTGACCGAGTCGGCGGTGTCGTCCGCCAGGACGGGAGGCGCCGCGGCGATCGCGGCCGCGGCCACGATGAGCCCGGCCACCGTGGCGGACCCTCCGCGTGAGAGCGCCGCCCTCATCGCGACGCTCACCCCTCGAGCAGGGTCAGCGTGATGGTCGCCGAGTAGGCGCCGGGTGCGACGGTCGCCGGCGTCTGCAGCACGAGGCCGGCGGAGGCCGAGTACGCTCCACCCGTGGCGGCGGCGGAGTTGTCGGCGTTGGCGAGCAGTTCGGCGTCGACGAAGCCGCCGATGCCCGGGTCGACGGGGTCGCCGGGTGCGACGAGCGCGGAGTCGCCCGCGACGATGGTCGGGTACCAGCCGAAGCTGTCGGCCGACGAGATCGCGGGCTGGCCGGCGTTGCCGGCGAAGTCGCTGATGGCGCCCATGACGTACCAGTACGCCTCCGGGTCGACATTCTCGGGAAGGCGGGTGTCGGTGACGGTGACCGTCGGCAGCGTGCCCGTGAAGGTGCGGTCGGTGCCCGACGCCTCTCCCTCGGTGAGGGTGGTGGCATCGTCGGCGACGGTCAGGGCCAGGACGCCGGGCTCGGCCGCGGGGGCGATCTCGACCTGCACGTCGACGGTGTCCTCATCGGCGGCGAAGGCGCTGCCGCCGCCCGCGGCTGCCAGGATGCCGACGCCGAGAGCGGCGACTCCGATGCGGGCCGTCAGGCCGCGACGCGAGGTGGGGGACATGGGTGCTCCGTTCTTCCACCGCGAGGCGGTGGAGTCGTCGGCGGGCGCCGACGGGTGGTCGGGACGACCGGCGTCCCGCCGGTCGGTGAACGAGGGGGCCGTCGTTTCGGGCGGGCGCGGCGGACTCCGGGGAGCCTCGTGGCGGCGCTGTCACGGGTCGGTTCTGCGGGTTCGTTGTGACAGTAGTGCGGCTTACGTGCGGCGTCAAGCAAAAGATGACTGGCGTTCGGAAGCTCTAAGAGATGCGCTTTTCCGGGGCAAATCAGGGCCGCGGTGGGCAGGAGCCCTTCCGTGAGTGGGACTGCGGGGGTCAATTCCAGCAGTTGTTAACGATATTTAGTCAAGTTTTGTAGACGCGCCAGCAAAAGACTTCTACAGTGACCAGGTCGAGGGCGACCTGTGCGATCCGAGCGGACGCCGTCACCCCCGCCGCTGATCCGAAGGAGCAATGATGCCCGTACCCGCTGTCTTGTCCGGCCCCCGCCGGCGCAGCACCCGCGTCGCGAGAACCCTCGTGGCCGGTCTCCTGGGCGGAGCACTCGTGGCCACAGGAGCGATCCTGCCCGCCGGTGCCGCCGTCGCCCCCGCCGTCAACACCCCGGCGGACCTGCCCAAGCAAGAACCGGGGGTGACGCTTCGCACCTACTCCACCCCGCCCCTCACCGAGCTCTGCACGCTCAAATCGGGACAGACCCCCAACGTCGACAAGCTCATGTCGACGATCGACTGGAGTACCGACGAGCAGTTCGGTGCGGGTGACAACTTCGTCACGCACGCCCTGGCCAACCTCACCGTCAGCACTCCCGGCTCGTACGCCTTCCGTCTGACCAGCGACGACGGTTCGCGCCTCACTCTCGACGGCACGCAGCTGATCGACAACGACGGCCTCCACGGAGCGGAATCGGTCGAGGGCACCGTCACGCTCGACGTGGGCGTCCACGACCTCTTCGTCGAGATGTTCGAGGCCACCAACGGTCAGCAGCTCACGGTCGAGTGGAAGACCCCGGGCTCGTCGAGCTTCACCGTCATCCCGAACGACGTCCTCAGCACCGAGGCGGGCGTCGTGCGCGTCACCGCCCCCGGGACGAAGTACTGCGAGGGCAGCACCGACTCCGCCGGAGACGGTCTGCGCCTGGATGCCGTGAATCCCGACTACACGCTGGTGAACCTGCGCCCCGAGGGCTTCAACCCCAAGGTCTCGGGGCTGGCCTTCCTCGGCAACGGCGACCTCGCGGTGCTGACCACCGGCTCGGTCAACTCCGGTGGCTGGGACACCTCCACCCCCGGAAAGGTCTTCGTGCTCAAGGGCGCCCAGGCGGCCGACGGCCCCGAGGACGTCACCGTCGTCGAGGCGGCCGGCGGTCTGCTCAACCCCATGGGCATCGACGTCATCGACGACAAGATCTACGTCTCGGAGCGCTACCAGCTCACGGAGCTCAGCGACACGAACGGCGACGGCTCGTACGAGACGAAGCGCAAGGTCGCGGAGTACCCCTCGGGCAACAACTTCCACGAGTTCGCCTTCGGTCTGATCCACGACGAGGACAACTTCTACGTCAACCTCTCCGTCGCGATCGACAACGGCGGAGCCACGACCAACCCGCAGCCCGCGAAGAACCGCGGCACCTCCGTGAAGATCGACCGCGCCACCGGAGCGATCAGCTACGTGGCCGGGGGTCTGCGCACACCCAACGGTGTTGCCTTCGGTCCCGAGAACGAGCTCTTCGCGATGGACAACCAGGGTGCCTGGCTGCCGGCGAACAAGCTCGTCAACATCAAGCAGGACCGCTTCTTCAACCACTACACGAACCCCGCCGGTCCCTTCGACGCCAACCCGGTGACCCCGCCGGTGGTGTGGATCCCGCAGAACGAGATCGGCAACTCCCCGAGCACGCCCATCATGCTGAAGGACGGCCCCTTCGCCGGCCAGATGATGTTCGGCGACGTCACCTACGGCGGCCTGCAGCGCGCCTTCCTCGAGAAGGTCGACGGCGAGTTCCAGGGAGCGGTCTTCCGCCACTCCGCGGGCTTCGAGGTCGGCGTGAACCGCGTCATCGAGGGTCCCGACAAATCGCTCTACATCGGCGGGACGGGCGAGGGCGGCAACTGGGGTGAGGCGGGCAAGCTCACCTACGGTCTGCAGAAGCTCGTCCCGAACTCCACGCAGAACACCTTCGACATGAAATCGATGAAGGTCGTCGAGGGTGGGTTCGAGATCGAGTACACCCAGCCCCTGTCCGACGAGACGGTGGCGAACCTCGCCTCGGCGTACCGCGCCGAGCAGTGGCGCTACCTGCCGACCTCCACCTACGGCGGTCCCAAGATCGACGAGGAGATCCTCTCGCTGACCAGCGCCACGGCATCCGCCGACCGCAAGACGGTCACGGTCGCGTTCGACGGCCTCAAGCAGGGGCGCGTGGTGCACCTGCGCTCGCCGCAGCCCTTCGCCGCAGCCAGCGGTGACAAGCTGTGGAGCACCGAGGCCTGGTACACACTCAACTCGCTGCCGGGCTACGTCTCGCCGGCTGACCAGGGATGGTACGAGGCCGAGGAGGCCCGCCTGATCGGCGGCGCCAAGTTCGACGCCGAGCACAGCGGCTACTCGGGCGCCGGTTTCGCCGGCGGCATGTGGCAGGCCGGTTCCGCGTTCGAGTTCACGGTGAACGCCGAGGCCGCCGGCACCGTTCCGGTCAACGTGCGCTACTCCAACGGCCCCAACCCGGCCCCCGGTTCCAAGGACGTGAACCTCTACGTCAACGGGCAGAATCTCGGCCGGTGGGACTTCCCCTCCACGGGTGACTGGAAGACCTGGGCCACGATCACGCGGGACATGCCGTTGGTCGCCGGGACGAACACGATCGCGCTGAAGTACGACTCGGGCAACAAGGGCAACATCAACGTCGACGTCCTGTCGATCGGCACCGCCGACATCTGCGCTCCGGCGCAGGTCGAGGACGGGTACCGCTCGCTGTTCGACGGCACGCTCCAGAGCCTGAACGCCGGCTGGCGCATGGCGGGCCCCGGGGGCTTCGGTCGTCAGAACGACTGCAGCATCCGCGGCGAGGGTGGCATGGGGCTGCTCTGGCACAAGGCGCAGGAGCTGAACGAGTACAGCCTCAAGCTGGACTGGAAGCTCATCGCCGACCACAACGGTGGCGTCTTCGTCGGCTTCCCCGACCCGCAGAACGACCCCTGGATCGCGGTCAACCAGGGCTACGAGATCCAGATCGACGCCTCCGACGCCGCCGACCGCACCACCGGTGCGATCTACACCTTCCAGGGTGCGGATGCCGCGGCGGTCGAGGCTTCGCTCAAGCCGGTCGGGTCGTGGAACGCGTACGAGATCGTCGTGAAGGGGCAGAGCATCAAGATCTTCCTCAACGGCACGCTGGTGAACGATTTCACCAGCACCGATCCCGCGCGCGACCTGTCGCAGGGCTTCATCGGCCTGCAGAACCACGGCGGCGGCGAAGCGGTGTCGTACCGCAACGTCCGTGTCATGGAGATCGACGAGCCGGCACCTCTCGCGGTGACGGCCTCGGCCGAGGTCCGTTGCATGGCGAAGAAGGCGACGCTGACGGTGCGCGCGACCAACACCGACACGGTGCCCGTCGACGTGACCCTCGAGACGGCGTGGGGCGAGCGGGTCATCCCCGCCGTCCAGCCCGGGAAGACGGTGTTCCACACCTTCACCACCCGTGCCGTGTCGGTCGCCGCCGGTGAAGCGACGGTGTCCGCGACCGGCGACGGTCGCACCGGCGAGGCCACGGCCTCGTACGCGGCCAAGAGCTGCGGCTGATCCCCCCGGCGCCCTCGGTGGCGGACTCGCGTCCGTCGCCGAGGGCGCTCCCCCTGTCCCAGAGGTCCCCATGCTCTCCTCCCTCGGCCGCCGCATCAGCCGGCATCGCCTGATCGTCCTTCTCGCGTGGGCCCTGCTCGTGATCGTCGGCGGCGCCCTCGCGGGTGACGTCTTCGACCGCACCGTCTCGGTCGCCGACGCCCCCGCCGGCAGCGAGTCGCTGCGCGCGAGCGACCGCCTCGACGCCCTCGATCCCGAGGGCGAGATCGTCACCGCCGTCGTCCGCGGTGAGGACTTCTTCTCCCCGACGCTGCGCGACAGCGCGACCGCGGTGATGTCGTCGATCCGCGCCGTGCCCGGGGTGGCCGAGGTCACCGATGCCTACACGGCCGGCGGGGCGATCGGCGACGACGGGCGTTCGTCGCTGGTCGTCGTCGAACTCGCGCGCGGCCTCACCGGCGACGAGGCCGTCGCCACGGCATCCGCTGTCTCCGACCTGTTGAAGGGGATCGCCGCCCCCGAGGTGCTCGTCGGCGGCCCCCTCCTGGCCGAAGAGGCCTTCGTCGACCGCGCCACCGCCGACGCGGCCCTCGGCGAGAGCGTCGCGATCCTCGTCCTCGTCGTGCTGCTCACCCTCGCGCTCGGGTCGCTGCGCATCGCGATGATCCCCGTGGTCGCCGCCCTCGCGGCGATCGCCCCGACGCTGGCGGTCCTGGGCCTGCTCACCCGCGTCGTCGACGTCAACGAGTTCGCGGTCAACGTCGTCACGATCCTGGGGCTCGGCCTCGCGGTCGACTACAGCCTGCTGGTGGTGCTGCGCCTGCGCGAGGAGCGTGCGGCCGACCCCGCCGTCCCCCTCGACGACCTGATCGCCCGTACCGTCTCGGGCGCCGGTCGAGCGGTGCTCGTATCGGGTCTCGCCGTGACGGTGGCCCTTCTGGGCATCCTGGTGCTCGGCGACCCGTTGCTGTCGGGCATGGCGCTGGGCGGGGCCGTGGTCGTGGTCGTGGCGACCCTCGCGGGTCTCACCCTCGTCCCCGCGGTGCTCTCGCTCCTGCACCGCGCCCTCCCTTCCGCCGGAGCGCGCACCTGGGCACGCCCCTGGGCCGGTCGCACCGCGCGCGAGGGGGTGCTCGCCCGTTCCACGCGCCTCGCGCAGCGGCGCCCGGGCCTCGTCGCCGTCGCCGCCGCGGCCCTGCTGATGCTGCTCGCCGCCCCCGTGGCATCCCTCGCCCTCGACGACTCCGACATCCGGTCCCTTCCCGCGGACGCCGAGGAGCGACGGGCGTACGAGGCGACGACGACCGGCTTCACCGGGATCGGGATCGAGCCCGTCACGGTCGTGCTCGACGGATCGATCCAGGATGCCGCCGTCACCGGCGTCCTCGATCGGATCGCCGCCCTGCCCGAGGTCGCCGACGCCGACGTGGTGCAGCAGCTGCCGCCCGAGGTCACCGCGGTCGCCTTCACCCCGACGGGCGACAGCGCGACGGGGCCGGCGGCGCAGAGCCTCGTCGAAGCGGTGCGCGAGCTCGACTCCCCGGTCCCCCTCGAGGTCACGGGGCCCGCCGCCTCCCTCATCGACACACGTGATCACCTGGCCTCGCGCCTGCCGTGGGCGCTCGCGATCGTCGCCGCCGCGAGCTTCGCGCTGCTGTTCGCCCTCACCCGCTCGGTCGTCGTTCCGGTGAAGTCCCTCGTGCTGGCGGGCCTCACCGTGGCCTCGACCCTGGGAGTGCTCACCGCGATCTTCGGGTGGGGGTGGGGCGCGCCCCTGCTCGGGTTCGAGCCGACGGGCGCGCTCGATGTGACCACGCCCCTGCTCATCGGGCTCCTGGCCTTCGGGTTGACCATGGACTACGAGGTGTTCCTGCTGGCCCGCATCACCGAGCGCTGGCGTTCGCGCGATCTTCTCGTCGACCCGCGCTCCGCGAACGCCGAGGCCGTTCGCCATGGCATCACGCGCACGGGTCCGGTGGTGACGCTGGCCGCCGCGGCGATCTGCCTCGTCTTCCTCGGCTTCGCGTTCGGCGAGCTGGTCGCGATGAAAGAGATCGGGGTCGGGATGATCGTGGCCGTCGTCCTCGACGTCACCGTCGTGCGCGGGCTGTTGCTGCCCGCCGTGATGACGCTCCTCGGGCGCGCCAACTGGTGGCCGGGTACGCGACCGGCCGTCCCCGCCCCGCCCGCGCCGCTTCCGACCCTCGAGACCGCATCCCGCTGACATGTCGGCGTCGAGTCGACACCGTCTCGTCGGCGGGATGCCGTCTCGCGTTCCCCGCGGTCCCGGTCCGCCGCGCGTGCGGTCGCACCGCCGTAGGCTGGAGTCATGCACGGCGAGTACAAGGTCCCCGGCGGGAAGCTGGTCGTCGTCGACCTCGAAGAGCGCGAGGGGCGGATCCACGGCTTCCACCTCGCGGGCGACTTCTTCCTCGAGCCCGACGACGCTCTCGACGACATCGACGCGGCCGTCAACGGTCTTCCGGTGGAATCCGACGTCCCCACCATCGCCGCGGCCATCCGCGCGGCTCTCCCCGAGGGGGCGCAGCTCCTGGGCTTCACCCCCGAATCGGTGGCGACCGCGATCCGCCGCGCGCTGGTGACCGCTCCCGGCTGGGCGGACTTCGAGTGGGAGGTCGTGCACGACGAGCCCGTCTCGCCGCGCATGAACCTCGCCCTCGACGAGGTGCTCACCACCCGCGTGGGCGCGGGGCTGCGAAAGCCCACGCTGCGCCTGTGGGAGTGGGATGAGAGCGCCGTCGTCATCGGCTCGTTCCAGTCGCTGCGCAACGAGGTCGACCCGGCGGGCGCCGAGAAGCACGGCTTCGACGTCGTGCGCCGCATCTCGGGCGGCGGCGCCATGATGATGGCGGCGAACTCGATCGTGACGTACTCGCTGTACGTGCCGGCATCCCTCGTCGCGGGCATGACCTTCGCCGACTCATACGCGTTCCTCGACGACTGGGTGCTCCAGGCGCTGCGCTCGCTCGGCATCGACGCGGTGTACCAGCCGCTCAACGACATCGCCGGCCCCCACGGCAAGATCGGCGGGGCCGCGCAGAAGCGCCTCGCCAATGGCGGAGTCCTGCACCACGCGACCCTCAGCTACGACATGGACGGCCAGGTGCTCACCGAGGTGCTGCGCATCGGACGCGAGAAGCTCAGCGACAAGGGCACCGTCTCAGCCGCCAAGCGCGTCGACCCGCTGCGCAGCCAGACCGGTCTTCCCCGGGCCGAGGTCATCGAGCGCTTCATCCAGACCTTCACCACGCTGTACGGGGCGACCCCGGGGCACATCAGCGACGAGGAGTACGCCGAGGCCCAGGCGCTCGTCGACTCGAAGTTCGCCACCGACGCGTGGCTGCAGCGCGTCCCGTGAGCGCCGAGATCCCCGCCGGCGCGCCCGCTCCGGGCGGCGTCGAGATCCATCACGCCGACAACCTCAGCGTCACCCCGGCCTATGCCGACGGCTCTTTCGCGCTCGTGTACCTCGACCCGCCGTTCAACACGGGGCGCACGCGCTCGAAGGCGGTCGAGTCGGCGACGCGTAAGGCCCCGGTCGAAGAGGCCCCGGATGCCGAGCGGCTCGAGCCCGTGGCATCCGATCCCAACATGCTCGAATTCCCCGCCGAGGAAGAGCCGCCGCCCCCGGTCGTGCAGCGCGGCTTCCACGGCCGCGAGTACGCGCGCCTGCGCGGCGACCTGCGCACCTACGACGACCGCTTCGACGACTACTGGGGCTTCCTCGAACCGCGGCTCGTCGAGGCGTGGCGGTTGCTCGCCGACGACGGCACCCTGTACCTGCACCTCGACTACCGCGAGGTGCACTACGCCAAGGTCATGTGCGACGCGCTGTTCGGGCGCGACAAGTTCCTCAACGAGCTGATCTGGGCGTATGACTACGGCGCGAAGACCAAGCGTCGTTGGCCCACCAAGCACGAGACGATCCTGGTCTACGTGAAGAACCCGGCGAAGTATTTCTTCGACTCGGATGCCGTGGACCGAGAGCCGTACATGGCCCCGGGTCTCGTCACCGCCGAGAAGGCCGCGCGCGGCAAGATGCCCACCGACGTGTGGTGGCACACGATCGTGCCGACCACGGGTCGCGAGAAGACCGGGTACCCGACGCAGAAACCCGAGGGTGTCCTGCGCCGGATGGTGCAGGCGTCGTCGCGCCCCGGCGACAGGGTGCTCGACATGTTCGCCGGCAGCGGCACGCTCGGCGCCGTCGCCGCGCCGCTCGGGCGTCACTCGGTGCTGATCGACGACAACGCCGACGCGGTGGCCGTGATGCACAAGCGCCTGGAGCCGTACGCGAGCTGAGGCCCCGTCGCCCGCGGCTCGCTCGTGGGGTCGGTGATTCGCGCAGCTTCAGTCGCGGTGGCTGTCGTGGGGCTGAGGTTGTGCGTATCGCGGAGGTGAGGCGCGCCCGCGCCGTGGTGCGTGTGGTGGCCGGTGGTTGCTCGCGGCTCGCTCGTGGAGTCGGTGATTCGCGCAGTTTCAGTTGTGGTGGCTGTCGTGGGGGTGAGGTTGTGCGTATCGCGGAGGTTGGGGCGCCCGCGCCGTGGTGCGCGTGGTGGCCGGTGGTCGCTCGCGGCTCGCTCGTGGAGTCGTTGATTCGCGCAGTTTCAGTTGTGGTGGCTGTCGTGGGGCTGAGGTTGTGCGTATCGCGGAGGTTGGGGCGCCCGCGCCGTGGTGCGCGTGGTGGCCGGTGGTCGCTCGCGGCTCGCTCATGGAGTCGGTGATTCGCGCAGTTTCAGTTGTGGTGGCTGTCGTGGGGCTGAGGTTGTGCGTATCGCGGAGATGAGGGGCGCACGCTACGGGGTGCGCGTGGTGGCCGGTGGTCGCTCGCGGCTCGCTCGCGGCTCGCTCGTGGAGTCGGTGATTCTGCGGCGCGCCCACCCCCGGTGAGCGCTCAGACCAGCGGGGCGACCTCGGCGTAGGCGTCGGGTTCGACGGCGGGGGCGGATGCCGGGGCCCCGAACACCCGCGCCCGCCGGGTCTCGGCATCCCAGGCCGGCCACCCCGGGTCGCGGTCCCGCGCGAACGAGACCGCCGCCCCGTGCATGAGCGTGGCCAGGTCGGCCGGAGGGGTACCCGCGATCGTGGCGACCCCGTCGGCGTCGAGGTGGTCGAACCAGAACGGGACGTCGAGGCAGTGGCACGCGACGCCGATGGTCGGCACGGGCGACGCCCACGCGAAGCAATACAGCCAGGTCGGGGCCGTACCGCGCGCCCGAGCCGTCCCGAGCACGGTCGAGCGGATGACGCGGTCGGTGAAGAAACCGCCGAGTACCGCCGCGGTTCCGCGCCTCCGGGTGCGCTCGAGGTAGGCCCGTCGTCGCGTGCGCCGCAGGCCGAGCACGGCCAGGGCGAGCGGAACCGGGACCACCCGGAGCGCGCCGGCGTAGCGCGCGGTGAGCGCCGTGAACTCGTCGTCGGTCGACCCGATCACCAGCGGTATGTCGGCGCAGGCGCCGTCGGAGAGAGCGTCGAGCGGATGCCGGGGCAGCACGTCGCCGTCGATGACCGGCCCGAGCGGCAGACCGTCGTCGAGCAGGGTCGCCAGCGACGTGATTGCCCGGGCGAGGTGCGGGGCGAGGACGCTCCTCTGCGCCGCGAGGACGCGCTCTTCGGGCACGGAGGCGAAGCCCCGGCGGTCGGGGCGGACCCCCGCTCTGTCGGCGACACGAGCGGCGAAGCGCTCCGCCGAGGCGAGCGTCACCGCGCCGATCGCGGGTGAGATCGCCATCGCCCCCGAGAAGAGACCGGTTGCCGCGGGGCTGGTCATCAGCGCCAGCACCGACCCGCCGCCGGCCGACTGACCCGCCACCGTGACCCGGGCCGGGTCGCCGCCGAAGCTGCGGATCTCGTCGCGCACCCACTCGAGGGCGGCGATCTGGTCGCGCAGGCCCCGGTTGGTGGGGGCGCCGTCGATGAGCCCGAACCCGTCGAAGCCGATGCGGTACGAGATCACCACCGTGATCACCCCGTCGCGCGCGAAGGCGTCGCCGTCGTACCAGCGGCTCGCGGGGGAGCCCGAGGTGAAGCCACCGCCGTGGATCCACACGAGCACCGGGAGGGCGGCATCCCGGTCCCGGTCCGCCGGAGCGAACACGTTGACGTTCAGTGTCGCCTCTCCCGGGACGCTCGGCTCGGGGATCAGCGTGATGCCCGTGTCGCCCCGCTGAGCGGTCGGTCCGAAGACGGTGGCGTCGCGCTCGCCCTCCCACGCGTCGATCGGCACAGGAGCGGCGAAGCGCAGCGCTCCGACGGGAGCCTGAGCGAACGGGATGCCGAGGAACACGGCGGTGGTGCCGCGCCGGAAGCCGCGGACGGCGCCCTTCGAGGTGTGAACGAGCGCAGCGGCATCCATGTCTTCATCCTGCCCTCGCGCAGCGGTGGTGCTCCACCCGCGCAGCGCGCCAGTGCGACCGTTCGCCGGTGGGGGCCATCCGTCGAAATCCGTTCCGTCCCCGACCGGGTGGTGCTGGTGCCTGGCAAACCTTTCGACCCACGCAGAAACGCGATCCGCGCGCAGAAACGCGAGCAGAGCGCGTTTTTGCGTGTGAATCGCGTTTTTGCGTGAGGGGCCCGGGTGGTGTGGGCCCGTCGCGTGCGCAGTAGCCGGCGTCATGGCTGAACCGCCGGAGGGTCAGGCGTCGCGGCGCGCGCCCTCGGAGGCCGTCACCGTGAAGATGTTCGGAGCACGGAAGTCGGATGCCGCGAACGCGGCGCGCAGCGCGGCCGTCGCCGCCGGAACGAGTTCGGTGGGGATCAGTGCGATCGCCGCTCCGCCGAAGCCGCCGCCGGTCATGCGCGCCCCCAGCGCCCCCGAGGCGAGTGTCGTCTCGACGGCCAGGTCGAGCTCGGGGACAGAGATCTCGAAGTCGTCGCGCATCGAGACGTGCGAGGCGACGAGCAGGTCGCCGATCGCCGTGGGGCCGTCGGCGTCGAGGGCTGCGACCGTGTCGAGCACGCGCTGGTTCTCGGTGATCACGTGGCGCACGCGGCGGAACGTGACCTCGTCGAGGATCTGCTCGGCGCGCGGGAGGTCGTCGACGGTGAGATCGCGCAGAGAGGAGACGCCGAACGCTGCGGCTCCGCGCTCGCAGGCCTCGCGGCGCTCGCGGTACCCACCGGTGGAGTGCGCGTGCTCGACGAGCGTGTCGGTGACGAGGATCGACAGGCCGGCGTCCGCGAAGCCGAGGGGCACCGCACGCGTGTCGAGCGATCGGCAGTCGAGGAAGGTGGCCGCATCCGCGACGCCCAGCATCGAGGCCATCTGGTCCATGATCCCGGTCGGGGCGCCCACGGCGTCGTTCTCGGCGACGCGGCCGACGCGGGCGAGGGCGACCTTGTCGAGACCGGCGTTCCACACGTCGTTGAGGGCGGATGCCACGGCCCCCTCGATCGCGGCCGACGACGACAGTCCCGCGCCCACCGGCACATCCGAGGCCAGAGCGATGTCGACGCCCCGGGTCTCGGCATCCGGAGCCGCCTGACGCAACGCCCACGCGACACCCAGGGGGTAGCCCGCCCAGTCGAGGCCGCCGGCGGCGATCGCCGCGTCGAGCCCGGCGAGCGAGACCTCCACGGCGTCGGGGGAGAAGGTCGAGCGCACACGGATCACGTCGTCGTCGCGCAGGGCGACGGCGGCCGCGGTGCGCTGGGCGATCGCGAAGGGGAAGACGAAGCCTTCGTTGTAGTCGGTGTGCTCGCCGATGAGGTTGGCGCGACCGGGGGCCGACCACACCCCCACGATCGGGGCATCCGTCAGCGAGGTGAGCAGGGCGCGGGCGTCGTCGACGGCGGTCATGCCGTCACCTCCGGAACGGTGTCGATGGCGGCGCGCAGGCGTTCGGCCTGCGACTCGGGGGTCACGTCGCCGATCCAGGCGCCCATGGCGGCCTCGCTTCCGGCGAGGTACTTCAGCTTGTCGGCGGCGCGGCGGGGCGAGGTGATCTGCAGGTTGAGGCGCACGGCCTCGCGGCCGCGTCCGACCGGCGCCTGGTGCCAGGCCGCAATGTAGGGCGTGGGGGTGTCGTACAGCGCGTCGATGCCGCGCAGCAGCCGCAGGTAGAAGGGGGCGAGCTCGTCGCGCTCGTCGTCGGTCGTCTCGGCCAGATCGGCCACGTGGCGGTGCGGCAGCACGTGCACCTCGATGGGCCAGCGGGCGGCGAAGGGCACGTACGCCGTCCAGTGCTCTCCGCGCAGCACGACGCGCTCGCCGCCCTGCTCGAAGGCGAGGATGCGGGCGAACAGGTCGTCGGAGGTGCGCGAGATCGTGTCGAGCAGGCGTTGGGTGCGCGGGGTCACGTACGGGTAGGCGTAGATCTGCCCGTGCGGGTGGGGGAGGGTGACCCCGATCTCCTGTCCGCGGTTCTCGAAGGGGAACACCTGGCGGATGCCGGGCAGAGCCGACAGTGCCGCGGTCCGGTCGGCCCACGCTTCGATGACGGTGCGGGCGCGCGTCCGCGAGAGCGAGCCGAACGACCCCTCGTGCTGCGGACTGAAGCACACGACCTCGCACCGGCCCACCGAGGTGCGGGTGCGGCCGAGACCGAGGTGCTCGAGGTCGTCGTCGCTTCGGGGCGGATCGACGGCCGCGGGGGCGTCGCCGATCGCGGTGTCGAGGGCGGGCCCGAACGAGGGCGACTTGTTCTCGAAGACGGCGACGTCGTAGAGCGAGGGAATCTCGGACGGGTTCGTCGGCGTCTGTGGCGAGAGCGGGTCGAGGTGGGCGGGCGGGAGGAACGCGCGGTTCTGCCGATTGGATGCCACGGTGATCCAGTCACCGGTCAGCACGTCCTGCCGCATGGTGGCGGTGGTGGGGCGCGGGTCGAGGGTGCGGGCGTCGACCGAGCGCTCGGCGCCGAGCGTCGTGCCCGGGTCGTCGAAGTACATCAGCTCGCGGCCGTCGGCGAGGCGGGTCGAGCGCTTGACGACGCCGGCGCCCAGGGGCTGCGCGGAGGGGCTGTCCGTGTTCACGATAACACGCTACAACTGGGCCGTGATATCGTCAACATGAGGGGGCGTGATGCGCGTATCCATGGCCGACGTGGCCGCTGAGGCCGGAGTCTCGGCGCAGACGGTGTCGCGCGTGGCCAACGGCAGTCCCCGCGTCGATCCCGCCACCCGAGCCCGGGTCGAGAGGGCCATGGCCGACCTCGGCTACCGCATGCACCGGGCTGCGCGTGCTCTGCGCACGGGGCAGACCTCCACCATCGGACTCGTCGTGTCGACCCTCGCCTCGGTCGGAAACTCCCGCATGCTGCAGGCCATCTCCGAGGCCGCCGCCGCTCGCGACTACGCCCTGGCCGTGGTCACGGTCGGAGAACGAGGCATCCACGAGGCTTTCGCCCGACTCCGCTCTCAGGGCGTCGACGGTGCCGTCGTGCTGAACGAAGCGACCGAGCTCGCGCGCGACGCCGAACCCCCCGCCGACCTGCACCTCGTCGTCGTGGACTCTCCGCCCGACGAACGCTTCTCGATCGTGCAGACCGACCACGCCGGGGGAGCCCGCGCCGCCACCGCGCACCTGCTCTCGCTCGGCCACGCGACCGTTCATCACGTCGCCGGCCCCGCCCGCTCCTTCGCCGCGGCCGAGCGCGAGCGCGGCTGGCGCGACGCCCTCGCCGGCGCCGGCGCCGCGATCGTCGAACCCGTTCGGGGCGACTGGACCTCGGCATCCGGTCATCGTGCGGCCGCGGGGCTCGACGCCGCCACCGCCGTCTTCGTCGCCAACGACCAGATGGCGCTCGGCGTTCTGCGGGCTTTCGCCGACGGGGGTCGGGGCATCCCCTCCGACGTCGCCGTGGTGGGCTTCGACGACATCGTGGATGCCGCAGAGTTCCGTCCCCCGCTGAGCACGGTGCGCCAGGACTTCGACGCCCTCGGACGCCGCGCCGTAGCCGCTCTCGTCGCAGCGATCGAGGGGGGAGCCCCCGTCGTCGAGACGGTGCCCGCGGCCCTCGTGGTGCGTGCGAGCAGCGGGGGCAGGTGACGAGCCAGAAGTGGTACACCTCATTCCCTCGGTGGCACACTGACCGCATGCCGACCACCCGACCGCGCACGCCAGTGACGCACACGCGAGCGGTCGAACAGGCTTTGGAGATTGCGCGCTCTCGATGGCCCGACGAGTCGCCCAGCGCTCTGCTCATGCACCTGGTCGTGCGGGGTGGGCAGGCGATCCAGGATGAGCAGTCGCAGCGTGCGATCGATCGTCGCGCCGCGGTGGACGCGGCGGTCCAGCGGCTGGCGGGGATCTATCCCGACGGGTATCTCCACGAGCTCCGCGGGGACTGGCCCGAGTGATCGTTCTCGATGCCGGAGTCGTCATCGCCCTGTTCAGCCCCGACGATGCCCACCACGACCGGGCGAAGGCTCTCTTCGCCCGACAGGCGGGGCCCTTCCTCCTGCATCCGCTGACCGTCGCGGAGACCCTCGTCTTGCTCGGCGCGCCTGGCCCTCTGTCCGTTGCGGGGCGAGGACGCACTCCCGGATGCCGCGGAGCCCGTGATCGCGACGCCGTGAGGCGCTGCCGTCGGTCAACCCAGAGCGATGCTCGCGGTGGTGCGGACGGTGCGAAGCGGCGAGGCCGCCACCCACACGACGGTGAGGGCCACCCCGACGCAGCCCGCGGCGATCCCGGCTCGGGTGCCCAGCGCTTCGCCGACGAGGCCGCCGAGGCCCGCACCGATCGCGACGACGCCGTACGAGATCCACCGTACGGTCGCGTTGACCCGCCCGAGCAGGAGGTCGGGCGTTCGCAGCTGCCGCAGGGTGAGGGCCACCACGCTCGAGAGCGAGGTGCCCGCGCCGTTGACCGCGAACACGCCCACGAGCACGCAGACGATCACGGGCGTCGACCACGCGGCATCCACGAACGGTAGGGCGCCGAGCACGAGGCTCTCCGCCCCCGCGCAGGCGATGAGCACCGGTCCGACGCCGAAGCGCCGCACGCTCGCGGGGGCGGCCGCAGCGCCCACCACGGCTCCCACCGCGCCGAGGCTGAAGACGAGGCCGAGATGCCCCGCCGTCAGGCCGAGCTCGCGAACGGCGTGCACGAGGAGCAGCACGGTGATCCACTGGGCGAACAGGTTGTAGATCGCCGAGAAGCCCACGAGCGAGACCAGGTAGCGGTCGCGTCGCACGAAGCTCAGTCCCTCTCGCAGTTCCGCGAGGGCGCTGCGCCGCTCGCGGAGGGGGTCG
This sequence comes from Microbacterium sp. SORGH_AS_0454, assembly GCF_031453395.1. Taxonomy (NCBI): domain Bacteria; kingdom Bacillati; phylum Actinomycetota; class Actinomycetes; order Micrococcales; family Microbacteriaceae; genus Microbacterium; species Microbacterium sp. SORGH_AS_0454. The sequence continues at coordinate 898,104 of NZ_JAVIYS010000001.1, read as the reverse complement.
GGCTCCCCGGCGCGGATGCCGATGAGCGCGACGGCCGAGACGGCGTAGGTGACGGCCTGCGAGAGGAGGGCCCACGGGGCGGTGAGGGTCTGCACGAGCCACCCGCCCAGACCCGGCCCGCCGACCTGTGCGGCCGAGGCCGTCGCCTGTAACCGGCCGTTCGCCGCCTCGAGTCGGTCGCGGGCGGCGACCGTGGGCAGGAACGATTGGTAGGCCACCTCGAAGGCGACGGTGAAGGCCCCGATCACGAAGATGAGCCCGAGCAGCACGGGAAGGGTCAGAGAGCCGCTCACGGCAACGGCGACGAGCACGATGATGAGGGATGCTCGAGCGGCATCGGCGGCGATGAGGACGGGTCGCCGCCGCCGGCGATCGACGATGACACCGAGGGGGAGCGCGAGCAGAAGGAACGGCAGCCACCGGGCGACCCCCACCAGTCCGGCCTCCGCCGCCGTCGCGTGCAGCACCACCACGGCCAGCAGGGGAACGGCGAGGTCGCCGATCTGGCTGCCCACGGCCGAGGTCGTCTGCGCCAACCAGAAGCGGTCGAAGTCGCGACCCAGACGTTTACTAACGCGTGTTTCCGTCATCACCCGTTAACAATGTCGGTCGCGAAGTAACGCGTCAACAGCTTTTCGCACATTAGGCTGTCGGGTATGGGCGCGACGACGTTTCCGCGGGTCGGGGGCCACCCGGCCTTCGACCTGGTCGACACGGTGCACTGGCGACTCGACGACGCCCGCGCGATCGACACGCTGCCGGACTTCGGGGCGGTGCTCGAATGGTGCACCGAGATCGGGCTGATCGCCGATCCGGGCATCGTCCGCGCGACACCCCGAACGGCTGCGGCGGAGCACGCCGCGATCATCGCGCTGCGCGAAGCCGTCTACGAGGCCGTCTTCGAGGACTCTCCGGATGCCGTGGCCCTCATCGCCCGTGAGCACGTCGACGCTCTGCGCCGTTCAAGCCTGGAGCGCGGCGACGACCGGTGGCAGTGGCATCCGCCCGCCGATGTGACCGGTCCGCGCGCGGCGATCGCCCTCCTCGCCCACGACCTGCTGACCTCCGATCTACGCGCGGCGCGCCAGTGCGGCGACGACGCGTGCGGCTGGGTGTACCTCGACACCTCCCCCCGGCACAACCGCATCTGGTGCACCGCCGCCGGCTGCGGCAACCGCAACCGCGTCAAGCGCCACCACGCGAGATCGCGCGCCTGAGGGAAACCGCCGTCAGGCCTCGGCCCCCCAGGGCATGCGGAACGGCGCAGCCGCGACCCGGAGGACGAAAGCCACCACGCCCGAGAGCGAGGCGCCCGCGCGGGAGACCGCGCCGGCGCCTACGGGCGCGGCGGTGGTCTGCCTGCGTCGACGCGCGTCCGCGTGTCACGCGACGCCGGACACCGGCTCGGCCTGGGCGAGCGCGAACGCGTCCAGAAGGCGTTCGGTGTCGGCGAGCTGGTCGGTCCACACCGCGCGCACGATGTCGATGCGGTCGTCGGCATCTTGAAGACCGGCGAGGTACGACGCCAGGGGCACATGCCCTGTGCGGGCCGACTCGTGCAGTGCCAGCATGCGCAGCGCCAGCGCGGTCTGCACGCCGTAGACAGGGATCTGCGGTCCGCGCGGCGCCGACAGCCCGATGTAGTACAGCTTGTCGAGCCCGACGGGCACGATGCCGGCCGCGAGGCGGAGGGGCACGCCGTTCCGCCGCGGCACGAGGGCATCGTCGAGGAACGGCAGCGTGGCGTGGAAGCCGGTCGCCCACAGAATCGTGTCGTACTCGCGCGCCTCGCCGTCGGCGAAGTGCACGGTGCGCTCCTCGATGCGCTCGATCGCGGGCCGCACGGCGATGCGGCCGTGCTGAAGCCAGTACAGCAGCAGCTCGTTGACGACCGTCCGCCCCTCGGCGAGCGTGCGATACGTCGGCTGGGGCAGTCCGGGATAGTCCTTCGCCTCGCCGATGGAGACGCGGGCGAGCAAGCGAGCGATGAGGTCCTGCTCGTCCGGGGCGAACTGCCCCATCCACGGGATCTCCTGACGGGGGACGCCGAAGTAGCTCTTCGGCTGGAAGTACATGCCCTCGCGGATGACGATGTCGACGTCGAGCCGGTGCTGCGCGGCGTCGGCGGCCAGGTCGCATCCGGAGTTCCCGGCCCCCACGACGAGCACGCGCGTTCCCTCGATGTCGCCGGTGTTCCGGTACGAGCCGGAGTGCACCTGCTTCCCGGTGAAATCCGCCGCGATGGCGGGACGCTTCTGGTCCCACAAGTGACCGTTCGCGACGAAGACGCCGTCGTAGTCGATGCTCTCGCCGGTGTCGAGGGTGACCGTCCAGCCGGCGGATCCCGTGGGTCCGTCGCCCGCCCGCGGCACGACCGAGACCACCGCGGTCTCGAAGCGGATCACGTCGTAGAGGCCGTGCTCGCGCGCGTACGACTCGAGGTACGAGCGCACCTGGTCGCGCCGGGGGAAGTGGGGGTAGTCCGCGGGCATCGGGAAGCCCTCGAAGCCGGTCATGTCGCGCGAGGTGATGAGATGCAGCGCGTCGTAGTCGGTGTGCCAGTGGCCGCCGACGCGGTCGGTCTTCTCGAAGCAGTCGGCGTCGTAACCGGCCGCGCGCAAGCGCTGGAGGGCCGAGATACCGGCGGCGCCGGCTCCGATCACGCAGTAACGGGTCATGCGGGTGTCCTTTCGGGTGACGGAGCTCCGTCGGAGAGGCGTCGGGCGGCGGCGGCGAGCGCGATGGCCCGTTCGCCGTGGGGTCGGGGGTAGCCGCGGTCGGTCGGCCGGATGCCGGCGTCGGCGAGACGGACCAGCGAGAGCACCTGCTCCATCGCGAGCAGGTTCGGATCCCACACCGGTACGTCGGGGGCACCGCCCACCGAGGTGTAGCCGTGGGAGGCGAAGAGAGCGCCGAGGTACCCGCATCCGACGATCACGGCATCCGCGCCCTCCTCGACGGCCTCGCGCGCGGCGGCGTCGAAGCGCGAGAGGAGGTCGTCGGGTTCGGTGACCGCCCGGGCGACATCGGCGAGGGTCGACTCGGGCGCGTACGCCCGCACCGGCCGCCCCGGGAGGAACCCGCTCGCGCCGTGGGCGCGGAGGTCGTCGGCGAACAGCGACTCGAGAGCGGGCGCGACGGTGACCACGGCCGCGCGTCGGGCGAGCGAGCCCGTCGCTCGGGCCACGGCATCCGTCAGGGTGGACACGGGCACCGGCACGGCGTCGCGCACGGCCACCGTCGGGGCGCCCCAGCAGCCCACGACGATCGCGTCGCTCGCGGGGTGTGCGTCGATGGCGGTCGACAGCACGGCGGCATCGCTCAACAGCCGGTTGGCGGGGGTCCGGATGCCACCGGCGTCGGTGTCGACGTGACGCACCCGCACCTCGGCTCGCCCGGCCGCGAGCTGTCTCACGTGCGTGCGCAGGAGTTCCCACAACGGGGCGTGGGCGGGGTCTCCCACCGTCGCCTCGATCCACGTGAGGCGCATCATGAGTGCCCCCGCGCGAGACGATGCTCCACCCAGACCGACACCCAGGTGGCCGGCACGGCGATCGCGGCGTAGATGAGACCGGTGATGGCGTACACGGTGAGATACGCGAAGGTGAGCGAGCTGACCTGGTACGCCTGACTCATCAGCTCGTTGACCGAGATGGAGTACGCCAGCGACGTGCCCTGGAACGACTGGATCGCCAGCCCCATCAGGGCGGGGATGGACGACCGCAGTCCCTGCGGCAGGATCACCCGCGCGAACGTCGGCAGGCGCGACAGGCCGAGAGCGGCCGCCGCTTCGCCCTGCCCGCGCGGAACGGATTGGATGCCGGCGCGGATCATCTCCGACGAGTACGCCGCGACCGTGAACGTCAGGCCGGCGGCCGCCGACCAGAAGTTGCTGAAGAGCACTCCGACCGCCGGCAGTCCGTAGTACACGATGTACAGCACGACGAGAGCGGGGATACCGCGGCCGATCTCGACCACGACGAGGGCGGGCCAGCGCAGGCCCCGGTGCACGGACGACACGCCGAGGGCGAAGACGAGTCCGATCGCGTAGCCGAAGACGATCGAGAGCGCTGTGAGCTGCAGACTGACCCCGAGTCCGTCGAGGAGGCGCGGGAGGTACATCGAGAGATCCATCAGGCACTCCTTCTCAGGCGCGCATCGAGCCGGCGCGCCACGATCGCCAGCGGGATGCTGATCACGACGTACACGGCGGCGGCGACGAAGAACGGCGTGAGGCCCGCCGTCATGGGGTTCTGTCGGACGAACGTGTTCGCCGCGAACACCATGTCGGTGACCCCGATCGTGGAGGCGATCGACGAGTCCTTCACCAGCGCGAGCAGGAACGTGGCGATCGAGGGCAACGCGGTGCGTACCGCCTGCGGCGCCAGCACCCGCACGAAGGTCGACCGCCGACCGAGGCCGAGTGCCCGCGCGGCTTCCGTCTGCCCGGCGGGGAGCGTTGCGAAGCCTCCGCGGTAGATCTCGGCCAGGTAGGCCGCCGAGATGACCCCGAGCCCGATGATCGCCGCGGCGAGGGCGTTGAAGCGTAGCGCGCCGAACGAGACCCCGAAGAACAGCACGAAGAGCCACACGATGGGCGGGACGGCGCGGATGAGGTCGATGACGAAGCGCACGATGACCCGCACGGCACGATGCCGGGACCGCAGCCCCAGCAGCAGCGGGATGCCACCCACGAGGCCGATCGCGAACGCGGCGGCGGCCACGAGGAGGGTCATGGGCAGTCCGAGCAGGACGGCGACGACGGCCTCCACGTCAGCGCTCCAGGACGGCCGAGAGGAACCGGCGGGTGCGCTCCTCGGTCGGCGCGGCCATGATGGCGCGCGGGTCGCCCTCCTCGATGATGCGACCGTCGGCCATCACGACGAGGTGGTCGGACACGTCGCGCGCGAACTGCATCTCGTGGGTGACGACGATCATCGTCATGCCGCTCTCGGCCAGCTCCCGCATCACGGCGAGCACTTCCACCCCCACCTCCGGGTCGAGGGCGCTGGTGGGCTCGTCGAACAGCATCGCGCGGGGGTTCAGCGCGAGCGCGCGCACGATCGCGATGCGCTGCTGTTGGCCGCCCGAGCACCGGCCGGGGTGCTGCTGCGCCTTGTCGCGCAGTCCCACGCGCTCGAGGAGCGTCAGAGCGCGCTCTTCCGCCTCGGCGCGGGAGCGGCCGAGGATCTTCTCCTGCGGGTAGGCGACGTTGCGCAGGACGGTCATGTGCGGGAACAGGTTGAACGATTGGAACACCATCCCGACCTGCCGGCGGAGCGCGAGGAGCGAGCGGTCCGAGACTCTCGTCCCGGCCTCGATCGTGGTCGTCCCCACCGTGACGGTGCCGCGATCGGGCTGTTCGAGCAGGTTGACGCATCGCAGCAGCGTGCTCTTGCCCGAGCCCGACGGTCCGATGAGCGCGGTGACGCTGCCGGCGGCGACGGTCATGGAGATGTCATCGAGCACGAGATTCGTGCCGAAGCTCTTGGACAGGTGCGAGATCGTGACGCCCGCGGTGGCGAGCTCGTTGGCCTCGGTGATCAGCTGGGGCATGGGGGCCTCTCGGAGGAATCGGGGCGCCCGCGCAGGGCGGGCGCCCCGGTCGGTCATCGAATGGAGGTGGCCGCGACGTCGGCGGGCACCAGCAGATCGGAGGGCAGGTCGTACTGCTTCAGCAGGTCGGCGAGCGTTCCGTCGGTGCGGTACTGGTCGATGAGGGCGCTGAGGGCGTCGGACAGCGCGGTGTTGTCCTTCGAGACGGGGAAGGCGATCAGGGGCTTCGTCTGGGTGATCGAGACGCGGGGATCGGCCTGGATGGGCTCGACCTTGTAGTCGGTGTCGGCGTAGGCCGCCACCGCGACGGCGTAGCCGTCGAGCGCCGCCTGGATGCGACCGGCGACGAGGTCCTGCTTCATCTCGACCGTGCCGGGGTACTGCTGAAGCTTGCTGCCGAGCAGGGGCGCGAGCTCTTCGTTCCACGAGAAGCCGGTGCCGGTGCCCACGGTGCCGACGCTCTCGAGCGCGTCGACGGTGTCGATGCCGTCCTTCGAGACGACGCCCATGGTGTCGTACATCGTCGGGGTGGTGAAGCCGACCTGTTCGGCACGCGTGGGCGTGACGTACCAGCCGCCGGTGATGATGTCGGTCTTCTTCTGCTCCGTGATCATCGGGATGCCGTTGGCATAGGTGATCGGCACGTAGCTGAGAGCGAGGCACTCGGCGGCGGCGAGCTTCTCGATGACGTCGATCTCGATGCCCGAGGCTCCGCCGGAGCCGTCGGTCTGGGTGTACGGCGGGTTCTCTGGTACGCCGACGGTCAGCGTGCCGGGCGTGAACGTCGTCAGCCCCTCGTCGGCCGGCGCGCAGTCCGACGCGACGGAGGAGGCCGGGGCCGCACTCGCGCAGCCGGCGAGGGCGAGGCCGGAGGCGGTGAGCAGGGCGAGGACGCGAGCGGATCGGCGGAGCGTGATGGGGGTCATGGTGCTGTTCCTTCGGGTGGGGTGCGGGTGGGTGGTGCAGGTCTCACGCGGCGGTCAAGCCGCCGTCGATGGTCAGGACGGAACCGGTCACGAAGGAGGCGTCCTCACCGACGAGGTACGCCACGAGCGGGGAGATCTCGTGCACCCGGGCGCGGCGACCGAGGGGCGCAGCGGCGCTCGATCCGCCGGCGGGCTCGTCGTCGTTCATCGCGGTGTCGACACCCCCGGGGCAGATGGCGTTGACGCGCAGGCGAGGCGCGAGTTCGACGGCGGCCGCGCGGGTCAGACCGAGCAGGGCCGCCTTCGACGCGGAGTACGCGGAGTAGCCGGCCGCGCCGACGAGGGCCGCCGTCGACGACACATTGACGATGGATCCGCCGTCGACCATCACGGGAGCGAGTGCCCGGATGCCGAGGAATGCGCTTCGCGCGTTCACCGCGAACTGGCCCTCCCACTCGGCGAGTGGCGTGTCGACGAGGGCCCGGTGCCGCAGGATGCCGGCGTTGTTGACCAGCGCCCAGAGGGGCGCGTCCGCGGAGCGCAGCTCGTCGGCGAGGGTCGACCACTCGGCCTCGGACGAGACGTCGAGGTGGCGGTAGCTCGCGTCCGCTCCCCGATCACGCAGGCGCTGCGCCGTACGCTCGCCGTCGTCATCGCGCATGTCGGCGACGATGACGACGTACCCGCGCTCGGCGAGGAGCTCCGCATGGGCCGCTCCCTGACCGCGGGCGGCGCCCGTGACGACGACGCAAGCCCTCACCGCATCACATCCCCGCCGGAGAGGACGACGGTCTCGCCCGTGAGGAACGCCCCGTAGTCGGGCTGCGAGACGAGCCACACCCAGGCGGCGATCTCCTCGGGCTGCGCGACGCGCCCCAGGGGAATGGATGCCGCGGCGGCATCCATTCGTCCCGTCGCGGCGTTCCCGGGGGTGGCGACCCACCCCGGGGCGATGCCGTTGACGCGGATGCCGTGCGGGGCGAGCTCGAGCGCGAGCGACTTGGTGAGCATGACCACCGCTGCCTTCGAGGCGCCGTACAACAGCTGGCCGGGTGAGACCTGGAACGCGTCGACCGAGGCGAAGTTGACGACCGAGGCGCCCCGCGCCAGGCGCGGGCGGGCGGCGGCGATGACATTCAGGATGCCGAGGACATTGATGTCGAAGACGCGGCGAAAGATGTCGTCGTCGTAGGTGTCGAGCGTCGTCGGCGGGTAGACACCGGCGATGTTGGCGACCACGTCGATGGCATCCTCCAGCTCGAGAGCGTCATCGATCGCGCCCTCGAGAGCGGCTCGGGATCGCACGTCGGCGACGACGGAGACATATGTCGCCTCGAAGCCCCGGGGTGCGGAGGTGGCGGCGATGTCGACTCCCAGCACGCGGTAGCCCCGCTCGAGGAAGAGAGCGACGGCGCTGGCGCCCATTCCGCTCGCGGCGCCCGTAATGAGGGCGACCCCCGCCGTTCCGTGCATGTGTGTCTCCGTCCGACTCGCTGATGACTGGTTCCAGTGCATCAGCGGGGCGGGATCAGAGCCAGACTTGTTTTGCTATGGTGACCACAGGTAAAACCTTGGAGTCCATGGATGCCGCTTCCCACCGTCCGACAGCTCGAGTACTTCGTCACGGCCGCGCGGGTCGGCACGTTCGCCGCGGCCTCGGCCGAGCATCACATCGCCCAGCCGAGTCTGTCGGAGCAGATCGCCGTCCTCGAGCAGAACCTGGGGCTGCGGCTGTTCAGCCGCACGTCGCGGCGCCTGACCCTCACCGACGCGGGGCGGCAGCTTCTTCCCCTGGCCGAGCGCGCCGTCAACGACGTGGTGGCCCTGGCCGACTTCGGCCGTCGCGTGAAGGGTATCGAGGAGGGCACCGTCTCGTTCGGCACCTTCAACAGTGCACACCTGTACCTGTTGACCGACCTCATTCGCGAGTTCCACGAGCAGCACCCCGGCGTGCGGATCCGTGTCACGGGTCTGAACTCGGCGGAAGTCGCCGACGCCGTGCGCGCCGGCGAGCTCGAGGCGGGTCTCGTGCAGCTCCCGGTAGACGACCGCGACCTCGTCGTCTCGCAGAGCGTCTTCTCCGATCAGGTCGTCTACGTCTCACGCACTCCGGCGCACACCGCTCAGCCCGTCACGATCGAGACCCTGGCAGCCCGCCCCCTCATCCTTTCGGAGGCGCGTTGGTCACAGGATGACCCTTTGCGTGTCTCGATCCTGCAGCGCGCGCAGGCGGCGGGCCTGACCCTGCACCCGATCATCGAGGTCGAGTTCCAGACGCACGCGCTCGAACTCGCCGCCCAGGGGGTCGGCGACTCGCTCGTGTCGTACCACGTGGGGCGCTCGGTCATCACCGAGCGCGGACTGCACTGGACGACGCTGACACCCGCGGTGAACGAGCACTACGCCTTCGTCACGCGTCGAGGCGGGGCGGTGTCACCCGCGACGACCGAGTTCATGAAGCTGGCGCACCGGGTACTGGCGCGTCTTACCTCGAACAGCCCTGTCCTGCCGTCTCCGATGTCCTGAGCCGGACGAGGAGCGCGACGGCATCCCCGACGTCTCGCGAGATCGCGCGTCTGAGGCGAGACCGCCGTCAGGCCTCGGCGCCCCACGGCATCGGTCGTTCGGGATCGCGAGAGCTGTCGTCGGGCAGGGGCGGAAGCGCCTCGCCACCCGCGCGGATGCACAGCCACCGCAGCTCGCTGTCGCCGCCCGGGGTCGCGCGCCAGGTGCGCCAGACGTTCTGCCCGACCCGCACGACGCTGCCGGGACCGACGTCGACCACGTCGTCGTCGAGGCCCATCTGGCCGCGCCCCTCGAGGAAGACGTACAGTTCCTCGACCCGGGTGTGCGTGTGCCAGTAGCCGGCCTCTTCTCCGGGCAGCAGAGCGTTCGCCGTCATCCCGATGAACTGCATGGTCAGCTCCTGGTCGATGACGCGCCGCCCGTCGCGGGAGCGCGCCGGGGCGAACCCCCCGAAGTGGTCGCGCCAGTCGTCCAGCCCGCCGATCTCGGTGACCTCGTAGTCGCTCATCGGTTCTCGCTCTCGTTCGCGGGTTCGGTCAGCTGCCAGCCCTCGGCGGTGCGCCGGTAGATCGTGCGCAGGTGCCGGCGGTCGGAGGAGCCCTGCCAGAACTCGACCCGGTCGGGGATGAGTCGCCAGAGCACCCACCCTCCCGGCTCGATGCCGTCGCGGGCGGCGGCGGATCGCGCGGCGAGGTCGGCCGCGCTGTCCTCGGCGGAGGCCTCGACCACCCGCCCGCGCACGCGCACGGCCCGCAGCACCGCCGGCCACCAGAAGTTCAGCGCCGCAGCGGGCTGGGTGGCGAGTTGCGCACCCTTGGCGGAGGCGCGCGGACCGGCGAAGGCCCACCCCTGCGGCCCCAGGTCCTTGAGGATCAGTGTGCGGGCGTCCGGGATGCCGTCGGCATCGACCGTCGCGAGGGTGGCGCCGTGCGCCTCGGCGACGCCGGCGTCCACGGCCTGCCGGATCCATCGCTCGAACAGGGCCTCCGGTGCGACGGGGAGGGCCTCGGCATCCTGCCCGGGGGGAGTCCCGGTAAGGGAGGGGATCGACCGGAGCCACGCAGCCATCGTCATGCCCCCATCCTGCTCCTCCCGGGCACGCGCCTCCCCCGCGTGAGGCTCCAAGAATCGGCGCTTCCGGCGCTGCGGACGCGACAAAGGCGGCGCCTCACGCACGAGCAGGCACGAAAGGCGCGACGAGAACAGGGGATGCCACGAGAACAGGCCGATCCGCGCGGGATCGGCCTGTTCTCGGCGCACGCGCCTGTTCTCGTGACGGACTACTCCTCGAGCTGCCCCAGCGACGGTTCGGCGACGAAGCGGGCGACGGTCTCGATCGCGTGCTCCAGCTCGAGGACGACGATCTCGTTGGCACCCGCACGGGTCGCGGGACCCGGGATGTAGAGCGTGTTCTGCGGCACGTTGTTCCAGTACCGCCCGAGGAAGAAGCCGTTGACGAAGGCGTAGCCCTTGCCCCACGAGGTGGTGTCGAGGAACAGATCGGCGGGCGCGTCCAGGTCGAACGAACCGCGCAGCAGGGCGCGGCCCACGGAACCGGCTCCCGTTCCTTCCGCGGCTTCCAGGGCGACGGGCGTCGCCGTCCAGCCCGTCAGCGGCTCGCCGTTCAGAGTGACCGAGCCGATGAGCCCCTTGGCCTCGCCGAGGCGATCGGCGTAGTTCACGCGGCCCTGGTCCTCGACGAGGACCGTGAGCCGAGCACCCGCGGGGATCGTGAGGGCGCGCTCGTGCAGCGTCCGCGAGAGTCGACCCACGGGAGTGTCGTCCACGTGCACCCATGCCAGATCCCGCACCTCGCCGAACACGAGCGCCGCCGGTCCCGAGAACGCGGGCAGCTCCACGTCGTACCGCACGAGCGGGCCGAGGTGGGCGATCTGCTCGAAGCTCGGCGGATCGTCGGCGATCGCGGCGGGGTTGAGGGCCGGCATCCAATCGCCCTCTCCCGACAGGACCACCTCGAAGGCGGGGGCCTCTGGGCGGGGTGCGGGCACGGCATCGGGAACGGGGGCGTACTTGGCGATGACCTCGCGGAACGCGTGGAACTTCGCCGTCGGGTGGCCCGACTCGTCGATGGGGGCGTCGTAGTCGTACGAGGTGACGATGGGGTCGAAGCGGCCCTTGTCGTTCGCGCCGTTCGTGGTGCCGAAGTTCGTGCCGCCGTGCACCATGTAGATGTTCACCGAGGCGCCGGCGGCGAGCAGCACGTCGAGGTCGTGGGCGGATGCCGCGGGGTCGGTCGTGTGGTGGATGCTGCCCCACCAGTCGAACCAGCCGTCCCAGAACTCGCTGCACATGAGCGGGCCGGTGGGCTGGTGCTCGCGGAGGGTCGCGAGGCGCTCCTCCGACCGCGAGCCGAACGACCCGGTCAGGTGGAGGCCCGGCAGGCTCCCGGCCTCGAGCATCCACGGCATCGGCTGGTCGACCGTCGTCAACGGCACCGTGATGCCGGCGTCCTCGGTCACGCGCACCAGCTCGCGCAGGTACGTCTTGTCGGACCCGTAGGCGCCGTACTCGTTTTCGATCTGTACGAGCACCACATTGCCGCCGCGATCGATCTGGCGGGGTGCCACGATCTCGTAGACCCGACGCAGGTACTCCGACACCGCATCGATGAACTGCGGTTCCGAGCGACGGATGCCGATGCCCGCCGTCGAGGTCAGCCACACCGGCAGTCCGCCGTTGTGCCATTCCGCGCAGATGTACGGGCCCGGGCGCACGATCGCGTGCAGGCCTTCCTCGGCGATCAGGTCGAGGAAGCGGCCGAGGTCGTTCCACCCCGTGGCATCCCACTCCCCGCGAACGGGCTCGTGGGCGTTCCACGCCACGTAGGTCTCGATGGTGTTGAGCCCCATGGCCTTGGCGGTGCGGATGCGGTCGGCCCAATGGTCGGGGTGGATGCGGAAGTAATGCAGCGTTCCGGAGATGACCTGGTGGGGCTTCCCGTCGAGCAGGAAGTCGGTCTCGCCGATGGAGAAAGTCGTCACGATGTCTTTCGGGTTCTCAGGGGATCAGTCGACGAGGCGCGCGCGCAGGCGCACCCATGACAGAGCGGGGAGGGTGAAGCGCAGAATGCCGTCGTCGCCCACCTCGACGTCGAGTCCGACGGGGGCGACGGGCTCGCCGTCGGCGGAATTGGTGGTGTGGCGGTCCCCGCCCTCGGGGATCGTGACGACCACGGCTTCGACGGCGTCGACCCGGCCGAGGTCGAGCTCGACCGGGGTCGGGGCCTCGAGGTCGCGGTGCACGAGGAATACCGACACGGTGTCGTCGTCTACGGTCGCGACCGTGTCGACGGCGTCGACCGGGCCGAGTCGCGGGGTGTCGATGGTGGCGCCGTCGACACGCGGGACGACGACGCGACCGGATGCCGCCTTGGCCGTGAGGGCGAAGGGGTGGAAGGTGGTCTGCCGCCAGGCTGCGCCGCCGTCGGGCTCGGTGCGGATGGGGGCGATGACGTTCACGAGCTGCGCGAGGTTCGCCATCGACACGCGGTCGGAGCGGCGGATGAGCGTGATCAGGAGCGAGCCCACGACGACGGCGTCGGTCACGGTGTAGTCGTCTTCGATCAGGCGCGGCGCGATCGGCCAGTCGCCCGTGAACACGCGCGGCTTGTCGACCTCGTTCCAGCGGGTCTGGTTCCAGACGTTCCACTCGTCGACGCTGATGCCGATCGGGCGGCCGTCGGGGGTCGTCGCCCCGACCTCGTCGATGATGTCGGCGACCTCGCCGATGTAGCGGTCCAGGGCGACTCCGCTGGCGAGGAAGCTGGCGGGGTCGGCGGGGTCTTCTTCGTAGTACGCGTGGACCGAGATGTGATCGATCAGTCCCGCGGTGTGGCGGAGCACGGTGCGCTCCCATTCGCCGAACGTCGGCATCTCGTGGTTCGAGCTGCCCGCGGCCACGAGCTCGACCGTCGGGTCGATGAAGCGCATCATGCGTGCGGTCTCGGCGGACAGGCGGCCGTACTCGTCGGCGGTCTTGTGGCCGATCTGCCAGGGGCCGTCCATCTCGTTGCCCAGGCACCACAGGCGGATGCCGAACGGGTCTTCGCGGCCGTTGTCGCGGCGGCGGTCGCTCAGCGCGGTGCCGGCGGGGTGGTTGGCGTACTCGAGCAGGTCGGCGGCCTCGGCCACGCCGCGCGTGCCGAGGTTGACCGCCTCCATGACCTCCAGGCCCGCGGCATCCGCCCACTCGGCGAACTCGTGCAGGCCCACCTGATTGGTCTCGGTGCTGTGCCACGCGGCATCCAGCCGAACCGGACGCTCCTCGCGCGGGCCCACACCGTCCTCCCAGCGGTAGCCCGACACGAAGTTGCCGCCGGGGTAGCGCGCGACGGTGGCGCCCAGCTCGCGCACGAGCTCGAGCACGTCGGCGCGGAAGCCCTGGCCGTCGGCGGTGTCGTGCCCGGGGGAGTGGATGCCGTCGTACACGCAACGGCCCATGTGCTCGACGAACGAGCCGAACAGGCGGCGGGGGACGTCGGCTCCGACGGCGGTGCGGTCCACGACGATACGGGTGGGGGAGGTCATTCGGGTCTCTCCTGGCGAGGGAAGGGAAGGGGCGGGCCGCATGCGTGCACGCGGACCCGCCCCCGGGGAACTGCTTACTTGTTGACCGAGAAGCCCTGGTCGTTGCCGTACTGGACGAGCTGGTCCTGCCACGCGGTGAGGCCCGCGTTCAGGTCGCTCTTCTTCGAGTAGGCCTGGCCCACGGTGTCGCCGTAGATGCTGTTGGCGTACACCTGGAAGGGCAGGTAGCTCCAGCCCTCGCGGACCTCGCTCGAGGCCTGCGTCAGCACCTGGTTGATCTGCTGGCCGCCGAAGTAGTCCGACTTCTTGTCGACGAAGGCGGGGTCGCTCAGCTGCGCGGTGGTCGAGGGGAAGCCACCCGACTCGGCGAAGATCTTCAGGCTCTCGTCGTCGTTGTTGAGCCACTTGAGGAAGCCGGCCGCCAGGGCGGGGTTCTTGCTCTGCTTGGTCACGGCCTGGCCGCCGCCGCCGTTCTCCGCCGTCACGGCCTTGCCGTCGTAGGTGGGGATGGGGGCCACGGCCCACTTGCCCGAGCCGTCCTTGACCGAGGACTCCAGGACGCCGGGCATCCAGGCGCCGATCACGAGAGAGGCGATCGAACCGTCACCGAGGCCCTTGAACCACTCGTCGCTCCAGCTGGGGGTGTTGGAGATCAGGCCGCCCTCGATGAGACGGTTCCAGTTGTCGGCGAACTTCTTCGAGCCCTCGTCCTGCAGATCGATGGTGACGTCGGTGCCCGAGGTCTTGAACGGGGTGCCGCCGGCCTGCCAGATCATGCTGGTCGTGAAGCCCGAGTCGCCGTTGTCGGCGGTGATGTACTTCGTCGGGTCGGCGGCGTGCAGCTTCTCGCCCGCGGCGACGTACTCGTCCCACGTGGTGGGGACGGCGATGCCGTACTGGTCGAAGACCGACTTGTTGTAGAAGAGGGCCATGGGGCCCGAGTCCTGCGGCAGGCCGTACAGCTTGCCGTCGAAGTTGACCGAGCCCCACGGGCCGGTCGCGTAGTCGTCCTTGAGGTCGGCGAAGCCGTACGACGACAGGTCGACCAGCGAGTCCGAGAGCGCGAACTGCGGGAAGGCGTAGTACTCGATCTGCACGACGTCGGGAGCGCCGGAGCCCGCCTTGATGGCGTTCTGGAGCTTGGTGTACTCCTCGGTGTTCGTGCCGGCGTTGACGTAGTTGACCTTGACCTTGGGGTACTTCGCCTCGAAGGCCTTGACCTGCGCCTCTGCCGAGGGGGTCCAGGACCAGTACGTGATCTCGCCGCCGGCCTCGAGGGCCTTCTCGATGTCGTCGGCCGATCCGCCGGCAGCACCGCCGGCGTTACCGCCCGAGCACGCGGTCAGCGCGCCGACCGTCAGGGCGGTGGCGGCGACGGCGAAGACGGCCCGCCGAGCGGCGGTGCTCTTGCGCATGAATGTCATCGGTTCCTTCACTTCGTTGTTGTGGATTCGGGGCCGAGGCCCCGGGGGTGTTGTGTGTTCCGGGGCAGGACGCTCCGGTGGTGTGGTGTTGCGGGTCATCCGGGGGGATACCCCGGTTAGGGGGAGCTGGGGGTGATCACTCCTTGACGCTGCCGGCGGTCAGGCCCGACTGCCAGAAGCGCTGGAGCAGCAGGAAGGCCGCGACGATCGGGATGATCGAGAGCAGCGATCCGGTGATCACGAGGTTGTAGATGGGCTGCGCGGCGACGCCGGTCGCCTGCGCGTTCCACTGGTTGAGGCCGACCGTGAGGGGGTACCAGGCGGGGTCGCTCAGCATGATCAGCGGGAGGAAGTAGTTGTTCCACGTCGCCACGACCGCGAACAGCAGCACCGTGACGATTCCCGGGGTGAGCAGGCGGATCGAGATGGTGAAGAAGGTGCGGAACTCGCCCGCCCCGTCCATGCGGGCGGCTTCGAGCAGCTCGGTGGGGATGGCATCCGTCGCATAGACCCAGATCAGGTAGAGACCGAAGGGGCTGATGAGCGAGGGGATGATGATGGCCCACGGGGTGTTCGTGATGCCCAGCTGGCTGAACAGCAGGAACGTCGGCACCGCCAGAGCGGTACCCGGAACGGCGATCGCCCCCAGGACGACGGCGAAGACCGCCTTGCGGCCGCGGAAGTTGTACTTCGCCAGGCCGTAGCCCGCGAGGGTGGCGAGCAGGGTCGCGCCACCTGCGCCGACGACGACGTAGAGCAGCGTGTTGCCGAGCCAGCGCAGGAAGATGCCGTCGCGGTAGGTCAGGGTCTGCACGATGTTGTCGCCGAGGGCGAAGTCGCTGCCGAACCACAGGCCGAACGTCGAGAAGAGCTCGGGCTGGGTCTTGGTGGAGTTGATGAGCAGCCACGCCAGGGGCACGAGCGTGTACAGCAGGTACAGCGCCATGACGATGCTGAGGACCACGGACTTCTTGCTGTGCGTGGGGGAGCTGCGCGCGAAGCGGCGGCGCGTGCCCTGGCGGGAAGTGGTCACGGCCACGGTGTCGGTACGGGGTGCGGTCGCGGTGGTCATCGCGCCTCCTGACGGGAGCCGCGCAGCTGCACGACGTAAGCGATGACGGCGGTGATGACGCCCATGATGATGGCGATCGTGGCCGCGTAGTTGTACTGCTGGCCGGCGAACGAGAGGTTGTAGGCGTACATGTTCGGCGTGAAGAACGTCGAGATCACGTTGGGTGCCAGGGGCTTGAGGATGTTCGGCTCGTTGAAGAGCTGGAAGCTGCCGATGATCGAGAAGATCGTCGCGATCACCACGGCGCCGCGGACGGCGGGGATCTTGATCGAGAAGATCGTGCGCCACGCACCCGCTCCGTCGATGGATGCCGCTTCGTACAGCTCGTTCGGAATGGTCTTCAACGAGGAGTAGAAGATGAGCATGTTGTAGCCGACGAACTGCCAGGTGACGATGTTGCCGATCGACAGCAGCATCCACTCCGGCAGGAACGGCTGCACGACCTGTCCGCCGAGGAGGTCGTTCAGGTTGCGGGTCAGACCGAACTGGTCGCCGTAGATGTAGCCCCACATGAGCACGGCCACGACGGCGGGCACCGCGTAGGGCAGGAAGATCACCATGCGGTAGAAGCCGGCGGCGTGGAGGCGCGCGCTGTCGATGGCGAGGGCCGCACCGAGCGCGAGCAGCAGCATGATCGGCACCTGCACCACGAGGAAGAGCAGGACGCGTCCGAAGCCGTCCCAGAACTTCGCGTCGCCGAACGCGGCGACGTAGTTGTCGAGGCCGACGAAGGCGTTGCCGCCGATCAGCTGATCGCGGAACAGGCTGAGGTACACCGAGTACGCCAGCGGCGCGAGAAAGACGAGCGCGAAGACCAGGGCGAACGGGAGGACGAACAGCCAGCCGCGGTCATCGATTCGGGTGCGCCGCTTGCGCCGGGGGGTGCGCAGGGCGGGCGGGGGTGCCGCGGTGGTCGTCATCGTCCAGTGCCTCTTCGTTGGTGCGCATTTCGGTCGGGTGGCCGAGATGTTGACGTAAACATAACTCGGCACCGCTAGTGTGTCAACGTCAACATTCCGAGGGAGCGTGCATGAGCGAGACGACGACGACGTCGACCGCGATCCCGACACGCGAGCGGCGGCGCGAGGTGTCGATGGCCGACGTGGCGGCAGCCGCGGGGGTCTCGGGTCAGACCGTCTCGCGCGTCGCCAATGGTCGCACCAACGTCGACCCCGAGACGCGCCAGCGCGTGCTCGATGCGATGTCGACCCTGGGGTACCGCCCGAACAGCGCCGCCCGCGCGCTGCGTTCGGGGCGCTTCCGCAGCATCGGCGTGATCATGTTCTCGCTGAGCTCGTACGGCAACACGCGCACCCTCGACGCGTTGGCGTCGATGGCCGCGGCATCCGGATACTCCATCACCCTCATCACCGTGCAGTCGGCGTCCCAGTCCGATGTGTCGGGGGCGTTCCTGCGTCTGCACGAGCACGCGGTCGACGGAATCGTGATCTTGATCGAGACCCATCGGCTCGGCGAGAACGAGCTCTCGTTGCCGACGGGGCTGCCGGTCGTCGTCGTGGATTCGAGCGCCGACTACCCCTACGCCGTCGTCGACAACGATCAGGCCCAGGGCGCGCGCCTGGCCACCGAGCACCTGCTCGATCTGGGGCATGAGAGCGTGTGGCACGTGTCGGGACCGCCCGAGTCGTTCGCCGCGGAACGCCGCCGCGACGCGTGGCGCTCGGCCCTCGAGGACCGCGGATGCCGGGTGCCCGAGGTGCAGATCGGCGACTGGACGGCCGAGTCGGGGCATCGGATCGGGCGGGAGCTCGCGGAGGATCCGGCCGTCACCGCCGTCTTCGCCGCGAACGATCAGATGGCGCTCGGCGTCATCCGCGCGCTGCACGAAGCGGGACGCGACGTGCCGCGCGAGGTCAGCGTGGTCGGCTTCGACGACATGCCGGAATCGGCGAACTTCTGGCCGCCCCTGACGACCGTGCGCCAGCGTTTCGAACGCGTCGGCGAAGAGGCGATGAGCGCCCTCATCGCCGATATCGAGGGCGACGCGGGCGAGCACACCCGCACCCTCGTGCCCACGTCGCTGGTGGTTCGCGCCAGTTCCGGCCCGCGCCCCTGACTCGCGCGATCGGGTGCGACCGCGCCGGGCGACACATTCCGCGCACCCGTTGCGGTGATCCATAGCGCTCCCTTAGGCTCGGTGTTGACGTCAACATGTTGACGTCAACATCCCCACCTGAGGTCGCACCGCTGCGGCCGGATCGGAATGACGATGAAGTCAGCTCGACTGCTGTCGATGACCTGTGCGGTGGCACTGGCCGCCGGCGCGATCACAGCCACGGCCGCCGCGGCGCCCCCGCCCGCAGAGGCGGCCGCCGCCACCCCCGTGCGCATCACCCCCAACCCCGCCACGGCCTCCGAGAAGCCGTTCGAAGGATGGGGCACGAGCCTGGTGTGGTTCGCCAACGCCACCGGCAACTACCCGGCCGACGTCCGCCAGAAGCTCTTCGACGCCGTCTTCGGTGACGACGGGCTGAACCTCAACATCGCGCGCTACAACATCGGCGGCGGCAACGCCTCCGACGTTCCGTCGTACCTCCGCCCCGGCGGCGCGGTTCCCGGTTTCTGGAACCCCGACCTGAAGGCGACCGATGCCGAGGGGGCGATCACGTCGAACTACGCCGATCGCGAGCGCTACAAGGCGGCCTGGAACCCCGACGACCCCGCCGCCTACGACTTCACCAAGGACTCCGCCCAGCGGTGGTGGCTCGACGCCCTCAAAGGCAAGATCACCCACTGGGAGGCCTTCAGCAACTCCCCGCCGTACTTCCTCACGCAGAGCGGATACGCCTCGGGCGGCATCAACAACGCCACGAGCGAGCAGCTCGCCACCGCCGACATGGACAAGTTCGCCGGCTACCTCGTGAACGTCGTGGACGAGCTCGAAAAGGCCCACGGCATCACGTTCGACACGATCGACCCGTTCAACGAGCCGAACACGAACTACTGGCAGACCCAGATCCCCGACGGCGCGACCTGGCCGACCGGTGGGCGCCAGGAGGGCGCCCACATCGGGCCTCAGGCGCAGGATGCCATGGTCAAGGCCCTCGCGGCCCGCCTCGGGCAGTCGGGCACCACCACCGACGCCGTCATCTCGGCGATGGACGAGACCAACCCCGGGATCTTCGCGACCAACTGGAACACCTGGTCGGCGCAGTCCAAGAGCCAGGTCGACCAGCTGAACGTGCACACCTACGGCACCGACGGTCGACAGGTCGTGCGCGACATCGCCAAGGCCGCGGACAAGCCGCTGTGGATGAGCGAGGTCGAGGGCAACTGGACCGCCCAGGACAAGGGCTTCGTCACCGACGACATCGAGAACGGTCTCGGCATGGCCCAGCACATCGTGGGCGACCTGCGCGAGCTCGAGCCCGACGCCTGGGTGTTCTGGCAGCCCGTCGAAGACCTCTACAACATGGAGAAGGTCGAGAAGCTCAACTGGGGCAGCGTCTTCATCGACTTCGACTGCAACGCGCAGGGGCAGTCCGAGCGTCGCCTCAAGGACGGCGACGCCGACCCCTCCTGCAAGGTGCTGACGAACGAGAAGTTCAACACCGTGCGCAACTTCACGCACTACATCGCCCCCGGCGACCACCTCATGGCCACCGACAACGCGCAGTCGACCGCCGCGATCGACGCCGACGGTCAGGGCGCGTCGATCGTCCACGTCAACGCCGAGGCGACCGAGCGCACCGTGCAGATCGACCTGCGTGACTTCGGCACCGTCGCCCCCGGTGCGACCGTGACCCCGATCGTCACGACGCAGTCGACGGCCGACGCGCCGTCGGTCAACGCGCTGAAGAAGGGTCAGCCGGTCGCCGTCGACGCGGCGACTCGGACCGCGACCCTCACCATCCCCGCCAAGTCGGTCGTGACGTTCGAGATCGACGGCGTCTCGGGGGTCTCTCCCGACGCCGCCGCGTTCCGAGACGGCCAGACGGTGCAGCTCTCGGGCCTGCAGAGCGGACTCGCCCTCGACGGCGGCTCTACGCTCGCCGTACGGACCCCCGCCACCACGACCGACGCCGCCCGCGCCCAGTCGTGGACGGTTCGCACGATCGACGGCGAGGGCACCAACCGACACCGGTTCACCCTGCAGAACGGGACGGGGAAGTTCCTCGCCTCGAGCGGCACCAGTACCGCCCTGGTGGATGCCGATCCGGCCACGGCCGCATCGAACCCCACTCTGCAGTGGATGGCGTCGACGACCGACGGCACGTACTACTCGATACTGAACGTCGCAGCCGAGCGCGTCCTCGACGTCAACGGAGCGAGCACCACCCCCGGCGCGTCCGTCGGACTGTGGACCTCGAACGGCGGCGGCAACCAGCAGTGGCGCATCGCCGGGACCTCGGTCGTCGGGGCGGAGCCGGTGACGGTGGCGACCGCCGTGGGCGTGAGCCCGACGCTCCCGAGCACCGTCGACCTCCGTTACGCCGGTCGGACCCTTCGCAGCGCCGCGGTGAGCTGGCAGCTCGATGGGGTGGACTTCTCGCGCGTCGGAACGGTCCAGGTGCGAGGGACCGGCACCGACCTGTTCGGTAACGCCTTCGAGGCCACGGCCACGGTCGAGGTGGGCCCCTACACCGCCACCCGGCCGGCATCCGTCACCGTTCCCGCCGGCAGTGCGCTCGATGTGGTGCGGAGCCAGGCCGACGGCAGCGTGCAGGCGGAGCTGAGCCCCTCGGGCTCGGGCTTCTGGGTGCCGGTCCAGTGGAGCTGGGACGGACTCACCGACGCCTCCTTCGCTCAGACGGGGGTCGTCGGGGTGACGGGTGTCGCCACCGGGCCCAGCGGCGAGAAGCTCGACGCGCGCCTGACGGTGATCGTCACCGCGGCGTCGGAGCGCAACGTCGCCCCGCAGAGCCAGCCGTCGGCGACCTTCACCGAGAGCTCTCAGTACGGCGTTGCGAACACCATCAACGGCAGTTCGACCGACAAGGGCTGGTCGAACTGGCGCTCGGGCACGAAGAACGAGCAGGACACGCTGAGCTACGCGCTGAAGCAGCGCGAAACCCTCACGCACGTCGCCGTGCAGTTCTACCGCGACGGCAACACGATGAGCTGGCCGGCGACCATGCGCGTCGACCGTCGCGTGAGCGGCGGGGACTGGATCCAGGGCGAGCTGATGACCGTGCCCACCCCCTCGAGCGGTGCGCCGAAGGTCGATGTGCCGGTCGCCGGCGCTGCCGACGAGGTCCGCGTGGTCATGAACGCCCGTTCGCAGACGCACATGATCGTCTCCGAGGTCGAGATCTTCGCGGCGGCCCCGGCTCCCGCGGGCATCGCCGATCTCGCCCGCCTCACCGTCGGTGACACGGCGGTCGAGGGGTTCGCCCCTGACGTGCTCGACTACACCGTCTCGTCCACGGGGGCGGCATGGCCGACCCTGCACGCCCTGGCCGTCGACGAGGACGCGAGCGTCGTCGTCACCCAGCCCGGCGCGTCCGAGTCGGCCGACACGGCACGGGTGGCGGCGCTCGCCGCGACCGGCGGCGTCGGAACCGTGCAGGTCACGGCCCCCGACGGCACCTCGCGCACCTACTCGGTCACCGTGAACCGGACCGTCGGCGTCACCAGCGTCACGGTGACGGGCGAGCCCCGCGTGGGCTCCACCCTGCGGGCGACGGTCGTGACCGATCCGGCCGAGGCGGCCGCGGCGTACTCGTGGATGCGCGACGGCGTCGCCATCGACGGCGCCACCGGCGACAGCTACGCGCTGACGGCGGCCGACGAGGGGCGTCAGATCACCGTCGAGGCGACCGCGACGGCGGCCGGCTTCGCGGTCGGCACCGCTCGATCGGCGGCGGTCGTCCCCACAGCGGCGGTGTCCGACCCGGGGACGGGCGGCGGAACGGACGGCGGATCGGGAACCCCGGGCGCCGGTACCGGCTCCACCGGACCGGGTGCCGGAGCCGGCAACGGCTCGCCGGCGGGCTCCGCGAACACCGGAGCGGGCTCTGCGGCGAACGGGCGCGACCTGGCCACCACCGGCCAGAACACCGAGGGCGTGCTCGTCCTGGGCATCGGCGCGCTCGTCCTGCTCCTGCTCGGAGCCGGGGCGGTCGTGCTGAGGCGTCGCCGCTCTCGCGTGTGACTCTCTGAAACCGAAGGCCGTGTCGGTCGCCTCCCCGCGACCGGCACGGCCTTCGGCGTCGCCGAGGGGCCGGGGTGCCGGCATCCCTTCCCCTTCGCGCACATCCGTGCAACCCCGAGCCGTGCGGCCCCGACCCGGGGGAGGATGGATGCATCCGCATCGACCCTCCTGAGGAGAACCATGCACGTCAATGCCTACGCGGCGTCGTCCGCGACCTCGCCCCTCGAGCCCACGACCATCGAGCGCCGTGACGTCGGCCCGAAGGACGTCCTGATCGACATCGCCTACGCCGGCATCTGCCACTCCGACATCCACACCATCCGCGGCGAGTGGGGCGACGTCCCCTACCCGCTGACCGTGGGCCACGAGATCGTCGGCACGGTCGCCGAGGTCGGTTCCGAGGTCACCAGCCACAAGGTCGGCGACCGCGTCGGCGTCGGCTGCATGGTCAACTCGTGCCGCGAATGCGAGAACTGCCTCGCGGGCGAGGAGCAGTACTGCGAGAAGGGCAACATCGGCACCTACGGGGCCAAGGACGTCGACGGCACGATCACCCAGGGCGGCTACAGCGAGAAGATCGTCGTCGACGAGCACTTCGTGTTGCGCGTTCCCGAGTCGATCCCCTACGACAAGGCCGCCCCGCTGCTGTGCGCCGGCATCACGACCTACTCGCCCCTGAACCACTGGAACGCGGGCCCCGGCAAGAAGGTCGCCGTCGTCGGTCTCGGCGGTCTCGGTCACATGGCCGTCAAGATCGCCCACGCCATGGGCGCCGAGGTCACCGTGCTCTCGCAGACGCTCAGCAAGAAGGACGACGGCCTGAAGATGGGCGCCGACCACTACTACGCGACGAAGGACGAAGAGACCTTCGACAAGCTCAAGAAGAACTTCGACCTCATCATCAACACCGTCAGCGCCCCGCTCGACCTCAAGCAGTACCTGGGCCTTCTCGCCCTCAACGGCACGATGGTCAACGTCGGCGCCCCGCCCGAGCCGCTGCCCATCCAGGTCTTCACCCTGTTCACCAACCGCCGTTCGTTCGCCGGTTCGTCGATCGGCGGCATCCGCGAGACCCAGGAGATGCTCGACTTCTGCGCCGAGAACGGCATCGCGCCCGAGACCGAGCTCATCTCGGCCGACCAGATCAACGAGGCCTACGAGCGCGTGCTGAACAGCGACGTGCGCTACCGCTTCGTCATCGACGCGAAGACCTTCGCGCCCGCCTGACCCCGGCTTCGGCCCCAGATGCCACGGCCCCGACGTTCTCGAGAGCGTCGGGGCCGCGGCGTTCCCGGCGTTCCGCCTGGGCTCGTCGGCTCGTCGTCTCGTCGCCCCGGTTCGGCCCGCGCGCGCGTACCGTCGTGCGGAGTGCGTGCCGGACACGCCGGCTACGTGCTCCGCCATCCCGGCGTTTTCCCTCCGGCTCCGCCCGAAGGTACCGACCGGCTCCGCCCGACGGTACCTACCGAATCCGCCCGACGGTACCTACCGGCTCGGCCGGACGGCGCAGTTCGCTGGCGGGCACCGCGCGTACCGTCGTGCGGAGTGCGTGTGGGACACGCCGGCTACGAGCTTCGGCATCCCGGCGTTTTCCCTCCGGCTCCGCCCGACGGTACCGGCTGACTCCGCCCGACGGCGCAGTCCGGTGGCGGGCACCGCGCGTACCGTGGTGCGGAGTGCGTGTGGGACACGCCGGCTACGTGCTTCGGCATCCCGGCGTTTTCACTCCGGCTCCGCCCGACGGCGCAGTTCGCTGGCGGGCACCGCACGTGCCGTCGTGCGGAGTGCGTGCCGGACACGCCGGCTACGCGCCTCGGCATCCCGGCGTTTCCCCGCCGACTCCGCCCGACGGCACCACCGGCTCCGCCCGACGGTACCTACCGACTCCGCCCGACGGCCCCACCGGCTCCGCCCGACGGCGCCACCGACTCCGCCCGGCGGCCCGCCCGGCGGCCCGCCACACGCGAAAGCGGCGCCACCCGTCGGGGCGACGCCGCTTCCGGCTGCGAACGACTCAGGCCTGGCCGAGTGCCGCCGAGACGACGGCCCGCGCCTCTTCCTGCACCGCGCGCAGGTGCTCCTCGCCGCGGAGCGACTCGGCGTACAGCTTGTAGACGTCTTCGGTGCCCGAGGGGCGGGCGGCGAACCACGCCGATTCGGTCTGCACCTTGAGCCCGCCGATCGCCGCGCCGTTGCCGGGCGCGTGCGAGAGCTTCGCGGTGATCGGCTCACCCGCGAGCTCGGTGGCGGTCACGGCATCCGGAGACAGCTTCGACAGAGCCGACTTCTGCGCGGGCGAGGCGGGGGCGTCGACGCGCTGGTACGCCGAGGCGCCGAACTCGCTCTCGAGCTCCGCGTAGCGCTGCGAGGGAGTCTTGCCGGTGACGGCGAGGATCTCGGCGGCCAGCAGGCAGAGCAGGATGCCGTCCTTATCGGTGGTCCAGACGGTTCCGTCCTTGCGCAGGAACGACGCTCCGGCCGATTCCTCGCCGCCGAACGCGACGGAACCGTCGAGCAGACCGGGCACGAACCACTTGAAGCCCACCGGGACCTCGAGCAGCGTCTTGCCGAGTGAGGCGGCGACGCGGTCGATGATCATCGACGACACGAGCGTCTTGCCCACGGCGGCGTCGGCCGGCCAGTTCGGGCGGTGCGAGAACAGGTAGTCGATCGCGACGGCGAGGTAGTGGTTGGGGTTCATGAGCCCCGCGTCGGGGGTGACGATTCCGTGGCGGTCGGCATCGGCATCGTTGCCCGTGAGGATGTCGTACTCGTCGCGCGCGGCGACCAGCGACGCCATGGCCGAGGGAGACGAGGGATCCATGCGGATCTTCTCGTCCCAGTCGAGGGTCATGAACTTCCAGGTCGGGTCGACCTCGGGGTTCACCACGGTCAGGTCGAGTCCGTACACCTCGGCGATGAGTGCCCAGTACTCCACTGACGCGCCGCCCAGCGGGTCGGCGCCGATACGGACCCCGGCGTTCTTGATGGCATCGACGTCGATGATGGATGCCAGATCGCGCACATACGCGTCCCGGAAGTCGTACTGGCCCAAGCCGTCGAGATCGATGTCGGCGTGACGCGTGCGCTTCACGCCCTCGAGGCCCGCGGCGATGAGCTCGTTCGCGCGGTCGGCGATCCAGCCGGTGGCGTCGGTGTCGGCGGGGCCGCCGTGCGGCGGGTTGTACTTGAAGCCGCCGTCGCGGGGCGGGTTGTGCGAGGGCGTGACGACGATGCCGTCGGAACGGCCCGGGTCGTCGGCGGCCAGGTCACGGTTGTACGTGAGGATCGCGTGGCTGAGAGCCGGCGTCGGCACCCAGGCATCGCGCGAGTCGACGCGCACGTCGACGCCGTTGGCGACCAGCACCTCGATGGCGCTGCGTTCGGCGGGCAGCGACAGCCCGTGGGTGTCGCGGCCGAGGAAGAGCGGGCCGGTGATGCCCTGTGCGGCGCGGTAGTCGACGATCGCCTGGGTCGTGGCGAGGATGTGGTCTTCGTTGAAGCTCGTGCTCAGCGACGACCCGCGGTGACCGCTGGTGCCGAAGGCGACTCGCTGCTCGGGCACCGCGGCATCCGGCTTGCGGTCGTAGTACGCCGCGATCAGTTCGTCGATGTCGATGAGATCGGATGCCTCTGCGGGCTGCCCTGCGCGACTGCTCATACGTCCAGTCTGCCCGCTGCATCCGACATGCGCACACGTCGTGACGCATTCCGAGCGAATCCGTCGGTGAGTGGCCTGCGTGACGCGGCTAGGCTGAGCCGGTGCTGCCCGACACAGACTCCGCGCCCGCCCGACGTACCTACAGCTACCTGGGGCCGGCCGGGACCTTCACCGAGGCCGCCCTCGCCCAGGTTCCCGAGGCTCGCGACCAGATCTGGCGGCCCGTCCGTAACGTCGGCGAAGCGCTCGCCGATGTGGTCGAGGGCCGTTCGGATGCCGCGATGATCGCGATCGAGAACTCCGTCGACGGCGGCGTCTCCACCGCGCAAGATGCCCTGGCCACCGTGCCCGGACTGCGCATCGTGGGCGAGTACCTCGTGCCGGTGAACTTCGTGCTCGTCGCACGCCCCGGAACGACTCTCGACGACGTATCGCTGATCGCCGCGCATCCCGTGGCCTACGCGCAGTGCCTCAAGTGGCTGAGCGAGAACGTGCCCGCGCACGCGCACCTGCCGGCCGAGAGCAACGTCGCGAGCGCCCTCGGCGTCCTCGACGGCACGAGCGCCGCCGACGCGGCCATCGCCGCTCCCGGAATCGTCGCCCACCACGACGTGACGGTGCTCGCCGAGAGCATCGGCGACAACCCGAACGCGGTGACGCGCTTCGTGCTCGTGAGCCGCACCGTCGCCCCCGCGCCTCCCACGGGCGCCGACAAGACGTCGCTGATCGTCGAGCTGCCCGAGGACCACCCGGGTGCCCTGCTCGAACTGCTCGAGCAGTTCGCCACGCGCGGGATCAACCTGAGCCTGTTGGCATCCCGCCCCATCGGCGACGCCCTCGGCCGCTACCGCTTCGTGATCGACGCCGATGGACACGTGCTCGACGAGCGCATGGCCGATGCGCTGCTGGGTCTTCGCCGTTTCAGCCCCAAGGTGATCTTCCTCGGGTCGTACGCCCGCGCCGACCGGGCGATCGTCCGCTACCCGCAGCGCTACAGCGACGACGTGTTCGTCGAGGCGCGCGACTGGCTGCGCGGCCTGCTGAGCGGCGAGCCCGAGGCCTGACCGCCGGTTCGGGCGCCGCCGGCGGGCGGTCGTGCGGATGTCGTGTTCGACATGCCGTTTCCGGATGCCGTGACTCGGGGTGTCGTCGGCGACCTCCGCTGGACGGCCCGTCCCGCCGGGGCCCGCGCCGGTTTTGACGCCGCCGCCGGGACGCCGCCCCGGGCCGTCGCCCGCGGGCCGTCGTGCGGACTTGTTGTTGGACACTCCGTTGCCGGATGCCGTGACTCGGGGTGTCGTCGATGATTTCCGCCGGACGGCCCGTCCCGCCGACGCCCGCGCCGGTTCTGCGGCCGCCGCCGGGCCGTCGCCCGCGGGCCGTCGTGCGGATGTCGTTCTCGACATGCCGTTGCCGGATGCCGTGACTCGGGGTGTCGTCGATGATTTCCGCCGGACGGCTCGTCCCGCCGGGGCCCACGCCGGTTCTGCAGTCGCCGCCGGGACGCCGCCGCCGGGCCGCCGCCCCGGGCCGTCGTGCGGATGTCGTTCTCGACATGCCGTTTCCGGATGCCGTGACTCGGGGTGTCGTCAACGACCTCCGCCGGACGGCTCGTCCCGCCGCGGGTCAGGCCGCGACGGTCGCGGGAGCCGCGATCAGCTCGAGCGTCTGCGCGCGGCCCTCGGACGTCTCGCCCTCGTACGCGCCCGCCACGGGCGACACCATGATCTCGTCGACCCCGTGCTGTGCGGCGAAGGCGCTGAGCTGCGAGCGCACGTCGTCACCCGTGCCGACGAACCACTTCTGCCGGGTCGAGGCCATGATCGACTCGGTCATCGCGTCGAACGGGTCGGCCTTGGCGGCCTCGATCGTCTCGAGCGGCGTGAGGGGGCGATTGGTGCGCAGGCGTGCCATCATGCGCAGCTGCGGGATCGCGCGCTCCTCGGCCTCCTCCGAGGTGGGAGCGGCGACGACGTTCGCGGTGACGAAGGTGCGGGGGCCCTCACCCGACTCGTTCGGCACGAACTGGTCGCGGTAGAGCCGCAGAGCGTGTTCGAGGCCCTCGCCCGCGAAGTGGTTGGCGAACACGTACGGCAGACCGAAGCTCGCCGCGAGCTGCGCGGAGTAGTCGCTCGACCCGAGCAGCCAGACCTGGGGCATTCCGGATGCCGCGGGCGTGGCCTTCACCTGATACTCGGTGCCCGAGGTGAAACGAACGGTGGCGCCCTCGGGGGAGGTGAGCGCCATGATGTCGGTGACGTGGTCGGGGAAGCGCGAGACGTCGCTCGTGGTACCCGAGCGGTTCAGCAGCTGAGTGATGACGGGGTCGCTGCCGGGGGCGCGGCCGATGCCGAGATCGATGCGGCCCGGGGCCAGGGCCTCGAGGGCGGCGAACTGCTCCGCGACGATGAGGGGCGAGTGGTTGGGCAGCATCACGCCGCCCGAGCCGACGCGGATGCGCGAGGTGCGCGCGGCTGCCGCGGCGATCAGCACCGGGGGAGTGGTCGATGCCACGGAGGGCATGTTGTGGTGCTCGGCGAACCAGTACCGGCGGTAGCCGAGACGGTCGGCGCGCTCGACGAGGTCGAGGGCCGCACTCACCGCTTGGGCACTGGTCTGCCCGTGCCGCACGGGTACGAGGTCGAGAACGGAGAGGGAGGGGATCGCGTCGTTCACCTTCACGGCAACGCGGCGACGGCATCCGATATTCCTCCCTGTCAGTGCCGAGCCGCGCAGAGGCGCCGTGTCATGAAGGCCGGGGGAGGGCATCCATCTTCAGCTGTCTCCCAGAAAAAAGGCGTGACGAATGCGCGGCCCGCCGCGTCTCATCTATGACATCGCGGGACACACGGTCCCGGAACGACGGAAGGAAGCGAACATGGCCGAGAACACCACCACCGCCACGACTACCCCCGCCCACAAGGACGGCGGCTCGACCGTCATCGTCGATGCCGTCGTCGCCAAGGTCGCCGGCATCGCCGCGGCCCAGGTTCCCGGCGTCCACGCCCTCGGCGGCGGTGCCGCTCGCGTCATCGGCAACATCCGCCAGGCGGTCGGCGCCAAAGACCACGCCCAGGGCGTGAGCGTCGAGGTCGGCGAGACCGAGGTCGCCGCCGACATTTCGATCCAGGTCGACTACCCCGAGCAGCTGCAGCGCGTGGCATCGGACGTGCGCGCGGCCGTCCACCAGGCCATCACCGAGCTCGTGGGTATGAAGGTCGCCGAGATCAACGTGACCGTGGTCGACGTCTTCATCCCGGGCGACGACGACGAGGACCAGGCCGACGAGCAGCGCGTCAACTGACAGTCGTTCCGAAAGGGGTGTCGCCGAGAGGCGGCGCCCCTTTCGCGTCCCCGGATGCCGGTTCCCTGGCAATCCGTGAAAACCGGTGCCGCGTCTGCCTCGGCTGGTGAGCGGGGGGTTCACCTGGCACGGATCGACTCGATCTCGGTCGGCGCACGGGCACTCATCGGTGGCGAGCCGCGTGGAACGGCGCCCGGCCAGACGAGACTCCGGGCGTCAGCTCCCGTGCCGCACCTGGGCGTACGCGTCGAGCGCGCGTTTGCGCGTTTCGCCGAGGTCGACCATCGGCTCCGGCGGGTTCTCGTCCAGGTATTCGGGTGCCCACTCGCGCACGTACTGATCGTGCGCGTCGAACTTCTTGCGCTGCGTCTCGGGGTTGAACACGCGGAAGTACGGGGCGGCATCCGCTCCGCTTCCCGCGACCCACTGCCAGTTGAAGGGGTTGCTCGCGGCATCCGCGTCGACCAGGCAGTCCCAGAACCACTGCTCGCCGTGACGCCAGTCGATCAGCAGGTTCTTGATGAGGAAGGATGCCGTGACCATGCGCACGCGATTGTGCATGACGCCGGTGTGCCAGAGCTGGCGCATCCCGGCATCGACCACGGCCACCCCCGTCTTGCCCTGCTGCCAGGTCTCGAGGTGGGAGCGGTTCAGCTTCGGCCAGGGGAAGGCATCGAAGTTGCGACGCCAGTTCGCCGTCGCGATGTCGGGCGAGTGGAACGTGACGTGCCAGGCGAACTCCCGCCACACCAGCTCGGACAGGAAGCCGCCCGCGCTTTTCGCATGCTCACCCGATCCCTTGTGCTCGAGGGTCTCGTGCCACACCTGGTACGGGCTGAGCTCGCCCCAGCGCAGGCGCGGGGACAGGTTCGAGGTAGCGCCGCCCGCGAACTCGTCGCGATACTTCGAGTAGTCGCCGAGGTCGTCGTCGAGGAACTCCTTGAGACGCGCCTTCGCCGCCGGTTCCCCGGGCTCCCAGGTCTCGCGCAGACCTCCGGCCCAGTCGGGCTTCGACGGCAGCAGGCCCCATGACGACAGCTCGTCGGAGTCGACGGATGCCGACACCCCGGGCACCTTGCGTGCCTCGGGCATCGGCGGACGCGGGGCCGCGAGCTTCTGTACCGCCCGGGCGAACGGGCTGTAGACGCCATAGGGCTTGTCCGACTGCGTACGCACCGTCCACGGTTCGTACAGCAGGTTGGCGGCGAACGAGGCGACGGTGACCCCGCCGTCGCGGAGCCTCTCTTTGATGCCCGCATCGATCTCGCGCTCGACCCCGCCATAGCGCCGGTTCCAGAACACCGCGCCGGCTCCGACCTCTTCGACCACGGCCGGGAGGACCTCGGATGCCTTGCCCCGGCGAAGCACGAGGATGCTCCCGCGTTCCGCGAGGCGCTCGCCGAGCGACGTCAGCGACCCGTGCAACCACCACCGCGCCGCCCCGCCGATAGCGCGAACGCCATCGGACTCCTCGTCCAGCACGTAGAGCGCGATGATCGGTTCGTCGCGGTCGAGGGCCGCGCGGAGCGCCGGGTTGTCGGTCAGGCGCAGGTCGTCACGGAACCATACGATCGAGGGCGAAGCCATTCCCCGACGCTATCGATCGCGGCATCCGGCTCTTCGGGCTTGACACCCGCCGTGCGATCGCGCCGCCCGCCGCTCGGCTGGACCAACGAGATCACGTGATCTCGCGCCCCGACGCGCGGCTGAACCGGCCAAATCACGTGACCTCGCCGACGCCACGCGCCGTGGCGCGTGCGTTCGGCCAGATCACGTGATCTGGCGCGAACCCCGCCCGGTCAGAGCGTCGAGGTGGCGTGGCCCTTCGGCAGCGCGACCACGAGCCCGCCCGCGATGATGCGGGTGTAGATGCGCGTCGCCTCACCGAACTCGTCGCCGTCCAGCTCGATCGGCTGCGCGGGGGCCGTGGCCAGTTCGATGCCGGTGCCACGGAGGTAGCGCACCGAGGTGTCCTTGCGACGCTCGAGCACGCGGCGGCCGGCGCGGAATTTGCGCAGCACCGAGTTGTCCCACACGATGCTGCGCCACACGCCCAGCCAGCCCAGCACACCGCTCGGCTGGAGGACCGCCACGTCGAGTCGGCCGTCTGCGACGGAGGCATCGGGGATGAGCGCCACGCCACCCTGCAGGGCCCCGCAGTTCGCGAAGAGCACGCTCTGCACTTTCGCCGAGTGCAAGCGGTGTCCGTCCAGCTGGTACATGACGCGGAAGGGCTTCGCCGAGACGAGCGAGCGCGCCGCTCCGTCGACATAAGCGACCCAGCCGACCTGCTTCTTCAGATCGTCACGCGTGTTCTGGATCATCGCGGCGTCCAGGCCGATGCCGGCCATGACCGAGAACCCGTGCTCTTCGACCTCGCCGTCGACGCGTCGGATGCGGGCGATGCCGGTGTCGATGGAGAGGATGTCGCCCTCGAACGTCGCACGGATCATCGCGTCGGTGTCGGTCAGTGGGAGGTTGAGGTTGCGGGCGAGCAGGTTCCCCGTGCCGCTCGGGATGATCGTGAGCGGGACGCCCGTCGAGGTCAGAGCCTCGGCCACCGCGCGCACCGTGCCGTCGCCGCCGGCCACGAGCACGGCGTCCACCTTCTCGTCGAGAGCAGCACGGGTCGCGTCGTCGCCGAGGTCGTCGACCGTCGTCTCGTAGAACAGGGGCTCGGCCCAGTCGGCGGCGACCGCGAGCTCGGCGACGCGCGCGCGCAGCGTCTCGGGCTCGACCTTGGTGGGGTTGTAGACGAGGGCGGCGCGCTTCTTCTGGGTCGGCTCGGCATCCATGGGTGCCTCGTCGCCCTCGGCGTCGACGCGCTGGGTCTTGCCCGGCGTCTCTTCCGAGGTGTCGGGGGCGACGTCCTCGGGCTGGCGGATGACGTCGTCCGGTTCGGCCGCGTCCTTCGGGTGGGGGGCGTCTTTGCGTGGACGGTCGCCGACGTCGTCGCCCAGGCGCGCGGCGTGGAAGTGGTCGTCGGAGCCCTCGGCCGCGGCGGCATCCGCCTTCACCTCGGCGGGGGCATCGGCGGAGACTGTTTCGGGAGCGTCCGCGTCGTCACGCGGCTCGTCAGGGGCGGCCATGGCATCCACCATAGGTGCGTGCTCGGTCCCGCCACCCCCGGCCGGGCGGGCTTGACGGAGGGATGCCGAAGACCCATGTGCCGCAGAGATGAGCCTGTCGTCACGCGCTGCGGCACCCGCAGCACGTGGTCGGGACGACGCAGGATCCGCCCCGGCGGCGACCATAGGATGGACGCGTGATCGACCTGACTCTGCTGCGTGAAGATCCCGAGCTCGTGAAGCGCTCCCAGATCGCCCGCGGGGAGTCGCCGGATTCGGTGGACGAGGCCCTCGCCGCCGACCGCGACCGCCGCGCCGCCATCACCGCGTTCGAAGAGCTGCGTGCCGCGCAGAACGCGCACGGCAAACGCGTCGCCCAAGCGCCCAAAGACGAGAAGGCCGCGCTCGTGGCCGAGGCGAAGGAGCTCAGCGAGCGCGTCAAGGCCGCCCAGCACGCCGTCGGCGAGGCCGAGGCCGCCGCCGACGACGCCCTCGGCAAGATCGAGAACATCGTTCTCGAGGGAGTGCCCTCCGGAGGCGAAGAGAACTTCGTCACGCTCCGCACCCACGGCGAGATCCCCGCCTTCGACTTCGAGCCGCTCGACCACCTCGCCCTCGGCGAGAAGCTCGGCGCGATCGACATGGAGCGCGGCACGAAGGTCTCGGGCAGCCGCTTCTACTTCCTTACGGGGATCGGCGCGCGTCTCGAGCTCGCGCTCATGACCCTCGCTCTCGACCGGGCGTTGCAGGCCGGTTTCACCCCGATGATCCCTCCGACGCTCGTGCGTCCCGAGGTCATGCGCGGCACCGGGTTCCTCGGCCAGCACGCCGACGAGGTGTACCACCTCGACAAAGAGGACCTTTACCTCGTGGGAACGAGCGAGGTTCCCCTCGCCGGGTACCACATGGACGAGATCCTCGATCTGGAGCGCGGCGCCAAACGCTACGCCGGGTGGTCCACCTGCTACCGCAGCGAGGCGGGCTCGTACGGCAAGGACACCCGCGGCATCATCCGCGTGCACCAGTTCAACAAGCTCGAGATGTTCGTCTACACCGACCCGGCCGACGCCGAGACCGAGCACGAGCGCCTCGTCGCCCTGCAAGAGGCGATGCTGCAGGACCTCGGTCTCGCCTACCGGCTGATCGACGTCGCCGCCGGCGACCTCGGCTCGAGCGCCGCGCGCAAATTCGACATCGAGGCGTGGGTGCCCACGCAGGGCGCCTACCGCGAGCTCACCAGCACCTCGAACTGCACGACTTATCAGGCCCGTCGCCTCGACACGCGTTTCCGCCCGGACGGCGGCAAGACGCAGCCGGTCGCCACCCTGAACGGCACCCTGGCCACGACCCGCTGGATCGTGGCCCTGCTCGAGACGCACCAGCGCGCCGACGGGTCGGTGACGGTGCCCGAGGTGCTGCGACCGTACCTCGGCGGTCTCGAGGTCATGGAGCCGATCGCGTGACCGACGAGGCCGCCCTGCCCGATACCGGTGTCGTCGAGAGCGCGCCGAAGCAGGAGGCGGCCGACCTGGTCGCCGATCTGGCCGACGAGGCGCCCGCGGGGCGCATGCTGATCGCCCTCGACATCGACGGCACGGTCCTGCTCGAAGACGACACCCTGAGCCCCGGGGTCGTCGAGGCGGCGGCCGGAGCTCAGGCTGCCGGCCACGAGGTCATGCTCGCCACCGGTCGCAGCTGGGACAGCACCCGCCCCATCATGGATCGCCTCGGCATCCGTCCCGAGTATGCGGTCTGCTCGAACGGTGCGATCGTGATGCGCCGGGTCGGAGACGCCGACGCCGCCGTGTACGAGCGTGCTCACGTCGAGACGTTCGACCCCACAGAGGTGCTGACACTTCTCGGCGAGCACCTGCCCGATGCGCACTTCCTCGTCGAACTGCCCGACGGCTCGCGACTGTTCACCGACTACCTCGACGACTGGAACCTCCAGGGCGCGAACAAGGTGTCGTTCGACGAGCTCTCGCTTCAGCCGGTCTGCCGAGTGGTCGTGGTGGCGCCCGAGCAGACCGACCAGGATTTTCTCGAGCTCGTCGAGCGCATCGGCCTCAGCCAGGTGTCGTACGCGATCGGGTGGACCGCGTGGCTCGACATCGCCCCGCAGGGCGTGGACAAGTCGACCGCCCTCGAACTCGTGCGCGGCTGGCTCGGCATCGCGCCCGAAAGCGTGCTGGTGATGGGCGATGGCCGCAACGACATCGAGATGATGCAGTGGGCGATCCGCAACGGCGGCCGCGCGGTCGCGATGCACCAGGGTCCGCCCGAGGTGCACGCCGCAGCCGGCGAGGTGGGCCTCTCGGTCACCGAGGGCGGCGTCGCCGCGATCCTGCGCGCTCTCTGATCGGTCGACGCCCGGCGGTGCGCCGACCGGCCCCCCGCGGGGTCAGACCCGCGCGGAGCCGCTCGCGACGTGCGCGGCGCGGTCGGCGAGGTACGCGGTGCGGTCCACGACGGTCGCGGGGCGGCTCGCCGCCCGGTGGTCGACGACGCGAGCCGCCTCCCACGCGACGAGACCGATCGGGGGCAGCAGCAGCAGCGCGGTCGCCCAGGCGGCTCTGAGGCCGACGGACGCCTGCGGGTCACGGATGACGACGATCGCGGCAAGGATGGATGCCGCGTAGACCAGCGCGAAGACGGCGAGAACGATCTGCGCGGACAGTGTGGTGACGACCATGATGACCTCCTCAACTCGAACGGCCCGGCGGGTCGTGGGGTGATGTTCCCGGTCTACGCCGGTCGCGGGGAGGGTTCAATCTCTGCGCGCGCGTGCGCAGCAAGTCCATAACTGCGGCGTATGCGACACTCAGACGCCGCGCGAGCCCCACGCCTCTCGCGCGGCGGCACGGAGGGTGCGCGCGTCGGAGCGGTCCAACGCCCTCCGACTGCGCGCGAGGGCCGCGCGGGCGGCATCCCGGAAGACCTCGGCCCGGTCCGGAGCGGATGCCGCGAGCGAGGCGAGACACTTCTGCAGGCGCACCTGTACCTCGACGTCGGCCGCTCCATCGCGCGCCAGAGGGCGGAAGGCGTCGTCGACGAGGTCCGTGAGGTGTGGCGCGGGGACGAACACCCGCTCGAACGCGACGGACGGATCGATCTCGACGGCGAACGCTCGCGAGAACACTCGCTGCAGGGCGGCGATCACCTCGATCGCCGTTCCGGGATCATTGGTCGCGGCCGAGAGCGCGCGGCTGCCGATCTCGGTGAGGGCGATGACCCCGAACCGCGGGTCCTGTTCGTACGTCCGGTGGTGCTCGATGCGGAACGCCCGGCGCACCGCCGCTTCGACGGCGTCGTCGACTCGGCCGGCGACGAGGGCGACGGGCACGCGGGCGTCGGCGATGCGTCCGGGTGTGGCGTGCACGTGCACTTCGAGATCGTGCTGGCGGGCGACGCGGTCGAGTCCTGCGACGTCGACATGAGTGACGTAGCCCACCTCAGTGGCATGCACGGCGACGGCTCCCGAGGGCGGCGCGATCGAGGTGCGAGCCCCCAGCGTCGGCCGTTCCACGTGCCACTCGAGGGAGGCCGTGGCGGCTTTCTCCACGCGGTCGATGACGTCGGCCATCCGCCCGAAGGTCGACAGGTGCGAGATCCATCTCAGCAGGGTGAAGACGACGATCCCGATGACGACCAGTGTGCTGACGAAGAGGATCGCCCGCCCTTGCGGGTGGTAGTAGCCCGTCGACAGGGCGACGATCCCGACGAGCGAGAACGTGAAGGCGCCGACGAAGGTCGACACGGCGTTCTGCGACGTCGTATCGGCGATCAGCAGGGGCGTCGAGCGCGGGGTCGCCGTCGTCGTCGCCGAAGAGAACGCCGTGACCATCGCCGTCACCGAGAAGGTGCTCACCGTGAGCATCGCCGTGGCGATGATCTGCAGCAGCGAGCCCACGGCATCCTGGCCCAGCTCCAGACCGAACTGGAACGGCAGGAGCGGTCCGAGAAGACCCGCGGCCAGGGCCACGACGACGCCGATGACCGTGAAGAGCGCCGCGCGCACCCACACCTGCCTTCCGAGTCGGAGGAAGAAGGATGCCAGCGGGCCGCGGGTCGTCATCGCCATGACGACGACGCTATCCGGCGCGTCCTCTCGAACGCGGGGGCTGGACGAGACCCTTTACGCACCTGAGAACGCCGTTTGATGCGCCTATGGATATGCGATGGAAATATGCGGCAACTTGTCCGACATGCTGCCCTGTCAGAGTCGGGGCACCCCTCACGATCTCCGGATGCCGACAGGCCCGCGCGGCCCGCGATCGTGCTCGTTCCATCACCCGAGGAGCCTGCCCCCCATGTCTTCACACAGCCCCGTCCCACGCCCGAGAGCGTCACGCCGTCTCGGCGTCGTCCTCGTGGCGGCCCTGGCCCTCTTCGGGCCTCTGGCTGCCGCGCCCGCGGCTCACGCCGCGCCTCCCGCCGCGACGCTCTCGCTCGCGCTGAGCCCGACGAGCGTCACCGAGGGCGAGTCGTTCGTGGCCACCATCACGGGGGCGGCGGTGAGCGACCTGTACTCGTACGACCTGTAGCTCACCTACGACCCCGCGCTCGTCGAGCCCGGCGCCGACGCGCCCACCGGTCCCGCCGGCGGATTCACCTCGCAAGTCACCGGACCCGGCACCCTCACCGTCTCGCACACGCGCCTCGGGTCCTCTCCGGGACTCTCGGGGGCGAGCGATGTGGTCCTGGCATCCGTCCCTCTCCGTTCTCTCGCGGCGGGGTCCGCCCTCGTCCAGCTGTCGTCGGTGCGTCTGGTGTCGTCGACCGGAGAGGTGGTGACGGCGACCGCCGTGGCATCCGGAACCGTCGTCATCGCGGCAGTGCCCGCTCCCGTGCCGCAGCCCTCGGTGTCGCAGCCGTCGTCTCCCTCGGCCTCCGCATCGGCCACGGCCACCCCGGCGCCCGCGGCCCAGGGCCCGGGTGACCTCGCGACGACAGGAATCGATGCGACCCCGTGGTTGATCTCCGGCGCCCTCGGTGTCGCCCTCGTCGCCGGAGGCGCGCTGATCGTGCTCCGCCGTCGTCAGGCGGTGCGCGAATGACCGCGTTCCGCTCGTCCGTCCCCTCTCGTGAAGGATCCGTCATGACCCCCCTGGCCCGCCGTGTTCTGGCCGTGTCCGCCTCGCTCGGCGTCGTCGTCGCCGGGGCCGTCGTCGCTCCGGCCGCTGCCCTCGCCGCTCCCGCTCCCGCTCCCGTCGAGGCTCCCTTCCAGGCGCCGTATTACACCGAGCTCGACGTCACCGGCGATGAGCAGGTGACCACGGCCGACCTCGAGGCCCTCGCCCCGCACCTGGGGGCGACCTCGGGCGGTGCCGGATGGACGGATGCCGCGCGCTTCGACCTCGACGACGACGGTGCCGTGACGGCATCCGACCTCGCTCTTCTCTCGGAGCGCATCATCTACGACGACGGCCCGTTCGAGATCGTCGAGGCCGACGCGGTGGCGATGCAGGCGGCGATGAACGCCGGTGTCATCACGTCGGTGTCGCTCACCCAGCAGTACCTCGACCGCATCGCGGCGTACGACAAGGCCGTTCGTCCCGCCGGTGTGCGCCCGCTCAACTCGATCATCACGACGAGCGAGGTCGCGCTGAAGGCTGCCGCGGCCGCCGACGCGATCCGGGCCGAGAAGGGCATGACCGGAATGCTCCTCGGCATCCCCGTCGCCCTGAAGGACAACTACAACACCGTCGACATGCCCACCACCGCCGGCTGCGGCTGCTGGAACGGCAACCAGACCTCGACCGACGCCACGATGGTCAAGGGCCTCCGCGCCGACGGGGCGGTCATCGTCGCCAAGGCCTCGATGGACGAGTTCGCCATCAACCTGTCGTCGCAGTGGTCGGCCTTCCAGCCCAACGGAACGGCGCTGACCGTCTCGAGCCCCTACGACACCACGCAGACCTCGGGCGGCTCGAGCGGAGGAACGGGAGCGGCCATCGCGGCCAACCTCGCCGGCATCGGCTTCGGCACCGACACGGGTGGGTCGATCCGCATCCCCTCGACGTACAACCAGCTCGTGGGCGTGCGTCCGACCGTCGGCCTCGCCAGCCGCGACGGCATCGTGCCCCTCGCGCTCTCGCAGGACACCGGTGGTCCGATCGCCCGTTCGGTCCAGGATGCCGCGATCGCCCTCGACGCGGTCGTCGGCGAAGACGCGGGTGACCCCGTCACCGCGCGGCAGGCCGGCAAGGTGCCGGAGACCTACACGTCGTACCTCGACAGCGGGTCGCTGAATGGCAAGAAGTTCGGGTACTTCCCCCGACTGGTGGGCACGAACACATCGACCGTTGCGGCGTTCGAGAAGGCGGTAGACGCGCTGGAAGCAAAGGGGGCGACCGTCGTCGAGCTGACTCCACCCACCGGGTTCGATGCCATCGTGGGTGAGGGGCAGCGGCAGTGGTCCGGAGTTCAACCACGACCTGCAGAACTACATCAACGCGTACCTCAACCCCTCGGTGAGCGCGCGGAGCCTGCTCGCGATCTCGCAGTCACCGAACATCGTTCCGACTCGCGCGAGCAACCCCTACGGTCAACGCGCAGCCGTGACGGAGTCGACCTACCAGGCCTGGGCGGGTCCGCAGGGGTCGCACACCCTGCAGCTCGCCAAGGGCAAGCAGATCATGACCGATTTCATGAACGAGCAGAAGCTGGATGCCATCATCTATCCCAGCGCGAACGCCTACACCGTCGTCTCGACCGCCAACATGCGCTTCAGCCCTAATACGGGCTTGCCGGCGGTGACGGTGCCGATGGGACAGGCCCTGACAAGTGGCGGAACCGCCGGTGGAGTGAACCTGGAGTTCCTCGGTCGCGACTTCTCCGAGGGACCGCTGCTCGGCTTCGCCTACGGCTTCGAGCAGGCGACCCACGCCCGGACGACGCCGGCTCTGTACGGCCCGCTCGGCTGAGCTCGGTCGGCGGCCCCGGGTGCACGTTCGCCCGGGGCCGCCGCGCTCACGTCCCGTCGTGTCGCGCCGCGTTCGCGGCTCGGTAGACTCGGTGCGTTCAGGAGGGTTGTCCGAGCGGCCGATGGACCTGGTCTTGAAAACCAGTGGGCAGCAATGTCCCGTGGGTTCGAATCCCACACCCTCCGCCACGCGAGAAGCGGGCCCCGTGGGGTCCGCTTCTTGCGTTCTGACCGGCTGAGCGGGATGAGAACACAGTTGGGCCCACGCCGCCGGAGGCTCCGCCGGGCGCAAAGCGGACGGTGGAGGGGCGATGGGGAGAATCCCACACCCTCCGCGACGACGAAGGCAGGCCCGCGGGGGCCCGCCTTCGTTTTTTCACCTGGCTGAGCGGCACGAGACCGTCCACGCCCGAGGCTCTCGCATCGGGATCGTCATGTTCTGCGCCGCCCGGAACGCATCTCTCGGCCGCACCTGTCGGCCCGGCCGAGAGATGCGCCGGTCAGCTCACGACGAGCAATCGGGGGTCGACGCTCGTGCCGCTGATGGATGTCCATGCGCTCGTGCCCGACTCGCTGATCCACCACGCTCCCGCCCCCGTGTTCGGGAAGAACACGTCTGCCGTGCCGTTTCCGGTCACGTCTGCGAGCTGCAGGTCTTGCAGCGGTACGTTCGCGGTGTTCGTGATGGTCCATGCGGTGTTCCCGCCGTAAGAGACCCACCACCGTCCGTCGCGTCCGTTGGGCCAGAAGACGTCGTCCTTCCCATCGCCATTGAGGTCGCCGAACTTCAGTTCCGCCCCCGGCACATTGGCAGAGTTGAGGATCTGCCACCCGGTGTTCCCGCCGTACGAGACCCACCAGTCGCCGTTCGGGTGCGCGTAGAACACGTCGCTCTTGCCATCTCCGTTGAAGTCTGCGATTCGCACATCCGTTGCCGGAACACCCGTGTTCAGAATCTGCCATCCGGTGTTTCCGCTATAGGAGACCCACCATTCGGAGTTGGTGGGGTTGGCGTAGAACACGTCAGCTTTTCCATCCCCGTTGAAGTCGCCCAACTGCAACTCCTGGCCGCCGAGGCTCGGAGCGCTGTTCATGACTGTCCAGCCGCTGGTGCCGCCATACGAGACGAGCCAGTTGCCGTTCGGTTGCGGAGCGAAGACATCGTCTTTGCCGTCGCCGTTGAAGTCGGCGAACTGGAACAGCTTCGTATCGATGTTCGCGGTGTTCAGGATTCGCCATGGGGCGGAGCCGCCGTCGGATGCCCACCACTGGCCGTTGGGGTTGCCGTAGAAGACATCTGCTTTTCCGTTGCCGTCGAAGTCCGTCGAATTTGCGGATCTCGGCAGGCCACAGCCCGCGTATAGCGCGAAGCCGGGGTAGTCGGGGCAGACATCGAAGCTGTCTGGAACGCCATCGCCGTCGCGATCCGGCGGGGGCGGTGTCGTCGGGGTGGAGCTGCTTCCCAGCCCAGGGAAGTCCATGCTCATGGCGGATCCCCGTGAGACGTTTCTGCCGCACGAGAAGGCATTGTTGGTGACGTTCGCGCCGTTCCGTTTGAGCTCGAAGTGCAGGTGGGCGCCGAAGGAGTTTCCGGTGTTGCCGACGATTCCGATCTGCTGACCCCGAGAGACCGTCTGCCCCTGAGCGACGGGTGGTGCGTCCCTCATGTGGGCATAGAGCGTGGTGTAGCCGCTCGTATGAGTGATGACGACGTAATTGCCATAGCTGGTGCTGCCGTAGTTGACGACTCTCAGCGTCACGGTGCCGTCGAATGCGGCAACGATGGGAGTTCCGCCGTTGCCCGCGATGTCGACGCCCTGGTGATCCGATGGCCGTCCTTCGCACCGATCTTCGACGAGCCCGGTGACGGTTCCCGATACGGGATAGATCATCGCCCCGAACTCGGCATGTGCCGGCGGTGCGCTGGCGATCTGCGTCACCACTCCGACCGCTGCGAACATCATCGCTGCCGCGAGAGTCGCGGCCCTTCTTCGAATTGTCTGGCCCATGCGTCATCCTCTTTTATCGACGAGTAGCCCTCTTTCCACGGACATGACCCCGTGGGCGGATGGCGGGAGATCGCAGCTGCAGTCAC
This sequence comes from Microbacterium sp. SORGH_AS_0454, assembly GCF_031453395.1. Taxonomy (NCBI): domain Bacteria; kingdom Bacillati; phylum Actinomycetota; class Actinomycetes; order Micrococcales; family Microbacteriaceae; genus Microbacterium; species Microbacterium sp. SORGH_AS_0454. The sequence continues at coordinate 856,885 of NZ_JAVIYS010000001.1, read as the reverse complement.
GAACCTATCGACGCGCTGTCAGGCTTCTCTGTCGGAACTTTGGGGGACATGCGACGCCGACGCCTGCTGGGCCGTGCGCACGTTCGCGCGAGATCGCCCCGCGGCCCACCTCACCCGGGCGAAACGCCCGATCCTCACGGCATTCACAGATCGCGGTCCCTAGTATTACCCCGACCTCTCGCCGATTCGTCGAGGTCGACGTGCTGCCGGGCCGGTGGCATCCGTCTCGAAAGGACCCGAGTGAGCAAGACCTCCACCCCGCGCGGTCAGCGAACCGTCGCGCGTCACGGGCGACTCACGTCGCCGGGCCCTCTGTCTCAGCTGTTCCGCGGTGTGGCGATCGCCCTCGCCGTCCTCTTGGTCTCGGGCGGCGCCGTCCTCGCTTACGCCGCGGTCGACCTCACCCAGAGCTTCACCGCCGACGCGGTCGAGCTGAAGGGCCAGCCGGCCGTTCCGCCGGACCTCGGAGAGCTCAAGGGCGGCGTGAACATGCTCCTCGTCGGTACCGACGAATGCGAGCCGAGCTTCGCCCAGCTCTTCGGCGACCGTTGCACCGGCGCCGACTCCGAGGGCAGCCTCAACGACGTCAACATGCTCGTGCACATCTCTGACGCGCCTCGCCGCGTCACGGTCATCTCGTTCCCTCGCGACCTCATGGTGCCGATCCCCTCGTGCACCGACAAGGACGGCAACGAGACCTCCGCGATGAGCAAGCAGCAGATCAACTCCGCGTTCTCGTACGGCGGACTCTCGTGCGTCGTGCAGACCGTCTCTGAGCTGAGCGGTCTCGAGATCCCCTTCGCCGCGAAGGTGAGCTTCGGCGGCGTCATCAACATCACCGATGCGATCGGCGGCGTCGACGTCTGCATCGCCAACGGCATCAAGGACCGCTACACCGGCATCGACTGGCCCGCCGGCATGCGCACGGTGCAGGGCCTCGACGCTCTGCAGTTCCTCCGTACCCGGCACGGTGTCGGCGACGGCGGCGACCTGGGCCGCATCTCGAACCAGCAGCAGTACATGTCGCGTCTGGCGAACAAGCTCAAGAGCCAGGACGTGCTGTCGAACCCCGCGACGCTCTACAAGCTCGCCTCGACCGCGCTGCGCAACGTCGACCCCTCGACCTCGCTGACGAACCCGCTGACGCTCGTGCAGATCGCCTCCGCGGTCAAGGACGTGCCGTTCAACGAGATCGTGTTCATCCAGTACCCGACGTACACCGACCCCTCCAACCCCAACCGCGTCGTGCCCGACCGCACCGACGCCGACACGCTGTGGGCGGCTCTCTCGGCGAATCAGCCCCTCGAGCTGTCGGGCAATCTCAGCGACGGCAACGGCGTGGTCGTGGACAAGAATGCGACGCCGGCTCCCACCCAGACGCCCGCCCCGGTCGAGACCGCCAGCCCGACGCCGACCGCGACCTCTCAGGCCTCGCCCGCGCCCACGTCGGACGCGATCCAGCTGCCGAGCGGCATCGCCGGACAGACCGCCGCGCAGTCCACCTGCTCGAACGGAAACGTCCGCGGCTGAGTCTCGCCGCCCGGCATCTCGAACGTGGTTCGAATGCCGGGCGGCATCCGGTTAGTATGGACCGGTGTGCTCGCGCCGTCAGGCGTCGATCACTTGGAGACGTCGCATAGTCAGGCCTAGTGCACCACCCTGCTAAGGTGGAGTCCCCGTAAGGGGACCGAGGGTTCAAATCCCTCCGTCTCCGCAGAAAAAGCCCCGGCGCGCCGGGGCTTTTCTCGTTCCTGTCGTCCGCCCTGTCTGCCAAAGGGCGCGTCGGTCGAATGCAGGTACGGGCTCAGCCGGGGCAGCGGCGACGAGTTCCATCGCGCTCGCGTGCACGACGGCCGAGGCCACCTCTCCCCGCTTTCCGCAATGGGCTCGGCGGACGACGGATGCCGTGGCATCCCACCTCGAGAAGCGTGACGGTCAGACCGCCCCGGGTCATCACCGTCGAGCGGAGTCGTTCAGGCGCCTCCGAACCTCTCCGTTCGCACGTGGGCGGGATCATGTCCGGCGTCGATGAGCCACCTCGCGACGGCCTCGACGAAGGGGGTCGGGCCGCAGACGTAGATGCGCGGCCGCTCGTGTGGGGAAAACGCGGCGCTGCGCAGGCTTTCGGGTGTCACTCGGCCGGGCGGTACCGACGACCCGGTCGGCGCGCGACGGGTGTAGACCATGTCCCGACGGAAGCGGTCGTCGGTGAGGGCGGTCAGCTCGTCCGCGAAGAACACGTCTGCGGGAGAACGCACCGAGTACAACAGGCGGAACGGTGCGGGGTCGTTGCTCATCGCGTGCGCCGAAGCCATCGCGAAGAGGGGGACGACCCCCGAGCCGCCCGCGATCAGTTGCACGGGCGCGGGGTCGTCGGAGGGATGCCACACGAAGAACGCCCCCAGCGGGCCGTGCACCTCGATCTGGTCTCCGGGGCGCAGATCGTGGACGAGGAACGGCGAGACCTCGCCGTCGGGTACCTCGTCAACGGCGAGGACGAGCCGCGTGCCCGCGCCCGACGAGGCGAGCGAGTACGACCGCGACGCCTGGTAGCCGTCGGGGGCGGTGAGGCGGACGTCGATGTGAGCGCCCGCGTCGTTGCCGGGCCAGGTGGGCACGTCGAGCTCGATGCGGCGCGCCGTCGGCGTCTCGGGGCGCGAGTCGATGACGGTCGCGACGTGCCAGGCGGGGGAGCGGCGGGTCACCCGTACCGCTCTTCCCGCCACGGGTCGCCGTGCAGGTGATAGCCGTTCTGCTCCCAGAACCCGGGCTTGTCGGCGGGCATCGTGATGAGCCCCTGCACCCACTTCGCGCTCTTCCAGAAGTACAGGTGGGGCACGAGCAACCGTGCGGGTCCCCCGTGCTCGGGGGTGAGGGGTGCCCCGTCGGCTTCGAAGGCGATCCAGCTCTTGCCGCCGAGCAGGTCGTCGAGCGCGATGTTCGTCGTGTAGCCGCCGAAGGAGTGCACCATCGCGTAGCGGTGCGAGGTCTCGACCTCGGCGAAGAGGCGGTCGAGGGAGACGCCCCGCCAGGGCATGTCGAGTTTGGTCCAATGCGTGACGCAGTGGATGTCGACGGTGATGTCCTCCATCCCGAGCGCCTCGAGCTCGGCGCGGGTCCAGCGGTGCACACCGTTCTCCGTACCGATCGCGAACTCCCACGTCTCGTCGGTGACGACGGGGGTCGGGCCGGCCGAGAGCACGGGCCAGTCGCCGACGAGCGTCTGCCCGGGCGGAAGCCGCGGATCGCGCTCCCGTCGCCGGCCCGAGAACCCTCGCGTGATGAACGACATACGACCCCCTGCTGCTCGTGTTGGCCTCACCCTAACCACGGGCGTGCGCGGAACACAGCGCCTGGACAGGAGGAGAATCGGCGAGCGGGGGACCTGACGCCGCGGAATGTCCTCCCCCGCACGATCCCCCCGCGCGAAGCGACCCCGCGCGCCACCCCGGTCGAGGCGGTGCCCCCGCCCGATAGGGTCGTGCCTGCGGTGCGCGTGCGCCGTAGCCCTCGCACCCCCGGGAGAAGCGCATGTCGGTCGGTCTGCTCGCCGTTGTGGATGACATCCTCAGCGCCGCCATGCGCGCGAGCGCGAAGACGGCCGGCGTCGTGATCGACGACGCCGCCGTGACCCCGCAGTACGTGCAGGGGCTCACCCCCGCGCGTGAGCTGCCCGTGGTCTGGAAGATCGCGCTCGGCAGCATCATCAACAAGTACGTGATCATCATCCCGATCGCGCTGCTGCTCACGGCTTTCGCGCCGTGGGTGCTGCCGTATCTGCTCATCATCGGCGGTGGGTTCCTCTGCTTCGAGGGTGCCGAGAAGGTGCTCGAGTGGTTCGGCGTGAGCCACGGCGAGCACGGCGCCGACGAACCGCGCGACGAGAAGAAGCTCGTCCTCGGCGCCGTCCGCACCGACCTCATCCTCAGCACCGAGATCATGCTCATCGCCCTGTCGAGTCTCGACCCCGACTTCGGCATCTGGATGACGCTGGGGGCGCTGCTCGTCATCGGCCTGGCCATGACGGTGGTCGTCTACGGTGCGGTCGCGCTGCTGGTCAAGATCGACGACATCGGTCTGCGGTTCATGAAGAGCCCGTCGCGCGGGGTCCGTCGCTTCGGCGCCCGGGTCGTGGCATCCATGCCCGCGGTCTTCCGCGTGATCAGCGTCATCGGCACCGTCGCGATGCTGTGGGTCGGGGGCCACCTCGTGCTGCAGAACCTCGCCGAGACGCTGTGGTCGGGGCCCTACGACGTGGTCCATCTCGTCACGCACGCGATCGAGGCCGCCGGGCCCGTGGTGGTGTGGATCGTCGAGACCGCGATGTCGGCTGTCTTCGGGCTGATCCTGGGGCTCGTCATCGTGGGCGTCGTGACCGGCATCGCGCGACTGACGCGACGCGGCGCAGCCGCGCACTGAAGATCACCCGCGGGCGGCCGAGCAGCCCCCGCACAGTTCCATTCCCGGCGCCGTACGCGCCGCCCGGCGCGGTCAGTCGTCGAGTCGCGAGTGCTCGCCGAGGCGGTGCCACGCACGGTTGTGGTAGACCAGCGCCGCCCCCGGCTCGCCCGGTTCGAGGTCGCGCTCGACGTCGACCTGCAGGGCTTGAGCGGCGATGACCGTGGAGCCGCCGGCATCCATCCGGCTGACGATCTTGCATCGCAGCCAGGCGCGCACGCCGTGATACACGGGTTCGCCGGTGGCCAGGCGCGACCAGGTGGAGGTGTCGGCGAAGCGGTCGAGGCCGCTGGTGGCTCCCGCGCGGGCGAGCGAGATGTCCTCGGCGTCGAGCAAGTGCACGACGATCGTGTCGGCGGCGATGATCGTCGGCGTCGCCGACGACAGGGCCGACACCGAGAAGATGAGCAGGGGCGGGTCAGCGCTCACCGACGACACCGACGAGGCGGTGAGGGCGACGGGGCCGTTCTCGCCGTAAGCGGTGATGACGGCGATGCCGCCGGGGTGACCGCGGAAGGCCCTCTTGAAGTCGTCCGCCGAGACCGAGGTGCCGATGGCGGGGGTGCCCTCGGGGGCGCCGTGCGGAAGCGAAGTCATGTCTACGACGGTAAGCGCTTCTGCCGGGGGCCGGTCCTTCGGACGCAACACGGCGAAACGCTATCAGCGATCACGCGGAGGGATCGCGTCACGGTGTGAGGCTTCACATTTATCAATCCGTGACCTTTGGTGCGACGTAATTGCTTGACACATCTCGTTCTGTGAGCGCTAACATTCACACACGGCCCACCCGAGGGGCTGCATCACATGACCGGCATCGGAGCCGGCGAAACGAGGAGGTTTCATCATGAAGGCGAACAAGATCATCGCGGGCATCGCGCTCGTCGGCGCGATCGCGTTCACGGCCACCGGCTGCGCCGGTGCGGGCGGTGGCGGAAACGCCGGTGGCGGCACCGGCGACAAGATCACGGTCGGCTTCGCCCAGACCGGTTCCGAGAGCGGATGGCGCAGCGCCAACACCGAGTCGATGAAGGAGGCGTTCAGCGAGGCCAACGGCTTCAACCTCGTCTTCAACGCCGCCGACAACAAGCCCGAGGCGCAGATCGCCGCCGTCCGCAGCTTCATCAACCAGGGTGTCGACGCCATCGTGCTCGCCCCCATCGTGAGCGACGGCTGGGACGACGTCCTCAAAGAGGCGAAGGATGCCAACATCCCCGTCATCCTCGAAGACCGTACGGTCTCGGCATCCGACGACCTCTACGCGAGCTGGATCGGCCTCGACTTCAAGCAGGAGGGCGAGACCGCGGGCAAGTGGGTCGCCGACAACTTCGGCAAGACGCCCACCAACCTCGTCGTTCTCGAGGGCACCACGGGTTCGTCCGCCGCGACCGACCGCGCCACCGGCTTCAACGACGCGATCAAGGGCACCGACATCAAGGTCCTCGATTCGCAGACCGGTAACTTCACCCGCGCCGACGGCAAGACCGTCATGGAGGGCTTCCTGCAGAAGTACGGCTCGCAGATCAACCTGCTCTTCGCCCACAACGACGACATGGGCCTCGGCGCCCTCGAGGCGATCAAGGCGGCCGGTCTCAAGCCCGGCACCGACATCAAGATCGTCACCATCGACGCGGTGAAGGACGGTATGACCGCCCTGTCCAACGGCGAGTTCAACTACATCGTCGAGTGCAACCCGCTCCTCGGCGAGAAGACCGCCGAGGTCGTGAAGAAGGTCGTGGCCGGCGAGTCCGTCGACAAGAGCTACATCGTCGAGGACCAGGCGTTCGACCAGGAGCAGGCCAAGAAGGTCCTGGACAGCCGCCCCTACTGATCCGCAGGGATCCGTCGTCGACTCCCCTCGACGACACCCCGGCATCGACGGAACATCCTCCCCGGCGTGCGGGGTCGGTATCCACCGGCCCCGCACGCTCCCGATCCGAGAAAGCGATCGACAATGACATTCGAACGGGTCGCCGTGCAGACAGCCGAACGGGCAGCCGTGGTCGCGATGCGCGGCATCAGCATCCAGTTCCCCGGGGTGAAGGCGCTCGACGGCGTGGACTTCACCCTCTACGCCGGCGAAGTGCACTCCCTCATGGGAGAGAACGGCGCCGGAAAGTCCACCCTCATCAAGGCCCTGACCGGCGTGTACGGGATCGACGAAGGCGTCATCCGCGTCGGCGGGACCGAGCGTCAGTTCCGCGCCACCGCCGACGCCCAGGCCGCGGGCATCGCCACCGTCTATCAAGAGGTCAACCTCTGCCAGAACCTCACCGTCGGTGAGAACGTCATGCTCGGCAACGAGATCCGTCGCGCCGGCATGGTCGACTGGAAGGCCACGCACGCCGCGGCCGCCACCTACCTCGCCGAGCTGGGCGTGCACATCGATACCCGATCGATCCTGGCCAGCCACTCGATCGCCGTGCAGCAGCTGGTCGCGATCAGCCGCGCCATGGTCGTCGATACCAAGGTCCTCGTACTCGACGAGCCCACCTCGAGCCTCGACCGCGGTGAGGTCGAGCAGCTGTTCGGCGTCATCCGGGATCTGCGCGACCGCGGCGTGGCCATCCTCTTCGTCTCGCACTTCCTCGACCAGATCTACGAGATCTCCGACCGTCTCACGGTGCTGCGCAACGGCACCCTGGTGGGGGAGTACCCCGTCGCCGAACTCGGCCGCGAGCAGCTCGTCGCGAAGATGATCGGCCGTGAGCTCGGCGAGCTCGATGCGATCTCCGCCAGTGCTGAGAGACCGATCGACCGCACCGGAACCCCGGTGCTGCGCACTCTGTCGCTCGGGCGCAAGAACGCCCTCGAGCCGGTCGACCTCGACGTCTACCCGGGCGAGGTCGTGGGGCTGGCCGGGCTCCTGGGCTCCGGCCGCACCGAACTCGCCCGCCTCATCGCCGGCGCCGATCGGCCCGACGACGGCACCGTGCAGGTGTCCGGCTCGGGCGCGCGCACCGGGTCGCCCCGTCACGCTCTCGACCGCGGCATCGCGTTCTCGTCCGAGGACCGCCGTGCCGAGGGCATCGTCGGCGACCTGACCGTCGCCGAGAACATCGTGCTCGGCATCCAGGCCCGCCGGGGAGCGCTGCGCAAGATCAGCGCGGCCGAGAAGCAGGCGGTCGTCGAGGAGTACATCACCGCCCTCGGCGTGCGCCCGGCCGATCCCAACGCCCTCATCCGAAACCTCTCGGGCGGCAACCAGCAGAAGGTGCTCCTGGCACGATGGCTCGCCACCGCCCCCGAATTGCTCATCCTCGACGAACCCACCCGCGGCATCGACGTCGGTGCGAAGGCCGATATCCAACGCAAGGTGGCCGAGCTCGCCGAGAAGGGCCTCGCGGTCATCTTCATCTCGTCCGAACTAGAAGAGGTCCTGCGCCTCGCGCAGCGCGTGGCCGTGTTGCGCGACCGTCGTAAGATCGGCGAACTGGCCACCCGCGACGTCGACCTCGACGCCCTCGTGGCCTACATCGCCGAGGGGCAATCCGAGTCGGCGACCGCCGAAACGCCGCACGCCGCACCCGAGACACCGTCGTCCGATCGGGAGAAGATCGCATGAAGAAATTCCTCACCCACCGCCTCGTGTGGCCGATCGCGGCTCTGCTCGCGCTCATCGCCATCAACACGATCTCGCGGCCGTCCTTCCTGAGCATCACGGTGCAGAACGGTCAGTTCTACGGGTCGCTGATCGACATCCTGCGCAACAGCGCGCCCCTCATGCTCGTCGCCCTCGGCATGACCCTGGTCATCGCCACTCGCGGCATCGACCTCTCGGTCGGCGCGATCATGGCCGTCTCGGGGGCCGTCGCCCTCACCGTCATCGAGGCCTCGCCCGACCCCGGCAACCTCGGGGTGGTCTTCACCGCGATCGCCGCGGCGGTCGGCGTCGCCCTGATCCTCGGTGTCTGGAACGGCTTCCTCGTCTCGGTGCTCGGCATCCAGCCGATCATCGCGACGCTGGTGCTCATGCTCGCCGGACGCGGGGTCGCCCTGCTCATCACGGGCGGCTTCATCACCACGATCAACAGTGATCCCTACAAGTTCATCGCCGGCGGGTACGTTCTGGGCCTCCCCTTCGCGTTCTTCGTCGCGATCTTCGCGGTGATCGTCGTCGGCATCCTCGAACGGCGAACGGCCCTCGGCATGCTGACCGAGGCGGTCGGTATCAACCCCGAGGCCAGCCGCCTGGCGGGTGTCCGCTCGCGCGGCATCATCTGGGGGGCCTACATCGCCAGCGGCGCCCTCGCGGGTATCGCGGGCATCCTCTACAGCTCGAACATCATGGCCGCCGACGCCAACGCCGCCGGTCTCTACATCGAACTGGATGCCATCCTCGCGGTCGTTCTGGGCGGTACCTCGCTCGCGGGGGGAAAGTTCAGCCTCGCCGGCACCGTCGTGGGCGTCTTCACCATCCAGACGCTGAAGAGCACCATCACCTTCCTCGGTGTTCCGCCCGCGGTCAGCCCCGTGTTCATGGCCGCGGCGGTGCTCATCGTGGTGCTGCTGCAGTCGAAGCGCTTCCGTGCCTACTTCCACACGGCCGGGCGCAGCGCGCTCCGTCCGATCACCCGACGTCCTGACGCAAAGGTGCTGTCCTGATGGCCACTCTCACCGAAGAACGACGCTCGACGTCGTCGCCCGCGGTCTCGTACCGTCGCTTCCTCAGCCGTCACATCTCGTGGGTGCCCGTCTTCGCCGCGGTCATCATCCTCGTCGTGATGATCGCGGGGGCCATGTGGTACTTCCCGAACTTCCAGCTGAACCGCATCATGTCGTCGATCCTGCTCGACAACGCCTACCTGCTCGTGCTCGCGGTGGGCATGACCTTCGTCATCCTCACCGGCGGCATCGATCTGTCGGTGGGAGCCGTGATGGCGTTCACCGGCATCCTGTGCGCGAAGATGCTCGGCGACGGCGTCCCGGTCGCGGTCGCCATCCCCGCGATGGTGCTCATCGGCGCGGCGATCGGCCTGCTGATCGGCGTACTGGTGCAGTTCTTCGACGTGCAGCCCTTCATCGCGTCGCTGATCGGGATGTTCCTCGCTCGCGGCCTGGCCTTCGTCGTCAGCCTCGAATCGATCAAGGTCGACAACGAAGGACTGCTGTGGCTGCAGTCGACGCGCTTCTCGTTCGCGGGCTGGTACATCACCCCGACCGGCATCATCGCGCTGCTGACCGTCGCGCTCGCCGCGTTCGTCCTGCGCTACACGCGATTCGGGCGCGCGGTCTACGCGGTGGGCGGCAACGAGCAGTCGGCTCGCCTGATGGGCCTTCCCGTCGTCCGTGCCAAGCTGTCGGTCTACGTCATCAGCGGTGTGTGCGCGGGCCTGGCCGGTATCGTCCTGACCGCGTACTCGGGCGCCGGCTACCCCCTGAACGGCGTGGGCACCGAGCTGGACACCATCGCCGCGGTGGTCATCGGCGGCACTCTGCTGACCGGAGGCAGCGGGTTCGTCCTCGGCTCGATGATCGGCGTCTTCGTCTACGGGCTGATCCGCACGATCATCTCCTTCTCGGGAGCAGAACAGTCCTGGACGCGCATCACCGTGGGCGCCCTGCTGCTGCTGTTCGTGGTCGTGCAGCGCGTGATCGTGTCGCGCTCCGCCCTGAGCCGTTGACTTCCGGCCGGGGCGGCGCGAAACACGCTCCGCCTCGGTGTTAGCGCTCTCGCCCCGACGCGGGCATGATTGACCCCATGCCCGCCGCCGTCGCCCCGCCCCTTCTTGAGGTGCGCGGGGCGTCGGTGCGTTTCGGCGTCGAGTCGGCGCTCTCGGGCGTCGACTTCCGGCTGCAGGCCGGCGAGGTCCACTCGCTCATGGGCGAGAACGGTGCCGGCAAGTCGACGCTGATCAAGGCGATCACCGGAGCCCTCCGCCTCGACAGCGGCCAGATCCTCATCGAGGGCGCGCCCGTGCGACTGTCGTCCCCCGCCGAGGCCCAGGCGGCCGGCATCTCGACGGTCTACCAGGAGATCGATCTCCTCCCCAATCTCACGGTGGCCGAGAACATCTCCCTCGGCCGCGAGCCCCGAAAGTGGGGCATGATCGACCACGCCGCTATGCGTCGTCGGGCCACATCCGCCCTGGCGTCTCTGGGTGTCGAGGTGGATCCGGCCTCGATCCTGTCGTCGCATCCGCTGGCGATCCAGCAACTCGTCGCCATCGCTCGCGCGGTCTCGGTCGACGTCAAGGTGCTCGTCCTCGACGAGCCGACCTCGAGCCTCGACGCCGACGAGGTCGCCGAGCTCTTCCGGGTCATCCGCGAGCTGAAGGACACCGGCATCGCGGTCGTGTTCGTCTCGCACTTCCTCGACCAGGTCTACGAGATCTGCGACCGCGTCACGGTCCTGCGTGGGGGCCACCTCGTCGGTGAGTACGCCACGAGGGAGCTGTTGCGCATCGATCTCGTGGAGAAGATGCTCGGTGCCGCCGCGGACGTTCTCGCGCCCCTGGGCCAGCGCACCGTCGATGACAGCGAGGGTCCCGCTGTCGTCAGCGCGCGCGGCCTGAGTGCCGGCTCCCGACTGCGCGAGGCCGATCTCGATCTCGCCGAGGGGGAGGTGATCGGGGTCGCGGGTCTTCTCGGTTCCGGCCGAAGCGAGCTGGCCCGGGCGCTGACCGGCGTGGACCAGCCGGGATCGGGGGAGGTGCTCGTGGATGGTGTGTCGGCGCGATTCCGTTCGCCGCGTGAGGCCATGAGCCGCCGTATCGCCTATTCGTCCGAGAACCGTCGCACCGAGGGCGTCATCGGCGACCTGAGCGTCCTCGACAACATCAGCCTCGCGCTGCAGGCTCAGCGAGGAGTGCTGCGGAGGATGAGCACGGCGCGGCGCCGCGAACTGGCCACCAGCTGGGTCGAGGCTCTGCACATCCGCCCCGCCGACATCGATCGCCCGGTCTCGACGCTGTCGGGCGGCAACCAGCAGAAAGTGCTTCTCGCGCGCCTGCTCGCTCTCTCACCCCGCGTGATCGTCCTGGACGAGCCCACGCGGGGCATCGACGTGGGCGCCAAGGCGGAGATCCAGCGGCTCGTCGGTGAGCTGTCCGACAACGGGCTCTCGATCATCTACATCTCGGCCGAGCTCGACGAGGTGCTGCGTGTGGCGCACCTGGTGGCGGTCATGCGAGACGGAGTCCTCGCGCAGATCGTCCCCGCCGTCGATCTCACCCCCGATGCCCTCCTGGCTCTCGTGGCGGGGCACGAGAGTCCCGGTGAGGCGGTCCATGGCTGACGACAAAGCGGCGCGTACGGCGAACATCTTCGATGTGGCCCGCCTGGCGGGCGTCTCGCATCAGACGGTCTCGCGCGTCCTGAACAACATGCCGAACGTGCGCCCGGCCACGCGCGCGCGAGTCGAGCAGGCCATCGCGCAGCTGCGGTACAGCCCGTCGCCGGCCGCCCGGGCCCTCGTCACGCGCCGGACCCGCACCATCGGCCTCGTCACCCCGGGCAGTGTCGACTACGGCCCCTCGTCGATCGCGATGAACTTCAACTTCGCGGCCCGCGCCGCGCGGTACAACGTCGACGCGATCAGCTCCCCGCAGGGCGACGCCGTGGCGGTGAGAGCGGCCATCGACGGGCTCTTGAAACAGCGAGTGGATGCCATCGTGCTCATCGTCGTGGACACCGAGGTGCTGGCATCCGTGCAGGCCCTCGACCTCGACATCCCGGTCGTGGCGTCGGCGACGACGAGTCGGCCGCACCCGCGCCTGGTCGCCATCGACCAGTACCGAGCGGCCCGGAGCGCGGTACGACACCTGCGCGAGGCGGGCTACGGCCCGATCCGCCACATCGCCGGCCCCGCTCGAAACCCCGACGCCGTCGAGCGCATCCGCGGGTGGCGCGAAGAGCTCGCGTCCTCGCGCAGCGAGTCGATGGACCTCGTGCACGGGGACTGGTCGGCCGAGAGCGGATACCGCATCGCCGGCGAGGCCGACATCGCCCCGGGCGAGGGCATCTTCGTCGCCAACGACCACATGGCGATCGGCGTGCTCTCGGCTCTGCGCGAGCGTGGGCTGCGCGTGCCGGAGGACGTCGGTGTCGTCGGCATCGACGATGTCCCGGAGGCGGCGTTCCTCTACCCGTCCCTGACGACGGTGCGGCAGGACTTCGCGGCCCTCGGAGAGATCCTCATGCAGAAGGTGCTGCTGGCCGTCGAAGACCCCGACACCGTGAGCGAGAGCACCCCCCTTCCCACGCGACTCATCGTGCGCGACTCGGCGCCGACCGTGCGTCCCACCGGCTCGCATCGCTCGCGCTGATCGCGCCGACGCGTCCCGCGGGCGCGGATGCTCGAGCGATCGATGGGCGAGAGGGAGGTCTCGGCCGCGAAACGCGAGGCCGTGACATCGCTCCCACGGCCGGCGGGTGGGGCTGTTGACGTAACCATGCTGGTCATTGCGTGGTGTGAGCGCTAACATGCGAAGGACCGTCGAAGACGACGGTTCCTGCAATGACGCACCCCGAGAGGACCCCCCGTGACCCCTCACGATCGATTGGCGACCCCGCGCCGCCGTTCCCGTTGGACGCTCGCCGTCCCGGTCATCGCCGCCCTGGTCGCGGCACCCCTCACCGTCCCCGCCATGGCCGGCGCGGTCGCCGCCGACGCGAGCCTCGTGGTGGCATACCCCCTCGACGAGACCACCGGCACCGTCGCCCACGACGCATCCGGCAACGGACGCGACGCCGCCTTCGAGGGCGGGCCGACGCTCACGGGCGCCGACGGCGTCCGTCTCGACGGCGACGACGATGACATCAAGCTGCCCGATGGCATCCTCGAGGGGCTCGATTCGATCACTGTCAGCACCGACGTCATCGTGCGCCCCGAGCAGAGCGGCAACTACTTCATCTGGGGCCTCGGCAATACCAAGGAGTGGTACGGCAACGGCTACCTCTTCGCCACGGGCAACCCGGCGCGCACGGGAATCGCCCTGGGCAACTGGGAGACCGAGCAGAAGTCCGAGAGCAGCGCTGCCCTCGAGCGCGGCGTCTGGAAGACGCTGACGTACACGCTCGATGCGGGGTCGAAGACGTCGCGTATGTACATCGACGGCGTGCAGATCGCCGAGAACACCAACACCACCACGCTCCCGAGCATGATCGGCGGCGGTGCCACGACCGCGAACTACCTCGGTCGCTCCACCTACACCCCCGACAAGCGCCTGGCCGGAAGCCTCCGCGACTTCCGTATCTACGACCGCGCCCTCTCCGCCGCCGAGGTCAAAGCCCTCGTGAAGACGCCCGAGGACAGCACGGCGGTACAGTCTGCGCTCAGCGCGCTGACGGTGACGAACGTCGACGACGTCCGCGGCAACCTCAACCTCCCCGGGTCGTCGCAGGGGCTCCCGGTCACCTGGACGACCTCGGACGCGAAGATCGTCACCGCCGACGGCGTCGTCACGCGCCCCGCGGACGACGCGACCGTGACGCTCACGGCATCCGTCACGAAGAACGCCGTCACCCAGACGCGCGACTTCTCCGCGACCGTCCGTAAGGCGGCGCAGATCGGGCCGTTCGAGGGGTACACGTTCGCGTACTTCACGGGCAACTCCGTCGCGGGCGAGAACATCTACTTCGCCGCCAGCAACGGAAACAACGCCCTGTCCTGGACCGAGCTCAACAACGGGCAGCCGACGCTCACCTCGACGTTCGGCGAGAAGGGCCTGCGCGATCCGTTCCTCATCCGCTCTCCGGAGGGCGACACGTTCTACCTGATCGCCACCGACCTCTCGATCGGCCGCGACGGAAACTGGGATCGCGCGCAGCGCACGGGGTCGAAGTACCTCGAGGTGTGGGAGTCGCACGACCTCGTCACCTGGAGCCCCCAGCGCCACGTCAAGGTCTCGCCGGACACGGCGGGGAACACGTGGGCGCCCGAGGCGTACTGGGATGAATCGCTGGGTGAGTACGTCGTCTTCTGGGCGTCGAAGCTCTACCCCGAGAGCGACCCGAACCACACCTCGAACGTCGCCAACAGCATGCTGTACGCCACCACCCGCGACTTCGTCACCTTCAGCGACACCAAGGTCTGGCAGGGCGGTATGTCGCGGATCGACTCCACCGTCATCAAGGCCGACGGGGTCTACCAGCGCTTCACGAAGGATGAGGGCGCCGGCACCACCGGCTGCAGCGACATCATCCAGGAGAGCTCGTCGGTGCTGACGGCACCGCTCGACCAGTGGACGCCCGTCACCTCGTGCATCGGCAAGAACGCGGGTACCGGCGCCGTCGAGGGGCCGAGCATCTTCAAGTCGAACCCCGGCGACGTCAACGGCGACAAGTACTACCTGTTCGTCGACGAGTACGGCGGACGCGGCTACATCCCGCTCGCGACCACCGACATCGCCAACCCGGACTGGCAGGTCCCGGCGTCGTACCGTCTGCCCGGCAGCCCCCGTCACGGAACGGTCATGCCCGTCACCCAGGCCGAGCTCTCGGCGCTCCGTGCGAACCTTCCGCAGCCGCTCGCGGCCAACGAGAAGGGCGAGCTCCTGCGCTACGACTTCACCGACGGCTCCGGCTCCACCCTGCACGACCGCTCCGGTGCGGGGCGCGATGCGCAGATCAAGGGCAATGCCGTCTGGGGTGACGCCGCCCTCACCTTCGACGGGACCGACGACTACGTCGATCTCCCCGACGACGTGCTGGCGGGGACGACCGACATCACGGTCCAGGCGGAGATGCGGGTCGACGCGGCGCAGAAGAACCCGTACTTCCTGTACGCGTTCGGAAACACCGCTCAGGACGGCACCGGCAACGGCTATCTGTTCGCGACGGGCGACAACCAGCTCCGCGGAGCGCTCACGACGGGCAACTGGTCGGGGGAGCAGAACGCGCAATCGGCGTCGGCTCTGCCGCGCGACCGGTGGGTGAACGTGACCTACACGCTCAGCGGCACGACGGCACGTCTCTACCTCGACGGCCAGCAGGTCGCCGAGAACACCAACGTCACGGTGCGCCCCGGCGACATCGGCGGCGGTCGTACCCTCGCCAACTACATCGGGAAGTCGGTCTACAACGCCGACAACCTGCTCCGCGGCCAGGTGCGCGAGTTCGCGCTCTACAACCGCGCGCTGTCGGCCGACGAGATCGTCGCGCAGTCGGGCAACGGATCGATCCTCGGGGCGGTGAGCCTTCAGGACCCCAGCGTGCTGAAGGTCGCGCCGATGGTCGACGCCGACACCCGGACGGTGACGTTCCCGGTCAAGCCCGGCACCGACCTGACCACGCTGCGCCCGACCTTCGCCACCGCGACGGGAACGACCGCGACCCCGGCGTCGGGGACGCTGCGCAACCTCAGCTCGCCGGTGACGGTCACGCTCAAGACGTCCGGCCAGGCCGACACGGCGTGGACGCTGACGGCCGTCGAGATGAAGAGCCCGGTCCTGCCGGGGCTGTACGCCGATCCGAACATCGCGGTGTTCGGTGACACGTACTACATCTACGCGACGACCGACGGTACCCCTGGCTGGGGCGGCAACACCTTCTACGTCTGGAAGTCCAAGAACCTCGTGGACTGGACGCGGTCGGACAAGCCGTTCCTGACCCTCGACGGCGCCGCGGGCAATGTCCCGTGGGCCACCGGCAACGCGTGGGCTCCGACGATCATCGAGAAGGGCGGGAAGTACTACTTCTACTTCAGCGGTCACGAGCCCACCGACAACCGCAAGGAGATCGGCGTCGCCGTGGCGGACAGCCCCGAGGGGCCGTTCACCGCGGAGTCGCGGCCGATGATCACCAACGCCGAGAGCGTCAATAGCGGTCAGGCGATCGACCCCGCGGCGTTCAAGGACCCCCAGACGGGCAAGTTCTACCTGTTCTGGGGCAACGGCCGGCCGGTCTACGGAGAGCTGTCCGACGACATGAAGAGCATCAAGGCGGGAACGATCAAGCCGATCAGCGGCCTGCCCGACTTCCGCGAGGGGCTCTTCATGAACTTCCGGGACGGCACCTACCACCTGACGTACTCGATCGACGACACCGGGTCGCCCGACTACCGCGTCGGCTACGCCACGTCGACGAGCATCGACGGACCGTGGACCTACCGCGGCATCCTGCTGCAGAAGGATCCCTCGCAGGGGATCCTCGGACCTGCGCACAGCTCGATCATCAACGTGCCGGGAACCGACGAGTGGTACATCGCGTACCACCGCTTCGCGATCCCCGGAGGAGGCGGAACCAACCGCGAGACGACGATCGACCGGGTCCCGATCGGTGCCGATGGGCTGTTCCAGACCGTGAAGCCGACGCTGACCAGCGTCGCTGCGCGCGAGGTCCCCACCGAGCCGAGCCCCGAGCCGAGCCCGTCGCCGAGCGGCCCGCCCACGGCGAGCCCGTCTCCCACGCCGCCTCCGACCGGTACGCCCACGGCCCAGCCGACCACCTCGCCGACGACACCGCCCTCGACGGCTCCGGCGGCCCCCTCGGTCTCGGTATCGGCGTCGACGGTCGAGCGCGGTGGCACGGTACGGGTCACGGTCACGGGCCTCGGAGCCGGTGAGCAGATCACCGCCGAGCTGCGCAGCACGCCGATCCGCATCGCCGGGATCCCCGTCGCCGATGCGGCGGGCCGGGTCAGCTTCGACGTTCGCATCCCCGCGGACCTCGAGGCGGGCGCGCACTCGATCGTGGTGTTCGCGGCGGACGGCTCGGTGATCCAGCGAGTGCCGATCACGGTCGTCCCGCGGGGTCAGCTCGCCGCGACCGGCGCGCAGGGTCCGTTGGGCGCATCGCTGCTCGCGGTCTTCCTCCTGGTCGGGGGAGCGTCGGTCTGGGCGATGCGTCGACCGCGGCGCACGGTGTCGTAAGCGCCCGAGAGGGACGACGAGAAGGGGTCCGGATGCCGCGGCATCCGGGCCCCTTCTCGTGTTTCGCTGACGCCGGGCGGCGCGTGCGGGAGTGCGGTCCGAGAGCACCCGTCGCGGGCGACGGCTACGACAGCGGCGAATCCCCTCTTGACCGTGTGGCGATACCGATCTACCGTGTGTGTCGAACCGGTTCGACAGATGAAGCGGTGATCCCCTCAACGACGAGAGAAGAGTTTCCATGAGGCCGACTCGACGGCGTGCCGTACGCGCGCCCATCGCGACCGTCACGGCAGGGCTGGCCGTCGCCGCCCTTGCCATCGGTTCCCCCGCCCACCCCCAGGTCGCTCAGGCGGCACCCGCCGCCGATTCCGGCAGCCATGTCATCCTCGACTACGACTTCGACGCAGAGACAGCCGTCTCCTCGACCGTGAAGGACGAATCGGGCAAGGGACGCGACGGCGTGCTGACCAACCCGGGCTCGGCGCAGCTGGTCGACGGTCCGGCGGGAGGCAAGGCTTTGCATCTCTCCGGCGGCGCAGCCGGATCGAGCACGGCGCCGTTCATCACGGTTCCCTCGGGACTCTTCCAGGGGCTCAGCTCGACCACCATCTCGACGTGGCTCAAGTGGGATGGCGGTGACGCCTTCCAGTGGCTGTACACGCTCGGCAAAGACAAGGACAACGCCGCCTTCTACACCCCTCGCTTCCAGGGCGACGACAAGGCGCGCTCGAGCATCAAACCCACTGCTCAGGGAGAGGTGGGAGCTTCCGGATCGACGGCTCTGCCGTCCGGCGAGTGGCACCTGGTGACCACGACCATCGACTCCGAGGCACTCGTGTACTACCTCGACGGCCTCGAGGTCAGCCGCACCCGGGTCGGAGCCGATGTGTCGACCGCTCTCTTCGACGCGTCTTCGCCCGACTCGGGCTTCATCGGTCAGCCCTTCTGGACCGGGGTCCACCCCTTCTTCGCCGGGGCGATCGACGACTTCCAGGTCTACGACACCGCTCTCTCGGCGGCCCAGGTACGCGCGCTCGCCAGCACCGCGGCACCGAAGCCCACCAAGGTGCTGCAGACGAGCGTCGACGTGCAGACCGACGTGGGTAAAGCCCCCGACCTTCCCGGGGTGAAGGCCGAGTTCGACGACGGTCAGCAGCGACTCGCTCCCGTCACCTGGGCCCAGGTCCCGGCATCCTCCTACGCTCAGCGCGGCGTCTTCGTCGTCACCGGCACGGTGGACGGGACCGACACCGCGGTGACGGCCACCGTCCGGGTCACGACGCCCGACGAGTTCTCGATCGACGTCGGGGATCGCACCGGCGCATTCATGGGAGGCGCGTCGGGAACGCTCTACGGCCTGTACGGTCCCGGTCTGCCCTCGAACAACCTCATCGACGGCATCCAGCTGCGCACCGTCTCCACCAAGGCCCAGGACGGCCCCCAGCACCCCGGCGCCGACGCGCTCGAGGTGGTCAAGCCGCTCGCCGACTCCTCCAACGGTGACGTCTACATCTACATGACCGACATCAACCGCGGCTTCCCGTACGAGGTGCCCGGCGACGACGGCGCAGCGAAGGAGGCCTGGTACCTCGATTCGATCGGCGCGCAGGTCGACCAGGTGCTGCAACTGCCCGAGCAGTACCGCAAGCGCATCGTCTTCGTGCCCTTCAACGAGCCCGAGGGCAATATGTACGGCAACGGCGCTCAGTCGTTCTGGGGCCAGAGCTGGCTCGACAACCCCGACCGCTTCTTCAGCGCGTGGGATCGCGCCTATCGGCTCATCAAGAGCAAGATGCCCGACGCGCGCATCGGTGGGCCGAACACGAGTGTGCTGTTCGACCAGGACTACGGGTTCCTGCAGCACGCGATCGCCAACGACACGGTTCCGCAGGCGTTCACCTGGCACGAGCTGAGCAACCCCGCCACGATCCGCGACTCCGTCGCGAAGTACCGCGGATGGGAAGACGAGCTGTTCGCCGGCACGAAGTGGGCCGGTCAGCACCTGCCGATCAACGTCAACGAGTACGCGTTCAACTACCACACGTCGGTTCCCGCGCAGATGATCCAGTGGATCTCCGCGATCGAGGACTCCAAGATCGACGCGGACATCGCCTATTGGAACATCGACGGCAACCTCAGCGACTCGGCCGTCCAGTCCAACCGCGGCAACGGCCAGTGGTGGTTGCTCAACGCCTACGGCAACATGACCGGCGACACGGTCACCGTGCACCCGCCGCGTCCCGGAGAGAGCTACACGCTGCAGGGGGTGGCCACCGTGGACGACGCCGACAAGAAGGTGCATGCCCTCCTCGGCGGCAGCTCCGGCGATCAGAACGTCTACTTCGACCGTCTGCCCGACTACCTGTCGGGGACCGCTCACGTCCAGGTGCGCGACATCCGCTGGACCGGTCAGATCGGCGACTCGGGCGAGCCGCAGACGGTCGCCGAGTTCGACGCCCCGGTGACGAACGGCTCGCTCGGCCTCCGGTTCGGTCAGGGCGGCCTCCCGCAGCTGGGCACCGACTCGGCGTACGAGATCATCGTCACCCCGGGCCAGAACGCCTCGAGCCCGGCGCAGTCGCCGGTGTCGTGGCGCGGCGTCTACGAGGCGGAGGAGACGCCCGCTTCAGCGGAGCAACCCCCGAGATCAACGGTCCCGAAGGCACGCCGAGCAACGTGGGCGGCTTCTACACCTCGGGGACGAAGGACGTCGGGGGGATCCGCGGCGGATCGAACCTGCAGATCTCCTTCGACGTCGACGTGCCCGCCGCCGGCTCCTACGACCTCAGTGTTCTCGCCAGCGCGTACAACAAGGACCAGCTCAACCTCGCGCAGGGGCCGGTGAACATGTTCGTGACCGTGAACGGCGGCGCCGAACAGGAGATCTACGCGGAGCTCGGATACAAGTGGGTCGTCTGGAATCACAGTGACACGACGGTCGACCTGCAGGCAGGCAAGAACACCATCACCATCGCGGCGAAGAGTCTCGACGGGACCAAGCAGACCGTCGGTACGGCGATCATCGACAAGATCGACCTGACCCAGCCCAACCCCGGGTACACGCCCATCTACGAGGCCGAGAACGCCGTCCTGCACGGCGCCGCGGCCGCGTACGACAAGGCGGGCGTCTCGGGATCGGGATACGTGCCCGTCGCGAGCGGCGAATCGGTCACGTTCTGGGTCTACAACGCCGACGACTCCGAGAAGTCCCTCGAGGTGAAGACCCTCGGAGGCGGCGCCGCGACCCTGCGCGTCAACGGTGTGGACCTCGGTACGGTGTCCGACACCGCGGTGATCCCGGCCTTCCTCGTCGGCGGTATCAACAAGGTGGAGGTCGTCGGGTCGTCCGGGACCCTCGCCCTGGACCGCGTGGCGGTGCAGGCCTCGAAGAACGAGCTGGCCTCGCAGAGCATCGAGGCGGAGGCCGGAACTCTCGCGGGCTCGGCGAAGGTTCAGGACCTCTCGCTCGCCAGCGGTGGCAAGGCGGTCGTCGGCATCGGCGGCGCCCCCGGCAACGGCAACACCCTCACCCAGAAGGTGACGGTCGCCCAGGCGGGGACCTACGCGATGACCCTGCGCTACTCGAACGAGGAGCAGTCGCCGTCCTCGCACTACAACCCCGATCCCGTGGCCCGTCGCGCCGACATCACCGTCAACGGCGGCCCGGTACAGAAGGTGCTGTTCCCGCAGAGCTACAACGCCAACCAGTTCTGGGATCTGACGGTCGAGGTGCAGTTGCAGGCCGGGGAGAACTCGATCCGCTTCGCATCGGAGGAGCAGCCGGACTTCAACGGCGTCACCTACATCTCCGAGCGGTACCCGACCCTGGGGCTGCGCTCCCAGTGGGCGCCGAACCTCGATCGGATGACGTTCACGGCCCTCCACCCCGATACGGCTTCGGCCCCGACCCTCTCGGCGGGGGTTTCCTCGGTCGCTCAGGGAGGGACGGTGACCGCGTCGGGCACGGGCTTCACCCCGGGAGAGAAGGTCGAGTTCGTCCTGCACTCCGACCCGATCGTGCTCGGTGAGGCGTCGGCGGATGCCGCGGGTGCCGTGTCGGCGACCTTGACGGTGCCCGTATCGGCGCCCGTCGGCGATCACCGGCTCATCGCGACGGGGGGCGATCTCGCAGCGCTCGGCGACCACGTCTCTCGCGGTGACCGCCGCGAGCGCCGGCGGCTCGGGTGGGGGCGGAACGGGTGGTACCGGCTCCGGTGGGACCGGTGGCGGGGCGTCGTCGGTGGGAGCGGCGCCCTCGGGCGCCGGCGTCTCGGCCTCCGGATCGCTCGCCATGACGGGCTCCACCTTCGCCGGCTTCGGCGGTCTGCTCGTCGGGGCTGCGGCTCTCGCCGCGGGTGCCGCGCTCATCGCCCGCCGAAGGGAACGTGCGAGCAGCTGACGGCTCGATCGCAGGACGCCCCGGGGACCCGAGCCCCGGGGCGTCCTCGCGTCGTGCGCGGGCGCCCGCAGCGGTGACCTGAAGGCGGGTGAAATACCCCGCGTTCGACTGCAAAACTGTTTGCTGTGGTCCGATTACGGCGCTACACTAGTCGAACCGGTTCGATGATGAAGGGGGTGCAGAGATGACCACCATCGGTGACGTGGCCAAAGCTGCGGGCGTCTCACGCAGCACGGTCTCGTACGCGCTCTCGGGCAATCGTCCCATCTCGCGCGAGACGCGGGAGCGCATCGATGCCGCCATCTCCGAGCTCGGCTTCACCGTGAACGCGGGGGCGCGAGCTCTCGCCACCTCGCAGACCATGGTCCTCGGGCTGCTGCTCCAATTCCACGAGGACGAGTTCCCGCCGGCCATGCTGCAGTACATCCTGGCGGTGTCCGATGCGGCGCGCGAGCTCGGATACGACATCCTCATGGTCACCGATGGCGACGGTCCGGGGGCGATCCGTCGCATCACGTCGTCGAACATGGTCGACGGCGTCGTGCTCCTGGACGTCACGCACGACGATCCTCGCCTCGACGCGCTCCGCCAGGCGCGCCAGCCCGGCGCGCTCGTCGGTCTGCCGCGCGACACGGAGGGGCTCGACGTCTTCGACCTCGACTTCGGCGAGGCCGCGCGCCTCACCGTCGATCACCTCTACGGGCTCGGCCATCACGACATCGTGCTCGTCTCGCCCCCACGGCACGTCTTCGAGCGCGGTGGCGCCTACGCATGGCGGTTCCGCGATGCCGCCCTCGAGCGGGCCGCGCGCTACGGGATCCGTATCCATGCCCACTACGGCGAGTCGCAGCAGCCCGCGATCGAGCGCAGTCTCAACGCGATCCTCGACACCCGAACCGATGCCACGGCGCTCATCGTGCACAACGATGCCTCGATCGCCGCGCTCCCCGGGGTGCTGCGCGAGCGCGGCACCGTGGTTCCCCGAGACCTGTCCGTCGTCAGCCTCTACTCGAGAGACTTCGGGCGCACCTTCCTGCTGCCGTACACGGCAGTCGAGACCTCCCCCGACGGTCTGGGACGCAAGGCGGTCCAGCACCTGGTCCGGCGCATCGCCGACCCCGACTACGGGCCCCCCGTCGTCGGGTTCATCGAGCCCGAGCTGACCGACCGGGGGAGCACCGCCTGACGGGGCGGAAGACGCGCCCCGTTCCGTCGGTCCCTCGTCGAACCGGTTCAACGCGTCGCTTGAACGACAACGTAGTCACATTTCAGAGAGGAAATCGCAAGTGAGCACGACAATCACCCGTACCCGCGCTCTCGGAGCGCTCGCCATCGGCGCCGTCGCCGTCGGTGTCCTGGCCGGTTGCTCCGGCGGAGGCTCCGGCGGATCCGGAGACTCCGGCGGCAGCTACACCTTCTGGGACCCGTACCCGCAGTACGACGCCACCTCGGACTGGGCCAAGGTCATCGACAAGTGCGCGGCCGACGCCGGAGTCACCGTCGAGCGCACCGGCTTCGACACGAGCGATCTGACCAGCAAGGCGCTTCTCGCCGGCCAGCAGGGCGACTCTCCGGACATCCTCCTCATCGACAACCCTGCGGTCTCGACGCTGGTCGAGGCGGGCATCGTCACCGCAACCGACGAGAACGGACTGCAGGTCGGCGACGTCGCCGAGAACATCCTCGGTGCGTCGGTCATCGACGGGAAGACGTACGGCGTCCCGATCGGGGCGAACACCCTCGCCCTGTACTACAACCCCACCGTCCTCAGCGCCGCCGGCGTCGATCCCTCCTCCATCAAGGATTGGTCGAGCCTCAACAGCGCGATCGAGAAGGTCGTGGCATCCGGCAAGAAGGGCATCACCTTCTCGGGTATCGGCACGGAAGAGGGCAGTTTCCAGTTCCTGCCGTGGTTCTGGGGTGCGGGTGCGGACCTGACGCAGCTCGACTCCTCGCAAGCGGTCTCCGCCGTGCAGCTGTGGACCGACTGGGTCAAGAAGGGCTGGGCGCCGAACTCGGTCATCAACAACACCCAGACCACCAGCTGGCAGGAATTCGAGACCGGTGACTTCGGCTTCGCCGAGAACGGCACCTGGCAGAAGGCGGGAGCGGTGAAGGCCGGTTACCAGGTCATCCCGATCCCGTCGGCCAAGGGCGGCGCAGCCCCCGCTCCCACCGGCGGTGAGTTCCTCACCCTGCCGGTCCAGAAGGACTCGGCCCGTTACGCCACCTCGGCCAAGATCGTCGAGTGCCTCACCAGCACGGCGAACGTGGTCGGCACCGATAACACGCTCAACTACATCGCGGCCACGCCCGAGGCGCAGAAGGAGCAGCTGGCGAAGGACCCCTCGCTCGAGCCCTGGGTCGAAGCCGTCGGCGCGGCCAAGGCCCGCACCGGAGACAACCTCGGTGTGAAGTACCCGATCATCTCCGAGCAGCTCTGGACCGCGGTGCAGAACTCCCTCACCGGCGCGCAGTCGCCGCAGGACGCCTTGAAGGCCGCCCAGCAGGCCGCCTCGTCCAAGTAATCCCATCCATCGAAAGGGGTACGCCGACATGACCGCGACGCAGATCACTGCCTCGACGGGCACCGGCGACGCCGGGAGGGCGGCGGCGCGGTCCGCCGTCCTCCCCACCCCCGGCGGCCGCCCGCGGCGCCGGGGCCAGTGGACGGCGTGGGCGTTCCTCGCCCCCGTCGTCATCTATCTGGTCGTCTTCTACGCCTATCCGCTCTATCGCAACCTCGACCTGAGCCTGCGCGACTACACCGTCCGCTCGTTCATCGACGGCAACGCCCCCTTCGTCTGGTTCGCCAACTACGTCGCCGTCTTCCAAGACGCCACGTTCTGGCCCGCGCTGGCGAACACGGCCACCTTCACGCTCGTCTCCATCGCGTTCCAGTACACGATCGGCATGGCGCTGGCCGTGTTCTTCTTCCAACGTTTCCCGCTGTCGGCCACGCTGCGCGCGCTGTTCCTCGTGCCGTGGCTGCTGCCGCTGCTGGTCTCGGCCTCCGCGTGGTCGTGGATGCTCAACTCGGACTCCGGAGTGGTCAACGCCGCGCTCGGCGCGGTGGGCATCGATCCGGTGAACTGGCTCACCTCCCCGCAGTGGGCACTGGTGTCCGTGCTGATCGCGAACATCTGGATCGGGGTGCCATTCAACCTCGTCATCCTCTACAGCGGCCTGCAGAACATCTCGACCGACATCTACGAAGCGGCATCCATCGACGGGGCGAACGCGTGGCAGAAGTTCTGGCGCATCACCTTCCCGCTGCTGCGCCCCGTCTCGGCGATCACGATCCTGCTGGGGCTGGTCTACACGCTCAAGGTGTTCGACATCATCTGGATCATGACGCGAGGGGGCCCGGGCTCCAGCTCCACCACCTTCGCGATCTGGTCGTACCGGCTCGGCTTCGGGTCGGCCCTGCCCGACCTCAGCCCCGCGGCGGCCGTCGGCAACCTTCTCATCGTGATCGCCCTGGTCTTCGGGCTGATCTACATCCGCGCCCAGCGCCGTCTGGAGGTCTGATGAAGCGTCGACCGTGGTGGATCACCCTCGTGGGTGTGATCCTGACCGGGATCATGCTGTTCCCGATCTACTGGATGATCAACGTCTCGCTCACCCCCCAGGGCGATATGCGCAAGTCGCCGCCGGATCTGTTCCCCCTCGCCCCTACCTTCGAGGGATACCAGAGGGTGCTCTCCGACCAGTTGCCCTACCTCGGCACCAGCTTCGTGATCGGTGTCGGCACCGTGGTGCTGACGCTGGTGCTGTCGGCGCCGGCGGCCTACGCCCTGGCCAAGCTCCGTCCCCGGGGAGGCAACGTGCTCAGCTTCGCGTTGCTCATCGCGCAGATGATCCCCGGGATCATCATGGCGATGGGGTTCTACGGCATCTACCTCAATGCCGGGATCCTCAACACGGTGCCCGGGCTGATCCTCGCCGACTCCACCCTGGCGGTGCCCTTCGGGGTGCTGATCTTCACCGCCTTCATGCGCGGTATCCCCGATGAGCTCCTCGCCGCCGCCCGCATCGACGGGGCGGGCACGTGGCGCACGTTCCGGTCGATCGTCCTCCCGGTCAGCCGTAACTCGATCGTCACGGTCTCGCTGTTCGCGTTCCTGTGGTCGTGGTCCGACTTCATCTTCGCCTCGACACTGAACAGCGGCGGCAAGCTCCAGCCGATCACGATCGGCATCTACCGGTACATCGGCAACAACAACCAGGAGTGGAACGCCATCATGGCGACCGCCGTCGTGGCATCCATTCCCGCCGCCGTCCTGCTGATCCTCGCCCAGCGCTACGTGGCGGCCGGTGTGACCGCCGGCGCGGTCAAAGACTGACCCCTGAAAGGCCCCTCGTGTCCCTCTCTTCTCTGCCGTCGTTCGACGTGCGCGAAATCCCCTTCAGCCGTCGCGGTTCGTGGATGAACCTGTCTCCCGTGATCGGGCTGCACCGCCGCGTGCGCGACATCCATCTGGTCTCCCACCTCACCGGCATGCACGCGGTGCTGCGTCTGACGCTGAGCCGGGACGGTTCCTTCGTGGATGCCGAGACCGTGGCAGACCCCTCGGCTCTGTCGTGGCTGGTCGAGGGCGAGGTCGTGGCCTCGGCGGTGTTCGAGTCGAACGACGTGGTGCGGCTGGCGGGTACCGGGGTCGACCTCGTCCTGGCGGACGCGGCAGAGGAGCTCACCCCCTTCAGCGGCTCGTACTTCTTCCGAGAGCCCCGCGACCGATCGTGGGTCTTCACCTCGTACGAGACGGGAAGGCGCTACCGGGTGACCGTGCTGTCGGGGACCGCGGCGGCAGAGGGGGAGGAAGCCCTCGGGCAGAACGCCCGCTCGATCACCGTGGGCGGCGTGGCCGGTTGGGAGGTCGCGATCGAGCAGATCGAGAGCGCGGCCCCGGTGTTCACCTCTCTCGAGACCTTCGCCGAGGTGCAGCGGCGGGTCGCCGAGGAGTTCGAGGAGTATCTCGAGGCAGTGGCGGGCTGGCGGAGCGAGGACACACCGGCCGCGGCGCTCGCCGCCTACGTGCTGTGGTCGGCGACCGTCGTCCCCGCCGGCTTCGTCACGCGCGAGTCGGTGCTCATGTCGAAGCACTGGATGGACAAGGTCTGGAGCTGGGACCACACCTTCAACGCGCTGGCCCTCGCGCCCGGTGCGCCGGAGCTCGCCCTCGACCAGTTCCACGCCCCGTTCGACCACCAGGATGCCGCGGGTGCCCTGCCCGATTCGATCACCCACTCCGAGGTGCTCTACAACTTCGTCAAGCCCCCGATCCACGGGTGGGCGCTGACGCGGCTCCGTGAGCGGCTGCCCCGTCCCCTCGACCGGGCGGAGCTCGAAGCGGTGTACGCGCGGCTCGCGCGCTGGTCGCGGTTCTGGCTGGACTCCCGGACGGCGCCGGGTCGCTCGCTGCCCTACTACCAGCACGGCAACGACAGCGGCTGGGACAACTCCACCGCCTTCGACCACGACCGTGTCGTCGAGGCGCCCGACCTCGCCGCTTTTCTCGCGGTCCAGCTCGACGTCGTGGCAGATCTCGCCGACGAGCTCGGGCTCGACGAGGGCGCCCACTGGCGCGACGAGCGCGACCGGGTCGAGCGGGCGCTGCTGGCCGAGCTGCGCGACGAGGACGGCTTCTTCGCCGTCGGCTCCCTGAGCCGCACCCGCAGCAAGCGCACCAGCCTGCTCACCTTGCTGCCCGTGCTCGCCTCCCCGCGTCTTCCGGGCGACGTCGTCGACGCCCTGGCCTCCGGAATCGAGGCGCATCTCACCGAATGGGGGCCGGCGACCCAGCTCGTCGACACCGCGGAGTACGAGAGCGACGGCTACTGGAGGGGCCCCATCTGGGCCCCCTCGACGATGCTGATCGAGGAGGGGCTCCGCCGCGGGGGCCGGATCGGCCTCGCCGACACGATCAGCGAGAGGTTCCGGGCCCTGTGCGAGCGGTCCGGGTTCGCCGAGAACTTCGACGCCCTCACCGGTGAGGGGCTGCGCGATCGGGCCTACACCTGGACCGCGAGCGTGTACCTCGTCTTCGCCCACGATCACGTGGAGCGGCGCCGAGCCGAGGAGGCCGAGGGTATCGAGGCGCGGGCGTGAGCACCGTCACCGAGCACTTCTCCATCGATGGCGACCGCCTCGTGTGGCGGGGCGATGGCGAGACCGTGGTGGTCGAGCCGTGGGGGCGAGACAGCGTGCGCGTGCGCGCGCGTCTCATGCACGACGTGCTCGATCACGACTGGGCGCTCCTGGCCGCCGATCCCGTATCCGCGACGATCGAGATCGAGGGGGAACGGGCGACGCTGAGCAACGGGCGGCTGCGCGTGGTCGCGACCTCGCGCAGCGGCATCCAACTGCAGACCGGATACTACCGCAACTTCTGCCACCTCGCCTTCTTCGACGCCTCGGGGCGCCTGCTCTTCGCCGAGAGGGATGCCGGAGGCTCGCTGGCGCTCGTCGCGCGCGAGCACCGCCCCATCGCGGGAGGCGACGTCAGGCTCACGGCGTCCTTCGACACCGCCGCGGACGAGCACCTGTACGGCATGGGGCAGTACCAGCAGGACGTGCTGGATCTGAAGGGCAGCTCCCTCGAGCTCGCCCACCGCAACTCGCAGTCGAGCGTGCCGTTCGTCATGTCGAGTCGTGGCTACGGCTTCCTGTGGCACAACCCCGCGATCGGGCGCGCGACGTTCGCGACCAACGGCACCCGGTGGGAGGCCGAGTCGACCGAGCAGCTCGACTACTGGGTGACCGCCGGCCAGACCCCGCGCGAGATCGCCCGGGCCTACGCGGATGCCACGGGGCACGCGCCGATGATGCCGGAGCGCGGGCTGGGGTTCTGGCAGTGCAAGCTCCGGTACTCCTCGCAGGAGGAGCTGCTGTCGGTGGCGCGCGAGCACACGCGCCGCGGTCTTCCCCTCGACGTCATCGTCGCGGACTTCTTCCACTGGCCGAGGATGGGGGACTTCCGCTTCGAGCAGGAGTTCTGGCCGGATCCGGCGGCGATGGTGCGCGAGCTCGGCGAGCTCGGCGTCGAGCTCATGGTCTCGGTGTGGCCGCAGGTGTCGCTCGAGAGCGAGAACTACGCGCTCATGAAGAAGGAGAACCTGCTCGTGCGCGCCGAGCGCGGGCTCGACGTGCAGATGTCGTTCGAGGGGCCGAGTGCGTTCCTCGACGCCACCAACCCCCGCGCCCGCGACTTCGTCTGGCAGAAATGCCGCGACAACTATGCGCGCCACGGCATCCGCACCTTCTGGCTCGACGAAGCGGAGCCCGAGTTCGGTCTCTACGACTACGACAACTACCGGTATCACGCCGGTCCGGTGCCGCAGGTGGGAAATCTCTACCCCCAGCACTACGCTCGCGCGTTCGCCGAGGGGCAGTGGGGCGACGGCGAGACCGAGGTCGTGAATCTCCTGCGCGCCGCCTGGGCGGGGTCTCAGCGCTACGGCGCCCTGGTCTGGTCGGGCGACATCGCCTCGACCTTCGCTGCGTTGCGGGCGCAGATCACCGCCGGGATCCACATGGGGGTGGCGGGTATCCCGTGGTTCACCACCGACATCGGCGGCTTCCACCACGGCGACCCCGACGACGAGGGGTTCCGCGAGCTCCTGGTGCGCTGGTTCCAGTTCGGCGCGTTCAGCCCGGTGATGCGCCTGCACGGCGACCGCCTGCCGACGACCCCGGTGCACGCCGCCGACGGCTCGCGGCGGTCCCCGAGCGGCGGACCGAACGAGGTCTGGAGCTTCGGCGACCAGGTCACGCCGATCCTGGAGCGGTACCTGTTCGCGCGGGAGGCGTTGCGGCCCTACCTGCGAGAGGTGATGCACGACGCGCACCGCGACGGGCAGCCCGTGCTGCGCGGGCTGTTCCACGAGTTCCCCGCCGACGAGCGCTCGTGGACCGTGAAGGACCAGTACCTCCTCGGCTCCGACCTGCTCGTGGCCCCCGTTCTCGAGGCCGGCGCGCGCACCCGCCGCGTCCTGCTGCCCGAGGGGGCAGGCTGGACCGACCTGTGGACCGGCGCCGTGCACCTCGGCGGGGGAGAGGTCGAGGTCGAGGCTCCTGCCGACCGCGTCCCGCTGTTCGTCCGCGATGCAGCGCACCCCGAGATCTTCGAGGCCGTGCGTCGCGCTCTGCTTCCGTCGTCGGGGCGGTGAACGACATGACCCCGGATGCCATGGCATCCGGGGTCATGTCGTTCGAGGTCGCGTCAGCGCAGCAGCGGCACCGCGCCCACGAGAACGCCCACGGCGAGCATCACCAGTGAGACGATCGTGGCGCGCCACAGCACCTTCTTGTGGTGGTCGCCGAGGTTGACGCCGGCGAGCGAGACGAGCAGCAGGATCGCGGGCACCAGCGGGCTCTGCAGGTGCACCGGCTGCCCGGTGATCGAGGCGCGGGCCATCTCGACCGGGGCGATGCCGTAGTTCGCCGCACTCTCGGCGAGCACGGGCAGGATGCCGAAGTAGAACGCATCGTTCGACATGAAGAACGTGAACGGGATCGACAGCACTCCGGTGATGACGGCGAGGAACGGGCCCATCGACGAGGGGATGACCTCGGTGATCCACGACGCCATCGCCGTGACCATGCCGGTGCCGTTGAGGACGCCGACCAGGACGCCGGCCGCCAGCACCATCGACACGACGCCGACGATCGAGGGCGCGTGAGCGACGATCTCGTCGGCCTGCGAGCGGAGCTTGGGGAAGTTGACGATGAGGGCGATCGCGGCGCCGACCATGAAGACGAAGGCCAGCGGGAACAGGTCCATGACCAGCAGCACCATGACCGCGGCCGTCAGGGCCAGGTTGAACCAGATGAGCTTCGGGCGCAGCGTCGCGCGGTTCGGGTCGAGCATGGTGTCGGCCATCGCGGTGTCGGCGGTGTCGACCAGTTGCGCTGCGGCGACGGCGTCGCGACCGCCGCGGACGGTGACGATGTTGCCGGTGCGCAGAGAGGCGACCGCGCCGGGCTTGGATTCGGCACCGCGGAAGATCTTCGGGGCGCCGAGTCGGCCGAAGCCGCCGGGCTCGTCGATCCTGGTGGTGTCGACGGTACCGGCGAGACGCTTGCGCTCGGACAGCCCGAGGAACCAGGCGAAAGCGAGCGAGACGACCAGGCCGGCCAGCAGTGAGGGGATCATCGGCACGAAGACGTCGGTGGGCTGCAGGCCCAGGGCGGTCGCGGCGCGGACTGTCGGCCCACCCCACGGGACGATGTTCATCGTGCCGTTCATCAGGCCCGCGACGCAGGTGAGCACGACGGGGCTCATACCCAGACGCAGGTACAGGGGCAGCATCGCCGAGGTCGTGATGATGAAGGTCGTCGAGCCGTCGCCGTCGAGCGAGACCGCCCCGGCGAGGATGGCCGTGCCCAGCACGATCTTGGCCGGGTCGTTGCCCAGCACGCGCGTGATCACGCGGATCAGCGGGTCGAACAGGCCGACGTCGATCATGATGCCGAAGTACATGATCGCGAACATCAGCAGTGCCGCGGTGGGCGCCATCTTGCTGATCGCGTCGATCACCATGTCGCCGAGGCCGAGACCCGCCCCGGCGATGAGACCGAAGACGGTGGGGACGACGATGAGAGCGACCATCGGGGTCAGGCGTCGGGTCATGATCAGGGCCATGAACGACAGGACCATAAGGAAGCCCAGGGCCACGAGCACCCCGTCGGCGGGCGTGTAGGCCACCGGGTACTCGGCGGCGTCGGCCGCAAGGATCAGGGGGGTCATCGCGACTCCTTCGTCGTGACGGGCGCGGCTCTCGCACTCGATCCGGCGAGGTTACGCACGCCGAGCCTCCCGGCGCGTGCTTGCTCGCATTGCGGACGGTTATGCGCGTACCGTGTGTTCTGCGCATTTCGCGCACGAGAGTCGAGGCGGGAGGTGCGGATGCGATTCGCCACGCGCATGCTGGTCGTGCAGGTCGCCACGCAGGTGGCCGTCGTCGCCGTGTGCACCGCCGTCTTCGCCTGGCTCGGCGTGCAGCAGCTGAAGGCCGAGGCCGATTCCTCGGCGCTGAACATCGCCCGGTCCGTCGCCGAAGCCCCCGAGGTGCGCGACCTCGTCGAGACCTACTCCGCCGATCCCGGGACCCCGGATGCCGCGGCCTTGCGTGACGGCCTGCTGCAGCGGTACGCCACCGACGTCACCACCCGCACGGAGGGCCTGTTCGTCGTGATCACCGACGATCACGGCATCCGTCTCGCCCACCCCGATCCCGACCGCCTCGGCGAGGTGGTGAGCACGAGCTTCGCGGACGCGCTCGCGGGGCGAGAGGTGGTCACGTGGGAGACGGGAACGCTCGGCGAGTCCGCCCGCGCGAAGGTGCCGATCTACGCGCCCGGCGGGGGACCCCCGGTGGGGGAGGTGAGCGTGGGCTTCGAGCGGGCGAGCGTCTTCGACGACCTCCCGGCCCTGATCGGCGGGATCGCCGTCGCCGTGGCGCTCGCCGTGGCGATCGGCGCCGTGGTCGCCCTGTTCATGCGTCGCCGCCTCGAGCGGCTCACTCTCGGCGTGCAGCCCGAAGAACTCGTCTCGCTCGTCCAGACCCAGACCGCCGTTCTCGAAAGCGCCGATGAGGGGGTCGTCGCCCTCGATGACGCCGGCGTCGTGCGCGTGTGCACGGCCGCCGCCGAACGGCTTCTCGGAGTGAGGGATGCCGTGGGTCGGCCGGTGCGCGATCTCGGACTGCCCCCGGCGGTCGCCGCCGCGCTGTCGGGCACCGGGGCCTCGACCGGGCTCCCCCTGGGCGACCGCGTCGTGTTCATCGACGTGCGACCGGTGCGGCGCGGGGCCCGCTCCTTCGGCCGCGTGGCGACGCTGCGCGATCGCACCGACGTCATGGCCCTGTCGGGGCGGCTCGACAGCGTCCGCGCGATGAGCGATGCCCTGCGCGTGCAGCGGCACGAGAACGCCAACCGGCTGCACGCGGCGGTGGGCCTGCTCGACGCGGGGCGCACCCACGAGGCGCGCTCCTTCCTCGCCGATCTCGTCGACCGGGGCTCGGTCGACTGGGCGGTGCCGGGGATCGACCTCGTGGCCGATGCGATGCTGCAGTCGTTCGTCGGTGCCAAGGCGCTCTCCGCCCGCGAGCGCGGGGTCGCATTGCGCGTCGCAGATGATTCGTTCCTGGCGGATCCGATCGACGAGGTCGAAGACGTGGTCGCCGTGCTCGGCAACCTGATCGACAACGCCGTGACGGCGGCGGCGGCCGCGCCCGCGCCGCGAGAGGTCGAGGTGGCGGTGCTCGGCGACGGTGACGCGGTCGTCTTGACGGTGAGCGACACGGGGTCGGGGATCGCCGACCCCGAGGCGGTCTTTCTCCCGCGGGACAGGGGCGACGACCCCGCCGCCGTCCACGGCCTCGGCATCGGACTGCCCCTGTCGCGCGAATTCGCCCGCCGCCGCGGCGGCGAGGTGTGGGTCGTCGACCCGGGCGGCGACGGCCGTGGTGCGGTCGTGGCCGCCCGTCTGCCCGGTGTGATCCGAGAGGACCCTGCATGACCGACATCCGCGTCCTCGTCGTCGACGACGACTTCCGCGTCGCGGGACTTCACCGTGACGCCGTCGCCGCGCGCCCGGGCTTCGTGGCCCTCGAGCCCGCACGCACCGTGGGCGAGGCTCGAGCCGCGCTGGCCGCGCATCCCCCCGACCTCCTGCTCGCCGACGTCTACCTTCCCGACGGCGACGGGATCGAGCTCGTGCGGTCGGCCGGCGTCGACGCCTTCGTCCTCTCGGCGGCGACGGATGCCACGACCGTGCGCCGAGCATTCACCGCGGGTGCGCTCGCCTTCCTCGTGAAGCCCTTCGACACGCGCGTGCTCGCGGAGCGCCTCGACCGGTACGCGCGCTACCGCAACCTGCTCTCGAGCTCCCGGCCCCTCACGCAGGACGACATCGATCGCGCGGCATCCGTCCTTCGCGGGGAGCGGGAGGGCGCCTCGCTCGCCCGGTCGGCGACCGAGCAGACGGTCCTCGCCGCCCTCGGGGCCGACGAGGCCTCGGCGACCGAGGTGGCCGAGCGCATCGGCGTCTCGCGCGCGACGGCGCAACGTCACCTCACCGCCCTCGCCGAGCGGGGGCTGGTGCAGGTGAGTCTGCGCTACGGCTCGACCGGCCGCCCCGAGCACCGGTTCCGGGCCGGGGGATAGGCGTCACCGCGCGTCCCCCGACCATGTCCCACTTCTGGCTGCCTGGGCGCCGCCCGAGCGACCCTTTTCGGGACACGCCCCGTCGGAATCGGGACGCGGTTCGAACGGATGCCGACGCGCTCAGGCCTCCAGCACCGCCCACCCGCGCGGCCCGAGCTCGATCCGCCCATCCGACGGCGATCCCTCGCCGGCGACCACGCTCCGCCCGTCCGCGATCGGCAGAGTCACGGCGTCATCGCCGATGTTCAGCGCGACGACCACGGCGTCATCGCCCACCGCCGTCCGCAGAGCGAGCGCGGTGTTGGAGACCTCGATGACGTCGGTGTGTGCGCGCCACATCCAGGGCTTGCGTCGTCGCAGCGCGATCAGCGCCCGATGCGCCTGCAGGATGCGCTCGTCGGGCTGCACGTCCGCGGGCCGAGCGGGGAACTCCGGGCGCACCGCGTCGTCGCCGCCGAGCCGCTGCTCCTTCACCCCGGTCCACCCGAACTCGTCTCCGGCGTACACCGAGGGCGTGCCCGCGACCGTGAAGAGCACCGCGAGAGCGTGCGGCACGAGCTCCGCGCCGACCGCCGAGGCGATACGCGTGACGTCGTGGTTGCCGACGAAGGTCTGCGGCGCGTAGGTGGCCAGCAGCTCGTCGTGACGCTCGATGGCATGGCTGAGCTCGAAGAGGTTGCCGTCCGAGATCCCGTGCCAGATGCCCTGCCACAGCTCGTATTGCGTGAGCGAATCCATGCTCGACTCGCGGACGATGTCCGGCCCGTCGCCGTGGATGACCTCGCCGACGAACCACGCCTGGGGGAACCGTTCGCGTACGCGGGGCAGGACTCGGGCCCAGAACGACGACGGCACCGCGTAGGCGGCATCCAACCTCCACCCGTCGATCCCGCGCTCGAGCCAATGGTTCATGACCTCGACCACGAGATCGGCCGCGGCGGGCGAGGTGTGATCGAGCGCCACGAGCGCGTCGTGCCCCTCGAAGACCTCGGCCTCGAAGCGGCCGTCGACCCACCGTCCACGGAACAGGCCCGCACCGTCCTGCGTCTGGTCGCGGAACGCCGGGTGCGTGCGCCCGACGTGATGGAAGACCCCGTCGAGCAGGATCCGGATGCCGCGCTCCCGTGCCGCCGAGACGAGTCGGTCGAAGTCGCCGTCGTCGCCGAGCCGCGGGTCGATGCGGAAGTGATCGACGGTGTCGTAGCCGTGCGTCTCCGACGCGAACACGGGTCCGAGCAGCAGACCGTTCAGGCCGAGCTCGATGACGTGGTCGAGCCACGGCTCGAGACGCTCCAGGCGGTGCACCGGGGCGGCATCGACATCCGCGCCGTCGCGGATCGGTGCGCCGACGAACCCCAGCGGGTAGAGGTGCCACCACAAGACGTGCTCGGTCCACGCGGGCATGGGTTCTCCTCGGCCCGGCGGGTCGGCACCGGGCCCTCCGACGCTATCCGGAGGGGGTGGTCGGTCTCCGGGGGGTTGCGGGCGTCGTGTGCGCGCCCGATATCGCCGTCAGCGCACCCGGACCCAGTCGGGTCCGCGGCGCTCGATCGCCCCCGCCGCCGCGAACGCCTCGAGCCACCCGCCCATCGGCCAGACGCCCCACCGATCGTGGAACGTGGCCCCGTTGCGGAGGATGTCGTCGAGGTGCTGCCACGGCGGAGAAGACACCGGATGCCACTGGTGGTAGGCATCCGCGCCGCCCACCCAGAACATGTCGACGCCGTTCGCGCGCGCGGTCCAGGCGAGATCGGTGTCCTCTGCGCCGTAGCCCTCGTAGCCGGGGTGGAACCCCCCGATGCGTCCCCAGCTCGCGGGCGTGACGGCGAACGACAGCGACCAGAAGAGATCGAACTCGCCCGGGGCGGCTCTGCGGGTCGTCCCGGGCTTCAGGGCCGGGCGGGCGCGGTGGGGGCGGGTGAGGAAGGGCAGATCGGATGCCGTTTCCGGTCGCTGCACGCTGCTCAAGTAGGTGACCGGCCCGGAGAGCACGGCGTCGGGATGGCGCGCGGCCGCCGCACGATAGGCGCGGAGCAGGTCGGCTCCGGGGAGGCAGTCCACGTCGAGGAAGACGAGCAGTTCGGCACCGGCGTCGATCGCCGCAGCGGCAGCGCGGTTGCGGCCTTCGCCGACCCGGAGTCCGTGGGGCCCGGGCGGCACGTGCATCGCGAGGGTGCCGGCATCCGGAGTCGGCGTCGGCGGCGTCTCGTCGAGCCAGACCTCGACGCGCACGATGTCGTCGGCCACCTCCGCGAGCACCCGTCGCTGGCGTTCGAGATGCTCGCGTCGGGCGCGCGAGGCGACGGTCAGGACCGCGGTCTTCACGGGTGCACCGCGTCGATGGCCGCGGCCATGCGACCGGCCGCCCCTGCGGTCTGCCACCGTGACCACTCGGGGGCGTCCTGGGCGGCGCGCTCGACGAGATCGACCAGGGTGGCGGCGTCGGTGCGGCTGTCGGCGCGACGGGCGAGCCCCCAACGCTCGAGCGCCTCCGCCGTGTCGTGCTGCTCGCCGAACGGTCGATCCTGGGCGAGGACCACGGCGCGGGCGTCGGCGGCTGCGAGGTCCGCGACGCTGTTCTGCCCGGCAGCGCTCACCACGACCGTGCTGCGGGTCAGCAGCGGCCACGGGTCGTCGATGCGAGAGGCCGCGTCGTGTCCGGCCGAGGTGACAGCCCATCCGCGGGCCCGCAGGCGACGCACGAGGTCCTCGCGGACGTCGTCGTCGAGGACGCGCCCCAGCAGCAGCACCGAGCGCTCGTCCCGCGCCCCGACGCGCTCCCGGCCGTCGAAGCGGGAGATCCCGCCGGTCCAGACCACGCGGTCGGCGCGCGCTCCGAGGGCCTCGGCCGAGACGGCGCCGCGTGCCCAGGGGGCCAGGATGCCGTCGGCGAGGTCGTACGCCAGGGCGTGCGGCGCGTCGGTGCGCGCCCCGGGCTGCGTCATCGCGAGGGTCCGAAGCCCCAGCAGTCGTGCGAACACGACCACCTCGACGCTGACGTCGACGACGAAAGCGGTCAGCGAGCGCTCCGCGGCGGTCGAGGCGATGGATGCCAGCCGGGCGCGGTGCCCCGGGTGGTCGAGCGGCGCCCAGTGCAGGTGTCCGCGCACGGTGGGGTCCGCGTCGCGGGGATCGGCGGGGGAGCCGTCCGGTCGCGTGTAGTCGTCGGCATCCGGGGGGAGTCGGATCCAGTCCACGTCGGCGGCGAGCCCGGCCGGGCGCGGCATCGACGAGAAGGCGACGACGGGTGTGCGCAGATGCGGGGTCACGGCGAGGAACCGTGCGACGTGGCCGTAGCCGTGATGGTGGACGTACCAGCCGATCACCACGACACCGCCGGCACCCGCCGGGCGATCGCAGGCTGCGCGACGTGCGCGAGCACGCGTTCGACCTCGCGGTAGCGCTGGGCGAGGGAGTGCTGGTCCACGGCCGCCTGTCGCGTCCGCGCGCGCGAGAGCGGGTCGCGGGTGCTGTCGGCGGCGAGGCTCGAGGCGGCCCGCGCGAGGGCGACGATGTCTCCCGGCGTGACCACGGCAGAACCCGGCATGCCGGCCAGTACCTCGGAGACCCCGCCGATGTCGAAGGCCGCCACCGGCGTGCCCGTGGCCAGTGCCTCGGCGATGACGAGCCCGAAGGGCTCCTCCCACATCGGCGTCACCAGAGCGACGGCCGAGGATCCGACCAGGCGGCAGAGGTCGGGCTGGCGCAGCGGCCCGACGTAGCGGGCGTGCACGCCCAGGCGGGGGACGATCTCCTGCTCGAAGTAATCGACGTCGCCGATGCGCCCGGCGAGGACGATGTGCGCCCCGGCCTCGCGCGCCGCCTCGATGGCGAGGTGGGGCGCCTTCTCGGGAACGACCCGGCCGGACCAGACCCACGAGGGGCCACCGCCACCGCGCGTCCATTGATCGGTGTCGATGCCGTTCGGGAAGACGAAAGCGTCCACGCCCTCGACCGACCAGGCACGCGCGGTCGCCTGGCTCACGGCGAGGAAGCGGTGAGAGGCTTCGGCCACGTCGGCGGCCGCCTCGAGCAGGGGCTCGAGCGGCGGGGTGTGCAGAGTCGTGATGACGGGGATGTCCGCCTCGAGGCTCCAGCGGATGGGAGCCGGATGCAGGCTGTGGTTGTCGACGACGTCGTAGAGGTGGCGGTCGGCGATCAATCGGTCGCGGGCGGCGTCGAAGGCGCCGTCGACGGCGGCCGCGTAACCCAGCGGGTACTCGGTATCGGAGGTGTGCTCCGGGCGCGTCCACTCCGGCGTCGGCAGCTGGAACTCGGGCACCTCGTCGAGGAAGTCGGAGCCCTCGGCCGCGCACAGCGTGACGTCGTGCCCCCGGGCGCGCAGCCAGCGCACGCGGTCCCAGACGGTCGCCTCCAGGCCCCCCGCGTGCGGCTGTCGAAGCGGGTAGCGCGACGGTGCGACCACGAGCACCCGCAGCGGTCGCTGTCCGCGGATCACGCGGCGACCTCGGCGGTGATGACGCGGCGATACACCTCGAGGTGCGCGTCGCGGACCTGTGCGAGCTGCTCCGTACGCTCTGCCCGGCGGCGCTCGACCTCGGCCTCACGACGGGGCGAACCGGGCCGCGACC
This sequence comes from Microbacterium sp. SORGH_AS_0454, assembly GCF_031453395.1. NCBI lineage: Bacteria > Bacillati > Actinomycetota > Actinomycetes > Micrococcales > Microbacteriaceae > Microbacterium > Microbacterium sp. SORGH_AS_0454. The sequence continues at coordinate 818,455 of NZ_JAVIYS010000001.1, read as the reverse complement.
ACGACTCGTCCGTGGCATCCACGATCGCCCGCGCGAGCGACACCGGTTCGCCCACGTCGAAGGCGTGGAAGTCGCCGGGATGCTGCGCGGCGATGTGCCCGATGCGCGTGGCGATCACCGGCACGGCCAGGTCGTAGCAGAGCTCCGCCCACCCCGACTGGGTGCCGTGGCGGTACGGGAGGACGCACGCGTCGAGGTCCGCGAGCCACCGGGCGAGTTCGTCGTCGTCGAGTCGGGCTCCGCGCTCGACGCGCACTCCGTCGGTGCTCGAGGCGAGCAGATCGATGGATGCCGCGGCCTCCTCGTCGCGGACCCGGTCGTTCATCCGCACGACGGCCTCGACGCGCGCGCCCTGGGCGCGCAGGTCGGCGACGGCGCGGACGAGCGTGGCGGTGGTGCCGACCCCGTCGATGTTGGGCCGCAGATCGCGAAGGTGGACGCCGACGAGGGTGACGTCGTGGGCCGATCCCGTGGGACGCGGGTCGTCGCCGAGCAGGGTGGGGTGGGCGATCACGGTCGTGGCGCGGTGGGTCATCTCTCGCACCTCGGCGTCGGCCGTGGCGGTGAGGGTGATCAGTTCGTCCGCGGCCGCCGCGAGCACGGCGAGCGATGCGCGGTGATCGTCCTGCGTGCTCAGCTGCGGGTTCTCCAGGTCGTGGACCGTGTAGACCAGCGGCCGACGCAGGCGTCGGAGCATCGCGACCGTGTCCTCGAGTTCCGCCGGGCTGTACGACTCGATCCCGAAATGCACGTGGACCAGATCGAAGTCCGCCGCATTCGCCTCGAGCCACGCCGGCAGCAGCACCTGCGGCGGCCACCACTGCCCGGCCGGAGCGCCCGGCGGAGGCGGGTCGGCGAGTAGCCGGACGCCCTCGGGATCCGCGATGGCGGTGACATAGGGGTGCGCTGAGGGAACGGCGGCGACCCGAAACGGGGGGACGACGGTGACGACGATCTTCTCTCCTCCTCGTGATTGCGTGCGTGACGGTGCGCGTACCGCATCGCCAGGCACATCGCAATGCAACGGGGCGGTTGGGACGACGACGACACCGACGGATACGTTCACATCATGGGTGCGGAGAGGGCAGGCGCGACAAGCCTTGCGGACCACGGCGACGCGGTGATAGCGCGTCGTGTCCACTACGCCGAGTTCTTCGGCGACGCACCCGCCCCCGACGGCTACGGCGTCGTCGTCGGCAACTGCCAGGCCGAGTCCCTGCGGCTCGTCATCGCCTCCGAACAGCTGCCGGCCGTGCGGATCCCCGCCGTGCACGAGCTCGACGCCGCCGACGCTTCCCGTCTGCACGCTCTGCTCGCGGGGGCGTCCTTCCTCGTGTCGCAGCCCATCCGCGACGACTACCGCGGCCTCCCGCTCGGCACCGCGCAGTTGCGTGCTTCGCTTCCTTTCGGCGCCCGCGTGGTGCTCGTTCCCGCTGTTCGCTTCGCGGGTCTGCACCCGTTTCAAGCGGTACTCCGACTCCCCGGGTTCCCCGAGGACCCGCCCCTGGTGGCCTATCACGACGTCCGCACGGTCGCCGAAGCGGCCGGGCTGAGCGTGCCCGCGCACCTTCCCGCCTCGGCGGTTCGCGCTCTGGCCGACGCCTCCGTTGCGGAACTGCGTCGCCGCGAGGCCCTCGGCCTCGACGTCGCGGCATCCGACCTCTTCTCTCCCGTCGTCGAGGACCTCGCGCGCACGGTCAATCACCCCGGCAACGCCCTCTTCCTGCCCCTGGGGGAGCGCATCGTCGAGGCACTGGGCTCGCCCGGACGCGTCGTCGACCCGGGGCGGCCGATCCTCGCCTCGGTGCGCGCGCCCCTCGAGTCGTGGGTCGTCGACGCGTGGAACCTCGACGCCGCACCTCGCCCCGAATGGATCGTGGCCGGCGAGACCGTCTCGGCCGACGCCGTGCGCCGCGCCCACCTCGCCTATTACGCGAAACGTCCCGCCCTCCTCGCAGCCGTCGTCGACCGTATGGCCCCGCTGCTGCGCACCTGGAGCGCCGCCGCATGAGTTCGAAGACCTCGATCCCGGATGCCACCCTCCCGGTGCTCCTCGTCCATCCCGGCCCGCACGGCGTCGCGGTCTACGCCCGGCAGATCGCGGCCGAAGTCGTGGCGGCGGAGCCGCACGCGCGGATCACGACCGTCGATGCTCTCGCCGCCCTCCCCGAGGGGACGCCGGTGCACGCTCACGTCACCGACCGCCTGTGGGGAGCATCGCCCGAGGAGGCGACGCGCGCGCTCACGGGCCTCGCCGCCCGGCATCCGCTCACCGTGACGCTGCACGACGTGCCGCAGGAATCCGACGGCGAACGCAACCGCCCGCGGCGCCGAGCCTTCTATCGCGCCGTGACCGAGGCGTCGCGCGGGGTCGTCGTCAACAGCGCCCATGAGCGCGAACTGCTGCGTGAAGAGGGCGTCTTCGACGGCCCGGTCGCCGTCGTGCCTCTCCCGGTCGATTCCGTGGCCGTGCCGCTCGCAACGCCGGAGGTCGACGACTCCGTCGGCGTCCTCGGATACTTCTACCCCGGCAAGGGTCATGACGAGGCGCTCGAAGCCGCTGCCACCGCGGGGCTGACGCGACTGACCGTGCTCGGACGCGCCTCCGACGGCCACGCGGGCGATCTCGACGCCTTCGCGCGACGCGCCGGCGCGCGGGGAGTTTCGGTGGAAGTGACCGGGTGGCTCGACGACGCCGAGATGGCCGACCGGGTGCGTCGCATCGCCGTCCCGGTGATCGCGCACCGGCATGTCTCGGCGTCGGGATCTCTGGCCTCGTGGATCGGCTGGGGACGCCGTCCTCTCGCCGTCCGCAACCGCTACAACGACGAGATGGCCGCGCTCCGGCCCGGCACCGTGACCCTCGTCGACCCGGACGCCCTCGCGGCGGCGATCTCCGCCGCCCGTGACGACGAACCCTCCACGTGGCACGGCCAGCACCCTGTGCCTTTCGGACGCGCTGACGCCGCCCGCGCGTACCTCCGCTGGTGGAGCGAGGTCACGTCATGACGGGGGACACCCCCTGGAACGACCGGATGCCATGGGTGCCGGGCAACCGCTGGGACCTGGTCGCACACCTCGAGCCCCAACCGCCGCGCGTGAGCGTCATCGTCACCCATTACGCTCAGCCGGCGGAACTCGCCCGCACCCTCGAGGCTCTCCGCCGACAGGATCACCCGCGCAACCGTCTCGAGATCATCGTCGCCGACGACGGCTCTCCCGAGGCGCCGTCGGTCCCCGAGGGCATCCTGCTGGTGCGTCAGGAGGACCGCGGTTTCCGCGCGGCCGCAGCTCGAAACCTGGGAGCGGCGGCCGCGTCGGGCGACGTTCTCTGCTTCCTGGATGCCGACACCAGCCCGGAACCCGAGTACGTGCGACGGATCTCGCGTCTTCCCGCACTCCTGTCCGAGGCGGTGACGGTGGGGCGCCGTCGACACGCGGACTTCGCGGGCGTCCCGGCCCAGATCCCGGTCGAGGAATGCGGTCCCGCACGGGAACTCGCCGAACCGGCCTGGCTCCGAGACGCGTACCAGCGCAGCCAGAACCTCCTGCTCGCCGACGACCGGTCCTATCGGTATGTCATCAGCGCCGTCGTCGCCTGCTCCCGATCATTCTTCGACGAGGTGGGCGGTTTCGACGAGACCTTCTCGTCGTACGGAGGAGAGGATTGGGAATGGGCGCACCGGTGCTGGCAAGCCGGCGCGGTTCTCGCGCATGTTCCGGATGCCGTCGCCTGGCACGACGGCCCGGACTGGGCGGGCCGGGGGTACTCCGAGCGTGAGGCCGAGGGCAATCGACAGTCGATTCAGCTGGTGACGAAGATCCCCGTCGATGGGTCAGCGGCACGAGGTCTCCTTCCCGCGACGCCCGACGTCGAGGTACGCGTGCCGGTGACGACGACCGCGGCCGCGTTCGTGTGCGCCGACTCGCTCCTTGCGGCGCTGCCTCGAGCCGCTGTCGTGATGGCGCCCGTTCCGGAGGCGGCCGCGCTGCGCGCTGACCCCCGCGTTCGCTCCACCGTCACCGAGGACCCGCGCGTGAGGGTGGAGCTGGAGCACCCGGTGGTCGTGTTGCGTCCCGATGCGCTGAGCGATGCCCTCGCCGTCCTCGGCGAAGGTGACGTGGGACGAGTGCATCTGCGGTCTGCGGAGGGGGTGCCGCTCGGGTCGGCGACGAGCCGCCGGGCCCGCGCCAGGAGCAGACGGTGGAGCACGAGGTCGGGGCACGCAGAGACCACTCGCGTCATCGAGGGCATGCACGTCCTGCGGGCGGAACCGTCGGTCGAAGCGTGGCTCGGCGGGTGGGGCGGAGCGCCTCGGTTCCTCTGAGCCCACCGACTTCCGCGGAATTTCGCGGAATGAGCTTCGCGACACGCCCGGGAAGCGTATGAGTTCGACCGAACCCGGGGTCGCACGTAAGCTCTTACATGTTCGCCCCACAGGGGAGAGCGGAGCGGCCGAAAGGCCCCGCGTCCTCTCAAGCGGCGAACCACCCCCAACACCAACACTTGAGAGTTTCGACTCTTTGGTCTACAGTTGGGATCCTGCCACTCGGCACACAAACTCAGTCTGACTGCTTCTTAGCGAAGCTCAATTGCGCTGGTTTGGTTGTCGAGTCCGCAGGTCAAATGAAGTGAACCGCCTCACGGGTAGGTCGAGAGATCGTTTCTGTGGGTGCGTCCGTTCCTTGAGAACTCAACAGCGTGCACTTGTCAAATGCCAATTTATTCCTCGTCGGTCTGACTTTTGTTGGATTGCGAGAAATTCTTTTGGATCAAAGACCAGCCCTTCCGGGGGTTGGCATATGAATTCGTCAGTTTTGATGTTTTCTCTTTGGTCAGTTTCAAACTCGCTATGACTGTCGTTTTCCCGGTGGTTGTATGCATTTCTTTTTTACGGAGAGTTTGATCCTGGCTCAGGATGAACGCTGGCGGCGTGCTTAACACATGCAAGTCGAACGGTGAAGCCAAGCTTGCTTGGTGGATCAGTGGCGAACGGGTGAGTAACACGTGAGCAACCTGCCCTGGACTCTGGGATAAGCGCTGGAAACGGCGTCTAATACTGGATATGAGACGTGATCGCATGGTCGTGTTTGGAAAGATTTTTCGGTCTGGGATGGGCTCGCGGCCTATCAGCTTGTTGGTGAGGTAATGGCTCACCAAGGCGTCGACGGGTAGCCGGCCTGAGAGGGTGACCGGCCACACTGGGACTGAGACACGGCCCAGACTCCTACGGGAGGCAGCAGTGGGGAATATTGCACAATGGGCGGAAGCCTGATGCAGCAACGCCGCGTGAGGGATGACGGCCTTCGGGTTGTAAACCTCTTTTAGCAGGGAAGAAGCGAAAGTGACGGTACCTGCAGAAAAAGCGCCGGCTAACTACGTGCCAGCAGCCGCGGTAATACGTAGGGCGCAAGCGTTATCCGGAATTATTGGGCGTAAAGAGCTCGTAGGCGGTTTGTCGCGTCTGCTGTGAAATCCCGAGGCTCAACCTCGGGCCTGCAGTGGGTACGGGCAGACTAGAGTGCGGTAGGGGAGATTGGAATTCCTGGTGTAGCGGTGGAATGCGCAGATATCAGGAGGAACACCGATGGCGAAGGCAGATCTCTGGGCCGTAACTGACGCTGAGGAGCGAAAGGGTGGGGAGCAAACAGGCTTAGATACCCTGGTAGTCCACCCCGTAAACGTTGGGAACTAGTTGTGGGGACCATTCCACGGTTTCCGTGACGCAGCTAACGCATTAAGTTCCCCGCCTGGGGAGTACGGCCGCAAGGCTAAAACTCAAAGGAATTGACGGGGACCCGCACAAGCGGCGGAGCATGCGGATTAATTCGATGCAACGCGAAGAACCTTACCAAGGCTTGACATATACGAGAACGGGCCAGAAATGGTCAACTCTTTGGACACTCGTAAACAGGTGGTGCATGGTTGTCGTCAGCTCGTGTCGTGAGATGTTGGGTTAAGTCCCGCAACGAGCGCAACCCTCGTTCTATGTTGCCAGCACGTAATGGTGGGAACTCATGGGATACTGCCGGGGTCAACTCGGAGGAAGGTGGGGATGACGTCAAATCATCATGCCCCTTATGTCTTGGGCTTCACGCATGCTACAATGGCCGGTACAAAGGGCTGCAATACCGTGAGGTGGAGCGAATCCCAAAAAGCCGGTCCCAGTTCGGATTGAGGTCTGCAACTCGACCTCATGAAGTCGGAGTCGCTAGTAATCGCAGATCAGCAACGCTGCGGTGAATACGTTCCCGGGTCTTGTACACACCGCCCGTCAAGTCATGAAAGTCGGTAACACCTGAAGCCGGTGGCCTAACCCTTGTGGAGGGAGCCGTCGAAGGTGGGATCGGTAATTAGGACTAAGTCGTAACAAGGTAGCCGTACCGGAAGGTGCGGCTGGATCACCTCCTTTCTAAGGAGCATCTGGCACTCGGGTTTCGGTTCGAGTGTCCAGGCGCCAGTTCAACACCGAATGTGTGTTGCTGGTAGCTCATGGGTGGAACATTTGATGGGGTGCTCATGCCGATGGTTCGGGTCTAGTACGCAGCTTGCTGTGGGAACGGTTCGGGTTGGTGGGGTGGGTACATGCACGCTGTTGGGTCCTGAGGGGCCGGGCGCTGGTTGCGCTAGTCGGAAGGCTGGTGTGGTTGGTGGCTGTTCCTCGTGGGCCTTCCCTGCTGTCACGGTTGTGGCGTGTGGGGTGGGTACCGCCCGTACTTTGAGAACTACACAGTGGACGCGAGCATCTTCGACATGACTTTTTGGTTGTGTCGTGAAGATGATCTTAAAGATCATTAGTCAATTTTTTGACGATTCAACTCATGTGATTTCAAGTCTTTAAGAGCAAACGGTGGATGCCTTGGCATCTGGAGCCGAAGAAGGACGTAGCAATCTGCGATAAGCCTCGGGGAACTGATAAGCGAGTTTTGATCCGAGGATGTCCGAATGGGGAAACCCCGCCAGGGCGCGTGCGTACCTGGTGACTCCCGCCTGAATATATAGGGCGGGTAGAGGGAACGTGGGGAAGTGAAACATCTCAGTACCCACAGGAAGAGAAAGCAAAAGCGATTCCGTAAGTAGTGGCGAGCGAAACCGGAAGAGGCTAAACCTAGCGTGTGTGATAGCCGGCAGGCGTTGCATGTTGGGGGTTGCGGGACTTTTCTGATTGTTCTGCCGAATGATCGACGTGACAAGAGGGTATAGACGAACGGTTTTGAATGGCCGGTCATAGAGGGTGCGAACCCCGTAGTCGAAATGCCTGTTCTTGGCGTGAGAAGTATCCCAAGTAGCACGGGGCCCGAGAAATCCCGTGTGAATCTGTCAGGACCACCTGATAAGCCTAAATACTCCCAGATGACCGATAGCGGACAAGTACCGTGAGGGAAAGGTGAAAAGTACCCCGGGAGGGGAGTGAAATAGTACCTGAAACCGTTTGCTTACAAACCGTTGGAGCCTCCTTAGTAGGGGTGACAGCGTGCCTTTTGAAGAATGAGCCTGCGAGTTAGCGATACGTGGCGAGGTTAACCCGAGTGGGGTAGCCGTAGCGAAAGCGAGTCTGAATAGGGCGATTCAGTCGCGTGTCCTAGACCCGAAGCGAAGTGATCTATCCATGGCCAGGTTGAAGCGACGGTAAGACGTCGTGGAGGACCGAACCCACTTAGGTTGAAAACTGAGGGGATGAGCTGTGGATAGGGGTGAAAGGCCAATCAAACTTCGTGATAGCTGGTTCTCTCCGAAATGCATTTAGGTGCAGCGTTGCGTGTTTCTTGCCGGAGGTAGAGCTACTGGATGGCCGATGGGCCCTACAAGGTTACTGACGTCAGCCAAACTCCGAATGCCGGTAAGTGAGAGCGCAGCAGTGAGACTGTGGGGGATAAGCTTCATAGTCGAGAGGGAAACAACCCAGACCACCAACTAAGGTCCCTAAGCGCGTGCTAAGTGGGAAAGGATGTGGAGTTGCTTTGACAACCAGGAGGTTGGCTTAGAAGCAGCCACCCTTGAAAGAGTGCGTAATAGCTCACTGGTCAAGTGATTCCGCGCCGACAATGTAACGGGGCTCAAGCACGCCACCGAAGTTGTGGCATTGACATTTTTGGTAGGCCTTCGTGGTCCAGCCGTGTTGATGGGTAGGAGAGCGTCGTGTGGCGAGTGAAGCGGCGGGGTGACCCAGCCGTGGACGCTACACGAGTGAGAATGCAGGCATGAGTAGCGAAAGACGTGTGAGAAACACGTCCTCCGAAAGACCAAGGGTTCCAGGGTCAAGCTAATCTTCCCTGGGTAAGTCGGGACCTAAGGCGAGGCCGACAGGCGTAGTCGATGGACAACGGGTTGATATTCCCGTACCGGCGAAGAACCGCCCCAGTCAATCCAGTGGTGCTAAGAGTCCTAGCTCACGCTTTAGCGGATCCCTTCGGGGTGAGGCGGGTGTGTGTGAACGCTCGACCCCATGCTGGTGCGGCTAGCGTATTAACAGGTGTGACGCAGGAAGGTAGCCCAAGCCAGGCGATGGTAGTCCTGGTGCAAGTGCGTAGGCCGACTCTTAGGCAAATCCGGGAGTCATGAGGCTGAGACACGATGCGGATAAAAAGTGGGTGATCCTATGCTGCCAAGAAAAGCATCGACGCGAGGTTCTAGCCGCCCGTACCCCAAACCGACTCAGGTGGTCAGGTAGAGAATACCAAGGAGATCGAGAGAATCGTGGTTAAGGAACTCGGCAAAATGCCCCCGTAACTTCGGGAGAAGGGGGGCCATCCACTTATTAGGACTTGCTCCGAAAGGGTGTGGTGGCCGCAGAGACTAGTGGGTAGCGACTGTTTACTAAAAACACAGGTCCGTGCCAAGTCGCAAGACGATGTATACGGACTGACGCCTGCCCGGTGCTGGAAGGTTAAGAGGACCGGTTAGCCGTAAGGCGAAGCTGAGAATTTAAGCCCCAGTAAACGGCGGTGGTAACTATAACCATCCTAAGGTAGCGAAATTCCTTGTCGGGTAAGTTCCGACCTGCACGAATGGCGTAACGACTTCCCAACTGTCTCAACCGCGAACTCGGCGAAATTGCATTACGAGTAAAGATGCTCGTTACGCGCAGCAGGACGGAAAGACCCCGTGACCTTTACTACAGCTTGGTATTGGTGTTCGGTGTGGCTTGTGTAGGATAGGTGGGAGACGGTGAAGCATTCACGCCAGTGAGTGTGGAGTCATTGTTGAAATACCACTCTGGTCACTCTGGATATCTAACTTAGGACCGTGATCCGGTTCAGGGACAGTGCCTGGTGGGTAGTTTAACTGGGGCGGTTGCCTCCCAAAATGTAACGGAGGCGCCCAAAGGTTCCCTCAACCTGGTTGGCAATCAGGTGGCGAGTGTAAGTGCACAAGGGAGCTTGACTGTGAGACTGACAGGTCGAGCAGGGACGAAAGTCGGGACTAGTGATCCGGCAGTGGCTTGTGGAAGCGCTGTCGCTCAACGGATAAAAGGTACCTCGGGGATAACAGGCTGATCTTGCCCAAGAGTCCATATCGACGGCATGGTTTGGCACCTCGATGTCGGCTCGTCGCATCCTGGGGCTGGAGTAGGTCCCAAGGGTTGGGCTGTTCGCCCATTAAAGCGGTACGCGAGCTGGGTTTAGAACGTCGTGAGACAGTTCGGTCCCTATCCGCTGCGCGCGTAGGAAGTTTGAGAGGATCTGACCCTAGTACGAGAGGACCGGGTTGGACGAACCTCTGGTGTGTCAGTTGTTCCGCCAGGAGCACCGCTGATTAGCTACGTTCGGGATGGATAACCGCTGAAAGCATCTAAGCGGGAAGCCGGCCTCAAGATGAGACTTCCATACCTTTATGGTGAGAGGCTCCCAGCCAGACTACTGGGTTGATAGGCCGGATGTGGAAGCGTAGTAATACGTGAAGCTGACCGGTACTAATAAGCCGATGACTTGATAACACACCTGTTTTTGGTGCTTGCGTCCACTGAGTGGTTCTCGATGTACGGTCGGGAACTCAACAATGATCATGTCGTTGTTGGTTTGTGAAACATCAATAGTGTTTCGGCGGCCATAGCGAGAGGGAAACGCCCGGTTACATTCCGAACCCGGAAGCTAAGCCTCTCAGCGCCGATGGTACTGCAGGGGGGACCCTGTGGGAGAGTAGGACACCGCCGGACTTCTTTTCAGTCGAAATGGCCACCCAACGTTGGGTGGCCATTTCGCATTTACGGGCACTTTTTCCCGGGAAGGACAGTCATGTCTACGGACGACGCGAACGATCGCAGGAGCAACGAAGGGCGCTCGGGCGACCGCGCGTCCGGGCGTGGACAGTCCTCCCGTGGCAACGATTCTTCGTCGCGGAGCGACCGCCCGTTCCGTCGCGACGGCGAAGGTTCGGGTCGTGCGCGTCGTGAGGGTGACTTGCGTCCGTTCCGCCGTGAACACGATGGTGGCGCGCGCCCTTCCGGTCGCGACGGTGGCGGCACGGGTCGCCCCGCGCGTGACGGTGATCGTCCGGTTCGTCGCGATGGAGATCGGCCCGTTCGTCGGGATGGGGATCGTCCGTTCCGTGGTGACGGGGATCGTCCGGTTCGTCGGGATGGGGATCGTCCGTTCCGTCGCGACGGCGACCGGCCTGTTCGTCGGGACGGTGACCGGCCTGTTCGTCGGGACGGTGACCGGCCTGTTCGTCGGGACGGTGACCGACCTGTTCGTCGGGACGGTGATCGTCCGTTCCGTCGCGACGGCGAGCGGCCCGTGCGTCGGGATGGGGATCGTCCCTTCCGTGGTGACGGGGATCGTCCGGTTCGTCGCGACGGGGATCGTCCGGTTCGTCGCGACGGGGATCGTCCGTTCCGTCGCGATGGCGACCGTCCGGTTCGTCGTGACGGTGACCGGCCCGTGCGTCGGGACGGGGATCGTCCGTTCCGACGTGATGGCGAGCGGCCCGTTCGTCGTGACGGCGACCGCCCGGTGCGTCGCGACGGGGATCGTCCCGTCCGTCGTGACGGGGATTCCCGCGGCTTCTCCGGCACGGACCGTCGTCCGACGGGCGACCGTCGTCCGGGTGCCGGGGCGCCCCGCAGGTTCGATCGCGAGGACTCGCGGGCCACGCGGCCGCCTCAGGACCGTCGCGAGCGCGGCCCCGAGATCCCCGAGGAGATCACCGCCTACGATCTGCCGGGCGCGGCGCGCAACGAGTTGAAGACCCTCAGCAAGGACAACGCCGACAACGTCGCCCGCCACCTCGCGATGGCGGCTCGCGTGATCGACGAAGACCCGGAGCTCGCCCACCAGCACGCGCTGGCGGCATCCCGAAGCGCGGGACGCGTTGGCGTGGTCCGGGAGACGGTCGCCATCACCGCTTATGCGGTGGGGGACTTCGCCCTGGCGCTTCGCGAGCTGCGCACGCACCGCCGCATCACGGGCTCCGACGACCAGCTCCCGCTCATCGTCGATAGCGAGCGCGGTGTCGGTCGCCCGGATCGTGCGCTCGAGGAGGGCCGCGCGGTCGACCGGTCGACGCTGTCGGTCCCGGTGCGCGTGCAGCTGGCGATCGCCATGTCCGGCGCGCGACTCGACCTCGGCCAGGCCGATCGCGCTCTGCAAGAGCTCGAGATCCCCGAGGCCGACCCTGACCGCGCGTTCGAATGGAGCCCCGCGCTCTTCTCCGCTCGCGCTGCGGTGCTCGAAGAGCTCGGACGCGCGGACGAAGCCGAAGAGTGGGAACGTCGGGCGTCGATCGCGGCCGACGCGCTCGACGCGGCTGCCGGTGTCGCCGACCGCGAGGTGATCGTCGTCGAGGAGATCGAGCTCATCGATGACGAAGGCGGTGTGGATGTGGCATCCGGAGTCATCCCCCTCGAGGAGGACCGCCAGGACTCGGTCGAGTCCGGAGGCGACGAGCACGTCGTCGACGTCGACGGAGAAAACACCTCCGTCGACGCGAATGCCGACGGAGGCGACGACGTGTCGAGTGACGAGGAAGACGCGCGATGATCTTCGGGCGCAGCACCCCTCCGCCGACGCCCCTCGACGGCATCGACGTCGTGCTGGCCGACCTGGACGGTGTCGTGTATGCCGGGCCTGGTGCTCTCCCGCACGCGGTCGACAGCCTGAACCGCGCCCAGCAGGAGGGGCGCCGGCTCGGGTACATCACCAACAATGCTTCGCGTACCGATGCGTCGGTGGCGGAGCACCTCACCTCGCTCGGGTTGCGTGTCGCTCCGGATGACGTCACGACCAGCCCCCAGGCGGCGATGCGTCTCATGCGCGATCTGGTTCCCGCGGGTTCGACCCTGCTGGTCGTCGGCGGAGAGGGCCTCGTCGTCGAGGTCGAGAAGGCGGGATTCGTCGTGACGCGCAGTGCGGACGACGATCCGGCCGCCGTCGTCCAGGGGTTCGCGCCGGACGTCGGGTGGGTCCATCTGGCGGAGGCGGCCTACGCTCTGGCCACACCGGTCGAACAGGGGGGCATCCCCTGGGTGGCGACCAACTCCGACTGGACCATTCCGCAGGCGCGTGGCATCGCGCCGGGCAACGGCACGCTCGTGTCCGCCGTGCACACGGCCGTCGGCCGACTGGCGACGATCGCCGGCAAGCCCGAGCGACCCATCTTCGACGTCGCCGTCGCCCGTACGGGCGCGCAGACGCCGCTGTTCATCGGTGACCGTCTCGACACCGACATCCAGGGTGCGCGCACCGCGGAGATGCGGTCCCTGCTGGTGCTGACGGGGATCGACCGTCCCAAGCAGATCCTCGCGGCACCGCCCTCGCAGCGCCCGGACTACATCGTCGAAGACCTCCGGCAGTTGTTCGAGCCGTACCCCGTCACGGTCGTCAAGGGCGAACGTACCCGCGTGGGCGATGCGATCGTCGAGATCGACGGCGTCGATCTGCGGATCGTGAACGACGGAGGTCGCCAGATCGACCTCCTGCGCGCGGGGGCCGCAGCCATCTGGAACAGCGGACGGGCGATCTTCGGCTTCCGGGTTCCTGAACAGCTCTACGCGGACCCGTTCCGCGTGCGCTGACGTCGGTAGCATGGCATCCATGTCCGACAGCTCCGCCCCGGATGCCGCCGGGCTCGTCGATCGGCTGCGCCTCATTGAGGAGCAGCCCCTCGACACCCGCGCGGCCGCCTACGCCGCCGTGCACGAGGAACTGGCTCGACGCCTCGAGTCCGCACCCGCCGATCCGTCCTCGCCGTCGTGACCTCGCGCCTCGATGCCGAACTCGCCGCGCGGGGACTCGCGCGCTCGCGCTCGCACGCGGCGCAGCTGATCTCGGACGGCCTCGTGACCGTGAACGGACGCCCGGTGGTCAAAGCGGCGGCTCAGGTCGAGGCCGAGAGCGTCATCGAGGTCGCCGGCGCAGACCACTACGTCAGCCGCGGCGCTCACAAGCTGCTCGCGGCTCTCGATGCCTTCGGCCTGGAGGTGCGGGATCGCGTCGCCCTCGACATGGGGGCATCGACGGGCGGCTTCACGCAGGTCCTCCGCGAACGTGGGGCGCGACCGGTGATGGCCGTGGATGTCGGGCACGGACAGTTATCCACCGTCATCGAGGCGGACCCCGACGTGGTGTCGGTCGAGGGGTATAACGTGCGGTTCATGACCGCCGACTCTCTCGCCCACGCCACCGGCGTCGCCGAGCGCGCCACCGTGGTGACGGGGGATCTCTCTTTCATCTCGCTGGAGCACGTGCTGCCCGCCGTGGTCGCCACGGCAGCGCCCGACGCTGACATCGTGCTGCTTGTGAAGCCGCAATTCGAAGTGGGGCGTACGTCGGTGAAGGGCGGGCTCGTGACCGACCCGGCACTGCGGTCGGATGCCGTGCACGGCGTCCTCTGGGCGGCATGGGATGCGGGGCTGAAGACCGCGGGTCTGATCGCGTCCCCCGTCGTCGGCACGCATGGCAACCAGGAGTACGTCGCGTGGTTCTCGGCCACTCGGGGCAGCGACCCCTCAGAATGGGAGAGCACCGTGACCCGACTGACCGGAAGCCGATGACCCCCAGCGATCGCCGAATCCTCCTCGTCGTCCACGCGCGCCGTGACGACACCGTCCATGCTGCCGAGCGCATCCTGACCGCCGTGCGGTCGGCCGGTGCCACACCGGTGGTGTCCGCGGAGGACCGGCCCGAACTGGCGGAGCGGCTTTCGCTCGACGGCGTGCAGACCCTCGGCGTCGACGTGGGTATCGATGAGATCGAGCTGGCGATCGTCCTGGGCGGCGACGGCACGATTCTGCGGGCGGCCGAGGTCGTCCGCGGCGGAACGGTCCCCATCCTCGGGATCAACATGGGCCACGTCGGCTTCCTCGCCGAGATCGAACGCGACGACATGGACGACGCCGTGCGCCGGGTGATCGATCGCGACTATGTCGTGGAAGAACGTCTCGCTCTCGCCGTGCGTGTCCTCGACGCCGACGACGAGGTCATCTTCGAGACCTGGGCTCTGAACGAGGCCACGGTCGAGAAGGCCAGCCGGGAGCGGATGCTCGAGGTCGTCATGGAGGTCGACGGACGACCGCTGTCGTCGTTCGGGTGCGACGGCATCGTCGTGGCGTCCCCGACCGGTTCGACCGCCTACAACTTCTCGGCCGGGGGGCCCGTCATCTGGCCGACGGTCGAGGCCATCGCCGTCGTCCCCCTCTCGGCGCATGCTCTGTTCGCCCGCCCGCTGGTGGTCAGCCCCGACGCCATGGTGGCCGTCGAGGTGCTCGAGCGCACCAGCGGCAGCGGCATCCTGTGGTGCGACGGCCGTCGCTCGCACGAGCTGCCCCCGGGCGCCCGCGTGATGGTGCGCCGTTCGTCGCGCCCCGTCCGCCTCGCGCGCCTTCACCCCGCGGCCTTCACCGACCGCCTCGTCCGCAAGTTCCGACTCCCGGTCACGGGGTGGCGTGGGATGCCGGGGGGTGCGGCGTGATCGAGGAGATGCGGCTGCGCGACCTCGGGGTCATCGCCGACGCGACGCTTCCGATCGGGCGGGGCTTCACCGCCATCACCGGTGAGACCGGCGCGGGAAAGACGATGGTGGTGACCGGCCTGGGACTGCTGCTCGGCCAGCGTGCGGATTCCGGCGCGGTGCGCAAGGGGGCGGCTCAGGCTGCCGTCGAAGGCGTGTGGCTCGTCCCCGAAGAAGGGGTGGTCGCCGCGCGCGTGCGCGAGGCCGGCGGCGACGTCGAGCCCGTCGGCGGCGGGTCCGCCGAGCTCTATCTCGGACGCACCGTCTCGAGCGAGGGGCGTGGCCGTGCCACCGTCGGCGGCCGTACGGCCCCCGCGGGAGTTCTCGCCGACCTGGCCGACGACCTCGTGGTCGTGCACGGGCAGTCCGACCAACTGCGTCTGAAGTCCTCGTCGGCCCAGCGCGACGCCCTCGACCGCTTCGGCGGTGAGCCCGTCGGCGCCGCCCGGACGGCGTACCGCGCCGCCTGGGACGTCTGGCGCAGGCTGGATGCCGAACTGACCACCCTGTACCTCACCGCGGACCGCGATGAGCGGGCGCGCGAGGCGGAGCGACTGCGCGCGGCCATCGCCGAGATCGAGGCCGTGGCTCCCGTCGCCGGCGAGGAGGAGGAGCTGGCTCGCCGAGCCGAGCGCCTCGCCAACGCCGAGGACCTGCGCGTCGCCGCCGTGACGGCGCACGCCGCTCTGTCGAGCGAGGACGGCTCACCCGATGTCGTGACGCTTCTGGCGGAGGCCCGCCGGGCCCTCGAGCGGATCTCGGGCAGCGATGAGGCGCTCGCGGAGATCGGCGCGCTCGTCACCGATCTCGGGTACCGCGCAACCGATGCCTCCGTCGCCCTGTCGGGCTATCTCGCCGATCTCGATGAGTCCGGCCCGCACGAGCTGGCCGTGGTGGACGAGCGGCGTGGCGTGATCGCGGGGCTCGTCCGCGCGCACGGTTCCGTGGACGCGGCGATCTCGTTGCTCGAGACGGGCTCGGCCCGCCTGGTCGAGCTCGACGACGACGGCGACCGTCTGCAGCGGCTCGAGACGCAGCGCGACGCGGCCGCCGCCGAACTCGACGCCGCAGCGGAGGCGTTGACCGCCGCGCGACGCGAGGCCGCCGAACGGCTGAGCGCTGCCGTCACCGAGGAGCTGCACGCGCTCGCTCTTCCCGACGCCCGTCTGAGCGTCGACGTGGCGCCCGCGACCCCGGCCGGTCATGGCCGCGACGAGGTCGCGATCCTGCTCGCTCCGCACCCGGGCGCCGACCCTCGGCCCGTCTCGCGGGGAGCGTCGGGTGGAGAGCTGAGCCGTGTCATGCTCGCGATCGAGGTCGTCATCGCGGGTGTCGACCCCGTTCCGACCTTCGTCTTCGACGAGGTCGACGCCGGTATCGGCGGTGCAGCGGCGATCGAGGTCGGCCGTCGTCTCGCCCGGCTCGCCGAGTCTTCGCAGGTGATCGCGGTCACGCACCTCGCCCAGGTCGCGGCCTTCGCCGGGAACCACCTGACGGTCGTCAAGGGGAATGACGGAGCGGTCACGGCATCCAGTGTCCGACGCTTGGACGGCGCGGAACGCGAAGCCGAGATGGCCCGCCTGTTGTCGGGGCTCAGCGATTCGGATGCCGCTCTGACCCACGCCCGCGAGCTGCTGGAGACCGGGCGATCCCGATGAGGCGACCGACGAGGACGAGCCGGGCAGCCGGTGGCCCTCGTCGTCGACGGACGGGTCTGATCTGACATTCGCCGCCGATCCGTTCTCTTCGGCGGCGACGTCGAGCAGATGCTTTCGCCCACTGTGCGCTCGTCTCCACCGCTGTGGTCGGCACACGCCGACGCGGCATCGTCACGCGAACGTGACGTGGATGTCGGAGGGGGGTGCGACACTCGGAGTCGAACCCCCACACGCGACTGATAGGATCGAAGCCCGTGATGCAGACTTCGGACGCGGGACAATCAGACGGCACGACTTTCACGACGAAGCACATCTTCGTCACCGGAGGTGTCGTCTCCTCCCTGGGAAAGGGCCTGACGGCGGCAAGCCTCGGCAACCTCCTCACGGCTCGCGGTCTCCGCGTGGTCATGCAGAAGCTCGACCCGTATCTGAACGTCGATCCCGGAACGATGAACCCGTTCCAGCACGGCGAGGTCTTCGTCACCGATGACGGCGCCGAGACCGATCTCGACATCGGCCACTACGAGCGCTTCCTCGACATCGAGCTGAGCCAGGCGGCCAACGTCACCACCGGCCAGATCTACTCGCAGGTCATCGCGCGCGAGCGTCGGGGCGAGTACCTGGGCGACACCGTGCAGGTCATCCCGCACATCACCGACGAGATCAAACGCCGCATGCGCCTTCAGGCGAGCGAGCAGCCGCAGCCCGATGTCATCATCACCGAGATCGGCGGCACGGTCGGCGACATCGAGTCGCAGCCCTTCATCGAGTCGGCTCGTCAGATCCGCCACGAGCTCGGACGAAAGAACGTCTTCTTCGTGCACGTCTCGCTGGTCCCCTTCATGGGAGCCTCGGGAGAGCAGAAGACCAAGCCCACCCAGCACTCCGTCGCCACCCTTCGTTCTATCGGTATCCAGCCCGACGCGCTCGTACTGCGCAGCGACCGGCCGGTCACCGAGTCGAACAAGCGCAAGATCGCGCTCATGTGCGACGTCGACGAAGATGCCGTGGTCAACGCGATCGACGTCCCGAGCATCTACGACATCCCCTCGATGCTGAACGACCAGGGCCTCGACGGGCACATCGTCGACGCCCTCGACCTCGACAAGGCGAGCGACGTCGACTGGTCGCGCTGGCAGCGCGTCCTGCAGGCGGTGCACAATCCCAAGCACGAGGTCACGATCGGTCTCGTCGGCAAGTACATCGACCTGCCCGACGCCTACCTCTCGGTCACCGAGGCCATCAAGGCCGGTGGTTTCGGCCAGGAGACCCACGTGAAGATCACGTGGATCCCCTCCGACCAGTGCGAGACGCCCGAGGGCGCCGCCAAGGCACTGGGCGCGGTCGACGGCATCATCGTTCCGGGCGGCTTCGGCATCCGCGGCATCGAGGGCAAGCTCGGAGCCCTGCGCTTCGCGCGAGAGCAGGGCATCCCGACGCTCGGCATCTGCCTGGGCCTGCAGTGCATGGTCATCGAGTACGCGCGCACGGTCGCCGGTCTCGACGGGGCGTCGTCGAGCGAGTTCGATCCCGACACCGCGCACCCGGTCGTGGCGACGATGGCCGAGCAGGTCGACATCCTGCAGAGCGGCGACCTGGGCGGCACGATGCGCCTCGGGCTCTACCCGGCAGCCCTCTCGGAGGGATCCCTCGCCGCGGAGGTCTACGGATCGAGCACCATCTCGGAGCGCCACCGCCACCGCTACGAGGTCAACAATGCCTACCGCCAGCAGCTGAGCGACGCGGGCCTGGTGTTCTCGGGCGTGAACCCCGATCTCGACCTCGTCGAGTTCGTCGAGCTGCCGCGTGACGTGCACCCGTACTACATCGCCACCCAGGCCCACCCTGAACTGCGCTCGCGGCCGACCGAGCCGCACCCGCTCTTCCGCGGTCTCGTCGCGGCGGCGTTGGATCGTCACCGCTCGAGCGAGCTGTTCGACGTCGAGGAGGACTGACGTGGAGGAGCTGCGCGACGAGAAGGTCGACCTCGAGCTGGTCTCGACGGAGCTCGTCTACGAAGGCGCCGTCTGGGACGTGCGGTCCGACACCGTGCGGTACGGCGACGGCGAGATGACCCGCCAGTACGTCGAGCACCCGGGTGCGGCCGCGGTCGTCGCGCTCGACGACGACGAGAACGTCGTGCTCATCCAGCAGTACCGCCACCCCATCAAGGAACGCGACTGGGAGATCCCGGCCGGTCTCCTCGACGTGGCCGGCGAGCCTCCTCTCGAGACGGCGAAGCGCGAGCTGGCCGAGGAGGTCGACCTCGAGGCCGACCGCTGGCAGCATCTCGTGTCGATGCACACCACGCCCGGGGGAAACGACGAAGTCGTGCACCTCTTCCTCGCCCGCGGCCTGCGCAGCGTCGAGACCGACTACGAGCGCGAGCACGAGGAGTCCGACATGCGCGTCGAACGCGTGCCTCTCGCGGACGTGATCGACGGAGTGCTCGCGGGACGCCTGCGTAACGGCATCCTGGCCACGGGCGCTTTTGCCGCCGCAGAAGTGCTGCGCCGCGAGGCGTCCACCCGCTGACGTGGAACTCGAGCGGGCGGTCGAGGCCTACCTCCGGCACGTCGCGCTCGAGCGCGGTCTTTCCGACCACACGGTGTCGGCCTACCGCCGCGACCTCGCGGTGTACGTCGAGTGGCTCCGCGCGCGCGGCCTCGGCACCGTCGAAGAGGTGACTCCCGCCCTCGTCGCGGACTTCGCGGGGGAGCGGGCCTCGACGGAACCGCCGCCCGCGTCGTCGTCGCTCGCTCGTCTGCAGTCGTCGGTGCGCGGATTGCACCGGTTCCTCGTGCGGGAAGGTCGGGTCGACGCGGACCCGAGCGGCAGACTTCGACCCCCGAAAACCCCGCGGCGGCTCCCGAAGGCGCTGACCGTCACGCAGATAGACGAGCTCCTGGATGCCGCGGGGCCCGCGCCGGGATCGGCGGACGCGTCCGCGGCGGAGCCGTCGGCGGTCCGCGACCGGGCCCTGCTCGAGCTGTTGTACGCGACCGGGGCGCGGGTCTCGGAGATCGTCCAGCTCGACGTCGACGACACCGCCCACGGAGACCTTCTGCGCGTGCGCGGAAAAGGCGACAAGGAGCGCGTGGTGCCGGTGGGGTCGTACGCGCAAGCCGCGATCGAGGCCTACCTCACCCGGGTACGCCCGGCCTGGGCGGCGAAGGCGCGTGCGACGCCTCGGCTGTTCCTGGGCGTGCGCGGTGCCCCGCTGTCGCGCCAGAGCGCCTGGCTCATCATCCAGGCCGCGGCGGAGCGCGCGGGACTGACGGCACACGTGTCGCCGCACACGCTGCGCCACTCCTTCGCCACCCACTTGTTGCAGGGCGGCGCCGACGTGCGGGTCGTGCAAGAACTGCTCGGTCATGCCTCGGTGTCGACGACGCAGATCTACACGCATGTGTCGGTCGACGCGCTCCGCGACGTGTACGCGACGTCTCACCCTCGGGCAAGGTAGGGACGGCATCCAGGGCCTTCGGCGGGTGAGGGGACCGGGGCGGTGCGGGTACGGGGCCCGACGGCGCCCTGAGACACTAGAGGGATGACCGCCACCCTCGTCGCACAGGGCCTCGCCGGGGGCCACGGACACCGCACGCTCTTCGACGGCGTCGACCTGACGGTCGCACCGGGAGACGTCGTCGGTGTAGTCGGGGCGAACGGGGCCGGTAAGTCGACTCTGCTGCGCCTGCTCGCCGGCGTCGACGAGCCGCAGGCGGGAACGGTCAGCCTCGCTCCCGCCGACGCGTTCGTCGGCTGGCTGCCGCAGGAACACGAGCGCGTGGCCGGGGAGACGGTCGCGCAGTACATCGCCCGACGGACGGGCGCCGCCGAGGCGACCCGCGAGATGGATGCCACGGCGCCAGCGCTCGGCGATCCTGCGGCTGTCGGAGCCGACGATGCCTACGCGACAGCCCTCGAACGATGGCTCGCGAGCGGCGCCGCCGACCTCGACGAGCGGATGCCGGTGGTGCTCGCCGACCTGGGGCTGGAAGTCGGTGCGGATGCCGAGATGACGGGTCTGTCCGGAGGCCAGGCCGCGCGCGTGGGTCTGGCAGCTCTGCTGCTGTCGCGTTTCGACATCGCCCTGCTCGATGAGCCGACCAACGACCTGGACCTCGACGGGCTGGAGCGTCTCGAGACGTTCGTGCGCGGGCTCCGCGGCGGCGTCGTGCTCGTGAGCCACGACCGCGAGTTCCTCGCCCGTTCGGTGACGCGCGTGCTGGAGCTCGACCTCGCGCAGAACTCCCACCGGTTCTACGGCGGCGGGTACGACGCGTACCTCGAGGAGCGCGCCACGCTGCGGCGTCAGGCGCGCGAGAAGTACGAGGAGTACGCCGACACCAAGGCCGACCTGGTCGCGCGCGCCCGCACGCAGCGGGAGTGGTCCAGTCAGGGCGTCCGCAACGCGATGAAGAAGTCGCCCGACAACGACAAGATCCGCCGCAAGGCCGCCACGGAATCGAGCGAGAAGCAGGCGCAGAAGGTGCGCCAGATGGAGAGCCGGATCGCCCGTCTCGACGAGGTCGAGGAACCGCGCAAGGAGTGGCAGCTCGAGTTCACGATCGGTTCGGCACCGCGGTCCAGCTCGGTCGTCTCGACCCTGTCGGGCGCGGTCTTCCGCCAGGGCGACTTCGCCCTCGGCCCCGTCTCGCTGCAGGTGAATGCGGGGGAGCGCATCGGTATCACGGGGCCGAACGGTGCCGGAAAGTCGACGCTGCTGCGTGGCATCCTGGGCCGTCAGACGCCGGACGAAGGGTCGGCGAGCCTGGGCGCGAGCGTCGAGATCGGCGAGATCGACCAGGCCCGGTCGCTGTTCGTGGGAGAGCGAGCGCTCGCGGAGACGTTCGAGGGGTTCGTGCCCGAGATGAACGCCGGCGAGGTGCGAACGCTGTTGGCCAAGTTCGGTCTCAAGGCCGATCACGTCACGCGTCCGGTCGACGGGCTGTCGCCGGGAGAGCGCACGCGCGCGGGGCTCGCTCTGCTGCAGGCGCGCGGGGTGAACGTGCTCGTGCTCGACGAGCCGACGAACCACCTCGACCTGCCGGCGATCGAGCAGCTCGAGCAGGCGTTGGAGTCGTACACGGGGACGCTGCTGCTGGTCACGCACGACCGACGCATGCTTTCGGCGGTGCAGACCGACCGTCGCTGGCGCGTCGAGGCCGGGCAGGTCACGGAGCTGTAGAGCGGTCAGGGCCACCCGGCCCCGGTGCGCTGTTCGGCCTCGTCGAGCGTGCGCCGGCCGCCGGCCCCGGTGCGCTTGGCCGGCGGGGCCGACCGTGCCTTGGGGCAGCGGCCCCGGCCTACGATCCGAGGCGCGGGTGGGACGCCGCCGAGCCCGCCCGGAACTTGCGCGGAAACGCTTTCCGCGCCCAGAAACGCGTGCAGCACGTGTTTCTGGGCGGAGATCGCGTTTATGCGTGGGGAGTGGGCCGAGTCAGCGGCCTTGGCGCTTCTTGTAGGGCTTGGGCTCGCCCTTCACGATCGGGGCGCGGCCCTTGCCCTTGTTCGCCTTCGCTTTGCCGCCGCCGGGAGCCTTCTGCCGGGGCGCCGCGGGAGGAGCATCGGCGATGCGACGGTGGGCCTCCTCGAGCAGCAGCTCACCGGCCGGCAGCAGCCGCGTGGGCGCCGTGCGCTGCACGAGGGGTTGGCCGACCTCCTCCTCGAGCTTGTCGACGGTGGTGTAAAGCGAGGCGAGGGGGATACGCAGCTTGTCGGCCGCGCGCGGGAAGTGCAGCTCCTCTGCGAGGGCGGCGAACCGGACGAGGTGCTCGAGCTTCATGGCATCCATTCTCCCGTGTTGCGAGGTGCGGCGTTGAGTGTCCAGGACACGCCACCTCGCGCGGGGCGGAGGCGGCGTGTCCTGGACACTCGACGGGAGGGGACGACGGAGCCGCGGGTCAGGCGGCGGCCGCGGCGAGGAAGCGGTCGGCGGTGCGCAGCGACAGGGCCATGATCGTCAGCGCGGGGTTGGCCGCGATGGCGGAGGGGAAGACCGAGTTGTCGCAGATCCAGAGGTTCGGGATCTCGTGCGAGCGCCCGTCGGCGTCCACCACTCCGTCGGACGGGTCGTTCGACATGCGGCACGTGCCGATCGTGTGCGCGGTGCGGGCGAGGACCATGGTCTCGCGAGCCCCGGCGGCCTCCATCACCCGCAGCATGAACGCGGTGGCGTGCTTGTCGATCGCCTTCTCGTTCTCACCGGCGGTGAAGCTCACCCGAGCGCGGGGGATGCCGAACTCGTCGGTCTCGTCGACCAGCTCGAGCCTGTTGTCGTCCGACGGCAGGCAATCGGCGTTGATGCCGATACCGGCCATGAACCGTGACTGATCCAGCCGCTGCATGAGCTCGGGACCCCAGAGGCCGCCGCCGCGCACGAGCGTGGTCGAGAAGGTCAGGGGCATGACGCCGAGGCTCTGCACGAGGTAGCCGCCGGCGAAATCCGCATCGGCGGGACGCATCATGTCCTCGCTGATGAGCGACGAGGGGTATCCGCGGTGCCCGCGCACCGGCTCGTCGAACCGCCCCCACACCTGGGTGGCGCCGTGGGCGAGGAAGTTGCGGCCGACCTGGCCGTTGTCGTTCGCCAGGCCCGTGTGCAGCAGCAGGCGCGGCGTCTCGACGCCCCCACCGGCCAGGACGAGTGCGCGGCAGCGCTGGCGACGATCGACGCCGCCCTTGCGGTACACGACCGCCTCGACACGGCCGCGGGCGTCGAGCTCGATCCCGTGCACCATCGACTCGCTGCGGATCTCGGCACCGGCCGCGACCGCCGCGGGCAGATACGTGTTCGCGGTGGAGGCCTTGGCATCCACCCGGCATCCCTGGTGGCATTCGCCGCAGTTCACGCAGGCGCTGCGCTCGCCGTGGTGGTCTTGCAGCCGTGCCCGCGTCAGCACCGCCGCGGGCGCGTCGGCCCAGCGGACGCCGAGGGCCTCGCAGCCCTTCGCGACGAGATTCGCCGGGGCGTTGCGCTTCGCCGGGGCGTAGGCGTATCGGCGCGACGGATCCCAGGGGTACGGGGTCGGTCCGGACACACCGATGTCCCCCTCGACGCGCTCGACGTAGGAGAGCAGTTCGTCGGGGTCGACCGGCCAGTCACGGCCCACACCCGACTCGGTGCGCAGCGCGAGGTCGCGGCGATCCGGGCGCGGGGTGAACGCGCCCCAGTGCAGCATCGAGCCGCCGACGCCGCGTCCGCTGTTGTTCGGGCCGAAGGCCGTGGGGTCGTCGCCGCCGCTGAGTCGCTCCGACATCCAGTTGATCTCGACGGCCTCGGTCTCGTCGGGGGTGAGGTCGTCGAGCGAGAAGTGCCGCCCCGCCTCCAGAGCCACGACGGTGAGTCCCTTGCGCGCCAGCTCGGCGGTGAGGGGGGCGCCGCCGGCACCGGTTCCGACCACCACGACATCGACGATCTCGTCGTCGGTGTAGGTGCGCATCGCTTCGAGGTTCATGCCGCGTCTCCCGTCGCGATCGTGCCGCCGACGTTCGCCGGCTCCCAGTCTTCGCGGCGTCCGAGACGCAGCTCCACGTATCCGCGGATGGGTCTGCCGCCGGTGGCGAAGCCGTCGTACCCGACGCGCGCCATGCTCGCCGGGTGGGCGAGCCACTGTCGGACGAGGTCGTTGCGCACGTCTTCGAGCCAGGCCTTGAGCTGGGCGGCGTCGAAGGTGCCCTCGGCATCCGACTCGCCCTCGACGGCGGCGCGGAAGGTCTCGGCCCGCTCGGCGGGATCGGTGGGCCAGGTGGCGGCCAGCTGGTCGAGCCCGGTGCGGTACGCCTCGACGTCGACGGGCAGGTCGGCGTTGCGCCAGCCGTCCCCTTCGCCGCGGGCGAGCTGAGCGTCGACGCGTCCGGCGATGTCGATCGCCGGCCCGTCCTGCGGAACGACGAGGTCGGCGATCTCGCGCAGCAGGGTCAGCTGCGCCAGGTTCAGCGCCGCGGGAGCGTAACCGCGGTCGTCGGGCATGCCACGGCGGGCCAGGATGCCGCGGACCCGGTCGTCGACGCGATCGCCCGCGATCAGACGGGCCCAGTCCTCCGGCACCACGGGTCCGACCCGCACCTCGTCGGCGATGAAGCGGGAGATCGCCTCGGCCGCCTCGGCCGGGCGCTCCAGCGGGATCATGTGCCCCGTGTCGGGGAGGGCCGTGAACCGCGCGCGGGGGTAGACGGAGGCGAGCAGCTCGGGCTGGGCGGACGCGCCGAGATCGGCGTCGTCGGTGCCGGCGAGCACGAGCACGGGCAGGTCGAGCGTTTGCACCTCGACGGTCGCGTCGACGCGGCTCCCCGTCTCGAGCCACGCGCGCCACGCGGTGGGCGAGGTGCGGCGGAGGTCTGCGAGAGGCGAGCGAGTGCGCCCCGGCATCGAGGGGTTCGGCCGTGTTCTGGTCGATGAAGGTCTCGGCGTCGTGCTCGGAGATGGCTCCTTCGTCGACCCACGAGAGCATCCGCTCACGACGCTCCTCGTCCATGGGTTCGGGGCGTGGCGGGGAGGGCGCCATCAGCACCATGCCGCGCAGCCCGAAGAGAGGGGCCTCGCCGCGGAGCACGCGGGCTGCGACCAGAGCGGCGATCTTGCCGCCCATGCTATGGCCGCCGAGCATCCACGGACCGTTCGCGTGCTCGGAAAGGTGCCGGATGACGTGGTCGACGGTCTCGTCGAGCGTGGCGTCAGGGGCGCTCGCGGCGGAGCCGAAACCGGGCAGGTCGATGCCCTGCACGCGCACGTCGCCCGCGAGCTCGTCGGCGAGACGGTCGAAGGATCCGGAGCTGGCCCCCAGCGCGTGCAGCAGGTACAGGGTGAGGGGTGCCCCGTCTGTGGCGGGAGCGGATTCGGTGGGCATGCACTCACGCTCGCTTACGAGAGGGGCCGCGGAGGGTCGCTTGCGCAACGGCACGATTTGCGCAAGCACCGCGACGGGACGATCGGCGGTGCGGGGACCGCGTACCGAACTCCTGAGAAGCGGCAGCCCTCGCCGCGTGGTGCGGGGCCGCCACCCGGTATGCGAGGTCGGGCCGCGCGGACCTCAGGAGATTCGCACACGACGATCGCCCCGTCCGCACGCGGCGGGCCGGGGCGATCGGGGCGCGCGGGTTACGGCGTGACCATGCCGCCGTTGACGTTCAGGGTCTCGCCCGAGACGTAGCTCGACTCCGCAGAGGCGAGGAAGACGAACGCCGGCGCGATCTCAGCGGGCTGACCGGCGCGCTGGTAGGTGCTCTCGTCGTCGAAGTGCTCCATCTGATCGTCGGAGACACCCTGGCTCACCTGCAGGGCCGACCAGGTGGGCCCGGGTGCGACGACGTTGACCCGGATGCCGCGCGAGGCGAGCTGCTGCGCGAGTCCCTTCGACAGGTTGTTGATCGCGGCCTTCGTCGCGGCGTAGTCGAGGCGGTCGGGCGCGGGCACGTAGGCCTCGAGCGAGGCGGTGTTGATGATCGTGCCGCCCTCGGGAAGGTGGGCGAGCGCCGCCTTGGTGATCCAGAACGGAGCGAAGACGTTCGTACGGAAGGTCTGCTCGAACTGCTCGTCGGAGAGGTCGTCGACCTTCTCGACCATCACCTGCTTGCCCGCGTTGTTCACGACGATGTCGAGGCCGCCGAGCGCCTCGGCGGTGCGGGCGACGAGCTCGCGGCACGCGGCGGGATCGGTGATGTCGGTCGCGATCGAGACGCCGGTGCGGCCGGCATCCCGGATCTGCTCGAGGATGTGGTCGGCGTCGCGCTGCTCGTCGGGCAGGTGCACGATCGCCACGTCGGCTCCCTCGCGGGCGAACGCGATCGCCACGGCGCCGCCGATGCCGGAGTCGCCGCCGGTGATGAGGGCCTTGCGGCCGACCAGGCGGCCGAGTCCGCGGTAGGTCTTCTCGCCCAGGTCGGGCACCGGTGTCATATCCGCTTGGACGCCGGGCTCGGGCTGGTGCTGCACGGGCGGCTCGACGCGCGCGTAACGAGTGACGGGATTGTCGAAGGTGAACTGATCGCGATCGGAACTCATGCGTCGACGCTATGCAGGACGGGCTCCGCGGTGCGCGGCCTTGACGGGAGAGTGGATGCCGTCCAGGCTCAGCTCACTCCGCCCCGGTCGACGAGACGCGTCGGCACGAGGTGCGTGTGAGAGCCCGTCGCGGGGTCGGCTCCCCGCGCCAGCAGCGTCTCGGCGGCGCGCGTGCCGAGCTCCGTCACGTCGTAGTCGACGATGCGGATGCGGCGGGGGAGCAGGCGGGAGAGCTCGAAGTCGTCGAAGCCGGCGATGGCGACCTCGGCGCCGCGGGGCAGGATCGCCTCGAGGGCTCCGATCGTGACGCGGTTGTTCGCGCAGAAGACCGCCGTGGGCGGGTCGGCGGAGTCGAGGAGCCGGTGCACTGCGTCACGGGTGACGGCGGGGGTGTGCAACCCGTCGACGACCAGGGCGGGGTCGAGCGTGAGACCCGCGGCGGCGAAGGCCTCGCGTGCTCCGGCGAGGCGCTCGACCATCGTGTAGATCTCGGCGGAGTCGAGCAGGACGGCGACACGGCGGTGCCCGCTCTCGAGCAGCTCGGCGACGGCTGAGCGAGACCCGCCGCGGTTGTCGAGCAGGATCGCGTCGGCGGGGACGCCGCTGCCGGGACGGTCGAGGAAGACCACCGGCGTTCCCAGCTCCACCTCGCGGGAGAGGTAGGAGTGGTCGGCCGCGGTCGGGACGACGATGAGGCCGCCGATCTGGCGCTGGCACAGATCGAGGGCGAGGGTGCGTTCGAGATCGGCGTCTTCTTCGCTGGATGCCATGACCAGGTGCATGCGCTCGCGCGTGGCGATCGCGGAGACGGCGGCGGCGATCGCCATGTAGAACGTGTTCGAGAGGTCGGCGGCGACGAAACCGATCGTGTCGCGGTTGCCCGATCGCAGGCTGGCGGCGAGGGAGTTGCGGTGGTAGCCGAGCCGGCCGACCGATGCGAGCACTCGCTCGATCATGGCGGGGTCGACGTTCGGCTCCCCGTTGACCACGCGCGAGACGGTCTTCAGGCTCACCCCGGCGTCGGCGGCGACGTCGATCATGGTGGGCCGGCCGGTCTTGCGCATGCGTCTCCTCGGGTGGTGCCGCGCGGGGTCGGCACCCTTCGAGCATACGGATACCGCCGGTGGCGCCGGAGAACGCGGAAGAGGGGGTGTCCGCACGCGGCGGGCACCCCCTCTTTCCGTCGTCACGCCTCGGGCGTGACCTGCGCACCCGTCTCGTGCGAGGCGATCGCCGCGGCGAAGAGGCGGTGGGTCAACGCGGCCTCTTCGGGGCGGACGCAGCCGAACCCGTCGTCGAGCTCACCGACGAACTCGGCGAGGAAGGCCGCCCACATCTGCAGGATGGCATCCGAGAACCCCGACTCGAAGTTCGGGCCCGTCACCGTCGGCCACACCGACTGGCTGCCCGCGTCGATGCTCTGCCAACTCTGCTCGCGGCCGATCCCGGGAACGTCGACGAAGGCGAACACCTCGACGCGCTTGGGGTTCTTGGTGCTGAAGCGCACGCCGCCCGACATGCCGATGGCTTCGAACTCCCACGTGTTCTTCTGCCCGGGCGCGATGCGCTTGGTCTCGGTGGTGAGGGGGAACGGGGCGCCGTCGTGGCGCGCCCACGAGTGGATGACCGCGTTGTCCCAGGTGTCGCAGGGCTGGAGCGTGCCGTCGGGGCCGGGGCGCTCGGTGACGATGTCCTGCAGGATGCCGACGACCTTCTCGGGCGTCCATCCCAGGCGCAGCGGCACGTGCCACGTGTGCATGCCGAGGTCGTTGAGCACACCGGCGTCGCCGCAGAACTGCTTCTGCCGCTTCCAGTTGAGGGGCTTGTTCACGTCGATATCGCTCGAGTGCAGGAACGTGCATTTCGCCTCGACGATGCGGCCCAGCGCGCCCGAGCGGACGTAATCGACCGCCCACTGCGCGCCGGGGAAGAACGGCATCTCGCTCGAGACGCGGACGAACGACCCGGGCGTCTCGTCGATCGCCGCGACCACCGCGTCGGCGGCCGCGCGGTCGATCCCAAAGGGCTTCTCGGCCAGCAGGGCCTTGCCCGCGCGGACGGTGTCGACGTAGAGCCGCTCGTGCAGATCGTGTCGCACGGCGATGTACACGACGTCGACGCGCGGGTCGGCGAGGAGCTCGTGGTGGTCGGTCGTGGTGAGCTGCACCGTGTCGATGCGCTCGAAGAACGACAGCGCCGCCGGGTTGATGTCGCAGACCGCGACGAGCTCGGGCTCGGCGGGGTGGTCGATGAGAGCGGGCCAGCGGCGAAGCGCCGCGGCGATCTCGCGCCCCATGAGGCCGCCGCCGATGATGCCGACGCCGATCTTCCTGCCGGTCATGCGCGGTCTCCTTCGTCGGTGCCGCCGATGAGGGCGAGGGCCTCGTCGACCGAGGCGTCGTCGTGCACCACGGCCATGAGGGCCGCGGTGATGCCGGCCGGGTCGCGGTGCTGGATGACGTTGCGACCGTAGACGATGCCGCGAGCACCCTGCTCGAGCACCGCCTTCGTGCGCTCGAGAAGCGTGCGGTCGTCGACCCGACCCCCGCCGCGCACCAGCAGGGGGGTGTCGCCGGCGGCCTGGATGACCCGGTGGTACTCGGTGATGTCGTCGGTGGGGTCGGCCTTGATGAGGTCGGCACCGAGCTCGCGCGCCTGGCGGACGAGGGTGACGACCTTGGCGGTGTCGCCGTCGACGCCGTAGCCGCCGGTGCCGGGCTTGGTCTGCATGACGAGAGGCTCGATCATGAGCGGCATCCCGTACTTCTCGGCGTCGCTGCGCAGGGCGAGGATCGAGCGGATGCACTGCTCGCGCACCTGCGGTTCGCCGGGCAGATCGAGCAGGTTCACGCACACGGCGACGGCGTCGAGGCGGACGGCGACCTCGATGGCATCCGGGACGTGGATGCTGTGCAGCGGCGTCTCGAGCGGGTCGCCGTAGACGTTGGCGATGTCGGTGCGCAGCACGAGTCCGGGCTTCTGCTTGCCGGGGACCGACTGCAGCAGCGGCGCCTGGCCGAGCGTGAGCTGCACGGCGTCGGGACCGGCGTCGACGAGGGTCGCGACGGTCTTCGCCATGTCTTCGATGCCGGTGAGGAACGAGTGTTCGTGGAAGGCGCCGTGGTCGACGGCGACGTCGAGGGCGCGGCCGGAGCGCGCGTTGAAGAGGCGGTTGAGGCGGGGTTTCGACATGGGGTGTGGGTCTCCGAAGTGTCGTGTCGGGGCGCGGCTCTGCGCTCGACGGTCAGTATGCGGGGCGCAAGACAACGTTGTCAATCACTGCTAGCGTGAGCCGCGTCACGGCAAGGAAGGCGGGGCTCATGGGCGAGCTGTACGGGCGGTCGATCGAAGGCGCGCGACGGCGCGTGGGTTCTGCCACGGCCCTGGCGGCCGTGGAGGCGTCGGTGCGCACGGATGGGCCGGATGCCGGAACCCGGCGCCTGCGGCTCATCGCCGGCGATCTGGACGTCGAGCTGCTTCCCGACCGCGGGCTCGATCTCGGCCAGGTGCGACACCGCGGCGTGCCTCTGGCGTGGGTCTCGCCCACCGGTTGGCCGCGCCCGGGGGCGAGCGGTTTCGGCGCGGCGTTCGGCGGCGGTCTCGTGACCACCTGCGGGCTGCTCTCGTTCGGCCCGCCGTCGGTCGACGTCGAGGGGGAGCATCCGCAGCACGGTCGTTACAGCGGGCTCTCGGCATCCGTCGTCCGGGCCGAGGCGGGGCATGACGCCGTGGTCGTCGAGGCCGTGGTGGTCGAGGCGACCGTTCTCGGCGCGCACCTCGAGCTGCGGCGGAGCGTGCGGCTGCCGCTCGGCGAGGGGCGCATCGAACTGCGCGACGAGATCGTGAACCGCGGCTCGCGCGAGGTCGAACCCATGGTGCTGTACCAC
The DNA here is from genome assembly GCF_031453395.1 of Microbacterium sp. SORGH_AS_0454. Lineage (NCBI taxonomy): Bacteria > Bacillati > Actinomycetota > Actinomycetes > Micrococcales > Microbacteriaceae > Microbacterium > Microbacterium sp. SORGH_AS_0454. The sequence continues at coordinate 787,957 of NZ_JAVIYS010000001.1, read as the reverse complement.
GTGAACCTCGGCTGGCCGCTGGTGGACGCGGGCACGGTCCTGCGCTCGCCGGCGGAGAGCGTGCGCGCGCGCGACGTCGCCGCGGAGGCGGGGTTGTCGTCGTGGGCGGAGTTCCCCGAACCGTCGGCGCGCTATCCCGAGCAGGTGTTCGCGCACGAACTGCCGACCGATCGCCGCGTGAGCGCCGAGGTGGTCGCGGCGTCGGGGTTCGGCATCCGGATCTCGTTCGACACCGCCCGGTTGCCGGGGATGTTCCAGTGGCGGGTCGCCCAGGAGGGCGGGGTGGTGCTCGGGGTGGAGCCGGCCACGGCGCCGACGATCCTGGGTCGAGGTGATGCGCGAGCGCGCGGGCTGCTGCGTCCGCTCGCGCCGGGCGCATCGTGGGAGCTCGGTCTCGACATCGATGTCATCGAGATCCATCCGTGACTTGACAACGTTGTCCCGTCGGGCTCATGCTGTCTCCATCGAGGCCCGCCCCAGGGTTCCCTCCCGAATGACAACGATGTCGGAGATGCGATGACGCACGATGAGCGACGGACCGTGACCGCGGTCGCCGAGGCCGCGACGGCCCGCCCGCGCGCTCGGCTCATCGACGTCGCGACGGCAGCGGGCGTGAGCCCCAAGACCGTGTCGCGCGTCATCAACGACGAAGCCGGAGTCCTGCCCGGAACCCGCGACCGCGTGCTGCAGATGGTGCGCGATCTGGGCTTCGTCCCCGACCGCAGCGCCCGCGAGCTCAAGCGTCGCGAGGCCGACACGATCGGCATCCTGATCGATGCGATCAGCGATCCGTTCTTCGCCGCCTTCGTGAGCGTGGTCGAAGAGCTCGCGATCGCCGAGGGCCTGAGCGTGATCTTCGCCAGCACCGGCTACGACGCGGCGCGTGAGACGGCCCAGCTCGACCGCTTGACCGGCCACCGTCTCGCCGGCCTCATCGTGGCGCCGGTCGCGGTCCCCGCCGCGGTCCTCGCGGGACTGCGCCACCGCTGCCCCGTGGTGACCGTCGACCGCGTGCGCTCCGGGATCGACTCCATCGTCATCGACGACTTCGGGGCCGCGGCCGAGGCCACCGCCGCCCTGCTCTCGCACGGCCACCGTCGCGTCGCCTTCATGGGCGAGGACGTGCCGTACCCCACGGTCAGCGACCGCCTCGCCGGGTATCGTTCGGCGCTCGAGGCGGCGGGCGTGGCGTTCGATCCCTCGCTCGTCGTCACCGACGAGCGATTCCGTGCGGGAGAGGCCGCCGAAGCCTCGCTCCTGCTCGGGCGCCTCGACGCTCCCACCGCACTGCTGTGCGCGACGAGCCTCGCCGCGATCGCGACCGTTCGGGCGATCCGTGCGCGCGGACTCCGGATGCCGGCGCTCATCTCGTTCGGCGACTTCACCCTCGCCGAGGTGCTCGAACCCGGCATCACCTACGTCGACCACGACCCCCGCCTGCTCGGCGCGGCGGCCTTCCGGCGCCTGCGTCACCTGGCCCTGCACGCCCACGACGCCCCGACCCGCACGGTCGTGCCCACGCGCCTCGTGCCCCGGGGCTCGGGCGAGGTGCCCTTCGCCGAGTCGGATGAGCGCAGCGGAATCGGATCCGTCTCGGCATCCGCTCCGCTCCTGCTGCATCCGTCCGATTCCGTGGCCGCGGAGTGCACGTCCCCCGCGGCGGCCGCCCTCGTCCACCCCGAGCCGTCCGGCGCTGTCGCCGTCCCGGCCGCAGCCACCCTGGGAGCCCCCTCATGAAGCCCGTCCTGCTGCCCCCCAACCCCGTGCAGCACTTCTACCTCGGCGGCGACCGCATCGCGGCGCTGCGGGGCATCGTCCCCGAGACCGACCGGCAGCCCGAGGAGTGGCTCGGATCGACCGTGTCGCGCTTCGGCTCCGACACGGTCGGTCTCGCCGTCACCGACGGCGGCGACTTCCTGCGCGACCTCGTCACCGCCGATCGCGCCTCGTGGGTGGGAGCGCGCGGGGGGCGGGATGCCGCCGACCTCGGCATCCTGGTCAAGCTCCTCGACGCGCGGCAGCGGCTTCCCGTCCACGTGCATCCGGGTCGGGAGTTCGCCACCGCGCACCTGGACTGCCCGTACGGCAAGACCGAGGCCTGGTACGTGCTCGAGACCGAGGACGACTGCGCCGTGCACGTCGGCTGGAACCAGGCCGTCGACCGCGACGAACTGGACCGTCGCCGCGACGCGCAGGACAGCGAGTGGATGCTCTCGCGCATGAATCGCGTGGTCGTGCGCCCCGGCATGGGCGTGCTCGTTCCCGCCGGCACCGTGCATGCGATCGACGGAGGCATCTTCGTCGCCGAGGTGCAGGAGCCGACCGACTTCTCGATCCTGCTGGAGTGGTCGGTCACGACCTCGACGCGCGAGGAGTCGCACCTCGACCTCGGCTTCGACGCCGTCATGCCCTCGGTCTCGACCGAGAAGCTGGATGCCGAGACCCTCGATGCCCTGATCAGCACGACGGGCACGACGCCGGCGGGGGCGGACTTCCGCTCGCTGCTGCCCGCGGTCGCCGACCCCTACTTCCGCCTCTTCGACGCGGCGGGGGAGACCGCGGTGCGCGACGCCGGTTTCGCGGTGGTGCTGGTGCGCGAGGGATCCGGCGCGCTGGTGTCGGACGCCGGATCGATTGACATCGAGCGCGGTCAGGTCTACGCCGTGCCGTACGCCTTCGGCGCCTGGCGCCTGTCCGGCGAGGCGGAGGTCCTCATCGCCGCTCCCGGCGCCGGCTGGCCCGGCACCCTCCGCGGAGGTGAGGTGCGATGAGCGACTACGTCGTCGGCGTCGACATGGGCAGCACCAGCACGAAGCTGCTCGTCGCCACCCCCGAGGGGCGCCAGGTGCTCGTGGTGAGCCGCCCCTCGCCCTGGACCAACCTCGACCACGGTCGGGCCGAGATGCCCGCCCACCGCGCGATCGCCCTCGTTCGCGAGCTCGCCGCCGAGGCCGACGCCCGTCTCGGCGAGGGCTACCGCGTCCTCGCGCTCGGCGTCTCGGGCATGGCCGAGGCGGGGGTGCTGCTGGATGCCGCAGGCACCGCGCTCGCGCCGATCATGGCCTGGTTCGACCCTCGGGGTGCCGCCCAGATCGTCGCGACGCCCGAGGAGTTCCGCGCCGAGTTTCCCGGTCGTACCGGCTTGCCGGTGGGGCCGCTGGCCTCCATCGCCAAACTCCTGCACCTGCGCGACAGCGGGATCGAGCTCGCGGGGACGACGTTCCTCAACGTCCCCGAGTTCGTCGTGCACGCCCTCGGCGGCCCGCGGGTGGCCGAGTACTCGCTCGTCTCGCGCACCGGTCTCATCGACCAGGACGACAGCACCCCGTGGCAGGCCGCCCTCGACGTGCTGGGCGTCGACGAGTCGATCCTCGGTGCCCGCGTGAGCGCCGGAGAGGCCGTCGGCGTGCTGACCGACGACACGATGCCGGCGGGCTTCCGAGGCGCGGTCCTCACCATCGCCGGCCACGACCACCTGGTGTCCGCCGTCGCCGTCGGAGCCACGCACACCGGCCAGCTCTACGACTCCATGGGTACGGCCGAGGCCCTCGTGCGCGTGCTCGACGACACCCTCCCCTTCGCCGCGCGCGAGCGCCTCGCCCACGCCGGCATCAACTGCGTGCGCCACGTCATCCCGGGCAAGTACGTGCTGCTCGCGGGGACGAAGTCGGGCCTGCTCATGCGTCGCGTGCTCCAGCTGCTCGGGATCACGGATGCCACGGGCCGCGCGGTCGTCGATGAGGCCGCCCTCGCCCTTCCCGTCGACGGAACGCTCGCCGATGGGGGCCTCGAGGTTGCGGGTGCTCGCAACGACGACGGTGTTCTCAAGATCGTCGCCCAGAGCGACGGGCTCAGCCCCGCCGAACTGTTCGCGGCGAGCCTGCGCCACGGCAACGACATGCTCGCCGAGTGCATGGCGGCGATGGACCGCGAGGTGGCCCCGCCGACCTCGACGGTGTGCTGACCGGGGGCTGGTCGACCATGGCATCCGTCGTCCGCTCGCGTTCGGCGCTGCTGCCCGAGGTCACCGTCTCGACCCACGACGAGGGCACGGCCTACGGGGCGGCGCTGTTCGCCGCCTTCGCCGCCTCGACGGAATCGTTCGACACGGTCGCCTCGACCTTCCTGTCTTCGTCCCTCATCCTCACCAACGAAAGGAGCTGACGATGTCGTCAGTCACAACGGCCGTCCCGGTGCTGCAAGCACGCGGTCTCTCGCGTCAGTTCGGTCACGTCCGAGCCCTCAACAACGTGGACTTCGAGGTCTACCCCGGTGAGGTCACCGCGTTGATCGGCGACAACGGCGCCGGCAAATCCACCCTCGTGAAGGCCCTCTCGGGCAACCTCGCGGTCGACGAGGGCGAGATCCTCTTCGACGGCAAGCCGATCGAGATGAGCAACCCGCAGATCGCATCGTCACTGGGAATCGAGACGGTCTATCAGGACCTCGCTCTCGCTCCCCACCTCGACCCCGTGCAGAACATGTACCTCGGCCGCGAGATCCGCCGCCCCGGCCTCGCCGGAGCCCTCGGGTTCATGAAGACGAAGGACATGGCCGTGGCCTCGCGGGCCGCGTTCGACGAGCTCGGCGCCACCGTCCGCTCGCTCTCTTCGCCGGTGGGGGAGATGTCGGGCGGTCAGCGTCAGGCGATCGCGATCGCCCGCGCCGTGCACTGGGCCGGACGCCTCGTCTTCCTCGACGAACCGACCGCGGCCCTCGGTGTGCGTCAGACCAAGAACGTCCTCGAGACCATCCGGCGCGTGCGCGACAAGGGCATCGCGGTGGTCCTGATCTCGCACTCCATGCCGCACGTGATGGAGGTCTGCGATCGCATCCAGGTGCTGCGCCTGGGCACCCGCGTCGCGAACGTCGACGCGAAGAACACCTCCATGGAAGAACTCGTCGGGCTCATGACCGGCGCCGTCACGAAGGACGACTCCAAATGAGTACTCGGACACCCCCTACCGAGACCGTGGCCATCGGCACGTTCGAGGAGAACAAGCCCCGCTTCTTCACGGGACTGCTCAAGGCGCAGGCCTTCCAGATCCTGATCATCCTCATCGTCATCGTGCTGATCTTCAGCGCCCTGGCGCCGGACTCGTTCGCGCAGTGGTCGAACTTCCGCCTCATCATCCAGAACGCCTCGATCCTCGCGGTCCTGGGCGTCGGGATGACGTACATCATCATCACCTCGGGCATCGATCTCTCCATCGGCTCGGTGCTGGTGTTCTCGGGCGTCGTCTCGGCCCTGACGATGCGCGCACTCGGCGGTGAGGGCTGGGGCGTGGCGACCATCGGCATCCTGGTCTCGATCCTCAGCGGCGTGTGCTGGGGCCTGTTGAACGGCTTCCTCATCGCCAAGGCCAAGATCCCGCCGCTCATCGTCACGCTGGGTTCGCTCGGTATGGCGCTCGGTCTCGCGCAGATCCTCACCGGCGGCGTCGACATCCGCGACGTGCCGACCGTGCTGACGGTCTCGATCGGATACGGCAATGTCTTCGGGTCGCTCCCGATCATCAGCGTCATCGCGCTCGTGGTCGTGGTGATCGGCGCCGTCGTGCTGCACTTCACGAAGTTCGGGCTCTACACCTACGCCGTCGGCTCGAGCGAACTGGCCGCCCGCCGCGTGGGCGTGAAGGTCGACCGCCACCTGATCTCGGTCTACACGCTGTCGGGCGCTCTCGCGGGTCTCGCCGGCATCCTGGCGCTGTCGCAGTTCTCGACGACCGCCATCGCCGGTCAGTCGCAGACCAACCTCAACGTGATCGCGGCCGTCGTGATCGGTGGCACCTCGCTGTTCGGCGGCGTCGGCACGATCTTCGGCACCGTGGTCGGCCTCTTCATCCCCGCCGTCCTGCAGAACGGCTTCGTCATCACCGGCGTGCAGCCCTTCTGGCAGCAGGTCGCGGTGGGCGCGGTGCTCATCACCGCCGTCTACGTCGACCAGGTGCGCCGCACCGCCGCGACCCGCGGCAACACCCAGAGCCTCTGGCGCAAGTTCGTCAGCGGAGGACGCCGCGGCTGAGGCCCGGCATCCGAATCCCACCAAGAGAGAACGGTCATCACAATGCAGTGGAACAACAAGGTTCTCGCGTTCGCCACCCTCGGCGCCGCAGCCACCCTCGTACTCGCCGGGTGTTCCGGCGGCTCCTCGTCGGGCTCCGCCTCGGGCGGAGACGGCGGGTACAAGATCGCGTTCGTGCAGGGCGTCGCCGGAGATGAGTTCTACATCTCGATGCAGTGCGGCATTCAGGACGAGGCCGCCAAGGAAGGCGCCACCGTCACCACCCAGGGCCCCGAGAAGTTCGACCCCACCCTGCAGAAGCCGATCGTCGACGCCGTGGTCGCATCGAAGCCCGATGCGCTGCTGATCGCCCCCACGGATGTGTCGGCCATGCAGGCGCCGATCGCTGCGGCCGAGGCCGCCGGGATCAAGGTCGTCCTCGTCGACACGACGCTGGAAGACCCGTCCGGTGCGGTCTCGCAGATCTCGAGCGACAACGAGGGCGGCGGGGCTGCCGCGTTCAAGGCGATCCAGGATGCCAACCCCAACGGGGGCAAGGTGCTCGTCGTGTCGGTCGACCCCGGCATCTCGACCACGGACGCCCGAGCGAAGGGCTTCGAAGACGCCGTCGCAAAGGACAGCAAGTTCGAGTCGGTGGGTGTGCAGTACTCGCACAACGAGCCGTCGACGGCCGCCGAGATCGTGACGGCGGCGCTGCAGAAGGACCCCGACATCGTCGGTATCTTCGCCGCCAACCTGTTCGCCGCCGAGGGCTCCGCCACCGGCGTCCAGCAGGCCGGCAAGCAGGGTGCGGTCACCATCGTCGGCTTCGACGCCGGTCCCGCCCAGGTCAAGGCCCTCGAAGCCGGCACCGTCCAGGCCCTCGTCGCCCAGGAGCCCGCCACCATCGGCGAAGACGGCGTCAAGCAGGCCATCGCCGCCCTCAAGGGCGAAACCACCGAAGCCAAGATCCAGACCGGCTTCACCATCCTCACGAAGGACAACATCACCACCGACGGCAAGGACGCGGTCTACAAGTCCAGCTGCTGATCCACCCGGATGCCGGGCCCTCACGCCGACGCGGGGGTCCCGGCATCCACCCCCCCGTCAGACGCCTCAGGGGGTCAGGACTCCTCGCTGTCCAGACACTCACGTTCGGGCCCCTCGTCCTGTCGTGAGGGGCCAAGAACTGTCGCCGCGGGATGTACCAGGCGACAGAGAACGACCCCTCACGCGGAGGGGCGACCCGAGAGAGAGACCGCCGTGCCGCTGGCCGCCATGCCCGAACTGCTCGCCGCGCACCGCGCGGTCGGAGCCTTCAACTTCATCACCCTCGAGGTCGCCGAGGCCATCGTCGCCGGGGCCGAGGCCGCCGGGTCGGGCGTGATCCTCCAGCTCTCGCAGAACGCCATCGCGTTCCACGGCGGCATCGCTCCCGCGGGAGCCGCCGCTCTGCGACTGGCAGACGCCGCGTCCGTGCCGGTCGTCGTGCACCTCGACCACGCCACCGACGAGCCGCTCGTCGACGAGGCGTTGGCGGTCGGGATCCGGTCGGTGATGTTCGACGCCGCCCATCTGACGGATGCCGAGAACCTCGAGCGCACCGCCGCCGTCGCCGCCCGTGCGCACGCCGCGGGAGCCTGGGTCGAGGCCGAGCTCGGCGAGATCGGCGGCAAGGGCGCCCACGCCCCGGGCGTACGGACCGACGTCGCCGAGGCCGCGCGATTCGTCGAGGCCACCGGGGTCGACGCCCTGGCCGTGGCCGTCGGCAGCGAGCACGCGATGCGCGAACGCAGCGCCCTGCTCGATGAGACCCTCATCGCGGAACTCGCCGCGGCCCTGCCCGTGCCTCTCGTCCTGCACGGCTCCAGCGGGGTCGCCGACGCCGGGATTGACGGCGCCGTGCGCGCGGGCATGCGCAAGATCAACATCGGCACGCACCTGAACACCGTGCTGACCGCGGCCGTGCGCGACGAGCTCGAGCGGGATCCGGATGCCATCGACCCCCGCCGCTGGCTCGCCCCGGGGCGCGCGGCGGTCGCCGCGGAGGTGCGGCGCCTGCTCGACGTCATCACCGGGCGCGTCGTGACCGGCGTCGACGGTACCGGTCTCGACGCCGCGGGGATCCGCGCGTGAGCGGCATCGTCACGCTGACCGCCGCGGGGGCGATCGATGCCACCTACCGCGTCGGCACCCTGCGCCGCGGCGCTTTCACCCGCGCCGACAGCTACACCCGTGAGGTGAGCGGCAAGGGCGTCAACGTTTCGGCCGCCCTCGCCGCGGGAGGAGCCCGCACCGCCGCCGTGGTCGTGCTCGGTGCCGACGACGTGCGCTTCGCCCGGTGCGGACTCACCGCCCCGCTGCTGCGCATCGTGGAAGTGCCCGGCGCCACCCGCGTGAACACCTCGATCATCGACGCCGAGGGCGCGACCACCAAGGTCAACGCGCCCACTCCGCCGCTGTCGTCGGGGGCCTGGGCGGCCACACTCGCGGCGCTGCGCGAAGAGCTGGCCCTCCACACCGCCACGTGGCTCGTGATCTCGGGGAGCCTGCCGAAGCTCTCGGGATCCGAAGAGCTGGTCGAGCTGGCAGCCGTCCGCGCGGCCGCTGAGGAACACGGTGCGCGGGTCGCGGTCGACACGAGCGGGCCGGCGCTCGACGCGCTCCTCGCCGAGCCCGCGGGCATCGACCTGCTCACCCCGAACGCCGAAGAGCTGTCCGCCGCGGTGGGGCGCCCCCTCGCCACACTCGGCGAGGTCATCGCCGCCGCCCGGGAGATCGTCGAGCGCGGTGTCACCACGGTGCTCGCGAGCCTCGGCGCCGACGGCCTCGTCGCCGTGACCGCCGACCGCGCCGTGTTCGCGCGGGCCGATGCCCCCTTCGTCGCCAACACCGCGGGAGCGGGCGATGCCGCCCTCGCCGGCTTCCTCCTCGGGCTGACGCGCGAAGCCACCGCCACCGCCGCGGGAGACGACCCCCTCGCCGTCGCCGCCGCGTCGGCGGCCGAGTGGGGAGCGCACGCCGTCGCGCACGCCTCGACCCTGGTCGCGGGACCGCCGCACGGCATCCGGGCTCTCGTCGAAACCGATCCGGACCTGACGCGGGTCCTCACTCCGGAGGGCGAGGAGTGATGTCCCTGTCGCACCGTTCGAAGGACGACGCATGACCCTCGCCACCCCCGAGATCGCTCCCGAGATCGCCGCGGCCGTCGCCGACGTCTCGCGCATCCGCACGCGCGCGATCGACCGCGTCGCCTACGCCAACGACGCCTCGCACTATCTGCTGACCCCGGATGCCGTCGTCGTCGCCGCCGACGCGGCGGAGGTCGCCAGGGTGCTGCGCGCAGCCACGGAGTCGGGAACCCCCGTGACCTTCCGCTCCGGCGGCACGAGCCTGTCGGGGCAGTCGTCGGGTTCCGGGCTCCTCGTCGACGTGCGCCAGGGCTTCGGGCGCATCGACGTGCTCGACGGCGGCCGGCGCGTGCGCTCGCAGCCCGGGGCGACCGTGCGTCAGGTCAACGCGCGGCTGCTGCGGCACGGCCACCGTCTCGGTCCCGACCCGGCGAGCGAGGCCGCGTGCACCATCGGCGGAGTCGTCGCGAACAACTCCAGCGGCATGGCGTGCGGAACCGTCGAGAACTCGTACCGCACGCTCGAGGGGCTCGTGCTCGTGCTGGCCTCGGGGACCGTCGTCGACACCGCCGAGCCCGACGCCGACGCCCTGCTGCGCGAGCGTGAGCCGGCTCTCGTCGAGGGCTTGATGCGTCTGCGGGAGCGGGTCGTGAGCAACCCGGCGAGCGTCGCCCTCATCGAGCGGCAGTTCGCGATGAAGAACACCATGGGCTACGCCCTCAACGCCTTCCTCGACTTCGATACGCCCGCGGCGCTGCTCGCGCATCTGGTCGTGGGGTCGGAGGGGACGCTCGCGTTCGTCGCCGAGGCGACCTTCCGCACCGTGCCGATCCGTCCCGCGATCGCCACCACCCTCGCGGTGTTCCCGACTCTCGACGCGGCGACCCGGTCCCTGCCGGCGCTGGTGGCGACGGGCGCGGCGACGTTGGAGCTGATGGATGCCACTTCGCTCCGCGTCGGACAGCGCCTGGCCGGGACGCCCGCCGCCATTCACGGATTCGAGGCGACCACGCAGGCGGCCCTGCTGGTGGAGTACCACGCCGACGATGCTCTCGCGCTGAGGGAGCTCGCCGGCGCGGGCGCGCGCGTGCTCGCCGAGGAGCCCCTGCTCGACGCGGCCGTGTTCTCGAGCGACCCCGTGCAACGCGCCGCCGCCTGGACCTTCCGCAAGGGCCTGTACGCCTCGGTCGCCGGTGCCCGGCCGAGCGGCACGACGGCTCTGCTCGAAGACGTGGTCGTGCCGGTCGAACGTCTCGCCGACACCTGCGAGCTGCTGCAGGAGCTGTTCGCGCGTTTCGGCTATGCCGACAGCGTCATCTTCGGCCACGCCAAGGACGGCAACATCCACTTCATGCTCACCGACCGGTTCGAGGGCGCCAAGGCTCTCGGCCGTTTCGAGGGCTTCACCGACGCGATGGTCGACCTCGTGCTGGAGGCGGGGGGCAACCTCAAGGCCGAGCACGGCACGGGTCGGGCGATGGCCCCCTATGTGCGCCGGCAGTACGGCGACGAGCTGTACGAGGTGATCGTGGGGCTGAAGCGTCTGCTCGATCCGCGCGGCATCCTGAATCCGGGCGTGATCGTCGACGACGACCCCGGCGCGCACATGCGCCACTTGAAGGCGCCGGTGTCGATCGAGCCCGAGGCCGACCGGTGCGTGGAGTGCGGGTACTGCGAGCCGGTGTGCCCGAGCCGATCGCTCACCCTCACGCCGCGCCAGCGCATCGTGGTGCGACGCGCCTCGACCGCGGCCCGCGAGCGCGGTGACGGCGCCCTCGTCGCGGAGCTGGAGAACGACTACGACTACGACGGCGTGCAGACCTGCGCCGTCGACGGGATGTGCCAGACGGCGTGCCCGGTGCTCATCAACACCGGGACGCTTATGAAGCGCTTCCGGCGGGAGGATGCCAATCCCGTGCTCGCCGCCGGATGGTCGGCCGCGGCGGCGGGATGGGGGGCGGTGACGCGGGCGGGGTCTGTCGCCCTCACGGTCGCCGACAAGGTGCCGCTCCCGCTCGTCCGGACGGCGACGGATGCCGCCCGCGCGGTGCTCGGCACCGACACGGTGCCGCGATACGCGGCGGAGCTGCCCGCCGGCGGGTCGTCTCGGCGGTCTCTGGGCGCGCGGGTCGGCGCGGTGGGTGTGGAGCCCGCGGCGGTGTTCCTCCCCGCGTGCGTGGGCAGCATGTTCGGTCCGGCCGAGGGCATCGGCGCGACGGCGGCCTTCGTCCGGCTTCTGGAGCGCGCCGGGGTCGCGGCGGTCGTGCCCGACGGCATCGACGCGTTGTGCTGCGGGACGCCGTGGTCGTCCAAGGGCTATGCGAAGGGCCACGCCACCATGTCGGCCCGCGTGCGTGCCGCCGTCCGCGAGGCCACCCGCGACGGTGCACTGCCGGTCGTGTGCGACGCGTCGAGCTGCACCGAGGGGTTCGCGGCGACGCTGCGCGAGGACGGCATCCGAGTGGTGGATGCCGTGGCCTTCGCCGCCGCCGAGCTGCTGCCCGTGCTGTCGCCGACCCCGGTGGCGGAGCTCCTGGCGCTGCACCCGACGTGCTCCTCGAAGCAACTCGGCATCGACCCCGCCCTCCGCGCGATCGGCGAGGTGGTGGCATCCGAGGTGCGTGTGCCCGATGCGTGGGGCTGCTGTGCCTACGCGGGGGACCGCGGCATGCTGCACCCCGAGTTGACGGAGGCCGCGACCGCCCCCGAGGCGTCGGAGGTCGCCGCGTGGGGCGCGGACGCCTTCGCGTCGTGCAACCGCACCTGCGAGCTGGGCATGACCAAGGCGACAGGGGAGTCGTACGTGCACGTGCTGGAGCTGCTGGAGAAGGCGACGCGGTGAGGGGACGCGCTCGAACGGGCGCGTCCCCTCTCGTCGCTCACTGCGAGGCGGGCAACTCCGCGGCGCTGTCGCGGTCGGCATCCAGGGTGCTGCTGTCGATCACGAAGCGGAAGCGGATGTCGTTGGCGACCATCTCGTCGAAGGCCTCGTTCACCTGCTGCACGGGGATGACCTTCACCTCGGCGGCGATGCCGTGCTCGGCGGCGAAGTCGAGCACTTCCTGCGTCTCGGCGATGCTGCCGATCAGCGAGCCGGCGATCGTGATGCGGTTCATCGAGACGAAGCCGAAGTCGATGCCCTCCTCGTGGATGGGCTCGAGCATGCCGACCGTCACCAGCGCACCGTCGTGGCGGATGAGCGACAGGTAGGGCTTCATGTCGAACGGCGTCGGGATGGTCGACAGGACGAAGTCGATGCTCGAGGCGTGGGCCTCGACGGCATCCTCGTCGGTCATGTCGATCACGTCGTCGGCGCCGAGGGCCCGCACGGCGTCGGCCTTGTCGGGGCTGGTGGTCAGCGCGATCACGCGGTCGGCGCCGCGCGCCTTCGCCAGCTGCACGGCGAGGTGGCCGAGCCCGCCGAGGCCGGCGACGGCGACGACGCTGCCGGGACCGATGTTCCAGTGCGCCAGCGGCGACCACGTCGTGACCCCCGCGCACAGCAGCGGAGCCGCCTGCTCGAGCGGGATGGCATCGGGGATGCGCAGCACGAAGTGCTCGTTGACGACGATCTCGTCGGAGTAGCCGCCGAGGGTGACGTTCCCGGTGTCGGGATCCTGGCCGTTGTACGTGAAGATCGCGGGCGGGTTCTGGTACTGCTCCTCGTCCACGCCGCGCTGGGACTCGTCGCCCCAATAGACGAGGCAGCCGACGCCCACGCGGTCGCCGACGGCGTAACGGGTCACCGCGGAGCCCACCTCGGCGACGGTTCCGGCGATCTCGTGCCCCGGGAGGCAGGGCCAGAGCGTCGCGAGGGCGCCGCCGAACTCGTCGCGCGCCTGGTGCACGTCGGAGTGGCAGACGCCGCAGTAGGCGATGTCGATGCGCACGTCTTCGGGGCCCACCTCGCGGCGGTCGAAGGTGAAGGGCGCCAGGGGGGTGTTCTTGTCAGGGGTGGCGTAGCCGATGTTGCGGGACATGATTTTCCTCAGGTCGGGGCGAGTGCGTCCCCACACGGTAGGAAAAGCCCCTGACGAGAAACGGCCCCTGGTGTTTACGACGGATACCGGTAGCATTGCGGCCGGCCGGGCCCCCCGACGGACGTGAGAGGGCATGCCGCGACGCGACACGGGTCACCTCGTCGTCGGCGAGGGGAATGCCCGGGCGTAGATCTGGCGGAGCGCGTCTGTCGCCGGGCCGCTGTCGCAGTCGGAGATGTACTCATCGGCGGAGGCGATGAGGTACGACTCTCCGGCCACGAACAGACCTGCGCCGTCGGGATTGGCGGGATCGTGCTGCTGGGGAACGGTCAGCGTGCGTCCGGGGGATCCGGCGAACACCCGGGTCACCTCGAGGGTGACGTCGTCGCCGACGACGGTGATCGCGGTGGCCTCGTAGGCGGTGTCGGAGTCGCGCAGGCTCTCGACGCTCGTGGGCGCGCAGGACGCAGAGGTCTCGGAGGGTCCGGGGGCTTGCACGGCGGGCGTGGCGACGAGGCCGGCGATGAGCAGGCCGGCGGCAGCGGTCGCGGCGGCTCCGATGGAGGCTCCGGCGAACAGGCGACGCCGACGCCGGGGGGCCGGTTCGCCGGTGCCGCCGAGACCGTCGCGCTCCGCGGCGGCGACGATGCGCCGGATACGTGCATCATCGAGGGGCTGCTGCCCGCGGCCGGGGTCTGCGTCGCGGAGCAGTGCTCTCAGGTCGTCGTCGTTCATCGGTCTCCTCCTTTCGTGGTGGTGGGTCGGTGGGATCGGTCCATTTCCTGTCTGAGCTTCTTCTTGGCTCGATGCAGGCGGATGGTGGCGGCGTTGACGGAGATGTCGAGGACCGTCGCGATCTCGGGGGGTGCGAGCTCTTCCCATGCCCACAGGCGCAGCACTTCCGCGTCGGTCGTGGAGAGTCGGGCCAGGGCGTTTCGCAGGCAGTCCGCTCGGGGATCTTCTTCGGGCCCGGCATCGACGGCGTCGGCGGGTGGGTCGATGGTCGTGATCTTCTCGACGACGCGCCACTGCCGCCGTGTCGACCGTTCGGCGGTGCGCAGACAATTGCGCGCGGTGACGTACAGCCAGGGCAGGGGCTCATCGGGCACATCGTCGAAGCGCCGCCAGAGGACGAGCATGGTCTCGGAGAAGACGTCTTCGGCGGTCTGCGGCTCGGTGCGTCGTCGCAGAAATCGCAGAACGGCGTCGCCGTGCGTGCGTACGAGCGACTCGTACGCACGAGAGCGGTCCGGAGAGAAAGGCTGCACACCTTCATCATGTCCGGCCGCGGCGGTTTCTTTCACGGCGGACGAAGCGCACCCGCAGGCGCCCTCGGCTCTCGCCGACCGTTCCCAGGAAACCTCCAGGAAGTTTTCTCGCGGATCGTGAAAGACGGATCGCGGTCACGGCCATTCCCTCGGTACAGGCCGCGATCATCACTCGTCCACCAGGGGCGGGGCGCGGCATACCGACCGAAAGGTGCAGCTCATGCGCATTCGAACCCTCACCGCCGTGACCGCGTCGATCCTCGCCGTGGGCCTGATCAGCACCGGTGCCGCCGCCTACGCCGCCGCCCAGGCAACCCCCGCCTCCGATCAGAGCACCTTCATCGACGGCGTCCCCGCCCCGCAGGACGACACCTTCATCGACGGTGTCCCCACCCCGAGCCAGGATGAAGACGTGACCCCCGACAACGAACAGGGCATCGTGCTCGACGGTCAGCCCGCCCCGCTGTTCCTCGCCCCCGCCGACCTCGCCAAGGGCCCCGTGACGCTGGCGCCGGGTCAGTCGCTGATCGTCGTGCTCGACAGCGAGAACGGCGGCAGGTTCACCGGCACCGGCGGCACCGAAGACAACGCCGTGGCCACGTTCGACGCGGCCACCACCGGCGCCACCGACGACGACGCCTCGTTCAACGCCGCGTTCTCCGGCGAGAAGGTCGGCACCACCAAGGGGTGGATCGCCGGCGCCGACGGACAGCGCACCACGTTCGACATCATCGTCGCCGCCTCCTGACAGCGGCTTATCCGAGGGTCGGCGGAGTCATCCGCCGGCCCTCGTCGCTGTCGTAACGGCGGCCTCTTCGCACCGGCTCAGGCCGGCGCCAGTCGCAGCGCCCCGGATGCCGCGACCTCGAGGCGCACGGCATCCAGTCCGTCCACCACGAGGTCGGCACTCAGCTCCTCCTCGGTCGTCGTGCCGGTCAGGGCGAGGACGGCGCACCCTGCCGCGCGGGCGGCGGCGATGCCGGCGGGCGCGTCCTCGACGACGAGGCAGCGCCCCGGGGCGACACCCAGGCGCGTCGCGGCCGTGAGGAACGGCTCGGGGTGAGGCTTGCCGTTCTCGACGTCGTCGACCGTGACGAACACCGCGGGCCGCTCGTAACCGGCGGCTTCCAGTCGGGCGGTGGCGATCGGCACCGACCCCGACGTCACGATCGCCCGGCGCTCGGCGGGCACCGACGCGAAGAACACGGCGGCGCCGCGGACGGGCGCCAGGCCCACGGCATCCGTCACCTCCAGCTCGGTGACGTGGGCGAGCGCCTCGGTGTGGCGGTCGGCGGGCAGCAACAGGCCGACGAGCGTGCGCGCGGGCTGGCCGTGATTGGCGTGCAGGGCCTTCATGGACACACCGAAGTGTTCGGCGAAACGGCGCCATGACCGCACCACGGATGCCGTGGAGTCCACCAGCGTGCCGTCGAGGTCGAAGAGCACGGCGTCGAACTCGCGCGTGAAGATCTCGGCGCCCGCATCGATCTGCCGCCGGATCCCCAGCGACGGCAGGATGCGGGCCAGCTGCTGCGCCGTCGACAGCTCGGCATCGACGGCGGTGACCGGGATCGAGGGGGCCACGGGGGCGGTGTCGGGGCGGTGCGCGTCGCGAGAGGCCCCGCGCGAGGAGCGACGGGATGCCAGCACGGCGGGGTCTCCGTCGACGTGCACGACGTGGGGATCGGCGGGGGCGAGGGCGGCGACCAGCGCGTCCCACTCGGTGCCGCCCGAAAGCTCCGCGGTGAAGGGGGCGACGACCACCACGCGGCCGGCCGTGGCCAGGGCGTCGGCGGCGGTGGCCCGGAGGGCGGCGTAGCGCCCGGCGCGGATCGCGGGGGCGTGCGGCGAGGTGAGCCAGTGCGCGCCCAGCACCTCTTCGGGCAGCGCGTCGAGCAGCGGCGTGGTCACGCTGTCGAGGTCGACGAGCGGCGCGCGCAGGGTCTCGGCGATCGCCCGCCCGAGCGTGCTCTTGCCGCTGCCGGCGGTTCCGGCGACGACGACGGCGAGCGGATCGGGTATTTGACACGGCGACGGCATACCCCCACCATAGACGTAGCAAGTCACCGGTGTCATGCTTGAAATTCCGGGACTCGGAGAAGTTCCGGAAAGGACGGCCGCTCATGCGAGACACCGGTGACATGGTTTCGAGGTCGGCGCGCCTGCACGGCGGACTCGACCTCGGCAGCACCGCGATCAAGATGCTCGTCATCGCCGACGACGGCAGTGAGATCGCCGGCGCCCAGGTGCCCACGCCGTGGCGCGTCGGCGAGGGCGGGACCACCGACATCGTCGCGGACGACCTGCTCGGCGCGATCCGGACGCTGATCGGTCTGATCGATGCGCAACTCGCTCCGCTCGCCTCCGCCCCGCTCGCCTCGCTCGCCGTCGCGGGCATGGGCGAGACCGGCATCCTCATCGACGCCGAAGGCCGGGCCGTCGCACCCGGCTTCGCGTGGTTCGACCCGCGCGGGCTCGCGCAGATCGCCGCATTCCCCTCCGTGGTGCGCGAGGAGTTCGCGGGGCGGACGGGTCTGCCGCTCGGTGCCCAGGTGAGCGTCGCCAAGCTCGCGTGGGTGCGCGATCAGGGCACCGACCTCACGGGCCTGCGGTGGCTCGACCTTCCGGAGTTCGTCGTCGCGGCACTCGGGGGCGACACCGCCCTCGAGCTCTCGCTCGCCTCGCGCACCGGCCTCATCGACCAGGACTCCGGCGCCGCCTGGCCCGCGATGCTCGACGCGCTGGGCGTCACCGCCGACCTCCTGCCGCCGCTGCGCGGGGGCGGACTGCCCTGGGGCACGGCATCCGGTGCCTACGGCTCCCGTGTCGCCGGGGCCGCCCTCACGGTCGCCGGCCACGACCACCTCGTCGCCGCGCAAGCCAACGGGACCCTGGATGCCGACGGCTACCACGTCTCGCTCGGCACCGCCGAGGTGCTGCTGCGGGTGCTCGACGCGCCCCTGGGCTTCGCGGCGCGTCAGCGCCTGGCGGACGCACTCATCAACGAGGTGCGCCACGTCGTGCCCGGTCAGCACGTGCTCGTCGCGGGGGTGAAGACCGGACTGCTGCTGCGGCGGGTCCTGCACGCCGCCGGCATCAGCGACCGCGCCGGCCGGGATGCCCTCGACGCCGCGGTCATGGCATTGCCCCTCGAGGGGGAGCTGCCCGCGGGGGCCGTCGAGGTCACCGGCGCCCGAAACGACGACGGCGTGCTGCGCCTGACCCTCCACGCCGAGGCATCACCCGCCGAGATCTTCCAGGCGGCGCTGCGTCACAGCAACGACGAGGTCGCCCAGCTCATCGCCGCGATGGACCGCGAAGTCGCTCCTGCCACCCACTCCACCCTGACCGGCGGTTGGGCGGGGATGGCTTCGGTCCGCCGCGCCCGCGCCGAGGTGCTGCCGAAACCGTCCCTGTCCACCCGCGAGCAGGACGTCGCGTGGGGAGCCGCCGACATGGCGCGGCGCCTCGTCTCGGCATCCGTCCCCTCCTGAACAGACCCCCGCGCGGACCCGCGCGCGAAGACCCCAGAGAAGAGAGATCATGAACGAACTCACCACGCTCGAGCGCCGTGCGCTCCAGTCGATCAGCACCGCCGACGGTCACATGCTCATCGTCGCCGCCGACCAGCGCAACGGCATGAAGGCCGCCATCAAGGACGCCCCGAACGGCTCCGAAGCGATCACGCGCGAGGAGCTCGCCGAGGTGAAGGCCGACCTCGTACGCCACCTCGCCAACCACGCCCCCGCGATCCTGCTCGACCCCGAGGTCGCCCTGCCCCAGATCGTCGACGACGGCGTTCTCGACCGCGAGACCGGCCTCGTCGTCGGCCTCGACGCCTCGGGATTCGAGACCGTGGACGCGCTGAAGTACACGCGCTTCGTGCCGGGTGTGACGCCCCGCACCGTCCGTGACATGGGCGGCACCGTGGCGAAGATGCTCTACTACACGCGCCCCGACAAGCAGGATGCCGACTCCCGCGTCGCGCAGGAGATCCGCGACCTGGTCGCCGCGTGCGAGGCCGAGGGGCTGCTGCTCATCGTCGAGCTGCTGACCTACCAGCTCGAGGGCGAGAGCGACGAGGAGTACCGCGCGAAGTTCGCCGACCTCGTCGTCGACGGCGCCGCGCTCGCCGTCGCCTG
Organism: Microbacterium sp. SORGH_AS_0454; assembly: GCF_031453395.1. Classification (NCBI taxonomy): domain Bacteria; kingdom Bacillati; phylum Actinomycetota; class Actinomycetes; order Micrococcales; family Microbacteriaceae; genus Microbacterium; species Microbacterium sp. SORGH_AS_0454. The sequence continues at coordinate 769,432 of NZ_JAVIYS010000001.1, read as the reverse complement.
CGGCGCGAAGATCCTCAAGCTGCAGTACCCCGGCTCGGCCGAAGCCAGTGCCCGCGTGACCGAGGTCGCCCAGGGGGTGCCGTGGGCGGTGCTGTCGGCCGGCGTCGATCACGAGACCTTCATCGAGCAGGTGCGCACCGCCGTCGCGAACGGCGCCTCGGGTGCGATGGCCGGCCGGTCGCTGTGGAAGGACAGCCTCTCGATCGACGCCGACCGTCGCGAGGAGCTGCTCACCGGTCGTGCCCTGCCGCGCCTGCGCGAGCTCGCCGACGCGGTCGACGGCCGCTGACGTGACCACGCCCGCCCGGGACGCGGCGAGCTGCCCGCGGGTGCACGCGGGGGAGCGTCGTCGCGGGCCCGGGCGGGCGGGTTCGACCCGCCGCCGGATAGGGTGGCCTGTCGGAGCAGCCCCCCGTCCGAACCCCTATCCCGGAGGTGCCTCGTGACCACCATGCGCGATGTCGCCCTGCGCGCCGGGGTGAGCACCAAGACCGTGTCGCGCGTCTTCAATGACGACCCCCACGTGCTGCCCGACACCCGCGCCCTCGTCGAGGCCGCGATGCGCGAGCTCAACTATGTGCCCAACGCCCTCGCGACGACCTTCCGCGCGGGGCGCGCCTCGGTCATCGGGGTGGCCGTTCCCGATGTCGTCGACCCGTTCTTCGCCGCGATCGCGCGCTCCGTCGAGGACACCGCGCGACGCCGGGGGCTTTCGACCCTCGTGACCAGCCTCGGCGAAGACCCGGCCGACGAGCGGCCCGCGCTCGAGTCCCTCCTCGGCCGTCAGCTCACGGGCCTCGTCATCGCGCCGGTCGGCACCGACCACTCCTGGCTCGAGCGCTGGCGCGGCCACACCCCGATCGTGTTCGTCGACCGCGCCCCGGTGGGCCTTCACACCGACACCTTCACCGAGAACGACGAAGCCGGCGCACACGTGGCCACGGCCCATCTGCTCTCGCACGGTCACCGCCGCATCGCCTACGTCGGCGACATGGTGCACCTCTCGACCGAGACCAAGCGCGTCGAGGGCTGGCGTCGAGCGCTGCGCGAAGCCGGGGTCGACGTCGATGAGCAGCTCATCGCCTCGCAGGTGTCGGACCGCGAGTCCGCGGCATCCGCCCTCGAACGCCTGCGCGCGCTCTCGGACCCGCCCACCGCCGTCTTCTCCGCGAACGCCCGCTCGTCGATGGCCCTCGTGCACGTGCTGCGCGGGCAGGCGATGCCGTTCGTCGGCTTCGGCGATTTCCCGATGGCCGACACCCTGACCCCCTCGGTCACGGTGGTGGACCAGGATCCGCGCCGTATCGGTGCGCTGGCGGCCGAGCGCGTCTTCGCGCGCCTCCAGCCCGACGCCGGTCTCGGCCTCGATGAGCTGACGGTGATCGACGTGTCGCTCATCGAACGAGAGTCCTGCGCGCTGTGAGGCGCTCCCGCGACTCAGAGGTGCGGTGACCGCCACCCGGACGGTCTCGGAGACGACACCTCTCGGCGACTCTCGCGGGGCCTCGCCCGGCCGGACGACGCTCTGCCCCGAACCGGGGAGCGAACGGGCGCGGCACCCCCCAATGGTGCCGCGCCCGTCGCCGACGGATCGGAAAGCCTCTTCCGACCTCTCGCACGCGAGGGTTTCCCCCACGGACGCCTCGCGTGCGGTCCTCATCCATACAAGCACAGGGCTTCGTAAATAGCACCCGGACCCGGGCCGTAAATACGATCATCCGGTGGCGGTCGAGGGCGTCTACGATCGAAACGTGGGTCGCGGCGCCGTCGGACCACCCTCGCGGTACTCCCGCCGAGTGGTGGCGAATGTGGACCGCCTGCGTCGGGCGAAAGGCCTGACGGTGGGTGAGTTGATCAGTCGCGCCGGAATGACGAAGAGCTACTACCAGTCGCGCGCCGGCTTCTCGCTGCCCTACAACACCAACGACATCGAAGCGCTCGCCGCCGCCCTCGGAGTGTCCCCCGAAGAGGTCGCGAACCCCGAGTCGGCTCCGCGGGTCGAGATGCGGGTTCCTGCGGGCCCGCTCGCCGCGCGAGTCCGCCGGCTCGTCGCCAGCCAGGCGGCCCGCGAGAGCGATCTCGTCGATCACCTCGACGAGATCGATCCCGCGTCGGCCGAGAGCGCCCGTGCCCTGCTGGCCGCGGCCACCAACACGGTCGTGCTCGACGAGGAGGTGCTTCGCCTCATCACGCAGTGGGCCGACGTCCCCACCGAGTACCTCACCGACTACACCGACGACGCCGTCACCGACCGTACCGATGCCGAGCTCGAGCTGCGCGACGCCATGCGCGAAGCCGGAGCCAGCAGCATCCAGTTCCGCGCCCTGGGCGAGATGTCGCCCGACGCCCTCCGCGCGATCGCCCACTCCCTGCGCGGGAGGCCGCCCGCGACATGATCGGCCGTAAGGGGGGGACGGAGATGACGGAGACGGACAAGACGCTCGATCGCGTGCACGCGCGCGTGGAGCACGCGCTTCAGCGCGCCGGCCTGACCCCCGGAATGACCTTCGACGAGGTCGTCCACGCGGTGGAGCGGGCACTGGAGATCCGCCTGCGCGTCGTGCGAGAGGTCGACACCACGGGGTGGGGGACGCTGACCGGCTTCCTCACCTATTTCGCCGACCGGCGCGAGGGCAGCATCCACGTTCGAGCCTCGGATGCCGTGATCTACAGCCAGTTCGCCGCCTCCCACGAACTGGGGCACCTGCTCGACGACGCGCACTGCTCGGGAGCCCTGCACGAGCGCTCGTCGGTCTCGCCTCACGACAACCCGCGACTGACCACGCCCGAGTACGAGGCGGAGCTGGTCGCCGAGCACGTCGCGCACCGCATTGCCCGTCTGCTGTACGCCTCGCCGAGGGTGGCCGAGTCGTCGTGGTGACCGTGATGCTCATCGACGCGGCGCTCGCAGGCCTGCTGCTCGTGGTCGTGCTGCGGGCGCGGGTCGCCTGGCGTCAGCCCCGAGCGCGCATCGCCTGGCTTGCCGCACTCGTCGGCTCGATCGCCCTGCTCACCCAGGGCACGATCATCCCGCTCGGCCTTCTCGACGGCCTGCTCGGTGGCACGAACGTCCTCAAGCTCGTGCAGAACGTGCTCACGATGATGGCGCTGTGGCTCGGCATCCAGGCCGGAACCGCTCCGGTGACGGCGCGCATCCGCACGCTGCGGTGGGGGTTCCCCGGGTTGCTCGCCGCCCTCTTCGCCGTCGTCTTCTTCGTCGCGATGCCCGAGCGCGGGACGTCCTCGTTCCGCTTCCTCGAGGACTTGGCGGAGACCTCCACCGGGGCCTGGGCGTACGGGGTGCTGCACATGGCGGGCATCGCCCTCGTCGGCCTGCTGCTGTTGCGCTCGGCCCGCGGGTCGCTGCCGAGAACGCGCGTGTTCTTCCGCGTCGGGGCCGTCGGGATCGTGCTCGGGTGTCTGAGCGAGATCCTCGATCTCACGCTGACGCGTTTCTTCGAGCCCGACGCCGTGGTCAGCGCACTGTTCGACCCCCTGTTCTACCTCGGCGTCGTGTCGTTCGTGGTGGGTATCTTCGTGGCATCCCGCACGACGACGAAGATCCGTCGACGGGGCGAGGACCTGCTCGCGCGGCTCGAGCCGATCGCGCGCGAACGCGGTGTGCACTCGTTCCCGGGGCTCCCCGCGGACGCCGTCACCGACACGCGCCTGCACGCCCTGCGTGTCGCCGTCGAGGACGACGCGATCGCCACCTCGACGCCGCTCGCCCCCGCGCAGCGCGCCCTGCTCGACGACATCGACGCCCACCTAACCCGCCGAACCACCGGAGCCCGTTCATGATCCGTTCCCTCGCCGTCGGAACCGGCGTCGCCGCCGCGACCGTCGCCGTCGCCCACACGGCCCTCGCCGGCTACGTCGCCCGCCGCCTCATCGCGCCCAAGGCGCCGAAGGTCTACGCCCCGATCACGCTCGCGGGCGACACCGTCACCGTGCCCGCCACGCCGGAGAGCCGCGAGCCGGGAACCTACGGTCTGTGGCTCGACGACGGCCGGCACGTCGTCGTGGGCGAGCCGCTCCGCATCGAGAGGGACCGTGTCATGCGTGCGCTCGCGTCGCGGCCGGACGGTCTCGAAGACGGGGATGCCGTCGCCACCTGGACCTCGCAGAGCATCGGCGCCCCCGAAGAGGTCGGCCCCACCCGCCATGTCTCGGTGCCCCTGCGCCGCGGCGGTGTCGCGGAGGCCTGGGAGATCGGCGACCGCGAGAGCACGGACGGCCGATGGACGATCCATGTGCACGGCCTGCGCTCGAGCCGCAACGGCGCTCTGCGCTCCGCCCCGGCGGCCGTGGAGGCGGGCTGGATGTCGCTCGTCGTGTCGTACGCCGGCGACGAGGAGTGCGCCCCCGCGGACTCCCTCCCCTCGACGCTCGGCACGCGCGAGTGGCGCGATGTCGACGATGCGATCTCTTACGCGATCGAGCAGGGAGCGCGGGAGATCGTGCTGGTCGCGTGGTCGATGGGCGGGACGATCGCGATGCTCGCGCTCGAGCAGTCGGCGCACCGCGACCGGGTCACGGCCCTCGTGCTCGTCGCCCCCGCCCTCGACTGGACGCGCGTCGTCGAGAACGCCGTCGCGGGTGCTCGCCTCCCGCGCTCGGTCGCCGGCGCGTCGATGCGCATCCTCGGCAGCAGCCTCGGCGCGAAGGCGCTGGGACTGATCGAAGCGGTGGACGCTCCGGCGCTCAACTGGGTCGACGGGCCGCGTCCGGCACCCCGGGTGCCCACGCTGATCCTGCACAGCCTCCGCGACCCGGTGGTGCCGGTGAGCGGGTCGCTCGCCTACGTGAAACGGCATCCGGGTGCCGAGCTCGTCGCGTTCGACGCGACCGGTCACTGCAACGAGGCGAATCAGGACCCCGCGCGCTTCCACGACGCGATCGCCGGATTCCTGCGGGGCCTCACCCGCGACTGAGGGGCGGGACCCGGCGACTCGTGCGCGGTGATCAGGCCGTCAGTGCGGCGATCGCGCCGCGGGCGCCGCGCTCGGCGAGCGATGCGCGGGCCGACAGGTAGGCCCCGCGCAGACGGGCGTCGCGACCGAGGTCACCGAACACCGGGGCGTAGTCGAGGAGCGCAGCGGGATCATCGGTGACGATCGCGCGGAGCTCGTCGAGGCGGCTGTCGACGGCGGGAGTCTCCTCGCCCGTCTCGGTGCGGCCCTCGAGGAACACGCTCCACCCCGCGAGCACGAGGGCGCAGTGATCGATGCTCCCGCCCGAGGCGAGCTGTTCGCGGACGACGGGCAGCAGGAACTTGGGCAGGCGGTCGGAGCCGTCCACGACCTGACGCGCGAGGGTGTCGCGGATCGCCTCGCTGCCGAAGCGGGCGAGGAGCTGGTCGCAATACGCGTCGAGGTCGATGCCCGGCACGGGTCGGAGCGTCGGGATCGCTTCCTCGTGCATGTACCCCCGCAGGAAGTCGACGAACAGCGGGTCGGTGCACACCTCGTGCACGTAGCGCGCCCCCGACAGGATCCCGAGATAGCTCATCGCCTGGTGCGAGGCGTTGAGCAGCCGCAGCTTCATCAGCTCGTAGGGCTCGACGTCGTCGACGAGTTGCACACCGACCTCGTCGAACGGCGGTCGGCCGGCGGGAAAGTCGTCTTCGAGCACCCACTGCTCGAACGACTCGCTTCTCACGGGCCAGCGGTCCCGGATGCCGAACTCCTCGGCGACCGCGGCGCGCGTCTCGTCGGTGGTGACCGGGGTGATGCGATCGACCATCGAGTTCGGGAATGACACGTTCTTGGAGATCCAGCGACCCAGCTCGGGGTCGAGACGCTCGGCGAAGCCGCGGAGGGCGGCACGGGCCACGTGTCCGTTGCCCTGGATGTTGTCGCACGACATCACGGTGAAGGCCGGGATGCCGGCATCCCGGCGCCGACGAAGACCCTCGGTGAGCAGTCCCATGACGCTGCGGGGAGGGACGGCGCCGTCGAGATCGGCGAGGGTCGCCTCGTCGCGCGGCGCGTACTCGCCCGTCGCATCGTCGACGCCGTACCCGCCCTCGGTGATGGTGAGCGAGACGATCGCGGTGTCGGGATCGGCGAGTTTGGCGACGACGGCCTCGGGGTCGTCGGGGACGAAGAGGTATTCGATGATCGAGCCGACCACGCGCGCGGCAGACGTGCCGTCGGGCGCGGTGGTGACGAGTGTGTAGAGGTCGTCTTGCGTCGCCAGCGCGTCGCGCATGGCCGCGTCGAACGACAGGACCCCGACTCCGCACAGACCCCACTCGGTGTGGCCGGCCTCGAGCAGTCGGTCGAGGTACATGGCCTCGTGCGCCCGGTGGAAGCCGCCCACACCGAAATGGACGATGCGCGAGCGCACGGTCGACCTGTCGTACGTCGGAACGGAGACGTTCGCCGCGAGGGAGGGGAGGGCGGCGGCGGTGAGGTCGGTCATGCGGGGCTCCGTGTGTCGAGGAGGGGCGAGCGGGTCTGGTGCGGAACCCGCCCCAGGCCGAGATGAGAAGTGTGGATGCCGGGACCCGGGCAGTCGCTCCGGGTCCCGGCATCCGGGATCAGACGTCAGCAGCTGGACTTGTAGACCGCGTCCTTGCCGTCGGTGGTGATGTTGTCTTTGGTGAGGATGGTGAAGCCGGTCTGGATCTTGGCTTCGGTGGTTTCGCCCTTGAGGGCGGCGATGGCCTGCTTGACGCCGTCTTCGCCGATGGTGGCGGGCTCTTGCGCGACGAGGGCTTGGACGGTGCCGGCTTCGAGGGCCTTGACCTGGGCGGGGCCGGCGTCGAAGCCGACGATGGTGACCTGGCCCTGCTTGCCGGCCTGCTGGACGCCGGTGGCGGAGCCCTCGGCGGCGAACAGGTTGGCGGCGAAGATGCCCACGATGTCGGGGTCCTTCTGCAGCGCCGCCGTGACGATCTCGGCCGCTGTGGAGGGCTCGTTGTGCGAGTACTGCACCCCGACCGACTCGAACTTCGAGTCCTTCTTCACCGCGTCCTCGAAGCCCTGGGCGCGCGCGTCGGTGGTGGAGACACCCGGGTCGGTGGAGACGACGAGCACCTTGCCGCCGTTGGGGTTCGCCTTCTGGATGGCCTCGAAGGCCGCGGCTCCGCCGCCCTGGTTGTCGGAGGAGATCTGCGACACGGCTCCCGAGGGGTCCTCGAGGGTGGTGTCGACGAGGACGACCTTGATGCCCGCGGCCTCGGCCGCGGCGATCGGCGCCTGCATGGCGGAGACGTCGGTGGGGGCGATGAGGAGGGCGTCGGGCTTGGAGGCGACGACGGCGTCGACGATCGGCTTCTGCAGGGTGGGGTCGAACTTCTCGGGGCCCTGGGTGGTGACGGTGGCGCCTTCTTTGGCGGCTTCGGACTGGATGCCGCACTGCATGGAGATGTAGAACTCATCTCCGGCGACGCCCTGCACGAACGCGATCTTGTAGCCATCGGCACCGGCCGGACGCACCGCCCGAAGCCGAGCCGCCTGAGCAGCCCGCGAGGGTCAGGGTCGCCGCCACACCGAAGACCGTCAGGGCGGTCGCCTTGCTGTTCCACTTCATTGTGTTCACCGTTCTTTGTTCGGGTTGGTAAGGGGTTGAGAGGGAAGGGATGCCGCAGCGGTTCAGCCGCGCCGGCCTCCGCTGAGGAACTTGCGCCAGAGGCCTTGCGAATTACCGCGGGTCGCGGCCGTCCGGCGGACCTGGTCGACGTAGACCGCCGCGATCAGCACGGCGCCCACCGCGACCTGCTGCCAGAAGGGCTGCACGCCGGTGATGACGAAGCCGTTCTGCAGCACCGCGGGAATGAACAGGCCGACGACGGTGCCCATGATCGTGCCGACGCCGCCGAAGAGCGAGGTTCCGCCGATGACGACGGCGGCGATCACGTTCAGGTTGGTCTGCGACTGACCCGCGATCGCGGTGGTCGAGAACTGTGAGAGCGACAGGATGCCGCCGAGCCCGGCCAGGGCGCCGGAGATCGTGTAGATCTTGATCAACTGCGCGTCGACCTTCACGCCGACCCGGCGGGCGGCGATCTCGCTCGAGCCCACGGCCAGCGTGTAGAGACCGAAGCGCGTGAAGTGCAGCACGACCGCGCCGATCAGAACGACGACCAGCGCGATGACGCTGATGATCGGGACGGACCCGAACACGTTGCCGTAGCCGATCGAGACGGTGAGGACCGTGGGGACGTCGCGGATGTCGACGCCGCCGGTGAGGATCTGGGCGAGACCGAGCGCCATGCCGAGCGAGCCGAGGGTCACGATGAGCGGCGGGATCTTGGCCTTGGCGATGAGGAAGCCGTTGAACAGGCCCCAGCACACGCCGCTGAGGACGGCGACGATGATTCCGACGGTCGCGACGCCCCAGCCCTCTCCGCCCATCGCCCTCATGGCGAGTGCCGAGACGACGCCGGAGAACACCAGCACCGACCCCACCGAGAGGTCGATGCCCGCGGTGATGATCACGTAGGTCATGCCCACCGCGAGCACGGCGAGGATCGAGGCGTTCTGGATGATGAGGCGGAAGTTCGACCACTGCGCGAACGAGTCGGGGGCGATGATGCTGAAGACGATGATGATCGCCAGCAGCACCAGGAGGATCTGGAACGCCTGGGTGCGCAGGGCCGCGACGACGGGGTTCGTCTTCTTGTTGTCGTCGAACGTGCCGATCGCGACGGTCTCGGTGGGGGGAGTCTTGAGGCTCACTTCTGGTCGTCCTTCGTGACGGCGCCGGTCATGAGCCCGACGAGTTCTTCCATGGAGGTGTTCTTGGCGTCGACGTTCGCGACTCGGGTGCCTAGGCGCAGCACCTGGATGCGGTCCGACACGTCAATGACGTGCGGCATCGAGTGCGAGATGAAGACGACGGCGATGCCCTTGTCGCGGACGCGCCGGATGGTCTCGAGGACGTTCTTGGTCTGGCGGACGCCGAGGGCCGCGGTCGGCTCGTCGAGGAACACCACGCGAGACGCCCAGTGCACGGCGCGGGCGATCGCGATCGCCTGACGCTGACCGCCCGACATCTCGCCGACGGGCGAGGTGAGGGAACGCACCGTGGCGCCGAGCTCGTCGAACGCCGCGCGGGAGGCCTTCGCCATGTCCTTGGTCTTCATGAAGCCCAGGGCCCCCGCTACACCGGGGCGACGGATCTCGCGGCCGAGGTACATGTTCTGCACCGGGTCGAGGTGGGGCGCGAGAGCGAGGTCTTGGTAGACCGTCTCGATCCCGAGCGACGATGCGATCTGAGGGTTCGACATGTCGATCGGCTTGCCGTCGAAGAGGATCTCGCCCTCATCGACCGCGAGGTTGCCCGAGAGGGCCTTCACCAGGGTCGATTTGCCGGCGCCGTTGTCGCCGATCAACGCGGTGACCTCACCGGGGTAGACCTCGAAGTCCACGTCGTTGAGGGCGCGGACGGATCCGAACTGACGCGACAGGCCGCGCGCCTGCAGCACGGGCACGGTCGTGGTGGTGCTCATGAGGAAGCTCCTTCGTGGGGACCGACGGGGGCATCGGAGACGGTGACGACGAGATCGGCGCGGTGGCGGCCGCGTTCGACGACGAGCGCGTTGCGCTCGTCGACCTCGCGGACCCAGGCGACGGCCTCGTCGTGGGGATGGTCGTGGGAGAGGCGGCGTGCGATGAGTCGTTCGCGGCGGGCGTGCGCCTCGATGTCGAGGAACCACACCTCGTCGAGGCGGGGAGCCACGGCATCCCACCCGAACTCGTCGTGCAGGAGGTAGTTGCCCTCGGTGATGACGAGCGGCACGTCGGCGGGCACGAGGACCGCCGAGCCGATGGACTCCTCGAGTCGGCGGTCGAAGCGCGGGGCGTACACGGCGTGACCGGCGCGGATGCGATCGAGCAGGGCGACGTAGCCGTCGACGTCGAAGGTGTCGGGCGCACCCTTGCGGTCGCGTCGGCCGAGCCGGAGGAGTTCCTCGTTGGCGAGGTGAAAGCCGTCCATGCCGACCAGGACAGCGTCGTCGCCGAGAGCGGCGAGGAGGGCGTCGCTCACGGTGGACTTGCCCGCGCCGGGCGTTCCGCACAGACCCAGCACGCGACGCTCGCCGGTGGCCACCAGCTGCCGTGCACGCTCGACGAGGTCGTCGAGGTGCGCGGCTGCGGCCGTGATCGGCGCGGCGTTCTCCGAGGTGGGGGTCACGGCGGTGTGGTCCTTCCGGGGACGCCGCACGTCGAGTGTGCTGCGTCCATGAAGCGGTTCCGGCGAGCGATCGCCGGTCGAACTCCGGTTACGCTAAGCCCACCGTGACACCGGTGTCAACACCCGTGATCAATTCGTCATGACACCGAAGTCATCCGCGTGATTCTGTGGTTATCATGGGCCGCGACGACATCGCCGTCGTCCTCGCCTCCAGGACCTTCGAAAGAGCCCTCCATGACCGAATTCACCGATCGCACCATCCTCGTCACCGGAGCCGGCGGCGGCATCGGCGGAGCGACCGTCCGCCATCTCGTCGCCGCCGGAGCGACGGTGCTCGCCGCCGGTCGCGACGCCGACAGCGTCGCCGCGATCTCCGCCGAGACCGGAGCCGAGCCCGTCGTCTTCGACCTCGAGTCGGAGGAGCAGATCCGCACCGCGATCGAGGGACGAGACCTGTACGGCGTCGTCAACTGCGGAGGCTGGGGAGGCGAGATCGCCACACCGATGGAGACCGACATCGATGTCTTCGACAAGGTCATGAGCATCAACGCGCGCGGCTCGCTGCTGGTCACCAAGTACGCCTCGCGCGAGATGATCCGCGTCGGCAAGGGGGGTGCGATCGTCAACGTCTCGAGCCAGGCGAGCCTAGTCGCCCTGACCGGCCACATCTCGTACGGGTCGTCGAAGGCGGCGCTCGACAACATCACGCGCGTCTCGGCACTCGAGCTCGGCGGCTACGGCATCCGTGTGAACAGCGTGAACCCGACGGTCGTGATGACGCCGATGTCGGCCTGGTACTGGGGGCGCCCCGACATCGAGGGCCCCTTCCTCGAGGCCATGCCGCTGCACAAGTGGGCCACCGAGGACGACATCGCCGCCCCCATCGTCTTCTTGCTCGGCGACGGTGCCGGCATGATCTCGGGCGTCTCGCTCCCCATCGACGGCGGCTACTCCAGCCGCTGATCCCGGATGCCACGCAGGCGGCGCCGCGGTGGGCGGCGTCGCCTTCGCGGTTCTGGGCGGGCGCGTCACGCATCCTGCGGGATTTGCGCAAGCTCACTCCGGATTCGGGCCTTGCGGCTGACTTTGTGCGGATTGCTGAGTGTGTGCGGGCGCCGAGTGTGGGCGTCGCGGATCCTCCGGGATTTGCGCAAACTCAGTCGGGTTTCGGGCCTTGGGGCTGATTTTGTGTGGGTTGCTGAGTGTGTGCGGGCGCCGAGTGTAGGCGTCGCGCATCCTCTGGGATTTGCGCGAGCTCACTCCGGGTTCGGGCCTTGCGGCTGACTTTGTGCGGATTGCTGAGTGTGCGCGGGCACCGAGTGCGGGCGTTGCGCATCCTCTGGGATTTGCGCAAGCTCAGTCGGGTTCGGGCCTTGGGGCTGATTTTGTGCGGATTGCTGAGCTTGCGCGGGCCCGTCCCGGGCTACAAGCCCAGGGTCCGTCGCAGGTAGTCGTTGCGGAAGACACCGCGCGGGTCGATCTCTCGCGCCACGGCGAGGAAGTCGTCCGAGCGGGGGAGGGTCGACAGGATCCGCTCGCCGGGCATCGTGAACGCCTTGCCCCAGTGCGGGCGGGCGTCGAAGGGTGCGAGCGCCTGCTCGATCGCGGGGAGCACCGCCAGGACGCCGTCGGTGTCGTTGCGCCACGTGAAGTGGATGACCATGACATTGCGCTGGTACGCCGGGCTCAGCCACAGTTCGTCGGCCGCGACCGTGCGCAGCTCGGTCACGAGCAGCTGATCGTCGAACGCCGAGGCGAGGGTTCGCACGGCTGCCAGGGCCTCGCGCGCGGAGGCGAGGGGCACGAAGTACTCGCTCTGGATCTCGTCGCCATCGCTCGGCAGGGCGTCGGCACGGAAGTGCGGAAGGCGCGTGTGCCACGGGCCGGGCGTGCCGCGCGGGGTGGTGTTGTCGACCGTGCGGATGCGGCCGAGGTGGATGTCGTCGCCGACTGCTCGGCCGCCGATCTCCTCGACCCACGACGGTGCGCCATCGTCGCTCTTCGCCCACACGAGGTCGTGCTCGGGATTGCCCCAGGTCGTGAAGACGCTCACGCTGCGCGAGCCGCCGAACACCCCCTCGATGTCTCCGACGATGTCTTCCCAGGCGACGCCGGTGTAGGCCTGCTGCGTGACCTCGTACGTGGGTTCGGTCCGCAGCTCGACGGCGGTGACGACGCCGAGGGCGCCGAGGCTGAGGGCGGCGGCGCCGAACCACTCGTGCGTGTGATCGATACGGTGCGTGCGGCCGTCGGCATCCATGATCTCGACGGCGCGGAGGGCGCTGGAGAGGTTTCCGTTGCGCACGCCCGAGCCGTGGGTACCGGTGGCGGTGGCCCCCACGATCGAGATGTGGGGGAGCGAGCCGAGGTTGTGCAGCGCCCGCCCCTCGGCCTCGATGACAGGCGCGAGTTGCGCGAAAGTGACGAGTCCCTCGACGCGCACGCGGTCGCCCACCATCTCGACCCGCGCCGGGAGGCGTTCGAGCGACACCAGGGACGCGTCGGAGTCGGCCACGTCGTTGAAGGTGTGCCGCGTGGCCTGGACGCGCAGAGTGGGGGCGGATGCCACCACCTCGGCGAGCTCGTCGACGTCGCCGGGCAGCAGCACTTCGGTCGCGCGGTAGCGGTGGTTGCCCGACCAGGTGGTGCCGGCGTCACGTCGTTGGGTCACGCCTCCATCTTGCACCGCGCCGCCGACATCGGGGCCGGTACGCCGACGTGTTCGCCGCGGCGCTCAGCGTCCCGGGAAGAGCTGCGCCTCGAACACCGCCTCGGCCGCGCCCACGAGCAGGCGGTCCTCACCCAGCTCGGCGACGGCGAGGCGCAGACCCTCGGCGCAGGCCGGGACGGTCTGGGCGCGCACGGCGGCGTCGAGGGCGTCGAGGTCGCGAGCGGCCAGGACCGCGAGGAACCCGCCCAGCACGATCACCGCCGGGTTCAACACGTTGGCGGCGTTCGCGAGCGCCGTCGCGAGGATGCGCCGCTGCCGGGCGACTTCAGCATGAGCGGCGGGGTCGGTGGTGGATGCCAGGGCGGCAGCGAGGGCCGCATCGTCACCGCCCTCGAGGCCCACGGCCGCGAGCAGGAAGGCGCGGCTGACCTCGTCTTCGAGCACGCCGTCGGGTGCGCGCCGGTCGGCCGTGTCGGCGATGCCGGGCCGGTTCTGGCCGAACTCCCCGGCGTACCCGCCCTCGCCGCCGAGCGGGACGCCGCCGACGATCACCGCGCCGCCGATGCCGCTCGCTCCGCCGTTGAGGTAGACGACGTCGTGCGCGCCACGCGCGGCCCCGAAGAGGTACTCGGCGAGGGCGCCGAGGGCCGCGTCGTTGCCGACGTGGGCGCGGAAGCCGGTGGCGTCGGCGAGCATGACGCCGATCCGCGCCTCGATCCAGCCGAGGTGGGGCGCCTCGCGGACGACGCCGTCCGACGCGCGGACCGGCCCGGGGACGGCGGCGCCCACCCCGACGATCCGGGTGTCCGCGAGCGGTCCGCGGTGCCACGCCGACAGACGATCGGCGACGAGTTCGGCGACGCGCCTCGGGGTCAGCAGGGCAGTCTGCTCGATGCGTTCCCGCACGACGACGGTGCCGTCCAGGCTGATCGCGCCGACGTCGAGCGCGTCGACCTCGGGGTTGACCGCGAGGGCGACGACACGGGGGTCCGGCGCCACGATGGGCGACGGTCGGCCGACCCGGCCCTGGGCGTCGGACGCGCGCTCGACGACGAGTCCCGCGCGCTGCAATTCGCCCACGAGGTCGGCGATGGTCGAGCGGTTGAGTCCCGTCGCCTCGGTGAGGGCGGCGCGGGAGCGGGGGCCCTCGCGATGCACCGTGCGCAGCACGAGCGCGAGGTTGGCGCGGCGCATGCCGTCGCCCCGGCTGCCCGCGATCACCATGGGACCACTGTGCCACGGGCGAACGCCGCGGCGCGGCTGCGCGCCGCTCCGGCCGAGCCTCGGCTCCGCGCTGATTCGGCAGAAACGCGATCCGCCCGCAAAAACGCGGTGTCCACGTGTTTCCGCGCGCGGATCGCGTTTATGCGCGGGGCGCTGCACGGGGCGGGGCGCGGCCTGGTGCTGGGCGCGGCCTGGGTGGGGCGCGGCCTGGGTGGGGCGCGGCCTGGTGCGGGGCACCGCCTGGCGCGGGGCGCTGCCTGGCGCGGGGCGCGGGCCCGGCGCGGGGCGCGGCCTGGTGCGGGGCGCCGCCCCGGATCGGCGCGCCGGGCGCCGGGATTTCCACCCCGGGCAAAGCGGACGGTGCCAGGATCGGAGCATGGACCTCTCCGGCATCCCGATCACGACCATCCGCGGCGAGCAGACGACCTTCGGCGCGTTGACCGACGGCAAGGCCGCCCTGGTGGTGAACGTCGCTTCGCGCTGTGGTCTCGCGGGTCAGTACGAAACCCTCGAGGCGCTGCACAAGCAGTACGGTGACCGCGGCTTCACGGTCATCGGCTTCCCCAGCAACCAGTTCCTGCAGGAGCTCAGCGACGACGACAAGATCGCCGAGTACTGCTCCGCGACGTGGGGCGTGACGTTCCCGATGTCAGAGAAGGTGAAGATCAACGGGCGCAACGCCCATCCGCTCTACAAAGAGCTGACCTCGACCCCGGATGCCGAGGGCAAGACCGGCCGCATCTCGTGGAACTTCGAGAAGTTCGTCGTCGCCCCCGACGGGCGAGTGACCCGCTTCAGCCCGCGTACGCAGCCCGACGCCCCCGAGGTCGTCGCCGCGATCGAAGACGCGCTCCCGCGCTGAGCGGGATCCGAACCGCGAAGGAGTCTCCGTGGCAGATGCCGTCGTCCTCGTCTCCGGCGGCGCCGCCGTCACGCCATACACCGACCCGGAACGCGCCGCGGCGACGGGCCTGGCCGCGGGCAACACGCTCACCGCTCTGCGCGATCACTTCGTCTCCGCCGGCGTCGCGGTCTTCACCGCTCCCGCCCGGATGGGCGTGGGGACGGTCGAGCGGGATGCCGGGTGGCAGGGCTTCGACGACGTGCCCCTCGTCCTGCCGGCCGAGGTGACGGTCAACGCGGTCGGGGCCGTCGACGACGCGGGTGTCGCGCTCGCCGCGTTCGTCCGCTGGCTCCGCGACGAGCACGGGCTCGGGAGCGTCGATCTCGTCGGCCACTCGATGGGCGGACTGTTCTCTCGGGCGGCGATCCGCGAGCTCCGAACCGACGGACCGCGCATCGATCGGCTCGTGACGCTGGGAACGCCGTGGGACGGTGCCGTCCTCGGCGACGCCGTGGCGGGAGACCTCACCCCGGCCGATGCCCACGGCGACCCCGCGACGACGGCGATCCTCGAGCAGGCGCTCGCGTACGCGGCGGCCAACTCGCAAGGGGCGGCCGAGCAGGTGTCGCGCCGTTTCCTGCGGGGGTGGAATCAGACGCAGGCGGGTGTGCTCGACGGCATCCCCGCCACCGCGATCGGCGCGGGTCACTTCGCGGCCGCGACCGAGCCCGCGCAGCTCTGGCCGCACGACGGGCTGGTCTCGCTGCGAAGCGGCCGGGCCGACGACGTCCCCCTCGAGGTGGCGCCCGTCATCGACCGGCACTCGTTCCCCGACCACGTTCACAGCATCTTCTTCGCCGACGGATTCGGGCTGCCCTGGGAGCGCGCCCTCACCTGGGATCCCGCGGTGTTCGCCGTCGTGGACTCGGCCCTGGGAATCTGAGCCGAGCGCTGGACGCCACGGCATCCGGGGTATATGTTGTGAGCACCAACAAACCCGAGGTGCGTCACCGCGTGCCCGTGCGTCCATGCGAAGGAGCAGGAATGCCCACCCCCACCCGCGATGACAAGTTCTCGTTCGGACTCTGGACCGTCGGCTACAACGGCACCGACCCCTTCGGCGGCCCCACGCGTGAGCCCCTCGACGTCGTGCATGTCGTCGAGAAGCTCGCCGAACTTGGCGCCTACGGCCTGACCTTCCACGACGATGACCTCTTCGCCTTCGGCTCCACCGACGCCGAGCGCCAGAAGCAGATCGACCGGCTCAAGGGCGCGATGAAGGACACCGGCATCATCACGCCGATGGTCACCACCAACCTCTTCTCCGCCCCCGTCTTCAAGGACGGCGGCTTCACCTCCAACGACCGCCAGGTGCGCCGCTTCGCTCTGCGCAAGGTGCTGCGCAACCTCGACCTCGCCGCCGAGCTGGGCGCCAAGACGTTCGTCATGTGGGGTGGCCGCGAGGGCGCCGAGTACGACTCGGCGAAGGACATCCGCCAGGCGCTCGAGCGCTACCGCGAGGCCGTCAACCTGCTCGGCGACTACGTCACCGACAAGGGCTACGACATCCGCTTCGCGATCGAGCCCAAGCCGAACGAGCCCCGCGGCGACATCCTGCTGCCCACGCTCGGTCACGCGATCGCCTTCATCGACTCGCTCGAGCGTCCCGAGCTGGTGGGCCTGAACCCCGAGGTCGGTCACGAGCAGATGGCGGGCCTGAACTTCGCCGCCGGCATCGCCCAGGCGCTGTATCACGGCAAGCTCTTCCACATCGACCTCAACGGCCAGCGCGGCATCAAGTACGACCAGGACCTCGTGTTCGGCCACGGCGACCTGCACAACGCCTTCGCCCTGGTCGACCTGCTCGAGAACGGCGGCCCCGGTGGCGTGCCCTCCTACGACGGCCCCCGTCACTTCGACTACAAGCCCTCGCGTACCGAGGACGAGACGGGTGTCTGGGACTCCGTCTCGGCCAACATGAACACCTACCTGCTGCTCAAGGAGCGCGCCGCGGCCTTCCGCGCGGACCCCGAGGTGCAGGAGGCGCTCGAGGCCGCCAAGGTCGCCGAACTCGCCCAGCCGACGCTCAACGAGGGCGAGACCTACGACGACTTCCTCGCCGATCGCTCGGCCTACGAGGACTTCGACACCGACGCCTACCTCGGCGGCAAGGGCTTCGGCTTCGTCCGCCTGCAGCAGCTCGCCACCGAGCACCTGCTCGGCGCGCGCTGAGCCTCTCGGGCCTGGATGCCGCGGCATCCAGGCCCGTCCCGGCTCGCCGTCGGCGCGGGCATCACGCCCGTTCCGGCGCCGCGCACCCGCGTTGAGTGTCCAGAACACCCGGACGATTTCGAAATCACTCCGGGTGTTTTGGACACTCAACGGAGGGGTTGGGGCTCGGGCAGGGCCCCGGCCCCGGCCCGGCGCGTTACGGGCTGCGGCCCAGAGACAAAACCACACGAGCCGCGCCGACGAAGGCGTGGCGGACAGAAGGGCAGAGCATGGCGCTCGTCATGGGAGTCGACTCGTCGACGCAGTCGTGCAAGGTCGTCGTCGTCGACGCCGAGACCGGGAAGCTCGTGCGCGAGGGGCGCGCCTCGCACCCCGCCGGGACCTCGGTCGACCCCGAGGCCTGGTGGAGGGCGCTCCAGGATGCCATCGCCCAGGCCGGCGGTCTCGACGACGTCGCGGCCGTGTCGATCGCGGGTCAGCAGCACGGCATGGTCGTCCTGGATGCGGAGGGCGCGGTGATCCGCGACGCGCTGCTGTGGAACGACACCCGGTCTGCGCAGGCCGCTCGCGACCTCATCGACGAGGTGGGCGCGGAGGCGTTCGCCGAGCGCACGGGAGCCGTGCCGGTCGCCTCGTTCACCGGCACCAAACTGCGCTGGTTGCGCGACGCCGAGCCCGACAACGCCGCGCGCGTCGCCGCCGTCGCGCTCCCGCATGACTGGTTGACCTGGCGTCTGCGCGGCTTCGGCCCGGGGAACGCCGTTCTCGAGGAGCTGGTCACCGACCGCTCCGATGCGTCGGGCACCGCCTACTGGGGCGCCGACGGCTACGACCTCGACCTCTTCCGTCGCGCTCTCGGCCACGATGCGCTGCTGCCGCGCGTGTTGGGGCCCTGGGACAGCGCCGGCACGTTGACGGGTGGCGCACTGGTCGGTCCCGGTGCGGGCGACAACGCCGGCGCCGCTCTGGGATTGGGGGCGGGTCCGGGCGATGTCGTGGTGTCGCTGGGGACGTCGGGCACGGTGTTCGCCGTCGCCGAGGCCCCCACGCGTGACACGACGGGCGCCGTCGCCGGTTTCGCAGATGCGACCGGCCGTTTCCTGCCGCTCGTCGCGACGCTGAACGCGGCGCGCGTGCTCGACGCGATCGCGGGTCTCCTCGGCGTGACCCACGAGGAGCTCGGCGCCCTCGCTCTGCAGGCCGAGCCGGGCGCCGGCGGTGTCGTGCTCGTTCCCTGGTTCGAAGGGGAACGCACGCCCAATCTCCCGAACGCCAAAGCCTCCCTGAACGGGCTGACCCTGGCATCCACGAACCGACCGAACCTGGCTCGCGCCGCGATCGAGGGCATGCTCAGCGGGCTGGCGGCCGGACTCGAGGCGATCCAGGCGCAGGGCGTCGAGGTGCGGCGGATCCTGCTCGTCGGCGGGGCGGCAGCCAATGCGGGTGTCGCGCGGATCGCCGCCGAGGTGTTCGACGCCGACATCGTCGTGCCGGCCGCGGGGGAGTATGTCGCCCTCGGCGCGGCGAGACAGGCCGCGGGCGTTCTCGCGGGTGGTCCGATCGAATGGACGGTCGCGACGACACGCGCGGTCGAATCAAACCACCGCGAGCTGATCCGCCGCAACTACGAGTCAATCGCCGCCCTTCGTGCGCGAGAGTAGACGCGGGCCCGTCGGCGTCTTGTAAGGGGGGCGTCGGCGGGTTCGCCCCGTCTACGGGAGCGGTCTCATCGAGGGTGGCGTGGACGTTCTCGATCGCCTGTCGGAGTCGTCCTGCTTCTACCGTCGCGCCATGACCCGCCTTCGTCTGCCTGCGCCCGCGATGGCGGATGCCGGTGCGCGGTGGCATCGCGCCATCGCACAGCGAGCGGCGCCGGTGAGCCGAGGGGGGTGCGCGCCGCTACTGTGAGGGACCATGAGCGGCGAGGTCGGGGGCAAGCGCATCGGCGTGCGCGAGGTCGCGGCCGCCGCGGGGGTCTCGACGCAGACCGTCTCGCGTGTGCTCAACGGCTACGCCGGCATCCGTGACAGCACGCGCGAGCGCGTTCTCGCCGCGGTGGCCGACCTCGATTACCGCGTGAACAATGCCGCGCGAGCGCTCGGCACGAGTCTGACGCGCACGGTGGGGGTCGTGGCATCCGATGCCGTCCTGCACGGGCCCTCGGCGGGCATCGCCGCTCTCGAACGGGCGGCGCGGGCGCGCGGGCGGTGGATCTCGACCGCGTACACCGACTCCGACGACCCCGCCGACATCGACGCCGCGGTGCGGCACCTGCTCGCCCAGGGAGTCGACGGGGTCGTGCTGGTCGCAGCGCACGGGGTGACTCCTCTCGAGGGGTACGACGTGCCGATCGTGCCGCTGTACGGCGCCTCGGGCACCCGCCAACGCGATGCGGCTGCCCTCGTCGTGGATCATCTCGCCGACCTCGGACATCGCTCGATCGTCGAGCTCGCCGGGCCCTCCGACTGGCGCGAAGCCCTCGCCCGCACCGCGGGGGTCGCCGACGCCGTGACCCGTCGGGGGCTGTCGCTCGTCGGCCGTGTCGAGGGGGATTGGAGCGCGGCCTCGGGCTCGGCGCTTGCGGCTGAGGTCGCCGCGCGGGTCGCCGCGGGGGCCACGGCTGTGGCGGTCGCCAACGACCAGATGGCGTTGGGGCTCGTCGCCGGTCTCGCTGCGCGAGGGGTGCGCGTTCCCATGGACGTCTCGATGACCGGGTTCGACGACAACCCGGATGCCGCTTTCTACACGCCCGCGCTCACCACGGTGCGCCTCGACGTCGAGGGCGAGGCCGAGTACGCGGTGGCCGCTGTGCTCGGGCATGCGGCGGAGCTCCCGGCGGAGCCGGAGTTGGTGGTGCGGGATTCCACGGCCCCTGCGGGTGGTCTCCGCTCGCGACACGGGTCGGTGACCGAGCGAAACTCCTGAGTTTCGGGGTCGAGGCTGCGGGGAAGCCTCGAAATCGTCGGGTGGGGCGGGCGGGCTCGTCGATCGCTCAGGAGTTCGGCTCATGAAGCTCTCGCGCCGCGGCGATGTTACCGGTAACATTGCGACGCGAGGGCGCCGCGCCCCGCCACCCGAACCACCGTCGAAGGAGACCGCGTGTCCGACGCCGCCCCGTTCACGCCCGAGGTGCAGCAGGCGATCGACGCCGTGCGCGCCGACGTCGCCAAGCTGCACGCCGAGCTCGTGCGCTACAACCTCATCGTCTGGACCGGCGGCAACGTCTCGGGTCGCGTGCCCGGTGCCGACCTCTTCGTGATCAAGCCGTCCGGCGTCTCGTACGACGACCTCGCTCCCGAGAACATGATCCTCTGCGACCTCGACGGCAACGCCAGCCCCGGCACCCCCGGTTCCGAGCGCAGCCCCTCGAGCGACACCGCGGCCCACGCCTACGTGTACCGCCACATGCCCGAGGTCGGCGGCGTCGTGCACACGCACTCGACCTACGGCGTCGCGTGGGCGGCCCGCGGCGAAGAGATCCCCTGCGTCATCACGGCGATGGCCGACGAGTTCGGCGGTCCCATCCCGGTCGGCCCCTTCGCGATCATCGGCGACGACTCGATCGGTCGCGGCATCGTCGAGACCCTGCGCGGCCACCGCTCGCGCGGCGTCATCATGCAGAACCACGGCCCCTTCACGATCGGCACGAACGCGAAGGATGCCGTGAAGGCCGCCGTCATGCTCGAAGACGTCGCCCGTACCGTGCACATCGCGCGCGAGGCGGGCCCGCTCATCCCGATCCCGCAGGACAAGATCGACGCCCTCTACAACCGCTACCAGAACGTCTACGGACAGAGCACGGACGACCGCCGATGAACGCGCACATCACTGACGGCCGGGCCAGCCTCGGCATCGAGCTCGGCTCCACCCGCATCAAGGCGTGCCTGATCGGCCCCGATGCCGAGGTGCTGGCGACCGGATCCCACGAGTGGGAGAACGTCTACGCCGACAAGCTCTGGACCTACTCGCTGGATGCCGTGTGGTCGGGCCTGCAGGCCGCGTACGCCGCACTGGTCGCCGACGTGCAGCAGCGCTTCGGCGTCACTCCCGAGCGCTACGCCGCGATGGGTGTGTCGGCGATGATGCACGGCTACCTCGCGTTCGACGCCGAGGGCGAGCTGCTCGCCCCCTTCCGCACGTGGCGCAACACCAACACCGGTGTCGCGGCCGCCGAGCTCACCGAGCTACTGGGCGTGAACATCCCGCTGCGGTGGTCGATCGCGCACCTGCACCAGGCCGTCGTCGATGCCGAGCCCCACGTGCCCGAGATCCGCTTCCTCACCACCCTCGCCGGCTACGTGCACGGGAAGCTCACCGGCGAGAAGGTGCTGGGCGTGGGGGATGCCTCGGGCATGTTCCCCATCGACTCCGCGACCCGCGACTACGACGCCGAGCTCGTCGCCCGCTACGACGCGCTCGCCGCCGGGCGGATCCCCGCCCTCGAAGCCCTGCTGCCGAAGGTGCTCGTCGCGGGTACGGCCGCGGGCGCCCTCACGCCGGAGGGAGCCCAGCTCCTCGACCCGACCGGAACCCTGCGTCCCGGCATCCCGTTCGCTCCTCCCGAGGGCGACGCGGGCACCGGCATGGTCGCAACCTGCGCCGTCGCTCCCCGCACGGGCAACGTCAGTGCCGGCACGAGCATCTTCGCGATGGTCGTGCTCGAACGCCCGTTGAGCCGGGTGCACCACGAGCTCGACCTCGTCACGACGCCGTCGGGCGATGCGGTCGCCATGGTCCACTGCAACAACGGCGCGAGCGAGCTCGCCGCCTGGGCGGACATGTTCACCGCGTTCGCCGCCGCGGCCGGCACCCCGGTGACGCCGGATGCCACGTACACGGCGCTCTTCGAGGCGGCGCTGAACGGCGAGGCCGACGCCGGCGGGCTCCTCGCCTACAACCACCTCGCCGGAGAGCCCATCGCGGGCCTCGACGAGGGGCGCCCGCTCGTGGTGCGCACGCCCGACAGCCGCCTGACCTTGCCGAACTTCATGCGCGCGCAGCTGTACGGCGTCTTCGGCACGCTCGCGCTCGGCATGGACGTGCTCCACGGCGAAGGCGTGCAGCTCGACAAGATGTACGCGCACGGCGGCATGTTCCGCACCGCGGGAGTGGCCCAGCGCTTCCTCGCGGCGGCTCTCGACGCACCCGTCGCCGTCGCCGAGACGGCCTCCGAGGGCGGCGCGTGGGGCATGGCCGTGCTCGCGGCCTATGTCGCCGACGAGTCGGGTCGCGACCTCGACACGTGGCTGCGCGAGACGGTGTTCGCCACCGCCCCGATCGTCACCGCCGAGCCCGAACCCGCCGATGTCGCCGGCTTCTCGTCCTACCTCGACCGCTATCGCGCCGGGCTCGCCGTCGAGGCCGCCGCCGTGGCATCCCTTTGAAGACCCCTCACGAAGGAAAAGACATGACCCGCACTCCCCTCAAGAACGACCTCGGCGGCTACGAGGTCTGGTTCGTCACCGGCAGCCAGAACCTCTACGGCGAAGAGACGCTGAAGCAGGTCGCCGAGCAGTCGCAGGCCGTCGTCGAGGGCCTGAACGGCCTGCCCGTGAAGGTCGTCTGGAAGCCCGTGCTGAAGGACTCCGACAGCATCCGACGCATGGCGCTGGAGATCAACGGCCGCGACGACGTCATCGGCGTGATCGCCTGGATGCACACCTTCAGCCCCGCGAAGATGTGGATCTCGGGGCTCGACGCCCTCCAGAAGCCGCTGCTGCACCTGCACACGCAGGCCAACGTCGAGCTGCCGTGGAACGACATCGACTTCGATTTCATGAACCTCAACCAGGCCGCCCACGGCGACCGCGAGTTCGGGTACATCCAGACGCGTCTGGGAGTCGCGCGCAAGACCGTCGTCGGTCACGTCTCCAACCCGGCCGTGCGCCAGCAGATCGAGGACTGGGAGCGCGCCGCCGCCGGCTGGACCGCCGCCCGCACCCTCAAGCTCGCGCGCTTCGGCGACAACATGCGCTTCGTCGCCGTCACCGAGGGCGACAAGACCGAGGCCGAGCTGCGTTTCGGCGTGCAGGTCAACACGTGGGGCGTCAATGAGCTCGTCGAGGCCGTCGAGGCGGCGTCGGATGCCGATGTCGACGCGCTCGTGCAGGAGTACGTCGACAGCTACGACGTCGTCGACGAGCTCCTCCCCGGGGGCGCGCGCCACCAGTCGCTGCGCGACGGTGCGGCGATCGAGCTGGGCCTGCGCTCGTTCCTCGAGGAAGGTGGCTTCGGCGCTTTCACCACCTCGTTCGAAGACCTCGGCGCGCTCAAGCAACTGCCGGGTCTCGCGGTGCAGCGCCTCATGGCCGAGGGGTACGGTTTCGGCGCCGAGGGCGACTGGAAGACGGCGATCCTCGTGCGCGTCGCGAACGTGATGGGCGCGGGCCTTCCCGGCGGTGCCTCGCTCATGGAGGACTACACCTACGACCTCGTCCCCGGGCAGGAGCGCATCCTCGGCGCGCACATGCTCGAGGTCTCGCCCTCGCTGACGTCGAAGAAGCCTCGCCTCGAGATCCACGAGCTCGGCATCGGCGGCAAGGACGACCCGGTGCGCCTGGTCTTCACCGCCGACGCGGGTCCCGCGCTCGTCGTCGCGATGAGCGACATGCGCGACCGCTTCCGCCTGGTGGCCAACGTCGTCGAGAACGTCGACGCGCCCGACCTGCCGAAGCTGCCCGTGGGCCGCGCGGTCTGGAAGCCCGCCCCCGACTTCGCGACCTCGGCCGGCTGCTGGCTCGCCGCCGGTGCCGCTCACCACACCGTCATGACGACGGCCGTGGGCATCGAGGTGTTCCGCGACTTCGCCGAGATCGCGAAGACCGAGCTCGTCGTGATCGACGACGACACCACGGTCCGCGGCTTCCAGAGCGAGCTGCGCTGGAACCAGGCGTACTACCGCCTGGCCCAGGGCCTCTGATCCCCGCCGCCCCGGGAGCGCGAGCCCCGGGGCGGTGCGGCACGTGCCCGTTCCGTTCGCTCGGAACGCGCCCCGCTCGCCGAGGTGCCCCTTACCGCCTCGGCGAGCGGACCGTGCCCCGGATCCCTGGTGGCGGTGGGCTGCCCGGGATCCGGGGCACATCTCGTTCGCGGGGTGCGCGCTCCGCGCGTGAGCGCCCCGTCCCGGTCTCGGTGGGGTCGTGTCCCGGATCGTGCGGCCTTCAGGGTGCTCGAGCCGCCTTTTTCGGGACATGGATGCCGTGGCATCCGGGGTCGCGGCGTAAGCCGACCGAGCGGGGCGACGCCGTCGGCGCGTAGGACGCCGGCGCCGCGCGGTGGGCGGCCGAAGCGGCACGGATCTGGGGAGCGACGAGCAGGCGAGGAATACCCGCCGAGCAACCACGGTTGCCCCTCGTTCACCTCGACCGATGGGAACCCTCGTTTTGACTGACTCCTCACATGCCCTCGTGGTGGGCGCGACCGGTATCGCCGGCGGCGCCCTGCTGGATCGACTGATCGACGATGGCTGGGAGGTGACGGCGCTGTCGCGACGGGCCGGGGCGGCGCGACCGGGAGTGACCTGGCGGTCGGCGGATCTGCGCTCGCTCGAGGCGCTGACGTCGGCGCTGCGGGGTGTCCCTCTCACGCACGTCTTCTTCACCGCGTGGTCGCGGCAGGACACCGAGGCCGAGAACATCGCCGTCAACGGCGGAATGGTGCGCGATCTGCTCGCGGCGCTCGCCGACGCGCCGGTGCGTCACGTCGCGCTGATGACTGGACTGAAGCACTACCTCGGGCCCTTCGCGGCCTACGGCCAGGGCGAAATGCCCGACACGCCGTTCCACGAGGACGAGCCGCGGCTCGACGTCGACAACTTCTACTACGCGCAAGAGGATGAGCTGTTTGCCGCAGCACAGCGCCAGGGCTTCACCTGGTCGGTGCACCGCTCGCACACCGTGCTCGGGCACGCGGTCGGCAACGCGATGAACATGGGCCTCACGATCGCCGTGGCCGCGGCGATCAGCCGTCACACGGGTCGCCCGCTCGTCTTCCCCGGCAGCGAGACGCAGTGGAACGGCCTCACCGATGTGACCGATGCCGATCTGTTGGCGAATCAGATGGTGTGGGCGGCGACTCATCCCGAGGGTGCCGACGAGGCGTTCAACACGGCCAACGGCGACGTGTTCCGCTGGCGCTGGATGTGGCCGCGCATCGCCGCAGACCTCGGCGTGGAGGCCGAGGGCTTCGACACCTCCCCCCGACCGTTCGCGCAGCAGATGGCCGACGCGGCACCGGTGTGGGCCGAGATCGTCGCGCAGCACGGTCTCGTCGAGCCCGACCTGGAGCGCGTCGCATCGTGGTGGCACACGGATGCCGATCTCGGACGCGACATCGAGGTGATGACCGACATGTCGAAGAGCCGCCTGGCGGGCTTCACCGAGCATCACCGCACGCGCGACTCGTTCACGCGCTTGTTCGAGCGGTATCGTGCGGCCCGCCTGATCCCCTGAGGTCGCAGACGCCCTGGCATCCGCCGGCGCTCGGCCCTACAGTCGCTGCCCCAGCGCCCACAGGCGGTCGGCACGCCCCGAGATCGCCTCCGACAGCGCGAAGGCCTGAGAGTCGGTGAGCGATGCCACGTAGTCGACGATCCCGCGGGAGCGCGCGAGGCGTTCGGCGTCGGCATCCGAAGGGCGACGTTCCGCGGGCAGGGTCGCGTACTGCTCGCGGGCCAGGGCGATGAGTTCGCGCAGACGCCGCGGGGTGCGCGCGCGATCGAGGTCGTCGTCGAGCCATTCGCCCAGCGCCCGCACCGAGCGGGCGAGGATGCGACTCATCCCGCGCTGCTGGATCGCCAGGTCGGGGCGGCTCAGCACGAAGCGCTTGTGCACGAACTTCAGCACCTCGACGTGGTGCCAGGCCCACGGCGAGAGCACGACGGGCCCGGCCCGCGGGGTGTCGAGGGGGCGCAGACGCGCCGACTCCTGGAACCGGCGGATCCACCGATCGGTGAAGGCCGCGAGCCGGCGCTCGGCCGTCAGAGAGCCGTCGAAGGGGCGGGCGAGCAGGTCGGTGACCATCTCGGCATCCACGTCGCTGACGGCGGCGAGGAAGGCCTCGTCGTCGGCGATCCACGGGTCGTCGCGGCGCATCTTCCGACGCAGGCGCTCGAGACCGGCCCCGGGCATGAGCTCGGCGCGCACCTCGGTGTCGTCGCGGTCGCGCCACTCGAGCACGTCGTCGAGCCAGCCGCGGAACTCCGCCGCGATGGGCGCGTGGTCGAGGATCCCCGCTCGGTAGAAGTCGTCGACGTCGTGCACCGAGTACGCGATGTCGTCGGCGAGATCCATCACGGCGCCCTCGATGCTCTGGCGCAGCAGGGCTCGGCATCGACCCCGTGCCGGGCCTCGACGAGGTCCTCGAGGTCGAGGTCGTACGCCGAGTACTTGTGCACCCGGTACGCGCCGTCGGGAGAGCGACGGATGCCGCGGGGCGGGCCGATCCGCTCGACGTCGGCCGCGTCGACCGACGGCGCCCACGGGTACTTCGCCGAGGCGGTACGCACGGCCGCGGTGAGGTTGAGTCCGCGGGGGGCGTTCTCGACGACGTCGAGAGCGGTCAGGATGCGGTAGGTCTGCGCGTTGCCCTCGAAGCCGTCGGGCAGGCCCAGTTCCTCGCGCGCGAGGCGGTCGAGGGTGGTCTCGCCGAGGTGGCCGAAGGGCGGGTGCCCGAGGTCGTGGGCGTAGGCCGCGGCCTCGACGACCGTGGCGTTGCAGACGTCGCCCTCGCCGGCCTGCCGCGAGCGCGTGTTGAGCTGCAGGGCGACGACGCGTGCGATCGCGCTGACCTTGAGCGTGTGGGTCAGTCGATTGTGCACGGGTGCCCCGCCGATCGACGGCGACACGACCTGCGTGACGGCCGACAGGCGAGAGAAGTACGGCGAGAACTGAATGCGCTCCAGATCGATCGACCACGGGTCGGCGCGAGCGTCGTCGTGGTCGGGATGCACGCGGGATGCCGGGTTGCCGACGACGGCGCCTTGGTCGACGTTAACGTGCTCCGGGCGCGCGGCGAATGCCGGGGGAGTGGTCTCGTTGTGGAGCAAAGCGGTCCTCTCGCGGCGTCGACGACGTGGATCCACGCTAACGCGCCGTCTCGGCCGTGTCGTTCCCCGTTGACGGCGGTGGTTCTGGCGGCGAGGGCTCTCCTGCGTGGGGCGAGAGAGACGGTCGCCGCTCCCGCGGCACCCCGTCGGTCTCTTGCGGGGTGGCCTTCAGCTCGGCAGGGGGCTGCGGTCGGGTTGTGGAAGGCGGAGTCCCGCGGCGGGCCGAATCGCAGAGAGTCACCCCTGGCGGGAGGTCTCGATCGTCCTCTCCGCGGCATCCAGGCCGGCCCGCAGGCCCTCGATGAACCCCGGAAGGAAGGGAGGCTGGAACGACGGGCGCGTGACCACCAGGATCTCCCGATGCCAGGGCTCGATCCCGGCAGGAGGGGGCACGATCTGTACGCGAAGGCCCCGCTCGAGTCCCGCGGCGACGACGGTGGCGGGCACCACACTGACCGCGAGGCCCTCGCTCGCAAGAGTCAGCAGGCAATTCGGGTCCGAGCTCTCGAAGGCCACGTGGAAACGAAAGCGCAAGCGCTCCGACCAGGAGCCCAGAAGACGTCGATCTCCCAGAGAGCGATGCCCGAGGGCCCAATCCTTGTCGACCAGTTC
This sequence comes from Microbacterium sp. SORGH_AS_0454, assembly GCF_031453395.1. Lineage (NCBI taxonomy): Bacteria > Bacillati > Actinomycetota > Actinomycetes > Micrococcales > Microbacteriaceae > Microbacterium > Microbacterium sp. SORGH_AS_0454. The sequence goes on along the minus strand of NZ_JAVIYS010000001.1, from coordinate 741,658 downwards.
CTCGAATGTCAGACCCGCCTCCGGCGCGGCCACCAGCAGCATGGGCTCCCTGTGCACCAGCGTCACCGTCAGCGGATCGTCGGCCAGCGGCGAGTCTGCGGGCAGGTACCGGTAGCCGACGAGCAGATCGAGCGCCCCGGATCGCACAAGGGGGATGGCATCCGGCGTCTCCATTTCGCGAACGTTCACACGCGGCCAGGAAGGGTCCTTCTGCAGGGACGAGAAGACGCGCGGAAGCAAGTACTGCAGTGCCGTTCCGTGCGTTCCCAGCGTGAGATCGGGGGCCTCGGAGCGGCTTATCGAACGCAGGCTGTCGGAGAATTCGGAGTTGGCGATCAGCAGCGGACCGGTGGCCGCCAAGAGGGCGCGGCCGGCGGCCGTGATGGCGATCCGACTCCCGGGTCGGCGGACGAGCAGTTCCACCCCCAACGCCCGTTCGAGTCCGGCGATGTGCTGGGTGATCGCCGACGGCACGTATCCCAGTTCCGCGGCTGCGGCCGCCATGGAACCGTGTTCCACGACGGCCGTGAAGCTGCGCAACCACCGGAGGTTCATCGAGTCATTCATAAAGAGTGAACTCTCCCTTTAGAAAGCATCAGTTTACGCGAACGGGGCGAGCGGCCACGATGGACGACAGCGTCATTCGTTGCCCCAGGCGGGGGACAGAGCCCGCACCTCGACACACCGGTCACGCAACCCGCGAAAGAAGAGTCATGAAGCCCTCCACGGTCCCCTCGACGCTGGATGTCGACGACATCCGTTCGCACTTCCCCGCGCTTCGTGGCGGCACCGCCTTCTTCGACAGCCCCGGCGGGACGCAGACTCCGACCAGCGTCGCTGCCGCCATCGGCGAGGCGCTTCTCGCGCCGCTCGCCAACCGGGGTCTCGTCACTCAAGCCGAGCGCAACGCCACGAGCATCGTCGAGGCGTGCCGGTCCGCACTCGGAGATTTCTTGAACGTCCCGAGCCAGACGGTCGTCTTCGGTCGAAGCGCGACGGCGCTCACGTTCGATCTCTCTCGTGCCATCTCGCGGACGTGGAAGGCCGGTGACGAGGTGGTCGTCACCCGGCTGGACCACAACTCCAATGCGCAGCCCTGGCTGATCGCGGCCGAACGCACCGGAGTGACCGTCCGATGGGTGGACTTCGACCCGGCGACCGGAGAGCTGTCGACGGATGCCGTTCGCGAGCAGCTCTCGGAGCGCACCAGGCTGGTGGCGGTCACCGCCGCATCCAACGTCCTCGGCACCATGCCGGACATCCCCCGGATCGCCGAGGCGGTCCATGGCGTCGGAGCGCTGTTGTACGTCGACGGCGTGCATTACGCCGCACACGCGTTGGTGGATGTCCCCGCGCTCGGTGCGGACTTCTTCGTCTGCTCGCCGTACAAGTTCCTCGGCCCGCACTGTGCGGCCGTCACGATGCGATCGGATCTTCTCGGCCAGCTGCAGCCCGACAAGCTGGCGACCTCGCCGAACACCGATCCCGAACGATACGAGCTCGGCACCCTGCCCTATGAGCTGATGGCCGGCACGACTGCCGCGGTCGATTTCATCGCCGCGATCGGCGGCCCCGAGGGAACCCGCCGCGAACGCCTCGTCCGAGCGGTCGAGGCGATCGACGAGCATGAGACCGACCTGCGAGAAGTCATCGAGACCGGCTTCGCCGCCTTCGGCGACCTCACCGTGCACTCGCGTGCCGCGCGTCGGTCTCCGACCCTGTTCGTCTCGGTCGCCGGCGGTCGCGATCAGGAACTCGCCCGTTTTCTCGCGAGCCGCGACATCAATGCCCCGGTCAGTCACTTCTACGCCATCGAGGCCTCACGACGACTCGGACTCGGCGATGGTGGTGCTCTCCGTGTCGGGCTTGCGCCATACAACACGCGGGACGACGCCGACCGGCTCCTGAACGCGACGGCTGACTTCCTGGCATCCCGCCGGCCGTGAAAACCCGAACCCGGCGCCCACGCCGGGCGGCACCGTAGTGACCGTGGCGCTCGCTGAGAAAACGCAGCTCCCTCTTATACGCCTCGATGCTGCCCGACGCAATCGTCCGAGTCGCCGAGCGCTCGAAAAGTACCCGGGTTAGCGTTGCGAACATGACGCTGAATCATGTTCGACGCGGGACTGGCAGCCCACTGCTGCTGGTGCACGGCCTGGGCGCAGGCTGGCGATCCTGGACTCCGATCCTCGATGAGCTGGCCCGGCACCGTGAGGTCATCGCCGTCGACCTGCCGGGATTCGGTGAGACACCGCCGCTGCCCGGTGACGTCTCGATTGCCACGCTGGCCGACTCCGTCGCGGACTTCATCCGCGAGCAGGGACTGGAGGGGGTCTCAACCGTCGGGCAATCGATGGGCGGCCGAATCGTGCTCGAGCTTGCTCGGCGCGGAGTAGGCGGGGACAGCGTCGCTTTGGACCCTGGCGGGTTCTGGAGTCCCCGCGAGCGCGCGGTCTTCGCCGCCACGCTGCGGCCGTCGATCGTGCTGGTTCGCGCATTGCGCGGCGTTCTGCCCGCCTTGCTCAGTAACCCCGTCGGACGGACGGTTCTTCTGGCGCAATTGTCAGCGCGACCGTGGGTCCTTTCGCGGGAAACGGTGCTGCCGGACGTGCGCGGACTGGCCGATTCCCCCTCGGTCGGAGCCGCCATGAATGCCCTCACCAAGGGCCCCCTGCAACAGGGCGCCCCCGCGGGCACGGTACCCGGCCGGGTCACGATCGGGTGGGGTCGGCGCGATCTGGTGACCGTGCCCAAACAGGCCGATCGCGCCACCCACCTGTTCCCCGACGCTTCGCTGCACTGGTTCGAACGATGCGGCCACTTTCCGCAGTGGGACGTTCCCCACGAAGCGACACGACTCATCCTCGACAGCACCAGCTGAAGCGCGGGGCTGCGTACGTCACCGGCCGCCACTGCTCGCCGCGCGGTTCCGAGCAGGTGTAAAAACCGGTGCGAGAGCCGATGCGGTGGTCTGTCTCGCACCCCGCCCGCGCCGTCAGCCCCGCCGCACCTCGACCTCGACGATCCGCGCGTCCTCGACGCCCAGCTCGTACGTCGGCCCGACGATCCGCAGCGCCACCGCCTCGTCGACGTCGGCGCACGAGGACCCGAGCCGCAGCTCCACCTCGCCCGCCTCGACGACGCGCCGCATCGAACGGTCGCTGTAGGCCAGCCGCGAGGCGGGCACGGTGAAGCGCACCTCGGCGCTTTCGCCGGGCGCGAGCTCGACCCGCGCGTACGCCACGAGCTGCGCCACCGGGCGTGTGACGCTGGCCACCGCGCGGTGCGCGTACACCTGCACGACGTCCGCCCCGTGCCGGTCTCCGGTGTTCGTCACGCGCGCCGACACGGTGAACGCGTCACCGGCGCGCACCTCGGCAGAAGCTCCGGATGCCGGCACACCGGCGCCCCGCTCGACGCTCAGGCCGACGCCCTCGGCGGGTACCGCTCCGGCGGACGCGACCCCGTCCGCCCGCAGCTCCCCGCGCGCGAACGACGTGTAAGACAGCCCGAACCCGAACGGCCGCACCGGAGTCGGGTCGGTGCTGGTCACCCCCGAGGGTCCGCCGAGCAGCGGGTGCAGGTACGAGTACGGCTGCGCGCCTGCCGAACGGGGGAGCGAGACGGGCAGACGGCCCGAGGGAGTGGCATCCCCCGCCAACAGCGCTGCCAGCGCCGGCGCGCCCTCCTCACCGGGGAAGAACGCCTGCAGCACCGCGGCGGGACCGCCCGCGGTGTCGAGCGCCCAGTCCAGGGCGTACGGACGGCCCGTCAGCAGGACGAGTACGACAGGGGTTCCCGTCGCCACGACCGCCTCGACGAGCTGGCGTTGCACGCCCGGCAGGTCGAGGGAGTCGGCGTCGTTGCCCTCGCCGACGGTTCCGCGCCCGAAGAGCCCGGCGCGGTCGCCGACGACGACGATCGCCACCTCGGCGTCGCGGGCGAGGGCGGCCGCCGTATCCAGACCCGAGAGATCGGTCCCCTCGACCGTGCACCCCTCGGCGTACGCGATCTCGCCGAAGCGCTCGACGAGAGCCTCGCGCACGGTCGGCAGTGAGAAGCCGAGCGGGAAGCTCGGGTGGTGAGCGAGCACGTGGTTCGCGAACGAGTAGCAGCCCATCAGCGCGTCGGTACTGTCGGCGTTCGGGCCGATCAGCGCGATCCGTCCGGCTGAGGCGAGCGGCAGCACGCCCTCGTTGCGCAAGAGTACGACGGACTCCTCGGCCAGACGGCGCGCGAGCGCGCGGTGCTCGGCGTCGTCGAGGTCGACAGCGGTCGGGGCCGAGGAGAAGTCGGCATCCAGCAGCCCGAGATCCTCCTTCTCGGCCAGCACGCGCAGGACGGCACGGTCGACCACGGCTTCGGGGAGGGCTCCGGATGCCACCCGCTCGGCCAGGTGCGGATACGCGTCGGGCCCCGGGAGTTCGACGTCGATCCCCGCCTCGAGGGCGAGTTGCGCGGCCTCGCCGCGGTCGGCCGCGATCCCGTGCATCGATCGGAGGAACTCGACGGCGAAGTAGTCGGAGACGACCGTGCCGTCGAAGCCCCAGCGTCGGCGCAGCAGATCCGTCAACAGCTCGGGGTTCGAGGCCACCGGTACGCCGTCGATCTCGGTGTACGAGTTCATGACGCTGCGCACCCCGCCGTCGCGCACGGCCATCTCGAACGGGGGGAGGAAGACATCCTGCAGCTCGCGCCGGCCGGCCGACACGGGTGCGTGGTTGCGGCCGGCGCGTGAGGCGGAGTAGCCCACGAAGTGCTTGAGCGTCGCGTGCACGCCCGCCGCCTGCAGCCCGCGCACGTAGGCCGTTCCGATGGTCCCGACGACGTAGGGGTCCTCGGCGATGCACTCGTCGACCCGGCCCCATCGGGCGTCGCGTACGACGTCGAGCACCGGCGCCAGGCCCTGGTGAACCCCCACCTCGCGCATCGAGCGACCGATCGCGGATGCCATGAGTTCCACGGCATCCGGATCGAAAGAGGCTCCCCAGGCGAGGGGGGTGGGGAAGGTCGCGGCCTTCCACGCCGCGAACCCGGTCAGGCACTCCTCGTGGACGAGCGCCGGGATGCCCAGGCGCGTCTCGTCCTGCAGGCGGCGCTGTTCGCCCCACAGCCAGGCGGCGCGCTCGACGGGGTCGACGGGCCGCGTGCCGTAGACGCGCGTGAGGTGGCCGAGCCCGTGAGCGGTGGCATCCACGTAGGCGGTGGAGGTGACCTTCTCGCCCGAGAGCGGGGCGACGACCTCGTCGCCCTGGTCGACCCAGTACCCGACGAGCTGGGCGAGCTTCTCGTCGAGGGTCATGTCGGCCACGAGGGCCTTCACCCGAGGGGTGATCCCCCGTGTGCGGGCAGCGCCGACGTCGGTGTTCTGAATGGTCATCGTGGGATCAGCCCTTCACGGCACCGGTGAGTCCGCCCACGATCCGTCGCTCGAACACGCTGAAGAACAGCAGAGCGGGGATCATCGACAGAGAGGTGAAAGCGAGTACTCGGGCGGTGTCGACCGAGTACTGCGAGGCGAACGCCTGGGTGCCCAGCGGCAGCGTGTAGGCGGCCTCGTTGTTGAGGATGAACAGAGGCAGCATGTACGAGTTCCAGCTGTTGACGAAGGCCAGGATGCCGACCGTCACCACCGCGGGCACCGCGAGAGGCAGCACCATGCGCCAGAAGAAGCCGAGGCGGCCGAGCCCGTCGATCGAGGCGGCCTCCTGCAGCTCGCTCGGAATGGCGGCGAGGAACGGCGACAGGATGATGATCGTCAGGGGCAGGGCGAAGGCGATCTGCGGCACGATGACGCCCGCGAGCGAGTTCGTCAGGCCGAGATTGCGCACCAGGATGTACAGGGGCGTGATCGCGACGGTCATCGGGAACATCAGGCCCGCGGTGAACAGGGCGTACACGGCTCCGCGCCCGCGGAAGCGATACCGGGCCAGACCGTAGGCCGCCATCATGCCCAGCGCGACGACGAACGCCGTCGTCGCGATCGCGGCGATCGCGGAGTTGCCGACCTGGCCCCAGAACGCGGGGCTCGCGAGCACGTCGGCGTAGTTCTGCCAGTTCCAGGTGGTGGGAAAGCCCGAGGGATCCACGGTGATCTCGGCGTTCGAGCGGAAGCCGCCGAGGATGATGTAGACCACCGGGGCGAGCATCATCCCGATCAGCAGCAGGGCGACGAAGCCGACGAGCACCGAGCTGCCGCGGTTCGCTCCGGCGGGGCGTCGGCGCGGGGTCCTCCCGCCGCGAGGGGTGACGAGGGTGGCGGTGGCGGTCATTTCGAACCTCCCGTGAGAGCGCCGGCCGTGTCGCGCCGCAGCACGAAGCGCTGATAGACGAGGGCGACGGCGAGCGAGATGAGGAACATCACCACGGCCACGGCGCTGCCGTAGCCGAAGCTGCCGGCATTGCGACCGTTGGCGACCATGTAGGTGGCCATCGTGGAGGTCCCCGCCGTGGAGGCGACGTACTGACCCCAGACGATCCAGACGAGGTCGAACAGCTGGAGGGAGCCGATGATCGACAGGAACGCCCAGATGCGGATCGTCGGTCCCATGAGGGGCAGGACGATGTGGCGCTGGATCTGCCAGTACGAGGCACCGTCGATCGCGGCGGCCTCGCTCAGCTCTTCGGGAATGCCCTGGAGACCGGCGAGGAAGAGGATCACGGCGAAGCCGATGTACTTCCACGTGATGATGATGAGCAGCGTCCAGATCGCCAGCGCCGGATCGGAGATCCAGTCCGCGCGGAGCGAGCCGAGCCCGATCTTCTCCAGAGCCCCGTTGAGCGCGCCGCCCGACTGCAGCATGAGGCCCCAACCGAGACCCACGACGACCTCGGAGATGACGTAGGGCACGAAGATCAGCACGCGGATGAGCGACTGCGCGCGCATCTTGCGATTCAGCAGCAGCGCGAGGCCCAGCGCGAGAGGTCCCTGCAGCACGAGGGATCCGACGACGATGAACGCGTTGTGGCCGAGGGCCTCGTGGAAGGCCGGGTCGGTGAGGATGGTGATGTAGTTTCGCAGCCCCACGAAGTCGACGGGAGCGCCGAAGCCCGACCACTTGTAGAAGCCGTAGTAGGCGGCGAGGGCGACGGGCAGGATGACGAACGACACGAACACCACCAGGGCGGGGCCCAGGAGGATCGCGAGTTCGCCGCGGATGCGCCAGTTCTCGAGCCGCCGCCGCGCGGTCGGCCGCCCGGCCGAGGGGGCGCGTGTGGCGCCCTCCCCGGCCGGGCGGCCTGACCCGGCGTCGGTCGCCGAGGTGGCGAGCTGGGTGGTCATGGTCGGCGTCCTCAGCGGGAAGCGGCGGCGTTGACGGCGTCGACGATGCCCTGCGGGCTGCCCTTGCCGGCGAACAGGTCGACGACGGCGACGTTCAGGGCGTTGCCGACGTTCTGTCCGTACAGGGTGTCGAGCCAGACCGAGACGTAGGGGGCGTCGGTGTACGCCTTCAGCGCGGACTGCAGGGCGGGGGTGGTGACGGCATCCGTCGCCTCGCTCGAGGCGGGGATGGTCTGGAAGGCCGCGGCGTACTTCTCCTGGTTCTCCTTGTTGACGAGGAAGTTCAGGAAGTCGGTGCACTGCGCCGGGGCGTTGACCCAGCACGAGTAGCCGTCGACGCCGCCCATGATCGCGCCCTCTTCGCCCTTGCCGCCGGGAACCTCGGGGAAGGGGAACCAACCGAGGTCGGCGAGGGGCTTCTCATCGGGCGTGAGCGAGGCGATCACGCCGGGGTTCCAGGCACCCATGAGCTCCATGGCGGCCTGGTGGTTGGCGAGCAGGCCCGCCGACGAACCGGCACCCTGCTGGGCCGCCGTGGTGAGGAAGCCGTCGTTGAAGGGCTGGGTCTTCAGGAACGACTCGAGGTTCTCACCCGCCTGCAGCCAGCACGGGTCGTCGAAGCTGCGGCTCTGCGCCGCGGTGTCCAGGACGTCCTTCGAGCAGGCGCGCAGCGCGAAGTTGTAGTACCAGTGGGCCGCGGGCCAGGCGTCCTTCGCGCCCACGGCGATCGGGGCGACGCCCGTGGCGCGGATCTTCGCGTCGGCGGCCTGCAACTCGTCGATCGTCTCGGGGGCGGCGGAGACGCCCGCCGCGGACAGGAGATCCTGCGAGGTGAAGATGCCCGAGGGGAGCACGGCGACGGGCATGCCGTAGTTCTTGCCGTCGACCTCGAAGGCGCCGAGCGAGTTGCCGAGAGCGGTCTTGACCTCGGGCGTGATCTTGTCGGTGAGGTCCATCGCCTGGCCGGCCGCGACGATGTCGGCGAGCTTGCCGCCGCCGCGCGCCATGAACAGGTCGGGGGCGTCGCCCGAGTTGAGGGCGGTCTGGAGCTTGCCGTCCATCTCTTCGTTCTGCAGGGCCTGGATCTCGATCGTGACGCCGGGATTCGCCGCCTCGAACGCCGCGGCCGTGTCCTCCCAGTACTTCTTGCCGTCACCCGTGGTGGAGTTGTGCCACAGCGTCAGCGTGACCGAACCGTCGGCGTTCTGGCCGCCGCCGCCCGCGGCGCAGCCACCGAGGGCGAGTGTTCCGGCGACGGCGAGGGCCGCTCCGGCGAGGATTTTGCGCGTGTTCATGTGATTCCCGTTTCTCTTCGTCGAGGTGCGCCGTGGGACGCGTCGGTGTTCGGCTGCTTCGCCGTTCGTGCGCTTCTCGGGGTCTGCTGCCCGCCGAGGTGTGAGCAGTGTCGCCCGGGGCTCGCGCGAACGTCAAACGTTTTCGAAAATGTTTTCCACGCTATGGTCGGATGCCATGACGAGGCGCGCGACCATCCACGACGTCGCCGCGGCGGCCGGGGTCTCGGTGGCCACGGTGTCGAAGGCGGTGAACGGGCGCTACGGGGTGTCGCCCGAGACCGTGGGGCGGGTCCTGGACGCCGTGAAGACCCTCGGGTACGAGTCGAGCCTCGTCGCCAGCAGCATGCGCTCGCGTCGGACGGGGGTGATCGGCGTGCTCGTGGCCGACATCGAGCCGTTCTCCGCCGAGATCCTCAAGGGCGTCGGGGGAGCCCTGTCCGACACCGGGTACGACCTCTTGGCCTACACGGGCGCGCGTCGCGACGGCGAGGGCTGGGAGCGCCGCTCGCTGAGCCGGCTGAGCGGCACGCTCATCGATGCGGCGATCATCGTCACGCCCACGGTCGTCAACGTCTCGGGAGAGGTGCCCATCGTGGCCATCGACCCGCACACGGGCCGGGGAGACCTGCCGACCGTCGAGTCCGACAGCTACACCGGCGCGCAGCAGGCCGTGCACTATCTCGTGCAGCTCGGTCACCGGCGCATCGGCTTCATCGCGGGGCGGCCCGATCTGCGCTCCGCGGTCGCCCGCGCCTCGGGGTACCGCGCGGGGCTCGCCGCCGCGGGGATCCCGTTCGACTCCGCGCTGGTCGGCGTCGGACGCTACGAGCAGGACGTCGCGCGCGAAGCCGCCGAGGCCATGCTCTCGCTCGACGACCCGCCCACGGCGGTGTTCGCCGCCAACGATCTCTCGGCGCTGTCGATCATCGAGGTCGCCGCCGCGCGGGGGTTGAGCGTGCCCGGCGATCTGTCGGTGGTCGGTTTCGACGACGTGCCCGAGGCCGCCCGCGCGCAACCCGCCCTGACCACGGTCCGCCAGCCGATGAAGCGCCTCGGCGCCGAGGCCGTGCGGATGGTGCTCGCGCTGCTGGCCGGGGAGACCCTGCCCGAGACGCACATCGAGCTCCCGACGCGCCTCGTCGCGCGGGCGACGACCGCGCCGCCGCGCTCGCGCTGAGCCGCGCGTGGCCCCGGCATCCGGTGCCCGCCCGCGTCGAGTGCCCAGAACACGCCGCGCGGGACCGTGCCGACGCGACGTGTTCTGGACACTCGACGAGTTCCTTCCCGGGGCGCGCGAAACGCCCGCTCCGCCCGTCGCGCGCCGCACCACCCCGCGGCTCGGGTACCGTCGAGGTGTGCCCACTGCCAGCAGTAAAGACGACGAGGTCGACCTCCTCATCGACGCCTGGTCGCAGTTGCTGCCCGACGTCGACCTGACGCCCCTCGACGTGATGTCGCGCCTGCGCCGCGCGGCCTTCCACCTGTCGAAGCTCCGCGCCAAAGCCTTCGCCAGCGCCGACATCGCCGTCTGGGAGTTCGACGTTCTCGCCGTGCTCCGCCGCGCCGGCACCGAGCTCAGCGCAACGCGCCTGATCACAGCGACCATGATCGGCAGCGCCGCCATGACGAACCGCCTCGACAAGCTCGCCGAGCGCGGACTCGTCAATCGCCGCCCCAATCCCTCCGACGGCCGAGCGATCCTCGTCGCGATCACCGCCGAGGGCATCGAGCGCGTGGACGCGGCGATGACCGAGCTCGTCCGCCTCGAAGCCGACGCGCTCCGCGATGTCAGCCGACACGACCAGGCCCTGCTCGCGAGTGCTCTGCGCGTGCTCGCGGCGGGCGAGACGCACGAGGCGTGATCGACCTCATCACCACCGTGACCCGACGCCCCGTCGTCCTCGACGGCGGCCTGGGCACCCTGCTCGAGGCGCGCGGTAACGACGTCACCTCCGCGCTGTGGTCGGCCCGCGTGCTGCGAGACGAGCCCGACGAGGTGCGCGCGGCCCACGCCGAGTTCGTCGCCGCGGGAGCCGAGGTCGTCATCACCGCCTCGTACCAGCTGGGTTTCGGGGGAGAGATCCCGGATGCCGAGGTCGAGGCGCTCCTGCGCCGCTCGGTGTCTCTCGCGCGAGAGGCCGGCGATGTGGCGGTCGCGGCCTCCGTCGGTCCGGTGGGTGCCCTGCGCGCCGACGGCAGTGAGTACACCGGCTCCTACGGGCTGAGTCTCGACGAGCTGCGCAGCGCCCATCGCCGCCGCCTGCACGTTCTCGCCGAATCGGGTGCCGACCTCCTCGCCGTCGAGACCATCCCCTCCGTTCTCGAGGTGGAGGCGCTCGCCCTCGAACTCGATGGTCTCGGTGTCCCCGCCTTCGTCAGCGTCTCCGCCGACAGCACCGGTTACGCGCACCGAGGCGCCCGCGCCGAGGCCCTGCGCACCGCGGCATCTGTCTCGAGCGTGCTCGCCGTGGGCGTCAACTGCTGCGCGCCCGAGACGGTGCTTCCCGCGCTCGCCGAGGCTGGCGGCATCCCGCTCCTGGCGTATCCGAACACCGGTGAGAGGTGGGACGCCGCCACACGCACCTGGCATGGCGGTACGGCGCCCCTGGCCGACGCGGCACCTTCGTGGGTCGCCGCCGGCGCGCGTCTGGTGGGCGGGTGCTGCCGTTCGACGCCCGCCGACATCGCGGCGATCGCGGCCGCGGTGCGCTGAGGCCGCGATCGGGTGCGCAGCCCGACGGTTCGGGGCTCGCGGTTGCTCTCAGACCTGCTGCGGAGCAGCCGCGCGACGGCACCGCTCGATGACGCTGCCGAGGCAACGCGCGTGCGGGTGCGAGCGCTCAGACGGTGATCCGCGGCCGCCGCCGGGGTGTCGCGTCGGTGAGCAACTCGACCTCCTCGGGGCGCCAGCCGTAGTCGGCGGCCAAGCGCTCCCGCAGCGCGGATATCGCCGACGGCACAGAGGTCTCCACGCCGTGCGGCGAGTCGACGGTCGCGGGGTCGAGGTCTCGCGCGGCCCGGCGCAGATCGAGCAGCAGAACGCGGACGCGTTCGCGGCCGAAGGCGGCGGTGGCGAGATTCCAGTCGCCGATCGAGATCGAGGCCCCCCGGCGGCGGCCCCCGGCGACAGCGCCCGCGGAGGGCAGACCGATGATGACGATCGAGACCCCGGTCAACAGCATCACCGAGATGCCGGCCACGATGACACCGGTGGGCGAGAACACGGGGTCGAACGAGTCGCTTTCGAGCGAGAGGACGCCACGAGCCGTGGAGTACAGCGCGTATGCGCCCATCGCGGTGGTGAGCACGAAGCGGGATCGGCGGGGCAGCGCGCTCGCCCGGAACGCCAGGACGGCGCAGAGGCCGCAGGCGAGGGCGAGGGTGAACGCCTTGATCGTCGTGACCGCGGCGGGCGCGAGGGTGAAGCTCAGGGCGGCCACGGCGGCGACGGCCACCGCGATCGGCAGGGATCGGGTGAGGGGGCGATCGGGCGTCACGACGAGGGCGGCGCACAGCAGCGCGGGGGCGAGGATCATCGTGGTGTCGGCGGCGACCCGGGTCAGGTCTCCGGCTCCGTTCGACGCCATGATGTCCAGCACGGCCGCACCGACCGAGACCGCTCCCGAGAGGGCTCCGACCCTCAGGAACACACCGAGAGCGCCCGCGCTGCCGATGCGCGGGAGGATCACGCAGACCACGCCGATCGCCAACACCACGCACATGACGGCTACGCCGATCGACAGCACCATGAAACCCCCCCCCCGGGTCTCATCATGGCGGCGCCGTCTGGTACGCCGGCCGTCTTGACGGCGACCGTGCCGGGGACTATCGACCCGGGCGGGGTCAGTCGAAATCCGCCGCCAGCGCGTTGCGGTGGTACTCGAAGATGATGCTCGTGCGGGTGGAGGCCACGCTGTGCCGGGCCGAGAGGTGGTCGACGACGAAGCGGCGCACGGCCGAGGAATCGTCGACCGCGATGTGCACGAGGAAGTCGTCCGCCCCGCCCAGGAAGAACAGCTGGATCACGTCCGGATGGCGGCGGATCTCGTGCGCGAACGCGCGAATGCTCTCCTGGCGCTGCCCCGGTCGTAGCGTCACGCCCACGATCGCCTGCAGGCCCCGGCCGAGACGGCTCTGGTCGACGGCGGCGTGGAAGCCGGTGAGCAGACCGCGGTCGATGAGCCCCCGCAGACGGGTATGAGCGGTGGATGCCGCGACCCCGAGCGCCTCGGCGAGCGCGGCGTTCGTCATGCGGGCGTCGGCGGACAGCAGCTCTATCATCAGGGCGTCGAGCGGGTGCAGATCGTCCCCGGCCATCGCAGATCCTTCGTTTCAGAGGACCGAAGAAGCCCTCGGCATCCGATGATATCGCCGTCCTCGCCGTAGATACCGAATCTTCTTCGGGGAAACACCACGGAAACACGCTTTTCTGCGATTCTCTCCGCAACGCTCATCCGCTCGAGGAGGAACCCATGCGCGTCTGCGTGCCCACCGAGATCAAGAACAACGAAAACCGCGTCGCGATGACACCCGCGGGAGTCGATGCGCTCGTCCACCGCGGCCACGAGGTGCTCGTCCAGGCGGGCGCGGGCGAGGGCAGCGGCTTCGCCGACGAGCAGTACCGCGCCGCGGGCGCCGAGATCGTCGCCACCGCCGACGAGACCTGGGCACGCGCCGAACTCCTGGTCAAGGTCAAGGAGCCGATCGCCCCCGAATACCGGTTTCTGCGCGCTGATCTCACCCTCTTCACCTACCTGCACCTCGCCGCCGACCGGCCGCTGACCGACGCGCTCATGGCCGCGGGGACCACGGCCGTCGCCTACGAGACCGTGCAGACCGCCGATCGCGCCCTGCCGTTGCTGGCGCCGATGAGCGAGGTCGCCGGACGTCTGTCGATCATCGAGGGCGCCCACAACCTGCTGCGCGCCTCGGGTGGTCGGGGTCTGCTCCCCGGCGGTGTGCCCGGCACCCCGCGGGCCAAGGTGGTCGTCATCGGCGGCGGCGTCGCCGGCGAGCACGCCGCGGCGAACGCTCTCGGTCTCGGTGCCCGTGTGACGGTCGTCGACATCTCGCTGCCCAAGCTGCGTCAGCTCGAGGAGCGCTTCGGCGGCGCGATCGAGACCCGCGCCTCGACCCGCCTCGAGATCGCCGAGCAGCTGGCCGACGCCGACCTCGTCATCGGCTCGGTCCTCATCCCCGGGGCCGCCGCGCCCAAGCTCGTCACCGACGACATGGTGGCGGCGATGAAGCCCGGCTCGGTCCTCGTCGACATCGCGATCGACCAGGGCGGCTGCTTCGAGGGCTCGCGTCCCACGACGCACGACGAGCCGACCTTTCGCGTCCACGATTCGCTGTACTACTGCGTCGCGAACATGCCCGGCGCGGTGCCGCACACCTCGACCCGGGCCCTGTCGAACGCCACCCTGCCCTACATCACGCGCATCGCCGACCGGGGGTGGGAGGCCGCGGCATCCGCCGATCCCGCCCTCGCCAAGGGCCTGAACGTGCGCGCCGGCGTCGTGGTGAACGAGGGCGTACGCGCGGCGTTCGACCTCTGACCCGCGTCCCCGCGGTTGAGTGTCCACGACACGCCGATGGCCCGCACCGGCGTGCGGCGTGTCGTGGTTACTCGACGAGGGTGGGCCGCCGCTAGCCGCGGAGCCAGGCGTAGGTGATCTCGGGGCGGCCCTGGCCGCCGTAGCGGGGTTCGCGGCGGACGCGACCGACGTCGGCGAGGTGCTCGAGGTAGCGCCGGGCGGTGACGCGCGACATGCCCTCGCTCTCGCCGACCTCGGTCGACGACACCGCTCCGGAGGCCGTGCGCACGCGCTCCGCCACGGCCTGCAGCGTCTCGTCGCTCAGGCCCTTCGGCAGGGTCGGCGCGGCGATGGTCCGAAGCGTGCCCAGCAGCGCGTCGACCTCGGACTGCGTCGCCTCTCCCGCCGCGCGATCCAGGCCCTCGACGTAGGACCGGTACGCCTCGAGACGCTCGCGGAACGCGGCGAACGCGAAGGGCTTGATGAGGTACTGCACGACGCCGATCGAGACCGCCGCGCGCACGGTCGCGGCATCTCGGACCGCGGTGACGGCGATGATGTCGACGCGAGACCCCATCGCGCGCACGCGTCGGGCGACGTCGAGACCGGTGCCGTCAGGCATCGTCATGTCGAGAAGGACGAGGTCGATACGGCGCTCGGGATCGCTCAGGGCGGTGAGCGCCGCGCGGGCTCCCGCGGCATGACCGGCGACCTCGAAACCGGGCACTCGAGCGACGTAGGCGGAATGCAGCTCCAACGCCAGCGCGTCGTCGTCGACGACCAGCACCCTGATCACGGCGCCACCTCCTCGGCGCCGGCGGGAAGGAAAACGCGCACGGTCGTGGGGTCCTCCACCACCTGCAGCGTGCCGCCGTGCGCCGCGACGATGTCGCGCACGAGGGCGAGACCGACACCGCGGCCTCCGGGGGAGTGCGCCGGCTTGGTGGACGCGCCGAACGCGAAGGGATCGGCGAGCGCGGGGTCGAACCCGGTGCCGCTGTCGGACACCTCGAGCACCACGTCGCCCCCGCCTGCGCGAAGCGCCGCGTGCACCCAGCGGGGTTCGGCGCCGGCCGCCGCGGCATCCAGAGCGTTATCGACGAGGTTTCCCACCACCGTCACCGCCTCGGCCGCGGGGAGCGGCAGCGCGGGCGTCGGCTCGGCGACGTCGAGGTCGAGGTGCACGCCGCGCTCGGCGGCCTCGTCGAGTTTGCCCAGCAGCAGGGCGACCACCACGGCGTCCTCGTCGTCCGAGACCAGGCGGTCGGCGAGCTCCTGGCGTTCGCCGGTCGAGGCCACGATCAGACGGCGGGCTTCGTCGATGCGCCCGAGCTCGAGCAGGGCCAGCAGCGCGTGCAGGCGGTTGCCGTGTTCGTGGGTCTGCGAGCGCAGGGTGTCGCTGAGCGTGCGGACTCCCTCGAGCTCGCCGAGCAGCGCCTGCAGCTCCGACCGGTCGCGCAAGGTCATGACCCGACCGCGTTCCGGAGCGCGCCGGCCCGCCAGATCGCGCGCCTCCTCCTGGTTGACCAGCAGCACCCGCTCCCCGTTGACGACGGTCTCTTCGACCATGCGTCGACCGCTCGCGATGGCCTCGGCGAGACCGGCGTCCATCTCGATCTCGCGGGGGTCGAGCGATACCTGCCCCGAGCGGGCCGGGGGCAGGCCCAGCAGGTCGGCGGCCTCGTCGTTGTAGAGCACGATGCGCCCGGCGCGGTCGGTGACCACGAGCCCCTCGCGCAGTGAGTGCAGCACCGTCTCGTAGCTCTCGACGAGACGCGACAACTCGGCGGGCGTGTACGAGCCGGTCACGCGTCGTGCGCTCTGTCGGACGTAGAGGGCTCCCAGTATCCCCATGCCGACGATGGCGGCGGATGCCAGGACGATCAGCGGTGCGCGAGCGGCGAGGTCCTGCTGCACGGCGCCGAGGGTGACGCCGACGGCGACCAGGCCCACGATGTCGCCGCTCTCATCGCCCCCGTCGCGGATCGGGACGATGGTGCGCACCGAGGGCCCGAGGGTTCCGTCGTAGACCTCGGTGTGCGTCTGGCCGGCAAGCGCCTCCGATCGCGAACCGAGGTACTGCTCGCCGATCTCGGACCTGTTGCGGTGGGTGAGACGGATGCCGTCGGGCGTCATGATCGTGACGAACGACAGGTCGGCGTCGGGGAGGATCTGCTCGACCATCGGCTGCAGGGCGCCGGAGTCGCGCCGCACGACCAGAGCGGCGACGTCGGGCTCGTGCGCGAGGGTCTCGGCGACGGAGCGGGTGACCTTCTCGGCCTCGCGCTGACCGGAGTCGCTCAACTGCACCGACAGCAGCGCCGCCAGCACGCCGGCGACGAGCACGACGACGCCCAGGGACACCAATGCCAGGCGTCCACCCACGCTCAGTCTCATCACCACGCCCTTCTCGCGCTTGCCGTGAACAATACGACCACAAATCGCCGACGCGTCCGGCGTCGATCAAAGTCGTCACATCGACCGGCGCCCCCGCCGGACTCAACAAAGGCGTTAGAAAAGGGGAAGTCGCTCATGGCACTCTCACTCCGCACCACACGCGACGGCAGGCCGCGTAAGAAGATCGACCGCAACCACTGGCTCTACATCTCCGTCATCGTCGCGGTCGTGGCCGGTGTCATCGTGGGCCTGGTCGCCCCGCAGTTCGCCACGGCCCTCGAGCCCATCGGCAAGGGCTTCGTCAGCCTCATCAAGATGATGATCGCCCCGGTCATCTTCTGCACGATCGTCGTGGGAATCGGCTCGATCGCCAAGGCCTCCACGGTCGGCAAGATCGGCGGCCTGGCGATGGTCTACTTCCTCGTCATGTCGTCGTTCGCCCTGATCATCGGCCTCGTCGTCGGCAACATCATCCACCCGGGCGAGGGACTGAACATCGCGGGCGCCCAGTACGACGCCCCCGCCGCCGAGGCGACCTCCACCCAGGAGTTCATCCTGGGTATCATCCCCACCACGTTCTTCTCCGCCTTCACCGGCGGCAGCATCCTCCAGGTGCTGTTCATCGCCCTTCTCGTCGGCTTCGCCCTGCAGGGCATGGGCGAGCGCGGCGCGCGCATGGTCGAGGGCATCCGTAACTTCCAGGTGCTCGTCTTCCGCATCCTCGGCATGATCCTGTGGCTCGCCCCCATCGGTGCCTTCGGTGCCATCGCCGCCGTCGTCGGCAAGACCGGGTTCCAGGCCGTGATCAGCCTCGGCATCCTGATGGGCGCGTTCTACATCACGTGCTTCCTCTTCATCGCCGTGGTGCTCGGCACGCTGCTGTACGTCGTGACCCGCGTCAACATCTTCACGCTGATGAAGTACCTGGGCCGCGAGTACCTGCTCATCGTCGGCACCTCGTCGTCCGAGGCCGCTCTTCCCCGCCTCATCGCCAAGATGGAGCACCTCGGTGTCTCGAAGCCCGTCGTGGGCATCACCGTCCCGACCGGGTACTCCTTCAACCTCGACGGCACGGCGATCTACCTCACGATGGCCTCGCTGTTCATCGCCACCGCGATGGGCTCGCCCATGTCGATCGGTGAGCAGATCGGTCTCATGATCTTCATGATCATCGCCTCGAAGGGCGCGGCCGGCGTCACCGGCGCCGGTCTCGCCACCCTCGCCGGTGGTCTGTCGGCCTACCGCCCCGACCTGGTCGACGGCGTCGGCGTCATCGTCGGCATCGACCGCTTCATGTCCGAGGCCCGCGCCGTGACCAACTTCACCGGCAACGCCGTGGCCACCATGCTCATCGGTGTCTGGACCAAGGAGTACGACGGCCAGCGTGTCCGCGAGGTCCTCGCCGGCAACATCCCCTTCGACGAGAGTCTGATGACCGGCCACGACCACTCGGCGACCCCCGCGGCGGATGCCAAGGAGCAGGCGTCGGCGGAGGCCGGCACGGGTCCCGCGGCCACCGTCGACACGCAGTCGCTCGACGCCTTCCGCGCTCAGGCGGAGGCGGAGACGGCGGCACGGGGTCGCTCGTGACCCTGACGCACGACACCTCGGCGGGGACGGCTTCGGCCGCCCCCGCCCCGGCGCGTGTCGACCTCGCGCGCACCTGGATGCTCCGCTCGCCGCTGGCGGGCGGTCTCGAGACCGCGGCCGACGTGCTCGTGATCGACCTCGAAGACGGTCTCCCCGCGGGGCGCAAGGCCGAGGGTCGGGACCGCGCTCGGCGGGCCGCTGTCGACGCCCCGGTGTGGTTGCGCATCAGCGCCGCCGGAACGCGCGACGGAGAAGCCGATCTCGCGCTGGGCCGTGACCTCGACGATCGCCTGGCCGGGGTCGTCCTGGCCATGTGCGCCGGTCCCGACGACGTGGCTCACGTCGCGGCATCCCTTCCGTCCGGCACGCCGATCGTCGCGATGGTCGAGTCGGCCGCGGCGCTGCTGGCGGCACCGGCCATCGCCGCCCACCCCGCGACCCGTCGCCTCGCTTTCGGCACGGGTGACTTCCGTCGCGACACCGGGATGACCGCCGACCGCATCGCGCTGTCGTGGCCGCGCGCCCAGCTCGTTGTCGCCTCGGCCGCGGCGGGTATCGCGGGACCCATCGACGGCCCGTGCGGCCCGGTCGAGCAGGCTCGGGATGCCGCGCTCCACGCCGTCTCGATGGGCTTCACCGGCACGCTCGCGCTGAGGGATGCCGCCATCCCCGGCGCCCACGCCGGCTTCACACCCGCACCCGCCGACGTGGAAGCGGCCCGGTCGCTGCTGTCGACGACCCCCGATGGCCCCGTCGACGGCTCGTACGCGCCGGCACTCGCTCGGGCCCGGGCGCTGCTCGAGCGCGCGGAGGCGCTGGCAGCGCTCTGACGGCGCGGCGGGTCCGCGGCTCTCCCCCCCCCCCCGACCGCCCCGCGACATCGCAGGGTCCTCCGAGACGACGCGGCGTGCGCATGCCGAAGCGGGTGCGCAGGCGCCTACCGTGTGATCCGGACGTCAGCCGGGGCGAAAGCGACGCCGGTCAGGATCGCCGGAACCAGCGCCGCCGTCGTTCCGGCGCCGCCCGTGCCGCCGCCTCCACGCGTGCGCGACGTCGTTCGACCCAGGCCGCCACCTCGGCCTCGACGTCCACCGTCGGCGTCACCACGGGCGGGCCGCCCTGGAGCTGCCGACGAGCCTCGATCACGCGGCGGTTGAAGTCTTCGACCGCCTCGCGCACCTCGGGTTCGCGGGCGATGGCATCCAGTCGCTCCGCCAACTCGGCGTGCTCGACGCGCAGGGTCAACGCCGGAGGGCCGAGACCGGTGAGCTGTTCGGTCTCGATCTTGCGACGGATCCACCAGTCGGGGTCGTGCGAGGTGCCGAGGTCGGGGAGAGGCTTGCCGGCGCCGGGGAGGTTGTCGAACTCACCGCGGCGGATCGCCTGTTGGATCGAGGTCTCGACGAAGGCGGCGCGCTCGGCAGCGGTCGAGCCCCGCGAGGGTCCCTCGGGTTCGGCGGATTCGGGCGCGAGACCGGCCTCGCGCAGCTGCCGGTCGAGCCGGTAGCGTTCCGCGGCCTGGCGGGCGTCGTCGCTCACGCGGCCTCCCGTCCCTCACGCTCCAGCCGGGCCAGTCGCAGACGCGCCATGTCCTGGGCGCGGGGGCCCGAGCCCAGCGCGCGCTCCGTGACACGCAGGATCACGCGAGTCAGCGTCAACACGGGAAGAGGCCAACGCCGCACCCCGAGCATCTTCCGGTAACGACGGGGGATGGTTGCCACCGCTGCGGCGAACAGCACGCGGTAGGACAGACCCATGAGCCCGGGGAACGGCGGCTTGCGCAGGAACCTCACCACGTCGGCCACGCGTTCGTCGCCGCGCAGCTCGCCACGGTCGGCGAAGCCGTCGATCTCGGCGCGGAGATCTCGTCTGGTCAGGGGCGGGTCGACGACCCGCATGAGTCGACCGGCGGTGGCCCAATCGGAGACGTACGCGTCGGGTCCGCCGGGAATGGGCGTGCGCGACACCTCGTGCCCGGCGAGGAACGCGTCGGTGAAGGCGAGGTGCACCCATCGGACGAGGTCTCCCGCCTCGGCGGTGTACGCGCGTTCGCTTCCGTCGCCGCCGACGTACTCGCCCTTCACGCGGCGGTGAAACCTTCCGACGCGTGCGGTCTCGGCATCCGCTTGCGTCCTCGATCCGTACGTCAGCGTGATGACCCAGCGCACGGTGCCGGTGAGACGACCGATCGGGTCCTCGCGATAGCGCGACCAGTCGTGCACGCCGGCGAGCGCTCCCGGATGCAGGGCCTGGAGAAGAAGGGCCCGGATGCCGGCCACGAGCGTGCCCATCCCGGCGTGCACCGTCCACGCGGGGCCGTTCTCGACGAAGTAGCCGGTGTCGTCTCCGTCGGCGATGGCGCGGACGTAGGGGGCCATGCCGGTGGGATCTCCCGCGAGAGCGACGAGGATCTTGCCGCGCAGCGACTGGATCCAGCCGGGAACGGAAGAGGAGGCGTCGATCGTCACCCTTCCAGCGTGCCACCGTCTGAGCGGGTGGGCTCCGTGAGAGGGATCAGTGTCCCTCGTGCGAGATGACGGGAACGGTGCCGTCGTCGCGCAAGAGGACGGCGTTCTGCGTGGCCCCGAGAGCGGGGGTGACGACCACGGCGATGACCGCGGCGGCGACGAGCAGTCCGACGACGCTCATCGGCTGGGCGGTGCGCGTCGGATTCGGACCGCGGCTCACTCGGCGAAGATGAACGGCCGCGGTGGCACCCACGACGACGAGCAGGGCGCACGCAGCCGCGACGCCGAGGATGCTCGTGTGCGCGGGAGCTGCGAACATCAGGCCCGCCGTGAGGGCGAGGGCGACGAGCGCTCCCGCCAACGCGATGCGGGGGACGACGAGACGGCCCGTCGACAGTGTGGCCGCTCCCCACGCGAGGCAGGCCAGGCCGAGGACCACCATCCCGATCCCGAGGCCGCTTGCGACGGCCCCGGAATCGGGACGGATGATGGCACCCGCGCCGAGGGCGGCGGTGATGAGACCGGCCCCCCACGCGGATACGGAGGGCCACGACCTCACGAAGGTCGCAGCAGTCATGCTCAGACCGCCGCGGTACGCGGGACGTTGCGCTCGGTGCCGAGGCCGACACCCAGCAGCACGACGGCGCTGGCGAGGTGGAGGAAGTGGTCGGGCACGTTCAGCGCGAGGATGTTCGCGGCGGTGCCCACGAGGAAGAAGCCCACGATGCCGAGGAGCAGGTAGACGGCGCCGACGGTCGTGTTGACGCCCTTCGCTGCGCGAGCGTTGGCGAGACCGGCGACCAGCAGTGCGGCACCGATCAGGAGGTGGGCGATGTTGTGGAGCGGGTTGACCTCGAAGATGCCGAGGAGCAGTCCGCCCTGTGTGGCGATGAAACCGACCCCGCCGGTGACGGCGAAGCCGAGCAGACCGACGAGCAGGTAGACAGCGCCGAAGACGGTGGCCACGAGACGGTTGGGTGATGAGCTCATGATGAACCTCCCAGAGTGTTGGCAGCGACCGTCCGGCCGCCTCATCACATCTTCGGAGACAACGCTCGATTCGGATTGGGCTTTGCGCACACCTGGGTGTTTCCTGTATGCATCCGGAAATGACAGAAGGCCCCCGAGTACTCTCCGAGGCCCTCCGCAACGAAACCGACCATAGGCAGTCCCGCCGCGCCGATGGAGGGGATTGCATTTAGGCCGTTGTTCACTTAGTCGACTGTCTGACACACTCCGGCCATGCGTTTCGATACGACCCTTCGGCAAATGGGCAACAACACGGGGATCGAGGTGCCGCCCGAGGTGGTCGACGCTCTGGGCGGTGGAAGGCGCGCCGCGGTCATCGTGGACGTGAACGGGTTCACCTTCTCCAGCACGATCGGTGCGATGGGCGGGAAATCCCTCATCCCGTTCTCCGCGGACAAGCGCGCCGCCACGGGATTGTCGGGAGGGGATGCCATCTCCGTCGATCTCGCCCTCGACACCGCGCCCCGCACGGTGGAAATTCCCGACGACCTGGCTGCGGCCCTTTCCGACGCGGGAATGCGCGCGAAATTCGACGCCCTCTCGCCGAGCGCGCGCAAAGCGCACGTGACGAGCGTCGATGCAGCGAAGGCCGCCGACACCCGCGCCCGTCGCATCGCAGCCGTGGTGGCGAAGCTCACCTGAGCGATCGACGCGCCCCGGACGATAGCCTGGACGGGGAGGTCACGTGGGGCGCACGAAGGAGGCCATCGCCGAGGGGCTGTCGATCGCGACAGCCGCGGCGCGGCTCGCCGTGCGCAACCGGATCCTCGTCGACACCATCGCCCGCGGGGGCCACTTCGACGGCGAGGTCTTCGCCGAGCTGGCCCGCGAGACGCTGCGCTCCCTCGCCGACGAGCAGGACCAGGCGGCGGAGCGGGTCACCCATCAGCGCAAGCGCGCGTGGGGCCGGTTCTCGGATTCGTCGGGCACCCACGATTACCGCGACCGTGACACGCGCAACCTGCGTCGTCGTGCCAAGCAGTCCCGCGGTGTCGCCAAGGAGTTGCGCGCCCTCGCCGACGATCCCGAGCGGGTCAAAGTCCTCGTCGCCGACGCCCGTATCGCGGCGTGGGGCGACGTCGAGGCGAACCTCAGCCAGCGTCTCGACGTCGAGGGCATGACCGCGGACGCCGATCCGGATTACGCCCGAATGCGCAAGGCGCGCATGGACGCGCTCCGCATGGTCGACCTCGCGCGTCTCGCCTCGCAGGCGAAACGTCGAGCGAAGGACCGGGCTGCTGCCGACGAGGCGGGGGCGACGAAAGATTCACCCGAGCCCGAGACGCACAAGGGCGGCAAGAAGAAGAAGTCCGCCGCGCGCTGACCCCGGTTCCGCGCGCGCCCGGGGTAGCCTCGGCGCCAACGGAAGGCGGATGCCATGGCACGACGACGATCGGGACGCGCGAAGCGCGTCGCTCGGCCGGGGTACGCCCTGGTCGCGGTGAGTGCACGCGACGCGAACGGCTTCGTGCACCACTACGACGAGATCGAGACGCCGCTCGGTTCCCTCCACGAGGCCGTCGCGATCCTTCAGCTGCACTCGACCGCGATGGATGCGGCTCACGCGGAGGAGGCGGCCTCGGCCTGAGGTCCTGCGGACCGGCCGGGTCGTCGGCATCCGGGCAGAGAAAAAGCCCCGGCGGAATTTCTTCACGCCGGGGCTTCTCTTACTGTCTCAACACAGTGTGCGCCCGAAGGGACTCGAACCCCTAACCTTCTGATCCGTAGTCAGATGCTCTATCCATTGAGCTACGGGCGCAGGGCCTCCGCGCGAAACGGCGCGCAGGCCGTGGTCCAGCATAGCCGGACCCATCGGAGACGTCTAATCGGCCCGGAACGGCATGCATCCCGGGCGTGGCGCAGTGGTGACGAGCAGGTGTCGCGACGGGGCGCGACGTACGCTGGCCGCATGAGCGCATACACCTCCGCGTTCGAGCTGTTCTCCATCGGGATCGGACCCTCGAGCTCCCACACCGTCGGCCCCATGAAGGCCGCCCTCTATTTCGTCGCGAGACTCGAGGATGCCGGCGTCCTCGAGCGGGTGGCATCCGTCTCGTGCGCGCTGTACGGCTCGCTCGGAGCGACCGGCATCGGCCACGGCACCCCCGACGCGGTCGTCGCGGGCCTGCAGGGGCTGGATCCCGAGACCGTCGATCCGGATGCCGTCCGGCGGGCGTGGTCGGACTGGCCCGAGGGGCAGAGCCTGGCGCTCGCGGGCCGGCACGAGATCCCGTTCGGCAAGACCGACATCGCCCTCGAGCCGCGCACCCGACTGCCCGGCCACCCGAACGCGATGACGCTCGTCGCGCGCGACGGGGACGGCGCCGTCGTTTCGGAGGACACGTTCTACTCGATCGGCGGCGGCTTCATCCGTCGCGAGGGCGAGCCCGTGCGCGTGGCCGCGACACCGGTGCCGCTCGACTTCGACGACGCGGCGACCCTCATCGAACTGTGCGACGAGCGCGGCATCACGATCGCCGAGGCGGCACGCCTGAACGAAGCCGCGCTCCGCTCCGACGAGGAGATCGCGGCCGGGTTGGATCGCATCTGGGATGCCATGGCGGCGTGCGTGAACGCCGGGCTCGAGAACGATGGTGTGCTGCCCGGCATCCTGAAGGTGAAGAGGCGAGCCGCGGTCATCCGGGGCCAGCTTGATGCCATCGAGGCCGAGGGGCACCGAGAGCTTCCGGGGGAGTGGCTGGGCGCTTTCGCGCTCGCGGTCAACGAGGAGAACGCGGCCGGTGGGCGCGTCGTCACGGCCCCCACTAACGGTGCCGCGGGGATTCTGCCCGCGGTGGCGATGTACTGGTGGCGGTTCTTGGCCGACTCGGGTCTCGGTGCCGGCAACGCGGTCACGCCCTACGGCGAGCTCGTGGGCAGTGCGCTGCTCGGCTACGACGGGCACGCGGTGACGCGCGGGGAGGTGGCGGAGTGGGACGACGGCGACGTGGCGGAGGCCAATCGTCGGCGCGGCATCCGTCGGTTCCTGCTCACCGCGACGGCGCTGGGTTCGCTTTTCAAGGCGAACGCCTCGATCTCGGGCGCCGAGGGCGGGTGTCAGGCCGAGGTCGGCTCAGCCTGCGCGATGGCCGCGGGGGGCCTCACCGCGGTGATGGGCGGGACGAACCGGCAGATCGAGAACGCCGCCGAGATCGCGATGGAGCATCACCTTGGGCTCACGTGCGATCCGGTGGGCGGCCTCGTGCAGATCCCCTGCATCGAGCGCAACGCGATCGCGGCGTCCACGGCGGTGACGGCGGCGCGGCTCGCTCTGCGCGGCGACGGGTCGCATTACGTGTCGTTGGACGCCGTCGTGGAGACGATGCGTCAGACCGGCATCGACATGTCGACGAAGTACAAGGAGACCAGCGAGGGCGGCCTGGCGGTGAACGTCATCGAGTGCTGAGGCGCCGGCTCGGGGTCAGTCTCGCCCGCGCAGCTTCGCGGTGAGGGTGTGCAGCTGAGCGAGCTCGTCGTTGTCGAGGCGAGCCATGCGCTCGGCGATCGAGCGACCGTGCGCCGCGGCGAGGCGGCGGAAGGCGACGGCCCCGTCCTCGGTGGCGGTGACCAGGGATCCGCGGCCGTCCTCGGGGTCGGCGCACTTGGTCAGCAGACCCCGTGACACCATGCGCTCGACCAGTCGCGAGACGCTGGGCTGGCTGATGAGCATGTTGCCGGTCACGTCGCGCAAACGCGCCGTCATGCGGGGCGCCCGCGTGACGGTGAGGAGCACGTCGTACTCGGCCTGGGTCAGTTCGGTGCTGTCGAAATCCGACCGGATGTCTTCGAAGACTTCGTGCTGAGCGCGAAAGAGGCTCTCCCAGGCCTGCACGGCGAGACGGCGATCGGTCATACGTTCAGCGTAGGGCCGTCGGCGACCCCTTCGCCGCGCGTGCCGAGCAAGAGTAAGGGCCGGTCGGAGAGGCTTCCGACCGGCCCTTGTCCCTGCACCAAGAGTATCCTGCAATCACATGTCGGTAGCTGCCACAGCAAAACAACTACCGTGCATGCACTCTATAACGGTGAGGTAACGGAGGGGAAGAGGCTGTCGTTATATTTTCGTGATCACTTTCGAGCGGTCCGAACTCAGCGGCCGCGCACGTGATTCCACTGCGTGATGACCTCGGAGCCGTGCTCGAACCCGAGCTCGCTGACGGCGGAGGTTCCCAGCACGAAGTACCGGCCGCCCGCGGCCGTCAGTCCCAGCCACGTGCCGGCGAGGGCGCGGAGGAAGTGCGCGTGCGAGAACACCAGCACCTGTTCTCCCGCGCGCACGCGCGGTCGCAGTTCGTCGAGGAGGGATTCGGCGCGAGCCGTGACCTGTTCCACCGTCTCGCCCGGGGTGGCGCCGGCGGGGGCGCCCGCCTGCCAGATCGTCCACGGGCGGCCCAGCTGCTCGACGATCTCCGGCGTGGTCAGTCCCTCGAACGCGCCGTAATCCCACTCGACGAGGCGTGGCTCGGGCTGGGCGTCGGGATAGCCCGCACGACGGGCGGTCTCGACGGCGCGCTGCAGGGGGCTCGTGAGCACGAGGTCATAACGGCGGGTCGCCAGGAGGGTGCCCGCGAGCTCGGCCTTGTAGGCGCCCGTCTCGGTGAGGGGGATGTCGGTGAGGCCGGTGTGCTTGCCGGTGCGGCTCCACTCGGTCTCGCCGTGGCGGACGAGCACGAGGCGCCCGTCGGGTTCGGTCAGATCGTCGTCCTTCACCTCTTCATCCTGCCTCGTGGGCGTCCGCACGGGGCATCCGCGGGCGCGGAACGGACGAAGGGCCGGTCGGGAGATTCCCGACCGGCCCTTTCCTGCACCAGAGTGTCCTGCAATCACATGTCGGTGGTCGCCACAGCAAAACAACTACCGTGCGAGCACTCTATAACGGTGAGGTAACGGGGTGGAAGGGGTTCGTCGGCGTTCATTTCTCTTTCATAGGTCGCGCTCGTGGCGGCTCCTTCCTCCCCAGCTGCGGCGTCTCGCGATCCCTCCCCACAAAGCCCCTTCCGGCTCAGAGGATGTCGGAGGTGCTCGCTAGCATGCACACATGCACTCGCCGACGCCCGATCCCGCCGAATCCGCGGGTTCGGGCGTGCGCGAGGCACTCGTGGCCGAGGCCCTCGCCGCCGATGCCGCCCTCGCCGCGGCCGAGGCTCGGCGCACGCGGGCATATGCCGCTCTCGGCCAATACGGTCTGACGCGCGCCGCCGAGCAGAGGGCGTCGGTGCGGGCGTCCGACATGGCGATGAGAGAGATCGCGTCGGAGGTGGCCGCGATGAAGCACCTCTCCGACCGGACGGTGCAGACGCACATCGGTCGAGCGCTGCAGCTCGTCGACGACTACCCGACGGTCGTCGACGCCTGGGAGGCGGGTGCGCTCACCCGAGCCCATGTGCGGATCGTGACGGATGCCGGAGCCGCCCTCCCCGAAGATCGTGTGCCGGAGTTCGACGCGCTCGCCGCGAGGCTCGCCGCCGAGCTCAGCCCCGGGCGGTTGCGCTCGCGGTTGGCCGCGCTCGCCGAGAAGCTCAACCCGACGACGCTGACCGAGCGGCACCAGCGGGGCCGCGAGACAAGGTGCGTCCGCGTGGTGCCGGGCGTGGACGGCATGTCCGACCTCATCGCGACCCTTCCTACCGTGCTCGCGGTGGGGATCTACGACCGGCTGACGCTGCAGAGTCGCGCGATGATCGACGCGCGAGAAAGCGGCGGGCTGCGGGGTATGAGCTGCGCGGCGGCGGCCGGGCTGCCCGCCGGGTCGGCCGCAGATGCGACCGCCGTGCCGTCCTCCGGGCCCGCCGCCGCGGCATCCGCTCTCGACGAACGCACGACCGATCAGCTGCGCGCTGACATCCTGGCCGATCTGCTCCTCGCCGCCGCTCCGGTTGCCGACCCCACGCGCTCCGGGGACGGCCCCGGTGTACTCGGCGCGATCCG
Source organism: Microbacterium sp. SORGH_AS_0454 (assembly GCF_031453395.1). Lineage (NCBI taxonomy): Bacteria > Bacillati > Actinomycetota > Actinomycetes > Micrococcales > Microbacteriaceae > Microbacterium > Microbacterium sp. SORGH_AS_0454. The sequence continues at coordinate 714,135 of NZ_JAVIYS010000001.1, read as the reverse complement.
CGCCCGCGTGCAGGTCGTCGTGCCGGCCCTGTCGATGCTGCGGCCCGAAGAGGAAAACCTCGACCCCGCGGAACTCGTCGGTCACGGTCCCATCGATGCCGAGACCGCCCGCAGCCTCGCCGCATCCACGACCGTTCCGTGGGACCGTGTCATCACCCACCCGATCTCGGGATGCGTGCTCTTCACCGACACGTACCAGCGGTCTTCGGCAATCGACCGCCACCTCCGCGCCCGCGACCGGCGCTGCCGGTGGCCCGGTTGCGCCGTTCCCGCCGTGCGGTGCGAGGTCGATCACACCATCGATTGGGCGTCGGGGGGAACCACTCGCGTCGACAACCTCGCCCACCTCTGCCAACGGCATCACTCTCAGAAGCAATTTACCCGCTGGAAGGTGACGCAGAGAGCGGGCGGCATCCTGGAATGGACCTCTCCGTCCGGTCGTGTCTACGCGGACGAACCGCTGCCGTACGCGCCCGCCGTGCGATTCCTGCCCGACGATCCCTCGCCGCCCGACGACGAGCCGGCTCCGTTTTGAGAAGTGCCGTCGAGCTCGCCCAGGGCCAGCGGGCGCGACCAGGCCATCTCGCGCTCGAGCTGGCCCGTGCTCCGAAACAAGCGCACCTGATGGGTGTCAGCCAGCACCGCGGCCAGGTCGTCACGATCGGCGGGGTGAAATCCCACGCTCTGCCAGAAGGGCCCCGAACGACGGCTGAACAACCATGCGCGCGAAGCGCCCTCCTCGGCGGCCCGCGCGAGAGCGAAGCGTGCCAGGTCGGTGCCGCGCCCCCGAGAACGTCCTTCCGGGATGACCGCCACGCTGCGGATGAGGGCGTGACGGCCGTCGCCGCTCAGCTCGTACCCGGTGCTGCCGACCACGGCGCCGGCGGGGTCGCGCTCGACCCACAGGCGGACGCTCGCCGCATCGAGACCGCTCAGGGTGAGATCGACGCCCCCGAGGAAGTGCGTCAACGCTCCGACGTCATCCGGTCGGCACCGTTCGAGGCTCATTCTCCGAGTCAATCAGCCCTCCCGCCGAGCGCGAACCGCGCGCCGCCCGCCTGGGAGGATGGGACCGTGACCCACGACATCCGCCTCATCGCCGTCGACATGGACGGCACCCTGCTCGATGGCGAGGGGAACGTCCCCGCGCCCCTGTGGGAGCTCCTGCCGCGGCTGGCGGAGCGCGGCGTCGCCTTCGTTCCCGCCTCGGGGCGGCAGCTCGCCACACTGCAGCGCTCGTTCGGCGACGCGGCCGGCGAGATGACGTTCATCGCCGAGAACGGTGCCTACGTCGTGAGCAAGGGCGTCGAGGTGTCATCCGACACCATCGATCGCGAGATCGTCGAGCGCGTCATCCGGCACCTTCGCGACCTCGTTCAGCGGGGGTTCGACCTGGGCGTCGTGCTGTGCGGAAAGCGTTCGGCGTACATCGAGCGCAGAGACGATGCCTTCCGTGCCGAGGCCGACACGTACTACGCGGCTCTCGAAGCCGTCGATGACGTGCTCGCGGTCGACGACGACGTTCTGAAGATCGCGATCTACGATTTCGCCGTCGCCGAGCACAGCGTCGCGCCCGCCCTCGAAGAGGTCGCCCGCACGCACCGGGTCGTGGTGTCGGGGCGCCACTGGGTCGACATCATGAACCTCGACGTCGACAAGGGTGCGGCCCTGCGCCGCCTGCAGCACGCGCTCGACGTGACGCCGGCACAGACGGCCGCGTTCGGCGACTACCTGAACGACCTCGAGATGCTGGATGCCGCGGACTGGTCGTACGCGATGCGCGAGGCCCACCCCGAGGTCGTCGCCCGCGCCCGCTACCGCGCTCCCTCGAACCTCGACCACGGCGTGCTCACCACGATCGACGAGCTTTTCCCCGACGCCTGAGCGCTCGGGCACCCGGCGCCTTCCGCGCCGTCGCGAGGTCGGGGAGGGTCTCGGCGGGGTCTTCGAGCTCCACCGGCGGGCGGAGGTGCCCGATGAGCGTCGCCAGCGGTCATGAACTACTCTGACCTGCGGTCGCCCGAAACACGCGGGCTCGACGACGAATGCGAGAAGCCCCATGAATCGACCCTCGGGTCCCTCCGTCGAGACCGCCGGATCGTCCGAGCCGCGGCAGCTCCGCCGGGCGATGAGCGCTCGGCACCTCGTCATGATCGCGCTCGGCGGTGTCATCGGGTCGGGGCTGTTCCTCAGCTCGGGATACACGATCGCGCAGGCGGGTCCGCTGGGCGCCGTGCTCGCGTACCTGCTCGGCGCGTTCGTCGTGTGGCTGGTCATGGTGTGCCTGGGTGAGCTCGCGGTGACCTATCCCGTCTCGGGCTCGATCCATATCTACGCGGCCCGCACCATGGGACCCGCGACCGGCTTCGCCACGGCATGGCTGTACTGGCTGTGCTGGGTGGTCGCTCTCGGCTCGGAGTTCACGGCATCCGGGATCCTCATGCAGAGATGGTTCCCGAACATCGACGTGTGGGTGTGGTGCGTCGTCTTCGCCGCCATCCTGTTCACCCTCAACGCGATCTCGGCCCGCGTGTTCGGCGAGACGGAGTTCTGGTTCGCCCTCGTCAAGGTGCTCGCGATCGTGGCGCTCATCGTCCTCGGCGGCATGGCGATCTTCGGCTTCACCCCGCTGTCGTCCGAGCCGCACGAGGCGGTGCTGCTGAGCAACTTCGTCACGCCCGAGGGGCTGCTGCCCGCCGGTCTCGGCGGGGTGCTCATCACCTCGCTCGCGGTGTTCTACGCCTTCAGCGGCGCCGAGATCGTCGGAGTCGCGGCGGGGGAGACCAAGGATCCGGCCCGCAACATCCCCCGGGCCCTGCGTTCGACCGTGCTGCGCTTGCTCGTGCTGTTCGTCGGCTCGATCGTCGTCATCGCCGCGCTCCTTCCGTACGACAAGGCGGGAGTGAGCGAGAGCCCGTTCGTCGAGGTCTTCGACATCGTGGGCGTGCCCTACGCCGCCGACATCATGAACTTCGTCGTCATCACCGCCCTGCTCTCGGTCGGCAACAGCGGGCTGTATTCCTGCGCGCGCATGCTGTTCTCCCTCGCCGAGGAGGGGTACGCGCCGCGCGCCTTCACGAAGCTCACGCGCCGTGGCATCCCGATGGTGGCGCTGCTGGTCAGCCTCGCGATCGGACTGGTGTCGCTCGTGACGAGCGTCGTCGCCGCCGAGACGGTGTACATCGTGCTCGTCTCGATCGCCGGCTTCGCGGCGGTGGCGGTGTGGATGGCGATCGTCGCCGCGCAGTTCTTCCACCGGCGCCAGTTCCTGCGCGAGGGCGGCGACCTGTCGACCCTCGCCTACCGCACGCCGATGTACCCGCTGGTGCCGATCCTCGCGTTCGTGCTGCTCACCGCGTCGATCGTGGCGATCGCGTTCGACCCGAACCAGGTCGCGGCGCTGTACTTCGGCATCCCGTTCGTGGGCCTGTGCTACCTGTTCTTCTGGCTGCGGTACGGACGCAAGGGCCTCACCCCCACGCGCCGCGACGAAGAGGCGCCCCTCGCCTGAGTCGAGACGGGCTGTACGCGGCGTCTAGTCCGCCCGCTCCCGAGCGCCGGAATGGCGGATGCCGGGACCCCGCCGCCCGCAGTAGCGTCGCCGCAACACCGAGCACGCGGGAGGGCCCATGGAAACCGTCGATACCGTCGTGGTCGGGGCGGGGGTGTCGGGGCTCGCCGCCGCTCGCCTGATCGCGCGGGGTGGACGCCGGGTCGTCGTGCTCGAGGCCCGCGACCGCGTGGGCGGACGCGTCTTCACCGACCGCTCCGGCGGGCACGTCACCGACCGCGGCGCCTCGTGGATCCACGGCATCGTCGACAGCCCGGTCGCCGAGGCCGCCCGAGCCTTCGGCATGCCGATGGTCGAGTTCACCGTCGGCGGGTACCAGCCCGATTCCCGGCCCCTCGCCTACTTCGACGCCCGCGGAAAGCGACTTGGCTCCGAGGCGGTGCGGCAGTACGCCGCCGACATCCGCGCGCTCAACGCGACGCTGATCGAGGTCATCGGCCGGGCGGAGCCCGAGGCGACCTACGCCGAGGCGGTCGAGCGGGCTCTCGCCGCGCAGGACTGGGCGGACGAACGCAAAGAACGCGTGCGCGAGTACAACGACCGCCGGGCCCAGGAGCAGTACGGCGGTCGGCATGAGCGAGCTCGGTGCGCACGGCCTCGACGACGACACCGTCAACGGCGACGAAGTGGTCTTTCCGCGCGGCTACGACGAACTCGCGACCCATCTCGCCGCGGGCCTCGACGTGCGCCTCGAGCACGTCGTGTCGCGCGTCCAGCGTTCGAGCGCCGGCGTCGTGGTCGAGACGGATCGCGGGGCCTTCTCGGCGCGCGAGGTGGTCGTGACGGTCCCGGTCGGGGTCCTGCACGCGGGCGATCTGTCGATCGAGCCCCCTCTCCCCGGGGCGCATCGGCGAGCCCTCGGGCTGCTGCGCATGAACGCGTTCGAGAAGGTCGTGCTGCGTTTCGCCGAGCGGTTCTGGGACGCCGGGGTCTACGGCATCCGTCAGCTCGGCGACGAGGGGGAGTGGTGGCACTCCTGGTACGACCTCGGTCGACTCCACGACGAGCCCGCTCTGCTGACCTTCGCGGCCGGTCCCGCCGCGGTCGCCACGCGCGCCTGGACCGATGACGAGATCGTCGCCTCGACGATGGTCCAGTTGCGCCGGCTCTACGGCGATGCCGTTCCCGAGCCCGAGAGCGCGGTCGTCACGCGCTGGCAGGACGATCCCTTCTCACGCGGGTCGTACGCGTTCATGCTCCCCGGTTCCGTCGGAGCCGACCACGACGATCTCGCCGAGCCCATCGACGGCGTCCTGCACCTCGCCGGGGAGGCGACCTGGGGCGACGACCCCGCGACGGTCCCCGGCGCGCTGCGCTCGGGGCACCGGGCGGCGCAGAACGTGCTCGGTGCCGAGATCCCCGTCAGCGACCTCTGGGCCGAGGCCGTCAGCGCGGGTCGGGTCCCGTCGCGACCGGGAGCTCGGGATGGTTCGACCACTGGCTCCACGAGCCCGGGAACAGCCGCGGTTCGAAGCCCGCGAGGCTGAGCGCGACGGCCTGGTGCGCCGCCGTCACCCCCGAGCCGCAGTAAACGCCGACGCTCGCGCCCTCCCGGGCACCGAGCATGCGGAATCGCGACCGCAGGTCATCGGGCGAGCGGAACCGTCCGTCGTCGCTCACGTTCTCGGTGGTCGGCGCGCTCACCGCTCCCGGGACGTGTCCTGCCCGAGGATCGATCGGCTCGGTCTCCCCGCGGTACCGCTCGCCGGCTCGCGCGTCGAGAAGGAGTCCGTCGACCGCGAATCCGGCGACGTCCTCGAGTGAGAGCGACGGCAGAGCCCCGTAGGAGAGCTCGATGGATCCGGGCGCGGGGGCTTCGGCATCCCCTTCCTCCAACCGATGGCCCGCATCGGTCCACGCGCGCAGGGCGCCGTCGAGCAGACGCACGTCGGCGAACCCGGCGTAGCGCAGGAGCCACCAGGCCCGGGCGCTCGCCATGTTCTTCGCGTCGTCGTAGACCACGACGGTGTCGCCGGGATCGATTCCCCAGCGGCGGGCCGTCGCCTGCAGGTCGTCGATGGAGGGGAGCGGATGCCGCCCCTCGGTGACGGGAGCGTCATGGTCGGCCAGGTCGTGATTGAGGGCGACGTACTGCGCCCCGGGTATGTGGCCCGAGCGGTAGTCCGGGCGGCCATCGGGGCGGTCGAGGCGCCACCGCACGTCGAGCAGGCGGACGGGTCCACCGTCGTCGTAGCGGCCGGTGGCCAGGGCGTCGTGCAACTCTTCGGCGGTGGTGAGGATCGCGGCCATGCGTTCAGTCTGCCGTCTCGCCGTCCGTGGCGCCGCTCCGGGTTCGTCCGTCGGCGACTCGGGCCTGCGCCCGGTCGTGACGCGAGGCCACGGGGACGATCGTCGTCGCCTTCGGAAGGCCCATGGGCGGGGTGGCGACGTAGATGGTCTCGGCGCGTTCGACGACGTGCGTCTCGTGCCAGATGCCGACGGCGCCGGGCGCCGAGCGGGCACGCTTGTTGAAGCGCGTCCACGCCGGCCGGTGCTCGTGCGACGGCGCCGACGCGTAGGCATAGAGCTTGTCGAGCGACGACCAGTACTGCACGAGGTAGGGCCCGCGAGAGCCGAGCAGCATCGTGAACCCGAGCAGCCCCGACTCGGGGTCGGTGGCCAGCTCGGTCAGCATCTTGGGCATGTCGCTCATCAGCGGCATCCACTGGTCCGGTCTCCACCACTTGTTGATGGTCATGCCGATGTGGAAGACGACGAGCTCGTCGTCCCACTGATGGGTCATTCGGCCGGGATGAATAGCTGGCATGGCTTGTCCTCAATCGATAGTGTCACTATCCAGTGTTAGATAAAGTGACTATCTAGTCAAGAGGGGGGTGCATGCGGATCTCGGAACTGGCGGAACGCAGCGGAGTGCCCGTCGCCACGATCAAGTACTACCTCCGCGAGAAGGTCCTGCCCGAGGGGGAACGGTCGTCGCCGACGCAGGCGTCGTACGGCGAGGCGCACCTCCGGCGTCTCGGGGTCATCCGCGCCCTGGTCGATGCAGGAGTCGGCATCGCGGGGGTGCGCAGGGTCGTCGCCGTACTCGAAGACCCGCCCGAGAACCCCTCCGACCTGCTCGGCGCTGCCAACGCCGCAGTCACGCCGGCCTTTCCGGAGGGCATGGATCTCCGCGAGGCGAACGCGCTGCTGACGCGGATGGGGGGATCGCCGCAAGCGTGTTTCCCCGACCAGGTCGCGGCCGTCGCCCACGCGCTCTCCGCTCTCGAGCGAGCGGGCTTCACGGTGCCGCCGTCCGTCATGGATGCCTACCTCGAGCACCTGTCTGCCCTCGCCGAGGCCGAATTGGCCGCAACTCCCGACACCTCGCTCGAGGATGCCGTGCGTTATGTCGTGCTGGGAACGGCGCTCGTCGAGCCACTCATCCTCGCCCTGCGGCGCGCGGCCGAGCAGATCGCGGCCTCGCGACGCTTCGGGGCGCCAGGGGACTAGGCGCGGGCCGGGATCGAGCGCCGCGCCGGCGTTGTACGGTCGAGGGATGCCCGTCACCGTGCACCGTTCGCCCGTCGCCGACATGGCCCCGCTGACGCTCTACCGCATCCTGTGGATGCGTGTGGCTGTCTTCGTCGTCGAGCAGGAGGCCGCGTACCCCGAGATCGACGGGCGCGACATCGAGCCCGGTGCGGAGCTGTTCTGGGCGGCGGACGGCGACGACGTCCTCGCCACGCTCCGCGTGCTCCGCGAGCCCGGCAATACACGCATCGGACGCGTCGCCACCGCTCCCGAAGCTCGAGGCCGCGGCATCGCCGCCGACCTCATGCGCGCGGCGATCGAACTCCTGGATGCCGAGGCCCCCGGCATCCCGATCCTGCTCGATGCCCAGGCCCACCTCGCATCCTGGTACGGGAGGTTCGGTTTCGTCGTCTCGGGAGCGCCCTTCGCCGAGGACGGGATCCCGCACGTGCCCATGCGGCGCACGCACCTCGCCACCGAGCGCCTGGTCCTGCGGGAGTGGACGCGCTCCGACGACGATCGAGCCTTCCTCTTCGACATGTACCGCCGGCCCGAGGTGCGGCAGTACCTCGGCAACGGTCGGGTCATGGCGGATCCGGTCGAAGTCGACGGCCTGCTCGACCGCTGGCAAGGGCTCGGCGAGGGGATCCTCGGCGTGCGGGCCGTCGAGACCGCCGGCGGTGAGCGGGTCGGCTCGGTGCTGCTGAAGCGCATTCCGTGGTCGAAGACCGTCGCGGGCGGTCGCGAGGAGGAGATCGAGATCGGCTGGCACCTCCATCCCGATGCGTGGCGACACGGGTACGCGACCGAGTCGGCAGGAGCGGTGCTCTCCCTGGCTCATCGGCACGGGATCGATCGGGTCATCGCGGTGACCAACCCGGCGAACATCGCCTCCGGCGGCGTGGCCGAGCGCATCGGTATGGGCGCCGAGGGCGTGACGCGGGACTACTACGACGCGACGTGCAAGCTCTACGTCTCGGACGGGCGCGTGTAGGGTCGTCCTCCCGCCGGTCGAGAAGCAGGTCTCGAGCGGCCCGAGGACCTCGCCGACGCTCGACGACGTCTTCGGGACTCCCCGTCGAGGACCGTATCCGCCGGCGGTGTCCTACCGGTGAGACCTCAGAGCTGGATGCCGTTGTCTTCGTCGTTCACGCCGACATTGCGGCCGCGACTCGATTCGTAGGCGATCAGCCACCCGACCGACACCGCGGCGGCGATGACGATGCCGAGCCAGACGTTCTGCCAGACCAGGCCGAACAGTACGCCCAGACCGAGAAGCAGCAGACTCCCGAGCACCCAATAGGTGCGTCCGCGCGGCCAGCCCGTTCCTGTCTGCATCATGCGCCCCAGCCTAGGGGAGGGCTTCGTCACCCTCTCCGACGGCGACCATCCAGGCGATCCCGAAGCGATCGACCAGAGTCACCGGCGCGGTGGACGGCGACCTCAACGGTCGCGGTGGTCTTCGGGATGAAGGCGCGGGCCGCGGCGCGGCTCGAGCGCCGATCCGGCGTAGATGAGACGGATGACGCGCTGACGGTGCCCCGCGAAGGGTTCGAGCAACTCGAGCATTCCGTCGTCGTCGGTGCGATGCCCCGTGAGGGCGAAACCCACCTGGTGCGCGAGATGGTAGTCGCCGACGCTCACGGCATCCGGATCACCGAAAGCGCGGATGCGCGTCTCGGCACTCGTCCAGATGCCCACCCCGCGCAGGCTGATGAAGACGCGGTCGCGGGCCTCGCCGTCGGAGGCCGCGCTCGCCGCGCGCACGATCGAGGCGCCTCGACGCGACGTCTCGACGATGGTGCGGGACTGCGGCGGCTCGAGACCGGCGCGATGCCACGCCCACGAGGGGACGAGTCGCCAGCCGTCGATGTCGGGCGGGGCGAACATGGGGCGCGGGGTCGGCCCGGGGGCGCGCTCGCCGTACCAGGTGACGATGCTCCGCCAGGCGGAGAAGGCCTGCAGGCTCGTGACCTTCTGCTCCATGATCGCGCTGACGAGCGCGTCGAAGACGAGATCGGTCCGGCCGATGCGCAGATCGGGGTGCCGGCGATGCCACTCGGAGACGGACGGATGCCGCGACGCGTCGAACCCGTCGGGATCGTCGTCGCGGCCGCACAGGGCGGGCAGCTGGTCGAGAGCCCACTCGGATCCCGCTCCCCACGCGGCGGCGCGAACGGTGCCGTTCGCCGTCTGTCGCAGGGCGACGGTCGCGACTCCCATCGGGGTGCGGCTGGCCCTCCAGACGATGCCTCCTGCCGAGAGGGGAAGCGATGCGGCGAAAGTGGGGTCGTTTCGTCCGTGACGCTGTGCGAGGACGGCACGACCCACATCCGTGGGTACTGCCGGCCGGTACTCCGACTCGATCGGCTTCTCGACCGGGCCGCCGAGCTCGCGCGACGCGTGCCGCGTGCGCACCCCGGTCGATCTCATGCCGTCACCCTACGTCGCCCCACCGACATCGCGGCATCCGGGCGACCGGTCGGGCCGTCGCTCAGAAGCGGTCGGGCGAAGGCGTTCCGTGGCCGTAGCGGATCGACACGTCGGCGTGACGGTCGAAGCGGTACCCGACGCCGCGCACGGTGCGCACGATGTCCTCGTACACGCCGAGCTTGGCGCGCAGACGCCGCACGTGCACGTCGATGGTGCGCTCGCCCGGGGCGTCGTCGTCGGTCGAGCCCTCCCACAGCGAGGCCACGAGCTCGGTGCGCTCGATCGTGCGGCCCTCGCGGAGCACGAGGTACTGCAGCAGCTCGAACTCCTTGAACGTGAAGGCGGCAGACTCGCCGTCGATGAGCACGCGCTTGCGCGAGATGTCGACCACGACGCCGCCGGGCGCGCGATCCTCCTCGGCGGGCTCGTCCTTCGTACGGGCGACAGCGGACGGCTCGTGCAGCGCGAGGCGCACGACGTCGACATCGCGGCCGCCCGAGCCGACGGGGGCGAGGGCGACCGTGGCGTAGGTCTCGGCGGCGGGGGCCAGCTCGCCGAGAGTGCGACGCAGGGCCTCGACGAGGGTTCCGAGGCTGACACCCGCGGCGGCGGCCTTCGCCTCGTCGATGCCGACGTACAGAGCGAATCCGCGCGGGGCGGTCGTCGCGGGAGCGGCGGGGCGCGGGGCGGGTGCTGCCGGGCTGGCCGCGGCCGGGGTTGCGGCGCGGGCGGCGAGGGGGCGGATGGCGGCGGGGCGGTCGAGAACAGCGGAGATCGACATGAGGAGAAAGTCCTTGAGAGTGTGAACCCGGGCGTCAGACACAGCGGGGTTCGACGGGAGGTAGAGGCCGAGGGGCCGGAGCGCGGTGACCGGAGTGCGCGTGATCGACGCGGACGTCAGGAGACCGGGGGATGACGTCGGTGTTCAGAAACCGAGGTGATCCGGGCGAGGGTCGCTGTTAGCGGCACATTCGACAACACATCGCAACGCGGCCGGGCATCATCATGCCGGCAGTCCTGTTCGCCTCCCGGGCGGACAGAGAACGCGCGTTGAGAGTCATGGGGGGATTATGACGCAGGACGTCGGACTTCGTCAAATCGCACGAGGTGCTCGAGTATGGAGCATCCTGCTCAGATCGGATGGCTTCCAGAGGCCTCGGACCGTGCAATCTGCGCTAACGGAGCCAGCGGGTCGTCATCGGCGTAGCCTCTCGACCATGGCCGATCTGCTTTTCGCCGACGATAAGACCGCGTCCCGCTACACCCTGCACAACGGGGACGACCTCGTCTCCGTGCTCGACTACCGCGACGACGGACGCACCGTCGCTCTCACGCGCGCGTTCACCATCCCCACCTTCCGCGGCCACGGGTACGCGGCCGTGATCACGGAGCGGGCGGTCGATGCGATCGAGACGGCGGGCGACCGTGAGATCCTGCCCGTCTGCTGGTACGTGGGGGAGTGGTTCGAGTCGCACCCCGAGCGCGCGGGCCTGCTGCACCAGCGCCCCGCGGGCTGAATCCGGCGCCTACGCAGCCCGTGCGCGGTCGTCAACCCCTGCCCGGTCGGATGCCGGTGAGACGAAGCTGTATCCGGAGAAAGGGGAAGTCATGACAGACGACCGCGACCTACCCGAGGGCGTCATCGACGCCGACCCCGCCGGTGGCTGGGAGAGCGGCGCCGTCGCAGACGGCGAGACCGCAGAACAGAACGAGCACGCGAAGGGCTCGCCGCGACTGAACGACGCGGAGCCCTCGGACCCCATCGAGGGGGATGCCGCCAGCCAGGGCATCGACCCCGATCTGAGCACGGAGGACTGACATGTCGGATGACACCCAGGCGCCCCAGCCCAGCAGCGGCCCCGACGGCGGCGCCGACGCGGCGGACTCGGTGGGCGGCGCTGTCCACCAGGACCGCAAGCTCTCGCACCCCGACGAGCAGTCGGAACCGGCGATGGACATGCATGCGACCGACGACACCGCCCGTATCCAGGGCGTCGTCGTGCAGACGCGTGCCGACGTCGGAGACAAGAGCGAGGAGCGGATCGCCGACGTGCTGCGCCAGCGCTTCCTCGACATCGGTCTCGACCTGGGCGACGACCGTATCCGGGCCCTGGCCGCCGAGGTCGCCGGCTCCTGATCCAGCGGTAGCGCCTCGCCCCGGGAACACCCGGCGGTGAGGCGTTTTCGCGTCTGCGGGGAGAGTGGCCGGGCGTTTGCTGCGAGCCGATGTCGGAGGGGCGACGTACCGTGTCTGCATGCGGATCCTGCACACCTCCGACTGGCACATCGGGCGCTCCTTCCACGGGCACTCGACGCTCGACGCACTGGGCAGCGTCCTCGAAGCCCTCGTCACGCAGGTCCGCGAGCACGCGGTCGACGTGGTGATCGTCGCGGGCGATGTCTTCGACTCCGCCGCCCCCTCCGCGGCCTGCTACCCGGTCCTCTCGTCCACCTTGGCGGCGCTCGCCGATGCCGGCGCACGGGTCGTCGTCACGAGCGGCAACCACGATTCCGCCGCCCGCCTCGGTTTCCAGTCCGCTCTCCTTCGGAAGGAGATCACGGTCGTCACCGATCCCCGTTCCGTCGGCACCCCGGTGACCGTCGACGACGAGCACGGTCCCGTGCACATCTACGGCATCCCGTACCTCGAGCCCGCCATCGTGCGCCACCTCTGGGACGGCGTCGAGCTACGCAGCCAGGCGCAGACGATGCAGCACGCACTCGACCTCGTCCGCGCCGACCTCGGCGAACGCGGCGGGCGTTCGGTGGTCGCGGCGCACTGCTTCGCCGCGGGGGTCGATGCCACCCCGGGAGTCGAACGAGAGATCCGACAGGGCGGCCTCGACGTCGTCCCGCTCCCCGCGTTCGACGGGCCCGACTACGTCGCCCTCGGCCACATCCACGGTCGTCAGCAGTTGTCCGATCGCGTCCGTTACGCTGGTGCCCCGGTGCACTACAGCTTCGGCGAGGCAGGAAAACCCCGTGGTTCGTGGCTCGTCGACCTCGACGCCGAGGGGCTGGCCGACGTGACCTGGCTCGATCTGCCGGTGCCCCGTCCGCTCGTGACGCTTCGCGCCCGCCTCGACGAGCTGCTCACCGACGAGCGCTTCGCCGGCCACGACGAGCACTGGGTGCGCGCCGAGTACACCGATTCCACGCCTCAGCCCGATCCGATGCGGCGACTGCAGTCGCGCTTCCCGTGGTGCGCGACGGTGGTCCATCTGCCCGCCGAGACGCAAGCCGACGACGGCGTCGGGTACGCGCGACGTGTGCGCGCCGCACGCGACGACGCGGAGATCGTCGAGACGTTCCTCGCTCACGTCCGTGAAGGAGAGGGGGCGTCCGAAGCCGAACGTGCGCTCATCCGCGACGTGCTCGACGCGCGGTCCGTCGCGGAGGCGAACGCGTGAAGCTCCACAGCCTCGTCCTCGAAGGGTTCGGTCCGTTCCTCGAGGCGCAGACGGTCGACTTCGACGCGTTCACGCCAGACGGCATCTTCCTCATCACGGGGCGCACGGGCGCCGGCAAATCGAGCGTGCTCGACGGTGTCTGCTACGCCCTCTACGGAGGCGTGCCGCGATACGACGGCGCCGACCGCCGGTTGCGCAGCGACCATTGCGAACCCGACGACCCCACGCGCGTCACGCTCGAGTTCAGCGCGGAGGGGGAGCGGTGGCGCATCACCCGCTCGCCCGAGTTCGAACGTCCGAAACGGCGCGGTGGGGGGACGACGAAAGAACCGCACCGCGCCCTCCTCGAGATCCTCGCCCCCGAGGGCTGGACCGGAGTGGCCGCACGGCCCGTCGACGTCGCCGCGCGCCTCGACGAGATCCTGGGCCTGACCCAGCAGCAGTTCCTGCAGGTCATCCTGCTGGCGCAGAACCGGTTCGCCCGATTCCTGCTCGCCAAGAACGACGAGCGCCTGAGCCTGCTGCGAACGCTCTTCGGTACGCGCTCCTTCGAGCAGTACGCGGCGGACCTCGAAGAGCGTCGCAAGAGCGCGGCGCAACGTCTCGCTGCCGAGGGCGTCGAGGTGGCGACGCTCCTTGACGAGGCGGAGCGTCTTGCCGGCGAACTCGAGCCCGAAGACGACCTCGGCGCCGCCGAGATCGTCGAGACCCCGGCAGGTGCACCCGTCAGCGTGAGCGAACGGCTCGCCCGCGTCGTTCGAGCCGTGGAACGCGCCGACTATCGCGTCGAGACCGCCGCGCGAGAGCGCGACGACAGCGATGCGCGACTCGATCGAGCCTTGGCCGCTCAGCGGGAAGCGGCCACGCTCCACGAACGCCAGCAGGACCGATCGCGACTGCGGGACCGTCTGGCGGTTCTCGAGGCGGACGAGCCGCGCATCACCGCTGCGCGCGAGGAGTCGCGCTGCGCGGCCGAAGCCGAGACGATGCGGGCCGCGATCGATGCGGCCGAGATCGCACGGAAGGCGCTCGCCTCCGCCGTGGACGCCGCCGACACGGCGAAAGAGAAGGCGGGTCGGCTCGCGGAACCGCGCAGCGCGGACGCCGCCGTCGAACCCTCGACGGACACGACGGCAGGCCCCGTCCCTTCCGGCGGAGCCGCCCTCGATCGGGCCGTACTCGTCGCCCGCGACGACGAGCTCACCGCGCTGCTCGCGCGGGGACAGTCCGCTCTGAGCGCCGAAGCCGAACTCGGCGTCCTCGAGGCGGAGGTCGATCGGCTCACGACCCTGGTCGCCCGGACCGCCGCCGATCACGATGCCCTCGTCGAGGGCCGAGCGGAGGTTCCCGAGACCCTGCGTGCTCTCGACGAGCGCCTCGAGCAGCTCGCCGGCGCCGAGACCCGCAAGACCACCGCGACGAGCGCGCGTGACGACCTGGTTCGCCGCGTGCAGGCCGCGCGCCGTGCGGCGCAGCTGCAAGACGAACGCGATCAGGCCGATCTCGCATCTCTGGTGCGCGCCGACGAGGTACAGCGCGCCGTCGACTCGTGGACCAGCCTCCTGCGTCGCCGACTCCAAGGCGCGGCCGTCGAGCTGGCCCATGACCTCGTCGACGGAGAGCCGTGCGCCGTGTGCGGTGCACGGGAACATCCCGCTCCCGCTCGCGGCGACGAAGAGCCCGTGACCGATGACGAGATCACCGCCGCAGAGGACCGCAAGAACGCGGCGGTCGAGCAGGACCGACTCGCCTCCGACGCGGCTCGCGTCGCGCGTGACGCTCACGCTCTCGCCGCAGCCCTCGCGGGCGGAGAAAGCGTCGAAGCCCTCGAGGAGAGGTTCGCTCAGACCGATGAGGCGCTCGCGGCGGCCTCGGCCGAGGTCGCCGAGCGCGAGAGCCTCCAGGCGGAACGGGTGCGCGTGGCCGACCTCGATGCGGCGGTCGCCTCGCGTATCGACGCTCTCGCGAGCAGGCTCGCGAGCACGCAACAGGATCTCGCTCTGGCCGAGCAGAGGGTGACGGGTCTTCGTAGCGAGGTGGCCGCCGCGCGGGGAGACTTCGACAGCGTGACCGCGCGCCAGCGCGACCTGCGTTCCCGGCGAGATGCGGTGCGCGAATTGGTCGCGGCAAGAGACGCGGTCGACGCGGCGACCGCACACGAGCTCGAGGCGGCGGACGCCGTCGCGTCGCGGGTGGGCGAGAGCTCCTTCGCCGACGTCGACGCCGTGATCCGGGCGCTCCGGCCGGCAGCCGATCGCCGTCGCCTCGACACCGCCATCGCCGAACACGATGCGGCGAGTGCCTCGATTCGCCAGCGGCTGCTCGAGCTCGAGCTCCTTCTGGTCGATGCCCCCGATGAGCCCGTCGACCCCGCTCCGTACGCCGAGGCCGTCGCCCGGGCCCGTGAGGTCGTCCAGCGCACCACCGCTGCGCACGCGTCCGCTCGAGCTCTTGCGGAGCGGCTGAGAGGGCTCGCCCAGCGCGCCGACGACGCGCACGCGGCTGTGGCGGCGCTTTCCGACGAGCACGCCGTGATCGCTCGACTTGCCGATACCGTCGCCGGGCGTGCGCCGAACACACGTCGCATGACCCTCGAGACCTTCGTGCTCGCCGCCGAGCTCGAAGAGATCGTCGCCGCTGCGAATCTCCGCCTCGATCACATGTCATCCGGTCGGTACCGTCTGCAGCACAGCGACGCGCTGGCAGCCCGCGGTGCGGCGAGCGGGCTGGGACTCGAGGTGGTCGACGCATTCACGGGCCAGAGCCGACCCCCGCAATCGCTGTCGGGCGGCGAGACGTTCCTCACCTCCTTGGCCCTGGCCCTCGGCCTCGCCGAGGTCGTGACGGCGCGAGCGGGCGGCATCCGACTCGACACGCTCTTCATCGACGAAGGCTTCGGCTCGCTCGACGACGACACTCTCGATCTCGCCATGCGCACCCTCGACGAGTTGCGGCAGGGCGGCAGGACCGTCGGGGTGATCAGCCATGTTGCGGCGATGAAAGACCAGCTCCCCGCGCAGCTCCACGTCGCGGCCACGCCGCGTGGGCCGAGCGTGATCCGGCAGGACGCCCCGGCGCTGATCGGCTGACGCCGAGATCGGGACTCGAACCCGCGTCCGCTCGGATGGTGCGGGATCGCGGGGCGCGGCGCCCCGCCGGGCGGTTCAACAGGCTCCCGCTCTAGGCTGGGCTCATGCGCAAGAGCACCCTGTGGACCATCCTCGGCGTCGTCGTCGCCGTGATCATCGCGTGGGTGCTCGTGAACATCCTGTTCTCGCTCATCGCGTTCGTCTTCCGCTTGATCGCCGTCGCGGTCGTCGCATTTATCGTGTTCCTCGTGCTGCGGGCGGTCTTCGCCCGCAGAGACGTCGACTGACGCGTTCGGTCGCGGGAGCCGCGGCGCCCCGCGGCGCAAGCCCGGAGGCGGTGTCCGAGACCCGGAGTACCGTCGGCAGCGATGACTCCTCCCTCCACGTCCACGGATTCCGCCCATCCCCCCACACGTGACATCGTGCTGTCGCAGAAGCACCGGTGGCGTGCCTACTGGGTGGCGGTCGCTGTCGCCGCGCTCACGATCCTCGACCTCACGAAGGTCAACGTCGCGCTCCCGTCCATCGAAGCGGCGCTGAACGCCGGACCCACCGAGCTGCAGCTCGTGGTGTCGGGCTACATCCTCACCTTCGGTCTGGTGCTGGTCCCGGCCGGGCGCCTGGGAGACCTCCGGTCGCGGCGCATGCTCTTCCTCGTCGGCCTCTCGCTGTTCCTTGTCACGAGCCTCGCGTGCGCCCTCGCGCCGAACACGACCGTGCTCCTCGTCGCCCGCTTGCTGCAGGGCGTTGCGGCCGGCATCCAGATGCCTCAGGTTCTCGGTCTCGTGCAGCAGCTGTTCCAGGGCAAGGAGCGCGGCCGCGCCTTCGGCCTGTTCGGTGCGACGATCGGCATCGCGACGGCCTTCGGCCCCACCCTGGGCGGTCTGCTCATCGCCCTGGGCGGCGACACCGACGGCTGGCGGCTCATCTTCTGGATCAACGTCCCGCTCGTGGCGATCGTCATCGCGCTGGCGGCGTGGCTGCTGCCCG
Organism: Microbacterium sp. SORGH_AS_0454; assembly: GCF_031453395.1. Lineage (NCBI taxonomy): Bacteria > Bacillati > Actinomycetota > Actinomycetes > Micrococcales > Microbacteriaceae > Microbacterium > Microbacterium sp. SORGH_AS_0454. The sequence continues at coordinate 697,168 of NZ_JAVIYS010000001.1, read as the reverse complement.
ACACCCGAACCAGGTCCCACCGCAAGCTCGATCTCGATCCGGTCGGCGTCGTGCTCTTCGCGTTGACGATCCTGTCGTTGATGTGGCCGTTCCTGTTCACCACCGGGAGCCCGGACGACAACCCGCACCGCTGGTGGTTCCTGGTGGCGTCCGTGATCTTCGCCGCGGGGTTCGTGTTCTGGGAACGTCGATACGGGGAGCGGGGACGGATGCCGCTCATACCCTTCGCGATCTTCTCGCTCTCGTCGTACCGCAACGGTGTGCTCATCTCGACCGCCTACTTCTCCGCGATCCCCGCCATGTTCCTCTTGGGAACGCTCTTCCTCCAGGGAGGTCTGGGCCTGGAGCCCGTGTTCGCCGGTATGGTCACGATCGGTTTCGCCGTGGCATCCGCGTGGAGTTCGTGGATCGGCGGCAACCTCGTCACTCGCCTGGGGCGTCCGCTCGTGGTCTGGGGAATCGTGGGCATGGTGGCCACGGCGGGCGGGCTCGTGCTCGTCGCGCTCTTCACGCCGCCCGGATGGACACCCTGGGCGATGGCGGCGGTGATGACCTTCGGTGGCTTCGCCGGCGGTCTCGTCATCTCGCCCAACCAGACGCTCACCCTCGCCGACATCCCGGTCAAGAGCGGCGGCGTCGCGGGATCCGTGGGTCAACTGGGCCAGCGCATCGGCACGGCCGTCGGCACGGCGATCGCGCTCGCCCTGTTCTACGCGACGGTCTACCGCGAGCAGGGCAGCGTCGATGACGCGGCGGTGCTGTACCACGACGCCTACGCGTCGGGGATGATCACGGTGGGCATCTTCCTCGCGCTCGCGCTCGTCGTCGGCGTCACCGATCTCGCGGGGCGGGCGCGGTCGGGGTCGCAGACGCCCTAGGCGCGTGCGATCCCCGGGGCGGAATCAGACGCCGTAGCGGGCGCGGACCTCCGCGCGCAGCTCGTGACTGCACCGCTCCACGACGTCGTCCCAGAGCTCGGTGGCGCCGTCCTGCGCGCGATCCGACACGGCGCGCAGGATGCGGATGGGCACGCCGAACTGGCGGGCGACCCAGATGAGCGCGTACGACTCCATGTCGACCAGGCGGGCACCGAGACCGCGAATGAGGCGCACGGCCTCCGCATCGTCGACGAAGTGGTCGCCGGTCGCGATGACGACGCCCTCGGACCCGGTCTCGACACGGGAGGGCAGCGACACATGCTCACCGAAGGTGCCGTCCAGGCCCTTCACGTCGTGCTGGATCGCAGCCGCGATGTCGTAGATGCCGCCCTCGACGTCGTCATCGATCGCTCCCGCCGTGCCGACGACGACGATCTCGTCGTAGTCGCCCTCGCAGAGCGCACGCGTCAGCGCGTAGGCCGCGGGAATCTTGCCCACCCCGGTGAGCAGACGATCGAAACCGGGGATCTCCGCCTCGAAGGCGGTGAGTTCGGACGCATGGGCGGCGACGAGGAGCTTCACGTCCTCATTCTCGCCCACGGCGGGTGTCGACGCAGCGAGTCCCACCGCGAGGAACGCCCGCCGTAGGGGGGGACACGCTGTGCGCGGATCCCGGTACGGCGGGCGTTCCTCGGCCGAGGGGCGAAGGCGTGGGCTGTGCCCGCGCATCCCGCCCTGCTCAGTCCTGGGCGGGCTCGGACACGGCCGAGAGGTGCGCGATCTCGTCGGCCGTCAGCTCGAGAGAGGCGCTGGCGAGGAGGTCGGCGACCTGCTCCACCTTCGAGGCGCTCGCGATGGGAGCGGCGACGCTCGGCTGGGCCCGCAGCCAGGCCAGGGCGGTGGTGGCGATGGAGGCGCCGTGCGCATCGCCGACCTCTTCGAGCGCGTCGATCAGCGCGAGTCCGGCCGGAGTGGCCAGCTTCGCGGCGCCTTCCGCGCGGGGCGAGGCGCCGGTGGCATCCGACGAACGGTACTTGCCGGTGAGGAATCCGCTCGCGAGCGCGTAGTACGGAACGAGCGACATGCCGTACCGCTCGGCCACGGGCACGATCTCGCTCTCGACATCGGTGCGGTGCACGAGGTTGTAGTGCGGCTGGACGGCGACCGGGAGATCTGCTCCGGAGGCCTCGGCGAGCGAGATCCACTCGCCGATGCGCGCCGCGGTGTAGTTCGACACCGCCACGTAGCGCACGAGCCCGTCGCTGACGAGGTCGGCGAAGCCGGCGACGGTCTCTTCGAGGGGCGTCTCGGCGTCGTCGAAGTGGGCGTAGTAGAGGTCGATGGTGTCGACGCCGAGGCGCTTCAGCGAGGCTTCCGCCGCAGCGCGGATGTTCTTCGCGCCCAGTCCGCGAAACTCGGGGTGCTGGCTGACCTTGGTGGCCACCACGACGTTCTCGGGCTTGCGAGAGGCCAGCCACTCGCCGATGAGGGTCTCACTCTCGCCGCCCGAGTTGCCGGGCACCCAGGCGCTGTAGGCGTCGGCGGTGTCGATGAAATCTCCACCCCCGGCGTGGAAGGAGTCGAGCACCGCGAACGAGGTGTCTCGGTCGGCGGTCCAGCCGAAGACGTTGCCGCCCAGTGAGAGGGGGAGGATGTCGAGGTCGCTGCGTCCGATACGCGTCATGATGCCCTTCCTGTCGAAATCGGTGACAGTCAAAGTCAACGATCGTCGTCGGAGGGCATTCCCACGACGCGCGGGTTCAGCTGCCTCCGGAAAGGATGCCGATCAGCCCGCTGACGAGGAGCCACAGGCCGATGCCGGCGCCGGCGATCCAGATGACGACGGTGCCCGCGGGGTACTTCTTCTTCCCGTCGGGGCCGCCCGGGGTCTCGGGAGCGCTCACGAGCGCACCATCGTGATGATCGAGACGATGAGCACGGCGAGACCTCCGATGACGGCGATGGCGGCGATGACGGGCCCTCCGCCGGCGAGGTAGGCGGCGACGCCCAAGGCGAGGAAGAGCACGGCCAGTACGATGCCGACGATCTGATAGACGCGATAGCGCCGTCCGACCGGCGTCGTCCTGTGTTCGCTCACTGTTCCCCCTCGACGTCCAGGCTACCGAAAACCTGTGCGCTTCCTGAGCCGGTATCCGGGGAATCGCCCGAGTGTCCAGATCGCGGCGTAGCGTGGGCGCATGCCGCGCCCCGTACCCGACCCCGTCCGCCCCGGTCAGGAATCCGTGTGGGGCTACCCTCGGCCCCCGCGGGTGGAGCGCGTCCGCAAGCGCGTGCAGATCGACTTCGGCGGCGTGCGCATCGCCGACACCGACGACGTCGTCCGGGTGCTCGAGACCAGTCATCCGCCCGTGTACTACGTGCCGATCGCCGCGTTCGGCGATGCCCTCACCCTCGGAGAAGGCGCCTCGTTCTGCGAGTTCAAAGGCGGCGCCCGGTACTTCGACGTGCACGGGGGAGGGGGAGCGGTTGCACCGCGCGCCGCCTGGAACTACCCGCACCCCATGCCGGGGTACGAGCTGCTCGAGGACCGCGTGGCCGTCTACGCGGGCCCCATGGACCGCGTCGTCCTCGGTGGCGAGACGGTGCAACCGCAGCCCGGCGGGTTCTACGGCGGTTGGGTCACGAGCGACCTCGCGGGGCCGTTCAAGGGCGTCCCCGGTTCGATGGGCTGGTAGCCCGCGTCGCCAGGGCCGGGGCGTGCCCCGAGTGGATGCCGTGGCTCAGTCGCCGCGGAAGGCCTGCGGCACCACCGCGTGCAGGTCGGCGAGCCACGCGCGAGCGTTGCCGTCGGAGGGGGCGCGCCAGTCGCCGCGCGGAGAGAGCGAACCGGCGGGCGACACCTTCGGCCCGTTCGGGATCGCGGTGCGCTTGAACTGCGCGAACCCGAAGAAGCGCTTCAGGAACACCTCGAGCCATCTCGCCACGGTGACGAGGTCGTACGCCGGGCGTTCTTCCTCGGGGTAGCCGGGCGGCCAGGCGCCGGCATCCGGATCATTCCAGGCGTGCGCCGCGAGGAAGGCGATCTTCGACGGCCGGAACCCGAAGCGCAGGACGTGGTACAGCGTGAAATCGTGCAGGTTGTAGGGGCCGATGCGGTCCTCGGTGGACTGCATGCGGCCGTCCTGCCCCGCGGGCACCAGCTCGGGACTGATCTCGGTGTCGAGCACGGCCTGCAGCACCTGGACGGTGTCGTCGCTGAGCTCTCCCGAGGAGATCACCCAGCGGATGAGGTGCTGGATGAGGGTCTTCGGCACCCCGGGGTTCACCGAGTAGTGGCTCATCTGATCGCCCACGCCGTAGGTGGACCACCCGAGCGCGATCTCGGACAGGTCGCCGGTGCCGACGACGATCCCGTCGTTCTGGTTCGCGAGACGGAAGAGGTAGTCGGTGCGCAGCCCCGCCTGCACGTTCTCGAAGGTGACGTCGTGCACGGGTCGTCCCGCGGCGAAGGGGTGTCCCATGCGCGAGAGCATCTCGGTCGCCGCGGGGCGGATGTCGATCTCTTCGATCGAGGCGCCGACGGCCTCCGCCAGGGCGATCGCGTTGCGCTTGGTCTTCTCGCTCGTCGCGAAGCCGGGGAGCGTGTAGGTGAGGATGTCGCTACGCGGACGCCCCATCCGGTCCATGGCGCGCGCGATGACGAGAAGGGCGTGCGTGGAGTCGAGTCCGCCGCTCACCCCGAGCACCGGCCGCGGGTTGCCGATGGCCTGCAGGCGCTGGACGAGCCCCGACACCTGGATGTTGAAGGCCTCGTAGCAGTCCTGCGCGAGGCGAGCGGGGTCGTCGGGGACGAACGGGAAGCGGTCGACGGCACGGCGCAGACCGAGATCGGTCGCCGGTGGAGCGAGCTCGAACGGCACCGTGCGGAATGCGGGGGCCGTGGTGCGGCGGTTGTCGTCGAACGTGCCCTGGCGCAGGCGATCCTGACGGAGCCGGTCGAGATCGACGTCGGCGACGCTGCGCCGCGGCCCGTCGGGGAAGCGCTCGGTCGTGTCGAGCAGCTGGCCGCTCTCGTAGATCATGGTCTGGCCGTCCCAAGAGACGTCGTTGGTCGACTCGCCCTGGCCCGCGGCCGCGTAGGCGTAGACGGCGAGGCACCGCATCGACTGCGATTGCGAGAGCAGGTTGCGATCGTCGGCGCGCCCGATCGTGATGGGGCTGCCCGAGAGGTTCGCGAGCACCGTGGCCCCGGCCAGTGCCGCCCCCGATGACGGCGGGATCGGAACCCAGACGTCTTCGCACACCTCGGCGTGCAGGGTCAGACCGGGCACGTCGACCGCATCGAACAGAAGGTCGGGCCCGAACGGCACCGTCTGGCCCGCGACGCGGATGTGCTGCCCCGCCTGGTCGTCGCCGCGGGCGTACCAGCGGTGCTCGTAGAACTCGCGGTACGTGGGCAGGTACGCCTTCGGGGCGACGCCGAGCACCCGGCCCCGGTGGATCACGACCGCGCAATTGAACAGGCGGTTGCCCTGGCGCAGCGGCGCGCCGACCAGCAGCACCGGAAGGAGGTCTGCGGATGCCAGGACCAGGCGCTCGAGGGCGGTCTCGACGGCGTCGAGCAGGGGATCCTGCATGACGAGGTCGTCGATCGCATAGCCGGTCAGGCACAGCTCGGGGAAGACCGCGACGGCGACCCCCTCGGCGTCGCAGGCGCGCGCCGATTGGAGCACGGCGTCGGCGTTCGTGGCGGGGTCGGCGACCGCGACGGGGATCGTGCACGCGGCGACGCGCGCGAACCCGTGCCGGTACACGTTCTCGAACGGCAGATCGGTGATCACCCCCTCAGTCTGTCAGCACCCTCCGACAGTGGGCAGTCCGGTTGCGAGAGCGACCTCCCCGTGGACGGGCGGCGGCCGATGTCGGCGGCCCCGGTTAGCGTGAACACCATGCGGTACATCGAGCAAGACGGGCGGATCGTCTGGAGCGCCAGCGACCTCAAGGCGGCGGCCGAGTGCGAGTTCGCGTGGCTGCGCGCGATCGACGCCAAGATCGGACGCACCGCCCCCGTCGACGACCCCGAAGACGCCACCCTCGAGCGCGCGGCGAGGCTGGGTACGGCACACGAGCTGCGCATGCTCGACGACGACCGCGCCCGCTTCGGCTCGGCGGTGCGCGAGATCCCCGCGGCGCGCTCATCCGACGCCGAGGCGCTCGCCGAAGCCGTGCGCCTGACCGACGAGGCCCTCGCCGACCCGTCCGTCGAGGTGGTCTATCAGGCCGCGTTCGCCACCGAGGAATTCGTCGGGTTCGCCGACTTCCTCGTGCGCGAGCCCGAGGCGTCGTCCGATGGAACACGCCGATGGATCGTGCAAGACACCAAGCTGGCGCGCCGCGCGCGCGTGACGGCGCTCATGCAGCTCGCCGCCTATGTCGATCAGCTCGATCGTCTCGGCGTGCCGCGCTCCGACGAGGTGCAGTTGCTGCTCGGCGACGGGTCGACGAGCACGCATCGCGTCGACGATCTGCTCCCGGTCTTCGGCCTCCGCCGCGAGCGCCTGCGCGCCCTGATCGCCGACCGCCGTGTCGATCTCGGTACCGCCGGACCCGTGATCGCCTGGGGCGACCCGCGCGGCGATCTCGGGGTCATCGCGTGCGGCCGATGCGCCACGTGCGAGCTCGAGGTCGTCGCCCACCGCGACCTTCTGCTCGTCGCGGGCATGCGGCCCGTCCAGCGCGACCGGTTGCGGGCGGCCGGCATCGAGACGATCGATCAGTTGGCGGTCGCGCCCGCGCCGCCCGCGGCCATGAGCGTTGACACCTTCGTCTCGTTGCGCACGCAGGCGCGCCTGCAGCTCGAGAGCCCGGCCGGTATCCCGAGCGCCGACCAGCCCGCCCACGCGGTGCCCACGTTCGAGATCGTCGCGCCCAAGTCGCTGGGCGTGCTCCCGCGGCCCGACCACGGCGACCTCTTCTTCGATTTCGAGGGCGACCCGCTGTATACCGAGGGCGTCGGCGAGCACTGGGGCATCGATTACCTCTTCGGGTGGGTCGACACCCGCGAGGTCTACGGAGCGCTCTGGGCGCACACCTTCGACGAAGAGCGAGCCGCCCTCGAGCGTTTCCTCGACATGGTGGCGCTCCGACGCCAGCGGCACCCGGGCATGCACATCTACCACTACGCCCCCTACGAGCCGACACACCTGCTCACGATGGCCGCCCGCTACGGCGTCCGCGAGGCCGACGTGGATCGGCTCCTGCGCGACGGCGTCTTCGTCGACCTCTACCCGGTCGTGCGTCGAGCGCTGCGGGTGGGGTCGCGCTCGTACTCGATCAAGAAGCTCGAGCCCCTGTACATGGGCGACGACGTGCGCACGAGCGACGTGCAGCGCGGCGACGACTCGATCGTGAAGTACGTCGAGGCCCGCGCGCTCGCTGCCGACGGCGATGCGGTCGCGGCGCAGCGCGTGCTCGACGACCTGGCCGACTACAACCGCTACGACTGCGTCTCGACGCGGCGCCTGCGCGACTGGCTCGTCGATCGCGCGCGCGAGTCGGGCGCCGTCCCCGCGCGCGGAGCCGAGCCCGACGAGCAGGCCTACGAGCCGTCGCCCCGCGCGACGGCCCTGCAGCGCTGGGCGGGCGATGCGGCAGAACCCGACGCGACCGCGCTCCGTCTCGCCGCGGCCGCGATCGACTACTACCCGCGCGAAGAGAAGACCTACTGGGCCACGCACTTCCTGCGTCTGCGCGAGCCGCTCTCGGTTTGGGAAGAGACCCGTGACGTCGTCGTGGTCGACGCGGCACGCTCGCGCGTCGTCGCCGATTGGCACTTCCCCGAGTCGGGCCGCGGATCGGAGCGCCGTCTCGTCGAGCTCCGCGGCGAGGTCGCACCCGGCACGCGCGTGAGCGTGGACGGCGAGCCCTTCGCGGTCTACGACCTTCCCGCGCCCTTCCCGCTCGAGACGCGCCCCCGATGGATCCACGGTGCGCGCCGAGTGACGGTGCGCGAAGTGCTCGACGACGGAGCGATCGTCGAAGAGACCGCCGTCGACGGCGCGACCTGGCGCGACCTGCCGCTCGCACTCACCCCGCCCGCACCCCCGCGCGCCGGGAATCAGCAGAAAGCGATCGACGCGTGGGCCGACGGAGTCCTCGCCGCCGCCCCCGGGATCCCCGACGGCGCGGCCGCCGACATCCTGCGTCGCGTCCCGCCGCGCACGCTGTCGGGGTCTCTCTCCCCGGTCACGAGCGTCGACGGTGTGACCGGTGACGACGAGGTCACCGCCATCGCGCGCAGCGTCGCCGACCTCGACCACAGCTATCTCGCCCCGTTCAAGGCCCTCCCGGCACGGGCAAGACCTACGTGGGCTCGCACATCATCGCGCGCCTCGTCGCCGAGCGCGGCTACCGCATCGGGGTCGTGGCGCAATCCCACGCGACCATCGAGCACATGCTCGATCAGGTCATCGCGGCCGGGGTGCCGGCATCCCGGGTCGGGAAGGCGCCGAAAGATCCGAGCGCCCCGCACGCTTTCACGGTGCTGCCCAAGAACGGCGTGGCGTCGTTCACCGCCGAGAACGCCTCCACCGGCTTCGTCGTCGGGGGAACCGCCTGGGATTTCAGCCACGAGGCTCGTATCCCGCGCGGGAGCCTCGACCTGCTCGTGATCGACGAGGCCGGGCAGTTCTCGCTCGCCTCCACCATCGCGGTGTCGCTCGCGGCGCAGCGTCTCCTGCTGCTGGGCGACCCGCAGCAGCTGCCGCAGGTCAGCCAGGGCACGCACCCCGAACCCGTCGACACCTCGGCCCTGGGGTGGATCATCGACGGTGCCGAGGTGGTGCCGGACGAGTTCGGCTACTTCCTCGCGCGCACGCGCCGTATGCACCCCGCCGTCGCCGAGCCGGTCTCACGGCTGTCGTACGAGGGGCGTCTCGCCGCGCACCCCTCCACCGCTCTGCGCCGTCTCGACGGCGTCGACCCCGGCGTCCACCCTCGCCCCGTGCGGCACCGCGGCAACTCGACGTTCTCGAACGAAGAGGCCGCTGAGGTCGCGCGCCTGGTGTCCGAACTCGTGGGGCGCGAGTGGACGGGCGCCGAGGGGGGAGCGGGGGACTCCGCCGTCGTGCACGCTCCCCGCTCGCTGCGGGCCGACGACATCATCGTCATCACCCCCTACAACGCGCAACAGGTCGCCGTCGAAGAGGCCCTGGCCGCCGCGGGATTCGCCGACGTCCCGGTCGGGACGGTCGACCGTTTCCAGGGCAAAGAAGCGGTCGTCGCGATCCTGACCCTCGCCGCGTCGTCGGGTCGGGAGGCTCCGCGCGGCTTGGAGTTCCTGCTGCTGCGCAATCGCATCAACGTCGCGATCTCGCGCGCGATGCAGGCCGCCTATGTGGTGTACTCGCCCGCTCTGCTCGACGATCTCCCGCGGACCCCCGAAGGGGTCGCGCGGCTCAGCGGGTTCGCTCGATTGGTGGGCGCTCAGGCCGTGCCGTAGAGGCGGTCGCCGGCGTCACCGAGACCGGGCACGATGTAGCCCTTCTCGTTGAGGCGCTCGTCGACGGCGCCGAGCACGAGAGTGACGTCGTGGCCCTCGACCTGCTTCTCGATCGCCGCGACGCCCTCGGGCGCGCCCAGCAGGCAGATCGCGGTGACGTCCTGCGCGCCACGCGCGAACAGGAACTTGATGGCCGCGCCGAGCGAGCCGCCGGTGGCGAGCATCGGGTCGAGCACGAAGCACTGGCGGTCGCTGAGGTCGTCGGGCAGGCGCTCGGCGTAGGTCGTCGGCTCGAAGGTCTCTTCGTCGCGGACCATGCCGAGGAATCCGACCTCGGCGGTGGGCAGGAGCTTCACCATGCCCTCGAGCATGCCGAGGCCGGCGCGCAGGATGGGCACCACGATCGGCCGGGGCTCACTGATTCTCACACCCATCGTCGTGGTGACCGGGGTCTGGATCTCGATCGGGTCGACGCGCACGTTGCGGGTCGCCTCATACGCGAGGAGCGTCACGAGTTCCTCGGTGAGCTGGCGGAACACCGGCGACGACGTCTGCACGTCACGCAGCACCGTGAGCTTGTGGGTGATGAGCGGGTGGTCGGCGACGTGGACACGCATAGGCTCAAGGCTAACCGTTTCCCCCGCGCCCCACCGCCGTCGATTCTCGGAGCTCCCGTGACGCCCACCGCCGCAGACCTCGCCGCGATACGGCGGGCCTTCGAGCTCGCCGACGCCGCCGAAGTCGACGGCGACGTCCCGGTGGGAGCCGTCGTCGTCGACTCCACCGGCCGGATCATCGGCGAGGGTCGCAACCTCCGCGAGGCCACGGGCGACCCCACCGCGCACGCCGAGGTCGTGGCGCTGCGCGAGGCCGCCCGTAATCGGGGTTCGTGGCACCTGGCGGAGTGCACGCTGGTGGTCACTCTCGAGCCGTGCGTGATGTGCGCGGGGGCGATCCTGCAGGCGCGCGTCGACCGCGTCGTCTTCGGGTCGTGGGATGCCAAGGCGGGAGCCGCGGGATCCATGTACGACGTCCTGCGCGATCGGCGTCTTCCCCACCGCGTCGAGGTGGTCGGCGGGGTCGACGAGGAGCGGGCCGCCGCGCAGCTCCGAGCGTTCTTCGAGAACCGCCGCTGAGCGCTCAGCGCGGGAGGAGCGGCAGGACCTCGGCGCCGATCTGATCGGCGTGATCGACGTCGCGCAAGTCCATGAGCTGGAAGTAGACCCGCTCCGCGCCGAGGGCCCGCAGTCTTTCCACCTTCTCGGCGACCTGCTCGGGTGTGCCGACGATGTTCGTACCGTCGTCGAACTCCGCGCGCGTGCGGCCGATCGCCTGAGCGCGCCGCTCGATCGCGGCCTCGTCCGAGCCGACGATGGTCGGCAGCGCGACCGAGAGCTTCAGCGTCTGCGGGTCGCGGCCTATCGTCTCGCACGCGGCGCGGACGACGGCGAACTTCTCGGCCACGACGTCTTCCGCGACGAAGCCGATGTTGAACTCCGTGGCGTACTTCGCAGCGAGAGCGGGGGTGCGCTTCGGGCCGCCGCCGCCCACGATCACCGGCACCGGCGACTGCACCGGCTTCGGCAGCGCCGGCGCTTCGTCGAGCGCGTAGTGCTCTCCGCGGAACGAGAAGGTGTCGGCATCCGGAGTCGACCACAGACCCGTGACGACCTGGAGCTGCTCTTCGAGCAGGTCGAAGCGCTTCGCCGGGAAGGGGATGCCATAGGCCGCGTGCTCGCGCTCGAACCAGCCCGTGCCGAGGCCCAGCTCGACGCGTCCGCCCGACATGGCGTCGACCTGTGCGACCTGGATCGCGAGGATCGCGGGGACGCGGTACGTCACCGACGACACGAGCGTGCCCAGGCGGATGCGCGAGGTCTCGCGCGCGAGGCCGGCGAGGGTCGTCCACGCGTCGGTGGGGCCCGGTCGGGGATCGCCCGGGCCCATGCGCAGGTAGTGGTCCGAGCGGAAGAAGCCGTCGAGGCCGTGTTGTTCCGCCGAGCGCGCGAAAGCGAGTTGATCGTCGTAGGAGAAGCCCTGCTGGGGCTCGGTGAACAGGCAGTACTCCACGGGGACCTCCGGGGGACGGGCGAGTCGGGGACGGGTCAGTCGGCCGAGCGCAGGATGATCGCCTCGGTCGGCGGCGCCGGATCGGCGGGCCGACCGACGTAGCCGATGTGCGTCAGCAGCGCTCGACGGAACTGCGCCGGGCGCTCGAGGTGGACGGAGTGTCCGGCCCCCTCGACGGGGACCTCGGTGACCTCGCCGCCCTTGTCCGCATAAGCGGAGAGGACGTCGCGCGTCTGGGAGACCATCGGCTGTGCGGGGGCGACATCGGCGCCGGGCCAGTCGGGGACCACTCCGAGCGCGCCCAGGTGATTGACGTCCGAGAACGAGGCGTCCGAGACGATCGCGTCGGCGGTGCCGTAGATCCACAGGATCGCGGGCTTGTCTTCGAGGTCGACGATGCCCGAGACGTCGAAGTACTTCGGCGCCAGCGCGTTGAGCACGCCGGTCGTGCCGGGGGCGAAGCCCGGCCAGGTCGAGGTGACGACCGAGTCGCCCGGGTAGTTGCCGGTGGCCGTGGAGGTCGACAGCATCGCCTCCACCCACACGTCCTCGTGCTCGCTCCGGTAGCCCGCGGCGACGTAGCCGGAGCGGAACACCGCGCGCGGCGAGGTCGGGGCCTCGTCGGTGGTGTCGTGGTCGATGAGTCGCTGGACGAAGTCGGGGTTCGCCGCCCCCGCACCGGCGCCGGCGTCCTCATCGTTCAGACGAGATCCGTCACGCCGCGTGCCGCCGAAGCCGTAGGGGGAGATGGGCGACTGCAGCGTGAGAGAGAGAACGGGGTGATCGAGCGCGTACTGCAGCACGACGGCCCCGCCCATCGACCAGCCGACGAGATGAGCGGAGGCGATGCCGAGGGCTTCGAGCGTCGCGTGGAGATCGTCGCTGAAGTCGCGGACGCCGCGGGTGGCGTCAATGGGGCTGTGCTCGGTGCGACCGAAGCCGCGCAGGTCGACGGCGACGACGCGCAGCTCGCTCGGCAGGTCCTGCATGATCTCCTGCCAGAGCAGCGAGGAGGCGACGTTGCCGTGCACGAAGACGACCGTGTGCTCGGGGGCGGTGGCGGGGTCGTCGCCGACGCGCTCGAGCACGTTCACCCCCAGCCGGTCGGTCTCGACCAGGCGCGCGGTGATGCCGTCGAAGAGAGTCATCGCTAGTCCTCCGTATCGCTCGCCGGTGCTCCGGCACACCGTTTCCCGACTCTAACGCGCGCCCCTCTCGGTCGCACTCAGACTTGCCCCGCCGCGAGAGTCCGGTTCGTAGACTGGCTCGCATGACGGATGCCACGACCTCGCTGCCCCCGATCGCGATCCTCGGAGCCGGTTCCATGGGAGGCGCGATCCTCCGCGGCCTCGTCGCGGCCGGACTCACCGGGGGAGGGGTGACGGCGACCAACCGTTCGATCGCGAAGGCCGCCGAGCTCGCCGACCTCGACGGGGTGACCAGCGTCGCCCTCGAGGCGAATCCGGCGGGAAACACCGACGCCGTCGCCGCCGCCGACATCGTGCTGGTGGGAGTCAAGCCCGCGATGGTGTCCGACCTGCTCGACGAGATCGCCCCGCATCTGCGCCCCGGCGCGATCGTGGTGAGCCTCGCCGCGGGCGTCACCCTCGACACGTTCGCCGCTCGTCTCGGCGAGGGCGTCGCCACCCTGCGCTCGATGCCGAACACTCCCTCGCTGGTCGGCAAGGGAGTCACCGGCCTCGCCGCCGGACCCGCGGCCTCCGCCGCCGACATCGCCGTCGTCCGGGCGCTCTTCGAGACCGTGGGCTCGGTCCTGGAGGTCCCCGAGTCGCAGATCGATGCCCTCTCGACCATCTCGGGCTCCGGTCCCGCCTACGTCTTCCTCCTCGTCGAGGACTTCACCCGGGCCGCCGTGCGGATGGGCTTCGACGACGACCAGGCGCGCCTGCTCGCGGAGCAGACCTTCATCGGGGCCGCAGCTCTCATGGCATCCGCCGATGTCGATCCCGCCGAGCTGCGCCGCCGCGTCACCAGCCCGAAGGGCACCACCGAGCGCGCTGTGGCCGTCCTGCAGGACGCCCGACTCGACGACGCCTTCACCACCGCCGCCGAAGCCGCCCTCGCCCGCGCGAAAGAACTGGCCGCCGGGAGCTGACCGTGCACCTGCGGTTCACCGGGACGATCTGGTACTGGCGTGGCCCCGCGCCGTTCCACTTCGTCTCGGTGCCCGAAGCCGAGGCCGCGATGATCGCCGAGATCGCCCCCGTCGTGACTTACGGGTGGGGGATGATCCCGGCATCCGTGACGATCGGCCGCACCACCGCGACCACCTCGCTCTGGCCGAAGGACGGCGGTTACGTCGTGCCGGTCAAGAAAGCGCTCCAGGATGCCGAGGGGCTCGCCGTCGACGACGAGGTCGAGGTCGCGCTCGACATCGACGCCTGAGGCGGGCGCCGCGGCTCAGCGATCGAGCGAGGCGAACCGCTCGATGTCGGAGTTGGTCCCCGACACGATGATGAGGTCGTGGTTGGTGACGACCGTGTTGGCCTCGGCGTAGCGGAACGGCCGGCCGGGGCTCTTCACCCCCACCACGGTGACGTTGTACTTCGACCGCACGCCGGACTCGTTGAGGCCCACGCCGCGCACGAGCTTGGGCGGGTACATCTTGGCGAGCACGAAATCGTCGTCGAAGCGGATGAAATCGAGCATGCGACCGCTGACCAGATGGGCCACGCGCTCGCCGGCCTCGGCCTCGGGGTAGATGACGTGGTTGGCACCGACGCGGGCGAGGATCTTGCCGTGCGACTGCGAGACGGCCTTGGCCCAGATCTGCGGCACCTTGAGGTCGACGAGGTTGGCGGTGATGAGCACCGATGCCTCGATGAGCGAGCCCACGGCGACCACGGCCACCTGGAAGTCCTGGGCGCCGATCTGCCGCAGGGCGTCGATGTTGCGCGCGTCGGCCTGGACGGCGTGCGTCACGCGCTCCGACCACTTCTGCACGAGCTCGAGGTTGCCGTCGACGGCCAGGACCTCGCGGTCGAGTCGGTCGAGCTCGCCGGCGCAGGCGGCGCCGAAGCGGCCGAGTCCGATCACCAGGACGGGCGCGTCACTGCGGATGCGTTCAACCAACGATGGGCCTTTCCACGGGGAGCGCGTACAGCTGCGACCGGGACGACGCAGCCACTGCCGCAGCGAGTGTCACTGTACCAATGCGCCCCATGAACATCGTGGCCGCCATCACGTACTTCGCGGCTTCGGGGAGCTCGGCGGTCAGGCCCGTCGACAGGCCGACGGTGGCGAAAGCCGAGACGACGTCGAACAGCACGTGCTCGATCGGGGCGTCGGTGATGCGGCTGATGGTGACCGTCGAGATCGCGACGATGGTTGCGCCCCACGCGACGACCGAGAGGGCGACCCGCTGCACGTCGCTCGGGATGCGGCGACCGAAGGCCTGCACCGAGGGGCGGCCCTTGGCCTCGGAGAACACCGCCAGCGCGAGCACGGCCAGGGTCGTGACCTTGATGCCGCCCGCGGTGGAAGCGGATCCGCCGCCGACGAACATGAGCATCGATCCCACGATCAGGGTGGCCCCGTTGAGGTCGCCGATGTTGATGACGCTGAACCCGCCGGAGCGTGTCATGGCCGAGAGGAAGAACGCCTGGAAGGTGGTGTCCCACGCATCCATGCTTCCGAATGTGAGGGGGTTGTCGTATTCCAGCAGCAGAATGACCCCGGCTCCGGCGAAGAACAACACGACGGTGGTGATGATGGTGAGCTTCGCGTGCAGGGACCACAGGCGGAAGCGCCAGTAGTGCCGCCACAGCGTGAAGATCACCGGGAAGCCGATCGAGCCGAGGAAGACCCCGGCCATGAGCACCGTGAGCAGGAAGTAGTCCTGAGCGAAGGGTGTGAGGCCGTCGGCGTTGGGCACGAAGCCCGTGTTCGTGAACGCCATCGCCGCGTAGTACGGCGCCTCCCAGAGCGCCACGAGCGGGCTGATCCCGCCGACGACGAGCGAGGGGTAGATGAGGACGGTGAGTCCCGCCTCGATCACGAGCGTGGACAGCGCCACGGTGCGCAGCAGCTGGCCGACCTCGCCGAGACGCACGGTCTGCCCCTCGTTCACCGGCCCGCCGTGCACACGCAGGGGGTTGCTGTCGCCGGCGGCGATCAGCTTCGCACGAAGACCCAGGCGCTTGGAGATCACCAGCCCGAGGATCGAGGCGAGGGTCAGCACACCGAGGGCGCCGACGTTGACGCCGATGTAGGTGATGACGCGTCCGAGGGGGGAGAAGTCGGAGTACATGTTCAGCGTCGACAATCCAGTGACGCAGATCGTCGAGACGGCGGTGAAGAGCGCGTCGGCGAAGGGGAGGCGCACACCGGTCGCCGAGGCGGCGGGCAGAGAGAAGAGCGCCGTGAACAGGGCGATGAGCGTCACGAACACCAGCACCGCGAAACGCGCGGGGGACGCGGTCGTGAGATTGCGTAATCGGTCCCATGCCTCGAAGGCGATGCGACGCAGTCGCACGGCCAGTCGAGCCTCGTTCGGCGTCGCCGCCATGCGCCGCTCCCTTCGGTGCCCGAACCCGAATCATGGTACTCGGGCCGGGGCGCCGCTAATCTGATGCCATGGCGGACATCTTCGACGTGATCGCTGACGGAACGCGTCGCGACATCCTTCAGCTGCTGCTCGACCGGTCAACCGGTGGTGAACGGGGGACGAGCGTCTCGCAGATCGTCGCCGCTCTCGGTGTGAGCCAGCCGACCGTCTCCAAGCACCTGAAGGTGCTGCGCGAGGCGGAGCTCGTCTCTGTGCGCGAAGAGGGACAGCACCGCTACTACAGCCTCGCGGTCGCCCCTCTCGACGAGGTCGACGACTGGCTCGTCCCGTTCTTCTCCATCGACGACGACCACGAACCGGCCCTTCCTGATTCGGCGATGCACGCCGCCGAGGTCGTGGGCCGCGCCGCCGCGTCGGTGAAGCACTCCTTCTCGACCGCGTTCCGCAAGCTGCCGGGGCGATGAGCCCGCGGATGCCGCGGAATCCCGGCATCCGCTCATCACATTCGTCACAGTGGGCCCATAGGTTTACAGCCGTCCCAGCCAGACCCTAGAGTGTGCTCAGCATCAGGAGGGTGAGTTCACCCGGAACGAGGGGTGAACGATGGCCGAGTTGCCGGACGTGCGGTTCTTGACGGTCGCCGAGGTCGCGGAACTCATGCGCGTCTCGAAGATGACGGTCTACCGTCTCGTCCACGCGGGCGAGCTCCCGGCGGTGCGGTTCGGACGCAGCTACCGGGTGCCCGAATCGGCCGTCGCCGATGCCGTGCAACGACCGGTGTCCGACGTCGGCTAGACTGATCCGAGGCTTTTTTTCAACGCCTGCTGTTCCCGGGGGCCGAAATCGGCACCCAGACCCCGACTTAGTGAGGTTTTCCGTGGGTTCTGTCATCAAGAAGCGCCGTAAGCGCATGGCGAAGAAGAAGCACCGCAAGCTGCTTCGCAAGACTCGTCACCAGCGCCGCAACAAGAAGTAAAGCGGCCACCACACCGAGCGCCTGTCCGATTCGCGACGGGCGCTTCGTGTATCCGGTGCCGTTCGTCTCTCCGGAGGTAAGCATGCAGTCCATCTCGGTCCACGACCTGCACGCGGGGCGTGAACGCCCCCTGATCGACGTGCGCGAGGAGCACGAGTTCGCCGCGGGTCACGTTCCCGGCGCCGTGAATCTTCCGATGTCGACCATCGGCGAGCACCTCGAGGAACTCCCCGGAGAGCCGTTCGACGTGATCTGCCAGGCCGGCGGTCGCTCGGCGCGGGTCGTCGAGGCCCTCACGGCGCGCGGGCACGATGCGACCAACGTCGAGGGTGGCACGGGCGAGTGGATCGCCTCGGGCTACGACGTCGAGTCCTGACCGGCGAGCGGACACGCGCGTCGCGCACCGGCTCTCGCCCTTCCCCCGCCTTCTAGGATGGTCAGGGTGACGACTCTCACGCTGATCGGAAAGCCCGACTGCCACCTCTGCGATGTGGCGGAGCAGATCGTCGAGACGGTCGTGGGTGAGCTCCCCGAGCGAGCCGCCGACCGCGTCACGATCGAGCAGGCCTCGATCGCCGATGACGCCGCCCT
Source organism: Microbacterium sp. SORGH_AS_0454 (assembly GCF_031453395.1). Taxonomy (NCBI): domain Bacteria; kingdom Bacillati; phylum Actinomycetota; class Actinomycetes; order Micrococcales; family Microbacteriaceae; genus Microbacterium; species Microbacterium sp. SORGH_AS_0454. The sequence goes on along the minus strand of NZ_JAVIYS010000001.1, from coordinate 679,664 downwards.
CTACGACAAGTGGTGGGAGAAAATCCCCGTCGTCCTCATCGACGGGGAGCTTCACGCGCACTGGCGCGTCTCGGCCGACCGTCTCCGCGCCGCCCTCCTCGCGGCAGACACCCAAGGAGCCTCCGCGTGAGCATCCGTCACATCGTCCTCTGGAAGCTCTCGGCGGACGACGCCGACACGCGCGCGCTGCACGCGGAGCAGATCGCCGAGCGCTTGTCGGCCCTCGACGGGGTCATCGACGAGATCCAGCACATCGAGGTGGGTCGCAACGTCGTCAACCCGCAGTCGAACTGGGACGTCGCTCTGGTCAGCGAGTTCGCCGACGTCGACGCGCTCGAGCGCTACCAGGTGCATCCCGCCCACCAGGAGGTCGCGGCCTTCGTGCGCTCCGTCGTGGCGGAGCGGTCTTCGGTCGACTACCCGTTCTGAGCGGGCTCGGCCCCGACGGGGGCTTTCTTTTGCCCGTTAGTGATAACGGTTCTCAATATCGATAAGCTCTCGATCGGTTCACCCGAGCCACTGATCGAGAAAGCTGTCCATGCCCCCACGCCTCCGTCGTCGACCGACGACTTCCCTGGCCGTTCTGCTGCTCTCAGCAGCGGTCGCATCCACCGCCTGCAGCGCCCCGCCGGCGGCATCCACCGGTTCCCCCGACAGTCGGCGAATCCTCGTGTCGACCGCTCCGGGATGGGCCTCCGCCGCCCCCGAGGCGTCGCTCGACGCGCGCCTGACGGCCACCGTGCTGCTCACCGACTCGGCGACGGCCGCGGAGGCGAGTGCGGCGCGCTCGTGGCTCGAAACGGCCGGAATCGAGATCGTCCGAGACCGTGAGAGCATCCGCGCGCTCTCGGTGACCGGGCCGGCGTCGGCGTTCGCCTCGGCCTTCGACACCTCCTTCGGTGAGACGACCGTGGACGGTCGCGCGGCGTTCGCTCCCACCCGCGATCTGTCCGTTCCTCGCGAGGCCGGTGCCATCGAGTCCGTCGCCGGCCTCGTCGATACCGACGCGATGAGCCCCAGCACCGACGCCGCGCCCGTGCGCAGCGACGATTGCGCCGCGTACTGGGGGCAGACGCTCTCGTCGTCGTGGCCGTCGTCGGTCCAGGTCGAGCATCGCTCGAACGCGCTGTGCGGGTACGGGCCCACGCAACTGCGCGCGATCCACCAGCTCCCGGCGGATGCGCGCGGCGCGGGAGCGACCGTGGCGATCGTCGGAGTCTTCGACGATGACACGGTCGCCGCGAACACCGACGCCTACTTCGCGCGGGAGGGTCTGCCCGCTCTGCGGGAGGGGCAGTACACCCACCACGCTCCCTCGAACCCGGACGTCACCCGCTGCGGAGGTCCCTCGGCGTGGACCGTCGAGCAGCATCTCGACGTGCAGGCGGTGCGCGCGATGGCCCCTGACGCCGACATCGTCTACTGGGGGGCCGACGACTGCCTCGCCGCGACGCTCTACCTGCGCGTCCTCGACGCCGTCGAAGCCCCCGTCACCCCGAGTGTGATCTCGCTCTCGTTCGGCGGGCCCGAAGAGCTCGACACCGATGCCGACCGCACCCTGCTGAACCGCGTGCTGGTCGAAGCCGCGTCCCGCGGTGTGTCGGTCTTCGCCTCGAGCGGCAACGACGGCGACTACTCCCTCGCCGGCGACCACCACGACGAGACCGACGTGGCGACCCCGGCCTCCAGCCCGTACGTCACCGCGGTGGGCGGGGCCAGCATCGGCCTCGACGCCGACAATCGCATCGCCGTCGAATCCGGGTGGGAGGTGCAGACCCGCTTCGCCCAGAACGGTGGCATCATCCCGCCGGGCTTCCTCTACGGCGCCGGAGGCGGGGAGTCGGCCTTCTACCCGCGCCCCAGCTGGCAGAGCGAGCGCATCGCGCACGCGGGATCGGGGCGACTCGTCCCCGACGTCGCCTCGCTCGCCGATCCCAACACGGGCTTCACCGTCGCGGTGCCGCGTGACGGGGCACTGTCGTACGAGGCCCACGGCGGCACGAGCCTGGCGACGCCGATGGTCGCGAGCATGGTCGCGATCGCCAAGGCGCGCACCGGGGTGGAGGTCGGTCTCGCCGCGCCCTTCCTGTACGCCCTGGCCGGGTCGAGCGCGATTCGCGACGTCGTTCCCGCGTCAGCCGGCACGTGGTACCGCCGCGACGAGAGCACCGGTCAGCTGTGGCTCGAGACCCTCTACCTGTGGGACACCCGGCCCCAGTCCCTGCAGACCGCGGCCGGGTGGGACCCGGTCACCGGTGTCGGCATTCCGAACGGCGCCGACTTCCTCGATCGATTCGGAGCAGACCAGTGACCCCGCGACCCCGTACCCGGTTTCTCGCCGCCATCGTCGGTGCGCTCATCACGGCCGCCGCTGTCGCGGGCGCCGTCCCCGCGAACGGGGCGGTGTCGATCCCCTCGACCTCGGCCTCCGGCATCCAGATCCTCGATGCCGACGGCGGTGCGCTCCAGCAGCCCGCGCCCCTCAGCGAATGGACCAGCGGGGCGACCGTCGACAACTCCCTCTCGGAGACCGGCGATGCGCTGAAGCTCAACACCACCCGCGCGACCGGGTTGACCGCCCGAGCGGCCTCCGACGGAGCGCAGACGAGAATCGACAGCGGCCTGTTCCAGCTGCGCGACCGCGTCCCTGTCGCCTTCACCGGTCTGCGTGCCAGCTGCGGGACCGACGGGAGCACGTCGGTGACCTTCGACACGCTGACGGTCGACGGCAAGGACGTCTTGAATCCGTCGAAGCTGTCGGCGGGATACACGGTCGCGTTGCCGACGTCCGCCACGTGGGGGGCGACGCGGCTGATCGTCGCAGAACGCACCATCGACCGCGGTCGAGCCCAGGTGACGGCCCTGCGGATCGAGGCCGAAGCGGGGTGGTCGGAGATCTGGCGCGTGCGTCTCGGCGTGGTGGCGTGTGCTCCCGCGGCGTCTGCGTCACCCGCCCTCGTCTCGGGTGTCACCGTCACAGCACCGAACGGGGCCGCGCTGATCCCGGGCGCTCCCCGCCTGGAGGCCGAAGGCTCGGTCGCCGCGCAGGCGGTGAGCGGGGCGGCCCCGGCGTCGTCCGCAGCAGACGTCTCCGTCGCTCATGCGGCCGACGGGTCGAGCGCGGTGTCGGTAGGATCGTTCCGCCAGGTGCCGGATACATCCTCCGTCGGCGAGTACATGTGGTCGGCCCTACGCGTCTACGGCCTGCGTCTTTCGGTGGACGGCGACGGCTCGTCGCGCGTGAGCTTCGCCGACACCGGATCCGCCGTCTTCGTCAACGGGATCTGGATCAACACGGGAACCGACCTCTACACGGGCCTGGATGCCACGGGCTCGCCGCGCGTGCGCGTGCACCTGAACGAGCGCGTCACGCAGAGCGACGGCAGCGTACTGATCACCGCGTTGCGCTACGAGGACCTCACGGGGGCCTACCCCGCGGTCAGCCTCGGCGTCGTGCGGTGGTCTCCCGCGGCGGCCGCGCCGACGCCCACCCCCGAGCCGTCGACGACCAGCGCGCCACCGCTCCCTCCGCGTTACGCCTTCGCCGTCGACGCCGTAGGCCCCTCGGCCATCGCACCTGCTTTCGTGTCCGCACCCGGGGAGACGAAGGCCGCGCACGCCGCTTCGGCCGACGCCGGTGCGCAGACGGTCACCGACGGTTTCGCCGGCCAGATCAGCGTGCGGGGGATCGAGACAGCCAGCTCCGCCGGGGCGGCTTCGGTGGGGGTGGACGACCTCGTCCTGTACCCCGGGACGGCGATGGAGGTGTCGCTGCGGGACGTGCGCCTGCAGGTCACGTCGACCGGTACGACGCTGACCACCGGTGGCGGTACGGTCGCCGGGCAGACGGTTCCGGCGGGGGCGGTGCCGGCGGGGACCCGCTTCGCCGTGGCGGGGCGGACGGCGGTCGTCACGCTGAACGCGCAGGCGGTCGACGGGCAGGCGCAGACCGCTGTGGCGCTCCAAGTGGATGACCGTCGCGGCCTCGGCGCGCTCGTGCGCGTCGGCGTCGTCGCGGCCGACGCTCCGCAGAACTCGTCGGATCCGGGATCCGGGAGCCAGCCGGCACCGCAGCCTCGGCCCTCGGACGGCTCGTCCCCCGAGCAATTGACGCCCGGCCCGATCGGCAAGGACGACGTGCGCGCCCCCGGCGGTGTCGCGGCATCGACGTCGGGAGCGTTGGCGAAGACCGGTGCGGATGTCTCGGCCGTTCCCGGGCTGATCGTCGCGGGGGCGTTCGCGGCCGTCGGTGGCGCGGTCCTGATCGTCTTCACCCGACGCCGTCGCCAGGGACGCCGTTGAGGGGAGGGGGCTCCGGTAGCGCACCGGAGCCCCCTTCTCGGTCAGCCGATCGGGCGAACGGTCGCCGGCACGATCGCGAGCGCGAGGCGTACCGCGTCCCGGTCCTCGAGTCGTCGTCCCGGAGCGTGCTCGACGACGACGCGGCTTCCATCGCTGGTGAGAACCGTCGAACGGCGGACGCTGCCGAGGAAGGTCGAGTCCTCGACCACTCCATCGACCCCGGGCGAATCCGCTCCGACCAGCAGGACGTTCTCGGGGCGCACGACGACCTCGCAGTGACCGTCGTGCGCGGACTCCGCGAGCGGGAGCTCCTGGCCCCACACCTCGACGGTCAGACCTTCGACGATCCCCGGGACCGCGCTCACCGGTCCGAGGACCTCGGCTACCGCGGCATCCGCGATGCGCGCATAGACCTCGTCGGGACCGCCCGCGGCCGCGATGCGACCCCGGTCCATGACGACGAGGTGGTCGGCGACGGCCGCGGCCTCGGCGGTGTCTCGCGTCGCCCAGAGGGTCGTGACACCTCGGTCGCGGAGCTCGCGGACCAGCCGGTCCCGCATCTCGGCGCGCGCGGTCGTGTGCAGCGCCGCGAGCGCATCGTCGAGGAGGAGGGCCCGGGGCCGCCCGGCCAGCGTGCGCGCCAGCGCCCAGCGTTGCCGATCACCGAGCGAGAGGCGGTGCACGCTCTTGTCGGCGCAGCCGAGGCCCAGGAGGTCGAGGAGCCGATCGGTCTCTTTCTCGGGGTCGTCATCGCCGGAGTGCCGAGCCGCTGCGACGATCGCCGCACGGACGCGTCCGAACCGCGCGACGGGCGTGCGGTCGCGAACCTCCGGGATGCGCGGCGCTGCAGCCCCCGAGCGTCCCTCGACCGTCACCGTGCCGGCATCCGGTCGTTGCGTGCCGCTCACGACGCGCAGCAGGGTCGAGGCGCCGCAGCCCGACGGCCCGACGACGGCGACGACGGTGCCGGGGGCGACATCGAGATCGATGCCGCGGAGGACCGGCACTCCGGCGCGTTCGCGGTGCACGTCCCGGAGCGAGATGGACCACCCCGAGCCCGGCGACTCCCCGACGGGTGTCGGATCCACGGGGGTGACGGCGACCATTTGCTCACGCTAAAGAGAGCGCATGACGCACGAACGCCCGGGGGGTGAACCCCGGGCGTCGTCCACTCGAACCTTTACGGAGCGAGGCGGGTGGGTCCGCGGAAGAGGAAGGTGACCTCGCGGATCGACGACTCGCCGAGCATCAGCATCAGGATGCGCGCGAGACCCATGCCGAAGCCGCCGTGCGGCGGGGCACCGAAGCGGAAGAAGTCGAGGTAGAAGCCGAGGTGCTCGGGGTCGAGACCCTTCTCTTTCGCCTGCTCGATCAGCACGTCGACGCGGTGCTCGCGCTGCGCGCCGGTCGTGATCTCGACGCCGTTGAACAGCAGGTCGTACGACTTGGTGAGACCGGTCTCTTCGTCGCGCATGTGGTAAAAAGCGCGGATCTCGGGGTGGTAGTCGGTGATGAACACGAACGGGTGGCCGAAGGTCTCGCGCACGTGCGCGGCGATCTGCCGCTCGCCCTCGGGGTCGAGGTCGCCGTCGGTGCGGGGGATGTCGTAGCCGCGGGCGGCGACGATCTCGCGGGCCTCTGCCAGCGGGATGCGCGGGAACGGCACGGCGGGCACCTCGACCTCGACGCCGAACAGCTCGCGGATCTCGTCGCCGTGCTTGTCGGCCACGGCCTGGAACGCCGTGTGCAGGAGCTCCTCCTGCATCCGGGCGACGTCTTCGTGGGAGTCGATCCAGCTGATCTCGGCGTCGATGGAGGTGAACTCGGTCGCGTGACGGCTGGTGAACGAGGGGTCGGCGCGGAAGGCGGGCGCGATCTCGAAGATCTTGCCGAAGCCGGCGACCTGGGCCATCTGCTTGAAGAACTGCGGGCTCTGCGCGAGGTAGGCCGTCTTGTCCTCGAAGTAGGGCACCTCGAACAGCTCGGCGTTGGACTCCGAGGGGGATGCCATGAGCTTGGGGGAGTGCACCTCGATGTAGTCGCGCTCCACCCAGTACGTGCGCATGGCGTGCTCGAGGGTCGTCTGCACGCGGAAGATGAGGTTGTTGCGGCGCTGACGCAGGTCGATGAAACGCCAGTCCATCCGCTTGTCGGGGCTGCTGTCGGCGGCGATCGGGGTCTCGGGGTTCGCGGCGGCCGCGATCTCGAGCTCGCCGACCTTGATCTCGACGCCGCCGAGCTTGACGCGCTCGTCGTGCTTGAGCTCGCCGCGCACGGTCAGGAACGTGCCGGTCGCGAGGGCCCCGATCGTCTCGGTCAGCGAGAGGGCGGCGGCATCCTGCTCCGTCTCTTCGGAGGGACGCGTCGCCGGGTTGACCAACTGCACGGCGCCGGTCTCGTCGCGCAGGACGACGAACTGCACCTTCTTCTGGTCGCGCACGGTTTCGACCCATCCCGACACCTCGACGGGGCCGGCGGGGAGGGATTTCAGCTGGTTGACCAGGACGCGTTCGCTCACGATCGACCAGTCTACGTGCGTGGTCCTCACCCGACCCGGCGCAAACCTACGATGGGGGCGTGACCTTCTCGATGCCGCCCGAGTCGTTCCGCACGCTTCGGCCGGAACCGGCGGCGCGCACCTCACGCGGGTGGGACGTCGCCCTCACGATCGTGCTGCTCGTGCTGCTGCCGCTTCTGGCGCTCGCCGCCTCGTACGCCGGGGTGCTCCTGGCGTTCGCGTCCAACGCCTGCGGCTCGACGACCTGCAACACCGGGCTGATGAACATCGGCTTCTGGACGGCGGTCATCTCGCCCTGGGTCGTCCTCGTGATCGGGGTGATCGTCGCGATCGTGCGACTCGTTCGTCGTCGTCGCCTCGCGTTCTGGGTGCCGCTGGTCACCGTCGTCGCCGTCGTCGCGGTCTGGTTCGTCGCCGCAGCCCTCGTGGGCGCCGGGGTCTCGGCATCCTGATCCGCTCGGGGGCAACCCCCAGGTAGGGCGGGCACACGCGACCTACCCTGGGAGCGGGCGTCCGCACCGGGCGGCCGATCACCGAGCGCGAAGGCACCCGATGACCGACACCACCCTCTCTCTCGCCCCGATGCGGTCGACTTCCGGCTCCGGGGGCGAGCAGTCCTGGCTGACGTCGCTCGCGGACTGGACCGTCTCGCTCATGGAGATCATCGGCCCCGTCGGCGCCGGTGTCGCCATCGCCCTCGAGAACCTCTTCCCCCCGCTGCCCAGCGAGGTCGTGCTGCCGATGGCGGGGCTCACCGCCAGCCGCGGCTCCTTCACGCTGTTCGAGGCGCTGCTGTGGACGACGGTCGGCTCGGTCGTCGGTGCGTTCATGCTCTACGGCCTGGGTCGCTGGCTCGGCGCGGCGCGACTGCGCGCGTTCGCCGCGAAGATGCCGCTCCTGCACCCCGAAGACGTCGACCGCACGATCGCGTGGTTCGAGCGGCACGGGGGCAAGGCGGTGTTCTTCGGGCGGATGATTCCGATCTTCCGCAGCCTCATCTCGATCCCCGCCGGGGTGGCGAAGATGCCGCTGTGGCGCTTCGGCCTGCTCACCGGTGCGGGCAGCCTCATCTGGAACACGATCTTCGTGCTCTCGGGTTTCCTGCTGGGCGAGAACTGGCACATCGTCGAGGAGTACGCCTCGATCCTTCAGTACGTGGTCATCGCCGCCGTCGCGATCGGCGTCGCGTGGTTCGTCTTCTCGCGCGTGCGCTCACTGCTCGCCTCGCAGCGCGCGGGCGACCGCGACGAGGCCGCATCCGCGCGACGCGACGCCTGAGGGGCTGACCACGGGTATCTCCACGTCGAAGCAACCGGCATCCGGACTCAGTCAGACCACAGAACCCGCCCGTAGACTGGCGACGTGCCCGCCGACCGCCTTCATCTCGTGCGCCACGGAGAGGTCCACAACCCCCGTCGCGTGCTCTACGGTCGGCTTCCCGGATTCGGCCTGAGCGTCGACGGACGCCGGATGGCGCGCCAGGCGGCCGAGTACGTGAGGGGCCTCGAACGCCCGGTCGACGCTCTCGTGGTCTCGCCGCTCCAGCGAACGCGGGAGTCGGCCGAGCCCTTCGAGGAGCTGTTCGGCATCGAGCCGTACATCGACGACCGGGTCATCGAGCCGACCAATGTCTTCGAGGGCCGGCGCATGAAGCAGGCCCTGGCGAATCCGCTGAACTGGCGGCACCTGAGCCGCCCGGCCGTTCCCAGCTGGGGCGAGCCGTACGAGCGCATCGTGGCTCGCATGACCGACGCGATGACGGATGCCTGGAACCGCGTTCCCTCGGGCGACGTCGTCGTTGTGTCGCACCAACTCCCCATCTGGGTGACGCACCTCGCCCTGTCCCACCAACCCACCCGCCACGACCCCCGCAAGCGCCGCTGCGCGCTGTCGAGCGTGACGAGCTTCGAGCGGCGAGACGGCGCTGACGGCTCGCCGCGCTGGGTCGAGGTGGCGTACGCCGAGCCGGCGAGCACCGCCGGAGCCGTCGATGTAGGAGCCGTCTGATGCGCAGAATCCTCACCGCCGCGGCGTCGATCGCCGCTGCGGCCGCCCTCGTCGTGGGTCTGTCCGCGTGCTCGGAAGACCCGCTCGCCGCGCAGTACCGCGAGGGCGACAACAAGGGCTACATCGCGGCCAACGGCTTCCAGACCGATGAGATCGCTCCGGAGAACCGCACGGAGCCCGTGGAGTTCGCCGGCACCCTCGACAACGGCTCCGCCGTGTCGAGCGCCGACTTCGCCGGCAAGGTGCTCGTCGTCAACTTCTGGTACGCCACGTGCGGTCCGTGCATCATCGAGGCCCCGCGCCTCGAGCAGGCCTACCAGAGCTTCCAGGGTCAGGACGTGGCCCTTCCTCGGCATCAACACCTACGACCAGCCGGCCACCGCCCTGTCGTTCGCGCGCGACCACGGGGTGTCGTACTCCAGCGCCATGGCCGTCGGCGACGCCCAGCTCAAGCTCGCGTTCACCGGTGCGACGCCGCTGAACGCCACCCCCACGACCCTCGTGCTCGACAAGCAGGGTCGTGTCGCCGCCCGCATCGTCGGCGAGCTGCCCGAGGCCTCGATCCTCGAGTCGATCGTGCGCACGCTGGTCGCGGAGAACGCGTGAACCCGGGCGCCCTCGTCTTCGACGGGGCGCTGTGGATCGCCGTTCCCATCGCCCTCGCCGCCGGCCTCATCTCGTTCCTCTCGCCCTGCGTCCTGCCGCTCGTGCCGGGATACCTCGGCTATATCGGCGGTGCCGTGGCACCGCGCGGGGGCTCGGCATCCGCCTCCGGAAAAGGCCGCCTGCTCGGCGGAACCCTTCTGTTCATCGCCGGGTTCACCCTCGTGTTCATGGCGATCAACGTCCTCGGCGGAGCACTCGGCCGCTTCTTCATCGAGTACGCCGACCTCATCACCCGCGTCATGGGTGTCGTCATCATCATCATGGGACTGGTCTTCATCGGTCTCTTCGGCCTCGCGCAGCGCTCGGTGCGGATGCAGTCCCGTGGCAACCTCGGCCTCATAGGCGCCCCGCTGCTGGGCATCGCCCTCGGCATCGGCTGGACGCCCTGCATCGGCCCGACGCTCACGGCGATCCTGTCGGTGTCGTACAACCTGGGAGACCCCGGCCGCGCCGCGCTCCTGGGGCTGGCGTACTCGCTGGGTCTCGGCATCCCTTTCGTGCTCCTCGCCCTCGGTTTCGGGTGGGCGACCAAGTCGGTGGCGTTCGTGCGCACGCACATCCGCGTGGTGAACCTCATCGGCGGAGCACTGCTGATCGTGCTCGGCCTGCTCATGGTGACCGGGTTCTGGGGCCAGTGGATGTCGACCCTGCAGGGGGTGATCGGCAATGTCCAGCTCCCGCTCTGATCGTTCCGACCGAGGTAACACCGTGACCGACCCGCTGCGCCCCTCCGACCACGCCGATTCGACGGCCGACGACGTCACTCAACCGCGTCTGGGAGTGGTGGGCTGGCTCCGCTGGGGGTGGCGTCAGCTGACCTCGATGCGCACCGCCCTGGTGCTTCTCCTGCTGCTCGCGATCGCGGCCGTCCCGGGCTCCCTCGTGCCGCAGCGCACCGCCGACCCCAACGGCGTCACGCAGTACTTCACCGACAACCCCGACCTCGCGCCGGTGCTCGACAAGCTGAGCCTGTTCGACGTGTACAGCTCACCGTGGTTCTCCGCCATCTACCTGCTGCTGTTCATCTCGCTCATCGGGTGCGTGCTGCCGCGGACGAAGCATCACTGGAAGGCCCTGCGCTCGCAGCCTCCCCGCACCCCCGCGCGACTGTCGCGGCTGGACGACCACCGCACCCGCACGATCGAGGTGGACGCGAACGCGGATGCCGCGGCCGCTGCCGCCGTGGACAGCGCCGCGGCCCAGCTCCGCAAGAGCGGTTACCGCGTGGCCCGCTACGACTCGCGGGGCAGTTTCTCGGTGTCGGCGGAGCGCGGTTACCTGCGCGAGACCGGCAACCTGCTCTTCCACGGCGCACTCGTGGGCGTGCTGATCGCCGTGGGCGTCGGCGGCGGTTTCACCTATACCGGTCAGCGCGTGCTCGTGGAAGGACAGGCGTTCAGCAACAGCCTGCTCGACTACTCCTCCTTCAATCCCGGTCGCTTCGTCGGCGGCGACACCCTCACGCCGTACTCGATGACCCTCGACAAGTTCGACGTCACCTACGTTCCGCCCGGGCAGCCCGGTTCGGGGCAGGCCGGCAACTTCGTCGCGCACGTGACGACCCAGGCTCCCGGCGGCGACGCACAAGACGGCGAGGTGCGGGTCAACCACCCCCTCGACGTGCAGGGCGATCGCGTGTACCTCCTCGGCAACGGCTATGCCCCGACCGTCACGATCCGCAACGCCCAGGGTGAAGAGGTGTTCCACGACTCGGTCGCCTTCCTGCCCCAGGATGCCAACATGACCTCGCTCGGCGTGATCAAAGTGGCCGACGGGCTCCCGCAGCAGCTCGGTCTGCTCGGCTTCTTCTACCCGACGATGGACGTGCTCGACTCGGGGGCCCTGACCTCGACGTACGGTGCGCTCGAATACCCGACGCTCACGTTGCGCGTGTACGAGGGCGACCTCGGCATCGACGACGGCACGCCCCGGTCGGTGTACACGCTCGACCCCTCGGGCATGACCCAGATCGCCGGCGGCGACAGCGGTAACCCGGCGATCCAGCTCATGCCGGGCCAGACCGAGGACCTTCCCAACGGCCTCGGCACGATCACCTTCGAGAACGAGGCTCCGGCGGGAGCCGTGGGCTACGAGCAGTCGGTGAAACGCTTCGCCTCGCTGTCGATCCACCGCGATCTCGCCGGCCCCTGGGTGCTGGGCTTCGCGCTGCTGGCCCTGTTCGGTCTGCTCGCCGCACTCTTCGTGCCGCGCCGACGCATGTGGGTCAAGGCGACCCCGCGCGACGGCGTCGTCGAGATCGAGTACGCCGGCCTCGCCCGCGGTGAAGACCCGACCCTCGCGGCCGCCGTCGACCAGCTCGCCGACAAGCACGGTGCGACCCTTCCCACCCAGAGCCACCCCGACACCGGAAAAGTAGACTGACACCATGCCCGGAACCGACCCGCTTCTCCTCGACGAGATCTCCCTCCTCCTGGTGTGGACGGCGGTCGCCATCTACGTGCTGGCGTTCTTCGCCTACGCCATCGACCTCGCGCGTCGCTCCGACCTCGCGCTGAAGGCGAAAGACGAGGTCGTCGCGCGCGAGCTCGTCACCGCGGGCGGCGGGGGAGTGATCGGCGGATCCGCCGGTTCAACGGCATCCGGGACCTCCTCCGGCCAGCCCCGGTACCTCTGGGCTCGCCTCGGAACCGTGCTCACGGCGCTGGGCTTCGTCTTCCACCTCGTCGCGACGGTGTTGCGCGGTGTCGCCGCCGGACGCGTGCCGTGGTCGAACATGTACGAGTTCGCCCTGACCGGTCTGCTGCTGATCATCGCGGTGTACCTCGCGGTGCTGACCCGGTACGACCTGCGCTTCCTGGGGTCGCTCATGACCGGTCTCGCCGTGCTGCTGCTGGGCGGGGCGACCCTCGCCTTCCACGTCGAGGTCGTGCCCCTGGCCGACCCGCTCAAGTCGGTCTGGCTCGTCGTGCACGTGTTCGTCGCGAGCTTGGCGACGGCGTTGTTCGCTCTGGCGTTCGGCTTGTCGGTCGTCCAGCTCATCCAGACGCGGCGTGAGCGCAAGCTCGCGGAAGCCCCCGCGGATGCCGAGACGAAGCGCAGCTTCCTGCGCACGGTTCCGAACGCCGATGCGCTCGAGTCGCTCGCCTACCGTTTCGCGATCGTCGGGTTCATCTTCTGGACCTTCACCCTGATCGCCGGCTCCATCTGGGCCAATGACGCGTGGGGCCGGTTCTGGGGCTTCGACACGAAGGAAGTCTGGACCTTCGTCATCTGGGTGCTGTACGCCGGATACATCCACGCCCGCGCCACCCGCGGGTGGCGCGGCACCCGCTCGGCCTGGCTGTCGATCATCGGCTTCACGGCGGTGCTGTTCAACTTCACGATCGTCAACGTCTTCTTCAAGGGCCTGCACGCGTACAGCGGCCTGACGACCTGACGCGGTCGCGCGGGCGCGCCGCCGCCGCGCGGGCGCGCTCGCCGGGCGCTGTGCACCGCGCAGCGCTCGGGCGCCCGCCGTGCACCGTGCAGCGCTCGGGCGCCCGCCGTGCACCGCGCAGCGCTCGGGCGCCCGCCGTGTCCGTCCCCCGTTGAGTGTCCAGAACCCCCGGACGATTTTCGAATCCGTCCGGGTGTTTTGGACACTCAAAGTGCGTTTGTGCGGCTGCACGCACCATGTGGGCGGCGGGTGGTCATGAGGGCGCGACGGTGCTCGGCCCAGCCTCGCGACATCAGAGCTCGTCGCGTCGGGTCGACGACACGGGCGTAGGGTTCGCGAAGGTGGTGGTCGAGCACGCGGATGAGGATCCAGCCCTGTCCGGCGATGGCCGGCCACCGGTCGGCATCCCGTCGGAACTGCGTCAGGTCGGCATGCTGGCGCCCGTCATACTCCACCGCGACACGGTAGGCGGGGTAGGCCATGTCGAGGCGGGCGACGAAGCGCCCCGCAGCGTCGCGGAGCACCCAGTTCAGCTCGGGCTCCGGCAGGCCCGCGCGCACGATCACAAGACGGACGGCTGATTCGCGAGGTGACTCGGCTCCCGCACGAAGGAACGGTACTGCCGCTGCCAGCGCCTTCGCACCCCGGCGGCGCGGGCGCTCGGCGGCCTCGACCAGGTCTGCGTGATCAGCGAGACCGGCCGTCAGGAGCGCATCGCCCGCGGCGACGAGGTAGTCCTCCCCGAGGGAGGGGGCAAGTTGTGCCCAGGTCTCGGCGGGATTCCCGACGGGAAGGCCGTGGCGCAGCGTCAGGAGGTCGGGCGACATTTCGAGTCGGTGCCCGACGATGCCTCGCGTGCGGGGCTCCCGCCCGGGCGCGATCGCCGATACATGCAGGTGTTCCGGCGCGGGGCCGGGCAGCGGCACGCCCCACAGCAGCGCCGCGGTTTGATGGCTGAAGAACTGCGCCCCGGTGAGCCTGGGCTCGTAAGCGCGGCATCGGTCGACGGTGGTGGCCAGATCCATCGAGGTGCGCGTCCCATGGAACGGTGCGCTGAGGTCCATCGCCGTCAGCCGATCGCGCGGAACCCCGAGCCGTTTAGCCTCGCGCACGGTGAAGGACGTCCCGAGTTCTACGGGGAGTGGTCGGCGTCGCACGCACCCACTTCAGCGCGTGGCGGCGTGGGCCCGCGTGCCTCACCGGCCCGATTGTGGACGGTTCCAAGAACGCGGGTGCCGGGGAGGAGTCGCCACGCGCGGTCCCCGACGCTCATGCCCACCTTGAGTGTCCAAAACACCCGGACGGTTTTGAAATTCGTCCGGGTGTTTTGGACACTCAACAGGCGGGAGCGGGAGCGGGAGCGGGAGCGGGAGCGGGAGCCGGGCCGGTCAGCCCGCGGTCGCGACCGCGGCCCGCGCCGACACCGTGCGGCGACGCACCACCACCAGCGTCGTCACCACCAGCGCCAGCACCGCCCAGACCACCAGACCCGCGGCCCCCGCTCCCACGCCGCCGACGGCCGAGAGGGCGCCGAGCATCGCGTTGTAGGCGGGGGAGGTCGGCAGCAGCGCGGCGAAGGCCGCGAGCACCGGCGGCACCGTCGAGACGATGCTCGTCGCCAGCGCCAGCGCCCCGACGATCGCCGCGACCCACCGCCCCGCGCCACCGAACAGCGCGACGAGCGCCTGGTTGACGGCCGCGAAGGCCACGCCGGCGACGATGCAGATCACCGCGAACCGGGCCCAGTCGCCCCAGTCGTAGTCCGAGGCGACCTGCACCACACCCGCGACCAGCAGTCCCTGCACGGCTCCGACGATCGCGGCGGGGGTGAAGCCGCGCAGCGCGACGAGCGCCGAGGGGCGACGGCTGGTGAGGGCGCGGGCCGAGACCGCCTGGAACACCACGAACGAAGCGAGAGCGCCGAACCACAGCACGGCCATCGCCAGCAGCGGCACCGCCGCGACACCGAACAGCGAGTTGCTGCTCCCCGTCGCCGAGACGGGGTCGGCGACGACGTCGGCGAGGTTCGTGGCCTGGGCGTCGGTGTAGGTGGGCAGCTTCGACACCGCAGCGTCCAGACCGTCGGCGAGCGACGTCGTGCCCGTCGCGACCTGGTTGACGCCGTCCGCGAGCTGGGCGGCTCCGGTCTGTGCGTCGGAGGCTCCGGATGCCACCTGCCCGGCGCCCGAGGCCAGGGCCGAGGCTCCCGTGCCGAACTGGCGGGCGCCGTCGGCGAGCTTCGTGGCTCCGCCGGCGATGCCGTCCATGCCGCCGGCGATGGTGGTGATGCCCTTCGCGGCGTCGTAGCCGCCATCGGCGAGCTTCTGGTTCGCCTCGGCGAGGGCGCTGAAACCGGCGGGGAGTTTGGAAGCCCCCGCCGAGAGGTCGCCGATCTGCGTCACCGCCTGTTTCGCCTTCGGCAGGGCCGCGTTGGCGTTGTCGGATGCCGTGCGCAGAGCTGCGCACTGCTCGGGGGTGCCGGTGCAGTCGTCGGCCGCTTTCTGGAGGGCGGCCGCGGCGTCGGTGAGCGCGGAGCTGATCTGCGGCGCCGCGTTCGCCAACTGTTGCGCGTTCTGGGCGAAGCTCGGCGGGATCTGCGCGGCGAGGGCGCCGATCTGCTTCGCCAGTTCGGCGTTGCCGTCGGCGAGCTTCGTGACCCCTGCCGCCGCCGAGCGCGTTCCCCCGGCCAGTGCTTCCGCGCCGCTCGAGAGCTGGTCTGCGCCGCTGGCGAGAGGACCGGCTCCCGCGGCGAGCTTCGCGGCGCCGTCGGACAGACCGGTTGCGCCGGTGGAGAGCTGCCCCAGCCCGTCGCGGAGGCTCCCGGCGCCGTCGGCCGCTCGAGAGGCCCCGTCGGCGAGCTGGTGGGCGCCGCTCGCGGCCGTGCCGAGCTGGTCGCTCAGGGTGGTGAACCCGAGGAAGACGTTCTTCAGGTACTGGGACGACAGCGTGCTGCCGTAGACGTCGGAGGCGGTGGATGCCAGCGCTCCGGTGATCGCGCCGTCGACGACGCGCGCGTTGGGTGCCGTCTGCACACCGATCGTGGCCTTCTCGGGCGTCTCGCCCGGTCGGGTGGAGAGCGAGGCGGCCGTGAAGTTCTCGGGGATCGTGACGACGGCGGTGTACGTGCCGTCCTTGAGGCCGGCCGCGGCGTCTTCGTCGTTCGAGATGACCCAGTCGATGTTGCTCGGCTGGTCATCGGCTCCCTTGACGAGGCCACCGGTCAGCTGTCGCCCGAGAGGGACGAGCTGACCGTTGAGTTCCACGGCCTTGTCGTCGTTGACGATCGCGGCCGTGATGTTCTCGAGGCGGTCGGTGGGCTTGTACAGCGCGCCGACGAGGATGCCGCCGATGACGGCGGGCAGCAGCAGCACACCGATGAGCGTGAGCCAGGTGACGGGGCGGCGCGAACGGGAGCGCTCGACGGGGAGAGTCATGCGAACACCTCGGAGAGATCGGCGAAGGTTTCGGGTTCGGGGCGGTGGCGACGCGGGGTCGGCAGGGCGAGGGTCGTGACGTCGGGGCGCTGCGCTTGGGCGAGCAGGGCGAGAGCCGGGCGTTCGTCGCGGGCCGACACGACGAGCGTGAAGGGCGACGAGGCGTCGTCGCTGCGTTCGCGCGCATCGGTTGCGGCTCGGCGAAGCACCTGGGCCACGTCTTCCCGGGCATCGTCGTCGAGGCGGTCGATGTCCGACACCAGCACGACCCGCGTGCCGCGCGAGGCGGCTCGGGCGATGTCGGCCGCGGCTTCGGTGGGGTCGTCCAGCAGGGCGACACCGACGCGCGAGCGGACGGCCCCGGCGCGCTCGGGTACGAGGAGCCCGTCGACGCGCAGGCGTCCATCGATCTGCGACATCCGTCCCGACAGGGCGAGCAACAGGGCTCGCGTCGTGCGGGTCTCACCGGTCACGAGCAGGGTTTCACCGTAGGGCAGTCGCAGCGACACGTCCGAGAAGACCGGCTCCTCGGCATCCGTGGATCCGACCGTGCGCAGGTCGTCGGCGGCGATCGCGATCGAGGGCTCGCTCGGCCAGTCGGCCAGGCGCACCTCGCGTTCGACCGCTTCGCCTTCGACGTCGAGCTTCGGCAGCAACCGGTCGAGCCAGCGGGGCATCCACCACGCTTTCGCGCCCAGCAGCGCGAGGATCGCCGGCACCAGTGTCATGCGCACCAGGAATGCGTCCACCGCGACGCCCACGGCCAGGCCCAGGGCGATCGGCTTGAGGCTCGAGTCCCCCTCGGGTACGAAGGCGACGAAGACGGCGAACATGATGACGGCGGCGGCGACGACCACGCGGGCGGATGCCGAGAACCCGCTGCGGACGGCTCCGAGGGCGACCTCGCGCGGCGTGCGGCCTTCGCGGTCGGCGTGCACGTAGTCCTCGCGCATGCGCGAGACGAGGAACACCTGGTAGTCCATCGCGAGCCCGAACAGCACGCCCATGACGACGATGGGCATGAAGCTGATGATCGGCCCGACCTTCGCCACGTGCAGAGCGTCGGCGAACCAGCCCCACTCGAACACCGCGGCCACGACGCCGAACGACGCGGCGACGGACAGCAGATAGCCGCCGGCGGCCGTGAGCGGCACCCAGACCGAGCGGAACACGATCATCAGCAGCACGAGCGACAGCCCCACCACGAACAGACCGAAAGGCAGCAGGGCGGCACCCAGCTGGTCGGAGATGTCGATCGTGACGGCGGTGTAGCCGGTGACGAGCAGGTGCACGCCGAACTGGTCGTACAGGCGCGGTTCGGCGGCGCGGAGCTCGCGCACGAGGTCGGCGGTGCGAGGGTCGTCGGGGGCCGTCTCGGGCACGATCTGCACGATGCCGGTGTCGGCCGTCGCGTTGGGGGTGGCCAGGGCCACCTTGGCGACTCCCGGGATCTTCGCGATCTCGTCACCGATGCTCGTCATGAGATTCAACGGGTCGTTCGAGGTGACGATCGTGCCGGTCATGATGAGCGGGCCGTTGGCGCCGGGGCCGAAGTACTCGTCGGTCAGCTCGTACGCCACGCGCGCCTCGTCGCCCTGGGGCAGTTGACCGGCGTTGGGCAGGGTGAGGGCGAGCGAGGCCGCGGGGATCGCGGTCACACCGAGCAGGCCGATCACCGCGACGGTGGTGACGACCGGATGCCGCGTCACCAGCCCCACCCAGCGCTGGGCGGGGCCTGTCCGTCCGGCGCGCGACGCTTCCGCGGTGGTCTCCCTCTCGCGCTCCGCGTCGGCGTCGACTTCCTGCGGGGGCGACATGTCGCGTCGGCGGCGCGCGGCCTTCGACCGGCTGTACCCCCAACCCACGACGCGGTGTCCGGCGAACCCGAGGAACGCGGGGGTGAGCGTCAGGCCCACGCACACCGCGATCGCCACGGCGACGGAGGCCGCGATGCCCATGGTCGTCAGGAACGGGATGCCGGCGAAGCTCAGGCCGATGAGCGCGATGAGCACCGTGATTCCGGCGAACACGACGGCCGACCCCGCGGTGCCGACGGCGCGGGCGGTCGACTCCTCGGGGTCCATCCCCGCGCGGGTCTGGTCCTGATGTCGCGACACGATGAACAGGGCGTAGTCGATGCCGACCGCCAGGCCCAGCATGACCGCCAGCAGCGGGGTGGTCGACGACACGGTGGCGAACCCGGTCGCGATGAAGATGAGGCCGATCGACAGCGCGACGCCGAGGATCGCGGTGGCCAACGGCATCCCGGCCACCAGGAACGAGCGGAACGTCACCATGAGCACGAGTGCGGCGATCAGTACGCCGAGTGCCTCGGTCAGCGAGGCGCCGGGGATCTCGGTGGCGAAGAGCTGGCCGCCCAGGATCGCCTGCGACCCCGAGGGGAGCTCCTGCCCCAGGGCGGTGGTCGCGTCCCGCAGGGCGTCCTTGGTGGCGGCGGGCACCTCGGTCGATTCGCCGGCGAACTGGATTCGGACGATCGCGGCTCGGCCGTCGTCGGAGATCCCGCCCGAGATGCGCGCGTCGTAGGGGTCGGTGACGGCTTCGACGAAGTCGAGTCGACCGATATCGGTCGACGCCTTCTGAACGGCATCCTGATAATTCTGGTCGCGCACGCTCGTGCCGTCGGCCGAGACGACGATGATCTGGGCGCTCGCCCCGCTGACCTGGGGGAAGGTGCGCCCGAGCATCTCGAGACCGGCCTGCGATTCGGTTCCCGGGATCGAGAAGGTGTTGTCGGTGCCCTTGGCGAACACGGCGACGCCGCCGCCCGCGATCACGAGGATCAGCAGCCAGCCCGTCAGCACGCGCCAGGGGTGGCGGAACGACCAGCGGCCCAGGGTGTACAGGAATGTCGACACGGCGGCTCCCACGATCGGTGAACGAGTCGATACATCACCGTATCGGATACATCAATGTATCGTAGACCTCGTGGGTGGGACCCCAGCTGGACGTCCACCTAGAACAGGAGACGCGGATGACCGACACCGCCCCCGCCCCCTCGCGACGACGCGAGAACACCCGCACCCGTCTCATGGACGCCGCCGCCGAGATGTTCGCCGAGGTCGGCATCGACGCAGCCTCGGTGGAGGCGATCTGCGACCGGGCCGGCTTCACGCGCGGCGCCTTCTACTCGAACTTCGCCTCGAAAGAAGAGCTCTTCCTCGCCCTGTGCGCGCGCTCCGCGGAGACGACGATCGCCGCCGTGCGCGAGCGCGTCACCTCGATCGAGGACCGAGGCCTGGATGCCGCGGGCGAGGTCCTGCATCTCGTGCAGGAGGTGCTCGAGGTCGCGGGAGAAGACCGGCTCGACGTTCTGCTGGGCGCCGAGACGCGCGTGCAGGCGCTGCGCAACCCGGAGTTCGCCGCGGCCTATCTCTCGTCGAACGGCGCGCTGTGCGAGAGCGTCACGCAACTCGTCCGCGACATCGCCGAGGCGCGAGGACTGACCCTTCGGCTGCCGGCCGACGCCGCGACCGAGCTTCTGCTGTCGGCATGGATCTCGACGGCCGAGACCGCCGTCATGACGGGGACGTCTCCCTCCGCCTCGCGCGCTCAGCTCGGGGAGAGGCTGGCGCAGATCGTGCGACTCATCCTCGAGTGACCTCGACGAGCGCGTAGCAGCGCCGCAGGCGATCCATCCACCAGTCGCGACGTTCCTCGCTCGCCTCCACCCGGTCGAGATCTGCGCTTCGCGGGCGGGGACGCTCGAGCGACAGCACCCCGTCGCGCGCAACAAGAGGGGAGGCCACGACGTCGGCCGTGAACAGCGCGGCGGTGCCGAGGCCGCAGTCGTAGTCGAGGTCGGGCAACGAGGCCGCCAGAGCCACACCCATCGACAGACCGATCGATGTGTCGAGCGCGCTGGAGACGACGGCCGGGAGCCCCGCGTGCGCGACGATCTCTCGCGCTGCGTGCACGCCGCCGAGAGGCTGGGCCTTGATGACGAGCAGATCGGCGGCGCCCGCGCGGGCCACCCGAAGAGGATCGGCGGCCTTGCGCACGCTCTCGTCGGCGGCGATCGGGATGTCGAGGTAGCCGACCCGCTCGCGAAGCTCGGCCAGCTCGTCGACCTCGGCGCACGGCTGCTCGACGTACTCGAGATCGAATTCCGCCAGTGCGTGGATGGCGCGCTCGGCCTCGTCGACGTTCCACGCGCCGTTGGCGTCGACGCGCACGCGCCCCTCGGGGCCCATCGCCTCGCGGACCGCTCGTACGCGCGCGACGTCGTCGGCGAGCGTCTGGCCCGCCTCGGCGACCTTGACCTTGACCGTGCGGCATCCGTCGTAGCGGGCGAGGATCCTCGGCACCTCGGATGCCGCGACAGCGGGCATGGTGGCGTTGACGGCCACGAGGTCGCGCACGGCGGGCGGTGACGGACGCCACCCGAAGTCGATGGCTCCGGCGAGCCAGGTCGCGGCCTCGACGTCGGCGTACTCGACGAACGGCGAGAACTCCGCCCAGCCCTCGGGCCCCTCGAACACGAGCGCCTCTCGCGTGTCGATCCCCCGGAAGCGGGCGGCGAGCGGAAGAGAGACGACGCGCGCCGACGCGAGGATGTCGGAGAGTGGGGGGAGGGCGACGGTGCTCATGCCCTCATCCTGCCGCTCAGCGCGGTCCGCCGCCGCCGAACCCGCCGAACCAGGACGTCTGGCGCTCGACCGTGTAGGACGACAGGTCCCTCTGCGAATCGAGCGATTGCTGAGCGTTCTCGGCCTGCTCGTGCGTGCGGCGCGGACCGAAGAGGTAGTCGCGCAGCCGCGCGAGCTTTGACACTTTCTTCGTCATGGGGACTCCGATCGTCGGTAACCCTCCACGCTACGTTCGATCGACCCCGCGGTCCACCCGTCCCGGCGCACGGGCACGGGCATAGGCTGACGCCATGCTCTTCGATACCCCCGTCCGGCTCGGCGTGCAGATCCAGCCGCAGCACGTGCAGTATTCCGACATCCGCGACGCCGTCCTTCGCCTGGAAGAGATGGGCGTCGACGTCCTGTTCAATTGGGACCACTTCTACCCCCTCTACGGTGACCCCGAGGGCGAGCACTTCGAGTCGTGGACCATGCTCTCCGCCTGGGCCGAGCAGACCGAGCGCGTCGAGTTCGGCGCGCTCGTCAACTGCAACAGCTACCGCAATCCCGACCTGCAGGCCGACATGGCCCGCACCGTCGACCACATCAGCAAGAAGGGCGGCGACACGGGTCGCTTCATCTTCGGCACCGGCTCGGGCTGGTTCCAGCGCGACTACGACGAGTACGGCTACGACTTCGGCACCGCCGGTTCGCGGCTCAACGCCCTGGCGACCGACCTCGACCGGGTCGTCGCGCGGTGGGGCAAGCTCAACCCGGCGCCCACCCGCAAGATCCCCGTCATGATCGGCGGCAAGGGCGAGCAGAAGACCCTGCGCATCGTCGCCCGTCACGCCGACATCTGGCACAGCTTCGTCACCCCCGACGAACTGCCGCACAAGTTCGGGGTGATCGAGAAGTGGGCCGAGGCCGAGCAGCGCGACCTGTCGGGCCTCGTCGTCTCGAACGAGCTGAAGGACCGTGACGAAGACGTCGCCGACGCCCTCTACGACGCCGGCACGCGCCTGTTCACCCTCGGCTTCGGCGGTCCGGACTGGGACTACTCGCTCGTCGAGCGCTGGCTGCGCTGGCGCGACAGCAAGAACGCGTGACGACGACGGCGCCCCGGCGATGTCGGGGCGCCGTCGCGGTCACGGTTTGAACTGCGCGCCCCCGGACGTCCCCGTCCAGTTCTTCGCGGCCTCGCCCTGGTAGTACGCGGTCTCGCTCTGGTGGTTCAGCGACCGCCGCGCGTCCTCGGACTGCTCGTGTGCGGGCGCTCCGAGGAAGTACTCGCGGATGCGGCCCAGTATCGACACCTTCTTCGCCATGATGACTCCGATCGTCGGGTCGTTCAGGCTACGGGTGATGCCGGCGGGAATCCAGCTTCTCGGCGTCTCCGCCCGCCCCGGCCCCCGCGCGTAGGCTGATCGGGTGACCGTCTCCGAGCTCTTCGATCCCGCGGAATGGACCCTGGCGCCCGGCGCCGCGGACTACACCGACATCACCTCCCACGTGACGCACGATGGGCGCGTCGCGCGCATCGCATTCGACCGGCCCGAGGTGCGCAACGCCTTCCGGCCGCACACCGTCGACGAGCTGTACCGCGCCCTCGACATCGCTCGCCAGGACCACCGCATCGGCGTCGTCCTGCTCACCGGCAACGGTCCGAGCCCGAAGGACGGCGGGTGGGCGTTCTGCTCCGGCGGCGACCAGCGCATCCGCGGCCGCGACGGCTACAAGTACTCGACCGACGAGACCACCGTGCACGATCCCGGTCGCGCCGGCCGCCTGCACATCCTCGAGGTGCAGCGCCTCATCCGTTTCATGCCGAAGGTCGTCATCGCCGTGGTTCCGGGCTGGGCCGCCGGAGGCGGGCACTCGCTCAACGTCGTCTGCGACCTCTCGATCGCGAGCGCCGAGCACGGCCGTTTCAAGCAGACGGATGCCGATGTCGGCTCGTTCGACGCGGGCTACGGCTCCGCGTACTTCGCGCGCCAGATCGGGCAGAAGTTCGCTCGGGAGATCTTCTTCCTCGCCGAGGAGTACTCGGCCGAGCGCGCCTACGAGATGGGCGCGGTCAACCGCGTCGTGCCCCACGCGGATCTCGAGCGCGAAGCCCTGTCGATGGCGCGGACCATCCTGACGAAGTCGCCCACCGCGATCCGCATGCTCAAGTACGCGTTCAACGCCGTCGACGACGGCCTGGCCGGCCAGCAGCTCTTCGCGGGCGAGGCCACGCGTCTCGCCTACGGCACCGATGAAGCCGCCGAGGGCCGCGACTCCTTCCTCGAGAAGCGAGACCCCGACTGGTCCGACGTGCCGTGGCACTACTGATCGCCGGGACCCGCGCGTGAGGCTCGACCCGCCGGCATCCGACGACCCGCGCGACGTGCTGCGGGCGTTGCGCGCGGCCGTCCTCGGTGCCGGGCCGGCCGTCGCCCTCGGCGGCGCGGTCCTGCCCGGCGAGGTCCCGCCGGGTACCGCCGCGGTCGTGACGACCTCGGGCTCGACGGGCGTGCCGAAGTCGGTCGTGATCGGCCGCAACGCCCTCATCGCCAGCGCGTACGCCACGGCTGCCCGCATCGGGGAGGGCGCGTGGCTGCTCGCGGTCCCGGCGAGCTACGTCGCGGGCGTCCAGGTGATCGTGCGGGCGCTCCTCGCCGATCGCGAGCCCGCGGTCGTCGCCGGCCCTTTCCGCCCGGAGCCCTTCGCCGCCGCAGCCCTCGGCATGGCCTCGCACCTCGACGGAGCCCGCGTGCCCAGCTATACCTCGCTCGTTCCGGCGCAATTGCAAAGACTCCTGGATGCCGCCGAGCACGACGCCACCGTCGCCCAGGCGCTGCGTTCGTTCGAGGCGATCCTCATCGGGGGGCAAGCACTCGCCCCCTCGGTACGCGAGCGTGCCGAGGCCGTCGGGGCGCGCATCGTGCGCACCTACGGCTCGAGCGAGACCAGCGGTGGGTGCGTCTACGACGGGGTGCCCCTCGACGGCGTCGACGTGGCGATCGTCGACGGAGAGGTACGCCTTTCGGGACCGACTCTCGCCGAGGGGTACCTCGGCGATCCCGAGCGCACGGCATCCGTGTTCCCCCGCGTCGACGGCACCCGCTGGTACCGCACGGGCGACGGGGGCGAGATCGTCCACGGCGTCCTGCAGGTCACCGGTCGTCTCGACAACGTCATCGTCTCGGGAGGCGTCAACGTCTCGCTGGACCGGGTCGAAGCCGCCGTGCGCGGCATCGCGGGACTGGAATCCGCCGTCGTCGTGCCGATCCCGGATGCGACATGGGGGCAGGGGTCCGCCGTGGTGGTGCCCGGGATCGCGGCGGCTCGCGAACACGACCTGCTCGCCACGCTCCGCGAGGTCGTCGGCGTGGCCGTCGGAGCGCCCGCGCGGCCGGCCCGCGTCGTCGCGGTCGACGAGCTCCCGACGCTGCGCTCCGGTAAGCCCGACCGCGCGACGCTGCGGCGCTTCGTCGGCGAAGGCGCGCCGAACCCGCGGGATTAGACTGACCCCTCGTGGCAGCACAGTCTCGCAAGCGTCCGAACACCGCCAAGAAGCGTCGTCCCGGCGGCAACCCGCAGAAGGCGAAGACGGGTGCTTCGCAGGCCGTCGTCCCGGCGACCGCGCGCGACTGGATCGCCGCGGCGCGCCTGCGCACGCTGCCCCTCGCCATCACCCCGGTGCTCATCGGTACCGGAGCGGCCACGCTCGTCGACGATGACGTGCACTGGGTCATCGCGCTCGCCTGCCTGGCCGTCGCCTTCGCCCTGCAGATCGGCGTGAACTACGCGAACGACTACTCGGACGGCATCCGCGGCACCGACGACGTGCGCGTCGGGCCGGGCCGCCTGACCGGCGGGAAGAAGGCGAAGCCGCGGACCGTGCTGATCGTCGCACTGTCGTTCTTCGCGCTCGCCGCGGTGATCGGGCTCGCCCTGGTGATTCGGACGGGGCAGTGGTGGCTCCTCCTGGTGGGCGCCGTCTGCATCGTCGCCGCGTGGTTCTACACCGGCGGCAAACGCCCGTACGGCTACAACGCGATGGGCGAGATCTTCGTCTTCGTCTTCTTCGGCCTCGTCGCCACCCTCGGTACGACGTGGTTGCAGGTGCTGTCGCTGCCGCAGGAGGCGTGGTTCGGCGCGGTCTCGGCGGGTCTGCTCGCGTGCGCCGTGCTGCTGGCCAACAATCTGCGCGACATCGACCAGGACCGCCTCGCCGCAAAGCGCACGCTCTCGGTGCTCATCGGGCGGCGGGCGACCCAGGTGCTGTTCACGGTCTTCGTGCTGGTGCCCTTCGGCATCGCTGCGTTCCTGGCGCAGGTGTACCCGCTGGCGTGGCTGGAGGGGATCCCCCTGCTCGGCGGTCTCGCGGCGATCCTCATCGTGTGGACCTACCGTGTCCCGCGCGAGCTCATCACGGCGCTCCAGGTGACGAGCTTCACGTCGGTGGCCTACGGCGCGATCCTGTTCGCAGCATTCGCGGTCTGACGACGCCTCGCGCGGAGAGCGGCCGTCGGCGCGAGAACCGGGCTGCCGAAACCCTCGAGGGGCGATCAGCCGCGCGGAGCCTCGCCCGCCGCGCTCGGATCCTCGGCGACGTCGGTGCGCGTGGCATCGACCACCGCATCTTCGGCGTCGGCGTCGGTCTGAGCGCCGGTCCGGCGACCGGTCGCGGTGCGCTGGGCGCGTCGCTCGGCGAGACCGCCGGTGACCTGGTCGAGCGGACGACGCAGGAACAGCGTCGACAGGCTCAATCCGATCAGGGCGGCGAAGATCGCGGCGAGCCACGGCAGCTCCTGGAACACCGGGAACAGCAGCAGGATGCCGAGGGGCACGAGGAAGGCGAGCAATCGCAGCACCGTGTAGACGAGGGCCGAACGAGCACGCATGTCCTCATTCTACGGCGGACGCCTCGGCGCCCATCCCGGGTCGTTCGACGGCGGAAGATCGCGTGCCGGCTCCGGGCCGCTGCCCAGCCGGCGCACGTAGAATCGGGTCATGGCACGGTTGCTTCTCATCCTGGCGCTCGTGGCGACCGTCTTCTGGGTCTACACGATCGTGGATTGCGCCGTGCAGAGCCCCGCTCGTCACCGCGGCGTCAGCAAGCCCGCGTGGTTGGCGATCGTCATCCTCCTTCCGGTGCTCGGCGGCATCCTGTGGTTCTCGATCGGCCGAGGCCGCGCGACCCAGACGGTCGTGCGACGCGCCCCCGACGACGACCCCGAGTTCCTGGGGCGCATGACCGCGTCGGCACGTGCCGAGCAGGACGAGCGGATCCGCCGTCTCGAAGAAGAGCTGTCACAGCTCGATTCCGAGGCCGACGACCCGCAGCCGCCGAAGAAGACGACCGACCCGGGTGACACCCCCGGCAAGGGCGACGACGACACCCGCGATCAGCGCGGCGCCGTCGGCTGAACCGTGCCCCTCGACACCCGGCGCGCGGCCGCGCCGGCCACCGACGCCGCTGCCGCCCTTCTCGCCGGGCTGGTCTCGCGCGGCGTCCGACACCTCGTCGTGAGCCCCGGATCCCGCTCCCAGGCCCTGGCGCTGGTCGCCGCCGAGCTCGAGCGCCAGGGACTCGTGCACTTGCACGTGCGCATCGACGAGCGCGTCGCGGGCTTCACCGCCCTCGGCATCGGACGAGAGACCGGGATGCCGGCGGTCGTCGTCTGCACCTCCGGCACCGCCGTGGCCAACCTCGTCCCGGCCGCTCTCGAGGCGCATCACGCCGGGGTGCCCCTGCTTCTGCTCACCGCCGATCGACCGCCCGAACTCCGCGGCGTGGGTGCGAATCAGACGACTCGACAGCCGGGGCTGTTCCGCTCCGCCGTCCGCCTCGAAGCCGACCTCGCGGTCCCCGCGGTGATCGACGGCGACGCGACCTCGGAGCAGACGGCGGAGCTCGACGCCGTGGCGGCTTCCGCGCTCGCCGCGGCTCTCGGGGAGGGCGCTCGAGCAGCCGGCCCCGTGCACCTGAACGTGCCGTTCCGCGAGCCGCTCGCGGGCGCGGCTCCGTCGTGGTTGGCCGAGCGGGCGGCATCCGGTGCTCACCCCGCCGAGGACGACGCCGACGGATCCGGAGCGCTGTACCAGGGCGGCGGAGGCATCGGCGAGGCCGATGTGGCGCCCGAGGTCGAGGCGGCGTACGTGATCGAGCCCGGGCCGCGAACGGTGGTGATCGCGGGCGCCGATGCGGGCGCCGCCGCGGAGCAGGTGGCCCACGACGGGGGCTTCCCCCTCATCGCCGAGATCGTCAGCGGTTCGCGCTTCGGGCGGCAGATCGTGCACGGCTACCGGGCGCTCGTGGACGACCCCGCGCTGGGCGGGCGCGTCGAACGCGTCGTCGTGTTCGGGCGCCCCACGCTCAGCCGCGAAGTGACCCGGCTGCTCATGCGCGACGACGTCGAGGTGCTCGCGGTGCGCGGACCCGGTGAACCGGTCAACCTCAACGGCACGACGCAGGCCGTCGACGCCGTGCGCGTCGGATCGGGCGAGAACGACCGCGCGTGGTTGGGGGAGTGGATGCGCGCCTCTCGCGCCCGCGCCGTCGACCTCTCGCCGCCCGCCCCCGACGCCGACGGACTCGCCTCCGCCGTACCGCACGAGCGGCTCGGGGCGATCAACGCCGAGGTCGAGGTCATGCGCGCGCCCCTCGATCGCCCCGCCCTGGTCGACGCCCTCTGGCGGGCGACCTGGCCGCACGACCGTCTCGTCTTCGGTTCATCGCGCATCGTGCGTGTCGCCGACGAGGTGCTCGGCGGCAAGAAGGTCGCCGTGCACTCCAACCGGGGGCTCGCGGGTATCGACGGGACGATCGCGACGGCCACAGGTGTCGCTCTGGCCAGCCAGGTCGAGGAGCGCCCCGGTGTGACGCGCCTGCTGCTCGGCGATCTCGCCTTCCTCCACGACATCGGCGCGCTGATGCTGCCTCCCGGCGAGACCGAGCCGCGACTGCAGGTCGTCGTCGGAAACGACGGCGGGGGCACGATCTTCGACGGTCTCGAGGTGGCCGAGGTCGCAGGCGACGACGCGATGGCCCGCGTGCAGTACACCCCGCACACGGCCCGTCTCGAGCAGCTCGCCCTCGCCTTCGGGTGGGAGTACCACCGCTGCACCACGCGCGTCGCGCTCGACCAGGTGCTGACCGCCCCTACCGGCGGCCGGCAGCTGATCGAGGTCCCCCTCCCGCGCTGAATCCGGGCCGTCAACGGGTGGCGATGATCCCGGATGCCGCGGCAGCATGAGCCTATGAGCTCGAAGAATCGCTGGTCCACGCCCGCCGCCGACGCCCTGCGGGTGGAGCCCGGGTTCCGCCTCGTCGACATCGACCCCCGCTCGACGCCCGGCTACGACGGCGACAAGAACGACGGCCGAGCCGACCTCGATGCGGGCCGTGCACCGCTCGAGGGACTGCAGGAGCGTCTCTTCGCGCAGAGCGTCGCGGGCACCGCCACGGGATCGGTGCTGCTCGTGCTGCAGGCGATGGACACCGCGGGCAAGGGCGGGATCGTGCGGCACGTCGTCGGAGCGGTCGACCCGCAGGGCGTGGAGCTCGCCTCGTTCAAGAAGCCCACCGCCGAAGAGCTCGAGCACGACTTCCTCTGGCGCATCGAGAAGCGGTTGCCGGATGCCGGTCGCCTCGGGGTCTTCGACCGATCCCACTACGAGGACGTGCTGATCGGACGGGTGCGCGAACTCGCCCCGCCCGAGGAGATCGAGCGCCGCTACGGCGCCATCGTGTCGTTCGAAGCGCAGGCGGCCGAGATGGGCATCCGCGTGGTCAAGGTCATGCTCCACATCTCGAAGGACGAGCAGCGCGAGCGCCTCGGCGAACGGCTCGCGCGCCCCGACAAGCACTGGAAGTACAACCCGTCCGACGTCGATGAGCGAAAGCTCTGGGACGCCTACATGGACGCGTACCAGGTCGCGATCGAACGCACGTCAACGCCGATCGCTCCCTGGCACGTCGTTCCTGCGGACCGCAAGTGGTACGCCCGCCTCGCCGTTCAGCAGTTGCTGATCGACGCCCTCGAAGACATCGACCCGCAGTGGCCCGCGGCAGACTACGACGTCGAGGTCGAGAAGCAGCGTCTCGCGAACTCCTGAGTCAGGCCAGCGCCTCCACGATCGGGCGGAACTTCACGCGCGTCTCGAGCAGCTCCGACTCCGGCACGCTGTCGGCGACGATGCCCGCTCCGGCGTAGGCGGTGATCGGCGCGGTGGGCGACGAGGGGGCGGCGCGATCGATCTGCGCGCATCGCAGAGCGATCGCCCACTCGCCGTCGCCCGAGGCGGCGGTCCAGCCGACCGCGCCGGCGTAGCGGCCGCGGTCGAAGGGCTCGAGGCGACGGATGACGTCCATGGCCGCGGCGGTGGGCGTACCCGCGACCGCGGCCGTCGGGTGCAGGACCGAGAGCAGGTCGAGGGACGAGGCATCCTCGCTCAGCTCGCCCTCGACATCGGTGGCGAGGTGCCAGACGTTCGGAAGCTTGAGAGTGAAGGGCTCGTCGGCGGCGGCGAGGGCCGAGGTATGGGGAGCGAGGGCTTTCAAGACGCTCTGCACGGCGAACCGGTGTTCGTCCTGGTCCTTCGTGCTCCGGGCGAGAGCGACGGATGCCGCGACATCGGCGTCGGCGTCGCCGCCGCGCGCCACGGTGCCGGCGAGGACGCGAGCGGTCACGGTTCCGCCCGAGACGGTGACGAGGGTCTCGGGGCTCGCGCCGATCAGGCCGTCGACGGCGAAGACCCAGCAGTCCGGGTACCCCTCGAGGAGGGAGCGGACGAGGCGTCGCAGGTCGGAGCCGGCGGGAACGGTTCCGGTGATGTCGCGCGCCAGGACGACCTTGCCCACCTCGCGGCGACCGATCGCCTCGATTCCCTGGCGGACGGCATCCTGATATCCCTCCGCCGTCTGCAGGCCCGGGCCGAGAGTCGCGGACCAGTGCGGACCGAAGGGGGAGCGGGGTGGAAGCTCGGGTTCGGGCTCGTCGGGGGTGTCGTCGAAAGCGAGGCGGGTCACCCAGGCACGCCCGCTGTGACGGCCCACGATCATGCCGGGGACGCGCAGGACGTTCTCGCGCTCGGACTGCGGATCGAACACGAACGACCCGAAGGCCACGAGACCGGTTCCGGGAAGCTGCACGGGGTCGTCGACCTCCGCCGCGGCCGCGATCGCGCGCCAGCGCTCCGAGACGGTGGCATCGCCGGGCTGCTCCCCGGTGTAGCGCAGGGTGAGCAGGTCGCCGAAGGCGGGCGAGGGACTCGCCGCGACGACTCCAGAACAAGGGGTCGTAGGGGGTGGTGTAGGCCAGGACATCGTCCATGGGGGGCAGCTCGCGCGTGATCACGCGCAGGCGCGGCACGACGTCTTCCGCGGGTTCCAGCACGTGTTTCAGCGTAGCCCCGCGTCCGGCGGGCCGGAGGGACGCGGCACCGCGATGCTTCGGCGTCGAGCGAGACGCCGGCGCCCGAGCGCGTTTTAGACTCCGAGCATGGATCCTCGACCCGCCCCCGGCACCCGCCTGATGTTCGAGTGGCGCAAGTGGGACGGCTCACCGCACTGGGTCCAGGACAGCGTTTACCTCGGTTCCGACGAGTGGGGCGAGTGGTTCGGCCAGCAGGTGGGATGGCGGAGTGCTCGGCCGGGGGCCGAGTTCGTGTGTCGTCAACCGAACGTCACGCTGGTCCCGGCGACGGGTGACTGGGCCTTCACCCACAACGCCGACCCGCACCCGGTGGCCGTCTACATCGACCTGGGATGGGACGTGCGCTGGCACGATGACGGCGTGCCCCGTGGCATCGACATGGATCTCGACGTCGTCCGCCGCACCGACGACCGGGGCACCTGGATCGACGACCGCGACGAGTGGGACGAGCATCGCGTGCAGTACGGCTATCCCGCGCAGATCGTCGCGCACCTGGAGGCGACCGCCCTCGACCTCGAACGCCGTGTGCTCGCGCGCGAGGCCCCGTTCTCGGACGACGTGACCGGCCCCTGGCTCGAACGTCTCGCCGCCATGGCAACCCCCGAAGACCCCTCGAGCCCGCGCGCCTAGAATCGACGGGTGAGCAGCGACCCCAACCGCGCCGACCTCGGCAAAGACCCGCAGCGTGTCAGTGGCATGTTCGACCAGGTCGCGGCCGCATACGACCGCACCAACTCCGTGCTGAGCCTCGGCAACGACCGCTTCTGGCGCGTCGCAACCTTGCGCGCGGTCGCCCCGCAGCGCGGGGAGCGCATCCTCGACCTCGCGGCCGGCACCGGCACCTCGTCGATGGCATTCGTGCCGAGCGGGGCGCACGTCGTCGCCGCCGACTTCTCGCGCGGCATGATCGAGGAGGGCCGTCGCCGTCACGGAAACGTGCCGAACCTGGAGTTCGTGCAGGCCGACGCCACCGACCTGCCCTTCGCCGACGGCGAGTTCGACGCCGTGACGATGTCGTTCGGCCTGCGCAACGTCATCGACCCGCGTCGAGCGCTGCGCGAGTTGCGGCGCGTCACGCGCCCCGGCGGTCGCATCGTGGTGTGCGAGTTCTCGCACCCGCCGTCCCGCGCCTTCAACGGCTTGTACCGCTTCTACAACGACCGGGTCCTGCCGATCGTCGCGAAGGCGGTGAGCTCGAACGCCGAGGCCTACGACTACCTCAACGAGTCGATCCGTGACTGGCCCGATCAGCCGACGTTGGCCGGATGGATGAGAGACGCCGGGTGGGACAACGTGGCCTACCGCAACCTCACCTTCGGCATCGTCGCGCTGCATCGCGGCATCCGTCCGGCTTCGTAACCCCTGTCAACCGTCGAAATACCGTCGGCGGGCCTGCGGCGCGCCAGGATAGGCTGAAACCGTGACCCCGAGACCGCCCGCGGCCGGCACCCGCCTGTCGGGCAAGCTGGGCCTGAGTGACCGCATCTTCGCCGGCCTGCGTTCGCGTACCCTCCTCTCCACCGTCGAGGCGGGACTCGCGCGTGTCGAGACCGAGCTCGAGGGCGAGGTGCGCAGCGCCGACAAGCTCGCCGACGTCACCGCCCGTTACCTCTACGAGGCCGGGGGCAAGCGTGTGCGCCCCATGCTCGCGATCCTCACCGCGCAGCTCGGTCAGGGCACGACCAAGGAGGTCGTCGAGGTGGCCACGGCCCTCGAGCTGACCCACCTCGGTTCGCTCTACCACGACGACGTCATGGACGGCGCCGACAAGCGTCGCGGTGTGCCCAGTGCGCAGACGGTGTGGGGAAACAACATCGCCATCCTCACCGGCGACCTTCTCTTCGCCCGCGCCAGCCAGCTCATGGCCCGCCGCGGTGAGCGAGCGATCCAGCTGCAGGCCGACACCTTCGAGCGCCTCGTCCTCGGGCAGATGCACGAGACCGTGGGGCCGCAAGAGGGCGACGAGCCCGTCGATTTCTACCTCCAGGTGCTCGCCGACAAGACGGGGTCGCTGATCGCTGCCGCCGCGCAGTCGGGTGTCATCTACTCCGGCGCGCCGAAAGAGTTCGAAGAGCCCATGGTCGTCTTCGGCGAGAAGGCCGGTGTGGCCTTCCAGCTGCTCGACGACGTGATCGACCTGTCGCCCGATCCCTCCGAGACGGGCAAGGTCCCCGGCACCGACCTGCGCGCGGGTGTGCCGACCATGCCGTACCTGCTGCTCGGGCACCGTTCCGACGCGGCATCCGCCGATCTTCGTGCGCGTATCGACGAGGGCCAGCAACGCATCGCCGCCGGAGCCGACCCGTCGGTGCTCGACGGCGCGCTCGCCGAGCTCCGCGAGCACGACACGACGCACGAGACCCTGCGCCTCGCGCACCAGTGGTCGCAAGAGGCGATCGACGCCCTCGCGCCGCTTCCCGACGGTGCCGTGCGCGAAGCGCTGACGCGCTTCGCCCGCGCCGTGGCCGATCGCTCGGCCTGACCCCTTTCCGCCCCACCCCCCCCGATCGCGATCGAGAGGAACCCATGACGAAGCTGCGCCTCGCCATCGTCGGAGCCGGTCCCGCCGGCATCTACGCCGCCGACATCCTGCTGAAGTCCGAGCGTCAGTTCGACGTGTCGATCGACCTGTTCGAGCAACTGCCCGCGCCCTACGGTCTCGTCCGCTACGGCGTCGCCCCCGACCACCCGCGCATCAAGGGCGTCGTCACCGCGCTGCGCGAGGTTCTCGACCGCGGTGACATCCGCATCTTCGGCAACGTGCGCTTCGGCGAGGACATCACCCTCGACGACCTCAAGCAGCACTACAACGCCGTCATCTTCTCGACAGGCGCGATCCGCGACGCCGACCTCGACATCCCCGGCATCGACGCCGACGGCTCGTACGGCGCCGCCGACTTCGTCAGCTGGTTCGACGGCCACCCCGACGTGCCGCGCGAGTGGCCTCTCGAGGCGGAGTCGGTCGCCGTCATCGGCAACGGGAACGTCGCTCTCGACGTGACCCGCATGCTGGCCAAGCACGCCGACGACCTGCTGCCCACCGAGGTGCCCGACAACGTCTACCAGGGGCTCAAGGCCTCGCCCGTCACCGACGTGCACGTCTTCGGCCGCCGCGGTCCCGCGCAGGTGAAGTTCACCCCTCTCGAACTGCGCGAACTGGGCGAGCTGCGCGATGTCGACATGGTCGTCTACGACGAGGACTTCGACTACGACGAGGCGTCCCTGGCCGCGATCCAGACCAACAAGCAGGTCAAGGTCATCGACCGTGTGCTGCAGCAGTGGCGCACCCGCCCGGGCGTGAACAACTCCGGCGGAGAAGCATCGCGTCGCCTGCACTTGCACTTCTGGGCGAAGCCCGTCGAGGTCGTCAAGGATACCGCGGGTCGGGTCGCCGCGTTCCGTTACGAGCGCACCCGGCCCGACGCCGAGGGCGGTGTCGTCGGAACCGGCGAGATCCGCGAGGTGCCGATCCAGGCCCTGTACCGCGCCGTCGGCTACTTCGGCTCACCGCTGAAGGGCGTTCCTTTCGACGAGAAGCACGGTGTCATCCCCAACCACGAGGGCCAGGTGCTCGCCGCTGACTCGAACTCGCGTCTGCCCGGCGTCTACGCCACGGGCTGGATCAAGCGCGGCCCCGTCGGCCTCATCGGACACACCAAGTCGGATGCCATGGAGACGGTGCGCCACGTCATCAACGACGCCGGTGAGTGGTGGCAGCCCGCGCACCCCGAAGAAGAGGCGATCCCCGCCCTGCTCGAGGAGCGCGGCGTGCGCTGGACCGACCTCGACGGCTGGCACCGCCTCGACGAGCACGAGGTCGCCCTCGGTGCCCCGCACGAGCGCGCGCGCATCAAGGTCGTCCCGCGCGACGAGATGATCGCGATCTCGCGCGGCGAGTAGACCTCTCGATCGAACCGCCCCGTCTTCGGACGGGGCGGTTCGTCGTTCGTGCGCTCACCGCCGTCCGGCTGTGCGAGCCCACGACGGCGGCGACTGCGCTCGGTGGGGGTCAGTCGGCGCGGTCGGCGGCCGCGTACTTGTCGGAGAGTGCCTCTTCGTCGATCTCTTCGGAGGCCACTGTCTTGCGTCCGGCGTAGACGTCCCGATCGATCTCGTCGGTGGCGTCGGCGACCAGCATGGCCACCATCGTGTCGCCGTTGACGTTCAGGAATGTCCGGAAGACGCCGGTGAACCAGTCGACGGCGATCAACAGGCCGACCGCTTGGAGCGGCAGCCCGAGCGAGGTGGCGAGGAAGGTCGCGGCGACGGCGAAGCCGCCCGGCACGGTGATCGTGCCCATGTTGAGCATGATCGCCAGGGCCATGCCGAGAACGACCTGGCCGGGGGTCAGCTCGACCCGGGACGCCTGCGCGAGGAAGAGGATGACGATCGTGTAGTTCAGCACCGCGCCGTAGGAGCCCATGGTCAGGCCGACCGACAGCGTGAAGTTGGCCACCCGCTGGCTGACGCCCACCTTCTCGACGGTGTTCTTCAGCACGGTGGGGAAGGTCACCGCGGAACTCGTGGTGGTGACCGCGATGATCGTCTGCTCCGCGAGCTTTCCCGGCAGGGCGGCCGGGTTGAGACGGGTACGCAGGGCCACGACGATCACGAACAGCACCGTCACGATGATCACGCCGACAAGGGTGGAGCCGAGGTACGACAGCGCGCTGGTGACGACGGCGAAGCCCACGTCGCCGGCGAGGGCGGCAAGCAGGCAGAACACGCCGATCGGGGCGATGCGCATGACCAGACGGATCATGCCGAGCACGATCTGCTGCAGCTGGTCGAGCAGGGTGAGCACGAGACGGTTGCCGGTCGTGCGCACGTACCCGTTCAGGGCCAGGCCGAACAGCAGCGAGAACACGATGATGGGCAGCATGCTCGCGGTCGACATGGCGTTGAAGATGTTGGTGGAGACGAAGCCCAGGACGGTCTCCTGCCAGCCGGCCGGCGTGGCGGATTCCTGCAGGGCAGGGTCGACGCTGCCGGAGTAGTCGATGCCGGCACCGGGTTGGAGCAGGGTGGCCAGTGCCCATCCGATCACGGCCGCGACGATCGAGAACCCGATCATCCACGCGAACGTGCGTCCGGCCATGCGCCCCATGCCCGACCCCGTCATCGAGCCCGTCGCGACGATGACGGACGCCATCACCAGCGGCACGATCGCCATCTGGATGAGGCGGATGAACAGGTCTCCGACGAACTTCAGGTTCGCCGCCCACTCGCCGGTGAGCAGTCCGAAGGCGATGCCCAGGACCGCCGCGAGCGCGATGAGGCTCGCCGGGTGACGGAGGATCCGCCAGGTGGTCGCGAGACCGCGACGACCGTTCGTGCTGTTCTCCGTGGTCATAGCCGCTCCTCCGCCGTTGCCCGTGGTCGGTCCAATTGTGTGCTTCGGTCGTTTCGTCGACCCGATTCGGGTGTTTCGGGGTCGTTACGGTCTGACCAATCTGTGCAGAGCGAGAGGCGCCGCCTGGGAGGATGGGGGCGGGAGGGCCGATGAGCGATCACGCAGCACTCGCGCCGCTGGAACGGCACGGCGGGTCGGTGCACGAAGAGATCGTGGCGCGCCTGCGCGCTCTGATCCTGGCGGGGGTGCTCAAGCCCGGCGACCGGCTGGCCACCGAGCGCGAGTTGGCCGAGCAGTTGGTCGTCTCGCGCTCCGCGGTGCGCGAGGCGCTGCTGCGTCTGCAGTCGGCCGGTCTGGTCGAACGCCGTCAGGGCAGCGGGACGCGCGTGAGCGCTCGCGTTCCGATCTCTGCGGCCCTGGCGTCGTGGGGTGACGACGAGCAGACGTCGATTGCCGCGGCATCCGAGTTCCGAACCGTCGTCGAGCCGCAGATCGCCCGTCTCGCTGCGACCCGGATCGACGACGCGCAACTCGACGAGCTCGAGGCGGTCGTCGTCGAGTCGAGCACCGTGCTCGACGGGCAGCGGTCGGTGCAGCTCGACATCGCGTTCCACGCGGGGGTCGCCGCGGCCACGCGCAACCCTCTGCTTGCCTCTCTCAGCGAGCTGACCGTGTCGTGGACGCTCGAGGCCCGGCTCTTCTCGCACGTCGCCGCCGACGGCCGTCGACTCTCGCACGAGGGGCATGCCCGCGTCCTGCGAGCCCTGCGGGCGGCGAATCCGGATGCCGCGGAGGCGGCGATGCGCGTGCACCTCGACGAGATCGCCGACCTGGCGCAGCGCGTGCGCGACTGATCGGCGGCACCCCGCTCCGGTATCGGCGCACGGGCTCCGGGCAGTTGTCTGCGGAGGCAGACGGTCGGCGTCGACCCCACCTCGGTTATCCCGACGAGTCCTCCGCCGGGCTGTGTCCCTAGCGCGGCGCGTCGAATCGGGGGGAGTAGCGTCGTCACGTCGACTCGAATGGGCCGACGATCGAAGGAGCACCATGATCCCCACCGATGCGTCCGCCACCGAGCGCTACCGGGCCGCGCGAGACGAACTCCTCGCCGCGCGGACCGACCCCGAGCAGGCGGCGTCCTTCCGCTGGCCGACGTTCGAGGGTGCGTTCAACTGGGCGATCGACTGGTTCGACCCGATGGCGCGCGGAAACGACGCGCCCGCACTCATCGTCGTCGACGACGACGGCACCCACCACCAGCGCACGTTCGACGAGCTGGCGCGCCGTTCCGACCAAGTCGCGGCATGGTTGGCATCCCGCGGCGTCCGTCGCGGTGAGTCGGTGCTGCTGATGCTCGACAACCGCGTCGAGCTCTGGGAGGCGATGCTCGCGATCATGAAGATCGGCGGGGTCATCGCCCCGACCACCACGGCCCTGGGCCGGGTCGATCTCACCGACCGCATCGCGCGCGCCGAGATCCGTCACGTCGTCGTCGGCGCAGCCGATGCCGACAAGTTCCACGACCTGCCCGAGGGACTCGGCCGTATCGTCGTGGGCGGCGAGTACGCCGGCTGGGCGACGTACGACGACGCCTTCCAGACGGATGCCGAGCCGGCCCGGCATCCGGGGACCACCGCAGACGACCGCCTGCTGCTCTATTTCACCTCGGGCACCACCTCGAAGCCCAAGCTCGTCGAGCACACGCATTCGTCGTACCCGGTCGGCCACCTCAGCACGATGTACTGGCTCGGGCTGCAGCCCGGCGACGTGCACCTCGCGATCAGCTCGCCCGGGTGGGCCAAGCACGCGTGGAGCCTGTTCTTCGCGCCGTGGATCGCGGGGGCGACCGTGCTCGCCCTGAACTACTCGCGCTTCTCGGCCGAACGGCTGCTGTCGGAGCTCGAGAACGACCGCGTCACGACCTTCTGCGCGCCGCCGACCGTGTGGCGCATGCTCATCCAGGCCGATCTCACCGGGCGCCGCGGGGCGCTTCGCGAGGTCGTGTCAGCGGGCGAGCCGCTCAACCCCGAGGTCATCGCTTCGGTGCAGCGCGCGTGGGGCCTCGATATCCGTGACGGCTACGGCCAGACCGAGATGACCGCCGTGGTGGCGAACACGCCGAACGCCCAGCTCGTGCCCGGCTCGATGGGCCGCCCGCTGCCCGGCTGCCCCGTGGTGCTCGTCGACCCGGTCACGGGCGAGCGCGGCGACGAGGGCGAGATCTGCATCGACCTCACCGAGCGTCCGGTGAACCTCATGACCGGCTACGTGGGCGATCCCGAGCGCAACGCCGAGGCCTTCGCCGACGGTCTGTTCCACACCGGCGATGTCGCGCGACGCGACGACACCGGCAGCATCACCTACATCGGGCGCACCGACGACGTGTTCAAGGCGTCCGACTACAAGATCAGCCCGTTCGAGCTGGAGAGCGTGCTCATCGAGCACCCCGCCGTGATGGAGGCCGCCGTCGTGCCCCGCCCCCGACGAGCTGCGGCTCGCCGTGCCGAAGGCCTACATCGTGCTGGCCGCGGGCCACGAGGCGGGCCAAGAGGTCGCGCTCGACATCCTCCGCTTCGCGCGTGAGCGACTCGCGCCGTTCCAGCGTGTGCGCCGTGTCGAGTTCTTCGAGCTGCCGAAGACGATCTCGGGCAAGATCCGCCGCGTCGAACTCCGCCAGCGTGAAGAGGCCGTCGCCCGCGGCGAGGTCGCGCACGAAGAGTGGACGGATGCCGCCCTGCGGGGCGACCGCTGACGCGCAACCCCCTCGCCGCGTTCGCGTCGGCGTGTGAGCATCGAGGTATGGAAAAGGATCAGAAGCAGCCGTTCGAGAACCCTTCCGTCGACGACGACAGCGACATGCCTTCTCACATGGAGGAGCGAAACATCGGTCGGGAGACCGAGCGCGAGATCACGCAGATGATCAACGGCATCGAGGGCTGATCGACTCGGGGCGGCCGGATCTTCCGGCTACTTCATCGAGGAACGCGTCGTTCAGACCGGTTCCGTCGTGCGGATGAGGCCGCAGGTCACGCACGACCACGCCACGAGAAAGCGCTCGTCGTCGAGGACCTCGAACCGCAACACGTCGCCGCAGGTCGGACAACGCGGGTACCCGTCGGGAACGCTCATCGCGTGACCACGGCCTCGCTCCGACTCGGGGCTTACCGGTAGTTCGTGAACTGCAGGTCGACGTCGAGATCGGCGGCCTTCAGGAGGCGCTGGACTTCCTGCAGGTCATCGCGCGACTTCGACTGCACGCGCAGCTCATCGCCCTGGATCTGCGACTTGACGCCCTTGGGGCCCTCGTCGCGGATGATCTTGTTGACCTTCTTCGCGTTCTCTTGCGAGATGCCCTCCTTGAGCGTGGAGGTGATGCGGTACTCCTTGCCGCTTTGCACGGGCTCGCCGGTCTCGAGGCTCTTGAGCGAGATGCCGCGCTTGATGAGCTTGGTCTGGAAGACGTCGAGCACGGCGTTGGCGCGCTCCTCGGAGTTCGCCTTGATGACGATCGACTCGCCGCTCCAGGCGATGGAGGCATCGGTGCCCTTGAAGTCGTACCGCTGCTCCACCTCTTTATGCGCCTGGTTGAGCGCGTTGTCGGCTTCCTGCCGGTCGATCTTGGAGACGATGTCGAACGAAGAATCAGCCATGGATCGATTCTATTCGCGGCCCCCGCGTCGACACCCCCTCGACATCGTCCGCCCCATGCGGGTAGAGGCGCTCGTAGACTCGGATGCCATGCGAGCACTCACGGAACAAGAGGTGCGGGAGGCGTTCGTCAACGCCACCGCCGAAGAGTTGCGAGTCGTGGCGCTTCCGCTCGACTTCGTGCTGACGGACTGGGATCACCTCGACTTCCTGGCCTGGCGCGATCCGCGCACGCGCGGGCGGGGCTACGTCCTCACCGAAACCGACGGAGAACCCGCCGCGATCGTGCTGCGCGCGGCCGAGGGCCAGTCCCGGGCGCGCTCGGCGATGTGCAACCTCTGCCACACGATGCAGCCCGGTGACCAGGTGTCGCTGTTCACGGCGCGCAAGGCCGGTGAAGCGGGTGAGCACGGCGACACCGTCGGCACCTACATCTGCGCCGACATGTCGTGCCACGAGACCGTGCGCCTGGCCGCCCCCCTGGCGCCGAGCGAGATCCGCGCGAGCGTCGACCGAAAGATCGACGGCACCAAGCGCCGCACCGAGGACTTCGTCAGCCGCGTGCTCGACACCGCCGAGGTCTCGCGGTGACCGGGCGGGTCGTCGTCATCGGCGACGCGTTGATCGATGAGATCCGCGACGAGACTGGCGTGCGCGAGTTCGTCGGCGGAGCGGGACTCAACGTGGCGGTGGGGCTGTCGCGGCTGGGGGTACCGGCTTCGCTCATCGCCATGGTCGGCGACGATGCGGCGGGGGACCAGATCCGCGCCTTCCTGCATGAGCACGACGTCGAGCTGCTCGCGAGCCCCGCGGAGCACGGGTCTTCGCGCGCCGTGAGCACGCGCTCGCCGGGTGGCGAGCCCGAGTACGTCTTCAACGAGGCGGCACAGAACCGACGTGTGGCGTACGGAGAGGCCGAGCGCGCCGCGATCGCGGCCGCCCCGATGGTCGTCGTGAGCTGCTTCCCCTTCGACGACCCCGAGCAGACCTCCCTGCTGGTGGAGGCGACGGCGTCGCTCTCGACGCCCCTCGCGATCGACCCCAATCCGCGCAGCGGCATGTTGCGGGACCGCGCCGAGTTCGTCCGCGGCTTCGAGCGGGCGGCATCCGGAGCCCTTCTCGTGAAGGTCGGCGAGGACGACGCGCAACTGCTGTACGGCGGACCCCTCGACGACCTGCGCGCACGACTGGTCGACCTGGGCGTCGGCGCGGTGCTCGCCACCTATGGCGCGGGTGGAGCGGCGATCGATGCGGCCGGCACCTCGGTGTCGCGTCCGATCGCGGATCTTCCCGGGCGCATCGTCGACACGATGGGCGGGGGAGACGCGGTGCTCGCCACCACCGCCGCCCTGGTGCGCGATCGACTGCCCGCGGATGCTCGGGAGT
This sequence comes from Microbacterium sp. SORGH_AS_0454, assembly GCF_031453395.1. Classification (NCBI taxonomy): domain Bacteria; kingdom Bacillati; phylum Actinomycetota; class Actinomycetes; order Micrococcales; family Microbacteriaceae; genus Microbacterium; species Microbacterium sp. SORGH_AS_0454. The sequence goes on along the minus strand of NZ_JAVIYS010000001.1, from coordinate 638,936 downwards.
GGGATGCCGTGCTCTCGCGCGCCATGGACGTCGCCGCCGCGACCTGCCGGCACGAGGGCGCCCTGCTGCGCACGCCCGAGTGAGCGGGATGGTTTCGAGCATCCCTCGCGGGATAGTAGAGTGGTCTATCGCGCCTCCGGTCGACTGAGAAAGCCGGACGGGTGCGCACCTGGCGAGTTACCCAAGCGGCCAAAGGGATCTGACTGTAAATCAGACTGCATTGCATTCGGGGGTTCGAATCCCTCACTCGCCACACCATCAGAAAAGGGCACCCGGATCGGGTGCCCTTTTCTCGTTCCCCAGCGTTGCGGGCTCAGCCTGCTGCGAGGAGCGCTTTCGATTTCGCCTCGAGGAAGCTCACGAGCGCGCCGAGCACGTTCACCTCGTTGCCGAGGTTGACCAGGGCGACGGCGCCGAGCTCGATGGTGGCGTCGCGCGCCTCCATGGTCGCCTTCCAACTGCCGTCCCCGCCGGTGATGGGTTGCAAGTACGTGATGGTCTTCGCCTCGGTGAGGTCGACGACGATGAGTCCGGAGTCCGGGTCGGTCTCGTCCTCTTGATCGAGGACGCGGATATCGCTGCCGGTGAGATAGCCGAGCGCGCGGAACTCGGTCAGCCACGCCTCGAGGAGGGACTTGTCGAGCAAAGTTCGTACCGGCATGGGCCTCTCCGATTCATGCGCACGAATGTGGTGCGCCCCCCACATTATGCGGGGTGATGAGAGAAGTCGACCGACGGGCCTCGAGGTGGTATCAGGCGGCGCGGACGGGGCGACCGGCGGGACGTGCCGCGCGGACAGGTGCGTGGGTCGCCTGCTCGGCGGCCTCCCACGTGTGGGTGTCGATCACGAGACCCGAGGCGGCGTTCGCCTGGTCGGCGAGGGACCGGAGGTATTCGCCCACGAGCTGCTCGGGCTCGACGGCATCGAAGACGAACCGCAGGGGAATAGAGGGCTGGAGCCAGATCGTGGAGCGGCCGGCTTCTTCGGGGGTGCCGGTCCACGTCAGGGTGAACGATTCACCGCGGCGGAGCTTGGTCGAGGTGATCACCTTGATGTAACCCATCAGGCGATCGGGCAGAACGATGGGGTCCTTGTCGGATCCGTAGAACAACGTGGCCATGGCGATCTCCTTCGCTCGGGGTCGACGGGCTGATCATTAAGGTAGCACGTATTTCACAAACTTAATTAATTCTGCAAAATATTCAGGATGTTCACTATGGTGGAGTTGTGGCCGGCCGGGCCATGAAGGAGGAGGTGGTGGAATGACTCAGTCCTCCGCGTTGACCATGGCGCTCGACGAGTACGTCGAAGCGCGTGACGAGATGGCCGCGCAGGCACGCGCCGACCTCGGTGTGAGCGAGCTGGAGGCTGCGGCTCTCTGCTGCATCTGCGACGAGCCCGGCATCCGCCCCTCCCACCTGCGCTCTCGGCTGGGGGTGACTCCTGCCGGGGTGACCACCCTCGTCGACCGGCTCATCGGCCGAGGTCTGCTGCGCCGTGAGCTCGACGCCGACGATCGGCGCGTCAACCACATCTATCTCGAGATCGACCTCGAGGTCGAGCCGTGGAACGGTCTCCGCCGGTTCTCGAGCGAGGTCGAGGCGGCCGTTCTGTCGGAACCGCGCGAGGCCGCCGAGGCTGCCGCGGCTCTGCTCCGCCGCATCACGGAGCGGGTTCGTACACGGGTCTGAGGCGACCGGCCTCGAGGTGGATCACCTGGTCCGCCTCCGCGATCAGCCGTTCGTCGTGGCTGACGCACACCGCCGTCGCGCCGCGGCGGATCTCTTCCTCGATCGCCGTGCGGTTGAGCTCCGCGCTCGCCGAGTCGAGCCCGGTGGTCGGCTCGTCGAGCAGCAGGATCTCGGCCTGTCGGGCGAGGCCTTGCGCCAACAGGGCGCGCTGACGCTGTCCTCCGGACAGGGATGAGAACGGATGCCGACCCAGGTGCGCGATGTCGAGTCGCCGCATCGAGAGGTCGACCACTTCCCGATCCTCGCGCGTCAGGCGGCGGAGGGGGCCGATGCGACCCCAGGCCCCCACGGTCACGACATCGCGAACGGTGAGGGGGAGGTGTTCTCCCACGGCTGCTCGCTGGGGGACGAAGGCGCGTGACTGATCGCCGAGCTCGATAGACCCGGATGCCGGTACGCGGGCGCCCGCGAGAACTTCGAGAAGCGTCGACTTGCCCGCACCGTTGGGGCCGACGATCACGGTGAGGGCCGCGCGGGGGAGGTCGAGGTCGACGTCGTCGAGGGCGACCGTCCCGGGGAACTCGACGCGCAGACCGCGGGCACGCAGGGCGGGAGTCGTCATATCTCCATCATACGAGTTTGATAACCGTTCTCACTTGACGCTACGGTCGAACATCGTGTCCTGGCTCACCGATCCCTTCTCGCTCGAGTTCGTGCAGCGTGCCCTCCTGGGCGGCGTGCTCGTCGCGGTGCTCTGCGCGGTGGCCGGCACCTGGGTGATCGTCCGGGGCATGGCGTTCCTCGGCGAAGCACTCGCGCACGGCATGCTCCCCGGTGTGGCCCTGGCCACCGTGCTCGGCGTGCCCGTGCTCATCGGGGCGGCCGCCAGTGCCGTGGTGATGAGCCTCGGCATCGGTGCGGTGCAGCGGCGCGCGAAGCTCTCGTACGACACGAGCATCGGCCTGTTGTTCGTCGGCATGCTCGCACTCGGCGTGATCGTGATCTCGCACGCGGGAAGCTTCGCGACCGATGCCACGGCCATCCTGTTCGGCGACATCCTCGCCATCACGAGCGCCGATCTCGTCGTCCTGGCCATCGCTGTCGTCGTCGGGATCGCTGCCGCGACCCTGACGCACCGCTCGCTCGTCGCCCTCGCGATCGACGAGCGCGTCGCGCGGGTGCTCGGACTCGGCCCGCGTCTGGCGCAGACGGTACTGGTGGGTCTGGTGACCCTCGCCGTGGTGGCTTCGTACCAGGCCGTCGGCTCGCTGCTGGTGGTGGGGCTGCTCGTCGCTCCCGCCGTGGCGGCGAGGCAGTGGACCGAGCGCATCCCCTCGACCATGGTGCTCGCGGCCGGTATCGGCGCGACCGCCGTCGCGGTCGGGCTCCTCGTTTCGTGGCACGCCGCGACGGCCGCCGGAGCGACGATCGCCGCCACCGCGATCGCCGCCGCCGGCGTCTCGTGGCTGCTGCGACTCGCCACGGACCAGGCCCGTCGTCGCTTTCCCGCGACGATCGCCGTACCCGCCTGACTTCCCTTCCCGCTCCACCGGAAAAGACCCCATGCTTCATCCCACTCGACCTCTCGCGCCCCTCGGCGCGCTCCTGCTCCTGGCCCTGGCGGGCTGTGCCGCGCCGTCCGCGTCGTCCGCCCCGACAGCGACTGCCGAGAGTGACGCTCACGGCCAGATCGACGGCGCCGCAGAGCTGGCCGAGCCCGCGCTCGGGCTCACCTCGATCGACGCCGACGGTCGGGTCTCGCACCTCGACCTCCTCGACGAGTCGACGGCCGACCTCGGAACCGTCCGCGCGCCCGCGGCGGTGCATTCCGACGGTCGCTACCTCTTCTCCGCCGCTGCCGGCGGCGTCTCGATCGTCGACAGCGGGGTGTGGACGTGGGATCACGTCGACCACTTCCACTACTACCGGGCACCCGCACGGGTGATCGGCGAGGTCGCGGGCGAGGGCGTGGCCACGGTGGCGACCTCCAACTCGTCGACGACGGGCGGCACGGGGGTGTTCTTCCCCGACTCCGGCGAGGCGGTCCTGCTCGACACCGAGGCGCTGTCGAAGGGCGAAGTGGCCGAGAAGTTCCGCGTGACCACGGAGCCGGGCGCAGGTCTCGTCGTCCCCGCCGGGTCGTTCGCGGCGATCGCCTCCGCGGGCGAGGTGTCGCTGCACGCGGCAGACGGAACCGCGATCGGGGTGACGACCCCGTGCGCCGAACCCGCGGGCACCATCACGACACGCGTCGGAGCGGTGATCGGTTGCCGGGACGGCGCCGTGCTCGTGAGCGTCGACGGCGAGCAGCCGGTCGCCGAGGTCGTTCCGTATCCGCCCGGGACCACCGCGCCCCGCGCCACGGGCTTCCACAACCGGGAGGGTCGACCGAGCGTCGCCGCTCTCGCGGGCGACGCCGGAATCTGGATCCTTGACACCCGTGAGCGCGCGTGGACGCTGCTTCCCGCCCCCGAGCCGCTCGTGCAGGTCACGGCGGTCGACGACAAGAACGCGAACGTCCTCGCCCTGACCGCGGGCGGTCGGGTGCTCGTGCTCGACGGTGACACCGGCGCGGTGCGCGCGGCATCCGCCCCTCTGGTCTCGGAGAGCCTCGCCGCGGGGCTGCCCGTGACCCTGATCGCCGACCAGCAGCGTGCATACCTCAACGGGCCGGCCGAGAACCGCATGTGGGAGCTCGACTTCGCCGACGACGCGCGAGTGGCACGCGAGTTCGCCCCCGAGCGCACGCCGCTCTTCTTCGCAGAGACGGGACGCTGAGATGCGCCGCACCCTCGCCGCCCTCGCCGCGGCTGCTCTCCTGTGCCTCACCGGATGCGCTGGCTCCGCGGCATCCGACCGACCTCTGGTCGTGGTGACCACGAACATCCTCGGCGACGTCGTGTCGAAGCTGGCGGGCGACGACGTCGAGGTCCTGACCCTCATGCGCCCGGGCGCCGACCCGCATTCGTTCGAGATCTCCGCCGCCGAGGCCGCGCGCATGCGTTCCGCCGACCTGCTGGTCGCCAACGGACTCGGTCTCGAGGAGGGGCTGCAACAGCACCTCGACGCCGCGTCCGCCGACGGGGTGCGCACCATCGTCGCGGGCGACGCCGTCCATGTGCTGCCGTACACCTCCGCCGACGCAGACGGGGTCGACGACCCGCACTTCTGGACCGACCCCGCGCAGATGATCGCCGTGGTGGACCGGCTCACTCCCGCGCTCGAGAGCCTCGGCGGGGCCGCCGTCACCGAGCGCTCCGCCGGCTACCGCGCGCAGCTCGAGACGCTGGACGCAGAGATGACCGCGGCTTTCTCCGCGATCCCGGCCGAGCGTCGTGCCCTCGTCACCAACCACCACGTGTTCGGCTACCTCGCCGATCGCTTCGACTTCCGCCTGATCGGGGCCGTCATCCCCGGCGGGACCACCCTCGCCGCCCCGAGCACGAGCGATCTCGCCGACCTCGTCGCGGCGATCGATGAAGCGAAGGTGCCGACCATCTTCGCCGAGTCCTCGTCTCCTGACCGGCTCGTGCGCGCACTCGCCGAGGAGGCCGACCGCCACGTCGAGGTGACCGAGCTGTTCACCGAGTCGCTCACCGACGCCTCGGGCGACGCCCCCGACTACCTGACCATGATGCGCGTCAACACGGAGCGCATCGCCACCGGGCTCTCGCCCTGACGAGACCCGCCCACCGAAGAAAGAGACACCCATGCGCAGCTTCTCCCTGCCCCGCGCGGGCCTGGTCGCCCTCGCGATCGGCGCCACCGTCACCCTGTCGGCCTGCGCCGGCGGCACCGCCCCCGGGTCCGCGTCCCCGGATTCGACCGCCGCAGCCGAGGCGGCCACGCGTGTGGCGTTGTCGTATCTCGGCGGCATCCTGGTGCTCGACGGTCAGACCCTCGAGACCGTCGGCGACTTCTCGTCGGAAGAGTTCACCCGCCTGAACTCCGCCGGCGACGGCCAGCACATCATGGTGACCATGAGCGAGGGTTTCCAGGTTCTGGATGCCGGGACCTCGGCCGCCGAGCCCGAGCTCACCGACCTCGTCTTCCCGGCGTCCAAGCCCGGTCACGTGGTGACGCACGGGGGGAAGACGGTGCTCTACGCCGACGGCACGAGCGACTCGACGATCTTCGACACCGATGCGCTGCTGGCATCCACCGAGTCCCTTCCCGAGGTCGAGACGGTTCCGGGCGTCGAGGCGCACCACGGGGTGTCGATCGTGCTCAAGGACGGCTCGTTCGTGACCACCGTGGGCAACGCCAACGGTCGCACGGGCATCGTCGTGAAGGATTCCTCGGGTGCGACCATCGCCGAGAACGCGGCCTGCCCGGGCGTGCACGGTGAAGGCACCGCCAAGGACGAGGTCGTCGTCTTCGGGTGCGACAACGGCGCTCTCGTGCTCGACGAGGGTCAGATCACCAAGATCGAGGCCCCCGACCAGCCGTACGGACGCTCGGGCAACATGTTCGTGAGCGAGACCAGCCCGCTCGTGCTCGGCGACTACAAGGACGACCGCGACGCCGAGGGATACCTGCTGCACCGCGTCTCCGTCGTCGACACGGCCGCCAAGACGCAGACCGTCATCGACATGCCCGCAGGGGCCGAGTACACCTTCCGCGACCTGGCGCGCGGTCCGCAGGATCTGGGATACGTCCTGGCCTCCGACGGTGCGATCCACGTGCTCGACCTCGAGAAGGGGGCGTTCACCGACGCCTTCCCCGTGATCGACGCGTGGGAGGGGCCCGTCGAGTGGCAGGACGCCCACCCCGCGATCAAGGTCTCGGGTGACATCGCCTACGTGACCGAGCCCGCGAAGAACGCCGTGCACGCGGTCGATCTCACCACCGGCGCGGTCGTGAAGAGCGTCACCCTCGACCACACGCCGAACGAGATCGCGCTCACCAAGTAAGCGTCCGCTCGCAGACGGGAGTGATCGTCTGCGAGAGGCGCCCTATCGACCGCCCCGGTCGTACGCCACCTGCAGTGCTTCGCGCACCGCGCGTACGCCGGGGCGGTCGGCCGTTCCGCGGCGGACGGCCGTGAACACCTCGCGTCGCGGCTGGCCGGGCAGGCCCACGAGTCGCACGGGAGGCGTCTCGCCCGCGAAGACGAGATCGGGGATCATGCCGACGGCATGACCGGATGCCACGAGTCGGGCGTGCGCGGTGAGGTCGGCCATCTCGAAGCGCACGTCGGGCTCGAACCCGGCGGCGCGGCACTGCTGCGTCGCCCATTGACGGGCGGCGGTGCCCACCGGCTCCATGACCCAGGCGCGCTCGCGCAGGTCCTCCAGGCTCTGCGCCGGATCGTCGCTCGAGACGGCCAGACGGATGGCATCCCGCCCCAGCAGGCTGCGCTCGAGCCCCTCGCGATGCTCGCGCGTGTGACCCGGGTACTGCTCGGCCACGGCGAGGTCGAAGCCGCGCGCGGCCACCTCGAACAGTCCCTCCTCGGGGGCGAGCTCCGCGACCTCGATGCGCAGGTTCGGCTCGCTCCCGGCCAGGGCGTCGAGGGCTCGGGGGAGCAGGCCGTGCGCGGCGGACTGCATGACGGCCACCCGCACGGGCGCCAGCGACGGCCGCATGCGTTCCAGTTCGGCGCGGGCCGCTTCATCGGCGGCCAGCATGCGCGCGGCGTGCGCCGCGAGAGCGGCCCCTTGGGCGGTCAGACGGACGCGCCGTCCGTCCGGTTCGAGCAGCGGCACCCCGGCCTCTTTCTCGAGCAGGGCGAGCTGCTGCGAGATGGTCGACGGGCTGTACGAGAGGGCGTCGGCGACGGCCGCGAGGGTGCCGCGGACCGACAGCTCGTGCAAGAGGCGCAGACGGCGCAGGTCGAACATGGCATCCCTTCGGCTTCATCGATCAGTATGCGTCAGGAATCATCGCTTTTCTCGAACGGATGACAGCCCCATGCTGAAAACATCCGAGGAAGGATCGCCATGTCGCTCACCGATGTCCCCGACACCACGTCCGGCACCACCCCCGCCGCACTCGTCTCTGCCCAAGAGCTCGCCGACGAGGCGATCACCCTCGTGCGCCGCTGGCTCGCCGAGAGCCGGAACGAGCCCGTCGACGCCGCAGCCGAGCGGCTGGCCGGGGTTCTGCGCGACCCGCACGGCCTCGACTTCACCGTCGGCTTCGTCGACGGCGTCGTGCGCCCCGAAGACGTGCGCGTCGCCGCGCGCAACCTCGCCGCGCTCAGCCCGCTCATCCCGGGCTTCCTGCCGCTGCACCTCAAAGCCGCGATCCGCCTCGGTGCGTTCGCCGCGCCCATCCTGCCGCAGATCGTCGTGCCCGCCGCCCGTACGGCACTGCGCTCGATGGTGCGCCACCTGATCGTCGACGCCACCGACCGCAAGCTCGGCGAGGCCATCTCCTCGATCCGCGGTCGGGGAGACGGCATCCGCCTCAATGTGAATCTGCTCGGCGAGGCGATCCTCGGCAAGAAAGAGGCCGCGCGGCGCCTGGCCGGCACCCGAAAGCTCCTCTCGCGCGACGACGTCGACTACGTCTCGATCAAGGTCTCGTCGACCGTCGCTCCGCACACGCCCTGGGCCTTCGACGCCGCCGTCGCCGATGCCGTGGCGGCCCTGCGCCCCCTCTACCGTGTGGCGAAAGAGACCGGCACCTTTCTCAACCTCGACATGGAGGAGTTCAAAGACCTCGACCTCACCCTCGCCGTCTTCGAGACGCTGCTGGCCGAGCCCGAGTTCCACGGCGTCGAGGCCGGCATCGTGCTGCAGGCCTATCTGCCCGACGCGCTCGCCGCGATGATCCGCCTGCAGGAGTGGACCGCCGCGCGCGTGGCCTCCGGGGGAGCCCCCATCAAGGTGCGCGTGGTCAAGGGCGCGAACCTGCCGATGGAGCGGGTGGATGCCGACGTGCACGACTGGCCGCTCGCCACCTGGCCCTCGAAGCAGGCGACCGACGCCTCGTACAAGGCCGTCCTCGACTATGCGCTGCGCCCCGAGCACACGACCAACGTGCGGATCGGCGTCGCCGGCCACAACCTGTTCGACGTCGCCCTCGCCTGGCTCCTCGCCGAGCGTCGCGGAGTCACCGGCGGCATCGACGTCGAGATGCTTCTCGGCATGGCGACCGCGCAGCAGGCGGTCGTCCGGCGCACGGTCGGCTCGATCCTGCTCTACACCCCCGTCGTGCACCCGCAGGAGTTCGACGTCGCGATCGCGTACCTGATCCGTCGCCTCGAAGAGGGCGCATCGAGCGAGAACTTCATGTCGGCGGTGTTCGACCTCGACACCCACGAGGCGCTGTTCTCTCGCGAGCGTGACCGCTTCTTGGCATCCCTCGCCGACATGCCCGAGGGCGTTCCCGCCTCGAACCGGGTGCAGGACCGCTCGGCCGAGGCCCCTCCCGCCCCCGCGCACGGCTTCCGCAACACCCCCGACTCCGACCCGGCGATCGAGGCGAACCGCGACTGGTCGCGGGCGATCGTCGCGCGCATGGAGGACTCGACGCTCGGCGCGCGGACCATCGCCGACCACACGGTCACCGACGAAGCCACGCTGAACGCGCTGATCCAGGATGCCGCGACGGCTGCCGCGGGCTGGCGCGAGCTCGGAGCCGCGAAGCGCGCGGAGATCCTGCACCGCGCGGGCGACGCGCTCGAGAAGCGTCGCGCCGACCTGCTCGAGGTCATGGGTGCCGAGTGCGGCAAGGTCATCGAGCAGAGCGATCCCGAGGTGTCGGAGGCGATGGACTTCGCCCACTACTACGCCGAGCAGGCGCGCACTCTCGAGGCCGTCGACGGCGCGACCTTCACCCCGGTCGGTGTCACCGTGGTCACCCCGCCGTGGAACTTCCCCGTCGCGATCCCCGCGGGCTCGACCCTCGCCGCGCTCGCCGCCGGTTCCGCCGTGGTCATCAAGCCCGCGGGTCTCGCCGAGCGCTCCGGCGCCGTCATGGTCGAGGCGCTGTGGGAGGCGGGGGTTCCCCGTGAGGTGCTCAAGCTCGTGCAGGTGTCCGAGAACGATCTCGGTCGTCAGCTGCTCACGCATCCCGCCGTCGAGCGGGTCGTGCTCACCGGCGCCTACGAGACGGCGGAGCTCTTCCGCTCGTTCCGCCCCGACCTGCCGCTGCTCGCCGAGACGAGCGGCAAGAACGCCGTGATCGTCACGCCGAGTGCCGACCTCGACCTCGCCGCGAAAGACGTCGCGATGTCGGCCTTCGGCCACGCGGGCCAGAAGTGCTCCGCGGCATCCCTCGTCGTGCTCGTCGGGTCGGTGGCACGCTCGCGGCGCTTCCACGACCAACTGGTCGATGCCGTCACCTCGCTCGAGGTCGGCATGCCGTGGGACGAGGCCTCGCGCGTCGGACCCCTCATCGAGCCCGCTCAGGGAAAGCTGCTGCGCGCGTTGACGTCGCTCGAGCCCGGCCAGCGCTGGGTGGTCGAGCCGAAGCGCCTCGACGACGAGGGGATGCTGTGGCGGCCCGGCATCCGCGAGGGCGTGCAGCCCGGCAGCGAGTTCCACCGCACCGAGTACTTCGGTCCCGTGCTCGGCATCATGACCGCCGAGACCCTCGACGACGCGATCGAGATCGTCAACGCGATCGAGTACGGCCTCACCTCGGGCCTGCACGCGCTGGATTCGTCCGAGATCGACACCTGGCTCGCGCGCATCGAGGCCGGCAACGTCTACGTCAACCGCGGTACCACCGGCGCCATCGTGCAGCGTCAGCCCTTCGGCGGCTGGAAGAAGTCCGCCGTCGGCGCGGGCACCAAGGCCGGCGGACCGCACTACCTGTTCGGCTTCGGAACGTGGGCGGATGCCGAGACCTCGTCGCCCCGCACGCCCGACGCCCTCGCCGCCCCGGCGTTGGCGGCCGTGCCCGCCGCGGACCGTGAGTGGGTGGCATCCGCCCTCTCGAGCGATGCCGCCGCGTGGGCCGGGGAGTTCTCGCTCGCCCGTGACGTGACCGGCCTGGAGTCGGAGCAGAACGTGCTCCGCTACGCCGCGGTTCCGGTGACCGTGCGCGTCGAGGACGCCTCGGAGGCTGCGCTCGTGCGCGTGGTCGCCGCGGGTGTCCGCGCCGGGTCGGCCGTGACGGTCAGCACGGCTCGCGAGCTGTCGCCCGCGGTCCGTGCCTGGCTCGAGGGCGTCGGCGTCCGCGCCGCGGTCGAGGACGCCGCCGAGTGGGGTCGCCGCGCTGCGCGGCTGGCCCGGACGGGTGGCCGCATCCGCCTGCTCGGCGGATCGCCCGTGGCGGTGGCCGAGGCGACGAACGGCTCGCCCTCTGTCGCCCTCTACGCAGGCGACGTCACCCGCGCCGGGCACGTCGAGCTGTTGCCGTTCCTGCGCGAGCAGGCCGTGTCGATCACCGCGCACCGCTTCGGGACGCCGCGCCGGTACGAGGTGCCACCGCTGGTCGGCTGATCCCCCCCCGGAGGCGGGGCCGTTCCTTCGGGGCGGCCCCGCCTCTTCGGTGGGCCCGGGACGGTGCCGCGGGCGTACCGTCCGGCGGAGACCGGTGGCGACCCGCCGGGTCGGGGTGGTGTGGGCCGGCGTGTCGGGGTCAGAGTCCGCAGGACGGCACGCACGACAGGCACGTCGAGGATCCGGGTGGCGGCTACACCGTTCCCGACGCCGCGGGACGGTGGTCGCCGCGTACGAGATCCTCGCGGGGGAGGGACACCTGTCGACCCGCCCGGCGGCCGGTCGTGTTCGGCTACGCCGGGCCGTCGACATCGGCATTGATGGATGCCGTCGTCCAGATCGTCGAGACGCTCGGCGCCCATGGCGGACCGTCGTGCGGAGTTCGGCGGTGACACTCCGGGCACGGTGAGGGCCTGAGCGGTGTGTCGCGCAGAACCTCCGCAGGACGGGGCGAGGCCCCGGCCCCAGCCCTCACCGACCGAGGATCTCCAGCGCCGCCATCGCCGCGTTCTGACCGCCGATGCCGCTCACCGCTCCACCGCGCTGAGCGCTCGAACCGCACAGCAAGACCCGCGCGTGCGGTGTCGACACTCCCCAGCGCGCGGCGGGGGAGTCGGCGGGCGCGTCGAGCCACGGCCACGACAGGGCGCCGTGGAAGATGTCGCCGCCGGCCATGTTGAGCGTGGCTTCGAGGTCGCTGGTCGTGCGTGCCTCGATGCAGAGCCGGCCGTCGGGCGCCCGCAGGATGCAGTCGCGCAGCGGCTCGGCGAGCACCGACTCCAGCGAGGCCTGGGCGGCGGCCAGCAGTCGTGCTCCCGCGGCGACCGGGTCGGTGTCGGCGATGAGCCGGTGCGGCACCTGCAGACCGAACATCGTGAGCGTCTGCGCGCCCGACGCGCGCAGCTCCTCACCGAGGATGGACGGGTCGGTGAGCGAGTGGCAGTAGATCTCGACCGGGAGAGGCTCCGGGATGAGCCCTCCGGATGCCGCCACGTGAGCGGCATCCAACTGGGTCATGGTCTCGTTGACGTGGAAGGTGCCCGAGAAGGCGGCCTCGGGGGTCACCGATTCGTCTCGCAGTCGCGGTAGCCGCGAGAGCAGCATGTTGACCTTGACCTGCGCACCCTCCGGCTCCTCCGCCCCCGTCGTGGCGGCGCCGCCCGCAGTCAGCAGGCGGTCGAGGACGGCGCGGCCGACCCCGCTGAGCACGAGGTCGCCGTGGAAGACGTCGGAGCGGTCGGTCATGGTGTGCACGTCGCCGTCGGGCGAGATCGAGATGACCTCGACGCCGGTGACGATCTCGGCCCCCGCTTCGCGAGCGGCGCGTTCGAGTTCGGCCGTGACCGCGCCCATGCCACCCACGGGGACGTCCCAATCTCCCGTCCCGCCGCCGATCACGTGGTAGAGGAAGCAGCGGTTCTGCGCGAGGGAGGGGTCGTCGGACGAGGCGAAGGTGCCGATCAGGCCGTCCGTCAACGCGATGCCCCGCGCGAGATCGCTGCGCAGCGAGGAGCGCAGCAGGTCGCCGAGCGGGCGGGTGGTGAGGGCGTCCCAAAGCTCGTCGTCGCCCACGCGTTCGCGCAGTTCGTCCGCCGTGGGCAGCGGCTCGGTCATCGTCGGGAAGACCGCCCGGGCCACCGGGGCGAGGCGCTCGCCGAACGCCGCGAAGCGCTCGGCCTCCTCCGCGTCGCCGAGGGTGCGCGCGAACGAGGCGGCCGTCGCCTCGGCATCCCGCGTATCGACAAGGATCCCGCGCGTGGGATCGGCCGGGTCGGGTGTGTAGGAGGAGTAGCGGCGGCGGCGCAGGTCGACGCGCAGACCCAGGTCGTCGATGATCTTCTGCGGCAGCAGGCTGACGAGGTAGGAGTAGCGCGACAGGCGCGCATCGACACCCGCCCACGGGCGCTCCGACACGGCGGCGCCGCCCACGGCATCCGATCTCTCGATCACCACCACGCTGCGCCCTGCCCGGGCGAGATAGGCCGCGGCGACGAGGGCGTTGTGCCCGCCCCCCACGATGACGACGTCGTACCGGCGAGAATCCGAAGCGGTCATGAGCCCACGCTAACGACAGCGGCGAATTCGCCGAAAGGGGTGGCGCACGTAGCCTGGATGCCATGACTTCCGCAGCCGACCTGCTCGAGATCGCCACGCGTATCGCTCGGGAGGCCGGTGAACTCGCCCACCGTCGCCGTCGCGAGGGCGTGACGGTCGCCGCGACCAAATCGGCCGCCGCCGACATCGTCACCGCCGCCGACCGCGAGGTCGAGGCCTTCATTCGCGCGGAGCTCGCGCGAGAGCGTCCGGACGACGGCTTCTTCGGCGAGGAATCCGGGGCCGAAGAGGGAACGAGCGGCATCACGTGGGTTGTCGACCCGATCGACGGCACCGTCAACTACGCCTACGGAATCCCGGCCTGGGCCGTGAGCATCGCCGCTGTCGAGGGCACCGCTGAGACCGCGTCGTGGACCGCGCTCGCCGGGGCGGTCTTCAACCCCGTGACGGGCGAGCTCTTCCGTGCCTCGCGCGGTGGAGGTGCCTGGCTCGGTGACCAGCGCCTGTCGGTCGCCGAGGTGGGCCCCGCCGGGGGACTCGTCGCCACCGGTTTCGGGTACAACCCCGAGACCCACGGTCCGGCCCTGGAGCAGCTGTCGCGTGTCATGCCGATCGCCCGTGACGTGCGCCGTATCGGCGCGGCGTCTCTCGATCTGGCCTCGGTGGCCGCCGGTCGCGTCGACGCGTATTACGAGCGCGGCACGCAGCCGTGGGATCACGCCGCCGGCGCGCTGCTGGTCGCCGAAGCGGGTGGAGTCGTCGGGGGAGCCCCCGGAGGTCGTCCCGGCAACGGCATGGTGATCGCCGCGGGGCCGGAGTTCTACCGCCGTCTCGAGCCGCTCCTCGACTACGAGCGGTGACAGAGGTCGCGCCCATGGCATTCCCAGACCAGCCGAGGTAGGGTGTTTACCAGTTCGTTATCTTTCGCAACCCGAACCTGCGGAGATGGCCAAGCCCCTACAGCCCGAAGCCGTCGCGTTCGCGACACGACACGAGAGCCCTTCCGCGTTGCCGTCAGAAGCCTCTGAGACTGAGCCCGCCGTCACCCGACGGTCTCGTCGCCCCCTCCCCACGCCCGCTCCCGAGACGACCCCCCGGCTGACCCGAGCCGAGATGCGCCGTCGCTCCGCGAGCGAGACCCCCGTCGCCACGCTCGAGGCCCCCGCCGCCGAGCCGCAGGGCGCCGACCCCGCCCCGGTCGACGCCGACGCCGCCTCTCAGTCCGAGCTGATCGAGAGCGTCGCCGCTGCCGTCGTCGGCACCGTCATCGCCGCGACCATCGAGCCCACGCTGCCGCCTCGCGCCGCCGCCGCGGCTCCCGCCGAGCAGACTCCGGATGCCGCGGCCTCCGACGCCCTCGACGTCACCGTCGTCGACGAGCAGCGTCGTGCCGACGACGTCGCCGTCATCCTGCAGAGCGCGGACGGCGCCGTCGCCACCACCCCGGTGACCCTCCCGACCTCGCCCATCACGCTTCCCGTGAGCCGTCGGTCGCGCCGTCGCCCCCAGGCGTCGGTCATCCTCGACTCGACCGCCGACGAGGCTGTGGCCGAGCCGGTCGTCGCTGCCGCCGAGCCGGCCGCGGCGCGCGCGTCGAAGCCGCTCGAACAGGCTGCTATCGAGCAGCCCGTCGCCGCCGCCGCGTTCCCCGCTGACGACACCGTGGCCGATGAATTCGCCACCGCCGCGCGCCTGTTCTCCTTCACCGGCGAGACGCCCACGCAGCAGGCGGCTCCCGTCGCCCCCGCTCCCGAGCCGGTGTCGGAGGGGCTGCCCGCCGCGGCCGCTCCCCGCACCCGCCGCAACGTCCGCCGCATCGCCGCGACCTCGTTCTCGGTCGGTGTCATGGGCGTCGTCGGTCTTCTCACGGTCGGCATGACCATGCCCGTCAGCGCCATCGCCTCGGCGAGCGGAACCGACAGCATCACCGCTCCGGTCGCCGACACCGCGACCACGCGTCTCGCGGTCGGCGGAGACGTCGCCTCGTCCGACGGGGCGATCCAGGCGTACGTCGCCCCGGCCCAGTCGCAGGCAGCGGTCGTCGACCGCGCCGACGGCTACAGCGCCACCACGTACTCCAAGATGGCCGTCGACTCGGGCATCAAGTACCCCACCAACTTCTACGTCAACAACCCGACGTCGCCCATCCAATGGCCCTTCGCGGTCGGCGTCTCGATCTCGTACGGCTTCGGCATGCGCGACGGCGGCTTCCACGAGGGTGCCGACTTCGTGCCCGGCGAGGGTGCGCCCGTGCAGGCGATCGCCGACGGCACCGTCCGCATCGCGACCGAGCAGGGTGGCGCCTTCGGTGTGACCGTGCTGATCGACCACGTGATCGACGGACAGCTCGTCTCGAGCCGCTACGGCCACATGCAGTACGGCTCGCTCCAGGTCACCCCGGGCGAGAAGGTGCACGTCGGCCAGTTCCTCGGACGCACCGGCAACACGGGTCGATCGTTCGGCGCGCACACGCACGTCGAGATCCTCCAGAACGGCACGACCCCCATCGACCCGATCGCGTGGCTGCGTCAGCACGCCGGCGGCTGAGGCTCGATTCGTAAGAGAGTGTCGAGGTCTGATATTCTCTTCTAGTTGCCCGGAGCGATCCGGGTACGCCCCGATAGCTCAGTGGCAGAGCACTTCCATGGTAAGGAAGGGGTCGTCAGTTCAATCCTGACTCGGGGCTCAAGGCATCCTCATCTGAATCCAGGATGCCGTGCGGCGGGGTAGCTCAGTTGGTGAGAGCGCACGACTCATAATCGTGAGGTCGCGGGTTCAAGCCCCGCTCCCGCTACAGATTTTCCAGATCAGCCCCGGTTTTCACCGGGGCTTCTGCTTTTAAGGGGTCCGTCATCCCGCATAAACCCCGGATTGGCGCTCGCTCACGGGTCTTCGCCCCTTACCCAGGTGGATCAGCTTGCATCGGGGATGTCGGTAGCGGCGCCGCGCCGGCATCTGAAAAACGACAACGCCCCCTGCCCGCCCTAAGGCTGGCGAGGGGGCGTTGCTGCTTACGCGGCTGCTAGGCCCACGAGGGCGGCCAGCCAGCCCCACCGGCGTTCACGACTGCACCGTCTGCACGCACACGTTGTCCGGGAGCGAGGGCGGCGACCTGTCCGTAGTCGAATCCGAAAGCCTCCACGACCTGACGGAAGTCGTTCTTGCCGAGCTGGTTGACCCACTGGCTTCCAGGGATGCCGATGTAGTTCAGCATCTCGTTGGCGCGTGCGTTCACCAGCCTCGAGACACCTCCCTCACCGATCATGTACGTGCCTCCGGTGTCCTGACGATAGATGATCTTGGGCATGTCGTCCTCCTGCTGTGTTTGTCCGGGTGCGATGGGTGGTGTTGATCCCGCGGATCCCGCGAGCGGTGCCGTGCGATTTCTATCGATGAGGGGGTCGGGGTTAAGTGCAGTATCGCCCTGGAGCACTTCCACGTGCAGGTGCGCACCGAAGGAGTGGCCCGTGTTGCCGACCTTGCCGAGGTAGGTGCCTCGAGCGACCCACTGTGCGCCTTGGACCCGCGTTCCGGCCTCCATGTGTGCGTAGCGGCTCGTGTAGCCGCCGCCGTGGTCCATAAAGATGGCGTGCCCGTAGTTCGGGTGATCAGGCACGCTGTAGTAGATGTACCCGTCAGCGACCGCATGGATTGGTGTGCTGGCTCCGGGTGTGTAGTCGATTCCGGCATGTCCTTGCGGCCACTGGCCGGTGAAACCACGCGAGCGTGACGAGTAAAACGTGAACGGGTGCCCCCACATAATCTCGGCGGAGGCAGGCGTGGCGACCTCGAATCCGACGACGCCCATCCCGGCTACAGCGCCTATTGCGATCAAGGCGGATCTACGGGTAAAGCCAGGCGGCGGCTTTTGACCGGCATCATTATCTGGCGTAAGCATTCCTGCGACCTTATTTTCCTCTACAATTGATTTACGATATCCGGTAATTCGCACCCGTCGATCACCTTCACGCTGAGGCAAGACTTTGCGGCCCTTGAGCCGGTTACGGCCTTGGCTGCTTTGCCAGGGATGGGCGCAGGTGGCGACGACGGCCCGCGCACAGCCCGATGCTCGATTGGGGGCGTTGCGACTTAATTTGCGATGCCCGAAGCGATGGAGCCCCCTCCTGTCTAACGACGGAAGGGGGCTCCGCGGCGTTGCCTATTTGTGTTCGTTTGCGAGCTTCCGGTAACGCCGAATTGCCACAATCCCGAAAACTGCCGATGCGATAGCGGTTGCAAGCATAACTATCTCGAAGACACCCGGGGGGTGCGGCAAGGCCAGCGTCTCTTCTGCCTCGGAGAAACCGATGTAGTAACTCACCGCAGCGCCGATAAAAGCAACCGCGAAAATCACTCCGCTCAAAACTGCGGCCATCTGCAGCCGGGTGAGTTTCTCTCGAACGATGGTGTCAGACATGGCGTTAGTCTGTCAGTTGCAGCCGCTGACGACCCAGTTCTGCAGTGCTCTGTCAGCCTTGTTGGTCTCGAGGTTCCACGTGTCCTTGAACGGTGCATAGCCGACGTGGCAGATGTACTGGCCCTTGGCGGCATTGTTCAGCCGCCCGACCTGCGAGCCGATCTGCTTCGACACGAGCTCACTGAATCCCGCCTCACCGACCGTGACCCAGTGGAAGTTGCCGGCCCAGCCGCGTGCGTAGGTGGTCGGCGTGACGAGAATTCGCGTGGAAGTCTCCCATCGGTGGCCCTGGACGAGTGCGTTGCCCATGTAGGGGTCTGCAACGATCGGGTAGGCGTACTCCGCGGCGTGGTGGTCGACGTGCTGAACCACCTGGTTGCCGACGAGCTCGTACCTGGTGGGCACCTCAACCCCGTTGGCATCCTTCGCCCACGGCGCGGCGCCGAGGACGCGAATTCCGCCGTCTGCCGTGAAAATCCCGAACCCACCGCCCTCGCCCGCCGAGACGAGTTCGTCGCCGGGGTTGAGGTCAAATGTGTAAGCGTAGGAGTCCGGTGCCGACGAATCGTTCAGAACCGAGTGAATTGCAACGGACCCATTGTCCTGCGGGACCGGAACGATGGCGCTGTTGTCACTCTGGTCGAGAACCGCCACACCGTTGACGACCGACGCTCGGGCCGATGCCTCCGGCAGCGTGACGTCGATGACCGCGTCGCCATTCTCGGTGCTAATGGTGACCTTGCCAGTGTCGCTTGTCGCTACCGCGTCCGCCGTAGAACGGCTTGCGGTCTCGAACACCTCCGGGTTGGCGTTGGCAACTGCTTCGACGGCCTCGTTCGCTGAGGCATTGTCTACAGCCGTCGCCGGTGACGCCATTCCCATGCTGGCGACCATCGCCATTGCGGCGACTCCCACGGTCGCGACGCGAATAGACGTCAGATTTTTCTTTTCCCCCACGGTGAATTCCTTTCGTGTTTTGAGCACTTTCAACACTGCACGGTGGGCGCCAGAAAGTCTGTCCCCCTTTCGGGGGACGTCGCGTGATTTCCTATTCCTAAAAGAGCAAGAAATTCACATCCCGATTAGTTGACCTAGGTAAAGTTTGTCGCGTGAGCTATCGCTCCAAAGACTGCCCCCATGTCGAGTTGCTCGGCATAGCCCCAAGTCCGACTGCGGCCTGTGGAGCACGCACAGAGAACTCGTTGGCAAGGGCGGGCAATGGTTTACCGATTGCGTGAAACCCAGCCTGGAATCTAGATTCCTACCGTGGGGCAAGGGCCCGTAAAAGAAATGTGCCGGCTATCCCCCTTAAGGGAAGAGGTCCCTTGGATCTCTTTTCGCCGGCAGAACTAGTGTGGCAGTTCACTGCCTTACTGGTCTAGGCGCCTTTCGCCCCAGTCAGCGGCCGGCGGCCCGGGGTTGCCCATCGTTGCGAGGTAGGCGACGTGGATCTTGTGACAGGCAAGACGGAGGGTGTGCGCCGATCCGATGACTTCAACTCGAAAGTTCGCCCGGTAGGCGACTTGTTCGCCGTTCATCACGCGACGGATCTCGATTACCCCGTATTCGCGGCCTTGCGCGTCGATCATACGCCACGTCCCGGTGGGGCCTTGGACGGCCGCCATTATGGGGTGCCACTCGCTCACAGTCGCCGGATCCCTCCCCCGGCCGAGAAAACCCCAGGCTAGGACGCACCACCGACATCTGACGGGCCTCGGTGGCCACCGATCAATGAACGAGCACACTCACGACTCGACTGGAACCCCACACTTATCCCGCATAATTCGCGATCGTAATCGCGGCCCGCTGATATCCCCTGATCAGTCTGCGCCTGGCCACTGCATCGCCTGATAACCCGCGAAATCCGCCGATTTGGTTGGAAACCCAAACGTGAGGTCGCGGGTTCAAGCCCCGCTCCCGCTACAGATTCGCCGCAAAGCCGTCCCCCGGGGCGGCTTTCGCTTTTCTCCGACGCGTTCCCGCACGAGGTCCTCACGGCGCCCCGATAGGGTGAGCCGCGTGAGTGATTCGGGAGAGTTCGTCCAATCCCTCGCTCGCGGTCTCGAGGTGATCCGCTCCTTCGACGCCGAGAACCCGGCGCTGACCCTCAGCGACGTCGCCCGCCGCGCCGATCTGACCCGTGCCGCGGCCCGCCGGTTCCTCCAGACGCTCGAGACCCTGGGTTACGTGCGCGCCGACGGTCGGGTCTTCTCGCTGACGCCGCGCGTTCTCGAGCTCGGCTTCAGCTATCTCTCCGCGCTGTCGCTGCCGGCGCTGGCCCAGCCGCATCTCGAGCGTCTGTCGCGCGAGGTGGGCGAGAGCGTCTCGTCGGCCGTGCTCGACGGGGCCGACATCGTCTACGTCGCCCGCGTCCCCACGCGTCGCATCATGAGCGTCGGCATCACGATCGGCACGCGTTTTCCCGCCTACGCGACCAGCATGGGGCGCGTGCTGCTCGCGGCGCTTCCCGACGCCGACGCGCGAGAGATCGTGGCCGCCTCGCATCCGGCCCCCCTCACCCCGCGCACGCGGACGGACGTCGATGCGATCGCTGTCGAGCTCGAGGCGGTGCGTGCTCAGGGGTGGGCTCTCGTGGACGGCGAGCTCGAAGAGGGGCTGCGCTCCCTCGCGGCGCCCGTTCACGACCGCTCCGGGGCGGTGGTTGCGGCGGTGAACATCTCGGCCAGTTCCCGCGGTGGCGCCGACGAGTGGCGAGAGCGGTGCCTGCCGGCACTGCGGGCCGCCGCGGCCGAGATCGACGCGGACCTCCGCCTGGTCTGAATCCCGGCAGCGGGCCCATAGCTGTCCTCCCTTGCCGTCTTCGCGGTGGTCGGCGTATCCTGTTCGCATAACGTACGTGTGTACGCAGGGCGAACAAGCAAGGATGCTCCGCATGATCGACAAGACCGTCCCCGACCTCGCGTCGGCCGTCGCCGGGATCGCCGACGGCGCGACCGTGATGATCGGCGGCTTCGGCCGCGCGGGTCAGCCCGTCGAGCTGATCGACGCGCTCATCGCGCACGGCGCGCGCGATCTCACCGTCGTCAACAACAACGCGGGCAACGGCGACACCGGCTTGGCCGCCCTGCTCGCGGCCGGGCAGGTGCGCAAGATGATCTGCTCCTTCCCGCGCCAGAGCGACTCGTGGGTCTTCGACGGGCTGTACCGCGACGGCAAGGTCGAGCTCGAGCTCGTGCCGCAGGGCAATCTCGCCGAGCGCATCCGCGCCGCCGGCGCCGGCATCGGCGGGTTCTTCACCCCCACTGGTTTCGGGACGCAGCTCGCCGAGGGCAAGGAGACGCGGCGCATCGACGGCCGCGACTACGTGCTCGAATACCCCATCCGTGCGGATGCCGCCCTGGTCAGCGCCCGCGCCGCCGACCGCTGGGGCAACCTCGTCTATCGCGAGACCGCACGCAACTTCGGCCCCATCATGGCCGCGGCTGCGGCCACCACCATCGTCCAGGTCGACGAGATCGTCGAGCTCGGCTCGCTCGATCCCGAGTCGGTCGTCACCCCGGGTCTCTACGTCGATCGCGTGGTCGCGGTGGGGGAGCGCGCATGGCTCCGCGACGGCGCGTTCGTGGGAGGCGTCGACATCGAGGGCCGGGCTCTGGCATCCGAGGAGGAGAAATGACAACTCGCATCTCGCGGCGCGATCTCGCCGCCCGCGTGGCATCCGACATTCCCGAGGGCGCGGTCGTCAACCTCGGCATCGGTGCTCCGACCCTGGTCGCCGACTACCTGCCGGCGGGACTCGAGATCGTCCTGCACACCGAGAACGGCATGCTCGGCATGGGCCCCGCTCCCGAGCGCGGGCGCATCGACCCCGACCTCATCAACGCGGGCAAGCAGCCGGTCACCGCGCTCGCGGGGGCCGCGTACTTCCACCACGCCGACTCGTTCGCGATGATGCGCGGCGGGCACCTCGACGTGTGCGTGCTGGGGGCGTTCCAGGTGTCGGCCGGCGGCGACCTCGCCAACTGGTCGACCGGCGAGCCCGGCGCCATCCCCGCGGTGGGCGGCGCCATGGACCTCGCGATCGGCGCGAAAGACGTCTACGTCATGACCGACCTGCTCACCAAGGGCGGCGAGCCCAAGCTCGTCGCCGCCTGCAGCTATCCCCTCACGGGAGTGGGCTGCGTCTCGCGGGTCTACACCGACCACGGCGTCTTCGACGTCACCCCCGACGGCTTCCGCGTGCGGGAGCTTTTCGGCGACAACACGCACGAAGAGATCGAGTCCCTGCTCGGTCTGAGCCTGGAGGCCTGAGACATGCCCGCATCCTTCGTCTACGACGCCGTCCGCACCCCCTTCGCGCGACACGGCAAGGCCTTCGCCGACGTGCGCCCCGACGATCTGGCGGCCACCGTCATGGCATCCGTCGTCGAGCGCACCGGTATCGACCCCGCGCGCATCGAAGACGTGATCTTCGGCGATGCGAACCAGGCGGGGGAGGACAACCGCAACGTCGCGCGTTTCGGCGCCCTCCTGGCGGGCTTTCCCTCTTCGGTGCCGGGGACAACGATCAACCGGCTGTGCGGATCGTCGCTGGATGCCGTGATCCAGGGCTCCCGCGCGATCGAGGCCGGCGATGCCGACGTCATCCTCGCCGGCGGCGTCGAGTCGATGACCCGTGCCCCCTTCGTGGTCGAGAAGAGCCCACGGCCCTTCCCCGCGGCGAATCAGACGATGTGGAACACCTCGATCGGCTGGCGCATGACCAACCCGCGTCTGAGGGCGGACTGGACGATCTCGAACGGCGAGAGCGCCGAGAAGCTCGCCGAGATCTACGACATCTCCCGAGAGCAGCAGGACGCTTTCGCCGCGCGCAGCCACCGTCTCGCTGCCGCTGCGTGGGCAGAGGGACGCTTCGACGGCGAGATCGTGCAGGTCGAGGGGCACGCGCTCGCGCGCGACGAGGGCATCCGCGACGATTCGAGCGCCGAGGTGCTCGCGGGGCTGCGTCCGGCATTCCGCAAGGACGGCACGGTCACGGCGGGGAACTCCTCTCCCATCAACGACGGGGCCTCGGCCGTGCTGCTGGGAGCGGAGGGGATCCTGGATGCCGAGCCCCTCGCGCGCATCGCGGGTCGGGCCGCATTCGGCAACGACCCCGATGTGTTCGGTGTCGCCCCGGTCGAGGCGGCCAACCGCGCTCTCGCCCGCGCCGGCAAGACCTGGGCCGACGTGTCGTTCGTCGAGCTCAACGAGGCATTCGCGTCGCAGACCCTGGCGTGCGCGAAGCTGTGGACCGAGCTCGACCCCGCCCGCCTCAACGAGAACGGGGGAGCGATCGCGATCGGCCACCCGCTGGGGGCCTCGGGCGGGCGCATCATCGCGCGCGCGGCGCACGAGCTGAAGCGCCGAGGCGGGGGTGTCGCGGTCGCCGCGATCTGCATCGGTGTCGGGCAGGGTCTCGCGGTCGTCCTGGAACGCTGAGGCCGCCGCCGCGGCATCCGCACCACGAGAACGGGCGCTGCCCTGGGCGCAGGTGGATCCGCACGGAATCGGCCTGCTCTCGTCGCCCGCCCCGCTCCGGCGACGACACGCGTCGCTCGGGGCTAGGACTCGTCGGCCCAGCGGTCGCGGGGTCGGTCGTCGTCTTCGTCGCGGGCGTGCCCCGGGGCGGACCACTCCAGCTGGAACCCGCACTCGCGGCACTCGTCGGCACCGCCGCCCTGCTCGAGAAGCGGGTGCATCGTCACGCCGCACGAGGGGCAGATCGGCTGCGCCGTGTCGTCGTAGGGGTCTCTGTACGTCATCGCGTTCCACTCGTCGGTCGTTGCTGAGGACAACTCCCCGCGTCGCCGCGGTGTTCCCCCGGAGAGGCCGCGGGCCCCGACGTGTCGCCTCAGGCATAGGCTCGGCCCATGCCGATCCCTCGCGTCGCCGCGGGCTCCGCTCCGGTGGCGGAGGCCGCATGACGGCATCCATCCCCGCTCCCGACCCTCGCCGCTGGAGCGCGCTGTCGGTCATGCTCATGGGGCAGTTCGCCGCCCTCCTCGACGTCAGTGTCACCAACGTCGCCCTGCCCTCGATCGGGCGCTCCACCGGGGCGGGCTCGAACGAGCTGCAGTGGATCGTGACCGGTTACGTGCTCGCCTTCGCACTGGTCCCCGTCATCGGGGGACGACTGGGCGACCAGCGGGGTCGGCGGCGCATCTTCACGATCGCCGTGCTGGGGTTCGTGACCGCCAGCGCGGCCGTCGGTCTGGCGCCGAACGCGGGGCTCCTCATCGCGGCCCGGGTCGTACAGGGGCTGTTCGGCGGCATGATGGGCCCGCAGGTGTCGGGCTTCATCCAGAACGCCTTCCCCGCGTGGGAGAGAGGGCGGGCCTTCGGCAGGCTCGGCCTCACCGTCGGTGCGGGGACGGCGCTCGGTCCGGTGATCGCGGGTCTGCTCATCTCGGCGGGTGGCCCCGACATCGGCTGGCGGCTGGTCTTCTTCATCAACGTGCCGGTCGGGATCGCGGCCGTGCTGCTCGCTCGCCGGTGGGTTCCCGCCGATGAGCCGTCTCCCACGGCATCCGCTCGCCACATCGATCTGCTCGGCGCGCTCCTGCTCGGCGCGGGTGTGCTGTGCCTGCTGTTCCCCATCGTCGAGACGGGCCAGGGCGGCGGCCCCGTGACGCTCCTGCTCCTGCTCCCCGCCGCGGGGTTCCTCTTCGCGCTCGTGCGGCATGAAGCTCGCCTGACGAAGGCGGATGCCGGGCCCCTGCTGGATCTGCGTCTGTTCCGCGTCCGCTCGTTCGTCACGGGTGTCGTCTTCGCCGTCGTCTTCTTCTGCAGCAACACCGGGATCCCCCTCGTGCTCGCGCTGTACTACCAGAACGGCCTCGGTTTCACCGCTCTGCAGTCGGGTCTGGGAGTCACGGCCTACGCCATCGGCTCGGTGGTGGGAGCACCCGTGGCAGGGCGCTTCGTCTCGCGCGTGGGCCGTCCGCTGCTCGTCGGCGCGGTCGCGGTGTTCACCGGGGTCACGATCGTGCTGGGGCTCCTCGTGCAGTCCGGTGCCGACGCGACCGACCCGGTGGGAGTCATCCTGCGCCTGTGCGTGCCCCTGTTCGTCCTCGGGGTCGCGGGCGGGGCGATCGTCACCCCGAACCAGACGCTGACCCTCGCCGATGTCGACCCCCGCCGAGGCGGCGTCGCCGGCGGAGTCGTCCAGACGGCTCAGCGGGTGGGATCGTCCATCGGACAGACGGTGCTGGGGACGACCTTCGCGCTCGCGGTCATGGGTGCGGCGCAGGCCACGGGCCCCGGGTCTCCGGCGGGGGACCCGGGCGCTTTCGCCCGCGCGCTGACCCTCGCCCTCGCGGTGTCGGTGGTGTTCTCGGGGTCGGCCATCCTGCTCAGCGCGGTCGAGGTGCACCGGCAGCGTCGCCGCTGAAGCGAGCGACACGCGCGGACGCTAGCGTCGAGGCATGCACGTCACCTCCGCCCGTCTGGGTCTCGGCCTCGCCGCCGTCGGCCGCCCGGCTTACATCACCACCGCGCGCGACAGCGACCTCGGTGACCCCGTCGAGCGCACGGTCGACGCGATGCGAGCGCGCGCGCACCTGCTGCTCGACGAGGCATGGGCGCTCGGCATCCGATACATCGACGCCGCCCGCTCCTACGGTCTGGCCGAGGAGTTCCTGGGATCGTGGCTCGCGGCCCACCCGGGCCGGCGCGAGCACCTCATCGTGGGGTCGAAGTGGGGCTACGCCTACGTCGGGGAATGGAGGATGGATGCCGCCGTGCACGAGCGCAAAGAGCACTCGGTCGCCATGTTCGACCGGCAGTGGCCCGAGACGCTCGAGGCCCTGGGGTCGGCCCCCGACTTCTACTTGATCCACTCGGTGACGCCCGAGAGCACGGCTCTCGCCGACACCGAGCTGCTCGATCGGCTGCGCGGGCTGCGGGCCGGCGGCGTGCGGGTCGGCCTGTCGACCAGCGGCCCGCACCAGGGCGAGGTGATCCGCACCGCCCTCGCGCTCGAGGACTCCCCGTTCACGGTCGTGCAGTCGACGTGGAACCTCCTCGAGCCCTCGGTCGCCCCCGCGTTGCAGAACGCCCACGACGCCGGGTGGACGATCGTCGTCAAAGAGGCCCTCGCCAACGGCGAGCTCGCCCGCGCCGAATCGGGGAGTCGCCTCGAGGCCCTGGCATCCGAAATGCCGTCCGATGTCTTCGCCCTCGGTGCCGCGTTGGCGCAGCCCTGGGCCGACATCGTGCTGAGCGGTGCGACCACGCTCGCGCACCTGCGCCGAGGCGCGCGTGCACGACCGGTCGACACCGCGGGGAGGCTCGCGACCGACCCCGTCGACTACTGGCAGCGCCGATCGGAGCGCCCCTGGCGCTGACCGGGGGTCAGGGCACGCAGTTCAGCGTCGCGACCGAGCCCGAGACGTTCGCCCATGACGTGGCGATCGCGGTGGCGAGCACCGACCCCGACGAGGACCGGGCCTGCAGGTAGCCGGCGGAGCGCGCGTTGGCGATCGAACGCACGGTGATGCTGGGGGAGTACGTGCCGCACGTCGAGTACGACACCCGCGTGCCCGACAGGCTCGACCCGCTGAATGCGCACACGTTCCCGGTGGCGCAGCTGCCGACGGCGTCCTCGTGCTCGGAGGGGACGTCGATGGTCATGCCCAGCTCCGGCCATTCCGCGTGATGGGAGTCGATGACGACCCCGCCGGGGATCTGGGCGAGAGCCGCGGCGATGTCGGGGTGCAGTTCGTCTGTCGAGGTCATTCGGTCTCGGCCTTTCTGTCGAGGACGTCCCAGAGGGTGTAGTCGGTGATCGAGCCCGCAGGCAGTTTCAGGTTCTCGTTGTCGGCGAGCAGTTCGGATTCGAATCCGACGATGCGGCCCGTGTCGGCGGACAGCAGCAGCGTCGCCTCGGAGGTGGTGAGCCCGGACGGTACCGCGGCGAGACCGACGACCGGGCGGCCGAGTCGGTCGAACGCCGTCCCGACGACGCGCAGCCCGGGGGCTTGAGCGACCACCTCGAGCAGAGCGGCCTGCTGGGCACCGGTGAGGGTCCACTCGCCCAGGAGCGCCCGGGCGCCGAGCATCGCGTCGCCCGCCGTCAACTGCTCGCCGGCACCGGTCGAGGTGAGCACGAGAGCCCGCATCGCCTCGACGGTGGGCTCGGGGGCGTTGCGCGAGAGCGGCGAGAACTGGTTCTGCACGAACTGCAGGTCGCCCACCACGGTTCCGGGCGTCGGATCGCCGGTGGGGACGGTGTCGCCCGCTGCGTTGGTCGCCTCCGCGGCCGTCGTCACGACCGAGCCGGAGAGGTTCTCGTTCCACCGCACGTCGATCCACTCGCGGCGGAACACCGTCGCCTCGGCCTCATCGGGCGACCCGCTGAAGTACCAGCCGAGCGAGAGCGAGCGTCGCTCGGGTTCGGTGGGCCCGGAACCGTCGGTCAAACGCTCCTGCGCCTGCGCGATCACCTGCGGCGCATCCTCGGAGATCGAGGTGAACGTGAGAGGTTCAGGCGTGAGGGCGGATGCCGGGCTGCCCGGCATCCACAGGACTCCGGTGACGATCGCGAGCACGAGGACGACGACCGCAGCGGCTGAGCCCCAGGCGGCGTAGGCGGGTCGGCGGCGCGGCGGACGCGCGGTGCGGGCGAAAGCGCGAGCCCGGCGCTCGGCGTCGAGGGGGATGGGGGCGTCCAGGGGCGTACGTGCCGGGTCGAGCCGGCGCACCGCGCGGGTGAGCTCATCGTCGTTCATCGAACACCTCCTCCGCGGACAGGGGCGCTGCGGAAAGGAGCGGGCGGAGTTTGGCGCGCACACGATTCAACCGCGTCCACACGGTACCCGCGCTCGCCCCGACGACGACACCGACGTCGGCGGCCGGCAGGTCTTCCCAGTACGTGAGCCAGAGGATCTCGCGCTCCTTCTCGGAGAGTCCGCGGATCGCGTCCACGAGCCGCTCGATCATCTCGCCCTCCGACTCGTTCGACAGGGTGCGCACCTGGTCCTCGATGTGCGTCCACAGTGCCCCCTCCCGGTCTCGTCGTCGGTACTCGTTCGCGATGAGGTTGCGCGCCGTGCGGTACAGCCACGGAAGACCGAACGGCTCGCGCGGGTCGCGCTTGCGCCACGCGATCTCGAAGCATTCCATCGTGAGGTCGTCGGCGGCCTCGCGGTCAGACACTCGCCGCTCGACGAATCGCCGAACGGCGGTGTAGTGCTCACGGAAGAGCGCCACGAAATCTGCGTCGTCCGTCACCGCTGTCTTTCCTCGTGCGTGTACCGGGGCTGTGTCGGTGAGGTGGCGAACCTTACCGAGGCGCGCGGGAGAAGAATTCTGGGTCGGTGTGTAAGGAACGGCCCACGACCGACACGACATATGCGGGGGTGGGTGCCGACTCCGGCTTCGAGAAGGCACCCATACGCCCGTCGTCCGATGTTCGGGTCTGACGGCGACGGGCGAGGGGTTGCGCCGCTTGGGGGTGGCGCAACCCCTCGGATCTTCTCCATGCGATCCACAATGGCAGAGACGGTGCGCGCCGTGAGACGACAGTCGTCGATCACGCGGGATCGACCAGCAGGTTCGTGATCCGCGCCGTGGCGATCAGGCGGTCCTCGTCGTCGACCACGCGGACGTCGTAGGTGGCCAGGCGCCGACCACGATGGGCGGGTGTGGCGACGGCGTGGATGCGGCCGTCTTTCGCCCCGCGATGGTGCGTGATATTCAGGTCGACACCGACGCAGACCATGCCCTGGGTCGAGGCATGGATCATGGCCGCCCACGATCCCACCGCCTCGGACAGTGCGGCCGTCGCGCCGCCGTGCAGACGACCGAGCGATTGCGTGTTCCCTCGGACGGGCATCGATGCGCAGACCCGATCCGCGGACTGTTCGGTCACGATGATGCCGAGACGTTCGTCGAGGGCGCCGGGGGTGATGGTCCAGGGCGTCATGGAGGCTCCTTCCGGCGCCCTCTTGTCGGGGGCGCATCCCTCTGACACTATTACTGAACGCTCGGTCGGTAACGGTGCCGAACGAGTTTTTCACCTGCCCCACAGAACGACGGAGTTCTCATGGCCTCGCTGACCTCGGCATCCGCCCCTGCCACCGGGATGAAACGAGAGGAACGGCGTGTGCTCGCCGGGACCCTCGTGGGCACCTCGATCGAGTGGTACGACTTCTTCATCTACGCCCAGGCGGCCGGGCTCGTGCTCGCGCCCCTGTTCCTCGCGCCCCTCGCGCAGAGCGACCCCGCGATCGCCCAGGTGCTCTCGTTCGCCACGATCGGTATCTCGTTCCTCTTCCGCCCGCTCGGCGCCGTCGTCGCCGGATGGCTCGGCGACCGCCTCGGCCGGAAGAAGATGCTCGTGCTGACGCTCGTCATGATGGGCGTGTCGACGGCCCTCATCGGGGTGCTGCCGACCTACGCCGCGATCGGTGTCGCCGCCCCCGTCCTGCTCATCCTGCTGCGGGTGTTGCAGGGCTTCTCGGCCGGCGGCGAGTGGGGTGGTGCGGCGCTGCTCTCGGTCGAGCACGCCCCCGTCCACCGCCGCGGGTACTTCGGGGCGTACCCGCAGATCGGCGTCCCGGTGGGGATGATCCTGGCCACCGCGACCCTGTGGATCCTCACCTCGTCGATGTCGGCCGAGGCCTTCCTCGCCTGGGGGTGGCGTGTGCCGTTCCTCTTCTCGATCGTGCTCATCGTCGTCGGCTATCTCATCCGCCGCGCGGTGGAGGAGAGCCCGGTGTTCGAAGACCTCGTGCGCCGCCGCAAGGAGTCCTCCGCCCCGCTCGGGCAGCTTTTCCGCAAGAACTGGCGCGAGGTCGCCCTGACGGCGTTCGTGTTCATCGGCAACAACGCCGCCGGCTACCTGCTCATCGCGTTCTTCGCCACCTACTCGGTCTCGACCCTCGGGATGGAACGCCCGACGGTGCTGCTGGCGACGACCCTGGCATCCTTCGGCTGGCTCGGTTTCACCCTGTGGGGTGGCCGGTTGTCGGACCGCTTGGGGCGCATCCGCACCTTCCAGCTCGGCTACCTGCTGCTGGCGATCTGGGCCGTACCGATGTGGTTCCTCATCGACACCGCGAACATCTTCTGGTACTTCGTCGCGCTGTTCGTGATGACCCTCGGCCTCGGGCTGTCGTACGGGCCGCAGGCGGCGCTCTACGCCGAGATGTTCCCCGCGAACGTCCGCTACTCGGGCGTCTCGATCGGCTACGCGCTGGGCGCCATCATGGGTGGGGCCTTCGCTCCGATGATCGCCGAGGCGCTGCTGCGCTCCACGGGCGCCTCGTGGACGATCGGCCTCTACATCGCGGTCGCCGCAGTCGTCTCTCTCGGTGCCGTCTCGCTCATCAAAGAGACGAAGGGCGTCGATCTGCGGGCGTGATCCCGGATGCCGTGACGGGGCCCTTCGCGTCGGCGAGGGGCCCCGTCGCGCGCCGCCGGGAGGAGTTCGTCGGCGTCGGCCAAGGGGACGGTGCGCCGTACCGCGGACTTCGTCGCCCGCCGTCGGGATGCCGGGTCGCCGGTGGCGGCGTGCCGCCACGATATCCGCAGGACGGACCAGGGATGTGCGCCTGCCGCGGCGTGACCCGGCGGGGCAGAGCACCGGGTCAGGCGGTACGGAGGCCGTCGAGGGCGATGCGCACGATGTCGGCGCCGAGACGGTCGCCGTCGACGCCGCCGCCGGGGCGGTACCACTCCACGACCGAGTTGATCATGCCGAACAGCAGACGCGCGGCGACCGCCGCGTCGACGTCGTCGCGCACGTCGCCCTCGGCCTGCGCTTCGGCGACCAGGGCGGTCACGCGGTGGTCGAACAGACGCCGCCGCTCGAGGGCGGCCTGCTCGACCTCGCTGTTGCCCCGGACCCGCAGGAGCAGGGTGACCGCGGGAAGCTGCGCCACCAGGACGTCGGTCGCCCCGGTGAGCACGAAGCGGAGGCGATCGGATGCCGCGCCCTCGCGGGCGCCGGGCTGATCGAGCACGGCCTCGAGCCCGCCGAGAGCCGCCTCGAGCGCCACGGCCAGCAACTCCTCTTTCGAGGAGAAGTGATGGTACAGCGCGGACTTCGTCAGCCCGAGTCGGCGGGCGAGGTCGGACACGCTCGTCGCGTCGTACCCCTGCTCGTTGAAGAGCTGCACGGCCACGGCGAGCAGACCCTCGCGGTCGTAGCCCGGACGCCCCCGGCGCGCGGGGGCCTCGGTGGACGCGCCGGAGTCGTCGGCGGTCGCGGGCGTCGTCACGGGATCGGCGGGCACGGATTCAGTGTGTCACTCCAGCAGGGCGGGGGAGTCCGCGTGCAGCAGAGCACGCGCCGCGTTTCCGATCACGGCACTGTAGGTCGGGTAGGCGAAGCGCACACCGGCGAGGGTCGAGACATCGATGCCGGCCGCCATCGCGGTGGTCACCGATTGGATGACCTCCACGGCGTTCTCGCCCACCGCGTGAGCCCCGAGCACGAGCTCGCGGCGACGATCGGAGATCAGCATGAGGAACCCGCGTTCCCGGTCGTCGATCACCGCACGGTCGAGATCGGCGAAACGCGCGGTCGCCACGACGCACGAGGGGTCGCGGTCACGCGCCTGCTCCTCGGTGAGGCCGACGCCCGCGTAGTCGGGGTCGGTGAAACCGCCCGCGGGGAGAAGGTGGTGGGGCGTTCGCCGGTTGGCGCCGAGCACGGCGTTCTCGGCCGCCGCTTCGCCCTCGAACTGCGCCGCCTGCACGAGCATGTCGCGGCCGTTCGCGTCGCCGACGGCGAGGATGTGCGGCACGATCGTGCGGAAGTAGCGGTCGACCGGGATCGCGGAGCGCTCGACCTGGACCCCGGCGTTCTCGAGGCCGAGGTCTTCGACATCGGCGGGCCATCCGGTCGCCATGATGACGACCTCGGCATCGACGGTGCGCGATGCGCCGTCCTCGCGCCAGGCGAGGGTGAGCGAGCCGTCCTCGGCGCGGTCGATGCGCTCGACCGTCTCGATCCCCGTGCGTACGTCGACCCCGTGCTCCGTGAGCGATTCGGCGATCACGCGCGAGATGGAGGCGTCGGATGCCATGAGCACCCGAGGTGCGACATCGAGCAGCGTGACCTCCGAGCCGAACGAGCGGAACACCGTCACCAGTTGTGCGCCGGTATTTCCCGCACCGATGACCACGACGCGCCGGGGCAGCTCGGCGAGGGTGAGCACGTCTTCGGGAACCGTCGCGAGCTCGGCCCCGGGGATCGGGAGGCGACGGGAATGGCCGCCCACGCAGACGAGGATCGAGTCCGCGCGGATTCGTCGACCGCTGTCGAGGACGAGAGTGTGCTCGTCCGCGAAGCGCGCACGTCCCTCCTGCACGAGATCCACCCCGGCCTCGGCGAAGCGTTCGGCCTCTCGCTTGATCGAGCGCACGGCATCCACCCGCTCATGCACCCTCGAGACCACGGCCGACCAATCGACGCGGGGCTCCTCCACCACGATGCCGTAGTCGTCGGCGGAGCGGGTCTCGCGCATGAGGCGCGCGGCCTTCGCGAGGACGCGCGTGGGTACGCACCCGGTGTTGACGCAGGTACCGCCGACACGACCGGCCTCGAGGACGACGACGGATGCGCCGAGTTCTGCGGAGCGAAGGGCGGCGGCGGTTCCGGCGGGACCGGCTCCGATCACGGCGATGTCATAGCTGTCGGCGTCGTGGCTCACGGTGGTCCTCCCGGGTCGAGAGCCCCAGTCAATCCCGCGCCGACGACCTGACCTCGGGGCTTGCGCCGCGGGTCAGAACCCCTCGTAGATCTGGGTGGGCGTGAGGCCCGTGCCGCCCAGGGCGTGGACGCCGGGTGCGGGGTGCAGCTCGAAGGTATGGCCGTCGTGCAGGAGCACGGCCGTGTAGTCCCCTCGCGTATCGAGCTTGAGCTCGAAGCGTCCCGTGTCGATGAGGCGCAGTGTGACCACGGCGCCGCTGCGCGCGACGAAGCTGACTTCTTTCTCTCGCGCGTTCGGCAGGGGGATGACCGGCTCATCCGTCGCGGGCGTCGGCGAAGAGGAGGGGGTGCGTGCGTCGGCGTCCATCCGGTGAGTCTGTCACGCGGGGAGGGGCGCGGGGCCGGGGCGAGCCCGGGCGTGCGCCGTCAGCGCCCGTCTCGCCAGGAGTGCTGCGGCTCGTACCCGAGCAGGCGGCGTGCCTTGTCGATCGAGAGAAGCGTCGTGTTCTCGCCCAGGTCGCCGTGGATCGCGACCCCCGGGAACACCTCGGCCACGAGTTCGGCGTTGGGGCGCGTCATGACCGTGTCGGCCGCCGCGATGATGAAGGTGTCGAAGCCGGCCGGGGCGGTCTGGAGAGCGCTCTCCACGGCCTGCGCTCCGTCGCGGGCGTCGATATAGCCCCACAGGTTCCACTTACGGGTGCGCGCGTCGTCGTCGAAGGGGAATTCGGCGTAGTCCTCGGGGACCATCACGTTCGAGAATCGCAGTGCCGTGATCGACAGCTCGGGGTTCCAGCGCACCAATTCCACCGCCAGGCGCTCCTCGAGGGTCTTCACGAGGGAGTAGACCGACTCGGGCCTCGGCGCGTACTCCTCGTCGACGGGGATGTACGGAGGCGGCACGTCGAAGGGCAAGCCCAGCACGGTCTCGCTCGAGGCGTAGACGATCTTGTGGATGCCCAGACGCGTGGCCGCCCAGAAGACGTTGAAGGTGCTCGCCATGTTGTTGTGGAAGGTGGCGATGTCGGAGCGGATGCCGGGCGCCGGGATCGCAGCGAGGTGAACGAGGGCGTCGAAGCCGTCGTGCTGGTCGTTCACCGCGGTCAGGGCGTCGACGACCTGGCCGTAGTCGGTGAGGTCGACCTGCACGAAGCCCGGGCCGCGCTCGCCGCGGACATCGAGGCCGATGACGTCGTGGCCGGCGGAACGCAGCTCGCGTGCGACGACGGTGCCGAGCTTTCCGGACGAACCGGTGAGGGCGATGCGCATGAGTGTCCTTCGGGGTCGGGGTGGGATCGACGATATCGGCGCCCACCGACAACGGGCGGGTGGGTTGACCGCCCCGACCGAAGACGCCGCGAGGTCGGCGTGTACCGACCCCGCAGGCGGAACGTCCTGCCACGAGGAAGGTCCATTCGTCAAGATCCCGGCGCCGTGGGGGCCCGGGGTGTTTCGCTATGTGGACGCTGTCGGTTCGTGAAATGTCACGGTCCGACGCGGAACGATCGCCGACAGGAACCTCGATGCCCTCTTTGTCCTCCGCCACCGACGCGTTTCTCGCGTCGCGCGCGGCTGACGGCGACCAGATCGCCTTCGGGGTGCTGGTGAGACGGCACGCGCCGTTCCTCGTCGCGTTCGCGACCAGGCTGACCGGCTCGCGGGCCGATGCCGACGACTGCGTGCAGGAGGCGCTCATCACGGCGTGGCGGCGTCTTCCGGATCTCACCGATCTCGAGAAGGTGCGGAGCTGGCTCACGACCATCGTGTCGCGCAAGGCCACCGACCGCTTGCGTTCGCGGAAGATCTCGGAGCAGATCGACGAGCAGATGGTCTCGGGTCGCGACGACCCGGAGCGCGCGGTTGTGGCAAGTTCTCAGATGGATGCGCTCAAGAAGATCCTCGCCGAGCTTCCCGAAGACCTGCGCGTGGTGTGGGTCCTTCGAGAGATCGGCGGACACAGCTATGACGAGATCGCCGTCGAGCTGAACGAATCCGCCGCCACGGTGCGCGGACGCCTCGCGCGAGCGAGAAGAACGGTGTTGGAACGCATGGAGGAGTGGAGGTGACCCCAGTGAGCCAGAACAACGACGACATCGGCGGGTCGGGCTACTCCCTCGAAGACCTCTCCGCTTACCTCGATCGCGGACGCATCCCCCGGATCTCCGCGATCGAGCGCAACGCGCAGTGCCAGGCGGTTCTGGCGTCGATGGAGCGGATGGGGCGACTCTCCCGCGAGATCGTGGCCGAGCAGGCGGCGGAGCCGATCTCGGAGTCCTGGTACGACAGCATCATGCGCGAGGTTATGCGCGAGTTCCGAGCGGGCAGAGACATCCCGCTTGCACGCGCCGACGACGGCACCGAGCTGGTCGTGACCGAAGGTGCTCTCTACGAGCTCATCCGCACGGTCGGAGACGGAATCGAAGGGCTGCTGATGGGACGCGTCCGACTCGATCAGCCGGAACCCGACGCTCCTCTCGACGTCCGCGTGACGGTCAGCGTGCGCTTCGGTCGCGCGATGAGCCCCGCGGTCGAGGAGATGCGCGAAGGCATCCGTTCGGCCATTCAGCGACACGGCGACCTTCGGGTCGGACGCGTGGACGTCACCGTCGGCGACGTCCACCTCGACGAGGGGGAAGATTCATGACGACCATCTCCGCAGCGGAGCTGGCGCCCCGCATCGATCTGGCCGTGACCGCCGTCGAAGGTGTGCGCGAGTGCTATTCGGCGCGTCCGGTCGTAGCCCGTGCCGTCGAGCACCTCGCCGACGTCGAGGGTTCTCTCGCCCAGGTCGAGGAATCCGGCGACACCCGTGCCATCACCGTCTGTATCGGCGTCTCCTCCGACGACGACGCCGCCGTGGTCGCGGCCGCCGTCGCCACCGCGGCGCGCGGCGCCGGCGAGGACGAGACCCCGTCTTCGATCCGGGTCCGCGTAGCGCGCCTGGTCGCCCCGCCTTCCTGAGCGGGTTCCGGCCGAGAAGCGGTCAACCGGCTTACGCTGGAGGCACCGCCCACTCGTCCCCGGAGGCCGAATGTCCACGCCGCCCGTCATCGCCGTCACCGGATCCACCGGAGCCGTAGGGGGCCGGGTCGCGCGAGACCTCGCCGCCCGCGGCATCCCTCAGCGTCTGCTCGTTCGAGACGCTTCTCGGGCTCCCTCGCTCGAAGGAGCCGAGGTGCACGTGGCCCGGTATTCGGACGCGGATGCCACCCGCGCGGCCCTGGAGGGGGTCGACACGCTCTTCATGGTGTCGGCGTCCGAGACAGCCGACCGCGTCGAGCATCACCGCACCTTCGTCGAGGCCGCCGCGGCCGCGGGCGTCCGATCGATCGTCTACACCTCGTTCTTCGCCGCCGCGCCGGACGCCGTCTTCACGCTGGGGCGCGATCACGCAGCGACCGAGGAGATCATCCGCGCCTCGGGCATGCGGCACACCTTCCTGCGCGACAACTTCTACATGGACATGATGGAGCTCTTCGCCGGTGACGACGGGGTCATCCGGGGTCCCGCCGGAGACGGGCGCTGCTCTCTCGTCTCGCGCGCCGATGTGGCGGCCACGGCGGTAGCGGTGCTGCTCGATCCCGATGCGCATGCCGAGGTCACCTACGACCTGACCGGGCCCGAGGCCCTGACCCTGACCGAGGTCGCCGAGAAGATCTCGGCGGTGCGCGGCCACCGGGTGCGTTTCGTCGACGAGACGGTCGACGAGGCATATGCCTCGCGAGCGGCGTTCGGGGCCCCGCGGTGGCAGGTCGACGCGTGGGTGAGCACGTACACGTCCATCGCGAGCGGCGATCAAGCCGCCGTCTCGAACGACGTCGAGCGCGTCACCGGCCGCCCCGCGCAGAGTTTCGAGGAGTTTCTCGGCGCCGTGTCATGACCGGGTGTCCCTCGGTTATGCTGGCGGCGTGCTGACCTGTCGCTGTTGTCGCTGAACGCTCCGCGTTCTCTTTCGACGACCCCGTCAGCCGCGCCCGTATCGGGCGCATCAACCCCCAGGACTCCATCGTGCGTTACGCCCAGAGCGTCGCCGACCTCGTCGGCAACACCCCCCTCGTCCGTCTCTCTCGTGTCACCGAGGGCATCGCCGCCACGGTCCTCGCGAAGATCGAGTACTTCAACCCCGGCGGCTCAGCCAAGGACCGCATCGCGGCCAACATCGTCGACGCCGCCGAGCGCGACGGCCTGCTCCAACCGGGCGGAGTGATCGTGGAGCCCACCAGCGGCAACACCGGGGTCGGGCTCGCGCTCATCGCGCAGCAGCGCGGCTACCGCTGCGTCTTCGTGGTGCCCGACAAGGTCGCCGAGGACAAGCGGGCGGTGCTGCGCGCCTACGGCGCCGAGGTCGTCGTGACGCCGACGAACGTCGAGCCCGACGACCCGAACTCGTACTACAGCGTGTCCGACCGTCTCGTGCGCGAGATCCCGGGTGCGTTCAAGCCCAACCAATACGCCAACCCGAACGGCCCGCGCAGTCACTACGAGACCACCGGTCCCGAGATCTGGCGCGACACCGACGGTCGGCTCACGCACTTCGTCGCGGGCGTCGGCACGGGCGGCACGATCAGCGGCACCGGCCGCTACCTCCGCGAGGTCGCGGGCCCGGCCGTTCGGATCGTCGGCGTCGATCCGGTCGGCTCGATCTACTCGGGCGGCGACATCCACGGCTACGACGTCGAGGGCGTCGGCGAGGACTTCTGGCCCCCGGCCTTCGATCCGACTCTCGTGGACGGCTACGAGCGCGTCTCGGATGCCGAGTCCTTCGCCATGACCCGTCGCCTCGCCCGCGAAGAGGGCCTGCTCGTGGGCGGGTCCAGCGGAATGGCCGTCGTCGGAGCCCTCCGGGTCGCGCGGGATCTTCCGGCCGACGCCGTGGTCGTCGTCGTGCTTCCCGACCACGGTCGCGGTTATCTCAGCAAGATCTTCGACGACGACTGGATGATCGAGCGCGGCTACGACGTTGCACCCGTGGCATCCCTTCTTCCGACCCCTTCCGAGGAGCACTCCGCATGAGCACCCACGACGCCGCCCGCGGCTTCGACAGCCTCGCCGTCCACGCCGGACAGGCGCCCGACGAGACCACCGGCGCCGTGATCCCGCCGATCCACGTCTCGACGACGTACGCGCAGGACGGGATCGGCGGCCTCCGCGGCGGCTACGAGTACGGTCGCAGCGGCAACCCCACGCGCACCGCGCTCGAGACGCAGATCGCTGCTCTCGAGGGCGGCCCCCGGGCGCTGTCGTTCGCCTCCGGTCTCGCCGGTGAGGATGCCCTGCTGCGCGCCGCGCTCGTCCCGGGAGACGAGGTCCTCCTCGGCAACGACGTCTACGGCGGCACCTACCGGCTGCTGGCGCGGGTGCTCGGTCCCTGGGGGATCACCCTCCGCGTCGTCGACATGAGCGACCTGGATGCCGTGGCCGCCGCCATCGCGGAGCGCGCACCGCGGATGGTCTGGGTCGAGACCCCCAGCAACCCCATGCTGCGGATCACCGACATCGCCGGTCTCGCCCGGCTCGGGCACGAGGCCGGGGCGATCGTCGTGGTGGACAACACCTTCGCCTCGCCGGCCCTGCAGCGACCGCTGTCGCTCGGCGCCGATGTCGTGGTGCACTCGGCGACCAAGTACCTCGGCGGGCACAGCGACGTCGTGGGTGGGGCGCTGGCCTTCGCCGACGCGGAGCTCGCCGAGAAGGTGCAGTTCCTGCAGTTCGCCGCGGGAGCGGTGTCGGGTCCGTTCGACGCGTACCTGACCACGCGCGGCATCAAGACGCTCGCCGTGCGCATGCAGCGCCACAGCTCGAACGCGCAGGCCGTCGCCGAGCACCTCGCCGGCCACGACCGTGTCGCGCAGGTGTACTACCCGGGTCTGCCCTCGCACCCCGGGCACGAGCTGGCGGCGCGCCAGATGAGCGGTTTCGGGGGCATCGTCTCCCTCGCTCTCGCCGACGGTGCGACCGCCCGCCGCTTCGCGGAGTCGACGCGTCTGTTCACGCTCGCGGAGTCGCTGGGCGGCGTCGAGTCGCTCGTGAACTACCCCGATGCCATGACCCACGCCTCCGTCCGCGGTACCGAACTCGCGGTGCCCGACACGATCGTGCGCCTGTCGGTGGGGATCGAGTCGGTCGACGACCTGGTCGCCGACGTCGACCAGGCGCTCGCCTCCCTCTGAGCGGGACCGCTCCAGGCGCGCGTCTCTTTGTGCGCGCCTGCCTTCGCACGCGACGGCCTCTGCGTGGGCATGGCTCCGCGTGCGACGGCCTCTGCGTGGGCCTGGCTCCGCGTGGGCCTGGCTCCGCGTGCGCCTGGCTCCGCGTGTGCCTGCCTCCGCATGCGCCTGCCGCGGGCGCCGCGCCGGCCCGGTACTCACGCATAAACGCGATCCGCGCCCATAAACGCGTGGAGAGAGCGTTTACGGGCGCGGATCGCGTTTATGCGTGTGCCTCGTCCGGGAGAGAAGCGGGTCAGCGTTCGGCGCGGGCCAGGTTCTGCGTGAGCTCGTCGGCGTTCTGACGGACGACGTACGCCGGCTGGTCGCGCTCGACGCGCCAGCTCTCGCTGAGAGGTCCGACGTTGACGGTGTCGAAACCGAACTCGTCGTAGATGCGGGTCACGAGGGCGACGGCCTCGTCGGAGTCGCTCGAGGTGGCGAGGGCGCGACGGTTCTCGGTGCCGGCGGGGGAGCCGTCGGTGAGGATGTCGGCGGCGGGGATGTGGTTGAACGCCTTGACGACGATCGACTCGGGCAGGTGCTCCTGCAGCATTTGCGACGTGGTCGTCTTCTTCTCGTCGAGTTCGTTGATGTGTCCGTCGCGCTCGAAGTAGTAGTTGTTGGTGTCGAGCACGGTCTTGCCGGCGAGGGGAGCGGCGGGCACGGCGTCGATGGCCTTCAGCGGGACGGTGACCACGACGATGTCGCCGGCCTCCGCGGCATCCTGTGCCGTGGCGGCGCGCGCCTTGTCGCCCACCTCGGCGACGAGGTCGGCGAGGGTCTCCGGTCC
This sequence comes from Microbacterium sp. SORGH_AS_0454, assembly GCF_031453395.1. Classification (NCBI taxonomy): domain Bacteria; kingdom Bacillati; phylum Actinomycetota; class Actinomycetes; order Micrococcales; family Microbacteriaceae; genus Microbacterium; species Microbacterium sp. SORGH_AS_0454. The sequence goes on along the minus strand of NZ_JAVIYS010000001.1, from coordinate 599,713 downwards.
GCGGGAGTTCGCGATCACGACGTCGTAGCCGTTCTTCGCGAAGCCCTTGGCGAGGGCCGAGCCGATGTGTCCTGCTCCGATGATTCCTACGGTAGTCATGGAGGCTCAGAACCGATTCGGATGCCATCGCATTCCCGGGGCCTCGCTGAACATTCAGCGGCTTAAATAACTAGCAGGGCGAGTTATCAGTGTCAACCGGTCCCCGCCCGGGAACGGCGGGATTTATCGTCATCTTGTCGCACCCTCACGCGAGTGGTCGCAGTCCGGTGTTCGGGTCACCGTCCTGCTTGATCTGTGAGGGCGACGGCCCCCGGTGGACGCGGCTTCGGACCACCGGGGGCCGCTTTCTTCTCCCGCGGCGTTCGGGACGGGGCGCACCGGTGGGACACTGGATGCCGGCGGGATCGGTCTCGCCCCGACCCTCGAGGAATCGCTCCGTGACGACCGCCATCCGCCCGCCCCGCACCGCTCGCCTCTACGTCGTCTGCGTCGGCGTCGGTCTACTCGCGGGGCTCATGTCGGGCCTTTTCGGTGTGGGCGGCGGCACGGTCATCGTTCCGTTGCTCGTGCTCCTGCTGGGCTTCGACCAGCGTCTCGGCGCGGGCACCTCGCTCGCCGCGATCGTCCCCACGGCGTCGGTCGGCGTCATCACCTACGCCGTCGACGGCCACGTCGCCTGGCTGCCGGCCCTCATCCTCGCCGCCGGAGCCGTGGGCGGGGCGCAGATCGGCACGTGGCTGCTGCCGAAGCTGTCGCAGACGGCCCTGCGCTGGTCGTTCGTGGCCTTCCTCCTCGCCGTCATCGTGAGCCTCTACTTCGTCATCCCCTCTCGCGACGCCGAGCTCGAACTCACCTGGATCACCGGCCCCGGGCTCGCGGTGCTCGGTGTGATCACCGGCATCCTCGCGGGGCTGCTCGGCGTCGGCGGCGGCATCATCGTGGTCCCCGCCCTCCTGCTGTTCTTCGGAACGAGCGACCTGGTCGCCAAGGGCACCTCGCTGCTCATGATGATCCCGACCGCGGTGTCGGGGACGGTCGGCAACCTCCGCCGGTCGAACGTCGACCTGCCGGCGGCGCTCTGCGTCGGGCTCGCCGCCTGCGCCACGACCGCCGTGGGCGCGCAGATCGCCAAGGCGGTCGACCCCTTCGTCGCCAACGTGCTGTTCTCGATCTTCCTCGTGTTCATCGCTTCGCAGATCGCCGTGAAGGCCGTGCGCGGTCGCCACCAGCGCTGACCCACCCCGGCCCCACGGGCCCGCTCGGTAGACTGGGGGCGTGCCCGTGAACCCCGAACTCGTCGGTCGAGTCTTCCCGCCGACCGCTCCTTACCTGGTCGGCCGCGAGAAGGTGCGCGAGTTCGCCCGCGCCGTCTTCGCCGATGCCCCGCAGCACTCCGACCCCGAGGCCGCCCGTGCCCTCGGGTACGCCGATGTGGTGGCTCCGCCGACCTTCGCGATGGTCGTCCAGGACCTCGCGCTCCAGCAACTGCTCGCCGACCCCGACTCGGGCATCGAGCTGTCGCGTCTCGTGCACGCGGAGCAGCGCTTCCGCTACACGCGACCGATCGTCGCGGGCGACGAACTCGTCGCGACGCAGTCGGTCACCGGCATCCGCACCATGGGCGGCAACGCCATGATCACGAGCGAGGCGGAGATCGTGGATGCCGACGGCGCCCACGTCGTGACCACCACCAGTGTCCTTCTCGCCGGGGAGGCCGGAGCATGAGCGCGTTCACCGTCGGAGACGTCATCGCCGAGCGGTCGGTGCACCTGACCCGGGAGTCGCTCGTCCGCTACGCGGGCGCCTCGGGCGACTTCAACCCCATCCACTACCGTGACGACGTCGCCGCAGCGGTGGGCCTGCCCGGTGTGCTCGCGCACGGCATGCTCACGATGGGGATCGCGGTGGGCACCCTCGCCGAGGCGCTGGGCGACAGCGGACGCATCGCCGAGTACGGCGTGCGTTTCACTCGTCCCGTCGTGGTCGACCCCGAGACCGGAGCCGACCTGCACGTCAGCGCCAAGGTCGCGGCCGTCGACGACGAGACCGCGCGCATCGACCTCACCGTGACGTTCGCCGAGACCACCGTTCTCGGCAAGGCGCAGGTGCGGGTGCGGTTGTCCTGATGCCCGAGGTCGCCCCCGTTCCCCTTTCGCAGTTGACCACCCTCCGCACGGGGGGTGAACCTGCCCGTCTCATCGAGGCCACGACGCCCGACGAACTGGTCGGTGCCCTTCGCGAGGTGTGGATGCAGGGCGAACCGTGGTTCGTCCTCGGCGGCGGGTCGAACCTGTTCGTGGGCGACGAGCCGTTCGAGGGCACCGTGATCCGGGTGCGGACGACCGGCATCGAAGAGCTTCCGGGGTCGAGCGCGCACACGGTGCGCCTCAGGGTGCAGGCCGGCCACGACTGGGACGCCCTGGTCGCCGAGACGGTGGAACGCGGGCTCGCGGGGATCGAGGCGATGTCGGGCATCCCCGGCACGGTCGGCGCCGCGCCCGTGCAGAACGTCGGAGCCTACGGCCAAGAGATCGTGCAGACCCTCGTCGAGGTGGAGCTGATCGACGAGTCGACGGGCGAGGTCTCGACCGTGCCGGCTACGCAGCTCGGCCTGGGTTTTCGCACCTCGGTGCTGAAGCACCACTACGGGTCCGTGCCCGAGCGGCCCGCGGTCATCCTGTCGGTGACGCTCGAGCTCGAGCGGGTGGGCGCAGAGGAGCGGCCCATCGCGGGAGACCAACTGCGCGGTGCCCTGGGCCTCGAGGCCGATCAGGCGGTGTCGCTGCGGTGGATCCGCGACCACGTGCTCGCGACCCGCGCCCGCAAGGGCATGGTGCTCGACGCCGAAGACCCCGACACCTGGAGCGCTGGCTCGTTCTTCCAGAACGCGATCGTGTCGGAGGCCTTCGCTCGCACCCTTCCCGCGGAATGCCCGAAGTGGCCCCTCGCGCCGGTGCTCGATCCCGTGACGGTCATCCCCCTCGCCGCCTTCGACGGCATCCTGCCCCCGCCCCCCATCGTGTCGCGCGACGTCAAGGTGAGCGCGGCGTGGTTGATCGAGAACGCCGGGCTTCGCCGGGGCTTCCGGTTCCCGCGCTCGCGCGCGGGCCTGTCGACCAAGCACACGCTCGCCCTGACGAACCGCGGCGAGGCGACGGCGGCCGAGATCGCCGAGCTCGCCCGCTTCGTGCAGAACCGTGTGGCTTCGGAGTTCGGCCTCGTGCTGCAGCCCGAGCCCGTCCTGGTGAACGTCGAGCTCTAGCCCCCGGTTCCTGCTGGCCCGGTCGTGCTGTGCCGTCGGGCGGAGTTCGTGGGTGACGTGCCGGGTCCGGATGCCGTGAGATCGGCGTGTCGGTCTCGGTCTCCGCGGAACGGTCCGGTCCGCCCCGATTCCTGCTGGTCCGGTCGTGCTGTGCCGTCCGGCGGAGTTCGTGGGTGACGTGCCGTGCCGGATGCCGTGGGATCGGTGTGTCCGTCTCGGTCTCCGCGGAACGGTCCGGTCCGCCCCGATTCCTGCTGGTCCGGTCGTGCTGTGCCGTCCGGCGGAGTTCGTGGGTGACGTGCCGGGTCCGGATGCCGTGAGATCGGCGTGTCGGTCTCGGTCTCCGCAGAACGGTCCGGTCCGCCCCGATTCCTGCTGGCCCGGTCGTGCTGTGTCGTCCGGCGGAGTTCGTGGGTGACGTGCCGGGCCGGATGCCGTGGGGTCGGTGTGTCCGTCTCGGTCTCCGCGGAACGGTCCGGTCCGCCTCGATTCCTGCTGGCCCGGTCGTGCTGTGCCGTCCGGCGGAGTTCGTGGGTGACGTGCCGGGTCCGGATGCCGTGAGATCGGCGTGTCGGCGGCGATCTCCGCGCGACGGTTCGGAGTGAGAGCGCCGGCGCGGCGTCCCCGCGAACGCCGCGCGATGGTCGACGAACAGCGGTGCCGGTCACCACGACGGGCGACCGGCACCGCCGGACGTCAGGACTCAGGCGAACAGGCGCTGGAGGCGCTGGATGCCCTCGAGGAGCTGGTCGTCGCCCAGGGCGTACGACAGACGCAGGTAGCCGCTCGGGCCGAAGGCCTCGCCGGGCACCACGGCGACCTCGGCCTGCTCGAGGATCAGGTCGGCCAGCTCGAGCGAGGTGGTGGGGGTGACGCCGCCCCACGAACGGTTCAGCAGGCCGCGCACGTCGGGGTAGGCGTAGAACGCGCCGAGCGGGTTGGGCACCTCGACGCCGTCGATCTTCGCCAACTCCGACACGATCAGCTTCCGACGGCGGTCGAAGGCGAGCCGGAACTGCTCCGCCTCGTCCTGCGGTCCGTCGAGGGCGGCGGCCGCGGCGATCTGGGCGACGTTGTTGACGTTGCTCGACAGGTGCGACTGCAGGTTGCCGGCGAGCTTGATGGCATCCGCCGGTCCCACCATCCAGCCCACGCGCCATCCGGTCATGGCGTACGTCTTCGCGACGCCGTTGACGAGGATGGTCTGCTCGGCGAGCTCGGGGACGGCCTCGACGATCGAGACGGCCCGTGCGCCTTCGTAGGTGAGGTTCTGGTAGATCTCGTCGGTGATGACCCAGATGCCGTGCTCGAGGGCCCAGCGGCCGATCTCGGCCGTCTCTTCGGGGGTGTAGACCGAGCCCGTGGGGTTCGAGGGCGACACGAAGACGAGCGTCGTCGTCTTGTCGGTGCGCGCGGCCTCGAGCTGGGCGACCGTGACCTTGTAGTCCTGGTCGGCACCGGCGAAGACCTCGACGGGAGTGCCCTCGGCGAGGGCGATGGCCTCGGGGTAGGTCGTCCAGTAGGGAGCCGGCAGCAGCACCTCGTCGCCGGGGTTCACCACGGTCTGGAACGCCTGGTACACCGACTGCTTGCCGCCGTTGGTGACGATGACCTGCGACGGCGCGACCTCGAGGCCCGAATCGCGCAGCGTCTTGGCGGCGATCGCCTCACGCAGCACCGGAAGACCGGCGGCCGGCGTGTACCGGTAGTTCTTGGGGTCCTGCAACGCCTTCGCCGCGGCGTCGACGATGAAGGACGGGGTGGCGAAATCGGGCTCTCCGGCCGCGTACGAGATGACCGGTCGGCCGGCGGCCTGGAGGGCCTTGGCCTTGGCGTCGACCTTCAGGGTCGCGGACTCGGCGATGGCGGACAGCTTGCGGGAGAGCGGGGCGCGGGAAGTCACGGTTCCGAGCCTACTGTTCACGCTCGCTCCCGCCGAGGGGTATGACCTCGAGCGCTGCGTGCGGAAGACGAAACACGGGTCCACTACCGTGGCGGGGTGATCGCTGAAACCCCCACGTTGTTGCCCTCTCGTCGACGAGGTCTGGGAACGCTCGTCCGCTTGGGGGTGGCGACCCTCATCGTCGGTCTGGCGACCGGTCTCGCGGTGCTGCTCCTGGTCTTCATCGTCCACTCCCTCGAACACCTCGTATGGGGCCACGAGGAGGGCCCGTTCCTGGACGGTCTCGCATACCCCTCGGTCTGGTGGCTCCCGATCGTGACGGTCGGCGGCGCGGGTGTGGTGGCCGCCCTCGGGTGGTACCTGCTCCGTCGCTTCGGGCGCAAGCTCGCCACCGTCGAGCAGGGGGTGGACGGATCCCGGATGCCGTTCTGGGAGACACTCCTCGACACCGTCCTCCAGGTCGGTTCGGTCGCGATGGGAGCCTCGATCGGCAAGGAGGTCGCCCCGCGCGAGCTCTCGGCCATGGCGGGATCGAAGATCGTCCGCTGGTTCCGCCTCGACGCGCGCTGGCGCCGCATCCTCATCGCCTCCGCCGCGGGCGCCGGTCTCGCCGCCGTCTACAACGTGCCGCTGGGGGGCGCCCTGTTCGCGGTCGAGATCCTCCTCGCCCAGTTCAGCGTGGGCGCGGCCGTCGTCGCCCTCAGCGTCAGCACGATCGCGACCCTCGTCGCCCGCCCCCTCGTCGGCGAGGAGTCGCTGTACCACGTGGCATCCCTCGAGGTGAATCCGTCCCTCCTGGTCGCAGCCCTGCTCATCGGGCCGCTGATGGGGTGGGGAGCCTCGAGTTTCGCGGCCGTGACCAAGAAGCTCTCGAGGTTCCGGCCCACGGGCTGGAAGCTGCTCGTGGTGCTGCCGCTCACCTTCACCGCGGTGGGAGCGCTGGGCGCGGCCTTTCCGCTCATCCTCGGCAACGGCCGGGCACTGGCGACCGCGGGCTTCGACCTGTCGCAACCGGCGCTCCTCCTGCTCGCCCTCGCGGTGCTGAAGTACGTCGCGACCACCGTCTCACTCGGCTCCGGCGCGATCGGCGGCACGCTGCAGCCCTCCGTCGCGATCGGCGCGGCACTGGGGGCGGCGGCCGCCGCGGGGTGGGCGGTCATCTGGCCGGGTGCCGACGGCACGGCCCTGGCGATCGTCGCGGCGGCGGCGTTCCTGGCATCCAACATGAGAGCGCCGTTCACCGCGATCGCGCTGATCATCGAGTTCACCGACACCGGCTTCACGCTGCTGCTGCCGATCTTCCTGGCCGTCGCGGGCTCGCTCGCCGCTTCGCGGCTCACCTCGCGCGAGAGCCTGCGCGGCTTCGCGCCGATGGATCCGGCTCGCCCCTAGAACCGGTCGCCGCGCCACGCGAGCCCCCTTTTCGAAGCGGGGCGGGGGCTCGCGCGACGCGGCCGGCGTCAGTCGAGGTACTTCGCGTACGCCGGCAGGGTGAGGAATGCCGGGAACTCCGGTCGCAACGCCACCTCGCGGAACACCGCTGCGGCGTCGTCGAAGCGGTCGCCGTTCGAGCGGGGCACCTCGGCCAGCACCTCGTCGAGCAGCCCTTCGACGAACGCTCGGGTGATCGCGGTGCCCTCGGCGGTCTCGCGATCCTGGTGGATCCACTGCCAGATCTGCGAGCGCGAGATCTCGGCGGTCGCGGCATCTTCCATGAGGTCGTCGATCGCCACCGCGCCGAGCCCCCGCAGCCACGCCTCGATGTAGCGGATCGCCACCGAGACGTTGCCGCGTACACCCGCCGTGGTCACCGGCAGGCCGATGCGCAGGTCGAGCAACTGCCGGGGTTCGACCGATACGTCCTCGCGCAGGCGGTCGAGCTGGTTCTCGCGCTCGCCGAGCACCGCGTCGAACTCGGCGCGGGCCACCGAGATGAGGTCGGGGTGCGCGACCCACGTGCCGTCGAAGCCGTCGCCGGCCTCGCGCCGCTTGTCGGCGGCGACCTTCTCGAACGCGGCCTGGGTCACCTCGGGTCGGCGGCGATTGGGGATGAACGCGCTCATGCCGCCGATCGCGTACGCGCCCCGCTTGTGGCAGGTGCGCACGAGCAGCTCGGTGTAGGCCCGCATAAACGGCACCGTCATCGTCACTTCGCTGCGGTCGGGTAGGACGAACCGCGCCCCGCGTCCGCGGTAGGTCTTGATGATCGAGAAGATGTAGTCCCAGCGCCCGGCGTTCAGTCCCGCGCAGTGGTCACGCAGGGCGAAGAGGATCTCCTCCATCTCGAAGGCCGCGGGCAGCGTCTCGATGAGCACGGTCGCGCGGATCGTGCCGTAGGCGAGGCCGAGACGCTCCTCGGTGAACGAGAACACGTCGTCCCAGAGCCGAGCCTCTTCGGCCGACTCGATCTTCGGCAGGTAGAAGTACGGCCCCCGACCCGCGGCGATCAGCGCGTGGGCGTTGTGGAACGCGTACAGCCCGTAGTCGACGAGCGATCCGGATGCCGGTAGCTCGCGCCCCGCGCGATCGACGAACGTCAGATGCTTCTCGGGCAGGTGCCATCCACGCGGGCGCATCACGATGGTCGGTGTGCGCTCGGCGGTCACTTCGTAGCGCTTGCCCTCGGGACTCGTGAACGACAGCTGCCCGCGGATCGCGTCGAACAGCGAGAGCTGACCGCCGATGACGTTGCGCCAGGTGGGGGAGGTGGCATCCTCCTGGTCGGCCAGCCACACCCGCGCGCCGGAGTTCAGCGCGTTGATGGTCATCTTCGGGTCGGTCGGGCCGGTGATCTCGACGCGGCGGTCTTCCAGTCCGGGACCGGCCCCCGCCACACGCCACGACGGGTCATCGCGGATGTGCGCGGTGTCGGCGCGGAAGTGCGGGTCGTCGCCCGTGCCGATCTCGAAGCGGCGGCGCTCGCGAGCGGCGAGGCGGTCGTGCCGGCGCCGCGCGAAACGGTCGTGCAGCTCGGTGAGGAAGGCGAGGGCCGCGGGCGTGAGGATCTCGCCGTCGCGCCCTTCGAGCGAGCGCTCGAGACGCAGGTGCGGGGCGGATGCCGGGGTGCCCGGCATCCGTGATCCTTCGGTGGCGGTGGGCGGGGGAGAGGTGATGAGGGTCATGGTCGTGGCTTTCTGTGCGTGGCGCCCGCTCTCCCCGCCCGCTGTCCGGTGCGACCCGTGCTGAGTGTCCAAGAAACCCGGACGAATTCTCGAAAGGTCCGGGTGTTCTGGACACTCAAGCCCGGATCGCGACCAGGGCGGGGCGGGGAAGGGGTGGGGAAGGGAAGAGGGGGTCAGTGAAACTGGGCGGTTTCCGTCGAGCCGGCCAGGGCGAGGGTGGCGCTGGCGGGGTTGAGGGCGGTCGAGACGACGTCGAAGTAGCCGGTGCCCGCTTCGCGCTGGTGGCGCGTGGCGGTGTACCCGTGGGCTTCGGCGGCGAACTCGGCCTCCTGCAGCTCGACGTACGCGCTCATGGCGCGTTCGGCGTAGCCGCGGGCGAGGTCGAACATCGAGTGGTTCACGGCGTGGAAACCGGCCAGCGTGATGAACTGGAAGGCGTAGCCGAGAGCGGCCAGGTCGGCCTGGAACGTGGCGATCTGCTCGTCGTCGAGGTGAGGGCGGCGCCCCGCGCGCGCGACAGCCGCGCGCGACGGACGGGCGTGTGCCGCGCGGAAGCGAGCGGGGTCGTCGTCTGCTTCGACGTGGCCGCCGTCGCCGAAGCGAGGATGTGCGTGAACATCCCCGACCACGCGAACATCGCCGCGCACGAGATGGTCTCGAACAGGGCCAGGTTGATGGTCGCCGAGACGAACAGGGCGATCGAAATGATCAGCCACACGGTGGCGATCCCGGTGCCGATGGCCATGCGTTTTCCGAGGCGGTGGAACAGGAACGGCGCGCTCAGCAGTAGGGCGAGGAAGCCGAGGACCATGGAGCCTGCGACCTTGTCGTGAAGGTCTTTGTCGGTGTTCAGGGGAATGCAGCCCACGAGGGCGAGATTGACGCCGACGACATTCAGGCAGATGAAAGCGACCGTGGCCGCGCCGCGACGGACCGGGCCACGGCCCACGCGTCGCACATCGCGCCGGACGCGGAAGGCGAACACCACGACGATCATTCCGCTGACCTTGAGCGTCGTGTTGAAGAATGCGCTCGACAGATCGCCGAAGATCCCCAGCTGGCTGAAGTGCAGTTGCCACCACAGCGGGTCGCTCGTCGTCGCGATCGACAGGAGCAGGCCGCTCACCAGGACGATCAGAGCCGCCGCGCCGACGTGCACCGTCGGAACAGCATCGAGGCGGCGTGCCAGGCCACCCAGACGCGGCACCGGGAGTGAAAAGGGGACGGCGGAGCGGAGCGCGGTGCTCATGTGGGGGATCTTTCCTCAGGACGGAACGAGAATCCCCCCACATCGCGGGACCCTCGGCCCCCGTCGGCTCATTCGGGTATGAACCAGGGGAAAACCTCGGTCCATTGCCGCCCCCGGCCTTGACGGAAACCGTCAGGGCTCATGGTATCGTTCGCGCCGCCCAATCGGGAAAGGGCTTGTCTGAGAAAGTCCCAGGTCATATGGGCATTTTCTTGTCCCCCATTTGGGGGACAAGAATGGTCAGGAGGTGAAGCGGATGCCCCATTCCCGGGTCAATTTCCCGCCCGGTTCGAGCGATTCCAGGTCGATCCCCGTGGCGAACGCGTTCGCGGGTGCCGTCATCGGCTCGATGGCGACGGCGAGGGGATGACCGGGGTACCGGTCGGTGGTGAACACCTGCGCCCAGCGGAAGCCCGCGTCCTGCCAGAGCTGCACGCTCCGGCCGTCGGGAGCGGTGAGGGTGTGGTGCGCACGACCCTCGGCATCCCTCTCCAATCCGCGGTACCCGTTGTCGAGCGACGCATCGCCGAGACGTCGACCATCGCGCAGGTCGTCGGCGGGACCGACCGGTACCTCGTCGACGGGGATGTTTCGCTCGTCGAGCACCAGCGTGGTCGTACCGGTCGAGTGCACCACGAGGTCTTCGGTGGGGACCCCGCCGATCTGCAGATAGGGGTGGACGCCCAGCGCCAGGGGAGCGGTCTTCGCGCCGACGTTCTCGATGTCGTGGGTCACGTGCAGGCCGTCGGCCTCGAGAGCGAAGGTGACACGCGTGCGCAGGTGGAAGGGGTAACCCGTCTGCGGTACGACGTCGGCTGCGAGCACGAGCCGCTCGTCGGTGTGCTCGATCGGCTGGTAAGTGCCGAAGCGCAGCAGCCCGTGGCTGGCGTTGCCGAACTTCGGCTCGCTGATCGCGAGCTGCAGATCCTCGCCGCCGAAGGAGTACTTGCCGTCGCGGATGCGATTCGGCCACGGGACGAGGACGACCCCGGATGCCGCGGGTGTGGGGAGGTCGTCGGCATAGCGCGGTACGAGATCGACGCCCTCGACCGTGAGCGCGCGCAACGCTGCGCCCACCTGTGCGATCTCGGCCGATGAGTGCTCGCCGCGGAGGTGGAAGCGGTGTCCGGTGGGGTCGGCGGTCATGAAGAGGCCTTTCGCGAGCGGGGCGGACGCTGCAGCCACGGCCGCAGCATACGGGTGACCCACGGGAGCACCGCGTAGGTCATGACGGGGGTGAGCATGAGAGTCGTGGCGAGCACGCGCAGCACGAGCGGGATCTCGGCGAACCCGGGGACGAACCCCAGCAGCCACGACGCCGCGAGGTTCGTGGGGAAGAATCCGACCCAGATCGTCACGGCCTGCTTCCAACGCGGGGGAGCCGCGGGCAGCGGCTGATGGATCGGCTGCGTTCCGGCATCCGTCGCCGTCGCCGCCTCGAGGACGGATCCATGGGGTGCGTCGAACCAGCCCTCGATGCCGGTGCGGCGCTCGCTGCGCTCTTCTCGAGCGAAGGGGCGGCCCGAGTCGAGCCACCACTGTCGCTGGGGAGAGCTCTCCCACTCCTCGAGCGTGGTGATGTCGCGGAAGCGGTACAGCATGTACCAGAGGTCGCTGTCTTCTCCCGCGCGGACCCAGCCGGAGCCGAGAAAACCCGGGAAGGCGGTCGCGAGGTCGGTGCCGGCCTGCATCCAGGAGGTCGCTTCGGCGGTGCGCGTCGGGTCGATGCGCCGCTCGATCGCCACCGTGATGGGGTGGGCGTCGGTATCTGCCATGCATCCATCTTCGTGCAGGGCGGGTGTCTGCCGGGGGCGAAGCAGGCATGTCCCCCCACGTTGTGCGGCTGTGGGGCGGTGAGTTCGCGCGGATGGGGACATGGATGCCGTTCACAGGCGTGGGCTGTACAGTTGGCCGGTCGGCTCTGGGCACCGCGCGTGATGCGCGGATGGGTTTGTGAGTCCAAGGGGCCGATGGACAGGACGCGATCGCGGCCTCGACCATCTTTAGTGAATGGCCCCCGGCCGACGGAAGTCCGGGTATCGCACCGCTACGAGCGGCGCTGCTGTTTCGCGCGAACAGAACCCAGGAAGTTTCCCCATGCCCAAGAACAAGAAGCCCGCCGGCGGTCGCGCCGCCAAGAACTTCGAGCCCCGCTACGGCGCCAAGACCTCGTTCCAGGACCGCAAGCGTCGGCCCGGTACCGAGGCGCCGGCCAAACCCGGCAGCAAGAGCCCGAGTCACCGCGGCTATCGCCCCGAGGCGGAGGCCTCGTCCGAGAAGCGTCGCTGGAGCCCCCAAGAGCGCGCCGGTCGCGACGAGGCTCGCGGCATCCGTGCCTCGGCCCGCGACGACCGCCCCGCGCGTTCGTTCGACGAGCGTCCGCGCCGCGACTTCAGCGATCGTCCGGCGCGTTCGTTCGATCGTGATGAGCGTCCTCGTCGTGACGCGGGTGAGCGTCCCGCGCGTTCGTTCGACCGGAGCGACCGTCCGGCGCGTTCGTTCGACCGTAGCGATCGTCCCGCGCGTTCGTTCGATCGTGATGAGCGTCCTCGTCGCGACGCGGGTGAGCGTCCCGCCCGTTCGTTCGACCGCAGCGATCGTCCGGCGCGTTCGTTCGACCGCAGCGACCGTCCGGCGCGTTCGTTCGATCGTGATGAGCGTCCTCGTCGCGACGCGGGTGAGCGTCCCGCCCGTTCATTCGACCGTGGTGATCGTCCGGCGCGTTCGTTCGACCGGAGCGATCGCCCGGCGCGTTCGTTCGACCGCAGCGACCGTCCGGCCCGTTCGTTCGAGCAGCGTCCCGCCCGTTCGTTCGATCGGGACGAGCGTCCTCGTCGCGACGCGGGTGAGCGCCCGGCGCGTTCGTTCGACCGCGGCGACCGTCCGGCCCGCTCGTTCAACGGCGATGACCGTCCCCGTCGTAACGACGGCCCGAGCCGCAGCGATTGGAACGGTGGCCCCCAGCGCACCGCAGAGCACGAGCAGCGCGTCGATGTCGTGCACGAGCGTCTGCAGGCGCAGGCCGTGGACGCCGCGACCGTGACCGGTGCCGGCTTCGCCGAGCTGGGCCTGGGCGACAACCTCGTCCGCGCCCTGGCCGGTCTGGGGGCGGCGAGCCCCTTCCCGATCCAGGCGGCCACGGTCGCCCCGATCCTCGAGGGCCGCGACGTCCTCGCCCGAGGCCGCACCGGCTCGGGTAAGACCATCGCCTTCGGTGCGCCGCTCGTCGAGAGCATCCTGCGCTCGCAGGCGGGTCAGCGCCGCGAGTTCGGTCGCGCCCCGAAGGCGATCATCCTCGCCCCCACGCGTGAGCTCGCGCTGCAGATCGACCGCACGGTGCAGGAGCTCGCGCGCAGCGTCGGCCTGTTCACCACGCAGATCTACGGCGGCGTGCCCCAGGCGCGCCAGGTCGGTGCGCTCAAGAAGGGTGTCGACATCGTCATCGGCACCCCCGGCCGCATCGAAGACCTACTGAACCAGGGCAAGCTCGACCTCTCGCAGGTGCAGGTCGCCGTCCTCGATGAGGCCGACCACATGTGCGAGCTCGGCTTCCTCGAGCCCGTGCAGCGCATCCTCCGCGCGACCAAGAAGGACAGCCAGAAGCTCCTCTTCTCGGCCACGCTCGACCGCGAGGTCGCGGCTCTCGTCGACGAGTTCCTCGTCGAGCCGGCCGTCTACGAGGTCGCCGGCGAGGACCAGGACTCGAGCACCATCGAGCACCGCGTTCTCGTCATCGAGCACCGCGACAAAGCGCAGATCCTCGACTCGCTCGTCGACCGCGAGGGCAAGACGCTCGTCTTCGCCCGCACCCGCGCGTACGCCGAGATGCTCGCCGAGCAGTTCGACGACGCCGGCATCGCCGCGGTCGCTCTGCACGGTGACCTCAACCAGCAGAAGCGCACACGAAACCTCGAGAAGCTCACCTCGGGTCGGGTGAACGTGCTCGTGGCCACCGACGTCGCCGCCCGCGGCATCCACGTCGATGACATCGACCTGGTCATCCAGGCCGATGCTCCCGACGAGTACAAGACGTACCTGCACCGTTCTGGCCGCACGGGCCGCGCCGGCCGCAGCGGCACGGTGGTGACTCTGATCACGCGCCAGCGCCGCCGTCGTATGACCGAACTGCTCGACCGTGCCGAGATCGAGGCGCCGTTCGAAGAGACCCAGCTGGGAGACGACGTGCTCGAAGAGCTGTCGGGTCGTCAGCTGGCCAACGTCGACGCGTAGATCCCTCCCGCAAAGCCCTCGTCGCCTCCGCGACGGGGGCTTTGCGCGTTTCCCGCGCCGAGAATCGGCAGGTCAGAACAGGGTCGGCTCGCTTGCAGGCGCGACGCGGGGGCGAACGGATGCCGGGACCCCGGTGCGGCGAACGGGTCCGAGGCTGCTGACAGGCGGTGTGCGGGCGGCCAACCCCGGCTGCGGGCGGCCGCGCGGGTGATCGTCTTCGTCCCACCCGTCGAGGCGGTGCATGCGCAGCAGCGGTCGCATGCGCTTGCCGAGCCACGTGCGATAGGCCTTCGGCGCCGAGGTGGAGACTCCCGGGTAGAGCCCGCGGTACGACGACATGAGGTTCGGGTGCTCGCGTTCGAGCCACTCGAAGAACCACTGCTTCGCGCCGGGGCGCAGGTGTAGTGCGCCGTATACGACACGCGCCGCACCGGCCTCGCGAATGCGCGCCAGAGCGTCGTCGAGAGCGGGGACCGAGTCGGTGAGGTGCGGCATGATCGGCATGAGGAACACCGTCACCCGGAATCCCGCGGCGGTCGCCGCGCGCACGGTCTCGAGCCGCGCATCGGCGCTCGGCGTCCCGGGCTCGATCGAGTGCTGCAGCGTCTCGTCGAAGACGGCGATCGACATCGCCAGCGTTACTTTGACGTGCTGCGAGGCCTCGGACAGCAGAGGAAGGTCTCGCCGAATCAGCGTGCCCTTGGTGAGGATCGAGAACGGGGTGCCGTTGTCGGTGAGGGCCCCGACGATGTCGGGCATGAGCCGGTAGCGCCCCTCCGCCCGCTGATAGGGATCGGTGTTCGTCCCGAGCATCACGGGCTCGCGCGCCCACGACCCCCGGCGCAACTCGGTGCGTAGCACGTCGGCCACGTTCACCTTCACCACGATCTGCGAGTCGAAGTCGGCCCCGTAATCCAGGTCGAGGTACTCGTGAGTTTTTCGAGCGAAGCAGTTGTGGCTGATGACGCCGTTCGCGACGAAGTCCTCGGTGTCCGTCGTAATGTCGATCATGTCGATGTCGTAGCCGATGTCCTCGACGTTCACGACTCTCAGGTCCGCGCTGGTCTTGACCGCTGTTCCGCAGACATCGAGTTTGCGCGTGATGGACGGTCGGGCGGTATCGAAGAATCGCTGTCTCGAGGTGAGCCCTCCGCGAAGGCGGATACTCGACACACCGTTCGGACGAGCGGGTTCGCGAACAGCGTCGAAGCGGAATGCGGCGAAAGCTTCTTCGGTCAGCGAGAGAAGTTCCTCGTTCGCGTTGCTTATTCGCACGATCCCGCGCGAACACGAGCCCTCCGCGTCGAAGATGCCCCCGAGGAAACCAGCCATCCACTCCCGGCTTCGCAAGCGCGGTATCGCGATGTAGTCCTCGAGACGCGCGACATCTTGCATTTTTGCCGTGTGAAGAGCCGTCATGGGCCGGCGATGCGCGGGCACGGAGAAGGGGCGGATCATCGTGACGATGCCGATCTGCTCGAGAAGCTCCTTTGCGAGATCGAGCGCCTCTCGATCGGCCAGGGCGAGGCGGAATCGGTGGATCTCGCGGGCTCGATTCCCGTCGTCGTAGGTCTTGTGAAAGATCATCGCGTCACCGCGCACCATGCCGGTCAGATACCCTTGGCGCCAGTCCGGACCCGACGCCTCCACGGAGGTGTGGGCACCCGTTCCGAAACCCTGCAGACGGTTCGACACGGTGAGATGAGGGCGCTGTCGGCCCGCGACGGGGGAGTCGGTGACGTGCTTCCACCCGCGCTCCGTCAGGAACCGGTGGTCTGCGCTGCCCTCGATCTCGGTACCATCCGCGAGGGTGACGCGATGGAGGCGTTTGCGAGTGGTCCACTTCGCGCGAACGGTTGTTCGCACGTAATGGCGGTATCGCGATCCCCTCTCGGTGCCGATGATCTCGTCTCCGACGCGGATATCCGACAGGGGGACCTGTCGGCCGTACCGCTTTTAAGATGAGGGTGTCCGGGGAGAGGCAGTACGAGCAGGCGTGACTGCAGCCTCGGTAGGGATTCACCGTCCAGTCGAACGGCATGGCCGAGGCGCCAGGGACGCGATTCAGTGCGCTTTTGCAGAGCACCTCGTGGAACGTCATCCCGGCGAACTCCGGGGTCGTCACCGAGCGGACGAGGCCGTCCATTCGTTCCATGCCCGGGAGCGCGGCTGTGTCGTCGACGCCCAGCTGCTGCCCCTGCCATCTCATGAGAATAGTCGAACACATGTTCGACGAAATGGCAACGCCGCGGCCACGAGAATCGTCAACGTGCACGAGTTTCGCCGAGCCCGCCGTCACCCGGGTCGACCGCTCAGGATGCGCGCGCGAGAATGGAGTCGATGACCAGCCACGATCCCGAGACTTCGCCACGCCGCGCCGCGCGCGCCGAGGCCGAAAGGCTCGCGACCGCGGCGCTCACCCTCCCCGCCGTGTTCGACGAGCGCGCCCCCCGCCGAGCAGGCTCCGACCCGCGGCCGGCGTCGTGGCCGGATCGGCGCGTTCGATGCCGCCGCGCCCGGGCCGCGCGGCATCCGTCGATTCTCCCCGGTGCTGCTGAGGCGCCGTCTCGCCGTGGTCGTCGCGGCCGTGGTCGTCGCCGCCGGTTGTGCGGTGGCGATCGGCGCCGCGGCATCCGGCGGAGAATCCGACGCGGCATCCGACGCCGTCGCCCAGCTCGCCGGCCCGCCTCTCGTCGCCGATGACGGGATCCCCGTTCCTCAGCTCGCCGCCGTCGCCGCTACGGCGACTCCCTGTGACGATCCCGCCTTCACCGCCGCCCTCGCGTCGAGCGACGACGCCGCCACCATCGAGGCGGCGGGTGGCGGTCAGGCGTTCCGCGCAGCGGTGGCATCCGGGATCGCTCCCTGCGTCTCGCTCTCGGACCCGAACCGAGAGTGGCTCGTCGTCAACAAGCAGCGCCCCTACGACCCTGTCGACTACCGGCCGAATGACCTCGTCATGCCCGCCAACGTGCGCGCCCTCGAGGACTCCGCGCTTCGGGCCCCCGCCGCGGCCGCCCTCACCTCGCTCGTGAAGGCCGCCTCCGACGCCGGAGTCGGCGAGATCGGCTACCTCAGCGCCTACCGCTCGTACACGACCCAGAAGTCCACCTACGCGGGACGAGTCGCCGTGGGGGGCGTCGCCGAGGCTGATCGAGAGAGCGCGCGCCCGGGGTTCAGCGAGCACCAGTCCGGGATGGCGGTCGACATCGTCCCCTGCAACGGCTCCTGCCGCACGCTCGACGACGTCGCCGGGTCGCCGCAGGGCGCGTGGGTGCGCGAGCACGCCTGGGAGTACGGCTTCATCACCCGCTACGCCGAGGGGCGCGAGAGCGTCAGCGGCTACGAGCCCGAGGCGTGGCATCTGCGCTACATCGGTCCCGAGCTCGCCCGTGCCTATCACGAGGGCGGCTTCACGACCCTCGAGGAGTTCTTCGGGCTGTCCGCGGCGCCGACCTACTGACTCAGTTCACGACGCCCGCGCTGCAGGTCTGCTGGGCGGCGCTCGAGCCGGTGATCGCGGACGGCAGGGCGACGGCGCCCGTGTCCGGGTCGACCTCGCCCGGCTCGACCGAGGGGTTCTGCGTCGGGCGAGCCTCCTCGCCGGGGGCGGGATCGGCGACCACGGTGCCGTCGTTGACGGACACCCTGCCGGTCACCTCGATCGAGCGATTCTCGCGCAGCGCATCCCAGAGCACCTCGGCGGCCGCGTAGTCGGGGGCCACGCGATTGGCATCCGAACCGGCGGTGACGGTGGGGTACTGCACGAACACGATGTCTTCGAAGGGCACGTCCTTCACGGCGGATGCCACCTGCACGAGCGTCAGAGGGTTCGTCAGGCTCTGGGTCGGCGTGACGTTGCGAAGACCCGTGGATGCCAGTCTCAGCACCGTCGAGGGGTTCGACAGCACGTCTTCGCTCACGAGCTTGCGCGCCAGACGCGACATGTACTGCTGCTGGTTTCCCACTCGGGCCAGATCGCTCCCGCCGACCCCGTAGCGGGTGCGCAGGAACTGCAGGGCCTCGACGCCCTGGATCGTGCGCGGGCCGGCCTTCCAGTCGATGCCGGTGTTCCGGTCGCGCATGTCGCTCGCGAGGCACACCTCGACGCCGCCGATCGCGTTGGTGATCTCGATGACGCCGCCGAAGGTGACCATCGCACCGAACGGGATTGACTGTCCGCTGATGTCGGCGACCGCCGTGATCACGCAGGACAGCCCGCCGTAGGTGTAGAGCTGGTTGATCTGCAAGGTGCCGCCGCCGAAGCGTCCTCCGTCGGCGGTGTCGCACGCCGGTGCCTCGAAGATGAGGTCGCGTGGGAACGAGACGACCGTGACCTTTCGCGGCGCCTCGGAGATGTGGACGAGGATCGTCACGTCGTTCAGACGTCCACCGGCGTCCGCGCCCTCGCAGCGCTCGCCGAGGAGGGCGACGAGCTCCTCTTCGCACGCGTCGATACCCACGAGCACCATGTTCACCCCGCCCGCGAGCTGACGTAAGTCGGGCGGTACGGGGGGCTGATTCTCGACGACGACGGCCTCTTCGACGAAGTCGGCCGTGAGGTCGTATGCGGTGTACGACACCACCCCGACGGTCGACACGACACCGACCACCGCGGCGACGGCGAGGAGCTTGGCGAGCTGACCGAGCGGGTGGGGCGATCGCAGACGGGCGTGCTGCGCGACGGTGCGGCGGCGCCGGGGCATAGCTCCTCCTCAGGTTTCGTCGAGTCTAGGGGGGCCGGATGCCGTCACCCCCGCGCCGCGGTGCGACGTACGGCGGCGGATCACGCCGTTTCCGGACGCCCTCAAACTGAACGTTGGTGATGAAAGCGCTCTGAGTTATGTTTGTGCAACGCGCGCCACCGTTGCCGCGCAGATCGCTCAATTCATCCCCCCGTTTGGAGCGCACGATGGGTCGAACCCTGCGTTCGGTCGCGGCCATTTCCCTGGCCGGACTGTTCACCGTTGCCGGAGCCACAGCCGTTCAGGCTGCCGAAGTGGGCGAGGGGGTGACGCCCCCCACACCCATCGAATCGGCCACCGGCCGGTACATCGTCGTGCTCGACGAGGCCCCCGTCGCCACCTACGACGGCGGCGAGCCCGGCTTGGATGCCACGAAGTCCGACGACGCGCGGCTCGACACCGACTCGCCGCAGGTGCGGAAGTACTCCGCCTTCCTCGAGGATCGGCAGCAGAACGTCGCCGACGAGGCGGGGGTCCGCCCCGACAACTCCTACACGATCGCCGTCAACGGCTTCAGCGCGAGCATGAACCCGAACCAGGCGGCCAAGCTCGCCGCGACCAAGGGCGTGCAGAAGGTCGTCCCCGACGAGATCCGCCACCCGGTCGCCGTTCCCTCCACCGAGTTCCTCGGCCTCGAGGGCGACAACGGCGTCTGGAACCGGATCGGCGGCATCGGCTCCGCGGGCGAAGGCGTCGTCGTCGGCGTGGTCGACACCGGCATCGCGCCCGAGAACCCTGCGTTCGCGGGCGAGCCGCTCGGCACCGCCGCCGGTTCCCAGCCCTACCTCGACGGCAACGACGTGGTCTTCCGCAAGGGCGACGGCACCGACTTCCGCTCGCCGCGCGTGGCCGAGGGCAACGGCTGGTCGCTCTCCGACTACTCGACCAAGCTGGTCGGCGCGCGCTACTTCGACCAGGGTGCCGCGGCCACCGGGTTCACCTTCGAGGCCGACTACCGCTCGCCGCGCGACGGCGACGCGCACGGCTCCCACACCGCGAGCACCGCGGCGGGCAACAACGGTGTCGACGCCAGCGTGGAGGGCGTCGACTTCGGCGCCATCTCGGGGGTCGCTCCGGCCGCCAAGGTCGCCGCGTACAAGGCGTGCTGGGCGGGGCCCGACCCCCTCGTCACCACCGACGACGTCTGCGCCCTGAGCGACCTGCTCGGCGCGATCAACGCCGCGGTCTCCGACGGCGTCGACGTCATCAACTACTCGATCGGCGGTGGCGCCGCCACCACGACCCTCTCGCTCGAGGACCAGGCGTTCTTCAACGCCGCCGCGGCGGGCGTCTTCGTCTCGGTCTCGGCGGGCAACTCCGGTCCCGGCGCCTCGACCGCCGACCACGCCTCGCCCTGGTACACGACGGTCGCAGCCTCGACGATCCCCACCTACGAGGGAACCGTGAAGCTGGCCGACGGCTTCCAGGCCGCCGGTGCCACGGTGTCGGTCCGCGAAGGTCAGGACGTGACGGCCCCCGTGGTCTACGCGGGTGACATCGCGGCATCCGGAGCCGATCCCGCGGGCGCTGCGCTGTGCCTGATCGGATCGCTCGACCCCGCGAAGGCCGCGGGCAAGATCGTCGTGTGCGACCGCGGTCAGAACGCGCGTGTCGAGAAGTCGCAGGCCGTCAAGGACGCCGGCGGTGTGGGCATGATCCTCGTCAACGTAACCCCCGCCTCGGTCGACAACGACTTCCACTCGGTGCCCACCGTGCACATCGACGCCCGGTATCGCGACGCCCTGCTCGCTTACGTGCGCGGCACGGCCGATGCCACGGCGACCCTCGTCGGCGAGAACGTGACTGGTCAGACGACGCCGACGCCGCAGGTCGCCGGCTTCTCGAGCCGCGGTCCCATGCTCGCCGACGGCAGCGACATCCTGAAGCCCGACGTGTCGGCTCCCGGTGTCGCGATCCTCGCCGCCGCAGCGAACGCCCCCGGCGCCGCTCCGACCTTCGAGTTCCTCTCGGGGACGTCGATGTCGTCGCCGCACGTCGCCGGTCTCGGCGCGCTGTACCTGGGCGAGCGTCCGCTCGCGACCCCGGCCGAGGTGAAGTCCGCGATGATGACCACCGCGTACGACACCGTCGACGCCGAGGGCGCTCCCGCACAGGATCCCTTCGCGCAGGGCGCGGGGCACGTGGACCCGACGAAGTATTTCGATCCCGGCCTGCTGTACCTCAACGGTCCGGCCGACTGGGCGGCGTTCCTGCAGGGCAAGGGCCTCGAGGACTTCGGCGTCGCCCCGATCGACGGCAGCGACCTCAATCTCGCGTCGATCTCGATCGGCTCGCTCGCGAAGCCGCAGACCGTCACCCGCACGGTCACCTCGACGAAGGCCGGCACGTTCTCGGCATCCGTCGACGTCCCCGGGGTGGATGCCACGGTCGAGCCGTCGACGCTCGAGTTCGGTGCGGCCGGGGAGCAGAAGACGTTCACCGTGACGTTCTCGCGCACGGACGCCGCGGCCGAGCAGTGGACGAGCGGCTTCCTCACCTGGGCCGGCGACGGCACGCAGGTGCGCTCGCCGATCGTCATCCGCCCCGCGACCGCCGAGGCTCCGGCCGAGGTCTCGGGTACGGGCCTGTCCGGCTCGACGAAGGTCGAGATCCTCCCGGGCGTCGGCGGGGAGCTGCCGCTGACGGTATCGGGCCTCGCGGCTCAGACGCTGCTGACCGACCCGGGCAATCCCGTCGAGGGTCACACCGGAAACCAAGATTCCGGTGACGCCGACGGCTACGTGCGGTGGACCGTCGACGTGCCCGAGGGGACGACTCTCTCGCGCTTCGACCTCGACTCGTCGGACGACACCGGGAGCGACCTCGATCTGTTCGTCTCGCGCGTGGTCAGCCCCGACGACCTGCGGTACTACGAGCGCTTCACCTCGGCGACGGCCTCGGCCGACGAGCGGGTGACGCTGCCGAACCCCACTGCGGGGACGTACCTCATCGAGGCCAACCTGTACTCGTCCACGGGACCGTTCACGTGGGACATGACCTACGCGAACGTCACCCCCGGCGGAGAGGGGCAGCTGACGGCGACGCCGAACCCGCTCCCCGTCGAGCAGGGCGCGGCGGTGTCGTACGACCTGTCGTGGCAGGGGCTCGCGGCGCAGACCCGCTACCTCGGCCTCGTGCGGTACGGCGACTCCGACGTGCAGACGGTGCTGACCGTCGACTCGGGCGAAGCCGCTCCGGCGATCGTCGATGCCCCGACGATCTCGGGCACGGCGAAGCTCGGACGCACCCTCACGGTCACCCCCGGCACGTGGAACCCGGCCGACGTCACCACGACGTACCAGTGGCTGCGCGACGGCGAGCCCGTGAACGGCGCCACGTCGGCGTCGTACCGCGTGCAGCGCACCGACCTCGGGCGCGTACTCGCCGTGCGAGTCACGGCGACGTCTCCGGCCAACGGGCTGACGGCGACCGCCGACAGCGCCGGGGTGCCGGTCGTGGTCGGTTCGTTCACGACGGTCACCGTCGACCCCTGGGTCGGCCGTACCGGCGACGCGTACACGCTGACCGTCAAGGTGCGGCCGCTCAGCGGTCCCGCACCCCAGGGCGATGTGACCGTCACCGTGGCGGGCAAGGACTACGTCGCAACCCTGCAGGACGGGAAGGCGACCATCGCCCTCGATCCGCAGACGCGCGGGGTCAAGCTCGTGAAGGCGGTCTACGGCGGCAGCGCGACGGTGGAGTCGTCACGCGCGAGCAGCGCGTTCATCGTGTTGCGGTAGCCATCGATCGACGCGGCGGCGCCCGGGCTTCGGCTCGGGCGCCGCGGTGTCGTTCGGATCAGCTGCGGCGCCGACGCGGTGTGAGCTTCACCGCCGGCAGCGGCGGGGCCGGGATGCGCTCGGGCCCGTGGTCGATCACGGGCCCGAAGCGGGCCGTACCCGCTTCCCAGGCTTCGCGAGCTGCGACGATCTCGTCGTGCGATCGGCCCACGAAGTTCCACCACATGACGATGTCGGCCTCGAACGGCTCCCCACCGAGCAGGAACACGCGCGCATCGTCTTCGCTGCGCAGCTCGAGGTGGTCGCGGCCCTTTCCGAGGTAGACCAGTCGGGTGTGATCGATGGATGCCGTGGGTCCCGCCTCCGGCGCAGAGCCCGGGCGTCTCGCCGCGTCGGCGTCGACGGCATCCATTCCCGTCACCGCCTCGACGGTTCCCGTCATGCCGTAGACCGCGTACTCCCAGTCGAGACGGAGGGGGATGCGCACCGCGACTCCCGCAGGCAGGCGTATTTCGGCGCCGACGAGGGGGGTGTGCACGGTCGCGGGCGAAGTGGTCCCGCCGAGTTCGCCCATCACGACGACCGCGTCGGCGCCCTCGCCGAGATCGAGCACGGGGAGGTCTTCGTGGCGCTCGAACGCGGGCTCGCTGTGACGACGCGACTCGGGAAGCGCCACCCAGAGCTGCAGGGCGTCGAGCGGGATCGGACCCTTGCCCACCGAGTACTCGGAGTGCGCGATGCCGGCGCCGCTGGTCATGAGGTTGAGGGCCCCGGGGCGTACGACGACGTCGCTGCCCACGGCATCCCGATGTCTCACCTCGCCGACGATCGGCCACGTCACCGTCTGCAGGCCGATGTGCGGGTGCGGTTCGACGCGCATGAGGGTGTCCTGCGGGCCGAAGCGGTCGAGGAAGCACCACGCGCCGACCATGGGCAGCGCGCGGTGGGGGAGGGTGCGGTGCACCTCCATGCCGCGCACGCCGCCCAGCGGCACCTCTCGCGCCGCCACCACGAGGGCGCGTGGGCCGTCGCAGTCGACAGGTCCCTCGGCCTCGGGGGGAGCGACGTCGAGCCGGGTCACGCGGGTTCGCCGGGTGCCGCCGAGTCGGCGGCGTCGTCGTCGTTCGGCCATTCGACCACCAGGCCGGCCACGTCGTGCTCGCGCAGGTAGTGCGCCACGAAGGGGCACGAGGGGATGACGCTGCCGCCGCGTCGGGCGAGGTCGGACAGCGCTTCGCCGGCGAGGGCCGAGCCGAGGCCGCGTCCCTTGAACGACGGGTCGATCTCGGTGTGGGGGAGCACGGTGCGGTCGTCGTCGATCGCGCGGAACTCGAGGAAGCCGCCGAGCTCGTCGCCCACGTGGATCTCGTAGCGGCGGGCGTCGTCGTTGCGGGTCACGGTCAGTTCGTCGGCCATGGGGTCTCCTGTCGTCGGTAACGACAGCAACGTACGTGCGCGTGCGGGTGTTCCGCCATCCCCTCGGAATACCCGAGGGAGTTTGCTACGACGCCTCGCGCGAGCGGTGTCGCCGCACGGCGGCGCGGTTGGCGCAGCGCACCGAGCAATAGCGCTGACGACCGTTGCGGGTGACGTCGACGACGACGTTCGTGCAGGGATCGGCCGCGCAGCGGGAGAGGCGGTTCATGCCGCGCGTGACCAGGTGCAGCGAGGTGCCGACCGAGATCACGGCGGCGAGCACGCGGGGCAGGGCCTCGTCGCTGTCGCGATAGTGCAGGTGCCACCCCTCGCCGTCGTGATCGGTGAGGCGCGGGTAGGCGGTGACGGCTGCCATCTGGGCGTTGAGCAGGGCCGCCCGCGCGTCGGGATTGGTCTCGTCGACGACGTGCAGCCAGTCGTCGATGACGGCCCGGGTGCGCTCGTGATCGTCGGATGCCACGGGGAACGTCATCGTCATCCCCATCTCGATCGTGCGGCGCTCGATCCCGTCGCGATCGGCGGGCCAGTCGTTCGCGAGCGAGGCGGCGAGCAGGACCGCGTACTCGCCGTAAGGGTTGAGATGCATAACGGCATTACATCACGCTGGGGTCATGACCTCCTCGCGCACCCTCCCGGTAATCGCCCCGGCATCCCTCCACGAGCACGCCTGGCTCACGGAGTCGACGCACCGGACGAGCGAGGGACTCCTGCGGTACGTGCGGTGCACGCGCTGCTGCGCGCGGCGCGTGGACATCGACGCGGCGTCGGTCGTTCCCCCGAGCGCGCTGACGCGCGAAATCGGCTGACGGGGCGCCGCACCGCACGGTAGCGTCGAAGCAGACTGCCGACGGGGGACGCATGCTTGTTCTGAGCCTTATCGCCGCGATCGCGGGCGCGATTCTCGTGCCGGTGATCGCGCTGTACGTCTGGTACGCCATCGGACTGTCGCGCGTCTTCGCCGCGCACGGGGGAGAGCCCTGGCGCGCCTGGATCCCGCTGCTCAACGAGGCCGAGATCTTCCGCCTCGGTCGCCTCGACCCCGTCCGCGCTGTCCTCCTCGTGGTTCCCGGCGTCAACGTCTACGGTCTCGTCCTCAAGGCGACCGCTGCCCACCGCATCGGGCAGGCTGCGGGGCGCGGAGCGGGCACGACCGCTCTCGCCGTGATCTTTCCGCCCGTGTGGGCCACGATCCTCTCGGCGCGTCCTCGAACGGATGCCGCGCCTGCCGGCGACACTGCCGACGAACGTCCGATCGTTCTGAGTGAGACGGCATCCGGCCCGATCACCACCATTCCCGGGACGAGCGCGGCCGAGGTCGCGACCGCCGGTCGGCGCCGCTCGACCGCCGCCGTGGTCGAGCCGGTCGCGGTGCCCGTGCTGCCCGGGCCGGTCGACATCGACGAGGACCTCGAGCGCACGTCCCTCCACCCCTCGCGACGTCGGTCGGCGGCTGCAGAAGAGGCGGATCCGGGCGTCGTTCCGACGGGCGCGGCGCAGACGCCCGCGTCGAACGGGGGGTCCGAGCCGGCGCTGACCCGCGCACCGGCGACACCGATCGCTGCCGCGGCCCTCGACACGGGGGCGGCGGGGGTTGCGGCTCCCCCGTCTGCGTCGGCACCTGCTCCGGCGTCTCCGGTTGCAGCTCAGCCGGCTTCCGCAGCCGCTCCCGGCAAGCAGGCGCCCACGGCTTCCGCGCCCGCAGAGGCCGCTCCCGCCGCGACCTCGTCGCCCGTTCCGGCCGCTGCGCCCGCGCAGCAGGCTTCGTCCGACGCGTCTGCGGCGCCCTCGCCCGATGACACCGGCTTCGACCATGTGGCCGAGACCACGGACGCCACGGCCGCCCCTCAGACCGATGGCGATGCGGCGGCGGCTCCCCTCGACGAGCTGACGCAGACGGCCCGTCCGCGCTCGCGCCGGCGCGGCGAGTGGACCCTCGCCCTGCCCGACGGCAGCCGCGTCGCGCTGACCAGTCGCACGGTGATTCTGGGGCGCAAGCCGGGGAACGGCGAAGACGCGGTGCAATACATCGCCGTCGCCGACGACACCCGGACGATGTCGAAGCAGCACGCACGACTCGAGTGGACGGTCACCGGCTGGAGCATCATCGACCTCGACTCGACGAACGGGGTGACCCTCATCCACGACGACGGGCGCACCGAGCGCGTTCCGGGAGGTGCCTCCGCGATCGCGACCTCGCGCTTCCGTCTCGGAGACGCGCGTGTCGAGCTGCGACCGGCGACCGTCTGAGTGCGACGGCGACCGATTCACGGATCGTGCCGATAGGGCTCGCGGCCGGTGGGCTCCTGCCGCCGCTCAGCTATTCCTGCTCTTCGGGCCCGTAGAGCCCGCGGCCCGTGGGGGCGGCGCGGCGGGGAGTCGCCTCTTCGCGGCGACGACTGACGTAGATCGCGAGAGCACCGATCGCGCCGAGTGCGACGAGTCCGGCCACGCCGATGCCCGTCGCGGTCGTGATGGCCGCGGCATCCGGTCCCGGTCCGATGACCACCGAGACCGCCTCGGGGGTCGCGGTGGGGGAGGCGGAGGGGCTGGCGGCGACGAAGGGGCTCTTCGGACCCCGCAGGCCCGTCCCCGGAACCATCACGATCGCGTCGTAGGGCTGCACGACGCCCCATCCGGAGATGTTGGAGCGCGTGTCGGGCTGCGCGCGGACGGCGGTCGCCTCGAGCCGGTACGCCCACTGGGCGGGGGTCTCGGTGGGGTGCGCGGACGCCACGAGCGCCGCGGCGGCCGATACGTAGGCCGTGGCCCAGCTCGTCGCGGGTTCGTCGGCCCCGACGACGCAATCGCCGCCCAGAGGCCATGACGAGGCGACCGCCTGACCGGGAGCGGAGAGGCTCACGTGGGGGCCGTGGATGCTCGCCTTCGTGACGACGCCGCCCGAGCCGACGGCGGCGACCCCGATGACGCCGGAGAAGCCCGCGGGGTAACGCGCCCCGTCCTTGTCGTCCTGCTCGGGGGAGTCGTTGTTCGAGCGGTTGCCGGCGCTCGCGACGACCAGGCTGCCGCGTTGCTGCGCGTAGGCCACGGCATCCGCGAGGGCCGCGTTCTTCTCGCTCGTGCTGATCGAGACGTTGATGATCTGCGCGCCCTGATCGGCGGCGTAGCGGATGCCCTCGGCCATCCGCGCAGTGTTCGGGCCGAACCCCGCCTCGACGAGCTGTTTCTCGATGCCGGCGTAGACCCGCACGGGCAGGATCTTCGCGTCGGGTGCCAGCCCCTCGACTCCTGAACCGGAGATCAGCTGGGCGGCGATCTGACCGGCGATCACGGTGCCGTGCGCGTAGTTGTCGGTGCGTCCGGAGGCGTCGGTGCCGTCGGGGACGAGGTTGACGCCCGGAATCACCGACGCGTCGAGGTGCGGGTTGACCGCGACGCCCGAATCGACGACGGCGACGGTCACGCCCGCCCCGCGGGTGAGGGGCCACGCCGACGAACTCTGCAGCGACGCGAGCGCGGTGGGCGCGTCGGGGATACGCGTCGAAGCGGTGCACTGGCTCTGCGTCGTCGCCGCCAACACGCCGGTCGAGGGACCGACGGCGGACGCCGGCGACGGGATGCCCATCAGCACCACCCCCGCCGCGGCAGCGAGGGCTGCGAGGCGAGCGGCGCGGGAGCGCAGGGTCACTTCGTCTCCGGCGTCTGCTGCGCCGCGCTCTCGCTCAGCGAGGGGCCGGTGCGCAGGAGAGCAGTCCACCCGTCGGGGATCGAGCCGACGTCGTTCGTCGAGTAGCCGAGCCGCGCGATGGTGTCGTCGGTCGCACCCGGGAGGGGGAACGCCGTGCCCGTGGCATCCACCAGTGTCAGGATGCTCGTGTTGTCGGCGCCTCGTCCGCCGGCGCGCACGAGAGCCCCGTGGCTCGGATCGACCCGGATGCCGGCGGTGACGGCGGTCGAGGTCGGTTGCGTGGCCAGGGTCGTCGTGGCCTGGCCCTCGCCGGCGGTGAGCACGGCGCAGGGACGCTGACCCGAGGGGACGGTCTCGAATCCGACCCGGGGCCACTCGTCGCCGAGGCCCTGCGTCGCGGTGGGGAGGCTGCGGATCTCATCCGCGGTCACCTCGGTCACCTTGCCCTTGAGAGCTTCGCCGCTGCCCAACTGGTACAGCTGCCAGGCGAGGGGCGAGAGCGATTCGAGCACGCCGCCGGTCTGCACGAGGAAACGCTCGTCTTCGGCGGCGCCGGCCTGTCGGATGACCTGGCCGACGCGTAGTGAGGTGTTCGCGACGGGCTGGCCGTAGTTCTGCAGCGTGATCGGTGTGAGGGCCGTACCGGCCGTGAACAGGTCGAGCCACGACGCCGGCACGGTCACGGGGGAGAGGGACGAGATCCCGGCGGCGCGGAGCACGGCGTCCGCCACCTCGCTCGAGACCGCGAAGCTCCGGCCGCCCTGCACCACGTGCAGGATGCCGTCGACCGATACGACGACCGCGCGGTCGGTGGCGGGGGTCGGGCCCGCGGCCGAGGAGATGCGCACGTCGAGACCGGCGTCGTCGGAGACGCAGGCGCTCCAGCCGGTGTTGATGAGCCCTGAAACCGGAGGCAGCTCGTCCGGAGCCCCGGTGATGCCGACGGTGTCGCCGACGGGGGTTCCGCCGAGGGTCGAGGAGTCGGTGGAGATCACGCCGTACTCGTTCGCCGGGAGCAGCAGGCGGGCGCTGGCCGTGTTGATCACGGGGTGCAGCACGCCGTCGACGGTGACGAAGCGGGCACCGGTGTCGGACACGAGGACGAGCTTGCCGTTCTCCCAGCCGGTCGGCAGGCCGGGGCGGATGAGCCCGTAGAAGACGCCGACGAGCACCACGATTACGGTGAGGGCGATCGCGGCGATGACCGCGCGCAGCGGTGAGCTCGGCTGCAGCTCTTTACCGCCGGGGGCGCCGCTGACGAATGCGGTGAGGAGGCGGCGGCGCGAGAAGTTCTGCGCCTCGATCAGGTCGCCCTTGGTGGCCATGCGTCAGGCCAGACCGGACGAGATGACCGCGAGGGGCAGGAGCGCTGCCAGGACGAGCAGCTCGGCGGTGTCGGCGAGGCGGATCAGCCGCAGGCGCGTCTTGGGGGCGAGCAACGTGACCGTGACGACGCAGACGGTGGCGATGGCCAGGACGACGAGGATGCCCACACGCAGACCCGGCTGGGCGAGCGAGGCCACGACCCCGGCCACGACGAGACCGATGATGCCGGTGGCCATGACGGTGAGCACGCCGGAGCGGGCGAAGGTCTGGCGCGAGGGGAACATCATGCCCGCGAACGCCAGGGCACACACGAGAGCGCCGGTGGCGTTCTGCGCGGCGACGAGAGGAGTCGCCACCAGGATGGCGGCGGCCAGGGCCAGGCGCAGGCCCATCAGGACGCGCTTGCCCTGTGCCACACGGGCGGCCACGTCGTCGGCGTCGATCGGCTGCGGGTCGGCGAACATCTCGGCGTCGCTCTGGGGCGACACCACGCGAAGACGCGTGGTGCCGATGGCCAGCCAGGGCAGCGCCCCCGCGAGGGTGGCGACGACCCCGACCATGAGGGTCCAGACGGCGGGGGCGGGGAAGAAGGCGGCGAGGGTTCCGGTGACGCCCAACGCTCCGCCGGCCACGAGGGGCGCGAGCTGCAGCTCGGCCCGCTCCCGGGTGAGGGCGAGCGAGACACCGGCGATGACGAAGGCTCCGCCGCCGGCGGCGGCCATCGGCAATCCCCACATGTCGAGGGAGGCGGGCATCGCGATGAAGCCGGCGACGGCGGCGAAGAGGGATGCCGCCATCCCCAGGCCCTGACCTGCCTCGCGCTGGCCGAGTCGTGAGACGACCGCCGAGACGACGAGCAGCACGACGGCTCCGCCGCCCGCGACGAGAGCGCCGAAGGGGAGGGCGCGACCGGCCGCGAGCAGGAGGACGGCGCACACGCCGAGCAGCGCGAGGCTGACCGCGAGGGCTGTGCGCGCGTTGTCGCGGGTGGTCCAGGGACGGTTCTGCTGGCTGGTGGCGTCGATGACGGCCTCGACGATGTCGTCGTAGACGCGCGGCTGGGCGACGAGACCTCCGCGCACGAGGGTCAGCACTTCGCCGTCGACGATGCCCTGCGCCGCGGCCCCGCGAGACGGGTCGACGCTGGTGCCGTCCGAGCGCTGGAGCGCGTATCCCGCCGAGGTCATCGACGGGTCGAGCACGCCGAGGGACCGGGCGAAGCCCGGGAGGAACTCGATCACCGGCACTTGCGCCGGAATCGCGATGTCGAGCCTGCGTCCCTCGCTCTGCACCGACAACCGCAGCAGCGCTCGTGTCGCATTCATGACGTCAGCCATCTGCGGCCCCCTCTTTCCGGACCGAAGCCCCCTGCGGTCAGACCCCGAAATCCTATCGGTGGGTCAGGGGTCGGATGTCAGTGGAAACGCGCCGCCGATGCACGATCGGCGGAGACGTAGTCGTCCGCGATCGAGTCGGTGGCGTTCGAGATGCGTTGGAGCACGTCGCGCATCTGCTCGAGCGTGGCGCTCCACTGCTGCTGGGCGTTGTTGTACGCCGCCTGCGCGGCGCCCTCCCACTGTCCCCGTAGGCGAGCGACCTCGCTGTCGAGGCCGCCCAGGGTCGCGTCGATACGCGCACTCTCGGAGCGGAGTCGGGCAGCCGCAGCGTGCAGCGATTCGGGCGTGACACGGAAGTCGCTCACGACTGGCCTCCCAGCATCGTTCCGAGACCGTGGATGGTCGTGCGGTGCTCTTCTTCGACGGCGTCCTGGTCGCGGGCCGTGGCCTGCAGCGCGGCACTGAGGGTGATGAGCACGTCGTTCAGTTTCCGCGCGCCCGCCGTCCACTCCTCGACGAGGATGCCGTACGAGCTCGCCGCGTCGCCCGACCAGTTGCCGCGCAGCTCGTCGAGTTCCGCGAGCACCCGCCTGGTGCTGTCGGCGATGTCGGCATGCGCGCCGTTCACCACCTCGGAGCCCCGGGCAAGGGCTCCCTCTTCCGCGGAAATGCGGTCAGACATGTCGTGTTCTCCTGTCGGAACCGTTCAGTGTGTCGAAGGACGTGATCACTCGTCGCGTCCGCCGGCCTGGGCGTTCTCGGACCGGGGGCCGATCTCTTCATCGTCCTCCATGCGGGGCGCGATGGGACCGCCGAGCCCACGAGATGCTTCGTCGCGACGGTCGGAGCGCGAGCCGGGCCCGCCCATTCCGCCGACGCCGCGGCTGCCCGAACCGGCGCCGCGGGCGCCGCCACCAGCGGCTCCGCCGCCTGCTGCGCCGCCGCCAGCCGTGCCGCCAGCACGCATACCGGCACCCTTGGCCGTCGATGCCGCGGGTGCGCCGCCGCCGGCGGCACCGCCCATTCCGCCGACGCCGCGGGTTCCGAGGCCGGAGCCGGCTGCTGCGGTCTTGCCGAGCAGGCCGCCCGATCGCCCGGCTGCGCCGGATGCTGCCGTGCCGCCCGCACCGCTGAACAGGCTGCCTCCGGGAGCACCCGCGCCACGCGCGATGCTGCCGAGTGCGGCCGCGCCGCCGCCGCCGGCGATCAGGCCCGCACCTAGACCGGATCCGATGCCCGCTCCGGCGCCGCCGGAACCTCCGAGCGAACCGCCTCCGGGTGCCGAGGGAATGACCCCGGGCAGGTTCGGGGTGCCGATGATCGAGCCGTCCGGAGTCGGCTCGGGCTTGATGGTGTCGAGGTCGATGATGGGGGTGTTGCCGTGGATCGGGCCGTCAGGTCGTGGCCCGATGACCCCCGGCTGTGGCATCGCGTTGTACTCGGGCTGCGAGTTGCCGCCGCCGTTGCCACCGGGGGTCGCGACGGGGGACGTGTCCCAGTCGGGGTACTGCTCGAAACTGCGTCCACCGGAGCGTCCGCCGCCTCCACCCCCGCCCCCACCGGTACCGCCTCCGGTTGGCTCGACGGTGTCAGTTTCGGAGAAGGTGAAGTTGAGTGGTGGGGGGTCGCTGACCTGGACGGCATCCATCTCGTCGGAGAAACCCTCCATAGCGGAGCGCGCGGCGGCCTCCCGTTGATCGGACAGATAGCCGTTGATCAGCCCGACGGCCCCCTCTCCCGCGAGGAAGGAGATCGGTCCCAGCATGAGAGTCGCGCCGGTAGCAGCGCCACGGACCGCAGCTTCCTGACCCCCGGAGAGCGAGCCGGAGGGGAGTGTGTCGAGCGCATCTCGCGCGCGTGATCGAACGTCGTTGGCTTGATCAAGCCGCTGAG
Organism: Microbacterium sp. SORGH_AS_0454; assembly: GCF_031453395.1. Lineage (NCBI taxonomy): Bacteria > Bacillati > Actinomycetota > Actinomycetes > Micrococcales > Microbacteriaceae > Microbacterium > Microbacterium sp. SORGH_AS_0454. Next base: position 567,823 of record NZ_JAVIYS010000001.1, on the reverse strand, counting down.
CGAGCTCGTCCTCGACGTAGGTGACTTGCTGAGCGATCTGTCTCGCAGCGGCACTGAATCTCGCCTGAGCGGCAGATCCGGCCTCTCCTGTGATGCCGGGGTCGCTTGCGACGCGGTTCAGAACCTCCCGCAATGCGTTCAAGCCGTTGACGAGTGAGCCTCGCGTGGGAACGTCCCACGGCTGGCCTCCCTCGGCGAAGTTCGTCAAACGCTGTTCCCAGGTACCGGTCACGGCGATGTCCCCTTTCTCGCCTTACGGCGTTGAGTGACGATGATGAGCACGGTGATGACCGCCGCGATGAGGACAAGGGCCACGATCCCGATGACGGCCCACATCACGAGGGATGAGAAATCGAAACCGCTGGTCGGGCTGTCATCGGCGTATTGGTCGAAGCTTCGGCCTCGATCCGGGGCCACATATCCGTTCGTCCTAGCTGCCGCGATCTGATCGGCTGTCGGAAACCCTGCGCTCTTATTCATGAGAGGTGTCTCATCGGGGAACGTCGTCGGGTCGACGGCGAGCAGGGTCGGGAGCCACGCCGCTCCGTAGCCGAAACCGTCTTCCGTCCGAGAGGGCTCGTGTCGTTCGCCGTTCGTCGTCGCGAGCATCGCCTGGATCAGTTGATTTCCCGTGCTCTCCGGAAACTTCTGAGCCGCGAGCGCAAGCATGCCTGCGACTATGGGAGATGCATTCGACGACCCGGTGGCCGTCGCTGATCCGTCCCACCCGGATTCGGTCCCGATCTCTGGGAACCGGTCGCCCCCGGCGACCACGGTCGTTTGTGGAATGATCCAGGGTGATCCGTCCGCGCTGGTCTGGAGGGCTCCGTCCGGTCCGATCGCAGATACGGCGACGACCCCATTCAGCGAGTCTCCGCCATCGGTGATCGGTGCGCCGAGCAAGTCAGCGGCGCTGGGATTGGCCGTCGCAGAAACAAGTGCCACTCCCCGGGCGATGGCGTACGCGATGGCAGGTGCGTCCGCTTCGCGCCGCTCCATGCCTACCGCCGTGTAAACGATCTTCGCGCCGTCATCGACCGCGAGCTTGACGCCATAGCCCCACGCGGTCATATCCGTCTCGGTCGCTGAATCTGGGTAGCACGGGCGATCGTCCGGGCCGTACCCATAGAAAGTGACCTCAGCGTCGGGAGCGATCCCGCGAACTCCCCCGGATCCTGTGCCGTTGCCGATGAGCAAAGCTGTCATTGTCGTGCCGTGACGTGTGCCCTTGTCGGGGTTGGTAGACGTCATCGAAGGGTGGTCCTTGCATACCGGCTTGTCCGAGATGCGCAAGTTCTGCCCTTCAAACACCGGAAGGGACGGGTTGATCTGCTCTTCCAGCACGGCCACCTTCACGCCTCGGCCGGTGATGCCCTCCGAATGCGCGGCATCAACGCCGTACTTGTCCCACCAGAAGTCGAGGCCGGTCGTCCCTGAGGTCGTCGCCGCCGAAGCCGGGGTCGCAGCGCTCAGAGATATGAACCCGGCGACGAGGAGAACTGCTCCGAACGTTCGGAGCGGATGCCGCTTCACTGCAGGCCAAGGGCGCCGCGCACGCCGGCCTGCCCCCCGGCAGAGGCACCCGGCGAGACGCCCGCCGGAGGTGCCGTCGATGCCGCGTCGATGATCGCCGTGACCTGTTGTGCGTCGCTCGCATTCATCTCGTCCCGCTCCTCCAACGTCTGAACGGCCTGCGAGAGGGCAGCTGCGTTCTGCGCGATGTATTGCCTCACCTCTTCGACGCGTGCACCGAGTGTCTCGGCACGGGTGCGGAGAAGCTGCGTGAACTGGGAGGCCGCAGGCTCGGTTCCATTGCCGTCGACGACGCCGATGATGGTCGCTGCGGGGAGCTCGTCGCTTGTTTGAACGACTTTGCTCACGTTCGCGCGAACGAACTCGCTGTCGAGCCGAATGACGGAGCCCATACTTCACTCATTTCTTCACGCGCGTGCGGCGAGCACGCGACGATGTTGCCGCGCGGAAAACTTGCGGCGGCCCTCGCGGGCCGCAAGAGCCGGCGGCCGCCTCAGCGACCGCCGGCTCGAGACGACTCAGACGAAGCGGCCGGCGGCGGACTTGTCGGTCGAGGTGTAGCCCTGGGCGATCTCGTCGGTCTTGCCGGCGATCTGCTGCAGGAGCTCGTTCAGACGCGTGATGGACTGGGTCCACTGGGCCTGGGCCTGGTCGTACGCGGTCTGGGCGTCACCATCCCACGAGGAGCGGAGGGCGTTGACCTGCGACTCGAGCTCGTCGAGGCGGGTGCGGATGCCGGAGGCACCGTTGCGGATCTGACCCGAGAGCGCGATGACCTGCTCGGGACGAACGGACATGGACTGCATGAGAGTTCCTTCTTTCGTGTCGAGCGGGGTCAGCCGAGCAGGGAGCCCAGGTTGCCGATGGTCTGCTGGTGCGACTCTTCCGACGCGGCCTGGTCGCGCTCGGTGCCGCGGAGGGCGTCCTCGAGCGTGACGAGCACGTTGTTGAGCTTGGTGGTCTCTTCGTTCCAACGCTGCATGAGCTGCGTGTACGAACCGGCGGCTGCGCCGGTCCAGAAGCCGGCCACCTGGTCGAGTTCGGTGCGAACCTTGCGCACCTGCTCGTCGATGCCCGACTTGGCGGTGTTGACCGCTTCGGCCCCTCGACGAAGCGCACCCTCCTGGGCTGCGATGAGATCTGCCACTGTGTCTCCTCGATGTTCCTCCGGGCGCGCCCGGGCGTTGCGGATCGGTTACGCGCACGGGAATAGAGGACCCGCACACGGCGTCGGCGGAGGAACCGGAGCCCCCCACCGGACTTCGAACATACGTAAACCGGCCCCCCGGTTCAAGCCTCTTGCGCAATTTGAAAGATGACAAAACTCTCATCTTTATCCCCGGTGAACCGCGGAAAGGGCAACACGGGCCCGCGCGAGCCGGATACGCTGGTGCGGTTGCGGCCCGTGGGCCGGAGGGCGCGAGAACGAGGGGGACCGTTGAGCGCGGAAGTGATGCAGGGGCGACGCGTCGCGTTGATCGACGGTGATTCCCGCTTCGATCTGGTGGTTCCGTTGCGCGCCCGCGTCGACGACGTGCTGCGCGCCGCCGGTTCCGACACCGCCCACGGCACTCGCGTGGTGGGCATCTCCGGCCGCGAGATCGACCGGGCGACCGTGATGACCTCGCTCGACGACGGCGTCATCCTCGTCCTCGTCGACCCCGGCGCCTCGTTGCCCGACGCCGTCGCTCGCGCCGCCGCGGCGCCGAACGCCAGGCGTGTCTCGGCCGTATGGTGGGTGCTCGCGGCGGGAGGCGGCATCCTGGCCCTGCTTCGTCTGGTCGGCGGTGACGGTCTGTCCCCCTCGGTGCGCCTGCCCGTTGCGATGCTGGCCCTTCTCGCGGCTCTCGTCGCGGGCGCCGTCTTCGCCCTGCGCGCTCGCTCGCGAACGGCGATCCTCGCCCCCGTCGTGGGGGTCATCGCGTTGGCGTTCGGCGGCGGTGTCGCCGTCGTCCCGGGCCTTGCTGCCGCCGCCCCCCTCGTCGCGGTCTTCACGGGGCTGCTCGCCGCCGCCGTCGTCGTCGGAGTCATCGGCGTGCTCGGGGCCACCGAGACGCTGCGCGCGCAGAGCCGTACCGCGACGATCGTCCTCGCGGTGCTCGCCGCCGTGTGGGGCCTCTCGCTCCTGATGCACCTCGATCCATCGGCGCCGGCGGCCGTGACTCTCGGCCTCGTGCCGGTCGCGCAACGCGTGCTGCAGTCGAGCCTCGTCGACGTGGCCCCGGGTACCTTCATCGACTACGGCCGCTTCCAGAGCACGCGGTGGACGGTGCGGCAGAACCTCCCCGACGAGGTGCGCACGATCGAAGCCGACGACGCCGACGCGCTGGTCGAGCGCTCCACGGCCCGCCTCACCATAGGCGTGGTGCTCCTGATCGCCGCCGGGGCTGCCAGTGCCTTCACCGCGCTGCCGACCTTCGACACCGACAACCCGGTCGTGCTCGGCGGGCGCATCGGGCTCGCCGCCACGGTCGTCCTCGCTCTCTTGCTCAGCTCGCGTCGCAGCACCGTGCCGTTCCTGCGCTGGGTGGAACGTCTGGGGGCTGCCGCCGTGGTGGTCGCCGTGCTGATGGCGTTGTTGCCGAGGGTGTCCTCCGACATGCTCGTCGTCTTCGCCGGCATCCTTCTGCTGGTCGGTCTCGGGTCTTCCCTGTTGGTCGTCCCGGTGGGTCGCGGCCTGCGTTCTCTCGGTTGGTCTCGCACCGGCGACATCTTCGAGGCGCTGGCCACGGCCCTGTCTCTTCCGGCGGGCATGCTCGCCGCCGGAGCGGTGGAGATCGCGCGTGCGATGATGGCGACATGACGCAGCTGACGCCATTCGGCGCGCCCGCGACGGTGGGGGTGCGCATCGGAGCCTTCAGCGTCGACGCGGCCCTCGTGGTCATCGTCTCGGTCGTGGCATCCCTCCTGGCATCTCCCGTGTTGGGCGCGGCGGTCGCCGCCGAGGCATTACTCGGTCTGTGGATCCTGCAGGCGCGACGCGGCCTCACCCCCGGCGCCCTGCTCTTCGGTCTGCGCACCGCGCGCGTCGAGGAGCCCGTCGTCCCGGGCGCCGGCCGGGCCTTCGTCCGCGGCCTTCTCGTGGTGCTCGGCGGCTTCGTGCTGCTGGCCGGCGCATGGGTCGTCGTGGCCTCTGCGGCGTTCGACAGATCGGGCCGTCGGCGTTCCTGGGCCGATCGTGCCGCGGGAACCGTTCTGCTGTCCGTTCCCCGCGGAAGACAGGCTCCGGATGCCGATGAGCCCCGCGCCCTGTCGGAGCCGACGGTGCAACGCACCGGCGCTTCCCGCGAGCCCCTGCGGATGGACGCCTCGGCGGCGGCCCTGCCTCTCGCGCCGGCCTGGGACGCCCCCATCGTCGCGATCGAGGCGCCCAGCGTCGCGGGTGAGCGGCCCGCGACCATCGCCCCCGAGCCCGCCGCCCCGACGCCGAGCGTCCCGGTGCGAACCCCGGGTGTCGGCCGTGCTCAGCTGCTCGTCGTCTTCGACACGGGGCAGCGCGAGCAGTTCGACCTGCCCGCGGCCGTGAACTTCGGTCGCGCCCCCGTGGCCGATCAGCCGAACGACGTGCTCATCTCGGTCGACGATCCCGACCGCCTCATCTCGAAAACGCACCTGCGCCTCGAGCACGACGGCGAGACGGCGTGGGTCACCGACGCGGGGTCCACCAACGGATCCGAGCTGATCGACGACGACGGCACCGTCCACGTTCTCCGCCCCGGTTCGCGCACCCTGCTCGAGGAGGGCACCCGCGTGCGCCTCAGCGAACGCGTCTTCACCCTGAGTCGTCTGATCGGAGGTCCGGTGTGAGCACGGGTCCGCGCATCGCCCCGCCGTCCCTGCCCAACGGGCGGATCGTGCTCCAGCCGCCGCCCGAGCTCGTCCCGAACGAGGGCGGCAGCGGCATCCTGACCTCCCTCCTGCCGATGCTCGGCAGCGTGGGCGCCATTGTGATGGTGACCATCTCGAACAGCGGGCCGACGGGCTTTCTCATCGGCGGCATGTTCCTGCTGTCGTCGCTCGGCTTCGTCGCGGTGAACGGGTGGCGTCAGCGCGCCCAGCGCAACGCGCAGGTGCTCGGCAACCGGCGCGAGTACCTCGCCTACCTCTCCGACCTGCGCGACACCGTGCGCGTCGCCGCCCGCAAGCAGCGCCGTCACGGTGGGTGGATCATGCCGGCTCCGGCCGCGCTGCCCTTCATCGCCGAAGAGCGCTCGCGCGTCTGGGAGCGCCAGCCCGGCGACGAGACCTTCCTCCTCGCCCGCATCGGGGTGACCGACCAGCCGCTCAGCCTCACGCTGGAGGCGCCCGAGCTCCCGCCGCTGGCCCAGCTCGACCCGGTCGCCGCCTCGGCCGCGCACCGCTTCATGCTCACGCACGAGATGCAGCGCGACCTGCCGCTGGGCTTCCCCCTCGGCGACTACTCGCGCATCGAGCTCGTGGGCTCCGACGAAGACGCCGTCCGCAGCCTGGCTCGCTCGCTCGTGGCCTCCGCGGCTACTCTGCACGACCCCGAGGACGTCATCATCGCGATCCTCGCCGGTCCCGCGCAGATGCCCGCGTGGGACTGGGCGAAGTGGCTCCCGCACGCGATGTCGTCGCGCGTGCAGGACCGGCTCGGGCCCGCGCGCATGATCTCGGCATCCCTCGACGAACTCGTCGACATGCTGCCGCCGCAGCTCTCCACGCGTCCGCGATTCACGCCCGGTGGCGGGGTGACACCGCACGTGGTGCTGATCGTCGACGGCGTCGAGACCCCCACGAACAGCCCGCTCGTCGGGCTCGAGGGTGCGCAGGGTGTCACGGTGATCGACCTCCCCACGCGTTGGGACGAACTCGACGACCCCCACGTCGCCCGTGTCGCGCTCGCCGAGGCACCCGTGGTCGCGCGAGGCCGCCGCACCGAGAAGAAGCCCGTTGCTGCCCCCGCCGAATTCATCGACGGAGCGGGTCGGGCCCAGACCTTCATCCCGGATGCCATGACCGTCGCCGAGGCCGAGGCCACCGCCCGACGGCTCATGCCGCTGCGGCCGGCGCCCATGGTCGTCGTCGATGCGCCGACCACGCAGGGTCAGCTGGAGCTCACCGAGCTCCTCGGCCTGCCCGATGTGCGGACGGTGAACTTCGACCAGGCGTGGACGCGCCGTCTCGAGCGCGACCGCCTGCGCGTGCCGATCGGCCAGGAGCCTTCGGGCACGCCCCTCGTCCTCGACCTGAAGGAGTCCGCGTCGCAGGGCATGGGCCCGCACGGCGTGATGGTCGGCGCGACCGGTTCGGGAAAGTCCGAGGTGCTGCGCACGCTCGTGCTGGCCCTCGCCATGACGCACTCTCCCGAACAGCTCAACTTCGTGCTCGTCGACTTCAAGGGTGGTGCGACCTTCGCCGGTATGGCCGAGATGCCGCACGTGTCGGCGGTCATCACCAACCTCGGCAGCGAGCTGGCTCTCGTCGACCGCTTCCAGGACGCCCTCCAGGGCGAGGTGGTGCGGCGGCAGGAGCTGCTGCGCGCCGCGGGCAACTTCGCGAACGTCGGCGAGTACGAGACCGCACGTTTGGGCGGTCGGTCCGACCTCGCTCCGCTTCCGGCCCTCCTCGTCGTCGTCGACGAGTTCTCCGAGCTGCTGACGGCCAAGCCCGAGTTCGTCGACAGCTTCCTCAACATCGGTCGCGTCGGTCGATCTCTGCACGTCCACCTGCTGCTGGCATCCCAGCGTCTCGAAGAGGGCAAACTGCGCGGTCTCGACACGTACCTGTCGTACCGGATCGGTCTGCGCACCTTCTCGGCCGCCGAATCGCGCACGATCATCGGCACCCCCGATGCGTACACGCTGCCGCAGGAGCCCGGCGTCGGCTTCCTCAAGAGCGACACCGAGAACCTCGTGCAGTTCCGCGCGGCGTACGTCTCCGGGCGGCCGAAGGGCAACGCCCGTCTGAACATCGACGACCCCGAGTCGGAGGCGACGGGGCCCGCACGCGTCGAGGTCTTCACCGCTCTCGCCCAGCCCGATGACGACCCGGTCGAAGAGACGACGGATGCCAGCCCCGCAGCGATCGCGACCCCGGCGACCGACAAGCGTTCGACCTTCCAGATCGCCGTCGACCGCATGAAGGACCGCGGCCCCGAGGCGCACCAGGTGTGGCTCCCGCCGCTCGCGGACCCCGCCCCGCTCGACGAGCTCATGCCCGACCTCGCGGAGGACCCCGCCCTCGGTCTCGTCTCGCGACGCTGGCGCGACGCCGGCGCCCTCACGGTGCCGATCGGTGTCGTCGACATCCCGCTCGAGCAGCGCCGCGACCACCTCACGGTATCGCTCGGAGGTGCGGCCGGTCACGTCGCGATCGTCGGTTCGCCGCTGAGCGGCAAGTCGACCCTCGCGCGCACGCTCGTCTCGGCCCTGGCGCTGACGGGAACCCCGCAGGAGTTCCAGTTCTTCGTGCTCGACTTCGGCGGCGGTGGCTTCACCGCCATGCAGCAGCACCCGCACATCTCCGGTGTGGCCACCCGCACCGAGCCCGAGGCCGTCCGCCGTGCGATCGCCGAGGTCGAGGCCGTGCTCGATGCGCGCGAGCAGTACTTCCGCCGCAATGCGGTCGACTCGATCGAGACCTACCGCTCGCGTCGGCGCGAGGGGCGTCTCGACGACGGCTTCGGCGACGTCTTCCTCATCATCGACGGGTGGTCGACGCTGCGGTCGGAGTTCGAACCGCTCGAAGCGCGCGTGCAGACCATCGCCGCGCGCGGCCTGAGCTTCGGCGTGCACGTCGTCGTCACCGCGAACCGGTGGCTCGAAATCCGCGCCAACCTGAAGGACCTCATCCAGACGCGCCTCGAGCTGCGCTTGGGAGATCCCACGGACTCCGACGTCGACCGCAAGCAGGCGGCCAACGTGCCGGTGGGGCAACCGGGCCGCGGGCTCGCCACGTCGAAGCTGCAGATGCTCACCTCGGTCCCTCGCATCGACGGGTCGGACGACCCCTCGACCATCGCGGACGGCGTCGCCGACATGATCGGCAAGATCACGAACGCCTGGCACGGGGAGCCGGGTCCAAAGCTTCGCCTGCTGCCCGAGAACATCTCGCTCGACGAGGTGCGCGCTCTCGCCGAACCGGGGGATCGTCGCATGCTCCTCGGTATCGAGGAGGCGCAGCTGTCGCCCTTCGGGATCGACCCGCGGGTGGAGCCGCACCTCTTCGTCTACGGCGACTCGGGGATGGGCAAGTCGTCGTTCCTGCGCGGTGTGGCCAAAGAGATCCAGCGGCTGTACACCCCGGCCGAGGCGAAGATCTTCGTCGTCGACTACCGGCGCGCTCTGCTCGGCGAGATCCCCGACGAGTATCTCGGCGCGTACCTGACCTCTCACGACCTGGCCACGGGCGGCATGAACGACCTGTCGCAGTACTTCGCGACGCGCATCCCCGGGCCCGACGTCACGCCGACCCAGTTGCGCGAGCGCAGCTGGTGGAAGGGCGCCGAGGGCTTCATCCTCATCGACGACTACGACCTGGTCGCCACCAGTCAGGGCAACCCGATCGCGGTGCTGCAGCCGCTGCTGGCGCAGGCAGGCGACCTGGGGCTACACGTCATCCTGACCCGTCGGTCGGGTGGGGCGAGCCGTGCCGCGTACGATCCGATCATCCAGCGCTTCACCGACCTGGGCGTCACCGGCATCCTGCTCGGCGGCAACCCGGAAGAGGGGGCGCTCATCGGCCGCGTGAAGCCGGAGCGGGCGGCGCCCGGCCGTGCCCAGATCGTCAGCCGCGAGCAGGGACTGCTCGCCTCCCAGCTGGTGTTCTCCCCGCCGTCGCACTGATCCGTCGTTCCTCCCCAGGAGCGATTCCCGCCCCGGCATCCCCCGACGGATGCCGGGGCGGTGTGCGTGTCGGTGGCCCGGGTTACCGTTGGGGGGTGAGTTATCCCGGCGCCGCATCCGAGTCGTACGCCGACGCGCCGCCCGAGCCGTACGACCTCCCCGAAGATCCCTATGCCGGGGCCGATTGGGACCCCGACCAGTTCGCACCTCCCGAGGACTTCGACGCGCCGCCGCCGCCCGTCGACCCGTCGTCGTCATTCGCTCGTGCCGCCGCGGTCACCGGCACCGCACGAGAGCTCCCCGCCGTCCGCGACTTCACGGGTCGCGACCCGCGCGAGGTCCTGCACGAGGTCTACGGGTACGACGCCTTCCGCGGCGACCAGGCCGAGATCGTGCAGCACGTGGTCGGCGGCGGAGACGCCGTCGTGCTCATGCCGACCGGCGGCGGCAAGAGCGTCACGTACCAGGTGCCCGCGCTCGTGCGGCCGGGCACCGGCCTCGTGGTCAGCCCGCTGATCGCGCTCATGCACGACCAGGTAGAGGCCCTGATCGCCAACGGCGTTCGCGCGGGCTACCTCAACTCGACACAGGCGCCCGCCGAGCGGCAGGCCGTCGAGCAGGCCTACCTCGCCGGAGAACTCGACCTGCTCTACGTCGCCCCCGAGCGGCTCAACGGCGCGCAGACCCTCGCGTTTCTCGCTCGCGGTCGCCTCAGCGTCATCGCCATCGACGAAGCGCACTGCGTGTCGCAGTGGGGCCACGACTTCCGGCCCGACTACCTCGCCCTGGGCGACCTCGCCGACCGCTTCCCCGACGTCCCGCGCATGGCGCTCACGGCGACGGCCACCCCGGCCACCGCCCAAGAGATCGTCGAGCGTCTGCGCCTGCGCGACGCCCGCGGGTTCGTCGCCAGCTTCGACCGCCCCAACATCCAGTACCGCATCGACGCCAAGGTCGATCCGCGTCGCCAGCTCGTCCAATTCATCCGGTCGCAGCCCGAGGGCTCTGCGGGCATCGTCTACGCCCTGAGCCGTAAGAGCGTCGAGCAGACGGCGGCCTACCTCAGCTCGCAGGGTCTCGACGCCCTGCCGTATCACGCGGGTCTCGACGCCTCGGTGCGCGCAGCGAACCAGTCACGGTTCCTCCGCGACGACGGCGTCATCATGGTCGCCACGATCGCCTTCGGCATGGGCATCGACAAGCCCGACGTGCGCTTCGTCGCTCACATCGACCTGCCCAAGTCCGTCGAGGGCTACTACCAGGAGACCGGTCGCGCCGGCCGCGACGGCGACCCGTCGACCGTGTGGATGGCCTACGGGCTCGGCGACGTCGTACAGCAGCGCCGCATGATCGATCAGTCGCCCGGCGACCGTTCGTACAAGATGAGGCTCGGGCAGCACCTCGACGCGATGCTGGCCCTGTGCGAGACGGTCGGATGCCGACGGCAGAACCTCCTCGACTACTTCGGGCAGCGATCCGAGCCGTGCGGCAACTGCGACACCTGTCTCACCCCGCCCGACACGTGGGACGGCCTCGTCGCGGCGCAGAAGCTGCTGTCGACGATCGTGCGCCTCCAGCGCGAGCGTGGTCAGGCCTTCGGCGCGGGCCATCTGATCGACATCCTCCGCGGTGCGAAGACGGAGCGCATCGCCCAGCAGGGACACGATCGGCTCAGCACCTACGGGCTCGGGGCCGACCTGTCGGACCAGGACTGGCGCAGCGTCATCCGTCAGCTCCTGGCGCGCGGGATCATCGCGGCCCAGGGCGACTACGGCACCCTCGCCCTCAGCGAGGCATCCGCCGGTGTCCTGCGCGGTGAGACCGCGGTGCCGCTTCGTCGCGATGCCCTCGGTCGCACGGGCGGCGGCGGTGGCTCGAGTCGCGCACGCAAAAGCAGCGCCGACGACGTGGCCGCCGGTGACCGCGACCTGTTCGAGGCGCTGCGCGCATGGCGTGCCGAGAAAGCGCGCGAGCAGGGCGTCCCCGCGTACATCGTGTTCGGCGACGCCACCCTGCGGGCGATCGCGGCCGCACGCCCGAGCTCCGTGGGCGACCTCGACGGGATCACCGGCATCGGCGCCAAGAAGCGCGAGGCGTATGGCGACGGCATCCTGACGGTGGTCGCCGCGAACTGACGGCGCCGCGCCCGGGTGGTCTGGACGCCCCGTACCGGGCGGCCCGGATCCCGCCGCGGTCGCGCGCCTTCGCTCGGGCCCTGCTCCCGCCGCGAGCTACTGCGAAACGGCATCTCGCTGACAAACCGGCGACACCTCGCCACCGACTCGTCAGCGAGATGCAGTCTCGAGGGCTCGACCGCGCGACCCGGGCGCGCGGTACGCGCCGGCCCCACGGCGTCCGCCGCGCTCAGCGCGCTCACGGGAATGTTGACCACCCACAACGACTCGTCGAAACGGGACGCGGGGTCGTTGTGCACATCTCACAGGTTGTTTGGGTGCACGTTGTGGAAGACCTACCGTATGAAGCGTCCTTTGCAACGTCGAAAGGTGCCGAGAATGACCGACGCCGCCGTCCGTCCCACCACGCCCGCCACGAGCACGCGTACTCCCGTCGGAGGCGCGCCCACCGCGCCGCACACCGCCGCCGAAGCGGCCGAAGGCCGCATCGACACCGAGCGTGTCACCGACCTCCTGCTCGGTACCTGGGGTGATACCCGCCGCCAGGCGCGCGAGATGATCAAGGACCCCGCGCTGTGGCGCGACGACAGCTTGGGAATGGACGCGCACCGCGAGCGCACGCTCAGCCAGCTGCACCTGCTCGTTCAGAACAAGGCCGTGCACCGCGCGTTCCCCAAGCGCCTGGGGGGCGAAGAGAACAACGGTGCCAACATCGCGGGCTTCGAGGAGCTCGTCGCCGCCGACCCCAGCCTGCAGATCAAGTCCGGCGTGCAGTGGGGACTCTTCGGTTCGGCCGTTCTCCAGCTCGGTACCCGCGAGCACCACGACAAGTGGCTTCCGGGCATCATGAGCCTCGAGATCCCGGGCGCCTTCGCGATGACCGAGACCGGTCACGGATCCGATGTCTCGGCGATCGGCACCACCGCGACGTACGACCCCGAGACCGAGGAGTTCGTCATCCACACGCCGTTCCGCGGGGCGTGGAAGGACTATCTCGGCAACGCCGCCCTCCATGGCAAGGCGGCCACCGTGTTCGCCCAGCTCATCACGCGGGGCGTCAACCACGGCGTGCACTGCTTCTACGTGCCCCTGCGCAACGAAGAAGGCGATTTCCTCCCCGGTATCGGCGGCGAGGACGACGGCCTCAAGGGCGGGCTGAACGGCATCGACAACGGACGCCTGCACTTCGACCAGGTGCGCGTCCCCCGCACGAACCTGCTCAACCGCTACGGTGACGTCGCCGCCGACGGAACGTACTCGAGCGACATCGCCAGCCCCGGCCGTCGCTTCTTCACCATGCTCGGCACGCTCGTCCAGGGCCGCGTCTCGCTCGACGGGGCCGCCGCGTGGGCCTCGGCCATCGGCCTCATCATCGCCGTCACCTACGGCAACCAGCGGCGCCAGTTCGACTCGGGCAACGGCACCCCCGAGGTCACCCTGCTCGACTACGGCAAGCACCAGCGTCGGCTGCTGCCGCGTCTGGCGACGACCTACGCCGAGATCTTCGCGCACGACGAGTTCCTGCAGAAGTTCGACGGGGTCTTCAGCGGGCGCCTCGACACGGACGCCGATCGCGAAGACCTCGAGACGCTCGCCGCCGCTCTCAAGCCGTTGTCGACCTGGCACGCCCTCGACACACTGCAGGAGTCTCGCGAAGCGTGCGGCGGCCAGGGGTTCCTCTTCGAGAACCGTCTTGTGGGCCTGCGCGCCGACCTCGACATCTACGTCACTTTCGAGGGCGACAACAACATCCTGCTGCAGCTCGTCGGCAAGCGACTGCTCGCCGATTACGCGAAGCAGTTCAAGGGCAAGGATGCCAAGCAGCTCGCCGCCTTCGCGGTCGGTCAGACCGCCGGCAAGCTCTTCCACGGTGCCGGAATGCGCCAGCTCGGTCAGGCCGTCAGCGACTTCGGTTCGACCGCCCGCTCCGTCGAGAAGGGCCTGCGTGCCGAACAGCAGCACGAGTTGCTCGCCGGTCGCGTGCAGCAGATGATCGCCGACATCGCGGGGCGTCTGCGCCCGGCATCCAAGCTCTCCCGTGAAGACGCGGCCGCGCTGTTCAACGAGAACCAGGCGCAGCTGATCGAGGCCGCGCGTGCCCACGGTGAGTTGCTGCAATGGGAGGCGTTCACCGACGCCATCAACCGCGTCACCGACCGCGACACCCTCACGGTGCTGACCTGGTTGCGCGATCTCTTCGGCCTCCAGCTCGTCGAGAAGCACCTCGCCTGGTACCTCATCAACGGGCGCCTCTCGGCGCAGCGGGGTGCGGCCGTGTCGAGCTACATCGACCGGCTCTGCGCTCGTCTCCGCCCGCACGCGCAGGACCTCGTCGACGCCTTCGGCTACGGTCCCGAGCACATCCGCGCCTCCATCGCATCGGGTGTCGAGAACGACCGTCAGAACGAGGCTGCGGCGTACTACGCCGCGCAGAAGGCCGCGGGCACCGCTCCGATCCCGGAGAAGAAGCCCGCCAAGTGACGCGCGAGGCGGGCGGTGGTCAGAGGGGGGCACCGCCGTCCGCTTCGCGCTCCGACTCGCGCAGAGCGATGTCGGAGCTCCGCTCTAGCCTGGGGGGATGAGCGACCTTCTGATCGGCGTCGACGGCACCGCTCGCTGCGCGTGGGCAGGTGCCGATGCCGAGTACCAGCGGTACCACGACGAAGAGTGGGGCACCGCCCTTCGCGGTGACCGCAGGTTGTTCGAGAAGATGAGTCTCGAGGGCTTTCAGGCCGGTCTCGCCTGGATCACGATCCTTCGCAAACGCCCGCGCTTCCGCGAGGTCTTCCTCGACTTCGACCCCGCGGCGGTCGCGGCTTTCGGGTCCGATGACATCGAGCGTCTGATGCAAGATGCCGGCATCGTCCGCAACCGCGCGAAGATCGAGGCCGTGATCGGCAACGCCGCCCTGGTCACCGGGATGGGGGAGGGCGAGCTCGATGCCCTGCTGTGGTCCTTCGCGCCCGCGGAGCACACGCCGCCGGCGACCTTCGCCGAGGTTCCCGCGGTGACACCGGAGTCGACCGCGATGAGCAAAGAACTGCGTCGCCGTGGCTTCCGGTTCGTCGGTCCCACCACCATGTACGCGCTCATGCAGTCCTCGGGCATGGTCGACGACCACGTCGCCGGGTGCTGGCGCGCCGCCGCCTCCTGACCGGTTCGGCGGGGTCGATGTGCTCCGGGCCGCCTCGCACGGGTAGACTGCAACGTGGAGCTTTCGCTCCCAGCGTCGTCGAACGCACCGGCCCCTTCTTCTCGGGCCTTTGACCTTCACGGCGAACGGATGCGCCACCCGGCGCCTTCGCCCATGCAGCCGCAGCATCGCGGCATCCCGAATCGCCGTGCGCGCGTGCGCCGCGGCTGGAGTATTCATGACGTCCCAGACTTTCGCCGACCTCGGCGTGCCCGCCCCCCTCGTCGACGTTCTCGCCTCGCAGGGCAAGAACGACGCGTTCCCCATCCAGGCCGACACCCTGCCCGACACGCTCGCCGGGCGCGATGTGCTCGGTCGCGGCAAGACCGGCTCGGGAAAGACCCTCGCCTTCTCCCTGCCCCTCGTCGCGCGTCTCGCCGGCAAGAACGACCGTCGCCGTGGCCGCAAGCCCCGCGCGCTCGTGCTCGCCCCCACCCGTGAGCTCGCGAACCAGATCGACGAGGTCATCAAGCCCCTCGCCGCGGCCTATGGCCTGGTCACCACCACCGTCTACGGCGGCGTCAACCAGAAGCGTCAGGTCGACGCGTTCAACGGCGGTGTCGACATCCTCGTCGCGTGCCCCGGTCGCCTCGAAGACCTCATCGGTCAGGGCCACGCGAGCCTCGATGACGTCGAGATCACCGTGCTCGACGAGGCCGACCACATGGCCGACCTCGGCTTCCTGCCGGGCGTCACGCGCCTGCTGTCGCGCACGCCCGCCGGCGGACAGCGTCTGCTGTTCTCGGCGACGCTCGACAACGGCGTCGACAAGTTGGTGAAGCGCTTCTTGCGCAACGAGGTCCTGCACTCGGTCGACGAGGCGCACTCGCACGTCGCGGCCATGACCCACCACGTCTTCGCCCCCGCCGATGCCGACGCGAAGAAGGACCTCGTGCAGACGCTCGCCTCGGGCACCGCCCGTCGCATCCTCTTCATGCGCACCAAGCACCAGGCCAAGAAGCTCGCCAAGGCGCTCACCGCAGCCGGCATCCCCTCGGTCGACCTGCACGGCAACCTGTCGCAGCCGCAGCGCGACCGCAACCTCGCCGCCTTCGGCGACGGCCGCGCCAAGGTCCTCGTCGCCACCGACGTCGCCGCCCGCGGCGTGCACGTCGACGGCGTCGAGCTCGTCGTCCACGTCGACCCGCCCGTCGAGCACAAGGCGTACCTGCACCGCTCGGGTCGTACGGCGCGCGCCGGTACCGCCGGCGACGTCGTCACGATCATGCTCCCCGAGCAGCGTCGTGACACCCTCGACATCCTCCGCAAGGCCAAGATCTCGGCCACGCCCACCGCGGTGACCCCGACCTCTCCCGAGGTCGTCGCCCTCGTCGGCGAGGTCGCCCCGTACGTCAAGCCCGAGCCGGTCGTCGCTCAGCCGCAGGGTGGGGGACGCTCGCAGGGCGCCAACGCTCAGCGCAAGCGCGCCGAGCGCGCGCAGGGTGGGGATGCCGCCTCCGCCGGTGGCGGACGCCGTCGTCGTGGCCGTGGTGCCGGTGGCCAGTCGACCGACGCTCCCGCCGCAGCCGGTCACGCGCCCCAGGGCGGCCGTGGACAGGGCCAGCGTTCCGGCGCCGGTCGCGGTGCGGGTGCCGGTGGCGGACAGCGTGCCGGTGCGGGCGCTTCGCGTTCACAGGGTGCGGGCCGCTCGGCATCCCGGCAGCCCGACGACGGGCATGGTCGTGGGAGCACGCAGCCCCCGCACCAACCGTCGCGCCCAGGGCTGATCCCTGCTTCTCGGTGCCCCCGTGGATTCGTCCACGGGGGCACCGTCGCGTCTACGGACGGTCATGTGAAGTGGGCGCCGGGGCGGGGTCGGGTGCCGTCTCGCGGAGTGCGGTTCCGACGCACCGGTTCAGGATGCCGTGGCCGCCGGGGCCGGGTCGCGTGCCGTCTCGCGGAGTGCGGTTCCGACGCACCGGTTCAGGATGCCATGGGCCCGGCGTTTCGGCCCGGACTCCGCCTGACGGCCCGGGGTCGACGGCGCGCCGGCCCTCAGCCGCGCGGGGGAAGCGTCGCGTCGTGCAGGTGACGGTCGCCGTGCGAGAGCACCTTGACGATGACGCCGCGCCGACGGAGATCGGCGACCGCGCGGGTCTCGTCTTCGCGCGTCAGCCCGAGCGCGTGGATGCTCGCGACGACGAGCACATCGCCACGGGTCAGCGTCCCGAAGAAGCGGTCGAGCCGGTTCGCCCAGCCCTCGAGCGTCTCGGGCGCGGGGTGACGGAAGCCCTCGATCGGCACGCCGAAACGTGTGAGGTCGTCGCGCTGCTGCTTGACGGTCTCCATGTCGGGGCGCGAGACCACCAGCCCGACCAGGCGTGAGCCCGCGGGCCGCGCACGCCACCAATCACGGTCGCTCTGCAGCTCGGTGAAGCATTTCGGGCACTCGGCCGCCGCGTGCGCGAGCGGCACGGGGCTGGTCCCGGCGGCATCCGCAGATGACGGCATCGTCGGGATCGGATCGCTCATGGAAACCTCCGCGTTCATTCTGCCGCATGATCCTGCGAAACGTCCCGCCCGCTGCTTCGGGGAGCGATGTACCGTTCCCCGTCGCCGGCATGTCGCGCAAGGTGCGGCCTGCCACCTTCCCGGCGGCGCAAAGGGGCACGGCTCGCCTGCGACGCTCATGCGCCCCCTGACGCTGGCATGTCCCACGAGGTGCGGCCCCGCCGCCGCAGGCGGCACGAAGTGGGACACGGACTCCGGAACGTACGGTGGGCCCGCCGTGTGCGCGCCGGGCCCGCACGCGGTCGGCTCAGTGGGCGGAGTAGCCGCCGTCGACGAGGTGGTAGCTGCCCGAGATGAACGAGGCCTCGTCGCTCAGGAGGAACAGGGTGAGCGCGGCGACCTCGGTGTCGGTGCCGAGCCGGCCCGTCGCGTGCTCGCCCTCCAGGTGGGTCAGCGCCTCGGGCGAGAGCCCCGAACGCACGAGAGGGGTGTCGATGAAGCCGGGGCCGACGGCGTTCGTGCGGACGCCCTGGGCGGTGTACTCCAGGGCCGCGACCTTCGTCAGGCCCACGAGGGCGTGCTTGCTCGCGACGTATGCGGCGTTCTGGGCGAGGCCCACGGAACCCAGCACGGATGCCATGTTCACGACCGCTCCGCCCCCGGAGGCCACGATCGCGGGGAGCTGGAATCGGAGCCCGTAGAAGACGCCATCGAGGTCGACGGCGCGCACGCGATCCCACGCCTCGATGTCGTAGTCGCCGATGTTCTGGGGCGCGGCGCCGATGCCGGCGTTGTTCACGGCGAGGTGAAGAGCGCCGTAGGTCTTCTTCGCGAACTCGACGGCAGACTCGGAGTCCTGCCACTTCGCGGTGTTCTGGGCGAACGCGGTGGCGCTACCTCCGACGACGGTGATCTCCTGGGCGACGCGCTCCGCGGCATCCAGGTTGATATCGGTGACGACCACCGACGCGCCCTCCCGGCCGAGCTGCCGCGCGATCGCGGCTCCGATTCCGCTTCCTCCGCCGGTGACGAGGGCGACTTTCCGAGTGAACCTGCTCATGGGTGCTTCTCTCTCGCCGTCGAGTCGCCCCGGCTTTCGCGGTGACCGCATGCGCGTGAATGAAAACGATCCCCGGGCGCGCGGTATTCCGCCTCAGTCGCCGTCGTCGTCGCCGAGGCGCAGCTCGAGGCTCAGCTGATCGGCATCGAGCTCGGCGAGCGCGTGACGCAGGGCCGCGGTGCTGAAGCGCCCGTCTCGGCTCACGTCTTGCAGTCGCTTGCGCATCGCCTCGATCGAGGCGAGCCGCAGTTCGAGCAGGTCGCGACGACGCACGGTCGCGTCGTCGTCGGGTGGCTGCACGAGACGCGCGCCGGCCTGCTCGATCAGGTCGGCGGGGAAGGGGTCGCCGTTACGCCGGGCGAGCGAACCCGATTGCACGGCCGCACTCGCGGCATCTCGGAGCTCCGACGTGAGGGCCCGCTGCTCGTCGTGCGAGGGGCCCTCGCCGCCGTCGCCGGAGAGGCCGACGGACCGCACGACCGGCGACAGTGTCAGCCCCTGCAGCACCAGGCTGAACAGCGCCACGAGGAACGCGACGAAGATCAGCAGGGGACGCTGCGTCGTGCCCTCCGGCAGTGTCTGAGCCGCCGCCAGCGTCACGACGCCCCTCATGCCGGCCCACACGATCACCGCGCCGTGGCGCGCGGTGAGCGGGGAGTCGCGGTAGTAATCGAGATCCGCCATCGTGCGCGAGATGCGCGAGCGCATCCACCCGATGCGCCGCTCGGTCCGGGCGGGGTCGGCGCCGCGCTCGCCGAACTGCTCGGGCGCTTCGCGGTAGGCCTGTTCGAAACGATCGAGCCGATCCTGCGCGCCTTCGATCCGGTCCTGGTGGCGGGCGTGGCGGCGGCTGCGTCGGGCCTGGAGGCCGATCAGGCCCGCGACGTAGAGCGCGCGCACGAGCAGCACGATGCCGAGAGCCGACAGCGCCAACCAGGTGCCGTGCCAGAGCCCCTCGTGCTCTCGGAGGTTGGCGACGACGATGTCCTTCAGCTCGAGACCGAAGACGAGGAAGACGCCGCCCTCGAGGATCAACTCGACGGTGCGCCAGTTCAGGCGATCGCTGATGCGCTGCTCGGGCGTGAACCGCCGCGCGGCTCCCTGACCCGTGACGATGCCCGCGACCACCGCCGCGACCAGGCCCGACCCACCCAGGTGTTCGGTCGGCAGATAGGCGAGGAACGGGATCGTGAAGCTCAGCGCCGTGTTCGCCGCGGAGTTCGACACACGTTCCCGCACGCGCAGGTTCACCCACCCGATCACCGCGCCGAGCACGAGCGCGATGACGACGGCCCAGGCGAAGTCGGCGAGGGCGTCGCCGAACGCGAAACCGGATGCCACGGCGGCCACGGCCGTGCGCAGGAGGACGAGCGCCGTGGCGTCATTGAGCAGACTCTCGCCCTCGAGCATCGTCACCACGCGAGGCGAGATGCCCAAGCGCTTGGCGATCGAGGTGGCTACGGCATCCGTGGGACTCAGGATCGCGCCCAGGGCGATGGCGAGGGCGAGGCCGAGACCCGGGATGACGGCCCAGAAGAAGAGGCCGAGAACGAGAGAGCTGAACACGACCAAGAGCACCGAGAGTCCGGCGATGGGCGCGAAGTCGCGGCGGAATTCGATGGCGGGCACCTGCACCGCCGCGGAGTACAGCAGCGGCGGAAGCACTCCGACGAGGATGACCTCGGGGTTCACCGAGAAGGGCGCGACGAACGGCAGCAGGCTCACCCCCGCGCCGATGGCGAGCAGGACGAGAGGCCCGGCGACGTTGAAACGCGGCCCGATCACCGTGGCGAGAGCGACGACCACCACCCCGGCGAGGACGAGGAGGAGGGGATCGATCATCCTCCGAGGCTAGCCGTCCGTGCGTGGCGGCCCCGATCGATGAGGTGGCAACAGGCTGAGACTCAGCTCTCGGCGCGCACCGCCGCAGCCACGGCCTGCATTCCCGCCAGGGTTTCGGTGAAGCTCGTGGACAGCGGCGAGAGACCGATCCGAAGCCCGTGCGGGTCGCGATAGTCGGGGATGACATCGTCCTTCCACAGGCGTGCGGTCACGGCCCGCATCGCGGGGTGCGAGAGCGTCACGTGTCCGCCGCGCTCTGCCGGGTCGCGCGGCGAGGCGAGACGCACGCCGAGCGGACTCAGGATGCCATCGGCCACCCGCACCGCGAACTCGGTGAGCGCAACCGACTTCGCGCGTACCGCCGCGATACGGGCGTCGGCGAGGAGGTCGAGGGTGTCCTGCATCGCGATCATGGCGAGCACGGGAGGGGTGCCGGAGAGGAAGCGGCGCATGCCCTCGGCGGGGCGGTATCGCGGGCCCATCGAGAAGACGTCGGCGGCACCCATCCACCCCTGCACGGGCTGGGTCAGCGTGGCGTGATGACGCGCGGCGACGTAGGCGAAGGCGGGCGACCCGGGTCCACCGTTGAGGTACTTGTAGGTGCAGCCGACCGCGAGATCTGCGCCCCACGCGTCGAGCTCGACCGGGACCGAACCCGCCGAGTGGCAGAGGTCCCACAGGACGAGCGCGCCGGCGCGGCGGGCGATCGCTGTGAGCTCGGCGCCGTCGGCGAGGAAGCCCGAACGGTACGAGACGTGGCTCAGCAGGACCACCGCGGTGCGGGATCCGACCGCGGCGCGGAGCAGGTCGGCATCCACTCCCCGTGTCGTGTCGACGTCGATCCAGACCACGCGCGCTCCCCGCTCGGCGGCGATGCCCTCGACGAGGTAACGATCGGTGGGGAAGTCGTCTCGCCCGACGACGATCTCGACGCGCTCGGGGTCGCGGGCCGTCTGCGCGTCGAGGGCCGCGCGCAGCATCTTGTACAGCAGCACGGTGGTCGAGTCGCCGATGACGGTCTGACCGGATGCCGCGCCCAGCGCCAGTGCTCCGATCCGATCGCCGATGACGAAGGGGAGCTCCATCCACGCTTCATCCCACCCGCGGATGAGGCGGCCGCCCCACTCGTCGGTGACGAAGCGCGCGAGCCGGTCGGCGGTGGCGCGGGGCGGGCGACCCAGCGAGTTGCCGTCGAAGTAGACCAGCGGGCTCTCGCTGCCGACGAACGCGTCGCGGTGAGGTGCCAGGGGGTCGGCGGCGTCGAGGCGCTGCGCCTCGGCCCGGAAGCTGTGGTGGGGAGGCTCGAGCGGGTCCACGGAGCCGAAGTCGGGGGAGGGGTCAGTCGACACGGGTCAGCTCCTCGGTCGGTACGACGCTGGCGCGGCTCAGCCACGTCGCGACCTCGTCGTCGGTGGGGGTGTCGCCGGCGACGAAGCTCGACACGGCGTCGATGGGGGTGGTGCGGGGCCAGGGGTCGGTGAGCGCGGCCACGAGGGCGTCCCCGCGCACACCCGCCTCGGTCATCGCGAGCAGCTCGCGGCGGTTCACGCCGACGGGGAGGGAGCCGTTGCCCAGGTCGGTTCCATAGAGCACGCGTCCGCCCCGCGCCGCGAAGGCGCGCAGGTTGGCGATCGCGCGCTCACGGTCGGCGCCGCGGTGGATGTCGAGCGTCGAGATCCAGGCCTGTCCCGCGGCGACGGCTCGCGCCAGGGTGCGCCGCGCGACCGGAGCGTCGAAGGGCGTGTGCGCGAGCACGGAGACGCCCGCCTCGATCGCGCGGTCCACCTGCCCGGGTCCCTGGGCGTGCGCGACGACGGGCAGACCCCGTTCGGCGGCCGAGGCGACCACGGCGGCGAGGGCGTCGTCAGAGATCACCGGTCCGGCGTCGGCATGGAGCGCGACCTTGATGACCGAGGCCCCGGCATCCGCCTGCTCGTCCACCGCGGTGCGCGCGCCGCCCTCGATCCCCGGATGCCGTGAGGCGTCGGTGACGAATCTCACGATCGACCGGGGAGCCCAGGACCGGCCGTCGGGGTACCCACCGGGAACGGTGAGGAACGCCCCGGCGAACGCGGTGCGGGGAAGGCCCTGCGGCCGTCGAGCGAGTGCGAAGGGATCGCCGCCGAGGTCAACGACGGCGGCGATCCCCCGCCGAGCCAGCGAGGTGGAGTCGATCAGGTGCAGATGCACGTGGTGATCGACGAACGCGGGCAACGCGGTTCCCGCCTCGGCGGTGAGCGCGCGGCGCACGTGCCACGCGGCGGAGAGTGTCACACCGGCGCGATCAGATCAGCGACAGCTCGCGCAGCTTGGTCTCGACGTCGGCGTTCGACGGCTCGACGTGGTGGCTGGAGTCGGGGTAGACGACCACGGGGATGCTGGTGCGCCCGGAGATCTCTTTGGCGACGTCAGCGGCGGCGGGGTCGGCCACGAGATCGATGTACTCGTAGTCGATGCCGAGCTCGTCGAGCTGCTTCTTCGTGCGGATGCAGTCACGGCACCAGTCGGCGCCGAACATACGGATGGTTGCGTCGGAGGACATGCTCCCAGCGTACGCCGCGGGGCGGCGAGCAGCGCCGCGAGTCAGGCGGTGACTTCGTCTTCGAGGGGCTCGATGGCACGCACGGCCTTGCCGACACGGCTCTTCTTGGGTGCGTAGACCACGAGGGCGTGGAAGACGAAGCGCACGAAGAAGGCGGCGATGAGGGTGAGGGCCGCCGCGATGACACTGGGCATGTGCGCCTGGCTGACCAGGACCCAGATCACGGGGATGCGGATGATCGCCTCGACGCCGTTGAACGTGAACGACTTGATGAAGCGATGCCGCATGAGCCCCGACTCGGCCCGCATGTCGGCGAAGACGAGGTATTCGAGGGCGATGAAGTTCGCGACGATCGTGACGATGCTCGCGATCACCGCGGCGAGCAGGTACTGCACGCCGAACGCCTGAAGCGCCCACATGATCGCGAGGTTGGCCAGGGCGCCGAGGCCGCCGACCACGGCGAAGGCCGACATGCGCCCGAAGCGCAGCATGGTCAGCTGCACCAGGAAGCGCATGCCCTGGCTGAACGATGCCTTCGACTCGCCGGCGAATCGGGGTGCGAACGAGAACGGGACCTCGACGACGCGCATCTGCTTGCGGGCGAGGATCTCGAGCAGGATCTTGAAGCCGCGCGGCTGCAGCGTCTCGATGTCGAGCGTGCGGCGGTCGACGAGGAAGAAGCCCGTCATCGGGTCGGTGCAGTTGTTGAGCTTGCGCGGGAACATCGCCTTGGTCAGCAGCGTGGATGCGCGCGAGACCGTGGTGCGAACGGCGTTGGCGAGTCCGTCGGAGGTGCCACCGGCGACGTAGCGCGAGGCGACGACGACATCGGCGTCGCCGACCTCGGCGCGCGCGAGCATGTCGGCGATGACCTCGGGCGGGTGCTGGAGGTCGCCGTCCATGACGACGCAGAACTCGGACTCCGCCGCGCGGATTCCCTCGACCACCGCACCACCGAGGCTGCCCATCGGATCGTCGCGGTGGATCAGACGGACGGGGATGTCGGCTGCAGCCGCGACCTGCCGGATGATGTCGGGGGTGTCGTCGGTCGAGTCGTCGACGAAGATGATCTCGATGGTGCGACCGAGCAGCGCGTGGGTCGTTCGTCGGACGAGCTCGGCGACGTTCGGACCCTCGTTGAAGGTCGGAACGATGACGGAAAGGTCCATAGATGCTCGCGTTTTCTCGGTGAGACGGAAGTGAACAGCGCGGACCGGCCGGCGCGTGCCCGATCTGAAAGTCTGGCGCACTTACCTGGGAGATCACGGATGCCCGCCTCGGTGGACCCTAGCAAATGGCCCGTGACGCGGGGATTTTCTGCGGTGCCCTCCGCTATTCGGCGGGTCAGCCGATCTCTTTTCTCAGATCGTCGACCGTCATTCCGTAATTCATCCGGATGACGGGCAGTGCGAGTTTATCGGTCCCGATGCGCACGTACCCGTGTTCGATGGTGCGACCGAGTTCGAAGCCCGCACGACGTACCCCCTCTTTCGTCGTGTCGTTGTAGTGACCGAAGGGATAGGCCACGACTTCCTTCGCCCCGAGGATCTGAGCCGACCGGTTCAGGTCCGCGGCGATCGTGTCGGCATCGTCGTTGACCATCCGCCCCTTGCCGTTGGCGCCGGCGCGATGCATGTCGTGAGTGTGCGAGCGCTGGAGGACGAAGGGATTGGGCGTCCCCTCGGTACGCGCCGAGGTGATCACGAACGAGGTGGTGAGCAGTTTCCGGTCGTTGACGATCGGGGCCGCCATCTCGAGCCAGGTGCTGTCGGCATCGTCGTCGGTGATGATCACCGAGTGCTTCGGGAGGTACAGCTGCCCGTCGATGAACGCGC
This sequence comes from Microbacterium sp. SORGH_AS_0454, assembly GCF_031453395.1. Classification (NCBI taxonomy): domain Bacteria; kingdom Bacillati; phylum Actinomycetota; class Actinomycetes; order Micrococcales; family Microbacteriaceae; genus Microbacterium; species Microbacterium sp. SORGH_AS_0454. The sequence goes on along the minus strand of NZ_JAVIYS010000001.1, from coordinate 543,424 downwards.
TCAGCTCATCCCAGGTCGGCAGATAGAACGCCGATTGCTGGATGTGCGCCATCTGCGCGTCGAAGTCGCCGATGTAGGCGTAGTTCAGCCGCAGCCAGTTGTCCTCGCCCTTCGGGTTCCGCGTGAACTGGTGATACATCAGGATCGGGATGCCGGCGGCCTCCGCAGCGTTCGCCTCGGGAGTCGTCCACCCCGCGTGGAGCGTCCGCTGCCGGTCGGTGCACGTGACGAGGTCGGCGCCGTTCAGCCGCGCGCTCTGCGTCATCGCGGTGGCGTCGGTCGCCGCGTCGTACCACCCGGCGAAGACGCGCCCGTCGGCGCGGGGGATCGGAAGGTTCTGGTAGCGCACGCCCTGCGTCTGCAACTGCGGAGCAAGCGTGATCCCGTCGCCCGCGAACGACACGGCACACGACTGCGGATCGGTCGAGGTGGCCAAGAGAGCCTGGGCGGGAGTGAGGGGTGTGGGCGTCGGCGTCGGCGTTTCCGAGGGCGTCGCGCTCGCCGAGGTGTCCTCGGTGACGGGGGGTGCCTCGGGGATGCGGGTCAGGGCGACGGCGGCGACGCCGGCTCCGATCAGCGCGACGGCGATGACGGCGCTGATGGTGCGTTTGCGACGAAGACGGCGGGAGGCACGGCGGCGGTGCTCGGCTCGGGTGGTGTTCATGGTGCCTCGGGTCGGACGGGTGAGTCGGCGCGATCCTATCGACGCGACGTGCCCGCTCCGTGAACGAGGCGTCGCCCGGCGCGGCGCTCGCGCGATGATGAAGGCATGACTCGCATCGGCATCGTCGGGACCAGTTCCATCTCCGAGCGCTTCGCGGAGGCGGTGGCCGTCGTCGAGGGCGTCGAGATCGCGCGGGTGGCCTCTCGCGACGCCGCGCGCGCGAAAGCCTTCGCCGACAGGATCGGGGCGCCGCACACCGCCCTCGGCCTCACGGAGCTCCTCGCCGCTCCCGACGTCGATGCCGTGTACCTCGCCAGCCCCAACGCGCTGCACGCGGAGCAGGTGCGCGAAGCCGTGGATGCCGGCATCCCGGTGCTCGTCGAGAAGCCGGCCGTCCTGTCGGCGCAGGAGTGGGATGCCGCGGTGTCGCACGCTCGCGAGCGCGGCGTCGTCGTGCTCGAGGCGATGCGCTCGGGATACGACCCCGGCCTGGAGGCGGTCCGCGGGCTGCTGCCGCGGCTGGGGACGCTCCGCCGGGTCTCTTTCCGCTACGAGAAGCGGTCGGCGCGTTACGACCACGTTCTCGCGGGGGAGCAGACGAACATCTTCGATCCCGCTCTGGGCGGAAGCGCGCTCCGTGACCTCGGGGTGTACCCGCTGCACGCCCTGGTACGGCTTTTCGGCGCCCCGCGCTCGATCGCAGGCGTCCGCGTGGGCATCGCCTCGGGTACGGACGGGCTGGGGAGCGCGCTCGCCGCCTACGACGGCTTCCTCGCCGACATCGCGTGGTCGAAGATCACCGACACCGCCCTGCCGAGTGAGATCCAAGGGGAGGAGGCGTCGCTGTCCATCGACGCGATCGACGCACCCCGGCGCCTGACGCTGTCGCCGCGCGAGGGCGATGTCGAACGGATCCAGGTCGAGGCCTCGGCCAACCCGATGGTGGGAGAGGTCGAGCGCTTCCGCGACGCCGTCGCCGGTGCTGACATCGCGGACGACCAGCGTCTCACCGGCCTCACGCTGCGTCTCGTGGACGAGATCCTGGGTGCCGCGTCGGTGTGACGATTCACCCGCCGTTTCCCCCGCGGGGTGAGGATGGGCGGGTGGAGCGACCCGGTCGAGTGAGCGAGGTGTTCTTCGCGTTCCTGCGCCTCGGTGTCACCTCGTTCGGCGGGCCGATCGCGCATCTCGGCTACTTCCGCGACGACCTGGTCGTGCGGCGGAAGTGGATGGACGACCGCGCGTACGCCGACCTGGTGGCGCTCTGCCAGTTCCTCCCCGGCCCCGCGTCGAGCCAGGTGGGTTTCGCGATGGGCCTGCAACGCGCCGGTTTCTTCGGGGCGCTCGCCGCCTTCGTCGCCTTCACCCTGCCCTCCGCCATCCTCCTCGTCGCGTTCGCCGGGGGAGCGGCCCTGCTCGGCGGACCGGTCGCCGCGGGCGTGATCTCGGGCCTGCAGATCACGGCGGTGGCGATCGTCGCGCAGGCGGTGTGGGGCATGGCGCGCACCCTTGCCCCCGATGCCCCGCGTGCGAGCATCGCCGTTGCGGGCCTGGCTCTCGCACTGCTCGTTCCCGGAGCGCCGGGGCAACTCGGTGCCCTCGCCGTCGGCCTCCTGGGCGGGATCGTCCTGCTGCGCGGCGCGTCCGAGACACCCGCGCCGTCTCTGCCCTCGTTCGGCGTTCCCCGCGTCGTCGCCGTGACGTGCCTCGTCCTCCTCGCGATCGGGCTGGTGGGACTCCCGCTCCTCGCGGCGACGACCGGGTCGGATGCAGCTGCGCTCGTCGATGCCTTCTTCCGCTCCGGCGCCCTCGTCTTCGGGGGAGGTCACGTCGTGCTCCCCCTGCTGCAGGCCGGGGTCGTCGAGACCGGCTGGGTCTCGCCCCAGGCGTTCCTCGCCGGCTACGGCGCCGCACAGGCGGTGCCCGGACCCCTCTTCGCCTTTTCCGCCTACCTCGGCGCGGAATCGTCCGTCGGGCCTGGCGGCATCGCCGGTGCGGCGATCGCTCTCGTCGCGATCTTCCTGCCCGGGTTCCTCGTGCTCGTCGGCGTGCTGCCGTTCTGGGACGCGATGCGCGACAGGCCCCGCGTGCGGGCCGCCATGCGCGGGACGGGTGCGGCGGTCGTCGGCATCCTGGGTGCTGCCCTCTACACGCCCGTCTTCACGACCGCCGTCACCGGGCCCGGGTCGTTCCTGCTCGCCGCGGTCGGATTCGTCCTGCTCACCGCGTTCCGCGTTCCGGCGTGGGCGGTCGTGATCGTGGGGGCCGCGGGGGGAGTGGGGCTCGTCTTCACCTGAGCGGCGACCGAGAGCCGGTCCCGTCCGGGATGACACCGCGTCCCACGGATGCCAGGATGAGCGCACGGCACCGTCGCCGCCGCAGTTTTCGAGGGAGAAAGCCGTGTTCCAGAGTCCGTACCCGAGTATCGAGATCCCCGACCAGAGCATCTACGACTATCTGTTCGGCTCCCTCGAGGAGTCCGATCTCGATCGCGCCGCTCTCATCGACCCCATCACCGGGGCCGAGACCACGTATCGCACCCTGCGCGCGCAGGTCGACGCCCTCGCCGGGGCCCTGGCCGCCCGCAGCGCCGGCACCGAGACGGTCGTGGCGATGCTCTGCCCCAACGTCCCCGCCTTCGCGACCGTGTTCCACGGGATCCTCCGCGCGGGATCGATCATCACCACGATCAACTCGCTCTACACGGCGAACGAGATCGAGAAGCAGCTGAGGGATGCCGCGGCCACCTGGCTCGTGACCGTGTCACCGCTGCTGCCGCAGGCGCATCAGGCCGCGCGAGCCGTCGGCATCCCGGACGACCAGGTCATCGTGCTCGACGGAGCGGAGGGGCACCCCGACCTGCGCTCGCTGCTCGGGGAGGGCCGTACCCCGCCCGAGGTGAGCTTCGACCCCGCCACCCACGTCGCCGTGCTGCCGTACTCGTCGGGGACCACCGGAGTGCCCAAGGGCGTCATGCTCTCGCACCGCAACCTCGTCGCGAACGTGCACCAGTGCCGCCCGGTCATCGAGATCGGACGCGACGACCGCGTGCTCGCGGTGCTGCCGTTCTTCCACATCTACGGCATGACGGTGTTGCTGAACCTGGCGCTGCGCCAGCGCGCGACCCTCGTCACCATGCCGAGATTCGACCTGAGGGAGTTTTTGCGCACCGTGCAGGAGCACCGCTGCACCTTCCTCTTCATCGCCCCGCCCATCGCCGTCGCGCTCGCCAAGCACCCCGCCGTCGACGAGTTCGACCTCTCCCGCGTTCACAGCGTGTTCTCGGGCGCGGCCCCTCTCGACGGGGAGACGGCCGAGACCGCCGGCCGACGGATCGGCGCTCGCTTCTACCAGGGCTACGGGATGAGCGAGTTGAGCCCCGTCTCGCACGCGATCCCGGCGGGCTCGGACATGCCCGTCAGCTCGGTGGGGGTGCTCATCCCGGGCTGCGAGGCGCGGCTCGTCGACCCCGAGACCGGCGCCGACCTCGAAGAGCACGGCGACGACGGCTTGACCGCCCCCGGGGAGATATGGGTTCGCGGACCCAACGTGATGCTCGGGTATCTGAACCGCCCCGACGCGACCGCCGAGACGCTCGATGACGAGGGGTTCCTGCACACCGGCGACATCGGCGTGCACCACGTCGACGGCTTCTTCACCATCGTCGACCGTCTCAAGGAACTCATCAAGTACCACGGCTACCAGATCGCTCCCGCGGAGCTCGAGGCGCTGCTGCTCTCGCATCCGAAGATCCAGGATGCCGCCGTCATCGGTGTGCGCGGAGACGACGGCGAGGAGATCCCCAAGGCGTTCGTCGTGGCCGCCCCCGACTCGGGACTGACCGCCGACGACGTGATCGCCTTCGTCGCCGGCGAGGTCGCCCCGCACAAGAAGGTGCGCCGAGTCGAGTTCATCGACGTGATCCCCAAGTCGACGTCGGGCAAGATCCTGCGCAAAGACCTTCGGGCGCGCGAAGCCGCCTGAGTCGGCGATTCCGCGCGGGCACGAAAGAAGGGCGGGGCGTCTTCCGACGACCCCGCCCTTCTTCGCTGTTCTCTTACGGGGCGATGAGCGCTCCGGCCTGGGCGGCGGCCTCTTCGGCGCGCTTCTCTTCCTCGTCCTTGCCGCGGCGCTCGTCGGCGGCCTCCTGAAGGGCCGACTTCGCCCGCAGCGGCGGGGTGCGGAAGAACAGCGACAGCACGAAGGCCAGCAGCACGACGCCCATCGCGGTCCAGTACACGGTCGTCGCCGACGAGTTGAAGCCAACGAGGAACGGCTTGGTCAGACGCGCGTCGGCGCCGACCAGGAACGAGGTGTCGTCGAGCGTCGAGTCGCCGACCGAGGTGTTCTCGTCACCCGCGGCGAACTGATCCTCGATCGTCGTGGCCGCCGTATCGACGAAGGCCGCGCGCTGCGTGGCATCCGAGAAGTCCAGGCTCACCGTGCCGTCGGCGGCGACGCGCGCGACCGGCACCTGCTGCTGGATCTGCGCCGTGGCGGCGGTGACGGCCTGAGCGAGCGCGGCCTGGGTCGCGGCGGCCTGAGCCGACGCGGGGATACGGCCGGCGGCGACCTGCTCCGAGACGGCCTGGGTCGCGGCATCCTGAGCCTGCTGCACACCCGCCTGCAGCTGCGACGTCGTACCGTCGACGATCTTCGACACGATCGGGGTGTAGATGCTCGACATGATCTTCTCGTTCGCCGGCGCCGAGGCGACTGTCGGATCGAGAGCGGCGTCGAGGGCGTCGGTGAGCGTCGCGCGGTCGGCGAACGAGCCGGTGATGTTCGACGGCATGAGCGTGAACAGCAGCGACAGCAGCACCGCGGTACCGAGCGTTCCACCGATCTGACGGAAGAAGGTCGAGCCGCTCGTGGCCACGCCCATGTCGCGTAGACCCACCGAGTTCTGGCTGGCGATCGTGAGCGTCTGCATCAGCTGCCCGAGGCCCAGTCCGATCACGAGCATCGCGATCGCGACGTGCCAGTAGGGGCTGTCGTACTTCAGGAAGGTCAGCAGGAAGAAGCCGATCGACATCAGGGCCGTGCCGAGGATCGGGAACATGCGGTAACGGCCCGTGCGGGCGATGATCTGGCCGCTCGCGATCGAGGCGATCATGAGGCCGAGGATCATCGGCAGCATCTCGAACCCGCTCTGCGTGGGCGACGAGCCCAGCACGAGCTGAAGGTACAGCGGCAGAGTGAGCATTGCGCCGAACATGCCGAATCCGACGAGGACGCCGATGACGGTGGCCATCGAGAACGTGGGGGAGCGGAAGAGCTTGAGCGGGATGAGCGCGTCGTCCTTCATTGCCGTCTCGGCGATGACGAAGGCCAGGATGCCGAGAGCACCGACGACGTAGCAAGCGATCGCGATCGGCGAGCCCCAGCCCCATTCGCGACCCTGTTCGGCCACGAGCAGGAGCGGGACGAGGGCGACGATGACTGTCGTCGCGCCCCACCAGTCGATGCGCACCGAGTGACGCGGCTGCTTCGGGATGTGCAGGAACCGCCAGACGATCGCCAACGCGACGATGCCGATCGGCACGTTGATGAGGAAGACCCAGCGCCATCCGGTGATGAACAGGATCTGGCTCGCGCCCGCGAACAGTCCGCCGACGAGGGGGCCGATGACGCTGGAGATGCCGAAGACGGCCAGGAAGTAGCCCTGGTACTTCGCGCGTTCGCGCGGGGCGAGGATGTCGCCCATGATCGCGAGCGGCATCGACATCAGGCCGCCGGCGCCGAGGCCCTGGATGGCGCGGAAGGCGGCGAGCTCTACCATCGAGGTCGAGAAGCTCGCGAGCACCGAACCGATGATGAAGATCAGGATGGCGATCAGGAACAGGGGGCGCCGACCGAAGATGTCGGAGAGCTTGCCGTAGATGGGCGTCGAGATCGTCGACACGATCAGGTAGGCCGTGGTGACCCACGCCTGCAGGCTCAGGCCCTGTAGGTCGTCGCCGATCGTGCGGATCGAGGTGCCGACCACGGTCTGATCGAGGGCGGAGAGGAACATGCCGGCCATGAGGCCGAAGATCACGAACATGATCATGCGGTGCGTCATGACCGTGTCGGTCGCTGCCGTATGGGCGCGTCTGGTTCGAGTGATGTCTGACATCGGAGGCCTCTTCAGGAGAAGGCCTGGCGGACGGCTCGGGGTGGCTCAGTCGGGCGCCAGGTGTTTGCTAAAAGTCAACAAATAGTAGCGCTGTCTGTGGGTGTCCGAAACCACTCGTGGCTGTGGGGAGGCTATGTGCGCGGCGTTCGTCGTCTTTGCGGACACCGGGGCAGGGGTGTCGCGCTGGCAGGGGAAATCGCCGTGAACAGCCGGTTCTCGCGGCGGGCCGTGTTTCCGTCGCGGGGCAGAGACCCAGAGCGGGGGCGAAAAGCGTGCCCGCATCAGCGGCGGTAGAAACCCGCTCTCGCCAAGGCAAAGCAAAACCCCCGCGATGTAGAAGCTAGGCGAGGGTTTCTGGGATGACTGTAATGATCATCCGTGTGGCTCCGACGGGCGTCGATCCCGTGACCTCAAGATTTTCAGTCGTATGCGCCGCGTTCACGGGTGCTCATGAGTGCTCGTTTGCCGCGTGATTCCGCGGAAATCGTGCTCGTTAGTGATGGCTGGTTCTGGATGGTTTCAGCCGGGTTCCAGGCCCAGGACCGGCCCGTCTACTCTCGACCGGTGTCGAACAGTGCCACTACCTCGCTGGGCACGGCGAAGTGCGATGATTTAACGCCGGTCTCATATATTGCGTCGAGCAGCGGCGGCAGGCCGGTCGGAATGTCGCCCCTCGCTTCCAACTCAGAGGCGACGCGCTTGACTGGGCGGGTGAACCCCCGCAGCATTTGGCCCTCATCCCGTCCGTCGAGTTCGTAAACCCGAGCTCGCGAGATGCGACCTCCCAGTTCAATCGCCTCGCGAATGACACTTGCTTGGATCTGACCCTGCGCGTCGAGCTCTCGAAGAACTGCCCGGACTGAATCCAACGTCCACGGCTGCGCGTCGGGCGTCTCATCTCGAACGCGCTCGATGTCTTGCAACGACTCCGGGCTCGTTCCGACGCCTAGCACACTCGAGTGTCGTACGAGATCCGCTGGCTCGAGTAGGAAGAATCGGCGCCCAGTCGCGTCCAGGTACTCCTCGATCAGTTCTCGTCTGGGACCAATCGCGGCTCCGCGCTCGCCCCGGTTCCACCAATCCTCCTTGGTGTCGGCGGTCACGAGGACGCAATCGAGCCCGCGTGTGCGAGCCTCGAGAAGGATTTGGTGCCAAACGATGTAGTCGCCCGAGGCGCCTTCCGGTAGGTCGGATTCGAGCTTCTCGGCGTCCATGTAGCCCGGAGGAATCGAGCTTTCCACCCGCCGCTCTCCCTCGGCGACTGCCTTATCCCATTCCTCCTCGGAGAGCGCCGATCCGACAGAACCGTCGATGAGCGCCTCCAGCTTGGCGAGCAGCGAGTCTCGGTCGGTTGGCGTGTGGGTTGACACGCGTACGGGCTCATCACCAATGCGTGTCTTCAGCGCTGTGAAGAATTGTTCGACCTCGTCTAGGAGCTTGTCGCGCTCCTCATCGGGGATAGCCACGCTCTTTGCCCACCGGCTGATGGCGTCCTTGGTTGAACTGGTGTTCTTTGCGAGAGCTGCTTGAGCGTCCTTCGACGCGCCGCCAAGGCTAGCGATCACCGATTGGCGGTTCCGCCAGAACTCTCGCACTACCTGGTGAGGAACAAAGAGGCGCTCGTTTGCGGCCGAGGTGACATTGAGCAGGTCGTCTACAGTCTTGTCGTTGTACCGGTACAGATTGAGCAGGACATTCGTATCGAGGACCACCATCCCCGACTGCAGAGCATCCCGAATATCAGCGGATCCAAGAATTCGGAAATGCTCGAAACCAGTGAAAAGCCCGCCAGTGCTCACAATGCCCCCTTCGACAAATGCAACCCTACCGGGCGCGCGGCCCGAGACTTGAACACGAAGCTCGGCTCGGGAAACTCTGGTGGTCTGGGCGCCAGTTGAGAAGCATGAGGCCGCCCGGAGCGTTCGGCAATCCGCTGCGTGGCCGTGTGGCACCATTGTCCGATGATCGACGCAGAGTGGAGAGCAGTCCATGGCGTCCTAATGACGAGCGAGCCGATCGAGGCGTATGGCGGGGTCGCCTTCCCGTCGGCGCTCCTTCGGAGCTTCGCTGAACGAATGGACGGGGGGCCACTACCGTTCCATCTCGACCACGACTTGACAAAGCCGATCCGAGTGCGCGACGTCGAGGTATTTGCACATGACAGGGACGACGGCATCACCGAGCTGCGCTTCCGAGCGGAGATGCACGTAGACGATCTACATTTCATCGACTCGCGTCCAGGGGTGTCCGCGACGGTGATGACACCGCTCGCGCGCGATGAGCACTCGCCTGGAAAGCCTGGTGCCCCGTTGCAGCTGAGTGCCGACCACGCCTGGTTTACAGACGAAGCACTCATCGATGCTGAGGCACGGTTGGTCCAGCGCGGAGCACAGTTTGACAGCTTGCTGGTCCAGCGCGCGTACCAGTTCGCCATGGTGCCGGACCCACAGATCTACATCGACGTTGCCGCTTCGGTCTTGATCTCCGTCGGGGCAAGTGCGATCTGGGACGGAATCAAGGTGCTCATCGCGCGTCGGCGAACTCCGCCGGGTGCTGACTCCAGCACTCCGACCACGGTGAGTATTGAGATCGCTGACGGCAGTCGGTCGCTCCGGACGGTTGTAACAACTGCCGATGTCGAGGTGGCCCAGCGCGCGATCGAGGCGCTTGATGCTGTCGCCACCGAGTTCCTGCAGGATGGCCGTCGCACTTCCGCGACTTCCGAGCCTGAGGCGTCTACCAGCACCTGGGACGATAACCACCGACGCTGGACGCCACCGAGCTGAGCACGCGCCATCGCGCGTCGGAACTGATGCGAGATTCAACGGTTGTTGACGCGGAGGCCGGCTTCGAGGCACTGCTTCGAAGCGAATAGTCTTGTGCAGTGTCGCGCTTCTCTCAGCTGGTCAAGCATGTCGAACAGCTCAACCCTCAGCTCGCAGCGGATCTCGCCCGCGAGTATGACGCCGTCAGCGGGCGGCGCGCCTTCGGCCTGAACTTCGAGCGGCACGCTCCCGAGACCGTCGAACTGCCCGGACGGCCCGTGCGGGTAGGCGACAAGGTACGGTTCATTCCCGCGCGCGGTGCCGCAGCGTCGACCGTCGACGAACGAGTCTGGCGTGTCACGCGCATCGACCGATCGGGCGCCCAGCCGGTCGCGCTGCTCGTCCTGCACGTCGCCGATGATGCCGACGAGATGGTTGAGCTCGAGACCGCGCAGCGCGAAGTCGAAGACCTCGTCGTCATCGCAGAGTTCCGCGACCCGATCTACCCCGGCCTGGTCTCGACCGGGAAGGTCGAGCGCGGGGGCGACAAGCCGTTTCACACCGTCATCAACGCCGAGAACTTCCATGCGCTCCAAACGCTGCTCTACACCCACGAAGGCAAGGTCGACGCGATCTATATCGACCCGCCCTACAACACCGGCGCCCGCGACTGGAAGTACAACAACGACTACGTCGACGGTGAGGACATATACCGGCACTCCAAGTGGCTCGCCTTTATGGAACGGCGCCTCAAGCTAGCCAAGCGCCTCCTTAACCCGCTCGACTCCGTGCTCATTGTGACCATCGACGAGAAGGAATACCTCCGCCTCGGCCTGCTGCTCTCGCAGGTGTTCCCCGAGGCAGACATCCAAATGGTCAGCGATGTCATCAATCGCGCCGGCTCCCCGCGCGCGGGGCGATTTTCACGCGTCGACGAGTACATCTACTACGTCTTTATTGGCGAGGCTGCGGTGACCCCGTGGACGTCGACAATGCTCGGTGAAGATGAGGCGACGACCCCGATGCCGACGGTGTGGTTCACGGCCGTCCGGCGAGGCAGCGGCTCCGCCCGTGAGGACAAGAAGTCCGGTAAAGCGAGCTTCTACCCCGTTGTCATCGACGCCGAGACAGGAGCCTTCATCCGGGTCGGAGACCCGCTACCCCACGGAAGCTCGAGGCATGACTTTCCGCTTGCTCCTGGAGAGCTGGCCATCTGGCCCCTCACCACCGACGGGCGCGAGAACCGATGGCGATTTTCGGCGGACGCGATGCGACGCCACTTCGCGAACGGCACTGCACGTTTGGGCCGGCGGGATCCGCTCACAGGCCTGCGCCCCGTGACCTATCTGCAGCCCGGCACTCTGGCGAACATCGCTAACGGCACCTTTGAGGTGCTTGGCCGCACCGGAGAGGGTGCCCTTGAGCTTGGGCTCGGGCAAAGGGTAAAGGCTGTGGCGCCTCGCACCGTATGGAGCCGTACCAGTCACTTCGCTCGAGATCACGGCTCGAACCTGATCGGCAAGCTCCTGCCAGGTCGGCGATTCCCATTCCCGAAATCTCTCTACGCAGTAGAGGACTCGCTGCGGTTCGTGATCGCCGACAAACCGGACGCTGTCGTGCTCGACTTCTTCGCCGGCTCAGGAACAACTACGCACGCGGTTATGCGTCTGAACCGGCAGGACGGTGGGAGCAGGTCGTCCATCAGCGTGACCAACAACGAAGTGGGCATGGAGGAGCAGAGCCGTCTAAGCGCTGAGTGGCTACGCCCCGGTGACGCCGAGTGGGAACAGTGGGGGATCTGCGACCACATCACCAAGCCTCGAATCCGTGCCGCGATTACAGGCAAGACACCGGACGGCGAGGCGATCAAGGGAGATTACAAGTTCATCGACGAGTTCTCGATGGCTGACGGTCTCGGGGAGAACGTGGAGTTCTTCACGCTCACCTATGAGACACCCAGGATGGTCGTGCACAATCGCGCGTTCTCGGCGATTGCCCCGCTGCTTTGGCTCCGGGCCGGCGCTGAGGGCGCGCGCATCGATGCGATCGTCGAGGAGGGCTTTGCCGTTGCGGACGTGTACGGGGTGCTGTTCGAGGTCGACCAATCGCGCCCGTTCGTGGACCAGCTCAGCGCTCGGCCGAATGCCAGGATGGCGTTCATCGTCACCGACGATGATCGGGCATTTCAGCTCGTGTGCGCAGGGCTTCCTGAGTATGTCGAGCCGGTGCGGCTGTACGAGTCGTATCTGACCAACTTCACGATCAACGTCGGAGGCGACCGGTGAAGTTCACCCTGAAGGACTACCAGGAAGATGCCGTCCGAGACGTCCTGGCCAACCTTGCTGACGCCCGCGAGGACTTCCACCGTGCGCGGCCGCGACGCTCCGCGTTCTCCCTCTCGGCGGTCACCGGTGCAGGTAAGACAGTGATGGCAGCCGCGGTCATCGAAGCGCTCTTCAACGGCAACGAGGACTTCGACTTCGCCGCAGACCCGGGTGCGGTCGTACTGTGGTTCACCAGCGATCCGTCGCTGAACGAGCAGACTAGGTTCCGGATCCTGCAGGCCACCGACGAGGTCCCGTACTCGCGTCTGCGCGTGATCGGCAGTACGTTCTCCGAGCCCCGCCTCGACCCGGGCAATGTCTACTTCCTCAACTCGCAGAAATTGTCCGCCCGTTCATGGCTCGTGCGGGGTGGCACCGAGACAAACGCCGAGGACATGTTGATCCCGCCGGACAACCAGGCCCAGACGTTCTGGGATGTGCTGCGCAACACGATCCAGGATCCTGAGCTCACGCTCTACGTGATTCTCGATGAGGCTCATCGTGGCATGCGGAAGCAGTCCCGCAACGAGCGCGCCGAGAAATCGACGATAGTCCGGCAGCTTATCAACGGTGAGGCCGGTGCGCCGCCGGTGCCGATCGTGCTCGGCATCAGTGCGACCGTGGATCGCTTCAACCAGGCGATTGCGGAATCAGCGGGGCGGGTGATCCTGCCCAACGTGGAAGTCGATCCGGGGCGCGTGCAGGAATCCGGGCTCCTCAAGGACGACATCCGTCTGCATTTCCCGGCGGAAGCGGGCACGTTCGACACTGTGCTGCTGCGACGGGGCGTGCGCCAGGTGAAGGAGTCCACGAAGCTTTGGTCGGACTACCACCAGGCGCAGTCGTCCACGGATGACCCCGTGGTTCCGCTGCTGGTCGTGCAGGTGCCGAATACGCCGACGCAGGCGATGCTCACCGATGCAATCCAAGCGATCGTGGAGGAGTGGCCGCAGCTGTCTGATGCGAACATCGCTCACGTGTTTGGTGAGCACAGCGACCTCGCCGTCGCCGGGCACGTCATTCCGTACATCAGCCCCGAGAATGTCCAGGAGCGCACTGCCGTCCGCGTACTGTTGGCAAAGGACGCGATCAGCACCGGATGGGATTGTCCTCGCGCCGAGGTGCTTGTCTCGTTCCGCCCCGCGAGCGACGACACGCACATCACGCAGCTGCTGGGACGTATGGTGCGCACGCCCCTAGCACGCCGTGTACCCGGCAACGACCTGCTGAACTCCGTCGAGTGCATACTGCCGTTCTTCGAACGGCAGACCGCCTCTCGCGTGGTCCGACTATTGCTCGGCACGACCGACGGCAGCGAGCCTGACGATGAGACCGGCCAAAGCGGCGGCTCTGGCGGTGGCGAGGGTCGACGTGTGCTTGTCGCGCCGGTCGACATGCTCGTAAACGACACCGTCATCGACCTCGTCTGGGACGTCTTCGATCAGTTGCCGTCGGAGACGCTTCCCCGTAAGGGTGCCCGGCCAACGTCGCGGTTGTCAGGGCTGGCGCAGGCACTGGCGTTTGACGGGATTCTTCCGAATGCCACGAAGGCCGCCTACACGGAGTTGCTCGGCGTCCTTGATGGCGTCGCAGCGCGCTACGAGAAGCAACTGGCGGCCGCGAGCGACGACATCCGGACCGTCGACGGAACCACCATCGTGGCCTCCGTCCGTACCGGACTGATCGCCGGCACGGAGAAGTCCTCTGAGATTGCCGACGATCGCGCTGTCGAAGCTGAGTACCGCGCGGCGGGACGTGTCCTCGGCCGCGAGCTCGCTTCGCGCTACGCCGAGCGGATCGCCGATCGCCTCGGAGACGATGACGACGGGTTCTTCACCGCGCACCTCACAGTCGCCGCGCTCGCTCGCGTCCCCGGCGTGGGCGAGGAACTTGATCGTGCTGCGAACAAGCTCGCCGAAGACTGGCTCCGGGATTATCGGATCGCGATCAAGGCGCTCCCGGACGAACGGCGCGCTGTCTATGCCGAGCTGACAGCAATGACCGGCGTACCTCAGACCATCCCGATCCTGCGACCCAAGGTTCGTACCGAGTCGTCGAGGGACGTTGACGGCAACCTCATGTCGACGCGCGCCGGACACCTGATGGCAGACGAGGAGGGACAGTTTCCGATCGGGTCGCTCGGCAGCTGGGAACGCGAGGTGCTCGATAGAGAGCTGCCTCATGCAGTTGCCTGGTACCGGAACCCGCCTCGCTCCGACGATGCGCTCGCGGTCGCATATACCGACAAGAGGGGCGCATGGCGGCGGCTTTTTCCTGACCTGGTGTTCTTCAACGAGGTTGGCGCGGAGGTTCGGCCGTCGATTGTGGATCCGCACTGGCATGACCTCCCTGACACGCTCCCGAAACTCCGAGGTCTCGCGCGTTACGCCGAGGAGTATGCTGGCGCGTTCCACCGTATCGAGGCGATCTCGAAGGTCGACGAGACGCTACGTGTGCTTGACCTCACCGAGGAACACGTCCGTGAGGCGATTCAGACTGCCGCGAGCGCAGAGGATCTCTATCGGGGCACGGTCGCCTCGAACTATTGAGCGCCGACGTGTACGCGAGCGTCCCCCGCTCGCGAGCCGGCCGTCAGGCCGGCCTTGAACGAGTAAAGAAAGTTCTCACAGGTCGGGGTGGGGCGAGGGATACCCTGTCTAGATGAGTGAGTTCCGGTCGGCGAACTACATGGGTGTCGCGAGCGCTGGCATCTGCTCGGGCTCATGGCCAGTCACTTCAACTGAAACTATCTAGGTTTAACAGCCTATCTAGATAAGTGCGACGCTGGCTATATTCGCTTCTATCCAGTTGCTGCTTATCGCAAGGTATCTAGCTAACTAGATAGCACAGACAAGTGTCAATCAAGTCAGCAAACCCGGTCAGCTTAGACGCGTTCTTCCCCCGAGGGGCGTTCGTCATTGGTGAGGTCGAGCTGATCGTCAAGCGTCCGACGACGGCGAACGGCAGGGGCAGGATCTCGAAAAGAACTCTGGCCACCCCCATTAGCAGATTCGCGTTGTCGATGCCGACCCCGATGCGCGGAAGGGGCAGGGCGGAGATTCTTGTCAAGATCGCGAGCATCTCTGAGACCCAGCTGCCTCCTGAGCTCAACGGGCTGCCGTTCCGCCCGGCCGTGTGAGGGGCTCACGGTTAGGCCATTGGTCAAGGAAAGGCAGGGGCGTCCTCGCGTCGCCTACTCGCTCCCCACCCGAGATGAAGCCTCGAGGAGCCGCGTAATGCGCTTCGCTGTGCCGCGAGAGCTGCGCAGCTGGGGCAACGAGATCGGCATGCTGTTCCGTCGCTTGTGGTGGATCGCCATACTCGTCCTGATCCTTTCATGGGCTGCCTTCGGTACCTGCCGAGCAGGTGGCAGTATCCACTACGTGAAGCCTGGTGGTGGTCGCATTCCGAGGCGTCTGGTTTGTAATCGCGGCGGGTCGGATCCCTCGGCGGTCGGATGGGAGTGGAAGCGGGATGTCTCTCGTAACGTCCTCGCGAGTTGGACCGCAGTCGCGGTGAGGGTCGGTCTGAGCGTTCCGGGCCACAGTCGCTGCCGTCGCTCGACTTTCAGCCGTATGACGCGTCGCGGTTAAGTTCGCGGAGCTGACTGCTGTCACCCGCCGCAACGGCATTGGCTCAGGCCTACCCGATAGGACGCGGTCACCCGTGAACGCGCAAGGTGATTTTGAATGTGGTGCTGTATGTGCCGGGAAATCGTCGGGGCTCGTTATCGGATTGTTCCACTGAGAGCTGCAGTCCGAGCACCTCAGAAATTTGTTGGGCGGTTGCTAGCCCGATTCCCTGTCCGGTATTCTCCACTCTTCGTGCTGCGTCGGCGCGAAAACCGGGAAGGAAAATGCGCTGACGTTCGCTGGTTTCGATTCGGGGGCCAAGGGAGTTGAAGCTGATTTCCACGTCGGAGCCGTGCTGCTCGAAGCGAATCACCGCATCCGATCCGGCTGGGGCATACTTCACGAGGTTGTCGAGTACCCCTTGAACTACGGCCCCGATCGCCTGCGGGTTGTACGTGGCGCTGTCGAAGCATTCTCCTTCGAGGCGAATACTCAGTTCCTTCTGGCCTGCCTGATAGCGATAGATGCGGGCATACTTAAAGATCAGCCGATGGATCTTGAAAGATGTTGGTCGTTCGTTCGCGCGCTGGGGATCCTGGAGGAAGATCAATGAGTCGAGTTTGAGCACCATCAACTGGGTTGTGAAGAAGATGGATCCTTCGGTTGCCAGCTGCTCAGCCGCGTCCTGCGGCGGAACTCCGGGAAGTTTCTCTGCGAGAAGCGCCTCCGCGTGACCCTGAACGAGTTTCGCCAACTGAAGAAAATCGTGACTCTGTTGGACATTCTTTTCGAAGTCCTGGCGTAGCTGCTCGACAAGGACCCGGTGCATTTCCGGCTCCTGCTCCAGACGTTTCAAGACCTCGGTCTTCAGGATGTTCAGGTCGGTTGTGATGCCAGCGCCCAAGCTGCGAGCTTTTTCGATGGAGGCCACTATGCGTTTTGCCGAGAAGCGTCTGTCTGGCTCCCGCCGCAGACGGCCTCGAGACTTCGGGGTTTGGCTCACACCGTCCGCCGCGACAGCCCCCACCAGCAATCGGCTGTCATCGACCCGCGCGTATGTCAGCCCGTAGCGACATATTTGCAACTCGCCGACCACTGCCCTGTCATTGCTGGAGCACATTCGAGTCGGGCACCGTTTGCAATCAGTGTGCGCGTCGAGCAGTGTGCCGTCGGTTAGGGATTCATCCGCGAGCGTGGGAAACGGGAACAGCTGCCATACGTCGTCGTTCATTTGAGGAACAGAGCGATAATGGAGATGCCAATGGACACGATCTTCAGCGCTGTGTCTGCTTGAGCTGCGTCCGGCAGTCGGCCACGGAGGTAACGCTCCAACCGAGCAGTTTTTCCTGACTTGAAAGCGGAGTTGGCGTAGCGGACCGCTTTCGGAACCATTCCAGCGCTGGCGCCCAGTTGTTGGTTCATGCGCGCGATGAAGTAGCCCGGGGAGGACTGCGTCAGCAGAAGTCGATCGACCTCGTCCTTGTAGTCGACGTAGGACGAACTCTTATCCAGAAATGCGTCGGCGAGCATGATGTATCGGCTTGAGGAAACGCTGTATGTGTCCGAGGAGTAGAGAATCACTGCCTGCGCAGGGTTGGTCTTCTTGATGTGCTCCAGGATGCCGAGCCCCTGCTTGTCGGGGCTCTCGGCCAATCCGACCCCCTGCACGTCGAGGAGGATCA
The DNA here is from genome assembly GCF_031453395.1 of Microbacterium sp. SORGH_AS_0454. NCBI lineage: Bacteria > Bacillati > Actinomycetota > Actinomycetes > Micrococcales > Microbacteriaceae > Microbacterium > Microbacterium sp. SORGH_AS_0454. Next base: position 526,299 of record NZ_JAVIYS010000001.1, on the reverse strand, counting down.
GCTGGTAGTGGCCGTCCGTCAGCTGCGACAGATTCTTGACGTATGGCCAGCGCTCGAGGTGATACCCATCTCGAGTGAACGTCTTCTCGGCGGGAAAGACATGATCGTCGATCACCAGGACGCGGGCGTGCTTTCGCACTTCCTCGATGGTGAGAGTCGCTTCTATGCGTGATGCGGGAGTCACGAGGGTAAGCGTATTGAACGGGTAGCGGTATTCGTGCATCGCCCCTCGACTTGCACGCACAAGGCCGACCTGACTCCGCCCGGGTGAGCGTCGCGTAGCGACTTCGCCGATCGGTCGCATCGTTCAGAATTGGACGGGTGGAGAGAACCACCGCGCGACCGGCCCACCCCGATGGCGGCATCGGCCGTCTTGCTCACGGCGGCGCGCAGTTTGCGGCAGCACGGGTCGCCCAACGGTGAGGCTGAGAGATCAGCCGACACTCGAAAGAAATCCGCCTTCCCCTCACCAGGGCAAAGCAAAACCCCCGCCATGTAGAAGCTAGGCGAGGGTTTCTGGGACCGTTGTAACGACGGTCCGTGTGGCTCCGACGGGCGTCGATCCCGTGACCTCACGATTTTCAGTCGTGCGCTCTACCAACTGAGCTACAGAGCCGAGCGACATGTCTGCCGCTTCCTAGACGAAAGGCCTCCTCGAAAGAAGGCCCGTCGCTATGGAGCGACCCTGACGGGACTTGAACCCGCGACCTCCGCCGTGACAGGGCGGCACGCTAACCAACTGCGCTACAGGGCCATGCATTTTCAATTGTACTTCACCGGAGAGTGACCCCAACGGGATTCGAACCCGTGCTACCGCCGTGAAAGGGCGGCGTCCTAGGCCGCTAAACGATGGGGCCGGATGAGCCTGAAACCTTGCGATTTCATCCTCGCTTGCCGACGACCGAGCCTACTTCACAAACTTCGAGATTGCCAATCGAGGGCGTGGCGTCCCCCCTCCGCGCGTGTCGGGGGCGCAGGATGGGCCGCGACAGCGGGAACTCGCCCTGTTGTACGTGTGACTCGTGTTGCTACTGTTAGCCGAGTTGCGACCCGGTGAGATGAGGTAGCCCGTGACGCTCGTACCCCCTGATCAGACCGACGACTGCGGCTGCGCCCCCACGGCCAGTGAGCAGCGGCGTTTGTGGCCCACCTTCGACAGACGCAGTGCTCTGAAGTACGGCGCTCTCGGTGCGGTCGCCCTCGGCGCTTTCGGCGCAGCGACGTCCGGCTTCAACTCGCCCGCCGTGGCCGCCGACTACCCCTCGTGGGACGACGTTCAGGCCGCCAAGGCCAACGAGGCCGCGAAGGCCGGCGAGATCTCGCGCATCCAGGGGCTGATCCAGGGACTGCAGTCCGAGGTCGCCCGCACGCAGGCCGAGGTGCAGGCGCGCTCCGACGAGTACTACGCCGCGCAGCAGGCCTACCAGGATGCGGACTACCGCGCCCAGCTCATCCAGCAGCAGGCTGATGCCGAAGCCGCCAAGGCAACCGATGCCGCCAGCAAGGCCGGCAAGGTCGCCGCCCAGCTGTATCGCTCCGGCGGCGACGACACCTCTCTCGACCTGTTCTTCTCGGGCTCCGCCGCTTCGGCCGACGACCTGCTGGCCAAGCTCGGCACGATGGACAAGCTCCTCGAGCGCAACAAGTCGGTGTACGCCTCGGCTGTGGCGGCCCGCGACAGCGCGAAGAACCTCAGCAACCAGGCGAACGACGCCCGCGCCGAGCGCGACCGTCTGAAGACGATCGCCGAAGACAAGATGGCCGCGGCTCAGCAGGCGGCCCAGGCCGCGCAGGAAGCCCTCGCCGCCCAGCAGGCCAACCAGGCCGTGCTCGAGGCGCAGCTCGCCGCACTCCAGGACACCACCGCCAAGACCGTCGCCGAGTACCAGGCGGGCGTTGAGGCTGAGCGCAAGGCGCGCGAAGAGCGCGAGCGCAAGGCGCGGGAAGAGGCTGCGGCCCGTGACGCGGCTGAGCGCGCGCGCCGCGAGCAGGAAGCCCGCAACAACCAGAGCAACAACAACAGCGGTGGCGGCGGTGGCGGTGGCGGTGGCGGCGGAGGCGGAGGCGGAGGCGGCGGAAGCGTCGGCGGCTCCGGCTGGGCTCGCCCCTCGTCGGCCTACACGTCGTCGGGCTACGGCCCCCGCTCCGGTCAGTGCAACTCGAGCTATTGCGCGAGCACCTGGCACCTCGGCCTCGACTTCGGCGCGAGCTGCTGGTCGCCCATCTACGCGGCAGCTTCCGGCCGGGTCACCTACGCCGGCCGCAACGGCGGCTTCGGAAACTACATCCGTATCGCTCACGACGACGGCTCGGGCACCGGTTACGGCCACATCGTCGACGGCGGCATCTACGTCTCATACGGTCAGCGCGTCGAAGCGGGCCAGCAGATCGCCGCCACCGGTCAGACCGGCAACTCCTTCGGCTGCCACCTGCACTTCGAGGTCTACCCGCCGTGGGGCGGGACCACCGACCCCGCGCCCTGGCTGCGCTGGCGCGGCGTCGACGTCTGACGGGCGCACGAGAAAACCCCCGGTCCTCGGACCGGGGGTTTTCTCTGAGATGCAGCTGGTCAGAGCGTGTTGGGAGCCTCGCCCGAACCCTGCGTCTTGGTCTGCGCGTCGTGCTCGTCGAAGCGGGTAAACGCCTCGCCGACCAGGCGCTCGGCCTCGGCGGCACCGGCCCACTCGTCGACCTTGACCCACTTGTTGGGCTCGAGGTCCTTGTAGTGCTCGAAGAAGTGCGTGATCTCCTTCTTGGTCCACTCGTCGATGTCGTCTACGTCCTGGATGTGGTCCCAGCGCGGGTCCTTCGCGAGCACGGCCACGACCTTGTCGTCGCCGCCGGCCTCGTCGCTCATCTTCAGCACGCCGACGGGGCGCACCTTCGCGAGGATGCCGGGGTGCAGCTCGCGGTCGAGCAGCACGAGCACGTCGAGCGGGTCGCCGTCCTCGCCGAGGGTGTTCTCGAAGAAGCCGTAGTTCGCGGGGTAGCCGAACACCGTGTAGAGGATGCGGTCGAGGTAGACGCGGCCGGTGCCGTGGTCGACCTCGTACTTCACGCGGCTGCCGCGGGGGATCTCGATGACGGCGTCGTACGCGCCCATACTCGTGCTCCTTAGATCTGTGGATTTCCGCGGCCCAGCCTAGTCGGAGGCCGCCGCGGACCGGAGTCGGACCCCCGCTAGCGTGGAGACATGGATCACCGCCCAGGACTCGACCCGTCCGTCGCCGAGGTGCGCCGCGCCGTCCGTGCCGCTCTCGGTCGCGTCGACGGACCCGTCGTGGTGGCGCTGTCGGGCGGCCCGGATTCGCTGGCCCTCGCGGCGGCCACCTCGTTCGAGGCGGCCCGCGCCGGCATTCTGGCCGAGGCCGTCGTCGTCGACCACGGACTGCAAGAGGGGTCGGATGCCGTGGCGGCGGCCGCCGCCGAGAAGGCGCGTGCTCTCGGTCTCGGCGCCCGCGTCGTCCGCGTCGAGGTCGGGTCGACCGGCGGCCCCGAAGCAGCGGCGCGGACGGCGCGCTATGCGGGTCTCGCTGTAGCGGCCGCCGAGATCGGGGCCGATGTCGTCCTGCTCGGGCACACGCTCGACGACCAGGCCGAGACCGTCCTGCTCGGTCTCGCGCGCGGTTCCGGGGGGCTGAGCCTCGCCGGAATGCCTACGCAGAGGCGGGATGCCACGGGCCCGGCCTGGGTGCGCCCCCTGCTCTCGGTGCGCCGGCGCACGACCGTCGCGGCCTGTGCCGCCGAGGGACTGGAGCCGTGGACCGATCCGCACAATGCGAACCCGGCGTACTCCCGGGTGCGCGTGCGCGACCGGGTGATGCCGGTGCTCGAGTCCGAGCTCGGACCCGGGGTGGCCGAGGCCCTCGCCCGCACCGCCGAGCAGCTGCGTGAGGACGCCGATGCGTTCCAGGACATGATCGACGAGACCATCGAGGACATCGTCGAGCACGCCGAGGCGGGCATCTCGATCTCGGTCGCCGCGCTCGCTGCGAACCCGGCAGCCCTGCGCAACAGGATCGTCCGCTACGTGGTCGACAGCGAGTTCGGCGTCTCCCTGTCCCGCGCGCAGACTCTCGAGGTCGCCCGCCTCGCCACCGACTGGACGGGGCAGGGGCCCATCGATCTTCCCGGATGCCTCGCCCGACGCGTCGGTGCGCGTATCGAGGTGGTCGCGCGGACGGCATCCTGATTCCGCCGACGTAGACTTTCCCAATGCGCGCCGCCGACATCTCCGACGACATCAGCGAAGTCCTCCTCACCGAGGAGCAGATCCACGAGAAGCTCGGGGAACTCGCGAAACAGGTGGCCACCGATTACGAGGGGCGCGACGTCGTCCTCGTGGGTGTGCTCAAGGGTGCGGTCATGGTCATGGCCGACTTCGCGCGTCACCTTCCCATCCACGTGTCGATGGATTGGATGGCCGTGTCCTCGTACGGCGCGAGTACGCGCTCGAGCGGTGTGGTGCAGATCCGCAAGGACCTCGACACCGACATCACGGGTAAGCACGTGCTGATCGTCGAGGACATCATCGACTCGGGCCTCACCCTCAGCTGGCTGCTCGAGAACTTCGCCTCGCGCGGTGCCGAGTCCGTCGAGGTGCTCGCGCTGCTGCGCAAGCCCGAAGCCATGAAGGTCGAGGTCGACTGCCGTTACGTCGGTTTCGACATCCCCAACGACTTCGTCATCGGGTACGGCCTCGACTACGCCGAGCGCTACCGCAACCTCCGCGACGTCGCGGTGCTCGCCCCTCACGTCTACTCCTGAGAGCACCTCGACCGCGCGTCGCCGGGCGGGTGGCATCCCGAGCCTTGTACGCCCATGACGAACGCACAGGCCCGGCATAGTCCGTGGGCGTTAGCCTGTTGCGACCGCATTTCTGCGGAGGATCACGAAAGGGCTGGGCTCGCCCACCATGAATTTCAAGAAGATCACGCGAAATCCGATCATCTACGTTCTGCTGGTCGGTCTGCTTCTGGTCATCGGTTTCTCCCTCATCTCCAACCTGAGTGGTGCCCGTCAGGTCTCCACCAAGGAGGGCCTCGACCTGCTCAAGGGTGGCACCGTGAGCCAGGTCGTGACGAACGATCCCGATCAGCGCGTCGACCTGAAGCTGTCGCAGCCCTTCGAGGGCGCCAACGACGTGCAGTTCTACTTCAGCCAGGCCCGTGCGAACGAGGTCGCGAGCGCGATCGACGCGGCGAACCCCTCCGACGGCTTCAACGACGTCGTGCCCAGGCCCAGCTGGTTCGACAGCATCCTCGGCTTGATGCTGCCGCTCGTCCTCCTCGGTCTGCTCTTCTGGTGGCTGCTCTCCAGCGCCCAGGGCGGCGGTAGCAAGGTCATGCAGTTCGGCAAGTCGCGGGCAAAGCTCGTGACGAAAGAAACCCCCACCGTCACGTTCCAGGACGTCGCGGGCTCCGACGAGGCCATCGAAGAGCTCGACGAGATCAAGGAATTCCTCAAGGACCCGAAGAAGTTCGAGGAGGTCGGCGCCCGCATTCCGAAGGGTGTTCTGCTCTACGGCCCTCCCGGAACCGGCAAGACCCTGCTCGCCCGCGCCGTCGCCGGCGAGGCCGGCGTGCCGTTCTACTCGATCTCGGGCTCGGACTTCGTCGAGATGTTCGTCGGCGTCGGTGCGAGTCGCGTCCGCGATCTGTTCAACCAGGCCAAGGAGAGCTCTCCGGCCATCATCTTCATCGACGAGATCGACGCCGTCGGCCGCCATCGCGGCGCCGGCATGGGCGGCGGTCACGACGAGCGCGAGCAGACGCTGAACCAGATGCTCGTCGAGATGGACGGATTCGACCCGAAGGTCAACGTCATCGTCATCGCGGCGACCAACCGCCCCGACATCCTCGACCCCGCCCTGCTGCGCCCCGGTCGCTTCGACCGTCAGATCGGTGTCGATGCTCCCGACCTGAAGGGTCGCCAGCGCATCCTCGAGGTGCACGGTCGCGGCAAGCCGCTCTCGGACTCGGTCGACCTCGAGGTCGTGGCCCGCAAGACGCCCGGTTTCACCGGCGCCGACCTGGCCAACGTGCTCAACGAGGCGGCCCTGCTGACCGCCCGCTCCAACGCGCAGCTGATCGACAACCGCGCCCTCGACGAGGCCATCGACCGCGTGATCGCAGGTCCCCAGCGTCGCACCCGCGTGATGAAGGACAAAGAGAAGCTCATCACGGCGTACCACGAGGGAGGCCACGCCCTGGCCGCCGCCGCGATGAACCACACCGACCCCGTCACCAAGGTCACGATCCTCCCGCGCGGCAAGGCGCTCGGATACACGATGGTGCTTCCCCTCGACGACAAGTACTCCGTCACCCGCAACGAGCTGCAGGACCAGCTGACGTACGCGATGGGCGGCCGAGTGGCCGAGGAGATCGTCTTCCACGACCCGACCACGGGTGCATCGAACGACATCGAGAAGGCGACGAGCATCGCTCGCAAGATGGTCACCGAGTACGGCATGACCAACGAGGTCGGCCCGGTCAAGCTCGGCGGCTCGTCGGGCGAGGTCTTCATGGGTCGCGACATGGGCCACGGCCGCGACTTCTCGGAGCGCATCGCCGAGCGCGTCGACGCGCAGGTGCGGGCGCTGATCGAGCAGGCGCACAACGAGGCCTACCAGGTCATCAACGACAACCGCGAGGTGCTCGATCGTCTCGCGCTGGCGCTGCTCGAGAAGGAGACCCTCGACCACAACGAGCTGGCCGAGATCTTCACCGACGTCAAGCGCCTGACGCCGCGCCCGCAGTGGCTGTCGTCGGGAGATCGTCCGGTGTCGGACCAGCCGCCGATCGAGGTGCCCCGTCGTCAGCAGCCCGCCGGCATCGCGGCATCCACCGAGGCGGAATCGCAGGCCGCGACGAAGGCGCAGGCCCGTCCGAGCGGACAGACGCGCCCGGCTACCGCCTGAGGCGCCGTGGCCGTCGATCGTGAACGCGTCGCCGTCCTGGTGCGAGAGCTCCTGGAGGCGATCGGGGAGGACCCCGATCGCCCCGGGCTCCGCCAGACTCCGACGCGCGTCGCCGACTCCTGGGCCGAGTTCTTCGGGGGAGTGAATCAGGATGCCGGCGCCCCGCTGCAACACACCATCTCGGTGTCGCGCGGGCCGGCGCCCGACACCCTCCCCTCGGGAGCCGTGATGCTGCGCGACATCGCCTTCCGGTCGATGTGCGAGCATCACCTGCTGCCGTTCCGGGGCCGCGCGCACGTCGCCTATCTTCCGAGTGAGGAAGTGGTGGGCCTCGGGGCGCTGCCGCGGGTGATCGACATCCTTGCCGCCCGCCCGCAGGTGCAGGAGCGTCTGGGCGAGCAGGTCGCCGACACGATCGCCTCGGCTCTCGACGCGCGCGGTGTGCTCGTCGTCCTGGACGCGGTGCACGAGTGCGTCACGATGCGCGGTGGGCGCCAGCTCGACGCCTCTACGGTGACGATCGCCGCGCGCGGAGCGTACGGCGACCCCGTCGCCCGGGCCGAGCTCGTCGCGCTGATCGGGGCGCGCGCGTGACCCTCATCATGGGGATCGTCAACGTCACCCCCGACTCCTTCAGCGACGGGGGACGCTTCCTCGACCCCGATGCGGCCCTCGCTCACGCGCGGCTCCTCCGTGAGCAGGGCGCCGAGATCCTCGACGTCGGCGGGGAGTCGACCAGACCCGGCGCGGAGCGGGTGGTGCCGCGCGTCGAGCAGCAGCGCGTGCTGCCGGTCGTCGAGGCACTGGCATCCGAGGGCTCGTTCGTGAGCATCGACACGATGAACGCCGCCACGGCGGTCGCCGCCGTGAGGGCTGGAGCTCGCCTCGTCAACGACGTCTCGGGTGGACTCGCCGACCCCGACATGCTCGCCGCGGTCGCCGAGACGGAGGCCGAGATCGCCCTCGGTCACTGGCGCGGACCGTCGGCCGAGATGTACGCGCGGGCCGACTACGCGGACGTCGCTCGAGAGGTCCCGGCGGAACTCGCCGAGCGGATCGAAGCTGCTGTGTCCGCGGGCATCGACCGGTCGCGACTGGTCGTCGATCCCGGTATCGGTTTCGGCAAGCGGGGGGCGCAGAACTGGCAGACGCTGCGCGCGCTGCCCGAGATCGCCGAGCTCGGGATCCGCGTCCTGGTGGGGACGAGCCGCAAGAGGTTCCTCGCGGAGGTAATCGGCGACGACGCCGACCTCGCCCGTCGCGATCTCGCCACCGCCGTCACGAGTGCGCTGTCCGCTCGCTCCGGTGCGTGGGCCGTCCGCGTGCACGATGTGCCGACCACCCGCGACGCGCTCGCCGTCGCCCACGCTTGGGAGGCCTGATGGATGCCGATCGGATCACACTGACGGGGGTGCGCGCCGTGGGTCACCACGGGGTCTACCCCGACGAGAAGCGCGACGGGCAGGAGTTCGTGGTCGACGCGACGCTCTCCCTGTCGCTGCGACGGGCGGCGGAGACCGACGACGTCGCCGACACGGTGCACTATGGTGAGCTCGCCGAGCGGCTCGTCGAGATCGTCGAGGGCGATCCGGTCGACCTGCTCGAGACGCTGGCCCAGCGGTTGGCGGACGCGGTTCTCGCCGACGAGCGGGTGGATGCCGTCACGATCACCGTCCACAAGCCGCAGGCGCCCATCACCGTCGCCTTCGGTGATGTGGCCGTGACCATCTCGAGGTCCCGATCGTGAACGTGCGGTTGGCACACGGGATCGACGGGGCTCCGCGTCCCACGCCCGTGCACGCGGTCGTCGCGCTCGGAGCCAATCTCGGGCAGCGACAGGAGACCCTCGCGGCGGCTGTCGACGAACTGCGGCGGTTGACCCTTCACCACGCACGTGCGCGTCTCCGCTCCGATTGAGACGGTGGCCGTGACGCTCCGGGGCGAGGACGAGCACGCGCCTCGGTATCTGAACGCGGTGGCCGTCCTCGAGACGCGTCTGTCGCCGGGCGAGCTGCTCGCGTCGCTGCACCGGATCGAGGCGCGGCACGGCCGCGTCCGGCGGGAGCGCTGGGGCGACCGGACCCTCGATCTCGACCTGATCGCCTACGGCGACGAACGCATCGACCGCCACGACCTCGTCGTCCCGCACCCTCGCGCGCACGAGCGGGAGTTCGTGCTCGCGCCGTGGCTCGACGTGGATCCGGATGCCGAGCTCCCCGGCCGCGGACGCGTCGCCGATCTGCTCGAGAAGCTGAGCGGAGGAGTCGCATGAAGCGCACGGGCGCCGGCATCCTCACGATCGCCGTCATCGTCGGGCTGGTCGTGGGGTTCTTGCTCGACACCTCGCTCACCGCCATGGGGCGCTCGACGTTCGCTCCCGCGGCGAGCTTGCCGACGATCCTCGCCCTGCTCGGTGCCGTGATCGTGGTCCTCGCCGTGCCGGTCTATCGGTCGACGCGCGGCCGGAGCCCCCGTCGGATCGATCCGTTCCGCGCCCTGCGGATCGCGATGCTGGCGAAAGCGTCGTCGATCCTCGGGGCAGCCGCGGCGGGATTCGCGGGCGGTCTGCTCGCGTTCCTGGTGAGTCGGCCCGTGGTGCCCTCGGTAGGCTCGATGGGATCGATCATCGCGACACTCGTTTGCGCCGTCATCCTCGTCGTCGCGGGACTCGTGGCCGAGCAGCTCTGCACCATCCGGAAGGACGACGATGACGACGCCCCAGGGAACACCCCCGCAGGACCCGTGGGGATCTGACGTTCCGCAGACGCAGGCGGGGGTCTCGGAGGGGATCGCGGCCGAGCGATCTCGTGCTCCTCGTGCGGATGGGGACCCCTCCGACGCTCGCCCGGCCGACGCTCGCCCCGCCGACGCTCGACGACCCGCCGACGCTCGACGACCCTCCGACGCTCGACGACCCGCCGAGGGCGATCCAGCGGCCGACGAGGCCGTCCTCGGCGTGGGCACGTACGATCGCATCCTCGAACCGCGCTCGGAGCGTCGTCTGCCCCTCGGAGAGGGCACATGGCATCAGCTGGCCCGCGCGTACGTGCGGGTGCAGCTGATCTCGCAGGGGGCGGTGTTCGTCCTGGTGCTGGCTGCCGCCGTCGTCGTGCAGGCGCTCACGGGGTTCGTGTGGCAGTGGATTCCGGCGGGAGTGGTTCTGCTCGTCACCGTCATCGGGCTCGTCATCACGCCGCGTCAGGCGCGATCCTTCGGCTATCAACTGCGTCGCGACGACCTCGTGTTCCGTCGAGGAATCCTGTGGCAGCGGGTGGTGGCGGTGCCGTACGGCCGCATGCAGCTCGTCGACATCACCCACGGCCCTCTCGACCGGGGCTTCGGCATCGCCCAGCTCAAGCTCGTCACCGCTGCGGCGTCGACGGGTGTGACCATCCCCGGGCTCACCCAGGAGGCGGCCGAACAGCTGCGCGACACGCTCGTGGCCGTCGCCGAGACCCGCCGGACCGGACTGTGACCGATCCGGACACGACGGGCTCGCCCCCGGAGTCGCAGCCTCGGCAACGGACGATCGTCCGGTCGCCGTACAGCGACGGGGAGTGGCATCGGCTCCACCCTCTGACGCCGTTGTTGCGCGGTGGGCTGACGCTTCTCGTGCTCGTGGGCGTCATCGTGGCGAACCTGCGGGAGCGTCTCGTCGAGTGGATCTTCCCGGTCTTCACCGATCTGCCCCCGGGGGAGCTTCCCCCAGACCCGGTCGATTTCCTCCTCGCGAACAATCTGATCCTCATCGCGGCGGCTGCGGCTCTCGTCGTGCTCATCGTGCTGCTGGTGCTGTTCCGGCTGTCATGGCGGTTCCACACCCTGCGCATCGGCGAGGACGACGTCGAGGTGCGCTCGGGTGTGCTGTTCCGCACACACCGGCGCGCTCCGCTGGACCGCGTGCAGGGGGTCAACCTGACGCGTCCGATGGTCGCCCGTCTCCTGGGGCTCGCGAAGCTCGAGGTGGTCGGCGCAGGCCTCGATGCCAACGTCAAGCTGGAGTACCTCTCGGGCAAGGATGCCGAGGCCATCCGCGGCGACATCCTCCGCCTCGCGTCGGGGCGGCGTCTCGCCGAAGCGCGAGCAGAACCCGGTGGACGCTCCTCCCTCGCTCGGCAGGCGGCCGAGGCCGTGGGATCTGGCCTGCAGGGGATCGTCGACGGGGAGGACCTCTCCGACGCCGAGCCGGAGAGCATCGTGCGTATTCCGTTCGGCCGGCTCGTGGCATCCCGTGTTCTGAGTGGATCGAGCCTCATCCTCATCGCCTTCGTCGTCGGGATCGTCGTGGCCGCGTCGGTGTCGACGCTGTGGCTGCTGTTCACGATCGTTCCGATGTTCCTTGCCTTCGGCGCGTACTACGTGCGGTCGATCGCCCAGGGGCTGCGGTACTCCATCGCCCCGACCGCCGACGGCGTCCGCGTGACGTTCGGTCTGTTCACGACGGTTTCGGAGGTCGTGCCGCCCGGCCGCGTGCACGCGATCGAGGTGCGACAGCCCCTGATGTGGCGCCCGTTCGGATGGTGGGCGATCTCGGTGAACCGCCTCTCGGGGCGGGCCTCGACCGACACGAGCAACGATCAGCTGGCGGCGGTGCTCCCGATCGGAACGCGCGCCGATGTCGAGCGCGTCCTGCGGATCCTCGCCCCCGGCCTGTCGGCCGACGAATGGACACTCGTGTTCCGTGACGGCATCCTGGGTCCGGTGGATGACGACCCGTACGTGACGACCCCGAGACGCGCTCGGTGGCTACGCCCGCTGTCCTGGCGCCGCAACGGAGCACTGCTGACCACCGACGCGTTGCTGATGCGTCGCGGGTGGGTGTGGCGTGCGCTGAGCATCGTCCCCCTCGCTCGGCTGCAGTCGATCGGCTTGCACCAGGGGCCGCTCGCCCGCGCCACGGGGACAGCCACCCTCATCGCCCACGTGATCGCCGGCACCGTGCAGACGTCGGTCGGTGTTCTCGACCGCGACGACGCCCTGGGGCTGTTCGAGCGGACGGCTCGAGCCGGCGTCGATGCGGCGGCGATCGACCGTACCCACCGGTGGGCCGGATGAGCCCCGGTCGTGACGGACGCCTCGGCGTCGGGGTGATCGGGGCCGGACGCGTCGGGCCGGTCATCGCGGCGGCATTGGCGGGAGCGGGCCACGCCCTGACGGGGATCACGTCGGGCTCCGACGACGACCGCGTCGAGGCGATCCTGCCGGGACTCCCGGTGCTCACGGCCGACGAGGTCGTGCGACGCAGCGAGCTCGTGGTCGTGGCGGTGCCGCACGACCAGCTTCCGGGTTTGGTGTCTGGTCTCGCCGAGGTCGGCGCCTGGCAGCCCGGCCAGCTGGTCCTGCACACCGACGCCGCGTACGGGTCGCGGGTGCTGGATCCCGCCGCCCGTAGCGGTGCGATTCCGCTGGCCATCCATCCCGCCATGGTCTTCACGGGAGTGTCGTCGATCGATCTGCGCCAACTCGCCCAGTCGTATGCCGCCGTCACGGCCCCCGCTCCGGTGCTGCCGATCGCGCAAGCGCTCGCGGTCGAGCTCGGGTGCGAACCGGTCGTGGTCGCCGACGACGATCGGGCGACGTACGCCGAGGCCATCGCGACGGCGACGGAGTTCTCGCGTTCGATCGTGCGCCAGTCGTCGGCGCTCTTGGATCGCATCGGGGTCGAGAATCCCGGCGCGTACCTGTCTGCGCTCGTCCGATCGAGCGTCGACCAGGCTCTGGTCGAGGGCGGGCGCCGCGACGACCTCGACGGCACCGCTACGATCGACGGATGATCCGCACCCTCGAGGATCTGCGCACCCGACTCGGACAGATCCGAGGCGCAGATCGATCGGACGCCGGCCCGAGCGTCGCCCTGGTATCGACTCTCGGTGCTCTGCACGACGGTCACGTCGACCTGATCCGCGAAGCCCGCGACCTCGCCGACGTGGTCGTGGTGTCGACCTTCGTCAATCCTCTGCGCTTCCGCACGGCCGACGACACGGCGGCTTATCCCCGCTCGCCGGAATCCGACGCGCGGGTTCTCGCCGACCTGGGCGTGGATGTCGTCTTCGCTCCCACGATCGAGGGGTTCCTCCCGGCGGGGACGGCCACGACGCGCGTCTCGGCGGGCGATATCGGTCTGCGCTACGAGGGTCGCGTGCGCCCGTTCTACTTCGACGGGGTCCTTACCGTCGAAGCGAAGCTCTTCCACCTCGTGCGCCCCGACGTCGCGGTGTACGGCGAGCGCGACCTGCAGCGCATCTTCCTCGTGCGTCGGATGGTGCGCGATCTCGACTTCTCGGTCGACATCGCGACGGTGCCGACCGTGCGGACCGACGACGGCCTGCCCGTGTCGAGCCGTGTGGCGCTGCTCGATGCGGCCGATCGGCGCGCGGCCGCGGCTCTTCCGCGCGCCCTCGAGGCGGCGGCATCGAACTCCGATCTCGGGGTCGATGCGTGCATCGCGGCGGCTCAGTCGTCGCTGATGGGCGAGCAACGCATCACCCTGGAATACCTGAGCGTGGTCGATCCCGAGACGTTCCTGCCCGTGGACGACGGGCACCGCGGTCGCGCGTTCGCCCTCATCGCCGCTACCGTGGGCGGCCACCGATTCATCGACAACGCCGAGATCTCGCTGCGCTGACGGCGGTCGCCCCGGCCGCGACTCCGGGGCGGTCGGGGACGACGAATAGACTGGGGGTGACCCCGAGGAGCCTCCCTGATGACCGACGCGCCCGCGAACGACGCTGCCGAACCGACCGAAGACGAGGTCTTCGAACAGAAGGCGGTGCGCCTGGCCAAGCGCGAGCGCCTGCTCGCGGAACGTGTCGACGCCGCGGGCGGCCCGTATCCGGTCGTCGTCCCCGTCACCACGACGATCCCCGAGCTGCGCGCGCGTTTCGGCGATCTCGAAGCCGGCGCCGAGACGGGCGAGACGGCCGGGGTCGCCGGCCGCGTGGTGTTCAGCCGTAACACGGGCAAGCTCTGCTTCGCGTCTTTGCAGTCCGGCGACGGCAGCCGCATCCAGGCCATGATCTCGCTCGCGAGCGTGGGGGAGGAGTCGCTCCAGGCGTGGAAGGAGCTCGTCGATCTCGGCGACCACGTCTTCGTCTCGGGTGAGGTCATCTCGAGCCGCCGGGGCGAGCTGTCGATCATGGTCGCCGAGTGGACGATCGCCGCCAAGGCCGTTCTGCCCCTGCCGAACCTCCACACGGAGCTCAGCGAGGAGAGCCGCGTTCGCAGCCGCTTCCTCGACCTGATCGTGCGCGACCGCGCCCGCGAGACGGTCCTGGCACGTGCCAAGGTGAATGCGAGCCTGCGTCGCACCTTCACCGAGCGCGACTTCGTCGAGGTCGAGACCCCCATGCTGCAGGTGCAGCACGGCGGTGCGAGCGCCCGTCCGTTCACGACGCACTCGAACGCCTTCGACACCGAGCTGTTCTTGCGCATCGCGCCCGAGCTCTACCTCAAGCGCGCCGTCGTCGGCGGCATCGACCGGGTCTACGAGATCAACCGCAACTTCCGCAACGAAGGTGCCGACACGACGCACAGCCCCGAGTTCGCGATGCTCGAGGCGTACCAGGCCTACACCGACTACAACGGCATCGCCGACCTGACCCAGACCCTGATCCAGGACGCCGCCGTCGCCGTGGCGGGGTCGACCACCGTCACGTGGGCAGACGGCACCGAGTACGACCTGGGCGGCGAGTGGGACCGCATCTCGATGTACGAATCGCTGTCGGCGGCGTCCGGTCGTGAGATCACCCCCGAGACCTCGCTCGACGAGCTGCGCGCACTCGGCGGCGAGGCCGGCGTCGACGCCCCGCCCCAGGACACCCACGGCAAGTGGGTCGAAGAGCTGTGGGAGCACTTCGTGAAGGGCGGCCTGACACGGCCGACCTTCGTCATGGACTTCCCCGTCGACACCAGCCCCCTCGTGCGCGAGCACCGCTCGATCGCGGGCGTCGTCGAGAAGTGGGACCTCTACGTGCGCGGCTTCGAGCTCGCCACCGGGTACTCCGAGCTCGTCGACCCCGTGATCCAGCGTCACCGCTTCACCGAGCAGGCGAAGCTGGCCGCTCGGGGCGACGTCGAAGCGATGCCCATCGACGAGGAGTTCTTGCGCGCTCTCGAGCACGGCATGCCCCCCACCGGCGGCATGGGCATGGGAATCGACCGTCTGCTCATGGCGATCACCGGGTTGGGAATCCGGGAGACGATCCTGTTCCCGCTGGTGAAGTAGGGCGCTCGAAGACCCACTCCGGGAGGCGCCCGGCGTCGATGATGTCGAGCATGATCGCGCTCAGGCCGTGGTCCGCGTCGATCTCGAGAGCGGTCTCGGCGTAGGTGGCGGCGTGGGAGCCTCTTCCCCGCGCCCATGCGAGCCAGGCGCACGCCGACAGGGCACCCGTGCGACGCTCCCGGGGGAGGGCTGCGGCCACGAACCGGCAGAGCTCGAGGGCGCGGCGAAGACGATCGGGGTCGGGGTGAGCTCCCTCTCCCCACATCGGCCGAGCGAGGTCGTCGGGGAACGGCTTCCCGCGGTGGAACGCCGTTTGCGCGTGGAGAACGGCGTCACCCGTGGCGAGGTCGGCCGCCCACTGCATGAGCGCCACGTCGCGCAGCGAAGGGCGGGCGAGGCAGAAGGCGACGGCGGCGAGCTGTGCGGCGTCGAGGTCGGACGGCGCGCAGGCGAGAGCGTCCTCGAGAAGCACAGGTGGATCCGCGATGAACGCTGCGGCCGGGTCGGCTGTGGCGGCACGTTTCAACAGGGGGAGCGCGCGCCGCTCGTGCGCGCCGCCGAGTACGCGCTCGATCTTCCGCAGCACGGCGAGCATGCCGCGGGAGACGGCGGGATCGACCTGCGGGAGACCCGCCGCGGCGAACTGGTCGTCGTCGAACGGAAACTCGGGTTCGCCCAGCGGCGGCACGGTGAGCTCGCTCAGCGGGTGCGGCACCGCTGACGAGGGCCACAGGTAGCTCTTCCAGCCGTCCGCGCCGACGACGAGGGCGTCGATGACACGGAGCCCGCAGATGTCGGCCCGGGCGATGGCTGCATCGACGAGCGCGCGGTGCGGCAGGTCCGCGAGGTCGGTGAGCGCGCCGTCGGCGTAGACGACGATCGCCACGGCATCCGTTCGCGCGACCTTGCACGCCATGCCGATGACCGTCGAGGCGATGCTCTCATCCGAAACGGACCGGTCGGTCGGGGGGAGATCGACGCGCATCGCCCCGAGCGAGCGGGACTCGGCGAACGGCACGAGGACGAGGCTCTGGCGCGGGGTGCATTCGAGCAGGCGTGGGACGAGGGCGAGGAACGAGGCGGACGAAGTGACGGGGACGACGGCGGGTGTCATGCCTCGAGGGTGGCCAAAACGGTCACCCTCCCGCCGTGCGGAATAGCTCGATCGTGGATGAATCCGAGCATCAGCGGCCTGGGGAGGAGTCCCTTGAGACCGCGCGCTCAGGCAGCGCGGGTATCCTCGAAGCCATGGACGAGACCTGGACTGCGATGCTGTGGGCGATCCTGCCGACCCTCGTGGTGTCGGTGGTCTTCTTCTTCATCCTCCGCAACGTCATCCGGATGGATCGCACCGAGCGCAAGGCCTACGCGCGCATCGAAGCGGAGGAGCGTGCCAAGCGCGGTCTTCCCCCCGTCGCGCGCACGGGCGAGGGGCCCGCGGCCTGACAACCCGGCGGCCCCTGTCGGAGGCCGTCGCTACGCTGGGTCCACAACCCGTGCAGGAGGACCCGTGCTCAACGCCACGTTCGACGCGAGCTGGCTCGTCATCACGCTCTTCGTCGTCGACCTGGTGGTGCGCATCGCCGCGATCATCATCGTTCCGCGCAACCGGCGGCCCACCGCCGCGATGGCCTGGTTGCTCGCGATCTACTTCATCCCCTTCGTGGGGGTCTTCCTCTTCCTGCTCATCGGCAACCCGCGGCTGCCGCGAAAGCGCCGTCGCAAGCAGGCGGCGATCAATGAGTACATCCACGACACGAGCGCTTCGCTCGAGTTCGGCACCCTCCGCCCCAACGCCCCCCAGTGGTTCCGCGCGCTCGTTCAGCTCAACCGCAATCTGGGGGCCATGCCGATCGCAGGAGACAACGCCGCCACCCTGATCGCCGACTACCAGCAGAGCCTGGATGCCATGGCCGAGGCCATCCGGCAGGCGCAGCGTTACGTGCACGTCGAGTTCTACATCCTGCAGACCGACGACTCGACCGACAACTTCTTCCGCGCCCTCGAAGAAGCCGCGCAGCGCGGCGTCGTCGTGCGCGTCCTGCTGGATCACTGGGCGAACCGCGGCAAGCCGTTCTACCGGCAGACGCTTCGACGCCTCGATGCGATGGGGGCTCACTGGCACCTCATGCTGCCGGTCCAACCGCTGCGCGGCCGTTATCAGCGTCCCGACCTGCGTAACCACCGCAAACTCCTCGTGATCGACGGCGATGTCGCCTACATGGGTTCGCAGAACGTCACCGACTCGTCGTACAACTTGCGAAAGAACATCCGTCGCGGTCTGCACTGGGTGGACCTGATGGTCCGCGTCGAGGGTCCCGTCGTCGCGAGCATCAACGCGGTGTTCCTCTCCGACTGGTACAGCGAGACCGACGAGACCCTCCGCGACGAGATCGATCTGTTCAGCGTGACGTCGGGCCCGGGCGATCTCGACTGTCAGGTCGTGCCCTCGGGCCCCGGATTCGATTTCCAGAACAACCTCAAGCTGTTCCTCGGCCTGCTGTTCGCCGCGAAAGAACGCATCATCATCGTCAGCCCCTATTTCGTCCCCGACGAAGCGCTGCTGCTTGCGATCACGACCGCGTGCCAGCGCGGCGTGCACGTCGAGCTCTTCGTCTCGGAAGAGGGCGATCAGGCGATGGTCTACCACGCGCAGCGCAGCTACTACGAGGCTCTGCTGCACGCGGGCGTCACGATCTGGATGTACCGCAAGCCCTACATCCTGCACAGCAAGAGCGTCACGATCGACGACGAGGTCGCCGTCATCGGCTCCAGCAACATGGACATGCGATCGTTCGGTCTGAATCTCGAGGTGTCGCTGCTCGTCCGGGGCGAGGAGTTCGTCCGTGACATGCGCGACGTCGAGGACGCCTACCGCACCCTCAGCCGGCAGCTGACGATCGAGGAGTGGCGCCGCCAGCCGTTGCGCTCGACGATCCTCGACAACCTGGCCCGCCTCACCTCGGCCCTGCAGTGACGCGCCGCGGCGTTCGCCGCCGGCATCCAGGATTCTCCGACATCATGGGGCAGAACTCGCCCCCGGAGGTTCTCATGTCACGTCCCCGCTTGACCCTGATCGCAATGATCGGCGCCGGTTTCGTCGTCGCCGGTGCTCTCGCCGGATGCGCCACGGGCGCGTCATCGCCCTCGATGTCGGGGGGAGTGTCCCCCAGTCCGGATGCCACGAGCGCGACGCCGTCCGCCGAGATCGGGGCCGCGTGGGTCGACGGCGGCCGGTCGATCGCCGTGGTCACGAACGGAAGCTCCTCGTGCCCGCCGGTCGTCAGCGGCCAGCCGAGCGTCGCCGGAGCCGCGATCACGGTGCAGCTCGCCGAGTCTTCTCAGCAGGAGTGCACGCGCGACATGGCTCCGCGGGCCACGCTGGTCGCGCTGCCCGCGGGCGTCGACCCCGCCAAGGACCTCACCGTCACGGTGACGGGCGCGGCGCAGGGCGAGGCGAACCTCGCGGGGCTTGCGACCACGCCCGCGGCCCCGAGCGAATTCGCTCCCTCCGCGGGCTGGGTGAACGACTCACTGGTCGCGATCGTCACCTACGGCAGCTCCACGTGCGTCCCCTCCGTCGAGACGATCACCGCCGCCGACGGCGATGTCGCCGTGCAGTTCGCGACGCCGCCGGCCGATCAGATCTGCACCATGGACATCGCACCGCGCGTGACACTCGCCGACATCGGCCGCGAGGCCGGCTCGGGCGCGGTGTCGCTCGTGCTCTCCGGCGGTGGCGTCGATGCGAGCGCGCCCGTCCCCGTACTCGGCACGCGCTGACCGCGGCGGGGCGTCAGCGCTCCACGACGAGGAGGTCGCCGACCTCGCACTCCAGCACGCGGCAGATCGCGGACAGCGTCGAGTAACGGATCGCGCGGGCGCGGTCGTTCTTCAGCACCGACAGGTTGACCACCGACACCCCGACGAGCTCGCTGAGTCGCGTCAACGTCATGCCCCGCGCCTCGAGGAGTTCATCGAGGCGACAGTGGATGCCGGTGGGCCCGTCGTCCGTGGCGGCCGGAGTCATACGAGGCCTTCGGTGTCGCGCTGGAGGCGGTCGCCGACCGCGAAGACGGTGCCGGCGAGGGCGACGACGAAAGCGACGGCGAAGATCGTGAAGACGTCGACCGTTCCCACGACGGCACGGTCGTACGTGCCGTCGGACACTCGTGCGAGGGCACCGTTCACGGCCATGTTGTGGAAAAACGGCACGAGATACATCCCCGCGAGGGCGACGAGGCCCGCGGTGGTCACGAGCACGGTGTGTGCGCGCGAGAAGATGCGGCCGCGCAGGATGCCGAAGCACAGCACGAGCAGCAGGGCGACCACCGTCACCATCGCGACGGCGAACAGGACGTGGCTGATGACGAGCGCGGCGAGAGGTGCGGGCTGCAGCGACGCCACCGTCACCGAGGCGGAGTCCAGCTGAACGGTCACCGGCGATCCGCCGGGACCGAGCGGGGCATGTGCCTCGGTCGCGACGAACGGCGCGAGCAGTGTGATGTCGCGATTCGGCAGGACGCTCGCGAGGTCGATGATCGTCTGCACGACGGCGGACACGGCGATGGCGACACCGCCGATGAGGAAGAGGGCGAAGCCGATGGTGTCGCCGCGCGAGAGGATGCGCGGCTGCGTACGCGTGGGTGTCATGGAGACTCCTTATCGATGATCGTTGTTATCGATGTTCGATAAGTTATCGACTGTCGATGGGTTTTGCAATGCCGACCGGCGAGGCGGTATGCCCACGGCGAACACGGGGCTCTGGCATCCGGCCGCTGGTTACTCTCGATGTACGGCGCGCGGAGGCGTGCCTGTCAGCCCATTTTTGGAGGGACTGAGGATGTTCGAAAGATTCACCGATCGTGCTCGTCGTGTGGTCGTGCTCGCCCAAGAAGAGGCGAAGATGTTGAACCACAACTACATCGGCACGGAGCACATCCTTCTGGGCCTCATCCACGAGGGTGAGGGTGTGGCTGCCAAGGCGCTGGAGTCGCTGGGCATCTCGCTCGATGCCGTCCGCGAGCAGGTGCAGGACATCATCGGCCAGGGTCAGCAGCAGCCGACCGGCCACATCCCCTTCACGCCCCGTGCGAAGAAGGTCCTCGAGCTGTCGTTGCGCGAAGCGCTCCAGCTCGGCCACAACTACATCGGAACCGAGCACATCCTGCTCGGTCTCATCCGCGAGGGTGAGGGCGTCGCCGCCCAGGTCCTCGTCAAGCTCGGTGCCGATCTGAACAAGGTGCGCCAGCAGGTCATCCAGTTGCTCTCGGGCTACCAGGGCAAGGAGCCCGCGGGCGTCGCCTCGGGTGCCGGCGAGCAGACCCAGGGCGCGGCCCAGGGCGGGTCGGCCGTGCTCGACCAGTTCGGCCGCAACCTCACGCAGGCTGCGCGCGACAACAAGCTCGACCCCGTCATCGGGCGCGAGAAAGAGATCGAGCGCGTGATGCAGATCCTGTCGCGCCGGTCGAAGAACAACCCCGTCCTCATTGGAGAGCCCGGCGTCGGCAAGACCGCCGTCGTCGAGGGACTCGCGCAGGCCATCGTCAAGGGCGATGTCCCCGAGACGCTGAAGGACAAGCAGGTCTACTCGCTCGACCTCGGCTCCCTCATCGCCGGGTCCCGCTACCGCGGCGACTTCGAAGAGCGCCTGAAGAAGGTCACGAAAGAGATCCGCACGCGCGGCGACATCATCGTCTTCATCGACGAGATCCACACCCTCGTGGGCGCGGGCGCCGCAGAGGGCGCGATCGACGCGGCATCCATCCTCAAGCCGCTCCTCGCGCGCGGTGAGCTCCAGACCATCGGCGCCACCACGCTCGACGAGTACCGCAAGCACTTCGAGAAGGACGCCGCTCTCGAGCGCCGCTTCCAGCCGATCCAGGTCGCCGAGCCGAGCCTGCCCCATGCGATCAACATTCTGAAGGGGCTGCGCGACCGCTACGAGGCGCACCACAAGGTGCAGATCACCGACGGCGCCATCGTCGCCGCGGCGAACCTGGCCGACCGCTACATCAGCGACCGGTTCCTCCCCGACAAGGCCATCGACCTGATCGACGAGGCCGGCGCCCGCCTGCGTCTGTCGATCCTGTCGAGCCCGCCGGAGCTGCGCGAGTTCGACGAGAAGATCGCCAAGGTCCGCGAGCAGAAGGAGCAGGCCTCCGAGGACCAGGACTTCGAGAAGGCCGCCGCGCTGCGCGACGAGGAGAAGTCGCTCCTCGCGGAGCGCCTGCGTCTCGAGAAGCAGTGGCGCTCGGGCGACGTCGCCTCGCACGCGGTGGTCGACGAGGGCCTGATCGCCGAGGTCCTCGCGCAGGCGACCGGCATCCCGGTGTTCAAGCTCACCGAAGAAGAGTCCAGCCGCCTCATGTTCATGGAGAAGGCGCTGCACCAGCGCGTCATCGGCCAGGAAGAGGCGATCGCGGCCCTGTCGCGTACGATCCGTCGTCAGCGTGCGGGTCTCAAGGACCCGAAGCGCCCCTCGGGCTCGTTCATCTTCGCCGGCCCCACCGGTGTCGGAAAGACCGAGCTCGCCAAGGCGCTCGCCGAGTTCCTGTTCGACGACGAGGGCGCGTTGATCTCCCTCGACATGTCGGAGTTCGGCGAGAAGCACACGGTCTCGCGTCTGTTCGGTGCCCCTCCCGGGTTCGTCGGCTTCGAAGAGGGCGGCCAGCTCACCGAGAAGGTGCGCCGCAAGCCCTTCTCGGTCGTGCTCTTCGACGAGATCGAGAAGGCCCACCCGGACATCTTCAACTCGCTCCTGCAGATCCTCGAAGAGGGTCGTCTGACCGATGGTCAGGGTCGCGTCATCGACTTCAAGAACACCGTGATCATCATGACGACGAACCTCGGTTCGTCGGCGATCGCCGGTGGCCCGGTCGGCTTCCAGGTCGAGGGCAGCGCGCAGACCTCGTACGAGCGGATGAAGGGCAAGGTCGACGAGGAGCTCAAGCGTCACTTCAAGCCCGAGTTCCTCAACCGTGTCGACGATGTCATCGTCTTCCCGCAGCTGAACAAGGACGAGCTCCGCCAGATCGTCGGCCTGTTCGTGAAGCGCCTGGCCGACCGCCTGCTCGATCGCGACATGACTGTCGAGCTGTCGGACGACGCGAAGGACAAGCTCATCGAGATCGGGTTCGACCCGACCCTCGGAGCTCGCCCCCTGCGCCGCGCCATGCAGCGCGAGGTCGAGGACCGGCTCAGCGAGAAGATCCTGCACGGCGAGCTCGAGTCGGGCGACCACGTGAAGGTCGGCGTCGAGAACGGTCAGTTCTCGTTCGAGACCAGCCCGCGCGGCGAGAAGGTCGCGATCGGCGTCGGAACGGCGGGAGAGATCGCCGCCACCCCCGACACCCTCGCGGGCAGCTGATCGCGTAGAACAAGAAGGGGCCCGGATGCCATGGCATCCGGGCCCCTTGTCGTTGTGTGCCGCGGCTGGTCAGAACAGCTGGCGCGCGTTCGTCGCGGCGAGGTCGATCAGCTCGTCGCCGCGACCGGAGAGGACCGTTCGGATCGCGTACAGCGTGAAGCCCTTGGCCTGTTCGAGAGTCACGGACGGGGGCATCGACAGTTCCTGGCGAGCCGTCTTCACCGACACGAGCGCGGGGCCGGGGTGCGCGAGGGCCGCGGCGAGAGAGGTCTCGAGGTCTGCGGACTCGTCGACGCGGAACGACGTGATGCCGATGGCTTCGGCGACGGCCGCGAAGTCGGGGTTACGCAGGTCGGTGCCGTAGTTGACGAACCCGGCCGCCTTCATCTCCAGCTCCACGAAGTTGAGCGAGGAGTTGTCGAAGACGACGATCTTCACGGGAAGGTCGTTCTGGACGATCGTGATCAGCTCGCCGAGCAGCATCGCCAGCCCGCCGTCGCCCGCGAGAGCGACGATCTGGCGGTCGGGGAAGGCCGCTTGCGCGCCGATCGCGTGGGAGACGGCGTTCGCCATCGTGCCGTGCGCGAACGATCCGATCAGACGGCGCTCCTTCGCCATCGTGAGATAGCGCGCCGCCCACACCACGGGCGACCCCACATCGGGGATGAAGACCGCGTCATCGGCGGCGAGACGGTCGAGCGTGCGCGCGACGAACTGCGGGTGCAGCGGCTTGCCGGAGGCTGCGGGGACCGCGAGGTCGTCGAGCTTCGCGCGCGTGGTCCGGTAGTGGGAACGGGCGTCGTCGGCGTGCCGCGTCGATCGCCCCTCGGCCAGCAGCGGGAGGAGCGCGCGGGCGGTGTCGCGCACCGTGCCGACGAGTCCGATGTCGACGGGATGGCGGCGTCCGAGCTGTTCTCCTCGGACGTCGACCTGGATGTGCGTCGCGCGACTCGGGTAGAACTGCTGGTACGGGAAGTCCGTGCCCAGCATCAGGACGACATCGGCATCTTCCATCGCCCGGTACCCCGACGAGAAGCCGAGAAGCCCGGTCATCCCCACGTCGAACGGGTTGTCCCACTCGATGTGTTCCTTGCCACGCAGCGCGTGAACGATCGGTGCCTGCAGGCGGCGTGCCAGGTCGACGACCTCATCGTGGGCGTCGGCGACACCGGCTCCGGCGAGAATCGTCACCTTCTCGGCGGCGTTCAAGACATCGGCGGTGCGGCGCAGTTCGTCGTCGGAGGGAAGGATGCGCGGAGTCGCGCGCGACACGGTCGCCACGCGGTCGTTCTTCGCTTTGGCGAGCAGCACGTCGCCCGGGATGACGAGCACGGCGACACCGCGCTTCTCGATCGCCTCTCGCATGGCGATCTCGAGCAGTCTCGGCATCTGCACCGGGTCGGCGACGTATTCGACGTAGACCGAGCACTCGCGGAAGAGCTCCTGCGGGTGCGTCTCTTGGAAGTACGTCGATCCGATCTCCGCGGTGGGGATGTGCGCGGCGATCGCGAGAACCGGCACGCGCGAGCGGTTCGCGTCGTAGAGACCGTTGATGAGGTGCAGGTTGCCCGGCCCGCAGCTTCCCGCGCAGACGGTGAGCTCCCCCGTCAGCTCCGCCTCGGCCGAGGCGGCGAAGGCCGCTGCCTCTTCGTGCCGCACGTGCATCCAGCGGATTCCGCCATCTCGACGGATCGCGTCGGTGAAACCGTTCAGGGAATCGCCGGGCAGGCCGTAGATGCGCTGCACGCCGTGATGGCGGAGGGCGGAGACGATGTTTTCGGCAACGGTAGGCACGAGGCAGTCCTTTCATCGAAGAAGGGGACGAATCGCGCGACCGCTCGTGACGATCGCGCGTCACCATCGCCCACGCTACTCCCGTCTTCGAGGCTTTCCCCTGCCTCGCCTCTGAGCGGGCTATGCGTCGAACACACAGCTCCGCACTCGGCGTGGACGCCGCTTCTCCGCGGACCGCCGACCCGACCGGCGTACCCTGGGATCATGACCTCATCCGCGCCGTTCGTCGTCCGCCCCGCCGGAACCGCCGACGTCCGACGCATCCACGAGCTCCTCGAGCCGTTCGTGCAGAAGCGCATCCTGCTGGGCAAAGACCTGGTCGTGCTCTACGGCTCCGTGCAGCAGTTCGTCGTCGCAGAGGCGGACGGCGTGGTCATCGGGTGCGGCGCTCTGCACGTGATGTGGGAGCACCTCGCCGAGATCCGCACGCTCATCGTCCACGACGATTGGCTGCACCATGGCGTGGGTCGCGCCATCGTCGAGACTCTCGAGGACCGCGCGCGCGAGCTCGGCGTCTCGCGACTGTTCTGCCTCACATTCGAGGTCGACTTCTTCACCCGTCGCGGTTTCGCCGAGATCGGCGAGCAGGTCGTGGACCCCGACGTGTACTCGCAGCTGGTGCGCAGCCCCGACGAGGGCGTTGCGGAGTTCCTCGACCTCGCGCACGTGAAGCCGAACACCCTGGGCAACACCCGGATGCTGAAGCAGCTGTGAGCCTGCGCTCCTGAGCGTGCCGTGGCGTGAGCGCACAGCCGCGCCGCCTACCCTGGAACCATGACCGATGCCCCCCGTAGGCGGAGGCAGTCCCCGGCGGTCTACCGTCGTCGTCGTCTCGCCGCAGGGCTCCTCGCCCTGCTGGTGATCGGCCTCGTCGTGTGGCTCGTCGCGGCTCCCCCGTGGCGTGCCGCCCCCACCGCCGAGGCGACTCCTGCTCCCGCTGCGAGCGCTCCCGTTGCCACGGCGACGACGACCGCGCCGGTGGCGTCCGGCGCCCCCTCGGCGTCTCCCTCCGTCTCGCCCACTCCGACCGCGCCCGCGGGGCCCGTCGAGTGCACGGCATCCGACATCACCGTCGCGGCACTGTCGGACAAGAGCGAGTACGCCCAGGGTGAGAACCCTCAGCTGTCGATCAAGCTCACGAACACGAGCGCGAACCCCTGCACCATGAACGTCGGGACGAGCGCGCAGTCGTTCACCGTGACCAGCGGGTCGGACGTGTGGTGGCGGTCGACGGACTGCCAGGCCGAGCCGAGCGACATGGAGGTGACGCTGGCCGCGGGCCAGGTCGTCACCAGCTCCGCACCGCTGACCTGGGACCGTACGCGCTCCTCGGTGAACTCGTGCGGCGGAGAGCGGCCCTACGCGCCCGGTGGGGGAGCGACCTACCACCTGAGCGTGTCCATCGGCGGCATCCCGTCGTCGGGCACGGCGTCGTTCATTCTGCGCTGAACCGGACGAGGGGCGGATGCCGGTCGGCATCCGCCCCTCGTGCGTTCGCGGCTCAGGCGCCGGGCTTCTTGCCGAACACCTCGTTCTGCATGGCGTCGTAGCCCTCCGTCTGCGGGTCGCCGTGCAGGCCGCCGGACAGGGCGTACTCCTCCTCGGGGGAGAGGACGAGGCGGTGGCGACCGTAGACCGCGAAGGCGACGAAGATCACGGCGTAGACCACGATGATCGCCACGATCGCGAGCAGATACGCGGAGTTCAGCAGCAGGCCGAAGAAGACGACCGCGGCGATGATCGCCGCCGAGTAGGCGCCGAACAGACCCCAGGGGCTTCTGTAGGGCCGCACCGCGTTCGGGAACTTCCGTCGAAGGATGATGAACGACACCATCTGAAGGAAGTACGCCAGCACCGCGCCCCACACGGCGATGTTCAGCACGATCGCGCCCGCCGGGCTGGTGTCGCCGCCGGCCGCCTGTACGACGACGAGTGCGACGAAGCCGAGAACCGCGCCGAACACCAGCGCGACCCAGGGTGTCTTGCGTGCGCCCGTGAGCGACAACCAGCGCGGGTAGTAGCCGGCGCGCGAGAGCGAGTACATGTTGCGCCCGTAGGCGAACATGATGCCCATCAGGGATGCCAGGAGCCCGACGAGAGCGAGCAGCGAGAGAAGGGCCGCGGCCTGGTCGCCGACCATCGCGCGGAAACCGTCGAGCAGGGGTTCGAGCGAGCTGCCGGTGGCGTCGGCGCCGAGCACACCGGTGTTCAGGAACAGCACGATGAGGCCGGTGACGATGAGCGTGCCGCGGGCCCATAGACCGGCGCGGGGGATGTCGCGAGCGGGGTCGTGCGATTCCTCGGCGGCGAGGGGGAGCTCCTCGATGCCCAGGAAGAACCACATCGCGAAGGGGAGTGCCAACAGGATCGACCCGACGCCGAAGGGCAGGAACTCGGTGTTGCCGTCGGTGGGGGCGATGTTCCAGAGCGAGCTCCAGTCGAACGCGCCCGTCAGAAGCGACATGGCGCCGAAGACCACGATGATGCCGATCGAGATGATCGACACGACGATCGCGAAACCGAAGGAGATGTTCGCGCCGGCGGCGTTGAGGGCGATGAACAGCGCGTACAGGATGATCCACCAGACGAACGAGGGAAGGCTCACCCCCGTCAGCAGCTCGAGCGCCGAGTCGGCATACTGCCCCGAGAAGTAGACGACGACGGCGGTGGTGGCGACGTACTCGATCGTCTCGGCGAGCCCTGTCGCCAGGCCGCCCCACGGCCCCATCGCCGACCGGGCGAACGAGTAGGCGCCGCCGGTGTGCGGCATGGCGGCGGCCATCTCGCCGATCGAGAACGTCAGGCCGTAGTACATCACCACGAGAATGACGAACGCGATGAGCATGCCGCCGAAACCGGCGAATCCGATACCGAAGTTCCAGCCCGAGAAGTCTCCCGAGATGACGGCGGCGACGGCGAGACCCCACAGGCCCCAGACGCCGGCCGAGCGTTTCAGCGTGCGTTTTTCGAAGTACGAGGCATCGGTGGCCGTATAGGTGGCTCCGGCGACCTTTTTGCGGGAGTTGCTCGACGTGGACATGGGGCCTCCAGATGGATGCGGACAGGCTTCGGGGTCGCCTTGCCGGAAATCATGGCCTTCTATTGGTCGACCTGTCTACCTTTGACGTGTAAGTTCCTCGTTACGTCCTTCGCACGAGGAGACGTCGACACCGCGAGAGGGAGACCATGGCGGGCAATCTCAGCAGCGAAGAATTGGATGCCGCGATCCAGGCGGGCGAGATCGACACCGTCGTCGTGGCCTTCCCCGACGCCCAGGGCCGACTCGTCGGCAAGCGCGTCGCGGCGCGCTTCTGGCGCGACGAGGTGCGCGGCCACGGCGCGGAGGCGTGCAACTACCTGCTCTCGGTCGACGTCGACCTGAACACCGTCGACGGGTACGCGATGTCGAGCTGGGAGAAGGGCTACGGCGACATGCTGCTCGTCCCCGACCTCGAGACCCTCCGGACGATCCCTTGGCAGCCCGGAACCGCGCTCGTCTTCGCCGACCTCGCGTGGGCAGATCGCGCGCATGTCGCGCAGTCGCCCCGTGGCATCCTGAACGCCCAGCGTGCTCGTCTCGCCGAGCGTGGACTCACCGCCTACGCCGGGACGGAGCTGGAGTTCATCGTCTTCGACGACTCGTTCCGCGACGCCTGGGCGAAGGGCTACACGGGACTGACCCCCTCCACCGACTACAACGTCGACTACAACCTGCTCGCCACGACGCGGCTCGAGCCCCTGCTGCGCGACATCCGCCTCGGCATGGACGGCGCGGGCATGTACTGCGAGGGCGTGAAGGGCGAGTGCAACTTCGGCCAGCAGGAGATCGCGTTCCGTTACGCCGAGGCGCTCGAGACCGCCGACAACCACACCCTGTACAAGAACGGCGCGAAAGAGATCGCCGACCGACACGGCAAGTCGCTGACCTTCATGGCCAAGTTCAACGAGCGCGAGGGCAACAGCTGCCACATCCACCTCTCCGTGCGCGGCGATGACGGTGCGGCGGTGATGGCCGGCGACGGGGAGCACGGGTTCAGCCCCCTGATGGGGCACTGGATCGCCGGCATCCTGAGCACCCTCCGCGAGTTCACGCTGCTGTACGCCCCCACGATCAACTCGTACAAGCGCTACGCGAAGGGCTCCTTCGCGCCCACCGGGGTGGCGTGGGGCGTCGACAACCGCACCTGCGCGCTGCGCGTGGTGGGCCACGGGTCGTCGCTGCGCGTCGAGAACCGCGTGCCCGGGGGCGACGTGAACCCGTACCTGGCGATCTCGGCGATCATCGCGGGAGGCCTGCACGGCATCGAGAACGGGCTCGAACTGCCCGCCCCGCTCACCGGCAACGCCTACGCCGCCGGCGTCGACACCCTGCCGACGACGCTCCGCGAGGCGGCCCA
Organism: Microbacterium sp. SORGH_AS_0454; assembly: GCF_031453395.1. NCBI lineage: Bacteria > Bacillati > Actinomycetota > Actinomycetes > Micrococcales > Microbacteriaceae > Microbacterium > Microbacterium sp. SORGH_AS_0454. Next base: position 497,596 of record NZ_JAVIYS010000001.1, on the reverse strand, counting down.
TCTCTTCTCGGAGTCCACGATCGCCCGCGCGGCCTTCGGCGACGAGGTCGTCGAGCACTATCTGAACCAGGCGCGTATCGAGGTCGAGGCCTACGACGCCGCCGTGACGGACTGGGAGCGGGTGCGTGGTTTCGAGCGTCTCTGATCCGACCCGTACGCCCGTGGTCGGACTCACGACCTACCTCGAGCGCGCGAAACAGGGCGTGTGGGACGTCCGTGCGTCGTTCCTCCCGCAGCAGTACTTCGATGCCGTGACGGGCTCGGGCGCCACCGCCGTGCTGTTGCCGCCCCAACCGCGACCCGAGCAGGCCGCGGCGGCGGTGCTCGACGGGCTCGACGGGCTGATCCTCACGGGCGGCCTCGACGTGCAGCCCGAGCTGTACGGGGCGGAGCGTCACCCGCTCACCGACCCCGCTCGTGCCGACCGGGACGCGTGGGAGATCGCGCTGCTCGCGGGGGCACGAGAGCGCGGCATCCCCGTCTTCGGGATCTGTCGCGGTCTGCAGCTCATCAATGTCGCGATGGGCGGCACCCTGCATCAGCATCTGCCCGAAGCGCTCGGCACCGAGAGGTACCGGATCGGCGGGGGCGTGTTCGCCGAGAACACCGTGGAGGTGGATGCCGAGACCCGGCTCGCCGGTCTCGTCGGCGCCGGCCCCCTCACCGTCCACAGCTACCACCACCAGGGCGTCGACCGGGTCGGCGAGGGCCTGCGGGTCACCGCACGCACCGACGACGGTCTCGTCCAGGCCGTCGAGACCGTCGGCGACGACTACCTCGTCGCCGTGCAGTGGCATCCCGAGGAGAACGCCGAGGATCGGCGACTGTTCCTCGGACTCGTCGCCGCGGCGGCGGCCCATCGTGCGTCCCGAGTCGTGCCCGCATCGGCCGCCCCCGCCCCCACCTCCTCCGCGCACCAGGGAGTCCCCGCATGAGCACCTTCACCGTCATCGACCCCTCGACCGGGTCGCCCATCACCACGCTCGAACACGCAGAGATCGACGAGGTGGATGCCGCGGTCGCGGCCGCCGTGCGCGCCCAGGGCGCGTGGGCAGCCCTCGCTCCCGTCGCCCGCGCCGACGCGCTGCGGGCCTTCGGACGGGTCGTCGAGGCGCACGTCGAGGAGCTCGCGGCGCTCGAGGTGAAGAACTCGGGCCACCCGATCGGCTCGGCCCGCTGGGAGGCGCAGCACGTCGCGCAGGTGCTCAACTACTACGCCGGGGCGCCGGAACGCCTGATCGGCTCGCAGATCCCGGTCGCCGGCGGACTCGATGTGACCTACCACGAGCCCTACGGCGTGGTCGGGATCATCGTGCCGTGGAACTTCCCCATGACGATCGCCGCGTGGGGGTTCGCGCCGGCGCTCGCCGCGGGCAACGCCGTGGTGCTGAAGCCCGCCGAGCTCACGCCGCTGACGGCCATTCGCCTCGGTGAGCTGGCTCTCGAAGCGGGTCTTCCCGACGGCCTCTTCCAGGTGATCGTCGGGTCGGGCTCGGTCGTCGGACAGCGCTTCGTCTCGCACCCCGACGTGCACAAGGTCGTCTTCACCGGCTCCACCGAGGTCGGCACCGAGGTCGCCGCGGGCTGCGCGCGGATGCTCAAGCCCGTGACCCTCGAACTCGGCGGCAAGAGCGCGAACATCGTCTTCGCCGACGCCGATCTGGAGAAGGCCGCCGCGGGCGTCCCCGGCTCGGTGTTCGACAACGCCGGGCAGGATTGCTGCGCGCGCAGCCGTCTGCTCGTGGAGCGCCGCGTCTTCGACCGCTTCCTCGAGATGCTCGAACCCGCCGTGACCGCGTGGAGAGTCGGCGACCCCACGAGCGAGGACACCCAGATGGGGCCGCTCATCTCGGCATCCCACCGCTCCACCGTGCAGGGCTTCCTCGACGGGGTCGATGTCGCCTTCCGCGGTGCGGCCCCCGAGGGCGAGGGCTTCTGGTTCGCGCCGGCCGTCGTGCTCGCGCAGCCCGGCGACCGCATCGCGCGCGACGAAGTCTTCGGACCCGTGCTGGCCGTGCTGCCCTTCGACGACGAAGCGGATGCCATCCGTCTCGCCAACGACACCGCCTACGGTCTCGCGGGCTCGATCTGGACCGAGAGCCTGGGGCGCGGCATCCGGGTCTCGCGCGGCGTGCGCAGCGGCGTGCTCTCGGTGAACTCGCACTCGTCGGTGCGGTACGCCACCCCCTTCGGCGGCATGAAGGCCTCCGGTCTCGGACGAGAGCTTGGACCGGATGCCGCCGAGCACTTCACCGAGGTGAAGAACGTGTTCTACGCCACCGACTGACGACCTCCATGCCCCCCTCTCTCACGTGACGTCCCACTTCGTGCTGTCGAGGCCGCCCTCGGGCGGCCGCACGGGGGACGCGGTACTGCTCGAAAGGAACCACCACCCATGACCATCGACCTCACCCAGCGTCTGCGCGACCGCGTCGCCATCGTCACCGGAGGGGCCAGCGGGATCGGCCTCGCCACCGCTCGCCGCTTCGCCGCCGAGGGGGCCCGCGTCGTGATCGCCGATCTCGACGAGACCACCGGGCTCGCTGCCGCCACCGAGGTGGGCGGTGTCTTCCGGCAGGTGAACGTGGCCGACGAGGCGTCGGTGAACGCCCTCTTCGACGGGGTCGCGGCCGAGCTCGGCAGCGTCGACATCGCCTTCAACAACGCCGGTATCTCGCCCGCCGACGACGACTCGATCGAGACGACCGAGCTGCCCGCGTGGGACAAGGTGCAGGACGTCAACCTCAAGAGCGTGTACCTATGTTCGCGTGCTGCCCTGCGGCACATGGTGCCCGCGGGCAGGGGCTCGATCATCAACACGGCGTCGTTCGTGGCGCTGCTGGGGTCGGCCACCTCGCAGATCTCGTACACGGCGTCGAAGGGCGGTGTGCTCGCGATGACCCGCGAACTCGGCGTGCAGTTCGCGCGTCAGGGTATCCGCGTGAACGCCCTCTGCCCCGGACCGGTGAACACCCCGCTCCTGCAGGAACTGTTCGCGAAAGACCCCGAGCGTGCGCAGCGTCGACTCGTGCACGTGCCGATGGGCCGCTTCGCAGAGCCGGAGGAGATGGCCGCGAGCGTGGCGTTCCTGGCATCCGATGACGCGTCCTTCATCACCGCGACGGCGTTCGTGGTCGACGGGGGTATCACCAACGCCTACGTCACGCCCCTGTGAACCGGTGACGTGACAGGCTGAGAGTGTGACAGACGCGCCGCTCGACGACCTGCGCCGGGCCGTGTACCGGCCCGTGCGCAGCGGCAACGCGCTCGAGGACACCACGGCGCGCATCGTGCAGACCGTGCGGCTCGGGCTCGTCGCACCGGGGGAGTCGCTCCCCGCGGAGCGCGAGCTCGCCGCACTGTACGGGGTGAGTCGCGACACGGTGCGGGAGGCTCTGAAAGAGCTGTCGGACGCCGGTTGGCTCGAGACGCGACGGGGTCGCTACGGCGGCACCTTCGTCGTCGACCCCGTGCCCCGGCCCTCGCAGCCGGCGGTCGTGTCGGCCGCCGAGCTCTCCGACGTCATCGCGCTGCGGGGCGTCCTCGAACCCGGAGCGGCGTGGGCGGCGGCCGCACGGTCGCTGTCGGCGGAGGAACGGGATGTGCTGTGGGCACGGCACGAAGCGGCCGCGCTCGCCGAGGGGGAGGACTACCGCCGGCTCGACACGCTCCTGCACCTGACGATCGCGGAGTTCGCCGGCATCCCGTCTCTCGTTCCCCTCGTGGCCGACAACCGCGCGCGCGTGAACGCCTGGCTCGACACGTTCCCCCTGCTGCCGCGCAACATCGAGCACTCCACCTCGCAGCACGCCGCGGTGGTGTCGGCGATCCTCGCCGGGAGGCCGGATGCCGCCCACGCGGCCATGCGCGATCATCTCGCGGGATCCGAGGCGCTGCTGCGGGGGTTCTTGGCGTAGGGCTCTCGCGGGGTGCGGTGCGGGGGTGCAGATCGCGGGGCGCAGCGCGCGCCGCGGGTGGAAGGTCGCCCGGCGGGGCGCGAGATCGCGGGGCGGGGCGGCGGCCCCGAGCGGAGCAAAGTCGCGAGCGGACGATGCGGCGCGGGCGTTCGATCCTCCGGTCGGGGACTCTCCCGTCGTCAGGCGTCGCGCGGGCGTGCGCGGCGCCGCGCGGATAGGCTCGGAGGATGGCAGCGGGCAAGAAGCGCAAGGGGAAGAAGCTCGACGTGGACTTCAAGAACACCGCGCTCACCGATGCCCTGCAGACCCAGGACATGGCGGCGATCGCCTTCGCCCTGCGTCACGGACCGACGGTCGTGCCGCTGATGACCCCGGGCGACGCCGACAACCCGCTCAGCGTCGGCGAGGTATGGACCTACCGCGATCCGAACACGGGGCAGCTCGCGCTGCTGCTTTTCAGCGATGCGGCGCACAAGCCCGAGAGCTTGCCGCCCCACGTGGCTCTGCAGTCGCCGCAGTGGCTGCGGACGTTCCTCGGAACGCATCAGGATGCCATCACCACGGTGTTCATCGACATCGCGGGGCCCCACCCGATCCAGGCGTCGCCGGCCGACCTGATCGCCGCGCTCGACGCCTGAGATGCCCCCACGCGCGGGCTCGCACTGCCCACGCCGCGGGGGGAGGTCTGGTCTGTCGTCGAGTGTCCAAAACACCCGGAGTGTTTCGAATTTCGTCCGGGTGTTTTGGACACTCGAATGACGGATGGGGCGCTGGCGCGGAGCGAAACGGCCCGGGGTGAGGGGTGCAACTCGCGCGGGTGAAGAACGCGTGCAAGACTCGAAGCCATGGAGTACCTGATCGCCGGTGCCGTGTGCGCCGCCGGACTTGTCATCCCCGCGGTCCTGGGAATGACCTCGCCGCACCGCCGCCGTCGTTCCGCACCTCCCGGTCGCTGATCACGCCGCCTCTGCGCGAACGCGACCCGTGTGCCGTGTGCGTATGGGATGCGCCGGGGCGATCGACGCTCGCTGAACGCGCCGGGTACATCGATCACGCCGGTCGTTCCACCGCGACCGGGACGACAGGGTGCAGCAGCTCGATCGGTCAGGCCGACGTTGCCCCGCGTCAGAACCCTGGTACTCGATCGTGCAGGCCGACGTTGCCCCGCGTCAGAACCCCGGTTCGCTGTCGTCGCGCGGTGCCCCGCGCACCTGCAGCTCGTTGAGGGCTTGAGCGAGCTTGCGGGATGAGGAGTCGAGCACCGTGTGGTACCCGAGGCGCTTTGCTTCGGATGCGCGCTGCGCGGCCTGCGTGACGTTGCGGATCTCGCCGGTGAGGGTGAGCTCGCCGATTGCGGCGAGGCGTTTCGAGACCTTGCGGTTCTTGACGGCGTTGGCCACGGCGATCGCGATCGCGAGGTCGGCGGCCGGTTCGACCAGGCGCACTCCGCCGACGGTGGAGACGTAGACATCGCGATCGGAGAGCGTCAGACCCATGCGGCTCTCGAGGACCGCCAGCACCATGGCGACCCGCGAAGAATCGACGCCGTTGACGATACGCCGAGGGTTCGGGGCGGTCTGTCGCACGGCGAGTGCCTGGATCTCGACGGGGAGGGCGCGGCGGCCCTCCATCGCGATGGTGACGCACGTGCCGGGCTCGGGCTCACCGTGACCGAGGAACAGCGCGCTCGGGTCGGCGACCTCGGCGATGCCGGTGCCGGTCATATCGAAGCAGCCGACCTCGTCGGTCGGGCCAAAGCGGTTCTTGAGGGCCCGCACGAAGCGGAGCGAGGTCTGCCGGTCGCCCTCGAAGTGGCAGACGACGTCGACCAGGTGTTCGAGGATTCGCGGACCCGCGATCGAGCCGTCCTTGGTCACGTGTCCGACGAGGATCACGGGCAGCCCTCGCTCCTTCGCGACGCGAATGAGAGCGGATGCCACCTCTCGCACCTGCGCCGGCTGGCCCGCCGCGCCGTCGCTGTGTGCCGACGACACCGTCTGCACGGAGTCGACGATGAGCAGCCCCGGCTCGACCTGGTCGATGTGGCCGAGGATCGTGGCGAGGTCGGTCTCGGCCGCGAGGAAGAGCTCGTCATGCAGGGCGCCGGTGCGCTCGGCGCGAAGGCGCACCTGCGCCGCGGACTCCTCGCCGCTGGCGTAGAGCACGCGTCGGCCCGCGCGTGCGCTCTGGGCGGCGACCTCGAGGAGCAGGGTGGACTTGCCGACGCCGGGCTCGCCGCTCAGCAGGATCGCGGCACCGGGCACGATGCCGCCGCCCAGCACGCGGTCGAACTCGCCCACTCCGCTCGTGCGGCGCGGGGCGTCCTGCGTGTCGATCTCGGTGATGCGGCGGGCAGCGCGGGCGGCCCCGGGTGCGACGGGCACGATCGATCGAACGATCCCGGTCTGCTCGGCGGCCTCGACCACCGTGCCCCACGACTGGCACTCGCCGCAGCGGCCGACCCACTTCAGCGTCGTCCACCCGCACTCGGTGCACCGGTACGGGGCGGGGGCTGCAGCGGGACGTCGGGATGCCATGTGCTCAGGCTACGTGGGAGCTCCGACATCGCCGCGTCGGGGTCTCGGCATCCGGGATCTGCTCAGTCGCGGAGCGACTCCGTGACCGTCGTCAGCGCGTCGGCGGAGCGGCGCAGCAGCGTCAGCTCGGCGTCGGAGAACGGCGTGCCCGTCAGGGGCACCGCACCGCGGGCAGACACGATCGAGGGGACCGACAGCGCCATGCCGTCGATGCCGCGGAAGTTCTGCAGCACCGTGCTGACCGGCAGGATCGCGTGCTCATCGCGCAGGATCGCCTCGACGATCCGGGTGCTCGATAGGCCGATGGCGTAGTTCGTCGCGCCCTTGCCCTTGATGACCTTGTAGGCGGCGTCGCGCACGTCGACGGCGATGGCATCCAACTGCTCGCGGTCGAAGCGCGTACCATCGGGAAGCTCGAACTCGGTGATCGGCACCGAACCGATCGTGGCGGTCGACCACAGGGGGAACTCGGTGTCGCCGTGCTCGCCGACGATCCAGGCGTGCACGCTCGAGGTCGCGACGCCGGCGCGCTGAGCCAGTTTCCAGCGCAGGCGCGAGGTGTCGAGCACGGTGCCCGAGGCGAAGATGCGCCGGCTGGGGAGGCCGGTCGCCTCCTGCGCCAGGACCGTCAGCACGTCGCACGGGTTCGTCACGATCACGTAGATCGCGTTCGGCGCGACCTCGAGGAGCTTGGGCATCATGTCGCGGACGATCGCGGCGTTCGTCGCCGCGAGCTCGGTGCGGGTCTGGCCCGGGTTCTGCTTCGCGCCCGCGGTGACGACGACCACGTGGGAGCCCTCGGCCACCGACACGTCGCTGCCGCCCGTGATGTCGCTCGACCCGGTGAACTGCGTGCCGTGGGCGAGATCGAGCACCTCGGCCTCGACCTTCTCGGCCGCGATGTCGTAGAGCGCGACGTGCCGCGCCGACCCGCGGATGAGGGCGGCGTACGCGACGCTCGCGCCCACGCTTCCTGCTCCTACGACCGTCAGCTTCGAGTTCTCGATCACGCTCATGGCTCGATCCTGGCAGCGGGGGACGGCGGCCTCCACCGCGGTCGTTCGACGGTGGATGAACGGATGCGTGGGGTCGCGGTATGTGCGGCGGGGGTGTGCGTAACTCCTGAGTTCTCGGGTGGTGCGGCGCGGTGCGCGCCGCGCCGGGACCCGGAGGTTCCGGGGTCCGTCGGCCCCGCGGGGTCGGGTCCCTCTCCTGCGGGGTCAGTTGTCAGGAGTTCGGCACGCGTCGAGCGGAAGCCGCGGTGACTCGTGTCGGCCACCGATTCGCGGCATCCGGTCTTCTGTCGTAAGCTATTCGGCGGTGACGTGTCCGAGCGGCCGAAGGTGCAACACTCGAAATGTTGTGTAGGTTCACCCCTACCGTGGGTTCAAATCCCACCGTCACCGCCACCACGAAAGCCCCGAATCCCGCAGAAATGCTGGGAATCGGGGCTTTCGTTTTTCCGGTCGACCATCTGCGGCAACCGGTTCGAGAAGGCCGTCTACCAAGGTTGACGTGATGGGGCTGTCGGTCCCCGGGGAACCGGTCAGGTCATTCCTCTTGGCCGCCCCGTCGGGGGAAGTACGAAGGCCCCTGAACTCTGCGGGACATCCCGTGGCCACGACGATTTGTCTCGGGCGGCCCGGACCTCGCATGCTCGGAGGACGCCGCACGCTGAGAGCTCCACGGCACTCGGACGAGAAGCGCACGCGTCCGTGTGTGAAGGGGGTCGCGCTGCCGGTCCACGGAGCAATGGCCGCGCCCGCTTTGCAGGAACCACCGGCACTCGGGTGTGGACCGTGTCGGTGCCGCGGTGCGTCGACACGTTCACCTCGCCATCCACGGGATGGAAGGGGCCGAATCGGCGCCTCCGGACGCGCCGAGACGTGCCCCGTGGCCCGCCGTCGGCCACCGGTGTGGCGGTATCCTCAAGAGGCGGGTCGCAGCCTGTCCCGCCCGGGGAGCGGCGCCACGCCACCCTTCGAAAACCACCCCGCCAGGAGAGCAAATGGGCCGAGTCGTCTACCAGAAGCGACACCTCTCCGGGATCGAAGGTCGGAGGCTCTCGCACCTTCGTATCGAGGCGCAGATGGTGCACGCGGCCGTCGGTCTCCAGGGGCTCCTTCTCGATTCGGGCAGAGTATGACCGCCCCGCAGCGCCCCTCGCAGACGACTGTCGCCGAGTGGGTCGCGCGCTTCGTGGCGACGGGTGTCCCCGCGCTCGGTGATCCGCTCGTCCTGCCCCAGGACGACGAGGAGAACGCCGACGCCTTCATCGTCCTCGTCCATCTGCGGCACGCGCCCGCCGCCGTGTACCTGCAGCTCGACGAGAGCATGCGGTGGGCGGCGACCCTCACCGAGCGGCCCAACGATCTCACCGGCACGTCGCTCGACCTCATCGCCCTCGGCGCCGAAGTCGGAGCGGCCGGTCAGCTGTGCGCATACCTGCAGCAACGAACCGACGCTCAACTGGTGCCGTCCCCCTGATTCTCGAACCCCAGGGCAGGCCCCGACTCCCGCAGAAATGCGGGATTCGGGGCCTTCTTTTTGTTCGGTCGTCTATGCGCGGTGACAGTGCGGCAACCGGCTCGAGGGGGCTGCGTACCGAGATGGGCGCGATTCGGTCTGTCCGTCGCCGGGGAGTCACGTCAGGTCATTCCCACTTATGTCGGGCGTGTAAACAATGCACCGCGAGGAAAAAAATATCTGAAAAAATCCTTCACATCGTGCTTCACTAAGGGCATTCCGTCCCCTCACGTGAGGCCCTCATGAAGAAAACCTGGATCGCCGCCGCCGCCGCGCTCGTCGCTGTGGCACTGGTCGGCAGCGTCGCCGGCACGGTCACCGCCGCACAGAACCCGCCGTCTGCCGACGCTCGTCCCGATGCGTCCGCGGTGAGCGCGTCGCTGTGGGATCTCGACCGGTCCGAGTCGTTCACCCTCGCCGAGCGGGATGGAGATGTCGCGATCGATGGCGCTCGCGTCATCGCGGCCGCGCCCGACGGTGTGTCCGACATCCCCGTGTCGCTCGATCAGGGCGAGATCGAGCAGTACTGGTTGTGGGCGTACGGTGTCGAGGTCACCGCGCACGGGCTGACGCCCGGCTCCACGGTGCGCGTGGGGATCACGTTCGCGTCGGGCGACGCCAAGCACTGGGCGCCGCTCACGGCCGACGCCGAGGGCACCATCGTCACGCGCGTGCGGACGCTCGACGTCGACCCCGAGAACACGCACCCCGAGGCCGGTCTCGCTCAGATCACCGTGGCGTCGTCGACGGGGGAGGCGGGTTCGGCGCTGTTGCGCGTGACCGCGAATGCCCACCCGAGTCTGAGCGTCTCGAGCGACCCGTCGACCATCAGCCAGGACGCCTTCCTCGACAGTCCGGTCGTCATCCACGCCAGCGGGTTCCCCCCGATGACGAAGGTGTTCTTCAACCTCGGCATGCCCGACACCAGCATGATCGCCGTCGGTGAGGACGAAGGTCTGCACTCTGACGAGAACGGCGAGTTCTCTTACGAACTCCAGATGGCCAGCGTGAACGCTCAAGTGGGCACGTGGCTGCTGAGCTTCCAGTCTTTCGACGGAGCGCTCGCAGGCGGGGGGTCGTTCACGGTGACCGCGGGTGCTGAGCGCGTTCGAGACAAGACGCTGACCCCGGCCGTCGGCGAGATCTCGGTCGCGGACTTCTCGGTCGACCCGGGCCTGCGGTTCGCGGTGGACGGATTCCTCCCATTCGACACGTACGAACTGACGCTGACGACCTCGCGCGGCTACAACGCTCCGCTGGGCGTATCTCGCACGAACGGAGAGGGACACCAGGACAACGCGATCACGAGCCCGAAGTCCGTTCCGGAGGGGGAGTACACCCTCACGGCGCGATCGACGACCACCGGTGACTACGCGGTCGGCCGTTTCCGCGTCACGGGGAGCCCTACGCTCCCCGGTTCCGACATCGCGCTGGCACCGGCGACGGTCGCGGCCGACGCGCTCGCCGCCGAGGGCGTCGTCGTCTCCGGGAGCAGCATCGCACCCGGTACCTCGTTCCGGGTCTCGTTGCGGGATGCCGGGTGGAATCGACAGCCGCTCACCGCTGGGGCCGACGCGTATGCCACGGTCGGCGACGATGGGCGCTTGTCTCTCCGTCTCGTGACCCTCGAGGTCATCGCTCCCGGTGGGTACACGGTGTGGGTGGAGGCCGGTGGGGGAGTCATCGGGTACAACCTGCTGCTTCCTCTGCAGGTGACCGCATCAGCGGCCGCGTCCGAGACGACGGCGCCGGCCCCGATGGCCACGACCCCGCCCCCGGCAGCGTCCGAGACGCGTCTCGCGCCGGTCACCGAGGCGCCCGCGCTGCCGCAGCCTCGCCCCGAGACGCCCCCGGCCCCGTCACCGACGCCGTCACCGACGGCAACCCCCGCGCCCGGCCCCTTCGACGACGACATGCTCTCGCCGGCGCTCCCCGTCCCCGGCGTCCCCGCCCTCTGAGTTCAGGAAGAACACGATGATCCCTCCACGTTCAGCGCGCTCGCGCGCTTGCGCCCTCGCCGGAGTCGGCATCCTCGCGACGACTCTCTCGTTCGGCGCCGCGGCCCCAGTCAGTGCCGCGCCGACCGGTCTCGACGAGATCGCTCTCGCCCCGGCCAGCCCCGGCAGCACGGTCGCCCTCCCCGACTCGATCCTCTCGGCCGACGGACCCGTCGACGTCTTCGTGCAGACGCGGGGCGACAGTGCCCTCGAAGCGCGCACGAAGACCGAGGAGGCGGGCGGCTCCGAGACGTCCGCGCGGGTCGCCGCCGACGACACCGCGGAGCGCAACGCCGCGGTCACCGACGAGGTCGCGAGCGATCTGGCCGACATCGATCCGGATGCCACCGTGCTCTACACCTCGACGTACTCGGTGCCGGGCGTCGCGGTGAGCGCCGACGTCGACACCCTGCGTCAGCTCGCGGAGCGGCCCGACGTCGAGAAGATCTCCCGCATCGTCCCGCAGTCCATCGAGTTCCCCGCGGTCGGCACCGATCCGGCCAACGCGGCGTCCGACGCCCTCACCCGCGCCGTCGACGCCTGGCAGCAGACGGGGCGCACCGGAAAGGGCGTGACCGTCGCGGTCGTCGATACCGGCGTGGACTACACGCACGCCGATTTCGGCGGTCCGGGGACCACCGACGTCTACGCGCGGGCCCTCGCCTCTACCGATGCCCCGAGACCGGAGTGGTACGACGCGAACAAGTATCTCGGCGGGTGGGACTTCGCCGGCGCGAGCTACAACGGCGCTACCGGTACCCCCGGTTACGACCCGGTTCCCGTGCCCGACGCGAACCCGATCGACGGCCCCGGCGGCAACCACGGCACGCATGTGGCGGGAACCGCCGTCGGCTTCGGCGTCGACCGCGACTCCCGAACCTTTCAGGGTGACTACTCCTCGCTGTCGTCCGAGAGCGTGCGCTCGTCGTTCTCCATCGGCCCGGGATCGGCGCCGGAGGCGGGTCTCATCGCCCTGAAGGTCTTCGGCGACGGCGGAGGAAGCACGTCTCTCACCGGGGCGGCTCTGGAGTGGATCGCGGAGAAGGTGGCATCCGGAACCGAGATCGACGTCGTCAACCTCTCGCTGGGCACGAACTACGGCGCTATCGACGATCCCGACAACGCCAAGCTGGAGGTGCTGGTCGATGCGGGCGTGCTCCCCGTCGTCGCGGCAGGGAACTCGGGCGACGTCGTCGATGTCGGCGGCAGCCCCGGCACCGCGATGGGCGCGCTCACCGTCGCCGCCTCCGCAAGCGGGTACGGCCTCGCCGACGCCGCGCGTGCCGTCATCGGAGACCCGGCCCAGAATCCCGCGCAACAGATCCGCGTGCAGTACGCGCAGCAGTACTCGTGGGCCTTCGACGTGACGGCGCACGTCACCGCACTGACCGACCCCGACAACGCCGACGGATGCCGTGCCTTCAGCGCCGTCGATCGGCAGCGGGTGGCGGGTCAGATCGTCTGGCTCGAGTGGGATGACGCCGACGTGGCCTGCGGGTCCGCCGTGCGCTTCACCAACGCCACGGATGCCGGAGCAGTCGGCGTCGTGCTCACCAGTCAGGCCGACTCGTTCGAGAACGGAATCGCCGGGAACACCGACATCCCCGGTGCCCAGCTCACCCGTTCCGACACCGACGCGCTGCGACCGGCGATGGAACAGGACCGCCTGACCATCGAGCTGCGTTCCGACCTGCGTCGCACGGTCGAGGTGTTCGACTCGTCCCGCGTGGACACCGCGGCATCCTTCACCTCCCGGGGAACCCACGGATCCATCGACGACGTCCTCAAGCCGGATGTCTCGGCGCCGGGCGTCTCGATCGTGTCCGCAGGCAACGGCACGGGGTCCGGCCGCGAGGTGATGAGCGGCACGTCGATGGCCTCACCGCACACGGCCGGTGTGGCGGCGCTCGTCGTCCAGGAGCACCCCGATTGGTCGGCCGAACGCGTCAAGCAGCAGGTGATGAACACCGCCGCTCACGACATCGTCACGGCGGGCGCCGACCCGCGGGCGTACGGACCCGCGCGCGTGGGCACAGGCCGCGTCGACGCGCTCGCGGCCGTCGAGAGCGGTGTGAGCCTCCGGTCGGACGAGAACGGAGAGCTGCTCAGCGCCTCGTTCGGCGTGGTCGACGTCGGAACCGAGCCGGTCGTCCTCACCCGCACGGTCAGCGTCGGCAACGACGGGACGGATGCCACGACCCTCGACCTGCGCTACTCCCCGCGCACCGAGACGCCGGGCGTCGCGTACGACGTGAGTCCCGCGACCGTGACGGTCCCCGCGGGCGGGAGCGTCGCCGTGACGCTGACGCTACGGATCGCCGACCCCGGCGCCCTTCGCCGCACCCTCGATCCCACCATGTCCGCTCAGACGGGCGGCGCCCCGCGACAGTACCTCGCCGATGCGTCCGGCGTCGTCGAGGCCACCGGTCCGAGGGGCACCTTCCCCGTGCGTCTCTCGGTGTACGCGGCACCGCGTCCGTACTCCGAGACCCGGACCGCAGGTGTGACCTTCGACGGATCGGCGGGCACACTCGCGATCACCGGACGCGGGCTCGACCAGGGGCAGGGGACCGAGCGCTACCGGTCGGTCATGGTGCCTCTGATCCTCGGTGCGACCGACCCCGACGACACCTTCCCCGCGACCTCGGCACAGCGCACCCTCGAGAGCGCCGACATCCTCGCGGTGGGCGCGTCGTCGACGGCTCCTTTGCTGGCTGATCCGACGCAAGGCGTCCTCACCTTCGGCGTGCAGATGGACGGGGAGTGGGCGCGCTTGTCTCCCCTCACGTGGCCCATGGTGCAACTCGACCTGAATGGCGATACGCGGGCCGACTTCGTCGTGCAGGTGCAGCCCGGCGCCGACGGCGACATGCCCGTCGCGATGACCGTGGATGCCGTCACGGGCAATGTGGTCGAGGAGCGTCCGGTGAACGGCCTGTTCGGTGACCAGGGCACCAACGTCTACGACAACAGCGTCGTGACGATGTCGACATCGTTGAAAGCTCTCGGCTACACGGCGGGAACGACGCAGACGACCATCCGGTACCTGGCGCAGACGCGCTCGTTCTACAACCCGGCGTTCGACGGCGGATACCGCAGCGCGCTCGTCGACCAGACGTCGGCGGCCACGATCGACGCCTACGCGCCGGAGATGGCGTTCGGCGACACCGGGACCGCGCTGTTCGCCGATGAGCCCGGCTCGCTCACGGTCAGCCGGACGGGCGACACGCTGCCCCGGGTGCTCGTGCTGCACCTGCTCGGTGACGGTGACGCGCGCGCCGAGATCGTGACGCCCACCGCGGCGGGCGCCCCGACGCCGGAGCCGTCTGCGTCGGCGCCGATTCCTTCCGCACCGTCGCCGACGGACGGGGCGACCCACGCCTCCGGTCAGAGCCCGTCGCGCCCGGGCCTGGCATCCACGGGTCTGGACGGTTCAGCGCTCGCGCTGCTCGCGGCCGTCGCTGCCGCCGCGGTCGGGACAGGCGCCGTCCTGGTCCGGCGCCGCCGTCGCCCAGAGTGAGCCTCTCTGTCGCGAGCGTCGCGCCCCCCTCGGGGTGCGCGGCGCTCGCCGAGGCGGCAGACTGTGGTCTCATGGCCGGTCAGACCCTCATCATCTCCGACCCTCGCGCGGTGCGGGCCATGGCCAACCCGCTTCGCCTGGTGGCGGTCGACGAGCTCTACCGTCGACAGGGGCCGGCCACCGCCACCGAACTCGCTGACCTCGTGGGTCTGACGCCCAGCGCGATGAGCTATCACCTCCGCGCGGTGGAGTCGACGGGCCTCATCCGCCGCGGTGAGTCGACGGATGCGCGCGAGCGGCCGTGGGTGCCCGCGGCTCCGAGCTACTCGCTCGTGGCCAGCGTCGAGTCCGACGCGGTACAGCGGATGGTGCTGATCGACTCCCGTCTGATGCCGGTGCGGCAGCGGATGGAGGAGCTGCTGGCGGCCCGGTCGGTCCGCGCACCGGACGCCGACATCGTGTACATGGTGATGGCGACCGGTCAGCTCCTCCTGAGCCCTGACGAAGTGGGCCTTCTGCAGGAGCGCGTTCAGGAGGTGTTCGACGAGTTCGAGGCGTTGAGCGCCGATCGCTCCGAGGAAGGCGATCTGCGGCGCGCGCGATACATGTGGTCGGTGGTTCCGGAGCGGGTGCACCCCGAGGACTAGCTGCGAGCGCGGAGCAGCCGAGTGCAACCGCTGTGCCCCGCGCGCCCCACCGGCTCAGGTCGCCGACGGCTCGTTACGCAGGCGTGCCGATGACCCGATAGTCGGGGTGGACCCTTCCGGCCACCCCGATGGTGCGCGAAGCCGCTGACCCGCGACGTCCACGCCCCCGTTCCGATCGGAGCTGCAGCATGACCGTCCCCGCCGCCCACGAGTACCGCACCTACCCCGTCGTGACTCTTCCGGTGTTCGACCTCCGAACGGGGGATGTGGTGGTCGGTACCGATTCCGAGGTCGTCGGGATCGATGCCGAGAGCCCGTGGACGCGCCGCATCTCCGAGCGGCATCCCTCGGGGCAGATCACCCGATTCACCTACGACTGCGCGGACGAGCTCACGGTGTATCGAAAGCCCGAGGGCGAATCCGACGCCATCGCCGCAGCCGAGGCGGAGAGCGCCGCGGGGGAGAGCACAGAGCGCCTCGCCGGCGTCCGCTGCCCGCGTTGCTCGAACGAGAGGGCGTTCGCGGTCCAGATCACCGTCAGCGTGGTGCTCGACGGCGACCTCGACATCTCCGGATCCGCGCGGTCGATCACCGCCCACGCGCCCGGCCGCATCGGCGACCCGCCGTACGGGTTCCGCGGAGACGAGCCCATTCAGTGCCACCAAGATCGAGGCGGCTGCGGACACCGGGGCACCGTGGACGAGTTCCGCATCCCCGCGGGGGATGTCGCCGCTCGGTAGTCCTGCCCCTTGGCAGTCGCCGCACCATGAACCGCAGTGTCTTCTTCGTCGGTGCGTTGATGGCGGGCGTGCTCATGACCTCGCTCGGTCTTCCGGCAACGCTCGGCATCGGCGCAGGCCTGTTCGTGCTCGCCGCGCTGGTCATCGCCCTCTCACCGCTGCGCGGCGCGCGCCACGGCGGCTCTTCGCGCGGCTGATCACCGCGAACCCGCCGCCCGGGCGGATCACACCCGCGGCTGCTGCTGCGTGATGCAGTGGATGCCGCCACCTCGGTCGAAGATGGGCCGCGAGTCGACCGTCACCACACGCCGACCGGGGTAGGCGTCGGCGATGATCTCGCGAGCGCGCGCATCGGCCGAGTCGTCGCCGAAGCCGCACAGCACGACGCCGTCGTTGGTGACGAGGTGGTTGATGTAGCTCCAGTCGAGCCACCCCTCGTCGTCGCGAAGCGCGGAGGGGGCCGGGATTCCGGTGAGGGTGACGCGGCGGCCCCGCTCGGCGAACGCGGTCTCGAGCTCGCGCCGCACGAGCTGCGACACTGCGAAGTCGGGGTGGGAGGCATCCGTCTGTTCGTGGAGGAGAACATGGTCGGGCGCGGCGAAGGTGGCGACGATGTCGACGTGCCCGTTGGTGCCGAGGTCGTCGTAGTCGCGGGTCAGGCCGCGCGAGAGCCAGATGGCATCCGTCGCTCCGATCGTCCGGGTCATCTCGGCCTCGACGCGGGCGCGGTCGGCGAAGGGGTTGCGGCGCGGGTCGAGCTGCACGGTCTCGGTGAGAAGGACCGTGCCGGTGCCGTCGACGTGGAGCCCGCCGCCCTCGGCGACGAGGAGAGAGTCGATGCGCTCGGCTCCCGCGTGCTCGGCGACGACGCGGGCGATGCCGGCGGACTTCTGCCATTCGGCCCAGTCGGGTGCGCCCCACCCGTTGAAGATCCAGTCGACGGCGCCGAGGATTCCCGGGCGGTCGGGGTCGACGACGAAGGTGGGCCCCACGTCGCGCATCCAGAACTCGTCGAGCGGGGCTTCGACGATATCGATGTCGGCGGAGAGCATGCGGCGGGCCCGAGCCACCTCGGTGGGGTCGACGACCATCGTCACCGGCTCGAACTGCCGCACGGCGTGCGCGACGTCGGTCCAGGCCCGGTAGCCCTGCTCGCGGAACTCCGCGCCCTCCCCGAGGGTGATGCCTTCTCGGGGGAACGCCATCCAGGTGCGCTCGTGCGGGGCGGATTCTGCGGGCATGCGCCACATGTGGTGTTCCTTCTGGGGTGCGGTGTCAGAGCGGGGCGGTGGCGGTGGTGGCGAGGTCGCCGGCGACGGCGCCGTCCTCGTCGCGGACGACCACGACGACAAGGGGGCCGTAGGGGGCGATCCAGGGGCTCGCGGCGCTCGCGTGCGCCGCGGCAGAGACGCGGGCGGTGCCGCGGAGGCGGCTTCCGTCCAGGTTCGCCTCGACGCGGGCGCCGTCGACGTAGGCGGCGGTGTCGCGAGCCGATCCGCCCGTCACGGTGGCGCTGAAGCGCACCACGGTCTCGTCGCCGTCCGTCTCGGTCTCGACCGCATCGACGACGACGCGCAGGCCTCCCGCGGCGACCGGTCGCGTCGTGGTGAAGACGACCTCGTCGGGCAGCGCCGGCGTGCGCGGGGGCGTCGTGCGGCGCTCGCCGAGAGCGGTGACGGCCGATCCCAGCCGGATGAGCCGCGAGTCGCTGTACGCGGGCCCGGCGATGGTCAGGCCCACCGGCATCCCGGTGTCGTCCATCGTGCCCATCGGCACGGTCACGGTCGGGATGCCGAGATGGCGGGGGACGAGGTTGCCGTTGGACACCCAGACGCCGTTACGCCACGCGATGTCGGCCGAGCCGGGGGTGACATCGGCGTCCGCGGGGCCCACGTCGGACTGCGTGGGGAAGATGACGGCGTCGAAGCCCTCGGCCTCGAGCCAGTCCTCGAAGTCGACCTTCCGCGTGTGCTCGAGCCCGCGCAGGCCCGCCTCGAGGCTCGGTACGGCGCGCCAGTCGGGATCCCACTGGCGGGCCCGGGCCACATACTCGCCGATGTCGTACGAGATGTCGTAGTGCTGGATGCCGTAGCGATCGGGGAGGGCGCCCGGGGGGTGCGGGAAGATGCGTGCGGTTTCCACGTCGGCGAGACGGTTCAGCGCGGGATCGCCGTTCTGGCGGAGGAAGGCATCCATGGCCCAGACCGCGAGGTCTCCGACCTCGTCGTCGAGGAACTCGCGCGAGACGAAGCCGCGGTCGACGAAATCCTCGTCGCCCGGGTGCAGCTTCTCGTAGCGGTCGACGACGGGGAAGTCGGTCTCGACGATCTCGGCACCCGCGGCCTCGAGGTCGGCCCGCAGCGCGGTCCAGAGTCGCAGGATGCTGTCTCGCGTGACGATCGGTGACGCGTTGTCGGGGTCGCCGTTGATGTAGATGCGCGGGACGGCGAGGCGCAGCCCCGCGAGCGGCAGCGGCTCGAGCTCGCTGAACGACGCGGGGCGCACCTCGGAGGGACGCGGCAGGGCGATCCAGGGCTGCGAGCGCCAGAGGTCTCCCTCGGTCACCGGATCGTCGGCCACGATCGCGTCGAGCACGATGCGCAGGTCGTCCATCGAGCGGGTGTGCGGCACGACGACGTCCATGGTCGGTACGAGCGGCCAGTTCCCCCGCACCGAGATCACCCCGCGCGACGGGGTGTACGCGACGAGCGCGTTGTGCGAGGCGGGGGCGCGGCCCGACGACCACGTCTCTTCGCCGAGGCCGAAGGCGGCGAAGCTGGCCGCGGTGGCGGTGCCCGACCCGTTGGAAGAGCCCGACCCGAACGCCGACGGCAGAAACTCGGCGTTGTAAGCCGACTCGGCGCGGCCGTAGACGCCGCGCTGCATGCCGCCCGCGGCCATCGGGGGCATGTTCGTCAGTCCGAGGAACACCGCCCCGCTCGCGCGCAGTCGCTCGATCGCGAAGGCGTCGTCGCCCGCCACCAGGTCGGCGAAGGCCGGTGACCCCGCGGCCACGGTCAATCCGGTGACGCGGTAGCTGTCCTTCGCGGTGAACGGGATGCCGTCGAGCGGGCCGAGTGTCTCGCCCCGGGCTCGGCGCTGGTCGGCATCGCGGGCTTGCGCGAACGCGCGCGGGTTCAGGACGGGCACGGCGTTGAGGCGGATGCCGGCCCGGTCGTAGGCCGCGATGCGGTTGAGGTAGCGGGCCACGAGCTCGACGCTCGTGACGGTTCCGGAGTCGAGGGCGGCGCGCAGGCGGGCGACGTCGGCTTCGACGACGGTGAAGTCCTCGGTGGTCATGGCGGTAAACATACACCGTTTGTTTTATGTGTGCGAGAGTGGACTCGGAGCCCGCGCCCGTCGGCTCCCATCGACCCGGGAGGCCGCCATCGCCAGACCGCACACGCCGCTGCTGAGCCGCGATCTGATCGCGCGAACCGCCCTCGCCCTGGTCGACCGCCACGGACCCGACGGGGCGAGCATCCGTCGCGTCGCCGCACGCCTCGGGGTCAACCCCGCGTCTTTGTACAACCACGTCCCCAACCGCGCGGCCATGGTCGAGGACGTCCGTGCCCTCGTGTCGGCGCCCATCGACTCGCAGCCGCTGCGGGAGCTGCCCTGGGAAGACGCGCTCCGCGCCTGGGGACGCTCGTACCGTCGCGCGTTCGCCCGGCATGCCCGCGTCGTGCCGCTGCTGATGACGGAGCGCGCGTCGGGCCCCTGTCCTCCTCGCGCAGTACGAGGACTTCGCGGCGGCCGCCGAGGCCGCCGGGTGGACGCTGCGCGATGTCATCCCGCTGCTGACCGCCTTCGAGTCCTTCATCCTCGGCAGTGTCCTCGACATGTCGGGGCCCTCCGTGGTGTTCGACCCCACGGGCCAGGAGGAGGCGTTCCCGCGCTTCTCGGCGGCTTTCGACACCCTCGCCGACGAAGACCCGGAGGACCCCGTGGCCACCCGCGCCTTCGAGCTCGGGCTCGATATGCTGATCGCCTCCGCACGGCCTCGCTGACGCCGAACCCGTATTCGGGCGCAGGGCAAGTCCTGGCTCGAGGTGATCCCGACCTGGGACGATTCCGGGATGGATGCCACCACGGACGAGCCCGCGATCCTCCCCGACCGGCCGCGGTCCGACGCGCGCCGTCCGGTCGCCCTGGTCGTGGGCGTCGTCGCGACCGTGCTCTTCGTGGCGCTGCGACTGGCCGTCGATCTCGACGGGGGAGCGCCGCTGGCGTTCGACCAGTGGTGGGACGACACGATGGCCGCGCTCGCCGACCCGGTCGCGGTCATCGTCGCGTGGATCCCCGCCATCGTGGGCGGCACGATCGGAATGATCGTCATCGGCATCACGACCGCCGTCGTCTTCGTCCTGGTCAAGCGCCCGTGGGATGCGCTGAACGTCGCGGCATCCATCGCCCTGGTCGTGCTCATCGGCGCGCCCCTCGCCGCTGTCATCGCACGAGCCCGACC
Organism: Microbacterium sp. SORGH_AS_0454; assembly: GCF_031453395.1. NCBI lineage: Bacteria > Bacillati > Actinomycetota > Actinomycetes > Micrococcales > Microbacteriaceae > Microbacterium > Microbacterium sp. SORGH_AS_0454. The sequence goes on along the minus strand of NZ_JAVIYS010000001.1, from coordinate 477,244 downwards.
GATGGATTCGCTGGCCGAGACCCAGGCGACCTCGTTCCCCTCGGGCCACACCGCCGTCGCGACGACGATCGCGGTGACGCTCGCGTTGATCCTCCGCCGCGGGTGGATCTGGGCGGCAGGCGCCGTCTGGGTGCTGCTGATGATGTGGAGCCGCACCTACCTGCACGCGCACTGGCTCAGTGACGTCACGGCGGGTTTCCTGGAGGGAGTGGCGGTGGCCACCCTCGTCTGGGCGCTGGTCGAGGTGTGGCGTGTGCGCCGCGCGCAACGCCTGGTGGCGGTGTCCGGCTGAGCGCTAGGGTTCCCGGATGACCAGCGCCTCCGCCGCCGCCGACAAAGCCCAGGATTCGACCGCCTTCCGCGTCGCCGCACGCGTCGGCTACGTGGTCCTCGGGCTTCTGCACCTGCTGATCGGGGTGATCGCGGTGTCTCTTGCGACCGGGAGCGGCGGCGACAGCGCCGACCAGAGCGGAGCCCTGCAACAGGTGGCCGAGGCTCCGGCGGGCAAGGTGCTGCTGTGGGTCGTCGTCGTCGGGCTCGTCGCGCTTGCCGTCTGGCAGGTCGTGGATGCCGTCGCCGAGCGCGACCCCGACGAGAAGAAGCGCTGGGCGCACCGCGCGAAATACGTGGGAACGGCCGTCGCCTACGGGGCGATCGCCGTCACCGGCTTCACGATCGTCTCGGGCGGACACTCGGACTCCTCGCAGTCGTCGCGCACTCTCAGCGCGCAGCTTCTCGCCATGCCCGGGGGCATCGTCCTCCTGGTCGTCGTCGGTCTGGCGGTGGCGGTGATCGGCGTCGCCTTCGTCGTGCGCGGTGTCACGAAGGCCTTCATGAAGAACCTGTCGAGCCCGGGCGGGACGGCGGGGCGTGGCATCCGGACCTTCGGGACGATCGGTTATGTCGCCAAGGGGATCGCGGTGGGCGTGGCCGGCATCCTCTTCATCGTCGCGGCCTTCTCGCACGATCCGAACGCGGCCGGCGGTATCGACTCGGCGCTGCGCTCGCTCGCGAGCCTGCCGTTCGGGCAGGTCGTCCTGTGGCTCGTGGGCGCGGGGCTCGTCGTGTACGGGCTCTTCTGCTTCGCCCGGGCCCGGTACGCCCGCATGTGAACGCGCTGATCAGGGAGTGACGACGGTCACGCCGGCCTCGGCGAGGGCGGCGGACAGCTCGGGTGACGGCTCGGCGTCGGTGATGAGGTAGTCGGCCTTCTCGAGGGGGCCCACCTGGGCGAACAAGCGTCGGTCGAGCTTCGAGGAGTCGGCCAGGATCGCGGTGCGATCCGCGCGCTGGATCATCTCGCTCATCATGGTCGCGTCGCCGAGGTTGCTGGTCGAGAAGCCGGAGCCGTCGACCGCGCCGACCGCGATGAGGGCGTAGTCGCAGCGGATGCCGACCTCGGGGGTGTGCGAGTTCATCGCCAGGGTCACCGGGCCGGTCGTGGCCTGGGTGATGGTGCGGACCGCGCCGCCGAAGATGTAGAGATCACGGAACACGCTGGGGGAGATCTCGGCGGGGATGCGCAGGTTGTTCGTCGCGATCGTGAGGTTCCGGTGATTGCGCAGGGCTCGGGCGACCGCCAAGGTCGTGGTGCCGGCGTTGAGCATGAGGACGGATCCGTCCTCGATGAGATCGGCGGCGAGTGCGGCGATGCGCTCCTTCTCGGAGATCTGCATCTGCAGGCGTACGTCGAGGCCGCGGTCACGGCCGGGGACCGACATCGCGCTGACGGCGCCGCCGTGGGTGCGCACGACGATCCCTTCGCGATCGAGCTGGTCGAGGTCGCGGCGGACCGTGTCGATCGAGACGCCGAAGTGCGAGGCGAGGTCGACGACGGTCACCTGGCCCGACTCGGCGACGTAGGCGGCCAGCTCGGCTTTGCGGCCCGCGGGGAGCCGTCGCTTGACCGTGGCGGTGGATGCGTCCATGCCGTCATCTCTAGCACAGAGCGGCATGTCGGTCCGCAGAATTTGTGCGAAAACGGCAGAGAACAGCACTTCAAGCCCGTTGTTTGCTGACATTGGCGCGGCCTCCTGCCGGAATTATCACGGATCTGCATCGAGCTCTTGCGGCTTCTTGCAAAGGGGCGCATACTCGTGCTGAAAGACGCAAGAACGCGCAGAACAGCGCGAAATGCGGCAAATCTCAACGAGGAGAAATGATGGACAACAGCGGGCGCCGGCGTCGGAACGCCATCAAGCTCGTCGGTGCCGCGGCAGCGGCCACGACCCTCCTGGCGATGGCGGGGTGCTCGTCGAACGGTTCGGGAGCGTCGTCGGACGGGAACGTCACGATCGAGTTCGCCCAGTGGTGGGAGCCGGAGCTCGGCGACGGAGCGTTCCGCGGACTCATGGACGAGTTCGAGAAGGAGAACCCCGGTATCAAGGTCGACCTCGTCAGCGGGCCCTACGCCTCCACGAAGGAGCAGCTCTTCGCCGGGGCGGCATCCGGCACCATGCCCGACGTCGTCGGCCTCGACGGTGCGTGGGTCAGCGACTTCGCCAAGCAGGGCGTGATCGCCGATCTGTCGAAGCTGATGAGCGACTCCGGCTACGACGACAGCCAGCTCGCCAGCCAGATCAAGGTCGATGGCAGCACCTACATGATCCCCGTGGTCAACTTCGTCTACCCCATGTTCACCAACGACGGGCTGCTCTCGCAGGCCGGTGTCAGCTCTCCGCCGTCGACTCGCACCGAGTTCGCCGACGCGGCGAAGAAGATCAAGGCCCTCGGCGGAGACGTGTCGGGGTGGGTCCTCCCGCTCTCGCTCGAAGCCCCCAACGGCGTGCAGAACGACGTCATGTCATGGGTGTGGGCCTCGGGCGGGTCGATGCTGAAGGACGGCAAGCCCGACCTGACGAACCAGGACGTGGCCTCGGCCACCGACTACATCCAGCAGCTCTGGGAGGACGGGGTCATCGCTCCCGGATCCTTCACGATGAAGGAGCAGGACAAGGTCGAGGAGTTCACCAACGGACGTGTCGGCATGATGATCGACTCGCTGGCCCACATCAATCTGATCCGACAGTCGAACCCCGACCTGAAGTTCTCGATCTCGGCGATCCCGGCCGAAGACGGCTTCACCGGAGAGCGCGGCATCCCCTACGCCTCGTGGGGCATCGGCGTGGCCGAGAACTCGCAGCACAAGGATGCCGCCTTCAAGCTCGTGCAGTTCCTGATGGGCAAGGACGTCAACAGCGAGCTGTCGACGATGGCCAAGGCGTTCCCCGGCAACACCGAGAGCGTGCCGACATTCGTCGCGGACGACGAGCTGTTCAAGACGGCGTTCGACATCTACAAGAAGGGCTACCCGGCGAACGAGTTCACGGGTCTGCCCGTCGCCGAGGAGCTCATGCGACAGTTCGGCACCCAGTTCCAGTCGGCTCTCGACGGACAGCAGTCGATGAGCGACGCGCTCACCAAGACGCAGGACGAATGGACGTCGGAGTTCTGATCCGACCCCGCACCGGGATGCCGCACCGCCACCGCCCGCGGTGCGGCATCCCGCTCAGCGAAAGCCGCACATCATGACCATGCGCACTCTCACACCCCCCGACACCGAGGTGATCGTCACCGGACGACCCGCCTCCCGCCGCACCCGGCAGCTGCGCAAGGCCGGCGAGGCCTACGCGTTCCTGTCTCCGACGCTGATCCTGTTGTTCGTCCTGATGATCGTCCCGATCGTCATGGTGATCGGGTACTCGTTCCAGGACAACGTCATCCTCAACAAGAGCCCCGAGGTCGTGGGTCTCGACAACTACATCGCGATCCTCACCGACTCCGGCTTCTGGAAGGCGACGGGCAACACCCTCTTCTTCACCCTCACGAGCGTCGCCGCGCACCTCGTGCTCGGACTCTCGTTCGCCCTCCTGCTCAACAGCCGGCTCATCGGCGCGGTCCCCCGGGCGATCTTCCGCGGGCTCTACGTGCTCCCGTGGCTTTTCACGGTCGCCGTCATCGCCGTGCTGTGGCGCATGCTGCTCGCCCCGAACGGCATCGTCAACTTCCTGCTCCACACGAACATCGAGTGGCTCGCCTCGCCGCAACTGGCGCTGGGGACGGTCACCTTCATCAACATCTGGGCCGGTTACCCGTTCTTCATGGTGAGCCTGCTCGCCGGTCTCCAGGGGATCCCGAGCGACCTCTACGAGGCCGCGACCGTCGACGGTGCCAGCCCCGTGCAGCGCTTCTGGAACGTCACCGTCCCCCAGCTGCGTCCCATCATCGTGAGCCTGCTGCTGCTCGACCTCATCTGGACCTCGCAGCAGTTCGCCCTCATCTGGCTGACCACGGGCGGCGGTCCCATCGACGTCACCGAGATGCTCAGCACCTTCACCTACAAGCTCGCATTCGCGAAGTACGACTTCTCGATGGCCTCCACCTCGGCGGTGCTGGTCCTGGCGATGTCGATGATCATCGCGGTGCTCTACGTCCGCCACCAGAAGGCGAGGGACTGACCATGGCCTCGACCACGACCGCGCGCCCGCGCGCCACCAGCGCGATCGCGCGCCGCCGGCTCGCCAAGACCGGCGTGCTCATCGGCCTGTTGATCGGCGCGGTCTTCGCCGCCGGTCCCGTGCTGTGGATGCTCTCGAGCTCGTTCAAGTCGAACACGCAGATCTTCGAGCTCCCCCCGCGCCTCATCACCGACACCTTCTCGTTCGACGCGTACATCTCGATCTTCACCAACCCCGAGACGGTGCGCTTCTTCATCAACAGCTATGTCGTGGCGGGGGCGGTGACGATCCTGACGCTGCTCGTCGCGATCCAGGCGGCGTACGCCTTCAGCCGATTCGAGTTCCGCGGCAAGCGCGTCGTCAACGTCATCATCGTCAGCGTCCAGGCGGTCCCGCCGATCACGCTGCTGATCCCGTACTTCGGTCTGATGGTGGGGCTCGGCCTCTACAACACCTATCCGGGGCTCATCTTCACCTACATGGTGTTCACGCTGCCCTACGCGATCATCATGATGACTGGGTACTTCAACACCCTGCCGAAGGAACTCGACGAGGCCGTCCGAGTCGACGGCGCGGGCTCGTTCACCGCCCTCTGGCGGGTGCTCGTGCCCATCTCGATCCCCGGGATCGTCTCGGTGGGGATCTACACCTTCATGATCGCGTGGAACGAGTTCCTCTTCGCCCTCACCCTCACGCGCACCATCGACATGCGCACCGTGCCGATCGGCATCCAGCTGCTCATGGGCCAGCACTCCTACGAGTGGAACCAGATCATGGCGATGAGCATCCTCGGCTCGATCCCGGTGCTGCTGCTCTTCCTCTTCTTCCAACGCTTCTTCATCAGCGGCCTCACGGCCGGCTCAGTGAAGAGCTGACCTCCGCACACCCAACCCCGAACAAGGAGAAATCCGTGCTCTACACCGGCAAGTCCATCCTCGACGTGGCGAACGCCCACAGCTTCGCCATCCCGGCTTTCAACATCAGCGATTGGGCGATGTTCACCGGGATCATGGACATCAGCGAGGAGAAGAACGCTCCGGTCATCATCGCCATCCACCCCGACGAGGTCTCGCACATCACCACCGACCTCATCCCCGCGATGCACGCCCGCGCGCACCGCTCGAGCGTTCCCGTCGCCATCCACTGGGACCACGGCGGAACGTACGAGCAGATCGTCCAGGCCATCCAGGCCGGCTTCACCTCGGTCATGATCGACGCCTCGCTCGAGCCCTTCGAGCAGAACGTCGCCCTGACCCGCAAGGTCGTCGAGGCCGCCCACGCGGTCGGCGTGCAGGTCGAGGGCGAGCTCGGAACCATCGGCGCGAACGACAGCTACGGCGAGTCCGGTGCCGCCGAGATCATCTACACCAACGTCGACGACGCCGTGCGCTTCGTCGAGCAGACCGGGGTCGACAGCCTCGCCATCGCCATCGGCACCTCGCACGGGCTCTACCCCGCCGAGAAGAACCCCGAGCTGCGCCACGACCTGCTCGAGCAGATCAAGGCGGCGGTCGGCATCCCGCTCGTGCTGCACGGCGGGTCGAGCAACCCCGACGGCGAGCTGAGCCGGGCGGTGGAGCTGGGCGTGAACAAGATCAACATCTCCAGCGACATCAAGGTGGCCTATCACGACCGCATGCGCGAGGTGCTCGGCACCGACCGTCGCCTGCGCGAGCCCAACGCCATCCAGCCCGAGTGCATCGCGGCGATGAAGGTCACCGCCGCTGAGAAGATCGACCTGTTCGGCGCCGCCGGCAAGGCCGACCTGTACTGATCGAAGGAGACCGGCGCCATGGGGGAAGACCTCGTCCTCGGGCTCGGCGGGACCGTCGACTACGAGATCCGGTGGGATGCCGAGGTGCTCACCGCCCTCGCGGCGGAGCACGGCATCCGGCTCGACGAGTTGACCACCACGACGCCCATCATCGACGAGCGCGCGCTCATCGTGACGGTGCTCGCCTTCCTCGCCACGGGCGGGGGAGGCGAGCGCTTCGTGCTCTCGTCGGAGATCGTGGAGCGCTTCGCGGCGCACTTCGACAAGAACGTCACCCTGGGCGGCACGGGGGTGCGGGCCGGGATCGCGCTCGATCGCATCGGCATCCCGACGGTGCAGCACCTCGTCAGCATCGACGACAATGTCCGGCGGCTCCTGCCGTCGTCGATGAGGATCGTCTCGTCGGCGACGCGTGACACCCTCGACCCGCACCTCATCGTGCAGTACCCCGAGGGCACGACCGTGCGCGTGGTCGACGGAGCGGTGACGGCCACGGCCTCCAATCGCCTGATCTTCGCCAACGACGCGCCCAACCGCGAGATGGCGATCGCCGACCGACTCGGCGACGCTCTCGAGTCGGCTGCGGCCTTCCTCGTCTCGGGTTTCAACACCATGCAGGATGCCGATCTGCTCGAGGCCCGGCTCGACGACCTGGTGAGCGCGATGCGCCGTCTTCCCGCCGGTGCCCTCGTGTACTACGAAGACGCGGGGTTCTACCAGCGCGAGCTCTCCGCTCGCGTACGGAGGCGACTGCTCGAGCGCATCGACGTGTACGGCATGAACGAGGACGAACTGCAGGAGTACCTGGGGCGCTCCGTCGATCTGCTCTCGCCGGACGACGTCGAGGCGGCCCTCGCCGAGGCGCACGGGCTCATTCCGGCGCGGGCGCTGGTGGTGCACACGAAGTACTGGGCGCTCGCCGTCGGTCCCTCGGCGGCGCGGCACGAAACGGGACTCGAGAGCGCCGTGCGCACCGCGGCGACGCGCTACCGGCTCGGCGACGCGTGCACGGCAGCCGACCTCGATGCCACCGCGAGATTCGCGCGCCATCCCGGGGGAGCGGCGGTGGTCGCTGCCCTGCAGCGGAGCGGAAGGGCGGTCGGCGTGCCGGCGTACCTCGTCGACACCGCCGATCCCACGACGATCGGCCTGGGGGACACGTTCGTCGGCGGCTTCCTGGCGGCCGTACCGGCCGCTGCGCGGCACGCGACCGCGGCCGCTCTGGATCGGGCCCTCGACGCCGTGGGCGGCGCGCCGGGCTGAGCTGGCGCGGCCCCGGATCTCTCAACGCGCCGCGGTGTCGGCATCCGGGTCCGAGAACGGCCCGCACGCCGCGATCACGCGGCGGAGGCTGACGGCGGCCTCCCACGCGTCGAGGGGCTCCTCGTGCGCGTCGAGGGCGCGCAGGCTCTCGGTGTAGCGCGTGAGGGACTCCTCCGCCGCGCGCAGGCTGCCCGCGTCGGCCTCGGGTCCGGGTGGCGTCGTGACCAGGGGCGAGACCGCGTCGATCGCGTCGGCGAGGGTGCGGCGCACCTCGGCAGGAAGACGGGTGTCGACGTCGGGACCCGCGGTGAGTCGTGCCAGTGCCGCGGCCAGTTCACGGGTGGCATCCGCGGTGCCGGTCAAGGCGTCCAGGCGGCGTCGATCGAGGTCGCGCGGTGTCTTCAGCCGACGGCCGCGCGGGTTGTAACGACGGCTCTCGTCGGCGAGGTCGACCTCTTCGCGGACCTCGACGAGGGTGTCCTCCAGCGCGGCGGCGGCCCGGTCGGCGGCCTCGGGGTCGAAGGAGCGGCCCGCGAGCGAGGTCGACATCGCCCCGAGCGCCTCGCCGAGGGCGTCGCGAAGGCGACTCAGTCGGTCGTCGGCCTTCTTCACCCGGAGCGGCGGAACGACGAGCAGATTCACCACGACGCCCACCACCACGCCGAACGCCATCGTGACCAGGTACGACACGGAGTACCCGTCGGGGTCGGCGCCGCCCAGCAGCAGCACGAAGAGTCCCGCGATGGCCACCCAGTCGCGCCCGACGCCGAGGGCGCGCACCCCCGCGAGCAGCACGCCGATCAGGATCACGGCGGCCACCGCGACGATGCGGGGCAGGCCCGCGCCGACGACGGCGAGGCTCGCCAGGCCCAGGCCGATTCCGAGTGCCAGACCGACCACGGCCTGGACCCCGCTCGAGGCGGAGCGCGCGACGGTCGGGTACATACTCACCAGCACTCCGAGCGGCGCGTAGTACGAGTACTCGCTCTGCGCGAGGGGGACGAGAGGGGCGAGGTACCAGGCCAGCGCCGCCGCCGCGGCGGTCTTGGCGGCGAGCAGCAGGCGGTCGGCGGTGATCGCGTCGGACCACCATCGGCGGGGGTCGAGGGCGGCGGGGACGGTCATGAGCGGGGGGTGCGCGGGCGAGTCGACACGCTCCCATGCTCGATGTCGGCGACCGAGCCGTCGTGGGGGTTGCCCCGCTCGGGTCGCCGGGTTAGGACTCAGCGCCCGGGGCGGTAGGCATCCCAGAGGACGCGCGCATGGCGGGCCTTCGCGCGCTCGACCCCGTCCTCGTCGTGACGGGCCGCGCTGATCCATTCCGCGAGGCGGCTCGCCACGGCTCCCAGCACCATGCTCAGGTCGGCGTGAGCGGCGGGAGGCACCGCCGCCTCCGACGCCGGCATCCGTCCCTTCGGCGCCAGGTCGTCGTCGATGTGCTGCAGCACGAGCCGAGCGACCCCGACGGCGTGGCTGTTCACGACGCAGTGAGCGGCGCCCTCGATCTCCCACCGCCGAGCCCTGTGCGCGCGGGCGACGAGTCTCGAGTGCAGGCGACGGGGCGAGGGGCGGTCGTGCTCGCCCCGGATGAGCAGCAGGGTCGCTCGTCCCGCGCCGATGCGGTCCGAGATGCGGTAGCGCAGCATGTGCGGCAGCGCCTCGAAGAAGTAGAGGAACCCGCACAGCAGATAGGCCGACACGGCGAGCAGCGCGATGTGGATCGACTCGCGCACGGTCGACTGCACGAATCGCACGCCCTGCACGATCGCGGTGGACTCCGCCTCGTCGACGACGGGGCTCACCAGCACCGCGTGCGAGAGGCCGGGGCGGCGCGCGAGGACCTCGGTGACCACCTGCGTCCCCATCGAATGCCCGATCAGGACGGGGTCGTCCAGGCCGTAGTGATCGAGCACCCCCTCGACCTGATCGGCGAAGTAGGCGGCGGTGGGGGATTCTCCGGATGCCGGGACCCCGCCGAATCCGGGGAGGTCGAGCGCGTACACCTCGCCCTCCTCGGCCAGCAGGGGCGCGAGGAACTCGAAGTACGTCGACGCGACTCCGATGCCGGCGACGAGCACGAAGGAGCGCCCGGTGTCCGCGGTCGTGGGCACGCGCGTCACGCGCGTGCGGGACGGGCCACGGCGATACGTCTGGACGTCGACGTCGGCGGGACGCGATTTTTCGGGCACCGCCCCAGGATGCCCTACCCGCCTGGGTGACCTGTCAATCCCGGTCCCGGTGTCGGGAGCCCCGCTTAGCCTTCCTGCATGAGCGATACCTCCCGTGAAGAAGAGACCCTGGGTGCCGTCCGCGAGGGCGACAACCCCGCCGAGAAAGATCCGTCCGACTGGGTGACCGGCGACGAGCCGATGACCGCTCCCCAGCGCAGCTACCTCGACACGCTCGCTCGCGAAGCCGGCGAAGAGATCCCCGCCGACCTGACGAAGGCCGAGGCATCGGAGCAGATCGACCGACTGCAGAACGAGACCGGTCGCGCCACCGAGTGATTTCTGAGGCGTCCCGCCGTCCCTTCGTCAGGACGCGCGGGACGCCTCTTCGTGTGCTGAGATGCCGTCGATGTCCTGACGCTCCCCGCGGGCGATGTCGTCGAGGAAGTCGGCGACGATGCGTCGCTCCGCGGGTCCCAGTCGTTCGGCGGCCGCCGCCGCCGACGTGCTCCGCACCGACAGGATGCGTCGGGCGGGGGAATCGGCGTCGATCGTCTCGCGCACCACGATGGACCGGCGGTCGCCCGGGTACGGCTCGCGTTCGACCCATCCGGCATCCGCGAGTCGATCGATCAGCGCGGTCGTGGCCGCGGACGAGATGCCCAGCATCGATGCGAGGATCCGCGGGGTCACGGGTTCGTCTTCGGGGGAGCGCTGCAAGAGGAACCGCAGAACCTTGGCGTCGTTCGGACCGATACCGAGGGAGTGAAGAGCCTGCCGCTCGGATGCGACGCCGGAGTCGGTGAGGTCGTTGAGAGCTCTGACCACGTCGTCGGCGGTCGTCGCGTCATTCATCTGTCCTCCTCGGTTCTCTCGATGAGCTAGTGTCTTTGAGGCCAATAAAGTAGTTGACCGTTGTACTTCGATGGTACCCGTCCATTCGATGCATCGGCAGGGGGCTGATCGCGGAGCCTGGCATAAGATGCCCAGGTGGAAACAGGGTCCGAGTCGCGCTACTGGTACGGCGCGAGCGATGAGGATCGTCGTCGCCGAGCCGTCGACGTCCTCCAGGCCTTTCGCGTCTATCGCGCTGCCGAGGTCGCCATGCGTCGCCGAACGCGCGAGTCGATGTCGATGGGCGAGAACGAGCTCCTGGTGCTGCGCTACCTCATCAAGGCGGCGGGGCAGGGCCGGCAGGTATCTCCGAGCGAGCTGACCCGATATCTCGGGGTCTCGACGGCCTCGACGACGGCGATCGTCGACCGCCTCGAGAAGACGGGCCACGTCACCCGTGTCCCTCACCCCACCGATCGGCGGAGCATCTTCATCGTCGCGACCGAAGTGAGCGACGAAGAGGTGCGTGCGACTCTCGGGTCGATGCACGCCCGCATGATGGCGGCGGTCGTCGACATGAGCCCCGAAGACAGCGCGGCCGTGATCGCGTGCCTCGGCCGGCTCCAGGATGCCGTCGATCAGGTCGACCCGCACCCGGTCGAGGCCGAGCCCGGTCGCTGACGGGTCGTCGCTAGGTAGGTAGTCCGCCTACTTACCGCCGAAACATTAGGCGGCGCATTCGCGGCGTGAAACCATGGAGCCATGGACGATCCGGTGAGCGACGCGGCGGTCGTCGCGCCCGCAGCGGCCGGCGCCCACGCTGAGAACCTGCGCGAAGTCGACGGGATCGAGGTCGCCTCGTTCCGAGCTGTGGTGGCCCGCCTGCGGGCGGATTACCCGCTCGAGGATCCGACGCACGTCGAGGCGATCGTCCTCCGCGAGTGGGAGGCCTTCTCGGCCGGTCGTCCCCTCGTAGTACCCACCGCGGTCGAAGAGGGTGCGCGCGAGATCCTCGACCAGACGGTCGTCTGATCTAGGAGCCGGACGAGTCCGGTTCGTCGACGAGCAGCAGCCCACCCGACGAGTTCGCCGACGTCGCCAGCGCCTCGATCCACGCTCGGCTCAACAGAGCCGGCTCCGGCTCGTCGAAGACGAAGCGCAGCGGAATCGAAGGATGCAGCCACACGGTGCTGCGCCCCACCTCCTGGCCGGGTCCGTGCGTCCACGACAAGGTGAAGCTCTCGCCGCGGCGGAGCTTGGTCGCGATGACCACCTTGACGTGCGCCAGGGCGCGATCCTCGATCTCGATCGGCGACGCGACGTCGCCGTAGTAAAGCGTTCCCACACCGGCACGCTAGTCGTGCCCGAACGAGGCGCCCACCGGGGTTGATTCGCGCGACGCGACGTGGCATCCCGGAAAGCGGCTCGACGTGCGTTCCTCGGATAGGCTCGACGGCATGGGTAGATTCATCTACGACACCGTTGCCAACGCGGTCGACATCGACGACCGTACGCTCGCACACCTGCGCATCGTCGTGATGAACAAGCTTCGGCGTTCCGAGTCGTTCATGTTCGACGTCGAGGTCGGCGACGGCAGCGGTCGGCGCAGCTTCTGGATGCACCCCTCCGTGCCGATCCAGTTCCACTTCTACGGCAGCCGTCAGCCGCGCATCAACCGGGTCTGGGTCGAAGACCTCATGCTCGCGGCGTCCGGCCCGAACGGCCTGGCGATCACGCCCGAGCCGAGCGAGGACGCCCTCGTCGAAGAGGGGTGAGCGTCAGCTCTTCTCGGCCTCGGCAGTCGGGCTGATGTCCTCGGGTACGAGCATGATCCCGCCCGACGAGTTGGCGGAGTCGGCCAGTCGTTCGATCCACTCCCGGCTGAGCGTGGTGGGTTCGCTGTCATCGAAGACGAAACGCAGCGGAATCGCCGGGTGCAGCCAGAGCGTGCTGCGGCCGCGCTCTTCGTCGTCGCGGTGTCGCCACGACAACGTGAAGCTCTCGCCGCGGCGGAGCTTGGTCGAGATGACGACTTTCAGGTGAGCCAGGGCGCGGTCCTCGATGTGCACGGTCGTGCCGCTGCCGCCGTAGTGAATGGTCCCCATGCGGCCCACGATACGCCAGAGCGTGTCGCGGATACGCGGCGGGATGCCACGTGTCAAGACCGCCGGGCGTGGCGGGTCCGCCTGCCACAGTGAGGAAAGAGCGCGGAAGGAGGGCGCCGTGACCAATCCCCCCACGCCTCGGCATCCTGAATCGGGGAACGACCCGGATGACCTTCCGGACGTGTTCCAGGGCTTGATCGGCATCGACGTCATCGACGGCGAGCTGGTCCCGCGCGCCTCGGCGGAACCACCCCGGGCGTGAGGCTCTCAGCGGCCTCGTAGTCGTGTCCGTTACGTTCGTGCGCATGTCGGACCCGCTGGACGAACAGCAGATCACCGTCTCGAGTGCGGCCCTGCGAGCGATGCGCGACGAGTTCCAGCGGTTCCTGATGGAGTACCGCTTCGGGCTCGCCGAGGTCGAGACGAAGATCTCGATCCTGCGCGAAGAGTTTCAAGAGATGCACGCCTACAACCCGATCGAGCACGTCTCGAGCCGGGTCAAGTCGCCGGACAGCCTGGTCGACAAGGTCCGCCGCAAGGGCATCGAGACCGACTTCGATTCCATCCGTGCCTCGATCACCGACATCGCCGGCATCCGGGTCACGTGCAGCTTCATCGACGACGCCTATCGGCTCTCGAACCTGCTGACCCGCCAAGACGACATCACCGTGCGCGACGTCAAGGACTACATCGCCCAGCCGAAGGCGAACGGTTACAAGAGCCTGCACGTGATCGTGGAGGTACCGGTCTTTCTGTCGACCGGTCGCGTCGACGTGCCCGTCGAGGTGCAGTTTCGCACGATCGCCATGGACTTCTGGGCGAGCCTCGAGCACAAGATCTACTACAAGTACGACCGCCTCGTCCCCGACGATCTGCTCGCCGAGCTCAAGAACGCCGCCGACACCGCCGCCGAGCTCGACACCCGCATGGAGCGGCTCCACCGCGAGATCCGCGGTGCGCACCCCGGAGTGGTCTCGCTCTGACGCGCGCGACACAATGGAGCGATGAGCGACGACGACTCCCGAGTGGACGAGGTCGCCGCCGAACTCCTCAGCCTCCCGCCCTCGCGTTTCACCGCCGCGCGTAACGAACGCGCTGCCGCCGAAGGCGGGGCCGTCGGGCGCAGGGTGGCGAAGCTGCGCAAGCCCACCGTCGCCGCCTGGGCCGTCAACCTGCTCGTGCGCGACGGCCAGCTCGGCGAGGCCGTGGAACTCTCGCGCGCCCTTCACGAGGCGCAGGAGGATCTGGATGCCGCCGAGCTCGGGAGACTGGGGCGTCAGCGCCGGCACCTGGTCGTCGCCCTCGCTCGTCGGGCGGGAGAGCTCGCCGCCGAGGCGGGGAGCCCGCTGAGCGGGGCGATGTCGGATGCCGTCGAGAAGACCGTCAACGCCGCGGTCGTCGATGCCACGGCGGCGGCCGCCGTGCTCACGGGGCGTCTGGTGTCGGCGATCGACCTCGCCGAACTGCGGGACGGGGCGCTCGGCGAAGCGGTGGCCGGTTCCGCCCCGGGCGAGCTCTCGCGGCCCGCTCCCACTCGCGACGATCTCGCCTCCCGTCGAGCGCGCAAGGCGGCGGAACGGGCCGTGCGCGAAGCGGAGCGTGCGAAGGCCGACGCCGACCGCGAAAACGCCGCTGCCGACCGGCGTGTCGACTCGGCGACCGAGCGAGCGACGCGCGCCCGCGAGCGTGTGGAGGGCCTTCGCGCCGATCTGGAACGCGCCGAGAAGGACGTCGCCGAAGCGGAGGACGTACTGACCCAGCGCACGAACGCGCAGATCCGCGCTCGTGATGCCGTGCGGGCCGCGATCGAGGCCGTCCAGCGCGCTGAAGCCGCACGTCACGAAGGGTCCGATCGATGAGCGCTTCCTCCCTCTCCACGATCCTCGACGACGCTCGCGCACGCCTGGCCGGCGCCCCCCGCGAGCGACTCGGCGAGCTGCAGGAGGGGCGCCGCCTGCTCGGTATCCCGCGTGCCGCCCGTGTCTTGCCGCGCGGCACGGCCTGGCACCTGGGGGTCCTCCTGTTGACCGACGACGCGCTTCTCGCGACGGGCGACATCGTGCGCTCGCGCCCGGAGGTCCGACGCGGATTCGCCGCGGAGTCGCAGCGCCGTCGCGCCGAGCTCTCGGCCGCAGCGGCGAGAGGCGGGGGTGCCGGAGGGCGAGAGCGTGCACATCGGGTGGGAGGTCATCGACCCCGCCGCGGTCGGGGCGTCCTCGACGCCGGTATCCGTCCGCGACGGAGAGCCGTTCGTGCGGTGGAGCGCAGCCGGAGGATTTATGCCGCTGGGGCGGTACCTCGACGAGCGCATCGAGCTTCTGCGGCATCCGCCGGAGCGGGCGTAGGCACCTGCGCCCTTAGCCGGGGGTAGACCGCCTGTCAACAGGCGTCATCGCGGCCGTTCGCGGAAACAACGCTGGTCTATCGTGAGCGACGTGCAGCAGGTATGGCCAGGATCCAGTTATCCCCTCGGGGCCACTTACGACGGTAACGGGACGAACTTCGCCCTGTTCAGTGAAGGAGCGGAGAAGGTAGAGCTCTGCCTCTTCGACGAAGACGGAACGGAGACGTGCGTCGAGTTGATCGACGTCGACGCCTTCGTCTGGCACGGGTATCTCCCCAACATCCTCCCCGGGCAGCGGTACGGCTACCGCGTCCACGGCGAGTACGACCCGGCGAACGGGAAGCGCTTCAACCCGAGCAAGCTGCTGCTCGACCCCTACGCCAAGGCCGTGGAGGGGCAGATCGACTGGGGGCAGCCCGTCTTCAGCTACGAGTTCGGCGACCCCGACTCCTTCAACGACGAGGACTCCGCCCCGCACATGATGAAGGGCGTGGTCGTCAACCCGTTCTTCGACTGGTCGGGCGACCGTCAGCCCAAGATCCCCTACGCCGAGAGCTTCATCTACGAGGCGCACGTGCGCGGCCTCACCCAGCTGCACCCCGACGTCCCCGAAGAGCTGCGCGGCACCTACGCCGGCATCGCCCACCCGGCGGTCATCGACCACCTCAAGAAGCTGGGCATCACGGCCATCGAGCTCATGCCGGTGCACCAGTTCGTGAACGACTCCACCCTCGAAGAGAAGGGTCTGTCGAACTACTGGGGCTACAACACCATCGCGTTCCTGGCCCCGCAGAACACGTACTCGTCCACCGGCGACCACGGTCAGCAGGTGCAGGAGTTCAAGGCCATGGTCAAGGCGCTGCACGCGGCCGGCATCGAGGTCATCCTCGACGTGGTCTACAACCACACCGCCGAGGGCAACCACATGGGCCCGACCCTCTCGATGCGCGGCATCGACAACGAGGCGTACTACCGCCTCGAAGACGACGACAAGCGCTACTACACCGACTACACCGGCACCGGCAACAGCATGAACGTGGGCAACCCCCACACGCTGCAGCTCATCATGGACTCGCTGCGCTATTGGGTGCTCGAGATGCACGTCGACGGTTTCCGCTTCGACCTCGCCTCGACGCTCGCGCGTGAGTTCTACGAGGTCGACCGCCTCGCGGCCTTCTTCGAGCTCGTGCAGCAGGACCCGATCGTCTCGCAGGTCAAGCTCATCGCCGAGCCGTGGGACGTGGGCCCCGGCGGATACCAGGTCGGCAACTTCCCGCCCCAATGGACCGAGTGGAACGGCAAGTACCGCGACACGGTCCGCGACTTCTGGCGCGGCGAGCCGCAGGCGCTCGCCGAGTTCGCCTCGCGCCTCACCGGCTCGGCAGACCTCTACGAGCACTCGGGTCGATTCCCCGTGGCATCCATCAACTTCGTCACCGCCCACGACGGCTTCACGCTGCGCGACCTCGTGTCGTACAACGAGAAGCACAACGAGGCCAACGGCGAAGACAACAACGACGGCGAATCGCACAACCGCTCGAGCAACATGGGCGTCGAAGGTCCCACCGACGACCCCGAGGTGCTCAAGCGCCGTGCGCAGCAGCAGCGCAACTTCATCGCGACGCTGCTGCTCAGCCAGGGCGTGCCGATGCTGCTCCACGGCGACGAGCTCGGTCGAACGCAGGGCGGCAACAACAACGGTTACGCGCAGGACAACGAGATCACGTGGGTGGACTGGTCGAACATCGACACCCCCCTCATCGAGTTCACCGCGGCCCTCGCCCGACTGCGCAAGCAGCACCCCACCTTCCGTCGCAGCCGCTTCTTCGACGGTCGCCCCGTGAAGATGGAAGAGGGGGCACCGATCCCCGACGTGGTGTGGCTGCGTCCCGACGGCTCGCTCATGCAGCCCGAGGACTGGGACAACGGCTTCGGACTCGCGGTGGGCGTCTTCCTCAACGGGCAGGGCATCCGCGAGCGCGACCGTCGTGGCGAGTCGATCAGCGACGACCACTTCCTCGTGCTGTTCAACGCGGGCGACGACAAGGTCGACTTCCTCCTCCCCGACTTCGAGTACGCCCCCAAGTGGGACGCGTACGTCGACACCGCCGGAGAGCAGGCGAACACCGAACCGCTGGACCCGGGCGCCACTCTCCCGCTCGAGCCCAAGTCGCTCATCGTGCTGCGCGAGCATCACCTGCCCGAGCCCGAGGTCGACCATTCGGTGTCGGCCTCGCTCACCGCGCAGATCCAGGTGATCGGCAACGACGACCTGCCCGGCCAGGCGCCCAAGCCGGAGCTGTGAGCGAGATGCGGCATCCGCTTTCGACCTATCGCCTGCAGATCCGCGAAGCGTTCACCCTCGACGACGCTGCCGAGGTCACGGGGTATCTCCGTGACCTCGGGGTCTCGTGGGCCTACCTCTCGCCGATCCTCGAGGCCACGCCTGGTTCGGACCACGGGTACGACGTCGTCGACGTCACGCGCGTCGACCCCGCCCGCGGAGGCGCCGAGGGACTCGACCGGTTCGTCGAGGCTGCTCGGGCCCGTGAGCTCGGCATCCTGATCGATATCGTGCCGAACCACATGGGCGTCTCGGAACCCCGCACGAACGCGTGGTGGTGGGACGTGCTGCGTCGGGGTCGTGCCTCGGCGCACGCGGACTCCTTCGACATCGACTGGGAGTTCGGCGCCGGCAAGGTGCGCGTGCCGGTGCTCGGCGACCACCTCGACGCGGTCATCGACGAGATCTCGTACGACCCGACGCCGGCCGACGATGCTCCCGACGGGCTGGTCCGCTACTACGACCACGCCTTCCCGGTGGCCCCCGGTACCGGTACCTCGGACATCCGCGCTCTGCTGGACGCGCAGAACTTCGAACTGCGCTACTGGCAGGACGAAGCGGCCGACCTGAACTACCGCCGCTTCTTCGCCGTGACGACCCTCGCGGGCGTGCGCGTCGAGGTGCCGGAGGTGTTCCGGGCGACCCACGCCGAGATCCTGCGTTGGGTGCGCGAGGGCCTCGCCGACGGTCTGCGCGTGGACCACCCCGACGGTCTCGTCGATCCGGGTGGGTACTTCGATCAGCTCGCCGTCGCGCTCGAAGAGGCCGGCGAGGGCGAGGTCGGCTACGTGCTCGGCGAGAAGATCCTCGAACACGGCGAGGCGTTGCCGTCGTGGTGGAAGACCGCCGGGACCACCGGCTACGACGCTCTCGCCGAGATCGACCGTGTGCTGACCGACCCGGCGGGCGAGGCGGCGCTCGATGCCCTCGACGCGCGCCTGCGCACCGACAGCGATCTCGAGCCGCTCACCGGCTGGCACGACCTCATCCACGACACCAAGCGCAAGATCGCCGACTCGATCCAGGTGTCGGAGATCCGTCGCCTGGTGCGCGGTCTTCCGTCGGGACTGCGCGAGGAGTTCGGGGCCGATGCGCTGCAGGACGCGCTGGCCGAGATCCTCGCGTGCTTCCCGGTGTACCGCTCGTACCTCCCCGCCGGTCGCACGCACCTCGATGCCGCCGCGGGCGAAGCCGAAGTGCGTCGTCCCGAACTGGGCGACGTGATCGAGAAGCTCGTCCCGGTGCTCGCCGACACGAGCCTCGAGGTCGCGTGGCGCTTCCAGCAGACGACCGGTCCCGTCATGGCCAAGGGCGTCGAGGACACCGCGTTCTATCGTTACACCCGGCTGGGTTCGCTCACCGAGGTGGGCGGCGACCCGGGGGAGTTCTCCCTCGACGTCACCGGCTTCCACACCGCGCAGGCCCTGCGCCACGCGTCGTGGCCCACCGCCATGACCACGCTGTCGACGCACGACACCAAGCGCGGCGAGGACACGCGTGCCCGCATCGCGGTGCTGGCCGAGATCCCCGAGACCTGGGCCGAACGACTCGAAGAGTTCCGCGGGATCGCCTCGACCGGTCACGGCCCCTTCGACGCACTGCTGTGGCAGGCGATCGTGGGAGCGTGGCCCGCCTCGGCATCCACCCCCGAGGGGCTGAAGGTCTACCGCGAACGTCTGCACGCGTACGCCGAGAAGGCGGCGCGCGAGGCGTCCGAGGTCACCGGCTGGTGGGAGCAGGACGAGGCCTTCGAGGAGCGCATGCACGCGGTCGTCGACGCGGCCACCGGCCCCGCCGCCGAGCGCGTGCGCGCCTTCGTCGACCAGATCTCGCCCGCGGGATGGTCGAACGGTCTCTCGGCCAAGCTGCTGCAGATCATGGGCCCGGGCGTCCCCGACGTCTACCAGGGCTCGGAGCTGTGGGAGCAGTCGCTCGTCGACCCCGACAATCGTCGCGCGGTCGACTTCGCGGAGCGTCGCCGGCTGCTTGCCGCGATCGACGCCCCCGGGGCTGCGGCCCCGGCCGTGGATGCCACGGGAGCGGCCAAGCTCCTCGTGACGTCGCGCGCGCTGCGCCTTCGCCGTGAGCACCCGCTCGCGATCTACCGCCCGCTGGAGGCAGCGGGCGTGGCGGCCGACCACGTCGTCGCCTTCGATCGTGGCGGTGTGTTCGCGGTCGCGACCCGTCTGCCGCACGGCCTGGCGGCTGCGGGAGGCTGGCGCGACACGGTGGTGCTGCTGCCGGACACCCCCGTCGTCGACGTGCTGACCGGACGCTCGTTCGCCGGCGGCGCCGTGCCCCTGGCCGACCTGCTGGCTGTCTACCCGGTGGCCCTGCTGATCTTCTGACCCCCGATCGCGTGAGGCGTCGGGAATCGTCGCCTCACGCCCTCCCTCAGCGAAAACCTCGGCACCTCACGCGAAGGAACACCCCTCATGAGCATCGACGTCTGGGCACCCAAGGCAGAGCGGGTGCGGCTGCGCCGGCTCGACGACAGCGGCGACAGTGTCGTCGAAGACGTCGAGATGGCATCCGCGAAAGACGGCTGGTGGACGGCCCCGGTCGACCTCGCCGACGGCGAGCGGTACGGCTTCGTCCTCGGTGACGGCGACGACCTCCGCCCCGACCCGCGCTCGCGGCGTCAGCCCGGCGGCGTGCACGAGGCGTCGGCGTGGTTCGACCCCTCGGTGTACGCCTGGAACGACGCCGCGTGGACGGGCAAACCGCTCGCGGGCGGCCTGATCTACGAGCTGCACCTCGGAACCTTCACCGCCGAGGGAACACTGGATGCCGCGATCGGCCGCCTCGATCACCTCGTCGACCTGGGGGTGACCCACGTCGAGCTGCTGCCGGTGAACGGCTTCAACGGTACGTGGAACTGGGGCTACGACGGGGTGCTCTGGTACACCGTGCACGAGGCCTACGGCGGACCCGAGGCGTACCAGCGTTTCGTCGATGCGGCCCACGCGGCCGGACTCGCCGTCATCCAGGACGTCGTCTACAACCACCTCGGTCCCTCGGGCAACTACCTGCCCGAGTTCGGGGAGTACCTGCGCGAAGGCAGCCGTAACACCTGGGGCGACTCGGTCAATCTCGATGAAGACGCCGTCCGCGCGTACATCGTCGAGAACGCACTGATGTGGATGAGCGATTACCACGTCGACGGCCTGCGCCTCGATGCCGTGCACGCTCTGCTCGACCATCGCGATCCGCACGTGCTGCAGGAGATCGCCGAACGCACCGACGCCCTGTCGGCGCACCGCGGCATCCCGCTCACCACCATCGCCGAGAGCGACATGAACGACCCGAAGCTGATCCTCCCGCGCGAGGCCGGCGGCTACGGCCTGACCGCACAGTGGTCGGACGACTGGCACCACACGGTGCACGTCGCCCTGACCGGCGAGACGATCGGCTACTACGAGGACTTCGCCGACGTCGAGGCCTTCCGAAAGGTCAGCGAGGGCGGCTTCTTCCACGACGGCACGTACTCGTCGTTCCGCGAGGAGAAGCACGGCAAGCCCATTCCCGAGGACGTGCCGAACTGGCGCCTCGTGACCTTCGCGCAGGATCACGACCAGATCGGCAACCGGGCCGCGGGCGACCGTCTGTCGCAGACGCTCGGCTACGACCGCCTGGCCGCCGCCGCCGTGCTCACGCTCACCGCTCCGGGCACTCC
Source organism: Microbacterium sp. SORGH_AS_0454 (assembly GCF_031453395.1). NCBI lineage: Bacteria > Bacillati > Actinomycetota > Actinomycetes > Micrococcales > Microbacteriaceae > Microbacterium > Microbacterium sp. SORGH_AS_0454. The sequence goes on along the minus strand of NZ_JAVIYS010000001.1, from coordinate 456,279 downwards.
GATGCTCTTCATGGGCGAGGAGTGGGGCGCGACGACGCCCTGGCAGTTCTTCACCTCTCACCCCGAGCCCGAGCTCGGAAAGGCCACCGCCGAGGGGCGCATCGCCGAGTTCGAGAAGATGGGCTGGGACGAGTCCACCGTCCCCGACCCGCAGGATCCCTCGACGTTCGAGAACTCCCGGCTCGACTGGGACGAGGCGGGCGAGGGCGATCACGCCCAGCTGCTCGGTCTGTACCGCGAGCTCGCGAAGCTGCGGCGCGAGCGCCCCGAGTTGACCGACCCGTCGCGCGAGGGGCTGTCCGCGGAGGCCAGGGAGGCCGACGGCGGCCGGGTCTACGAACTACGTCGCCGCGACCTCGTCGTGATCGTCAACCTCTCGGAGGCCGCGGCCTTGGCGTCGGTGGCATCCGGTGCTCGTGTGCTGCTGGCGACGGCGGAGGGCGTCGTGCTCGATGGCTCCGAGGTGACGGTGCCGGCCGGGGCGAGCGCGATCGTCGGCCCCGCCCTCTGACGTCATGACGAACGGTCCCGACCTCGCAAGGGGCGGGGCCGTTCGTCGTTCACGCCTTGCGCGTGGGGTTGACGGCTCTCGCCGCGGGTGGGAGCGTGGAGTGCACCTCACGAAGGAGCAGATCATGGATGCCGGACTCGTCGCTGTCCTGTCGACCAGTGGTTTCGTGATGATCGCTGCGTGTGTGGTGGTCCTTGCCGCGGTTCGACGCTCCGGCGGAGGGTGGGGTGCTCCTCGGCACCTTCCCGACAGCGAACTCGGCCGCGCGCGCGCGACGAGATCCAGCGGCAGATCGATCTCGGCCGGTCCTAGCAGCCCGGCGCGCTAGCCGGAGACCGCGAACAGGCCGGCGATACCCAGCGCGTAAAGGGCGAGGACGACGAACGAGTCCACGCCCATCCCGATGATCCGCCGCTGCGGGCGGAAGATGAGCCCGACCACGTACACGAGCGTGAGGAGCGCCGCCAGCGCTGTCAGGTAGATATCGGCTCCGTTCGCGCGCGGGAGGACCGCGGATCCCGAGATGACGGTCGCAAGGAGAAACAGCACGGGTAAGAAGGCGTTGCCGCCGAAGATGTCGCTGATCGCGAGGCTGTCGTCGCCCTGCCTGATCGCCTGAAGGCCCGTCGAGATCTCGGGGAGCGATGTCGCGAGGGCGAGAACGGTCGCGCCGAACAGCACCCCGGACAGGCCGATCTGCGACGACGCCGCATCTCCCGCGCGTTCGAGGACGACTCCGGCCACGAGCGTCGCGAGAGCGGAGACCGAGAAGACGATCGCCGCCTTCGTCGTGCTCATCTTCTTGCCGTTGTCCGCTTTCGACGGCTTAGGGCTCGCATTCGGAGCATGCCCGTCCTCGTGCCAGGGCAGGTGCTTTCCGGCGCGTTTCACCAGGATCAGTCCGACGATCCACAGCGCGGCGATGAGGACGACGTCGGGGGTCAGCCGCAGCAACTCGAGTCCGTCCGGCAGCTGGCTTCCGGCGATCACCACGGCCAGCACGGCAACGACGATCAGTCCCTCGAGAACGAGAGTGAGCGATGCCGCGCGGTAGGTGAGCGGCTTCACCCCGCGCCCACGCTTGCCGAAGGCGTCGAGGATGACGAGCACCACGGTCTGCAGGGCGATTCCACCGAGGATGTTGCCGACGGCCACTTCGAGGTTCCCCGAGACCGCGGCCGACACGGTGATGGCGATCTCGGGGAGATTGGTCGCCACGGCCAGCACGATCAGACCACCCAGCGCGCTCCCCAGGTGCAGGCGCGCGTCCAGGACGTCGGTGGCCTTGGACAGGTGGATCCCCGCCACCCACACCACGGCGGCGGCTGCGACGAAGAGGGCGACGAGCAGGGCGAAGGGGAGGGAGTCCACGCCCCGATTGAACTCCCGGAACCCTCGGCATCCGCCCCTCTTGCGGGACGGATGCCGAGGGCCTAGGCGGTCAGTCGACGCTCGGGCGGATGAGGCGCAGCACGCTGACGATCACCGGCGGCAGCAGCACGACCGCGGCGACGATCAATGCGGTGACGCCGATCGGCGCGCTCTGGGGCTCGCCCGTGAAGCGCTCGACGGCCAGCCAGCTGAGCCCCCAGGCCAGCGCGAGCGCGGGTGTGACGCGCCACGCGCTGCGCCAGGCGATCGAAAGACCGATGAGAGCGACCACGATCAGGACGGCGATACCGATGGCATCCGCCGCGTTCTCCCACTCCGCCGGCACGATGGTGGTGAGCCAGGCGGCGGCGTTGGCGACGGTGGCGAGGGTGACCCAGCCGAGGTGGAGGCCCGTGACCCCGTCGATGAGGACGGAATCGACGACGCCGTCACGCGGTTCGCGCGTCGCCACGGCCACGCGGAACGTCCAGCAGAGAGCCGCGAGCAAGAGGACGATCACGACGACCGTGAGCAGCAGCGTGCCGAAGCGGGCCGCGACCAGCCACAGGCCGTTGAGGCTCATCGTGAGGGCGATCAGCCAGCCGAGCGCGCGCTGGCGCGGATTTGTGCGCTGGCCGGGGAGAGCCTGCCAGATCGCATACGCGATCAGGCCGAGGTAGATGACCGACCAGATCGAGAAGGCCGGACCCGCCGGGGCGAGGTAGGAGCCGTCGGTGTTGAGGGCGCCGCCCTGCTGATCCTGCACGGCCGAGTTGCCGAAGGCGCCCGCCCCGATCACGGCGGCGATCAGCATGAACGACACCGTGGAGAGGACGACGATCTGACGTGCGAGGTCGCTTCCCCGCCATTGCGTTGCTGCGTTCATACCTAGAACACTAGAAAAGCTAGGTAAATATGGCAGTCGGGGTTGACTTCTGACGGCGGGTGATCCCCCCGGGCAGACCCGAGTCGGGGGCGCCGACGCCGACGGGCGCGGCTCAGGCCGCGACGGATCGGGCGGCGAAGGAGCGCAGAAGGCGCGTGGGCTGCTCGACCGACGCGGTGCGCACGTGTGCCGAGACCTCGTCGAACGCGTCGGCATCGAAGTACCCCGCGTCGCGGTAGACGACCATGCGCGCGACGAACGCCTCGGTCGTGGGCTCGGGGTGGAACTGCGTGGCCCACAGTCCGGACCCGGCGCGATAGGCCTGCACGGGGCACGCGTCGTTTTCGGCGAGCAGCGTCGCGCCCGGGGGGACGATCGCCGTGCCTTCCTTGTGTGCGGTCAGCGCCTCGAAGCGGGGATTCAGGATGCCGAACAGCTCGTCGTCGCGGCCCGCCTCGGTGAGCACGATGTCGGTGGGGCCCGTGCCCTCGGGGTGCAGCAAACTCACCCTGCCCCCGAGCAGACGCGTGACGACACCGATACCGAAGCACGTGAACAGCGCGTTCGTGCGACCCTCGATGGCCGCGCCCGCCAGGCGTTCGAGGTCGCGCTCAAGGCGGCGCTGCTCGTCGGTCTTGCCGGGGTCGGTGACGTTGAAAGGGCTGCCGCCGACGACGATCGCGGCGTACCGGTCGAGGTCCGCCGGCAGCGGCTCGCGAACGAGGTCGTGGTGCACGAGGTCGTCGTCTCGCACGCCGAGACCGTCGCGGAACGAGGCCCACTCGGCCACGGCCGCCTCACGCTGCGGGCGAACGCAGACGTAGAGCAGGGAAGCGGTCACCCGGAGATTCTACGCGGGCGACTTTCCGCACCGTCAGGGGGTGACACGGAGCGAAACGTGGGTGCACCAACGCCCGGTCAGCGCGAGGACCGCGTGGTTCGGCCGCGCACGACGCCCACGAACGTCTCGACATCGGGGGTCGTGCGCTCGCGGAGCCACGCGAGAGCGACCCGGGATCGCGGACCGTCCCGCAGGATGCGGTACTCGACGTCGCGGCGCTGATGAGCGCGAGCAAGAGACATCGGCACGATCACGACGCCGACGCCCGCAGCCACCGTCGCGATGGCTTCGGCGGTGTCGGCCGGGGGTGCGAACGCCGGGGCGACGGCGTCCGGGATCGACAGGTGCAAGACGTCGTCGGCGGCCGCGATGACGACCTCGCCCCGCAGATCGGCGATCTCGAGCTCGTCGGCCGCGGTCAGGTCGGAGTCTGCGGACATGACCACGACGGGTTCCTCCTCGTAGAGGGGAATCACGTTCACGTCGTCTGACTCCTCAACGGGAAGGCGGATGAGCGCCGCGTCGACCTCGTCGAGCGCTTCGAGCTGGGTGGCGACGGATATCTCACGCAGCTCGAGAGCGACGTGCGGCATGCGTTCGCGCCACAGCCCGATCCACTTGCCGGGGGTTGCTCCGGGAATCGCGCCGAGCACGAAGTCCCGCGGTTCCTCGCGCGGCGGGGTCGGTCGCTCGGCCTTCGCCTTCGGCTTCGCCGCGCGTGAACGCCCTGCCGCGGCGGGCTTCGCTGCCCCGCTGCGTCGAGGTGCGCCGGTGCGCCCGCGGGACCCGTTGCCTTTCGCCATGGCTCCAGGCTAGCCGCGGCACTAACGTGGGAGGCATGATCGGCATCCTGGCGCTTGTCTTCGCGGGACTCGCGGCCCTGCTTCACGTCTACATCTTCGTGCTGGAGAGCGTGCGCTGGACGCAGCCGAAGACGTGGAAGGTCTTCGGGATCGCCGACCAGCAGACGGCGGATGCCACGCGGCCCATGGCCTACAACCAGGGCTTCTACAACCTGTTCCTCGCGATCGGAGCGGTCGTCGGCATCGTGTTCTGGACGGTGAACGGGGTCGGCGATGCCGTCGGCCGCACGCTGCTGATCTTCTCGCTGGGGTCGATGCTCGCCGCGGCACTCGTCCTGGTTACCTCGGGTGCGAAGTACCTGCGCCCGGCCAGTATCCAGGGAACCCTGCCCCTGATCGGGCTGGTCCTGGCGATCTTCGCCTGAGGCCGCCAGAGCTCGGACAAGCGAAAACCCGCACGCTCAGTCGAGTCGTGCGGGTCATGGATGCCGCGGTGGGCACGACCTCGTCAGGCTGCCAGCCGCAGTCCTCGTCGATCCGTCGCCACGGCTTCGCCGTCGTTGATGATCTCGTCGTCGCCGATGAGCGACCCCATCGCGATGCGAGCGTTGTGGCCGACCTGCGTGCGGACGCCGATGTGAGCGCCCGCGCCGATCACCGCTCCCGCGCAGATGTGCGCGTGCGGCTCGATGTGCGCCTCCGGGCCGATCACGGCGTCTGACTCGATCCAGGCACCGCGGCCGACACGAACACCCGCGGCGATCTGCACGCCGGGTTCGACGTAGGCGCCGTTCTCGACCAGCGCCGACGGGTGGACCTTCGCGCCGTGCGCGACGAGTCCGCGACCATTGACGTGCTTGCGGTAACGCAGTGTCTCGCCGTGGTCGTTTTCGATGTCGATGTAGTTCTTTCCCACGATCCCCTCCGGTCGGCCATCGGGTTGAGCCGACATGTATCACAACGGGCCGGGAATGACGTTCATTCCCTCGAATGCTTCTTCGTCGCCGATACCGTCATCGGTTTCCTCGATGTCGAGGAAAGCGCGAAGCGCGGAGCGCGGCGTGGAGTTGTCCCCCTGTTTTCGCACGCCGGACGAAGGGCGCCGGGCGGCTTGACACGGGGCGCGGAAAGAGTTGGTTCTGCGCGGCGCCCTCTCGCGTGCTGCGCGGCGGGTCGACGCGGGTGCGGTGTGGACCCGGTCGGCCGGGATGCGCCGCAGCCCAGGAGGCGGACGCCGCGGCGGCCCGTCTCAGCCGGGCTGACAGGTGGGGCACCAATAGACGTTGCGCTCGCTCGTCGCGGAGGCGCCGAGCGAGGTCGCACGGATCGGGGTTCCGCAGCGGCGACAGGGGGCGCCCTCGCGACCGTAGACCCAGAAGCGACGCCCGGGCCGGCTGTCGCCGGTGAAGGTGCGCTCGGGGCGCGGCAGGTTGGCGCGGATCATGCGCTCGCCGAGCGCGATGGTCGCCTGCACGTCGATCTCCGTGGCGGGGGTGGTCGGCGCGATGCCTCGGACGAAGAGCAGCTCGTTCGCGTACACGTTGCCGAAGCCGGCGACGTTGCGCTGGTCGAGCAGCGCGACGTGTGCAGCTCTGTCGTCGGCGGAGACGCGACGGACCGCTTCGGCCTCATCCCAGTCGTCGGCGAGCAGATCGGGGCCGAGGTGTCCGACCACGGTGTGCTCGTCGCTCGTGCGCAGGACTTCGACCATCGCGAGGTCGAAACCGACGGCGTCCGCACCCGCGACGCCGACGACCGCCCGCGCCTTGAACGCCTGTCGTCGCCAGCGCTCGCCCGGGCGGTAAAGGTCCCATCGGCCCTCCATCTTCAGGTGCGAGTGCAGTGTGAAGCCGCCGATCCTGTGCAGCAGGTGCTTGCCGCGAGCGGCGACCTCGTGCACGGTCTCCCCGCGCAGGTCGGCGGTGGCGCTCCCCGGCACACGGATGTCGAACCGTGTGACCACCTTGCCGGCGAGGGCCGCCGACAGCTTCGCCGCGGCGCGGTAGACGGTATCGCCCTCAGGCACGGGCGGCCTCGCGCAGGGTGTCGCCGGCGGTGAGTTTGCGCAACGTCAGGCCCTTGGGCGATTCGACGAACCCGCCCTCGCGCAGGGCTCGGCCGACCGCGGTGCCGTAGACGAACTCCCCGTTGACCTGTTCGACGGTGAGTGTTTCGAGACGCCTCTTCTTCGCGGTCTCGGCGAGGTGTCGGGCCGCCGCCTGCAGCACCGCTTCGTCGCCGGTGAAAGCGAGCGCGCTGCGACCGCCGCGTTCGAGGTAGAGCGCGAGCTCACCGTCGACGAGTACGACGAGACCTCCGGCCTTACGGCCCGGCCGGTGCGTGACCCCCTCGATCGCGGGCCAGCCGAGCGCGGCGCCGTAGGGGTTGGCGGGGTCGGTGGCGGCGAGCGTCACCGTGCGCAGGGGCGGCGGGTCGGCGACCGCGGCGAACTCGCGCAGCCGATCGACCGTGGCCGAGGCTGCGAACTGCGCGGCGCCGAGCTTCTCGATCACGTACCCGCGACGGCAGTGTCCGGCCTCTTCGAAGCCGGCGAGGATGCGGTACACCTGGGCGAAGCCGCCGGGCACGCCCTCGGATTGCACGGCGCCGCGCGTCACCACCCCGTACCGATCGAGCAGGAGGCTCGCCGAGGCCGTGGCGCGGGCGGCGGGGTCCTCCTCGCGCTCGGGGAGGAGCGACCACCGACCGCCCAGGGACGGCGGACGCGGCGCGGAGGTGGCCCGCGGCATGGTCGCGCCGCGGTACATACGTGCGCGTGGTGCGCGGCGGGCGACACGGTGCGACTGGCCCCCACCGCTGAGCAGCGTGCGGACCGGGGCGAAGGTGTCGTTCGTCACCCGGCCCGCCCAGGTGAGCGCCCAGAGGGCGTCGTTGACGGATTGCTCGTTCTCGGCGCCGACGAGCTGTCTCAGCTGGGTGGCGAAGTACGCACCCCCGCTCTCCAGGGCCGAGAGCAGGCGCGCCTCGAGCGAATCGGGCGCGGGATCGTCGGCGTCCTCGGGGTCTTGCAGGGTGAACGGCGCCGCCTCGGCCGGGTGCAGCGCGATCCACCCGTCGCGACCGGGCAGGGTGCCGTGGCCCGACCAGACCACCTCTCCGGTGGCGGTGAGTTCGTCGAGCAAGGCGGGGGAGTAGTCCGCCACGCGCGAGGGCAGGATGAGCGACTCCCACGCGCTCGCGGGAATGGGGACGCCCGCGAGCTGCTCGATCACGGCGAGCACCCCGTCGATGCCCTCGAGGGGGCGACCCAGATGCTGCCATACGGGCAGGAACCGGGCGTACGCGGCCGGAGGGACCGGCTCGACGCTGCCGCGGATGGCCGCCAGCGATCGCATACGCAGGCGTCGCAGCACCTCGACGTCGCACCACTCGGTCTCGTCGCCGCGGACACCGCCCGACGCCTCGGGAAGGAAGAACCCACTGGCGAGGCGCCCCTGAGACTCGAGGCGCTGCAGCGTGAGCCGGGCAACCGCTACCCCCACGCCCAGGCGTTCGGCTACGGCATCCGTCGTGAAGGGCGCGTGCGTGCGCGCGAAGCGGGCGACGAGATCGCCCAGGGGATCGGGGAAAGGCTCGAGGAACGCGTTGGGGATGCCGACGGGCAGTGCCGCGCCCAGGGCATCGCGGAGGCGACCGGCGTCTTCGATCCCGGCCGTGCGCGAGACTCCGGCGATCGTCACGCGGATCGCCCGCCGGTCGTCGACGAGGGTGGCGAGGTGCTGCTCGGCCTCGGTCAGTGCGTCGCCCTCGGTGTCGACTCGCGCAGCCACCTCGGCCGCGTCGAGGGGGCCGAGGATACGCAACAGGTCGGCCACTCCCTCGGCGCCGCGGACTCGGCGATCGGGGTCGAGGCGCTGAGCTTCGCGCTCGAACTGGGCGATGACGTCGGGGTCGAGAAGCTCGCGCATCTCGACCTTGCCGAGCAGCTCGCTCAGGAGCGCCGGGTCGACCGACAGCGCCGCCGCACGTCGCTCCGCGAGAGGGGAGTCGCCCTCGTACATGAAGGCGCCGACGTAACCGAAGAGCAGATCGCGAGCGTACGGGGAGGGCTGCGACGTCGTGATCTCGACGAGGCGGATCTTGCGCTCTCCGATCTGTCGCGTGAGGCGGAGGAGAGCCGGAAGGTCGTAGACATCTTGCAGTACCTCGCGCAGCGTCTCGAGGATGATCGGGAACGCCGGGTGCCTCTTGGCGACCTCGAGCAACTGCGCGGAACGCTGGCGCTGCTGCCAGAGCGGGGAGCGGCGGTTCGGATTCAGCCGGGGCAGGAGCAACGCTCGAGCGGCGCATTCGCGGAAGCGCGAGGCGAACAGAGCGGATCCGCCCACCTCGTCGGTGACGATCTGTTCGAGCTCGTCGGGCTCGAAGACGAAGAGATCGGCCCCGGGCGGCTCCGCCGCGGCATCCGGGACCCGGGCGATGATGCCGTCATCGCTGGCGACCGCCGCCCCCTCGACGCCGAGGCGTTCGCGGATGCGTGCATTGACCGCGAGCGCCCACGGCGCGTGCACCTGCATGCCGTACGGCGAGTGCAGGATGATGCGCCAGTCGCCGACCTCGTCGCGGCTGCGCTCGACGGTCAGCGTGCGATCGGTGGGGAGGCTCCCGGTCGCCTCGCGTTGCTCGGCCAGGTACGCGAGCAGGTTGGTGATCGCGTTGTCGTCCAGTCCCGACTCGCGAAGGCGCTCCTCGGCCTTGCCGCGGTCGGCCGCGGCGATGTCGCGCGAGAACTTGCCGAGCGCCTCGCCCAGCTCGGCGGGGCGACCGATGCCGTCGCCATGCCAGAACGGCAGCTTGCCGGGCTGGCCAAAGGCGGGGAGCACGTTGACACGGTCGTGCGTGATCTCGACGATGCGCCAGCTCGTGGTGCCGAGCGTGAAGACGTCGTTGACGCGGGATTCGTAGACCATCTCTTCGTCGAGTTCTCCGACGCGCGCGTTCTGCGATTCTCCCGCGACGAAGACACCGAACAGACCGCGGTCGGGAATGGTTCCGCCGCTGGTCACGGCCACGCGCTGCGCGCCCGGGCGCCCGGTGAGGGTGCCGGCGTCGCGGTCCCAGACGAGGCGGGGGCGCAGTTCGGCGAACTCGTCGGAGGGGTACCGACCGGCCAGGAGGTCGAGGGTGGCCTCGTACGCGGAGCGGGGGAGAGAGCGGAAGGGCGCGCTGCGCTTGACCGTCTCGAACCACTCCTCGACGTCGATAGAGCCCAGGGCCGAGGCGGCCACCGTCTGCTGCGCGAGGATGTCGAGCGGGTTCTGCGGCACCGAGATGGCCTCGATGCGCCCCGCCAGCATGCGCTCGGTCACGACAGCGGTGTGCAGGACGTCGCTGCGGTGCTTGGGGAAGAGGGCGGCCCGGCTGACCTCGCCGACCTGGTGGCCGGCACGGCCGACACGCTGCAGACCGGATGCCGCACTGGGTGGCGACTCCACCTGGATGACGAGGTCGACGGAGCCCATGTCGATACCGAGCTCGAGGCTGCTCGTGGCGACGACGCAGCGCAGGGCGCCGGATTTGAGCTCGTCTTCGACCTGCGCGCGCTGCTCTTTCGACACGGAGCCGTGATGGGCCTTCGCGAGGATGGCCGCGACACCCGCCGAGGAACCCGCCTGCGCCATCGTGGCCGCGGGCACCGTGGGTTCGGGGACGTCGATGCCCTGTCGTTCGGCGTAGATCTCGTTCAGGCGACCCGTCAGGCGCTCGGCCAAGCGCCGCGAGTTGGCGAACACGATGGTCGAGCGGCGTTCGAGGATGCGGTCGACGATGGCCTCTTCGACGTGCGGCCAGACCGAACCCGAGACCTCGGTGCTCTCGGGACGATCGGAGAACCACTCTGCGTCGCTGGCGTCGTCGGGGGCGGGGGAGCCCGGAGGAGGCGGTGGGTTGAGCATGTCGTCGACGGGCACGACGACCGAGAGGTCGAACGCCTTCGTGGCCTTGGGGGCGACGATGTCGACGGGCTGTGCTCCGCCGAGGAAACGGGCCACCTCGTCGATGGGTCGAACCGTCGCAGACAGTCCGATGCGCTGGGCGGGCTTGTCGAGCAGGGCGTCGAGGCGCTCCAGACTCACGGCGAGGTGAGCGCCCCGCTTGGTCGCCGCGACCGCGTGCACCTCGTCGATGATGACGGTGTGCACACCGCGCAGGGTCTCTGCCGCCTGGCTCGTGAGCATGAGATACAGCGACTCGGGCGTCGTGATGAGGATGTCGGGCGGCGCCGTCACGAGCTTGCGACGATCGCTCGAACTCGTGTCGCCCGAGCGCACGCCGACGGTCACCGAGGGCACCTCGATGCCGAGGCGGCGAGCGGACTGTCCGATACCCACGAGAGGCGAGCGGAGGTTGCGCTCGACGTCGACGCCGAGCGCCTTCAACGGGGAGATGTAGAGGATGCGGGTGTCTGTAGGGACCGCCTTGGGGACCTTCGGCGTCGAACGCTTGCCGCGCGGCGAGGGAGCGGCATCCGGAGTCTCGGGGCCCTTCTCGCGGAACACCCGATCGATCGCGAAGAGGAACGCCGACAGCGTCTTGCCCGAACCCGTAGGCGCGACGACGAGGGCGTTCCGCCCCGACGACACGGACTCCCACGCGCCCTTCTGCGCGTTGGTCGGCGCCGAGAAGGCGCCACGGAACCAGTCCTGCGTCGCAGGACCGAATCTCTCCAGCACGTCGGCCATGTCGACATCTTCTCCCGGACCTCCGACATCGGGTCGGGGTTGACGTTCGCCCGCCGCGGAACGTCCTCGTCGTACGTGGTTTCCGTCGGCCGGTCCGACTGCGGAGAGACCCGTCGTTCATTCGGGGAGCTCTCGCAGCCGTCCCTCTCGCAGCTCGAGCCGCAGATCGAGATCGAGTCGCGACAGGAACGCATCGTCGTGACTGACCACCACCACAGCGCCCCGGTAGGCGCGCACCGCGGCGACCACCGCGTCGACGGTGTCGAGGTCGAGGTTGTTCGTCGGTTCGTCGAGCACGAGCAGCTGGGGCGGCGGGTCGGCCAGCAGCAGTCGGGCCAACGCCACGCGGAACCTCTCGCCCCCCGACAGCGACGACACCGCCCGCGTCACCGTGTCTCCCCGCAGGAGGAACCGTGCCAAGCGGTCACGCACCTCTCCGGAAGGCGCGGCGGGTGACGCAGCCCGGACGTTCTCGAGCGCGGACGCGTCATCGTCGAGGCCGTCGAGGCGCTGCGGCAGGTAGCCGACCCGGTCCACGTACACGCGGCCATGGAGGGATGCCGGGTCGTCGGTGCCGTGGACGAGGCGCTCGAGCAGTGTTGTCTTGCCGGCGCCGTTGGGGCCGACGAGGGCGAGGCGTTCGCGTCCCGTGACGATCCACTCGCGCTCGCCGTCCCCCACCGCGAGGACCCGACGCGCGGCGGCGTTGTCCGGGTCGGGCAGGTCGACGCGCACCACGTCGTCGTCGCGAACGCGCGCGGAGGCCTCCGTGAGGGCCGAGCGCGCTGAATCCTCCTTTCCCTGCATCTGCGTGCGTAGACGCCCCGCGCTGATCTGTGCGGCGTTCGCGCGCATCCCCGCGAACATCTTGGGAACGCGTTTCTCGATCTCGGCCTTGTGCGCGACGCGGGTGCGGGTGGCGAGCTTGTCCTGCGCCTGGATGCGCTCGCGCCGCTCGCGGCGGAACGCCTGGGCGGCGTCGCGTTCGGCGCGCAGGGCGGCCTCCTGCTCCGCGTCTCGATGCGCTCGCCACGCGCTGTACGGTCCGCCGACGACGCTCAGGGAGTGGGCGTACAGCTCGGCGGTGGCATCCATCAGCTCGAGAAGGCCGACGTCGTGGCTGACGACGACGAGCGCGCCCGGCCAGGAGCGCACGAGCTCGCCGACGCGCGCACGCGCCTCGCGGTCGAGGTCGTTCGTGGGCTCGTCGAGCAGAGTCACGGCCGCACGGGAGGAGCGCAGGCCGAGGAGCGCGGCGAGCACGGCCTCGCCGCCCGACAACTGCCCGACCGTCCGATCGAGCGCTTGCGCCGGAAGGCCCGCGTCGGACAGCAGTGCCTCCGCTCTCGCTTCGACGTCCCAGTCGTCGCCGACGGCGTCGAAATGTCGCGGATCGACGTCGCCGGCCTCGATGGCGCGCAGGGCACGAAGGGGCTCCTCCACTCCGAGGAGGGAGGCGACGGAACGGGCGGGGTCGACGGCGAGGCGTTGCGGCAGGATCGCAACCGGTCCGGAGGCCGACACCTGCCCGGACGTGGGGGCGATCAGCCCGGCGGCGACGCGCAGCAACGTCGACTTGCCGGCGCCGTTGCGGCCGACAAGGCCCGTGCGGCCGACACCGATCGTGCCCGACACGTCGTCGAGCGCGACGCTGCCGTCCGGCCAGACCAGGCGGACACGGTCGAAAAGGAGGGAAGAACGAGGGGAGGACACGAGAGGACTCCGATGGCGCGGGATGCGCGGACACCGGACCCGTCCGCGTCAGCGGAGGGCGGCCGAGGAAACGGCGGGTCGACGGGTCAGCGCGCGGACAGGGGCGCGGAAGCGTCGACGTTCTTCACCGGAGGAGACCTCGTTCTCGGGGGCGGGGGAGTGACCACGATAGTCGACGGGCGTCCCCTGCGGTACCCCGCCTCAGGTGACGGCGGCCCCGACCTGGTCGGCCAGACGCGCGTCGAGGAACGCCCGAACGTCGTCGAGTTCGTCTTGCGAGATGGAGTGGGTCAGCCCGGGGTACACGCGTCCGCTCAGTTCGCTGTGACCGGGCAGCCACTGCGACGTGAGGTCGACCAACGGTGCGGGTATGACGTCGTCGGCTGCGCCGCGGCCCCAGAACACCGGTGGCCGGCGCTGAGCGAGAACGGCATCGCCCGGGAGCTCGCCGCCCGCCGCGTAGCCGGCGAGGACGACGGCGAACGACACCGCGTCGGGATCGACGCGCAGGGTCTGCAGCGCGACAGCGCCGCCCTGAGAGAAACCGAGCAGGCCCACGCGCGCCGAGCCGACGGCATCCTGCACCCAGGCGAGAACCGCCTGAGCGGCGAGCGTGACGGCCGCCGGGTCGCGCCCGTCGAGTCCCTCGATCGGGTACCACGAGGCGCCGGGAGTGGGCCACGGTGGCGCGAGCGGAGCCCGCACGCTCGCGACGACGAAGGAATCGGGCAGATACGGCACCAGGCCGAACAGGTCGTGTTCGTCTGACCCGTAGCCGTGCAGCAGCACCAGCACCGGCCGGTCGCCCCGCTCGGCAGGCGACACGGACCACCGCACGACGGACGGATCGAGGGAGGAGTGGCTCATATCGCCATTGTGGCAAAGGCCTCCGACATCGCGGCGGGATCGGAGCTCGGCGCTCTCCGCCGGGTGCGGTGCGGGAGCGGGAACGAGTGCGGGTGCGGGTGCGGAAGGGGGGAGGGGAGGAGATTCCGGGAGCGGAGGATTCTCCGCCGCCCGTGGATCCTCCCGAGACCGGATTTCCTCCCGAGAGCAGGGGGCATCGCGGCGAGGCGGAGGGGAGGGAATACCGGGAGCGGAGGATTCGCGACCGCCCAGGACCTCCGAGGACCGAATCTCCTCCCGCGAGTGGCGGAGAACACGACCGGCACGTGGACCGTCCGCGCGGGACACGCGGCATCCTGGGCGGACGGTTGATATACAGGGAGCATGCCCGTGCGCACTCCCGATCCCGAACCCGGCGACAACGGCGATGAGCGCGAGCCGCTCTCGGCGTCCTTCTCAGGAGCGCAGGGAGGCCCCAACCCCAACCCCGGGTGGCTGAGCGAGGTCGAACTGGCCGAGGCGCGACGTCGTCTGCCGATGCTCTACGTCGAGGCTCTGCCCGTTCGCACCGACGGCATGGGCGCGGTGACCCAGGTCGGCATCCTGCTGCGTGCCACGCCCCTCGGCGAGATGACCCGCACGCTCGTCTCAGGCCGGGTCCGCTACGGCGAGACCGTGCGCGACGCGCTGTTCCGTCATCTCGAGAACGACCTCGGCCCCATGGCCTTCCCGCTGCTGCCGCCCTCGCCGACGCCGTTCACGGTGGCGGAGTACTTCCCGCTTCCCGGTGTCAGCGCCTTCCACGACGACCGGCAGCATGCCGTCGCCCTCGCCTTCGTGGTCCCGGTGACCGGTACCTGCGAGCCGCGTCAAGATGCGCTCGAGGTCACCTGGCTGTCTCCCGAGGAGGCGGCATCGGACGCCCTCTCCGACGAGATGGAGGGCGGCCGCGGCACCCTCATCCGTCAGGCGCTGGCGTCGGTGGGCGCTCTGCGCTGACCGTCGTCCCCGGCCGGATCCACGGCGAATTCATCCCCCGCGCCGTTGCCGGTGTCGTCGGCCCTGCCTAGGGTCGATGCATGGCGCATCCTTCCCTGGAACCCCTCTCCCTCCCTCGCGATCTCGACGGCTGGAAGACCTTCGCCGGTGAACGTCCGGCCGAACGCCTGGCGCGTGTGGCCGCGATCGACGCTCGTCTGGTGGCCGAGAGCGATCTGTCGATCAGCGACCGTCTCGCCCTCTGGAACGAGGCGGACATCGCGCTCGCCGAGGCGGCGGCGCCCTCGCACCTCGTCAGTGAATCGCACCCGGATGCCGAGGTTCGCGACGCCGCCGAGAAGCAGGTGCAGGCCGTCGATGCGGTGCAGTCCCGCCGGCTCCTCGACCGCGCTCTGTGGCGGGTCTTCGCGGATGCCGAGCCGTCCGGACTCTCCTGCGACGAGCAGCGTTTCCTCGATCAGGTGCGCCGAGATTTCCGCCGCGGCGGCGTCGACCTTCCCGATGCCGATCGCGCCCGCGTCCGCGAGCTCACCGATCGCGACACCGAGCTCTCGCTGACCTTCTCTCGCAACATCCGCGAGGGCCGACGCGAGGTCCGCGTCTCGGCGGATTCGCTCGAGGGTCTACCCGCCGACTTCCTCGCCGAGCGTCCCGTCGACGAGGAGGGGATGATCACGCTGACCACCGAGTACACCGACCTCATGCCGGTCCGGGAATATGCCCGCGACCGGTCCGTGCGCCACGCGATGATGAGCGCGTACAACGATCTCGCCTGGCCCGTGAACGAAGCCGTCCTCGCCGAGCTGCTGGCGGTGCGTGCGGAGCGGGCCGCGCTGCTGGGGTACGGCGACTGGGCGGACTACGAGACCGAGACGCGCATGATCGGTTCGAGCGCGGCGGTGCGCGCCTTCCTCGATCGCGTGGCCGAAGCGGTCGCACCGGCGGCGTCGGGCGAGTACGAGCGCGTTCTCGAGCGCCTGCGTCGCGACGACTCCGAGGCCGACGCGGTGACGATCGCCGACTTCTGGTACATCCTCGGCGCTCTCAAACGCGAGGAGTACGACGTCGATGCGCAGCTCGTCCGGTCGTACTTCCGCTTCGATCGCGTGCTCGAGGGCGTGTTGAACACCACCGCTCGCCTGCTCGACGTGCGCTACGTGCCGGTCGAGGCACCCTCGTGGCACGATGACGTCCGCACCTACGACGTCGTCCGGGGCGAGGATCGCCTCGGACGCATCCACCTCGACCTTCATCCGCGCGACGGGAAGTACAACCACGCGGCGTGCTTCGGCCTCGCCCCGGGCATCGTCGGCCGGTCGCTTCCCGAATCGGTCCTGCTCTGCAACTTCTCGCGGGGACTCCTCGAGCACGACGAGGTCGTGACGTTCTTCCACGAGTTCGGTCACCTCGTGCACGACATCCTCGGCGGTCACCAGACCTGGGCGCGTTGGACGGGAGTGGCGACCGAGTGGGACTTCGTCGAGGCCCCGAGCCAGCTGCTCGAGGAGTGGGCGTGGGATGCCGAGGCCCTCGCGGCCTTCGCCGTGAACGACGCGGGCGAGCCGATCCCCGCCGATCTCGTCGCCCGCATGCGCACCGCCGACGCCTTCGGGCGGGGTCTCGAGGTCACGCGTCAGCTGGGCCACGCCACGACGTCGTACCGCTTGCACGTCGACCGGCCCGACGATCTCGCCACCGCCGTCGACGGGTACTACCGGGCCGCGAGTCCCATCACGCCGCTCGACGGGTCGCACTCCTACGCCGGATTCGGCCACCTCACCGGCTACGGCGCTTGCTACTACACCTACCAGTGGAGTCTGGTGATCGCGAGAGATCTGCTCTCGGCCTTCGGCGACGACCTGTTCGACGTCGAAACGGCCACCCGGTACCGCCGTGAGATCCTCGAGCCCGGCGGCACACGGGACGCGCGGGAGCTCGTCGAGAGGTTCCTCGGCCGCGAGTCGACGTTCGACGCCTACCGCGACTGGCTCGCCGGGGCCTGACGGCCGCAGCGGGCCGCGGCTCCTCCTGTGAGTGCCGCGGCCCACCCGGTCCGTGAGGTGTCAGGCGGTCGTCTCTCGCGCGATCGCGGCGACGAACGAGTCGATGTCGGTCTCGGTCGTGTCGAACGAGCACATCCATCGCACCTCGCGACGAAGTTCGTCCCAGTCGTAGAAGCGGAAGCTCTGGCGGAGCCGATCGGCGACACCGGCGGGGAGAGTTGCGAAGACGCCGTTCGCCTGGGTGGGCTGCGTGAACTCGACACCCTGGATCGACCCGTCGGCGAGACCCGCCTCGATGCCGGCGCGAAGGCGCTGCGCCATGGCATTCGAATGGCGGGCGTTGTGCAACCAGAGATCGTTCTCGAGCAGGGCGACGAGTTGCGCCGACACGAAGCGCATCTTGCTCGAGAGCTGCATGTCGAGTTTGCGGAGGTAGGTCAGGCCCGTGGACGCCTCGGGATCGAGCACGACGATGGCCTCGCCGATCATGGCGCCGTTCTTGGTGCCGCCGAAGCTCAACACGTCGACACCCGCATCGCGGGTGAAGGCGCGAAGGGGCACGTCGAGGGCGGCGGCGGCGTTCGCGATGCGCGCACCGTCCATGTGCAGGCGCATGCCGTGCCCGTGGGCGTGGGCCGCGAGTTCGCGGATCTCCTCGACGCTGTAAAGTGTCCCCAGTTCCGTCGACTGGGTGATCGAGACCACGAGCGGCTGCGCGCGGTGCTCGTCGCCCCACCCCCAGGCCTCGCGGTCGACGAGCTCGGGGGTGAGCTTTCCGTCATCGGTGGGCACGGTGAGCAGCTTGATCCCGCCGACCCGTTCGGGCGCCCCGCCCTCATCGACGTTGATGTGGGCGGTGGATGCCGAGATCACGGCGCCCCAACGGGGGAGCATCGACTGCAGCCCGACGACGTTGGCGCCCGTGCCGTTGAAGACCGGATAGGCCTCGACACCCTCGCCGAGAAGCGAGACGAACAGGTCCTGCAGGCGGGCGGTGTAGACGTCTTCGCCGTAGGCGACCTGGTGGCCGTCGTTGGCAGCGGCGATCGCGGCCAGCACGTCGGGGTGGATTCCGGAGTAGTTGTCGGAGGCGAAACCGCGCACCGAGGAGTCGTGGAGGGTGGTCACTCTTCCAGCGTAACGACCGGCCGACTCGACGCCTCCTCCCCGGCGGCAGATCTCGGCGCGTTGTCCCCACTCCGCCCCCGTCCGGCCCCCGAGTGTCGGTGGGGCCGGGGAGAATGGCGTCATGCACATGGACCCCGAGGCGCTCAGCATCGCCGGTGAGATCTTCTCTCCGGCGGCCATGACGCGCGCCGATCGGCTCCTGATCTACGGCTCCGTCGAGGTCGGCGACGTCAAGACGTTCGACGGAGTACTCGTCGTCTCGGCGCAGTCGTTCGGCGCGGCGGGGTACGAGCATCTCGAACTGCGCGTGCCCACCGATTTCACGCGCGTCTCAGGCTGGTGCTCGTGCGGCCGCGGCCCCGAGTGCGAGCATTCCTGCGCCGCGGCTGTCCTGCTCTTCGACCGCATGATCTCGGCGGGTCGGCCCCCGCGCCCCGAGTGGCAGCGCACCCTCGATGAACTGCTGACGGTCGACGCACGGTTCCCCGACGAACCCCCGGTCGATCTGTGTCTCTTCCTCGCCATCCGTCGCGGTGGGGGTCACGGCCGCAGCACCGCCCTGACGCTCACCGCCCGCCCCGGTATGCGAGGCTCGCGCGGCACCTGGATCAAGGGGCGCGCGGGGTGGTCGGGCCTGTCCCTGCTGTCCGCCGACCCGCGCGCGCGTGCCGCGCTCGACAGTCTGGGCCGCCTCGGCCGCTCGGGCAACGGCGCATACCTCTCCGATGAGTGGATGCCGCTCTCCGCCGTTCCGCCGCACTCGCTCTGGATGCAGCTCGAGGCTGTCATCGCGGCCGGTGTGCCGCTCGTGGCCGCTTCCGGCGTGCATCACCCGGTGCAGATCCTCGAGGGGGAAAGGACCGCCGTGGTCGCCGTCGACCGTCGCGGCTCGGCCCTGCACGTCCGGGGGATCGTCGAGGGCCTCGATGACGAGGTCGCCTCCTCGCCGTCGTGGGTGGTGGGCGACCCCGCCGTGGCGGTGG
Source organism: Microbacterium sp. SORGH_AS_0454 (assembly GCF_031453395.1). Classification (NCBI taxonomy): domain Bacteria; kingdom Bacillati; phylum Actinomycetota; class Actinomycetes; order Micrococcales; family Microbacteriaceae; genus Microbacterium; species Microbacterium sp. SORGH_AS_0454. The sequence goes on along the minus strand of NZ_JAVIYS010000001.1, from coordinate 437,494 downwards.
CCTTCGTCGCGGATCGTGACGGTGACGACGAGCGATTCACCCTGGCGCGTCTCTCGACCCCGGCGGCGGGCGCCCTCCGCGGGTTGCTGGCGCGCACGGGCGCGCTCGCGGTCGACGGGGGCTCGGACGCCTTCTTCCGCGACTACCTTCCGCGCTTGCAGCTCGAGGCGCCCGTGGTCTCTCCCAGGGGCACGATCGATGTGCCGCCCCCGCCCCGTCCCGTCCTCGAGGTCGTCGTCGACCATCGGGCCGGTCGCGCGTCCGTCGCCGTACGGTGGGACCGGTCATCGACCAACGGCCGACGTGACGAGGCGTACGAGGCGTCTACCTGGGAGGCTGTGTCGGCCATCGCGTCGGAGCTGCGTCTCGAGCTGCCGCAGCCGTTTCCCTCGGGCACCACTCCGCCGCGCATATGGGCTCCCGCGGAGGCGGCGATCTTCGTCGTCGAGGCGATGCCGCGCCTGCGGGCTCTCGAAGACGTCCGGGTGACCGTGGCCGATTGGGGCTACGCCCTACCGTGCGGCTGCCGAGCCGGCCTCCGTCGAGCTGCGCACCGGAGACGACGACGGCAGCGACTGGTTCGACCTGCACGCGCGCGTGACGGTGGGTGACGCCGAGGTCGACTTCTCCGATCTCTACACCGCGCTCGTCGTCGGCGACCGCGCGCTCTTCCTCGCAGACGGGTCCTATGTGCGTTTGGACACCCCCGCCTTCGACCGCCTGCGAGCCGTCATCGACGAGGCGCGAACTCTCGCCGATCGCCCGGACGGCCAGATGAAGCTCAACCGCTACAACGTCGGTCTGTGGGACGACCTCTCCGAACTGGGACTGCTCGCGGCGCAAGAGGCCGAGTGGTGGCTGCGCGTCCGCGGCCTCACGGACGAGGCCGCCATCGCCCCCGTGGCGCCTCCGACGGGACTGCGGGCCACTCTGCGCGACTATCAGCGCACGGGTCTGGACTGGTTGCACTTCCTTCGCACGCAGGGACTCGGGGGAGTGCTCGCCGACGACATGGGACTCGGCAAGACGGTGCAGGCGATCGCGATGATGGAGGTCGCGCGCGAATCCGATCCCGAGATGGCACCGTTCCTGATCGTGGCGCCGACGAGTGTGGTCGGCAACTGGGCGCGCGAGTGCGCCCAGTTCGCACCGGGGCTCAGGGTGCAAACCATCACCGCTACGCAGGCGCGCCGTTCGACCCTCATCGCCGAGCAAGCGGCCGGCGCGCATGTCGTGGTGACCAGCTACGCGCTGTTCCGTCTGGAGCACGAGCAGTACGCCGAGCTCGAGTGGTCGGGTCTCGTGCTCGACGAGGCGCAGCAGATCAAGAATCCCTCGTCGCGCGGCTACCGCGCCGCTCGGGCCCTCTCGGTGCCGTTCACCCTCGTCATCACGGGCACCCCCATGGAGAACAACCTCCTCGAACTCTGGGCTCTGATGTCGCTGGTCGCGCCGGGGCTCTTGGGGACCCGCGAGTCGTTCACCGCCATGTACCGCACCCCCATCGAGAAGCACTCCGACAGCGCCCGGCTCGACCTTCTCCGTCGTCGCATCCGCCCGTTCCTGCTGCGGCGCACGAAAGAACGAGTCGCCGCCGAGTTGCCCTCGAAGCAGGAGACCGTGGTCGAGGTCACCCTGCATCCGACGCATCGCAAGCTGTACGACCGGCGCTTCCATCGAGAACGTCAACGTCTCCTCGGTCTGCTCGACGATGCGGAAGGCAATCGCTTCGCGATCTTCCGGTCGTTGACCATGCTGCGTCAGCTCGCCCTCGACCCGGCGCTCGTCGACGAGGGAGAGGCGCCCTCCGCCAAGCTCGACGCTCTGGTCGAACTGGTGGCCGAGGCCGCCGCCGAGGGGCACCGCGTCCTCGTCCTGAGCCAGTTCACGCGGTTCCTGCGCGCCGCTCGCGAGAGGTGTACCGAGGCGGGCCTCCCAACCGGCTACCTCGACGGTGCCACCACGCACCGGCAGGCTGAGATCGACCGCTTCCGCGAGGGCGACGACCCGGCGTTCTTCATCTCGCTCAAGGCGGGAGGGGTCGGCCTCAATCTCGTCGAGGCCGACTACGTGGTGCTGCTCGACCCGTGGTGGAACCCCGCGGTCGAAGACCAGGCCATCGACCGTGCGCACCGCATCGGTCAGACGCGCCCGGTGATCGTCTACCGTCTCGTGGCCGCCGACACCATCGAGCAGAAGGTCGTCACTTTGCGCGAGACCAAGGCGGAGCTGTTCTCCCGCGTTCTCGACGGGGGTGAGGGTGAGACCTTCGGCGGGGGCACCCGCCTGACGGCGGCGGACATCCGCAGCCTCATCGATTGACGCAGCCGTGAACTCGATCGCACCCGGGGGCGTGCCGTCGATCGACCAGACCCTGGTCAATGTCGGACCCCCGGTCTACCGTGGCGCTATGTCCGAGAGCCCGGCCTCTGCTGCACCGCCCGCCGCTGCCGCGTCCGCCCGGCGCCGCACCTTCCTCGCGGTGCTCGTCAACACGGCCGCGGCCAACGTGACGACGAGCTTCCTCTGGTTCGCTCTCACGTTCTGGGTGTACCTCGAAACCCGCTCGGTGCTCGCTACCGGCATCGTCGGTGGTGCGTACATGCTCTTGCTCGCCGTGTTCGCGATGGTGTTCGGCTCGCTCGTCGATCGTCACCGCAAGCACCGGGTCATGGTGGTCTCCGGGTTCGTGACGCTCGTGGCGTTCCTGCTGGCGGGGGCGCTCTGGCTGGCATTCCCCGAGGCCGTGCTCCTCGACCTCGGCGGGCCGTGGTTCTGGCTGTTCGCGGGCGTCATCCTCGCCGGGGCCGTGATCGAGAACCTTCGCAGTATCGCGCTGTCGACGACCGTGACGCTCCTCGTGCCCGTCGAGCGTCATGCCAACGCGAACGGGCTCGTCGGCACGGTGCAGGGGCTCGCCTTCGTCGTGACCAGCGTCTTCAGTGGCCTCTCGGTGGGCTTTCTCGGCATGGGGTGGACGCTGGCCATCTCGCTCGTGCTCACCGCCCTCGCTCTCGCGCACCTGTTGACCATCCGCATCCCCGAGGAGCGCCCCGCCGCCGGGCAGAGCCCCGGTCCGATCGTCGATCTGCGCGGGGCGATCCGAGCGGTGCGCCTCGCGCCGGGGCTCTTCGCCCTCATCGTCTTCTCGACGTTCAACAACCTCATCGGCGGCGTCTACATGGCGCTCATGGACCCCTACGGTCTCGAGATGTTCGATGTGAAGGTCTGGGGAATCGTCCTCGGGATCACCGCGACCGGCTTCATCATCGGCGGCGGTCTCGTCGCGAAGTTCGGCCTCGGCAAGAACCCCATTCGCACCATGCTCTGGATCGTCATGGCGATGGGCGCGCTCGGCGCGCTGTTCACTCTCCGCGAGTGGTGGTGGCTGTACGTGCTCGGCATCTGGGTCTACATGGCCCTCATCCCGCCGGTCGAGGCGGCCGAGCAGACGGTCATTCAAAAGGTGGTGCCCTTCGAGACCCAGGGTCGCGTCTTCGGCTTCGCCGCGGCGTTCGAATCGGCCGCGGCACCCGTGACGTCGTTCCTCATCGCGCCGATCGCGCAGTTCCTGATCATCCCTTACATGGATGGTGAGAGTGGGCGCTCGACGTGGGGCTGGCTGCTCGGCGAGGGAGACTCGCGCGGCATCGCGCTGGTCTTCGCCGTCTCCGGCGTCGTGATGGTGATCGCGGCTGCGATGGCGTTCCTCACGCGCTCGTATCGCACGCTCTCGCGGCAGTACCGCACGGCTGAGGTCCACGCCGGGGTGGGGTCGAGCTAACCGCCCGTGTCGATGTCGACGACGACGTCGTTCCACGCCGCGGCTTCGTCGTCCCACAGTGCGACGACGGCGGATGCCAGGGCATCTTCGAGTCCGCCGAGGCTGCGCACGCGGAAGATCACGCCCGCGGCCGACAGCTCTCGCCCCGTATCGCGCGCGGACTTCGCGTACCCCTGTGCGACGGCCCGCGTCCACGCCTCGCTCGCCGCTTTCACCGCGGCGTAGTTCGCGCCTCCGGCGAGGGGGCGTACGACGGCGGTCGACGAGACGATGGCGAGCCGCCCGGCATCCGAGGTGCGCAGGTCGTCATCGAATGTGCGGCTGATGTGACGCAGAGCCGTGAACGACCGCAGCAGAACGGCGAGGTCCTCGTCGCTCTGTCCGGCGAGCCCCCCTCCACCGCGCCAGCCGCCGACGAGGTGGATCACACCGTCGACGGTCCCGTGGGCGGTGTGCACGCGGTCGCGCAGAGCCGACACGGCGGCCGGGTCGGTCAGATCGCACAGCTCCGTCGCCGCCGCGGGCGTGGACTCGGCGGCCTCGCTCAGGCGGGCGGCGTTCGAACCCACGACCACGACCCGCGCTCCCGCCTCGGCGAGAACGCGAGCACAGGCGCGGCCGGCTGCACTCGTTCCGCCCGCGAGCAGCACGAGTCGCCCGCGTACCCGCTCCCGCGGCTCGACCGCGGGGTCGGTTGTCACCTCGCTCATCCGGGTGCTCAGTCCGTTCCGCGAATTCCCTCGGTCGATGCGATGACGGGACGCATCTTCTTCTCCAGTGCCTCGAAGAACATCGACAGGGGGAACTCGTCGTCGAGCACCGCATCGGTGTAGCCCTTGGGCAATCCCGCGAGCACCTCGTCGGGCAGGCCTCGTGCCCACACCGAAGCGGGGTGGGGTGTGACGACCGAGCGCACGAGGTCGTAGGCGGCGAGCCAGTGGGCGACCTTGGGGCGGTCGATCGAGCGCCAGTACAGTTCGTCGATCGCATCCGCGAGGGCGATGACCGCGGCGGGTACCTCGTCCCAGTCGAAGGCGAGCGAGGTGTCGGTCCAGTGCAGCACGCGTCGCTGATGCAGCCAGGCGAACAGCAGCTGCCCGCCGAGACCGTCATAGTTGCGCACGCGAGAGCCGGTGATGGCGAAGCGGAAGATGCGGTCGAAGATCACGGCGTACTGCACGAGCTCGGCGTGCTCGAGCATCGCTGCCTCGGCGTCGTCGAGGTCGTCGCGGGCGACCAGGCGCGCCTGCAGCGACACGCACTCGCGAAACGCGGTGAGGTCGCAGCGCAGTTCTTCGAGCGAGTAGAGGAAGAACGGCATCCGCTGCTTGATCATGAAGGGGTCGAACGGCAGGTCGCCGCGCATGTGCGTGCGGTCATGGATGAGATCCCACATCACGAACGTCCGCTCGGCGAGGTCCTGGTCGTCGAGCAGGCGTGCTGCGGCATCGGGGAGTCGGAGTTTCGTGGTGTCCGCGGCGGCGCGGGTCACGCGACGATAGCGTGCGGCCTCGCGGTCCTGGAAGATCGCGCCCCACGTGAACGCGGGAACCTCGCGCATCGCGACGGTCTCGGGAAAGAGCACGGCCGAGTTGGTGTCGTAGCCGGAGGTGAAATCGACCAGCCGCAACGAGACGAAGAGGCGGTTGGTGTACTCGGTCTCGAGCCGCGCGATGAACTCCGGCCAGATCGCCTCGACGATCACCGCCTCGACGTGCCGTTCACTCGAGCCGTTCTGCGTGTACATCGGGAAGACCACGAGGTGACGGATGCCGTCGACGCGGTGCTCCTGCGGGTGGAAGGCGACCAGGGAGTCGAGGAAGTCGGGAACCCCGAGCCCCTCGTCTCGCCAGCGGCGGAAGTCCGTGACGGATGCCGCGAGGTAGGCCGCGTCGTGCGGGAAGAGGGGCGCGAGCGCCTCGATCGCCGCCGTCAGGTCGTCGAGCAGGGGGCGCGCAGCGACGATGTCCTCGATGGAGCCGTCCTTGGCCTGCAGCGCCTGCAGTGCGGTGGCGGCGCCCTTGAGCTTCGCCCAGGCGGGGGTCTGCTCGACCGTATCGACGCCGTGTCCGGCGATCAGATCGTCGGCGGCACGGGTAGGCGCGGCGGTGGTCATGGCATCCTCCATTCGATGCTGTAAATATTCCTGCTGAATGTGGATGCTAACGGAAAACTTACAGATCCCGCCAGAGGGGGACTTGCCGCCGCTGATACTGTCGACCGCATGACCGAGGCCTCCTCCCGCGCTCCTCGCCTCGAGGACTCCGTCGACGCAGCGATCGTCCGCGAGATCTCACTCGACGCGCGCGCCACGCTGTCGCACCTGTCGGAGCGCGTCGGCCTCTCGGTCTCGGCCGTCCAGTCGCGGCTGCGCCGTCTCGAAGCTCGAGGGATCGTGAAGGGCTACCGCCCGATCCTCGATGCCGAGGCGCTGGGGCGGCCGCTCGCGGCCTTCGTCGAGATCACGCCGCTCGACCCCGCGCAGCCCGACAACGCTCCCGAGCTGCTCGCCCACCTGACGCCGATCGAGGCCTGCCACTCCATCGCGGGCGAGGCGGCGTACATGCTCTTCGTCCGCGTGCCGACGCCGCGCGACCTCGAGGCGCTCATCCGCGACATCCGCGCCGCGGCCCAGGTGAACACCCGCACGACCGTCGTGCTGCAGACCTTCTTCGAGGCGCGTCCGATCGAGCCGGCCGACTTCCCGGCCTGATCCGCCCTCGCCTCGAGGCTCCCCCCGACGGCCGACACAGATACACCCCGGGACGGATGCCGTGACCACGGCCGCCCGCGTAGCGTGGCGGTGATGTTCGCTCTCCGCCCGCTCACCCGCTACCAGTTGGTCACCGACCTCGGCATCGCCGTGATCTTCTTCCTGGTGGCGATCGCCATCGAGCTCGTCGCGAGTGCCACCCCGGTCGACAGCGTCGCCGCGTTCTTCGTCGCACTCGCCTTCGCGAGTTCGGTGGGCCTGCGGCGCCTGCACCCGGGACTCGCCCTGTGCGTCGCGTGGGCAGCCGCCCTCGTGCAGATGGGCTTCGGCCGGCAGCCGTCGCCGTCAGACCTCGCGATCTTCGCCGTGCTGTACACGACGGGCGCGTACGGGACGCGGCGCGTGTTCTGGTTCGGGTTCGGTTCGGCGATCGTCGGCGCGGCCGTGGTGCCGATCTACCTCGTGGGTCGCGGGCTGCAGGCTCCGCCCAACGGCAACGACTGGTTCGCGGTCATCGCCCTCTTCCTCGCCGCGGGCTTCGCCCTCATGCTGGCCTGGGTCTCGGGCGCGCTCGTGCGTACGGCGATGCGGGCCGCGGCGAACAGTCGCGCCCAGCGCGCGGCCGAAGCCGAGACGATCGCGGAGCAGGAGCGCGTCCGCATCGCCCGCGACATGCACGACGTCGTCGCCCACTCCCTGGCAGTGGTCATCGCCCAAGCCGACGGGGCCCGCTACGCCGCGGCCTCGGATCCCCGGGCCACCTCCGAGGCGCTCACGACGATCTCGTCGACCGCGCGCGCGGCGCTCGCCGACGTTCGGCTCCTCCTCACCCAGCTCCGGCACTCTCAGGCCGAGGGGCCGCAGCCCACCCTCGCCGATCTGGAAGTCCTCTTCCAGCGGATGCGTGCCGCGGGCGTCGACCTCCAGGTCGGGGTCGATCCGCTCCCTCCCGGCGAGCCCCCCGCGGCCATCCAGCTCGCGGTGTACCGCATCATGCAGGAGGCGCTCACGAACGCCCTGCGCCACGGTGTCGACCCGCGCGTGCGCGTCCATCTGGCGTGGTGGCCCGACCGCGTCGTGGTCTCGGTGCGCAACGCCCGTGCCACGGCATCCGTCCCCGTCCTTTCCAGCTCCGCGCCCGGCGGTCACGGTCTCATCGGCATGCGCGAGCGCGCGCAGCTCGTCGGCGGCCACCTGACGGCCGGACCGGAGTATGGAGAGTTCGTCGTCCGAGCCACCCTGCCGATCGGTGCTGCGCTGTGAGCGGCCGTTCGCCGCGGCAGAGCGGATGCCGAGCCACCCCCGAACCGCGAGAGGAGCCGTCATCGTGACCGCCCCCGTCCGCATCGTCCTCGTCGACGATCAAGCCCTGTTCCGTGCCGGTATCCGCATGGTGATCGACTCCCAGCCCGACCTCGAGGTGGTGGGGGAGGCCTCCGACGGACGCGAGGGCATCGAGGTCGTGCGAGCGACGCGCCCCGACCTGGTGCTCATGGACGTGCGGATGCCGGTCCTGGACGGGCTCGCGGCCACCGCCGAGATCCTGCGCGAGCCCGACGCTCCGCGCGTGGTGGTGCTGACGACCTTCGACCTCGACGAGGCCGCGGCTCGGGCCATCCAGGGCGGGGCGAGCGGGTTCCTGCTCAAGGACTCCGAGCCGGAGTTCTTGTTGTCCGCGGTGCGGACGGTCCACGCGGGTTCCGCGGTCATCGCCGCCGAGGCCACGAGAGAGCTCTTCGCCCACATCGCCGACGGCGGAGGCGGGGAGCCGGTGCCGGCCGCCTACGGGGCGCTCACCGATCGCGAACGCGAGATCTTCGCGCTCGCGGCGGCGGGATTCAGCAACGCCGAGATCGCCGAGCGCGAGTTCCTGTCCGAGGCCACGGTCAAGACGCACATCAGCCGCATCCTCACCAAGCTCGCCCTGCGCGATCGCGTGCAGCTGGTCGTCTTCGCCTATCGCCACGGCCTCGCCTGAGGCGCTGCCGGGTCAGTCGGCGTCGTTCTCGGGGTCGTGCGCCCAGGTGGGGGCGAGTGCCTTGATGCGCGCCGCCCGCCACTGCCACGTCGCCCACAGCGCCGGCCACAGCGCGGGAGCCGCGGCCCCGCCGATCGTGAGACGCTCTCGCCAGAGCGTGCGGCCGGGCTCTCCCGGAGCCTCCGACACCGCCATCTGGTGGTCCCAGACGTCGAGCACCGAGAGCGGCCCGGTCAGCGGAACACCCCAATCGCGGAACACGCGCACGCGCCCGTGCGCATCGCTGGTCTCACGGTCGGCGACCGAGATGAGCTGACGCCCGACCGGCAGCAGGCCCGCGACGCTCATCTGCACGGGCACGTCGTCGCCGGACTCGAACGAGGTCGGCATCTCACCGAGGGCCTCGACGTCGAGGAGGGGGCCGTACAACTCCGCCACCGCGCGCGGGGAGTGAAGGGCGCGCCAGGCGGCATCCGGGTCGCAGTCGATGACGAACTTCAGCAGGATGCGCATGAGTCGATCGTGCCCGATCCCGGTGATCGGCGGGCACGGCTTGACGCGGGGAGTCCGTTCCGGGCGTTTTACGATCGAGGGATGCCGTCTTCTCCCGCTCTCGCGCAGTCCGACTACCAGGTGCGTCTGGATTGGGGACGCGCGGGGCTGGATCGCCTCGCCCCGTCCCACGTCGTGATCGTCGTGCAGACGCTGGGACTGTCGATGCGGGCACTGGCCGCGACCGAGAACGGCGGGTCCCATCTCCTCGAGGGCGATCCGGCCGCGCAGCTCGCGCTCGCCGCCGCGAACGAGGGCGCCCACGTCGTCATCGGCGGACTGCGCAACGCGGCCGCCGTCGCGGCCCACGTGCTCGAGGTGCAGCGCACCCGCGGGGAGCGCACCAGCATCTCGGTCATCGCCGCCGGCTCCCCGGACGCCGACAGCCTCCGCTTCGCGGTCGAGGACCTGCTGGGGGCGGGCGCCGTCGTCGCCGCGCTCGGCGACCTGGGCATCGACCACGGCTCTCCCGACGCCGCGGTGGCCGGAGAGGGGTTCCGCGCCCTCGGGGGCGCCGTACGGCACCTGCTGACGGCCAGTGGGACGGGCCGCGTCCTCGGGGCCGAAGGGGCGCGAGAGGCGGTGCTGGCCGCGGCCGCACGCGATGCGGCATCCGTCGTCCCCGTCCTCCGAGACGGGATCATCGTCGCCGCCTGAGCCCCTCTAGCGGGGCAGCGACGCCGCCAGCCGCGTCGCGCGGCTGATGTCGCGATGCACCCACGACAGTGCGAACCGCGGATCGAACGACGGAGCGCACTTCGCGCACGAGGTGGGGCGGGTCGCGCGGCGATGGCGGTAGGCGACGTGCCCCGCCGGGCACGTGCCCACCCAGGGCGCGAGCTCGTTCGCGGTCTCGCCGGCATGCGTCGTGCCGCCGACGTAGCCGAGCCCGCGCGCGGTGCGCTTCCACACCGGACCGTGCCCGGCCGCCGCTCCCGCGACGGCGTGCGCGACCTCGTGCAGCAGCGTCTGGTGGTTGGTGTCGTCGTCGTAGCGTGCCGAGAGATACCGCGAGACGCTGATGCGCTTACGGCCGTAGTCGCACAGGCCCGCGCGCCGCTTGGCGTTGTCGAAGGCGAACGTCCACGAGTCGTCGAGGTGCAGGGCGATCAGCGCCTCGGCCCAGATGCGGACGCGCTGCAGGTCGGACATGAGCGGAAGCCTAGGTGGGACCGACGACACTCAGCTCGCGACGACCTCGCGCGTGCGCCGACGCTCCGCGGCGTCGATCGCGAGCAGGGTCGATTCGAGCTGTGCGTCGGTGGCGCCGGCGTTCTGACGCAGGAACAGTGCCTGCTTGAAGTCGCGGCGGGCGGCGTCGAAGTCGCCCTCGTCGTAATGCACCTTGCCGCGGTGCTGGAGCGCGAAGGCGGCGATGCTCGCCCAGCCCTGGCCCTCGGCCTCTTCGGCGCACATGGTGAGTTCCTGCTCGGCGGCGGCGTAGGCCCCGCGGCACTGCATGATCGTGGCGTGCAGGATGCGCGCGCGCAGCAGATCGCGACGGGTTCCGGCCATTCGGGCGACGCGCACCGACTGCTCCGAGATGGCGAGCGCCTCGTCGAATCGATCGAGCACCTTCAGGAGCCAGACCCGCTCGAGCAGGGCGTGGAGGCTGCGCTGGGAACCGATCTCCTCGAGCCGCTCCGCGCACTCGCGGGAGTCGGTGACCTCTCGCAAGGTATCGGGGTCGTACCCGTGGATGTAGCTCACCATCGCTCCTCTCGTTCCGGCAGGACTTCCAGTCTGCGTCGCCCGGGCGTCGAGCGCCGCAGCGCCACGCGGTCGGGGAGCGAAGACACGAGGATCATCTCTCGAAGAGGGATGCCGAGGGCTTCGGCGACGCGGTCGCATCGGCGTCGGTGGCCGTTCGGGACCCGCGCATGAACTCCTCGATCTCGGCGCCCTGGGCGACTTTGGCCGGGTGGGGCCCGGCCGCCATGAGACGCGGGAGCCACTCGACCGGCAGCGGGGCGGCGGAGGCGGCGACCACGAGGTTGCCGAACCTGCGCCCCTTGAGCACCTGCACCTCGGCGAGGACGATGACCTCGGGCAGCACGTCGCGGATGGTGGCGACCTGACGGCGGGCGAAGGCCAGCCCCGGACCGTCGGACACATTGACCAACAGCACCCCGTCCGCCGCCAGCAGCGCCGCCGCCTCGCGGTAGAACTCCACCGTGGTCAGATGGGCCGGGGTCTGGGCGCCGGAGTACACGTCGCTCACCAGCAGGTCGACGGCGCCGGTGAGTCCGGCGGGCAGCCTCGACAGCCCTGCCCGCGCGTCGCCGATGCGCACGCGTACCGAGGCACCGCGCGGCAGCGGCAGGTTCTCGCGCACGAGATCCCACAGCGCGGGTTCGAGCTCGATGACCTGCTGACGCGAGCCCGGTCGGGTCGCCTCGACGTAGCGCGGCAGGGTGAGCGCGCCCGCGCCGAGGTGGACCGCGGTGAGCGGCTGCCCCGGCATCCGGAGTCGATCGATCACGGCGCCCATGCGGGCCACGTACTCGAAGTGCAGGTGCGTCGGATCATCGAGGTCGACGTGCGACTGGGGGGTGCCGTCGACGACCAGCTCCCACCCCGAGACGAACCCCGAGGGCGAGACGCGCGCGAGAGAGCCGTCCGACAGCCGCGTGGTGGGGGCGTCGTCGGGTTCGATGCGCATGCGGGCCATGCCCCCACGCTAGGCCCTCCGGGCGGCGGTACCGTGGCCGCATGCGGGTGGACCTCAATGCCGACCTGGGCGAGACCGTCGACGGGATTGCGACGGCCGACGACGACGCCATGTTCGCGGTGGTCTCCAGCGCCAACGTCGCCTGCGGCGGGCACGCGGGGGATGCCGTGTCGATGCGCGCGTCTGTCGAGGCGGCGGCGAGATACGGGGTCGCCGTCGGCGCCCACCCCTCGTACGACGATCGCGAGAACTTCGGTCGGGTCGCCCGCTCGATCGAGCCCGCCGAGCTCCGCGCGATCGTGGCGGCTCAGCTGTCCGCTCTGGCCGCGGCCGGTGCCGACCTGCGCTACGTGAAGCCGCACGGGGCGCTCTATCACGCCGTCACCGCCGACCCCCGGCAGGCCGGGGCGGTCGCGGCGGCGGTGGCGGACCACTCCGCTCGGCTCGGACGCGCTCTGCCGATCCTCGGTCTGGCCGGCGCGATCGCCGAGGCCGCGGCATCCGCGGGTCTTCCCTTCGTGCACGAGGCGTTCCTCGACCGCGGGTACACCGCGCACGGTGCTCTCGTGCCCCGCGGCGAGCCGGGTGATCTCGTCCATGACCCCGCCGCCGCCGCAGACCGCGCCGTGCGGCTCGTCCGCGACGGCGAGCTCGAAGCCGTCGACGGAGCGCGCGTGTGCGTCGACGCCGCCTCCCTGTGTCTGCACGGCGACACGCCGGCCGCCGTCGCGATGGCCCGCGCGGTGCGCTCGGCGCTCGACGGAGCCGGCATCGAGGTGCGCGCTCCGTGGTGACTCCGCCGGGCGTGGTGATCGTCCTGCGACCGATGGGGGAGCGGGCCGTTCTCGCCGAGGTCGCCGACCTCGCCGCCGCCGTCCGCCTGCACGCGGCGCTCGCCGCGGACCCGCCGGCCGGAATCGACGACCTCGTCCCCGCCGCGCGCACCGTCCTCGTGTGCTTCGATCCCGCGCGCACCCCTCCGGCGGCCGTTCGCGCGTGGGTTCGCTCGACCGCCTCGGCGCACGCCGAGGACCCCGAACCCGGACCCGTCGTGGACGTGCCCCTCCGCTACGACGGCGCCGATCTCGACGACACGGCTGCGCTCCTCGGCATCCCGGTCTCCGACCTCGTCTCCCGCCACGCGGCAGCGGAATGGTCGGTCGCTTTCACCGGCTTCGCGCCGGGCTTCGCCTATCTCGTCAGCGCGGACTGGCCCTTCGACGTGCCCCGCCTCGATCGGCCCCGGACGCGGGTCCCCGCGGGCGCGGTCGGGCTCGCCGCCGGCTTCACGGGCGCCTATCCCCGACAGACCCCCGGCGGCTGGCGCCTGATCGCCTCGACCGATGCGGTTCTCTTCGATCCGGATGCCGCCCACCCGGCGCTGCTCCCGCCGCGCGCCCGCGTGCGGTTCGTGCCGGAGCGCCCGCGGGTCGTGGGGTCGAGTCGGTCCGGCTCGGCGGCCGGAACGGGCATGAGCGCCCGCGTCGGCATGGCGCCTGCGCCCGCGAGCTGCGGGGTGCCCGCGCTCCGCGTCGTCGACGCCGGCGTCGGAACCACCGTGCAGGACCTGGGGCGCCCCCGTCTCGCCGCCCTCGGGGTCGCGCGCTCGGGGGCGCTGGATCGCCAAGCCCTGCGCGTCGCCAACCGGCTGGTCGGCAATGACGAGGGGGCGGCGGGGCTCGAGATCCTGCTCGGAGGCTTCCGCGCCCGCGCCGAGGCCGACACCTGGGTCGGCGTCACCGGCGCGCTCACCGAGGTGCGGGTCGACGAGCGGGCGGTGGACCTGTACGCACCTGTCCTCGTGCGCGCCGGGAGCGAGCTGTCGATCGGGGTCGCGCGGGCGGGCCTGCGCAGCTACCTGGCCGTCCGCGGCGGCGTGGAGGGGCACTCGGCGATGGGCTCGCGCGCCCACGATTCGCTCGCGGGCCTCGGCCCCGCCCCGCTCCGCGCCGGTGACCTCGTCCACGCCGGGGTGCCGGCATCCGCCATTCCCCCCGTCGATGTCTTTCCCTGGACGGTGCCGCCCTCGCTGATCGAGGTCCCTCTCGGCGAGGGTCCGCGTGCCGATTGGTTCGCACCCGAGGCTCTGACGACGCTCGTCACGCAGATCTGGACCGTCTCCTCCGACCTCGACCGTGTCGGGGTCCGTCTCGACGGCCCCGCCCTCGAGCGCGTTCATCCCGGTGAGCTCGCGAGCGAGGGCATGCGCCCGGGCGCCCTCCAGGTCCCCCCGCACGGGCGGCCGGTGGTGCTGCTCGCCGACGGTCCGGTGACCGGCGGGTACCCGGTGATCGCGGTGGCCACCGAGGCCGGTACCGAGGCGTTGGCCCAGGCGAGGCCGGGAGACCGGGTGCGATTCCGGCGGGTCTGACGAGAGCGGGAGCGGGGATCCGCGACGAGCGCACGCGTTTATACCGCAGGTCCGAGAACGCGTCAAGAATTGGACTGGACACGGCGAGTCCTCCCGCGTATGCTTGGACTTTGCGCTCCTCGATTCCCCCTGCCCTCATATGGTGGTCGGCTGAGCTTGCCCGTCCCCGCTTCACCGCGGTGTGCGACGTGCAGGTTATCGGGGCAGGAACGCACTCCACCTGACGACAAGGAATCACGAGCCCCTCGCCCGGGCTTCTGGAGGTTATTCCCTTGGCTGCTGCGAGCAACGCATCCACCACCACCACCCCGAAGAGCGGACGCGGCGCATCTCGCCTCTCGTTCGCGAAGATCTCCGACAAGCTGACCGTTCCCGATCTGCTCGCGCTGCAGACCGAGTCGTTCGACTGGCTCGTCGGTAACGAAGCATGGAAGGCGCGCGTCGCCGAGGCTCAGGCCGCCGGTCGCACCGACGTCCCCGAGATCAGCGGACTCGAGGAGATCTTCGAGGAGATCTCGCCGATCGAAGACCTGAGCGAGACGATGCAGCTCTCGTTCACGAACCCGTACCTCGAGCCCGAGAAGTACTCGATCGAAGAGTGCAAGGAGCGCGGCAAGACCTACGCCGCCCCGCTGTACGTCGAGGCCGAGTTCATGAACCACCAGACCGGTGAGATCAAGACCCAGACGGTCTTCATGGGCGACTTCCCGCTCCAGACCAACAAGGGCACGTTCATCATCAACGGCACCGAGCGTGTCGTCGTGTCGCAGCTCGTCCGTTCGCCCGGTGTCTACTTCGACAAGACGCCCGACAAGACCTCCGACAAGGACATCGTGTCGGCGCGCGTCATCCCCTCGCGCGGCGCCTGGCTCGAGTTCGAGATCGACAAGCGCGACCAGGTCGGCGTGCGCATCGACCGCAAGCGCAAGCAGTCGGTCACCGTCTTCCTCAAGGCTCTCGGCCTGACCAGCGAGGACATCCTCGCGGAGTTCTCCGGCTTCGACTCCATCGAAGAGACGCTGTCCAAGGACACGATCCTCACGAAGGAAGACGCCCTCCGCGACATCTACCGCAAGCTCCGTCCGGGCGAGCAGGTCGCCGCCGAGGCCGCCCGCGCGCTGCTCGACAACTTCTACTTCAACTCCAAGCGCTACGACCTCGCCAAGGTGGGTCGCTACAAGATCAACCAGAAGCTCGGTCTCGACAAGCCGCTGAGCGACTCGGTGCTGACCGTCGACGACATCGTCGCCACGATCAAGTACCTCGTCCGCCTGCACCGCGGCGACGTCACCTTCGACGGAGTCCGTGGCGGCCAGGCTGCCGAGATCCGTCTCGACACCGACGACATCGACAACTTCGGCAACCGTCGCATCCGCGCCGTCGGCGAGCTCATCCAGAACCAGGTCCGCACCGGTCTCTCCCGCATGGAGCGCGTCGTCCGCGAGCGCATGACCACGCAGGACATCGAGGCGATCACGCCGCAGACCCTGATCAACGTGCGCCCCGTCGTCGCCGCGATCAAGGAGTTCTTCGGAACCAGCCAGCTGTCGCAGTTCATGGACCAGAACAACCCGCTCGCGGGTCTGACCCACAAGCGTCGTCTGTCGGCTCTGGGCCCCGGTGGTCTGTCGCGTGAGCGTGCCGGCGTCGAGGTCCGTGACGTCCACCCCTCGCACTACGGCCGCATGTGCCCGATCGAGACGCCGGAAGGCCCGAACATCGGCCTGATCGGTTCGCTCGCCTCGTTCGCGCGCATCAACGCCTTCGGCTTCATCGAGACGCCCTACCGTCGTGTCGTCGACGGCCGCGTGACCGACCAGATCGACTACCTCACCGCCAGCGAAGAGAGCGACCACATCGTCGCTCAGGCCGGTGTCGCCCTCCAGGCCGACGGCCACTTCGTGGAGGACCGCATCCTGGCCCGCCGTGGTCAGGGTGGCGAGGTCGACCTGTTCCCGAACGACGAGATCGGCTACATGGACGTCTCGCCGCGCCAGATGGTGTCGGTGGCGACCTCGCTCATCCCGTTCCTCGAGCACGACGACGCCAACCGCGCCCTCATGGGTGCGAACATGCAGCGTCAGGCCGTCCCGCTCGTCCGTAGCGAGTCGCCCGTCGTCGGTACCGGTATGGAGGGCTTCGCGGCCATCGACGCCGGTGACGTCGTCACCGCCGAGAAGTCCGGTGTCGTCCTGGAGGTCTCGGCCGACGTCGTGACGATCCAGCTCGACGAGGGCGGTACGCAGGACTACTTCCTGCGCAAGTTCGACCGTTCGAACCAGGGCACCTCGTACAACCAGCGCGTGGTCGTCTCGGCCGGCGAGCGCATCGAGGCCGGCGAGGTCATCGCCGACGGTCCCGCGACCGAGAACGGCGAGCTCGCCCTCGGCAAGAACCTCCTCGTGGCGTTCATGACGTGGGAAGGCCACAACTTCGAGGACGCGATCATCCTCAGCCAGGACCTCGTGAAGGACGACACGCTGTCGTCGATCCACATCGAGGAGTACGAGGTCGACGCGCGCGACACCAAGCTCGGCAAGGAGGAGATCACCCGTGACCTCCCCAACGTCAGCCCCGACCTGCTGAAGGACCTCGACGACCGCGGCATCATCCGCATCGGCGCCGAGGTTCGCCCCGGCGACATCCTCGTCGGCAAGGTCACGCCCAAGGGCGAGACCGAGCTGAGCGCCGAGGAGCGCCTGCTGCGCGCGATCTTCAACGAGAAGAGCCGCGAAGTCCGTGACACCTCGCTGAAGGTGCCCCACGGCGAGCAGGGCACGATCATCGCCGTCAAGGAGTTCAACGCCGAGGACGGCGACGACGAGCTCGGCTCGGGCGTCAACCGCCGCGTCGTGGTCTACATCGCCCAGAAGCGCAAGATCACCGAGGGCGACAAGCTCGCCGGCCGCCACGGCAACAAGGGTGTCATCGCCAAGATCCTTCCGATCGAGGACATGCCCTTCCTGTCCGACGGCACGCCGGTCGACATCATCCTCAACCCGCTCGGCATCCCCGGTCGAATGAACTTCGGTCAGGTCCTGGAGCTCCACCTCGGCTGGATCGCCCAGCAGGGCTGGAAGGTCGAGGGCACCCCCGAGTGGGCGGCCAACCTCCCCGAGGTCGCCCGCGAGGCCGCCCCCGGCACGAAGGTCGCCACCCCGGTGTTCGACGGCGCGTTCGAGGCCGAGATCGCGGGTCTGCTCGACTCGACGATCCCGAACCGCGACGGCGACCGTCTGGTCGACTCCACGGGTAAGACGCTGCTGTTCGACGGTCGCTCCGGCGAGCCGTTCCCGGCGCCCATCTCGGTCGGTTACATGTACATCCTGAAGCTGCACCACCTCGTCGACGACAAGATCCACGCGCGTTCGACGGGCCCGTACTCGATGATCACCCAGCAGCCGCTCGGTGGTAAGGCGCAGTTCGGTGGTCAGCGCTTCGGTGAGATGGAGGTGTGGGCCCTCGAGGCCTACGGCGCCGCATACGCGCTCCAGGAGCTCCTGACGATCAAGTCCGACGACATCCTCGGCCGCGTGAAGGTCTACGAGGCGATCGTCAAGGGCGAGAACATCCAGGAGCCCGGCATCCCCGAGTCGTTCAAGGTGCTCATGAAGGAGATGCAGTCGCTCTGCCTGAACGTCGAGGTCCTCTCGGCCGACGGCACCGCGGTCAACCTCCGCGACACGGATGACGACGCCTTCCGCGCCGCGGAAGAGCTCGGCATCAACATCTCCAGCCGCTTCGAGTCCTCGTCGATCGACGAGATCTGAGCTTCCAGCTCAGCGACCCAGCTCAGATTTCAGAGAATTCCGACACAGGAGAACCAGTGCTCGAATCAACCACTTTCGATCAGATCCGTATCGGTCTGGCCACCGCCGACGACATCCGTCGTTGGTCCTTCGGTGAGGTCAAGAAGCCCGAGACGATCAACTACCGCACGTTGAAGCCCGAGAAGGACGGCCTCTTCGGCGAGCAGATCTTCGGACCCTCCCGCGACTGGGAGTGCGCCTGCGGAAAGTACAAGCGTGTGCGCTTCAAGGGCATCGTCTGCGAGCGCTGCGGCGTCGAGGTCACCAAGAGCTCGGTCCGTCGCGAGCGCATGGGCCACATCGAGCTCGCCGCGCCCGTCACGCACATCTGGTACTTCAAGGGCGTGCCCTCGCGTCTCGGCTACCTGCTGGACATGGCGCCGAAGGACCTCGAGAAGGTCATCTACTTCGCCGCCTACATGGTCATCTCGGTCGACGAAGACGCTCGTCACCGCGACCTGGCCACCCAGGAGAACAACATCCGTCTCGAGCTGAAGACGCTCGGCGACCGCCGCGATGCCCGCATCGCCGCTCGCCTCGCCAAGCTCGAGGAGGAGCTCGCCGCCCTCGAGGCGGAGGGCGCCAAGGCCGACCAGAAGAAGAAGGTCAAGGACGCCGCCGAGAAGGAGATGACGTCGGCGCGTAAGAACGCCGACGAGCAGATCGCCAAGCTCGAGCGCGTGTGGGAGGACTTCCGCACGCTCGAGGTCGGCGCCCTGAAGCCCGAGGACGATGTGTTCCACGAGCTCCAGGACCGCTTCGGTCAGTACTTCGAGGCCCACATGGGTGCGGAGTCGATCAAGCGTCGTCTCGAGGCCTTCGACCTGCAGGCCGAGGCCGACAGCCTCCACCTGCAGATCTCCGAGGGCAAGGGCCAGCGCAAGATCCGCGCGATCAAGCGCCTGAAGGTCGTCAACTCGTTCCTGCAGACCGGCATGAGCCCGGCCTCGATGGTGCTGGACGTCGTCCCGGTGATCCCGCCGGAGCTGCGTCCGATGGTCCAGCTCGACGGTGGCCGCTTCGCGACCTCCGACCTGAACGACCTCTACCGTCGCGTGATCAACCGCAACAACCGCCTCCGTCGCCTGATCGACCTCGGTGCTCCCGAGATCATCGTCAACAACGAGAAGCGCATGCTGCAGGAGGCCGTCGACGCGCTGTTCGACAACGGCCGCCGTGGTCGCCCCGTCACCGGTACCGGCAACCGCGCCCTGAAGTCCCTGAGCGACATGCTCAAGGGAAAGCAGGGTCGCTTCCGCCAGAACCTGCTCGGAAAGCGCGTGGACTACTCGGGCCGTTCCGTCATCATCGTCGGACCCCAGCTCAAGCTCCACCAGTGCGGTCTGCCCAAGCAGATGGCTCTCGAGCTGTTCAAGCCGTTCGTGATCAAGCGTCTGATCGACCTCGGTCACTCGCAGAACATCAAGGCCGCCAAGCGCGCGGTCGAGCGCTACCGTCCCGAGGTCTGGGACGTGCTCGAGGAGATCATCCGCGAGCGCCCCGTGCTGCTGAACCGTGCACCCACCCTGCACCGTCTCGGCATCCAGGCGTTCGAGCCCCAGCTCGTCGAGGGCAAGGCCATCCAGCTGCACCCGCTCGTCTGCGCGGCGTTCAACGCCGACTTCGACGGTGACCAGATGGCCGTCCACCTGCCCCTGTCGGTCGAGGCTCAGGCCGAGGCGCGCGTGCTCATGCTCGCCTCGAACAACATCCTCAAGCCGTCGGACGGCCGCCCGGTCACCCTGCCCTCGCAGGACATGATCATCGGCCTCCACCACCTCACCACCCTCAAGGAGGGTGCCGTGGGCGAGGGCCGTGCGTTCGGTTCCGTGGGCGAGGCGATCCTGGCCAAGGACGAGGGCACCCTCGACCTGCAGGCCAAGGCGCGCATCCGCATCCCCGGCCTGACGTTCCTCGAGGGCCAGGCGCCCGAGGGCTACGACAAGCACGGTCTCGTCGACGCCTCGCTCGGTCAGGCGATCTTCAACGACACGCTCCCCAAGGGCTACCCGTTCGTCCGCGAACAGGCCGACAAGGGCAAGCTGTCGCAG
This sequence comes from Microbacterium sp. SORGH_AS_0454, assembly GCF_031453395.1. Taxonomy (NCBI): domain Bacteria; kingdom Bacillati; phylum Actinomycetota; class Actinomycetes; order Micrococcales; family Microbacteriaceae; genus Microbacterium; species Microbacterium sp. SORGH_AS_0454. The sequence goes on along the minus strand of NZ_JAVIYS010000001.1, from coordinate 417,565 downwards.
ATCGTGAACAAGCTGGCCGAGGAGTACCCCAAGGTCGAGGTCGCGGCATCGCTCGACCGGATCAAGGACGCCGGTTTCTACTGGGCCACCCGTTCGGGTGTCACCGTGGCGCTGAGCGACATCCTCACCCCGCCGAACAAGGCGGAGATCGTGGCCGGCTACGAGAAGCAGGCCGCGAAGGTGCAGGGCCAGTACGAGAAGGGTCTCACCACCGACGCCGAGCGTCGTCAGGAGCTCATCAAGATCTGGACCGAGGCCACCGACGAGGTCCAGAAGGCGATGCGGGACAACTTCCCCGCCGACAACACCATCAACCGCATGGTCTCGTCGGGCGCCCGTGGTAACTGGCTGCAGATCCGCAACATCGCGGGTATGCGAGGCCTGGTGAACAACCCCAAGGGTGAGATCATCCCGCGTCCGATCATCTCCTCGTACCGCGAGGGTCTGTCGGTCGCCGAGTACTTCATCGCGACGCACGGTGCCCGTAAGGGTCTGGCCGACACGGCCCTCCGTACGGCCGACTCGGGGTACCTGACGCGTCGTCTCGTCGACGTCTCGCAGGATGTCATCATCCGCGAGGAGGACTGCGGCACGTCGAAGGGCCTCGAGCTCCCGATCGCCGCGGCAGGCTCGACCGGTTCGCTGGTCAAGGACGCCAACGTCGAGAACTCGGTGTTCGCTCGCACGCTCGCCACGGCGGTCGTCGACGCGCAGGGCACCGTGCTGGCCGAGGCCGGCGACGACGTGGGCGACGTGCTCATCGACAAGCTGGTCGAGGGTGGCGTCGAGACCATCAAGGTCCGCTCCGTCCTGACGTGCGACTCGGCCGTCGGCGTCTGCGCGAAGTGCTACGGCCGTTCGCTCGCCACCGGCAAGATCGTCGACATCGGAGAGGCTGTCGGCATCATCGCGGCCCAGTCGATCGGTGAGCCCGGTACCCAGCTGACGATGCGTACCTTCCACACCGGTGGTTCCGCTTCGGCAGACGACATCACGCAGGGTCTTCCCCGCGTGCAGGAGCTGTTCGAGGCCCGTACCCCCAAGGGTGCGTCGCCGATCGCCGAGGCCGACGGCCGCATCACGATCGACGAGACGGACAAGGCCAAGAAGGTCATCCTCACGCCCGACAACGGCGACGAGCCGGTGGTCTACCCCGTCCTGAAGCGCGCCACGCTCCTGGTCGAGGACGGGCAGCACGTCGTGGTCGGTCAGCCGATCCTCGTCGGAACGCTCGACCCCAAGGAGGTCATGCGCGTGCAGGGTGCCCGCGAGGTGCAGAAGTACCTCGTCAACGGCGTCCAGGGCGTGTACCGCTCGCAGGGTGTGCCGATCCACGACAAGCACATCGAGGTCATCGTCCGACAGATGCTCCGCAAGGTCACCGTCGTCGACCACGCCGACACCGATCTGCTCCCGGGTGAGCTGGTGGACTTCAAGCGCTACCAGGCCATCAACCGCGAGGCTGTCGGCGAGGGCAAGCGTCCCGCGTCGGGTCGTCCCGAGCTGATGGGTATCACGAAGGCGTCGCTCGCGACGGAGTCGTGGCTGTCGGCCGCGTCGTTCCAGGAGACCACCCGCGTCCTGACGCAGGCGGCCATGGAGGGCAAGAGCGACCCGCTCGTCGGCCTCAAGGAGAACGTCATCATCGGAAAGCTCATCCCCGCCGGAACCGGACTTGCGAAGTACCGCAACGTCACGGTCGAGGCGACGGAAGAGGCCAAGAGCGAGCGGTACCCCAACCGCATCTTCGCCTCGGACGGCGCGTACAGCGACGCCGACCTGAGCTACGTCGACTTCGACAGCTTCTCGACGGACGACTTCACGCCCGGTACGTACAACTGATCGTGCCTCGGGGGAGCGGGCCCGCTCGCTCCCCCGAGACATGATCGACGGATGCCACGCCCCGGTGCGGCATCCCGTTCCTCGAAGGCCCCCGGCTCGCGCCGGGGGCCTTCGTCGTGCTCGCGGCGTGTCGGGTGACGGGTCGAAGGCGTCGGTGCGCCTACCGTTGTCGTGGAGGAACGCATGGCCCGCATCGGGGGACGCAGTCTGTGGCTGGCTTGGCCGGCGGGTCTGCTGTGCGCGGCCGCCGTGGCTGCCCTGGCGGTGATCGCCGCTCCCGGCGTGCCGCTGGCCGTGGGTTTCGTGGGCGACACGCTGCGGGCCGCGACCGGGAGGCACGTCGTCGCCGATACGCCTCCGCCCACCCCGGCCGCCGACTGCCGCCACCTGTACTCCCAGCCGTTGTGGTCGTCGTTGGTGTGGTCGCCGCAGGCGTTGCTGTCGCAACGGCACACGGCCCCCGCCTCGACGCCCGAAGCCGTGGCTGCCGCGGGGCCGACGGTCGTCGTCACGTGTCACTGGCGAGGGGAAGCCGGTCGCTTCATCGAGACGACCGTTTCCACCGTCACCCCCGAGGGCGCCGCGGCCGTCACCACCACGCTCGCCGCCCAAGGCTTCGCGTGCTCGGTCGTCGCCGACACGACCCACTGCGAGCGGGCGGCCGGCGAGCTCCTCGAGGTCCACGACCTTCGAGCGGACCGCTGGGTGTCGTCGACACTCTCGGGATGGATGCCGGACGACTACGCAGCGATCGTGGCATCCCACGCCTTCTTCGGCGAGTGACGCGGTCCGAGACGACTCGCGCTCAGCCGCCGAACACGGAGGCGATGATGCTCCCGGTGTACCCGGTGGGAGCCAGGTTGGAGTACTGGGTGTCGATCAGCACGCCGTCGCGCCAGTACAGCGTGCGCCCGTCGTTGACCGGGTAGGTCGGATTGATCCAGGTCTTCTCGCAGCGGGTGCCCGCATCGGGGGTGTAGCAACTGAAGCCCTGCGTGTCGACCAGGCCGTTGAGCATGTCGAGGGCGGGTCCGCGGTCCATACGCGAGATGTGGGTGACGAGTCCTGTGGTGTCGGCGGCGGGGTCGCGCCAGATGCAGATCAGCGACCCATCCGACTGCACCCCCGACGCCCCGAGCGAAGGGTCGTTCAGCGGCGTGGTGCCCAGCTGGGACAGGACATCGGCGGAGAGCATGGCGCGGCAGTCGGCGGGAATACGTACCGCGGGCGCCGTCTGTGTGATCGTGGGGATCGGAGTCGGGCTCTCGGTCGCGACGGACGTCGACGGCGCGGGGGCGGCTTGCTCCTCGGAGGGGGCGCAGGCCGTCAGAGCGAGGAGCACGGCGCCGGCGAAAGCCGCGGCTGCGGCCGGACGGAGCAGACGACGGGGCATGGGAACACCCTAAGCCGCACCACCGACACGGTCGAGAAAGACATCCGGCGGCACGCCTGCGCGATGCTGCGCAATACCCGGGTTAGCCTTGCGCCGCAAGCACCGCGTGAGGAGACCCCATGAGCGACAACAAGTCGTACGGCGACCCCGTCGCTGAACCGAAGGACTCGTACGGCGACCCCGTCGTCGAGCCGAAGGACGAAGCGCAGGATGTCGTCGGCCGAGCCCACGAGGGCCTCGCCGACGCCGAGGCCGCTCGCCGCGACGCCGTCGACCCCGCCGCCGCCGAGGCCGCATGGGACGAGCGCGACGCGCACGAGCACGAATCCGGGACGTCGCAGACGCCCCGGAGTGAGCACACGGCCCCGGTCGTGCACGACGCGTCTCCCGTGGCGCCCCAGGACTCCTCGGCGTCCACCGGATCCGTCGACCTCGACGACGAGGACGCCCGGTGGGCCGCGTACGCCGCGTCCGCGGAGCCGGCCCGCGACGACGTGCGTCACGATGACGCTCGAGCCGACGACGGTGCCGCGACCGCGCGCTACGACGACGCGCACACCACGGCATACCCCGCGGCCGCCGGTGCCGGCGCCGCCGCTGCGGCGACGGCCACGCCCGTGACCGACGAGCCCACTCGCGTCGTGGGCGGTGCGCAGCCCATCTTCGTCCAGGCCCCCGAAGCCCCCCGTCCGCGGAACAACCGCGGTGCGGCTGGCGCGATCGGCCTTCTCGCCGCCCTCGTCTTCGCGGCGCTCTACCTGGCCGCCACCCTCGGTCTGGCGCTGCTCACCGGCAGGGTCGCGTCCGCCGACCTCGGCCAGGCGGCTCTCTCGGCCCTCACGACCTGGGGTCTGTGGGTTCCGACCGTGGCTTTCTACCTCGGTTTCTGGTTCCTCGGTGCGCTCATCAATCGAGGCCGCTGGGGTCACTGGGTGGTCTGGGGCCTCGTCGTCGGCGTGGTGGCGTGGGCCGGGCATCTGCTCGGTGTCCTCTTCGCCGCCCCGTTCTGGATGATCACCGCCCGTGAGTCCTTCGATCTGCTGCAGAACAACGTCCTCGCGCCCCTGGCGATCGTGGCTTTCGTCCTCGGTCGCGAACTCACCATCTGGTTCGGGTCCTGGGTGTCGGCGCGCGGTCGGCGCGTCAGCGAGATCAACGCCGAGGCCCAGCGCGAGTACGAGCGCACCCTGGAGGCCGGTCCTCAGCTCTCGCAGCGCTGAACCGGGGTCCATGACGAACGAACAGCGACCGGCGGGGGTTTCCCCGCCGGTCGCTGTCGTCTTCGCGGCCGTCGTCTTCATCGCCCTCTCGATCGGGGGTCTCGGGGTGGCGAGTCTGATCGTCGACGCCGACGTCATCCCCGTCCGAGGTCTCGGAGCCATCCCGGGCGTGGTCGGTCAGCTCCTGGCTCTGGGGGCCTTCGCCGCGACGCTGCGCTGGGGCCTTCGCGCCGACCCGCCCGGCTATCTCATCGCCGTCCCCTGCGCGATCGCCGCCTACCTGGGCGAGGTGCTCGGGATCGTCGTCGGCGCCCTCGTCAGCGGCGCCGACCCGGCTCGCGGTGTCGCTGCGGCCGGCAGTGTCGCCCTCGGGTTCCCGGGCCCGGTCGTCGCCGTCGCGGCGTTGCTCGCGGCTCTGTTCGGAATCCTGCTCGTCCGGGCGCGGACGAACGGCCCGCGATGGCGCTGGGAAGACGACGCCGACGACCTTTGACGCGATTGTGACGCGCGGGTCCGTGGGCATCCGCGTGTTCCCGGGCGTGTCGGGCTAGCGTAGGGGCGTGGAGCGGTCGCTCGAGAGCCAGGTCGGTCAGGCGGTGGACGCCTGGCTGCGTTGGCTGCCCCGGTGGGAGCCCGCGAACCATCGTGGCCGAGTCGCCCCGTGCCGTCGGTGCTTCGGCTCCCCGGTCCTGTCGGCCGCGGGTCTGGGTTCCGACGTTCCGCACGGCGTGCAGCATGGACTGTCGACGCGCGTGAAGACCATCGTCGATCACGCCGTCGCCGACTACACCTCCCGCAACCTCCCCATGCTCCAGGCCGAGCTCGACCAGCAGGCTGAGCGAAACCGGAGGCGCTCGTACCGTCCCGCGGAGGGCCTGGAACCCGAGTTCGACGGGATGCCGTTGGACCCCGACCCCGAGCCCGGCTCCCCGTTCCTCTTCACGCTGTCGGGCCTCGCCGCAGAAGAGGACGCCGCCCTCCCCGCACTTCCTCCCCTCTCGGATGCCGCGAAGGCAGCCCTGCGCCAGGAGGTCGGTCTCGCCGACGATTACGCGAACATGATCGGGCGCGAGGTCTGTACGATCCTGCTCCACCACCGACTGCGCATACAGGCGGCGGTGGCCGAGTTCGTGGAGCCGCAGATCGCCGCGTTGCTCGACGATCTCACCCGATCCCTCGATGCGCCGTTCGATCCGCGTGACGCGGAGCCGCCGGCATCCTGAAGCTCTGTCCACACGGGCACGGTGAGGTGCCGCGCTTTTGTTAGCATCAACGGGTTGTCCGCTTATCGAGTCGCGGAACAATCTCACGGGGGAGGGGGCTCGATGCCGCAGCGTCTGCCGTCTTCGCCGCCCATTCTTCCGGGCCTGGCGTACATACGGCCCTTGGGGTCGGGCGGGTTCGCCGATGTCTTCCTGTACGGGCAGGACATGCCGCGTCGTGACGTCGCGGTCAAGGTGCTCCCGAGCGACGTGCGCGACGCCGACCTGTTGCGCATGTTCAACGCCGAGGCCGACGTTCTCGCGCACCTGTCGGCGCACCCGTCCATCGTCACCGTCTACCAGGCCGGGATCTCGGCCGATGGCCGACCGTACATCGTCATGGAGTTCTGCCCGGGGTCCCTCGCGCAGCGATACCGCGTCGAGCGCATCCCCGTCGCCGAAGTGCTGTCGATCGGCGTCCGCATGTCGGGAGCCCTCGAGTCGGCGCACCACGCCGGGCTCATCCACCGTGACGTGAAGCCCAGCAACATCCTCGTGACGACGTTCGGGGCGCCGGTGCTCGCCGACTTCGGGATCTCCTCCTCCCTCGTGCGACAGGGAGCAGACGAGATGCTCGCCATGTCGGTGCCGTGGAGTGCGCCCGAGGTCGTCGCCGAACAGACCGCGGGTACCGTGTCGAGCGAGGTGTGGAGCCTGGGCGCCACGATCTACTCACTGCTCGCGGGACAGAGCCCGTTCGAGCGACGCGAGAAGGGGCAGAACTCGCGCGAGCAGTTGCGCCGCCGGATCGCGCGCGCCACGTACACCGACATCTCCCGCAGCGATGTCCCGGCCTCGCTGCAGGCGGTGCTCGCGAAGTCGATGTCGCGCAACCCGGCCGACCGTTACGCCAGCGCGCGCGAGTTCGGCGAGGCCGTTCAAGCGGTGCAGGTCGAGAGCGGCCTGCCCGCGACGCCGCTCGAGGTGCCCGCCGCGGAGTGGGCGCCGGCTGCTCGATCGGTCGATTTCTCCGACGGAACCCTTCGCGGTCCCGCGCGGTCGCGCATCGAGCGCGAGGGTGCGCGCAAGCTCCGTGGAACGTCCGGCATGGCGGGCTACGTCCGAGACGAAGACACCGACATCGCCACACCGGTCTCGAGCGGATCCAGGGCACTGCCGTGGATACTGGCGTCGGCCACCCTCGTGACCGCCGGAGCCGTCGTCGTGGCGGCGCTGTTCGCGACGGGGGTGCTCCGATGAAGCGCAGGACCATCGTGGGTCTGGCCTCGACCCTGGCCGCAGGGGCACTGGTCATCACCGCGAGCATCGTGTGGCCCGGGCTCGACGCCCAGCAGACCCCCGAGGTCGACACGTCGGTGTGGGCACTGCAGACCGGCGACGGTCAGCGCTACGCACGCGTGAACACCACCGTCGGCGAGCTCGACACGGTGCGCACCGCCGGCAACCCCAGCCAGGTCGCGCAGAGCGGTGACGGCGCCTACCTCTTCACGGACAGCTTCAGCAAGCTCACCCGCATCAACGAGGCGCAGCCCGTCGATCTCTCCGAGGACCAGCTCGAGGCCGCCCCCGACACGCCGCCGGGCACGACCTCCGTGGCCACGGCGGGCGACTACGCGGTCTATCGCACCGACACGGGCACCCTGTTCGCGAGCCGACTGAGCCAGGCGGGGCAGAAGCCCACCGAGCTCGACCCCTTCGACACCTCACAGGACGAGAACGCCCCCTCGTACACCGCGGATGCCATCGCCCTCGACGCCCGCGGCATGCTCTTCGCGTACTCGTCCGCCGACGGCTCCGTCATTCGTTACGACATCGAGGCAGACGAACTGCGGGGGCGGGACGCCCTCGACGCGGACGTGGCCGCACCCGTGCTGTCCGCCGCCGGAGACACCTGGGTCCTCGTCGATGCCGACGCCGGACGCGTGTGGGTGCGCGGAGAGGATCCCGTCACCATCGAGGCGGCGGACCAGCTCGTGGTGGCCGACGCCGACGCCGACGCGCGCGCGGTGTACGTGGCGGACGACCAGTCGCTCTGGAGCATCCCTGCCGACGGCTCCGAGCCGAGGCGCGAGGTCGGCGGCGGCGGCAACGTGCTCGGTCAGCCCGCGCGCCCCCTCTCGCACCAGGGTGTCGCCTACGCCGCCTGGCTCCTTCCCGGTGATGCGCGCGGAACGCTCTGGCGCTCCGACCAGGGCGAGACGAATCTCGATTACGGCGGGGCGACCATGCCCGACCAGCGTCGACCGGTCTTCGTGGCCACCGATCACGCGGTGATCCTCAACGAGACGCGCACGGGCTGGGTGTGGACCGTTCCCGACGGTGCGCTCGTCGCTTCGAGCCAGAACTGGTCGCTCGACGATCGCACCGAGCAGACGGCTGTCCAAAGCGACGAGAAGCTCAGCGTGGTGCTCGACCCCAAGCCGCCCATCGCCGAGCCCGACGCGTTCGGGGTCCGGCCCGGTCGGCTCACGACGCTGCCCGTCCTTCTGAACGATCACGACCCCAACGAGGACGTCCTCAGCATCATCTCCGAGAGCGTCACCGGCCTCGATCCGGGTTTCGGCAGCCTCACCGTCACCGATTCCGGTCAGCGTCTCGCGGTGCGGGTCGCTCCGGGCGCGACCGGCAGCGCGACGTTCTCGTACGCCGTGACCGACGGCACCGCCGCCGACGGGCTCAATTCTGCGCCGGCCACGGTGACGCTCACGGTCTCGCCTTCGCAGTCCAACGCGGCGCCCGTCTGGTGCGGCGTCGACAAGTGCCTGCAGCCGTGGCCGACCCCTGAGGTCGCCCGCGGCGGCACGATCACGGTCCCCGTGCTCCCCGGCTGGGTGGACCCCGACGGCGACCCGCTGCTGCTGCTCTCGGTCGACAACCCCGGCGGCGTCGGCACGGTCGCCGCGACGCCCGGCGGTGACGTGGTCTACCAGCACGCCGACGACGGCTCCGGCGGCGAGCAGAACATCCAGCTCGACGTCACGGTCGCCGACACCCGGGGCGCGGTGACGACGAAACCCCTCGTGATCCGGGTGGCACCCGACCCCACGCTCGCGGTGCAGTCGTTCGCGAAGATCGACACCGTCGGATCCACCGTCGCGGTCGATGTGGGCCCGCACGTGACGGGCACGGCCGGAAACGTCAGCCTCACCTCGGTGCGCGTCCTCGACGACGCGGCGGCCACGGCGACGGCCGTCGGCGGCACCACCACCTTCGACTTCGCGGCGAACCAGCCCGGCGTGTATCGCGTCGACTTCACGGTCAACGGCGGTGGCCGCGACGCGACGGGCACGGCGCGGATCACGCTACTTCCCGCCGACGCTCCCGCCCAGCTCGCGACCTCGCCGGTGGTGGCCTTCGTCCGGCCGCAGGAAGACGCGACGCTCGACGTCTTCAGCGCCGTGTCCAACCCGACCGGCCGTGTGCTGCTGCTCAGCGACGTGGCGGCGAACGCCCAAGAGGGCGCCTCGCTCACGGTGGACACCGTGGGCCAGAACGACCTGCGCGTGTCGGGAAGCACCGCCGACGGCTCGGCCGGGCTGCTCGGAACCGTCGCCTACACGGTGAGCGACGGGACGGACGACGAGGGTTCGCGCGTGGCCGGCGAGGCGACGGTGTACCTCCTGCCGCCCGCGCCCGAGATCGCCCCGATCGCGGTGGACGACAACGTCACGGTCCGCGTCGGAGCTCAGATCGACATCCCCGTCCTGGACAACGACATCTCGCCCGCGGGGGGACGCCCGACCCTCGATCCTTCGAGCGTGCAGACCCAACCGGCGAGCGATGCCCTCGCCTTCACCTCCGGGGGTGTGCTCCGCTACCTCGCCCCCACCACGGCGGGCTCGTACGAAGTGACGTACCGCGTCTACACGACGGGTACTCCCGCCCTGTGGGACGAAGCGACGGTGCACATCACCGTCCTGGGCGGAGAGGCCAACCGCGCGCCGCTGCCCGACACCCTCGAGGGACGGGTTCTCAGCGGCGGCACCACCTCGATCGACTTCCATGGGTTCGGTGTCGACCCCGACGGCGACGCCGTCACGCTCGACAGGATCGTCGCGCAGCCGAACAGGGGTACGGCATCCATCTCCGCCGACGGCTCCAGCATCCTGTACTCGTCGGTGCCCGGTGACCGCGGCCAGGTCTCGTTCCGTTACCGCGTGTCCGATTCCTCGGGCGCAACGGGCGAGGGCACCGTTCGCATCGGTGTGCTGGACGCCGAGGCGAACCCCAGCCCCATCACCTTCACCGACTACGTGCAGGTCCAGGCCGGCGTCGATCGCACGATCCGTGTGAGCCCCTTGGCCAACGACATCGACCCCACGCAGGGCCGCCTCACCCTCACCGGTGTACGTCCCGACCTGCCCGAGAAGCTCGTGGACGAGAGCGACAACCCCGAGTACGCGCGCTTGAAGGGCTACATCGACTCGGTGTCCGACACCGGCGTGGTGATCGAAGCCGGCGAACAGCCGGGAACGATGTCGTTCCTCTACGACGTGGCATCCGACTCGGGTAACACGGGCCGCGGACTCATCGTCGTCAAGGTCGTGCGCGAGAACGTCCCCGACTACCCGGTCGTCACCGACACCGTGCTGACCGTCGAGAACCGTGACGATTTCACGACCGGTATCGACGTGCTCGCGGGCAAAGCCACGTGGTCCGGCGGAGAAGTCGCCGACCTCGGCGTGTCGCTGTGGGGCCAGCCCACCGACGTCACTCTGAGCGGCCGGCAGATCTCGGGCACCCTGCCCGCCACTCGTCGTGTCATCCCGTTCGCCGTCACCGGCCGCGTGGGCGACACCGACGTGACCACGTACGCCTTCCTGCGTGTCCCCGGAGACGACGATCTCAGCCTCTCGCTGCGCCCGGGCGCAGCGCAGCGCGTCGACGAGTTGGCGTCGGTCGACTTCGACATGGCGAACCTCGTCGCCCTCCCGCGCCGAGCCACCCTCGAGGTGGGGACCGACGTGTCCGCGACGGGCGTCCGCGCCGAGGGCCGGTGCTCGGTGTCGGGGACGACCGTTCGTTACGACGCCGGAGCCGGATCCCCCTACACCGACGCGTGCCAGGTGCCGGTGCGCATCGCGGGCACCGAGGAGTGGACGGTGGTCTCCGTTCCCATCGGCATCGTCGCCCGCGATCCGCAGCCCGAGCTCAAGCCCGCCGCCCTGACTGTCGGCCCGGGTGAGACCGCCACGTTCGATCTGCGCAACATGACCAGCTGGCAGCTCGGGCGCGAGGATTGGAACGGCATCCGCTACGCCCTCGATTACGGCGGATCCGCCTTCAGCGTCTCGCTGGACGGGTCGATCGTCACGGTCACCGGTAACGACCGTTCGGTGCCGGGCACCGAGAATGCCGCGATCATCTCGGTCACCAGCCACAACGCGGTCGCTCCGGCGCGACTCGTGCTGCGTGTGGGCGCGGCTCCGTCCACCCTGCCGCAGGGTGGGACGACCTCGCGCCAGTGTTCTCAAGCCAGCGGAACCAGCTGTTCGATCGATGTGATCGGAACCAGCGGCGAGGTCAACCCGCTGCCGCGCACGCCCCTCGAGGTCGTCGACGTGCGACCGACCGCGGCGTGCGCCGGCGTCACCTTCGGCGTGGCCTCGACCTCGAGCGTGGTGGCTTCGTGGAGCGACGATGCTCCCGGTGCCACCTGTAGCGCGAGTGTCACGCTCCGCGACGCGCAGGGCCGCACGACGGCCTCGACGCGCGACGCGCGCGTCGTGCTCGACCTGCTCGGATTCCCGCGCCCGCCGGGGAGCGTGCGCCAGACGGCGTACGCCGACGGCTCGGTCACGCTCCGCGTCGACCCCGGCGAGGCGCGACGCGCCTATCCCGCCATCTCGGGCTTCACGGTGCGCTACAACGGCGCTGTCGTGGGCCAGTGCGGCGCCGACGGCAGCTGCCCGCCCATCTCGGCGCCCAACGGTGAGCAGCGCGAATACGTCGTGAACGCGGTGAACAGCGTCGGCGAATCCAAGATGGCCGTGCGTACGACCGGATGGGCGTACCGACCCCCGAACGCCCCGAAGGGAATGGATTTCACGCCCACGCAGACCGGGGGAGAGGGAAACCTCGCCGACCTCGTCATCAAGGACGTCGACAGCGCTGAGACCGGCACGCTCGAGATCGCCAGCGCCGCGGGCGACAAGATCCAGGTGAGCGTCGGACGCAACCAGGACGTCGTGCAGGTGGCGCGGTTCCGCGTCGGCTCGAATGCGGCGACGCAGGTCACCGTCACGCCGATCTCCCGCTTCACCGTGCCTCCGGGGCTCGGCGGTGCGACGGCCGGAAACGTGTACACCGGCACCGCGCACGGCGTCGGTGCACCGACCAATCCGAACCTCACGCTGACCTCGACGTCGAACGGCAACGGCACGTCGACCGTGGATGCCCATGCGACCGCGCAGCAGAACGGCACCGATTCCGAGGTGCGCTTCAACATCGTCCAGAAGGGTCTTCCCTGCGTCCCCCGTAGCGGCGGCGACACCCAGAAGTTCACGACCCTCGGCGACGGCGAGACCTACACGTTCACCATGTGCGCCGAGTCGTGGTTCAACGGCCGCGCCTACGGATCGGTGAGCCAGGACAAGCAGATCAACGCCGAGCAGAGCAAGGCGGCCCCCAAGGGCTACACCTTCCGCGTCGGGTCGAGGGCCGACATCGGCGACGACAACACCGCACGCTGGCGCGTCGACCGTATCAACGAAGGCAATCCGCCCCCGCGGTACAACAGCGTCAAGTACGTCAACTGGCCGAACCCTTCGATCTTCGACAGCGACCCCAGGATCCAGGTCTACTTCCAGCACGACGTCTGGGGGACTCAGTCGGAGTACGCCCCCGTGACACCTGCGAGCGGCAGCGCGCCCTACCAGGTGCAGGCTTCGTGGAAGGTCGCGAGCTGCGAGGGCGGCAAGACGCTCAGCGCCAGTGGCTCGTCGAGCAACGACAAAGCCAAGATCACCTTCAACTACGACAACGCGCGCTACTTCGACAAGAACAACGCCCAGTTGCCGCGGGCCGAAGGCGCAGCCGCGACGGACGTTCCGGTGGGCGCCACCCGTGTCGATCGCATCCGCGTCACCGTCGACTGGTCCGCTCAGGGGTGGAACCTCGACTCCGCGTCCGACGACTTCGGCGGCGAGTGCAAGCCCGGCACCCCGACAACGAACCCCTCGTCCTGAGCCCTCCCGGCAGCCCCTTTCCCGCTCTCGCCCACCGAAGGATTCCGACATGACGATCACCCAGGAGCAGGCCACCTGGTTCTCCCAGACCTTCTCGCAGATCGCCGACAACGTCGAGCGCGCCGTCCTCGGCAAGCGGCACGTGGTCGAGCTGGTGCTCACCGCCATGCTCAGCGACGGCCACGTCCTGCTCGAGGACGTCCCGGGTACCGGCAAGACCTCGCTCGCCCGCGCCGTCGCGTCGTCCGTCCAGGGCACCAACACGCGCATCCAGTTCACCCCCGATCTGCTTCCGGGCGACATCACGGGCATCACCGTGTACGACCAGAAGACGGGAACCTTCGAGTTCCACACCGGCCCGATCTTCGCCAACATCGTCCTCGCCGACGAGATCAACCGTGCGAGCCCGAAGACGCAGTCGGCTCTGCTGGAGGTCATGGAAGAGGGCAAGGTCACCATCGACGGCGTCTCGCGAGAGGTCGGTGTGCCCTTCCTCGTGCTGGCCACGCAGAACCCCGTCGAGCAGGCCGGCACCTACCGTCTCCCCGAGGCTCAGCTCGACCGCTTCCTGCTGCGCACCTCCCTCGGCTATCCCGACCACGCGGCGACCGTCCGGATCCTCGACGGAGCGCCGGTGGCCACGGCGGAACTGCGTGCGATCATCACGCCTCAGGCCCTCGTCGGGATGGCCGACCTCGCGGCATCCGTCTACGTGGACGCCCTCGTCCTCGACTACATCGCCCGTCTCGTGGATGCCACCCGCACGGCCGATGAGGTCCGCCTCGGTGTGAGCATCCGTGGGGCTCTCGCCCTCACGCGAGCCACCCGCGCTCGCGCGGCGTCGCAGGGGCGCACCTACGCGACGCCCGACGACGTCAAGGCTCTCGCCGTCGCCGTGCTGGCGCATCGCCTCATCCTGCACCCCGAGGCCGAGTTCGACGGTGTCACCCAGGAGGCCGTCATCGGCCAGGTCCTGCTCGACACCCAGCCGCCCTCGCAGCGCGAGAGCGCCTGACGATGCTTCGTCCCGTGGCCGCCGCGCCCCGCTCGGGGGGTGAGCCGTGCCCGATCTGAATCTGACCGAGTCGCGTCTCACGCGGACCTCCGCGGGCACCATGGCGACCGGTTCGCGCACCTCCGTCACCTCGACCGCGGTGCGTCGACAACGTCGCATCGTGCGCGCGGTGGTCCAGGTCGCCGAATGGTGGCGTGTCACGACCGAGGCCATCTCCGCCGCCGTGAGATGGGCCGGCAGAACGGTACGCCCCGCGGGAGCGGTGGTCGTGGTCGCCGCGACCATCGGCCTGCTCTTCGGTGTGCTGTTCGGGTGGGTCGAGTGGATGGTCGCCGGAAGCGCGGCCCTGCTGCTGCTGGTCATGAGCGTGCCCTTCCTCTTCGGTGCTCGGGCGTACGAGGTCGACCTGGCCCTCGATCACGAGCGCGTGACGGCGGGCAACGGCGTCACGGGCGAGATCGTCGTGCGCAACGAGAGTTCGCGACCCGCCCTGCCCGGTCGCCTCGACATCCCCGTGGGTCGTGGCCTCGTGGAGTTCGGGGTGCCGTTCCTCCGCCCCGGGCAGAGCTCCGCCGAGCCGCTCGAGATCCCGCCGCTACCGCGCGGCGTCGTCCGCGTCGGCCCCGTGACGACGGTGCGCAGCGACCCGGTGGGGCTCCTCCGGCGCGAGCACGCCTTCGACGACGTCCACGATCTCTTCGTGCACCCTCGCACGGTGGGGCTCCCCTCCACGAGCGCCGGTCTCGTCCGCGACCTCGAGGGCAACGCCACCCGCCGCCTCGTCGATGCGGACATGTCCTTCCACGCGATCCGCGAGTACGTCCCCGGCGACTCGCGCCGGCAGGTGCACTGGAAGTCGACGGCCAAGACGGGTCGACTCATGGTGCGGCAGTACGAGGAATCCCGACGCTCGCGCATGGCCGTCGTGCTCGCCGCGGCGACACAGGAGTACACGGATGCCGACGAGTACGAGCTCGCCGTCTCGGCCGCAGCCTCGCTCGGTCTGCGCGCCGTCCGCGACGCGCGCGACATCGACATCGTCACGGGGTCGGAGATCCCGCGGGTCGTCAAGGGGCGCCTGCGCGCGATCCGTCACATCCCGGTCGTCGCACCGCGCACGATGCTCGACGGCTTCAGCGCCATCGATCGACACGAGAACACGATGCCCGTCGAAGACGTCTGCCGTCTGGCATCCGAGGCGAACGAACGCCTCTCGATCGCGTTCGTGGTCGTCGGCGCGACCGTCCCTCTCACCCGCCTGCGTCAGGCTGCCCTCGCCTTCCCCGCCGACACCGCGGTCGCCGCCGTCATCTGCGACGAGCGCGCTCACCCGAGGATGCAGAACATCGCGGGACTGACGGTGCTGACGATCGGCACCCTCGACGACCTCTCGGGTCTCCTGGTCCGGGGAGCGACCTCATGAGCGATCGTCGGAGCTCGCGCGCGACAGCCCGTCGCCGCGAGACCAACCTGCCGCGGTACGCGGCCGCCGCCATCTACACGGCGGTATCCGTCGTGCTCGCCACCATTGCCGCGTGGCCGGTCTACGCGTCGTGGTCTTTCCTTCTGCTCGTGATCGTCTCGGTCGTGGTCGCGGGTGCCGTCGTCGGCGTCGTGTCGTGGCGCCGGTGGAGCGGCTGGACCCTCGCCGCGAGTCTGCTGGGGGCCTTCACCGTCTTGGCGGTACCGCTCGCCGTTCCGTCGCGTCTGACGTCTCCCCTCGACGTCCTGCGCGGGCTCGGGGAGTCCTTCGCCGGGGTCGTCGTCGCGTGGAAAGACCTCGTCACCGTCGATCTGCCGGTCGGGGCCTACCGCAACCTGCTGATCCCCGCGCTCGTGATCTTCCTCGTCGGCACGGCCGTCACCGCCGCTCTCGCCATCCGGGGCGATCGCTGGGCGCCGTTCGCGGTCGTCGGCGGTCTCGGCATGACCGGCTTCGGGCTGTTCTTCGGACGCGCGTCGACGAGCGCGCCCCTGTCGATCGGGCCGGTCGACCTCCCGGCCCCCGCAGAGACCGCCATCGGGATCGGCGCTCTCCTGACAGCGGTGCTGTGGTTGGCGTGGCGCGCGCAGGACGAACGCGGACGCGCCCTGCGCCGGGCGAGCGACGTCTCGGCCGTTCCCGTCGCGCCGGGCCGTTCGCGGGCGGATCGCCGCAGGCTGGTGCTCGGCGCGGCGATGCTCCTCGTCGCCGTGGCCGTCACCGTCGCCGTCGTGCCCGCGGCCGCTCGGAACGCCGACCGTCAGGTGCTCCGATCGGCGGCGGGGCCCGAGCGGCTGATCGCCGAGGCCGTGAGCCCGCTCTCGCAGTACCGCTCGATGTTCTCCGACGCGCGATCAGACGAGGTGCTCTTCCGGGTCGGCGGTACGGGTGCCGAGCCCGATCGCATCCGGATCGCCACCCTCGACACCTACGACGGCGAGATCTTCCGCGCGTCGGGTGACGAGGGTGCAGGCTTCGTGCGCCTGCCGTCGACGCGGGATGCGGGGGAGGGACGCCCCGTCGAGGCGGACATCGAGATCGTCGATCTCGGGGGCATCTGGATGCCGACGGCCGGCAGCCTCGCTTCGGCGACGTTCGAGGGGGACCGTCGTGGCGTCCTCGCCGACCGCTTCTACTACAGCTCCGACGCCGACGCGGGAGTGCAGACCGCCGACGGCGGACTCGTCGCGGGTGACCGCTACCGGCTCGACGCCGTCGAGCCCGCCCCCGTCGACCTCGCCTCGATGACCCCGCCCGGTGCGGGCGACGGGGTCGCGGGCGGCGACAACCTTCGCCGCTGGGTTCAGGAGCACGCGACCGGCAACGACGGGGCGGCGCTCCAGAGCCTCGTTCAGATGCTCCGCCAGCGCGGATACCTCAGCCACAGCCTGGCGCCGGAGGGAGGGCCGACGCCGAAGTGGGCCTCCGCCCTGTCGGGCTACCAGCTGCAACCCAGTGCCTCCGGTCACTCGCTGGCGCGCATCGACCGCATGTTCGAGCGGTTGCTCGAGCGAGAGGACGACCCCCGTGCCGCCGCCTCGGGCAACTTCGTCGCGGCCGTCGGCGACGATGAGCAGTTCGCCGTCGCCACGGCCCTGATCGCTCACGAGCTGG
This sequence comes from Microbacterium sp. SORGH_AS_0454, assembly GCF_031453395.1. Lineage (NCBI taxonomy): Bacteria > Bacillati > Actinomycetota > Actinomycetes > Micrococcales > Microbacteriaceae > Microbacterium > Microbacterium sp. SORGH_AS_0454. The sequence continues at coordinate 400,588 of NZ_JAVIYS010000001.1, read as the reverse complement.
GCTTCCCCGCCCGTGTGGTGGTGGGGACGCGGCTGGTCTCCAGCGATCCGAACCTCGCCACGTGCGAGTCGGGGGAGTGCCGGGCGCGCGACCTGACGGCGTGGACGGAGGTTCAGGGTTCCGACGGGCGGTGGGCGCCCGTCGATGTGACCCCCCAGTGGGAGCAGTCGCCGAGCCTCGAGGTCACCCAGCAGCAGGATCCCGAGAACGTCACCGAGGTCCGCCCCGATACCGTCGAGGAGGTCGTGCCTCCCGAGCCGGTGCAGGAGGACAACTCCACCAACGACGATCCGCGCGTCGACGACGGCGTAGACCTGGCTTGGCTGTGGGCGAGCCTGCGTATCGCGGGCATCTCGCTGCTGATCCTGCTCGTCCTCTTCGGCCCCTTCCTCGCCGTCGTGATCGCCAAGGCTCTCCGCCGCCGTGGACGTCGCCGGGATCCGGATCCCCGTTCGGCGATCGCCGGAGGCTGGGACGAGTACGTCGATGCGGGGATCGACGCGGGACGTACCGTTCCGCGCGCACCGACCCGACGCGAGGTGGCCGAGGCCTTCGCCACTGCGTCCGGGACCGTCCTGGCGGATGGAGCGGACCGCGCGGTGTTCTCGTCCGAGGACGTCGACCCCGACGAGGTCGGGGCCTTCTGGAGCATCGTCGACGAAGAACGACGCGCGCTGGCCCGTCAGCGGGGTTTCTGGCTGCGCCTGCGCGCGGCCGTATCGTTGAGATCGTTCCTGCGGTTCCTCGCCCCACGCCCCTCGCGGCGGGGGTCGCCGCACCGCGACGAGAGGGGGAAGCGCTCCACCGCCCTGGTGGACCGCGACACGACATGACCGATTCGACCATGGTGGTTCTCGGGGCGACCTCGTTCGCTCTCGTCGTCGTGCTGTACGTCTGGCTCGCGATCGCCCTCGCGGCGCTCTTCCGCAAGATCGGCGAACCCGCCTGGAAGGCCTGGGTTCCGGTCCTGAACGTGGCGACCGTGCTCAAAGCCGGCGGGTTCTCACCGTGGCTGGTCCTGCTGAACCTCGTTCCGATCTTCGGCTTCGTCGCCTTCGTCGCGGTGTTCATCGTCGCGATCCACCGCATCAACACCGGCTTCGGCGTCGGGGCGGGTCTCACCGTCGTGGGCGCCCTCTTCCCGGTCGTGTGGGCGAGCATCCTGGGCTTCGGCTCCGCGCGCTGGCACGGGGAACGCCGCACCGCACTTCTCGACGAGAACTCCGCGCCCGTCCGACGCGGCAAGGACTACGAGGGTCCCTATGTGCCGCTGATCGGCGGATGGACACCCGAGCAGGTTCCCGAGCACTCCTCTCCGGATGCCGCCGCCCCCCTCCCGCCGCTCGCGCCCGTTTCCGCGCCGGTCGCCGTCCCCTTCGCCGCGCCCTCCCCCTCGCTCGCGGACGCCGTGCCCTCGGCGAGCGACTGGGCTCCTCCGGCGCACGTCCCGCCTGCCGCCCCCGAGCGGGCCCGGGCGGACGAAGAGCATCGCGCCGAGTCACGGGATGTCGCTCCGGCCACCTCGGTCTTCGCCGTGCTCGACGCCCTCCGCGACGGGTCCCCCGAGGACGACCACCGTCCCGCTGCGCCCGCTGCGTCGGAGCCCCCGCGCCCCCACGTTCTCGACGCGCCCTCCGCGGCGGCTCCCGCACCGATCTGGGCGCCTCCCGTGGCGCCCCCTGCAGCCCCCGAGGCGCGGGCGTCCTCCGAGCCGCCCGCCGAGGACGCCGAGGAGGATTCCGACGTCGTCGCGCCCTGGGCGAACCCACCGCGTCGCACGACGGCGGATCCCGGTCCCGCGCCCATAGCGGATGTGCCCCTCACCCGGCCTGCGCCCGAGGCCGTTCCGGCTCCCCGTCCCTCGGTGGCAGCGTCCATCGACGAGTTCCCCGAGTTGTCCGAGGCGGTCTCCGCCGTGGCAGAGGCGCCGGATGCCGGCTCCCCGCGCTCCGCCCGCACCTCGGTGTCCGCGCTCTACACGCAGCCCGAGGTCCCCTCGGTCGCGGCCGATGAGGACTTCGATGCTCTCGACCGAACCGTCGTCACACGGCGCAAACGCATTCCGTGGGCGCTCGTTCCTCCGAGCGGGACGCCGATCGACCTCACCTCTGCGGTCGTCATCCTGGGGCGCCGCCCGGGGCCCGACTCCGCATACCCCGACGCGCAGCTCGTCCCGATCTCGGACGAGACGCGAACGGTCTCGAAGACCCACGCGCGACTCGAGCTTCGCGGTGACACCTGGTACGTCACCGACCTGCACTCCACGAACGGCGTGCTGTTCGCCACGCTCATGGGCACCGAGGTCGAGGCGCCTCCCGGCGAGGAGATCGAAGCCGGTGAGCGCTTCTTCCTCGGTGACGCGGAGGTGCGCCTCTCGCGGAGCGACGCGTGAGCGGCCCGTACGACCGCGCCGAGGATCCCGACGAGGTGACCCTCTGGGCGGGTCGCCTGCGGGCCTGGCCGACGCCGCCCGCCGTCGAGGACGACGATGAGACGATCCTGACGCGCCGGGACGCTGCGGACGACGAGACCGTGTCCGCGACCGACGCTCCCGCGGACGAGACGGTGATCTCGCGTCGTATCGTGCCGGAGGACGATACGCTGCGCTCCGGGGCCGAGGCTCCCGCGGACGAGACGGTGATCTCGCGTCGTATCGTGCCGGAGGACGACACGTTGCTTTCCCGGGTCGAAGTCCCCGACGACGAGACCGTGATCTCACGCATCGACACGCCTCACGACGGTGCCGTCTCCTCCCGCCCGATGCCCGCGGGGGCACCGGTGGCAGAAGTCTTCTTCGACGAGGAGCTGGGTACGACCGCTCCTCGGAGCGCGGCGCCCCCCGTTCCGACCACCACGCTCGCCACCCCCGCCCCTGACGAAGAGACCCGTCGACGTCCCGCGGGCGGGGGAGGGGGCACCGAGGTCGACGAGACCACCCGCCGCCGGCCTTCGGCGGAACCCGCCGTCGACGAGGCCACGCGCGCACGGCCCGTCCCGGTGCCAGACGACGACACGGCATCGGGTTCCCGCCGCCGTCGCCGAGAAGTCGCCGAGGCCGCAGACGGCCCCGTCGGAGAGGGAGCCGTCCGGCAAGCACGCGTCCCCGAGACGCTGAGCCGCGAGTCGTACGGCGCCCGTCACGAGGGGCCCGCACGCGTCGAGCGTGCCCGCGTCGTCCGCGCTCCGTCATCCGAGGATGCCGCGGCGGTTCGCCCCCGGGCGCGCCGGGGCGCGGCCCGCGTGATCGTGCTCGTGGCGGTGATCGTCGTCGTGCTCGTCGCGTCGGCCATCGGGGCAGCGCTGCTGCTGCTCGGATGACGAACGCGGCATCCGGGAGACTCCCAGTGACCGGTCCCGCACACGTTTGCCCGCGTCCCGGGGAACGCGTATCATTGACCGGGTGTGCGTTCACGCGCGCCGTGCGTCGTGCCCTCGGGTGAGTCGCTCGGATCAACGCTCGCACCATCTCAGGGATCGGCCTGCGAACAGGTCGCCCCCACGGCATATCCACCACGAATCGCGCTAGATCATTCTGTCGCGCGGTGGATCACACGTGAGCCCGACACGTCACGAATCGCAAGATGAGCGACATGACGGGGGAGACACGACGCTGTCACCGTGCAGCACCCTGGGCGTCACCGCGAGGAACGCCCAGCCAATCAAGGAGAGAACGTGCCAACCATTCAGCAGTTGGTTCGCAAGGGCCGCTCGCCGAAGGTCTCGAAGACCAAGGCTCCCGCGCTGAAGTCGAACCCCCAGCAGGCCGGCGTGTGCACCCGCGTGTACACCACGACCCCCAAGAAGCCGAACTCGGCGATGCGCAAGGTCGCCCGCGTGAAGCTGCGCAACGGCACCGAGGTCACCGCTTACATCCCCGGCGAGGGCCACAACCTGCAGGAGCACTCGCTCGTGCTCGTCCGCGGTGGTCGCGTCAAGGACCTCCCCGGTGTCCGTTACAAGATCGTCCGCGGTGCGCTCGACACCCAGGCTGTCAAGAACCGTAAGCAGGCTCGTAGCCGCTACGGCGCGAAGAAGGGCTGAGAAACATGCCTCGTAAGGGTCCTGCCCCGAAGCGTCCCGTCGTCAACGACCCGGTTTTACGGCGCTCCCGTCGTCACCCAGCTGGTCAACAAGATCCTCGTCGACGGCAAGAAGTCCATCGCCGAGTCGATCGTCTACGACGCCCTCAAGGGTGTCGAGGCGAAGAACAGCCAGGACGCCGTCGCCACGCTGAAGAAGGCGCTCGACAACGTCCGTCCCACCCTCGAGGTCAAGAGCCGCCGCGTCGGTGGCTCGACCTACCAGGTTCCCGTCGAGGTCAAGCCGCACCGCGCGAACACCCTCGCGCTGCGCTGGCTCGTGAGCTACGCCAAGGGTCGTCGTGAGAAGACGATGACCGAGCGTCTGCAGAACGAGATCCTCGACGCCTCGAACGGCCTCGGTGCCGCGGTCAAGCGCCGCGAGGACACCCACAAGATGGCCGAGTCGAACCGCGCCTTCGCGCACTACCGCTGGTAAAACCCGCGGAGGGCCCGTGACCGACCCCGGTCGCGGACCCTCCGATGGGCCCGGCATCAACCTCCCAACAGGTAAGGAAGACACCCGTGGCACAAGACGTGCTCACCGACCTTCATAAGGTCCGCAACATCGGCATCATGGCCCACATCGATGCCGGCAAGACCACGACGACCGAGCGCATCCTGTTCTACACGGGCGTCAACCACAAGATCGGCGAGACGCACGATGGTGCGGCTACGACCGACTGGATGGAGCAGGAGCAGGAGCGTGGCATCACGATCACCTCCGCTGCTGTGACCTGCTTCTGGGACAAGAACCAGATCAACATCATCGACACCCCCGGCCACGTCGACTTCACGGTCGAGGTCGAGCGCTCGCTGCGCGTGCTCGATGGCGCGGTCGCCGTCTTCGACGGCAAGGAGGGCGTCGAGCCCCAGTCCGAGACGGTGTGGCGTCAGGCTGACAAGTACGACGTCCCCCGCATCTGCTTCGTCAACAAGATGGACAAGCTGGGCGCCGACTTCTACTTCACGGTCGACACCATCGTCAACCGCCTGAAGGCGAAGCCGCTGGTCATCCAGCTGCCCATCGGTGCCGAGAACGACTTCGTCGGCGTCATCGACCTGGTCGAGATGCGCGCACTGGTCTGGCCCGGCGACGCCAAGGGTGACGTGACCATGGGTGCGAAGTACGAGATCCAGGAGATCCCGGCCGACCTCGCCGACAAGGCCGCCGAGTACCGCCAGCAGCTCCTGGAGACCGTCGCCGAGTCCGACGACGCCCTCCTCGAGAAGTTCTTCGGCGGTGAGGAGCTCACGGTCGCCGAGATCAAGGGCGCCATCCGCAAGATGACGATCAACTCGGAGCTCTACCCGGTGCTCTGCGGTTCGGCGTTCAAGAACCGCGGCGTGCAGCCGATGCTCGACGCGGTCGTGGACTACCTGCCCTCGCCCCTGGACGTGCCCGCCATCGAGGCGCACGACCCCAAGGACGAAGAGATCGTCATCGAGCGCCACGCCGACCGTGAGGAGCCCTTCGCGGCTCTCGCGTTCAAGATCGTGACGCACCCGTTCTTCGGTCGACTCACGTACATCCGCGTGTACTCGGGTCACCTCGACTCCGGTGCTCAGGTCGTCAACGCGACCAAGGGCAAGAAGGAGCGCATCGGGAAGATCTTCCAGATGCACGCCAACAAGGAGATGCCGGTCGACTCCGTCACCGCTGGCCACATCTACGCGGTCATCGGTCTGAAGGACACCACCACCGGTGACACCCTCTGCGACCCGCAGAACCAGGTCGTCCTCGAATCGATGACGTTCCCGGAGCCGGTCATCGAGGTCGCCATCGAGCCCAAGACCAAGGCCGACCAGGAGAAGCTGGGTGTCGCCATCCAGAAGCTCGCCGAAGAGGACCCGACGTTCCGCGTCGAGCAGAACTCCGAGACCGGTCAGACCGTCATCAAGGGCATGGGCGAGCTCCACCTCGACATCCTGGTCGACCGCATGAAGCGCGAGTTCAAGGTCGAGGCCAACGTCGGAAAGCCCCAGGTGGCGTACCGCGAGACCATCCGCAAGTCGGTCGAGCGTCACGACTACACCCACAAGAAGCAGACCGGTGGTTCGGGTCAGTTCGCGAAGATCCAGTTCGCGATCGAGCCTCTCGAGGTCACGGCCGACAAGACCTACGAGTTCGAGAACAAGGTCACCGGTGGTCGTATCCCGCGCGAGTACATCTCGCCGACCGACCAGGGCTTCCAGGACGCCATGAACGTCGGCGTGCTCGCCGGCTACCCCATGGTGGGCGTCAAGGCGATCCTCCTCGACGGTGCTTCGCACGACGTCGACTCGTCCGAAATGGCGTTCAAGATCGCCGGCTCGATGGGCTTCAAAGAGGCCGTCCGCAAGGCGAACCCCACGATCCTCGAGCCGATCATGGCCGTCGAGGTCCGTACTCCCGAGGAGTACATGGGCGACGTCATCGGCGACCTGAACTCGCGTCGTGGCCAGATCCAGTCGATGGAGGACGCCGCCGGCGTCAAGGTCGTCCGGGCCAACGTGCCGCTGTCCGAGATGTTCGGCTACATCGGCGACCTGCGCTCGAAGACCTCTGGCCGTGCCGTCTACTCCATGGAGTTCGACAGCTACGCCGATGTCCCGAAGGCTGTCGCCGACGAGATCATCCAGAAGAACAAGGGCGAGTAAAACCGCTCTCACGGATGCCGGGAACCCCGGGTTCTGCTCAGGTTCCCGGCATCCGCTCAAACTGAATACCGACTCTCTAGTAATCTGAGAACCATCCCCGCGAAGAACCGGTCGCAATCCAGTGCCCGAGACCTCGCAACCAACGTCCTGAGGAGGACCCAGTGGCTAAGGCCAAGTTCGAGCGGACCAAGCCGCACGTGAACATCGGAACGATCGGTCACGTCGACCACGGCAAGACCACGCTCACCGCTGCCATCTCGAAGGTGCTCGCCGACAAGTTCCCGTCGGCCACCAACGTTCAGCGTGACTTCGCGTCGATCGACTCGGCGCCGGAAGAGCGTCAGCGCGGTATCACGATCAACATCTCGCACGTCGAGTACGAGACCCCGAAGCGTCACTACGCTCACGTCGACGCGCCCGGTCACGCCGACTACATCAAGAACATGATCACCGGTGCCGCTCAGATGGACGGCGCGATCCTCGTGGTCGCCGCCACCGACGGTCCGATGGCTCAGACCCGTGAGCACGTTCTGCTCGCCAAGCAGGTCGGCGTTCCCTACCTGCTCGTCGCGCTGAACAAGAGCGACATGGTCGACGACGAGGAGATCCTGGAGCTCGTCGAGCTCGAGGTTCGCGAGCTGCTGTCGTCGCAGGACTTCGACGGCGACAACGCCCCCGTCGTTCGCGTCTCGGGCCTGAAGGCTCTCGAGGGCGACGAGCAGTGGGTCAACGCCATCGTCGAGCTCATGGAAGCCGTCGACGAGTCGATCCCCGACCCGGTGCGTGACAAGGACAAGCCCTTCCTCATGCCCATCGAGGACGTCTTCACGATCACCGGTCGTGGCACGGTCGTCACCGGCCGCGCCGAGCGCGGTACCCTCGCGATCAACTCCGAGGTCGAGATCGTCGGCATCCGCCCGACGCAGAAGACCACGGTCACGGGTATCGAGATGTTCCACAAGCAGCTCGACGAGGCCTGGGCCGGCGAGAACTGCGGTCTGCTCCTTCGCGGCACCAAGCGTGACGACGTCGAGCGCGGCCAGGTCGTCGTCAAGCCCGGTTCGGTCACCCCGCACACCAACTTCGAGGGCACGGCGTACATCCTGTCCAAGGAAGAGGGCGGCCGCCACAACCCGTTCTTCACGAACTACCGCCCGCAGTTCTACTTCCGCACCACCGACGTGACCGGCGTCATCACGCTGCCCGAGGGCACCGAGATGGTCATGCCCGGTGACACCACGGAGATGTCGGTCGAGCTCATCCAGCCGATCGCCATGGAAGAGGGCCTCGGCTACGCGATCCGTGAGGGTGGCCGCACCGTCGGTGCCGGTACCGTCACCAAGATCCTCAAGTAAGTCCTTCCAGACTTCACTCGGCACAGGCCGGGCCTTCGGGCCCGGCCTTTGTCGTTCCCGGATGTGCTCTACACCAGTCGCACCTGACGCCCGCGGGGGTTTCGGTTGCCGGTACCCCGCGGTCAGAATCGAACCGGGGTCGGCGTGCCAGCCGACCGAGTCTGCGAAGGAGACGCACATGGGAGTGGACGACATCATCGCCAAGGGCAAGAAGCTCCTCGACGAGAACCGCGACAAGATCGAAGAGGCGCTCAAGAGCGAGAAGGCCGAAGAGGTCAGCGACAAGGTGCTCGACGGAGCGGCCGACGCGATCAAGAAGATCGTTCCGGCGGAACACCACGCGAAGGTCGACGAGACGCGCGCGAACGTGGACAAGCACATCGGGAACGCGTGACCAGAGGCGAAGTCATCGGCGCCGCTCCCTGTTTCGGGGGCGGCGCCGCTGCTGTCGGGGGGGGTTTGCTGAGGATCAGCCGCGCGCGACACGCCCGGGTTTGCGACATGCCCGGGGCGTACGTAGACTAGTCCAGTTCCACATTCCGGTGCGCGCTCGGCGCGCGCCAGGATCACTGTCAGGGCAGTGCACAGGCGGCGCGAGAGCGCAGGGTCCTGGGCCGCGGGCAGCAGAACACACACCGAAACCCCTTCATCCCCTTGTGGGATTCGTGCGCGTGCGTGCGAGGGGCGGGCCGGATGCCGAGTCTTCCGGTTTGACAGCTGAACAGGGTGCAGCATCCCTCGCGCGAGCGAGGGGAAGTGCCAGGGCGCGATAGCGCCACCGTGCGTCCAATGCCCCAGGTCGGGTAAGACGCGAGAAAGAGAGAGAGCAGACAATGGCGGGACAGAAGATCCGCATTCGCCTGAAGTCGTACGACCACGCTGGGCTCGACTCGTCGGCCCGCAAGATCGTCGACACCGTGACCCGTGCCGGCGCCACCGTGGTGGGCCCGGTTCCCCTGCCGACCGAGAAGAACGTCGTGTGCGTCATCCGGTCGCCCCACAAGTACAAGGACAGCCGCGAGCACTTCGAGATGCGCACCCACAAGCGCCTCATCGACATCATCGACCCGACGCCCAAGGCCGTCGACTCGCTGATGCGCCTCGACCTTCCTGCCGATGTCAACATCGAGATCAAGCTCTGAGGTTCGACATGGCTGACATCAACTCCAAGATCTCCAAGGGCCTCCTCGGCACCAAGCTCGGCATGACCCAGGTGTGGGACGAGAACGGCAAGCTCGTTCCCGTCACCGTCATCGAGGTCGCGCCGAACGTCGTGACCCAGCTGCGTTCGCTCGAGAAGGACGGCTACAACGCCGTTCAGATCGGCTACGGCCAGATCGACCCCCGCAAGGTGAACAAGCCCCTCACGGCGCACTTCGACGCCGCGGGTGTCACCCCTCGCCGCCACCTCACCGAGGTGCGCACGGCTGACGCCGCAGACTACGCGCTGGGCCAGGAGCTCACCGTCGACGGTCTGTTCGAAGCCGGTCAGCTGGTCGACGTCGTCGGCACCAGCAAGGGCAAGGGCACCGCCGGTGTCATGAAGCGTCACAACTTCAAGGGTGTGTCCGCTTCGCACGGTTCGCACCGCAACCACCGCAAGCCCGGCTCCATCGGCGCGTCGTCGACTCCGAGCCGCGTCTTCAAGGGCATGCGCATGGCCGGCCGTATGGGTGGCGAGCGCGTGACCGTCCTCAACCTCACGGTGCACGCCGTCGACGCCGAGAAGGGACTCATGCTCGTCAAGGGCGCCGTCCCCGGTGCCCGTGGCCGCATCGTCTACGTCCGCAACGCAGTGAAGGGTGCCTGATCATGGCTGACTCGACTCTCGCGCTCGACGTCGTGAAGGCCGACGGCAACAAGGCCGGCTCTGTCGAGCTGCCCGCCGCGATCTTCGACGTCAAGACGAACATCCCGCTTATCCACCAGGTCGTCGTCGCGCAGCGCGCCGCGGCTCGCCAGGGCACGCACTCGACCAAGCGTCGTGGCGAGGTCTCGGGTGCCGGCCGCAAGCCCTTTAAGCAGAAGGGCACGGGTAACGCCCGTCAGGGCTCGATCCGCGCGCCGCACATGACCGGTGGTGGCATCGTCCACGGTCCCAAGCCCCGCGACTACAGCCAGCGCACCCCCAAGAAGATGATCGCTGCCGCCCTTCTGGGCGCGCTCAGCGACCGTGCTCGCGGACAGCGTCTGCACATCGTCGACAGCTTCGCCATCGAGGGTGCCCCCTCGACCAAGGCCGCTGCCGCCGCGCTGAAGGCCTTCGGTGCCGTCAAGAACGTGCTCGTGGTCATCGACCGCGATGACGAGCTGACGATCAAGAGCGTGCGCAACCTCGCGTACGTCCACGTGCTGACCGTCGGCCAGCTGAACACCTACGACGTGATCGTCTCCGACGACATCGTCTTCACCAAGGCCGCCTACGACGCCTTCGTCGCGTCGAAGTCGGGCGCCACCGAGGAGGTCTCGGCATGACCACCGTCAACAAGGACCCGCGCGACATCATCCTGAAGCCGGTCGTCTCCGAGAAGAGCTACTCGCTCATCGACGAGGGCAAGTACACCTTCCTGGTGGACCCCCGCTCGTCGAAGACCGAGATCAAGCTCGCGATCGAGAAGATCTTCGGCGTCAAGGTCGCTTCGGTCAACACGATCAACCGCGTGGGCAAGGCCCGTCGCACCCGCTTCGGCATCGGCAAGCGCAAGGACACCAAGCGCGCCATCGTCTCGCTGAAGTCGGGCACCATCGACATCTTCACGTCTGTCGGCTGACGGTCGGGATAGAGGACAAGAACAATGGCTATTCGCAAGTACAAGCCCACGACCCCCGGTCGCCGCGGCTCGTCGGTGGCCGACTTCGCCGAGATCACCCGATCGACGCCTGAGAAGTCGCTGCTGCGCCCGCTGTCGAAGACCGGTGGCCGCAACAACCAGGGCCGCATCACCACGCGTCACATCGGTGGTGGACACAAGCGTCAGTACCGTCTGATCGACTTCCGTCGTAACGACAAGGACGGCATCGACGCCAAGGTCGCTCACATCGAGTACGACCCCAACCGCACCGCGCGCATCGCGCTGCTGCACTACGCGGACGGCGAGAAGCGCTACATCCTCGCCCCGGCGAAGCTGTCGCAGGGTGACGTCGTGGAGTCGGGAGCCGGCGCTGACATCAAGCCCGGTAACAACCTGCCGCTGCGCAACATCCCCACCGGTACCGTGATCCACGCGATCGAGCTGCGTCCCGGAGGAGGTGCGAAGATGGCCCGTTCGGCCGGCGCATCCGTGCGTCTGGTCGCGAAGGACGGCCCCTACGCGCAGCTTCGTCTGCCCTCGGGTGAGATCCGCAACGTCGACGTGCGCTGCCGCGCGACGATCGGCGAGGTCGGCAACGCCGAGCAGTCGAACATCAACTGGGGCAAGGCCGGCCGTATGCGCTGGAAGGGTGTCCGCCCGACCGTGCGTGGTGTCGCCATGAACCCGGTAGACCACCCGCACGGTGGTGGTGAGGGTAAGACCTCCGGTGGTCGTCACCCTGTTTCGCCGTGGGGTAAGGCCGAAGGCCGCACCCGCCACGCGAACAAGGAGAGCGACAAGCTCATCGTCCGCCGTCGCACCGCCGGCAAGAAGCGCAAGTAGGAGTAGAGGAAGATGCCTCGCAGCCTTAAGAAGGGCCCCTTCGTCGACGAGCACCTGCTTCGCAAGGTCGTCTCGCAGAACGAAGCCGGTTCGAAGAACGTCATCAAGACCTGGTCGCGCCGTTCGATGATCATCCCCGCCATGCTGGGACACACCATCGCCGTGCACGACGGACGCAAGCACATCCCCGTGTTCGTGACCGAGACCATGGTCGGCCACAAGCTGGGCGAGTTCTCGCCCACCCGCACCTTCCGCGGCCACGTGAAGGACGACAAGAAGGGCCGTCGCCGCTAAGGCGACCGAGGAGGAGAGAGAAATGGTGGAGTCCATCGCACGTGTGCGACACATCCGCGTGACCCCTCAGAAGGCTCGTCGCGTCGTCGCCCTCATCAAGGGCAAGCAGGCCGAAGAGGCCCTCGCGATCCTGAAGTTCGCGCCGCAGGGCGCGAGCGAGCCGATCTACAAGCTCGTCGCCTCGGCCATCGCGAACGCTCGCGTCACGGCTGACAAGACGAACGAGTACCTGGATGACGCCGACCTGTACGTGAAGAACGCGTACGTCGACGAGGGCACGACGCTCAAGCGTTTCCAGCCCCGCGCTCAGGGTCGCGCCTTCCAGATCAAGAAGCGCACGAGCCACATCACGGTCGTGCTCGCGACGCCCGAGACCGCTGAGGCGGCCCCGGCTCGCGCCAACAAGAAGGCGAGCAAGTAATGGGACAGAAAGTCAACCCGTACGGCTTCCGCCTCGGCATCACGACCGACCACGTGTCGCGGTGGTTCTCGGACTCGACGAAGGCTGGTCAGCGTTACGCCGACTACCTCGCCGAGGACATCAAGATCCGTCGCCTGCTGACCACCTCGCTTGACCGCGCCGGTGTCAGCAACATCGAGATCGAGCGCACGCGTGACCGTGTCCGCGTCGACATCCACACCGCCCGCCCGGGCATCGTGATCGGTCGCCGCGGCGCCGAGGCCGAGCGCATCCGTGCCGACCTCGAGAAGCTCACCGGAAAGCAGATCCAGCTGAACATCCTCGAGGTGAAGAACCCCGAGGCCGATGCTCAGCTCGTCGCTCAGGGTGTCGCCGAGCAGCTCACCGCTCGCGTGGCTTTCCGCCGCGCGATGCGCAAGGGTCTGCAGGGCGCGCAGCGTGCCGGCGCCAAGGGTGTCCGCATCCAGGTGTCGGGCCGCCTCGGCGGCGCCGAGATGAGCCGCTCGGAGTTCTACCGCGAAGGCCGTGTGCCCCTGCACACCCTTCGCGCGAACATCGACTACGGCTTCTACGAGGCGAAGACCACCTTCGGCCGCATCGGCGTGAAGGTCTGGATCTACAAGGGCGACCTCACCAACAAGGAGCTCGCCCGCGAGCAGGCCAACGCGCCCAAGTCGCGCGGTCGTGACGACCGCGGTGGCGACCGTCGTCGTAGCCCTCGCAACGAGGCCCCCGTGGCAGAAGGAGCGTCGGCGTAATGCTCATCCCCCGCAAGGTCAAGTACCGCAAGCAGCACCACCCCGGCCGTTCGGGCCAGGCCACCGGTGGCACCCAGGTGTCGTTCGGTGAGTTCGGGATCCAGGCGCTGACCCCCGCTTACGTGACCAACCGTCAGATCGAGTCCGCTCGTATCGCCATGACGCGTCACATCAAGCGTGGCGGAAAGGTGTGGATCAACATCTACCCCGACCGTCCTCTCACCAAGAAGCCCGCCGAAACCCGCATGGGTTCGGGTAAGGGTTCCCCCGAGTGGTGGGTCGCCAACGTCAAGCCGGGCCGCGTCCTCTTCGAGGTCGCGGGTGTCGACGAGCAGCTCGCTCGTGAGGCCCTGACCCGAGCAATTCACAAGCTGCCCCTGAAGGCACGCATCATCAAGCGCGAGGAGGGCGACGCGTAATGGCGATCGGCACCAAGCAGCTCGCCCCGAGCGAGCTCGACACGTTCGAAGACCAGCGCCTCGTCGAGGAGCTGCGTAAGGCCAAGGAAGAGCTGTTCAACCTGCGCTTCCAGTCGGCCACCGGCCAGCTCGAGAGCCACGGTCGCATCCGTGCAGTCAAGCGCGACATCGCGCGTCTGTACACCGTGATCCGTGAGCGCGAGCTCGGCATCCGCGCCACCCCGGCCCCGGTCGAGGCGACGAAGGCGAAGAAGAGCAAGGCGAAGAAGGCGGAATCCGCTGACGACGCCGCGAAGGAAGAGGCGGAGTAATGGCTACCGCGAAGAAGGCCGAGGCGCAGGTCGCCGGTCACGAGCACGCCGAGAACGACGTTCGCGACGAGAACGCCCGCGGTTACCGCAAGGCGCGCCGTGGCTACGTCGTCAGCGACAAGATGGACAAGACCATCGTCGTCGAGGTCGAGGACCGCGTGAAGCACCCGCTCTACGGCAAGGTCATCCGCCGCACCTCGAAGGTCAAGGCGCACGACGAGTCCAACTCGGCGGGCATCGGCGACCTCGTCGTCATCAACGAGACCCGTCCGCTCAGCGCCACCAAGCGCTGGCGCCTGGTCGAGATCCTCGAGAAGGCCAAGTAAGCCTCGCGGCTTACTTGGAATCCAAGGAGTAAAAAGTGATTCAGAACGAATCCCGGCTGAAGGTCGCCGACAACACCGGCGCCAAGGAGCTGCTCACCATCCGCGTGCTCGGCGGCTCCAACCGTCGTTACGCCGGCCTGGGCGACGTCATCGTCGCCACGGTCAAGGACGCGATCCCGGGTGGAAACGTCAAGAAGGGCGACGTGGTCAAGGCCGTCGTCGTCCGTGTCGTGAAGCAGACCCGCCGTCCCGACGGCTCTTACATCAAGTTCGACGAGAACGCCGCCGTGATCCTGAAGAACGACGGGGAGCCCCGCGGCACCCGCATCTTCGGGCCGGTCGGTCGTGAGCTTCGCGACAAGAAGTTCATGAAGATCGTCTCGCTCGCCCCGGAGGTCATCTGATCATGGCGAAAATCAAAAAGGGCGACCTGGTTCAGGTCATCTCGGGCGCCAAGCCCGAGCGTGGCGGCGACCGCGGCAAGCAGGGTAAGGTCCTCGAGGTCCTCACCGAGCAGAACCGCGTCATCGTCGAGGGCGTGAACTACGTCACCAAGCACAACCGCGTGGGCCAGTCCCAGCGCGGAACCAAGACCGGTGGCATCGAGACCTTCGAGGCCCCGATCCACATCTCCAACGTCGCGATCGTCGACCCCTCGACCAAGAAGCCGACGCGTGTCGGCCACCGTGTCGAGGAGCAGGTGAAGGACGGCGTCAAGCGCACCGTCCGTGTGCGCTTCGCGAAGAAGTCAGGCAAGGACCTCTGAACATGAGCACCTCGACTGCCGCGGCGGCTGGCAAGATCCAGCCCCGCCTCAAGCAGAAGTACAACGCCGAGATCAAGAAGGCGCTGCAGGACGAGTTCGGCTACGAGAACGTCATGCAGATCCCCGGTCTGGTCAAGGTGGTCGTGAACACCGGTGTCGGCGAGGCAGCTCGCGACAGCAAGGTGATCGATGGTGCGGTCGACGACCTCACCAAGATCACCGGTCAGAAGCCCATCGTCACCAAGGCCCGCAAGTCCATCGCGCAGTTCAAGCTGCGTGAGGGCCAGGCCATCGGTGCGCACGTCACCCTTCGTGGTGACCGTGCGTGGGAGTTCGTCGACCGCCTCGTCAACCTCGCTCTGCCCCGCATCCGCGACTTCCGCGGGCTGTCGGCCAAGCAGTTCGACGGCAACGGCAACTACACCTTCGGTCTCCAGGAGCAGTCCGTGTTCCACGAGATCGACCAGGACCGCATCGACCGCGTGCGTGGTTTCGACATCACCATCGTCACCACCGCGAAGTCCGACGACGAGGGCCGCTCGCTGCTGCGTCAGCTCGGCTTCCCGTTCCAGTCGGCCGACGCGCAGGCCTGATCCCCAGGGCCCCCGGGGTTTCCGGGGGCCCTTCATCGAAGGTCGACTGTCGCGTAACGGCAGCCGAAACCTCATGACCGAAAGAAGCAACACATGACGATGACAGACCCGGTCGCAGACATGCTGACCCGTCTGCGCAACGCGAACTCGGCGCACCACGACTCCGTGTCGATGCCGAGCTCGAAGCTCAAGACGAACATCGCCGCCATCCTCAAGCAGGAGGGTTACATCGCCGACTGGAACGTCGAAGACGCTCGTGTCGGCCAGACCCTCAACATGACGCTGAAGTACGGCCCGAACCGCGAGCGGTCGATCGCCGGCATCAAGCGCGTGTCGAAGCCCGGCCTCCGCGTTTACGCCAAGTCGACCGAGGTCCCCACGGTCCTCGGTGGCCTCGGCGTTGCCATCCTGTCCACCTCCTCCGGTCTCCTCACCGACCGTCAGGCCGAGCAGAAGGGCGTCGGCGGGGAAGTCCTCGCCTACGTGTGGTGATCTGACATGTCGCGTATTGGACGTCTTCCCATCGACATCCCCGCCGGCGTCACCGTTTCGGTGAACGGCCGGGAGGTCTCCGTCAAGGGCCCCAAGGGCGAGCTCGCGCTCACCGTGGCACAGCCTCTCGAGGTGTCGGTCGAGGAGAACCAGGTTCTCGTCACCCGCCCCGACGACGAGCGCGAGTCGCGGTCGCTCCACGGCCTGACCCGCACGCTCATCAACAACAACATCATCGGTGTCACCCAGGGCTACACCAAGGGCCTCGAGGTCGTCGGTACGGGTTACCGCGTGGCGCAGAAGGGCAGCTCGGTCGAGTTCGCCCTCGGCTTCTCGCACCCCGTTCTCATCGACCCGCCCGCAGGGATCACCCTCACGGTCGAAGGCAACAACAAGCTCACCGTGAGCGGCATCGACAAGCAGGCCGTCGGCGAGGCCGCCGCCAACATCCGCAAGATCCGCAAGCCCGAGCCCTACAAGGGCAAGGGTGTGCGGTATGCGGGCGAGGTCGTGCGCCGCAAGGCCGGAAAGAGTGGTAAGTAGCCATGGCTGTCAAGACAAAGTCCGTCGCCCGCTCGCGTCGCCACCTGCGTCTTCGCAAGAAGATCGTCGGTACCGAGCTGCGCCCCCGCCTCGTGGTGACGCGTTCCGCCCGCCACGTGTTCGTCCAGGTCGTGGACGACAGCAAGGGCCACACCGTGGCCTCCGCCTCCACCCTCGAGACCGACCTGCGCGGCTTCGACGGTGACAAGACCGCCAAGGCCCGCAAGGTCGGCGAGCTCGTCGCCGAGCGTGCCAAGGCCGCTGGCGTGTCCGACGTCGTGTTCGACCGCGGCGGTAACCGTTACGCCGGTCGTGTCGCCGCGATCGCCGACGGAGCTCGCGAAGGAGGGCTGAACCTGTGAGTGACAACAAGGAGACCGAAGTGACCGAGCAGACTGCACCGGCTGAGGGTGCGGCTGCGGCTCAGGCCCCCGCCGAGCGTGAGCGCGAGCCGCGTCGCGGTGGTCGCGAGCGCAACACCAACCAGCGCGACCGTGGTTCGCGCGACCGCAACGAGAGCCAGTTCCTCGAGCGCGTCGTGACGATCAACCGCGTGTCGAAGGTGGTCAAGGGTGGCCGTCGCTTCAGCTTCACGGCGCTCGTCGTCGTGGGCGATGGCAACGGCGTCGTGGGTGTCGGTTACGGCAAGGCCCGCGAAGTCCCCCTCGCCATCTCGAAGGGTGTCGAAGAGGCCAAGCGCAACTTCTTCCGCGTCCCCCGCTCGGGCTCGACCATCCCTCACCCCGTCCAGGGCGAGGCCGCTGCCGGTGTGGTGCTCCTGCGCCCCGCCGCCGCCGGTACCGGTGTTATCGCCGGTGGTCCCGTCCGCGCCGTCCTCGAGTGCGCCGGCATCCACGATGTCCTCTCGAAGTCGCTCGGCTCGTCGAACACGATCAACATCGTGCACGCGACCGTCGAGGCGCTGAAGTCGCTCGAAGAGCCCCGCGCCGTGGCTGCTCGCCGTGGCCTGGAGTTCGACCAGGTAGCCCCGGCCCGCCTCGTGCGCGCCGAGGCCGCTGCTCAGAAGGTAGGTGCCTGATGGCCGAGCGTCTGAAGGTCACGCAGATCAAGTCCAAGGTGAGCGAGAAGCAGAACCAGCGCGACACGCTGCGTTCGCTCGGTCTCAAGCGGATCGGCGACTCGGTCGTCCGTCCCGACGACGCGCAGACGCGCGGTTACGTCAAGACCGTCGCCCACCTCGTCAAGGTTGAGGAGATCGACTAATGGCTGCCAAGAAGGACGAGACCGCTACGGTCGACGCCCCGAAGAAGGCATCGGCCCGTAAGACGGCCGAGAAGAACGAAGCGCCCGCGGCGCGCCCCGGCGTGCTCAAGGTCCACCACCTGCGTCCCGTCCCGGGAGCTCGTACCGCGAAGACCCGTGTCGGTCGCGGTGAGGGCTCCAAGGGTAAGACGGCCGGTCGCGGTACCAAGGGAACCAAGGCTCGTTACCAGGTCCGTGTGGGCTTCGAGGGTGGGCAGATGCCTCTGCACATGCGCACCCCGAAGCTCCGTGGCTTCAAGAACCCGTTCCGCGTCGAGTACCAGGTCGTGAACCTGGACAAGCTCGGCGAGCTCTACCCGCAGGGTGGCGACGTGACCGTCGCCGACCTGGTGGCCAAGGGCGCTGTCCGCAAGAACGAGAAGGTCAAGGTGCTCGGCACCGGCGACATCTCGGTCGCGCTGACCGTCTCGGTCGACAAGGTCTCCGGCTCCGCTGAGCAGAAGATCGTCGCCGCTGGCGGCTCCGTCAACTGACGCCCGACCCTTGAGGGGCCGGCGGCCTTACGGCCGTCGGCCCCTTCTGGGTTAGTCTGATTTGGTGTGCGCCCTGTCGCGTGCCGAGATCGTTCTGGAGGAATCCCCTTGTTCAGCGCCATAGCGCGGGTTTTCCGCACGCCCGACCTGAGGCGGAAGATCGCCTTCACGCTGGGCATCATCGCCATTTACCGGCTGGGTGCCCACGTGCCGACACCGTTCGTCGACTTCCCGAACGTTCAGCAGTGTCTGAACCAGTCGGGTGGTACCGAGGGCCTGCTGTCCCTGGTCAACCTGTTCTCCGGTGGCGCGCTTCTGCAGCTGTCGATCTTCGCCCTGGGCGTCATGCCGTACATCACGGCGACCATCATCGTGCAGCTGCTGCGCGTGGTGATCCCGCACTTCGAGACCCTGTACAAAGAGGGCCAGGCGGGTCAGGCCAAGCTCACGCAGTACACCCGTTACCTCACGATCGCGCTTGCACTCCTGCAGTCGACGACGCTTGTCACGGTTGCCCGTTCGGGTCAGCTCTTCGGCTCGGCCGGAGTGCCCGAGTGCCAGCAGCTCCTGACGAACGACATCTGGTGGGCCCAGCTGCTCATGATCATCACGATGACCGCCGGTACGGGCCTGGTCATGTGGTTCGCCGAGCTCGTCACCGAGCGCGGCGTCGGCAACGGCATGTCGATCCTGATCTTCACCTCGATCGCCGCCACCTTCCCCGGCGCCATGATCTCGATCCTCAACGCCCGCGGTGTCGAGGTCTTCCTCCTCGTGCTCGCCGTCAGCATCGTGATCGTCGCCCTCGTGGTGTTCGTCGAGCAGTCTCAGCGACGGATCCCGGTGCAATACGCCAAACGGATGGTCGGTCGCCGCACGTACGGCGGCACCAACACCTACATTCCGATCAAGGTCAACATGGCCGGCGTCGTCCCCGTGATCTTCGCCTCGTCGCTTCTGTACATCCCGGCGCTCATCGCGCAGTTCAATCAGCCTCAGGCTGGCCAGGAGCCGGCCGCTTGGGTCACGTGGATCTCGCAGTACCTCACGCGTGGGGACCACCCGCTTTACATGCTCGTCTACTTCCTGCTGATCATCGGGTTCGCGTACTTCTACGTCGCGATCACGTTCAACCCGGTCGACGTGGCGGACAACATGAAGAAGTACGGCGGATTCATCCCCGGTATCCGCGCCGGCCGCCCGACCGCCGAGTACCTCGACTACGTGCTCACGCGCATCACGCTCCCGGGCTCGATCTACCTGGGTCTGATCGCGCTGCTTCCTCTCGTGGCCCTGGCCACCGTGGGCGCGAACCAGAACTTCCCGTTCGGCGGAGCGTCGATCCTCATCATCGTGGGTGTCGGTCTCGAGACGGTGAAGCAAATCGACGCGCAGCTTCAGCAGCGTCACTACGAAGGGCTGCTGCGATGACCGCTCGCCTTCTGATCGTCGGCCCACAGGGCTCGGGCAAGGGGACGCAGGGCGTCCGTGTCGGCGAAGCCTTCGGCATCCCGGTCGTCTCGACCGGCGACGTGTTCCGCGCCAACGTCAAGGACGGCACGGAGCTCGGCCTCCAGGTGAAGTCGATCATCGACGCCGGAGATCTCGTCCCCGACGAACTGACCAGCGCTGTCGTCCGCGATCGCCTCGCGCAGGCGGACGCTGCAGAGGGCTTCCTGCTCGACGGGTACCCCCGCAACCTCGCTCAGGTGCTGCACCTCGACGAGTTCCTGGAGGGACGCGACGAGTCGCTCGATGCCGTGATCGCACTCGTCGTGCCGCGTGAGGAGTCTCTGGCACGGCTGACCGCGCGCGCCGCCGAGCAGGGGCGCGCCGACGACACCGAAGAGGCCATCGCCACCCGCCTGGGCATCTACGAGCGTGAGACGGCTCCCATCCTCGATGTCTACGGCACGCGCGGGATCGTCGATGAGATCGACGGCGTCGGCAGCCTCGACGAGGTCACGGCCCGGATCTTCGCCGCGCTCGAAGCGCGCGGTCTCGCCGCGACCCCGGCCACCTGACGTGGGGCTGCGCTCCTCGATCTACAAGAAGCCCGCACAGCTGCGGTCGATGATCGAACCCGGTCTGATCACAGCGGATGCTCTGGCTGCCGTGCGATCGCTCATCGCGCCCGGCGTGACGACGCTCGAACTCGACGCGGCCGCGTCCGCGTTGATCGCGGCGCG
The DNA here is from genome assembly GCF_031453395.1 of Microbacterium sp. SORGH_AS_0454. NCBI lineage: Bacteria > Bacillati > Actinomycetota > Actinomycetes > Micrococcales > Microbacteriaceae > Microbacterium > Microbacterium sp. SORGH_AS_0454. The sequence continues at coordinate 380,010 of NZ_JAVIYS010000001.1, read as the reverse complement.
GGGGGCGAAGTCCAACTTCCAGATGGTTCGCGGCTATCGACACACGATCTGCGCCTCGGTGAACGAGCAGGTGGTTCACGGCATCCCGAACGACCGCCCGCTGCAGGCGGGCGACATCCTCTCGGTCGACGCGGGAGCCGAGTTCCAGGGGTGGAACGGCGACTCCGCTTTCACGGTCATCGTGCCAGGTGAGGCTCCCGAGGCGCTCGTGGCTCCGCGCAGGAGACTCTCGGAGGTGACCGAGGGGTCGCTCTGGGCCGGCATCGCCGCGCTCAGTCGGGCGAGCCATCTCTCCGAGGTCGGCGCCGCCATCGAGCACTACATCGAGGACAACGCCCCCGAGGGGGGCTACGGCATCCTTCGCGATTACGTGGGTCATGGCATCGGCCGGAAGATGCACGAATCCCCGAGCATCTTCAACTACGCCGTCGCCGATCGCGGCCCCGAGGTGCGCCCCGGCCTGGCCGTGGCGATCGAGCCGATGGTCGTCATCGGTGACCAAGAGACGTTCACCGAGGACGATGGGTGGACCGTCTCGACGGTGGACGGCACAGCCGGCTCCCACTGGGAACATAGTGTCGCCGTGCATGATGGAGGCATCTGGGTCCTCACCGCGCACGATGGCGGTGCCGAGAAACTGGCGCCTTTCGGTGTGGTGCCGAAGGAGATCGACTGATGATGATGGCCGCCGCGCGCAAGACCACGAACTGGTTCGCGATCGGGGTGACCGCTGCCGCGCTGGTGGTGGTTCTGATCGTCGGGGGAGTGGTGTGGTTCGCCAACAGCCAGGCCACCTCGCCGGGTACGCTGCCGCAGGCTTCGGCCGTGGACACCGAGACCGGGGCGATCTCCGTCGGTACCGGAGACAAGACCGTCGACACCTATATCGACTTCATGTGCCCCGTGTGCAATTCGTTCGAGCAGGCCTACGGTCCGACCCTGCAGCAGCTCGTCGATGACAGCACCATCACGCTGAAGATCCACCCGATCGCGATCCTCGACCGGCTGTCCCAGGGGACGCAGTACTCGACACGTGCGGCCAATGCCGCCTACTGCGTCGCGGTGGACGACTCCGCGAACATCCCCGCCTTCGTGAAGGCGCTGTATGCCCAGCAGCCCAAGGAGAACACCGCGGGACTCGACGACGCCACCCTCGCCTCCATCGCCACGTCGGCCGGGGCATCGGATGCCGTGTCCTCGTGCATCACGTCGGGCACCTACACGAAGTTCGTGACCGCGATGACGCAGAAGACCCCGTTGCAGCCGAACGCGACGAGCGTGGCCACCCCGACGATCGCGGTGAATGGCACCGTCCTGCAGAACCAGACCGACCTCTCGGGTGACCCGCAGAAGGACATCGTCGCGCGCCTGAACGGCTGACGCGGCTCCCGGCGAGTTGCCGGGTCGGGCATTACCACGTATGCTTGATCTTTGGTGCGTTGCGCCTTCATTGGCGTGTCGACGTATCGAACCCCCATCCACCGCAGACCGGCCGGTCTGCAACTGAGCGTGAGCGAGTTTATGGCGAAGAAAGACGGTGTCATCGAGATCGAGGGCACGGTGTCCGAAGCACTGCCCAACGCGATGTTCCGTGTCGAGCTGACGAACGGGCACAAAGTGCTCGCAACCATCTCGGGCAAGATGCGGCAGAACTACATCCGCATCATCCCGGAGGACCGCGTCGTCGTCGAACTGAGCCCCTACGACCTCACTCGTGGTCGTATCGTCTACCGCTACCGCTGAGTCCGGCCGAGAAGTAACGACCGCAACCGCGAGTCGAAGACAGCGAAATCAGGAACATCATGAAGGTCAACCCCTCCGTCAAGCCCATCTGCGACCACTGCAAGGTGATCCGTCGTCACGGGCGCGTGATGGTGATCTGCAAGAGCAACCCGCGCCACAAGCAGCGCCAGGGCTGAGCTTCCAGCTCGACACCTTTTCAACTGAATACACAACGGCAGGATCAGATCCCATCCGCTCGCGCGGTTGGGGGACACCTCGGGTCGGAGGCCCGAGCACCGGTCCTGCTCCACACCTCCAACACACTCTGAGGAGAGCCGCATGGCACGTCTTGCCGGCGTCGACATCCCGCGCGATAAGCGCGTGGTGATCGCACTTACTTACATCTACGGCGTGGGTCGCACCCGCTCCGTCGAGATCCTGAACGCAACGGACATCAGCCAGGACATCCGCGTCAAGGACCTCACCGACGACCAGTTGGTCGCTCTGCGCGACCACATCGAAGGCACCTACAAGGTGGAGGGTGACCTCCGTCGCGAGGTCGCCGCCGACATCCGCCGCAAGGTCGAGATCGGTTCCTACGAGGGCCTGCGCCACCGCCGCGGCCTCCCCGTGCGCGGCCAGCGCACGAAGACGAACGCGCGTACCCGCAAGGGCCCCAAGCGCACGGTCGCCGGCAAGAAGAAGGCGCGCTAGGCCTCCGCCGGCGCAGGATTCAGGAGAACCGCACATGGCACAGGCCAAGTCCGCCGCGCGCAAGCCGCGTCGCAAAGAGAAGAAGAACATCGCCGTGGGTCAGGCCCACATCAAGTCGACGTTCAACAACACCATCGTTTCGATCACCGACCCCTCGGGTGCCGTCATCAGCTGGGCTTCGTCCGGCGGTGTCGGGTTCAAGGGCTCGCGCAAGTCGACGCCGTACGCCGCAGGCATGGCCGCGGAGTCGGCCGCTCGCCAGGCACAGGAGCACGGCGTCAAGAAGGTCGACGTCTTCGTGAAGGGTCCGGGTTCGGGTCGTGAGACCGCGATCCGTTCGCTGACCGCGGCCGGCCTCGAGGTCGGTTCGATCCAGGACGTGACGCCCCAGGCCCACAACGGCTGCCGTCCGCCCAAGCGTCGCCGCGTCTGACGCGATCCGTTCCCGGGGAGTGCTCGCCGCTCCCCGGGAACGCCGCGCTCACGCGCGACCTCAGACTTCCGGATGCCGCGACGCACCCTCGACGCCATCGTCGGGGTTCACGGCATCCCGCGAGTACAACTCAACACCTCACCCCATTACACGTGTCATATAGCGGGCACGTGATCGAAAGGAACACATAGTGCTCATCGCACAGCGTCCCACTCTGACCGAGGAGAAGATCGGGGAGTTCCGCAGCCGTTTCGTCATCGAGCCGCTGGAGCCCGGCTTCGGTTACACGATCGGCAACGCGCTGCGTCGCAGCCTCCTGTCGTCGATCCCCGGCGCGGCCGTCACGAGCATCCGCATCGACGGCGTCCTGCACGAGTTCAGCACGATCCCGGGCGTGAAGGAAGACGTCACCGAGATCATCCTGAACATCAAGCAGCTGGTCGTCTCGAGCGAGCGCGACGAGCCCATCACGGCGTACCTGCGCAAGACCGGCGCCGGTGAGGTCACCGCCGCCGACATCTCCGCTCCCGCGGGTGTCGAGGTGCACAACCCCGAGCTGGTCATCGCCACGCTGAACGACACGGCGAAGTTCGAGCTCGAGCTCACCATCGAGCGTGGCCGCGGCTACGTCTCGGCGACCCAGAACCGCAACGAGTACGCCGAGGCCGGTCAGATCCCGATCGACTCGATCTACTCGCCCGTGCTCAAGGTCAGCTACCGCGTCGACGCCACCCGTGCCGGTGAGCGTACCGACTTCGACAAGCTCGTCCTCGACGTCGAGTCGAAGGCCTCGATCGCCCCGCGCGACGCCGTGGCCTCCGCCGGTCGCACCCTCGTCGAGCTCTTCGGCCTCGCCCGTGAGCTGAACGTCGAGGCCGAGGGCATCGAGATCGGCCCCGCGCCGGTCGAGACCGTCCTCTCCAACGAGCTGTCGATGCCGATCGAGGATCTCGATCTGTCGGTCCGCTCGTACAACTGCCTCAAGCGCGAGGGCATCAACACCGTTTCGGAGCTGGTCGCCCTTTCCGAGACGCAGTTGATGAACATCCGCAACTTCGGTCAGAAGTCGGTCGACGAGGTGCGCGACAAGCTCACCTCCCTCGGCCTGTCGCTCAAGGACTCGGTGCCCGGCTTCGACGGCGCCCAGTTCTACAGCGGCTACGACGAAGAAACCGTCTGACCCTGTCGGACCCGACCGAACCTCTCCTGGAGTAATACGACATGCCTAAGCCCACGAAGGGTCCCCGCCTCGGAGGCGGCCCGGCCCACGAGCGTCTGCTTCTCGCGAACCTCGCGGCAGCTCTTTACACGCACAAGTCCATCAAGACGACCGAGACCAAGGCCAAGCGCCTGCGTCCGCTCGCCGAGCGCCTCATCACCTTCGCCAAGCGTGGCGACCTCCACGCGCGTCGTCGCGTGCTGAGCGTCATCGGCGACAAAGAGGTCGTGCACACCCTCTTCACCGAGATCGCGCCGCTGGTGGCCGAGCGTGACGGCGGGTACACCCGCATCACCAAGGTCGGCAACCGCAAGGGCGACAATGCTCCCATGGCCGTGATCGAGCTCGTTCTCGAGCCCGTCGCGAAGAAGGCGTCCAACAAGGCTGCTACGGCTCCCGCCGCGGCGGCTGCGCCGGCCGCCGAGGAGCCCGTCGCGGATGAGGCCGCCGCCGAGGAGACCTCCACGGACGAGGCCGCCGACGCCGGCGCCGAGTCGCCCGAGGAAGGCGCCGCCGCCGAGGCTGCAGCCGACGACGCCGTCCAGGACGACGCCAAGGCCTGAGCTTTCTCGCTCGCACGAAGCCCCCACCCGACTCGGGTGGGGGCTTCGTCGTCTTCGCTGTGCGCGCGCTCTTAGGCTTGACCCGTGCGCATCCGACTCGACATCGCCTACGACGGTTCGCATTTCCGCGGATGGGCCCGTCAACCGGGGCTACGGACCGTGCAGGGAGAGCTGGAGAGCGCCCTTGCTCGCGTCGTCGGAGGCGATCCGCGACTCGTCGTCGCCGGGCGGACCGATGCGGGAGTGCACGCTACGGGCCAGGTCGCCCATCTCGACCTCGATGAGGAGCAGGCGGGCCGTCTGCCGCGGCGCCGTCGGGACAACGACGAACTCGACGCGATCGCGGCCCTCGCGGGTCGTCTTCGCGGCATCCTGGGCGGGTACGCCGACGTGACGGTCCTACGGACCTCGCTCGCCCCCGCCGGATTCGATGCGCGGTTCTCGGCCGTCTGGCGGCGGTACAGCTATCGTCTCGCCGACGCCACGGCGGGATACGACCCGCTCGAAAGGCAGCGGACGACGTACGTTCGAAGCATCCTCGATGGGCAGGCGATGGATGCCGCGGCCTCACGCCTCATCGGCCTCCACGATTTCGCCGCCTACTGCAAGGCCCGCGAGGGCGCGACGACCATTCGCACGCTTCTCGAATACGACTGGCGTCGGGACGACACCGGGGTGCTGGTGGCGAACGTCCGGGCCGATGCCTTCTGTCACAGCATGGTGCGCGCTCTCGTGGGTGCGTGTGTCGCGGTGGGGGAGGGGCGCATCGGGATCGACGACGTGGTCGCGATCCGGGAGGCGCGCATGCGGATTCCGGAGACGAAGGTCCTGGCCGCGCGGGGCCTGGTTCTCGCCGAAGTGGGTTATCCCGCGGACGAGCTGCTCGCGGCTCGCGCGGAGCAGACGCGGAACCGTCGCGATGCCGAGGACACGGCTCCCTGATCTCGTCGGGAGAACCATGTGCAACCCCTCGGCGATGCTGCTGCGGGCGGACGTATGCTGACATCGCCATGAAGGTCATCTCGTACAACCTCAACAAGCACCGGGCCGCCGGTGAGCTCGTCGCCCTCGTAGAGAATCACGAGGCCGATGTTCTCTGCCTGCAGGAATGCGACAGTACGGACATCCCGGATCACATCGGCGGGCTCCGGTTGGCGGAGGCGACGCAGCGCAATCGTCTCGGCCTCGCCCTCTACTACCGGGAGAACACGTTCCGGGCCGAGGACGTCCGTGCGATCGGTTTGAAGAAGTCTCTGCACGACCGTGTGCTCAAGCCCGCGGAGGAGCGCATGCTCGGCGTGCGGCTGCGCGACATCGACCACGGGCGCGACGTCATCGTGGCATCGTTCCACGCCGCGCCACTGACGGCGCTCAACTCTCTGCGCCGACACCAGATCCGCACCGCGCTGTCGGAGCTGCAGAACCTCGGACCGGGTCTTCCCGCGCTCATGGTCGGGGACTACAACTACCCGGTCTTCAAGGAGAACCTCGGTCAGAAGGTCCGTGATCAGGGCTACGAGCTGACGCTCAGCGATACCCGCACCTACACGCGCTACCGGTTCTTCCGAGGACATTACGATTTCGCGACGTCCATCGGGTTCGACATCGCGCACATCAAGACACTGCCTCAGGGACTCAGCGACCACCTACCGATCCTCATCACCGCCGACGTGACGCAGGGACGCGGGCCCGGGACCGTCTGAGGTCCGGTGCGCCCGTGGGCTCCGCCCGCCAATGCCGTCAGGATGCTCCCCTCGTCCGTCGTTAGCGGACCGACCCGTCGGCCCGGGGTGTTGCATACGGAGAGACCGCGGGGGAGACCGACCGCCCTCATCCTCCGGCCACCTACACTGGGGGAAACGATCCGGGGGAGGATTCATGGTGCTCGCAGGGCGTCGCGGCAGGGCAGTGATCGGCGTTGCCGTGGCGGTGTCGGCCCTCCTCGGTCTCACCGGATGTGGAGCGCCGCCGTGGGCCCAGGGTGGCGGTGAGTCCCCGGAGTCGCCCTCGCCGTCGGCGACGGTGACGGCCGCGCCGCAGCCTGTCCGTAACGACCTGTCGAGTGGATCCACGCAGCGTGCGCTGACGGCCGGCTCGGTGGCCGCAACGGTGAACTACTGGTCGACCCTGTCGATGGATCGTTGGACGGCGACGGCTCTCAAACCCGTGAACCTGTCGATGGAGACGACGGTGACGCCCAACGACGGGCAGAAGGTGTATCTCCAGCGCGCCACGATGACAGCTGTTCCGGGGAACGCGTCGCAGTCCTTCTCGGCGCTCGCCCCGCAGAGCGATCAGACGGATGCGCCCGGCTACCTCGTTCTGTCGCCCTACAGCTACTCGCAGACCTTCAACGTCGGCGAGGTGCCCGCGGAAGCGACGTTCGTCACCTTGCAGTTCACGTTCGAGTTCCTCGTGCAGACCACCCCGACCTCCAACGAGTTCGCGAAGCAGACGGCGAGTGACACGCTGACCGTCGCGATCGCCGGCGGTGGCGCCGCCGGTTGATCAGGGTCGGACGCGCTCCCAGCGATCGCCGCCCTGACGGGTGGCTTCACCGGCCGCGGCATCCGCATCGACGATGAGCGCAGCGAGATCGTAGTCGGCTGTCTCCGCCGGCACCCACCCGATGCTCGCCGAGAGCTGGATGTCGATGCAGGAGGAGACATCGAGCTCCGTGATTTGTCGAAGAAGGGTACGCACGTGCTCGCGCAACACCGAGTCGGGGCGTGAGACGACGACGACCACTCGTCCTCGGACCTCCCGGCCCAGGTCCGCCTCGGCGGGGAAAGTGTCGGCGACGAGGGCCTCGAACTGACTTACGAGACGTAGCCAACCGCTTTCGCCGGCGGCGCTGCGCAGCTGAGCGGGGTTGTCGAGGCGAACCGTCAGCACGGCCCACGACTCTTCCCGTGCGCGGCGGGCTCGAGCCAGACGGTCTGACGCGGTGACGATGAAGTGCGGCCAACTCGATGCCGCGCGACGCCCGCTGGGCGATACCGACGTGAAGTACAAAAGGGATACGGTCGCGCACACCAGGAAGATGAGCATTCCGAGTCCGTTGAGCACTCGAGGTAGCTCGAGGTCGCCCAGGGTCGTGGGCGCGGCGAGCCCCGACACGAGCGTGCCGATGCCGAGTGCGACGAAACCGGACGAGACCACCGTCAGAGGCAGGGCGAGCCTCTCGAGACGGTCGGCCGCACGTCGCAGCTCCCACACGGTGAGCCCTGCGAACACGGATGAACCGAGGAAAGCCAAGCGGAACGCGAGGCCGTAGGCGCTGATCTCGTCCACGAGCACGAAGACGGCGGCGGTCGTCACCGCTTGGACCGCGCCCACCCAGGAAAAGGCAGGTGCACCGCGACGCGCGCGGAAACCCGACCAGATCAGTGCGGGCGCGCCGAGCATAAGGCCGAGACCCGCGCGGCGGACCGTCTCATCGTTCATGACCCCGCCTGTCACCGAGACCCAGGTGCTCGACATCGCCAGAACGAACGCCAGAGACCACAGAAGGGCGGAGCGGGAGGGGCGGTGCAGAAATCCCAGGCCGATGATCATGAGGCTGCCGAGAGTGGCGACCGTGGCCTGAGCCAAACCCAGGTTCGTCAGGACATCGGACGGCATCACGGTGTTCCGGCCTCGATGCGGGAGGGGAGGATGACCGTCACCGTCGTGCCGGCACCCAACTCGCTCTCGAGGAAGAGAGAACCTCCCTGTTCCTCGACGATGCTCCGGATGATGCCCATGCCGAGCCCGGTGCCGGGAGTGGGACTCTCTCGCACCGACTGCGCGCGGAAGTACGGGTCGAAGACCCGCTCGAGGTCGTCGGGATGAATTCCGATGCCGGTGTCGGCGAAGTGGAGGACGACATCGTCTGGCGAGAGTTCGCCGGAGATGCGGATCGTGCCTCCCGCGGGCGTGTACTTGATCGCGTTGCTCAGGATGTTGTCGAACGCCTGCCGAAGGCGGAATGCATCCCCCACCACCTCTGCGGTGTCGGGCAGCTCGTCGATCACGCTCACGCGGCGTGCTGCCGCGGCGGGGCGGAAAGACGCCAGCGACGAGGCGATGATGCGGCTGGCATCGGCGGCGGCGGGGGAGGAGGATTCGCGGAACACCCCCCTCGAGGTGGCGAGGATCTCGGAGATGAGCTTCTGCATGCGCTCGCCGGCGCCGGCGATCACCTCGAGCTGCTCTCGCACCTTGGGGGAGAGGTCGGGGTCGTCGAGGGCGAGATCGGCGTGGCCGATGATGGCGGTCAGCGGGTTACGCAACTCATGAGACACCGTCGCCGCGAGGCGCTCGCGCGCACGTTCGGACTCGATCAGCGCGGTGATGTCGTGGACGATGAGCAGCGTGCTCTCGGGCTCGTCGGAGGAGACGAGTCGGCGTGTCGATGCCGAGAGTGCGTGCCATTCGCCATGGGGATCGAAGAGCCAGACGCGCTCGTCGTCGAACTGCTCTCCGCGCGATGCCCGCGCGAAGGGACGCTCGGCCTCGGGGAGGGGCTCTCCGCGGAGCGTCGCGTATTCGACCGCCGCCCCCGGACGCTGCGGTTCGTCGCGTTCGACCCCGTACAGGGCGACATACGTGTCGTTCAGCGCCAGCACTTCGCCGTCCGCGGACAGGCGGGCGATGCCGGTGTCGAGCCCGTTCAGCATCTGCGACACCCGGCGTTCCTGGCCCGACACGCGCTGGAGGGTCCCCTGGAGTCGGCTGGCCTGGCGCCGCAGCAATTGCTTGAACGCCCTCGTCTGCCGCGCTGAGAGGAAGGAGGTGATGCCGATGAACGTCAGGGAGAGCAGAACGACGATCAGCCTGAGCGCTGTCGCCGGGCCGGAGGCGTTCACCGTGGCGTCCACCACGATGATCATGCCGACCGTGCTGAGCGCGGAGATGAGGTACACGAGGGTGAAGTGGGTGGCGATCCAGATGATGGGAAAGACCCAGAAGAAACCGAAGCGCAGATCGGTGCCGAAGCTCAGAAGACCGATGCCGAGGATGTCGCCGAACGGAACGGCCGCGACCACGGACCGGGGGATCTTCTGCCAGGGCACGACGATCGCTATCGCCGTCAGGGCGATGATGACGCCCACGCCGGAGGAGAACGGCCACAGGGAGAACAGGGACGGCTCGAGGGCCTGGACCAGCAGGACCGTGATGACGACGCTCGCCCCCAGCACGAGCTGAAGAAGCCAAATCGACCGGGTGCGGCTGCCCGGGTTGGTCGCGTCGTCGTCGGGGGTGCCCTCCGAAGGAATCGCCGGAGGAACACTCCTCATGGATGCCATTCTCCGAGTGTATAGAGAGTGGTGTAGTCTTCTGCGCGCCATCCTGTCTCTGCTCGCCCCGCGTGGTCCCGATCACGCCGTCCGGTCAGACTCCCCCTGAGGCCTGCATCCCGCAGTGTGATGGTCGATCATCGACCTCCCGCGCGTTCCGCGCCCTTCCTCAGGAGACACCTGTGAGCATGCCCCCTCGCCGTCGTGTGCGCGCAGCAGCCGCGACCGTCGCCCTCGCCCTCGCCCTGCCGACTGTCCTGTCCGGTTGCAGTCAGATCACCGATGTGCTCGGTGCGTTCCCCGGGCAAGCGGGGAGCAACCAGTCCGTCGTCGTGGCGACGCCCGCGCCGCAGGCCTCGGCGGGGACCAAGCCTTTCGACTCCCAGTTCACCTACGACGGGTCGGTGCGGCTGACCTCGGAGGTCGCCGATGGCCTCGAGCTGCGCCTCGATGTCTGGGCGGTCGACCCCAAGCGCACGATGGAGTGGACCGCGACGAACGAGAAGCAGCTCGGTTTCGCCGTCAACATCGTCGACGATCGCGTCGACGAGAAGGCGGTCCTCGCGCAGAAGCGGCGCGTCTACGTGTCGTCCATCTCCATCACCTCGCAGACCGCTCAGACCGGCGGCCAGGTCTCGAGCCCGTTCCAGTTCAGCGCCGATCCGCGAACGCTGGTCCCTTCGGACACCCTGCGTTCGGACCGGGGGCTTCTCCTCAACAGCTTCCAGGGCGGACTCCTGGTGCCGACGACGTCCATCCGCCAGCTCCCGGCGGACACGTACGGCATCACGCTGGAGTTCGCACTGAACGTGGCTGTCGAGGGCGCCGCGAACACGGACTCCTCCTTCAGCCAGCAGACCGTGTACCAGTACCTCCCCATCGCGATCTTCGCGGACGAGGGACAGTCGTCGAGCGGCACCAGCACGGGCACATCGAGCTCGACCGGGCGCGCTCCGGGCTGGGGCACGTCGACCGACCAGGGCTGACCCGCCTCAGTCGGCTCTCGGCTGCCGCAGGCGAGGCCGTGCCCGGCGGCTCTCCATGAGCCAGGAGAGATCATCGACGTCCCTCAGAAGGTAGTGCTCGAAGACGAGGTCGGGGACGTCGTCGTAGTCGATCGAGGGCATGCGTCGCGCGAATGCGCGTCGCAAAGACTCTTCGACCTCTGCCGCAGCTGTCGCGGCGGGGTGGACGACGAAGACCGTGTCGCGGGTGGGCATCCCGGTCACGACATCGGGTAGGACGTCGGCGGCGGCGTCCGACACGGTGCGCAGCATCGTTTCGCCGCGCTCGCTGCTGTGGGCAGCGCGGATCAGATCGATCTCGGGAACGCGCACGAGGGTCGCCCGCACACCGGGGTGCTCGACGATGAGCCGTGCGGTCTCGCGACGCAGAGTGCCACGGTCGTGCGCACGGGTGCCGGGAGCGGGGTCGTCGTCGAGCTGGCGACCGATCCATACGGCGCCGACCGAGACCAGCGCGATCGCGATTGCGCTGACCGCAGCCGTGGTCTCGGGGGAGACGGGGCCGTGACGCAGCAGCGGCGCCATACCGGAGACGGCGGCGGCGAGCAGACGGGCGAGGTTGTAGAGCGCGTACAGGCTCAGGGTCCAGGAGAGCAGACGAGCTCCGCTCAGTCGCCCCACGGGAGAGCGAGCGCACTCGAGCGCGCCGAGAGCCGAGAACACGACGAGGCCGGCCGTCTTCAGGAGGGTTGCATCGTCGAGGGGCACGAGGAAGGTCAGGCCCAAGAGCAGGATGCCACCGGCGCCGGTGCTGATCGCGCCGATTGCGCGCCGACCGTTCAGTCGTCGCGCGCCCGCCCAGAGAAGACCGACCGCCATGACGTTGGTCGCGTTCCCGGCGGCCGCGGCTGCCACGGAGTCCCACGCGGTCTCCATCACGTTCAGCGCCCCGCACAGTAAAGCGGCGATGGCCGCCATGCCGAAATACCGGACCATGTCCGCGCGTGGTCCGCCGCGGTCGTCCTCGGGTCGCCCGTGCGCCAGGAACAGCATGGTGAGGGCGACGCCCGCGGCGGCGATGGATGCCAGCAGAGCGAGGACGATCACGGACGGTCGTCTCCTTCAGGTGCCCGTCGCAATCTTGCGGAAATCTTGCGGGGACGGTGGTCGTGTGCAGCGGTCGTCTTGCGGCGAACCTACCAGAGTGGAACTCGGCCGATACGCCGCGAGAACCGACAGGAAGACACCGCCATGACCGATGCGCGCAGCTTCACCCCCCACACCCGGGACTTCGATATGCACCCGGGCGCGCTGGGAGCCGCAGGCGAGCACGGCTTCGCCGATGACTTCGCCGCGGTGCTCGAGAACACGTCGGTGCACCGTTCCACGATCGGTTGCGTCATCCCCGCCTACAACGAGGAAGAGTCGATCGCTGACGTCATCGAGGCGTTGCTCGCTCAGACCCGCGTGCCGGACGTCATCCACGTGGTCGTCAACAACACCTCCGACGCCACGGTGAAGATCGCTTCCGAGTACAGCGGCCCGCACGAGCTGAGCACCGAGCTCGGGGAGCAGTTCACCGAGGTCTTCGTCCACGACATCGGCAAGAACCCCGACAAGAAGGTCGGCGCGCTCAACTACGGGTACTCCCTCGTCGAGGGGTACGACTACCTCCTCGGCGTCGACGGAGACACCATCGCCGACAGCAAGGCCGTCGAGTACCTCGAGACCGAGGCGATCTCCGACTCCCGCATCGGCGGTATCTCTGCGATCTACACGATCGACGACAAGCCCATCAAGGGCCTCGTCGCCCGGTTCCTCACCGCCGGCCAGCGCACGCAGTTCGCGGCGTTCAACCTGCAGAACATGCTGCGCGGTCGCAACATGGCGGTGCTCGGCGGTCAGTTCTCGATTTTCTCCACCAACGCCCTGCGCGACGCGATGAAACAGAACCACCAGAGCACCCCGTGGGTGAAGGACTCCGAGGTCGAGGACTCCCTGCTGTCCCTGCAGATCAAGAGCGCGGGCTACTTGACCAAGATCAGCCCGTACGCCCGCGCCGATGTGGGCGGCATGACCACGCTCTCCGGTTACGACGCCCAGCAGGTGAAGTGGACCTATGGCGCCATCGAGCTGATGTGGCCCGGACAGCGCGGCGACACCAAGGGGCAACCGTTCCACCCGAATCTCCGTCTGCGTTGGTTCGAGAACTTCGGCATGCTCACGAACCTCTTCGTCCGCGTGGCCTTCCTGACCCTTCTCGCCGGGTCGCTGACGATCCACGCCTTCGTCTTCTCGCCGCTGTGGCTCATCCCGCCGGTGATCGCCATGCTGCTGAACCTCCGCATCGCCCGCACGATGAAGAACGTCGACCGCACAGACGTCCTGTTCGCGGTGCTGTTCTTCCCCGCGGAGATCTTCATGTGGATCCGTATCAGTCACTTCGTCCGCTCGTGGACCCGATTCCTCTCGCGCAAGAAGGTCGACAACTGGGCGATGCAGGCCAAGGCCGAGCGCGGTGGGGGACTCGGACACTGGACGCCGATGGTCGTGCTCATCGCCGTCGCCATCGCCCTCGCGGTGATCTGGGTCATGGTCGGCCCCATGGTGCAGTCGTCGATCCTGTGGATCGGTTGGCCCATCGTCGGCGTCGTGACCGTTCTTCAGACGCTCCTCATGTTCTCCAAGCTCGTCCGTCGCCACCACGGCTTCAAGGTCTGACGGACGCAAGATCTGATACGCCCGAACGCATCAGAAACACGGATGCCTCGGCCCTGGGGAGGGTCGAGGCATCCGTCATGTCTAGGGGCGTCAGGGAGTGGAGAGCAACTCCGAGGTGAGGCGATAGCCCACCCCGCGTACCGTTTCGATGTAACGCGGGTTGGCCGGGTTGTCGCCGAGCTTGCGGCGCAGGTTGGTCATGTGCGCTTCGATCGCCCGCTTGTCGGCTTCTCCGACGAAGTAGCTCGTCACGTACGACTCGCCGCGCAGGACCAGAGTGAGGTCGGCCTTGCTGCGCACCCGCCGCTTGGACTCCATCAGGGTCGCGAGCAGGTCGAACTCCGTGCGGGTGAGTTCCAGCTCCTCCCCGCCGACGCGCACGAGGCGGCTGTCGGGATCGAGCAGCAGATCTCGGTGAGCCACCCAGGCGCCACCGGTGGGCGTGAGTTCTCCGGCCGCCGAGCGGGGGACGATCTCGCCACCCGGCGCAGCCTCGCGCGGCTCCGGGCCCTGGGAGGACGGCACGATGACGGCCGCCGTGGAAGGGGCATTCGCCGCCTGCGGTGCGACGGGTGCCTCGGGGCGCCCGGCGGGGAAGGACGGGCCCACGCTGTCTTGGCGGGGGGCCGAGGAAGCGGCGGACTCCCCGGCGCGGGGGCGGCGGAGCAGCGCTTCGATGCGCGCGCGAAGCTCGCGGGGGCGGAACGGCTTCACGACGTACTCGTCGGCGCCGGCGCCGAGGCCGAGCACGACGTCGGCCTCTTCTTCGAGACCGGTGAGCATGATGATGTAGGTGTCGCTCTTCTGACGAATTCGACGCGCGGCTTCGAAGCCGTCGATGCCCGGCATGTTGACGTCCAGCGTGGTGATCAGCGGCTGATACGCGATGACAGCGCGAACCCCGTCGATGCCGTTCCCGACGGAGACGGTCGAGAACCCCGCAGACTCGAGCACTTCGACAAGCAGGTGGCGGATATCGGGATCGTCTTCCACGATCACGGCTGTTTTCAGCATCTCGGTGCTGTCGCTCATGTCACCCACTCTTCCGGCTTCGCACGGGACCGTGCCCGCGTTCTTCCCCGAGTCGCGGCGTCGCAGCGCGACGAGCGCAATTTTGGCACACATCGCGGCTGCGACGCGGTCGACTCGGAGCTCAGCGCTGTTCGCGTGTCAGTTCCGCTGCCGCGGCGGGCCACCACACGCCCGCGGCGGGACCGCCGTTGCACTCGCCGTCGCTCTCGCCCGCAGGCTTGATCCACAGGTTGGTGTCGACGACGTCGTCGCCGTACGAGCCGCCCGGGCTGCCGACCAGGCGGTCGGAGGGATTGCACCATTCCGAGCCCGCCGGCCCTGCGCCGTTGCGCGAGGTGTCGATCACGGCGTGAGTGCCTCCGAGAAGATCGGACAGGGCGTGCGCGTAGGCGAACTCGGCGGCGGTGTCCTGGTAGTTCGAGACGTTCAGGGCGACGCCGCGCACTTCGGGCAGAATCCCCATCGCCCGGATGAGCCCCGCCATTTCAGCGGCAGGGTGCCAGGCGGAGTGGCCGCCGTCGATGTATATCCACGTGTTGGTGCCACGGATGCTCTCGACAGCTTGCTGCAAGTACCCGGCGCGATCGCTCACGGACCCGCACGAGGAGGACAAAGCGATGCTGTCGGGTTCGAGCACGACGATCTTCTGGAGGTCCGACGCGTTGCGCAGGGCATCGCCGATGCGTTTCGTCCATTGCGCGTATGACGAGGGGTCGAGGCCTCCGGCCGAGTGGTTTCCGCAGTCGCGGTCGGGCAGCCCGTAGACCGCTATCGAGAGCGACGCCTTCTGATCGCGAGCTTCCGCTGCGAGGTGTGCGATGCGATCCCACACCTCGTCGACGGGGTCGATCTCGGGGGTGAGCCAGTAGGTGGTGGGCTGCAAGGAGAGCCACTGCGCGGCGGCGACCTCGTCGGCGTCGCCACCGCCCGAGCGAGCGGCCTGGGCGGCCTTGGACTCGTTCGGTGCGACGATCCGGGTGTCGACGGCCGGTGGTTTCGCCGACAGGGTCTGGAAGAGAGTGGTCACCAGGCTTCCGACGACGCCGATTCCCGCGATGACCGCCACGATCGCGACGACTGCGCCAGCGACGAGAAGCGCGCGGGGGAGCCGTCGTCGGGGCCGCTTCGGCCGAGATGATCTCGCCACGTTCGGAACTCTAGTCGAGGTGGCACCCGCCGGGGTCGAGGTAGTTAATCGGGTGAAGCGATATAGACTCACTTCGTGGGAAAACTGGTTTACAACACCGCGGGTCATTCGTTCGATATCGAAGATCGGACGCTCTCCCACCTTCGCATGGTCTTCATGAACAAGCTGCGTAGAGGCGAGTCGTTCATGTTCCACTTCCCGATGGGCGACGGCAGCGGCACGCGTACGCTCTGGATCTCTCCGTCCATCCCGCTCGTCTTTCACTTCTACGGCAGTCGTGCGCCGCAGCTGAATCGTCGGTGGATCGAGGACCTCATGGACGAAGCCAGCTCCCCGCAAGGACTCAGCGTCACGGCCGAGCCCGACCCCGAGTCCGTCCTGACGTCGTCGGGCTGAGCCGACTCAGGCGCATTCGGCGTCGACGACCTCTCGGACACGGTCGAGGAATGCGGCGATCTGGTCGGCGGTGTCGCTGGGCAGTCCCAGGGCGAACTCGCGGACGCGGGCGGTCACAGGATCGATCGCATCCGGGTCTGTGTCGCGATCGAACGGGACGACGAACTTGCTCCGGCGGTCCGACGGGTTGGCGACGAAGTCGACGAGGCCGCCCGCGCGCAGGCGGTCGAGCATTCCTGTCACCGACGCTGTGGAGATGCCCAAGGACTGTGCGATCTCGGTCGGCGTCAGGCTCCCCCCGGCATCCGCGCGTTCCAGGATGAGCCTCATCGCCGCGCGGGCATTCTCGCTGGGGCCGCAATCGGACTGCCGGCGACGAGCAAGCCGCGCTTCCGCCAAGCGGAGCCGTTCTACCGCGCGCGCTGCCGTCTTCGCGTGATCGTGTTCGGTCTCGAGCGTCATAGGTCTCCTCGGGGTTGGGCCCCGTCTGAGCAGTCTAGTTAGGTTGCCGAGATTCCAGCCGACCGGCTTATTCCGGCTCCAGTCCAACAACCTGGGGTCGCGTCGAGACTTCTTTCTCGGTTCATATGCACGACGGTCGTGATCTCGTATCATTTCCGGCAGGACGCACCCGGGAAGGAGAGGCCGATGGGCTCACTGTTCTACGGGTCTTCCGCGAGTCCGATCCGCATGCCCGACCGCATCCTCGCTCACATCAAAGTCGTCGTCGCGACCAAGCTGCGGCGCGGGGAGAGCTTCACGATGTCATGGCGGCATCCCTCCGGTGAACCGACCGGCCGGAGCACCCTGTGGATACAGCCGTCCATTCCGCTGCGATTCGTCTTCGCCTCCGCGGAAGCCGAGGTCCTCGACCCGGCGCTCCTTCACTCGCTCGCGAATTCCGCGAACTCTTCCGGAGGCCTGACTCTGGAGCTCGACGACGTCACCGAGGCCGTCACCTCCGACGCGCGCTGAATCGTCGAGTTCTCAGCGGTGCGCTCGCGCGTGCCGGTGGGCGATCGACGATACCCACTCGACACCCGGGCACGGGGGAGCGGTTCGCCCTCGCATGCGCTCCCACGCTTCGACGTAGATTCCCTCGAGCAGAGTGTCAGCGATCCCCGCGACACCCGTCAGCGACAACAGCACCGCATAGATCCGCGGTGCCGTCGCGTCGTAGAACTCCACGAAAGCGTCGCAGTCGCCCATCGCCGCGCGCACGAGGAGGGCATCCAGGTCCTGCTCCCGGCTCTCGCGGGTGGCGGGGTCGGTCATGGTCACGGTGCACCTCCTTCGTCTGGTGACAGTCAATCGCCGCGCGACGTGGGAGGCCTGGGGTTGCGCAATCGGGACGTGTGTCGTAGCGGTCGGCGATGGCCGGGCGGGACTTCCGTGGCGGGTGCCGTCAAGCCCGACCTGTGCGACAGACGGGCACCCTACGGTGAGTCCATGAAATCTGTTGTGCGCTGGGCTCTCGCCCTGGCGATGGTGTTCGCCGGTGTCTCACACCTGACCTTCGCGCGTCGGGACTTCCAGGCGCAGGTGCCCGACGCTCTCGTGGAGAAAGGTCCTCTCGATCGCGACGCCGTGGTCGTGGCATCCGGGGTCGTGGAGGCCGCATTCGGACTGTCGCTGCTGGTCCTTCCCAAAGAGCGGCGCCGCATCGGTGCTGCGCTCGCGGCCTTCTTCGTGGCCATCTTCCCCGGCAACATCGATCAATGGCGTAAGGGACGCTCGGCGTTCGGGCTCGACACCGACAAGAAGCGCTTCGGGCGGCTGTTCTTCCAGCCGCTGCTCGTGGCGGCCGCGTGGTGGTCGACCCGGTGACTCCTCGATGACGGACGTCGTCAGCCTCGAGCTCGTCTTCGATCACGAGACCGACGCCGCCGTCCGCGCGGAGTGGGATGCCCTGCTCGCCGCGGATCTGCCGAGCCAGGCGCGGCATCGGGGAGAGAGCAACCGGCCCCACGTGACGTTGCTCGTCCGATCCGCACTGGCACCGTTCGACGCTGCCGTCCTGCAAGAGATCTTCCCCCTCTCGCTCGTGCTCGGTGCCCCGGTGCTCTTCGGTGCGGGACGGCATCGTGTCATCGCTCGCACGGTCGTACCCTCGCTGGCGCTGCTGGCTCTGCACACCCGCATCCACGAGCTCGCCGGACCCGGTTCCGACGTCGACCACACGGTGCCGGGCGCGTGGACCGCGCATGTCACCCTGGCTCGGCGGGTTCCGCTGGAGCGCATGGGCGAGGCGCTGGGTGTCCTCGCGGACAACGGCGGGAGAGACATCTCGGGCCGGGCCGTCGGGATTCGACGATGGGATGCCGCCGACAAGACGGTCACCGACCTCGTCGGACGTGGCACCCTGGAACAGTGCTGACCGACGACGCCCTCTCCTTCCTCCGCGAGTACCACCTGGCCACCCTGTCGACCGTGGGGCGCTCGGGTCGCGTGCACGCGGTGCCCGTCGGGTTCACCTACGAGGACGGTGTCGTCCGGGTGATCGGATCGCGCGGGACGCAGAAGTTCGTCAATGCCGAGCGCAGCGGCCGCGCCTCGATCTGCTCTGTCGACGGCGCGCAGTGGATCAGCTTCGAGGGCGCTGCTCGGGTGAGCGATGATCCGGATGCCGTGGCGCACGCGGTCGAGCTGTACGCGGCGCGCTACCGTCAGCCGCGCCCCAACCCCGACCGCGTCGTCCTCGAGATGGCCGTCGAGCGTGTGCTCGGTTCGGCAGCGTTTCGCGCCTGATCGGCGTATCCTGGGGCCATGTCCCCCATCACCTCGTCGATGCCCTCCGGGCGTGAGGGGGTCGTCGGCGCGTGGAGCGCCGACGGCACAGGCACTGTCCAGGCCGTCTTCCTCGCCGGGTGACCGGCGCGGGTGCCCCGCTCTGCCGGGTGAGCGCCCTCCTCGCTCGTCCTCTTCGTGACGGGCGCATCGCCGCGCGATCCGATCGCGCGTTCGTCGCCGCGCCGCCGCGCGCGCCGCCGCGCCGCCGCGCGCGCCGCGGCCCATCGACTGGACGTCCCATGCACGCTCTCTCTTCTTCCGCCATTCGATCCAGCTTCGTGAACGTCTCGCTCCGCGAACGCAGCTCGATCGTCGTTCCCGCCGACCTCGACGCCACCGCGTGGGACCGTCTCGACTACTTCGGTTGGCGCGACGCCAAGACCCCGCTGCTCGGCTTCGTGATCGCCGAGATCGACGGAAGCCCCGTCGGCCTGCAACTTCGGCAGACCGAGCAGCCCACACGCACGCGCCCGCAGTGCTCATGGTGTTCCGATGTCACGCTGCCGAACGACGTCGTGTTCTTCTCCGCGCGTCGGGCGGGCAAGGCCGGACGCGCGGGGAACACCGTCGGCACCCTGGTGTGCGCGCGGTTCGAATGCTCCCGCAACGCGCGGCGTCTGGATCCACCGGCCTACCTCGGTCACGATGCGGCTGCGGCTCGCGACCGCCGGGTGGAGGCGCTGCGCACTCACGTCGACACGTTCTTCCGCGACCTGCGCGACGGCGTGTGAGAGCGGCTGACCGGCGTGCGAGAGCCGCCGGTCAGCCCGACCGATCCGCGCACGTGGCGAAGACGTAGTCGGGATCCGTCGGTGTCGAGAGCTTCCGATCGCGCAGGACCGTCGAAGCCGGGGTCGCGGCATCCGCGCACACGTCGGCGAAGGTTCGCGGGAGTCGATCGGCGTACTCGATATCGATGACCTGGTCGCCGTACACCCCGGTGTAGGCGTCGCACTCCGCGAAAGCGGCGCATTCCTCGGCGACGGCGAAGTCGAAGCCCGCCGCGTCTTTCAGCGCGGCCGCGAACTCCGCGGCGTTCTTCTGCCCCGCGGCCAGACCCGAGGAGTGCGCGAGGTCGACGAGCACTCGAGCGAGAGCCGCGTTGTCGTCGAAGCTCATCGCGCCGTCGGTGCGCGTGAAGGTGTCGAGGTTGTCGAATTCGACCGCGCGGAATCCGGATGCCGCGCACCCTCGGATCCACGGAGCGACGGTCTGGGCGATGAGGGCGCGCTTGTCGGCGGTCGAGGTGTCGAGGATGACCTCGTCGGGCCAGGCGGGGTCGATGACGGGTGCACCGCTGCGAGACAGTGTGGTGCTCGCGGGCCAGTCGCTCTGCTCGCCAGGCTGTGTTTGGAAGGCGTTGACGTAACAGATGGAGTACGCCCCCTCGGCCGGCTGCGCGGTGCGGTCGCGAACCACGATCTGTACGGAATCCGGCGGGTCGTAGGGGCCGCCCAGCTGGTAGTCGATTGCGGCTCGGGGTGGGAGAGCGGCGGAGGGCGGGACGGAGGGGACCTCAGCCGAGCAGGAGGAGAGGGCCACGACCCCGGTGATGACCCCGGCGAGGAGCGAGGGGCGGCGCATGCGCCCACCTTATTCGGCAGGTCGGGCCGTCGGGCGAGCGTCGGACGCGATAGTGTTCAGTGTCTCCCCCGGACACGAATCGACGTATCTACGTCCGAGAGGGAGCACGGTGTCGGCAGAAGCGCTCGGCGCGGGGGACGCACGTCCCCCGGTCCGCCGTCAGTATCTCGTCGAGGGAACGAGCATTCGGGGCGCGCGGATCGCCGAACGGGGGCCGTACACCTCGTCAGATCGTTCCGCGGGGGAGCGATGACCCACGTGGCCACCGACGTCCGCCTCGATGCTGTGCTGAACGCGCTCGCCGATCGCGTGCGCGAGCTGCGGCGCGAGCGCGATCTCAGCGTCGTCGCCCTGTCGTTCGAGGCGGGGATCTCGGAATCCCGCGTACGCGCGATCGAGTCCGGGCGCTCGACGGCATCGCTCGCGACCCTCGTGGCCCTCGCGGAGACCTTCGAGATCGAACTCTCGGAGCTTTTCGGCGAGACCGCGCGAGGCGGCTTCGATCGCGATGAGTCGAGCCGTCCTGACGTGTCGCACGAGGTGACGTGGGGCGGGGAGCTTCCGCCCGCGCCATGGATGTCCGCCTCTTCCGAAGTCCCCGCGCCGAGCCCCTACGTGGTTCCGAGCGAGGTGGTGTGGGGCGACGAACTCCCCGCCGCTTCATGGACCACAGCGAGGGCCGGCGCCGATATGCCGGAGCCGATCGGTCTCGCGCAGCCGAGCGCGCCCGATCCGGCACCGATCCCGTCGACCCAGAAGATCGGGGGAGGCCCGCTTCCGCCGGCGCCGTGGGCCGCGGAAGCAGACGCCACCGTCGTGCACGCATCGGATACCGATCAGCCTCCGGCCCCGTCAGCCGCAGCTTCGGGGGTTCACGATTCCGCGTCCCACCAGGGCGGGAAGGGGAGTCCCCGCTACGTGCTCGTCGCGCCGAGCACTGCCGCCGCACCGCGGGAACCTCGCACATTCTCGGATCTGCGTGAGGGGATCCTCGCGGGGCGTGATTTCGATTCGCTCCGCGAGTTCGCGGTGGCCGCCGCCGCCGAGGCCGGCCACTCGGTCGTCACCGTCGCGCGGATCTTCCGTCTTCCCGTGTGGAAGCTCGAACGGTGGGTCGCCGAGGCGGGATACGTCGGCCGTCGGTGAGTTCGGGGTGCGCGTGGAGCGCACCCCGAACCATCAGAGAGCTCGAAGCTTCTCGAGCAGGGGTGCGGCGATCTCGTCGACGAAGCGCTGTTGCTGCGCGTCACCCACCTGAACGATGGCGATGTCGGTGAAGCCCGCGTCGATGAAGGGACGCACGCTCTCGGCGAGCTCGTCGAGGTCGGGACCGCACGCGATGGACTCGGCCACATCTTCCGGCCGGACGAACTGCGACGCGCCCGCGAAGCCGGCCGGCGTGGGCAGATCGGCATTCACGGCCCACCCGCCCGCGAACCACCGGAACTGGTCGTGGGCGCGGGCGATCGCGGTCTCCTTGTCGGGGTCCCAGCTGATGGGGATCTGACCGATCTTGCGGGACGCGCCCTCGTGGTGCTCGTCCCAGCCCTGGATCAGCTCGCCGTCGGGCTCGGTGGTGATGAGGTGGTCGCCGAGAGGGGCGAAGCGCGCGATCGAGTGCTCGCCGGAGACGGCGACACCGATCGGGACGCCGCCCTCGGGGGCGTCCCACACGCGAGCCGAGTCGACGCGGAAGTACTCGCCGTCGTAGGTGACCAGATCCCCGGTGTGCAGAGCACGGATGATCTCGATCGCCTCGACGAGCATGTCCTGCCGCGCGTGGACGGCCGGCCATCCCTCGCCCACCACGTGCTCGTTCAGGTTCTCACCCGACCCGAGCCCCAGCGTGAAGCGGCCGTCGGACAGCAGCTGCAGGGTGGCGGCCTTCTGAGCGACGACGGCGGGGTGATACCGGACCGTCGGGCAGGTGACGTAGGTCATCAACTCGACATCGGTGGTGGCCTGCGCGACCGCTCCGAGCACGGTCCAGGCGTAAGGGGCGTGGCCCTGGCTGGTCAGCCACGGGGAGTAGTGGTCGCTCGAGACGAGGAAGTCGTAGCCGGCGCGTTCCGCGCCGACGGCGTAGTCGACGAGGGCTTTGGGGCCGCTCTGCTCGGTCATGAGGGTGTAGCCGAATCGCGTCATGTCGGCCACGGTAGGGCGGCGGTGCCCGCCGATCGCCGGGGTTGCGCTCACCGCGGGGATGCGGCAGGAACGACGAAGGGCCCGCGGCCGTCGCCGCGGGCCCTTCGTTCGGACGTCAGTCCTCGGGGGCGTGGATGACCTTCTCGCCGTCGAAGGTCTCGCGATCCTTCTTCTTGTCGTCGTTGCGGGTCTTGCGGAGGCTGAGGAACGTCGCCACGGCCACCGTTCCCGCGATGAACAGCAACGAGAACCAGATGGGGATCTCCGGAACCCACAGCAGCGGTTCCCCGCCGTTGACGAAGGGCAGCTCGTTGACGTGGAGAGCGTGGAAGACGAGTTTCACGCCGATGAACGCCAGGATGACGGCGAGGCCCTGTGCAAGGTAGACGAGACGCTCCAGCAGGCCGCCGATGAGGAAGTACAGCTGGCGCAGTCCCATGAGTGCGAAGGCGTTGGCGGTGAAGACGATGTATGCCTCGTTCGTCAGGCCGTAGATGGCCGGAATCGAGTCGACGGCGAAGACGAGGTCGATGAAGCCGATCGCGATGATGACCAGCAGCATCGGGGTGACGAAGCGCTTTCCGTTCTTGCGGACGGTCAGCTTGTCGTCGTTGTACTCCTCGCTCACGGGGAGGACGCGACGGACGAAGCGCATGAACTTGCCGTTGGCGGGGTCGCTCTCGCCGTGCGAGAAGGCCTGGCGGTAGGCGAGGAAGAGCAGCAGGGCACCGAAGATGTAGAAGATCCAGGAGAAGTTCTCGATCAGCGCCGCGCCCACCGCGATGAACGCGCCGCGCATGATCAGCGCGATGACGATGCCGATCATCAGCACCTTCTGCTGGTAGATCTTCGGCACCGCGAACCCCGTCATGATGATCAGGAACACGAAGAGGTTGTCGATCGAGAGGGCCTTCTCGGTCAGGTACCCGGCGAAGTACTCCCCGCCGTAGGTCCATTCGGAGAACACGCCGATCCCGACGCCGAACAGCAGGGCCAGACCGATGTAGAAAGCCGACCAGCGGGCTGACTCGGCGATCGAGGGCTCATGGGGCTTGCGGACGTGAGCGAAGAATTCGAACACGAAGAACGCGATGGTGATCGCGATCGTGATGATCCAGATCAAAGGGGTTACGCCCATGGCGACCTCCAAGGGTGAGTAGGTGTGCGACAAGACACCAAGGTCTCCTCCACCCGGAAACGGGCCGACGTCCCGGGCTCACGATGGCGTGATCCGTATTGACGAGAACGTCGCGGTGGGAGTACTCCCCTTGCTGAACACGATTGTACGTCATGCGACTGTGCGCGCCCGGTCTGGACGTCGGCTTCGCCGTTGTGGTATCCGGATGCCGTGACCCGGCCGATCTCTCAGTGCGGGGGAGCGCTGCCCACGATCGCGTCTACGAGGGTGAGCATGTCTTCTGCGTCGAACTCCTCGCGGCTGAGGGCCCGCAGGATCACGGCTCCGAGCAGGGCGTCGGCGGCGGCGTGCAGTCGGGGGCCGGTGACGCCGCCCATGGCCCGCGAGAGGCTCTCGGTGAGCGGGGCGGCGAGGATCTCGGCCCGGAGCCGTCGACCGGTCTCGGCGCTGCCCGCCGCGGCGGCCACGAGAGATCGCAGCAACCCCTCTCCGTCGGGACTCGCTCGCAGGGTGAAGAGGTCCGTCAGCCAGGCGGCGAGATCGGTTCGGGGGTCGCCCGTGTCGGGCAGCTCTCGCTGACCGCCGAGGATGCGCCCCTCGAGGATGGCCTCGGCGATGACGTCGCCCTTGCTCGCCCACCACCGGTAGATGGTCTGTTTGCCCACGCCCGCACGTCGAGCGATGCCCTCGATCGTGAGGTGGTCGTAGCCGCGCTCGACGAACAGTGCGACGGCCGCGTCGAGGATCGCCAGGCGTGCCGCCTCGCTGCGGACGGGTCCACTGCGCGGAAGGGTCATGACACACATTCTGAACGATCGCGCGGCAAAACGAGACGAGACGGTGCGTGTTATCTTTGCCCGGACTTGTCGGAGCCGACGGTGCTCCCTCGCGTGCACCGCACGAGAGGAACATCCCCATGGCTGAACTGCTGCACCGCCTCGGAACGTTCGCGGCGCGCCGCGCGTGGACGGTGATCGTCGCCTGGGCCGTGATCCTCGGCGTCGTCGTGGGCGGCTTCCTCGTCGGGTACAAGGGGCTCAGCTCGAGTTTCGACATCCCGGGAACGGCATCCGGAGACGTGATCTCCGAACTTCAGGGCGAGCTTCCCGACTTCTCCGGCGCCTCCGGGGCCGTGGTCTTCCGCACCGATGACGGCTCGAGCCTCACCGACGACCAGCGGACCGCGATCTCGGCCCTGGTGTCCTCGGCGAGCGACCTGCCCGACGTGGCTCGCGTCACCGACCCGTTCAGCGCTCAGCAGCAGCTCGAGGACCAGCGTCAGCAGGTCGTCGACGGCCGGCAGAAACTCGATGCGGCTCGAGGCCAGGCGCAATCGGGCCAGCAGCAGCTCGACGCCGGCAAGGCCCAGCTCGAGGCCGGCCAGCAGCAGCTCGACCAGGGGAAGGCGCAGGTCGAGGCCGCGCCGCTGCCCGCTGCCCAGAAGCAGAGGCAGCTGTCCGCCCTCCAGGCGCAGCAGCAGCAGATCGACCAGCAGCGCTCCGCTCTCGAGCAGCAGCAGGCGCAGCTGACCGAAGGCCTCGCCCAGATCGACGCCCAGCAGACCCAGCTCGACGACGGTGCCGAGCTGCTCGGCTTCGCGGATGCCATCCGTCTGGTGTCCGAAGACGGCTCGACGGCGATCGTCAACGTCTCGTTCGACAAGCCCCGACTTGAACTCACCGAGGCGTCGAAGGAAGCGGTCGTCGAGCACTTCACCGCCGACCCGGTTCCCGGTGTCGGCGTGGCGTTCAACACCGAGATCTCGCAGGGCGTGCCCGAGATCTTCGGGGTCGGCGAAGTCGTGGGCGTCGCCATCGCCGGCATCGTCCTCGTCGTCGTGCTGGGATCGCTCCTGGCGGCCTCGTTCCCGATCGCCACCGCGATCGTCGGCGTGGCGATCGGTGCCATGGCGACGCTGTCGTTCTCGGGTGTGATCCAGATGGCATCCGTCACGCCCTTCCTCGGGGTGATGCTGGGGCTCGCGGTCGGCATCGACTACGCGCTCTTCATCCTCTACCGCCACCGCAAGCAGCTTCTGTCGGGGGCGGATGTCCGCGAATCGATCGGGCTCGCCAACGGGACGGCGGGCAACGCCGTCGTCTTCGCCGGGTCCACGGTCATCGTCGCGTTGCTGGCGCTGAACATCACCGGCATCCCGTTCCTCGGCCTGATGGGAACCGCGGGGGCGGTGAGCGTCCTCGTCGCGGTGCTGATCGCCGTGTCGCTGACTCCCGCCCTGCTCGGGCTCGCGGGCATGCGCATCCTCGGCCGCAAGGCGCGCGCTCGCGCGACCGCCGCATCCGGCGCCGTCGAGCACCCGCGCCGCGCCGCCCGAGCCGAGACCGGCCCGGTCGCGACGAACGGACGGGCCGTGCGCCCGATGTCGACGGTGCGCGCCACCGTGACCATGCTCGTGGCGACCGTGGTGCTTCTCGTGATCGCCATCCCCGCTCTCTCGATGCGCCTGGGGTTGCCCGACGGCGGTAGCGAAGCCGAGGACTCCACCGGGTACAAAGCCTTCACCTGGAGCGAGGAGGCTTTCGGCGCCGGATCCAACGCCCCGCTTCTCGTGACGGCCGCGCTCCCCGCCGGTACCGCCGAGGCCGACGTCCAGGGCCTGCAGCTCGACGTGGCCCGCGAGCTCTTCTCTCAGGACGACGTGGTGGCGGTGGCACCCGTCGCGGTGTCCGAGGACCGCACGCTCGCCGCCTTCCAGGTCATCCCCGCCGAGGGGCCGAACGCGGTGTCCACCGATCGGCTGGTGCGCGACCTGCGGTCGCTCCCCCCTGTCGACGGAGACATCGACCTCGGCGTCGCGGGCGCGGCGGCCATCAACATCGACATCTCCGAGGGGTTGGCGGACGTTCTGCCGATCTACCTCGTGGTCGTCGTCGGTCTGTCGTTCCTCATCATGGTCATGGTCTTCCGCTCTCTGCTCGTACCGCTGATCGCCACCCTCGGCTTCGTGCTGTCCCTGTTCGCGACGTACGGAGCAGTCACCGCGGTCTTCCAGTGGGGATGGCTCGGCGGCCTGTTCGGGGTACACAACCCCGGACCGATCCTGAGCTTCCTGCCGGTGATCCTGGTCGGCATCCTGTTCGGCCTGGCGATGGATTACCAGCTGTTCCTGACCACCGGCATGCGTGAGGCCTGGGCGCACGGCGCCGCTCCGCGGCTGGCCGTGGCGCAGGGCTTCCGGGCGGGCCGCACCGTGGTGATCGCTGCGGCGATCATCATGATCTCGGTGTTCTCGGGCTTCATCACCTCGGAGGCCGTCATCATCAAATCGTTCGGTCTAGGGCTCGGCCTCGGAGTGCTCTTCGACGCGTTCATCGTTCGTATGCTGCTGATGCCCGCGATCATGCACGTGCTGGGCGGCGCCGCCTGGTGGCTGCCCAAGTGGCTCGATCGCATCGTGCCGAACGTCGACGTCGAAGGCTCGGCGCTCGAGCGTCGCCACCCGGGACACCACGGGCAGTGAGCATCCGCGGCCGGGGGAGCGCAAGCCCCGGCCGCTGACGCCCTCGAGGCCGCAGGATGCCGGAAACGACCTGTTCGAGGAGGACCACGATGACCGATCGCGAAGAGACGCAGGACGCCCCCGTCATGGACGGCGCGACCGACGCGGGCGTGGAAGAGAAGAAGGCGGGCGCGCAGCAGCAGCGGTGCCGCCGACGCCGCAGTCCACGAGGACGACGACCCCGCGCAGCGAGAGCTCGAAGACGACATCCGCAGCATCCGCGGCTACGGCGAAGACAGCTGACCCGGACGACGACTCCCGTCCGGAGCCCCGTATGGGGGGCGGGCTCGACGGGCGGGAGTCGTCGGAGACGCCGAGATCGACGTCGTCCGCGCCGGCGATGCCGGGGCCGGGTACCGGAAGGCTACGCCGCTGCCGACGGTGCCGAGCGTCCTCTCAGGTAATGCGAAGGAGGCCCCGTGCATGCGCACGGGGTCTCCTCTCGTCCGCGGCTCAGGAGTCCGTGGGGATCTCGCCCGCCGCGATGGCGTCCGCGTACGTACGGATGTCCGGGCCGGGCTCGTAGTCGATGAAGCGATCCTTGATGCGCGCATTGATCTGCGCGAACGCCTCGTCCGACGAGATCCCGTCGCTGTCACGGGCGATCGCGACGACGGCCTCGCGCAGCACGGCGTCGGCGTCGTCGAGGATCTTCTGGCGGGCGGGCTCGTTCCAGCGGATGTCTGAGATGTCCATGGCCACACGGTACGGTCGACCCCGATTCGCTGATCCCGGGGTTGCATCGCACGGCTCGATGTGTGCGGCAACCCGCCCGGCCCGCGTGCGTCGGCGCGGCACGATGAAGGAATGTCGAAGGACGCCGTGACCACCGTGCCGCAGCGGATCCGTACCGTTCTGCGCGACGCGGGATGGTGGGCGCGCGACTACGTCTACGCGATTCGCGCCCAGGCACGGGCTCTTCTCGGCCGCGACGCCGCGGACCTCCTCGCCGAGGGCGAAGGCACGCCGGTCGTCCTGCTCCCGGGCATCTACGAGACCTGGCGCTTCCTCGAGCCGCTCGCGCGGGCCCTCCACGAACGCGGCCACCCCGTGCACGTCGTGACGGAACTCGGCGGCAACCGGCGACCGATCGCGGAATCCGCCGGACGGGTTGCCGCCCTGCTGCTCTCTCGGGGTCTGGACGACGTGGTGCTCGTCGCGCACAGCAAGGGCGGACTCATCGGCAAGCACGTCATGGCCTTCAGCCCTGCCGGTGAGCGCGTGCGTGCGATGGTTGCGGTCGCCACTCCGTTCGGCGGGTCTCGGTACAGCCGCCTCATGCCGACGCCTTCGCTGCGTGCCTTCGCCTCGGGCGACGCGACGATGAAGGCGCTCGCCGCGTCGGCCGCGGTGAATACGCGCATCGTCTCGGTGTTCGGTCCGTTCGACCCGCATATCCCCGAGGGAAGCGAGCTCGCCGGTGCCCGCAACGTCGTGCTCGCCGGAGGCGGGCACTTCCGCGTGCTCGCCGACCCGCGCGTGATCGCCGAGGTGATCCGCGTCGCGGAGTGACCGCCCGTCAGGCGGCGTTCGGGGGAGCGATGTCCCCGGCGGAACGGACGATGGGAGCGTCCGCCCGCTCCGCGATCAGCGCACAGCACGACGGGCCCGCCGTGTCGCACACGTCGGCGACGGCGCATCGCATGCGCTGAAGGAAAGCGGTGACCGCTACGGTCTCGCTCTCGGTCATACCGCGAGTGGCCTGCATCATGCGGTCGTGCATGGAGGCGAGGGTGTCCCGCATCTCCTCATCGGCGTGGGAGGTGGTGGAGACGAGAACCTTCCGCCGGTCGGAGGGGTGCGGGCGGCGCTCCAGATGCCCGGATCGCTCGAGTCGGTCCAGGAGGGCGGTCACGGAGGCCGTGGAGACACCGAGGTGACGCGCCAGATCGACCGGAGTGACATCGCGGCCGGAGGAGGTGGCCCTGGTCAGGAACCGAAGCACGAGCAGCTCGTTCTCTCCCATGGCCATCGAGCCCTGCGTGCGCCGGCGCATCGCCATCTCGGCCGAACGGTAGGCCCGCATCGCCTCCATGACCCGCGCTCCACGCTCATCGTCGGTGCTGTCGCTGTACCAGTACGACGGAGGTGCCGTCTTCTCGATCGACATCGGGCTCCTAATATCTCGCTTGCCTATTCGCTAGTCTACCTAGTAAGTTAAATTGCGAGCAACGATCAGAGGGGTACATCATGGCGAAGCTTTACTACGGCACGACAACCGAGCCGATCAGCATCGACGACCGCATGTTGGCGCACGTCAAGGTCGTCGTCGCGACCAAGCTCCGCCGGGGAGAGAGCTTCACCCTGTCGTGGGTCCACGGACAGGACGAGCCGACCGGTCGTTCGACCATCTGGCTGCAGCCGTCGATTCCCCTGCGCTTCGTCTTCGATTCGGAACAGCCCGAGGCGCTCGATCAGAACCTGCTGAAGCGCATGGCCAACGACGCCAACTCGTCGCGCGGTCTCAGCCTCGACATCGCTCTCGACGAGCCCGCCGCGGCGTCCGCTCCGGTGCGGACGGCTGCGACGTCGAAGCCGACGCGCTCCCTCGTCCGCGCGGCGTGATCCTGTCGGCGCCCCGTCCCCTCGTCGGGGCGATCGTCTGGTCGCGGCTCGACGACGACCTCTCGGTCGCCCGGCGGGACGGGGACTTCGCCGGCTACGTGGATCGCCGCTCGCCCGAGGCGTTCTTCGTGTTCGACTGTCACGCGCGATACGTCGGCACGTACGCCGACGCGGCCACCGCTCGGTCGGCTTTGGGCGAGTCCGCCTCGTCTCGGCGCGCATCCTGCACCGTGTCCTGGTCTCGGGTACTCCGAGCCCTCAGCTCTCGGCTCACGCCCTCGAATCCGTCACAGGAGCAGATGTGAAGACCCTTCCGACGTGGGATGTACCCACCGAACCGATCTCGATCCTCAGCCCTGAAGAGATCGCCGCTCTCAGCGATCGCTGACGTCGTCGTCTGAACGCGCCTCCGGGGCCCGCGCGGCGGGCTCTCGGCGAATCCGTAGAACGGCGACAGCGAAGATGATCGCTCCGGCGGCGGCGAAGACGAGCTTGGGCTCGGTCGGGGAATCGGCGGGAAGGACGAGCGTCGGGGCGGCCAGCACCATCACCGCGACGACGCACAGCGCGAACCCGATCGGGCGTGGAGACCGCGAGTCCATCGCACCCCTTCCTCCGGTTGCGGGCTTGTCGACAGCCTATGCGCGGAGTGCCTGCGAAGGTCATACCGGTTGCGGGCGGCCGCGTCTACCACCGCTCGGGAGGGGCCGTCGCTGGTTACCGTAGCGGCTCCGACGAAGGGATCCGTCCGTGCGCTCCATCACCACCGCACTGTCCGCCACCGCCCTCATCGCTGCGCTGTTCCTCCTTCCCTCGGGGCCTGCCGATGCCGTGGTTCCGACGCAGGTCGTCCGCGACAGCGGCACCGCGTCGCTCCACGAGGACAGCACGGCGAGCCCGACGGCGCGTGGAATCAGCATCTCGATCAGCTCGGGTGAGTCCCTTGTCGCGGGCGCGGTGCAGGAGGAGCCCGCCCCGGAAGCCGAGGCGGGGCGGTTCGCCTTCGTCTTGATCCCGCTCCTGGCGGCGGCCGTCATCGTCGTCGGCGCGGTCTTCGTCATCTCGCGAGGACGCCGTCGGCGTCGCGGCGATTGAGCATCGCGCAGAGGCGGTGGGTGAGCAATGGTGCCGCCCCGCGTGTCCGCTCTACCTGTCACGCGGAAGAGGTGTGTGGTCTTCCCTGTGACGGATACGCGATGCGATGAGGCGCGGGCAGAGAATCAGCGTCGAACAGTGCGGCCCCCCGGCACGCACGTGAGGCTGTTCTCTGCCCGCACAGAACAGCATCAGCCCCATTGACGGTGATCGTCGGCTTCAGCGCCCGGATATCACCCCCGCAGGCCCACAGATCACCCCGATGCCGGGTGCAGCGAGGGCGAGACGATAGTGTGGCCGAGCCCGTTGGAGGAGGAGCCGATGACCGAGACCGTCGAGCGGCCCGTCACGCGGGTAGCCCGGACGCGAACCGCACCCGTCGTCCGCTTGGCGACGGCCGGGGGTATCGCGGCTTTCCTCAGCGCGGTGCTCATCTGGGTCTGTCGCTTGTGGGAGCCGAGCGTGCAGTACGTCAGCCAGCTCGGCGCCACGGCGATGCCGACCGCGCCCCTTTTCAACACGGCTCTTCTCCTGCTCGCGATCGCCGCCGTCCTCGTCGACCGGTCCTTGGTGCTTCGGGGCGGGGGATATGTCGTCGGGTGGCCCGTCGCCACGACGCTGCTCGTGTGCGGGTTGTGCTTCGGGGTGGCATCTGTCGTCACCTGCTCGCCCGGATGCCCCATTCCCTTCACGGAGGGAGCCCTCCCTCAGGATCTGATCCACATCTCCTTCGCCGTCCTCGGGTTCGTCCTGGCGATCGTCGCGATGGGGCAGGTCGCCGCCATCCGGCGGCGCCCCTGGATGCGCGCGGCTTCCGTCGTCACGCTCGTCGCTGTCGGTCTGACATCGTTCAGTGGCGCGATGATCGCTCTCTCCCGGGGCGACACGACGCTCGGTGGGAACCTCGAGTTCACCGCCGCCACCTTGGCCATCGCGTGGTTCGGGGTGTTCGGTCTGCAGGTCGCCGCCGACGAACGACGAGCCCGCGCGAAGATGCCCGACGTGTGACGCATTAGCGTGGGAGCCGTGACCCTCCGACGATTGCTCCGCGTCCTCGCCTGGCTGGCGCCCGTGGCCGCTTTCGTCGTCATCCTCGCCGTCCTTCGGGGAGCGGGCGTGCCGCTGTCGGTTCCCGGCATCCTGGTCGTCGTCGTGCTGCTCGCTGCCGCGCGCCTGATGATGGGGCGGTCACGCCGACGGCGGCGAGACCGTACCGTCACGCGTCCAGGTCGTTCTCGATGAGCCCCCAGGCGTGTGCGGCGCGAATCGCACTCGAGCGGTCCGACACCTCGAGCTTGCGATAGAGACTCTGCAGCTGCGTCTTGACGGTGTTCGGCGACACGACGAGCGCACGCGCGATGTCGGCGATCGTCGAGGTCGGAGTGAGCTGGCTCAACACCACATGCTCGCGCTTGGTCAGACGAGGCACGCTGACCGAGGACGCGAACAACGACGTCCTCGCCTCGATCTGCTCGCGTGACGAAGACGAGAGGATCTTGATGACCCGTGCGCGGTCCTCGGGCGCGACAGCGCTCCACGGGCTCCACAGATCATGCCGGATGCTCAAGGCCTCGGCGCGTTGAACGGTGGAGCGGTGTGAGCTGACGCCGTTCAGTCGCACGTCCGCCACGACGCTCACGACCAAGCTTTCGAGAGCAGCCCGCGGGGAGGGTTCGTGGTGGAGCCCCCACTTGACGCTCATGACGAACGCCTCGTGTGATCGCCCGGCGTACAGCTGCGACAGGGCGATAGCGGGAGCGGTGAGAGAGGAGAGCGCGAAAGGGCCCTCGAACAGCGCGAGCGCCTCTCGTGCCTGCCGGAGCGCGATCAGCACTTTCGCCCGCGTCATGAGGATCTGCACCGACTGATAGTGCGATGGCGGGGTGCTTCGGGCTCGTGCCATCCAGGTGCGGAAGAGCCCGAGTGCGTCGGACGCTGCGCCCG
Organism: Microbacterium sp. SORGH_AS_0454; assembly: GCF_031453395.1. Taxonomy (NCBI): domain Bacteria; kingdom Bacillati; phylum Actinomycetota; class Actinomycetes; order Micrococcales; family Microbacteriaceae; genus Microbacterium; species Microbacterium sp. SORGH_AS_0454. Next base: position 347,035 of record NZ_JAVIYS010000001.1, on the reverse strand, counting down.
ACAGCAGGCACGACAGGATGTGGGTCGAGGCAGCGAAGGGCCACAATTCCCGAGCCGCGGCGGTCGCGGGCAGAGCGTCGAGAAGGGCGCGGGCTTCTCCGGCTTCTCCGGCTTCGAGCAGAACCCACGCGGATGCCAGTCGGAGCCCTTCTCCCCACGGCGAGGCCACCCAGCTGTCTGTGCTGTTCTCCTCCACGATGGAGCGCGCCGTGCGGACGTCGCCCTCGAGGAGGGCGATGACGGCCAGCGCTCCGCGAGCACGGAGCCTGTGGGCGGGCGGCGCGACTCGATCGGAGAGCGTCATGGACACGCTCGCGTCCCGCAGTCTGCCCATCGCGAGGAAGGTCATCGCGACCTGATACCACCCCTCCGCCGCCGTCTCGGGATCGAGGTCCTGCGCTCCGCGGAGGGCGTCGGACAGCATGCCGGACGCTTCGCCGGCGAGAGCGAACCGCCCCGCGGCGCGGTGCAGGCCCGCGCGGATGATGAGGGCCTCGGCATCCCCCACGGCGACGCTCTTGGCGTCGGGAAGGTCACTGAGGACGGAGGCGGCGAGCGACGGGGTCTCCGGGGACGCTGCGGTATCGGGGTCGAGCGCGAGCAATGCGTCGACGACGACCGGCGAGACCGAAGAGTTGGACCTCAGCTGGCCGAGCATGCGCGAGAAGCCGTCGGCGTTGCGCGCCCAGATCTCCGGCCCCGACCGTCGAAGGACGCGGGCCAGGGTCGTCCACTGCTGTGCGTCTGCCGCGAGCTGGGCCGCGAGGAGCGGCTCCCCTCCCGACATGAGATGGTCGAGCAGACGCAGCCTCGCCGCGGACACGAGCGCAGGCTGCCGAGCGGAGATCTCCTCCAGCCAGCGCTCGCGAACCGGCTCGGCCAGGAGAACGCGCGTCGCGCTGGGCCAGACGAAGCCCGCGCTCTGGAGGTGGTCGAGGAGATCACGCGTCGTACCCGTCGTCGAGTCGAGGCCCAGGGCGTCCGCGAGCGACTCGGTGACATAAGGGGCGACCGCCAGCAAGCGGACGTCGTCTGTCACCGGCATGGCCAGACGCTCTTCCATGTCGTGGGTGAAGGTGGTGCCCGCATACGCCGCCGCGGCGGCGGCTTCGGCTCGCGTGCGCAGGGGGAGGCCCTCCAGGCGCAGTCGTGCGCTCGCCAGCTGGACGAGGGCGGGCCACCCGTGGGTGAGCGCCACCAGCTCGTCGACGGCGATCTCGGTCGATTCGACCCCGTTCAGGGTCAGGACGGATGCCACCTCGTCGCGGGTCATGAGCAAGTCGCACGCGGGCAGCACCTGCACATCGAACTCGAGAGCGATGAGCGGGCTCTCGAGGCCGGTCGGCTGACGGGTGGCGACCACGATTCGAAGGCTGCTGTCGGCACGCAGGAGGTGGAGGAGGTGATCGGTCGAGAGTCCGAGTCCCTCGACGTGATTGTCGATCAGCAGGACGTGGGAGGCGGGCCCGTCCGCGAAGGCTTCGACGATGCGGGGGAGGGCCTCCGGTGAGGTGAGGCTGCCGTCGATGGATTGGACGCCGCGCTCCGGGTCTGCCTCGAGCGTTGCCGCGAACTGACGCAGAAGCGACGTCTTCCCGACGCCGGCCGGGCCGCGAAGCAGGACGACGTCACTGCCCAAGGCTGCTCCGAGGCGGTCCAGTGCCTCAGGGCGTGGCGCCCAGAACCGGCTCGTGCGGCGGGCGGCTCGTGCGCCGGCGGGAGCGGCATCCGCATCGATCAACATTCGAACCTCCATGTGGGGAAGGACCGCCGCCCCTTCGGGTGGGTCGGCGGTCGACGTGGCGAAGCGACGCCTCGTCGACACGATCCTGGGGGTGATGCGCGCGACGAGGTGGCGAATGCGACCTCTTTCACCCCCCGCGTCATCCCCTTCTCACCCCTTCCGCATCACCCTCTCCAGGTCGCTCTCTGTCCTTCCCGGAAGCAGGGGAGTGTGGATCTGGCCGGCGGATTGGGGGTGTGGGCGGACGCGCCCACCGAGCGTCGGCACCCGCGACCCAGCCGAGGGGCGTCGATGTCCGGGGCGCGGAGACGGCGCCGTTAGGGGGTGAGCCGCGGCCGGGGTTCGGGCGACTCGGTGAGTGAGACGCACAGCGTTGAGCGCTCCCCGTTCGCCGCTCGGAGGGCTCTTCGGGAGCCCTGTTCCGCGGACGGGAGGCCGATGGGCGGCGGGACTCTTGTGCCTCGGTCGGGTGCCCGGCCCCGGCGCCTGGTCGTGCGGTGTCGGGTGAAACCGGCGAAAGCCGCATGCCGTCGCGGGTCGTCCGCGCGTTCGCCCCGAGACAGCGAGCCCCCGGCGCCCCGATGCTCACCCGCCACCTCACCTGGTTGCGCAGGCGTGCCACCCGTTCGGGTCACCGCGACGGAGAGCCCCGCGTGTCGATGGGAGGCATGTAAACATGTTCACGTGAGCGTTGACCGCCGATCAAGCTGGTCTCATGAACGACGCGCCCGACCCCTGGACAGAGTTCGCCCGCGAGCTGGGCGTGCGAATGATCCGCGCCCGCGCCGAGAAGCGAATGTCCCAGGAGCAGGTCGCCCACGCGGCGGGCCTCGCGACCTTCACCTATCGGAAGCTCGAAAAGGGCGAGTCCAATCCCGGCACCGCCGCGAATCCGCGCCTTCGGACCCTCGTCGCGCTCTCGGACGTGCTCGGCATCCCGCTTCGTGACCTGATCCCCACCCCGCCGAAGGGTCTCCCTCCCGGTCGGTGAGGGCGGTGTCGGAGGTTCGCGATGTAATGCGTTCGTGCCCACCGGTTTCAGGGTCGCCGACAGCGACGGCCCCGACAGAGAGGTGTCACGCATGACTGCACGGCGAAACGAACAGAACCGAGACGCCCGGGGGTGTGTTTTCGCCTGGTGCGTCACCGAGCACGGCGCAACCGTTCATCCCGACGATGAAGACCACCGCAGTGCGGGTATCGGGGTCAGCGCTCGCGTGCGCGACTCCGAGGTGCACGGCGTCGGCGTCGCCACCGAGGTGGAGATCGGCCTGCTGCGGCGAGCCGCAGACGTCGAGACCTGGGTCGTCGTGGAGACCGGTGTCGGCGTATCCGTGTCCGTCCCGGTGCATGCCGCCCGCGCGCTCGTGGCCGGTGTCCGGAGCGACGCCGAGATCAGCGGCCTCCTCGGACCGGAGCGCGACATCGACTGACCCCGGTGAAGTCAGCGACGGGGTCGAGTGCGTCGGTCGATGAGCAGTCTCCGCCCCAGAGCCATCGCGGCCGCCCCGATGAGAGCACCCAGCGCGTTGGCGACCACATCGACAGCGCTGCTCGTACGCCCGGGGAGGAAGACCCCCTGGAAGATCTCGACGAGAAGCGGGACGGCGCAGGCGATACCGAGGAGCCGCCATGGGTGTCCTCTCAGGACCACCCCCAGGACGACGCCGAAAGGGACGAACAGGACGACGTTGAGACCGAAGTCCATGGTTCGGGGGGTCGCCCCGGGGAAGAGCTCGTAGAGGACGGCGTACGCGGCGCCCGCGTTGCGGTCGAGATGGTCGGGCCAGAGCAGGATGACGCCCAGGGCGGCGAGATAGACGGCCGTCACCGCCGTCGCGACGTAGCGGCGACGGGAAGACGATCGATCGGTGGGCACGGAACACTGTAGACACGCGCCGCCCGTTCCGAGAGAGTGCCCCCGGGTGCGCAGGCCTCAGCCGCGGCGGCCGAACGTTCTGCGCACGATACGAAGGAGACCGAGGAAGCCGAAGAGCCCGACCACCGCGCCGAGCACCGCGAACAACGTGATGGATCCCCCGAGGACGGGGCCTCCCCCCGCGATCACCAGGACCACGGCGATGACCACCGCTGCGATCGAGACCAGGGTGGAGGCGATCTCGCCCGTGGCCCGACCGAGGATGCCGCTGACGTCCTCTCCGTCGGCGCTGCGAAGGGTGATGCCGATGGAGCCCTTCTCAACCCCGGTGAGCAGCGCATCGAGGCGGCGCGGTATCTGTTCGAGACGAGCGAGGGCGATCACCGCCTGGGCCTGGGCGTCGGTGGCCATGCGTTTGACCGACACCGTCCGGCGCAGCAGGGTCGGCATGAGGGGAAGCGCCCGACCGACCATGTCGAACTCGTCGACGATGACCCGGAGACAGCCCTCGAGGGTGGCGAAACTGCGGAAGGCGGAAGCCAGCTCGCCCGGCAAAGCGATGTGATGCTGGCGGATCACATCGACCATCCGGGTGAAGATCGAGCCGTGACCGCTCGTGCGCAGATGCTCCGTGGTCAGGACGACGCCGATGTCATGCCGGAAGGCCTCCAGATCCACGTCTTCGGGCGCATCGACGATGAGCAGGAGCGCGTCGGTGGCCGCGACATCGTTCTCGCTGAGAGCGGCGAGGAGGAAAGCCGTCATGTGCTGGCGTCGGCTCCGCTCGATGATGCCGACGGCGCCGAAATCGATGAGGCCGAGGGTGCCGTCGGTCTTCAGCACGACGTTGCCCGGGTGCAGGTCGGCGTGGAACACCCCGTAGACCAGGATCTGCTCGAGGACCGTCGCCATCAGTGTCTCCGCGAGGCGATCGCGCTGGGCGGGGTCGAGGAGGGCGATTCGAGCCGCGGAGTCGCTCAGAGCCGTTCCGTCGACGAGCCCCATCGTGAGCACTCGCTGGCCGGAGGCCTCGGAGAAGATGTCCGGGACGGTGATGAGGCCTCGTCGGTCGGGCTCCGCGCGATCGATCAGTTCGAGGGTCGATCCGATCATCTGGGTGTTGCGTGCCTCGATGCGATAGTCGAGCTCCTCGAGCAGAGTGGCGGTGAACCCGCGGGCGACGGACTCGATCCGGAGGTCGCGACCGACGCGCGTGCGCGCCTCGGCTCGATGAGCGAGACGCCCGATGATGTCGGCATCCGCCTCCACTTGCGCGCGAGCCGCGGGTCGCTGCACTTTGACGACCACGGCCGTGCCGTCGAGCAGTCGGGCCCGGTGCACCTGTGCGACCGAGGCTGCGGCAAGGGGAAGGGGATCGACCTCGGCGAACACGGAGTCGATGGATCGCCCCAGGTCTGCTTCGATGACCGATCGCACGGTGTCCCAGGGGAGGGTCGTCGCATTCGTCTGCAGAGAGGCGAGGGCGCTCAGGTACGGCTCCGGCACGAGGTCTCGTCGGGTGGACAGCACCTGGCCCAGCTTGACGAAGCTGACGCCGGCGTCGTTCAGGGTCGCCACAATGGCGCGGGCACGTTCCTCGGAGGTGCTGAGCTGCTCCTCCACGCGGGCGCGGCCGCCGTGGAAGAGCCAACCGACGCCGTGGCGCGACGCGATCGCGAGGATCTCCAGATACCGTCGGGTCCGCTTGCGCTGGCGGAGCGCGGCCCGGACCACATCGATCGGGTTGGGCAGCGGGCGGGTCGGGAAGATCGCCTCGCTCGCCACGAGGGCGGCGACCCCGAGGGCGAAGACCCACGCGAGCGAGAGCGTGATCAATCCCGCCCAGATCCACACGTCTTCGGAGGGAATGGATGCCGAGGCATCGGGCAGACCCGTCTGTCGCAGGGTCCACCCCGCCGACGGCACTCCCAGGAGGAAGACCAGGAGCCCCACGACGATGCTCCGCGGCCAACCGACCGCGGTCCCGAGGACCCGACGCGCGACGAACCCGACGAGTACCGCCGAGACGACGGCGGTGATCGAGATCAGGATGCTGGCCATCACGTGGTCAGCGTAGCCGGGTGCGGCTCAGTCGATTCGAGCGAGGCCGCATCGAGGACAGTGCCACCAGGCTGCGCGTCCCCGCTGGAGGGGCTCGACGGTGCCCCCGCACGACCGGCATGGTGGTGCGAATCCTGCGAGGAGGTCGTCGGGGTCGGTGGCGGGAGCGAGGCGGGGTGTTATCGCAAGCATGCCTATTTATACATGCGCACGTGAGGCACCAGCCGGTTATCCACAGACGATCCGGCACGGATGAGTGACGGCAACGCTGCCGAAGGGCGGCTCCGACAGAGGCGATGAGTGGTGGGCCGCGACGGCGATCGCCGCGACGACCCCGCTCGGGTCCACACGCCGCCGCGCGCGACGGCACAGACCGGGTGGGCGCGAGGAGGAGCCCCCTGCCCGGTCCTACCCCGCAGTGGCCGTGCCCGGTCGCGTCCGGGGCTACTTCCGCAGATCGCGCAGCGTCCTCCGGGCGCGCTTCTCAGCGGCGCCGGCCGCCTTCTTCGCGGCCTTGTGGCGGCGCTTGCGGGCGCGTGGGTCGTTCCACAGACGCACCACCTGGTGGCCCACCGATTCGCGACTCTTGACCTGGACGCGCGGGCTGCGGGTGCCGATCACGTAGGCGAGCAGGGCGACGGCACCGATCACGATGAGCTTGTTGCGCATGGCATCCTCCTTGTCGATCAGGACCTCGGGGTTTGGGCGGCCGGGGGCCGCGACGCGAGATCCGTCACGACGAAGACGTGCCGCACGGGGGTTTCGTCACGAGGGATCGCCGAAAAGTCAGGAACGGCGGCGAGGGTCGGTCTCGTGCGAGCGGCGCCGGTCGTTCTGCGTCGTCAGGGGCGACCCATGCCGTGATAGGTCCATCCCGCGGCGCGCCACGCCACCGGATCGAGGCAGTTGCGACCGTCGATCACGATGCGGCCGCGCGCCAACGAGGCCGCGTGTTCGGGGCTGAGGTGCCGACGGTACTCGTCCCACTCGGTCACGACGATGACCGCGTCCGCGTCCCGAAGGGTGGCATCGAGGTCCGCATCGTAGGTGAGTTGCGGGTGCATACGGCGGGCGTTGTCGATCGCCGCGGGGTCCGTCAGGGTGACCCGGGCCCCCAGGCCGTGCAGTCGGACGGCGACGTCGAGCGCCGGGGAGTCGCGGATGTCGTCGCTGTGCGGTTTGAAAGCGGCTCCCAGGACGGCGATCTTCGCACCGAAGACGCTGCCGCCCAGCGCGCTGGTGGCGAGCTCGACAGCGCGGTCTCGGCGGCGGAGATTGATGGCGTCGACCTCGCGGAGGAAAGCGACGGAAGCTCCGCGGCCGAGCTCCTCGGCGCGCGCCGAGAAGGCTCGGATGTCCTTCGGGAGGCACCCGCCCCCGAAACCGATGCCCGCGCCGAGGAAGCGGCGCCCGATTCGGACGTCGTGACCGAGCGCGTCGGCCAGGGTGGTCACATCGGCGCCCGTCACCTCAGCGATCTCGGCCATGGCGTTGATGAAGCTGATCTTGGTGGCGAGGAACGCGTTCGCGGCGACCTTCACCAGTTCGGCCGTCGCGTAGTCGGTGACGATGAAGGGCGTCCCCTTGGCGATGGACGGGTGGTAGACCTCGCGGAGGATCTCGGCGGTGCGCTCGCCTTCGTCGGTGGGAGACCCGTCGCTCGAGGGGACACCCGCGACCAATCGATCGGGGTCGACGGTGTCTTGGACCGCCCATCCTTCCCGCAGGAACTCCGGGTTCCACACGAGCACCGCGCCGCGCTCGGCCACCCGCGGTGCCAGACGAGCGGCGGTGCCGACCGGGACGGTCGACTTGCCGGCGACCACATCACCCGGGGAGAGGAAAGGAGCGAGCGCGTCGACGGCCGCATCGACGTAGGTCAGATCCGCCGCGTGCCCGCCGGATTGCTGCGGCGTGCCGACGCCGATGAAGTGCACCGCCGCCCCTTGCGCAGCCGACATGTCGGTCGTGAAGGACAACCGCCCCGAGGCGATGCCCTCGGTGAGGATCTCCTGCAGCCCGGGCTCGAAGAACGGCGCTTCGCCCCTCGACAGCGTCTCGATCTTCCGCTCGTCGACGTCGATTCCCACCACATCGTGGCCGATCGAGGCCATCGCCGCCGCGTGGACGGCTCCCAAGTATCCGCAACCTATGACAGACAGACGCACGATGAGAGCCTTTCAGATTTCCGCGGAGAGAACCGACGGCGATAGAAGCAGGGCCGGAGCGGGCGGCGCAGACCGCGTCACGCAGCGGTCTCGCCGGGAGCGAGCGCTGCGCGAGCCGTTTTGCCGAGGATGACGAAATCGCCCAGAAGCGTCCAGTTCTCCACGTACGACAGATCGAGTCGCACCGAATCCTCCCAGGAGAGGGATGATCGCCCGCTGACCTGCCAGAGGCCGGTGATACCGGGCTTGGCGAGGAAACGTCTGTGGACGTGGTCGGCGTAGACCGCCACCTCTGACGGCAAGGGGGGACGCGGTCCGACCAGCGACATCGAGCCGCCGATCACGTTGAAGAGCTGGGGGAGCTCGTCGAGGCTGAATTTCCGCATCACGCGCCCGATAGGCGTGACCCGCGGATCGTTCTTCATCTTGAACAGCACCTCGTTGCCGGAATCCCGCTGCTGGGCGGTCAGCTGCGCGCGCAGCTCCTCGGCGTTGACGACCATCGAGCGGAACTTGAACATGGTGAACTCCCGCCCGCGAAAGCCGACGCGGATCTGGCGGAAGAGGACCGGACCCTCGCTCGACAGCCGCACCGCGACGGTCAGGAACAGCAGGACCGGGCTGAGGAGCACCAGTCCGATGCTCGCGGCCACCAGGTCGACGGACCTCTTCAGGAAGCTCTGCCCCCTCGAGAATTTCGGCGTCTCGACGTGGATGAGGGGCAGGCCGGCGACGGGCCTGGTGTGCAGGCGCGGGCCGGCGATGTCGACGATGCTCGGGGCGAGGACGAGATGCTGACGACCGGCCTCCAGGCTCCACGAGATCTCCTTCACCTTCTCGGCGGGAAGCTCGTCCGCGCTGGTGATCGCGACCGTGTCGGCCCCCGTCGCGTGCAGTGCGCGCGTCACGTCGCCGACATGTCCCATGATCGGGACCATCGAGCCGGGGATGGTGTCGGCGATCCTTCCGTTCGGTACGCAGGCGCCGACGACGCGGTATCCCGCGCTGGGGTTGCGGGCGAACTCCCTGGCGAGTTGCGTCACGGAGGGGAGCGACCCGACCAGGAGCACGTGCGCGGAGTACCGACCACGGGAGCGTTGGACCACGAGCCACTGTCGCCACATCCAGCGGGTGAAACAGAGGACCAGGATGCCGAGCGGCAGACTCACCAGCAGATAGCCCCGCGCGACATCGATCTGCGTCAGGAAGGCGATGATGGCGATGGTTCCGAACAGCCGGAAGCTGGCGTCGGCGATGCGCACGTACTCCGTGGAACCCGTGCCGATAGCGCGGTCGCTGCGCGAATCGACGAAGGCGAGGGCCCACATCCAGGTGACGATGAGGATCGCGGAGAAGGCCCAGTACGACAGGTCGCTGATGCGACTGTCACGCCCCGCGGCGAGTTGCGCATTCCCCAGCCCGAACCAGAGGAGCTGGGTGCCGTAGACGACCCAGACGAGGGCGGCGAAGTCGGTGAGCACGAGGTTGCGTCGGTATCGTCCGCGCCAGGGGTCGCGAACGTGCGCGGGGGGCGTCGGGGTCGCGGAGGGCACCGGTGTCATGGTCGGCACGGACTCCTCCGCGGGGTTCAGGTCGAGTGCGGGGGCGGTTCCGTCCGGGTCGGCGTCGGAGGGCGACGCACCGGGGCGTAGGCCAGATTTCGCCATGTGTGCCCTTCTCCCCATCCCACGCGTGCGCGGGGACTCTCCCGCGAACAGTAACAGGCAAAATTCACCCGTCAACTCACCCTGTTTCTCTCGTCATACGCGGGAAACGTGAACGTTCGTGGTTCGGGCTCGTATCGGCCGATGACAGGTTGGTCGGGCGGTGGGCGTTCCCCTACACTCGGGCGCGGATCAGCCGTGATCGGCTGCCGCGAGATCGTGCCGCACGGCGGGGTCGCCATTGCCGCCCGCACGAAAGGTTCCGATGCCCCGCACCGCGTCGCCGCCGCGTCGCCCTCTCCGGGTGCAGGCCGGTCTGATCGCGGCGATCGCGATCGCCGCTCTCGTGGTGACCGCCGTCGCCGGTGTCTTCGCGTTCGCGCTGCTTCGGCCCGAGCCGGCGGCGACCCCGTCGCCCGCACCGGCTCCCGAGACGACCTCTTCCTCCGCGCCGTCGCCGTCGACGTCGGCGACCCCCACCCCGCCCCCGCCGCCGCCGGTCTCGCCGGCCGCCCAGGGATGCGAGGGGTCGTCGACGCTGATGACGATCTGGGCGCATCCCGACGACGACATCATCTTCGCCAACCCCACCATCTCGGATGCGATCGTCGCCGGCCGGTGCGTGCGCACCGTGTTCGTCACGGCGGGAGACGCGGGGAAGGGCATGGACTACGTGCGGGCACGGGAGCTCGGCATCCTGCGCGCGTACAACGCCATGCGCGGCAAGGACGGTGAGTGGGATGCCACGGAGATCGCCCTCGGTACCGGCGTGCACGTGCGGCGGCTGACGCCGAGGGACGACCCGCGTCTATCGGTGCTCTATCTGCGGCTGCCGGACGGCAACATCACGGGCGCCGGGTTCGATGCGACCGCGCACGCAACCCTGAGCAAGCTCTACGACGGAACCGAGGCCTCGCTCGCCCCGGTCGACGGGGGAGCGGCGGTGACGCGGGATCAGCTCGTGGGTTCGATCCGGGAACTGGCTTCCGCGTTCGCTCCGCAGAGCACCCTCACCCATATCCCCCGGGGCAGCGCTTTCGCCCCCGGAGACCACCCCGATCATTCGGCCGTCGGCGCTCTCGTCCGTGACACGCTGACGTCGGACGCGGCCGTGGGCCCCGGCATCCGGTACTTCGTGGGGTACCCCTCCGAGAACCTGCCTCGGAACCTGGAAGGGGCGGTGCTCGACACCAAGGTCGACACGTACCGCATCTACACGCAGCAGGATCAGGTGATCCGCTGCGCGGATCGCAACGCGTGTCTGAAGACCCGCAAGTTCGGCGAGTGGCTCCAGAGGTCTTACCCCAAGACCGAAGCCGAACTCCAGATGGGCTGAGCCGCACCGGCGTTCGCCGCGGGTTCAGGACTCGCTCGAGAGCGAATCCTCGACCGCTGCTCGTGCTTCGCGCTCGGCGATGATGTCGACGAAGTCCTTCACGGGCGCGTCGGCGTACTTGTCGACCGCGACGACGGCCTCTTCGTGCACCACTCCCGGTTCCGCATCGGGGAAGCGCGCTCGAAGGCGCTCCTCGACCCCGGTGATGGTCTGGTCCTTGTCGAAACCCTCGCCGCGCTCGGTCATGATCCGAACCTCAGTGCCGGTAGGTGCCGTGGAGGATCGCCCGACCGAGCGTTTTGAACGCCAGGTTGAACGAGACGACGGCCGGGGTGGCATCGGCGTCGACGCCGAGCGATTCCTCGCTCACGGCGTGCACGACGAAGAAGTAGCGGTGGGGCTGGTCGCCCTGCGGGGGAGCGGCTCCGAGGAAGCCTGCCTCGCCGCCGTCGTTGCGGACGTGGAAGGCGTGGCCCGGGAGGTCGCCCGAGGCGGCCCCGGATGCCAGCTCGCGCACGTCCGCCGGGACGTCGACGAGTACCCAGTGCCAGAAGCCGCTCGGGGTGGGAGCGTCGGGGTCGAAGCCCGTGATCACGAACGACTTGGTTCCTTCGGGGACGTTCGACCAGCTGAGCTGGGGCGAGGTGTTGCCCTTGTCGGCGACCTGGTCGTCCGCGAGCGGTTGTCCATCGGTGACGTCATCGCTGACCACGTCGAATGATGGGACGGACGGAAGGAGGGGGTACGGATCGGGCGTCTGCGGGCGGGAGAGATCTGCCATGGAGGGGACGTTATGACGGCGGGGTGACCGAACGGCAGGGCTTGCATCCGCCCGCGCCGGGGTTTATCGGTCAGAGGCGGAGGTGGAGGAGGGAGCGCGCGGTCTCCCGGCAGCCCTCGGGAGCGGGGAGGCCGTAGTCGTTCTCGACGACGGTGCGCAGTTCAGCGGCCAATTCGTCGACGGAGGGGCGTGCGTCGAGGGCTTCGAGGATGGGCAGGATCAGGTCGTCGTATTCGTCGTCGGGCCATCCTTGACCGATGTGATGGACTCCGATCGGATCCCACTCGTTCAGGACGGCGCGGATGCGCAGGGCTACGGGCGACAGTGACCGCGGCGGTGTGGACGTCTGCATAGGGGGAGTGTTGTCACCTTCGTTAGGTGCGCGCTGAGCATCGCCGATGCGTCTGGTGCGTGACGCCGATGTGCCTGTCGGTGACGTGGGAACGTGATCCGCCGAAGGGGTTCGCCCCACCCCGCCGGGTGGCGGGGCTGCGGGGTTTCGAGTTCGTAAAGACCGACCGCCGCGATAACGTCGGAGGGCGCCCGAGGGCGTGGAAAAACCCGCAATCCGTCGCCGGGGGGCGAAGTACAGGACGGAGTCGCCGTGAGTGACATCGACGAGCCTTCGGGTGCCGATCGGGCACCCGGTGAATCGGCAACGCCGCGTCGGTCCGGGATATCCCGGAGAGCGCTGGTGTTCGGTGGCGTCGCCGTCGGCGGACTCGCCGTGCTCGGGGGCGGAGCTCTCGTCTATCGCGAGATCCGGCGCTCGGCGCCTCCGGAGGGGACCTGGGTCAAGCTCAGCCCCATCGTGCCGGTGCCCGATGCTTCGCCGCGTCCCGTCTCTCCCGCCTTCGAGGAGCCCGGCGACGACACGACCGTGGCGGTCTGGGCCCACGCCGACGACGACATCATCTTCGCCAACCCCCACCTCGCGGGGATCATCGGCTCGGGGGCGACGCTGCGCACCATCTTCGTGACCGCGGGCGACGCCGGCCGGGGCCTCGCTTATGCGCAACAGCGCGAGGCGGGCATCCGAGCCGCGTACGACGAGATGCGCGGCAGCACCCAACCGTGGGACACCACCCAGCTGACGCTTCGAAGCGGCGCGCGGGTCACGCGTTTCGTGCCCGCAGACGATCCTCGTCTGTCGATCACCGTTCTGCGTCTGCCGGACGGCAACCTCAGCGGGAAGGGCTTCGCGACGACGGGCGAGGCCGGTCTCACCCAGCTCATCAACGGCACGGTGCCCGCCCTCGCTCCGATCGACGACGGTCCGACGCTCGATGCGCGCCGTCTTTCGGAGACCGTCGCGGAGCTGATCCACGCCGCACGCCCCGACCACGTCACGACGAACATCCCGCACGAGAGCGCGTTCGCGCGGGGGGACCACCCCGACCACTCGTGCGTCGGATCATTGGTTCGAGCGGTGGCGCCGGTCGTCGGGATCGCGCCGGGGGCCGTCACCTACTACATCGGTTATCCCTCGCAGCACGAGCCGATCAACGTCGAGGGGGAGGTCCTCGATGCGAAGGTCGAGGTCTACGCGACCTATGCGGCGCAGGACCCCGTGGTCACGTGCGACACCGCAGCGGCCTGCCTCGCCCAACCGGGCTTCGGGCAGTGGCTGCGTCGCTCGTACGGCATGACGGAGGGCGAGCTCCGGTTGATCTGAGCCGTCCCTGCTCGCGTCAGCGTCGTTCAGCCGGAGAGCTGGCCCGTTCCGCGATGAGGGCGGCCTCGACCCGCGACGACACCGACAGCTTGCCCAGGATCGAGCTGACGTGGTCTTTGACCGTCGCGGAGCTCAGGTGCAGCCGACGACCGATGTCGGCGTTCGAGTCGCCGGTGGGGAGCCACTCGAGGACGTCGCGCTCGCGGTCGGTCAGGAGAGCGACACGACGCGCGGCGTCGAGGTCGGGTCTTCCCGCGTAACCGTCGACCAGAGCGCGGGAGACCTCCGGCGACAGGACGACCCCACCCGCGGCGAGAGAGCGCACCATCGCCGCGAGGCAGGCGGGATCGGTGTCCTTCACGAGGAAGCCGGAAGCACCGTCTCGCAGGGCCCGGGTGATGGACTCGTCGGCCGCGAACGTCGTCAGGATGCCGACCACGGGCCGATCCGGGTCGTCTCGCAGTGCGGCGAGGATGTCGAGGCCGCTGAGCTCCGGCATCCGGATGTCGAGGAGGACGACGTCGGGATGGAGGGTGCGGATGGCGGCGAGAGCGTCGGGTCCGCCGACCGCGGCGACCACCTCGATGTCGTCCGCCGCGTTGAGGATGAAGGCGAAGCCGGAACGGACGAGCGCCTCATCGTCGACGACAATCACCCGGATCACGACAGTCACTGTACGCCGAGACGACGAAGCCGCCCCGGGGTGAGGGGCGGCAGGCCGGGACGAGGCGCGATACGTGGGGCTCAGCGCCTCGCCCCGGGGTTCGGGAGAGGTCAGTCCTCCGAGACGGTGACGGTGACCTCGATGTTGCCGCGCGTCGCGTTCGAGTAGGGGCAGACCTGGTGGGCCTCGTCGGCGAGCTGCTGGGCGAGATCGCTCTCGATACCGGGCAGAACGACCTCGAGCAGCACGGCCAGCTGGTAGCCGCCCTGGCCGTTGGGGCCGATGTGGACGCGGCCGCCGACCGAGGAGTCCTCGATCTTGACCTTGTGCGCGCGGGCGACGGAGTGCAGGGCGCCGTGGAAGCATGCGGCGTACCCGGCGGCGAACAACTGCTCGGGGTTGGTGCCGGCGCCGGAGCCGCCGAGCTCCTTGGGGGGAGCGACGTCGAGGTCGATGTACGTGCCGGCGGTCACGTGGCCGAGGCGGCCCTGGCCGGTGGAGACGGCTTCGGCGGTGTAGAGAACGTCCATGGTGTTCCTTTCTAGGGACGGTGGGGGTGCGGTCGTCAGGCCGGGTGGCGCGCCGCGTCGGCGTCGCGCACGTCATCGGGGTGATCGCGCAGGTCTTTCATGGCGTCGGTGAGTCGATGCAGCGCATCGATCAGTTCACGGGCGCTGCTGGCGTCGGTGAGGCCGGAGCCCGCGGCGATGCAGCGCGGGACGTGGGCCAGCTCGGTGCGCAGGGCGATGCCTCGCTCGGTCAGCGACACGGTCACCACGCGTTCGTCATCGGTGCGGCGCGTACGGGTGAGGTACCCGGCGTTCTCCATGCGGGCGAGCATGGGGGAGAGCGTGCCGGAGTCGAGCTGCAGCGCCTCGCCGAGGCTGCCGACGGTCTGCTCTCCGTCGCTCCACAGGGTGACCAGGGCGATGTACTGCGGGTAGGTGAGGTTCCACGGTTCGAGGAGTGCGCGGTAGGCCTGCGTCGTCGTGCGGTTGGCGGCGTAGAGCGCGAAGCACACGAGCTGATCGACGGCGGGCATGAGGAAACTATTGCACACAACTTGGTTGTGCACAACCAAATTGCCCGCAATCGCTCGGGTGGATCGAGGATGTCAGGCCCGGACACTCGGCCGCGAGACATCGCAACAGGAGGCGCGTGACCCATCGCAGCGACGAGGCCGCTTCCTCGTTGGGCGGGCACCATCTCGAGCCCGGTGCACCGAGCGCTCCCCTCAGCGGCGACCGCGCCTGGTCGCCCTCTGCGCGCGAGCCGACGGGTTCGTGCCGTCGGCTCACGCCGGGATGATCATGCTCGATCGGTGCGCTCGCCGCCGTCACCGGTTGCATCGACGGGATGCCGGGTCACCAGCAGCTCCGCTACGCGACGTCGGTCGACCGCGCTCACCTGCAGCGTCGCGCCGTCCACCTCGACGACATCGCCGACGTGGGCGAGGCGACCCAGACGCTCGACCACGAACCCGCCGACGGTGTCGGAGGCTCCGCGCGCCAGTGCGACACCCGTCGCCTCCTCGAAGTCCTGGAGGTTCAGCCGCCCCTCGACGGTCCCGTGCTCTCCCTCCGACAGGGGCTGCTCGGCATCCGTGTCGTACTCGTCGAAGATCTCTCCCACGACCTCCTCGACGAGGTCTTCGAGGGTCACGATGCCGTCGGTGCCGCCGTACTCGTCGACGACGACGGCGATGTGGCTGCCCTCGGCGCGCATCGCGGTGAGCGTCGGCAGAACGCGGGCGGTCGACGGGATGTAGCGGATCTCACGCATGACCGCGCTCAGGGCGCGCTCCGGGTCGTCGGTGAGGTCGCGCACGTGGACGAAGCCGACGACGTCGTCGATGGTCTGCTCCGCCACCGGATAGCGCGAGAAGGGCAGGTCGCGGACCTGCTCGTAGGCGTCGGCGATCGTGCCGCCGGCGTCGAGGGTCACGACCTCGGGTCGAGGGCGCATGACCTCGCTGACGTGGCGGTCCCGGAGCGAGAGGACGTCGTCGAGGATGCGGCGCTCGTCGGCGGGGAGCCCTTCGTGGCTCGAGACGATGTCGCGCAACTCCTCGTCGGTCAGTTCCTCGCCGGTCTTGTTCGGATCGCCTCCGAGCAGGCGGACGAGCACGTTGGTCGAGATCGACAGCAGCCAGATCACCGGTCGCATGAGCTTCGCGAAGCCGTTCAGCACCGGGGCGACGGCGTAGGCGAACGCGGCGTTGCGCTGGATGGCGAGGCGCTTGGGGACCAGTTCGCCGAGCACGAGCGACAGATACGCGATGACGAGGGTCAACGTGATCGTGGCGATCGTGGCGGCGGCGCCCTGGTCGAGGCCGAGGTTGGTGAAGAGGGGCGTGACGGACGGGGCGATCGATGACGCGCCGTACGCTGCGGAGGCGAACCCGGCCACCGTCACCCCGATCTGCACGGCGGAGAGGAACGTGTTGGGGTTGCGCGCGAGGTCGGCGACCTTCTGGCCACGCCGACCGCGGGCTGCGAGGGCGTTCACCTGACTCTCGCGAAGGGTGACCAGGGCCATTTCGGTCGCCGCGAAGACGCCGCCGACCAGAACGAAGACCACGACCAGCACGATGTTGAGCGCGAGATCGTTCACCGGGGCACCACCGTGACGAGGGGGAGGACATCGCCCGGGGTCACCCGGGCGCCAGGACTATGACCGTCGGAGGCGTGGCTCATGCACCGAGTGTAGTGAGAGCGCCCCGTCTCGCTTCGGTGTTCGTTCGGGGTTGCGCCGAGTGCGCGGTTCTGCCAGCCGACGCTGCCGTCGCGGTCAATACCAAGCCGGCCGCGGTGCGTCAACCGCTCCCTTGCGTCCAGCTTCGACTCGAACCATGGCTGCCATGAGCGAGATCACCGCACACCACGGACTTCTGACCGACATCGACCTCCACGTCGACGACACCGGCGGCACGGGCCGCGCCGTCGTCCTCATCCACGGCTGGCCCCTCTCGGGTGAGTCCTGGGCTCACCAGGTGCCCGCCCTCGAAGCCGCAGGCTACCGCGTCGTGACCTACGACCGTCGCGGTTTCGGGCGCAGCGACAAGCCGCACACCGGTTACGACTACGACACCTTCAGCAACGACCTGGAGGCTGTGCTCGAGGCTCTCGACCTGCGCGACGTCACGCTCGTCGGCTTCTCGATGGGCGGTGGTGAGGTCGCCCGCTACCTGACCCGTCACGGATCCGACCGTGTGCACAGCGTCGTCTTCGCGGCCGCGGTTCCGCCGTACCTGGCCCAGACCGACGACAACCCCGAGGGTCCGCTCGACGACGCGACCGCGGACGAGATGAAGCAGGGTCTGAAGGGCGACGAGAAGGCGTTCTATCACCAGTTCACCACCGACTTCTTCTCCGTCGACGGCACTCTCGCCGTCCCGGAGGCCGAGCGCGCCGAGGCCGAGCGGCTGGCCAACCAGGCCGACCACCACGCCGCCCTGAAGTCGATGGAGGCCTTCGCGACGACGGACTTCCGCGAAGACCTGCCGAACGTGACGGTGCCGGCCCTCGTCATCCACGGTGACAGCGACGGAACCGTGCCCTTCGAGGGGTCGGGCAAGCGCACCCACGAGGCGATCGCCGGCAGCGAGCTGCACGTGGTCGCCGGAGCGCCCCACGGCGTCAACGTCAGTCACGCGGACGAGTTCAACCGCGTGCTGATCGACTTCCTGAAGCGCTGACCCCGCCGCCGCGCGCGTCCCCACTCTCGCCCGCACCCGCGGAGGACGCGACGGATGCCGAGATGCCCCGCCACCCGATCGGTGGCGGGGCATCTGCGCGTGAGGGCGCAGGAGGAGTCCCGTGCCGGGGCGGAGTGAGGGGCGCGATTCCCGCCGGGCGGAGGCGGCAGCGTTTGGTCATCGCATCCGAATGGCGTAGTCTCGATCTTTGGTGCCCGCCTCTCTGCGAGCGGGTCGCCCGAACGTGAGCCCTCCACCGGCCCTGTTCTCCCGCCATCGGCGGGGTAACGGACCACCGGAGCGGGATTCACGAACTCCTCCGTTCGATCAAGAAAGCAGCACTACTGTGACGCGCACTTTCACCCCCAAGGCCGCTGAGGTCACGCGCGAGTGGGTCGTTATCGACGCCACCGACGTCGTTCTCGGCCGTCTGGCCTCGCACGCGGCGGTCCTCCTCCGCGGCAAGCACAAGGCGACCTTCGCCAACCACATCGACTCTGGTGACTTCGTCATCGTGATCAACGCCGAAAAGGTCGCGCTCACGGGCCAGAAGCTCACTCAGAAGAAGGCCTACCGCCACTCGGGCTTCCCGGGCGGACTGAAGTCCGTCACCTACGACGAACTCCTCGAGAAGAACCCTGTCCGCGCGGTCGAGAAGGCCATCCGCGGCATGCTGCCCAAGAACAGCCTCGGCGCGGCGCAGCTCAAGAAGCTCAAGGTCTACCGCGGCGCCGAGCACCCCCACGGTGCTCAGCAGCCCACGGCATACACCTTCGACCAGGTCGCCCAGTAAGCGCCGCCGGATAAGGACGAAACAGTGTCGAACATCGACTCCAGCAACTACAGCACCGAGACGCCGGCCGAGCAGTCGGTCGTCGCCACCGAGCGCCCCGTGCTCTCGGTTCCCGGCGCAGCCGTGGGCCGTCGCAAGCAGGCAATCGCCCGCGTGCGTCTCGTTCCCGGCTCGGGCACGATCACGGTCAACGGCCGCACGATCGAGGACTACTTCCCGAACAAGCTGCACCAGCAGCTGATCAACGACCCGTTCACGGTGCTCGAGCTCGCCGGCTCGTACGACGTGATCGCGCGCATCTCCGGTGGTGGCCCCTCGGGTCAGGCCGGCGCGCTGCGCCTGGGCATCGCTCGCGCGCTCAACGAGATCGACGCCGAGAACAACCGCCCGACCCTCAAGAAGGCCGGCTTCCTCTCGCGTGACGCTCGCGTCAAGGAGCGCAAGAAGGCCGGTCTCAAGAAGGCCCGCAAGGCGCCTCAGTACTCCAAGCGCTGAGTTCGATCCTCCGTATGCCTCTCTTCGGCACGGACGGGGTGCGGGGGCTGGCCAACGGCCTCCTCACCGCCGAACTCGCGCTGCACCTGGCCCAGGCGACTGCTGTCGTCCTGGGCCAGGGCCGTTCTGCGGAAGCGCGCAAGGCCGAGGGCCGTCGCCTCACGGCCGTCGTCGCGCGCGACCCGCGTGTCTCGGGGGAGTTCCTCTCGGCCGCGGTCGCCGCAGGCCTGGCCTCCTCCGGTGTCGACGTTCTCGACGCCGGCGTCATCCCCACCCCAGCCACCGCGTTCCTCATCGCCGACCACGACGCCGACTTCGGCGTGATGGTGTCGGCGTCGCACAACCCGGCCCCTGACAACGGCATCAAGATCTTCGCCCGTGGCGGAACCAAGCTGCCCGACATCGTCGAGCAGCGCATCGAGAGCGCCCTCGAAGGCGAGCGGCTGCAGCCCACCGGCGCGGGAGTCGGGCGCATTCGTCGTTTCGCCGACGCCGAGGACCGCTACGTGCTGCACCTTCTCGGGTCTCTGCCGCACCGTCTCGACGGCATCCATGTCGTCCTCGACTGCGCCCACGGCGCGGCGGCGGGCGTGTCGCCCGAGACCTTCAAGGACGCGGGCGCCCAGGTGACGGTCATCGGAGCCGAGCCCGACGGCTTGAACATCAACGACGGCGTGGGCTCGACGCACCTCGACGTGCTCGCCGAGGCCGTCGTGCGTCTGGGCGCCGACGTCGGCATCGCCCACGACGGCGACGCCGACCGCTGCCTCGCCGTCGACGCGCAGGGCAAGATCGTCGACGGCGATCAGATCATGGCGATCCTCGCGGTCGCGATGAAGGAGCGCGGGGCGCTCGCCGATGACACGCTCGTGGCGACGGTCATGAGCAACCTGGGACTCCACCGTGCGATGCAGGCCCACGGCATCCGGGTTCTGCAGACCGGCGTGGGTGACCGCTATGTGCTCGAAGCGATGAACGAGGGCGGCTACTCCCTCGGCGGCGAGCAGTCCGGACACGTGATCATGAGCGAGTTCGCCACCACCGGTGACGGCCTCTTGACCGGTCTGCACCTCGTGGCCGAGATGGCCCGTCAGGACAAGACGCTGGCTGAGCTCGCCTCGATCATGACCGTCTACCCGCAGGTGCTGGTGAACGTGCGCGGCGTGGATCGCGACGGCGTGAGCGACGAGGGCGTCCAGCGAGCCGTGGCCGCGTCGACGGCCGAGCTCGGCGACTCCGGTCGTGTGCTGCTGCGCGCGTCGGGCACCGAGCAGCTCGTGCGAGTGATGGTCGAAGCGGCCTCTGAAGAGGACGCCCGCGCACACGCCGATCGGCTGGCCGAGGTCGTGCGGGAGCGTCTCGCCCTCTGACCCCGGAGGACGTGGCGGACGTGCGTCGAGCGCGCCCGCCCCGTCCTCGATCGGCGCTGGCGTCCGCGGAGGTCCCGTCGAAGGGGTGCCGCGGTGATCAGTACTCGAGCGATTCGATGTAGCGCAGCAGGACGCCTTCGCGCAGCGCCCAGGGTGAGACCTCGAGCTCCTCGACATCGAGCGCTTTCATGGCGCGCTCGACGACGACCGCGGCGGCCACGATCTGGAACGTGCGGTCGGCGGTGATGCCCGGCAGGGCCTCGCGTGCGTCGGCGGGGATGCGAGCGAGCCGCGGGATCCAGTCCTTCAGCTCTCTGCGAGGCAGCACCATGCGGTCGATGCCCGACCAGCCGGGGACGGGATAGCCCGCCAGTTTCGCGAGCGATCGGATGGCCTTGGACGACCCCACCACGTGGTCGGGGCGCGGGAGGGCGGCGAAGCGCTCGGCGACGGGGGCGAGGACGGATGCCGCGTGCTGACGCAGCGCGTCGATCTCCTCGCCGCTGGGAGGGTCGTGGGGGAGGAACTGCACCGTGGAGCGTCCCGCGCCGAGCGGCACGGACTCGGCGAGATCGGGGAGCTCGTCGGCGCCGCCCGCGATCTCGAGGGAGCCGCCGCCGATGTCGAACAGCAGGATCTGCCCCGCCGACCAGCCGAACCAGCGCCTCACCGCGAGGTAGGTGAAGCGGGCTTCGGTCTCTCCGCCCAGAACCTGGAGGGGCTGTCCGAGCGCTTCCTCGATGAGGGCGATGACCTCCTCTCCGTTGGCCGCGTCGCGCACCGCGGAGGTGGCCGTGGCGAGGAGCTCGTCGACCCGCTCGGCGCGGGCGCGATCGCGCGCTGCGGTCACGGCATCCACCAGTCCCCGCACGCCCTCCTGCGAGATGGACCCGTCGGGCAGCAGGTAGCGCATCAGCCGGAGCACGGAGCGGTGCGAGGTGGTGGCGGTCGGTCGTCCTCCCGCCCGGGCGTTCGCGACGAGCAGGTGGACGGTGTTCGAACCGATGTCGAGGACTCCCAGGCGCACGACCCGAGCGTAGTGGCCGCGGAGAGACGGCCGGGGTCGGCGGGGGAGGGTGACGCCCCGGGTAGCATGAGCGGGTGTCCGCCGCCGAGACCGAGACCGCAGCTCCCGCGCCGTCGCTGAGCCCCTACCGTCAGATCGACCGCGACGACTGGGCTCGCATGGCCGGTGGGCTGGAGCAGCCGCTGACCGAGAACGAGATCGTGCAGTTGCGCGGCATCGGAGACCGGCTGGACCCCCGCGAGGTCGCCGAGGTCTACCTGCCGTTGAGTCGTCTGTTGAGCCTCTACGCGCGGGCCACCCGTCGGCTCGGTGCCGACACGAGCACCTTCCTGGGGGAGCCGGACGCCACGACTCCTTTCGTGATCGGAGTCGCCGGGTCGGTGGCGGTGGGCAAATCGACCATCGCGCGTCTGCTGCGCGAGCTGATGAGCCGCTGGCCCGACACCCCTCGGGTGGAGCTGGTGACCACCGACGGATTCCTCTATTCGAACGCCGAGTTGGAACGGCGCGGTCTCATGGACCGCAAGGGCTTCCCGGAGTCGTACGACCGGCGGGCGCTCGTGGAGTTCCTCAGCGAGGTGAAGTCGGGTGCGGAGGAGGCGCGGGCTCCGTTCTACTCCCACGTGCGATACGACATCATGCCCGACGCGCACGTCACGGTTCATCGACCCGACGTCGTCATCGTCGAGGGGCTGAACGTGCTCCAGCCGCCGCCGTCGCCGAACGAGGTGGCCGTCAGCGATCTGTTCGACTTCTCGATCTACGTCGATGCCGATGCCGCGCACATCGAACGCTGGTACGTCGACCGCTTCCTCGCGCTGCGCGACAACGCCTTCACCAATCCGACCTCGTTCTTCAAGGTCTTCGCCGACATCAGCGACGAAGAGGCCGTCGAGCGTGCGCTCGGATACTGGCGCGAGATCAACCTGCCGAACCTCGAAGAGAACGTGCTGCCCACGCGCCATCGCGCGAAGCTCGTGCTTCAGAAGGGTGCCGACCACACGGTCGAGACCGTGCTGCTCCGCAAGCTCTGAACGGGCCGGCCCGGGAGCGACCCGGTCTCCGTCGTGCGGCTCCGGAATCGCTCGGGCCCGGCTCCCGAGTGGCCGCGGAGGGGTTTGCTCAGCCCCGCCACGTAGACTCGAATCCATGTGCGGAATCATCGGGTACGTGGGTCCTCGGCAGAGCCAGGACATCCTTCTGGCGGGTCTGTCGCGTCTGGAGTACCGGGGGTACGACTCCGCCGGGATCGCCGTGATCGACGGCGACGGGCGGCTCGACATGCGCAAGCGCGCGGGAAAGCTCGCCGTGCTGCGTGACGACCTCGAGTCCACGCCCATGCCGAACGGCACCACCGGCATCGGTCACACGCGCTGGGCGACGCACGGTGGACCCACCGACGCCAACGCCCACCCGCACCTGGCCGACGACGACAAGCTCGCCGTGATCCACAACGGCATCATCGAGAACTTCGCCGAGCTCAAGAGCGAGCTCGTCGGCGACGGCTTCGCGTTCCGCAGCGAGACCGACACCGAGGTCGCCGCGGTCATGATCGGTCGCGAGTACGCGCGCACCAAAGACCTGGTGCAGGCGTTCCGCTCGGTCGTGTCGCGACTCGAGGGGGCGTACACGCTCCTCGCGATGCACGAGGATCACCCGGGCCTGGTCGTCGGTGCCCGCCGCAACTCGCCGCTCGTGATCGGTCTGGGCGAGGGAGAGAACTTCCTCGGCTCCGACGTCGCCGCCTTCGTCGAGCACACGCGCAATGCTCTGGCCATCGGCCAGGACGAGATCGTGGCCATCACCCCCGAGGGTGTCGAGGTCACGGACTTCTCGGGCGCCCCCGTCGAGGTCGAGGCTTTCGAGGTCACCTGGGACGCCTCGGCCGCGGAGAAGGGCGGCTGGTCATCGTTCATGGCCAAAGAGGTCTCGGAGGAGCCCGAGGCCGTCGCCAACACCATCCGCGGTCGCATCCACGAGGGCCGGGTCGAGATCCCCGAGCTCGACGGCATGGACGACTTCCTCGCCGACATCGACCGTATCCTCGTCATCGCGTGCGGCACGGCAGCGTACGCGGGCATGGTCGGCAAGTACGCCCTCGAGACCTGGACCCGTGTCCCCGTCGACGTCGAGTTGGCGCACGAGTTCCGCTACCGCAACCCCGTGCTCACCCCCCGCACGCTGGTCGTCTCGATCAGTCAGTCGGGCGAGACCATGGACACCCTGATGGCCGTCAAGTACGCCCGTTCGCGCGGTGCCAAGACCCTGTCGATCTGCAACACCCAGGGGGCGACGATCCCGCGCGAATCCGACGCGATCGTCTATACGCACGCGGGTCCTGAGGTCGCCGTCGCCTCGACGAAGGCATTCGTCGCGCAGATCACCGCGCTCTACCTGCTCGCCCTGCACGTCGGCCGCGTCCGCGGTGCGGTCGATCCGGTCGTCGCCGTCGAGGCCGTGACCGAGCTCGAGGCGGTGCCCGGCAAGATCGCGCGCGTGCTCGAGACCGAGCAGGCCCGGATCGAGCAGCTCGCGCACTGGATGGCCGACACCCGATCGGTGCTGTTCCTCGGCCGCAACGTCGGTTACCCGATCGCGCTCGAAGGAGCGCTCAAGCTCAAAGAGCTCGCCTACATCCACGCCGAGGGTTTCGCCGCCGGTGAGCTCAAGCACGGCCCGATCGCGCTCATCGAGCCCGGTCAGCCGGTCTTCGTCGTCGTTCCCAGCCCCCGCGGCTCGGGCGAGATGCACAAGAAGGTCGTCTCGAACATCGAGGAGATCCGCGCCCGCGGTGCCCGTGTCATCGCGATCGCCGAAGAGGGAGACGTCGCCGTGCTCCCCGCGGCCGACGAGGTGCTGCGCATCCCGTTGGCGGCGCCGATGTTCGAGCCGCTCCTGGCCGTCGTGCCGCTGCACATCTTCGCGATGGGCCTGGCCGAGGCGAAGGGGCTCGACGTGGACCAGCCGCGCAACCTCGCCAAGTCGGTGACGGTCGAATAAATACCGCATCGAAGGGGCCGGATGCCGTGGCATCCGGCCCCTTCGTCGTCTCGGTGTCTGCGGGCACCGGCAGAATAAGAGGGAAGTCGAGAGGGGAGCGCACGTGATCGTCGGTATCGGCGTCGACCTCGTCGACGTTCCGCGGTTCGAGGAGCATCTGCGGCGTACCCCTCGGCTGATTCCCCGCCTATTCTCGGCGACCGAGCGGACGCTCAAGCCCCGCTCCCTGGCGGCGCGGTACGCGGCGAAAGAAGCCCTGATCAAGGCGCTGGGCGGGTCCGACGGCGTGCACTGGATCGACATCGAGGTCACCTCGGAGGCGTCGGGACGTCCGGTCTTCTCGCTCAGCGGCGAGACGGCCGCCACGGTCGCCCGCCGGGGGATCACGGCCCTGCATCTGTCGATGTCGCACGACGCGGGGCTGGCGACGGCGTATGTCATCGCCGAATCCCGTGCGGGCGCCGAGGCCCCGGCATCCGTGAATCCGCCCACTCGAGAGGACGACGCATGACGATGGCACCGGGAGTGCTGCGCGAGGCGGTGATCGACGTCGATGCGATCACCGAGAACGTCCGTCATCTGCGCGCGTTGACGGGGTCGGAGATCATCGCGGTCGTCAAGGCCGCCGGGTACGGGCACGGAGCCCACCGCACGGCCGTCGCCGCGCTTCGCGGAGGGGCGACGCGCATCGGCGTGTCCGACATCGACGAGGCGCTGGCTCTGCGCCGCGCCGGCATCACCGCCCCGCTCTTCGCCTGGCTGCACGCTCCGGGCGCATCGTTCGTCGAGGCCGTGCGCGAAGAGATCGAGCTCGGTATCTCCGACATCGACCAGCTGCTCCGTGCGGCCGATGCCGCTCACGGTGAGCGGCCCGCGACCGTGCACCTCAAGATCGAGACCGGGCTGTCTCGAAACGGCATCGCCCCCGCCGATTGGCGCATGGTGTTCTCCGAGGCCGCGCGTCTCGAGCGCATCGGCCGGCTGCGCGTGGTCGGGCTGTTCTCGCACCTGTCGAACACGAGCGAGGCCGACGATCGCGCCGCTCTGGCCCGGTTCGAAGAAGGAGTGGTGCTCGCGGCATCCGTGGGGCTGAATCCGCCGCTGCGGCACATCGCGGCCACGAACGCGGCCATCGCGCTACCCGAGACCCGGCTCGGGTGCGTGCGGATCGGCATCGGTCTGTACGGCATCTCCCCGTTCGAGCATCGCTCGTCGGCCGACTTGGGCCTGCGCCCGGCTATGACCCTGCGTGGCGCGGTCGCGGCCGTCCGGCGGGTTCCTGCGGGCACGGGGGTGTCCTACGGATACGACTACCGCACCGACCGCGAGACGACGCTCGCGCTGGTCCCCCTCGGCTACGCCGACGGCGTGCCCCGGCAGGCTTCGGGTCGGGGGCCGGTCTCGATCAACGGCCGCCGGTTCACCGTGGCCGGACGCATCGCGATGGACCAGTTCGTCGTCGACGTGGGCGACCACCCGGTCGCGGTGGGCGACGAGGTCGTCCTCTTCGGAGACCCGACCCTGGGCGTGCCTTCGGCGCGGGACTGGGCGGATGCCGCCGACACCATCGACTACGAGATCGTCACGCGCGTGGGCGTTCGCGTGCCCCGACGGGAGGTCCGCGCGTGAGTGTTCCCGACGCACTGCTCGGCGAGCGGGTGATCGAGAGTCCGAGCGACATGGAGGAGCTGGGCCGGCAGATCGGCCGCGCACTCGCCCCGGGCGACGTGGTCGTGCTGACCGGGCCCCTCGGCGCCGGCAAGACGACCCTGACCCGGGGGATCGGCGAGGGGCTCGGCATCCGGGGTCCCGTCCAGAGCCCCACCTTCGTGATCGCCCGCACCCATCCCTCGTTGGTCGGGGGCACCCCGCTCGTGCACGTCGACGCCTATCGACTGGGGGCCGCGGTCGAGCTCGACGACCTCGACATCGACGTCGCGGGTTCCGCGGTGATCGTGGAGTGGGGCCGCGGCGTCGCGGAGTACCTCGCCGACACGTGGTGGGAGATCGAGATCGACCGTCAGGTCGGGGGACGCGGGGTCGACAACGCCTGCGGCGAGATCGCCGTGCACACCGTCGAACTCGACGCCGACGCCCCGCGGCGGGTCACGATCTCGCGTCTGCCCTGAACCCCGTTCGACGCGCAGAGGAGCCGCCGGATCTTCCTCCTCTTCCGCGCGATGCCGGGGCGCGGTCCGCAGCCCACACCTCGCGCAGCGCGCGCAGGGTCTCGACCGGTTGCTCGACGTGGGCGAAGTGCCCGCTCTCTTCCAGAACACGGTCGTCGTAGTCGCGCATCAGTCGCTCCCACTGGCGGGCGTCGCGCTCGGCGACGAAGACATCGCCCGCACCCCGGACGGAGCGTACCGGGCACGA
Source organism: Microbacterium sp. SORGH_AS_0454 (assembly GCF_031453395.1). Lineage (NCBI taxonomy): Bacteria > Bacillati > Actinomycetota > Actinomycetes > Micrococcales > Microbacteriaceae > Microbacterium > Microbacterium sp. SORGH_AS_0454. Next base: position 320,305 of record NZ_JAVIYS010000001.1, on the reverse strand, counting down.
GATGCGTCGCCACACGCCGTCGTCGTGCGCGCGAGAGAGGTGGGCCGCGGACAGGAAGGCCGAGGGACGGATCTCGTCGGCGAGATCGTCGGTCACCGACCGATTGACGCTCTCCGGATGCCGGAACAGCGGGCGAGAGAGGCTGTGCAACGCTCCCGTGCGGCGCAGCAGGCGCAGCAGCGGGCGGGCGAGGGGGCCGAGACCGCGCAACACCCGCATGGCGAGAACCATCCCCGCCAACCACGGCAGCCTCGGAGCCTGACGGAACGGCCGCCGGGCGACGGCGCGCGCACCGGCGCCGCTGGGGGAGACCACCCCGACCGCGACGGTCTCACGGGGGAAGCGGGCGGCGACGTCGAGAGCGATCACGCCCCCGAGCGAGTGCCCGACGACGCGCCATCTCGGGTAGCCGAGTGCGCGGGCGACGCCGGCTACCGCCACCGCGATCTCGGCCGGCTCCGGCACCGGCCCCGGCGTCTCGCCCCAGCCCGGCAGATCGACCGCGACGATGTCCGACAGGGGGAGGCGGAGCTGGTCGCTCGCCGCGATCATCGGACGCCACGTGCGCCACGACCCGGCCGCGCCGTGCAGCAGGATCGTGGCGACGGGGCTCCCCGACCGCCGACCCGCGTGCACCACGATCGGCGCCGCCCCGGTGGGGACGACGACGCGGCGGAGGCCGAGGTCGTCATGATCCATGCCCCTTCTTCGGAGCGGAGGGGGAGTTCGGATGCCGCCGAGGAGCGGCCGGATACGCTGGATGCGTGATTCTCGGCATCGACACCTCCCTCGGCACCGCCGTCGCCGCGATCGCCCGCGACGGAGAGGTGCTCGCCGACGAGCAGAGCTCCAACCCGCTCGGCCACGCCGAGGTGATCGGCGATCTCCTGCGCCGGGCCACGGTCGCAGCCCCCGCCCCCACGCACGTCGCTGTCGGCATGGGCCCCGGTCCCTTCACCGGGCTGCGGGTGGGTATCGCCACCGCTCGGGTGTACGCCCTCGGCCGCGGCATCCCCGCCGTCCCCGTGCCGAGCCACGACGGCATCGCCCTCGGTCTCCTCCTCGCTGACGCGTTGACGGGGACCGACACCGGTCGCTTCGCCGTCGTCACCGACGCGCGGCGCAGGGAGTTCGCCTACAGCGTCTACGAGGGCATCGACGACGACGGTCTTCCCGTGCGGGTGTCGGACGCGCAGCTGAGCCCTCGCGACGGCCTCGACGCCCGGCTGGTTGCCGCAGGCGCCCGTCGATACGACGCCACCACCGTGTCGGCCGCGATGATCGCGCTCGCCGCGGCGCGAGCCCTCGACGCCGGCCGCACGCTCGCGGACTCCGAGCCCCTCTACCTGCGCAGCCCCGATGTGGTCGCCGCGCACGCGCCCAAGCGGGTGAGCTGATGGCGACCCGCACCGCGACCGTCGCCGATCTCGATGGCATCATGGCGCTCGAGCGCGCCTCGTTCCCGACGGATGCGTGGAGCCCGGCGATGATGCGCGAAGAACTCGCCTCACCGCACGGCTGGTACGTCGTCGTCGAAGAGGCGGGTCGACTCGTCGGCTACGCGGGGCTTCGCGCGGTGCGCGGGGCCCGGGATGCCGACATCCAGACGATCACCATCTCCGAGGCCGCGCGCGGCCGGGGGCGGGGCCGGGCTCTGCTGACGGCTCTGCTGGAGGAGGCCGTTCGCCGCGAGGTGCACGACGTGTTCCTCGAAGTCCGCGCCGACAACCCCGTCGCGCAGAAGCTGTATCTCTCCGAGGGCTTCGCCGAGGTCGGTCGCCGCCCCCGGTACTACCAACCCGACGACGTCGACGCGATCGTCATGCAGCTCGATCTGCGCGGGTGGGCCGGGCGGCGGGCGGAGACCGCGGGCATCCCGGCATCCGGTCTCGAAGGACCGGACCGGTCTCACGGAATCGGTTCGGAGGCGCCGGGAGAGGCGATTCCCCTGCCCTCGTCCGAATCCACGCCACCGACCGCCTCCGGAAAGGGCTGGTGCTGATGAACGCGCCCCTCGTACTCGGTATCGAGACCAGTTGCGACGAGACGGGCATCGGCATCGTCCGCGGCCGACAGCTGCTCAGCAACACGATCGCCTCGAGCATGGACGAGCACGCCCGCTACGGCGGGGTGGTGCCCGAAGTCGCCGCGCGCGCCCACCTCGAGGCGCTGCAGCCTTCGATCGACGCGGCGCTCGCCGAGGCCGGCGTCACCCTCGGCGACCTCGACGCCGTGGCCGTGACGAGCGGGCCCGGTCTCGCGGGGGCCCTGATGGTCGGGGTGGGCGCCGCCAAAGGGCTCGCCGTCGCCCTCGACAAGCCGCTCTACGCCGTCAACCATCTGGTCGGGCACATCGCCGCGGACATCCTCGACGCCGACGCGGGAGAACTCGAGTACCCCACCGTCGCCCTTCTCGTCAGCGGTGGGCACACCTCGCTCCTGCTGGTCCGCGACCTGACGAGCGATGTCGAGCTCCTCGGCGAAACGATGGACGACGCAGCGGGCGAGGCCTTCGACAAGGTCGCGCGCCTGCTCAAGCTGCCGTACCCCGGCGGGCCGGAGATCGATCGGGCCGCCGCCTCGGGCGACCCCACCGCGATTCGATTCCCGCGCGGGCTCTCGCGGGCCTCCGACATGGCATCCCACCGCTACGACTTCTCGTTCTCGGGCCTGAAGACGGCCGTGGCACGGTGGGTCGAACAGCACGAGGCCGCCGGCGAGCTCGTCCCGGTCGCCGACGTGGCCGCCTCGTTCCGAGAGGCCGTCGTCGATGTGCTCGTGACCAAGGCCCTCGACGCCTGCGAGCGCCACGGCGTTCCCCGCCTGCTGCTGGGCGGAGGCGTCATCGCCAACAAGCGCCTGCGTGATGTCGCCCTCGAGCGGGCCGCGGCCGCCGGTGTGGCCGTGCGCATCCCGCCGCTGCGCCTGTGCACCGACAACGGCGCGATGATCGCCGCTCTCGCCGCGGAGCTCATCTCGTCGGGTCGCCGCCCCTCGACCCTCGCCTTCGGAGCGGACTCGACGCTGCCCGTCACCGAGATCCAGGTGGCGGAGGATCCGGATGCCGACGCCCCGGCGCCACGCGCAGGAACGACGCCGTGACCGACACGCCGCCGCCCACGCGCCGCGCACGCAAGGAAGAGGCCGGCCCCGCGGTCGACCTTCCCCCCGTGCCGTCCCTGCCCGCCGGCGTCCGCGCCGCGGGGTCCGAGATCGTCGCCCCCGAGGTGGACGACGACGACCGTCTGCCCACCGCCCAGCTCGAGATGGCGGCGTTCGGCGATCACCTGATCCCGTATGCGCCGCCTGTCCCTCGGAAGCCGCCGTCCGTCGCGCCCTGGGCCCTCGGCGTGGCGGTCATCGCGCTGGCGGCTGCGTTGTTCACCGGCTGGCTGCTTCCGGTCGGTGTGATCGGCTCGACTCTCGCGATCGTCTCGCTCCGGCGGGCCCACGACAGCCGCCGGGTCGCCGTGTGGGCCCTGGCGCTCGCGCTGCTCTCCGTCGCGTTCAGCGTCGGCTGGCTGGTCTGGGGCTTCTCGCAGCTCGCCGTCGGGTGAGCGGAGCCGTCAGACGCGGTCGGCCAGCAGCGCGAGACGCTTCGACCCCACGCGCGTGAGGATGAGCGTGGCCGAGGAACCGCCGCGCAGAGCGAGCTTCTTCCGCAGCACCGCCGGGTCGACGTCGACGCCGCGCTTCTTGATCTCCAGCGTGCCGATGCCCCGCGCGCGCAACGCCTGCGCGAGTTTCTTCGGGTCGGCGGGCAGCTGCTCGCGCACCCGGAACGACGACACGAACGGGCTCGTCAACGCCGCATCCGAGGTGAGGTAGGCGATGCCGGGCGCGAGCATGCCGGCATCCAGGGCTCGACCGACCTCGCCGATGAGACGCGCGCGGATGACGGCCCCGTCGGGTTCGTGCACGAACTCGCCGAGCTCGCGCTCCTCGACGTCGGGGCTGTCGCCCGGGGCGGTGAGCTCCCACGCGTCGTCGGCGCGCACGACGAGTGCCGCGCGGCGAACGCCCTCGCGGGTGAGAGCGCCGGCCCAGAGCACGAGCTCGATCGTCGAACCGTCGGCGCTGATCCACTGCGCCTCGAACTCGTCGGGGATCTGCGAGCGGTCGAAGCCCGGCCCGAGCTTCACGCCGCCCGGCGTCTTCCTCAACTGTTCGAAGACCCACTCGAGCGAGGGCGACCAGTCGGCCGACGACACCTGTCGCGTCTCGGCATGACCGGCGGTGCGTCGCGCGGGGTCGAGCCACACGGCATCCGTCCCGCTCAGGTCCACGTCCTCGGCGCGGGCGTGCCGCACCGTCGCCGCGTCGCCGAAGGGGGCGAGATTGTAGGCCGCGAGGGCCGCGGTCACCTCGTCGGCGTCGACGGCGTGCACCCGGATGCCGAGACCCGCCATCCCGAGGGCGTCACCGCCGATCCCGCACCCGAGGTCCGCCACGCTGTCGATCCCCGCGGCGCGGAAGCGGCCGGCGTGACGGGCGGCGATCGAGAGGCGGGTGGCCTGCTCGAGGCCGGCGCGCGTGAAGAGCATGCGGTCGGCGAAGGGTCCGAACTTCGCCGTCGCGCGCGCCCGCAGGCGTGCTTGGCCGACGACGGCCGACACGAGATCGGGGGAGTGGCCGGCGGCCCGCAGGCGCGACACCGACCGGGCGACCTCATCGATCGAATCGAGGGTGCCCACCTCGTCGAGGAGGCGCAGGCCCTCGGGCGTGAGCAGGGCGGTCAGCTCGCTGGTATCCACTGATTCAGCCTAGGCGGGGGTTCTTGCTGGCACTCGCGTTGCGTGAGTGCCAGCGCTTCTCTACACTCGAATTAGCACTCTCCCCGCGTGAGTGCTGACAAGTCTTCTGTAACGAGAAAGAAGAGGTAGACCGTGTCGGTTTCCATCAAGCCGCTCGAGGACCGCATCGTCATCAAGCAGGTCGAGGCTGAGCAGACCACTGCGAGTGGTCTCGTCATCCCCGACACCGCCAAGGAGAAGCCGCAGGAGGGCGAAGTCGTCGCCGTCGGCCCCGGCCGCATCGACGACAACGGCAACCGTGTCCCCCTCGACGTCGCCGTCGGCGACCGCGTGCTCTACAGCAAGTACGGCGGCACCGAGGTCAAGTTCGGCGCCGACGAGTACCTCGTGCTCTCGGCTCGCGACGTCCTGGCGGTCGTCGTCCGCTGATCGAGTGAGATCGTTCGAAGGCCCCGGATGCCACGGCATCCGGGGCCTTCTTCGTACCCGCCGCCGGAGTCCGATGTGGCAGGAAAGACGCGACGGTCGGCGCTCCGAGTCGTCGAGGGGACCCCTAGGCTAAAGCGGTGACCCCCGCTCCTCCCGCTCCGACCGGCGGGAGCACCCGCGGGGCGCTGTACGCGCTCGGCGCGTACCTGCTCTGGGGCGTCCTCCCCCTCTACTTCCTGCAGCTCAAGCCCACCGGCCCGTTCGAGGTGGTCGCCTGGCGGATCATCCTCGCGTTCGCGTTCTGCCTGCTGCTGTTGACGGTGCTGCGCACGTGGCGGCCGTTCCTCGCGATCGTGCGGCAGCCGCGGCTCATGGGACTCACCGCGTTGGCGGGCGTGCTCATCTACATCAACTGGCAGACCTACCTCTACGGCGCTTTGACGAACCACGTCATCGAGACAAGCCTCGGCTACTTCATCAACCCCATCGTGACGGTGCTGCTCGGGGTGATCGTGCTCCGTGAGCGGCTGCGCGTCGTGCCGTGGATCGCCATCGGCCTGGCGGTCGTCGCGGTCGCGGTCATCGTGATCGGCTATGGGGCTTTCCCCTGGATCGCCCTGACCCTCGCCTTCTCGTTCGGCTTCTACGGCCTGGTGAAGAAGCAGATCGGACCGGCGGTGGATGCCGTGAGCGGGCTGACCCTCGAGTCGCTGTGGCTGCTGCCGGTCGCGGCGATCCAGCTGGTGTTCGTCGCGAACCTCACCGGCATCACCCTGGGCACGGCGGGAGCACTGCACACCGTTCTGCTCCTGCTCGCGGGAGCCGTCACCGCCGTCCCCCTCCTGCTGTTCGCCTCGGGGGCACGGCGCGTACCGCTCACCGTCATCGGCCTGCTGCAGTTCGTCGCGCCCATCATCCAGTTCGGGATCGGCGTATGGGTGCTGCACGAACCCATGACCCTCGAACGGTGGATCGGGTTCGCACTCGTGTGGGCGGCGCTCGTAATCCTCAGCGTCGACTCCGTCGTCGCCTCGCGGCGTCATCGCCGGGCTGCGGTGGACGTGTCCGAGCCCGTTTGACCTGTTTCTTTCGTTTCGCGGCTCGGAATTGCCGCGCAAAAGTAACGATTAGGTCGCGTAATCGACCGTTAACACATTGCAACATCGCGGCTACAAGTGCGCCATTAGGTTTGTCACAATCCGAGCGGGTTATCCGCGCGGTTCCAACTCACCAAGGAGCACCCATATGAGTGTCCTCTCCCGTTCGCGTGCGGCGAAGGTCATCGGCGGTTTCGCCGTGGTCGGCGTCACCGCGCTCGTCCTCGCCGGTTGTACCGGTACCAGCACTCCGTCCGACTCCGGCAACGCCGCCGGTGGAGGCGATTTCCCGATCGACTGCAACGCCGCCGAACCCGCCTCGTACACGCCCGAGTACTCGTCGACTTCGACCGGCCCCGCCAAAGACCTCACGTACAACATCGGCACGGCGCTGCCCGTCACCGGTAACCTCGCCTTCCTCGGCCCGCCCGAGATCGCCGGCACCGAGCTCGCGGCCGCCGATGTCAACGCCGCCGCCAAGGGCGTGAACATCAACCTCCTCCAGGGCGACTCGGGTGACACCGACAACAAGGCCTACGAGACCGAGATCCCGCGCCTGCTGGGTGCGGGTGCGACGGCGATCGTCGGTGCCGCATCGTCGGGAACCTCGCTGCAGTTCATCGACCAGGTCATCGCGGCGAACGCCGTGCAGATCTCGCCTGCCAACACCTCGGCGGCCTTCACCGGGTACAACGACAAGGGCCTGTACTGGCGGACTGCTCCCTCGGACGTGCTCCAGGGCGAGGTCCTCGGCAACCTGATCGCCTCCGAGGGCAACGAGACCCTCGGCATGATCGTGCTGAACGACTCGTACGGCACCGGTCTCGCGTGCTTCACCAAGAAGGCGTTCGAGGGTGCCGGCGGATCCGTCGTGGCCACCAGCCTCTACAACACCGGTGACACGAACTTCTCGGCACAGATCGAGGACGTCCTGGCCCAGAAGCCCGATGCGATCGCGCTGATCACGTTCGACGAGGTCTCGACGATCATCCCCGACCTGACTGCCAGCTTCGCGAAGGACAAGCTGTTCTTCGTCGACGGCAACCTGAAGAACTTCGGTACGCAGTTCCCGAACGGCACCCTCACCGGCGCCAAGGGGACCTACCCGAGCGTCGATCCCGACTCGACGGCGACTTTCCGCAGCACGCTGGAGTCGTTCTGGACCGGTAAGGGCAACCCCAAGCTCGACGACTTCACCTATGCCCCCGAGTCGTACGACTCGGTCATCCTCCTCGCCCTCGCGGCGCTGAAGGCGGGCTCGGCGGCCGGTCCCGACGTGGCTGCCAACATGCAGGCGGTCTCGGGCGGTACGGGCGGTGGCACGAAGTGCACCACCTACGCCGCGTGCGCCGACATCATCATCGGCGGTGGCGAGGCCGACTATGACGGCGTCTCGGGCCCGATCACGTTCAACGACGTGGGCGACCCGACGCAGGCCACCATCGGTGTCTTCGAGTACGGCGACGACAACAACTACAGCTGGCTCCGCGCCGGTTGATCGATTCCCCGTGAAGGGCCCCGGGACTTCGGTCCCGGGGCCCTTTCCCGTGCGCGGGGGAGACCGTTCCGCGGCGCGGCCACGGCATCCACGCGCCTTCAGCTCCCTGCGGGCGGCGCGCACCTCGAACGTCGGCCGCGAAGGTTCCGGGCGGGGTGCGTTCGTCCGCATTCGAAAAGGCCCGGACGGTGAGGCGTCCACAGGCTCTGACCGCGGCCTCGTGGCAGGCGCAGACCCTCCGCGGTCGTCAGCACAAGGCTGCGTCGGAGGGGCCCAGCTAGTCGGCGCGGACCGTAGAGCGAATGAGAAGCCTCGGGTCCGTTGCATCCGTTCTCCCGCCTCGCCCGGGCGGGACAGCGCGTCCGCTGCAACGAGCGTCCCGACGACGGCGCACACTGACCTCCGAGAAGGGCACGTCGTCACCTTCGAAGCGGTTAGGGCGGGGAAGCCGAGCGGGCGCACCTCGGCGGCAAAGCGGAAGGCCCGAGCCCCTGGGGGACTCGGGCCTTCCGGCGGGGGCTCGGCTCAGGTGCCGAGCGTGCCCAGGTACAGACCGATCACAGCCGGGTCGTCCATGAGCTCGCGACCGGTTCCCGTGTAGGCGTCGCGACCCTGGTCGAGCACGTAGCCGCGGTCGCAGATCTGCAGGCAGCGGCGGGCGTTCTGCTCCACCATGATGCAGGTCACCCCGGCCTTGTTGATCTCGGAGACGCGGATGAACGCCTCGTCCTGACGAACCGGAGACAGGCCGGCCGACGGCTCGTCGAGCAGCAGTACCTTCGGGTCCATCATGAGCGCGCGTCCCATGGCGACCATCTGGCGCTCACCGCCCGACAGCGAGCCGGCGCGCTGCTTCAGGCGCTTGGCGAGGTCGGGGAAGATGCTCGTGACGAAGTCGACGCGCTCGTTGAACCCCTTCGGTCGCTGATACAGGCCCATCTGAAGGTTCTCCGCGATCGTCAGGCTGGGGAACACGTTGTTCGTCTGCGGGACGAACCCGACGCCCTTGGCGACGAGCTTGTTGGCCCGCAGGCCCGTGATCTCTTCGCCCTGCAGCAGAACGGACCCCGAGCGTACCTTCACCTGGCCGAAGATCGCCTTGAGCATCGTCGACTTTCCGGCGCCGTTGGGGCCGATGATGCCGATGAGCTCGCCGGGAGCAGCGGTCAGGTTGGCGCCGTTGAGGATGTTCACGCCCGGCAGGTACCCGGCATGCACGTCGCGGAGCTCGACAACGTTGGCGGTCATCGACCGTCCTCCTTCTCGTGCGACGACTCTGCGTCGATCGCGGCGTCGACCTGCTGCGCGGTCTCGAGCAGCTCGGCGGCTGCGGTCGAGTCGACCGTGCCCTCGTGGCGGCCGGTGACAACACCCAGGTCGACGTCCTGGTGTGCGCCGAGGTACGCGTCGATCACGGCCTGGTCCTTCATGACGGTGTCGGGCGGTCCCTCGGCGACGATCTTGCCCTCGGCCATCACGACGACCCAGTCGGCGATGTGGCGGACCATGTGCATGTCGTGCTCGACGAACAGCACGGTCATACCGAGGTCCTTGAGGTCGAGGATGTGGTCGAGCAGCGACTGCGTCAGCGCGGGATTGACCCCGGCCATCGGCTCGTCCAGCATGACCAGCGTCGGATCGCTCATGAGCGCTCGCGCCATCTCGAGGAGCTTGCGCTGGCCGCCCGAGAGGGAGGCCGCGAAGTCGGTCTCTTTGCTGTCGAGCTTGAAACGCTTGAGCAGCTCGCGCGCCTTGGCGTCGTTATCGGTCTCCTGCTTACGCCACACGAACGGGAGGATGCTCGAGAGCAGGTTCTCGCCCTTCTGCTTCGTCGCGCCGAGCTTCATGTTCTCGAGGACGGTGAGCAGACCCAGCGCTTTGGTGAGCTGGAACGTGCGCACCTGACCCATGCGGGCCGCCTTGAACGCGGGGATACCGGCGAGGTTGCGGCCGTCGAACGACCACTGGCCGCTGTTGGGCTTGTCAAAGCCGGTCAGGAGGTTGAACAGCGTCGTCTTGCCGGCACCGTTGGGCCCGATCAGCGCCGTGATGGCATTTCGTGGGATCTCAAGGTGCTTCACATCGACGGCGGTGTTGCCGCCGAAGTCGCGGCGGACGTTGTCGGCGATGATGATCGGATCGACCTTCGCGACGCCGGGGGCGATGTCGCCCTTGTGCAGCCCGGTCGCCTTCACCCGCGGCGCCGAAGCGCCGGGCACGACCGGCGTGGACTCATCGGACAAAGGTCATCTCCTTCTTGCTGCCCAGGATGCCCTGGGGGCGGAAGATCACGAGCAGCATGAGCGCGACGCCGACGATGACGAAGACGAGCATCTGGGACTGGTCGGCGGTGAGGAACGGCAGCAGCCCGATGGACGACAGCGCCGGCAGCAGGTTCGACAGGAACGCGCGCACGACCCAGAACAGCACGGCGCCGAGCACCGGACCGAAGATCGTGGCCGCACCTCCCAGCAGCAGCGCCGTGTAGACGAAGAACGTCTGCGAGGTGACGTACACGTTCGGGTTGACGTTCGTGTCCATCGCCGTGATGATGCCGCCGGCGGCGATGATCACGCCGCCGATGACGAGCGCCTGCATCTTGAAGGCGAAGACGTTCTTGCCGAGTGCGCGCACCGCATCTTCGTCTTCGCGGATGCCGCGGATGACGCGACCCCAGGGGCTGCGCATGAGCATCCAGACGAGGAGGACGGCGACCGCGACCGCCACGAGTCCGATGAGGATGACGTACCAGCGGTTGGCGTTGTAAGTCCACGGGCCGAAGCCATAATCGCCCGCGGGGAGCGGGTTGTTCTCGCCGCGCCAGCCCGACTGGAAGTTGAACAGACCGTCGGCCGAGCCCGTGACGCCACGGAAGGTCGAGGTGAGGAACACCAGTCGGAGGATCTCGGCGGCCGCGATCGTGACGATGGCGAGGTAATCGCCTCGCAGTCGAAGCGTCGGGATGCCCATGATGAGCGCGAACACGACGGCCGCTGCGAAACCGATCAGAGCGGCGAGCGGCCACGCAAGGCCGAACGTCAGGATCGAGATCGCGAAGCCGTAGGCGCCGATGGCCATGAAGCCGGCGACGCCCATGTTGAGAAGGCCGGCGAAGCCGAAGTGCATCGACAGGCCGATGGCCGCAAGGGCGTAACCGAACGTGGCCGGCGCGAGGATCTGCGAGGCCGTGTTCGAGAGGATCTGCAGGAAGTCCATGGTTTACCTACCCGATTCGCTCTCGGCGACCGAGGATGCCCTGCGGTCGGAAGAGGAGGATGACGATGAGCACGACGAGGGCGCCCACATACTTCATGTCGGAGGGGATCCACAGGGTGGACACCTCGACGAGGAGGCCGACCACGATGGAGCCGATAAGAGCTCCGAACGCGGTACCGAGTCCGCCGAGCACGACGGCGGCGAACATGAGCAGCAGGATGCCGGAACCCATGTCCCAGCGGATGCCGGGGCGGAAGTATGCCCACAGGACTCCCGCGAGACCGGCCAGTGCCGACGACAGGATCCAGACCATGCGCACGACGTTGTCGACGTCGATACCGCTCGCCGCGGCGAGCGACGGGTTGTCCGACACAGCACGGGTGGCGCGGCCGAGGCGCGTGCGGGTGAGGAACCACGCGAACGCCGCGATGACGACGATCGAGATGCCCATACTCGTCAGGTCGGTGACGCTGATGCGGATCGATCCGAGGCCCGGGATGATGTCGCTCGACGCGCCCGGGAGCTGCTGCGTGCCGCCGCCGATGAAGATCTGGAAGACGTAGCGCAGCGCCAGTGACAGACCGATCGAGACGATCATGAGCTGGACGATGCCGAGGCCCTTCCTTCGAAGGGGCCTCCAGATCCCGGCATCCATCGCGAGGCCGAAGACCCCCGAGAGGACAACCGCGAGGGGGATCGCGATCCAGATCGACCATCCGGTGCCCGCGCTCAGGAACAACGCGGCGATGGCGCCGAAGGTCACCATCTCGCCGTGGGCGAAGTTCGACAGGCCCGTCGTGCCGAACACGAGCGAGAGTCCGATCGCGGCGAGGGCGAGCATGAGGCCGAAGTTCAGGCCGTTCACGGTGCGCGAGAGCAGCTGGTCCATGAAACCGACCGTCTGGCGTTCCGCGGCGCCGAGGGTGAAGTTGCTCGAGACGGTGCTGGAGCTACCGAACTGCACCTGCCGCTCGAACTCCTGGCCGTCCGGAACAGTCACGCCCGAGGGGAGGGAGTTGCGATCCAGGTCCACTGTCCAGGACCCCTCTTTGGTGGGGACCTTGATTGTCGCGCGACCGCGCTCGTCTGTCGTGGCCTCGCCCGTGAAGGAACCGTCGGTGGCGGTAACCTTGGCCTGAGCGACGGGCTCTCCCTCGGAGCGCACGTTCACCGTGATGGAATAGGGAAGATCCTCGTCGTTGACGGCTGCCGTCGATGCGGGGGCGAACCCGAGCACCAGAGCGGCAGCGAAGAGTCCTGACAGCAGCGTCAGGATCGAGCGTCGACGGCGAGGCATCCGTGGAGATGCTTGCCGAGTGGTCACGAAACCTCCTGGTCGTTCGACGACGTGGACCGTCGCCGCCCGGACACCGTAGTCCGGGATTATTGCCGCGTTGTTTCCATTGCAGCAGTCGATGCGAGAACGATACCCGGACGCGATGTATTCGCTGTGCGTTGCGCATTCGGGGCGTCTTCACCCCTGCGCAACGGGGGTAGTGGCGGGCGTGGGATGTGGGGTATACCGCGCGAGCGGGGAAGAAAAGAGGTCCCTACGGCGCTTACACTTTCAGGCGGAGCGCGCCGCACGCGCCCCGGCCGACGACGTCCCTTTTCGAGCAGGCGCCGCGCGCGCAGGAGGATTCATGGAGCAGCACGAACCGTTCGGTTTCATCGGACTGACTTACGACGACGTGTTGCTGCTTCCCGGCCACACCGACGTCATCCCGAGCGAGGCCGACACGTCGTCGCGTCTGAGCCGCCGAATCACGGTGGCCACACCCCTGCTCTCGAGCGCGATGGACACCGTCACCGAGGCGCGCATGGCGATCGCCATCGCGCGTCAGGGCGGTATCGGCATCGTCCACCGCAATCTCTCGATCGAGGACCAGGCCGGCATCGTCGACCAGGTCAAGCGCAGCGAGTCGGGCATGGTCTCGAACCCGATCACCACGAATCCGGATGCCACGGTGGCCGAGGTCGACGCGATGTGCGCGCAGTACCGCATCTCGGGTCTGCCGGTGGTCGATCCCGACGGCGTTCTGGTCGGCATCATCACGAACCGCGACATGCGCTTCGTCTCGGGCTTCGAGCGCCAGACGACCAAGGTCAAGGACGTCATGACGAAGGACGGCCTGATCACCGGGCACGTCGGCATCCACGCCAACGACGTCATCGCGACGTTCGCGAAGCACCGCGTCGAGAAGCTCCCCCTCGTCGACGACGACGGCAAGCTCGCCGGCCTCATCACGATCAAGGACTTCGACAAGAGCGAGAAGTACCCCCTCGCCACCAAGGACGACCAGGGGCGACTGCGCGTGGGAGCGGCCATCGGTTTCTTCGGTGACGCGTGGCAGCGTGCCGAGGCCCTGCGCGACGCGGGCGTCGACGTCCTCGTCGTCGACACGGCGAACGGGCAGTCGGCCGGGGTCATCGACATCGTGAGCCGTCTCAAGGCCGACTCCTCGTTCGATCACATCGACGTCATCGGTGGCAACGTCGCGACCCGCGAGGGCGCCCAGGCGCTCATCGACGCCGGGGTGGATGCCGTCAAGGTCGGCGTCGGCCCGGGCTCGATCTGCACCACGCGCGTGGTCGCGGGCGTCGGCGTGCCGCAGGTCACCGCGATCTACGAGGCCGCGCAAGCCGCGATCCCCGCGGGGGTGCCCGTGATCGCCGACGGCGGTCTGCAGTACTCGGGCGACATCGCCAAGGCCCTCGTGGCAGGCGCCGACACCGTCATGCTCGGCTCGCTCCTCGCCGGTACCGACGAATCGCCGGGCGAGATCGTCTTCCAGGGCGGCAAGCAGTTCAAGCAGTACCGCGGGATGGGATCGCTCGGTGCTCTGCAGACGCGCGGCAAGAAGACCTCGTACTCGAAGGACCGCTACTTCCAGGCCGATGTGCCCAGCGACGACAAGCTCATCCCCGAGGGCATCGAGGGTCAGGTCCCGTACCGCGGGCCGGTCGCCGCGGTGGCGTACCAGCTCATCGGGGGCCTTCGCCAGTCGATGTTCTACGTCGGTGCACGCACCGTCGAGGAGCTCAAGTCCAAGGGCAGGTTCGTCCGCATCACGTCGGCGGGTCTGAAGGAATCGCACCCGCACGACGTCCAGATCGTGGTCGAGGCGCCGAACTACAAGAAGTAAGCGTCGCAGCGAAGGGCCGGGTGCACGAGTGCCCGGCCCTTCTGCGACCCGGGAGGGCGTCACGAGGTGGGCCCGATCGCCCGCCGTTACGCTGACGGCATGATCGGACGCAGAAGTCACCCCCGAGCTTCGGTGTCGGCGCGCCGGACGGAGGCCTTCACCGACGGCGTGTTCGCGATCGCCGCGACCCTGCTCGTTCTCGGGCTCACCGACCACCCCGTGGGGGCGCTGGATTCCGACGCGGCGCTCGGTACCGCGCTGGCCGAGCTCGCCCCGACGCTCGCGACGTTCGTCATCGCGTTCCTGGTGCTCTGCCGCTTGTGGATGACGCACGTCGAACAGTTCGAGCACATCGTGCGGGTGGACACCCTGGGCATGTGGTTGAACACGTTGCGGTTGTTGTTCGTCGTGCTGGTGCCGTTCGCGGCATCCGTCAACTACGGCGGCGAGAACTTGAGACTCGGACAACTCGTGCTGCCCGGGGTGTTCTTGGTGTCGTTGTTCTTCAGCTGGCTGCAATGGCTGTGGGCGGCGCGGTCGGGCGCCGTGGCCGACCTCTCCGCTGTCGAGACGCGCGCCGCCGGGCGGGCCGGTCTCACCGCCGTCGTCGTCGGTGCGGGTGTCGTCGCGCTCAGCCCGTGGCTGGGCTCTTGGGCGTTCCTGCTGTACATCGTCGACGGTCCGCTGTCACGCGCGCTGGGTGGCCGACATTCGTCGGTGGACGATCCCGACGGGGATGTCGGAGGGCGCGGGTAGGCTGAGGGGGTGACCATGGAGATCGATCTCGGCCGCGCCAAGCGCGCCCGCCGCGCGTACACCTTCGACGACATCGCCGTCGTGCCGTCGCGGCGCACGCGCAACCCCGAAGACGTCTCGACCGCGTGGACCATCGACGCGTTCCCCTTCGAGATCCCCGTGCTCGGCGCCCCCATGGATTCCGTGGTCAGCCCCCGCACGGCGATCGAGCTGGGCCGCCTCGGCGGACTCGGCGTGCTCGATCTTGAGGGGCTGTGGACGCGCTACGACGACCCCGAGCCCTTGCTGGCCGAGATCGCCACGCTCGCGGATGCCGATGCCACACGTCGCATGCAAGAGCTCTACGCCGAGCCCATCAAGCCCGAGCTCGTGCGCGATCGCCTCGCCGAGGTGCGGGCCGCGGGCGTCACGGTCGCGGGCGCCCTCACGCCGCAGCGCACGCAGGACCTGTACGAGACCGTGGTCGCCGCGGGCGTCGACCTGTTCGTGATCCGAGGCACCACGGTGTCGGCGGAGCACGTGTCGAAGGTCGCCGAGCCGCTCAACCTCAAGAAGTTCATCTACGACCTCGATGTCCCCGTGATCGTGGGCGGGGCGGCCACCTACACGGCCGCTCTGCACCTCATGCGCACCGGTGCCGCGGGCGTGCTCGTCGGGTTCGGCGGGGGAGCGGCTTCGACCACGCGCGCCACCCTCGGCCTGCACGCCCCGATGGCCACCGCGGTGGCCGACGTCGCCGGCGCTCGCCGCGACTACCTCGACGAGTCGGGCGGACGCTACGTGCACGTGATCGCCGACGGCGGGGTGGGCACCTCGGGCGACATCGTCAAGGCGCTCGCCATGGGCGCCGACGCGGTCATGCTCGGAGTCGCGCTCGCCCGCGCGACCGATGCCCCCGGCCGCGGCTTCCACTGGGGTCCCGAAGCGCACCACCCCAAGCTTCCCCGCGGTCGTCGCGTCGAGGTCGACCGCGTCGGTCCGCTCGAGCAGGTCCTCTACGGCCCCGCGCCGGTCGCCGACGGCACGGCCAACCTCATCGGCGCCCTCAAGAAGTCGATGGCGACCACCGGGTACTCCGACCTCAAGGAATTCCAACGCGTCGAGGTCGTCGTCGCCCCTTACGGGCACTGATCCCGGAGCCCCATGACCTCCACCCCCACGACCGAGCCGGCTCCGCCGCAGATCTTTCCGCCGACGCTGCGGGAGGTCATGCTGCGGCCGCGCTGGATCGCGCTGCTGGCGTTCTCGCTCATCGTGGCGGGCGCGCTGGCGTGGCTGGGGCAGTGGCAGCTGGGGCGCGCGGTCGACACCGCACCCCCCGAGCCGGGTCAGACCGAGGTCGTGCGACCGCTCGCCGACGTCGTCCAGCCGGGCGACTACCTTGCCGAGCCCCTCGTGGGACAGCGGGTCGAGACGAGCGGCACCTGGGTGGCATCCGACTTCATCGTCGTCTCCTCGCGGTACAACGACGACGTCCAGGGCTACTGGGTGACCGGGCAGTTGCGCGTCGCCGGCGCGGCTCAGCCGACGTCGATCGCCATCGCCACCGGGTGGACGAGCAGCCGCGATCAGGCCGATGCAGCAGCCGATGAGCTGCGCGCCGAGGCCGAGGCCGATCCCACCGCGGTGGTGGAGGTCACCGGCCGTCTCATCTCCGACGAGGGGGCGTCCATTCCGCCCGCCGACGCCGATCCTCTGACGCTCGTGAAGATGTCGCCGGCCATGCTGCTGGGCCGCTGGCACGACACGCAGGGTCTCGATGTCTACCGGCAGTACATCGCGTCGCAGACGGCGATCGGCCCGCTCGACGCGATCGCATCGCCCGCTCCCGATGAGCGCTCGCGCGTCAACTGGCTCAACATCTTCTACGCGGCCGAGTGGGCCATCTTCGCCGGCTTCGCGCTGTACCTCTGGTATCGCCTCGCGCGCGACGCCTGGGAGAAAGAAGTGGAAGATCTCGAGGACGAACAGTCCGAGGCCCTCGCGGCGGGCGCCGCGGAATCCCGCGACTAGACTGGCCTCCATGCCCCGCGCCCCCAAGCTCGCCTCTTTCCCGGCGATCCGCGGAGCCCTGAAGTTCTACCAGATCTGCTCGATCATCACGGGTATCGGCCTGCTGCTGCTGGTCGCCGAGATGATCCTGAAGTACACGCCCATTCACGTGGAGCTGTTCCTCGGCGGATCCGGTGGATTCCTGTGGTTCGCGGATGCCGTGCCCGGCCCCGACTGCCAGTGGTTCTCGCTCTTCGTCCCCGGCGGTAACGGCTGCTCGATCCTGTCGACCGGCGACGGCGTGAACGTCTCGCTGGCGATCCTGGTGGTCCACGGCTGGTTCTACGTCGTCTACCTCATCTCGTGCTTCCGCGTGTGGAGCCTCATGCGGTGGCCGTTCCGCCGGTTCGTCTTCCTCGCCCTCGGTGGCGTGGTGCCGTTCCTCTCCTTCATCCTCGAGGTGCGCACCGCCCGTCGCGTGCGCGCCTATCTCGCCGAGCGTGAGGCCGCGAAGGCCGCCGCTCCCGTTCCCGCCCCGGAAGGCAACCGGTGACCGAACAGACCGAAACGTCCCAGCGCCCCGTCCTCGTCGTCGACTTCGGCGCCCAGTACGCGCAGCTGATCGCCCGCCGCGTCCGCGAGGCCGGCGTCTACAGCGAGATCGTGCCGCACACCGCGTCGGCGCAAGAGATCGCCGCGAAGAACCCCGTCGGCATCATCCTGTCGGGTGGCCCGTCGTCGGTGTACGAAGAGGGAGCGCCCAGCCTCGACGCCGACGTCTTCGACCTCGACGTACCCACGCTCGGCATCTGCTACGGCTTCCAGGTCATGGCCAAGGCGCTCGGCGGAGAGGTGGCGAACACCGGTCTCCGCGAGTACGGGGCGACGGATGCCACGGTCGTCACCGAGGGCACGCTGCTCGAGGGTCAGCCCGCCGAGCAGAACGTCTGGATGAGCCACGGCGACCAGGTCTCCCGCGCTCCCGAGGGCTTCGTGGTGCTCGCCCGCACCGCCCACACCCCGGTCGCCGCTTTCGCGAACGACGCGCGTCGCATGTACGGCGTGCAGTGGCACCCCGAGGTCAAGCACTCCGACCACGGTCAGCGCGTGCTCGAGAACTTCCTGCACAAGGCCGCAGGCCTCCCCGCCGACTGGAACAGCGGCAACGTCATCGCCGAGCAGGTCGAGCGCATCCGCCAGCAGGTCGGCACCAGCCGCGTGATCTCGGCGTTGTCCGGTGGCGTCGATTCCGCCGTGTCGACCGCGCTCGTGCACGAGGCCGTCGGCGACCAGCTCATCGCCGTGTTCGTCGACCACGGTCTGCTCCGCCAGGGCGAGCGCGAGCAGGTCGAGAACGACTACGTCGCCTCCACCGGTGTGAAGCTCATCACCGTCGACGCGCGTGAGACGTTCCTGAACGCCCTCGCCGGGGTCAGCGATCCCGAGCAGAAGCGCAAGATCATCGGCCGCGAGTTCATCCGCGCCTTCGAGAAGGTGCAGGCCGACCTCGTCGCCGAGGCCAAGGCCGAGGGAGAGCAGGTGCGCTTCCTCGTGCAGGGAACGCTCTACCCCGACGTCGTCGAGTCGGGTGGCGGAGCCGGTACCGCGAACATCAAGAGCCACCACAACGTCGGCGGCCTGCCCGACGATCTGCAGTTCGAGCTCGTCGAGCCGCTGCGCACCCTCTTCAAGGACGAGGTCCGCGCCATCGGACGCGAGCTGGGCCTGCCCGAAGCCATCGTCGGCCGTCAGCCCTTTCCGGGGCCCGGCCTTGGCATCCGCATCGTGGGTGAGGTCACCGCTGACCGTCTCGAGATCCTGCGTGAGGCCGACGCCATCGCCCGCGCCGAGCTGACCAAGGCGGGTCTCGACAACGAGATCTGGCAGTGCCCCGTCGTGCTGCTCGCCGACGTGCGCTCGGTGGGCGTCCAGGGCGACGGCCGCACCTATGGACACCCCATCGTGCTGCGCCCGGTCTCGAGCGAAGACGCGATGACCGCCGACTGGACGCGCCTGCCCTACGACGTGCTGTCGAAGATCTCGAACCGCATCACCAACGAGGTACGCGACGTCAATCGCGTGGTGCTCGACGTGACGTCGAAGCCGCCGGGGACGATCGAATGGGAGTGAGCGTCTAGCCCGCTCCCGCGCCGACGTCGTCGGCCGGCTTCGGGGCACCGCCTTCGGGTCGAGAGCGGGGCCCCTACCCCGATCGACCCGAAGACGGTGCCCCTTCGCCGTCCGGCGTCGGCGGCGCTCCGTCTGTCCGCGGAGGGTATGCAAAACCGGGACGCTGGCCCGATCGACCCGGGAGGGCGTGTCACGTGTCCTCGCGTTCGCGGCTGGGCGTGCGCTCCGCCGCTTCCGGCGGAAAGAAGGACAGGGCTGCCGCGCCTCCGGCGTGCCGAGGGGGACGCGGCGGGTGGGGGAGGATGGGGGCGTGACTTCCGGCGACTTCCCCGACGCGTGGTACCTCATCCTGTCGAGCCGGCTGATACCCGACCTCGACGGCGGGTACACGATCGCCACCCTCGCGCGGGCGCGGCAGATGGCCCTGGCCGGCGCGGACCCCCTCCTGCTGACCGTCGACCCGGGTGACGCCGACGCTCACTCTGCGCAGCGCGCGACCTTCGTCGAGCGGGGGGCGGCCTCGGCATCCGGGATCTTCCGCAACCTCTTCGACGAGGCCGTCGACGCCGAGGGGGGAGCCGCGGCGTGGTTGCGCGAGGCGGCGCACGCGGGGGACGCCGACCCGGCGCTGGAGTACCGCCTCGTGGCCGGGGGAGCGGTCGAGCTCCCCGTGGTCATCGACCCCGACTGGCACCTCGCGACCGCGCCGATCGTGATCCGGGATGCCGCGGGCGGACCCGTCGGCGTGATCGACGGATTCGGGGCGCTGTACCGCACGTGGCTGACGCACCTGGCCGACCGGCTCCGTGTCGACAACGACCGGCCGATCGTCGTCATCTGCGAGTCGCGGCAGCTCGGCGAGCTCATCGCGGGCTGGGGCGATGACGACGTGCGGATCGTGCACGCGGTGCACACGATCCACCTCGAGCCACCGTTCCAGGCCGACTCCGACCTCAACCCGCTGTGGACGCGCTGGTTCGAGGTCGCGCCGCGCTTCGACGCCGTGCTCTGGCCGACCGCCTACCAGCGCGACGACGTGCGGGCGCGCTTCGGTGCCGGGGCGAACGACGTGGTCGCGCCGCACGGCGTGAAGGCTCCGGATGCCGTCGTGCCGGCGTCGCAGCGGCAGCGCGGCGTCGTCGTGGTCCTGGGGCGGCTCGCCCCGGGAAAGCGCCTCGACCGCGCGATCGAGGCCTTCGCCCGCGTGCTCGAAGGTGTGCCGGACGCCCGACTCGAGCTGTGGGGAGAGGGAGCGCAGCGGAAGACGCTCGAGGCCCTCGTCGCCGAGCGCGGACTGCGGCACGCCGTCTCGCTGCCAGGGCTCACCACCGAACCGGGCGCCGTGCTCGACCGAGCGGCGGTGTACCTCACGACCTCCGCCTTCGAGGGGCAGGGGCTGGCCCTCGCCGAGGCGCTCGCGCACGGGACGCCCGTGGTCGCCTGGGACATCCGCTACGGCCCGCGTGACATGCTCGCCTCGGGTGGCGGCATCCTGGTGCCCGACGGTGATGACGACGCCCTCGTCGACGCTCTGCGCCGGGTGCTCACCGACGACCCGTTGCGAGAGCGCCTCGCGGACGAGGCGCGAGAGGCGGCGGATGCCGTGAGCCCGGCGCGCGCGATGCGCACGCTCGCCGCCGTCGCCCGAGAGGCGCTCGGACGGCCGCGGCGGCGCTGACCGCCTCGCCTCCACGAGCGCGCCGGTGCTGCGCGCGACGACGTCGGCCGTGGGGGAGGGGCACGCGCTCGACGCCGCCCGCCTGCTGACGGCCTGGGCCACCGGGTTCGTCACGATGGAGCTCGCGGGCGCCTTCCGCCTCGGCGGTGATCTCGACGAGGCCTACCGTTACGGACGGAACCATCTCGTCGCGTCGCTCACGTCGGGTCAGGACGCAGAACGGCCCGCCCAGGGGTCAAAGTCGGCGATCAGCTCTTCCTGCGCCGGGCGGGCGGCATCCGGAACGTGCTGGAGATTCACGCGCACGCGGTACCAGAGCGAGCTCGATCCGCGCATGCCGTCGACGAGGACGTCGGCAGGGTGCAGCTCGGCGGCGGCTGCCGGATGCCGTGACTTCCAGGTCTCGAGCGACTCCATCGCCTCGGGCTTGGTCTTCGTTCGCGCGACCTCGATGAGCGGCATGGTCGAAGCGCGGCGGCCGGAGCCGTCGGAGCCGCGCGGGGGTTTCTCGGCGGGGCCGAGCTCCTTCGCGAGGGCGAGGAGGGCGTCGAGGGAGCCCGCCGCGTCGTCGATCCCCGCGTGCGGATCGCCGATCGCGCGGAAGCGGTCGGGCACCGTGAGCACGGTGAACTCCTCGGGACGGCGGTCGCGCACCTCGTCCCAGGTGAGCGGCGTCGACACGCGGGCGTCGGGCAGCGCGCGGATCGAGTACGCCGAGGCGACCGTGCGGTCCTTGGCGTTCTGATTGAAGTCGACGAAGACGCTCTCGCCGCGCTCTTCTTTCCACCACCGGGCGGTCGCGAGACCGGGTGCGCGGTTCTCGACCTCTCGGGCGAGGGTCTCGGCGGCCAGGCGCACGTCGGCGTAACCCCACTCGGGGCGGATGCGCACGAGGATGTGCAGCCCGCGCGAGCCGGAGGTCTTCGGCCAGCCGACGAGACCGTGGTCTTCGAGTACCTCGCGGGCGATGAAGGCGACATCGACGATCTGCGACCAGTCGACGCCCGGCATCGGGTCGAGGTCGACGCGGAGCTCGTCGGGATGATCGAGGTCTTCGGCGCGTACGGGATGCGGATTGAGGTCGAGGCAGCCGAGGTTCACGACCCACGCCAGTCCCGCGGCATCCCGGATCACCGTCTCTTCGGCGGAGGTGCCGGAGGCGTAGTGCAGGGTGGCGGTGTCGATGAAGGCGGGATGGTTCTCGGGGACGCGCTTCTGGAAGAACGGCTCCTGGTCGAGGCCCTTCGAGAACCGCTTGAGCACCATCGGCCGGCCGCCGGCCCCGCGGAGGGCGCCCTCGGCGACCGAGAGGTAATAGCGCACGAGGTCGAGCTTGGTGAGGCCCGGCTCGGCGAAGACGACGCGGCCCGGGCTCGTGACGCGCACCTCGTGGCCGTCGATGTCGAGGATCTCGGGCGGCGTCTTCGCGGGGCTCATGGCGCGAGGCTAGCGCCGGGGCGTCGGCGGGCGGCACCCCTTGCGGCGGGATACCGGGTGGTCGCGGGGTTGTCGAGTGTCCAGGAAACCCGGGCTATTTTTCGAGGCGTCCGCGTGTTTTGGACACTCGACGGTGGGGTGCAGGTGGGTGGGGTGCAGGCGGGCGGGGATGAGGCGCGCGGAGGCGGGCAGGCGCGGCGCGGGGCCCCAGCGCGGGAGGAGTGATCCCGGATGCCGGCACCCCACGACGAAGGGCCGCCCCGAGACGGGACGGCCCTTCGTGTGAAGCGGTGCGTCAGTTGTTGCCGCGGAGGATCGCGATCATGCGCAGGATCTCGACGTACAGCCACACGACGGTGACCATGATGCCGAAGGCGCCGACCCAGCCGTAGACGCGGGCGGCACCGTTACGGACGCCGCGCTGGATCTGGTCGAAGTCGAGCACCAGCGAGTACGCGGCCATGATGACCACGAAGACGCCGATGACCAGACCGAGCGGGATACCCGCGATCTTCATGCTGTACAGGCCGAAGGCACCGCCCGCGATGGGGACGTTGAACAGCATCAGGCCCAGGTTGAGCAGCGCGAAGACCATGTAGCCGACCATGGCGATCATGAAGATCTTGGTGGCGCGGGCCGAGGCGCGGATCTTGCCGCTCGCGAACAGGGCGAGGGTCACACCGACGACGGACAGGGTGCCGAGGGTCGCCTGCAGGACGATGCCCGGGAAGATGAACTCGAAGAACGCCGAGATGCCACCGACGAACAGGCCCTCGAACGCCGCGTAGGCGATGAAGACGGGGACGGAGGGCTTCTTCTTGAACGTTGCGACCATCGCCAGCACGAAGCCGACGAGGCCACCGACGATCATCGGCGCAGCGCTGGGGTTCGGGTTGGCGGCGCTGACGCCGGCCATCGACCAGATCCAGCCGACGACGGCCGTGACGACGAGGATGCCGAACAGGGCGAGCGTCTTCATGACGGTGTCTTCGACCGTCATGCGGCCGGTGTCGACGGCGCTCGCCGACGGGGCGGCGTACGCGCCTTCGATCGAGGCGGCGGCGGCGGGATCGACGGCCGGGGGCGGGCTGTAGCGCGTATTCGCGCCACCGGCTCGAGGGTCCTGGAACGCCGGGTTGTTGAATGCCGGGTTGTTGAGGGCCACGGGAACTCACACTCCAAAGATGGTGATCACAGCACCGTGCTGTCAGACAACACTAGCCGAGCAGGGCGGCAGATTCCTTGTGCTGACTGGGATTCTGCTTTGAGCGCACCCGCTCGTCACCCGGTCTCGCTAGCGTGTCGAGGTGCCTGTCGTCATCGGTCATCGCGGTGCCCCCGGATATCTGCCCGAGCACTCCCGCGGCTCGTATCTGCGGGCGATCGCGGAGGGGGTGGATGCCGTCGAGCCCGACGTCGTCCCCTCGAGCGACGGCGTCCTGGTCGTGCGGCACGAGAACGAGATCTCCGGCACCACGGACGTATCGACGCGACCGGAATTCGCCGCGCGGCGCACGTCGAAGATCGTCGACGGGGAGCGGCTGACCGGCTGGTTCGTCGAGGACTTCACGTGGGAGGAGCTGCGGACGCTGCACTGCCGCGAGCGGATTCCCGCCCTCCGCCCCGCCAGCGCCGCCCACGACGACACCGAACCGCTGCTGCGCCTTCGTGACGTCCTCGACCTCGCCCGGCAGGGCGGGGTGGGCGTGGTGCTCGAGATCAAGCACGCGGCGTTCTTCGCCCGACTCGGGTTCGACCTGGCCGAGCTCGTCGACGCCGAGCTGCGCGCGGCGGGATGGCGGGATGCCGAGGACGAGCTCGTCATCGAGTCGTTCGAGCCCCTGGTCCTGGCGCGGCTGCGAGAGCGCGGCATCCGGATTCCGCTCGTGCAGCTCATCGACGCGCAGGGGGCGCCGTGGGATCTGCGCGAGCGCGACGGGGCGGACGCCGCCTCGTACGCCTCGATGCTGACTGCGGCGGGTCTCGATGTCCTCGCCGGCGAGGTGCAGGGGATCAGCCCCGACAAGCGCTCGGTGCTCGCGCCCGACGAGCGTGGTGTCGCGCGCGGACCGGCGCGGTTCGTGCGCGAGGCGCAGGGTCGGGGCCTGCGGGTCTTCACGTGGACGTGCCGCCCCGAGAACGCCTTTCTGCTGCCCGCCCATCGGGGGCCGGGCGGCGACGCCGCGTTCGGCGACTGGCGACGCGAGTGGACCGTGTTGCGCGACGCCGGACTCGACGGGGTGTTCGTGGATCATCCCGATCTGGGCGTCGAGTTCTTCGGGGCGGGACGAATCTCCTGAGTTTTGACTCGCGTGTCGGTCGTTTCGGTCGCTGGACCGCGTCGAGGCGGCGATTCTCAGGAGTTTCGCCCCGCGCAACCCCGACGCCCGGCGCGCGCGCAGCCGACAGGATGGCCGCATGACGATGGATGTGACGGTGATCGGCGGCGGGATCTCGGGTCTCGCGTGCGCGCGGGCGGTTCACGAGGCCGGTCGCGCGGTGCGCGTGCTCGATCGCGGGCGCCGGGTGGGTGGACGTCTGTCGAGCCGCACGATCGACGGGCGGCCCGTGGATCTCGGGGCGTCGTACTTCGTGGTCGGGGAGGCGGAGGGCTTCGCCCACGTCGTCGCCGACTGGGAGGAGCGCGGGCTCGCGCGGCCGTGGACCGACACGTTCCAGGTGATCGACCCCGATGGCGGGTGCACGCCCAAGCCCGGACCGATGCGGTGGGCCGCTCCCGCCGGGTTGCGCTCGCTCGCTCTCGACCTCGCCGAGGGGCTCGAGGTCTCGTCGGAGCGTGTCGTCGAAAGTGCGGGGCCCTTCCGGGTCGACGGTGAGGATGCGGGCGAGGTCGTCCTGGCGATGCCGGCTCCGCAGGCGGCGCGGCTGACCGGTGAGGCGCCCGGCGGCGCCCAGGAGTGGGGCCCGGTGATCGCCGTCGTCCTGCGGTGGGATCAGCGGCGGTGGGATGCCGACCTGCACGGCGCCTTCGCCGACGGCGACGCCGACGTGTCGTTCCTCGCCGACGACGGCGACCGCCGCGGGGACGACGCTGCCGTGCTCGTCGTCCACACCACGGCCGACCGCGCCCGACAGCACCTCGACGACCCCGAGGCGGCCATCGCCCCGGTGCTCGCGGCGACCCGGCGGCTGCTCGGCATCGATGTCGATCCGGTGTCGACGCACGCGCATCGCTGGACCTTCGCCCGGCCGGTCGAAACGACCGGGCAACCGTTCTTCCGCTCGCCGGGGCTCTCGGCCTGCGGGGACGCGTGGGGCGACAGTGCCGCCGTCCGCACCGCGTGGACCTCGGGCGACGCGCTGGGGCGGGCGCTCGCGGCATCCTGAAGCGCATCGAGGACACGCGCGGGCGGCGACCGAGCGAAAACCCTGGTGAACCTCGCCATCATCGGCGCGTGACGGCCGCTCGACGACGAGAGCCCTCGGCGGTGTCGGAGGCTCCCTCTATGGTGAGGCTATGGATGCCGGTATCGACGTCGCGGGAGTCAAACGTTCCTTCGGAGCGGTGCACGCCGTACAGCAGGTGACGTTCACGGCCCTGCCCGGCCGGGTCACCGGACTCGTCGGGCCCAACGGTTCGGGCAAGACGACGCTCATGCTCATGCTCGCGTCGCTTCTGAGACCCGACGAGGGCGAGATGCGCATCGGTGGCATCGATCCCGTGTCCGACCCCGCCGGCGCGCGTCGTCTTCTGGGATGGATGCCGGATTCCCTCGGCGCCTGGCCGAGCCTCACCTCGCGCGAGGTGCTGGTGGCGACCGCGCAGCTCTACGACCTCTCGCGCGAGGACGCGCGGGCCCGGGCCGACCACCTGCTCGAGCTCGTCGACCTCGGCGCGCTCGCCGCCTCTCCCGCCCGGGTGCTGTCACGGGGGCAGAAGCAGCGACTGGCGTTGGCGCGTGCTCTGGTGCACGACCCCCGGGTGCTGCTGCTCGACGAGCCCGCCTCGGGCCTCGACCCTCAAGCGCGCATCGCACTGCGCGTGCTGCTGCGGCGGCTGGCGGCCGAGGGGCGCACCATCCTCATCTCGAGCCACGTGCTCGCGGAGCTCGAAGAGGTCGTCGACGACGCCGTCTTCCTGGTCGACGGGCGCACCGTCGGCACCGACCGCGTCGCGGCCGCGGCGACCCGCGTGCGGGTGTGGCGGGTGCGGGTCCCCGCCGACGTCGCGCGTTCCCCGGACGCCGTGCGCGACGACGTCGCGGCCGCCCTCGGGCGCACGGCCGGCGAGGTGCGCGTCGACCGGCGTGACGTGCTCGTGCCTTTCGTCGACGAGGCGGGCGCCGTCGCGGGTCTGCGTTCGCTCGTGAGCGCGGGGCTGCCGATCGTCGAGTTCGCCCCGGCCGTCGGCGATCTCGAGCACGCGTTCCTCGATCTGCGGGCCGACGCATCGCCGTCCGCCCCCGAGGGTGCCTCCGCCCCCGAGGGCCCTTCCACGCCCGTGGTCGATCCCGCACCACCCGGCTCCTGGCAGCCGCCCGCCGACCGTACCGACGACGGGAGCGCCTCGTGAACCTGCATCGCCTTCGCACCATCATCGGCATCGAGCTGCGTCAGCGCGTGCGCTCCGTCGGTTGGTACGTGCTGCTCGGGATCTTCGCGGTCATCCTCATCGCCCTGCTGAGCCTCTCGTTCGCCGCGTTCTCGCTCACGACGGGCGGCAGCGAATGGTTCTTCTCGCTCGTCATCATGCTCGTGCTGCTGCTCACGCTGCTGGTCTCACCGACGCTGAGCGGCAGCGCGGTGAACGGCGATCGGGATGCGGCGACCCTCGCCCCCGTCCAGGTCACTCTCGTCACGACGGCCGAGATCGTCATCGGCAAGTTCCTCGCCGCGTGGATCTCGGGACTGGCATTCCTCGTGGTGGCGCTGCCGTTCCTCGTCGTTGCGACCCTCGCCGGAGCGCTCAACCCCGGTGCGATCGTGACGTCGCTCGGCATCCTGATCATCGAGGTCGGCGTCGTCGCAGCGATCGGGGTGGGGCTGAGCGCGGTGATCGCCCGGCCGATCTTCTCCGTCGCGTCGACGTATCTGTTGGTGGCGGCGTTGACGGTGGGGACGCTGATCGCCTTCGGGCTCGGGGGTGCGGCTCTGCGCACCCAGACGACGACGATCAGTCGTGAGGTCGATTGGAACGCCATCCCTGCCGGGTGCGACCCCGGCGCCCCGGTGCGCTCGACCGACTGCCCGAGTTACGACCAGTTGCCGTGCGTCGAGTCCCGCACCCTCTCCGAGCAGCCGCGTTTCGATCGCGTGTGGTGGATCCTCGCGGCGAACCCCTTCGTGATCCTCGCCGACGCGACTCCGCCGACGTACGTCGACGGTTACCCGACCGACCTGTTCTCGCAGATCGCCTCCGGCGTCCGTCTGGCGCAGATCGCTCCCGACGCGACCACGTCGTTCGACGGATGCGCTCAATCCCGCGGGTGGAACGTCGATGCCTACCCGAGCACCGAGCAGCGAGTCGCGGGCACCGCGCCGAGCTGGTTCGTCGGGCTGTTCGTCCAGTTGCTGCTGGCGGGCGGTCTGCTCGCATGGGGCGTCGCCCGCACGCGCACGCCCGCGAAGAGGCTCCCGCCCGGGACGCGCATCGCCTAGCGCGGGCCGCCGGCCGCCGTCGCCCGCTGGGCGTGCCACCGGTCATGGCTCACGGTGGCCGTGTCCGCGTGAACGGGCGGGGGGCGCCCTCCTGGATCAGGATGAGCGCCCCTCCGGTTCGTTGCGAGACTCAGGCGTGTCCTTCGGCCGCCGGGAACCCGGGGTCGGCTGCGGGAGCGTCGTCGCCGTCGAGGGCGTCGCCGGTGTGGTCGTCGAGGCTCACGTGCTCCTCGGCTTCGGCGGCGTCTTCGCGGACCTCGTCGGTGACGGCGTCGGTGGGGGCGGCCGAGTCGGCGCGAGCGTCGTCGGAGTGGCGGGAGGGGATGTCAGGAGTGCTCATGCGCTCACGTTCCTCCTCCGGTGCGGTGCGGGCGACCGGCTTGACACGGTCAGTCGGTGGCATCCGGGATCGACGAATCCACCGCGGGCCAGGCAGGCAGGGGGTCATCGAACGCCAGCCACGCCGAGGGCCCGGCGGCGAGCTCGTCGTCGGTGAGGGCCGCGTGGTCGAGGACGTGCGCGAGCTTCGGTGCCGACAGATCGAGCCCGGTGAAGACGATCTCCTGGCCCATACCCATGCGGCCGTCGTCGGTGCCGAGCGGCTCGATCCACATCGCGGAGCCCACGTGCTCCCACCGAGCCAGGATGCCGGGGCGAGACGCCAGGCGGCAGAAGCCCGCCGAGCGCACCAGGCGTCCGGCAGCGCCCGCGTCCAGCCGGTCGAGTGCCGCCGAGAGGCGCGCGGGGTGGAACGGCCGCAGCTGCTCGTAGCGGAGCGTCATCACGCGGTTGTCGCGCATGTAGGGGTCGTGTTCGCCGTTGAGGGCGTGCACCCATCCGGCGCGCTCCAGGATCTCGCCCTCGTGCGTCGCGGTCGAGTGCAGGTCGCTCACCGGGTCGCGCGACAGCCGGACGACCGCTGTCGGGTTCAGGTGCGAGGCCAGTGCCATCTGCACCGCCAGCGCCGGGGTCGGCACCTGCTCCCAGTTCACCCAGACGATGCGGGTCGCGAGCTCCAGCGCGAGGGCGGCCTGACGCGCCCGCGCGCCGACGTCACCGCGGGTGTCACCGTGGTTCGCGGATGCCGACAGGGGGGCGTCGTCGAGGAGGTCGCCGATCATGTGGCGGGCGTCGACGACGCACACCGCTTCGACCTCGGATCCGCCGCGGGCCGCGATCGAGTGGATGAGGTCGACGTCGGTGCCGAGATCGACCACGGACGCGGTGTCGTCCGCGCGCGGCCGGGGGAGCGGGAGCGCGTGGGGCACGCGGAGGTCGGCGTACCGCAGCAGATGAAGGGGCCGCGACAGGGCGACGGCGGTCCGTTCCGCGTAGGTCCGGCGCTCGGGGGCGCACACGCCCATGATGGCGATCGTGCGGGGCATGGCATCCACCTCTCATTTGTCAGGGGAGTGGGGACACTCTAGCTTGTTATTGATAACGCTTATCAACAAGGAGGATGCCATGAAGGTCCGAGCGTCGATCAAGTCCCTCAAGAAACAGCCCGGTGCGCAGGTCGTGCGTCGGCGCGGCAAGGTGTTCGTGATCAACAAGCTGAACCCGCGCTTCAAGGGTCGGCAGGGGTGATCGCCGGGTCGCTGCGATAACGGAAACGAGAACCGTTCCCAGATAGGTGAACACATTGCAATCCGTGCATGTGTGTGGTGATCTAGGTGTCGTGGACAAGATCGCGGGGCTCGACGAGGCCGCCGAGCTGTTCAAGGTTCTCGGCAACGAGTCGCGTCTGGCGCTCGTCTGGCTGCTGAGCCGCGAACCGCTCACGGTCGGCGCGCTCGCCGAGCGCGCCGGACTCTCGCAGCCGCTGGTGTCACAGCACCTGCGGACCCTGCGGCAGTCGGGGCTCGTCAGCTCGGAACGCGAGGGCAAAGAGATCCGCTATGCCCTCGCCGACCAGCACGTCGCTCATGTCGTGCTCGATGCGATCGCCCACGTCCAGGAACCGAACGACCAGGGGAACGAACAATGAGCATCGCTGAGACCCACGCCGAGCACACCGTCGACGAGCACGCGCACGGCGACGACTGCGGCCACCAGAAGATCGAGCACGGCGACCACGTCGACTACGTGCACGGGACCCATCACCACGCCCTCCACGGCGACCACTACGACGAGCACGAGTCGAAGGCCGAGCACACCGTCGACGAGCACGCTCACGGCGATGACTGCGGTCACGAGAAGGTCGAGCACGACGGCCACGCCGACTACGTGCACGACGGACACCGTCACGCGCTGCACGCCGATCACTACGACGAGCACTGAGCTCGAGCGGCATCCTGTGTCACGAGCGCAGGGTGCTTCGAGGCCCGCTTCCCCTTTCGGGGTGGCGGGCCTTTCGCGTCGCGCTGCGGCTCAGGCCTGCACGCGGAACGAACGCCCCTCGAAGGTCACGACGTCGCCGACCTGCAGCTGGCGGCCGCGGCGGCGGTCGACCTCGCCGTTGACCTCGACGTAGCCGTCGATGATCGCCTCTTTCACGTCTCCGCCGGAGTCGAGGATGCTGGCGAACTTCATGAACTGGCCGAGGCGGATGCCCTCGCTGCCGACGGGTACGTCCTGGGGCTCGGGGGAGGTCATGCGTCCAGTCTGGCAGCAGTCACGGGGCCGGTGCGGGTTCGGAAACGCTGCTCCACCGCGTCGGGACGTCGTGCATGAGCAGGGCGTGATCGAACTCGGCGGCGCCGGCGGGCAGGGTCTCGAAGAAGGTCGACGAGAGGTCGGCGACGGCGAGCGGCTCCACGCGCCACGCGTCGGTGTCGAGCCGGAGGCCCTCGAGCGGGCCGGAGCGCGTGGGGGACCACCCCACGGCATCCTTCCGGAAGAAGGCCGACGAGTCTTCGAGCGTCTCGAAGAGGCGGCTGTGGAACGGGATGCCGGGACCCCGGCGAGCCGTGACGCGCACGCGCAGGTCGTCGGCGTCGACGCTGACCGCGAGGTCGTCGGAGGTGGTGCGGAAGTCGACCCTCGCCGGGGCGTGCGTTCCGGGGAAGACGCGACCGCCGACGAGTCGGACGAGGCGCGAGGAGCTGTGACGGCGGGGGATGTACACGCCGGTTCGCGGGCCGTCTGCGGTGTTCCACTCGACCGCTACGCGGTGCGCGGCATTTCGGCTGCGGTGTCCGACCACGGGGGTGAACCATGTGGGGCGTAAAGCCGTGAGCTGGATCAGGCAGACGCCCGCGACCGCGCTGCCGGCGACGAGTTGGGGGCGCAGGCCCTGAGGTAGCAGAGACCCGGCGACGTCGGGGTCGACGCGGTAGTTGACGAGCACGCGCTGGGCGATCGTCGCGGCCATCGGCGGGAGGCGGGATGCGGGGTTCTTTCGGACCCGCGTGTTCGTCTGCTCGGTCATGAGTCATCCTTCGCTATTTAGCGAAGAAGCTACACGCAATTTAGCTACAGTGCTAGATTGGGTTTCGTGACCGACACGGCATCCGACATCTTCGCGGCTCTCGCGCACCCCACACGGCGCCAGATCCTGCAAGATCTGAAAGACGGCGAGATGGCCGCGGGTGAGATCGCGGCGCGGTTCGACGCGAGTGGGCCGACCATCTCGCGGCACCTCGGCGTGCTGCGCCAAGCCGGTCTCATCTCGGAGCGGCGTGACGCGAACCGCATCCTGTACTCGCTCGTCGGCGAACGGCTGGCGCTGTCGGTGGGTGATTTCCTGTCGACGGTGTGCCCGGAGCAGATCGTGTTGCGCGAGGTGCGCAAGCGTCGGCCGGCCGTGCGCGATGCTGGCGCGGTCTCCGCTGAGGCGTAGACGCGACGGCGGGAGTCGAACCCGCCACGCCTTCGGTTATGAGCCGAGGCCCGGGACCGCCCGGATCGCCGCGATGTGTCCCCACGCTAACCCGGGGTGCGGGATGGGCGAAGAGGCGTTGCGCGGCGTGACGCGATGTGTCGTCGTGTGGCGCTCGGGGCGCCCGTCAGCGACCGGCGCGCCCGTCGATGATCGCCCGCGTCGAGTGCTCGAGGTGCGCGCGGACCACCCGCTCCGGGTCTCGCAACGCCTCCTCGACGTACGCGCGGTGCTCCTCCGTCAATGCCCCCGGTGCGTAAGCCGGCCGCACGTGCGTGAGCAGCAGCCGCATCTCGCCGTCGAGGCGGCGGTACTCCTCCGCGATGCGCGAAGAGCCGGACGCGTCCACGAGTGCGAGATGCACGCGAGCGTGGGCATCGAGGGTGGCGGGCCAGTCGCCCGCGGCCTCGGCCACGGCCAGGTCATCGAGCGCGGCGCCGACGGCGGAGGGGCGGATGCCGCGATCGCGCACGATCCGCAGGGCCTCGGTCTCGAGGGCGCACCGCAACTGCTGCAGGGCGGTCAGGGCGTCGTCGTCGAGAAGGGACACGCGGACTCCGCGGTACGGCTCGGCGGTGGTGAGGCGCTCGGCGGTCAGCGTGGCGAGAGCGGTGCGCGCGGTGTGCCGCGAGACGCCGTGAGCCGCGCTGAGATCCTCTTCCCGCAGCGGGGTGCCGGGCGCGAGTTCGCCCGACAGGATCTCGGAGCGGACGGCGGCGGCGACCGCGTCGGCGGTGCGGGGGCCGGGGGCGGACAGCGAAGATCGGCGCACGGCTGCGGTCGTGAGTGCCGCGGCGTCCGCGGCGATGCGCTCGGCCTCTCCCGGCGGGGTGCGGCCCGCCCCAGCGCCTTCGTTCGCGTCAGGCCCGTGCCGCAGCATCCGGAACCTCCTCACCGCGACGAGACGGAGCCGACACCACGGCGAGGCCCACCGCGATGAGGGCCAGGCCGATGCCGCTGACCAGCGTGAGCTGCTCGCGCAGCACGAAGAGGCCGAGCAGGGTGGCGGCGAGGGGTTCGGCCAGCGTCAGCGTCGACACCGTGACGGCGCTCAAGCGCGCCAGGCTCCACCCGAACAGCAGGTACGCGATCGCCGTCGTCACCACCCCGAGCCACAGGGCGAGGGCAAGACCGTTCGGGGTGAGGAGCCATGACGTTCCGGCGAGCAGGAGCACGGGCAGGCTCGCCACGGCGGCGACGCCGAACACCGCCCCCATGACGCGCGTGGAGTTCCACCCCCTCTCGATCAGCGCTTTGCCGCACACCGTATAGAGGGCGTACGACATTCCCGCGCCCGCCGAGGCGAGCAGGCCCGCCGGGGCGAGCGCGGTCGCGCCGCCGGTCATGCCCGACACGAAAACGACCCCGAGCAGGGCGACGGCGGTCGCGAGCATCCAGCGCGGTGACGGGGCGCGGCGCAGGCGCACGGCATCCGCGATCCCGGTGGCGATGGGCGCCGAGCCGAGGGCGACGACCGTGCCGATCGCGACACCGTTCTCGCGCGTGCCGAGGAAGAACAGGGGCTGGTAGGCGAGGACCCCGACCGCTGCCACGGCGATCAGGGCGGACGTCGACCCGCGCGAGCCGCCCGCCGCCCGCATCGGCGTTCGGCGGGTCAGGGCCAGAAGGCCCAGGATGCCGCCACCCACCACGATCCGCGCCGCCCCGACCGCGAGGGGTGAGGCATCGACGCCCGCGAGCGCTTGCGCTGTGCCCGTGGTGGAGAAGCACAGTGCCGCGGCGAGGATCGCGAGGGCGGGAAGCATGCATGGATTGTTACACAATCCTCGCGTCGCCGCGCGCCTCAGTCGCGAAGCGCCGTCACCATCGATCGCAACGCGTGCAGGGCGGCGGCCTGCTCGGCATCCGTCATTGCGCTCAGCATGCGCTTCTCGACGGACCGGACGGCGGCGCTCGCCGCAGCGAGGGTGCATCGACCCTTCTCGGTGAGGCGGGTGGGGAGCGCCTTGCCGACAGGGGCGGTGTCCGGTCGCTCGACGATGCCGTCGCGCTCGAGGCTCTGCAGCAGCACGTTCATCGACTGCCGGGTGACGAAGGCGCCGCGTGCGAGGTCGGAGTTCGACAGGCCGGGCCGCTGGGCGAGCAGCTCGAGGCAGGAGTAGTGCGTGATCGTCATTCCGAGGGGGCGCAGGACGTCTTCCATCGCCGCACGCAGAGCGCTCGCCGCCTCTTTCAGCAGGTAGCCGAGCGAAGTGTTCAGGTCGATGGACTCTTGCGCCATGTCAGTATTCTGACATACGCTTCGTGTCAGATAACTGACACACAAGGAGCGCCTCATGCCCGTCACCGGACCCGACTTCATCTCACTCCAGGTGCGCGACCTCGCCGCCTCCCACGCCTTCTACGAGAAGTACCTCGGCCTGCGCCGTTCGCCCGCCGGCCCTCCCCACGCCGTCGTCTTCGACACCGCGCCGATCGCCTTCGCCCTGCGCGACCTCGCGCCGGGCACCGACCTCACCGGCATCGCCCAGCCCGGAGTCGGCGTCGCCGTCTGGCTCCACGCCACGGAGGTGCAACAGATGCACGACGACCTCGCCGCCGCCGGACACCTGATCGTCACGGCTCCGATCGACGGCCCCTTCGGCCGCACCTTCACCTTCGCCGACCCCGACGGCTACCACGTCACCGTGCACGACAGGGGGTGAGCCCGGGGCGGTGGGTTCCCGGCATCCGGGACCGTCCGGCGGAGTCGGGGCGGGACGCGCCGGTTGCCGTGGCTGGGGGGCGGCGTGTCGGCGGTGGACTCCGCGGGAGGGTCGGTCGGGGGCGGTGTCGGGCTGCGGGTTTTTCGGCCGGGCGGGGCGGCGGGTTCCCGGCATCCGGGGCCGTCCGGCGGAGTCGGGGCGGGACACGCCGGTTGCCGTGGCTTGGGGACGGCGTGTCGGCGGTGGACTCCGCGGGACGGTCGGTCGGGGGCGGTGTCGGGCTGCGGGTGTTTCGGTCGGGCGGGGCGGTGGGTTCCCGGCATCCGGGACCGTCCGGCGGAGTCGGGGCGGGACACGCCGGTCTCCACGGGCGGTGGACGGCGTGTCGGCGGTGGACTCCGCGTGAGGGTCGGTCGGGGGCGGTGTCGGGCGGCGGGTTCTTCGGTCGGGCGGGGCGGTGGGTTCCCGGCATCCGGGACCGTCCGGCGGAGTCGGGGCGGGACACGCCGGTTCCCGGGGGCGAGGGACGGCGTGTCGGCGGTGGGCACCGCGGGACGGCGATGCTCGAGCGGAACGGATGCCGTCACCCCGGCCCACGCTCGAATTCACCCGCTCCGATGCCCGCCGCCGGCCGGGCGGAAGCCCAGGAACGGGCGGGTAACGTGGGTACATGGCGACGACGGCGGGGCGAGGCATCCTGGCTCTCAGCGTCGCCGTGATCCTCCTCGCCGTCGGCACGGTTCTGGCCGTGCTGGTGGATCCGTTCACGCGCGAGCAGGTGACGGTCGACCCGACGGCGGAATGGGTCGCGCGCGTGCTGCTGGTCTTCGGCGTGGTCTGGCTGCTGATCGGTGCGATCGCCGCGCGCACGCGTCTGGTTCGACGACCCGGCGCCGCTGCCGCACGCGCGTCGTGGATCGCCTCCACCCGGCCGTGGCGGTCGCGGGAGTCGAGCCTCGGCCTGCTGCCGCTGGACCGCTGGCTCATGATCCTCGTGCCCGGTGCGCTCCTCGTGATGACGCGGGTCGTCCAGACGCCGCGCGATGGGCTCTGGGGCATCCTCATCGCCGTCGCCGGGTGGCTCGTGTTCGCCGCCACGGTGCGTCTGCTGCTCGGGCGCCGCTCGCCCTGGCCGATCACCGCGGCGGTGGGCGGGGCCCTCGTACTGCGGTGCGTGGTCGCGCTGTCGGCCGTGTCGTTGTCGGGGCCGGACGGCGTCTGGTCGACGATCTGGGCGCAGCCGGGGGTGCGCATCGTCTACCTCGCGGTCGCCTTCGCGCTGGTGGCGTGGGTGTTCGTCGTGGCCGGGTGGTCGCTTTCGGCGCAGCTCGGCCGCCGCCGCGCTGCGGGCGTCGCCCTCGCCGGGATGGGCGTCGGTTACGCCCTGCCCGCGGCGACCATCGCGGTGATGGGGGCGCACGACGCGCTCCGCTCCTGGAACGAGCAGATCGGAGTGCTTCCCTGGGATCTCGCGCGCTTCAGCGGAGCACGCGAAGGGGCATTTCCCCTCGAGATCATGACGACCACGGCCGTGATCGGCGGGGTCGCGCTGGTGGTCGGCATCCTGCTCGCTCTGCCGCGCCGCGTGTACGGGCGCTGAGCGTCAGCGTCCCAGGGTCTGGTCGAACGGCCCGCCGCGACCGATCTCACGCACCTCTTTGCCCAGCGGCATGAGCGACACCGGGACCAGTTTGAAGTTCGCGATCCCGAGCGGGATGCCGATGATCGTGACGCACAGCAGCAGTCCGGTGAAGACGTGGCCCAGGGCCAGCCACCATCCGGCGAGGATCACCCAGACGACGTTGCCGAGGAACGAGCCGACTCCCGCCGACCTCTTCGCCACGATCTCACGACCGAACGGCCACAGGGCGTACAGACCGATACGGAACGACGCGATGCCCCAGGGGATCGTGACGATGAAGATGCACAGCACGACCCCCGCGGCGAGGTAGCCGAGGAAGAGCCAGAAGCCCGAGAGGACGAGCCAGAGGACGTTGAGGATCAGGCGCATGCCTCCATCGTCCAGGTGTCGGCTGAATGGCGTGCGGGTTTGACTCTCGGCCCCTAACCCGGGCTCCTTCGACGCGCAACCGCCCCGCGGCGAGCGGGAGGCGCCGTTAGCGTGGGGCCACCGAGGGAAGGAACCGCCATGTCCGACATCACCCGGGCCACGCCCGAACGCCGCGTCCTGTCGAGCTTCACCGACTACACCGGGGCACAAGCCGCCGTCGACCGGTTGTCCGACGCGGGCTTCCCCGTCGAGCACACCGCGATCGTCGGAACCGGCGTGCGGATCGTCGAGCAGGTGACGGGCCGCCTCACGCGCGGTCGCGCGGCCGGGCTCGGTGCCGCGTCGGGGGCCTGGTTCGGCCTGATGATCGGCGTGCTGATCGGTCTGCTCAGCGTCAACGGCTTCCTCGGTTTCGTCTTGCTGGGCCTCGTGCTCGGAGCCGTCTGGGGTGCCGTCTTCGGTTTCGCCGGGCACGCG
Source organism: Microbacterium sp. SORGH_AS_0454 (assembly GCF_031453395.1). NCBI lineage: Bacteria > Bacillati > Actinomycetota > Actinomycetes > Micrococcales > Microbacteriaceae > Microbacterium > Microbacterium sp. SORGH_AS_0454. The sequence goes on along the minus strand of NZ_JAVIYS010000001.1, from coordinate 283,579 downwards.
TTCACGGGCGGACGCCGCGACTTCTCGTCGGTGCAGGGCTTCGAGGCCGAGCGCTGGGACGTGACGGTGGATGCCGAGCACTTCTCGCGCGCGCAGTCGCTGTTGTCGTCGGGTGCGGCGGGGGAGGCGCGGAGCTGAGCCCGACGGGGCCGATGTCGGAGGCCCCGCCTAGACTTGACCCCGCCATGACCGACGCCTCCACGCCCCTCATCGTCGACGGTCCCGGACCGTCGGCATCCCGACCCGACGCCGACCTCCTCGAGGGGCTGAACGGTCCGCAGCGCGAGGCCGTGACCTATCGCGGCCAGGCGCTGCTCATCGTCGCGGGCGCCGGCTCCGGTAAGACGAGCGTGCTCACGCGGCGCATCGCCTCGCTGCTGCGCACGCGCGAGGCGTATCCCAGCCAAATCCTCGCGATCACCTTCACGAACAAGGCCGCGGGCGAGATGCGCGAGCGCGTGCACCAGCTCATCGGTCAGAAGGCCGACGGCATGTGGATCTCGACGTTCCACTCCGCCTGCGTGCGCATTCTCCGCCGCGAGGCCGAGCAGTTCGGTTTCACCAAGTCGTTCACCATCTACGACTCCGGCGACTCCCGCGCCCTCATCAAGCGTCTCGTCAAAGAGCACGAGGGCGACTCGTTCGGCCTCACCCCGGCCGGTACCCAGAGCCGCATCTCGAAGCTGAAGAACGAGCTGGCGGATGCCGAGTCCTACGCGCGATCCACGAACATGAGCGACCCGGCTGAGCGCGTGTTCGTCGAGATCTTCGGCTCGTACCAGCGTGAGCTGCAGCGCGCCAACGCCTTCGATTTCGACGACCTCATCGCCCAGACCGTCTACCTGTTCCGGGCGTTCCCGCAGGTGGCCGACCGGTACCGCAAGCGGTTCCGGCACATCCTGGTCGACGAGTACCAGGACACCAACCACGCGCAATACGCGCTCATCCACGAGCTGACACGGCCTCCGGGCGCCGACGCCGAGCCGTTCTCGTCGGGCGGCATGATGATCTTCGACGCCGAGCCGGCGGGCGAAGACGCCGCATCCCTCACCGTCGTCGGTGACTCCGACCAGTCGATCTACGCGTTCCGCGGCGCCGACATCCGCAACATCAGCGAGTTCGAGCGCGACTACCCGGGCGCCAAGGTCGTGCTGCTCGAGCAGAACTACCGCTCCACGCAGAACATCCTCTCCGCGGCCAACGCGGTGATCTCGAACAACTTCGACCGCAAAGACAAAAAGCTCTGGACCGACGTCGGTGCCGGCGATCCGATCATCGGCTTCACCGGCTACTCGCAGCACGATGAGGCGCAGTTCGTCGCCGACGAGATCGAGGCACTCCACAAGAAGGGCGTCGACTATTCGGGCGTCGCGGTGTTCTACCGCACCAACTCGCAGTCGCGTGCGCTCGAAGAGATCTTCATCCGCTCGGCCGTGCCCTACAAGATCATGGGCGGCACCAAGTTCTACGAGCGCGCCGAGATCAAAGACGCCCTCGCATACCTCGTCGCCGTGGCCAATCCCGCCGACTCGATGGCCCTCCGGCGCATCCTCAACCGGCCGCGCCGCGGTATCGGCGACGTCACCGAGACGGCCATCGCCCGCTACGCCGCCGAGCACGGGATCACCTTCCGCGATGCCCTGGCCAACTCGGCCCAGATCGGCGTCGGCCCCAAGCTGCAGAAGGCCATCGACCAGCTCGACGCGGTGCTGACCGAGGCCACGGCGGTCATGCTCCCGGCATCCGGAGAGCTCGCTCCCTCCACGTCGGTCACCGAGGGTCTCACGCTGCTGCTGAACAAGAGCGGGTACTTCGACGCCCTGCGCACGAGCAAAGACCCGCAGGACGAGGCGCGTCTCGAGAACCTCGACGAGCTCGTCGCGGTGACGCGGGAGTTCGCGCGCAACAACCCCGAGGGCACGATCATCGACTTCCTCACCGAGGTCACCCTCGTGGCAGATGCCGACGACCTCGACGACGCGTCGGGCTCGGTGTCGCTCATGACCTTGCACACGGCGAAGGGCCTCGAGTACGACGCGGTGTTCCTCACCGGCGTCGAAGAAGACCTGCTCCCGCACCGCATCTCGGCGAACGAGCCGGGCGGGCCGCAGGAGGAACGCCGGCTGTTCTACGTCGGCATCACCCGCGCCCGCAAGCGTCTTCACCTCTCGCTCGCGATGACCCGCGCGCAGTTCGGCGAGGTCACGGTCGCGATGCCTAGCCGGTTCCTACAGGAGATCCCCGCCGACCTCATCGACTGGCGGCAGTCGCCCGGCGACGTCAACGGCCGCGGGGGCTCGCAGTCGCGTGCGCTCAACGCCCGCGGACGACGCCCCGGCCAGGCCGGGAGCGCGGGTAACCGCTACGGCGACGACCTCGTGCCGCTGCCCAAGCGCGCGCCGGCCGACCCGAGCAAGTTCCCCAACCGCATCCCCGCGAAGGTCCGTGACAACGGCGACATGCAGCTCGCGTCGGGCGACCGCATCCGTCACGACGACTTCGGCGAGGGCCGTGTAGACGCCGTGACCGGCGAAGGCGCCAAGCGCGTGGCGCACGTGCGCTTCGACACGGTCGGGCCGAAGAAGCTGCTCGTCAAGATCGCGCCCATCACCAAGCTGTAGAACGCGTCGCGAGGCGGTTGGCGGGCTCCTCGCCCGGGCCGTCGGCGTGCCGCGCCCGGCGTGTGGTGCCACGGGCGCGGGCGCGGGCGGGGTGCCACGGGCGCGGGCGCGGGCGCGGGCGGGGTGCCGCGGGTGTGGGCCGGGCGCGGGCCGGGCACGGGTGCGGCGGGCGCGGGTGCGGCGGGCGCGGGTGCGGCGGGCGTGGGCGCGGCGGCGTGGCGCTCGCGCGGGTCCCTCCCACGCATAAACGCGATCCACTCGCAGAAACGCGTGCTCCTCGCGTTTATGGGCGCTGATCGTGTTTATCGGTGCCCGGAGGGCGCCGTCCCGCGCAGGAACGCGATGCGGTCGCGGCCTCGACCGGGGCGCGGACGCCGTTCGCGGCACCCCGCCGGGCCCGGCCCGCGGACCGCCCGGATAGGCTTGCGCAATGGCTCTCTTCTCGCGCCGCAAGAAGTCCGACTCCGACGACGTATCGGCCGACCGGCCCGACACCGCGATCGAGCCGGGCGAACAGCCCGTCGATCCCGCGGGCCCGAGCGATGCCGCTCCGGCTGCGGAGGTTCCGGCCGAAGCCGCCCCGACCGTGGGCATCTCGATGTCGTCGTTCCGCGGGGTGGGCGCCGGCCCCGACACTCCCGAGCCCTCGTCGGCTCCGCCCGTGGCAGCTCGTCCCTCGGCACGCCAGCCCGGCGCGATGGAGGCCCCCGAGGCACCCGAGACGGTCCCGGGCCTTCGCGACAACGTCCTGCTCGGCAATGCCCTCGCCGAGGTCGACGGGCAGCCCGAGCCCGCTCAGCTGCTCAACATCGCGCGGCAGTTGCTGCAGGGGCACGTCTTCCTCCGCGTGAAGGGCGACGCCCGAGCGCTCCTCGCCGAGGGCAAGGACCTCCCGCTCGCCGTCGCGAACAACGGCGACGAGCAGCTCGTCCTCGCCTACAGCGGCGGACTCGCCCTGCGTGCCAGCGTCGATGCCGACGGCGACCGCGACACGTCTGCGATGGGCCAGCCCGTCATGGCGCTGCTGCGTCACGTGCTCGCCGGTCCCTACGCGGGCATCATCCTCGACCCCGCCTCCCAGCCGAACCGCGCCGTGCTGCCCAAGGCTCTCCTCGAGCGCATGGTCGCCGAGGTCGACCCCGAACTGCGCATCAAGACCGCCCTGTGCGAGACGCGCGATGACTCCACCGCGTCGAGGATCGTCGACGCGATCGTCGCCGAGGCTCCCCTGTGGATCGGCGTGAACCGCTCCGAGGAGGGCGGCCCGATCGGTGTCGCCGAGTCGCGGTCGGTCACGGGTGAGCGCTTCCTCGAGGTCTTCACGCACCCGCTCGAGCTCCTCGCCCTCGGACGTGGCGACCAGCCGCTGCCCATCCAGCGCACACAGCTCGCGAAGGCTCTGGCCGGTGACGCCGCACTGACCGGCATCCTGATCGATCCTGCCGGCCCGTGGATCCGCATCGACCGCGACGAGCTCGCTCCGGTGATCGCTCTGGCGGAAGAGGGCTCCGAGCCCACCGCCTGACTCGACGACAAGACGGCGGGCCGCTCCCTCTCGGGGCGGCCCGCCGTCGTCCGTGTCAGACCCCGTACAGCTCGCCGACCGGCACCGCGACCGGGAGCACGTTGCCGGCCGGGGCCAGCGGGCAGGCCCACATCGGGTCGTACGCGCACGAGGGGTTGTACGCGAAGTTGAAGTCGATGACGAGGGTGTCGGGCGCGGCACCCCGGCCGAGATCGGCGCCCTTGATGGTGTCGAGCAGATAACGCCCGCCGCCGTAGGTGCCCCCGGGGCGGCCGGCCGCGGCATCCCGAACCGGCACGAACAGCCCGCCGCCGTACGACGTCAGCCGCCACACGTCGAGGGATCCGGTCTCGGGCAGTTCGACACGACCGATGCGTTCGAAGCCGACCTCGCCGTCGGTGCCGGTCGTGGCCACGAACGAGGCCTCGTCGGCGTCGAGCAGGGGTACCTCGAAGCGCCACGCGGCGTCGTACGGTGCGAGTGGCAGGCCGACGAACCCTTCGCGCTGCTCCGGGAGCAGGGGAGTGGCCGGGTGATCGGCGAACAGCGCGTCGCGCTCGATGCGCCACAGCTCGTGGGCGTCTTCGGGATCGTCGGCTTCGCGCACCGCGTCGTACAGCGCGAAGACGCGTCGGCGCCAGTCGGCGATGTCGAGGGCGGTCCGGGCGGCTGCGGAGGTCATGGTCCGAGCGTAAACGGCTGCCGGATGCCAGGACTCGGGCTGGACAGCGAGGCGGCGCCCGCTCTGCTCGAAGACGTCTCCGGGGTAACACGGCTTCCGCCCTCTCGCGCAACCCGGCAGACACGACCGTCGCCCGCGCACTAGCGTCGGGACATGGCATCCCCCCGCATCACGCTGACCGTGCCGGGCCCCGAGGGTAATCGCGAGGTGGGCATCTCCAACCCCGATCGCGTGCTGTGGCCCGAGGTGGGTATCACCAAGCGCGAGCTCGCCGAGTACCTCATCGCCGTCGCCGACCCCTTCATCGCGGCGAACGGGCATCGGCCGGTGTCGCTCGAGCGTTTTCCCGAGGGGGTGGGTGGCGAGGCGTTCTTCTCGAAGAACCCGCCGAAGGGGGCGCCCGACTTCGTCGAGGCCGTCACCGTGACGTACAACAGCGGGCGCCGGCATCCGCAGCTCTTCCTCGGCGAGATCGCGTCGGCGGTGTGGGCCGCGCAGATGAACACGATCGTGTTCCACCCCTGGGCCTCTCTCGCGAGCGATGCCGACCACCCCGTCGAGTTGCGTATCGACCTCGATCCGCAGCCGGGAACGGGTATCGCCGAGGCGGTCAGCGCGGCGCACGAACTGCGCACGGTCCTTCGCGAAGCGGGCCTCGAGGCCTGGATCAAGACGAGCGGCAACCGCGGCCTGCACGTGTTCTGCCCGATCGAGCCGACGCACGAGTTCCTCGACGTCCGGCACGCGGTCATCGCCGCCGCGCGCGAACTGGAGCGACGGATGCCGGATGCCGTGACCACGAGCTGGTGGAAGGAAGAGCGGGGTCAGCGCATCTTCGTCGACTTCAACCAGGCCAACCGCGACCGCACGATGGCGGGTGCCTACTCGCCCCGAGCGCTGCCGACCGCGACCGTGTCGACGCCGGTGACCTGGGACGAACTCGACGACATCGACCCGCTCGCCTTCACCGTGCGCTCGATTCCCGAGCGGTTGAGCACTATCGGGGATCCGTGGGCGGGGTTCAGCGAGAAGCCCGGACGCATCGACACGCTGCTGGAATGGTGGCAACGCGACCTCGACGCCGGGCTGGGCGAGCTGCCGTTCCCGCCCGAGTTCCCGAAGATGCCGGGCGAGCCGCCGCGCGTGCAGCCCTCGCGGGCGAAGTCCCCAGGCGCTTAGGGGTTCAGCGCGTCGCCCGCGGCGCTGCGGTAGTAGAGCACGGCGCGTCCGTATCGCGTGCGGTTCAAGAGCCCCGCGCGTTCCATCACGCGCAGGTGCTGGTTGATCGCGGAGGTGGAGACACCGAGCTGCAGGGCGAGATCGGTGGAGGATGCCGGCTCACCCAGCGCCACGAGAAGTGTCGCGCGCGTGCGACCGAGCAGGTCGACGACGGCGTCGGGTGCGGGCTGCGCGCTGGTGGACCACATCGCCCCCTGCCCGCGCGCGGGGTACATCACCGTGGGAGGGAGGTCGTCGTCGATGGGCGTCGAGACGCGGACGGTGAAGATCGACGGGACGAGGGTGAGGCCTTCGCCGAGGACCGGTCGGCGGCGGATCTCGGGGTTCCACAACCGCACGTCGAGGTGTCGTCCGTCGTAGCGCGCGGCATCCGACAGGCCGTTGAGGACCGTACCCATGCCGGATTGCGCGGCGATGCGCCCACGGTAGGCGATGTCGGAGCGCAGGACCGCGCTCATGCGCGCCCAGTGCGGCGCGAAGCAGAGGTCCCACGTGGTCGCGAGCGCTCGCTGCAGACGAGCGACGACGAGATCGTGGCGCCCGCGGAAAACCGTCGGCACCTCCCCGTGCACCCGCTCGAGATCGGTGTGCAAGCGCGCCCGCGAGATGCGGCCGAGCTCCGCCAGTTCGTCGTCGAACGACGTAAGAGGGGAGGCGGGCCGCGGGTTGACGAAGTCGGCCGTCCACTTGCGGTCGTTGATCAGCGCGAGCAGCACCTCGAGATCCAGGAGCGGGCGCACGTCTGCGATCTGCCGGAGCCACGGAGCCTGCAGCGGGTACCCCTCCGGTTGCGACAGGGCGCGGAGTCCGAGCCCCAGCTCCGACAACGGGGAGATACCGAAACGGATCGCCGAGATGTCGGCGGCCTCCAGCTCGTACCGGATCATGAAGCCCCACGCTACATCGATTGAACGCCTCTCCGCCGACTGGATCAATGGAGGGGTGACCAGCACGATCCCCGCCGTCCCCCTGAAAGTTCTCGTGCAGACGGACAAGACTCTGCGCCGCCTGCTGACGATCACGCTGGTCGACACCCTCGGACGCGGCGCGTTCTTCACTCTGACGACGCTGTATCTCACCCTCATCGTGGGACTCGAGCCCGTGACGGTCGGTATCGGCTTGACCATCGCCGGCGCGGTCGGCGTGGCCAGCTCGCTCGCCTTCGGTCACCTCTCGGACCGCGTCAGCGCACGGATGATGCTGATCGTGCTGCACGTGGTGCAGGGCACGGCGCTCATCGGCTACCTCTTCGTGAGGGATCTTGCTTCGCTCGTGATCGTCGCCTCGCTCGTGCTGCTCGCACAACAGGGCGGCGGGAGCGTGCGCTCGTCCGTGGTCGGGCGGGCGTTCCGCGGAGACGACCGCGTACGCATCCGCGCCGCCATGCGGACCGTGACCAATGTCGGGATCGGGATCGGCACCGCGGTCGCGGCGATCCCGCTCGCCCTCGGCACGCCGTTCGCCTTCCACGTGACGATGACCGTCTCGGGATCGTTCTTCCTGCTGTCCGCGCTGCTCGTGGCCGGACTCGACCCGGCTCGCGTCGACGTCTCCACCGCCGAACCCGCGCCGGACGCCCCCGCCGAGGCAGGCCGGAGTCCCTATCGGGACCCGCGGTTCCTGTGGCTCACCGCTCTCATGGGAGTGTTCGGCATCCAATTCGGTGTGTTCGAGATCGGCGTACCGCTGTGGGTCGTCGCGCACACGATCGCCCCCGACGTGGTCGTCAGCCCACTGCTGCTCGTCAACACGGTCGTCGTGGTGCTGCTGCAGGTGCGGATGAGTCGCGGGACCGGCACCTTCGCCGGGGCCGGACGCGCGATGAGCAGGGCAGGGTGGCTCATGGTCGCGGCGTGCGCGCTCTGGGCGGGCGCGGGCTGGATCGGCGGCGAGGGGTGGGGCCCGGTGGCGGCGGTGATCGTGGTGCTGCTGGTCGCGGCCGTCGTGCACTCCCTCGCCGAGATCACCTCGAGCGCTGCAGGCTGGAGCCTGAGCTTCGACCTCGCCCCGCAGGAACGTATGGGCAGCTACCAGGGCGTCTACGGCACCGGATACGCGGTCGGCGCGATGATCGCCCCCGCCGTGGTGACGCTCACGGCGATCGATCTCGGCACGGGCGGGTGGGCGATTCTCGCGGCGATGTTCGCCGCTGCGGCTGCGGGGGTCGTCGTGATCGCACGGCGGGCCGAGCGGGAAGGGGATGCCGCTCCCACCGGCTGAGCGACAGTGCGGGAGTCGCCGGACTCAGTCCAGCACGTCGCCCAGGTCGTACGACGACACCGTCTCGAGCTGCGTGAACGTGCAGGAGCGGGCGTCGCGGTCGGGGCGCCAGCGGTCGAACTGCACGGTGTGGCGAAAGCGCATGCCCTCGAGCTGGTCGTAACGCACCTCGAGCACGAGCTCGGGGCGCAGCCGGACGAACGATACGTCTTTCGACGCCGAGAAGCGTGAACGGTCGGTCTCGCCGACGACGGCGGCGCCGTCGGCATCTCGCTCGACGAGCGGGGCGAGTTCGTCGATGAGCTCGCGCCGTTTCTTGTCGGTCCATGCTGAGACACCGCCGACGCCGTGCAGGCGACCCTCGTCGTCGTACAGACCGACGAGCAGCGAACCCACGCCCTCGCCCGACTTGTGGATGCGGTAGCCGAGGGCGACGACGTCTGCCGTGCGGGCGTGCTTGATCTTGAACATCGTGCGCTTGTTCGGCGCGTAGGGCTGGGCGAGCGGCTTGGCGATCACGCCGTCGAGGCCCGCGCCCTCGAACTCGGCGAGCCACCGGCGCGCGAGGTCGGGGTCGTCGGTCGTGCGGGTGACGTGAACGGGGTGCGGCACGGTGCCCAACAGGTCTTCGAGCTGCGCACGGCGCTCCGAGAACGGCTCGTTCTGCAGGTCGCGGTCGCCGCGGGCGAGCAGGTCGAACGCGATGAACATCGCCGGCGTCTCTTCGGACAGCAGGGCCACGCGCGAGGCCGCGGGGTGGATGCGCTGCGACAGGGCCTCCCAGTCGAGGCGTTGCGCGCCGGCCTGGCCGCGGGCGACCACGACCTCTCCGTCGATGAGGCACGGCTCGGGCAGGATCTCGGCGAACGCCGCGACCAGCTCGGGGAAGTACCGGGTGAGGGGCTTCGCCCCGCGACTGCCGATCTCGACGTCGGTGCCGTCCCACGACACCAGCGCGCGGAAGCCGTCCCACTTGGGTTCGTAGCTGAACCCGCCCGCGACCTTGGCGTGCTCGGGCACCTGGGGCACCGACTTCGCCAGCATCGGTGCGGGGATGTCGTAGCCCACGGCGTCAGTCCTCGCTCTCGCCCCCGGCGAGCGGAACGGGGTTGCGACGCTTCTTGCGGCGCGCCCACTCGGCCGGCTTGTCATCGCCGTTCCAGACGCTGATCACGCCCCACACCACGGCGGTCAGCGGGACGGCCAGAAGCGTGCCCAGGATGCCGCCGATCGCGGTGCCACCTGCGAGCACCACCAGGACGACGAAGGAGTGCAGCTTCATCGAGCGACCCATGAGAACCGGCTGCAGGAAATTGCCCTCGAGCTGGTTGACCAGCACCACGATGCCGACCACGATCAGGGCGACGATCGGCCCGTTGGTGACCAGGGCGACGAGCGCGGCCAAGATCCCGGCGGTGACGGCGCCGACGATCGGGATGAAAGCGAGAAGGAAGACAAGGACCGCCAGGGGGAGGGCGAGGGGCACCTGCAGGATCGCCAGCCCGATGCCGATACCGATCGCGTCGACGGCGGCCACGGATGCCGTGCCGCGGACGTACGAGCCCAGCACGGTGACGGTCTTGTCTCCGATCCGGCGTGCGCGCTCGTAGTCGCTGCCGCGGAAGGGGCGCAGCACGAACTCCCACATGCGGGGGCCGTCCTTGAGGAAGAAGAACAGGATGACGACCATGAGCACGAAGCCGGTGACGAACGATGCGACAGCGCTGACCCCGGCGAGGGCGCCGGTGCCGAACTCCGAGCTCGTGACGAAGCTCTGGACCCCCTGGAGCGGCCTGATTCACCTGGTCGGGCGAGACGGCGAAGGGGAGCGTGTGATACCAGTCCTGCGCCTGCTCGAAGCCCTGCGTGGCCTGCGAGCTGAGGTAGTCCCACTGATTGATGACGGCGTTCGCCACCAGCCAGCCGAGCGCTCCGAGAACGACGACGACCGCGAGCAGCGTCAGCAGCGTCGCCAAGACGGCGGGCACGCCCTTTCGCCTCATCCACATCGTGACCGGCCCGAAGGCCGACGCGAAGATGAGGGCGAGGACCAGCGGGATGATCACCAGCGTGACCTGTCGAATGCCCCAGATGAGCCCGGTCACCAGCACCACGACGATGATGATCTGCACGGCGCGGATGGCGAGACGCCCGAAGCCGTCGGACCACAGACTCTTCGGTGGCGTCTGTGCCGCCGGGGGGACGGAACGGACGGTGTCGTGCGGCGCGGGGTGGCGGGAGAACAGGCCCATGCTCACACGGTACTGGGGACCTCCGACATGGCCGGTGTGTCTTGCGCCGGGTGACGAGGCGGATTAGGGCGCGGCGACGCGGCTCCGCCGGAGTCCTCGGTCAACCCTCGAGGATCTCCCGGACCTGGGCGACGACCGCCCGCGGTCGGAAAGGTTTCGAGATGACCGCGTCGACGCCCGACTCGCGCGCTCGGCACTGATCTTCCGACTGCGCGCGGGCGGTGAGCATGAGGATGCGGGGCTGCTCGATACCGCACGTCGCCCTGATCTTCTCGCACGCTCGGATGCCGTCCATGACGGGCATCATCCAATCGAGAAGAACGACGCGCGGCCGTTCGCGCAGCACGGCGTCGACGCCTTCCTCCCCGTTGCTCGCCCGAACGGCTGAGATATCTGCTCGGTCGAGACCCATCAGCAACAGATCGGCGATGTCATCGTCGTCGTCCACAACCACAACCGAAGCTCCCATATGAGATATCTTGCCCGGAAAGTACCGCGACGGTCGGCGCAGAAAACCTCATCCCAGATGCTGGCAAAATCGCACGAGGCAGCGCCGTCCTGTGGCGCGCGGAAGGGGGCGGCATGCCCGATCGATCAATTTGGACGCCCCTTCTTCCTGGTCAGCTGTTCGTGCGTCTGCAGTTGCCCTTCTTGCTCGGGGTCACACTGCTCTCGGTGGTCATGCTCATCGCCGTTCCCGAACTCGAACGATCGGCGGAATTGTGGCTGGGCTTGGGGGTGTTGGCGGCTGCCTCGGCACTGTTCCTCTCGCCGCGGCAGACGTGGATGCACACGGGGTGGATCATCGTCATCCCCGTGCTCGACATCGTCAGTATCGCGTTCGTGCGCACCGCCCTCCTGCCGTACCTGCCGTCCGTGGGACTGCTGTCCCTCGTCCCCTTCGCGTGGATCGCGTACCGGTTCGGGTGGCCCGGACTCGCGCTGATCCTCGTGTCCGGCATCGTCATCGCCGGTCTTCCCTTTCTTCTCGGCGGACGACCCGTGACGACTCTCCTCGCGCTCGTGAATGTTCTGACCCTCCCCTTCATCGCGACCGGGTTATCGGTCGCGATCCATCTGGGCTCGCGAAACTTCGAAATGCGGCGTCGAATGTCGGAGGAAGCGACGGCGAGGCTTCGCACCGCTTTGGAGCAGTCGCACGAGGCGGAATTGCTCCTGCGTTCTGTGTTCGACACCGTCAGCGGAGCCGTGGCGTACTACAACGCGCGAAACGAGCTCGTGCTCGCCAATGCGACCGCCGCGAAGATGGTCGATGTCGTCGGATTCCGTCTCGACGTTCCCCCGTATGCAGGACCCGACGCATTGATGGCCGACAGGAAGACGAGGATTCCGCTCGAGCGCCAGATCATTCCGCGTGCCCTGCGGGGCGAGATCATCGCGAATCACATCGAATGGCTCGGCCGCCCGGGCAGCCAGATCGCCATCATGGCATCGTCGCGCCGCGTGCACCGAGAAGACGGCACCCTCCTCGGCACGGTGATCGCCGCGTACGACGTGACCGAGCTGGTAGAGGCGATCGAGGTGCGCGAGGAGTTCTTGACGACGGTGTCGCATGAGCTGCGTACTCCGCTCACATCGATCATCGGCTACACGGAAGAGATCGTCGACGTCCTCGGGGAAGACGCGAAGAGGCTCGGGATCGACTCGTGGCTGGCGACGATCCTGCGCAACACCGACACCTTGCTCGATCGTGTCAGCGAATTGCTGACGGTCGCCGATTCGCAGGTGCAGCTCGAGGTTCGGGAGGTCGACGTCGCATCGATCATCGGGCGTGCGGTCGAACCGTTCACCGTGTTGGCCGGGCGCGCCGGTATCGAGTTGCGGACCGACGTGTCCGCCGATCTTCTCATCGAGGCGGATCCGACCCGTTTGGCGCAGGTGGTCGAAAATCTCGTGGGCAACGCGACGAAGTTCACCGGGCGCGGGGGACTCGTCACGGTCAGCGCGCGGCGACGAAGCGACGAGGAACTGTCGATCTCGGTGGCCGATACCGGGATCGGGATGACCGCCGACGTTCGACGGCGCGTGTTCGACCGCTTCTATCGGGCTCAGGTCGTGCGAGACGACGCCATCCAGGGAATCGGCGTCGGCATGTCCATCGTGAAGAAGATCGTCGACGCCCACGGCGGGGAGATCGCGATAGAGAGCGCCCCCGGGCTAGGGACGACGGTGACGGTGGTGTTGCCGACGCGCTTCGGCACGGGCCCGGCTCCCGCAGCGGAGGCGGTGGCGTCCGCGTAGCCCCCTCGACGCGCGGGCGCCGGGGTGCCGGCATCCGGGCTCAGACGAACGCGCTCATTCCGGTGATGTCGCGGCCGAGCAGGAGGGCCTGGACGCTCTCGGTCCCCTCGTACGTGTGGATGGCCTCGATGTCGGCCATGTGCTGCATGACGCCGTTCTCGAGCAGGATGCCGTTGCCGCCCAGCAGGTCGCGCGCGATGGTGGCGACCCGGCGGGCCGCCCGGGTGTTGTGGTACTTCGCGAGCGACGCCTGGGTGGGACGCAGGCCTCCGCTGGACTCGAGGTCGGCCAGGCGGCGGCAGTAGAGCTGCATCGCGGTGAGTTCGTCGAGCATCTGCGCGAGCCGCTCCTGCACCATCTGGAACTTGGCGAGGGGTTTGCCGAACTGCATGCGTTCGGTGGCATATGTCCGGGCGATCTCGTAGCAGGCGGTCGCGTGGCCGAGCGCCGACCAGGCGACGCCCGATCGCGTGGCGAACAGAACTACCGATGCGTCTTTGAAGGTGTGCGTGCCGGGCAGCACGGCATCCGCGGGAAGACGCACCTCGTCCATCGCGATGTGAGCCTGGTGGATGCCGCGCAGCGACACCTTTCCGGTGATGACGGTGCCCGTGTAGCCCGGGGTGTCCTGCTCGACGAGGAAGCAGCGCACGTTGCCGTGGTCGTCGCCGCCCTCGTTCTCGACGCGCGCCCAGACGAAGGTGATGCCGCCGGAGGCGCCGTTGCCGATCCACTTCTTCGTACCGCTGAGCGACCAGCCCTCGTCGGTGCGGGTGGCGGTGGTCTCGAGAGAGACGGAGTCGGAGCCGTGGTCGGGCTCGGTCAGCGCGAAGGCGCCGAGCACGGTGCCGTCGGCGAGGGGCTTCAGCCAGCGCTGCTGCTGCTCGGGCGAGCCGTAGAGCGCGAGCGTTCGCAGCGCGAGTCCGCCCTGCACGGCGAGGGCCGTGGCGAGCGAGCCGTCGTGGCGCGAGATCTCCATATTGACCAGGCCCGCGGCCAGCGGCGAGGTGTAGGGCAGCTCGTCGTGCTCGATGCCGTCGGTGAACAGCTCGAGCTCGCCCATGCGCCGGACGAGGTCGATCGGGTAGCTCGCGGCATCCCATTCGCCCTGCATGCGCGTGCCGACTTCGTCGGCGAAAACCTTGGCGGTGTCCCAGATCGCGCGGTCGGCGTCAGGGATGTCGGCGAACACCGCGTAGTAGTCGGTGTCGCGGCGGCCCAGCAGGTCGTAGCGGGCGACGCGCTCTCCGGGGAGCGCGCGGGCATCGGCGTCGATGGTCATGGGTCCCAGTATCGCGCATGTTGATACTGGGTGTCACGTGCCGGGAGAGACTCGCGGCGAACGCTCGGGCGGATGCTCGGGTGGGTGCCCGGGTGCCCGGGTGCCCGGGTGCCCGGGTGCCCGGGTGCGCGCGGCGCCGTGTCGCGCGCCCCGCGATGACCGGGCCCGCTTCGACGTCGAGTGTCCACGACACCCGGACGATTTTTCAAAATGTCCGGGTGTTTTGGATACTCAACGCAGGGGCCCCGCCCCGCGATGGCGGTGCGTCATTCGACGTCGAGTCCCGCGGTGGCGGTGCGTGATTGGACGTTGAGTGTCCACAACACCCGGACGATTTTTCGCAACGTCCGGGTGTTTTGGACACTCAACGGGTGGGGCGGGCGGGCGGGCGGGCGGGCGGGCGGGCACGCGAGGGACGGCCCCCGCGAAGCCCGCGCGTCAGTCGCCCAGCGCCCCGCGCAGGCGCCGCGTGACCTCCGCGGCGGGCATGCGACGGGGGAAGGCCGCGACGATCAGGTCGTCGCCGGCCGCGTCATCGCCGTCGGGGTGCACGCCGTAGCGGCGCAGCACGTCGTCGAGAGCGCGACGGAGAATGGATGCCGGCACCCGAGCGCCCCGCATCAATCGGCGCAGCACGTGATTGTGCACCGCCGTGACCGAGGCCGCGAAGCCGACGGCATCCAGGGGGTCGAGACCGGGGAGCGCTTCGCGCAGGTACTCGTCGAAGAGGCGTTCGTAGCGGAACACCGTGACGATCTCGCGGTCGCGAAGGCCCGGGATCTGCCGCACGATGGCGTAGCGGCGTCGGGCGACCTCGGGGTCGGCGGCGAAGTGCCGGAACACGCGCACCGACGCCTCGCACACGGCCGCCCACGGATCGTCGTGCGGCTGGGCGAGATACGCGCGCGTCTCGGCGAGAAGCACCTCGTGGTCGGCGAACACGACGTCTTCTTTGCCGCCGAACTGCCGGAAGAACGTCGACCGCGACACCCCGGCCGCCTGCGCGATCTGCTCGACCGAGGTCTGGTCGTAGCCGTGCTCGACGAAGAGGTCGATAGCCGCGGACACGACGGCGGTGCGGCTCGAGGGGGCGGCGCTGTCGGTCACGCCCCGAGCCTATCCGCGGGCCGCCCGCGCGCGGCGTCGGGTTACGCGGGCGTCGCGTAGATGATCGGGGCGTCGGTGGCAACCGCATACCGAGACCCTCGCGCCCGCGATGGGATGAACGCATGACCTCCTCCCTGTGGCACCGCGACCAGACGTCCGTCGACGGGACGCCGTTCGAACCCGACGCCCGGCACGCCGTGGTCATCGTCGGCGCCGGGATCACCGGCCTTTCGGTCGCCGTGATGCTCGCCGAGGCGGGGGTCGATGTCGCGGTGGTCGACGCAGGCGACGTGGGGCAGGGGGCGACCGGGGCGTCGGTGGGTATGGCATCCCTTCTGCAGGGGACGACCCTCGCGGCGCTCCGCGCCCACCACCCGGCCGGACTCGTGAAGGCGTATGTCGACGCGAACCGTGCGGGGCAGGAGTGGCTCGCCGAGCGCGCCGGCGCCGCCGCCGATCGGCGCACCGCCTTCACCTTCGGGCGGGGTCTCGCCACCGACACCGCTCTCGACGCGGTACGCGATGTGGCGCGCGAGGCCGGGCTGCCCATCCGCGAAGACGGCCCCGCAGACCTCGGCGGCCGCACCGCTGTGCGTGCCCTGGCCCTCGACGACCAGCTCGCCCTCGACCCCGTCGCGCTCTCGCGCTCCCTCGCCGAGGCGGCCCTGGCGGCCGGGGCGACGCTGCACACGGGCGTCCGCGTGACCGACGTGCACGCTCTGCCCGCCGGTCGCGCCGACACCGACCACGGCACGATCTTCGGCGACACCGTCGTTCTCGCCACCGGCACGCCCATCGCCCGCCGCGGTCTGTACGACCTGAAGACCCGCGCCCTGCGTTCTTGGGCGATCGCCTTCGAGATGGAGGGGGATGCCGAGGCCCCCGGCGGCATGTGGAGCGAGGTCGGCGCCGACGGGCGCAGCATCGTCGCGGCACCGTCGTCGTTCGGGCGCGGGGTCCTGCTGGTGACCGGGGCACGGCATCCGGTCGGCTCCGCTCCCTCGGAGGTCGCGCTCGCCGAGGGGCTCGCCGCCTGGGCACGCCGCACGCTCCCGGTGGGCGCGGAGATCGCCCGCTGGTCGGGACAGGACTACCAGTCGCACAACCTCGTGCCCTTCGTCGGAGGGATGCCGAGGGGCCTCGGACGCCTGCGCTTCGCCACCGGATACGCCGGGTGGGGCCTGACCAACGCCCCCGCCGCCGCGATGCGGTTGACCGACGAGATCCGCGGCGTCTCGCGCAGCGACCGGCCGCAGTGGATGCGCACGATCGGCACGCGCATGACCGTTCCCGCCGACCTCGGCCGGGGCGTCGGCGAAGCCGCGCGTCGGGTGGGCGTGGCCGCGGGCGCCTTCGCCGCGGCGGCGCCCGCACCGGTCAAGCGACCGGCCGAGGGAGCCGGGGTGGTGTCGCGGCAGGGGCTGCGGACCGCGGCGGTGTCGACGATCGAGGGACGCACGCGCGCGGTGGTGGCCCCGGCCCCGCTCACCTGGAACGACGCGGAGCGCTCGTGGGACAGCCCCGTCGACGGCTCGCGCTACGCCCCGGACGGCACGCGGCTCGAGGGCGCGGCATCCGCGGATCTGGGCGTGCGCTGAGGTCGTCGGGCCTGGCGAGGCTCGGCTCGAGGGCGCGGCATCCGCGGATCTGGGTGTGCGCTGAGGTCGTCGGGCGTGGCGGGGCTCGGCTCGGCCGCGCCGAGACTGCATCTCGCGACAAACCGGTTGCAGGCTGACGCGGAGTTGTCAGCGAGTTGCCGTCTCGACGGCCGCCACCTCGACGGCCGCCACCTGGACGACCGCCCGAGTCAGCTCTTCGGGCCGGTCAACTCTTCGCGCCCGACAGCGCGAGCGCGCCGCCGAGGCCGATCATCATGACACCGCCCGTGCCCGACAGGGTCGAGATGCGCTTGGGTGAGCGGGCAAACCACTCGCGGGCGGTGCCGGCGGCCAGGGCCCACACGCTGTCGCAGGTGAGCGCCATGATCTGGAAAATCAGGCCGAGAACGA
Source organism: Microbacterium sp. SORGH_AS_0454 (assembly GCF_031453395.1). Classification (NCBI taxonomy): domain Bacteria; kingdom Bacillati; phylum Actinomycetota; class Actinomycetes; order Micrococcales; family Microbacteriaceae; genus Microbacterium; species Microbacterium sp. SORGH_AS_0454. Next base: position 266,380 of record NZ_JAVIYS010000001.1, on the reverse strand, counting down.
GCAGTTGCAGCCACACCGCCCCCGCGTGCGGGTCGACGAACTGCGGCAGCACCGCGACGAAGAAGGCGATCGTCTTGGGGTTGGTCAGCCCGACGACGAAACCTTGACGCAGCAGGGTCCACGACGACGACGGCGCGCGGCTCGCCCCGGCGACGTGAGCGTGGCGATGACGGATGGCCTGGATGCCGAGCCACACGAGGTAGATCGCCCCGACGATCTTGAGCACCGTGAACGCGACGATCGACGACGCGACGATCGCCCCGACGCCGAAGGCCACCGCGATGACGGCGGGCACGGTGCCCAGCGCGTTTCCGACGACACTGAGCACCCCCGCACGGCGGCCGAGCGCGATGGATCGTCCGATCACGAAGAGCACGCTCGGACCCGGGATGACGATGATGACGACCGACGCGGCGACGAAGGCCACGAGGTTCTCGATCGGAGGCATGCGTGGACTGTACTGCCGTCGCGTTTCGGGACGGTATCGCGCGTGGCAGCGGGCGAAACTCCTGAAATTCGGGATGCCGGTGGCCGTGAACGCGCGCAGGGCGGGGTGATCGCCCGGTTTCTCAGGAGTTTGGCCCGGCGGCTTCGCCTCGCCTCAGCCGGGTCCGGCGTCGGCAGGCGGCGGGGCGGCGCGCCGAGGCCAGAATTCGTACCCGCGTCTGGCAGGTGGTGCGCGCGTCGCGGCGGGCCGAACTCCTGAGATTCAGGATGCCGGTGGCCGCGGACGCGTTCAGAGGAGGGTGATCACGCGGTTTCTCAGGAGTTCGGCCCGGCCGCCGCCGTGACCCGCCGCCGCCGAGGCCGCCGGACGTGGTGGCCGCGGCCTCACGCCGGCACGGCCTCGCGGGCCAGCAGCTCGCTGATCCGCCCGACGCAGCCGCCGCAGCCGGTGCCGGCGCGGGTCGCGGACTTCACGCACGCGACCGTGGGTTCGCCCGCCGCGGCCGCCTCGCGGATCGCCCCGGCGCTCACGCCGTTGCACCAGCACACGGTGGCGTCCGCGGCGAAGGGGTCGGCCACCAGTGCCATCCCGGCGTCCGGTGCGTCGAGGCGCAACAGAGACGAGCGGTCGGCGGGCAGCTCCGACCCGCGCTCGAAGAGGAGCGTGAGTTCGGCCCCGGTCCGCGGCATCCCGACCGCGACGAAGCCGGTCAGCACACCCTCGACGGTGACGAGCTTCACGTACGCGCCGCGGGCCGGGTCGGCCCAGAGCGTGACCTGGGGGCCGTGGCATCCGGGAGCGTGTGCGAAGGGGTCGGCGTCGATCGCGCCTCCGGCGACCACGTCGATTCCCTCGGCCTTGAGCATGACGACGCCGGGGCGTTCGACGGCGACAGGTTCCACGACTCCCGACGACAGCAACGCCGCGAGCCTGTCGGCCTGCCGCCAGCCGGGTCCGACGAGTCCGCTCGGACCGCCCGGCACGCGGCCGTCGGCACCGGCTCCGGCGGGGTCGGCGACGTGCGCGCAGTCACCGATGGCGAAGACGTTCGGGTCGGTCCACGAGCGCGACGCTGCGTCGACGAGCACGCCGGCCGAGGTGGCGAGACCGCAGAGCGATGCGAGCTCCGTCCGTGCCCCGACGCCGCACGACAACACCAGCAGGTCGCCCGCGAGCACCTTGCCGTCGGCGCACACGAGTCCGTCGAACCAGGCCTGACCGTGGTCGTCGTAGCGTTGCACGATGCTCTCGGCACGCGCGTGGTGCATCATCTCGACGCCCACGGCGCTCGCCGCGGCGGCGAGCACGCGTCCGCCGTTCTCATCCAGCGTCCGGTTCATCGGCGCGGCGGAGTGGTACGCCACGACCACCTCGGCCCCCGCTTCGGCGGCGGCGAGGGCGAGTTCCATGCCGAGCACTCCCGCGCCGAGCACGACGATGCGCTGACCGGCCGAGACCGCCGCGCGCACGTGCTCGGCGTCGGCGAGGTCGCGCAGGGCCACGACACCGCGGGGGAGTGGCGCAGTGCCCTGATCGAGAGCAGAAGGGTCGGCCGGCCGCGCGGATCGGTGCCGCTGCGCCCGCTCGAGCCCGGCGAGCGTCGGCACGTTCGCTCGCGCCCCGGTGGCGAGCACGAGCCGGTCGTAGGGAACACGGATGCCGTCATGCAGGCGCACCACCCCGAGGTCGCGGTCGACGCCGACCACCGTCGTCCCGAGCGCGAAGCGCACTCCCGCTTCTTCGGCGACGCGGCGATCGCCCATGTCGAGCCCGTCGCGGTCGGTGCGGCCGACGGCGTACTCGGCGAGCAGCACGCGGTTGTAGACGTCGTGCGGCTCGGCGCCGACGACGGTCAGGTCGATCCGCCCCTCTCGCACCGCGGGCAGGAGCCCCTCGACCAGCCGCGCCCCGACGGGGCCGTAGCCCACCAGCACCACACGCTCAGACACGGGTCTCCTCCTCGGTGCGCGAAGACGGTGTGCGCGACGACGCCGTGCGCGACGACGCTGTGCTCAGCGACAGGGTGCTCGACGACAGAGTTCTCGACGGCGGAGTGCTCGGCGCCGAACCTCTCGCGACCCCGACGAGCGCGGGCCCCACACCCGGGTGCTCCGCCACGACGACCGGCAAGGCCGTGGCGTGAGGGATCGGCGGGGTCGTGGCATCCGGGATCGCCTGCACCCGCACCCGCGTGCGCTTGAACTCGGGCATGGCCGAGGTCGGGTCGACGATGGCCTCGGTGAGGCGGTTGGCGCACTCGTCGCCGGCGTAGTGGAACGGCAGGAAGACGGTGTCGTGGCGGATGTCGGTGGTCACCGTCGCCCGTGCCCGTACCTCGCCCCGCTCGTTCGACACGGCGACCAGCGCACCCTCGCGGATGCCGAGCCGCGACGCCGTCGCGGGGTGGATCTCGAGCCGCGCCTCGGGGCGGGCGCCGTTCAGCTCGGCGACGCGGCGGGTCTGGGTGCCCGACTGGTACTGCTGCAGATAACGGCCGGTGGTGAGGGTCAGCTCGCCGCCGCGGTCGGTCGGCGCCGGGGGAGTGGCATCCACCGGCACCAGACGCGCCCGCCCGTCGGCGTGGGCGAAGCGTTGAATGAACGGACGCGGAGTGCTCGAAGAGCGATACGGCCAGTACGCCTCGACGCCGGTGTCGAGCAGGGCGTGCGAGAGGCCGGAGTAGTCGGCGACCCCGCCCTCCGACGCCCGGGCGAGCTCGTCGAACACCTCGGCCGGATTCACCGACCAGGTGGATGCCGCGCCCAGGCGCCGCGCGATCTCGGCCAGGATCCACAGCTCGCTGCGGGCACCCTCGGGTCCCGGCAGCGCTCGCCGTCGGCGAATGACCCGGCCCTCGAGCGAGGTCATGGTCCCTTCTTCCTCGGCCCACTGCAGGACGGGCAGCACGATGTCGGCGAGCTCCGCGGTCTCGCTGAGGAAGAAGTCGCAGACGATCAGGGTGTCGAGGGCGTCGAGCCCCGCCCGCACGGCCTCGACGTCGGGAGCCGAGACGACGACGTTCGATCCGGCGACCAGCAGGGTCTTGACCGGCCCGCCGAGCTCGCCGAGCAGGGCAGTGGCCGGGATGCCGGCATCCGGAAGCTCGTCGGGATCGACGCCCCACACCCCGGCGACGTGCCGGCGCGCCTCGGGGTCGCGGATGGAGCGGTAGCCGGGCAGCTGGTCGGCCTTCTGGCCGTGCTCGCGTCCGCCCTGGCCGTTGCCCTGGCCGGTGAGGGTGCCATACCCCGAGCCCTCGCGGCCGACCAGGCCCAGCACGAGCGCGAGGTTGATCGCGGCGGTCGCGGTGGCGGTGCCGTCGACGTGCTGCTCGACTCCGCGTCCGGTGAGGATGTACGCGCGGCCCGCGGCGAGGCGCCGGGCGGTGGCCCGCAGCTCGGCGACAGGAACACCGGTGGTGGATGCCGTTCGCTCCGGCCACCACGCGGAGACGGATCGCCGCACCGCGTCGAAGCCCGTCGTGCGCTCCTCACCATAGGCACGGTCGGCGAGACCCTCGGCGAAAGCGATGTGCGTGAGGCCGAGCAGCAGGGGCAGGTCGGTTCCGGGTGCGGGCTGCAGGTGGGTGCCGGCGCCGTCTTCGGTGAGCCGCGCGGTGGCCGAGCGGCGCGGGTCGACGACGATCAGTCCGCCCGCGGCGCGGGCCCCGGCGAGGTGCGCGAGGAACGGGGGCATGGTCGCGGCGACGTTCGAGCCGAGCAGCAGGATCGTCGAGGCGTCATCGAGGTCGGAGATCGGGAAGGGCAGCCCCCGGTCCATGCCGAACGCGCGATTGGATGCCGCGGCCGCCGACGACATGCAGAACCGGCCGTTGTAGTCGATGCGCGAGGTGCCGAGCGCGACGCGGGCGAACTTGCCGAGCTGGTACGCCTTCTCGTTGGTGAGTCCGCCGCCGCCGAAGATGGCGTTGGCGTCGGGTCCGTACGTGGCCTTCGTGTCGCGGAACGCCGCCGCGACGGCATCCAGTGCCTCATCCCAGGTGGTCTCGGCCAGGGTTCCGTCGGACTGGCGGGTCAATGGCATCCGGAGTCTGTGGGGGGATGCCAGGAGCTCCGCCGACGTCCAGCCCTTGGCGCAGAGCCCGCCCCTGTTGGTGGGGAAGTCGCGGCCGGCGACCGTGGTGGACCCCTCGTGGGTCACGGTCATGGCGCACTGCAGCGCGCAGTAGGGGCAGTGGGTGTCGGCGGAGCTCACGGACATCAGATGCGGGTTCCGCTCTTCTTCGACATGCGCAGGTACACGCCCGCGGTGAGAGCGAGGAAGGCGACGTACGCGAGGGCGAACCAGCCAAGGGCGGGGGTGTACGAGCCGAACGTGGTCTTCGAGAAGCCGAGCAGCTGCGGAATGAAGAACCCGCCGTACGCGCCGATCGCCGAGATGAGGCCGAGGGCCGCGGCCGCCTTGCGCTGCGCGCCGATGCCGCTGTTGGAGCGCAGGGCGAAGATGGTCGGGATCATGCGGTAGGTCGAGCCGTTGCCCATACCGGCGGCGGCGAACAGCACCAGGAAGCACAGCAGGAAGATCGCGAAGTTCTGCATCGGCAGGGTGAGGATGACGCCCAGGATGCCGAGACCCATCACCGTGAATGCGCCCATCGTGATGACGGTGCCGCCGAAGCGGTCGGCGAGCTTGCCGCCGTAGGGGCGGGCGAGCGAGCCGACGAGCGCGCCCAGGAACGCGAGCGTGACGGTGGCGGTGCCGATCGCGAAGCCCTTGAAGTCGGGGAACGTGTCGGCGAGCAGCTTCGGGAAGACACCGGCGAAGCCGATGAACGAGCCGAAGGTGCCGATGTAGAGGACGGCCATGATCCACAGGTGGGGCTCTTTCAGAGCGGCGAGGGATGCCGTGATGTCGGCCTTCGCGCTTGAGAGGTTGTCCATGCGGAAATATGCGCCGACCATCGCGACGATGATGAGCGGCACCCAGATGAGACCCGCGAGCGGCAGGTTGAGGGTTGCGGCGGCGCCGACCGTGATGACGATGGGGACGACGAACTGTGCGACCGAGGCGCCGAGGTTGCCGCCGGCGGCGTTGAGTCCGAGGGCGTAGCCCTTCTGCGCGGCCGGGTAGAAGAACGTGATGTTCGCCATGGAGCTGGCGAAGTTGCCGCCGCCGAAGCCGGCGAAGGCGGCGATGAGGAGCAGCAGGCCGAACGGGGTCGCGGGGTTGCTGACCGCGATGGCGAGGCCGATGCTCGGGATGAGCAGGAGGCCGGCCGAGACGATCGTCCAGTTGCGGCCGCCAAAGCGCGGAACCATGAACGTGTAGGGGATGCGCAGCGTCGCGCCGACGAGGCTCGGCATGGAGATGAGCCAGAAGATCTCACCCGTCGACAGCTGGAAGCCCGCCGCGGGCAGCGAGACGACGACGACCGACCACAGCTGCCAGACGACGAAGCCCAGGAACTCGGCGAAGATCGACCACCGCAGGTTGCGGGAGGCGATGGCCTTGCCCTCGTTCGCCCACTGGGTGGGGTTCTCGGGGTTCCAGTTGTCGATCCAGCGGCCGGGGCGGTGGGTGAGTTGCGCGTCCTGCTCTGTTGCAGTCGCGGCGGCCCCTGCGGCTGCGGGGCGCGGGTCGGTTACGGTCACGGAGTCCTCCGTCGGGCGAAGTTGGGGAGGTGCAGCGCCCCGCATCGGCGGAGCGTGTGGCCCAGCGTAGGAAGAGGGCGTTACCCGTGACGGCGTCGTCGGGGGCGAGGAGGTAACGGTTGTTTCACCCGCGGAGGGGGTGGGGGAGAGGGGGAGTTTACGTGGGCGTTACACGGGAGCGCGCGTAGACGGAGTACGGAACTCAGCGGCGAGCATGACTGACATGTCTCTGATCATCGGCTCCAAACGCGACGAGGCTGAAATCAAGCGATCACCTCGTTACCAGTTCACTAGCGGGGCAGGTGCCGGTGTCGCATCTGCTGGGCAGTGCACTCGCAGTGTTGTGGTCAAATTAGCGCAGACGCTATTGGGAAACGGAACGGAGCAGTGGGCAATGGGGCAGCCCGAGATTATCGCGGGGCAGTACGTAATTCTGCCTGACCAGAAGGCGCGCACAGGCGGTTCGGGGTCGGTGTACAAAGCAGTCGATCTCAAGTCAGGGGGATCGGTGGCGGTCAAGTTCGTGTCCGGCGCTGACCACCTAGTGCAGAAGCTTCACGAACGAGAAGTTGAGCTACTTCGGCGTGCGGCGCATCCGAACATCGTTGAATACGTCGATCACGGCGTTGACGACACGGGAACGCGTTTCGTTGTGCTCAAGTGGATCGAGCAGAACCTTCAAGATGTGATCGACGTGGACCCGCCGATGTCCTGGTCGGACTTTCGACGCGAGGTCCTCAGGCCCCTGGCGCAGGTCATCAAACATCTGCACGTCCTGCAGGTCGAGCATCGCGATCTCAAGCCCTCGAACGTTCTTTGGGATGCGTCTGCTCGCCCGGTATTGGCGGACTTCGGTATTGCGAAGCAAGAACGAGCTGTCGATGACACCTCTCTCACCGTTGGTCAGGCCGGCACGCCGCTTTATGCTCCCCCAGAGCTGAGCCGCGGACCTCGCTACGTACGGGATGTCTACTCACTTGGAGTTCTCGCTATACAAGCGCTGACTCCGGTGGAACAGCGGGCGAAGAGCTTGCACGAACTGCTGCCGTGCCTGGATGCTCTCCAACTCCCCGACGCAGTCGATCGACTCTTGAGGGCGAGTATCTCCATTACTCCGCTCGACCGGCCGCGGAATGGCGCGGAGTTTGCGCGGATGCTTGACGAAGCGATAGATGCGGAAGCGCCCCGTCCACGCAATACGACAGTTGTCCTACGTCTGACGCGACGAGCGCAGGAGCACCTCGGCGACCCCAGCCTCACCAAGGAGGCTGCAGAGCGCTTAGTTGAGACCGACCTTGCCTCGGTGACTTACGCGTCGCTGCATCTGAACCCCGAAACGCAAGCGTACGACCCCACAGTGTTTGTTCTGTGCGGAGATTCGATGCGGTTGAAGGTGGGTTTGGACAGCGGGGCGAATCAACTGGTGATTATCTCGATCCGTCTACCTGAGTACGAGGATCTCGAACGTCAGCGGGAATCGTCACTACGGCTCGACTCACTATTCGCTTGGACGCTGCGACCGCCGCTCAACCCCGTTGCGGCGGTGCGGGGACAGCGGGACCTGCTCCAACGGCTCCTGGACTTTCACGAGAACGCCGATGAGTCATCTACGTTGGAGGAGGCGCTCGCGAACCAGATGCTCGGCGTTTGGCGGCGATTGCTGACTGCTCGCGAAACGATGGGTGTTTCTAAGCTCGGCTCGCAGGACTACCGCGCACTGGTCGATCGAGGTCGCGCGGAGACACGCTTCGAAATGCTCGTACCTATCGACGAGGACCTCATCGGGAGTGAGTGGAAAATCGTCGATGAGAGGAGCAGAACTAGGGCCCGCGGCGTTGCAGTCCAACAATCGGACGACGAGCTGACAATCAGGTGGGTGCGCCGAGATGACAGAGAACTTCCTGGGCGTGGAACCCTCACGCCGTACCTCGGGCCCACTCAGGTTGCGCTCGATAGGCAGCGAGATGCAATCCAGCGTCTTGAAAGCGGCAACGTCGCTTTACCTGAGTTACTGAGTGTTCTGGCGGACCCGTCCGAATCGAAGACCCCGGCCGAGATTGACGAGCCAAGGTGGATTTCGGAGATCGATGAGAGCAAGCGTCACGCGGTGCGCGCAGCCCTCGGCTCCCGCGATTGTACCGTCGTGTCCGGCCCGCCCGGGACTGGCAAGACGCGAATGATTGCCGAGCTCGTTGGGCAGGAGCTTGAGCGTCGGCCCAACTCAAGAATTCTCCTCGTGAGCCAAACTCATGTTGCGCTCGATAATGCGATTCAGCGCCTCGAAGAAATAGGGGTCACCGGTGTTGTCCGGATGGGCCGGGATGATGACCGCGTTGCCGATGGCTCGAAGAAACTACTCCTGGACGTGCAGTTGCGCACATGGGCGGCAGGTGTGAGATCGCGAGCCGAAGCAGAGCTCGCTACTCAAGCCAGTGCAGCCGGACTTACGGCACAGCAACTCCGTGCCGCGGTGCACCTCCAAGACTGGCTTGCGGCTCGCGACGCGACCGAGTACCTCTTACAACGACTCACAGATGCACATGTGACGGAAGATACAACCGCCAGCAGAATGGAACTGGTTGATGACCCTGAATCTATTCAGGAGAAGGTGACCCTAGCGCAGGCACGCGAAGAGTCGCTACTCCGCGCGGCCCGCGAAGACCTTGGAGACGGGCTCGAAATCGATCAAAGCGCGTCGGCAGAGGATGTTCGCGCTGCAATCGACCTCATACTCGGGCAGTCGCCTGAAGCGAGTCGACTGGTTGAACTGATGAAGCTCCAGTCGGAGTGGCTTCAGCGCGTTGCCTCCGACGACCGACTCGCTTCCGTGTACTTAGCCAATAGTCGGGTCGTCGCTGGCACATGTCTCGGCTTTATTGCCCACCGCGCAGCGCGCGACCTCACATATGACCTTTGTATCGTGGATGAAGCTTCGAAGGCGACGAGTACCGAGGTCCTGGTCCCACTAGTAAGAGCGCGCAAATTCATGCTCGTTGGCGACACCAATCAGCTGCCCCCGCTCGATGAGGACTTGCTACGCGAGCCGGGCATTCTTCGGGACTCTGACCTGACACCGGAGATGGTGCGGGAAACGCTCTTCGACCGGCTGGTGAGGCATCTGCCTGAAAGCAACCACGTTACCTTAAGGCGCCAGTACCGGATGGTTCCCGCCATCGGTAACCTGATCTCGTCATGCTTCTACGAAGGTGCGCTGGAGTCGGAACCAAAGGAGTTGCCTAACGGCGCGCACTTGCTAGGAAAACCAGTGACTTGGATCACTACTTCATCTAGTCCCGAGCGCTTTGAGACCCGTGACGTGCGTGGGCCGGGGAGCTTCGTGAACCACTTTGAGGCCCAGCTCGTGATGGAAAGGTTGACGCTTCTGGAGGACGCCGTGAAGCGCGGCGTGCTGGTGCCTTCGCGTCGCGGAAACTACCGGCTCCTGGTCGTCGCCCCGTACCGTAGCCAGATAGACGAGCTCGAGCGCCGAATCTCTCGCATGCGGGGGCGATTTGTTCACCTTGACATCGAGGTGGAGTCAGTTGATGCGGTGCAAGGGCGAGAGTGCGACTTCGCGATCTTTTCGGTCACTCGGAGTAACACGGACGGCCGCCTCGGCTTCTTGGGCGAGAGCTACTGGAGGCGCATCAACGTTGCGCTCTCGCGGGCGCGGTATGGCCTCACAGTGGTAGGGGACGCTCAGTTCTGTGAAATGTCACCTGGTGGCTTGAAGAAAGTAGTCGAGTACGTGCGAGCCAACCCCGACGATTGCGAGATGCGAGGATGATCCCGCTCTCGGACGAGGATATTCGCGCCCGATTCTCAAATGCGCGGCCGGGGCGGGTTCTGATAGCGATTGAGCATGCTGCACTGCCGGTCACAGCCATGCGCGTCCTGGTTTCGGCCCAGGAGGAGAAGCCCCTCCCATTGTTGGAGGAGTTCACGTTGCGCTCGGTGCAGGTTGGTCTCGGCAACCTGGCTGCAATCGCTCCGATACTCGGTCTTGATCGAGAGAGCCTTGCCGACGCGGCGGCGTCGCTCGTGCTGTCTGGAAACCTCGCCTACAGCGACGAGTCCGGTGACATCGATCTCACATCCCGCGGTCGGCTGACCGCCGCCGAGATGGTCGGGCTCGCGCCGGTTGAGCTCGAAATACCGGCGTGCTTTGATCGAGCAATATGGAGGGTGGCGGAATACGTTGAGCGAGATCTGATCTCGCGTCACGACGCCGTTGAGCGGGGAATGTTGCTATTGCCCGCGCTCCGAACTCAGCACGTTGAGCGAAGGGACCTGCGACTGGCCGACCTGGAGCACCTGGTCGGCACGGGCCGGGCTCGTTCCCGGAGGATGCAATTGCTCTCCGTGATACGGACGAGGGCGACGAAGCACCGATATCTACCAATACGACTGCTCCTATATGCCGACGAGGTGAGTGCGCGGCCGGAACTCCTAGCCCTTGTTGAAGGTGAAGAAAGCTTCAGTCACAACGACAGACTGGACGAAGCTGGCGGAGCGACGGCATTCAACATGAGTCTTCGACGCGATGCTCCTGCCAGCATGCGAGCTGTTCGAAGTCCAGAAGTGTCGCCTCCAGCCGAATCTACGACGGTGATTAGTGCGTTGGACCACCCCCTGCACCTCGCCGACGCACTTTTGAAGGCAGAGCGCAGGATCGTGCTATCCACCGGGTCCTTGCGTAGGTCCATAGTTGGCAAGCAATTCACGACATTGCTAGAACAGCGCCTGCGCGACGATGTACTCGTCCACGTCGCGCTTCACACATCCGACCCGGCTTTCGTTGATCGACCGGCGTGGGACGAATTGACGGCTTTAGCAAAGCGGTTCGCAAATTTGCGAGTCGTGGAGAAACGCAATGCGCCACGCGCTCTTGTCTATGACAACACCACCGTTCGGTCATCATTCGACTGGCTGGGATACCGCGGCGGGCGGGAGCGCACCTACTTCGCCGGTGGGGGTGAGCTCACGCACGACTCGGAGTTCGCGGACTACGTAAGTGAATCCATAATGAGGTACTCGAGCTCGAATCACGAAGAAGGATGCAGCTAGAAGCTGTGGGGGAAGTATGAATTCTTGGCTGGGGAGAGGTCGAGGTATGTCGGATGGGAAACTCCCCCACGCGGTTCGCTGGTTCCTTAGGGACACTGTGCCGAGACTGGTACTCGGGCTGGCGGATCGGGTATACGCCTTGACCGTCACGGCGCGATGGGGTGACCGTGATCCGCAAATCGGCCCCGTGGTGCTGGTGATGCCGTCAAGGCACTTCCGTCTGGTGCGCTGGCGGATTCTAACCTGGCTATGGCTGAACGGAAACGCATCATCACGCATGCACAGCGGGATAATTGTGCCGCGCACAGACGAGATGACTGAGGTTAGTCAAGGGCCATTCGCACCCGAGACTGGTCGTCGCATCGAGTCCTCCACGCAAACCGTCCGCGCCGGAGTTGAGTACAGCGACATCTTGACCGCACTCAGATCGATTGATTTGGCATCAGGATATACTCGCCCGACTGTGCGTGAAATGATGTCTTCTGCGGAAGTCATGACATTCTCGTCGATGCCCGAGCGCGTTTGGGAACGTATGCAAAGATCATTATTTTTCCGTCGCTCTCTACTCGCCCTTGGTACATTCAAACCCGCTGATGCACATGCCCGAACATATCTGTGGAACCAGTTGCCACTCACCGCGGCTATTGGTCCGGGCGTGTGGTTCGAGCGACTTCAGGATTCCCCCGACTACGGGTGGCCGACGTCTGAGGATACGTTTCGGGTGGATAGAAATTATGCGCGTGAGCCGAGGCACGCGGTGCTGTTCGATGACTACGGAGATGAGACGTATTTCGAAAGGGGATCTTCGGGAGCGACCTTTCCGCCGCCGCTCCCTCGCGTTGCCTCGCTGGCGGTTCCTGCGGCGGATCCATCGAGTCAGGCGGTTGCAAAGCTGCGAGCTGGTACTACGCGAATCAGTGGGCAGGACGACGGCACTGCGAGCACTCGCTTCGTGCTGGCACCGATTGGCTGTAGATACCCCGACCCAATGTCACAGATCGACAAGATCGAGCGGTACTGCCTCTCCAAATTCCACGTGGACCGGAAGTCGGAAGGTTTTGCCTTGGCGGGATATGAAGACGCACGTCCAGGTGATAGCCACCTACTCGCCGCAGCCCTGTGCTCCGCCCTCCTTCTCGACCCGGCAATCGAAGATGCGCGCACTACAGCGGATGGCAAGTTGCAGTTCGGAGTAAACCTGGCGCTTCCGGGTCGTTGGGGCCGCTATTGGCCTACAACGACCTCGTGGATTATTACCTCTGCGGATTCGCCTCGATTGGCCACGGCTTTCGTGTCCTCGGGGGCGGGGGCCCGCGAGCTGTCACCGACGCTCGCCCTGCCTGCTGGTGTCGAGGACGATTTTTCAGCCTTGGCGTCACACGTTGAAGTCGAGTCGGAGCGATACGCGTGCGAGCGGTACTCGGACGGAAGGGCTGCGGTCGGATGGTTGTGGATTCGACACGACCACTCACGCAGTGTTGAGTTTGCGCGATGGCTCCGTCAATCGGGAGACGCGCCACTGGGGCCATTCACTCGGCGGCGCCTCGGCGGCAAAGTCACGCAGTGGCCTATGAACGGCGTCGACGGCGCCTCGACCGAGGCTCGACTTGCCATGGCGCAATGTTTGCTGCTGTTGGCTGGAGTGCGTGCAAATCGCGAACTCGTCTGGGATTAGGGAAGAAGGCGAATTGCCGCTGGCTGGGAGTCGAACTGCGGTTCCCCTAGTGCTACATTCAATTTGAGATGGCCCCGGATGCGGAGAGACGGAAAATTGCTACTCGCGCCCCGGGAGTATTTGTACTCCTGCGTTTGCAAACGACAGCTGTAAGTCGCCGCGTATGAGCGGAATTGCGTCTGTGGTCACACATAGGCGGTGCTGGCCTTACAACCCAGCCGAGCCGTCCTTCGACTTTGGGCCACCGCGTAGTTTCTGCTTGGTGGTCTCATTGTGCTGGGGATTCCGGAGGTCGTGGTCTGTCTCACGGACCGCGGGTGAGGCTTCGAAAACGGCCGCGCTTACTCGTACCTGAAGTGGTCCTAGCCGACCAGGCTCCCGGAGCCGACATATTGAAGACCTGCCCGGTGTCCGACTGACTTGTCGTCCCAGGCGCATCTTAGCGCCGGTCCGTGGGGCGCTCAGATGTCTGGCTCAAGGGCGCGGTGTACGGGACCCCCCACTCACCCCCGCCGCGCCCGCAACCGCGCCTTCTTCTCGTGGTTGCCGCACGTGTTCATGTCGCACCACCGCCGCGTCCGGCTGCGACTGGTGTCGAAGAACGCCGCGCGGCAGGTGGGGGAGGCGCACAGCGCGAGGGCGCCGGGGCGTACGCCGGCGAGGGTCTCGATGGCGTCGGCGGCCACGACTCCGAGGGCTGCCGCGACGGTCGCGGGCTGCCCGAGGAGCCATCGTCGGCGGCCGTTCTCGGCCAGCACCGCCACGGCGCCGCCGCGAGCGCTGAATCGGTTGATGACCTCGACGGCGTCGCGAGGACGAGGCTGCCCGACGGCCTGAGCCGACGCCGCGATATGGATCGCCTCGCGCAGCTCCACCGCGGCGGCGAGGTCGGCGGGCGAGCACGCGTCGACAGGGAGGTCCACCTCCCGCAGCCAATCCGCGAGACGTATGGGGGTCGGAATCCGCTCTACGGGTGCGCCGAACCGCTCGGTGAGCGTCCCCGTGAAGGTGGTGGCGAGCACGGAACCGAGACGAAAATCCGGGTCGCGAGAAGTCATGGAACCAGCATAGGCGGTTCCGCTTCGACGATCGAGGTGTTAGAACCTTCATAGGCGGTTCCGGCCGCCGGTCGACGAGGAGCCTCGATGAGCGACCAGATGATGACGGACCGGATCGAGCGCTTCAAGCCGCACGCCACCGACGAAGACCTCGCCGCACTGCGCGCACGCCTGGAATCGACGCGACTCCCCGAACGCGCGACGACACCTCGCGACGCGCGAGGCCGCGATCGGTGGGAGCAAGGCCCGCCCCTCGCCGACATCGCCGAGCTGATCGAGTACTGGCGCACCGGGTATGACTGGCGGCCGTTCGAGCGCCGGCTGAACGAGATCGGCCAGTTCCGCACGGTCATCGGCGGTCTCGGCATCCATTTCCTCCACCGCCGTTCGCCGCGGCCGGATGCCACCCCGCTCGTCCTGACCCACGGCTGGCCGGGGAGCGTCGCCGAGTTCGTCGACATCATCGACGAGCTCGCCGAGCCTCAGGACGCCGAGACCCCTGCGTTCCACGTCGTCGTCCCGTCGCTGCCGGGGTACGGCTTCTCCGACAAGCCCGCCGAAGAGGGGTGGGGCACCGAGCGCATCGCGGCCGCGTGGGTCCAGCTCATGAGCAGGCTCGGGTACGACCGGTTCCTCGCCCACGGGGGCGATTGGGGCGGGCCGATCACCATCGCGCTCGGTGGCCGGTTTCCCGAGCACGTCATCGGCATCCACACGACCATGCCGAGTGCGCCGCCCGGCCTCAGCCTCGACGGCCTCGACGCCACCGAACGGCAGTGGGTCGAGCACACCCGCGCCTTCGAGAGGAACCGTCTCGCTTACGCGAGGGTCATGGCGACCGCTCCGCAGACGATCGGTTACTCGCTGGTGGACTCGCCCGTGGGGCTGCTCGCGTGGATCCTCGAGAAGTTCTTCGAGTGGAGTGACACGGTCGACTCGCCGTTCGAGACCATCTCGCGCGACCGCTTCCTCGACAACGTGACCCTGTACTGGCTCACCGGGACCGGGGCGTCAGCCGCACGCATTTATTTCGAGAGTCATCAGTCGCTCGACCCCGATCTGCGGGTGGCGGTGCCCGCGGCCCTCACCACGTATCCGCACGACATCGAGAAGCATCCGCGGCCCTGGGCGGAGGAGCGGTTCCGTCACATCGTGCGATGGCGGGCGCCGGAGGCGGGCGGCCATTTTCCTGCGCTGGAGGTGCCGGGGGAGTTCGTGCGCGACCTGCGGGAGGGGTTGGCAGCGGTGCTTGCGGCGCCGAGGTGACGCGTCGAGACAGGTTCGGTGATCTTCCAGGTCGGATCGGGGAAGGAGTCGATCCTTCGCGCCCGGTGACAGGTTCTATGCGCCGGTGGCTGTGGCGGCGTACGCGTACTCCGCACGTCGGCCAGAGCGGCTGAACGGACGAGCGCGACGACGGTGCGCATGCCTCGACCTTTCGGGGGCGGGTTCAGGCCTCGGGGGCCATGAACACGATGGGGGCGTCGAGAGTCTCGGGGTCGGCGATGAGTCCCACCGATTCGTAGAGTCGGCGGGCTGGTGCCTTGGATGCCAAGACCCCCGCTGCACGCACGGGACGCCCTGCGCGCGTGTTCGATCGTCAAGGCGCTACAACGGGTATGTCGATGTCGCCTTCGCGGTCCGGCCGCTTGCGCGGGCGCGACCGCATAGCGCACACGACTGCCCAGAGGCCGCCGGTGATTCCCACCCACGCGGCAAGGAACCCATTAGACACGAGCGCTGTGAGGGGCAGAACCGAGAAGGCGACATCGGGCGCCACGTCGCCGCCGTTCGGCGCGAGGGCCAGGACGCCGAAGCACCCGCCGTACATGAGGGCCGTGCTCGCGAGCCAGACACCCGGCATGCGGCGTTCGAGACGCGCCGCGGCCACCGCGCCTCCGACGAGCCCGGCGAGGACGCTGATGCCCAAGGACACGACAACCACCCACGGCAGCGAGGGCCAGATGAAGCGTCCCAGAAAGTCGTCGCAGAAGGACGTCCTCGTGTTGCCCCAGCCCGTCGACGGACGTCGGCATCCAGTGCTGTAGAGCACGACGACATACGCGAGGAAGGCGCCTCCCGCCAGGGCGGCTCCGACGCTGAACGCGAGCCAGCCCCAGCCGAGCGGGGATCCGAGCCATCGTCGTCTCTTCTCGTCCACGTCGCCAGTGTGGCATTCATGTGCGCCAGCAGGAGCCGAGCTCACCGAAGCTGTGTCGGGAATCGGGCATCGGGACGTGCTTCGCTTCGAAGTTGCGTAGGGGGAAGCCGTCTCATCGGGTTCGGCATCGTCATCGTTGAGATCGCGCTCATCAGCTTGAACGGAATGTTGCTGAGTATGCGGCTAGCAACGTTCATGACTGTTCGTTGCAAGTAGTCCGAATTCGGCGACGCCCCGCCTTTGACCGTGGGCGGTGCGTGAGACGATCAGCGGTCCGAGGCGAAGAGCGTCGTCAAGGGGCGTGAGCCGCACCCAACCGGCGGGTTCACCATCTCTCGTGTCCTGCATCCACGCAGTCGCATCGTCAAGGACTTCTGATAGCAGGGTCACGTAGTCCGCGGGCTCGCGAGCGAGTAGAGGGCCTCGGTGCCGGGAATGCAGTTCGCCGTCACCGCCTCCGTCAAGACGCCGAGGTGCCCGCCCTCGAGCGCCGCGTAACCGCCAGGGCTACGGCCGCAATCGCGGCAGCGACAACCATGACTACCGCCAGCGGTGCGGCGGTGCCCTCTCCGCCCAGGCTCACCAGCGGCGAAACCAGCGCGGCGAGGCCGAACTGCAGTGCTCCGAGCACGGCCGAGGCGCTCCCGGCGATCTGGGGGACGGCGCTGAGCGCCAGGGCGGTGGCGTTTCCGAACACCAGACCCAGCGACCCGACGGCAGTGAACAGCGGCACCGTGAGCCAGAAAGCCGGCGCGTCGAAGAGGACGAGCAGGGCGAACGCGACGGCAGATGCGGTGACCAGCGCGATCCCGAGCGTCAAGACGCTCTCGACCGAACGGGTGGCGGTGAGCTTGGGTGAAAGGGCGCTCACGACCACCAGCGCCAGCGCGTTCAGGCCGAAGAGCAGGCCGTAGGCAACCGTGTCGAGCCCGAGCATGTTCTGATACAGGAACGGAGACGCCGAGATGTACGCCATCATCACCGCGAAGCCGAAGGCGAACACCGCCGTGTACCCGATGAAGGTCCGCGATCGCAGTGCGCGAAGGGGAGACCCGGATGCCACCCGCTCGGCGCGCAGCATGTCGCGGCGGGCGCGCAGATGCGTCTCGCGCACCACGGCGAGCACGGCGACGAGCATGACCACCGACAGTCCCAGAACGATCGTCAGCAGGCCGCGCCAGCCGATCGATCCGGTGAGCAGGCCCCCGAGGAGCGGGGCCACGACCGGGGCGACGCCGCCGACGATCATCATGAGCGAGAAGGCGCGCGCGGCGGCCTTGCCGGTCGCCAGGTCGGAGATGACCGCGCGACCGATGACCATTCCCGCGGCCCCGCCGAGGCCCTGGAACAGACGCGCGGCGACGAGGACGGCGACGTTGGGGGCGAACACCGCGACGGCGCTCGCGAGCACGCAGAGAGCGGCGCCGACGACGAGCGGCGGGACGCGACCGAAGCGGTCGGAGAGCGGGCCGAAGACGAGCTGCCCGGCGGTCACGCCGATGAGGAACGCCGTAAGTGTGAGCTGCACGGTCGTGGCCGAGGTCGCCAGCTCGACGGTCATCTGCGGGAACGCCGGCAGGTAGAGGTCGGTGGCGAAAGGGGCGACGGCGCTCAGAAGCCCGAGCACCAGCAGAAGCGGCGTCGTGATGCCCTTCGACTGAGGGGAAAGGGATGCCGCCTGGGTGCGGAGGGAACCGGTGTCGATCGTCATGGTTATGAAAGCATAACCGATTAGCGCGGCTGTTACAGTCGAGCCGTGCCCCCCTCGGTCTCTGACGGTGCTCTCGCAGAGCTCGCCGACGTCGTAATGCGCGTCGCGCGCGAGATCGATCCGAAGGCACCTCAGGCGCCCGACATCGTGACGCTCACCGGCACGGAAGCCCTGGTCATGAGATGGGTGCACCACAATCCCGGCGCCTCACCGAGCGCCGTCGCCAAAGCGACGGCGTTGCAGCGCAGCAACTGCAGCGTCGCGCTGCGCTCGCTGGTTGCGAAGGGCCTGATCGAGCGTCAGACCGCCCCGGATGACGCTCGAGTGACGCGTCTGCATCCCACCGCTCTGGCGGAGAAAAGCGTGCAGAAGCTTCATGCGTATTGGGCGGACCGCTTGCGAGAGGCGCTCGGCGGCGATGAAGCCGGAGTGCAGGCGGCGGCTGCCCTGCTCGCCCGCATAGAGGGGGGACTCCGCCACGGTGACGACCTTCCTCCGGCGTCCCGCTGAGGGCCGGCCCGTCAGCGATTGCGGACCGTCATCGCCAACGTCGCGCCGGTGATGATCGCGATCCCGAGGAGTTGCAGGGCATCGGGCAGGTGCCCGTAGACCATCACGTCGACGAGCACGGCCACGGCCGGGTTCACGAACGACAGGGCCGCGATCGTGATGGTCGAGAGCACGCGGGCGGTGCTGTAGAGGATCGAGTACAGCAGGCCGGTGTGCACGATGCCCATCACCGCGATCCACCCCCACGAGGGGTCGCTCCAGTCCAGCGCTCGCGCGAACGGGAGCAGGATCGCGGCACCCACCACGCACTGGATGAGCGTCATCGGGTAGGGGCGGATGCCGCGGGTGTGCTGCGCGGCGAACGTCGCGACGGCGTAGAGCGCGCCGGCGGCGAGTGCTGCGCCGACCCCGAGTAACTGTGCGGTGTCGAGCGGTTGGATGCCGTTGAGTCCGACGAACTGCGTCGCGAGCAGGAGTCCGCAGAAGGCCACGAGAAGCCACGCCATGTCGCGACGCCGTGGGGCTTTGCGGGCGGCGAGGGCGCCGAGTGCGACGAGGAAGAACGGCTCCAGGTGATACGCGACGGTCGTGATGGTGATCGTCGTCTGGCTGAACGAGAAGAAGAGGAACGCCCAGTTCGCCACCAGTGCGAGACCGCCGAGAACGGTCAACACGACCGCGCGCCGCGTCCACACCGACGTGCGGAACGACCGCGTCGCGAGCGACAGCACCAGCAGTGTTGCCGCCGCGAATACGCAGCGCCACGCGGTGGTCGTGATCGCGTCGGTGCCCGCCTGGATGCTGAACAGCCCGATCGTGCCCCACCCGGCCATCGCGAGCGCCAACAGCACACTCGCGCGTGTGCGCGGGTTGCGGGGCGAGCGGATGCCGGTGGCGAGGGGCGTCGTCTGGGTCACCTCTCGATGCTTGCGGCAATGACCCTGAAGCACAATCGAGCATTAGTCGTGCTCAGGATTTAGGATCGGTGAATGATCGATGTGCAGGGGCTTCGCGCCCTGATCGCGGTGGCGGACACCGGGTCGGTGACCGCAGCGGCCGGGCTCCTGCACTACACCCCGTCGAACGTGACCCAGCGCGTGCAACGCCTGGAGCACTCCGTCGGCGCGCCGCTACTGGAGAGGGTGGGGCGCGGCGTCGTCCTCACCGAGCTCGCTCGCCGGCTCGTCGACGAGGGTCGACCCGCCGTGCTGCGACTGGACGATCTGGCCGAGGTCGCGGCATCCGCTCGCCCTTCCGGGCTCCTGCGCATCGCCGCCTTCCCGACGGCGCTGAGGGGGCTGGTCGTTCCCCTCATCTCCGCCCTGCGTGTCGCTCACCCTGCTCTTCGCATCGAGCCGGTCGAGCGCGAGCCCGCGGAGGGGCTCCGGCACGTGCGTCTCGGTCTCGCCGATGTGGCCATCGTGAAGTCGTGGGGCGACGCATCGGCCAGTCGCAACGACCCCGGCCTGGACCGGATCGTCCTCGGACACGATGCCGTCGACATCATCCTCGCGCGTGACCACCCGCTCGCCGGCCGCACCAGCCTGCGATGGCTCGACCTCGTCGATGAGAACTGGGCGGTGACCCCCGAAGACGATCCCTACCGACGGTGGCTCGACTCGACCACGGGACTCGACCGAGGCTCCGGGACGGTCTACGAGGCAGCGGAGTTTCAGTCCCTCCTCGCTTTCGTCGAGCAGGGGCTGGCCATCGCCGCTCTCCCGCGCCTCGGGCGGGGGAGCCTTCCTGCCGGCACCGTCGCGGTGCGCCTCGTCGACGAGACCGCCTTTCGCGAGATCGCCGTGACCGTGCGTTCTGCGCGCCGCGACGGCGTCAACGTCCGCGCCGTCCTCGACGGGCTCAGGCATCAAATGGCGACGGCCGCTCCCCGCGTCGAGGGCTGAGGCGCAACACCGTCGGGCACCGCCTCGAGGATGTGCGGCCCGTCTTCCGGCTGTCTCGCGACGAACTGCACGGCGAGGTGTTACGCCCCGCTACGCTCCCCGCTCCCGGACTGCCGGCATCCCGTAGCTTCGTCTCACCGAAACCCCTCGAAGGCAGGTGAAGCCATGTCCCGCACGATCTCGTCGACAGTCCACCCGATCCAGCGCTGCATGGCAGCCTCGAACCCCGCCGCCTGGTCGGACGGCCTCGTGGCCGGCGTCGACGGCGCGACCCTGACCGTTGCGCTGCTGAGTGGCGCGACGGTACGGCTTCGTGTCATCGGTCCGGCGGTCGACATCACGTCGGGGGAGCCGGTCGCGTACCACCCGGTCGCAGAGCTGCTCAGCGCGGCGACGGTCGTCACGACCGCGCGCGCCGAGTAGTTCGAGAAGAGAACTCAGGCGGTCATTGAGGCCATCATGGCCTCGCACTTCATGACCATGTCGTCGCAGGCCATGGCGCAGTAGCGGCACATCTCGTCCATGTCGCCGTGCGCGCGGCACTCGGCGGCGCACGCCTTGCCCATGGTCATGCAGGCGGTCATCATGGCGCTCATCACGTCCATGTTCATCCCGGCCGGACGCATCATCATGTGCATCGTCGCCTGAGCCATCTCGACCATGTTCGAACACATCGCACAGCAGGTCGCCATCTCGGCGCCGTGCATCATGTCGCTGCCGGCGCACATCGCCGCGGCCATCGCGCACGCGTTCAGGGACTGCATGCATTCCTGCATGGCATCCATGTCCATGGTCATCTCGCCCATGTCCATCGACTTCATCATGGCCATCGTGTCCATTGCTTCTCCCGTGTGCTCGTTGTGACGGAGGGACCGGATGCCGCGGAGGGACTCCGGCGTACCGGCGATGGTACGCGTGACAGGTCGCCGTGCGACAGGGCTCTGGGCGAGTTGATCATGTCGGCGAGAATGCGGTGGCGCGTCGGTGCGTCTCTGCTGCGAACATGGTTCGAATGAAGGTTCGTTTCGCGCGTCATACTGACCGACTCGAGGAAATCGTCCGGTTCTATCGCGACGGGGTCGGGCTCCGCGTACTCGGCGGCTTTCGCGATCACGCGGGATACGACGGGGTGTTTCTCGACCTTCCCGGAACGGGCGCGCATCTGGAGTTCACCACCGGCGGCGGTCATTCGGCGCCGATGCCGGATGCCGAGACGATACTCGTTCTGTACTTCGACGATGACCTCGAACGCCAGCGGATCGCGGCTCGTCTTGCCGGACGAGAGGTGTCGCCGTCGAACCCCTACTGGCGGACGAATGCTCTCGCCTTCGCCGACCCGGACGGGTTTCACGTCTTGTTAGCAATGGAGAAATAGGTACGGCGTCCGACGGATTTCGAGGCCGCTCACCCCCCCTGACGTCAACGAGCCCGGATGCCGACCGACTTCAGCTCCAGCCCGGCGAGGCGTTGCAAGACGACCGGGTCGCCTCGGCGCCAGGCGCTCACCGCGTCGGGATCGACCTTGGTCACCGCGCCCACTTTCTGATGGGTGAGTGCCCGGAGCGCCAGAAGGTCGGTGGTGAGCCCTGCGCGCATCAGAGCGCGGGTGCGCGTCGCGCGCGAGACGAAGCGCAGGCGCGGGACGAGCCAGACCAGCAGAACGATGAGGATCGGCAGGGCCGCTACTCCCACACCGAGGGCGATGGCCGCCTGCCGGACGAGATCTTGCTGCGTCTGTCCGACGGCCGCGAGAGTGTCGCCCGCGGAACTCGCCGTAGTGAACGGGCTGCTGATGCCCTCGCCGATGAAGGGGACTCCTCCGAGGCGGGCGCCGGCGTCGGTCATCGACGTGCGGAAGTCCACGCCGGTGGTCTGTAGCTGGCGGCCGAACTGCGCGAGCTGGTCGACGGCCGAGAAGACGGCGATCCCCGTGACGACGCTCAGCGCGATGAGCGCGAGCGCGATGATGTCGGCGGTCACCTGACGCGCGCGCTGCACGGCGAAGTCGGAATACAGTTTCACGCCGTCACTCTCGCACGGGAGTGGTTCGGCCGAGGGAGCCTTGAATAAACGCTCCGCCGTGACCGATGGCGGGTTCGCGTCGCGTCAGCTCGACGGGCCGACCCGCCGGAACCGCGGGCCCGAGTAGCCGTCGCGTTCCACGTGCTCGGTGAACATCTCTATCGGGCGCACCCAGGACGAGTGATCGCCATAGAGCATGCGGTAGGAGACGAAGACCTCTTCGGTCTCCGAGTGCTTCGCGGTGCCGAAGACTTCGTAGCGCTGGCCCTTGAAGTGCTCGTAGATGCCGGGTTCGATATCCGCCGGCTCGCTGCCATCGGTCTTCACGACAATTCGGCAGGAGCCGTGCTGACCGCGCCGTCGGTGCGCGACTGCAGGTACTCGCAGAGCTTGCCGGTTGTGAAGAGTTCTTCGCCGAGGGCGATGAGGTGGCTGCCCGAGAGCGGGAACTCGCCGGAGCGTTCGGAGAGGGATGCCGTCCACTTCCGCTCGCAGTCGACGTTCAGCGAGATCGACGCGGGCCCGTGGTTGAGGTGGATCGCGACCATGCCGGATTCGAGGTGCTCGGGGTCGTCCTGGCGGAGGACGTGCACAGTGGCGTGCGCGACACGGTCGTGCTTCTCGTACTCGGTGACCCACTCGTGGATCTCGGTGTAGGTGGGACGAGCGGCGCAGGTCATGTGTCGAGACTAGCTGTCCGGGCCTCGCGCGACGTCTGCTCTCATGCGCCCTCTCGCGGCGATCAGAACGGCGCGGTCAGCGTGTGAAGTCGAGGATGACGAGACGGGCGCTCACCGCCCAGCTCTGCGTCAGGTTCGGTCGTGTCGGCTGCCGGACCGCTGCACGCCAGCGAGATCGTGCAGGGCACAGAAGCTCGCCTCGTGCTGCTCCCGGAGGGCCTCCCACCCGATACTCGGGTCGATCGACTCGGGAGAGGGAACCACGACGGCGAACCCGTGCTGAGCCCGCGGAACCGCCTCGCCGGGCAGCCGCAGCTCCTGCGTGAAGGCCCCCGTATCGGGCGCAAACGTGAGGGTGTGCGCGGCGATGTCGTGGTCCCAGTCGGCCGACGGCCACGACATGAACGCCACGTGACGTGGCGGATCGAGCGGGGCCGTGGCGGACACCCAGCACCCGTGATGATCCTCACCGGGGGAGAGGATCGTGTAGGTCCCACCGTGGCGGTAGACCAGCAGTGCTTCGCGGAACGGCTTCTGCGAGAACATGGCCGTGTAGTAGAGGGCTTGCGCGTAGATCGGCTGTCCGAGGGTCAGGGTGACGGTCTGCTCTGGCATCGGGATGGTGTCCTCTCGCATGCGGGCGGGGTCTTCTCTATCCAGGCATGCGGGCCCCGGACGAAGGTTGCGCGGACCGAGGTCTTCTCTATGACCTCGCTGACCGGGTGACGAACGAAGTGCTGGCGTCCAGCCGCGGCATCCCGGTCCGGTGCACTCCTCACGCCACCGCTCGAATCACCCCCGTGATGATCAGCGTCACCACCGTCGTCCACAGAACGATCGCGGCGGCCTGCCAGGCGAGCACGCGCACCGGGGGCACGCCCGTCGAGGTGAGGGCCGCGGCAGTGAACTGCGTCGGCAGCAGCAGGGGACCGAGCAGGCTCACCCCAGGGGTCCCGTAGCGGTGGTACGCCTTCTCGAACTTCTCGCGCCGGGCCGTCGGGGGCTTCACGACCGCCCCTCGGCGGCCGGTCACGGCGGTGCGCACGCGCGACGACGCGAGCACGACGACGGCCACGCAGAGGAAGTTGCCGATCGCGGCGGCACATGCGGCGACGACCGGATGGATGCCACCCAGGATGCCGATCGCCGCAGCACCCTCACCCTCGATGAACGGTACGGCCCCGGCGAGGGCGACGATGAGCGGCTGGACGAGGTCGGGCACGTCGGCGACGAGACCCTGGAAGCCGAGGACGAGGTCGGAGACGGGGTTCGACACGGGGACTCCTAGGTGATGAGGGCGCGGCGTCTACCGCGGTGATTCCATCCCATCGGCGTGCGAGTCCTCGCGGCAGTGCCGTGGTGTCACGACCAAGCGTGAGGATGCAACGGCCCACCCGTGATGAATGTCAGGGTTCCCGGCGCCGCGTACGTCGCGTATCGTCTCAAGCCCCGCGGAAGACCGCGGCCGATCCGAAGGAGGACCCATGCCCTATGGCCTTGTCTGGATCGAATACCTCTTCTGGGTGGTCATCGCGGTGGGGCTGCTCGTGCGTCTCGGCGTCGCGCTCGGTCGGCGTCGCTCGGGTCGGCGGAAGGACGCGGTGCGGCAGGCGATTCGCCCCGTCATCGATGCGGGTGCGGTCGAGTCGGCGTTCTACGGCTGGACGCCCTCGACCTCGATGCACCTGAAGCAGGAGTCGTCCTCGATCGAGACGGCCCAGAACCGCGATCGCGTGCCGCCGGAGCTCCCCGACAGTTACCGCTGACGCGCGCGGGCGCGCACCGGGGGACGAATCCCGGCCCCGCCCGTGACGAATGTCATGCCCGTACTGTGGCGGGGGTGAGCGCTCCCGCACCTGTCCGTAGCCCCGCGGCCACGTACGCCCGCGACGTCCGCGTCACCTGGTGGTACACGGCCGCGTCGGTGATGTTCCTGCACGTCTTCGCGGTCTTCCTCTGGGCGTTCGTCGTGGTGATGCGGGGGACGCCGCTCGACGTCGTCCTCGCCCTGGTCGGGGCGGCAGGCTCCGTGGCATCCGGAGTCCTCCTTCTCCTCCACTACCGGCGCGAGCCGTTCGACGACGCAGACGACTCCGCAAGGCGGCTGGTCTGGACGCTCGTGCTTCTGGGGATCGCGTCGGCGGTGCTGTTCGGCGTTGGGGCCGGGTCGCTCCTCGTCGCCGTGGCTCTCGTCGCGCAGGCGCTGTGCACGGTGAGGTGGCGGGGCGGCATCCGGGGGCGACTCGTCGCTCTCATGCTCGTCGTGGTGGTCGCTTCGTGGGTGATCGAGGCGACGCGCCTCAACCCCGACGGCTACGTCTCGCTGACCTTCGCGCTGCCGCTGTTCGTCACGATGCTCGCGCCGCTCACGGCGACCTCGCTCTGGTGGTGGGACATCGTGCGCGAGCTCGACCGCGCCCGCCGCGCCGAGGGGCGCCTTGCCGCAGCTCAAGAGCGCTTACGTCTCGCTGGCGACCTCCACGATCTGCAGGGCCACCACCTGCAGGTCATCGCGCTGCAACTCGAACTCGCCGAGAAGATGATGGGGCGGGATCCGGATGCCGCTGGCGAGCAGGTCCGCGCGGCTCGCGTGAGCGTCGATGAGGCGCGGCGCGGCACGCGCGATCTGGCCTCGCGATTCCGCGGCGTGCCCCTGCCCGACGAACTCGCCAACGCCGCCGATCTGCTGCGCGCCGCGGGCCTGACCGTCGACCTGCTGGTGGATACCGAGGCCGGGCGTGCGCCCGCCGACGTGCTCGGGCCGGTGGTCCGCGAGACCACGACGAATGTGCTGAAACACGGCGGCGGGGTGTCGGCATCCCTCTCCCTTTCCCGTCACGAGGGATCGTGGGTGCTGGTCATCGAGAACGACTCGCGGGGTGCCGCGTCTCCGGTCGGAGATGGGGCGGGACTGTCGGGGATCGTCGAGCGCGTGGGCCCGGTGGGAGGGACGATGGATGCCACCCGCCTCGGCGACCGATTCCGCATCACCGTTCGCGTGCCCGAGGAGGTGACGGCATGATCCGCGTACTCATTGCCGATGACGAAGACATGATCCGTACCGCGCTCGCAGCTCTCTTGCGGTTGGAGGACGACCTCGAGGTCGTCGCCGAATGCCGCGACGGCGAGAGCGCCGTGATCGAGGCGCAGCGGCTGAGGCCGGACGTCTGCCTGCTCGACCTCGAGATGCCCGGGCTCGACGGCGTCGACACGGCCGCGAAGATCCTGCGGAGCGTGCCCTCGCGCTGCGTGATCGTCACGCGGCACGCGCGCCCGGGGGTGCTCCGACGGGCTCTGGGTGCGGGAGTCAACGGCTTCTTGCCGAAGTCGCGGCCGGCGGATGACGTGGCGGCGGTGATCCGCGAGGTCGCGGCGGGGCGCCGGTACGTCGACCCCGAGATCGCGGCCGACGCGCTGAGCGACGAGCGGAGTCCGCTTACCGACCGGGAGCTCGACGTGCTGCGCGCGGGAGCGCGAGGGCAGACGGTGGCGGAGATCGCGGCATCCCTTCATCTGTCGGCGGGGACGGTGCGCAACCACGTTTCGTCGGTGCTGGGCAAGCTCGGGCTGGCGAGCCGGCAGCAGGCGACGATCCACGCGCGCGAGCGGGGCTGGATCTAGTCGACGACCGTCGAGCCCGCGCGGGTCTCGTGCGGAGGCGACGATCGCTTCTGCCTCGTCTTCGCGCGAGTGCAGCGTCGACTCGGCGGGCCAGGGGAACGCGCCTCCGAGACGATGGACGAGTGGGGTGCGACCGTCCGCGCAGGGCGGAAGGGGCAGCCGCGCCGTGACGGGAGCGGCACGCGACCCCGTATCGTCGGTGGTCGACAGCGGGGACGCGCGGGTCGGAACCGTGCGACGACGCACTCGCGCGAGAGGGGATGGATCTGATGGGCGAGGTTCGCTTGGTGGAGCTCGAGGCGGCCGATCGCCCCGCGTGGCTGGCGCGGATGGAGACGGCCTTTGCGGCGGGCTTGCGCGATGCCGGGCTGAAGCCGGGAGAGCAGCCGATTCCCCGGGCGGACGAGATGGACAGGGTGCTGGACGCACCCGGCACCGAGACCCTTCAGATCGTGCGCGACGACCTGGTCATCGGCGGGGCCGCCGTGACAGCACCGGATGACGGGCGCCGCAGCCTCGAACTCTTCTTCATCGATGCCGGTCACCACGGTGGCGGGATCGGTGCGTCCGCGTGGCGGGCGATCGAGGCGCGCTACGCCGATACCGAGGTGTGGGAGACCGAGACGCCGTACTTCGACCAGCGCAACATCCACTTCTACGTCAACCGCTGCGGCTTCCAGATCGTGGAGTTCTTCCACCCGGGGCACCGCCCCCAGGCCGGGAGCGAGGGGGATCACCCCGGCCCCGACCGCATGTTCCGGTTCGAGAAGCGGATGCCGGTATGACCGGCGACCTGCCCCCGATCGAGTTCATGTTCCCCGGGGCGGGACGCGACCGGATCGTCGCGGCGATCCGCGCGGGGGAGAAGACGGCGACCAGCTCGCTCGTGCGGGAGTATCTCGTCGCGGGGGAGCCGTTGCCGGCGGTCGGGGATCGGGGCGCCGTGGTCGACTCGGCCGGTGAGCCGGTGTGCGTCATCGAGACGACCGGAGTGGAGATCGTCGCTCTGCGGGACGTCTCGCTCGCCCATGCGCTCGACGAGGGCGAGGGGTACGCGTCCGTCGCGGATTGGCGCCGCGGTCACGTGCGGTTCTGGACCTCGGATGCCATGCGTGAAGAGCTCGGGAGTGCCTTCGTCGTCGACGACGAAACGTCGGTGGTGTTGGAGCGGTTCGCGGTCGTGGGGTGATCCTCGCGGTCAGTCGACGACCGCGGCGACCGCCTCGATCTCGACCAGCTGATCGTCGTAGCCGAGGACGGTGACGCCCATCAGCGTGCTCGGCACGTCGTGGTCGCCGAAGGCGTCGCGCACGACCTCCCACGCGGTGACGAGATCGGCCTGACGGGTGGATGCCACCAGCACGCGGGTGCTGATCACGTCGGTGAGCTCCGCGCCGGCTGCGCGCAGCGCGACCGTCATGTTCTCGATGCAGCTCGCGGCCTGCGCGGCGTAGTCGCCGACGCCGGCGGTCGAGCCGTCGGTGTTCAGCGGACACGATCCGGCGAGGAAGATCAGTCGGGCGTTCGCGGGAGCGGTGGCGGCGTACGCATATTCGGCCGCGTCCGACAGGGCGGCGGCGCGGATGAGGGTGACGGCAGAGGGCATGGGGGCTCCTGACGGCGAGGCGAATGTCGGGGGTCATCGCCAGACTAGGCGCATGCCTCTCTTCGAGGGTCGGGGGTCTTCAGCCCCGTCTAGTAGGGTTGTCGACTGGCGAAGATCTCTTGATATCGAGAGAGTTCGCCTCCTCCCACCACCGATCGCCCAGCGAAGGATTGTCCGTGGATCTCTACGAGTACCAGGCACGTGACCTGTTCGAAAAGTACGAGGTGCCGGTACTCGCCGGCATCATCGCCGACACCCCTGAGGAGGCGAAGGCGGCCGCTGAGAAGCTCGGTGGCGTTGTCGTCGTCAAGGCTCAGGTCAAGACCGGAGGCCGCGGCAAGGCCGGCGGTGTGAAGGTCGCGAAGACCCCCGACGAGGCGTTCGAGGCGGCCCAGGCCATCCTCGGCCTCGACATCAAGGGCCACGTCGTCAAGCGCGTCATGGTCGCAGCGGGCGCCCGCATCGCCAAGGAGTTCTACTTCTCGGTGCTGCTCGACCGTGCCAACCGCTCCTACCTCTCGCTCTCGAGCGTCGAGGGCGGCATGGAGATCGAAGAGCTCGCCGTCGAGCGTCCCGAGGCGCTCGCGCGCATCGAGGTCGACCCGATCGAGGGCATCACGCCCCAGAAGGCTCTCGAGATCGCCAAGGCCGCGAAGTTCGACGACGAGCTGGCCCCCAAGGTCGCCGACGTCTTCGTCAAGCTCTTCAACGTCTACAAGGGCGAGGACGCCACCCTCGTCGAGGTGAACCCGCTCATCCAGAGCGAAGACGGCGACATCATCGCCCTCGACGGCAAGGTCTCGCTCGACGAGAACGCCGGCTTCCGCCACCCCGACCACGAGGCGCTGGAAGACAAGGACGCGGCCGACCCGCTCGAGGCCAAGGCCAAGCAGCACGACCTCAACTACGTCAAGCTCGACGGCCAGGTCGGCATCATCGGCAACGGCGCGGGTCTGGTCATGTCGACCCTCGACGTCGTCGCCTACGCCGGTGAGAAGCACAACGGCGTCAAGCCCGCCAACTTCCTCGACATCGGCGGCGGCGCTTCGGCGACCGTCATGGCTGCAGGTCTCGACGTCATCCTCGGCGACGAGCAGGTCAAGAGCGTCTTCGTCAACGTCTTCGGCGGCATCACCTCGTGCGTCGCCGTGGCCGAGGGCATCGTCAAGGCTCTCGAGATCCTCGGCGACGCCGCGACCAAGCCGCTCGTCGTCCGCCTCGACGGCAACCAGGTCGAAGAGGGTCGTCAGATCCTCGCCGCCGCCAACCACCCGCTCGTCACCCTCGCCGCCGGTATGGACGAGGGCGCCGACAAGGCCGCCGAACTGGCCAACGCGTAAGGGATAGGGACAGAAACATGTCGATCTACCTCAACAAGGATTCCAAGGTCATCGTCCAGGGCATCACCGGCGGCGAGGGCACCAAGCACACCGCCCTCATGCTCAAGGCCGGCACCCAGGTCGTCGGTGGCGTGAACGCCCGCAAGGCCGGCACCACGGTCTCGCACAAGGACGCGTCCGGCAACGACGTCGAGCTCCCCGTCTTCGCCTCGGTCGAAGAGGCCATCCGCGAGACCGGCGCCGACGTGTCGATCGCGTTCGTGCCCCCGGCCTTCACGAAGGACGCGATGGTCGAGGCCATCGACGCCGAGATCCCCCTCCTCGTCGTGATCACCGAGGGCGTGCCCGTCGGCGACACCGCCGAGGCGTGGGCGTACTCGAAGGCCAAGGGCGAGAAGACCCGCATCATCGGCCCGAACTGCCCCGGCATCATCACGCCCGGCGAGGCGCTCGTGGGCATCACGCCCGCGAACATCACCGGCAAGGGCCCCATCGGCCTCGTGTCGAAGTCGGGCACCCTGACGTACCAGATGATGTTCGAGCTGCGCGACCTCGGCTTCTCGACCGCCATCGGCATTGGCGGCGACCCCGTCATCGGCACCACGCACATCGACGCCCTCGCGGCGTTCGAGGCCGACCCCGAGACCAAGGCCATCGTCATGATCGGCGAGATCGGTGGAGACGCCGAAGAGCGCGCCGCCGATTTCATCAAGGCCAACGTCACCAAGCCGGTCGTCGGCTACGTCGCCGGCTTCACCGCTCCCGAGGGCAAGACCATGGGCCACGCCGGCGCCATCGTCTCCGGCTCCGCCGGTACCGCCCAGGCGAAGAAGGAGGCCCTCGAGGCCGCCGGGGTCAAGGTCGGCAAGACGCCGTCCGAGGCCGCCGCCCTGATGCGCGAGATCATCGAGAGCCTGTAACCAGCACTCTCTTCGGGGCCCGGATGCCATGGCATCCGGGCCCTTTCGCATGTCCGGCGGGGGCGGGGTGCGGCCGGCCTCGCGCGCGGCTGGGTTGCGTGCGTGCGACGACGGGGCGCGAGATCACGTGACTCCGCCGAGAACACATGCCCCGGCGTGTGCGCTCGCCCCGATCACGTGATCTCGGCGGCCGGGCCCGGGCTTGCCGCGCGAGGTCACGTGATCTGACAGCCGGGCGCCGCCGCCGGGGCCGCATTGCGCGCCGGGCGGAGCACCGCGACAGAGAAAGTGCGCGCCGTGCGGAGCACCGCGACAGAGAAGGGGCCCGGATGCCGTGGCATCCGGGCCCCTCCATCGCACCGGCGTCAGCCGAGCAGGGCCTCGACCGGACCGCGGGCGAAGAAGACCACGAAGCCGGCGGCGACGATCCACAGCAGCGGGCTGATGCGACGCGCGCGACCCGACAGGGCCTGGATCAGCACCCAGCTGACGAAGCCCGCGCCGATGCCGTTGGCGATCGAGTACGTCAGGGGCATCACGGTGACGGTCAGGAAGACGGGGATGAGCACCGACATGTCGCTGAGGTCGACGTGGCGGATCTGCGCCATCATCAGCGCACCGACGATGACCAGGGCCGCGGCGGCGATCTCGGTGGGGACGATGCTCGTCAGCGGGGTGAAGAACATCGCGAGCAGGAACAGCGCGCCGGTGACGACGTTGGCGAGCCCGGTGCGGGCGCCCTCGCCGATGCCGGAGCCCGACTCGATGAACACGGTGTTCGACGACGACGAGGTCGCGCCGCCCGCCACCGCGCCGATGCCCTCGATCACCAGCGCCGAGCGCAGTCGCGGGAAGGTGCCGTCGGGGGCGGCGAGGCCCGCCTCGCGGGAGAGGCCGGTCATCGTGCCCATCGCGTCGAAGAAGTTCGTGAAGACGAGGGTGAAGACGAGCATGAGGGCCGCCAGCACGCCGATGCGACCGAAAGAGCCGACCAGGTCGACCTGGCCGACCAGCGACAGGTCGGGGAGGCTCACCCACTGCGCGGGCAGCGTCGGAACGCTCAGGCCCCAGCCGCCGGGGTTGCCGTCGGCCTTGGCGCCGAGACCCGTGACGGCCTGGACGATGACCGCGATCACCGTGCCCGAGAGCAGACCGATCAGCAGTGCGGCCTTGACCTTGCGCACCAGCAGCACGGCGGTGATGACGAGGGTCAGCACGAACAGCGCGGTGGGGATCGTCGTGATCGAGCCGCCCACACCGAGGCCGACCGGGGGCGAGCTGAGCCCGGTCGAGGTGACCAGGCCGCTGTCGACGAAGCCGATGAAGGCGATGAACAGGCCGATACCGACCGTGATCGCGGTCTTCAGGGCGAGAGGCACCGCCTCGAAGATCATGCGGCGAAGGCCCGTGACCGCCAGCAGCACGATGATGAGGCCGTTGATGACGACGAGGCCCATGGCCTCGGGCCAGGTGACCTGCCCGACGATGCCGACCGCGAGGAACGAGTTGATCCCGAGGCCCGCGGCGAACGCGAACGGCAGGCGCGTGACCAGACCGAACAACATCGTCATGACACCCGCGGTGAGCGCCGTGACGGCGGCGACCTGCGAGAAGCCGAGAGCGTTGCCGGCGACGTCGGGGGTGCCCGAGAGGATGATCGGGTTCAGGATGACGATGTACGCCATCGTGACGAAGGTGACGACGCCGCCGCGGATCTCTCCGCCGACGGTCGAGCCGCGGGCGGTGATCTCGAAGAAGCGGTCGAGGCCGTTCTTCGGTTCGGGGACGGCCGTGGTCTCGGGAGCGGAAGCGCTCATGAAGGCTCCAGGAAAAAGGGGGAGGGGCTAGACCGGAGGGGAAGACGCCGACGTATCGTGTGAGCTATGTCACTCTCAGGCGAGTATCTACCCAGCACCAGCGAATGGGCCCGTCAGCAGGCGGAAACCTTCGAAGCCACGGGGGGCAAGGAGTCCGCCGACATGCGGGGCGTACCCATCATCGTCCTCAGCACCGTCGGCGCCAAAACCGGTGGTCTGCGCAAGACGGCCCTCATGCGCGTCGAGCACGACGGAAAGTACGCGGTCGTGGCATCCAAGGGCGGGGCTCCCGAGCACCCGGCGTGGTTCTACAACCTGGTGAAGAACCCCCGCGTCGCCCTGCAGGACGGCGAGACGAAGAAGGAATACGACGCGCACCAGGCCGAGGGCGCCGAGCGCGAGGAGTGGTGGGGCTACGCGACCGAGGTCTGGCCCGACTACGACGAGTACCAGAAGAAGACCGACCGCCGTATTGAGCTGTTCGTGCTCGAGCCGGTCGACTGACACCGGTCCGTGGCGCCCGTCGCCACCCGGTCGACCGGCATCGAGTGTCCAAAACACCCGGACGTCGCGAAAATCTGTCCGGGTGTTTTGGACACTCAGCGGGGGAGCGGAACGACGCTCGCCGTACGGGCACGGGAGAGTCGGAGACGGATGCCGCGGGCGAAAGCTCACACCACCCCCGCGCCCGCGTGAGAGAAACGTTCGCCGGGGGTAACGCGGGCGCGAGGGCGGGGGAAACCTCGGCTGCCTAGCGTCGGGGCATGGCCCGCTCGAACCCCGCAACCGGAACGAAACACGCCGCTGACGCCGCGGCAAACTCCGCCGCGTACCGTGACGGCATGCTCCACCCCGCCCCATCCGGGTCCGTCGTGGTCGTGGGTGCGGGGATGGTGGCCCACCGCTTCGTCGAGAGCCTCACCAGCCGCGACACCGAGGGCCGCTGGTCCGTCACGGTGCTGGGCGATGAAGCCCGCGGGCCGTACGACCGCGTCGGTCTCACGGGCATCTTCAGCGGAAAGACCCCCGACGACCTCGCCCTCGACCCCGCGGTTCTCGATCACGAACGGGTGCGGGTGAAGACCGACGCGCGCGTCACGAAGATCGACCGCGCGGCACGCACCGTCACCACGGCGGGCGGCTCGACGCACGCGTACGACCGTCTCGTGCTGGCGACCGGCTCGTTCGCCGCCCGCCTGGCCCTCGACGGCTTCGACCACCAGGGGTGCTTCGTCTACCGCACGCTCGACGACGTCGCCGGCATGCGCGCCTGGGTCGCGAAGCGCTCGGCCGAGCTCGGCCGGCCCCTGCGCGGCGCGGTCGTCGGCGGCGGTCTCCTCGGGCTCGAGGCCGCGGGGGCGCTGCAGGCCGAGGGCGTCTCGCCGTTCGTGCTGCAGTCGAACGAGCGCCTGATGTCTGCCCAGCTCGACCTGGGCGGGGCGCGCACCCTGCAGCGGCTCATCGAAGCGCGCGGCATCGAGGTGCGCACGAGCTCGGTGACGACCCGGGTGGATGCCGACAAGACCGGCGCCGTATGCGGCCTCGAGCTGCGCGACGGCACGTGGGAGGCCGTCGACATCGTGGTCTTCACGGTCGGCGTGCGGCCCCGCGACGAGCTCGCCCGTGCGGCCGAGCTGCGCGTCGACGCCCGCGGCGGGGTCGTGATCGACGAGGGCTGCGACACCTCGGATCCCGCGATCATGGCGATCGGCGAGGTCGCGAGCTTCGACGGGCAGTGCATCGGTCTCGTCGCCCCCGGGTACGCGATGGCCGAGGTCGCCGCGACCCGCCTGCTGGGCGGCGCGGCCGCCTTCCCCGGCTTCGACACCTCGGCCAAGCTCAAGCTCTCGGGCGTCGAGGTCGCGAGCTTCGGCGACGCATTCGCCGAGACGCCGAACGCGCTCGACGTCACCTACGCCGACCCGGTGTCGGGCGTCTACAAGAAGCTCGTGCTGAGCGACGACGCGCAGACGCTGCTCGGCGGCATCCTGGTCGGCGACGCCTCGGCGTACACCGCGCTGCGCCCGCTCGTCGGTCGAGCGCTCGGCGGCGATCCGGCGGCCTACCTCATGCCCGAAGGCCTCGCCCCGGCTCCGCAGGGCGACCTGCCCGCCGACGCGATCGTGTGCTCGTGCAACGGCGTCACCGCCGGAACCGTGCGCGAGGCCGTCACCGAGCACCAGTGCGCGGATGCCGCCGAGGTCAAGGCGTGCACCAAGGCCGGGGCGGCGTGCGGCTCGTGCTTCACGCTCGTGAAGAAGCTCGTGGCGACTGAGCTGGCGGCATCCGGAAAAGAAGTCTCGAACGGACTGTGCGAGCACTTCTCGTTCACCCGGGCGCAGCTGTTCGACGCGGTCCGGGTCTCGGGGCTGCGTACCTTCACCTCGATCGTCGAGCGTTTCGGCACCGGGCGCGGCTGCGACATCTGCAAGCCGGCTCTGGCGAGCATCCTCGCGAGCCTGTACTCGGGGCACGTGCTCGACGGCGAGCTGGCGACGATGCAGGACACCAACGACCACGTGATGGCCAACATCCAGCGCGACGGCAGTTACAGCGTCGTCCCGCGCATTCCGGGCGGCGAGATCACGCCCGAAGGCCTGGTCGTGATCGGCGAGGTCGCCCGCGACTTCGGGCTCTACACGAAGATCACCGGCGGGCAGCGCATCGACATGTTCGGTGCCCGCCTCGACCAGCTTCCCGACATCTGGAAGCGCCTCGTCGACGCCGGGTTCGAGTCGGGCCACGCGTACGGCAAGTCGCTGCGCACGGTGAAGTCGTGCGTCGGGTCGACCTGGTGCCGCTACGGCGTGCAGGATTCGGTGGGCATGGCCGTGCAGCTCGAGCTGCGCTACCGCGGCCTGCGGTCGCCGCACAAGATCAAGTTCGGGGTTTCGGGCTGCGCCCGCGAGTGCGCCGAGGCGCGCGGCAAGGACATCGGGGTGATCGCGACCGAGGCCGGCTGGAACATGTACGTCGGCGGCAACGGCGGCTTCACCCCGCGTCACGCGGTGCTCTTCGCCGAGGGTCTCGACGACGACGGGCTGCTGCGGGCGATCGACCGATTCCTCATGTTCTACATCCGCACCGCCGACCGGCTGCAGCGCACGGCCCCGTGGGCGGCGGAGTACGAGGGCGGTCTCGAGGCGCTGAAGGGCGTCGTGTTCGACGACACCCTCGGCATCGCCGACGACCTCGACCGGGCCATGGCATCCCACATCGACGCCTACGAAGACGAGTGGGCCGCCACCCTCGCCGACCCCGAGAAGCTCAAGCGCTTCCAGAGCTTCGTCAATGCTCCCGACAAGGCCGACCCCTCTCTTGCCTACGTCGCCGAGCGCGGTCAGGCCCGACCCGCCACGGCCGAAGAACGCGCGTCGGGCGCGGTGCTCATCGGCGGAACGACGCTGGCGGTGCGGTCATGACTCTGATGGAGACGACTCCGGATGCCGGGACCCCGGCCGCGACGACGGGCTTGGCATCGGCACAGGGCGACGGGTGGATCCGCGTCTGCCGCGTCGACGATCTGCTCGTGGAGCGCGGGGCCGCGGCGCTCCTCGGCGACCGGCAGGTCGCGCTGTTCCGGACGTTCGACGGCCGGATCTTCGCGACCGACCAGATCGATCCGTTCAGCGGGGCGGCGGTGCTCTCGCGTGGGATCGTCGGCGACCGCGGAGGAGTGCCCACCGTCGCCTCGCCCATGTACAAGCAGGTGTTCGACCTGCGCACGGGAACCTGTCTCGACACGCAGGGCAAGGACCCGCTGACGGTGGCCGTGCACCCGGTCGCGGTCGCCGAAGGGGATGTATTCGTGAAGCTCGAAGGGGACCCCCGATGATCGCTCTCGCAGGCCTCGACCTCACCGACAAGCTCGTCGTGTGCGTGGGCGGCGGCTCCGTCGCCGAGAAGCGCATCGCGCGGCTGCGTGCCGCCGGCGCCCGGGTACGGGTGATCGCCCCCGTCGCGACGCCGGGGCTCGCCGCGCTCGCCGCCGCGGGTGAGATCGAGTGGATCGACAGAGGATTCGCCGACACCGATCTCGACGAGGCCTGGTTCTGCCACACGGCCACGGGGGCGGCATCCGTCGACGCCGCCGTCGTCGCGGCGGCCGAAGCCCGCCGCGTCTGGTGCGTCAACGCGGGTCACGGCGGCAAGGGCACCGCGCGCCTGGCCGCCGAGACCACGAGCGGCGACGTCATGGTGGGCGTGGTCTCCACTGCCGGTGCCGACCCTCGCCGCAGCGTCGCCGTGCGCGACGCGATCGCACAGCGCCTCGCCGAAGGCGCCCTTCCGCTCCGCCGCCGACGCCGCCCGCTCGTGGGGAGCGTGGCACTCGTCGGCGGCGGTCCCGGCCCGATCGACCTGCTGACGGTGCGCGCCCGCGCTCTGCTGGCCGAGGCCGACGTCGTGGTGCACGACCGGCTCGGACCCACCGGCGTACTCGCCGAGCTCGGCGACGACGTCGAGCTGATCGACGTCGGCAAGCGCCCGCAGCATCACCCGGTGCCGCAGCACGAGATCAACGCCCTCCTCGTCGATCGAGCGGCGAAGGGCCTGCGGGTCGTGCGACTCAAGGGCGGCGATCCGTTCGTGTACGGCCGCGGCGGTGAGGAGGTCATCGCGTGCCGCGAGGCCGGCATCGCGGTCGAGGTCGTGCCCGGCATCTCGAGCGCGATCGCCGTGCCCTCGGCCGCGGGGGTGCCCGTGACGCACCGCGGCGTCGCCGGTACCCTGCATGTCGTGAACGGTCAGGAAACCCCGAGCGACGCGACCCTCGCCGCCCTGCGCGACGACAGCGCCACGGTCGTCGCGCTGATGGGCGTGAGCGCCCTGCCGCGGTTCGTGGCCGCGGCCCGCGCCGCCGGCGCTCCCGAGACGCGCCCCGTCGCATTCGTCGAGAACGGCCACACACCCGCTCAACGCACGATCCGCACCACGCTCGGTACGGCGATCCAGGATGCCGAGACCCACCGCCTCGCGAATCCCGCGGTGCTGGTGTTCGGCGAGGTCGCCCGGGCCGATCTTCTGCTGCCGGCCGCGTCGCCCGCGGCAGCTGCGGTATCGCTCCAGCCCGCTCACGCTCCGGTCCGGGTCGCGGCGCACCCGGAGGGCATCGGGTGACGACACCCGCGCGGACGATCAGCACGGTGCTCCAGGGGTGCACCGTGCTGCTCCCCGTCGACCGACGGTCGGGGGAGCTGTCGGCCGCGCTCGAGCGGCACGGCGCGCGCGTGCGCGTCGCGCCGGCGCTCACGATCATCCCGCATGTCGACGACGACGAGCTGATCGCGCAGACGCGGTCGCTCATCGCCGACCCGCCCGACGTCGTCGTGGCGACGACGGGTGTGGGGTTCCGCGCGTGGATGGAGACAGCCGACGAGGCGGGCCTGCACGATGCGCTCGCTCCCGTGCTCGACGGCGCACGGATCGTCGCCCGTGGCCCGAAGGCGCGCGGCGCGATCCAGCAGGCCGGTTTCGAGGCCGACTGGGTCGCCGAGAGCGAGACGGCCGCCGAACTGCGCGACTTCCTCGTGGCCGAGGGGATCGACGGACTGCACATCGCGGTGCAGCACCACGGCTCGGGGGCCGACGGCCTCGACGAGGCGTTCGAAGCCGCCGGAGCCCGCGTGACCAGCCTCACCATCTACCGCTGGGGGCCGCCGCCCGATCCCGAGGTCGTCGCCGCGTCTACCCAGCAGGTCGCACGCGGAGAGATCGACGCGGTGCTGTTCACCTCCGCTCCCGCTGCGCGCGAGTGGATCCTCGCGGCCGAACGGGCCGAGGCGCTCGACGGAGTGGCCTCCCGAGCCGCCCGCGGGCACGTCCTCGTCGCGGCCGTCGGGCCGATCACCGCCGGTCCCCTCCTCGAGGCGGGCATCACTCCGCTCATCCCCGACCGCGGACGTCTCGGGGCGCTCGTGCGCGCCGTGGTGACGCACTACGGCGGAGCCGACGCGGCGCTGATCCCCACGACGGTCGGGCGCCTCGGCATCCGCTCATCGGGGATCGTGCTCGACGGGGAGTTCACACCCCTGCCGCGCACCGGCGTCGAGATCCTGCGCGCGCTCGGGCGCGCGCCGGGGGCGGTGGTCTCGCGCGCCGATCTGATCGCCGCGCTGTCGAGCTCGGAGGCGAGTGGGCACGCCGTCGAGGTCGCCGTGGCCCGCACCCGCGACGCGCTCGGCGGGCTCGACCTGATCCGCACCGTCTACAAGCGCGGATACCGGCTCGACGTGATCGACGAGGAGGACGCATGACCGCCGTACTGATCGCCTGCGCCCACGGCACGAGGTTCGAAGAGGGCCGCGTCGTCGTGCGCGAACTGCTCGAGGTGCTGCGCGCCACCGCTCCGGCGGGCGTCGACGTGCTCGAGGCGTACGTCGACGTGCACGGTCCCTCCGTCACCGACGTCGTGGCCGAAGCTCGCGAGCGCACGGACGACATCGTGATCGTGCCCCTGCTGCTGTCGACCGGCTACCACACCGAGGTCGACCTGGTGGAGGCCGCCGGCGGACTGCCCGTCGCCCCCGCTCTCGGGCCCCACCCGGTGCTGGCCGAGATCCTCGCCGACCGCGTCCGCGCCGCCGGGGCGGGTCCCGACGACACCGTCGTGCTCGCCGCGGCCGGCTCCACCCGCCCGGGCGCCGTGGTCGACGTCGAACGCATGGCGGAGCTGATGGCGGATGCCGGTGTCACCGGCCCCGTCGTGACGGCCTACGCCGCGGCATCCGATCCCCGCATCCCGGATGCCGTGGCCGCAGCACGCGCGGACGGCCGACGCACCGTCGCCGCGAGCTACGTCCTCGCACCGGGGCACTTCTCGCGCGTGATCGAGAAGGCGCAGGCCGATCTGACCACCGCCCCGATCGGTGCGGACCCGCGCCT
The DNA here is from genome assembly GCF_031453395.1 of Microbacterium sp. SORGH_AS_0454. Lineage (NCBI taxonomy): Bacteria > Bacillati > Actinomycetota > Actinomycetes > Micrococcales > Microbacteriaceae > Microbacterium > Microbacterium sp. SORGH_AS_0454. The sequence goes on along the minus strand of NZ_JAVIYS010000001.1, from coordinate 227,346 downwards.
GGCGGCGGTGGTGTGGGAGCGATGGCGCGGTGCGCGCGTCGCCCCGTTCGCCGGGGCAGATCTGCGCTCCTCAGACGCAACGACGGACGCGCCCGCCGAGCTCGACACGACCTCGCGCGCCTGGCTCACCGCGTTGCGCAGGCTCGTCTCGGGCGCTCGCCGCCGCGCCTGAGGGGCGGGCTGAGGCGGCGCGGGTAGGGTTCCTCTCGCCCATGCATCGCCTCCTCATCGCTCTCCTCGCCGCCCTCGACGCCGTCCTGGCGACCGCCGGTGGCATCGCCGTCGTGCTCGCACCGCTCACGCTGCTGTGGGTGTTCGGCGTCGGCGACCCCGACTGGAGCGCTCTGTGGCCCGCGTCGGCCGCGATCTGGCACCTCGGCCACCTCGTGCCGGTGACCATCACCCTGCCCGACGCCTACCTCGCCGCGACCGGCATCGACCCGACGTTCGCGACCTTCACGCTGTCTCTCGCCCCCCTGGCCTTCGCGGCCTTCACCGGCCTCTTCGCCGCCCGTTCCGGCTCTCGCGCCGCAGAGGCGGGCGCCGGTCTCACCGGGTGGCTCTCGGGCTCTCTCGTCTTCGCGGCTCTCTCGGCGGGCATCGCGCTCACCTCACAGGCCTCGCTCGTGGCATCCGAAACCTGGCTCGCCATCCTGCTGCCGACGCTGATCTTCCTCGTGCCCTCGCTCATCGGCGCCGTCGTGGGCGCCTGGCGCGTGGGCGACGACGGGCCGGTCGATGCCGTGCGCGGATGGATCGAGCGGATGCCGAGCGCCTGGGCGCCCGTTCCCGCGCTCGCGCTGCGGGGCCTGGCGATCACCACTCTGGGGCTCGTCTCGGTGGGCGCGGTGGTCGTGCTGGCGGGTCTCATCGCTCGCGCTTCGCAGGTGATCGGGCTGTACCAGGCCAGTAACGCCGACGGTATCGGCGCGACCGTCATCGCCCTCGGTCAGCTCTTCTACCTCCCCACGCTCGTGCTCTGGGCCATGTCGTTCGCCGCCGGGCCGGGCTTCGCCCTCGGCGCCGACACCGCGGTCACCCCGGCCGCGACGCAGGTCGGTGCGCTCCCCGGCATCCCGGTGCTGGGTGCGGTGCCCGATTCGACCTCGTCGTGGCTGCTGCTGCTCGTGCTGCTGCCGATCGCCGTGGGCGCGTTGACGGGATGGATCCTGCGATCCCGGATGCCATCGACCACCGGCCCCGAGCCGCTGGGACCCCGGCTGGTCCTGGCCGTCGCAGTCGCGGCGCTCACCGGCGGCATGGGTGCCCTCGCCGCCGTGGTCTCGTCGGGGTCGATCGGTCCCGGCCGCCTCGCCGATACGGGCCCGCAGCCGGGCCCGCTCGCCCTGACGCTCGGCCTCGAGGTGCTGGTGGGGCTCGCGATCCTGCTGCTCAGCCCGCGCTTCGGCGGGTACGAGGGCGACGACCGGTACGAGGAGCGCGACGACCGGGGCTTCTCGTTCTCCGCGCGCGAGCACACGCCCTTCGACCGCGACGAGCACTGGACCGGCCCGACCCCGACCGGCTCGCCCGCCGGCGCGGGCATCTCGCACGACGTCTGGCCGAGCTCGTACCGCGATCCGGATGCCGTGGCGACCGACACCGCGCTGGGGGTACGGGGGAGCGCTCGGGGATCATCCCCTTCTTCAGCGTCGCCCGTGTCTTCGCCGCCCGTCTCTGCGCCACCTGTCTCCGAGAGCCCCGTGGCGGGCGCGAGCGGGGGCGCACCCGACGAACTCAGCGACGACGAGGTACGTGCGCGCATCCGCGCCGCCTGGTCGGAGCACGGCGGCGAGCCCGACGACAGGCGCTGACCACCACGCGATCGGGCCGGCCGCCCCGGGGCGTTCGGCCCGGGCCCGACCCGCTCGGCCGGTACGGCAGGCTCCGAGCCGGCGGTCCCCGGCTGCTCTCGAGGGCCCGCGCGCGCGGACGCACCTGCGTAGACTGAGCGCGTGCTCACGGTCGCCGTCCTCATCTCCGGCACCGGCTCGAACCTCCGCGCCCTGCTCGAGGCGGCCTCGGCCCCCGGCTTCCCGGCGCGCGTGATCGCGGTCGGTGCCGATCGCGAGGCCGACGGCTTCGCCCACGCCGAGCACTTCGGCATCCCGACCTTCCTCGTCCCCTTCGGTGCGTTCGCCTCTCGTGAGGAGTGGGGCGCCGAGCTGGGTGCGCAGCTGTCGGTGTGGAATCCCGACCTCGTCGTGCTCAGCGGCATGATGCGGCTGCTGCCGGCCGATCTCGTCGCCGCGTGGGAACCGCGCATCATCAACACCCACCCCGCGTACCTGCCGGAGTTCCCCGGGGCGCACGGGGTGCGTGACGCCCTCGCCGCGGGCGTCGAGCAGACCGGAGCGAGCGTGATCGTCGTCGATTCCGGCGTCGACACCGGCCCGATCCTTGCGCAGGAGCGCATCCCGGTGCTCCCCGGCGACGACGAGGACTCTCTGCACGATCGCATCAAACCCGTCGAACGACGTCTGCTCATCGACGTCGTGCGCCGCATCGCCGAGGGCGAGCTCGACCTCGCCGCCGCGGCATCCCGAACCGCCTGACCCGCCCGACGGGCGTCGGCCCGTCGCGCATCCGAACCCGACTCGAGACACAGGAGCCGAACGCCATGGCCGGACCCCGCCACGACCCCGCCGACTACCGCCCCCGCGACGTCGTCCCGATCCGCCGCGCGCTGGTGTCGGTGAGCGACAAGACCGGTCTGCTCGACCTCGGCGCAGCACTCGCCGCCGCCGGTGTCGAGATCGTCTCGACCGGGGGCTCGGCGACTCTGCTGCGCGACGCCGGGTACGACGTCACCGACGTCTCGGCCGTCACGGGCTTCCCCGAGTCGCTCGACGGGCGCGTGAAGACCCTGCACCCGAGCGTGCACGCGGGACTGCTCGCCGACCTGCGCCTGGCCTCGCACGAGGCGCAGCTCGAGGAGCTGGAGATCCGCCCCTTCGAGCTCGTGGTCGTCAACCTCTACCCGTTCGTCGAGACCGTGGCATCCGGTGCCCAGGGCGACGACGTGGTGGAGCAGATCGATATCGGCGGCCCCGCCATGGTGCGCGCGTCGGCGAAGAACCACGCGAACGTCGCCATCGTCGTCTCGCCCGAGTCGTACCCCGCCATCATCGACGCGCTGCAGGGTGAGGGCGGCACGACCCTCGCGCAGCGCCGCGAGCTCGCGGCCCGCGCGTTCTCGCACACCGCCGCCTACGACACCGCCGTGTCGACGTGGTTCGCCGAGGGCACCCTCGCCGACGACATCGATCTGCCCGCGCACCTGACGATCCAGGCCGAGCGTCTGTCGACGTTGCGCTACGGCGAGAACTCGCACCAGCGCGCCGCGATCTACACGCGCGTCGGCGGACACGGCATCGCCCAGGCCACGCAGCTGCAGGGCAAAGAGATGTCGTACAACAACTACGTCGACGCCGACGCTGCGCTGCGCGCCGCCTTCGACATGGTCAAGCCGGCCGTGGCGATCATCAAGCACGCGAACCCCTGCGGCATCGCGGTCGCGGCCCCCAACGCCCTCGACCCGATCGCCTCGGCGCACCTGCGCGCGCACGAGTGCGATCCCGTGTCGGCGTTCGGCGGCGTGATCGCCGCGAACCGCACGGTCACGCTCAAGATGGCAGAGAACCTGCGCGACATCTTCACCGAGGTCGTCATCGCCCCCGATTTCGAGCCCGAGGCGCTCGAGGTGTTCAAGCTCAAGAAGAATTTGCGCGTGCTGCGCCTGCCCGCCGACTGGCAGCAGGAGCGCATGGACGTGCGCCTCGTCTCGGGCGGGCTTCTCCTGCAGGACGCGGACCGCTTCCCCGACGACATCGAGTCGGTCGCGAAGAACTGGGAGCTCGTCTCGGGTGAGCGTCCCGCGGACGAAGACATGGAGAGCCTCATCTTCGCCTGGAAGTCGTGCCGCGCGGTGAAGTCGAACGCGATCGTGCTCGCCCAGGGGTCGGCCACCGTCGGCATCGGTATGGGCCAGGTCAACCGCGTCGACTCGTGCCGCCTCGCGGTGGAGCGCGCCGGTGACCGTGCGCGCGGCTCCATCGCGGCATCCGATGCGTTCTTCCCCTTCGCCGACGGCCCCCAGGTGCTGATCGACGCGGGCATCTCGGCCATCATCCAGCCCGGCGGTTCGGTTCGGGATGCCGAGGTCATCGACGCCGCGCGCGCCGCCGGAGTGACCATGTTCTTCACCGGGGAGCGCCACTTCTTCCACTGAGACCTCTCGGTGCGTTCGACGCCGTCGCAGCTTCGGCTGCGGCGGCGTCGTCGCGTGTGCGGGGGCGGTGCTGGGGTTTGGGGCGGGTGTCGGTGCGTGTGCGGGGCGGTTGCCGGCGCGGGCTTCGGGCAGAAACGCGGTGCGCGCGCAGAAACGCGTGGTGCTCGTGTTTCTGAGCGCGCACGGAGTTTATGCGTGGTCGAGGTTGCGCGGTGTGCGCTGTAGGGCGCGGAGACGCGGGTTGCAGGGCGCGGGGATGCGGGGATGCGGGCTGCGCGGGGTCCGGGGCTGCGGGCTGCGCGGGGTCCGGGGCTGCGGGGGTTTGGAGCGGGTGCGGGTTGCGGGGGTTGCGCGGCGGGTGTCGGTGCGGGTGCGGGGTAAAAACACGGTGCGCGCGCAGAAACGCGTGGTGCTCGTGTTTCTGCGCGCACATGGCGTTTATGCGTGGTCGGGGTGGCGCGGTGTGCGCTGTGGGGCGCGTTTCGCGGCGGTGGTGGACGGGATTCGCCGAACGGCGGAGTGCGCCCCGAGCGGGGCTCGCGCCTGCGGTCGGGTGCGCGGCCGCGGTCAGGCGCTCAGCGCGACGAGCTTGGCCACCGTGTTCGCGTTGCGCGCGGTGCCCGTCACACCGAGGCGTTTCTCGAACCAGGCTGCCTGCAGCTTCGAGCCGCCGATTCCCTCGGGATACCGCACGAACACCTCGCGACCATCCAGCAACGCCTCTTCGGGGTAATCCGCCGGGACGACGATCTCTGTTCCCGAAGCCGGAGGTTCCGCGAGGAACACGGTCTGAACCCACCGACCCTCGGCCGCGCCGGCGAACGGATTCCGAGCGTGCGCATCCGCGAGTTCATCGTGGGTGCGCACGATGACCGGGAGGTCGAAGCCGAACGCCGTGCGCACGGCACCGCGGATCACGCCCGCAATCTCGACGGGGGAGCGCCCGCCGTCGTCGAGCACGATGTTGCCGGCGACTTGCAGCGTTTCGACCTCACCCAGACCCTCGGATGCCAACACCTCACGCAGCGCGGGCATCTTCAGCGCCGTCGGTCCGCCGACGCCACGAAGGAGGGCGACGATGCGGGGCATGAGGCGACCTTACGCCGTGCGGGCGCGGGCGTGGAGGACGAAACCGCCGCCAACAACACCGCGCTGAGTGGGACAACGTGACGCAGCGAGCCCGTTTCGTTCGCGCGCTTCTCGGCGCACGTCGGAGCCCCGCCTCGAGCGGGGGCGGGGCCGAGCGTTTCTCGGCGATCGCGCGGGCCCCGGTCTCAGGCGGAGCCGCGCCCGAGCGTCTCGAGCAGGCGCAACCAGACCTCGCTGACGGTCGGGTACGAGGGAACCGCGTGCCACAGACGCTTCACCGGCACCTCGCCGACGATCGCAACCGTGGCGGAGTGCAGCAGTTCGGCGATATCGGGCCCGACGAAGGTGGCGCCGACGAGAACACCCCGGTCGAGATCGACGATCGCACGGGCCTTGCCGACGTAGGCGTCGGACTGCTCGCTCGACCCGGCGATGCTTGCGAGGTCGTAGTCGAGCACCTTCACGTTCAGGCCCTTCTGCTCCGCTTTCTGTGCGGTGAGACCGACTGATGCCACCTCAGGGTCGGTGAACGTCACCTGGGGGACCGCGTCGTGGTCGGCGGTGGCGACGTGCGCGCCCCAGGGAGCGTCGTCGACCTCGTCGCCTTTCGCCCGAGCGGCGATCACGTCTCCCGCGGCCCGGGCCTGGTACTTGCCCTGATGGGTGAGCAGGGCGCGGTGGTTGACGTCGCCTACGGCATAGAGCCAGTCGAAACCGCGGACGAGGAGGGTGTCGTCGACGTCGAGCCAGGTGTCGGCGTCGAGGCCCACGGCATCCAGACCGAGATCGCCGGTACGCGGAGTGCGACCGACGGCGACGAGAACCTCGTCGGCGGTGACGGTGGTGCCGTCGGACAGCTCGAGCACCGCGCGCCCGTCGTCGTCGCGGCGGGCGGACGTGGCATCCGCTCCCTCTTTGATCGTGACGCCGCGGTCGCGGAGCGAGGATGCGACGAGCTCGCCGGCGAACGGCTCGTTGCCCCCGAGAAGGCCCGAGCGGGCGATGAGGGTGACGGTGGTGCCGAGGCTCTGGAACGCGGTCGCCATTTCGGCGCCCACGACGCCGCCGCCGATGATCGCGAGAGAACCGGGGACTCGCTGCACGGCGGTGGCCTCGCGGCTGGTCCACGGTGAGATGTCGGCGAGACCCGGGATATCGGGGAGGAGGGCAGCGGAGCCGGTGCAGACGGCGACCGCATGCCGAGCGAGGAGGTCGGTCGTCGCGCCGTCTTCGGCGGTGACGCGTACGCGCTTCTCGCCGATCAGGCGGCCGTGGCCGCGCACGAGGTCGATGCCTGCGCCCTGCAGCCACTCGACCTGACCGGAGTCGTCGTAGTCGCTGGTCATGGTGTCGCGACGGCGGAGCACCGCGTCGACATCGAGGTCGCCGGTGACGGCCTGCTTCGCACCGTCGACGTCGCGGGCGGCGCGCAGGGCTGCGGCGCTGCGCAGGAGAGCCTTCGAGGGCATGCACGCCCAGTACGAGCACTCGCCGCCGACGAGCTCGGATTCGACGATGGCGGCGGTGAGACCGGCCTGCACGGCCCGGTCGGCCACGTTCTCGCCGACGGGGCCGGCGCCGATGACGATGAGGTCGTATTCGCGTTCGCTCATGATCCTCACGCTACCCACGACCTCCGACATCGCACGGGGGTTGCGCCCAGGCCCGACGACCGGGAGGGGACGGTCGAGCCGGCCCGCACGGCCGTGTCCGATTTCCGCCAGTCGATGTCGGAGGTCGATGGCAGGGTGGATGCCATGACCACTTCCGTCTCCGAGCCCGCGGGCTTCGCCGAGCGCTATCGCGTGATCCAGTCGCGCGACCGCCGCTTCGACGGGCAGTTCGTCACGGCGGTGCGTTCGACGCGCATCTACTGCCGTCCGAGTTGTCCCGCGCGCACGCCGAAGGAAGAGAACGTCACCTTCTACGCCACCTCCGCCGCGGCGCACGAGGCGGGCTATCGCGCCTGCAAGAGGTGTCTGCCCGAGGCCGCTCCCGGCTCTCCCCTGTGGGACGTCCGCCAGGACGTGGCCGCGCGGGCCATGCGCCTCATCGCCGACGGCGTCGTCGACCGCGAGGGGGTTCCGGGGCTCGCGCGGCGCCTCGGCTATTCGTCGCGGCACCTCACCCGGCTCCTCACCGCCGAGCTCGGGGCCGGGCCTCTCGCGCTCGCCCGCGCGCAGCGCGCGCACACCGCACGGGCGCTGCTGGTGGGGACCGACCTCCCCTCGGCCGACGTGGCGTTCTCCTCCGGGTTCTCGAGCATCCGTCAGTTCACCGAGACCATCGGCGAGGTGTTCGGGATGCCGCCGCGCGATCTCCGTGCGCGACGCTCCCACACCTCGGGTGTCGAAGCCGCGGCGGGCGAGATCGACCTCGCCCTGCCGGTGCGAGGGCCGATCGACACCGTCGGCCTTTTCGGGTGGATGAGGGCTCATGCGATTCCGGGCGTCGAGGAGGGCGGCGACCGCTCGTTCGCGCGTGTCGCTCGCCTCCCGGGCGGCCCGGCATGGTTCGAGGTGCGCCTCGCCGACGACGGTCGGCTCCGACTGCGCGCGCGGTTGTCGGCCTTGGCCGACCTCGGCACGCTCATCGCCCGCGTTCGCCGACTGTTCGATCTCGACGCCGATCCCCTCGCGATCGACGAGGCTCTCGCCCGGCATCCCGAGCTCGCCCCCGCCGTGGCGGCGATCCCCGGTGTGCGGGTTCCCGGTGCGGTCGACGCCCACGAGATGCTGTTGCGGGCCATGATCGGGCAGCAGATCAGCGTGGCGTCGGCCCGGACCATGCAGGGCCGGCTGACGGCCGAACTCGGCGAACCCACCGCCATCGGCCCGAGGCCGCTCACTCTCTTCCCCACGCCGGCGGTGATCGCCGAGCACGGGCTCGAGGTCCTTCGCGGGCCCGCGGCGCGCATGCGGGCCATCGTCGAGGCGGCGGCAGCGCTGGCCGACGGCCGCCTCGAGCTCGGCGCCGGCGACGACGGCGCGGAGCAGCGCGAGCGGCTGCTGGCGATGCGGGGGATCGGCCCGTGGACAGCCGATTACGTGCGCATGCGCGTGCTCGGTGATCCCGATGTCCTGCTTCCCGGCGACGTCGCGGCCCGCGCCGGTGCGGCAGCCCTCGGACTCCCCTCCGATCCGGCGGGCTTCACCGCGTGGTCGGAGCGATCGGCGCCCTGGCGCAGCTACGCGATGGCGCACTACTGGTATGCCGCTCCGGTGACCCAGTCCTGGCGCGCACCGGCCGAGACGGCGGCCGCAGTCGCGGCGTCCCCCACCCGTCGGCGAGCCTCGGGCATGCGCGCCGACGTCGTCCTGACCCCCTCACCCGATTCCGTCACAGAGAGCGAGAACCCCGCATGACCGCCGCCACCCTCCAGTTCGTCGATACCCCCGACGGTGCGTTCGCGATCCTCGCCGATGAGGCCGACCGGGTGATCGTGTCGGGGTGGACCGATGACACCGACGCCGTTCTCGCACGGCTCCGACCGGATCAGCGTCCAGCCGACATCCGTCGGGGCACGACGGCGGCCGCTGATGCCGTCCGTGCGTACTACGCGGGCGATATCGGTGCGATCGACTCCGTCGTCGTCTCTCAGCGGGGGACGCGCCTGCAACTCGCCGGGTGGGAGGCGCTGCGCGCCATCACGCCCGGGACGCCCCTCACCTACACGGGCTTCGCCACAGCGCTCGGGTCTCCGACGGCTGTGCGGGCGGCCGCGTCCATCTGCGCGCGGAACGCGGTAGCGCTCTTCGTTCCCTGCCATCGCGTCCTGCGCGCGGATGGATCCATGGGGGGTTTCGCCTGGGGAACGCGAGTGAAGCAGAGTCTGCTGTCGCGCGAATCGGCGACCTGACCGGCGGGAATTGGGGAAGAGACTCTTGCTTCCAGCGTTCTCTCAGGCATATTCTGGAGGGCTGCCGTCCCCCCGCGGAAGCTTCATCGAACAAGGAGGATGCCATGGACCAGACCGACGCCTTCGTCGCCCCGGCCGTCGTCGCGCCCTCCGCCGTCTCACGACCCGGCCGACGCCTCTAGGGCTCCGCGTTCGCGTTTCGACGCACCGCTTCGCCCCGACTGACGATTTTCGTCGCGCCTCCGGCACCCCTTTCTGCGCCCGATCCCGGCGCCCGCTTCGACCCCACGAGGATCATGACTCCCTCCGTTCATCCGCCCCGTCTTTCGACGCCGCGCGCGCTCGCGCGGCTTCTCCCCATCGCGCGCCCGGTACTCCCGCGCCTCATCGCCGGTGCCGTCACCGCGCTCATCGCCAGCCTTCTGGCGCTCGCCATCCCCCTGGTGCTCGAGCAGATCGTCGCCGGCCCCATCGCCTCCCTCGACCCCACCGCCCTGGTGTGGGGTTCCCTCGCCGTGCTCGGTCTCGGCCTCGCCGAAGCCGCGATGGTGTGGCTGCGGCGCTGGTTCGTCCTCGCGCCCGCAACCAAGGTCGAGTACGACCTGCGCCAGTCGTTCTACTCGCGCCTGCAGCGCCTGCCGGTCGCCTTCCACGACCGGTGGCAGTCCGGCCAGCTGCTCTCGCGCATGATGCAGGACATCAGCATGCTCCGTCGTTGGCTGGCCTTCGGCGTCATCCTGCTCGTCGTCAACATGCTCACGATCGCCATCGGCGCCGTGCTGCTGTTCCGCTGGCACTGGGTGCTCGGCGCGCTCTTCCTCGTCACCTCCGCCCCGGTGATCTACGTCGGGTTCCGGTTCGAGAAGCGCTATGGCGCGCTCACGCGGCAGAGCCAGGACCAGGCGGGCGACCTCGCCACCTCCGTGGAAGAGAGCGTTCACGGCATCCGCGTCCTCAAGGCCTTCGGCCGCGGCGCACATGCCCTGAAGAAGTTCACCCGTCAGGCCGAGTCGCTGCGCGAGACCGAGATCGACAAGGCCCGCGCGGTCGGGTGGATCTGGTTCTGGCTCGTGCTGCTTCCCGACATCGCCTTCGCGGTCTGCCTGGGCGCCGGAATCGTGCTGACCCAGCTGGGGCAGCTGCAGGTGCCCGAACTCGTCGCGTTCTTCGCGATGGCGACCGTGCTGCGCTGGCCGATGGAATCGATCGGCTTTCTCTTCTCTTTCCTGCTTGACGCGCGGACGGCGACCGATCGCATCTTCGAGGTGTTCGACGAGCAGAACACGATCGTCGACCCTGAGAACCCGCGCACCATCGCGCAGCCTCGCGGAGAGCTGACGTTCGAGAGCGCCCATTTCCGTTACCAGGATGCCGCGGACACGGAGCGCGACCTGCTCGACGGCGTCGACCTGGTGCTGCACCCGGGCGAGACCATGGCCCTCGTCGGTCTGACCGGCTCGGGCAAGACGACGCTCACGACGCTTCCCGGCCGCCTCTACGACGTCACCGGCGGTCGCGTGCTGATCGACGGTGTCGACGTGCGCGATCTCACCCTCGCGGAGCTGCGCCGGCACGTGGGCATGGCATTCGAAGACGCCACGCTGTTCTCGCAGACCGTGCGCGACAACGTGCTGCTCGGTCGCGAGGACCTCACGCCCGGGTCCGACGAGGCCGAAGAGATCCTGCGCGAGGCGCTGCAGGTGGCCCAGGCCCACTTCGTGTACGACCTGCCCGACGGCCTCGACACCGTCATCGGGGAGGAAGGGCTCAGCCTCTCCGGTGGCCAGCGTCAGCGTCTCGCCCTTGCGCGCGCCGTCGCCGCCCGCCCGGCCGTGCTCGTTCTCGACGACCCTCTCTCGGCGCTCGACGTCGACACCGAGGCGCTCGTCGAGGATGCCCTTCGCGAGGTGCTCAGCGAGACGACCGCCCTGATCGTGGCCCACCGGCCCTCGACGGTCACCCTCGCCGACCGCGTCGCCCTTCTGGAGGAGGGGCGTATCACCGCAGTCGGCACGCACTCCGACCTGCTCCGGCAGAGCGACCACTACCGCTACGTGATCTCGAGCCTCGAAGAGGCTGAGCGCGAAGCGCGAACGGGGGCGATCCCCGTCATCGACGATGATTCCTTCGCCGGAAAGGAGGCGACCCGATGAGCACCGCCACCGTCTCCGGGACCAGCGGCGAGGACCGCTCCGACTACACGCGCGACGAGAGCCGCTCCATCCGCCAGCGTTCGCTGCGCCTTCTCGGTTCGCTCGTCTCGCCCCTGCGCTGGCAGCTCGTCCTCGCCGGCGCCGTACTCGTCGTATCGACGGCGCTCCGCGTCGCCGGTCCCGCCCTCATCGCGTTCGGCATCGACAACGCCCTGCCGGCCGTCATCGAGCGATCGGATTGGATGCCGACCATCGGCGTCGTCGGCGTGTACCTGCTCGCGGGGATCGGCGGCGCCGTCCTGATCGGGTGGTACGTCGTCGTCGCTGCGCGTCTGACGCAGGCCGTCATGCTCGACCTCCGCAAGCGCATCTTCCTGCACACGCAGAAGCTCAGCCTCGAGTTCCACGAGTCGTACACGTCGGGCCGCATCATCTCGCGTCAGACGAGCGATCTCGACACCATCCGCGAGCTGCTCGACGGCGGTCTGAACGAGCTCGTCTCGGGTGTCCTGTACGGACTTTTCACCCTCGGCGCTCTGTTCCTCATCGACTGGCAGTCGGGCCTGATCCTGACCGTCATGGGCATCCCGATGTACCTGCTCATGCGGTGGTTCTACTCGCGCTCGCAGGTCATCTACCGTGAGTCGCGCGTCATCAGCGCGCAGGTGATCGTTAAGTTCGTCGAGTCCATGACCGGCATCCGCGCCGTCAAGGCGTTCCGAAAAGAACCCCGCAACGACCAGGAGTTCGGCAAGCTCGCCGCCGACTATCGCGACGTCAACATGCGCTCCATCAGGCTCTTCGGAACGTTCGAGCCGGGCATCATGGCGGTGGCGGCGGTCTCGGTGGCGGTCGTGCTGCTGTGGGGCGGTGGACGAGTGATCGCGGGGCCGCTCGAGATCGGTGTGCTCACGGCGGCGGTCCTCTACGTGCGCAACTTCTTCTCGCCGCTGCAGGAGGTCGCGTTCTTCCTGAACTCCTATCAATCCGCAACGGCGGCGCTCGAGAAGGTGTCGGGCGTACTCGAGGAGGAGCCGACGGTTCCCGACCCGATCGACCCCGTAGACCTGTGGAGTGCCCGCGGGCACGTCCGCTTCGACGAGGTCACCTTCGGTTACACCGAGGGCCGCGTCATCCTGCCGGAGTTCACGCTCGACATCCCCGCGGGGCAGACGATCGCCCTGGTCGGGACCACCGGCGCCGGCAAGACGACGCTCGCCAAGCTCATCTCGCGCTTCTACGACCCGACGAAGGGTTCGGTGACCCTCGATGACGTCGACCTGCGTCGCCTGCACCCGAAGGATCTCCGCCGAGCGATCGTGATGGTCACACAGGAGGCATACCTGTTCAGCGGGACGGTCGCCGACAACATCGCGCTCGGCAAGCCCGACGCCACGATGGACGAGATCCGCGCCGCCGCCCGCGCCGTGGGCGCCGACGCCTTCATCTCGAAGCTGCCCGACGGTTACGACACCGACGTGAACAAGCGCGGTGGCCGCGTCTCGGCGGGTCAGCGTCAGCTGATCTCGTTCGCGCGCGCGTTCCTCGCCGACCCGGCCGTGCTGATCCTCGACGAGGCCACCGCCTCGCTCGACATCCCCAGCGAGCGTCAGATCCAGAACGCCCTGCAGACGCTCCTCGCCGACCGCACGGCGATCATCATCGCCCACCGCCTGTCCACGGTGGCGATCGCCGACCGCGTCCTGGTCATGGAGCACGGCCGCATCATCGAGGACGACGCTCCCGACGCCCTCATCGCCGGCACGGGCAAGTTCGCCCAGCTTCACGCGGCGTGGCGGGAGTCTCTGGTCTGACTCCGCACACCGGATGCCACGTTCCCTCGGGGGCGTGGCATCCGGTGCTTCTGCCGTCTGTTCCGTCGGCTGAGCCGGCGGTTCAGACGTGCTGACCGTGAGCGGAGAACCGCGCCGACATCGAATGCCGCGTCCCCGCCGATCCGATCGCGGTGCGATTCTCCGGTTCTGTGTGCCACCACCGGGGTCGCTCGCGCGGCAAGGGTGGCGCCGCGCACGAAAGCGGGTGCGACCGCCGTCAGACGTTCACGCGGGCGACGATCTCGCCGTACTCCGTCTCGCCGACGGGCTCGAAGCCCACGCGCTGGAAGAAGGCCTCGGGTCCGCCGACACCGGGCTCGTAGATGACGTCGACGTGATCCATGCCGCGACCGCGGGCCTCTTCGAGCACGGCGGCGATGGCGAAGCTCCCGACGCCGCGGCCCTGCTCGTCGGCGTCGACGTTGATGCGCCACAGCACGGAGCGGAAGTGCTCCTCGGGTGCTTCGGGGTCGAAGTTGGCGCTGACGAAGCCCACGACCTCGTCGGCGTCGAGCACGACGCGCTGCCACGAGGTCTGCGGGTTGCTGACCGTCGCGGCGATGCCGTAGCTGACCGGAGCGAGGAACTGCTCCTGCCCGGGCTTGAGCGAGAGGGTGTTCACCGCCACGATCGTGGCGGCGGACAGTTCGACGAGACGCAGGTCAGCCATGGGCCCAGGCTAGCGCGCCGCCACCGCGCCCCCAAGAGCTCATGCCCCCGCATGCGTCGAGGGAGCCTCCTGTCCCCTCGCTGCGCCCGCGGGAAGTGGACGCCGCGATCGACGCCCTCGTCGCCGGCGGTATCCGCATCGACGGGCCCGGGTGGATGCGCGTTGCGGATCTCACCCGTGACACCCTGGCGCATCCGAAGACCGCTCGAGAACACGGCATCCGCGCCTGAGATGCGGCTTCCCGCGGGGTGGGGATCATCCGTGAACTATCTCGATATCAAGAGACTTTGCCCACGTGCGATAGGCTGAAACACAACCCTGGCCGCCTCTACGGAGAGATCTGACGTGCCCGATTCCACCATCATCTACACGTACACCGACGAGGCGCCGGCACTTGCCACCGCGTCGTTCCTGCCCATCGTGCAGGCCGTCACGAAGCAGGCGGGTGTCGACGTCGAGACCCGCGACATCTCGCTCGCCGGCCGCATCCTCGCGGCCTTCCCGCAGCGCCTCACCCCCGAGCAGCAGGTCGGCGACGCGCTGGCCGAGCTGGGCGGTCTCGCGACGCTGCCTGAGGCGAACATCATCAAGCTGCCCAACATCTCGGCATCCATCCCGCAGCTGAAGGCGGCCATCGCCGAGCTCCAGTCGCAGGGCTACGACATCCCGGACTACCCGGACGAGGCGTCGAGCGTCGAAGACAAGGACGTGCGCGCCCGCTACGACCGCATCAAGGGATCCGCCGTGAACCCCGTGCTGCGCGAGGGCAACAGCGACCGTCGCGCGCCGCTCGCGGTGAAGAACTACGCGAAGAAGCACCCGCACCGCAACAAGGCGTTCGCCGAGGGCTCGAAGACCCGCGTCGCGACCCTCGGTCACGACGACTTCCGCTCGAACGAGAAGTCGGTCGTCCTCGCCGACGACGACGTGCTCACGATCCAGCACGTGGCGGCCGACGGCACCACGAAGGCGCTCAAAGAGGGCCTGAAGGTCCTCCAGGGCGAGATCGTGGATGCCACCTTCCTCTCGGCCGCGGCCCTCGACGCTTTCCTCGCCGACACGTTGGCCGAAGCGAAGTCCGACGACGTGCTCTACTCGGTGCATCTCAAGGCCACGATGATGAAGGTCAGCGACCCGATCATCTTCGGTCACGTCGTCAAGGCGTTCTTCGCCGACGTGTTCGACCGCCACGGCGATGCTCTCGCCGCCGCGGGCCTCACCCCCAATGACGGCCTCGGCTCGATCCTCTCGGGTCTGTCGAACGTCGAGGGCGGCGACGCCATCGCCTCCGAGATCCGCGATGCGCTGGCATCCGGCCCCCGCCTGTCGTACGTCAACAGCGACAAGGGCATCACCAACCTGCACGTGCCGAGCGACGTGATCGTCGACGCCTCGATGCCGGCGCTGATCCGCAACGGCGGCAAGCTGTGGGGCGCCGACGGGGGAGAGGACGACACCCTCGCCGTGATCCCCGACTCCTCGTACGCCGGGGTGTACCAGGCGACGATCGAGGACGTCATCGCCAACGGTCCGCTGGATCCGGCCACCATCGGGTCGGTTCCGAATGTCGGCCTCATGGCCCAGGCGGCCGAGGAGTACGGCAGCCACGACAAGACGTTCGAGATCCCCGCGCCCGGCCGCGTGCAGGTCGTCGCCTCGAACGGCGACGTGCTTCTCGAGCACGAGGTGAACACCGGTGACATCTGGCGCGCGACCCAGACCAAAGACGTCGCCGTCCGCGACTGGGTGAAGCTCGCCGTCACCCGCGCCCGCGCGACCGGGGTTCCGGCCGTGTTCTGGCTCGACGAGACCCGCGCGCACGACCGCAACCTCATCGCCAAGGTCAACGAGTACCTCGCCGACCACGACACCGAGGGCCTCACGATCGAGATCCTCGCCCCCGCTGCGGCCACGACGTACTCGCTCGAGCGCATCCGCCGCGGCGAGGACACGATCTCGGTCACCGGCAACGTGCTGCGCGACTACCTGACCGACCTGTTCCCGATCCTCGAGGTGGGCACGAGCGCCAAGATGCTCTCGATCGTTCCGCTGCTCGCGGGCGGCGGCCTGTTCGAGACCGGTGCGGGCGGTTCGGCCCCGAAGCACGTGCAGCAGCTCGTGGAAGAGGACTACCTCCGCTGGGACTCGCTGGGCGAGTTCTTCGCACTCGCGGCCTCGCTCGAGCACCTCGCCGACACGACGGGCAACGAGCGCGCGCGCGTGCTCGCGCAGACGCTGGACGCGGCGACCGGCACGTTCCTCGAGAACGACAAGTCGCCCGGCCGTGCCCTCGGCACGATCGACAACCGCGGAAGCCACTTCTACCTCGCCCTGTACTGGGCGCAGGAGCTGGCGAAGCAGTCGACGGACGCCGCCCTCGCCGAGGTCTTCGCCCCGGTCGCCGAGAAGCTGGAAGCCTCGGAGCAGACGATCGTCGCCGAGCTGAACGCCGTCCAGGGGCACCACGCCGAGATCGGCGGGTACTACCGCCCGAACACGGAACTCGTCGAGAAGGTCATGCGCCCCTCGGCCACGCTGAACGCGGTGGTCGACGCCCTGCGCTGAGCCGGAACCCGAAAGGGGCGGATGCCGATGGCATCCGCCCCTTTCGCGTTTACGGAGGACACCGGACGAGAGCCCGAACAGCACTTCGCGGTTGCTCACGCTCCGCGAGACGCCGGCAAGGGCCACGGAAACGGAAGAGGGGGCGGATGCCGATGGCATCCACCCCCTCGAAGACCCGGGCTCAGTAGTGGACCGAGACCTCGGTACCGCGGTAGGCCCAGTCGTAGAGCTCCTTGGCCTGCGGGATCGTCATGTTGATGCAGCCGTGGCTCATCGGCGTCCCGAAATTGTTGTGCCAGTAGGTGCCGTGGAAGCCCTCGTCACCGTTGAAGTACGCCACCCAGGGGACGTCCTTGGTGCAGTAGTCGTAGCCGGGAACGCAGCCCATGTCCTGCATCGCGGTCTTCCAGCCGATGCGGAAGTTTCCGGTGTGGGTGGCGTGGTCGCCCGCGCCCGACGAGATCGTGTACGTACGGTACACCTGGCCGTTCTGCCAGAGCGTCGTGGTCTGCGTGCTCAGGTTGACGTCGATCCGGCGCTCGGTCTTGGTGGTGTCGAAGGCCGTCTCGGTGACGGGGAGGGCGTAACGCCCGTTGCCCTCGGCGAGCTGTTTCGCGAAGGCCGCGGCCACACCGCTGGTGTCACCGAGCGTGCGACCGGTCTGGCCCTCGGTGAGCGCCTTGATGACCTCTCCGCCGGTGTCGACGATGACGTCGGCGTTGACGGGAGCGCGGTCGACCGCACCGGGCAGGCCGGCAACGGCGGACTGGATCGCGGCGGCGTCGGCCGAGATGGCGAAGTCGCCCTTGCCGTCGGGGGTGACGGTGAGCCACGATGCGGCGGTCGCGCGGTCGACGGGGACGGTGCGCTCTTCGCCGACGTAGAAGCCTGCCGAGTCGAGGATGCCGTTGAGCGTGGCCACGGCGGCGTTCGCCTCGTCGGTCGATACGGGGGCATCGACGGGGACGAGGGTGGCGTCGACGGTGGTGGCGGGCTGGCCGGCGTCGAAAGCCGACTGCAGCGCCGAGATCACGGCGGCGACGTCGATGCCCTCGCCCGCTTCGGCGGGAGTGGTCACGTACGCCTGCGAGCCGGCGTCGTACGCGATGGTCGCGTCGACGGGGGCGCGGTAGGTGCCGGGGGCGCGGTTCTTCAGCGCGGTCGCGGCCTGGTCGGCATTCACCTGCACCTGCACCCCGGTGCCCTCGGGGAACCACGAAGCGGGCTTCCACATCGGGTTGTCGGAGAAGGCCTTGTCGGCGAGGGCCGCCGCGTCGACGGTCGCGCCGAGGTCGGCACCGGTGACGGTGACGGCGCCGGCGGGGGAGTCGACGGTGACCGTGGTCTCGGCGAGGCGGTTCGAGATGGCCTGGGCCGCGGCACCGGCGGTGAGACCGCCGATCTGCACACCCGCGACCGAGGCGCCCGGCGCGATCAGCACGAGGGAGGCGGCGATGAGAGCCACGGCCGTCGCACCGGCGGGGATGCCGATCCACAGGCCGGAACGGTTCTTGCGCTTCGTCGGCTCGGGCGGTGCCCAGGCGTAGGTTGCGCCGTCGGTGCCAGGTGCGCCGTCGGTCATGAGTCAAACCCCCCGATAGTCAGTCTTCTTATGCTACGAGCGGATCTTGCGGATACGCCTTGAGCAATATCACGGTCTGATCACGTCGCCTGCGCGCCAGGCGGAGGTCAGACGCTGAAGACCTTCCCCGGGTTCAGGATGCCGAGCGGGTCGAACACTCGCGCGATGTCGCGCTGCAGGGCCCACTGGTCGTCGCCGAGCTCGTCGATCAACCAGCGGCGCTTCAGCACGCCGATCCCGTGCTCGCCGGTGAGGGTTCCGCCGAGCGCGAGTGCGGCGCGGAACAGTTCCTCGGCCGCCTCCCACACCACCGGCGGCACCTCGGGACCCTCGAACACGAAGTTCGGGTGCAGGTTACCGTCGCCGGCGTGCGCGACCGCGGGAATGACCAGACCGAACTGCCGTTCGATCCGCGCGATCTCGTCGAACATGTCGGGCAGAGCGCTGCGCGGCACCGAGACGTCTTCGATGAGGGTGGTGCCGAGCGTCTCCATCGCGGGGTGCATGGCGCGGCGGACGGCCAGGAGCGCCTCGCCCTCGGCGGCGTCCGCCGCCACGGCGACAGCGCCGCCCGCCTCGCGGAGAACCTCGGCGATCTCGGCCGCCTCGTCGGCGGCGACCGGGCCGTCGGTCTGGATGGTCAGCTGCGCGGCGCCCTCGGGAGGAGCGGGCAGGGACAGCAGGCGATGCGCGGCGGCGAGGCTGGTGGCATCCATCAACTCCATGATCGCGGGCTGCACTCCCGAGGCTGTGACCGCGGCGGACGCGACGGCGGCGGCGCGGACACCGTCGAACAGCGCGGTGAGAGTGACGCGTTCGCCCTCGACGAGGCGGCGGAGCTTGAGGGTGGCGCCCACGACGACCCCGAGGGTCCCCTCCGAGCCGATGACGAGCGAGGTGAGGTCGAGGCCGGTCACGCCCTTGACGCTGCGGTGACCGAAACGCATGAGGCGTCCGTCGGCGAGGACGACGTCGACGCCGAGCACCGCATCGCGCACGACGCCGTACTTGGCGCACAGGAGTCCGCCGGCGCCGGTGGCGATGTTGCCGCCGACGGTCGAGATCTCGCGGCTCGCCGGATCGGGGGCCCACCACACGCCGTGCGGTTCGAGGCGCGTGTTGAGCTCGGCGTTCAGGATGCCGGGTTCGACCACGGCCAGGAGGTCGTCGGGGCGGACCTCGAGCACACGGTCCATGCCGCGCACCGAGAGGCTGATCTCGCCGCCGCCGGTGTTCGCTCCGCCCGCGAGTCCGGTGCCGGCTCCGCGGGGGACGACGGGGGTGCGGGTGGCGGTGGCGATGCGCATCACCGCCTGGACATCGGCGACGGATGCCGCGTGCACGACGGCGAGGGGCAGGCCCTCGGCGGCGTGGCCCGACTTGTCGGCGCGAGCCGCCTCGAGGGCGGCGGGGTCTGTGTCGACGCGCGCGCCGAGCTCGGCCCGGAGCAGCGCGACGACCTCGGCGGTCATGCCAGGCGCCGTCGCCCGTTCAGCGCGCCGAGGACGACGGCGACGATCGCGAAGACCAGGCCGATCCAGGCTTGACCCATGCTCCACCACGCGACGGTGGCGGCGGCGTAGACGAACAGCTCGACGAGCGCGCGCACGAAGGGGTGCACGGCGAGCACGGCCCGCGGTGAGACGAACAGTGCCCACACCAGGATCGCCAGGGCCGGGGCGCCGATGCCGGCGACGATGTTCCACGGGAACGGCCACGCCAGGAAGCCCCAGATGGCGAGGGTCACGAAGGCGAACAGGCCGCAGATGACACTGCCGATCTCCAATGCCGACGGCCGGGGGCGCATGCCGGGAGCGAGGGGCGCCTGGGCGCGGACGTTGCGGGAGTCGGTCACTCCGCCATTTTACGCGGGCCTCGGAGCCCGGCATCCGCGATGCCTCGGTGTCGAGTGGACCGCGCGCTCCGAGATCCCCCTGTGGAGGAACGGTGGATGCCGAGATGCGTGGGGCGGCGGCGGGTTTACCCGCTAAAGTGGCACCGTCGCGACTGGCGTTGAGGTGGGGAACCACCGGGGAGCGACCGCTTGACGGTATTCGACCGCACGCCTGGGTCGGTGCGGTATCTACGCGGGCTCGCCGAGCCCGCGGCATCCGGAACCATCGTCAAGGAGATCGCATGACCGATCCGTACTTCAACGCCCCTCTCTCGGAGGTCGACCCCGAGATCGCCGAGGTCCTCGAGCGCGAGCTCAACCGCCAGCGCGGCTTCCTCGAGATGATCGCGTCCGAGAACTTCGTTCCCGTCTCGGTGCTGCAGTCGCAGGGCTCGGTGCTGACCAACAAGTACGCCGAGGGCTACCCCGGTCGCCGGTACTACGGCGGTTGCGAAGAGGTCGACGTCGCCGAGTCGCTCGCGATCGAGCGGGCGAAGACCCTGTTCGGCGCCGAGTTCGCCAACGTCCAGCCGCACTCCGGTGCGTCGGCCAACGCCGCCGTGCTGCACGCGATCGCCCGCCCCGGCGACACGCTGCTCGGTCTCGCCCTCGACCAGGGCGGTCACCTGACCCACGGCATGAAGATCAACTTCTCGGGTCGTCTGTACGACATCGTCGCCTACGGCGTCGACCCCGAGACCTCGATCATCGACATGGACGAGGTGCGCCGCCTCGCCGTCGAGCACAAGCCGAAGGTCATCATCGCCGGCTGGTCGGCATACCCCCGTCAGCTCGACTTCGCCGCCTTCCGCGCGATCGCCGACGAGGTGGGCGCGCTGCTGTGGGTCGACATGGCGCACTTCGCCGGTCTCGTCGCCGCGGGCGTGCACCCCTCGCCGATCCCGCACGCGCACGTCGTCTCGACCACCGTGCACAAGACGATCGGCGGTCCCCGTTCGGGCCTCATCCTCACCAACGACGAGGCCCTCGCGAAGAAGATCAACACCGCGGTCTTCCCGGGCCAGCAGGGCGGCCCGCTCATGCACGTGATCGCCGCCAAGGCCACCGCGTTCAAGCTCGCCATGACGCCCGAGTTCAAGGAGCGCCAGGAGCGCACCCTGCGCGGTGCCTCGATCCTCGCCGACCGCCTCACCCAGGACGACGTCAAGAACGCCGGCATCGCCGTGCGCTCGGGCGGCACCGACGTGCACCTCGTGCTCGTGGACCTGCGCGAAGCCGAGATCGACGGCAAGCAGGCCGAAGACCTGCTGCACGACATCCACATCACCGTGAACCGCAACGCCGTGCCGAACGACCCGCGCCCGCCGATGGTGACGTCGGGCCTGCGCATCGGGACCCCGGCGCTCGCGACCCGCGGCTTCGGCGACGCCGAGTTCACCGAGGTGGCCGACATCATCGCGCTCGCGTTGATCCCCGGCGCCGACGTCGAGGCCCTGCGCGCACGCGTCGCGAAGCTGGCCGACGCCTTCCCGCTCTACCCCGACCTGCAGCAGTGAGCCCGGCCGGGGCGGGCGTCGCGCGTGCGGCCCCGTCCCGGTCCTCGGTCCCCGCGTCCGTGCCGGGTCTCGGTGCCCGGTCCCCGCGTCCGCGCGGGGTCTCGGTGCCCGGTCCCCGCGTCCGCGCGGGGTCTCGGTGCCCGGTCCCCGCGTCCGCGCGGGGTCTCGGCATCCGCCCCGTCCGGTCGCCCCAGGGCGCCGAGCCCGGCCCGTGCACTCCACGCAGAAACGCGATCCGCGCACGAAAACGCGGGGAGAACGCGTTTCTGCGACTGGATAGCGTTTATGCGTGACAGCGGATGGCCCCGGTCCGGGCACCTGCCGCAGCGTCCCTGCGGCGCCGGATCGCAGCCCGCCCGCCCGCCCCACCCCACGCAGAAACGCGATTTGCGCACATAAACGCGAGGAGAGCGCGTTTATGCGACCAGACAGCGTTTATGCGTGCGACACCTCACCCGCACGACCCCGATCGATACCCAGGAAGAGGGATGCCATGACGGCGACGATTCTCGACGGAAAGGCCGCGTCGGCGGCGATCAAGGCGGAGCTGGCCGAGCGTGTCGCCGCTCTGCGCGAGCGGGGCATCGTGCCCGGGATCGCCACCGTGCTCGTGGGCGCGGATCCCGCCTCGCAGCTATACGTCGGCATGAAGCACAAGCAGTCCGAGGCGATCGGCATGAACTCGATCCAGGTGGAGCTGCCCGCCGAGGCGACGCAGCGAGAGGTCGAGGCCGTCATCGACCGCCTCAACGCCGATCCCGCCTGCCACGGCTACATCGTGCAGCTGCCGCTGCCGAAGCACCTCGACACCGACGCGATCCTGGAGCGGATCGACCCGGCGAAGGATGCCGACGGCCTGCACCCCACCAACCTCGGGCGTCTCGTGCTCAACGTCAACGCGCCGATCCTCACGCCGCTTGCGTGCACGCCGCGCGGGGTCATCGAGCTGCTGCTGCGCAACGACTACGACCTGAAGGGCAAAGAGGTCGTCGTCGTGGGTCGAGGTGTCACCATCGGTCGCTCGATCGGCCTGCTGCTCACGCGCCGTGAGATCAACGCCACCGTGACCCTCACCCACACCGGCACCGCCGACCTCGCGAAGCACCTGCGCGAGGCCGACGTCATCGTCGCCGCCGCGGGCGTGAAGCACATCGTGCGCGCCGCCGACGTCAAACCCGGCGCCGCGGTGCTCGACGTGGGCGTCACGCGCGAGACCGACCCCGAGACCGGCAAGTCGCGCGTGTACGGCGACGTGCACCCCGACGTCGCCGAGGTCGCCGGCTTCGTCTCGCCCAACCCGGGCGGAGTCGGCCCCATGACGGTCGCCCTGCTGATGACCAACGTCGTCGAGGCCGCGGAGCGCGCCACCGCCGTCTGATGGTGAACCGCGGCATGCCGCCGGTTGAACAGACGGAGCGTCGCACGCAATGGGGAGGCGCGAGCGCGACCGACGTGGCAAGGTTTTCTCATGACTGAGTCTGTGCTGAACGACCTCCTCCGCCGCGTCACCGAGAGCGGCCTGCTCGAAGACGCCCAGATCGACGAAGACAGCGTCATCGGTTCCGGACACCTGGATGCCGCCGGCGTCGAGGTGGAGGTCGACCTCGACCCCGAGCTCGACGAAGACGAAGAGCCCGATCTCGACGCGATCATGAGCAACCTGAAGGACGTGCTCTCGGTCGGCGAGGAGCGCTGGCGCGCGATCGTCGAGGAGATCTCGAGCGACATCGAGGACGCCCTCGACGACGACGAGCTCGACACCGATGTGGACCTGCGCACCGACCTCGAGGCGATCGGCGTGGGCGTCTTCGCCGACGCGATCATCGTCGTGTTCGCCGGGCAGACCTCGTTCCCCGACGCCCTCGTGCACGTGCAGCTCACCCCCGAGCTCGAGGTCGAGGACATCGAGATCATCGGTGACGACGACGAGGACGACGACGACGAGGAGTGATCCTCTCCACGTCAGAGAGGGACCGGGCCGTTTCGGCCCGGTCCCTCTCTCGTTGAGGCCCTGCGATCAGACGATCGCGGCGCGCAACGCGGCCGCCGCGGCACCCACGTCGGGGGCGCTGTAGATCGCGCTCCCGGCGACGGCGACCTGGGCGCCCGACTTCTGCACGTCGGCGATGCTCGAGGTGTTGACGCCTCCGGCGACGGAGAACGGCACACCGGCCGCCTCGCCGTCGCGCAGCAGCGTGCTGAAGGTGAAGCCTTCCTCGGCCTGCTCGTCGAGGCCGGCGTGCATCTCGACGAACTCGGCGCCGAGGGCCACGACCTCCTTGGCGCGGGCGGGCTTGTCGGCGACGCCGATCAGATCGACGACCACACCCTTGCCGTGCTTCTTGGCGGCCTTGACGGCGCCGGCGATCGTGCTGTCGCCGGCCGAACCGAGAACGGTGACGAGGTCAGCACCGGCGCTGAAGGCGATATCGGCCTCGAGCTCGCCGGCATCCATCGTCTTGAGGTCGGCGAAGACGATCTTGTCGGGGTGCGCGCGCTTGATCGCGGTGATGGCGGAGAGGCCCTCGCTCTTGATGAGCGGGGTGCCGAGCTCGAGGATGTCGACGTGCGGCGCCGCGGCGGCGGCGAGGTCGAGGGCGGCTTCGGTGGACAGGGTGTCCATGGCGAACTGCAGCTTCATGAGGGGGTCCTTCTTCTCTGCGGGGTGGGTCATTCGAGGTTGGCGTGGCGCGGCCAGATCTCATCGGCCGAGAGGCCCGAGCGGTGCCAGAGGGCGTCGAAGATCGCGTCTCCCACGAGCACGACGGCCTGCTCGAAGAGGCTGCCCGCGTACTGGGTCGAGGCGGCCTCGGAGCGGTCGAGCTTGGCGGCGGCGGGAACGGTGACGAGGGCGTCGGCGGCGCGCCCCAGCGGCGATTCGGGCGCGGTGGTGATCGCGACGACGCGGGCGCCGACATCGGCCGCGGTCTCTGCCGCGCGGACGATGCCTCCGGTGGTGCCCGAGCCGCTGGCGGTCAGCAGGGCGTCCTTCGCGCCGATCGCGGGCGTCGTGGTCTCGCCGACGACGTGCACCTCGAGGCCGAGGTGCATCAGGCGCATCGCGGTCATGCGCAGCGCCAGCCCCGAGCGTCCTGCGCCGAGGACGAAGACGCGCTCGGCCCCGGTGAGGACGTCGAGCACGCGGTCGAGATCGCCGGGCTCGGAGGCGAGGCGATCGACGACGGATGCCAGCTCTCCGGCGATGCGGGAGAGGGAGGATTCGACGGTGGCGTCGTCGCGGGACATCATGACCCCATGCTGCGCCGGTGCGGACGCCGCACGGGCCGGTCGACCGCAGGGGGCCACCTACCCGAATGGGTAGGTGCACGCCGTGGTCTAGGTTGAACACGTGACGTCCGTACCCGCCCTCGCCTCCCCGGCATCCCGCGCGCTCGTCACCGAGCACGAACGCATCGTCGCCGAACAGGCCGATCGGCACGCGGTCACGCTCGAGTCCGTGCTCGCGGTCCTGCGCTCATCGCGCCTCGACGACCGAGCTGCCCGGGCCCTCGCCACCGAGACCGCGGCCGCGGCTCTGGTGGTGCTGCGCACCTCGACCGACCAGCAGCACGGCGTTCTGCTCGAGCCGGTCACCGGTGCCTTCGCGCGCCTGCGCAGCGACCTGCGTCCGCTCGTGCGCCACGGCGACCTCGACGTGCAGTTCGTCGAGCCGCCGACCACCGGGCGTGCTCTTCCCGGTGAGGTCGCGCACGAAGCGCGCGCGATCGTCCGCAGCGCGGTACTGGCCCTGCTCGACCGTGGAGCGCCGCACCGCGTGCGCATCCAGTGGGATTGCGACGGCCTGAACCTGCTCATCGGGATCCGCGACGACGGCGAGGGGCGGCTGACCGCGCACGACGACTCGCTGCGCCCGATCGTTGAACGGGTGAGCGCGCTGAACGGGGCCTTCGACGTCGCCTCGACGCCCGGGTGGGGCTCGGAGGTGTCGGTGCGGCTTCCTCTCGACCCGCCGGCGCGCCCCGAGTTCCTCGACGACGCGGTGGACCTGAGCCCGCGAGAGCGCGAAGTGCTCACGCTCGTCATCGTCGGCTCGCGCAACCGCGCCATCGCGACGCAGTTGGGGATCAGCGAGAACACCGTGAAGTTCCACGTGTCCAACCTGCTGCGCAAAGCCGGGGTCGCGACCCGGGCGGAACTCGTGGCGCTGGGTGCGTCTCGGGTTCCCTAGCCTCGCGGGGAGCCGTCAGTAACTGTCGCGCTCGCCCGAGGCCACCCGCGCGGTGACGAACCGCGCAGCGAGCGCCTCGGAAGCCCGCGCGAGCAGGGCGACGTCCGCCCCGACGGCGACGAAGTCGGCGCCCGCGTCGAGGTAGGCCTCGGCCACCGCGGGGTCGAACGCGTTCACGCCGACCGGGGTTCCGGCATCCCGGGCCGCGGCGAACACGGCGTGCACGGCGGCGACCACGTCGGGGTGCGTCTGCTGTCCGAGAAGACCCATGGATGCCGAGAGGTCGGAGGGGCCGACGAAGACGGCATCCACCCCCTCGACGGCGGCGATATCGGCCGCGGCGGCGACGCCGTCGGTCGTCTCGATCTGCACGGTGAGCGAGACGTGCTCGGCGGCGTCGGCGAGGTACCCGTCGATCCGGTTCCAGCGCGCGCTGCGGGCCAAGGCGCTCCCGACCCCGCGAACCCCGGCGGGCGGATAGCGGGTGGCGGCGACCGCGGCGCGGGCCTCGTCGGCCGAGGACACCATCGGGACGATGAGGCTCTGCGCGCCGAGGTCGAGCACCTGTTTGATGACGACCGGGTCGTTCCACGGCACGCGGACGACGGGGGTCACCGGGTACGCGGCGCTCACCTGCAGCAGCGCGAGCACGGTTTCGAGCGAGGTGGCGGAGTGCTCCATGTCGAGCAGGAGCCAGTCCAGGCCCGAGCCCGCGGCGATCTCGGCGCTGACGGTGCTGCCCGAGCACACCCACATCCCCGCGAGAGGTCGATCGGACGCCGCGAGCGCGGCGCGGAATGTCGGGGTCAGACGAAGCGGCACGAGATCGTTCCCATCGGTCCGTAGTCGCAGAGGACGTCGTCGCCCCGCGACACCCACATCGGGCGCGTGAACGATCCTGCCAGGATGATCTCGCCCGCCTCCAGGCGCGCGCCGTGCTGGGCGAACTTGTTCGCGAGCCAGGCGACGCCGGTGGCGGGATGGCCGAGGACGCCGGCCGCGACCCCGGTCTCCTCGATCTCGCCGTTGCGGCTGAGCACGCCCGGCACCCACCGCAGGTCGATCTCGTCGGGGCGCTTGTGCACCTCGCCGAGCACCATCGCGCCGTAGGCCGCGTTGTCGCTGATGGTGTCGACGATCGTGCGGCCCTCGAGCTCGATGTGCGAGTTGAGCACCTCCAGGGCCGGCACGGCGTAGTCGATCGCGGCCAGTGCGTCGTCGAGCGTGCAGTCGGGGCCCTCGAGCGGTTTCTTCAGCACGAAGGCGAGTTCGACCTCGATACGCACGTTCGAGAAGTGATCCACGGGGATCTCGGCCCCCGAGCGGTACACGGTGTCGTCGAACATCACGCCGTAGTCGGGCTCGGTGATGCCGGTCGCCTGCTGCATGGCCTTCGACGTCAGCCCGATCTTGCGCCCGACGAGCGTGCGGCCGCCGGCGAGCTGCGTGTCGCGCCAGCGGCCCTGGATCCGGTACGAGTCGTCGACCGTGGCATCCGGGTACCTCGCCGTGATGCGCGGAATGACCGCGTGCGTGCGGTCGGCCTCGGCGAGCTCGGCCGCGATGGCGTCGATCTGTGCGTCGGTGAGCATGTCAGAGCTGGTTGCCGAGCTTGAACTCGGCGGAGGGGGCGGATGCCGGCTCCTCCGGAGCACGGGTGTAGCTGAAGCCGTCGGCTCCGATCGTGACGGCCATCTCGCTGGAGTGTTCGCGCGCGCGGACCGGCTGGGGGTTGCCGTCGAGGTCGAGCACGAGCGAGCCGTCGGTGTACCAGCTGGGGACCACCGGGTTGCCCCACCAGTCGCGGCGCTGATTGTCGTGCACGTCCCACGTGATGACGGGGTTGTCGGGATCGCCGGTGTAGTAGTCCTGCGTGTAGATCTCGACGCGGTGCCCGTCGGGGTCGCGCAGGTACAGGTAGAACGCGTTCGAAACACCGTGGCGGCCGGGACCGCGCTCGATGGCATCCGAGCGGCGGAGCGCGCCGAGCTTGTCGCAGATGGCCAGGATGTTGTGCTTCTCGTGCGTCGCGAAGCAGACGTGGTGCATGCGGGGGCCGTCGCCGCCGGTCATGGCGGTGTCGTGCACGGTGGGCTTGCGGCGCATCCAGGCGGCGTAGACCGTGCCCTCCTCGTCTTGGATGTCCTCGGTCACGCGGAAACCGAGCGACTGCATGAAGTTCACCGCGCGGGGGACGTCGGGCGTGATCTGGTTGAAGTGGTCGAGGCGCACGAGCTCACCGGGGGAGTGCAGGTCGTAGCGCCACGAGAGGCGCTCCTGGTGCTCGGTGTCGAAGAAGAACTCGTAGGGGAAGCCGAGCGGGTCGACCACGCGCACGGAATCGCCGATGCCCTCGGTGAACCCGCCCGGCTCGCGGCGGACGTCGCAGCCGAGCTCCTCGTAGAACGCCACCGCCTTGTCGAGGTCGTGCGGTGACCGCACACGGTACGAGAATGCGGCGACCGCGGCCACATCGCCCTGACGCAGCACGAGGTTGTGGTGGATGAACTCCTCGGTGGAGCGGAGGTAGATCGCCTCGTCGTCCTCTGCGGTGACGTGCAGTCCCAGCGCGTCGACGTAGAAGACCCGGGATGCCGCGAGATCGGTGACCACGAGCTCCATGTACGCGCAGCGCA
This sequence comes from Microbacterium sp. SORGH_AS_0454, assembly GCF_031453395.1. Classification (NCBI taxonomy): domain Bacteria; kingdom Bacillati; phylum Actinomycetota; class Actinomycetes; order Micrococcales; family Microbacteriaceae; genus Microbacterium; species Microbacterium sp. SORGH_AS_0454. The sequence continues at coordinate 199,126 of NZ_JAVIYS010000001.1, read as the reverse complement.
GGATGTCGGGTGCGGGGGCCTTCGGGGTGGGGATCGGGTCGTTGGAGACGATCGGGGCCTCCTGGGTCACCCAGAACCCGGAGGAGGTCTTCTCTTCTTCGGTGTGCTTCGTCATGGGGTCGCGTCCTTGCGTGTGTGTCTGCGTCTGCGTGCGCGGGGCGGGGTCTCGCTCAGTGGGCCGGGCTCGGAGCCTTGCCGAAGGTGGGGTTGTGGGCGGGGCCGAGGGTGATGTGCACGGCCTGTTGATCGGTGTAGAAGTCGATCGAGCGGTAGCCGCCCTCGTGTCCGAGGCCCGAGGCCTTCACGCCGCCGAACGGGGTGCGCAGGTCGCGGACGTTGTTGGAGTTCAGCCACACCATGCCCGCCTCGACGTTCTGGGCGAACAGGTGCGCGCGCTTCAGGTCGTTGGTCCAGACGTAGGCGGCCAGGCCGTACTTCGTGTTATTCGCCAGAGCGAGGGCTTCTTCGTCGGTGTCGAAGGGCGTGATCGCGACGACCGGTCCGAAGATCTCCTCCTGGAAGATGCGCGCGTCGGGCGCGACGTCGGCGAACACCGTGGGCCGCACGAAGTTGCCCTCCGCGAAATCCTCCGGCCGGCCGCCGCCGGCGACGAGACGCCCCTCGCTCTTGCCGAGCTCGACGTACGACATGACCTTCTCGTAGTGCTCGGGGTGCACGAGCGCCCCGACCTCGGTCGCGGGGTCGTCGGGATAACCGACCTTCACGCGGTCGGCCTGCGCGGCGTAGCGCTCGACGAAGACGTCGTACACCGAGCGCTCGACGAGGATGCGGCTCCCCGCGGTGCAGCGCTCGCCGTTGAGCGAGAACACGCCGAAGATGGTCGCGTCGATCGCGGCGTCCAGGTCGGCATCCGCGAAGACGATCGCCGGGCTCTTGCCCCCGAGCTCCATCGACAGGCCCTTGAGGAACGGGGCGGCGTTGGCGAAGATCAGCTGGCCCGTGCTGCTCTCGCCCGTGAACGAGATGAGCGGCACGTCGGGGTGCTTCACCAGGGCATCGCCGGCGTCTTCGCCGAGGCCGTTGACGAGGTTGAACACGCCCTCGGGAAGCCCCGCCTCCTCGAAGATGCCCGCCCACAGCGACGCCGACAGGGGCGTGAACTCCGCGGGCTTGAGCACCACGGTGTTGCCGGTGGCCAGGGCGGGACCGAGCTTCCACGACTCGAGCATGAAGGGGGTGTTCCACGGCGTGATGAGGCCGGCGACGCCGATCGGCTTGCGGTTGACGTAGTTGAGCTGGCGTCCGGGCACCTTGAAGGCGTCGTCGGTCTGCGCCACGATCAGGTCGGCGAAGAAGCGGAAGTTCTCGGCCGCGCGGCGGGCCTGGCCGAGCGCCTGCGTGATCGGGAGCCCCGAGTCGAACGACTCGAGCTCCGCGAGACGCTCGTCGCGCGATTCGACGAGGTCGGCGATGCGGTGGAGCACGCGCGAACGCTCGCGGGGGAGCATGCGCGGCCAGGGGCCCTCGGTGAAGGCCGTGCGGGCGGCGGCGACCGCGAGGTCGATGTCGGCTTTCTTGCCGGCGGCGGCCGAGACGTAGGTCTGGTTGGTCACCGGGTCGAGCACGTCGAACGTGTCGCCGTCGACGGAGTCGACGAACCGGCCGCCGATGTAGTGCTGGATGCGCTCGGGCAGCTCGGCGGGGATACGGCGGGTCATTGATGCTCCTTCTTCGGAGGGGGCGGATGCCGATGGCATCCGGAATCAGAAAGCGGGCAGGCCGAGCACCTGGTCGGGGTGCTCGTGGATCATGTAGGCGTCGAGAGTCGCCGAGCGGTGGCGTCGCGAGACCTTCTCGATCTCGGCGAGCGGGGCGCCGTTCTCGATCAGCACGAGGATGTTCTCGTGCTCGCGCACCGACTCGGCGGCGCGACCGGGCACGAAGCTGAAGGTGGAGTCGCGCAGGTGGCCGAGGCGCGCCCACTCGGCCTGCACGAGTTCGAGCATGCGCGGGTTGGCGCACTTGGCGAACAGGATCGCGTGGAACTCCTGGTTCAGCGCGGTGAAGGACCGCGGATCGAAGTGCTCGAGGGTCTCGACCATGAGCTCGTTGACCTGGCGCGCGCGTCGCACGTCGTCGGTGGTCAGCGCGCGGGCCGACAGCGCGGTCGCCGCGCCCTCGAGCAGGCTGAGCGCCTGCATGCTGAAGCGGTAGGCGGTGTCGTCGACCATCGAGACGCGGGCGCCGACGTTGCGCTCGAACATGACGAGCCCCTCGGCCTCGAGCTGACGGATCGCTTCGCGCACCGGCACGACGCTCATGTCGAGTTCTCCGGCGATCGAGCCCAGGACGAGCCGGTAGCCGGGGGTGAACTCCTGAGAGGCGATGCGGTCTTTGATCCACCGGTACGCCTGCTGCGACTTGCTCTGCGTGCGAGCCGAGGTGCTGGCATCCATCAGGCGTTCTTCTCGCTGTCGAAGCGGGCGCGCCAGGAGGCGTTCATCGGGAAGAGGCCCTCGACGGGATGCCCGGATGCCACCTGGCGGGCGATCCACGCATCTTCCTCTTCCTGTGCGAGGGCTGCGTCGGCCACCTCGTCGGCCAGGGCGGGCGGGATGACGATGACCCCGTCGCCGTCGCCCACGAGGATGTCGCCGGGCTCGACGGTGGTGCCGCCGCAGCCGACGGCCACGTCGGTCTCCCACGGCACGTGGCGCCTTCCGAGGACGGCGGGGTGGGGGCCCGCGGTGAAGACGGGGATTCCGACGGCGGCCACGGCCTCGGCGTCGCGGACGCCCCCGTCGGTCACGATCGCTGCGGCGCCGCGGGCGTGCGCGCGGAGGGCGAGGATGTCTCCGAGCGTCCCGGATCCGGTCTCACCGCGCGCCTCGATAACGATGACCTCGCCCGCTTCGACCGCGTCGAAGGCGCGCTTCTGCGCGTTCTGGCCGCCGCCGTGGGCCGCGAAGAGGTCTTCGCGGTGCGGGACGAAGCGCAGGGTCCGGGCCGTGCCCACGAAGCGGCTGCCCGGGGTCAGCGGGTGCACCCCGTCGATGGTCACGTCGTTCAGGCCGCGCTTGCGCAGCTGCCCGCTGAGGGCGGCGACGGGGACGCGCGAGAGCTTGTCGCGTAGGGCGGGGGAGAGGGAGGGGGGCGTGGCGGTCACGAGAACAGGGGATTCGGCGGGGACAGGCTGATTCGCGGCGGATCGCCCTGTTCCGGTGGCATCCCCTGTTCCCGTGGCAGCGGCGGCCGCGGCCTCGGCCGACCCCCATGCCTCGATGCGCTGGGTGTCGTCCGCCGCGGGCAGCGAGCCGATCGCGGCGTCGAACGCCCGGTCGCCCTGGACCACCGTGGTGCGGAGCTTCCCTGTCGAGAGGGCACCGGCATCGACCTGCACCTCGACCACCTGGCCCGGCGTGACGACCGAGGATCCCGCGGGGGTGCCGGTGAGGACGACGTCTCCGGTCTCGAGGGTGAAGTGCTGCGAGAGGTCGGCGACGATCCGGGCGAGGGGGAAGATGAGGCCCGCGGTCGAGTCGTCTTGAACGAGCTCTCCGTCGACCCAGGTGCGCAGCCGCAGGTTCTCGGGGTCGACCTCGCGGGCATCGATGAGCGCGGGGCCGAGCGGCGTGTAGCCGTCGCCGCCCTTCGACCGGACGTTCGAGCCCTTGTCGTTGGCCCGGAGGTCGTAGAGGCCGAAGTCGTTCGCGGCGGTGACGGATGCCACGTGCGACCACGCGGCATCCGGAGTCACCCACCGCGCGGGGGTGCCGATGACCAGCGCGATCTCGCCCTCGAACGCGAGGAGTTCGGTACCCGCGGGGCGTTCGATGTCGACACCCGAGGGGGCCAGTGAGCTCGACGGCTTGAAGAAGTACGAGGGGGCGGCGGGGCGTCGGCCGCGTTGATCGGCGCGCGAGGCGTACGACAGGTGGACGGCCACGATCTTGCCCGGACGGGCGCCGAGAGCGGCGAACCGGGGGTCGGTGGTGTCGTTCATGAAGCTCCCTTGCGTCGTATTCGAAATCGTATATGATCCGAAAGGCGGGGGCAAGCACGGCCCCGCCCCCCTCTCGACAGCGACGTCGCGGTCTCGACGATGACGTCAAAGGAGCCCACCCATGTCCACCGCATCTCCTCGCCCCTCGGACGGTTTCACGCCGACCGGCACCATCTCGACCTCCGGCGATCGCCGCCGCGTGGTCTTCGCCACCGTCGTCGGAACCACCGTCGAGTGGTACGACTTCTTCCTCTACGCCTCGGCGGCGGGTCTGGTCTTCGGCCAGCTCTTTTTCGCCCCGGCCGGACCCGGGGTCGCACAGATCCTGTCGTTCCTCACCGTGGGGCTGAGCTTCCTCTTCCGCCCCCTCGGCGCCTTCCTCGCCGGCCACCTCGGCGATAAGTACGGCCGTCGGGTGGTGCTGATGATCACGCTGATCCTCATGGGCGCCTCGACGACCCTGATCGGAGTGCTTCCGACCTTCGACGTCATCGGCGTCGCGGCCCCCGTGCTGCTGATCCTGCTGCGCGTGCTGCAGGGCGTCTCGGCCGGAGGCGAGTGGGGCGGCGCGGTGCTCATGGCCGTCGAGCACGCCCCCAAGGCCAAGCGCAGCCTCTTCGGCGCCGCTCCGCAGCTCGGCGTTCCCCTGGGTCTGCTGCTGGCGAGCGGCATGCTCGCACTCATGGCGGTCATCGCCCCCGGCGACGCCTTCTTCGCGTGGGGCTGGCGCGTGCCGTTCCTGCTGTCGTTCGTGCTGATCCTCATCGGGTACTACGTGCGCCGGAAGGTCGAGGAGAGCCCGGTCTTCCTCGAGCTGGCCGAGCGCAAAGAGAAGACGCGGATGCCGATCGTGCAGCTGTTCCGCAAGCACGCCCTGCTCGTGCTGATCGCCGCGCTCGTCTTCGCCGGCAACAACGCCGTGGGGTACATGACCACGGGCGGCTACATCCAGCGCTACGCCACGAACCCCGACGGCCCCGTGGGCCTGGCGACGGCCGACGTGCTGGGAGCCGTCACCATCTCGGCCGTGTCGTGGCTCGTCTTCACCTGGATCGGCGGGTGGATCGGTGACGTCATCGGTCGTCGCACCACCTACCTCATCGGGTGGGCGGCGCTGTTGGTCGGTGTCTTCCTGCTGTTCCCCCTGGTCAACACCGCGAGCATCGGCCTGCTGACCCTGGGGCTCGTGGTGCTGACCGTGGGCCTCGGCCTCACCTACGGGCCCCAGGCGGCGCTGTACGCCGAGCTGTTCCCGGCATCCATCCGCTTCTCAGGGGTGTCGATCTCGTACGCGCTCGGCGCGATCCTGGGCGGTGCGTTCGCCCCGACGATCGCCGAGGCGCTGGTGCGTGAGACGGGGTCGACCGCGTCGGTGACCTGGTACCTCGCGGGCATGGTGGTTCTCGGCGCGATCGCCACGCTCGTGCTCCGCGATCGCAGCGGTATCCCGCTCGGCCCTGACCACGAGGCCGAGCAGGCGGTCAGTCCGGTGCGGGGGTTCTCGAAGGTCTGAGTCCGTCCGGTTCGGCCCCGTCGCGCTCCGGCGCGGCGGGGCCTTCGGCATGGGGGAGGTGCCTCGGCTCCCGGGTTCTGCGGCCGTACCGAACTCCTGAGATCCGGGCCGCCGCGCCTCAGGCGGCCGTTCTCCGGACCTCGCAGCCCGAGATGTTCAGGAGTTGGGTACGAGTCGGGGCGGGTGCCCGCCCCGGCTTCTCGCGGTCCGGTAGTCCCCGGACGCGCCGGAGTGTCCGGAGGCCCGTACCCGCGCGCTCAGCGCGCCGCGATCTCTTCCCAGTACGGCGCCACGACCGCCGCGCTCACGCGGAGGTCCAGCAGCAGGAAGCCCCGCTCGGAGGCCGGGCGAGCGACCCAGGATGCCAGGGCCTCGAGGTCGTCGACCGACTCGACGACCACGCCCTCGGCGCCGAACCCGCGCGCGACCGCGGCGAAGTCGACCTGGGGGATCAGCATGGGGTCGGGGTGCAGTCCCTTCACCCCGTAGTTGAGGACCTCGGCGCCGTACTGCGCGTCGTTCCAGACCACCGCGATGCCGCGCCCGCCCGCGATCCGGACCGCGGTCTCGAGATCGGCGAGGGCCATGAGCCCGCCGCCGTCGCCGGTGGTGAGCACGATCGTCGAGTCGGGGCGGGCGACCGCGGCGCCGGGGACGCTCGGGAAGCCGAGGCCGATCGACTGGTACGCCGTTCCGACCATGATCATGCGGTCGGGCGAGGCCACCGGCCAGTACATGTTCGACCAGCCGAGGAAGTGCCCGCCGTCCGAGACGATCACCCGGTCCTCGGGCAGGAGTTCCGCGATGCGGGCGGCGGCGGTGCGCGGGTCGAGGCGTCCGTCGGGGCCCGTGCCCTGTCCCTCGGGCTGTCGGCGGGCCGCGGCGAGGTCGAGGCCCCGGCCCCAGGTCGAGCCGGTCGCACCGCGCTGGTGCAGGCGTCGCGTGATCTCGGTCGCCACGTCGGCGGCATCCCCCCGCACGTATCCGCCGATGTTCGCGTGCGTCGCGGTCGGCGCGAGATCGACCTGGAAGACGCGCGTGCCGGGGGCGAAGAGCTCGCCGAAGCGCATCGTGAACTGGTTCAGACCCGCGCCGAAGACGACGGCGACGTCGGCCTCGCGCACGAGCTCCATCGCACCGGGGGCGCCGAAGCCGCCGGCGACACCGAGGTCTCGCTCGGGGTCCGAGAACAGGCCGCGGCCCAGGGCGCTCGTGGTGGTCAGCGCCCCGGCGGTCTCGGCCAGGCCGTCGAGGGCCGCTCCCGCGCCGGCGAGCCACGCCCCGCGACCGCCGAGCAGCAGGGGGCGCTCGGCCGATGCCAACGCGTCGACGATCTGGTCGATGACCGCGTCGGCGTAGGCGCCGAGCGGGGGGTGCTCGGGCGTGACCTGGGGTGCGGCGCCGGGGGCGTCGGCATCCGGGACCGGTCCCGCCTCGCGGGTCGCGACGTCGTAGGGGATGCCGAGCACGACGGGCAGGCGATAGGTCAGGGCGTGCTCGATCGCGATGACGATCGTGGCCGCGGCGTCGCGGTGGCCGACCGTATAGGTGCGCGCGCCGACGGCGGCGGCGAGGGCGATCTGGTCGACGCCCCAGGGGCGCGGGCCCGAGGTCGGCTCGTCGCCGACGATCAGCACGAGAGGGGTGCGCGCCTGCACGGCCTCGGCCAGCGCCGTGAGCGTGTTGGTGAAGCCGGCGCCGTACGTGGCGGTGGCGGCGGCCAGACGCCCGCACGCGCGGTAGTGCGCGTCGGCGGCGACGACTCCCGCGGCCTCATGGCGCACGGCGACGAAGCGCGACGAGGTCTCGCGCCCGAGAGCATCGAGGAAGTAGGCGTTGCCGTTGCCCATGACGCCGAAGACGGTGTCGATGTGGCGGGCGAGGGTGTGCGCGACGTGCGCGGAGACGGTGGGCATGACAGAGGAAGCCTTTCGAGACGGGACGGATGGTTGCCGTATGTGTCTCGCGGGTACTCCGCTACGTGCCCTTTTTTCGAGCAGCGACGCACGGCCCCGTGCGCCTGACGGGATCGAGTATAGGGGCGCGGGGCGACCTCTCCCGTCACCGCGGAAGGATCCGCTGGTGCGGGCGGCGTGCCCCAGTATTATCAAGCGATAACCTCTCGTAAGGAGAACGGATGCCGAGCCCCCGCCGCCGTACCGCGCGCGACGACGAGCTGCTCACGGCATCCGTCCGGGCCTTCGCCGCTCGCGGATACTTCGGCACCTCGACCGCTCAGGTCGCGAGCGAGATGGGGGTGTCGCAGCCCTACGTCATCCGCACCTTCGGGTCGAAGCTCGAGCTGTTCGTGCGCACGCACGCGCACGCCGGAGCGGAGATCACGCGTGTCTTCCGCGAAGCGACGGGCGAGGGCTTCGACCCGGACCGCTTGGGCGGTGCGTACCGCTCGCTCGTCCTGTCGCGACCGGACGCGGTTCTCGTCTGGGCGCACGCGTTCTCGGCCGCCACGGCGGAGCCCGAGATCGGTGTCGAGTCGCGTCGACAGTTCGACGAGGTCTATCGCACGCTGCGCGAGGCCGGCGCCTCCGACCTCGATCTGTGGGCCTTTATGGGCCGCGGAATGCTGATGAACAACCTGCTCCTCATGCAGGCTCCCGACTTCGGCGATCGATACGACTTCGGACCTCTCGTCGACCTCGTCTTCGGGCCGCGGCCCGAATCCCCCCCACGGCGCCGACGGCGCCCCTCGCCTCGATCAGGAGTGACATGAGCGACCTCGTCCCGTTCACCGACAACTTCACCGACCTGTCCAACATGGACGGGTTCCAGTTCGAGTTCCGCTGCGAACGCTGCGGCAACGGCTATCGCTCGGCGTTCCGGCCCGACCCGCGGGCCGCGGGACAGAAGCTCGCCCGCGGCATCGGAAACCTCTTCGGCGGGCCGGTGTCGCAGTTCGCGTCGATGGCCGACCGGTTCCTCGACCGCGGCACCAACTCGCCGGCGAAAGACGAGGCTCTCCGCGCCGCGACGGCGGAGATCGCGCCGCGGTTCCACCAGTGTCGGGGCTGCAGCGATTGGGTCTGCGGCGACGGCTGCTGGAACGACGGGGTGGGCCAGTGCGTGCGCTGCTCGCCGAACGCCACGGAAGAGCTCGCTCAGCTGCAGGCCGAGGCGCGACGCCGCCAGGTGCAGGAGCGGCTCGAAACCGTCGACCTGCTCGGTGGTGCCGATCTCAAGACGCAGGCCCGCCCGCGCTGCGGTGCGTGCGGCGCCCAGTCCCACGGCGGCAAGTTCTGCGGTGAGTGCGGCTCGCCGCTCGCGGTGGTCGCGTCGTGCGGTGGGTGCGGCTCCGAGAATCCCGCGGGTGCGCGCTTCTGTTCCTCGTGCGGGACCGGCCTGACGGGCTGATGTCTTAGAGCGCGCGGCGGATGGCCTCGGCCGCCGCCTGCAGTCGCGCGGCGATCTCCCCGTCGTCGCGGTCCGTCGCCACGTGCACCGCGGCGACGGCGGCGGGCTCGCGGCCCTGCACGCTGAGGGGCACGGCGACGGCGCGCAGGGTCGGGATCACCTCGTCGTGGCTGGTCGCCCAGCCGCGCTCGGCGGCATCGGCGACCTCGGCCGCCAGTCGGGCGTCGACGGCGTCGGGCCAGCGGCGCGGAGGCAGCAGTGCGAGGATCGCCCGCCCCGGGGCCCCTCGGGTGACCGGATGCCGCGTCCCCGGCCGCTGCGCGACGGTCGTCGTCGCGTGACGCGGTTCGACGCTCGTGAGGGTCACGCACTCGTCGTGGTCGAGCACGACGAGGAAGCACGTCATGCCCAGCTCGTTCGCCGCGGCCGTGAGCTCGGGCAGGGCCTCGGCCTGCAGGTCGGCGGCGACCCCCGCGGCGAGAGCCGCCAGGCCCGTTCCCAGGCGCACCGCGCCCGCGGCATCCCTCGTCACGAGTCCGTGGTCTTCGAGCGTGCGCAGGAGTCGATAGGCCACGGAGCGGTGAAGCCCGACGCGGGTGGCCAGGTCGTCGATCGTCAGCGGGGTGCGGGCGTCGGCGAGTTCTTCGAGCAGGCGGATGCCGCGGCTGAGCGTCTGCGAGGCGGGCGTTGCGTCTTGCCGCGATGACATGGCTCGACTAACCTCTCGTTCGATACCGGAACGTCGCGTTCGAATATAGAACACGACGTTCCCGTGAGCAACCCCGACATCGACGTCAGGAGAAACAGTGCAGTTCCACCACCACGGTTACGTCTCGGGTGACCCGCGCGTGCAGAATGCCGCCGGGACCGGCATCGATCGGCCCGAACGCCTCCCCGACGAGGTCGACGTGCTCATCGTGGGCTCCGGTCCCGCCGGAATGCTGCTCGCGGCCCAGATGTCGCAGTTCCCGCAGCTCACGACCCGCCTGATCGAGAAGCGCGAGGGGCGACTGGCTCTCGGCCAGGCCGACGGCATCCAGCCGCGCAGCGTCGAGACCTTCCAGGCGTTCGGGTTCGCCGACCGCATCACCGCCGAGGCCTACAACATCGGCTGGATGAACTTCTGGGCGCCCGACCCCGAGAATCCCGAGCGCATCGTCCGCACCAGTCGCACCGAGGACTACGGCTACAAGATCAGCGAGTTCCCGCACCTCATCGTCAACCAGGCGCGCGTGCTCGACTACTTCGCCGAGGCGGCGGCTCAGGGCCCCGCGCGCATCGTTCCCGACTACGGCGTGGAGTTCCTCGGCCTCGAGGTGCAGGGCGATCACGTCGAGGTGCGCGTGCGCACGGACGAGGGGGAGCGCACGGTTCGCGCGAAGTACGTCGCCGGGTGCGACGGCGCGCGCAGCGGCGTCCGTCAGGCGATCGGCCGCACGCACGTCGGCGCGGCCTCCCGCCACGCCTGGGGCGTGATGGACGTCCTCGTCGAGACCGACTTCCCCGACTGGCGCATCAAATGCGCGATCAACGCCGCGGCCGGCAACATTCTGCACATCCCGCGCGAGGGCGGATACCTCAGTCGCATGTACATCGACCTCGGCGAGGTCGCCGAGGACGACGACCATCGCGTGCGCCAGACGCCGATCGACGAGGTCATCCGGCGAGCGAACGACATCCTGCACCCGTACTCGATCGATGTGAAGCAGGTCGCGTGGAGCAGCGTCTACGAGGTGGGCCACCGGGTGACCGACCAGTTCGTCGACGACCTGCAGAACCCCCGGGTTTTCCTGACGGGCGACGCCTGCCACACGCACAGCGCGAAGGCCGGCCAGGGCATGAACGTCTCGATGCAGGACGGCTTCAACCTCGGCTGGAAGCTGGGTCATGTGCTCACCGGTCTCGCCCCCACCGAGTTGCTGCGCACCTACGACGCCGAGCGCCGCCCCGTCGCCCAGCAGCTCATCGACTTCGACCGCGAGTGGTCCTCGCTCATGGCCCGCAAGCCCGGCGAGATCACCGACCCCGACGAGCTCGCGACCTACTACCTCGCCACCGCGGAGTTCCCCTCGGGCTTCGGTACGCACTACGCCTCGTCGCGGATCGTCGCCGCCGACGCGGCCCAGGAGCTGGCATCCGGATTCCCCGTCGGAAAGCGCTTCCACAGCGTCGAGGTCGTGCGGGTGTGCGACGGCAACGCCGTGCACCTGGGCCACCACGCGAAAGCCGACGGGCGGTGGCGTCTGTATGCCTTCGCGGATGCCGAGGGCTCGGCGCTGCGGGAGTGGGGCGAGGCCGCGCGGGCCGTCGTCGAGCGGTTCACCCCCGAAGGGGCCGACCCCGACGCGGTGTTCGACGTCAAGGTCGTGTTCCCGGGGCGTTGGGAGGACGTGGTCGAGGTCCCCTCGCTGTTTCGCCCCCGGTCGGGGCCGCTGGGTCTCACCGACCTCGAGAAGGTCTTCGCCGCCGCGCCCTCGGCCTGGACGACCAGCGACGTCTTCGCCGAGCGCGGCATCGGCGCTGCGGGGGCCGTGGTGCTCGTGCGTCCCGACCAGTACGTCGCGCAGGTGCTCGCGCTGGGCGATGCGGCGGGGCTGGAGCGATTCCTGGCGGGCGCGATGGCGGCGCCGATGGCCGCGGCATCGCGCTGACGCCCCGGCCCGGCATCCGCCCTGCCTCACGCGGAAACGCGATCCGCGCGCAGAAACGCGAGCACCTCGCGTTTCCGCGTGCGGGAAGCGTTTTTGCGTGGACCCGGCGGTGCGCGGATGCCGAAGCCGCCCGGATGCCGGAGCCCGAATGCCGCAGCGCCCGGATGCCGGAGCGCCTGGGTTGCGCAGCCGCCCGGATTTCGCAGCCCGGCGTCGTGAGGCATCCGCCCCACCCACGCAGAAACGCGATCCGCACGCAGAAACGCGAGCACCTCGTGTTTCCGCGTGCGGGAAGCGTTTATGCGTGACGCCGGCGGTGCGCGGATGCCGAAGCCGCCCGGATTTCGCAGCCCGGCGTCGTGAGGCATCCGCCCCACCCACGCAGAAACGCGATCCGCACGCAGAAACGCGAGCACCTCGTGTTTCCGCGTGCGGGAAGCGTTTCTGCGTGCGTGTAACGCCGGCCCGCCGGCCGTGCGCACACGAAACGGGCATCCATACGGCGTATGGACTCGCCGTGACGGCGACCGCAACCACCCCCTTGTACGCCAGGTATATCGGCACGCACCCGCGTGCTGAGAAGAATGGGCGGTATACCCCCGCCCCGATCCAGGAGGATTCATGACTGATTCGCGCGAGAGCGAGCTGCTGGCATCCGTGCCCACCGGTCTGCTGATCAACGGCGAGTGGCGCGCAGCCGAAGGGGGCAAGACCGTCGCGGTCAACGACCCCGCCACCGGCGAGGTCATCCGCGAGATCGCCGACGCGAGCGTCGACGACGGTGTCGCCGCGATGGATGCCGCGGCCGAGGCGTTCCCGTCGTGGGCGGCGACCCCGGCTCGTGAGCGTGCCGAGATCCTGCGCCGCGCCTTCGACCTGCTGCAGGAGCGCAAGGAAGACGTCGCGCTGCTGATGACCCTCGAGATGGGCAAGCCCCTCGCCGAGGCGCGCGGCGAGGTCGGCTACGGAGGGGAGTTCCTCCGCTGGTTCAGCGAGGTCACCGCGCACACCCAGGGTCGCTACGGCGCGAACCCCGAGGGCACCGGTCGCATGATCGTGACGCAGCACCCCGTGGGGCCCTGCTACCTGATCACCCCGTGGAACTTCCCCCTCGCGATGGCCACCCGCAAGATCGCGCCCGCGCTCGCCGCCGGGTGCACGGTCGTCATCAAGCCGGCCACCCTCACCCCGCTCACCACGCTGTTCTTCGCGCAGATCCTGCAGGACGCGGGGCTGCCCGCCGGAGTCGTCAACGTGGTCACGACCACGAACACCGGCCCGGTCTCGGAGCGCATCATCTCCGACCCGCGGCTGCGCAAGCTGTCGTTCACGGGTTCGACCCCGGTCGGCGTGAAGCTGCTGCAGCAGGCCGCACCCGGTGTGCTACGCACCTCGATGGAGCTCGGCGGCAACGCGCCCTTCGTCGTGTTCGACGACGCCGACCTCGACAAGGCGGTCGAGGGCGCGATGCTCGCGAAGTTCCGCAACATCGGCCAGGCGTGCACCGCCGCAAACCGCTTCATCGTGCAGCGCTCGATCGTCGAGGAGTTCACCGCGCGGGTCACCGAGCGCGTGCGGGCGATGAGGATCGGCCGCGGCACCGAGGAGGGCGTGCAGATCGGCCCCCTCATCGACGACCGTGCCGTCGACAAGGCCAAGACCCTCGTGGGGGATGCCGTCGAGCGCGGAGCCACCGTCACCACCGGCGGCGCGCCCGTCGACGGCCCCGGCACCTTCTTCGAGCCGACCGTCGTGGCGGACGTGCAGCCCGGCAGCGACATCCTGCGTGAGGAGATCTTCGGACCGGTCCTCGCGATCGTCGCCTTCGACGACGAGGACGACGCCGTGCGCCTCGCCAACGACACCGAGTACGGCCTGGTCTCGTACGTCTTCACCGAGTCGCTCGCGCGCGGACAGCGCATGATCGACAAGCTCGAGACGGGGATGATGGGCCTGAACGTCGGCGTCGTCTCCAACGCTGCCGCCCCCTTCGGCGGCTGGAAGCAGTCGGGCCTCGGCCGCGAGGGCGGCGACGAGGGCATCCACGAGTACCTGCAGACGAAGTACACGCTGACGGCGAACCCCTACGCCTGACGACACCGGATGCCGCGATCCCGGCGCCCCGCGAGGGCTGGGGTCGTGGCATCCGTCGTTCTCGTCCCCTCGACCGCCCGAGGCTCCTGAGTCTCCGGGGAGTGGAGCGTGGTGTGGGGCGATCTGCGGCGGTCCAGCCCTGTTTGTCAGGAGTTTGGCTCACCCGGACCCACCGAACGGTAATCAGCCGTTCGCGTGCCGATCCAGGAAAGCGAACACCTCGGCGTCGTCGACGCCCGGGAACATGCCGCGGGGGAGCGGCGAGAACATGTACTGGTGCACGCGGGCACTCGGCCACGCCTTGCCCGACCAGCGCTCCGCGGCCTCGGTGTCGGGGCGGCGGCAGCACGATTCGTCGGGGCAGCGGGAGACACCGCGTGTGGGGGTCTCCCGTCCGCGGAACCACCGGGCGTCGTCGAACGGCACGCCCACGGTGATCGAGAAGTCGCCGCTCGAGGTGCTGCCCGTCTGGGTCGAGCACCAGTAGGTTCCGGCGGGGGTGTCGGTGTACTGGTAGTGCTCGGTGGTGCGGTTGTGCTCGTCGAACGCCGACCGCGCCGAGAACTTCTTGCAGACGATCTGGCCCTCGACCGAACCGGTGACGTCCGTCGGAAGCGGCAGGTCGTCGTTCTCGTACGCGCGCGAGATGGCGCCGTCGCCGTCCACGCGCATGAAATGCAGGCGGATGCCGAGGTGCACCGTCATCAGGTTCGTCATGCGCATGGCCGCGGCTTCGTGGGTCACCCCGAACGCGTCGCGGAAGTCCTCGACGGCGAGGTTGCGATCCTTCTTCGCCTGGGTGAGGAAGGCGACCGCGCTCGTCTCGGGCATGAGGCAGCACGCGGCGTAGTAGTTGATCTCGAGCCGCTGCTGGAGGAAGTCGGCGTAGTCGGTGGGCGGGCGGTGTCCGAGCAGTCGGTGCGCCATCGCCTGCAGCGCCATCGAGCGCAGTCCGTGTCCCCCGGGGATCGAGGCCGGCGGCAGATAGATGCGCCCGTTCTCGAGGTCGGTGACCGAGCGGGCCGAGTGCGGCAGGTCGCTGACGTAGATGAGCTCGAAGCCGAGCTGTTCCGCCATGATGCTGACCGTGCGGTGGGTGAGGGCGCCCGTCGAGTGCCCGGCGGCTTTGAGCTGCTTCTCTGCGAGTCGTTCGATCTCGGGCAGGTGGTTCGACATCTCGCGCATGCGCAGGCGCAGTTCGGTGTTGGCGCGGCGGGCTTCCTCGGGGCTCGCGATCGTCTCGCGCTCGCGCCGCTGGAGTTCGCGGTGCAGACCCAGCACGGCTTCGATCGTGTCGTCGCTCGTTCCCTTGGTGACCTTGACGGGAGGGATGCCGAGCTGCCGGAAGAACGGACTGGTCTGGGCGCGTTCAAGCTCGATCTCGAGAGCGGCACGGCGATTCGGGGGTTCGCGCGAGAGCAGTTCGGTGACCTCGGTCTCGGTGGCGCGGGCGATCTCCTGCAGGAGCGAGAGCTTGGGTTCGCGCTTGCCGTTCTCGATGAGGCTCAGCTGGCTGCCGGCGACCCCGACCAGCGCGCCGAGCTCGTCGAGGGTGTAGCCGCGGGCGAGACGGTGGTGCCGGATGCGGTGACCGAGGGTCGTGAGCTCGAACGACGATGCCATTCCTTGACCATATCGAAAAATACGCGATTCTTAACGTACTTTTTCTCAGAAAGAACCGGCGCAGGCGCCCAACATGGAGGAAGACCACCGATTTCGCTCTCAACCGAGGAGAACGACATGGCACTCGCCGACATCTTCCACTCCACCCCGCGCACCGTAGCGCCCACCGCACGCGTCGACCGCGCGCACCGCGCCGGTCATGGCGCTCGCCCCGCCGTCGAGGGCCCCGGTCTGGCCGCCCTCATCGCCTGGGTCGACCAGGTGGCCGCCCTCACCCAGCCCGACCGCATCCATTGGATCGACGGCTCGGCGGCCGAGAACGATGCGCTCCTTCGCGAGATGGTCGATGAGGGCAAGCTCATCAAGCTGAACCCCGAATGGCGCCCCGGCTCGTACCTCGCCCGCTCGCACCCCGGCGACGTCGCCCGTCTCGAGTCGCGCACGTACATCGCCTCGAATCGCGAGGAAGATGCGGGCCCCACGAACAACTGGATCGCACCCGCCGAGATCCGCGAGACCCTCGACGGCGTCTTCGAGGGTTCGATGCGCGGGCGCACGATGTACGTCGTCCCCTTCTCGATGGGCGCGGTGGGCGGGCCCCTCAGCCACATCGGCGTGCAGATCACCGACAGCGCCTACGCGGTGGCATCCATCGGTGTCATGACCCGCGTCGGCACCTCGGTCACCCAGCAGATCGCGAACGGAGCGCCCTGGGTCAAGACCGTGCACTCGGTCGGGGCGCCGCTCGCCCCCGGCGAGGACGACGTCGCCTGGCCCTGCAACGACGAGAAGTACATCGTGCACTTCCCCGACACGCTCGAGGTGTGGTCGTTCGGCTCGGGGTACGGCGGAAACGCGATCCTTGCGAAGAAGTGCTTCGCCCTGCGCATCGCCTCGGTCATCGGCGCGCGACGAGGGCTGGCTCGCCGAGCACATGCTGCTCATCCGCGTGATCGACCCGGCTGGCAAGGCGTACCACGTGGCTGCCGCGTTCCCCTCGGCCTGCGGCAAGACGAACCTCGCGATGCTGCGGCCGACGATTCCCGGCTGGCGCGTCGAGACCCTCGGCGACGACATCACGTGGATCCGCCCCGGCGAGGACGGGCGCCTGTGGGCCATCAACCCCGAGGCCGGCTTCTTCGGCGTCGCGCCCGGCACCGGCGAGTCGACCAACGTCACCGCGATCGAGACGCTCTGGGGCAACACGATCTTCACGAACGTCGCTCTCCGCCCCGACGGCGACGTCTGGTGGGAGGGCCTGACCGACGAGGCGCCCCCGCACCTCATCGACTGGGAGGGAAAGCCCTGGACCCCCGCGTCGGGCCGCCCCGCCGCGCACCCCAACTCGCGCTTCACCGTGGGGGCCGCGCAGTGCCCGCAGATCGCCGAGGACTGGGAGGCCCCCGAGGGTGTACCGCTCGATGTGATCCTGTTCGGCGGTCGCCGCGCCACCAACGTGCCGCTGGTGGTCGAGGCCACCGACTGGTCGCACGGCGTGTTCATCGGCTCGACCGTGTCGAGCGAGAAGACGGCGGCGCAGGAGGGCACGGTCGGCGAGCTCCGCCGCGACCCGTTCGCGATGCTGCCCTTCTGCGGGTACAACATGGGCGACTACTTCGGCCACTGGCTGAAGGTCGGCCAGAAGCTGCGCTTCGACCGCGCACCGCGCATCTTCCAGGTCAACTGGTTCCGCAAGGGCGACGACGGACGCTTCCTCTGGCCCGGATTCGGTGACAACGCCCGCGTGATCGACTGGATCATCCGTCGCGTCGACGGCCAGGTCGACGCCGTCGACAGCCCGATCGGACGCCTCCCGAAGATCGAGGACCTCGAGCTGTCGGGTCTGGACCTTCCCGCTGCGGATCTCGAAGAGCTGTTCTCGATCGACCGCGCCTCGTGGCTCGCCGAGGCCGACCTGACGGAACAGTTCTACGACACCTTCGGTGCGCACCTGCCGGCCGCCCTGCGCGCCGAGCTCGCCGCCCTGCGGTACCGCCTGCAGCGGTCCTGAGACCGGCTTGCTCGCCCCGCCCGTTTCGTGCGGACGGGGCGAGCCCTCGTATCGACGCCCCTCCCGTTCTCGATGGGGGACACCGGCGTCGATGGCGGAGGGGACGCATCGAATGTCGATCCCCTCTCCCAGATCACCGTTCGGCTGGATGACAGACCGGGATTCGTGCGCGGATCCGATCGTCCGAGGAGTGATGAAGGGGTGTGCTGAGATTGTGAGATGACCACGCACCTCGAGCGCACCCGGGAATTCCACGCGATGCACGTGCCCGGCGTGCCGATCGTCCTGCCCAACGTCTGGGATGCTGCATCGGCACGAGTGGTCCTCGCTGCCGGGGCGCGGGCGATCGCCACGACCAGCGCCGGTGTCGCGTGGTCGCGGGGCCAACGGGACGGGAACGAGCTGACCGGCGACGGGGCGATCGACTCCCTGAGACGGATCGTGGCAGCGGTGAACGTCCCGGTCAGCGTCGACATCGAGCGTGGCTACGGTGAGACGGCGAGCGACGTCGCCGCCACCATCTCCTCCGTCCTTGAGATGGGCGTCTCGGGCGTGAACATCGAGGATTCTCTTATGCCGATGGCGCAGCAGGAGCAACGCATCAGCGCGGCCCGCGCCGCTGCAGAGAACGCCGGAATACCGCTCTTCATCAACGCCCGCATCGACACACACCGCCTGGGAGAGCCGGGAGGCGACGACTGGATGGCGGAGACGCTGTCGCGTGCGGCCGTCTACGCGAACGCGGGGGCGAGTGGCATCTTCGTCCTCGGCGCGTTGTCGGCAGCGACCGTCCGTGCCCTCGTGGGGGCGACAACGCTGCCGGTCAACGTCGCGTTCGGGCCCGGGACGTTGTCGATCGGCGAGCTTGCCCGTGCCGGAGCAAGTCGCGTCAGCGCGGGCTCGGCGATCGCCGAGGCCGCCTACAGCGTCGCGCACGACTGGGCGTCGACGATGTTCAGCGCTCCGGAGAGCGTCGCCCCGTCGTCGCCGGCGCTCGGCTGGGCCGCTCTCAATCAGGTCGTGCGCGACTGAGCCGTCGTTCAGACCAGCAGCTGATGCTTCGCGAGGTCGCGATACAGCGGAGTGGATGCCACGAGCTCGCTGTGCGTGCCCTGGCCCACCACCCGGCCGTTCTCGAGCACGACGATGAGATCGCTGTCGACGACGGTCGACAGACGGTGCGCGATGACGAGCAGCGTGCGGTCGGTCGCGACCGCGTCGATCGCCTCGCGCATGCGCTGCTCGTTGACGCCGTCGAGCGACGAGGTCGACTCGTCGAGCAGCAGCACCGGGGGAGCGGCCAGCAGGGCGCGCGCGATCGCGAGGCGCTGACGCTCTCCACCGGAGAGCATGACGCCGTCCTCGCCCACGGGGGCGTCGATGCCGAGGGTGTTGCGCTCGAGCACGTCGCCCAGGTTCACCGCGCGAAGGACCCGCTCGCACTCGGCATCCGTGGCGTCGGGCGAGGCGAGGCGGAGGTTGTCGGCAATCGTGCCGGCGAGGGTCGGGGCGTCCTGCTCGACGTAGCCGAAGCGGGCGCGCAGGTCTGCGCGCGCGAGATCGCGGGCGTCGGTCCCGTCGACGAGGATCGCCCCGCTCGTCGGGTCGTAGAAGCGCTCGACGAGGGAGAGGACCGTGCTCTTACCCGCGCCCGAGGGGCCGACGAGCGCCACGCGCGCTCCTCGCGGGACGGTGAACGACACCCCGCGCAGCACCTCGTGGTCGCTCTCCGGCTCCGCATCGCCTGTATCCAGGTGCACCTCGGCGAGCACCGAGCGCGCTTCCTGCGCGGCGGCCTCTCGCGCCTTCACGACGTGATCGGGGTAGCGGAAGTGCACGTCGCGGAACTCGAGGGCGGCGGCATGCGGCACCGGGGTGGCCGTCGAGGGCCGGTCGTCGTCGTCTTCGAGGGGGAGGTCGAGCACCTCCTGGATCCGACCGAGCGCGCCGAGCGCCTGGTTCACCGAGGTGATCGCACCGATCGCCGAGGCGAGCGGCTGCACGAGCAGGAACAGGAAGATCACGAACGTGACGAGAGAGGCGACGTCGATGGCCCCGGATGCCACGCGGTACCCGCCGACGCCGAGCACGACCAACAGCGACACCTGCAGGGCGACGAAGGCGATCGGCACGATCAGCGCCGAGACGCGCGCGATGCGCACCCCCGCCGCGTAGGCGGCTGTGGCGTCCTCGGTGACGGCGGCGATCTCGCGATCGGTGGCTCCCGACGCGCGGATGGTGCGAATCGAGCCCACCGCCCGCTCGACTCCCGACGACAGCTCGCCGACCTTGGCCTGCTGGACGGCGGAGGCCGCGCGGATGCGTGTGCTCAGCAGCACGACCACCGCGAGCGAGGCGCCCACGACCACCACGATGAGCACGAGAAGCAGCGGGTCGATGAACGCCATCGCGATGACCGCCCCGACGAGGATGAGCGCGTTGCCCACGGCATCCGCGAATCCCTGCGTGAGCACGGCATACAGCAGCGTTGTGTCCGTGCCCACGCGCGAGACGAGGTCGCCCGTCCGGCGGGCGTCGAACTCGCTGATGGGCAGGCGCAGGATGCGTCCGATGAGCCGGCGCCGGCTCGAGAAGACGACCGCGGTGCCCGTGCGCTGCAGCAGATAGTGCTGGAAGCCCGAGATGACCGACGAGAGCACGACGAATACAACCAGCAGCCACACGAGGGCTCCCAGCGGGACGGCGTTCTGCACGCGGGAGATGACCTGGCCCACGAGTAGGGGTTGCGCGAGGGTGGCGGCGGCGCCGAGGACGCTGAGCACCCCGACGACGGCGAGCGTGCGCTTGTGCTCGAGAAGGAAGGGCAGCAGCTGACGGAACGACGCGCGCGGGCCCTCGGGCACACGGCGGCCGCGCCGACCGCGCGCGGGAGCGGGAACGGACATGCTCACCTCGGGAAGAAAATGGGGTTGCTTCGACCGTACCTCGCGCCACCGACCCCGTCGGTCGCCTTTCTCGGCGATGAGCAGAAAGCCGGATGCCACGAGGCACAGGCCCCGTGGCATCCGGTGTGTCGAAGGCGGACGCGTTACGGCGCGGTCGCTCCGGCGGCGATGTTGTCGTCGTAGTCGACGTCCTTCGTCTCGGGCGAGAGCACGAGCGCGACGAGGGTCAGCACGCCCATGGCCGAGAGGTACAGGCCCACCAGCCACGGGTTGCCGTCTCCGGCCGCCCACAGCGCCACGGCGACGATCGGCGCGAGGGCCGCGCCGAGGATCGACGAGACGTTGTACGAGATGGCCGAGCCGGTGTAGCGGGTGTTGGTCGGGAACAGCTCCGGCAGGACCGCGCCCATCGGGCCGAACGTCGCACCCATGAGCAGGAACCCGAAGACGAGGAACGCCTGCACGAGGGCGCCGGTGAACTTCGCATCGGCGGCGGGCAGGAGGAACACCGAGAACAGCAGACCGAACACGATGATGCCGATCGTCACGCCGATCAGCAGTCGCTTGCGACCGATCGCGTCGGCCACCGGGCCGGAGAGCATCGTGAAGACACCGAAGAACACGACACCGATGATCTGCATGATGACGAAATCGGTGTAGCCGAAGCCGAGGCCGGGAACGTATGTGGCGGCGTTGAACGCGGTGCCGGCCTTCTCAGCCGCGGCGGCCGCGCCCTCGGCGGTGGGCTTGGTGCCGTACGACAGGGTGAAGCTCGTCATCAGGTAGAAGAGCACGTAGGTGGCCAGCATGATGAAGGTGCCGAGGATCAGCTGCTTCCAATTGCGGCGGATGACCTCGCCGAGCGGGAACTTGCGGATCGCGCCGCTCTTCTCGGCCTTGGCGAACGACTCGCTCTCGACGAGCTTGAGGCGCACGTAGAGGCCCACGATGACCATCACGGCCGAGAACAGGAACGGCACGCGCCAGCCCCAGGTGAGGAACTCCACCGACCGCTGCGCCGTGCCGTCGGGGTGCGGCAGCGCGAAGTTGATGACGAGGAACACCGTGTTGGCGATGATGAAGCCGATCGGGGCGCCCAGCTGGGGGAACGTGCCGAACAGGGCGCGCTTGCCCTTCGGGGCGTTCTCGGTCGCGACGAGGGCCGCGCCCGACCATTCGCCGCCGAGCGCGAAGCCCTGCGCGAGACGCATGATCAGCAGCAGCACGGCGGCCCACACGCCGATCTCGTTGAAGGTGGGCAGGCAGCCGATCAGGAAGGTGGCGACACCCATCGTGAGCAGAGAGGCCACGAGGGTGGCCTTGCGGCCGAAGCGGTCTCCGAAGTGACCGAAGACGATCGCGCCGAGGGGGCGCGCGACCATGGCGGCGCCGAAGACGCTGAACGACAGCAGCAGCGAGGTGGTCTCGTTGCCGGTCGGGAAGAAGAGGATCGGGAAGACGAGGACCGCGGCGGTGGCGTACGCGTAGAAGTCGTAGAACTCGATCGTGGTGCCGATGAGGCTCGCGGTGATGACGCGCGAACGGGGGTTCGCGGGTGCTGAGGCCGATCGGGTGGAGGGAGAGGAGGTGGTCATGACTGCCTGACGAGAAGGTCGATCAATCGCGTCCGGGATGGGGCGCAGCGGTGGCGCGCCGCGATCACGGGGGTGTGTGTGAGCGGGTGCGCGAAGGAGCACCGGGAACGTCCCCGAGTGAGGGGCGTCTAGACCCTCCAGTCTATGCGCGCGCTGAGCGGACGCCGAATGCCGGTCTCGTCAGTGCCAGACGACCGCGAGACCGGCGTTGAGCAGCGTCAGGATGCCGATGGGCCAGAAGATCGCGGGGGAAAGCGTGCCCGTGCGCTTCTGACGGGCCGATCCGATGCCCAGCAGTGCGCCGATCACGATCAGCACGACCAGCTTGATGCCGATCTTGGCGTAATTGAGGTCATGGTCGAGGCCCCATGGCGCGGAGAGGGCGAGACCGGTGACCAGGGAGATGACGAGCGCGTAGTTCATCACCGGCGTCACGCGTACGCGGCGGGCCACGGCCTCGACGACCCAGGCACCGAAGAGGATGGCGAAGCCGACGAGGTGGACGAGGACGACGACGCTGCGCAGGATCTCCATGTCCGTCACGTTAGAGAAACCGCGGTGCCGTCGCCAGCAAGGCCGCCCTCAGCGCCATGGCATCCGGGGGCTGCGGCCGTGGTGCCCGCCCCGCCCGCCCGGCGCGATGGCGCGCCGCCGAGGCGACGCGCCATCGACGCGCCGGAGCGTCTCAGCCGTTCGACCCCGAAGCGGGGAAGAGCACGTAGCTGGGCGACGGCCGGCGCTGCTGTGCGGCGTTGTTCCAGGTGACGGCGCCGATGTTGAAGTAGGGGATGTCGACGGCCCCGAACCCGAGCGCCTCGGTGATCCGGTTGAACGTCGTGATCATGTTGTTGTACGTGCCCATGTAGGCGTTCTGGGCGTTGCGGATGTTGGCGATGCCGTTGATGCCGACCGCGGTCACGGTGGCGACGAAGGCGATCGCCGCGACCGGGTTCGCGCCGTTGACCACCAGCAGTGCGATGCCGGTCGCCAGCGACGCCATGCCGATCCCCACGTACTGGCGTACGGCGGTCTGGTAGGCGGTGAACTGGTTGTTCAGCGTGTGGGTCTGATCGATGAATGTGTCGAGCAGGCGTGAGACCGCAGCGGGCGAGCCGTTGCGGGGAGCCTCGCCGTAGTGGTGGCGTCCGTTGTTGCCGACGACCTGGAAGCGCACGATCTGTCCGGCGCCCCGCATGACGATGATGCCGAAGCCGTTGACGTTGATCCGGTACTGCTCGTCGCCGCGGGCTTCGCTGAAGATCCCGGTCTGCGGGTCGATCGGGTACGACGGCAGGACGCGCCCCTGGTGCGGGTCTCGGTTCCACCACCGGAGGTCGGTGCCGTCGCCTTTCCAATCGAGACGGTTCTGCTCGAGGATCTGGCCGTCGCGGGTCCAGGTCGCCATGACCCGGTCGACGCCGTAGTTGGTGAAGGTGAGGGTGTCGCCGCCCGGCAATCCCGAGAACGTGCATTCCAGGTATTCCGCGGCGGCGTTGGCCGCGAGAGGCGGTCCGAAGAGCGGGAGGGCAGCAGCGCCGGCGATGCTCGCTGCGCCCCCCAGGATCAGACCGCGTCGACTCAGTTCCACCATGGTTTCTTCTCCTTCGTGGGCGATGAGTCCGTCGGAGCCCGGGTCGTGCTCGGGTCGCCGGCGAACACTGACGAGAAGAAGTTAAGACGCATGCCTCGTTTTTTGAACGGCGTCCAGAAAACGAAAAGACAAATCATCGGTGAATGAGACGAGGGGCGGCCGCCGCCGCCGCGCGTCAGCCGCGCAGGTCGCGCAGCACCAACGCCGTGCGCAGGGCCGCGTCGGCGGCCTCGGCGCCCTTGTCCTCCTTCGAGCCGGCCAGGCCCGCGCGGTCGAGACCCTGCTGCTCGTCGTCGAGGGTCAGCACCCCGAAGCCGACGGGCTTGCCTGCGTCGATCGCCACGCGCGTGAGACCGTCGGTCGCCGCAGACGAGACGAACTCGAAGTGCGGCGTCCCGCCCCGGATGATCACGCCGAGGGCGACCACGGCATCCGCCCCGCCCTCGAAGGCCGCGCGAGCGGCCACGGGCAGCTCGAACGAACCGGGCACCCGCACGACGCGGTACGTCGCGCCCGTGGCATCCAGCACCCGCTTCGCGCCGGCGATCAGCCCGTCGGTGATGACCTCGTGCCAGGTGCCGGCGATCACGACGACGTTCAGGCCCGACGCATCGATGCCGCCGGTCTCTGGTGCTCCACTGCCAGCCATCAGGCGCTCTCTTCCTTCATGTGCGCGAGGGCGTCGCGCAGGTCGTCCTCGGCGATGACGTGGCCCATGCGGTCGCGCTTCGTCTCGAGGTACTGGTGGTTGTTGGGTCCCACGCCCACGAGCAGCGGAACCTGCTCGACGACGTCCAGACCGAAGCCGCGCAGCTGCGCGACCTTGTCGGTGTTGTTGGTCAGCAGGCGCACCTTGTCGACCCCGAGGTCCGACAGGATGCCGGCGGCCGCGGCATAGTCACGCGCATCGGCGGGCAGGCCCAGAGCGAGGTTGGCGTCGACGGTGTCGAGGCCGCGCTCCTGCAGGTTGTACGCGCGCAGCTTGTTGATGAGGCCGATCCCGCGACCCTCGTGACCGCGCATGTAGATGACGATGCCGCCGTCGCGGTCGATCGTGTCGAGCGCCGCCTCGAGCTGGGGACCGCACTCGCACTTGAGCGAGCCGAACGCCTCGCCCGTGAGGCACTCCGAGTGCACGCGCACCAAAGGAGCCTTCTCGGTGAGGTCGCCCGAGACCACCGCGAGGTGGTCGGTGCCGGTGATGCGGTCCTTGTAGGCGAGGAAGCGGAACGTGCCGTGCGAGGTGGGGACGTTCGACTCGGCGCGCAGGCTCACGCGGCGTCGCGCGGGGGCGGTCGCCGGCAGCGGATCGGTGTCGTTCAGGTAACCGATGAGCTGCTCGATCGTGATGACCGGGATGCCGTCGCGCTCGCCGAGCTCGAAGAGCCCGGGCAGGCGCATCATGCTGCCGTCCTCGGCCACGACCTCGGCGATCGCGCCGACGGGCTCCAGGCCCGCGAGGCGCATGAGGTCGACCGCGGCCTCGGTGTGACCGGCGCGTTCGCGGACGCCGCCGTCGACGGCGCGCAGCGGCAGGACGTGACCCGGGCGGATGACGCTCGTCGGGACCGATTCGGGGTCGGCCAGCACGTTCAGCGTGCGCGCGCGGTCGGCAGCGCTGATGCCGGTGGTCACACCGGTCGCGGCGTCGACGCTCACCGTGTACGCGGTGCCGCGGGCGTCCTGGTTGACCTCGACCATGGGCGGCAGGTCGAGGCGGTCGGCCCACTCGGCCGGCATGGGCGCGCACACGTACCCGCTCGACCACCGCACGGTCCACGCGAGGGCCTCGGGGGTGGCCAGCTGCGCCGAGAGGATGACGTCTCCCTCGTTCTCGCGGTTCTCGTCGTCGGCGACCAGGATCGGGCGACCCTGACGAAGGGCCTCGAGGGCCTCGGGGATGGTGGACAGGCTCATCGGGAGCCCCTCTCGGTCTGTGCGGCGGTCGCCGCGGGATTCTCTGTCGTACGGAAGGCGAGCATGCGCTGGACGTGGCGCGCGAGGATGTCGGTCTCGAGGTTGACGGGGGTGCCGGCCTCGGCGCGGCCGAGCGTCGTCGCCTCGAGGGTCTCGGGGATGAGAGACACCTCGAGCCAGGGCTCGACCTCGTCGGCCTCGCTGACGGCGCTCACCGTGAGCGAGACACCGTCGATCGCGATGGACCCCTTGTCGACCACGAGGGGAGCCAGGTGGGCCGGGATGCCGACCCGCACGACGCTCCACTGGGCTCCGGGCCGCACGTCGCGCACCACGCCGGTGCCGTCGATGTGCCCCTGCACGATGTGACCCCCCAGGCGACCGTGGGCCGCGGTGGCCCGCTCGAGGTTCACCGGGCGCCCCGGAGCGACATCGGCGAGGGTCGACATGTCGAGGGTCTGCTTCATGACGTCGGCGGTGAACCAGTCCTCGCCCTGTTCGACGACCGTGAGGCACACGCCGCTGACCGAGATCGAATCGCCGTGGCCGGCATCCGATACCGAGAGGGGGGCGCGCAACGTCAGCCGCACGCCGTCGCCCGAGGGTTCGACGGCGGTGACGGCACCGATCTCTTCCACGATTCCGGTGAACATCAGGATTCTCCCTCTCGATCCGAGCTGGGGTGGGCGACGATCAGCAGATCATCGCCGAGGTTCTGGACGGATGCCACGGCCAGCCGACGGGCATCCGCGATGGTGGGCACCCCCACGTCGCCGAGGGCGAGACGCGACCCGCCCAGCAGCACGGGGGCGAGGTAGACCAGCAGTTCGTCGGCGAGACCGGCGCGGACGACGGCGCTCGCAAGCGTCGGCCCGCCTTCCACGAACACCCGCTGGATCCCCTTCTCGCCCAGGTCGGCGAGCACGGCGGCCAGGTCGTGCGAGTCGTAGAACAGGGGCGTGCGCGGGTGGCGGCGGACGGCGGCATCCGGGGCCGTCTCGCTGCGGCCGACGACCACGGGCACGGGCTGGGTCTCGAGCAGGGAACCGTCATCGGCGCGCGCGGTCAGTGCCGGATCGTCGGCTCGCACGGTTCCCGTACCGGCGACGATCGCATCGGCCCGGGCGCGTCGGGCGTGCACGTCGCGACGCGCGGCGGGACCGGTGATCCACTGGCTCGA
Source organism: Microbacterium sp. SORGH_AS_0454 (assembly GCF_031453395.1). NCBI lineage: Bacteria > Bacillati > Actinomycetota > Actinomycetes > Micrococcales > Microbacteriaceae > Microbacterium > Microbacterium sp. SORGH_AS_0454. Next base: position 172,712 of record NZ_JAVIYS010000001.1, on the reverse strand, counting down.
GCCGTCGTCGGCGGCGGCGCGGCCGTCGAGGCTCTGCGCCCACTTGACGGTGACGTGCGGGCGACCGGTGCGCTTGAGGACGGCCCAGTCGTGCACGAGCGCTTCCGCCGCCTCGCGCTCCGCCCCGCTCTCGACGTCGACCCCGGCCGCGCGCAGTCGGTCTGCCCCACCCGACGCGGCGTCGGTGGGGTCGTCGAGGGCGTAGACGACGCGGCCGATGCCGGCCTCGATGAGCGCGAGTGCACAGGGCCCGGTGCGACCGGTGTGATTGCAGGGCTCGAGGGTGACGACGGCGGTGGCGCCGCGCGCGGCATCCGGCGACAACCTCGAGAGGGCGTCGACCTCGGCGTGCGCGGTGCCGGCGCCGCGGTGGTAGCCCTCGGCGAGGATCTCTCCGGCGGGGGAGAGGATCACGGCACCCACCTGGGGATTCAGCCCGCGCGGCCCGCGCCGGGCGAGCTGCAGCGCTCGCCGCATGGCGTCGATCTCGACGGCGGATGCCATTTCCTTGTCCTTCCCGCGGAATCGGGGCAGGGCCAGCGGGAAGGCGCGTCGCGCCATCCGTGCTGCCTCCTATCCGGACTAGCGAGAGCTGACCCTCGCATCACCGTCGGTCCCGGAATTCCACCGGATCGGCCCTCCCGCGTGAGCGGCAGGGTTCGCGGACTGTCACCGCCGGTTCGGATTCTCACCGACCCCGGAGCACGTTTTTGCACTTCTGATCCTACTCAACGTGCCCTCCGCGGTTTCATTCCCGGTCATACGGCGACGTTTCGAGCAGTCGACGGTCGATGCCCCTAGCTACTTGAGCAACCGCGACAAGCGCCGGTCGGCCAGGAGCTTGCCGCCGGTCTGACACGTGGGGCAGTACTCGAGGGAGTTGTCGGCGAAGAACACGCTGCGCACCTCGTCGCCGCACACCGGGCACGCCTCACCTCGGCGGCCGTGCACGCGCATGCCGCGGCGCTTCGCGTCTTTGAGTTCCGCAGGCGGCTTCCCCCGGGCGACGGTGATCGCTTCGGCGAGAGTCGTGGTCATGGCTGCGAAGAGGTGATCCACCTCTTCGTCGGAGAGGTTGGCCGCCAGGGCGTACGGCGACATCTTGGCCGCGTGCAAGATCTCGTCGGAGTAGGCGTTTCCGACCCCCGCGATGATCGACTGGTCGCGCAGCACTCCCTTGATCTGCGTGCGGCGCCCCGTGAGCAGCGCGCCGAACTCGGCTCGACCGAAATCGTCGTCGAGCGGGTCGGGGCCGAGACGGGCGATGCCCGGTACCTCAGCCGGATCGGTCACGGCGTAGACGGCCAGCGACTTCTTCGTTCCTGCCTCGGTGAGGTCGAAGCCCGATCCGTCGTCGAAGCCGACGCGCAGCGCGATCGGAGTCTTGCCGGGTTTGATGAGGGTCGTCGGCAGTGCGTCGTACCACCGCAGCCAGCCCGCCTTGGCGAGATGGAAGACGAGGTGGATGCCACCGTCGGTCGCCACGTCGACGAACTTGCCGTGCCGCTCGACGGCCGTCACCTGGGCGCCGACCAGATCGGTCAGGGGCGGGTCGTACGTCTTGAGGGCGTTGATGGCCGACACGGTCGATCTCTCGAAACGGAGCCCCGCGAGTCGCCCCCGCAGGAACTCGACGAGCCCTTCGACCTCTGGCATCTCCGGCATGGGTCCATGGTGCCACCGACCCCCGAGATCGGGGCGGGCCTTGCGGCGGTGCCCCGGAAGGGGCTCAGCCCACCGGCCAGCTCACGGGTCGGCGGTCGTCGCCGCGCAGCAGGCCGGCCACCCACAGGTCCGAGCGACCGAGCGAATTCACGTGCGCCTGGCGCAGCAGCCCCTCGTAGCGGAAGCCGAGGGACCGCGCGACGCGCGCCGACCCGACGTTGCCGACGACCGCGCGCCACTCGATGCGCGCCAGTTCCGGATGCGCGGGGGAGAAGGCCCAATCGATCACCGCTCGTGCCGCCTCTCTCGCGACGCCGCGCCCGCGCACGCTCGACGACACCCAGTACCCGATCTCCGGGGCGCCGCTCGGCAGCTTGGTCAGGCCCACCATCCCGACGAGGCGTTGCTCGAGCCGGATCGCCCACGTCGCCTCCGACCCCTCGGCCCACCAGCCGTGCGCGAGCTCGACGAATGCTTCCGCATCGGCGAGCAGATACGGTGACGGCACCGTCGTGAACCGCTGGATCGCGGCATCCTGGCACTCTTCGTGGATGGCGGCGACATCGCCGGCGCGGGGCGTGGACAGCTCGAGGCGGGACGTGCGCAGGGTCTCCGGTTCCATTCGGCCACGCTACCGGCGGGCGTGGAGCCTGCGCCTCGCAGGATCGGATCGGCGCGCCAGAACCGGATGTCGACGAGCCCGGGGTCCGATTCTGGTGCGCCGATCCGATTCCCCTGCCACACGCCAAGGGACCCGGATACGGGAACGACGACGCCCGCACGACCCGGGAGGGCGTGCGGGCGTCGGACGGGATCGGTCAGCCGCGACGGAGCAGGCCGATGCGGTCGTACACCTCGGTGAGGGTCTTCTCGGCGACCGAGGCGGCCTTGCCGGCGTTCACGGCCAGCACGCGGTCGAGCTCGGCGGGGTCGTCGAGGAGCTCGAGGGCTCGGGTGCGCACGGGCTCGAACTCGTTCACGACGACCTCGGCCAGGCCCTTCTTGAAGTCGCCGTACCCGCGCCCGGCGTACTCGTCCTCGATCGAGGTGATGTCTCGACCCGTCAGGGCCGAGTAGATCACCAGCAGGTTCGAGACGCCCGGCTTCTCGTCGCGGTCGAAGCGCACCGCGCCCTCGGAGTCGGTGACCGCGCGCATGATCTTCTTCGCGCTGACCTTGGGGTCGTCGAGCAGCCACAGCACGCCCGCGTCGGACTCGGCCGATTTCGACATCTTCGACGTCGGGTTCTGCAGGTCGTAGATGCGGGCGGTCTCGCGCTGGATGACGGGCTTGGGCACCGTGAAGGTCTCGCCGAAGCGCTGGTTGAAACGCTCGGCGAGGTCGCGCGTGAGCTCGATGTGCTGCTTCTGGTCGTCGCCGACGGGCACGACGTCGGTCTGGTACAGCAGGATGTCGGCGGCCATCAGCACCGGATAGGTGAAGAGGCCGACGTTGGTGGCATCCGTGCCGTAGCGCGCCGACTTGTCCTTGAACTGCGTCATGCGCCCGGCCTCGCCGAAACCGGTGAGGGTCGACAGCACCCACTGCAGTTCGGCGTGCGCCGGCACGTGCGACTGCACGTACAGGGTCGAGCGAGAGGGCTCGATACCGGCGGCGATGTACTGGGCGGCGGTGCGACGGGTCTTCTCGCGACGCTCGGCGGGATCGCCGGGCTGCGTCAGGGCGTGCAGGTCGACGACCGAGAAGAAGGCGTCGTACTCGTCTTGGAGGTCGCGCCACTGCAGCAGTGCCCCGATGTAGTTGCCGATCTGGAGGCTGTCGGCGGAGGGCTGCATTCCGGAGTAGAGGCGCTGCTGGGTCACCACTCGATCCTAGGTGCCGAGGGGGCAGCCCCTCCGCCCCCGGTCGATCCGCCCCGGTGGGCCGACGGCAAGAGGACGGGCAGGCGAGCGGATGCCGGCCCCCCGGCGTCCGCGAGCTGCCGTCAGCCCCCGAGCGTGTAGTCCACGATCACCGGTGCGTGGTCGCTCCACCGGGTGTCGTACGAGGGGGCACGCTCGACCGTGTACGACGTCACCCGCTCGGCGAGGGATGGCGTGGCGACGTGGTAGTCGATGCGCCAGCCGCTGTCGGTGTCGAATGCTTTGCCGCGCATCGACCAGAACGTGTAGGGCCCGTCTACTTCGCCGACCGCGCGGCGGCCCACATCGATCCAGCCCAGGCCCGTGCCGGTCGAGCCGTCGACGCCCTCGACCGTCTCACCCTCCGGCCCGAAGAAGCGGTCGAGGTACGCGCGCTCGCGGGGGAGGAAGCCGGCGTTCTTGCGGTTGCCCCGCCAGTTCTTGATGTCGAGCTCGCGGTGACCGACGTTGAGGTCGCCCACCACCAGGGCCAGCTCTCGCTCGGCCTTGAGCTCGGGGAGGCGGCGCTCCATCGCGTCGAGGAACAACCACTTGGCGTCCTGCTTGGGGGTGTCGACCTCGCCGCTGTGCACGTAGGCGCTGACGATCGTGACGGTCTCGCCGTCGATGTCGAAGTCGGTCTCGATCCACCGGCCGGAGGCGTCGAGCGGCTCGGGACCGAGGTGCGTTCGGGTCTCGACGCCGGGCAGGCGGCTGATGATGGCGACGCCCGCGCGGCCCTTCTGCAGGGCCTCGTCGTTGACGATCTCCCACCCGGGCAGGGCCTCGGCCAGCTGATCGGCGGTCGCGCGCACCTCTTGCAGGGCCACGATGTCGGCGCCCGAGGCGTCGAGCCACTCGGTCATGCCCTTGCGGACGGCGGCACGGATGCCATTGACGTTGACGGAGACGATACGTACGGAACGGGCCACCCTCCGAGCCTAACGAAGGCCTCCGACATCGAGATCGCGCGGGGGAGGACGCGAGCCCCGCTCAGTCGGGGATGAGCGACACGCGGCGCGGCGCGGGGACGTCGGCCCGTGCGCGTGCCAGTTGCTTCTCTGCCGCGTCGAGCTTTCGCCTCGCGCTCCAGCGCCACGGCCAGCGCGACAGCGCGAGGTCCTTCTCGGCCTCGCGCACCCCGACCTGAGCGGCGATGACGAGGGCCGCCTGCTCCATCGCGAGTCGGTCCTCGGGGGAGCGGAGCGGAACGTCGCGGTCGCTCGCGGCCACGGCGATCCACGCCGCGGAGACGAGGATCACGATTCCGATGAAGCGGAACCACAGGAGGAACCCGATGAGCACGGCGAAGGTGGCCAGCAGGGGATTCGACGGCGTGTAGACGAAGAGGAAGCCGGCCGCGACCTGCAGCACGACCATGCCCGTGGCGCCGACGATCGCGCCCGGCCACGTGCGTCGCCAGGTCAGGGTCGTGCCGGTGAGGAAACGGAACAGCGAGGCGAGCGCCACGGTGTTCACGCCGAAGGCCACGACGAGCGATACGACCCGCGCGCCGACCGACCAGCCGAGGGTCTCGCGATCCCACCCGATGAAACCGAACACCAGGTCGACGGCACCGGTGGTGATCGAACCGAGCAGCGCGCCCACGAGGAGGGCGATGCCGAAGAGGAGCGAGGCGACGAGGTCGCGGGCCTTCAGCAGCACGTAGTTGCGCAGGTCGAAGGGCAGGCCGAACGTGTCACGCACGGCCCGGCGGGTGAAGGTGACGAACCCGATCGCCGTCCACACGACCACGACGACGGCCACGATGCCCGTGATCGTGAGGAGCCGCCCGCTCTCCTGCGCGACGGCCTCCACCTGCTCGCGATCGACGAGGCCGTTCTCGCTGATGATGCCGGGGATGTAGCTGTTGACGATGTGGATGAGGCCGTCGATCGCGGTCTTGCTGCCGCCCAGCCAGATCCCGACACCCGCGAACGCCAGGTACAGGGCCGAGAACACGGCGAACAGCCCCTGGTAGCTCATGCCCGCCGCGAGCAAGAACCCGTTGTGCTGCAAGAAGTGCCGCCACACCCGGATCGGGAACCACCGCGCGATCTTCGCCGCACGGGCGATGGGCTGATCGAGGCGCTCGCGCACGGCGGTCTGCGCCGCCTCGAGCCGGTCGCGCAGCGACGCGTCGTCGTCGCGCACCGCGGGCAGCGGCCGCGGGTCGTGGCGGTTCTCGGTCACTGTGAAAGCCTAATGAATGGATGCCGCGACTCCCGCTCCGCGGACAGGCCACGGCATCTGCGATCCGTATGCGCCCCCCCGGGAACGGCGAACGGCGGGGCGCCGGAGCGCACCCGCCGTTCGAGGGAGTGAGAGTCAGCGACCGCCGCGGAGGACGGCCTGCTTGACCTCGGCGATGGCCTTGGTGACCTCGATGCCGCGGGGGCACGCCTCGGTGCAGTTGAAGGTGGTGCGGCAGCGCCACACGCCCTCTTTGTCGTTGAGGATGTCGAGGCGCACATCTCCGGCGTCGTCGCGCGAGTCGAAGATGAAGCGGTGCGCGTTGACGATCGCGGCGGGGCCGAAGTACTGGCCGTCCGTCCAGAACACGGGGCACGACGAGGTGCACGCGGCGCACAGGATGCACTTGGTGGTGTCGTCGAAGACCTCGCGGTCGACGATCGACTGGATGCGCTCCTTGCCCGGCTCGGGCTTCGAGTTCGAGATGAGGAAGGGCTGCACCTCGCGGTAGGAGGCGAAGAACGGCTCCATGTCGACGATGAGGTCCTTCTCGAGGGGCAGGCCCTTGATCGCCTCGACGTAGATCGGCTGCGAGATGTCGAGATCCTTGATCAGCGTCTTGCAGGCGAGGCGGTTGCGACCGTTGATGCGCATCGCGTCGGAGCCGCAGATGCCGTGCGCGCACGAGCGGCGGAACGACAGCGAGCCATCGACCTCCCACTTGATCTTGTGCAGCGCGTCGAGCACGCGGTCGGTGGAGTACAGCTCCACGTCGTAGTCGACCCAGCGCGGCTCGTCGTCGACCTCGGGGTCGAAGCGGCGGATGTTGAAGGTGACGAGGAACGACTGGATCCCCGTGTCTTCGGGGGTCTCGGCGACCTCGTCCGAGGTGTCGACCTGCTCGATGACGGTGGATGCCATCTCAGTACTTCCTCTCCAGGGGCGGGTAGCGCAGCTCCCCGGCCTCGTTCTTGGTGAACACCACGGGCTTCCAACCGAGTTCGATGTGATCGGCCGGGTGCGACGAGTGGGGGTCGCCCGACAGGTACGCCATGGTGTGCTGCATGTAGTTCTCGTCGTCGCGCGTGGGGAAGTCGTCGCGCATGTGACCGCCGCGGCTCTCTTCGCGGTTCTGCGCCGAGTACACGACGACCTCGGCGAGGTCGAGCAGGAAGCCGAGCTCGACGGCCTCGAGCAGGTCGGTGTTGAAGCGCTTGCCCTTGTCGTCGACGTGGATGTTCTTGTAGCGCTCGCGCAGGTCGGCGATGACGTCCATCACGTGCGCGAGGGACTCGTGCGTGCGGAAGACCTGCGCACCCTTGTCCATCTCGTCCTGCAGCGTCTTGCGGAGCACCGCGATGCGCTCGGTGCCCGAGTTGCTTCGCAGGCCCTCGATGAGGCCGCGCACCTCGGCGGCCGGGTCTTCGGGGAGCGGCACGAAATCGGCGGTCTTGACGTACTCGACCGCGTTGCGGCCGGCGCGCTTGCCGAAGACGTTGATGTCGAGCAGCGAGTTGGTGCCGAGACGGTTCGAGCCGTGCACCGAGACGCACGCGCACTCGCCGGCGGCGTAGAGGCCGGGGACGACGGTGTCGTTGTCGGCCAGCACCTCTGCCTTGATGTTGGTGGGGATGCCGCCCATCGCGTAGTGCGCGGTCGGCATGACCGGGACCGGCTCGACGACCGGGTCGACACCCAGGTAGGTGCGGGCGAACTCGGTGATGTCGGGGAGCTTGGTCTCGAGGACCTCGGCACCCAGGTGCGTGCAGTCCAGCAGCACGTAGTCGCGGTGGGGGCCGGCGCCGCGGCCCTCGGCCACTTCCTGCACCATGCAGCGAGCGACGATGTCACGCGGCGCGAGGTCCTTGATGGTCGGGGCGTAGCGCTCCATGAAGCGCTCACCGCTCGCGTTGCGCAGGATCGCGCCTTCGCCGCGGGCACCTTCGGTCAGCAGGATGCCGAGACCGGCGAGGCCGGTCGGGTGGAACTGGAAGAACTCCATGTCCTCGAGCGGCAGGCCCTTGCGCCACACGATGCCCACGCCGTCACCGGTGAGGGTGTGGGCGTTGGAGGTGGTCTTGAAGATCTTTCCGAAGCCGCCGGTCGCGAAGATCACGGCCTTGGACTGGAAGACGTGCAGCTCACCGGTGGCCAGGTCGTAGGCCACGACGCCGGCGACCTGCGTCTTTCCCGCGGCATCTTTCACCGTGACGAGGTCGAGCACATAGAACTCGTTGAAGAAGTTGATGCCGAGCTTGACGCAGTTCTGGAACAGCGTCTGCAGGATCATGTGGCCCGTGCGGTCGGCGGCGTAGCACGCGCGGCGCACGGGGGTCTTGCCGTGGTCGGCCGTGTGACCGCCGAAGCGACGCTGGTCGATCTTGCCCTCGGGGGTGCGGTTGAAGGGCAGGCCCATGTTCTCGAGGTCGATGACGGCGTCGATGGCCTCTTTGGCGAGGATCTCCGCGGCGTCTTGGTCGACGAGGGTAGTCGCCGCCCTTGATGGTGTCGAAGGTGTGCCACTCCCACGAGTCCTCTTCGACGTTGGCGAGCGCCGCGGCCATGCCGCCCTGCGCCGCGCCGGTGTGCGAGCGGGTGGGGTACAGCTTCGAGATGACGGCTGTCTTCGCCCCCGGGCCGGCCTCGATGGCCGCGCGCATGCCGGCGCCGCCGGCGCCGACGATCACGACGTCGAACTGGTGGTAGTGGACGCCGTCCTTGACGATCGAGTCCGAAGCGGTCTGAGTGCTCACGTGTGCAATACCTCTGCTGTCAGGGGAAGAAGGGATGCCGCCGGCTCAGGCCGACTGGCACACGTCCCACAGGGAGCTGCTCTCGGTCACACCGAGGCAGGGGTCGAAGGTGAAGACGACGAGCGTGCCGAGCAGGATGAGGAACCCGGCCGACGTCCACAGCGAACCGATGAGGATCTTGCGGACGGTGGCGTTGCCGACGTAGTCGTTGACGATCGTGCGCATGCCGTTGGCGCCGTGGATGAGAGCCAGCCACAGCATGAGGACGTCCCACCACTGCCAGAACGGCGAAGCGAGCTTGCCCGCGACGAAGGCGAAGTCGATCTGGTGGATGCCCTCGCCCGTCATGAGGTTGACGAAGAGGTGGCCGAAGATCAGGACGATCAGCAGCACGCCGGAGGCGCGCATGTAGATCCAGCCCCACTTCTCGAGGTTGGAGCCCTTCTTTCGCACGCTGGGCGTGCGGGGTGCGGGGATCGTGGCGGCTTCTTGGGCGACGGACATCAGTGGCTCCCGGTGACGGCGCTGAAGACGTTGATGAGGTGGCGCGGCGTGAAACCGAGCATGGTGACGACCCAGAGGCCGAGCACGCCCCACCACAGCTGGCGCTGGTGGCGCGTTGCCCAGGGCCAGAAGTCGACGAGGATGATGCGCAGGCCGTTGAACGCGTGGTAGGCGATCGCGCCGACCAGGGCTACCTCGCCGAGACCCATGATCGGGTTCTTGTAGGTGCCGATGACGGCGTCGTAGGCCTCGGGTGAGACGCGGATGAGCGCCGTGTCGAGGATGTGCACCAGGAGGAAGAAGAAGATGGCGACACCGGTGATGCGGTGCAGAACCCACGACCACATGCCTTCGCGGCCCCGGTAGAGAGTGCCGCGGGGCCTCTTCGAGGTGGTCTCTTTCACCGACGGCGTGGCACGTGCTGGTGCTGACACGGTCGTCCTCCCTGATCGAACACGGTGTGGGGCCCGCACGGGCTCCCAGCGTCACACGGGCGCCACTGAATACTACGTCCGGCCTATGAACGGCGGGGATTAGGGCCGCCTAAGACTCTCTCGATATCGAGATATCTGCGGATGCCGCTCGCGTCGGCGCCGGCCCGTGCGGAGCCTCCGTGTGCTCGCAGGTGCGACCGCTAGGGTCGGAGCCATGGCAGACCCCGCTATCGACGACTTCTACGCCGTGATCCCCGCCGGAGGGATCGGCAGCCGCCTCTGGCCCCTCTCGCGCGCCGACGCGCCCAAGTTCCTGCACGACCTGACCGGGTCGGGGCAGACCCTGCTGCGCGACACCTGGGACCGGCTCGCCCCGCTCTCGGGCGAGGGTCGCATCGCTGTCGTCACCGGCCGTGCCCACCGTGCCGCCGTCGAGCGCGAGCTTCCGGGTGTGCCCGACCACAACGTCTTCCTCGAGTCCGAGCCGCGCGACTCCTCGGCCGCGATCGGCCTCGCCGCGGCCATCCTCGTCCGTCGTGAGCCCGACGTCATCATCGGCTCGTTCGCGGCCGATCACGTCATCCGGCAGACCCGCCAGTTCGAGTTCGCCGTGCGCCAGGCCGTCGCGGTCGCGCGCGAGGGATACATCTGCACGATCGGCATCCAGCCCGCCGAGCCGTCCGTCGGATTCGGCTACATCAAGCAGGCCGGCGAGCTCATCGTCGACGGCGCCCCCGAGGCCTACCTGGTCGAGCGCTTCGTCGAGAAGCCCGACCTCGACACGGCGAAGGAGTACTTCGCCGACCGGGCCTACCTCTGGAACGCGGGCATGTTCATCACCCGCGCCGACGTCCTGCTCGCCGAGCTCGCCGTCAACGAGCCCGAACTCCACGCGGGTCTGCTCGAGCTCGCCGAGGCGTGGGACGACCGCGATCGTCGCGGCCCCGCCGTCGACCGCATCTGGCCGGGGCTGAAGAAGATCGCCATCGACTATTCCGTCGCCGAGCCCGCCGCGGAGAAGGGCCGCCTCGCGGTCATCCCCGGGCACTTCGACTGGGACGACGTGGGCGATTTCGCGAGCCTGTCCAAGCTCAACTCGTCGGGCGGTCGGAACGAACTCGCCATCCTCGGCGAAGACGCGCGCGTCCTCTCCGATGCCTCCAGTGGCATCGTCGTCTCGCAGACGAAGCGCGTGATCAGCCTCATCGGCGTGCGCGACATCGTCGTGGTCGACACCCCCGACGCCCTGCTCGTGACCACCAGCGAGAACGCCCAGCGCGTGAAGGGCGTCGTCGACGCGCTGAAGCTGACGGGCCGGGGCGACGTCCTCTAGCACCGCGTACCCGCAACATTCTGAGACCGGATGCCACGCCTCGTGGTATCCGGTCTCTCTTTTTCGCGGGGCGTGTGGCGGGGGGATGACGCGAGATTGCGTCTTTGTAACCATTGCCGCGCGCGGGGGCTCCCGGTGCGCAAGCGCGGCGACACAGTGGGTAACGTGACGGGATCGTCCCTCAAACCCGTTGGGGGCATCCGTCTTGGAGGACCATTCGTGAAGACCACGAAGAAGGCCGTCGTCAGCGGCCTCGCCATGATCGGCGCCGCCGTGCTGCTCGCCGGTTGCGGCGCCGCGCCCGAGAGCAACGGCTCGACCGCTGCCGCCGGGGGAGACCTCGTCGAGGGCTTCACCCCCTGCATCATCTCGGATGACGGCGGCTGGAACGACCGTTCGTTCAACCAGTCGGCCAAGGAAGGCATCGACAAGGCCGCGAGCGAGCTCGGCGTCAAGGCCATCGAGGTCGAGTCCAGCTCGGCGAACGACTACGCCCCGAACCTCGAGAACCTCGTGGCCGAGGGCTGCACGTTCATCGTCGCGGTGGGCTTCAAGCTCAGCGCCGACACCGTGGCCTCGGCCAAGGCGAACCCCAACCTCCAGTACGCGATCATCGACGACCGCGCCGACACCGACAACGACGGCAAGACCGACGCCCCGAACATCAAGCCGCTGCTGTTCGACACCGTCCAGGCCGCCTACCTCGGTGGATACGCCGCCGCCGCGTACTCCGCGGAGAACGGCGTCAACAAGGTCGGCACCGTCGGTGGCATCCCGATCCCGCCCGTCACCATCTTCATGGACGGCTTCGTCGACGGCGTGAAGAAGTACGACGAGGACAAGGGCGCCAGCGTCCAGACCTTCGGGTGGGACGTCGCCGCGCAGAACGGCTCGTTCACCGGCGGCTTCGCGGCCAACGACGCAGCCAAGCAGGCCGCGCAGGGTCTGCTCGACCAGGGCGTCGACGTGCTCCTGCCCGTGGGTGGCCCGATCTACAGCAGCGCGGCCGACGCGATCCGCGACAGCGGCTCGAAGAGCGTCATGCTCGGCGTCGACTCCGACCTCGCCAAGGCCGACCCGAACGTGTCGGACCTGGTGCTGACCTCGATCCTCAAGCGCATCGACACCGCCGTCTACGACTCGGTGACGCAGGCTGCCAAGGGCGACTTCGACGCGACCCCCTACGTCGGCACGCTCGAGAACGACGGCGTCGGCCTGGCGGACTTCAACTCGAAGTTCACCCTGCCGGCCGGTCTGGCCGACGAGCTGTCCGCTCTGCGCGAGCAGATCGTCTCCGGCTCGCTGAAGGTCACCTCGCCCAGCTCCCCGTAAGCACCACCTCTCGCGCCGCGGTCGCTCGGACCAGGAGTTCGAGCGGCCGCGGCCGTGAGCCCCAGAGAACCAACCGCGGTCACTCGGACCAGGAGTCCGAGCGACCGCGGTTTCTTTCCGTCTTCTTAACGTCTTCGAATAGGGTGCACAGCATGAAGCTCGAGCTCCGCGGCATCACCAAGCGGTTCGGGTCCCTGGTTGCGAACGACCACATCGATCTGGTCGTCCAGCCTGGCGAGATCCACGCTCTCCTCGGAGAGAACGGTGCCGGTAAATCCACACTCATGAACGTCCTCTACGGCCTGTATCAGGCCGACGAGGGCGAGATCCTGCTGGACGACGTCGTCCAGCGCTTCCGCGGCCCCGGCGATGCCATGGCCGCGGGAATCGGCATGGTGCACCAGCACTTCATGCTCATCCCCGTCTTCACCGTCGCCGAGAACGTCATGCTCGGCCACGAGAGCACCAAGGCCTTGGGCGCGCTCGATCTGAACGCCGCCCGCAAGCACGTGCGCGACGTCGCGCAGCGCTTCGGCTTCGAGGTCGACCCCGACGCTCTGGTCGGCGACCTGCCCGTCGGCGTGCAGCAGCGCGTGGAGATCATCAAGGCTCTGTCTCGGGATGCCAAGGTGCTCGTGTTCGACGAGCCCACGGCCGTGCTCACCCCGCAGGAGACCGATGAGCTCATGGGCATCATGCGGCAGCTGCGCGACGAGGGCACCTCGATCGTCTTCATCACCCACAAGCTCCGCGAGGTGCGCGAGGTCGCCGACCGCATCACCGTCGTTCGCCTGGGCAAGATCGTCGGCGAAGCCGAACCCACTGCCAGCAACGGCGAGCTCGCCTCGCTCATGGTCGGCCGCGCGGTCGAGCTCACCGTGGTCAAGGACGCCCCGAAGGCCGCGGCATCCGGGGGCCTGTCCATCCGCAACCTGCGCGTGGTCACGCCCGAGGGAGCCGTGGTCGTCGACGACGTCGATCTCGACGTGCGTCCCGGCGAGATCGTCGCGATCGCGGGTGTGCAGGGCAACGGTCAGACGGAGCTCGTCGAGGCCATCGTGGGGCTCGCCGAGGGGGTGACCGGCACCGTCGACCTCGACGGCACCGAACTGGTCGGAAAGAGCGTGCGCGCCATCCTCGACGCGGGCGTCGGCTTCGTCCCCGAGGACCGAAAAGAGGACGGCCTGGTCGGAGGCTTCTCCGTCGCCGAGAACCTCATCCTCGACCGTTCATCCGACTCCACCTTCGTCTCCGGCGGCACGATCAAGCGCGCCGCGCTCACCGCTTTCGCCCGCGAGCGCATCGCCGAGTACGACATCCGCACCCAGTCGGCATCCACCCCGGTCGGCACGCTGTCGGGCGGCAACCAGCAGAAGGTGGTCATCGCCCGCGAGATGAGCCGCCCGCTGAAGCTGTTCGTCGCCGCCCAGCCCACCCGCGGCGTCGACGTCGGCTCGATCGAATTCATCCACAAACAGATCGTCGCCGCGCGCGATGCGGGCGTGCCCGTGATCGTCGTGTCGACGGAGCTCGACGAGATCGCCGCCCTCGGCGACCGTATCGCGGTGATGTACCGCGGCGGCATCGTGGGCATCGTGCCGGGGAACACCCCGCGCGAGATCCTCGGGCTCATGATGGCGGGCGAGCAGCCCGCGGAGGAGACAGCGTGAGCGGCCACATCCCGAGCACGGGCCCGACCGGAGACGCAGGTCTGCCGCCCGAGCAGCTGCCGACCGCATCGGGGCCGCTGACCGGCCACACACCCGCCGAGACGCCCGCGCCGCCGCGCACGAACCAGTTCCTCACCGAGTTGCTGCGCTCGTCGTGGATCACCACGCTCCTCGCCGTCGTCGCGGCGATGATCGTCGGCGGCATCCTGATGGCGGCTACCAACGACCAGGTGCGCGAGACCTCGGGCTACTTCTTCGCGCGTCCCGGCGACATGCTGGGCGCGATCTGGAACTCCGTCTACGGCGGCTACGAGGCGCTGTTCCGCGGCGCGGTGTTCAACTCCCGCGTCTCCGACTTCGGTGCGCAGATCCGTCCGCTCACGAACACCCTCGGGTTCGCGGCTCCGCTGATCGCGGCCGGTCTGGGCGTCGCTCTCGCCTTCCGCGTGGGTCTGTTCAACATCGGCGGACGCGGCCAGATCCTCATCGCCTGCGCCTTCGCCGGTCTCGTCACCTTCAACCTCGATCTGCCCATGATCATCCAGCTGCCGCTGACGCTCATCGTGGGCATCGCGGGCGGAGCGCTCTGGGGCGGCATCGTCGGTCTGCTCAAGGCGCGCACCGGTGCGCACGAGGTGATCCTCACGATCATGCTCAACTACGTCGCCTACTACCTGGTGACGTGGATGGTGCGCACCCCCGGTCTGCTGCAGCGCCCCGCGGGCGACCAGCCGATCTCGTCGGCGACTCCCGCGAACGCCCAGTTCCCCGAACTGTTCGGTCCGCAGTTCCCGCTGCTCGACCTCGGCTTCGTCTTCGTGATCGCGGCGACGGTCTTCGTCTGGTGGCTCATGGAGCGCTCGAGCCTCGGCTTCCGCCTGCGCGCCGTGGGCGAGAACCCGCACGCGGCCCGCGCGGCCGGAATCTCGGTGCCCCGCATGTACGTCTACGCGATGCTGTTCGCCGGAGGCCTGGCGGGTCTCGCGGGTATGAACCAGATCCAGGGGGCGGTGACCACGGGCTTCGACGGTCTCATCGACTCCGGCATCGGTTTCGACGCCATCACCGTGGCCCTCCTCGGCCGCAGCCGCCCGTGGGGCGTGTTCGCGGCCGGCATCCTGTTCGGCGCCCTCAAGTCGGGCTCGTTCACGATGCAGGCGTCGCAGGGCATCCCCGTCGACATCGTGCTGGTCGTGCAGGCCCTCATCGTGCTGTTCATCGCGGCCCCGCCGCTGGTGCGCACGATCTTCTTCCTCCCCAAGAGCGAGGCCGAGCGCGCGGCCAAAGACCGGGCCAAGGCGGCCAAGAAGGCGGTGGCGGCATGACCGCGACGCATCTCGCGGATGACGCGATCCAGCTGACCACGGTGCGCGTGCGCCACATCAAGCTGGCGGTGAGCCTGACGGTCGTGACGGTGCTGCTCGCGCTGCTGTTCGCCCTTGTCCCTCGCGACGGGCAGAGCACCTTCCGCCTGGGCGACCCGGCCTCCGACATCGACCTCGGCAGCGTCGCGGTGCCCACCGCGGCCACGAGCTGGGGCGTGCTCGTGCTGCTCGTGCTCCTGACCGCCTGGTCGGTCTGGGATGCCGTGAGCTACCGCCGCACCCCGCTGTGGCTTCCGATCGCCTTCGGCGCCCTGGCCGTCTTCGCCTTCCTCGTGTGGGCCGCGGCCGACGGCCTCGTGCCGGTCACCGGCCTGCTGTTCGGAGCGCTCTCGCTCTCCGTCCCGCTGATCTTCGGCGCGCTGGGCGGCGTGATCGGCGAGCGGGTCGGCGTCGTGAACGTCGCCATCGAGGGACAGTTCCTCTTCGGCGCGTTCAGCGCGGCTCTGGTGGCATCCCTCACCCGCAACCCCTTCCTGGGGCTCGTCGCGGCCATGATCGGCGGCGTCCTCGTGGCCTTCGTGCTCGCGGCCTTCTCGATCAAGTACCTCGTCGACCAGGTGATCGTCGGTGTCGTGCTCAACGTGCTCGTCACCGGTCTCACGGGCTTCCTCTACGGCGCGCTGCTTGTGCCGAACGAGGACGTGCTGAACCGCCCGGAGCGCTTCCCCCGCATCGAGATCCCCCTGCTGGGCGACATCCCGATCATCGGACCGGTGCTGTTCAACCAGACCTTCATCGTCTACCTGATGTACGCCGTCGTCGCCGTGGTCGCGTGGGGCCTGTACCGCACCCGCTGGGGTCTTCGCCTGCGTGCCGTGGGCGAGCACCCCCAGGCCGCCGACACCGTCGGAATCAAGGTCAACTCGAGCCGCTTCTGGAACGTCTCGCTCGCCGGTGCGATCGCCGGTATCGGCGGCGCGTACTTCACCCTCGTGTCGGTGGGGCAGTTCACCAAGGAGATGACCGCGGGCCTGGGCTTCATCGCCCTCGCCGCCGTCATCTTCGGTCGCTGGGACCCGATCCGCGCGACGCTCGCGGCACTGCTGTTCGGCTTCGCGACGAACCTGCAGAACCTGCTCACGGTGCTGCGCACGCCCATCCCCAGCGAGTTCATGCTCATGCTGCCCTACATCGTGACGATCATCGCGGTGGCGGGTTTCGCCGGCCAGATCCGGGGGCCCGCGGCCGCCGGAAAGCCCTACATCAAGGGCTGACCCCCTTCCCTTCACGAGAGGATCCACCACTCCACGATGACCGACATCGACTGGGACGAACTTCGTTCGGCCGCCACGGATGCCATGCACCGCGCCTACGCGCCCTACTCGCGCTTCAAGGTGGGCGCCGCTGCGCTCGTCGCCGACGGGCGCATCGTCTCGGGGTGCAACGTCGAGAACGCCTCGTACGGCGTGACGTTGTGCGCCGAGTGCGGACTCGTATCCGACCTGCACATGAGCGGGGGCGGCCAGCTCGTGGCCTTCGTCTGCGTCGACGGTGAGGGACGCACCCTCATGCCGTGCGGCCGCTGCCGTCAGCTGCTGTTCGAGCACGCGATCCCGGGCATGCTGCTCGAGACCGTCAGCGGCATCCGGACCATCGATGAGGTGCTTCCGGACGCCTTCGGCCCCCGCGACCTCGAGGAGGCGGCACGATGAGCGCCGAGCAGTACGACGCCGTCGACATCATCCGTGCGCAGCGCGACGGACGCGCCATCACCGAGGGCGAGATCCGCTGGCTGGTCGACGCGTACACGCGCGGCTACGTCATGGACGCGCAGATGTCGGCGTTCACCATGGCGGTGCTGTTGAACGGCCTCGGTCGCGACCAGATCCGCGTGCTCACCGACGCGATGATCGCCTCGGGTGAGCGCATGGACTTCGGCTCGCTCGGCAAGGTCACCGTCGACAAGCACTCGACCGGCGGCGTGGGCGACAAGATCACCCTTCCGCTCGCCCCGCTGGTCGCCGCCTTCGGAGTCGCGGTACCGCAGCTCTCGGGCCGTGGACTCGGCCACACCGGCGGGACGCTCGACAAGCTCGAGTCCATCCCGGGCTGGCGTGCGGCGCTGTCGAACGACGAGATCATGGCGCAGCTGCGCGACGTGGGTGCGGTCATCTGCGCCGCCGGCACGGGCCTGGCCCCCGCCGACAAGAAGCTCTACGCGCTCCGCGACGTCACCGGCACCGTCGAGGCGATCCCGCTGATCGCCTCGAGCATCATGTCGAAGAAGATTGCCGAGGGCACCGACTCGCTCGTGCTCGACGTGAAGTTCGGCTCCGGCGCCTTCATGCAGGACATCGACCGCGCGCGCGAGCTCGCCGAGACGATGGTCGCCCTCGGCACCGACTCGGGAGTGAACACCACCGCCCTGCTGACCGACATGAACACCCCGCTGGGCCTGGCCATCGGCAACGCCAACGAGGTGCGCGAGTCGGTGGAGGTGCTCGCCGGCGGAGGCCCCGCCGACGTCGTCGAGCTGACGGTGGCACTGGCCCGTGAGATGCTCACGCTGGCGGGCCGGCCCGACGCCGACGTCGAGGAAGCGCTGAAGGACGGCCGTGCGATGGACGTCTGGAACCGCATGATCCGCGCGCAGGACGGAGATCCGGATGCCGCTCTCCCCGAGCCGCGTGAGACGCACACGGTCGTGGCCGAGCGTGCGGGCGTCGTCACGCGCGTCGAGGCCCTGCCGTTCGGCATCGGCGCCTGGCGACTGGGCGCGGGTCGCGCACGGGCCGAGGACGCCGTCGTGCACGCCGCGGGAATCGACCTGCACGTCACCGTCGGGCAGTCCGTGACCGCCGGTCAGCCGCTGTTCACCCTGTCCGCGGACGACGAGTCGCGCTTCGAGCGTGCGCTCGGCGCCGTCGAGGGCGCCCTCGAGATCGGCGACACCGCCCCCGCGGCATCGCCCATCGTGCGCGAGCGCATCACCGCGTGATGGCATCCGGAAAGAGGGACACCGTGGCATCCGAAGAATTCCGCATCGGCCGGACGAAGATCGCCGATCTGCCGAAGGTCTCGCTGCACGACCACCTCGACGGCGGGCTGCGCCCGCAGACGGTGCTCGAGCTGGCCGACGAGATCGGGCTCGACCTGCCCGCCGACGACGCGAAGGGCCTCGAAGCGTGGTTCTCGGACCACCTCGACGGAGGCTCGCTGGAGGATTACCTCGAGAAGTTCTCGGTGACCGTCGGCGTCATGCAG
Organism: Microbacterium sp. SORGH_AS_0454; assembly: GCF_031453395.1. Lineage (NCBI taxonomy): Bacteria > Bacillati > Actinomycetota > Actinomycetes > Micrococcales > Microbacteriaceae > Microbacterium > Microbacterium sp. SORGH_AS_0454. The sequence goes on along the minus strand of NZ_JAVIYS010000001.1, from coordinate 154,377 downwards.
ACCCGTGAGGGCCTCGTACGCACGGCCAGGGAGTTCGTCGAAGACCTCGCGGCCGACGGCGTCGTCTACGGCGAGGTGCGGTGGGCCCCCGAGCAGCACCTCACCCGCGGTCTCAGCCTCGACGACGTCGTGGACGCCGTGCAGGAAGGTATCGAGCAGGGAGAAGATGCCGCCGACGCACGCGGGCGGGACATCCGTGTCGGCCAGCTGTTGACGGCCCTCCGCCACAACGACAACGCGCGCGACATCGCCGAGCTCGCGGTCTCGTGGCGCGGGCGCGGTGTGGTCGGCTTCGACCTCGCCGGACCGGAGGACGGGTTCCTGCCGCAGCGGCATCGCGAGGCGTTCGACTACCTGGCCGAGCAGTTTTTCCCCCACGACCGTGCACGCGGGGGAGGGGGCGGGATTGGCTTCCATTCGCTCCGCCCTCCTCGACGGCCGGGCCCTCCGCCTCGGCCACGGCGTGCGCATCGCCAACGACCTCGACGTCGTCTCGCGCGAGGGCGAGGAGGTGCAGGTCACTTTCGGCGACCTCGCCCGTTGGGTGCGCGATCGCGAGATCACGCTCGAGCTGTCGCCCACGTCGAACCTGCAGAGCGGGGCCGTCACGGCCTGGGGCGACACGATGGATGCCCACCCGTTCGACCTGCTGTACCAGCTCGATTTCTCGGTGACCGTGAACGTCGACAACCGCCTCATGAGCGCCACCACGCTCACGCGCGAGCTGGGTCTGCTCGCGCAGGCGTTCGAGTACGACCTCGACGATCTCGAGGCGTTCCAGCTGAACGCGGCGGCGGGGGCCTTCCTGCCGGTCGAGGAGCGCGAGGAGCTCATCGAGATCATCTCGGAAGGGTTCCACCGCTGACGCGGTGCGGGCGGCGCTCACCGGTTTCGGTGGGCGCCGTCGTCGTTTCCGGGAGCGGCGGGGAGGGTCGCGTGGCGTGCGAAACATCCTGAGATGTGTGCCTGACGCGGCGGCGCGGTGCCCTGCCCAGGCGCGATCGCACCGTTTCTCAGGAGTTCGGTTCGGCCGGGGTCGCCGTCGGCGCTGCGGGTGGGGGAGCCGAGCGCGAGACGGGGGGACGGCGTGCCCGGGCGTGTGGCGTGCGAATCTCCTGAGATGTGCGCCCGCACGCCGTCACGTGGGCCGGTCGCGGTGCCGTGGGGTCGAAGACTCAGGAGTGCGGCCCGGGGCGCCGTGCGCCAAGATGCGCTCGAGAGCGGCGCGGACACGGTCCGGGTGATACAGGATGTCTTCGGCTAGCAGTCGCAGCGTGGCGTAGCCGCGTTCCAGAGCGGCCATGTCGCGGCGCCGGTCCTTCTTATGGACCGGCCAAGAGCCGTGGAACTGCTCGCTGTCGCACTCGACGATGAGCCATCCGTCGACGAGCAGGTCGACACGCCCCACACCGTCGATACGGACCTGCAGCTCGACACGGCAGCCCAGCTGACGCAGAAGCAGACGAACCAGCGACTCGGTCCCCGCTTCCGCACGCGAATCCAGCAGTGGACGAAGGGCTCGGAAGCGATGAGGGATGCGCGCGAAGACTTCGGCGATGTCCGCTTCGTCGACAAGTCCGAGGTGCCAGGCGTTGTCGACAGTGGCGACAGCGGACCGCGGCGGTTGGCATCGGATCGCCTGGGCGAGCGCCTCGACGACATCGACTGCGGCACGATCGCGTGGGGCCGACGATGGACGCCAGTGGTAGACGACGTCACGGGGTGCCGGAGGTCGACGGCTCGCGAACGGGTCCTGCTGCACGTGGCGGTGCGGATGATGATGGACGAAGACCCCGCGCATGGCCAACAGGCTGATGCAGTCCAGCCGCCCGCCCAGACGCGCCGCCGCGACGATGTCGCCGTGCGTTCCGGCCGCGACGAACCGCCCCTGCCGCACACGCGCGAGGCTGCCGTCTGCGACAGCGCGAGCGAGAGCGCGCCGCGACCATCCGGCGGCCAGGAGTTCGCGCGTCGTCCACACCGTCTCCTGGTTCTCTTCGGACAGGGGAACGAGGGACGTCACCCGCCCACCCTGGCCGATCTGATCGCCGTCTTCGTTTGGCGAGCGCCCGAGCTGTGGATGACGGGTGCTGGGGAGGAACGGGCGGCACCGAGCTCGCCCGTGCCGAACTCCTGACTCTCCGCGCTGCACGCGCCGTGCGGCAGCGGCGATGGTGCCTGAGCCGCGAGGTTCTCAGGAGTTTCGCCCGCATGGCCGCCGGCGATGGTGCCTGAGCGGCGAGGTTCTCAGAAGTTTCGCTCACATTGCCGTCCGCGCGACGGCGGGCGGAGTCAGGGCCGCGGCAGGAAGCCCGCGAGCTGCTCGGCGATCACCCGGTCGACCTCGGCGGGGTCGGCCGTGGGGGTGCCATCGCCGGGTTGCGGACCGTAGGAGCCGAACGAGGCGTGCGAGGCGCCGGGGATCTCGACGAAGGTCGCGGTCGCGGGCAGCTCGCCCTTGGCATCCGCGATCTTCTGCGGGGTGGACAGGCCGTCTTCGGATCCCGCGAGGCTGAGGACGGGAAGACCGGATGCCGAGAGGTCGTTCGCGCAGTACGAGGCGAAGAGCACAAGGGCGTCGGCGTCGCCGGCGAGTTGGCAGGCGCGGACGCCGCCGAGGGAATGACCGCCGACAGCCCAGGTCGACACGTCCGGCGCGAGGTCGGTGAACGTCGACAGGGGACGGGGATCGAAGAAGGCCAGGTTGAGCCAGGGGCGCGTGATCACCACGGTCACACCGTCGTCGACGACCGTGTCCGCGAAGGTGGCGATGTACCCCTCCGCCTCGACCTTCGCGCCCGGGATGAAGACCAGCCCCTGCCCGGTCGCCCCCGTCGCGGGGGAGAGGACGATGCCCGCACCGTCATCGGTGATCGTCAGAGCCGGGTTCGCCCGGGCCTCGGCGAGCGGGCCGGGTTCGGCGCCCATCACTCCCACCTGGGTGTAGACCAGGATGCCGACGACAAGCAGCACGACGAGAGCGCCCAACCCGCCGAGAGTCCACCGCAGCCATCGCCGGCGACGGCGAGGAGCGCGCGCGGGAGGGGGATCGGCGGGGGTCTCGCTGGGGGTCACCTCTCGAGCGTATCCTCGCCGGTCGGCGTCGAGGGCGCGGTACCCGCCGCCGAAACGCCTCCGCGGATGTGGCGCGCGGGGCGGCACATCGGCGGAGGTTCGAAGCGCAGCGGGTGTCAGGCGGGAAGGGCCGCCTTGCGGGCCGACACGATCTCGACGATGCGCGCGTACAACGGGTGCTCGACGTCGAGGCCGGTGACCTCGGCGGTGAACGCCTCGGCGTCGAGCTCGCGCAGCATCCGCTGCAGGTCGACGGCCTGGGCGTCCTCGGCATCCGAGAACTCCAGAGCCGCGGCCATCGCGGCCACCAGCGCGTCGACGGGAAGGCCCCGGTCGACGGCTTCGGCCGCCGGGCCCACGAAGCGCTCGTGTCGCGAGAGTTTGCGCAGGGGCTGGCGGCCCACCCGCCACACGGTGTCGGGGAGGGCGGCGTTGCGGAACCGGCGCAGGATGGTCGCGCGGTACTCACCCTGCACGTCGGCGTCGAGCTCGTGCTTCTCGACGAGCAGAGCGCTGGTCTCCTCGAGGGCCGCCTCGACCTTGGCCGCGATCTCGGGGTTCGACAGAGCGTCCGAGATGCGGTCGATCCCGGCCTGCGCGCCGAAGTACGCCGTGGTGGCGTGCCCGGTGTTGACCGTGAAGAGCTTGCGCTCGATGTAGGGCTCGAGGTCGTCGACGAAGTGCGCGCCGGGGATGCTCGGCGGGGTGTCGCCGAACGGCAGACGCTCGATCGCCCACTCGTAGAACGGCTCGACGGTGACATCGACACCGCCACCGGACTGCGCCGGGACGATCCGGTCGACCGCGGTGTTGGCGAAGACGGCACGGGATGCCAAGGCATCCCACGACTCGCCCGAGAGCTCGATCACGTGCTCGCGCAGCTGATCGGTGGCGCCGATCGCGTTCTCGCACGCCATGATCTGCAGCGGGGGGAGCGAGGGGTCGCGCAGGGCGAGACCCGCCACGATGTGCGGGGCCACGAACTTCAAGATGGTGGGACCGACGGCGGTGGTCACCACGTCGGCGGTCGCGATCTCGTCGACGAGCGCCTCGGCGTCCACGGAACTGTCGATCGCGCGGAAGCCGGTCACCTCTTTGTCGACGCCGCCCTCGCCCACCTCGTGGACGGTGTACGACGACGCCGAGTTGATGGCCTCGACCAGAGCGGCCGAGACATCCGAGAAGACCAGCTCGTAGCCGCCCTCGTGCAGGAGCAGACCGACGAAGCCGCGGCCGATGTTGCCGGCGCCGAAGTGGACGGCCTTCATGCGTTGACGGATCCGGAGAGGGCCTCGAAGAGCTCCTCGGGGGAGGAGGCGGCCTTCAGGCGCGCGACGTCGTCCTCCTCGGAGAAGAGGATGGCGATCTGCGACAGGATCTCGAGGTGCTCGTCGCCCTTGCCGGCGATGCCGATCACGAACGTGACGGGCTCTCCGCCCCAGTCCACGCCGCCGTCGTAGCGGACGACCGACAGGCCCGAGGTGAGGATGGCCTGCTTGGTCTCGTTGGTGCCGTGGGGGATGGCGAGCTCGTTGCCCATGTACGTCGACACGGTCTCTTCGCGCTGCTGCATGGCGTCGAAGTACTCGGCGGTGACGGCACCGGTGGCCTGGAGCAGGTCGGCGGCTTCCTTCATCGCCTCCTCGCGGGTGGCGCTGCCGGGGTGGATGCGGACGGATTCACTGCGGAGGACGTCTGACATGGTTCTCGCCTTTCTCGTCGTGCTGTCCAGCCTCGCAAAACGCGGGCCGGACGGGAAGACGCCAGGGGTCGGGCTGACGCACCGACCCCTGGCGTGCTAGGGGATTACTTGGCCTCGTGCTGAGCGCGCACCATCTCCACGACCTCGTCGTACTTCGGCGAGTTCATGAAGTTGTCGACCGACACGTGGAGCGAGTCGGGCGACTGCGCCTTGGCGCGGTCGGTGAGCTGGTTCTGGGTGATGACCAGGTCGGCGGAGCCGTCGAGGTTCGCGATCGCCTGGTTGGTGACCGTGACGCCGTCGATGCCGGCCTTCTTGATCTTGTTGCGCAGGACGCTGGCGCCCATGGCCGAGGAGCCCATGCCGGCGTCGCAGGCGAACACGATGTTGTTCAGCTGCTTGGTCGCCACAGTCCCCGCGGCGCCGCCGAGGGCGGCGTCGACATCGCGGTCGGCCGCCTCGGTCGTGCCCGAGCCGGTCGTGCCGGCGGCGCGGGTGCGGAGGGCGCCGAGGGCCGAGGACTCCTTGCCCTTGTTGGCCGCGGTCTGGTCGATCGCGGCGGCGAAGCTGTCGCCCTCGGCCTCCTGGTCGCGCTTGCGCGAGGCGCGGAGGATGACGCCGGCCACCAGGAAGGTCACCGCGGCGGCCACGACGACCGACAGGTAGACCACGAGGAGGTTGGCGGGACCGGCGCCGATGGCGGCGACGGTGACGGCGATGATGCTGCCGGGCGCGGCAGGGAAGGCCAGGCCGCCCTGGAAGATCATGTTCGTCGCGACACCCGAGGCGCCACCGGCGATCAGCGCGAGGATCGTCATGGGCTTCGCGAGGGCGTACGGGAAGTAGATCTCGTGGATGCCACCGAGGAACTGGATGATGATCGCGCCGGGGGCCGACGCCTTCGCCGCGCCGACACCGAAGAAGGTGAAGGCGAGCAGCAGACCCAGGCCGGGGCCGGGGTTCGCCTCGATGAGGAACAGGATCGACTTGCCCGACTCCGCCGCCTGCTCGATGCCGAGCGGGGTGAAGACGCCGTGGTTGATCGCGTTGTTGAGGAACAGCACCTTGGCCGGCTCGACGATGATCGACAGCACCGGGAGCAGGTTGAACTGCACGAGGAACGCGACGATGCTGCCGAGGACCGCGCTGATGCCGAGGAAGACCGGGCCGAAGGCGAAGAAGCCGACGATCGCGAGGACCATGCCGAGGATGCCGGCGGAGAAGTTGTTCACGAGCATCTCGAAGCCGGGGCGGATCTTGCCGTCCCACAGCTTGTCCATCTGCTTGGTGACCCAGGCCGCGAGCGGGCCCATGATCATCGCGCCGAGGAACATCGGGATGTTGGTGCCGACGATGACGCCCATCACCGCGATCGTGGCGACCACGCCACCGCGCGCGCCGTAGACGATGCGCCCACCGGTGTTGGCGATGAGCAGCGGCAGCAGGTACGTGATCATGACGCTGACCAGGCCGACGTAGCCCTGGTAGGTGCCGCCGTCCGCGTTCGCGGTCAGCGCGGTCATGGCGCCCGGCCAGTTGATGGTCGCGGCGTCGCCGCCGCCGCCGAGGATCTCGGCGACCGGAGCCCAGTGCCAGCCGAAGGGGCTGTTGGCACCGAAGAAGCCGGCGGGGATGAAGAGCATGGTGATGAAACCCCATGCGATGAATGCCGCGATGTTCGGCATGATCATGCCGGAGAGGAACGTGCCGAATCGCTGAACCGCGATCCGAGCCCCTCCCGGCTTCTTGGTGGGTGACGTCGTCGTCATTGCTGTGTCTCCTTGACTGGCTGCACGGCCGGAGCCGCGGTGGGGGGCGGCTTACGCCGCCGAGTGGGCGGAGGCTGCCTGGGCGGCCTCTCGGGCAGAGGCCGCGTCATCCGCGGCCAGGGCGGCCTCGGCGATGCGACGGGCATCGTCGAGAGAGTGGGTGAGCAAGGTGGCGCGCACGTCGGCGAGGGCCGTGGGAGCCATCGACAGCGTGGTGGCGCCGAGACCGACCAAAACGACGGCGAGCAGCGGGTCGGCCGCCGCCTCGCCGCAGATGCCGACGGGCTTGTCGTGAGCGCGACCGGCGGCTCCGACCTCGCGGATGAGGCGCAGCACGGCCGGGTGCCACGGGTCCTGGAACGACGCGACGGAGCCGAGCAGGCGGTCCGCGGCGAGCGTGTACTGCGTCAGGTCGTTGGTGCCGATCGAGGCGAAATCCGCGATCTGCAGGATCCGGTCGGCCAGCAGCGCCGACGAGGGCACCTCGACCATCACACCGGTGGTCTTCAGGCCGTAGTCCTTCGCCAGTGCGGTGAAGTAACGGGTCTCCTCGACGGTCGAGACCATCGGCGCCATGACCCAGAGGTCGGCCGGGCCCGCCTCGGAAGCCCGGGTCGCGGCATCCGCTTCCGCCAGGGCGGTGAGCTGCTCGCGCAGGATGTCCTCGCTCGCGCGGAGGGCGCGCAGGCCCCGCAGGCCCAGCGCCGGGTTCTCTTCGTGCGCATCGTTGAGGAAAGGCAGCGGCTTGTCGGCGCCGGCGTCGAGCACACGCACGACGACCTTCTTGCCGGGGAAAGCGCTGAGCAGTTCGATGTAGGCGGCGCGCTGCTCCTCGACGGTGGGCGCGGAGCTCGAGCTGAGGAAGAGGAACTCGGTGCGGAACAGACCCACGCCCTCGGCGCCGAGCTCGACGGCCTCGGCCGCGCCGCCGGGCTTGCCGAGGTTCGCGAGCAGGGGGACCTTCGTGCCGTCGGAGAGCGCCCCGTCGGTGATGGGGGCGGATGCCGCGGTCCTGCGGGCGTCGGCGCGGTTCTGCGCGCGAGCGAGGTCGTCGTCGGTGGGATCGACGGTGACGACGCCTGCGGCGGCGTCCACGATGACGGACTGCCCGTCGACGAGGTCTTTCGCGCCGGCCGCGCCGACGACGGCGACGATCGACTTCTCTCGGGCCAGGATCGCCGTGTGCGAGGTGGGACCGCCCTCGGTCGTGATCAGGGCGAGCACCTTCTCGAGGTCGAGCAGGGCGGTGTCGGCGGGCGCCAGATCCTTGGCGACCAGCACGAAGGGGTGGCCCGGATCCGGGATGCCGGGAGCTGCGACCCCGCGCAGACGCGCGATGACCCGCTGGGCGACGTCGTCGAGGTCGGCGGCGCGCTCACCCAGATAGCCGCCGAGGGCCACGAGCTGCTCGCGGAAGGAGGCGAAGGCATCGTGCACGGCGAACTCGCCGGTCTTCCCGGCCGCCAGACGGCTGTCGACCTCGGCCTCGAGCGTGGGGTCCTCGGCGATCATCGCCTGCGCCTCGAGCACGTCGCGCGCAGCTCCCCCGGCCTGGGCGCCGCGGGCTTCGAGCTCACGCGCGACGGCGCCGATGGCCTCGCGCACGCGCGCGGTCTCGTCTTCGACCGAGAGCTCGCTCTTCGCGTCCTTCGGGGCGGGCAGGGGCTCTGCCATGCGCGCGATGGGTCCCTGGGCGACGCCCAGTCCGATTCCGACTCCACGGAGTTCCGTCATGGTGCTGTGTTTCCTTTACTCGGCGTCGTGGTCGGTGGTCAGAAGCTCCGCGAGGCGCTCCAACGTCGCTTCGGCGGTGTCGCCGTCGGCGGTGAGGGTCACGTAGTCGCCCTGCTCGAGCCCGAGGGCGATGATCCCGAGGATGCTCGCGGCGTTGATGGGCTTGCCGGCGTCTTTGGCGAGGGTCACGGGGATACCGGAGTCCTTCGCCGCCTGGGCGAAGAGCTTCGCGGGGCGCGCGTGCAGGCCGTGCGACGATCCGATGCGGACGGTGCGGGTCAAGTGGGGCATGGTGTCCTCTCCGTCGTTTTTCAGATCGTGTCCGCGGGCTGGCGGGATCGCAGGGCGTCCTCGACCAGGGCGAGGGTTCGGGTGCCGCTGTGGTCGGTGAAGACATCGTCGGGAAGCAGCACCACGCTCACGCCGCGGGGCGCGGCCTGGAGGCGGATGTCCTCGAACTCGAGGGCCAGGTGCGGACCCACCAGCACGATGTCGGCCGCGTCCAGGTCGATCGGGAGCGACTGCGAGGTCCCCGCCGACGCGGAGTAGTCCAGGCCCTTCTCGTGGGCAGCGCGACGGACGCGTTGCGCGACGAACGTGCTCGACGCACCCGCTCCACACACCACGAGGATCTTCATCGACCGGCCTTTCTTCCTCTCGATTGTCCGCACCCCGCTCACAGCGGACAACCAGGTTCGTTTCCCACCCCCCGGAACGCGGATGCCGTGACCTTTCCGCCGCGAGCGTGCACGCTCCTGCGCCCGGTGCGGGAGGGCGTGAAAGGATGGACGAATCGCCGCTCACCGGTGCGGCGCGGAGGACGGATCGTGACGACGAAAGCTCGCCAAGACCGCCTGCTGGCCCTGTTGCTGCGGGACGGGGAATGGTCGACCGCGGCATCGCTCGCCGACGCCCTCGGGGTGACCCCGCGCAGCATCCGTTCCTACGTCACGGCGATCAACGCGCGCGTCCCGGGCGGCGCGGCGATCGAGTCCGGTCCGCTGGGCTATCGCGCGGGGACGGCGGCGGCCGCGGCCCTTCGTGCCCTCACCGGAACGGATGCCGGCACCCCCCGCGACCGCCTCCACACCCTCGTGCGCCGATTGCTGGATTCCGCCGAGGGGATCGACGTCTACGACACGGCGGACGCCCTGCACGTCAGCGCGGCGACCCTCGAGGCCGACCTGTCCCGGGTCCGGGGACTGCTCGGCGGAACCGAGCTCACCCTCGAGCGCTCGGCATCCACCGCTCGCCTGCGCGGAACCGAGGTCGCCCAGCGCCGCCTGTTGTCGAAGCTCGCCCACGACGAGATGGACGCCGGACTCTTCGACCTCGACGCCCTGCGCCGCACGCTCGGCGAGCAGTCGGTCGGGGCGCGCGCCTTCGGGCCGTTCAAAGCCGAGCTCGTCGCGGAACTCGGGGCGCTGGGCTACTACGTCAACGAGATCGGCATCGGCGACGTCGTGATGCATATCGCGATCGCCGCCGACCGCACCACTCGCGACCGCGCCCTCGGCTCGCCGGGCGGCGACTCCTCGGACGCGGCGGCCGCCGTGGTCGACGTGCTCGACCGGCTCACCCTGAAGCACATCGGCGTCCAGCTCGGCTCGGGCGATCTGCGGCATCTCGCGACCCTGGTGCTGACGCGCATCGTCGCCCCGGGATCCTCGGGCGGTGACGGCGTGCGTGCTCGTCTGGATCCCTCGGTGGAGACGGCCGTGCGGCGGGTCGTCGAGAATGCGGCATCCGAGTTCCTCGTCGACATCGCGCACGACGACTTCATCCTGCGCCTGGCGCTGCACGTGCAGAACCTGCTGCACCGATCGCGTGAGCAGGCGTGGTCGCGCAACCCGCTGACGCGCTCGCTGAAGTCGACGTACCCGATGATCTTCGAGGTCGCGGTGTACATCGCGAAGGGGCTGCAGGACGGTCTCGGCATCCCGATCCTCGACGACGAGATCGCCTACATCGCGATGCACGTCGGCGGGCGACTGGAGCGCAGTCGTCGGGCCGATCAGCTGCTGACGGCGACGATCGTGTGCCCGGGGTACTACGAACTGCACGAGCTGCTGCGTTCGAGTGTCGACCGCTCGCTCGGTCAGGCCATCGAGGTCGTCGGCGTCGAGACCCGCATCGACCCGGCCTGGGACTCGATCGAGACCGACCTCGTGCTCACGACCATCGATCCGCCACGGCCGGGGGACCGGTTCGTACGTATCCAGCCGTTCCTCACCGACGCCGACGTCGAGCGGGTGCAGGCCGCGGCCGGGCGTATCCGCCGCGGTCGCCGCCTCGCCCGTCTCCGGGCCGAGCTCGAACGGTACTTCGCGCCCGAGGCTTTCGTGCGGGGGGTGGATGCCGCCGAGGGCGAGGCGGGCGTCATCCGGCGTCTCGGCGGCATGCTGGTCGAGCAGAACGTGATCGACGACGCGTACGTGGCCCGGGCGGTGGAGCGCGAGGCGATCTCGTCCACGGCGTTCACCGACGCTCTCGCCGTTCCGCACGCGATGGGCATGACCGCGACCCAGACCCGCATCGCGATCGGCATCGCCGACCCCTCGATCGCCTGGGGCGAGGGCCGCGTGCAGGTGGTGGCGCTCGTGGCTTTCAGCGAGACCGACCGCGAGGCGTTCCAGACGGTGTTCGAGCAGTTCGTCGAGGTCTTCAGCGAGCGCGACAGCGTGCAGCGCATCGTTCGCCGCGGCACGGACTTCGCAGCTTTCCTGGACGAACTGGTCGCCGTGATCGACGGCTGACCGCGCGCGGCCGGCCGGGGCTCGGACTCCGCAGGTCGGCGGACGCGTTGCGCTTGCGGGAGGGAGAGCTCGTCCGCGATTGCGGGGCGCTCCCGCGAGCGTCAGCCCGCCAGGGCATCGGAGCGTGCGACACCGAGCAGGCGCTCGATCGCGTCGGCCGCGCGCGGGGCTGCCCGGCCATCGCCGTAGAGCTCCCGGGCGCGAGACATGCGGGCGTGTGCGGCGGGGTCGTCGAGCAGGGTGGCAAGTTCGGCGGCGACCACCTCCCGGCGTGTGCCGATGAGCCGCGCGGCTCCGGCCTCGACCCCCTCTCCGCGCTCGGTGGTGTCCCGCACGACCAGGGCGGGCACGCCGAGCGCGGGAGCCTCCTCCTGCACCCCGCCCGAGTCCGTGACCACGCAATGAGCGCGGGCGAGCAGGCGGCCGAACTGGGCGTAGGGCAGAGGTTCGCACAGGATCACGCGATCGGTGTCGCCCACAGCCGAGAGGACCTCGCGACGTACGCGCGGGTTCGGGTGCATCGGCAGGATGGCCACGACGCCGGAGCGGGTGGTGACCGTCTCGGCCACCGCGGCCACGACGCGCGCGAGCGGGCCGTCCCACGACTCGCGCCGGTGGACCGTGACGAGCACGATCCTTTCCCACCCGTTCGCGATCTCCTCCATCGCGGGATCGTCGAAACGCTGCGGATGCGTCCTCTGCCAGCGGAGGGCATCGATACCGGTGTTGCCCGTGACCACGATGTCGTCGGGGGCGATCCCCTCGGCGCGGAGGTTGGCGGCCGCGCTGTCGGTCGGTGCCAGATGAAGCGAGGCCAGTGGCGCGATCAGCCGGCGGTTGCCTTCCTCGGGGAAGGGCGAGCGCAGATCGCCCGATCGCAGCCCGGCCTCCAGGTGGATCACGCGCGACCCCGCGTAGTACGCCGCGACGGCGGCCAGCGCGGCACTGGCGGTGTCTCCCTGCACGACGACGGCATCCGGGGCCGCCTCCGCCCAGCGGTGCGCGAGGGCGGCGAAGATCGCGGACGATGTCTCGGCGAGCGATGCCCCGCTCCGAAAGACATCGAGGTCGACGTCGGGCGCGATACCGAACGACGCGTTGACCTCGTCGGCCATCTGCCGGTGCTGACCGGTGACGGTCACGGTCGTGCGCGCGGAACTGCGTCGCCGGAGTTCCGCGACCAGCGGCGCGCACTTCACCGCCTCCGGGCGGGTGCCGTACACGACATCGATCCAGGGACGACTCATCGGCGGTCCTTTCTGCCCGGTCGGGTACCGGTGCGGCGTCGGTCGCGGCGAAGGGGTGCCGCAACATCGGGGTGATCGGCGGGGGGCGTGGCACTTCTGGCCGTCGACGTGGTCGTGGAGCCGTCTCGTCGGACGGGGTGCGAGGCACCTCCGGCGCGTGCGCGACCTCGTCGTCCGACGTCGGGATCCGCGACCCCTCGCCGCGGGGACTCGCGCAGGGCGATGCGCAATACGAGAAGGATCGCGGCGATGAAGCCGGCGATGACGAAGAGCGAGCCGAGGTAGCGATGCACGAGGTCGAAGCCTTCGCGTCCGTATGCGCTGTACGCCCACGCGGCGGAGCCGAAACGGATCATGTTGCTGGCCACGGCGACGGCCACGCCGACGGCCAGACCCAGAACGACCCGCGCGGAACGTGCGCGCGTCACCCCCAGCACGGCGGCGGCCAGGAGCACCAGCGGGACGACGAGGACGGTCGTCGAGCACAGAGCCGTGATCGAGAGCCCTGCGACCTCGGGGGTGCCGATGCCGAAGTACACGATCGAGCCCGACGCGACCGCGCGACCGGGGGTGAGCGCGGCGACGACGGGCGCGCGCGAGCTGGGCCTCGGCCCGACGCGTGTCGGCTTCCGCGATGACCAACAGCGCCGCGATCGCGAGCAGAAGCGCCATCAGCAGCGTGCGATGAGCTCGACCGGCGCGGGGGAGGGAGACGGCCGCGGCGACGCTCACGACTCGACCGCCAGCAGAAGGCGTCCGGCCTCGGCGTTGCGGCGCGTCTTCGTCCACCCGCGCCGCCCCGCCAGCATGCGGCCGAACGCGCGGATCACGCAGACGTAGCTCTGGTACATGTACAGCCAGTAGCCCAGCCCCCACACCGCCGCACGCCAGAGCGGGTGTCGCTCCTCGCGCAGCACGTACACGAGCGGCCAGAGCGAGAACGGCAGGATGCCGGTGAGCACCCAGAGCGGCAGGATCCACGTGGACGACGAGACCCAGCTGAGGATGCCACCGGGCGCGAGGGCCCCCGAAACGAGCATCGCCACGGCCACGCTGGGCCACAGCACCGATCCGGCGAGCTGGATGTAGGGGATCGCGAGGAAGTACGCCGCCTCGAGGGCGCCGGCATTGGTGAAATGACGTGACGAGAAGATGCGCGGGAGGTACCGTGCGCACTGCAGTCCGCCCTGGCACCATCGCGTGCGCTGCGTGAGCAGTCGACGCGCCGAGGGGAGTGCTTCCTGTGAGACCCACGTGTCGTGGACGTACACCGTCCGATATCCGGCGAGCATGATCCGCAGCCCCACCTCGTAGTCCTCGAGCAGCGCATCGCCCCACGGTTCCCCCTTCGCCGACGAGGCGGCACGGAGGGCACTCAGACGGGTGAACTGCCCGTTTCCACCGAGACCGACCGAGACCGTGCGCATACGCAGGACCTGCATCGCCGCGATCGTGGTGCGGAACTCGATGTCCTGCATCCTCACGAGGTAGCGAGCCCACGCCTGAGCGAGACGACCTCGTCCCCCCAGGGGTGCGGGGTCGTCTCTGTTGCTCATCCGCACCGCGACCTGTACGGCACCGACGTCGGCTGAGCCGAAGGCGGTGGGGCCCGACGCCTGACGGAGGGCGTTCGGGGCGAGGGATCCATCGGCGTCGAGGACGATCACGATGGTGCGATCGTCTTCGACGCCGCCCTCGCCCCGGGACGCCCGCCAGTGCATCAGCGCCGCGTAGGCGGCGTTGAGGGCCGCCCCTTTGCCGGTGCGAGCGTCGGGGAGGCGGCGGATCACCGCGTGCACGAAGCAGTCGCCGGCGGCGACGGTCGAGACGATGTCCCCGGTGCCGTCCGTGCTCGCGTCATCGATGATCCACACATGCACGTCGGGGAACCGCTCCCGCATCCTCGTCAGCGTCTCCGCGATCACGGTCGCCTCATCCCGGCAGGGGATGAAGGCGTGCCACTCGAACTCCCGATAGTCGCCGCCGCGAGCGCGCCTCCGACGAGCGAACGGGACGACGATGAGCGTCGTGTAGGTCAGGAACATCACCAGGAACACGAACGAGAGCGAGAAGAGGATGTCGAGAGGGTTCACGAGTTTCGTCGGGCCTCTCCGGATGCCGTCGCCTCGTCGCCGTGACCGCGCAGCCACGCCGAGCGCCACGCCAGGAGTGCGCCGAGCAGGGCCGCGCCGGCCCCGACGACGACGAGCGTCGCCGTCGGGGCCGTCGAGCCGGTGACCGCAAGGATCGCGGCCCCTCCGCCCATCGCGCCGTTGCGGTACATCGCGTCAGCCCCGGATGGATGCCGCGCGGGCACGACGACGCAACGCGATCACGGCCAGAACGATCGCACCGACGCCGATGAACCCGCCGGCCAGGGCTGAGGACTCGGGCCCGGCGACCGGAACGGCGAGCTGTCCGGCGTTGGGACCGACCGTCGCGTTCGCGAGGTTCACGCTGGCCACCGACCCGGAGGGGCCGAGGCCCAGACGCAGCGCGGTCTGCGTGAACGAACCGTCCGAACCGGTCGACTGCACGTTGACCTGCATCTGTGCCAGTTGCGTCAGCGCATCGCTGAGCGGGGTGACGACGGTGCTGCTGATCCCGTTCAGCGCGGGCACGATCGTCGCCTTCGCGGTGTCGACGGCCGCTTGCAGCGCGATGCCCGCAGCCGCGGTGAAGATGTTCGACCGCAGGTTCGCGGCGAGGGCGCTCGCCGCGTTCAGCACACCGTCGACCTGGCTGACGATCTTGTTCGCAACGGCCTGCGGGACGTACGAGAGCAGGTCGGTGCCCGGCGGCAGAGCGTTGACGCTGGAGACACCGGCGGCCGAGGTCAGATCGTCGAGCGTCAGCTGGACCGTGCCCGACGAGAACGGATTCGTCAATCCCGCACCGCTGGTGTTCGCGAGCGCGATCAGCGTGTTCAGCGCCGGGTTGATGATGCCGAGCACACCGGAGACGATCGTGCCGTCGACCTCGAAACCGGCGTCGGAGAGGACGTACTGACCGGTCTGCGTGCCGTCGGCGGCTTGCTGGGCGGAGGCGGCCAGCACACCCAGATCGACTTTCAGCCCGACGGGCGCCGACGACGATCCCAGCCGGAAGGTCGCCGACTGGTTCGCGGACGGCGAGCCGACGTTCGAGGGCGTGACCGTGCCCGCGCCGATGAGGCTGGGGGCAGCCGAGACGGCACCGGAGAACGCGGAAGAACTGCCGTCGTCGCGCGCCTGGGCGTACTGGCCGACAGCGCCGAGCTGGATGATCCCGTTGTCGCCGAAGAGGTTCGTCGATCCCGCCGACAGGCCGACGAGGCCCGCGATCGCCGAGGCGTCGAGCGGCTGGTCGGTGGTGACGTCGCCGCTGGCATCGGGGTTGACCGCCTGCGCTCCCCGCAGGGCGAGGGCGTTGTCGAGCACATTCGTCCCGAGCAGGGACGTCTCGACGAGCCGCCCGGTGCCCTGTGAGACGACGGCTGCAGCCTGGGCGCTGGTCGCCGGGATGAGCAGAGCGGCGGCGACGGCGACCGCACCTGCGGTCCGCGTCGTGCGCCGCACCCGGCCGTAGGACGTTGATGATCCGGTGGTCATGGTTTCTTCTTCCTGGTCAATCCGCGCGCCGTGGAGCCCGCGATCGGGTCGGGTCATGCGGGTCGTGGTGACGCTAGGGGCCCGCAGAGATCGGCACATCGGTGTGGCACACGTAACGTTCCGGAGGGGGCTCTCAGCGTGGTGCTCGGTATGGCTGCGCAAACACTGATGCCTCTCAGTGACGAGGGAGAGGCGCGTAATTCGGTGTAGGAACGGAGGGGGGTGCCGCCTCGCGTGCCCCCAGTACAAGGGGGTTGCAAACAATGAGTGGTGCTCGAACATTCGTAGGGCGTTCAGTGGAACGAGCCCTGGCGGTAGCCGCCTTCAGCCGGAAACGGAGCGTGTTCGTGACAGGTCCCAGCCGGAGCGGGCGCTCAACGCTCCTGACGTCGGTCGTGAGGGATCTGGCCCGGCCCACGGTCTTCCTTGAACGTCGTCCGAACGGCGTGACACGGTGCGGTCCCCGCACGACGGACCGGCATCCGGTGACGGGGGAGGACGATGTCGCCGCCCTGATCGACGCGCTCGCCCACGACATCCCTCTCGTCGTCGATGACCTGGACCTGCTCCCGTACCCGGTGCTGGCCCCGCTCATCGACGCCTTCCGCACGACGCCGACCGTCTTCCTGGCCGCGATGTCGCCTCGTCATGTCGTGGCGTCGGCGAGTGCGGAGCGATGGGAGACGCTGCGCCCGATGTTCGATCAGTCCGAGGCGCTCGCCATCCCCTTGCCGCCGCTGTCTCTGCGCGAGACGGCGGATCTCGGCGATGCCCTGCGCACGGCCCGCTACGGGGCCGATCGCGCGGACGACGCGTGGCACATGGCGCTGCACCACCTCAGCGGGGGGAGCCCGGCCCTCGTGCGTGAGATCGTCGAAGCGGCGGCGGCCCGCGGGCGTCTTCATGCGCTTCTCCCGATCGACCCCCAGAGTGACGCTCTCCCGGGTGCGGTCGTGGCATCCGCGATGAAGATGCTCGCTCCCCTGGACGCTCGTGAGCGACGGATCCTCGCGGCCCTGGCCGAGCTCGGGCCCGTGCCCCACGGGCATCTCGGGTCGATCGTCGCCTCCGACGTCCTTGCGCGGCTGCACGACGGCGGCCTGCTGTCGGCGGGGGCGGATCCCAGTACCTCCGCCGTGAGCGGTGTGATCGCGCGGATGGTGACCGATTCGAGCGATCTCGGCGATTTCGACGACGAGCGGCGAGCTCTGGCGCGAGAACTGCTCCTTCTCTCCCGGCAGTCGTCGCGTCTGACGTCGGGGGAGGAGAAGTTCTGCGCGCGGTGGGCCGACGCGGCGGGCGACGCGTCGCTCGAGAAGGCCCTCGCCCGGATCCTTCCGCGGGCAGCGCTCGCGCTCGCGCGGTCGAGTTCGCCCTGTGAGGCCCTACCCGTCGCGGAAAGAGTGCTCGAGGCGAAGCCCGATGCGACCGCGTTCTCCGCGCTCATCCTCGCCCGCGTCGCTCTCGGGGAGTACTCCGAGGCCGAACGTCTGCTGGATCACTACCCCGTTCCCACGACGAAGGAGGAGCGCGAGGGGGCTCTCCACGTGCACGTGAACGTCCTGTTCGCCACCTGCACGGGGATCGACGCGGCCCTGGAACGGCTGCGGACCTTGGCCGACTGGGCCCCTGACGACGAGGCGTGGCGGCTTCGGCTGGAGTGCTCGGTCAACGCCCTGTCGTTGTCCAGCGGGTCGGCCCCCGATCTTCCGGACGACCTGACCATGCTGGACCCGCACGCGGACGAGGAGACGGTCAGTCTGACCGAGGCGTGTCAGGCGGCCTTCGAGGCCTCGCGCGGCGACAGCGCGAGAGTGCACGAGCTCCTGCACCGACGGCATCAGACGCACGGGATGGACGTGGAGTCGAACTTCACGGTCTTCCGGCTGCACGCCTTCGCCCTGATGATGCTCGGAGAGGATCTGGACCTGGTCCAGAGGGCCACGCGGCGTCGCCTGCTGGTCGCACGGTGGGAGGATCGGCAAGACGATGTGGCGCTGCTCGCTCTCACGGACGCGTCGATCCAGGTCATCCGGGGTCGACCTGCGGACGCCCTGCTGAGCCTGGGACTCATCGACGGGAGCCCCACGGAGCCGGTACGCATCTGGTGCGAGGTCGTCCGCGCGGCGGCGCTCGTCGTCAACGGCGATCTCGTGCACGCCGCCGCCGCCATCGAGCGTATCGACGCCGTCTCCGAGGACTGGGGTCGTGGGGGGTTCGGTGCCGTCCGCGACACCGTGTGCGCGCTGTTCGACGCCGCGAGTCGTCGGCCGCTCGCGGCCGCTGCGCGAGCGGAACGGGTGCTCGAACAAGCCCAGCGGACGATGCCCATCCTCGTGCCCGTGCTTCTGCGCTTCCAGTTGCAGAGCGGAGTCCCGGCCGAGGAGGTTCTCGAGCGTGCCGAGCTCCTCACCCAGCAGCTCGACATCGCCTCGTTGCACGCCTTCGTGGACGAGTTGCGAACGATGACCGGACGCGACGTGGCGCGCTTGGAAGTGTTGACCGCGCGCGAGAGGGAGGTCGTCCAGTTCGCCGCGTCGGGGTTCTCGAACGCCGAGATCGCCGCTCGCCTGAGTCTGTCGGTCCGAACCGTCGAGTCCCACCTGCACCACGCGCGAACACGACTGGGGATGGGGCGTTACGAGAGGTTCTCGTCCGTGCCCGCGTCACTGGCGGCCGGCAGCCGCTGAGTCGACGGCGCCTACGGGGCGCACGCCGACCCTCGTCGTCGTCCCGCGTCCGTGATCCGGACGCGGGACGACGCTCGTCAGCTTCGTGCGGCGACGAGCAACTCCTCGGCGCCGGCGCGCAGCGCCGTCAGACGACGATTGGCCTTCTTGGCCGAACCCGCGTGCACATCGAGATACAGCTTGAGCTTCGGCTCGGTGCCGCTGGGGCGAACGATCAGGCGCGAGCCGTCCTCGAGCCACAGGCGCAGCACGTCGCCGGGCGGCAGCCCGTCCACCCCGAGGAGCAGATCGTCGATGCGGCTCACGCCGACCTCGCCGACCGCGACGGGCGGATGAGCACGCAGGGATGCCATGATCCCGGCGATCTCGCTCACATCGGTGACCCGGATCGAGATCTGGTCGCTCGCAAAGGCCTCGAACGTCTCCCGGAACTCGCGGAGCAGGTCCGCGACGGTCCGGCCCTGGGCTCGGGCGTCGGCGGCCATGCCCAGCAGTGCGATCGCGGCGGAGATCCCGTCCTTGTCGCGGACGACGTCGGGGTTCACGAGGTAGCCCAGCGCCTCCTCGAAGCCGAAGACGATCCCCGGTGCACGCGAGATCCACTTGAACCCGGTGAGTGTCGCGCGGAAGTCGAGACCGTAGTGCTCGGCCACCGCCTGCAGACCGGGCGACGAGACGAGGGAGCAGGCCAGAGTGCCGCCCGTTCCGGCCGAGGCCGCGGCGCGCGCCGCACGCCAGCCCAACAGCAGACCGATCTCGTTGCCGCTCAACCGGCGCCATCCGCCCTCGGTCTCGGCATCCGGGATCGCCACGGCGAGGCGGTCGGCATCCGGATCGTTCGCGATGACCAGCTCGGCGTCGGACACCCGCGCCGTCTCGAACGCGAGGTCCATCGCGCCGGGTTCCTCGGGATTGGGGAAGGCCACCGTCGGGAAGCGTCCGTCGGGGTGGATCTGCGCCTCGACGAGCACCGGCGCGGGGTATCCGGCCTGCGTCAGCACGCGCGAGAACGTCTCCCATCCCACGCCGTGCATCGCGGTGTACACCCAGCGCAGTCCCGAGGCTCCCGCGGGCGCCGGGGCCACCTCGGCGGTGGACGCGATGTACGCCTCGACGACGGACTCGGGGGCGTTGGCGTACCCGACCGAGCGCGGCAGCACCGTGACGTCACCGGCGTCGGCGATGCGCTGGATGTGGGCGGCGATCTCGGCGTCGGCCGGCGACACGATCTGGGCGCCCTGGTCGTCGCCGCCGAGGTATACCTTGTACCCGTTGTCGTCCGGCGGGTTATGGCTGGCGGTGACCATCACGCCGGCGTCGGCGCCCAGGTGCCGCACCGCGAAGGCGAGCACGGGAGTGGGCAGCCGCCGGGGCAGCAGGATCGCATTCAGGCCCGCCCCGGCGAAGATCTCGACCGAGTCGCGCGCGAACACATCGGAGTTGCGCCGACCGTCGTAGCCGACCACGACGGTCGGCGCCTCGCCGGAGGAGCGCTCGTTCAGGTACGCCGCGAAGCCCGCGGCGGCCTGGGCCACGAGCACGCGATTCATGCGGTTCGATCCCGCGCCGAGAGTGCCGCGCAGCCCGGCGGTGCCGAAGGCCAGGCGGGTCGCGAAGCGGTCCTCGAGGTCGGCGGTCGCCTCGGCATCCCCGCCCTCGACGCGTGCGATGAGCTGAGTCAGCTCGTCACGGGTCACGGCATCCGGGTCCTGCGCGAGCCAGGCGCGGGCGGCGGACAGATACTCGCTCACAGCGAGCCGATCACGCGGGCCAGCAGTGCCGAGATCACCGGCTCGGCCTCGCGGCCGGCTTCGAGCACCTCGGCGTGGCTGAGCGGGGTCTGCTGGATGCCGGCGGCCAGGTTCGTGATGAGCGAGAAGCCGAGGATCTCCATGCCCGCCTGGCGTGCGGCGATGGCCTCGAGGGCCGTGGACATCCCGACGATGTGGCCGCCGATGGCCTTGGCCATCTGCACCTCGGCGGGGGTCTCGTAGTGAGGCCCTCGGAACTGCGTGTAGACGCCCTCGTCGAGCGTGGGGTCGATCTCGCGCGCGATCGCGCGCAGGCGCTTGGAGTACAGGTCGGTGAGGTCGACGAAGGTCGCGCCCTCGAGCGGCGAGTCGGCGGTGAGGTTGATGTGGTCGCTGATGAGCACGGGTTGACCGGGCTTCCACGTCTCGCGGATGCCGCCGGCCCCGTTGGTGAGGATCATCGTGGTCGCGCCCGTCGCCGCGGCCGTGCGCACGCTGTGCACGACCCGTCGGACGCCGTGGCCCTCGTAGTAGTGCGTGCGCGCGCCGATGACGAGGACGTTCTTACCGCCCGGGGTGCGGACGCTGCGGAGCGTGCCGACGTGCCCCTCGAGAGCGGGCTTGCTGAAGCCGGTGACCTCGGTGGCCGGGAACGACGCCGTCTCTTCGCCGATGAGTTCGGCGGCGCGGCCCCAGCCCGACCCGAGGGTCACGGCGATGTCGTGGTGCTCGACGCCCGAGAGACGGGCGATGTCGGCCGCTGCGGCCGTGGCGACCTCGAACGGGTCGACCGCCGGGTCGTCGAGCGGGTGAGAAGTGCTGTAGGACATTCCCCCACTCTAGAAACTGCGGGGCCCGCGGGCCAGACGGCACACGGCCGTGTCGGGCGGGCCGGGTGGCCGGGCGGGCGGGCGGGCGGGCCGGGTGGCGCATCGGCACCCACCCGGCGCTGACAGAATGGATGCCATGGTGCAGAGCTTCGAGCGCAAGCAGTCCGTCGCGATCGTGGGCGGCGGCCCCGGCGGGTACGAGGCCGCTCTGTCGGCGGCCCAGCTCGGTGCCGACGTCACCCTCGTCGAGCGCGCCGGCGTGGGCGGCTCGGCCGTCATCACCGACGTCGTGCCCTCCAAGACCCTCATCGCCACCGCCGATGCGGCCGTCGCCATCCGCAACGCCAGCAGCCTCGGCGTGCAGCTGTTCGCCAAGGACGACCGGGGCAAGCCCCTGACCCCCGAGGTCGCGATCAACCTCGCCGCCGTCAATCAGCGTCTGCTGTCCCTCGCCCGTCAGCAGTCCGACGACATGCGCTCCTCGCTCCTCGAGGCGGGCGTGCGCATCATCTCCGGCCACGGCCGGCTCGACGGCAACGGCGCCGTGGTCGTCTCGACCGAGGCCGGCGGCACGGACTTCGATCGCATCGAGGCCGAGACCCTCGTCGTCTCGGTCGGCGCCTCGCCCCGGGAGCTCCCCTCGGCCCAGCCCGACGGCGAGCGCATCCTCACGTGGACGCAGCTGTACAACATGAAGTCGGTGCCCTCTCACCTGATCGTCGTCGGCTCGGGCGTGACGGGTGCGGAGTTCGCCTCGGCCTACATGAACCTCGGCGCGAAGGTCACGCTCGTCTCGAGCCGCGACCAGGTGCTCCCCGGTGAGGATCAGGATGCAGCGGCCGTCCTCGAACGCGTCTTCCAGCGCGGCGGCATGACGCTGCTGTCGAAGGCGCGGGCCGATTCGGTCGTGAACACCGGCGACGGGGTGGTCGTCACCCTCGCCGACGGACGCACGATCGAGGGCAGCCACTGTCTCATGGCGGTCGGCTCGATCCCCAACACCGCCGGCCTCGGTCTCGAGCAGGCGGGTGTGCAGATGACCCCGTCGGGGCACATCCGCGTCAACCGCGTCGCCCGCACCTCGGTGCCCAACATCTACGCCGCCGGCGACTGCACGAACTTCTACCCCCTGGCATCCGTCGCCTCGATGCAGGGCCGTCAGGCCATCTTCCACGCGCTGGGCGATGTCGTCATCCCGCTCGAGACCCGCCGCATCACCGCGAACATCTTCACCGCGCCCGAGATCGCCACGGTCGGCTTCAGCGAGCAGGACGTCATCGAAGGGCGCATCGCCGGCAAGGTGCGCAAGCTCCCGCTCTCGGCGAACCCCCGCGCCAAGATGCAGGGCATCACCGACGGCTTCGTCAAGCTCATCGCCCGCGAGGGCAGCGGCACCGTCATGGGCGGCGTGATCGTCGGCCCCAAGGCGTCGGAGCTCATCTACCCGATCGCGATCGCCGTCGAGCGTCGCCTGACCGTGGACCAGGTCGCGCGCGTGTTCGCCGTGTACCCCTCGCTCACGTCGAGCATCACCGACGCCGCCCGCGCCATGCACATCGTCGACCGCGACGACCCCGGCGAGGACTGAGCGTTACGGATGCCGTGGGCTCGCGGCATCCGTCGCCGGGTGGCCGTCCCGCGGGGTCTGGCTGACGCATAAACGCTTTCTGTGCGGGGAAACGCGTTGTGCTCGTGTTTCTGCGTGGGGATCGCGTTTCTGCGCGGGGGAGAGGCCCCACCGAGGACTGAGCGTGCGGATGCCGTGGGCTAGCGGCATCCGTCGTCCGGTGGCCGTCCTGCGGGGTCTGGCTGACCCATAAACGCTTCCTGCGCGTGGAAACGCGTTGTGCTCGTGTTTCTGTGCGCGGATTGCGTTTCTGCGTGGGGGAGAGGCCCCGTCGGGGACTGAGCGTGCAGATGCTGTGGGCTAGCGGCATCCGTCGTCGGGTGGTCGTCCCGCGGGGTCTGGCTGACGCATAAACGCTTCCTGCGCATGGAAACGCGTTGTGCTCGTGTTTCTGTGCGGGGATCGCGTTTCCGCGTGGGGAGAGGACCCGGCGACGACCGAGCGCGGATGCCGTGGGCTTACGGTATCCGTCGCGGGGTGGTCGTCCCGCTGGGTTTGGGTGACGCATAAACGCTTCCTGCGCGCGGAAACGCGTTGTGCTCGTGTTTCTGTGCGGGGGTCGTGTTTCTGCGCGGGGGAGAGGCCCCGCCGACGACTGAGCGCGGATGCCGTGGGCTTGCGGCATCCGTCGCCGGGTGGTCGTCCTGCGGGTTCTGGGCGACGCATAAACGCTTCCTGCCCGCGGAAACGCGTTGTGCTCGTGTTTCTGCGCGCGGAGAGCGTTTATGCGTGAGGTGGGGCGGCGGGGAGGGACGCCGGAGACGAACGACGGCGCCGCACCCCCGAGGGGGCGCGGCGCCGGTCGATCGGAGCGCGACGTCAGCTGATCAGCAGCAACTGGTGACCGGCCGAGACGGTGGTGCCGGGGGCGGCGTCGATGCCCGCGACCGTGCCGTCCTTGTGGGCCTGGATCGGCTGCTCCATCTTCATCGCCTCGAGCACGACGACCAGGTCGCCCTTGACGACCTGCTGGCCCTCCTCGACGGCGACCTTGACGATCGTGGCCTGCATCGGCGACTTGACCGCGTCTCCGGTGGCTCCGGCGGTGGGCGACGCCCCGTGAGAGCGGCGCGTGGGGGGAGCGACGGCCGGGCGGCCCACCTGGGGGGCGGCAGCGGTGATGCGGTCGGGCAGGCTCACCTCGAGGCGCTTGCCACCGACCTCGACGACCACGGTGTGGCGGCCGGGTGCGGCGGCGGGAGCTTCGAGCTCGCCGTCCCACGCGGGGATGTCGTTGACGAACTCGGTCTCGATCCAGCGCGTGAAGACGCCGAACTCGCCGTTCTCAGCGGTGAAGGCGGGGTCGCGAACGACCTTGCGGTGGAAGGGGATCACGGTCGGCATACCGGCGACCTCGAACTCGTCGAGCGCGCGGCGGGCGCGCTCGAGTGCCTCGGCGCGGTCGCGACCGGTGACGATGATCTTCGCCAGCAGCGAGTCGAAGGCGCCCGAGACGCTGTCGCCGGCGGTCACGCCGGAGTCGAGACGGATGCCGGGACCGCCGAACGTCTTGAAGACGTGAATGGGGCCGGGCTGAGGCAGGAAGCCGCGGCCCGGGTCCTCGCCGTTGATGCGGAACTCGATCGAGTGGCCGGTCGGCGCGGGGTCGTCGTAGCCGAGCTCCTCGCCCTCGGCGATGCGGAACTGCTCGCGCACCAGATCGATCCCGGTGACCTCCTCGGACACGGGGTGCTCGACCTGCAGGCGCGTGTTGACCTCGAGGAAGGAGATGGTGCCGTCCGCGCCGATGAGGAACTCGCAGGTGCCCGCGCCGACGTAGCCGACCTCTTTCAGGATGGCCTTGGATGCCGAGTACAGCACCGCGTTCTGCTCGTCGGTGAGGAAGGGGGCCGGGGCCTCCTCCACCAGTTTCTGGTGACGGCGCTGCAGCGAGCAGTCGCGGGTCGAGACGACGACGACGTTGCCGGCGGCATCCGCGAGGCACTGGGTCTCGACGTGCCGCGGCTTGTCGAGGTACTTCTCGACGAAGCATTCGCCGCGACCGAAGGCGGCGACCGCCTCGCGCGTGGCCGACTCGAACATCTCGGCGACCTCGTCGAGCTCGCGGGCGACCTTGAGCCCGCGGCCGCCGCCACCGTATGCGGCCTTGATGGCGATGGGCAGGCCCACCTGCTCGGCGAAGGCGATGACCTCGTCGGCACTCGAGACGGGGCCGGGGGTTCCGGGGGCCAGCGGTGCGCCGACCTTCTCGGCGACGTGACGCGCCGTGACCTTGTCGCCGAGGGCCTCGATGGCATCGGGGGAGGGGCCGATCCACACGAGGCCGGCGCCGATCACGGCGCGGGCGAAGTCGGCGTTCTCGGCGAGGAAGCCGTAGCCGGGGTGGACGGCGTCGGCGCCGGAGCGGCGGGCGACCGAGAGGATCTTCTCGATCGACAGGTAGGTGTCGGCACTCGTCGCCCCGTCCAGGGCGTACGCCTCGTCGGCGAGGCGGGTGTGCAGAGCGTCACGGTCCTGATCGGCGTAGACGGCGACGGAGGCCTTCCCCGAATCACGGGCGGCGCGGATGACTCGGACGGCGATCTCGCCGCGGTTGGCGACAAGGACCTTGGCGATCTTCGGCATCCTCCCAGCCTAGCGAGGGGGCACCCCTGCCTTTTGACCCTCCTCGACAAGAAACGCCGAAAAACGTGTGGGGGAGTCTACGAACGGTTCCACAGTGCGGTCCACGAACCGCCGAGTTCCCGCACGAGACGACGAATGGTCGACAGCGACATCCCGACCACCGTGGAGGGGTCGCCCTCGACGCGCTCGATGAAGGCGCCGCCGAGGCTGTCGACCGTGAAGGCCCCCGCCACGAGCAGGGGCTCGCCGCTGGCGACGTAGGCGGCGATCTCGTCCTCATCCACGTCGTCGGCGAAGGTCACCGACGCCTCCGCCACGGCGTGTGCCTCACGCGGCTCGCTGCCGGGGGAGAGGCGGAACACGCTGTGGCCGGAGTGCAGCACGCCGGTGCGCCCGCGCATGTCGAGCCAGCGTGCGGTCGCCGCCTCGGGTGTGTAGGGCTTGCCGAGGATCTCGTCGCCGAGCGCGAACATGGAGTCGCCGCCGATGACGAACCCGTCGAAGTCGGGCTCTTCGGCGTGCAGTCGCCGGGCGACGTCCTCGGCCTTGCGGCGCGCGAGCAGCAGGACGTGCTCCGTCGCGGGCAGACGTCGCCCCTCGGCGGCCTCGACCTCGGCGACCACGGCCTCCTCGTCGACCTGCGGTGCGCGCGCTTCGGGCTCGATCCCCGCCTGCCGCAGCAGCATCAGGCGGGCGGGGGAGGTGGATGCCAGGCACACGCGCATACGACAACGCTACCCACGAGCGCGCTCGGTGTCGGCGGTTCGCGCCGGCTCGCGACCCCGTCGACGCGGGCCCGAGCCCTTTTCGGCGGCCTCGGCGCGCTGTCTCGCCCGACCGCCGGGTGCTCTCCCGGCCGCATGTGACAGGCTCGGAGCATGCACGACGGCGACCTCATCGAACTCGACATCACCGGTATCGCCCACGGCGGTGTGTTCGTCGGGCGGCACGAGGGGCGCGTCGTCTTCGTATCCGACACGCTGCCGGGCGAGCGCGTCCGCGCGCGGCTCACCGACACGCGCAAGAAGGCGTTCTGGCGCGCCGAGGCCGTCGAAGTCGTGGATGCCGCTGCCGAGCGTCGTCCGCACGTGTGGCGTTCGGCCGGCATCGACGTCGATCCCGCGGAGCGCGTGGGCGGTGCCGAGTTCGGCCACATCGACCTGTCGCATCAGCGCGTGCTGAAGGAGCGCGTCGTGCGCGAGGCGATGGAGCGCGTCGGCCGCCTCGAGCTGCCGATCGATCTGCGTCCCGCCGGAGATGCGGATCGCCCCGAGACCACCGATGGAACCGGATGGCGCACGCGCGTGAGCCTCCACGTCGACGACGAAGGTCGCGTCGGCGCGTACGCCGCACGCTCGCACCACGTCGTCGAGACCCCCGACCTCCCCCTCGCGACCGAGGCGATCGCCCGCGCGGCCGCCGAGGTCCGCGCGGGAGCACGGCCCGGGCGCATCGACCTCGTCCAGCCGACCGACGGACGCGTCCGCGTGCTTCCCCGTCCCGACGGCGAGCGCTCGAGCGCCGCACCCGAGGTCGTCGAAGAGATCGTGGGCGAGCGCGTCTTCCGGGTCGATGCCGGGGGTTTCTGGCAGGTGCACCGCCTCGCCGCGCACACTCTGACCTCTCTCGTGAAGACGGAACTGCGCGCCTCGGTGGGCGAGCTCGACCCCGAGGCGATGCACCTCGACCTCTACGGCGGGGTCGGGCTCTTCGCCGCATCCCTCGCCGAGCTGGGCGGGGCGTCCACGCGCGTGGTCAGCGTGGAGTCCGACCCCCGTGCGACGGAGCACGCGGGAGAGAACCTCGCCGAGTGGGTCGGCGCGCGCGCCGAGACCGCGCGGGTCGACCGCTACGTGAAGACCCTCGCCGCCGGTGCGTCGGAGCGCGAGCGCGCGCGCCTGGAGCGCGGCGTCGTGCTGCTGGATCCGCCGCGTGCGGGTGCCGGCCGCGCGGCGGTGGAGGGCATCGCCGCGCTCTCTCCCTCGGCGGTCGTCTACGTCGCGTGCGATCCCGTCGCCCTCGCCCGTGATCTGGCGCTGTTCGCGGAGCTCGGTTATCGGGCGGAGCGTGGCATCCGGGGTGTGGACCTGTTCCCGAACTCGCATCACGTCGAAGCTGTCACGGTCCTGCGCCGCTGACGCGCCGGACCGCGAGAACGCTCCCGCCCCGCCTGCCCCCGCGCCGATACGATGTGGGGATGACGCGCGTCGCCTTGATCGATGACCACGAATCGGTCCGACTCGGGCTGGAGGCCGCTCTCGCGCGCACCGAAGCCACCGAGGTCGTCTTCTCGGGCGCGAACGTCGCCTCGTACCTCTCGTGGAGGCAGGCCGCCGCGGCCACCCCCGCCGACGTCGTCGTGCTCGATCTGACGCTCGGAGACGGCACGACCGTCTCGGAGAACGTCGACCGTGTCGTCCGCGACGGCTCGAGCGTCATCATCCACAGCGTCGCCGACCGCGCCGCGGCGGTGCGCGAGGCGCTCGCCGCCGGAGCCGCGGGGATCGTCAGCAAGTCGTCGCCGACGCACGAGGTGCTCGGCGCCATCAGCACCGTGGCCCGCGGAGAGGTGCTCGACAACGTCGAGTGGGCCAGCGCCGTCGAGGGCGATCGCGAGTTCGCCGACGCGCAGCTCTCGACCCGCGAGCGAGAGGTCCTGCGTCTGTACGCCGCCGGTCTGCCGCTGAAGGCGGTCGCCGATCGACTGGGCGTTGCGTACTCCACCGCCAAGGAGAACATCACCCGCGTCCGCGTGAAGTACGTCGAGGTGGGGCGTCCGGCACCGACCAAGGTCGATCTGCTGCGACGGGCCATGGAAGACGGCATCCTGCAGGACGCACCCGATGACGCTCCACTCCATGGCTGAGAACCATCGGTCCGTGCTCGACGAGGCGTGGGGACGCATCCCGCACACGCGCGAGGGGCAGGCGGAGCAGGGGGCGTTCACGCAGACGCGCATCGAGCGCGTCATCACCCTCATCGTGGGGCCGGGCTCGCTCGTGCTGGGGCTCCAGGCCTTCGTCGCGGCGTTCGGGCCCGGAGACGAGGCCGCCGGATGGCACATCCCGCTCGTGCTCTCGGTCTTCGTCCCGCTGGTGGCCATGATCGCCGCGTGCACCGTGGGGCGCTTCGCGCGGGTGTTCTCGGGCGTGTTCGCGGTCGTCTTCATGCTCGCGCTGACGCTCTGGCCGGTTGCCACGGCCGGGGGACCCACGCCCGTCCCCACCGAGAACCCGTGGATCTTCTACCTGGTCAACGTCGCCACCGTCGCGACCGTGGTCGCTTTCCCCCTGTCGTTGCAGGTCGTATGGACGGTCGCGGCGCCGCTTCTGTTCGGCGTGGTCCGCCTGCTGCAGGCCGGCGGACGCAGCGAGTTCTTCGTCCCGATCGCCCTGGACGTCTCGTTCGCGCTCATCCTGGGCAGCGTCCTGGTGACGCTCGGCTGGATGTACCGCTCCATCGCCGCAAACGTGGATCAGGCTCGCGCCTCGGCGGTGACCAGCTACGCCGCAGCGGCCGCCACGGCCGCGACGGAGCACGAGCGCGTCGCCGTGGCCGCCCTCATGCACGACAGCGTGCTGGGGGCCCTGCTGGCGGCCGACCGCGCGACCACCCCCCGTGAGCGCACGCTGGCGGTCAGCATGGCCCGCGAGGCGCTGACGCGACTGGCCAATGCCGAGAAGGACTCTCTGGAGGGCAGCGACGAGCCCGTCTCCGCCCTGCGTCTGGCCGAGGACATCGAGGCATCCGCTCGGGACCTCGGGGTCGATCTGACCGTGGTCCGTCATGTCGACGAGGGCACGCCGCACGTGCCGGGCCGCATCGCGCGCGCGCTCGTCCTCGCGGCGATGCAGGCGGTCGCGAACGCGGTGCAGCACGCCGACGCGCAGGGCCTCACCGTGCAATTGACCGGCTATGCCTCGCCGGGGAGCGTCTCGGTGCGGGTGCGCGATACCGGACCCGGTTTCGACATCGCTTCGATCCCGGCCGATCGGCTCGGCATCCGCGGCTCGATCGACGCGCGTCTCGCCGCCGTCGGCGGTCGCAGCGAGATCGACTCCCACGCAGGCGGAACGACCGTGACCCTCGAGTGGGAGAGCGGTGACCGCTGGTGACCGTCCGCTCCATCCTCTCGGTCATCGGCCTGGCCTTCACCGCCTATCTCGCCGCGCGCGGCCTCATCTGGACCTCGCCCGAGACCGTCGTGCGCGGATGGCTGATCGTCGCGGCGCTGGTGATCTACCTCCCCGTGACGTGGTTGTGGATCTTCGCGATCGGTGCCCGCGACAGGCGGGGACAATCGTCGTCGGCGACGCGGGCGCGGCTCCCCGCGTGGGGCGTCACCCTCGCCCTCTTCGTCGCGGTGGTCGTCTCGAACGCGCCGTTCCTCGCCGTCACCGAGGCCGGTCGCACGCAGCCGTTCGTCACCTGGGTGATCGGCGGCGTCGGTGCGCTCATGACCATCGTCATGGTGCGGCGCCGTCCGATCGTCGCCTGGGTCGGCACGCTGATCCTGACCGTCTCGACGTCCTTCTGGCTCGGGCCGCTCCAGGCGCTCAGTCTGGGCCTCGTGGGCTCGATCGTCTGGGTCACGGCGGCGCAGCTCGTTACCATCGCCCTCGATCGCGCGGCCCGCGACGCCGAGCGTCTCGCGGAGCTCCAGCAGGCGGCATCCGCCTGGCAGGCTTCGCAGAGCGGTCGTCAGCGCGAGCGTCGGCTGCACGTGCAGCGGGCCCTGCAGGCGGCGGGTCCGATCCTCGCCCGCACCATCGAGAACGGCGGCAATCTGCGTGCCGCGGACAAACAGGCGGCCCGGCACGCCGAGGCGAGCCTGCGCGATGAACTGCGCGGAAACCGGCTCCTCGACGACGGCGTCCGCGCCGAGATCGACGCCGCGAGGCGCCGCGGCTCCGCGGTCAGCCTCTTCGACGAGGGGGGTCTGGAGGGGCTCGGCATCGGCGCCCTGAACGGCATCCGTGCCGAGCTGGCCGAGATCCTCCGCGAGGCGTCGTCGGAGCGGGTGATCATCCGCACGTCGCCGCATCACGAGATCGCCGTGACGATCGTGGGGCGCTCCGCCGGCGACAGCGCCGGGGGAGACGACGATCAGGTCGACCTCTGGCGAGAGATCCGTCGCCCGCGCTGACGGCGCCCCGAGGGCACCTGTTCGCTGATCCGGGGCGACCCCGCGCCGCACACGTCGATCTCGCACCACGCGCGGCCGGCGGCGGCGACGTGAGGGGGGTCCGTCGGCGCCGCCATGCCCTCCGCGGGGGAAGAGGATGAGGGTGAGGGGCGGCGAATGCGCCAGCCCCTCACCCGGGCGAACGGTTACCCGAAAACCGTCCGCACGGCCGAATCCGGCTCGAGTGAGCGGTCCGACCGAACGCGTGATGCGTTCCAGCTCCTCCAGTATTCGGCAGTGTCTCCCGCCCGTCTGTAGGTATTTCGGGGGACATTTCGAATACGCGTCAGCCGGTGAAGCCGTGCCATCCCGCGGTGCGGTTCAGCGGGGCGCGCAGACCCCGCGCCGACAGCTCCCAGCGCGAGCGCGGAGTGTCGTCGGGGACGGTGGCGTCGGCCACCTCGCGGACGTACGCGTCGCTGACCACGACGATCGCCGCGGCCAGCTCCTCCTCGGTGGGCGTGCCGCGCACGACCTCCGCCACGAACGGGCGGGGGTCGTCGGTGCGGGGGGCGTCGCTCACAGCGGGATGTTCCCGTGCTTCTTCGCGGGCAGGCTCGCGCGCTTGTTGCGCAGGGCCCGAAGCGCCTTGGCGATCGACACGCGCGTCTGCGCCGGCTCGATGATCCCGTCGAGCTCGCCGCGCTCGGCAGCCAGGAACGGGGATGCCACGTTGTAGGTGTACTCGTTCGCGAGGCGCGTGCGCACGGCGGCGACGTCTTCGCCGGCCTCCTCTGCGCGCTTGATCTCGCCGCGGTAGAGGATGTTCACCGCGCCCTGGCCGCCCATGACGGCGATCTCGGCGGTGGGCCACGCGAGGTTGATGTCGGCACCGAGCTGCTTCGAGCCCATGACGATGTACGCGCCGCCGTAGGCCTTGCGCAGGATCACGGTGACCAGGGGCACGGTGGCCTCGGCGTAGGCGTACAGCAGCTTGGCGCCGCGGCGGATGACGCCGGTCCACTCCTGATCCGTGCCCGGGAGATAGCCGGGCACGTCGACGAGGGTCACGATGGGCACCGAGAACGCGTCGCAGAAACGCACGAAGCGGCTGGCCTTCTCGCCCGCGTCGATGTTCAATGTGCCGGCCATCTGCGAGGGCTGGTTGGCGATGATGCCGACCGTGCGCCCCTCGATGCGGCCGAAGCCGATCACGATGTTCGGCGCGAACAGCGGCTGCACCTCGAGGAACTCTGCCGCATCCACGATCCCGTCGATGACGGTGTGGATGTCGTACGGCTGGTTCGGGGAGTCGGGGATGACCGTGTTGAGCGAGCGGTCGGCATCCGTCGTCTCGAACTCGAAGGGGGTGTCGTAGACGGGGATCTCGGCAAGGTTGTTGTCGGGGAGGTAGCTGATGAGGCCGCGCGCGTAGTCGATCGCGTCGTCCTCGTCGTCGGCGAGGTAGTGCGCGACGCCCGAGCGGGTGTTGTGGGTGTGGGCTCCGCCGAGTTCTTCCATACCGACGTCTTCGCCGGTGACGGTCTTGATCACGTCGGGGCCGGTGACGAACATCTGGCTGGTCTTGTCGACCATGATGACGAAGTCGGTGAGGGCGGGGGAGTAGACCGCGCCGCCGGCGGCGGGGCCCATGATGATCGAGATCTGCGGGATGACGCCGGAGGCCGCGGTGTTCAGTCGGAAGATCTCGCCGTACTTGCCGAGCGCCACGACGCCCTCTTGGATGCGGGCGCCGCCCGAGTCCAGGATGCCGATGATGGGGATGCCGCTTCGCAGGGCCAGCTCCATCACCTTGATGATCTTGTCGCCGGCGACCTCGCCGAGAGAGCCGCCGAAGGTGGAGAAGTCCTGCGCGTACACCGCGACCGTCCGACCGTGGATCGTGCCCGTGCCGGTGACGACGGAGTCGCCGTAGGGGCGGGACTTGTCCATGCCGAAAGCGGTGGTGCGGTGGCGCACGTACTCGTCGAGCTCGACGAAGGAGCCGGGGTCGACCAGCATCTCGAGGCGCTCGCGGGCGGTGAGCTTGCCCTTCGCGTGCTGCTTGTCTCGGGCGGCGGCTTCGGCATCGACGACCGCCTCCTGGAACCTGCTGCGGAGGTCCGCGATCTTGCCGGCGGTGGTGAAGAGATCGGGCTGGTCGGTCACGCTTTCCACCCTAGCGACCGCATCGCCGCCCGCGTTGGAGGGTGCGCACAAGCGAATGCGCGGGGCGCTGTGGCATCCGCCTATGCCCCGCCCTGTCGCGCCGCGGAGGAGAACGCAAGCGGATGCCGGGAACCCGGCCGTTCCCTAGGGTGTGCTCATGCCGATCCCCGCCGCTGGATACCCGCAAGCCGCCGCCCACAGCCCTCGCGTGCAGGTCGTCGAGACGACCGACTCCACGAACGCCGACGTGATCGCCGCGGTCGCGGCCGACCCCGGCGGCTGGCCGCACCTGTCGCTCCTCGTCACCGACGACCAGCGCGCCGGGCGCGGGCGCCTCGACCGTACCTGGACGGCCCCGGCCGGAACCGCCCTCGCCGTCTCGGTCGTCGTCGATGCGACGATGATCCCGGCGGAGCAGCGCGGGTGGATCCCGCTCGCGGCCGGTGCGGCCATGACCCGCGCCGTTCGCGCCCAGCTCACCGGCCACGGGGGGACGGCCGAGTTGAAGTGGCCCAACGACGTGCTCGTCGACGGGGGCAAGATCTGCGGCATCCTGGCCGAGGTCGTCCCCGGGGCACCCGACACCGTCGTAGTGGGGGCGGGCGTCAACACCCGGATGGGCCGGACCGATCTTCCGGTGACGACCGCGACCTCGTTCGCCGCGATCGGTGCGGAGTGCGACGACGACCGACTGCTCGCCGACTACCTCGAGGATCTCGGCAAGACCCTGGCCCGTCTCGTGCACGACGACGTCGAGCGCGTCCACCACGAGATCGAGAAGCTCTGCGCCACCGTCGGCCGAGAGGTCACCGTCGCCCTGCCCGACGGGTCGACGCTCCAGGGCACCGCGGCGCGTCTCGACCGCGACGGTCGCCTCGTCGTCGAAGCCGGCACCATCGAGACCGTCGTCTCGGCCGGCGACGTCGTCCACGTGCGCTGACGGCGCGGCGCTCCGCGTGGCGGCGGCACGCGGGCGCCTCCGTCTCGCAGAATGAGACCGTGACCCAGCCGTCGAACTCGATCGGGCGCCCGCGCACGCCGGCGCCGGGCACGGCTGCGCCCGAGTTGCGCATCGCGCGCCTGCGCTCGCACGCGCGGCGGCTGTTCTGGTCGGCCCTCGTGCTGATCGGGGTCGCCGGGGCCACGGCCTACTTCTACGACAACCTCCCCGCGCCCTACGAGAACTGGATGCTGCTGACGGCGGCGGGCCTGCTCGTGCTGCTGCTCACCGTGATTCCGTACCTCGTGTGGCTGTCGCACACGTGGACCATCACGACGCGCCGCGTGATCGAGCGCTCGGGCCCGTTCGGAGCGAACCGTCGCGAGATCTCGCACGTACGCGGATACGCGATCCAGATGCGCCGCGGCATCCTGCAGCGGATGTGGGGAGCCGGGACCCTCTCGCTCTCGAACGGCGTCGAGCCGGTGCTGCGGCTGAAGAACATCCCGCACGCGGCTCTGGTGCACGAGACGCTGGTCGACCAGGTCGAGGTCAACCAGATCCTCGCGCACCGTGACGCGCAGA
Organism: Microbacterium sp. SORGH_AS_0454; assembly: GCF_031453395.1. NCBI lineage: Bacteria > Bacillati > Actinomycetota > Actinomycetes > Micrococcales > Microbacteriaceae > Microbacterium > Microbacterium sp. SORGH_AS_0454. The sequence continues at coordinate 120,201 of NZ_JAVIYS010000001.1, read as the reverse complement.
CCTTCGGCTCGGGGGCCGTCGGCGGCGTCTGAGCCGATCCTCGCCCCTCAGAGCCCAAACCGTCGCCGGCAGGCAGTTTCGTCGCGGGAGCCGTGTCGGCATCCGTCCGGCTCGCGTCCCCGCGGGCGGCCAGACAGAATGGATGCCGACGGAAGGAGCGGCATGGCGCTGCGAGTCGGAGTGGTCGGTGGCGGACAGCTGGCGCGGATGATGATCGCGCCCGCCGTGGAGCTCGGGGTCGAGATCCGCGTCCTCGCTGAGAGCGAGGGCATGTCGGCCGCGCTCGCCGCGACAGCGGTCGGCGACTACCGCGACGCCGACACCGTGCTGGCTTTCGCCCGCGACGTCGACGTGATCACCTTCGACCACGAGCACGTGCCGCAAGATGTACTCGCCGCCCTCATCGACGCCGGTGTCAGCGTCCACCCGGGGCCGGCACCCCTCGGGGTCGCGCAGGACAAGCTGGTCATGCGCGCCAAGATGGCCGAGCTGGGGCTCCCGCAGCCCGACTGGGCGGCGGTGTCCGCGGCATCCGAGCTGCAGGACTTCCTCGACGCCCACGGCGGCCGCGCCGTCGTGAAGACGCCGCGGGGCGGATACGACGGAAAGGGCGTGCGCGTCGTGTCGGCCGCGACCGAAGCCGACGACTGGTTCGCCGCCCTCGCCGAGGACGGCAACGGCGGCTCGCTCCTGGTCGAGGAGCTCGTCGATTTCACGCGCGAACTCGCCCAGCAGGTGGCACGTCGTCCCTCGGGGGAGGTGCGCGCCTACCCCGTGGTCGAGACCGTGCAGCGCGACGGCGTGTGCGCCGAGGTCGTCGCCCCGGCTCCTCGCGCCGACGCCCGCGTGCAGCGCGTGGCCGCCGAGATCGGCGTCGCCGTCGCCGAGGGGCTCGGTGTCACGGGCATGCTCGCCGTCGAGCTCTTCGAGACGAGCGACGAACGCATCCTCATCAACGAACTCGCCATGCGCCCCCACAACAGCGGCCACTGGACGCAGGACGGAGCGGTCACGAGCCAGTTCGAGCAGCACCTGCGCGCGGTCCTTGACCTCCCCCTCGGATCGACGGATGCCGTGGCACCCTGGTCGGTGATGATCAACGTCCTGGGTGGGCCTGCCGAAGGCACCCTCGACGAGCGGTTCGCCGCTGCCATGGCCGCGCACCCCGCCGCGAAGATCCACACCTACGGCAAGGCCCCGCGTCCGGGCCGCAAGGTCGGTCACGTCAACGTCATCGGCGAGGACCTCGACGACGTCGTCTATGAGGGTCGCGCGGCCGCCGCGTTCTTCGACTGAGCGCGCCGTTCCGAGATCTTCCAGCGAGTCCACCTACCCTGGACCGGTGACCCGGCCGCTGCATTCTTCCGAGACGCCCGTGGTCGGCGTCGTCATGGGCTCCGACTCCGACTGGCGCGTGATGAACGCCGCCAGCGAAGTGCTGACCGAGTTCGGCATCCCGCACGAGGTCGAGGTGGTCTCGGCCCACCGCACCCCCGACAAGCTCGTCCGTTACGGGCGTGACGCGCGTGAACGCGGGCTGCGCGCCATCATCGCGGGGGCCGGGGGAGCCGCGCACCTGCCGGGCATGCTGGCATCCGTCACCGCCCTCCCCGTCATCGGCGTCCCCGTGCAGCTGGCGACGCTCGACGGCCTCGACTCGCTGCTCTCGATCGTCCAGATGCCCGCGGGCATCCCCGTCGCGACCGTCTCGATCAACGGGGCGAAGAACGCCGGCCTCCTGGCCGCGCGGATCCTCGGCAGTGCCGACACCGCCCTCGCCGAGCGCGTCGAGGCCTACGCGCGCGAACTCGAAGCGCAGGTCGAAGAGAAGAACCGACGTCTGAAGGACTCCCTATGACGCTCGCGGCCGCTCGTCCACGATCCCAGGCGCACGTCATCGAGCAGCGTCCCCTGCGCAACCCGGACGCCACCTCGACGGCCGTCATGACGCGCCGCGGCTGGTGGCTCGTCGCGTTGAACTTCCTGCTCCCGGGCTCCGCCCAGGTGCTCGCCGGCAACAGGCGGCTGGGGCGGTTCGGCCTCGCAGCGACCCTGCTGATGTGGACCATCCTTGTGCTCGCGGGACTCGGTGCGCTGCTCATGCCCAGCGGACTGTTCGCCCTGGCGACCGGATCGTTCATCCCCGACTTCCTGTCGTGGTTCCGCCCCCTCCCGCTGACACTCGTGCAGATCGTCCTCGTCGCCTACATCGTGCTGTGGGTCGTGCTCACGATCGACACCCTCCGACTGGTCCGACTGGTCCGTCTGCGCGCGTTCTCGCGCGTGGGCGTGGCGTTCGTCTCCGTCGCGCTCCTCGTGCTCTCGGGCTCGGGCGCGGCGTGGGCCGCGCAGACCGCGGGCACGACCCGAGACACCTTCTCGGAGTTGTTCGCGCAGTCCGCCCCCGTCGTGCCGCCATCGGACGGGTACTACAACATCCTCCTTCTCGGCGCCGACTCCGGTGAGGGGCGGGACTCGATGCGCTTCGACAGCATCTCGGTCGTCTCGATCAACGCCGACACCGGAGCGACCACCATCACCGGCATCCCGCGCGACATGCCGCACTTCCCCTTCGCGCCGGGACCCATGCAGGACAAGTACCCGAACGGCCACACCGGCTACGCCAACGCGACCTGCGGCTGGGGGAGCGGCATCAACCAGCTCCGCACCGAGGTCGAGGTGTGCCAGGACGGCAACACGCTCTACCCGAACGCCGTTTCTCAGGGGTCCGAGCCCGGCATCGAAGCGACGAAGGATGCCGCCGAGGGGATCATGGGCATCCAGATCCCGTACTACGTGCTCATCGACATGAAGGGCTTCGCCAACCTGGTCGACGCGCTCGGCGGCGTCGACATCGACGTCAAGGAGCGCCTGCCCAAGGGCGGTCCCGCCTACGACGGTCAGCCCGTCGACGACTGGGCGTTCGGCTGGGTCGAACCCGGCCAGCAGCACATGGACGGCGACACCGCGCAGTGGTACGCCCGCTCGCGCTACACGACGAGCGACTTCGACCGCATGCGTCGTCAGCGTGAGCTGCAGGAGGCGATCCTCGCGCAGACCACGCCGCAGAACGTGCTCACGCACTTCCAAGACGTCGCCACCGCGGGCACCAACATCGTCGAGACCGACCTGCCGCAGGGGCTCATCGCCCCGACCCTGGTGAACCTGGCGCTCAAGGCCAAAGACCAGCCGGTCGGCACCCTCGAGCTCACCCCGGCGGGCGGCGTCGACGAGTTCGACCCCGACTACGCCCAGGTGCAGCAGATGGTGCACGACAAGCTGCACCCGCCGACTGAGACGGAGGCGCCCTCCTCGTGACCGTGACCCTGCGCGTCGTGCTGGATCAGCTCGTCGCCCCGACCTCCCGCGACCTCGCAGAAGCCTCGGCCTCACTGACCGAGGCCCTCATCGCCACCGCCCCGCGCGGCTGCGATGTCGGGGCCATCGTCCCGTCGCCGGGCATCCCCGACGACGAGGCCATCGCCGGTCTCAGTTCCGAGACGCGTCTGTCGATGCGTCGGCGCGAGCTCGCGGCATCCTGGCAGCTGGGGGTGGCTCCCGGCATCGGCAAGGGACTCATCCACTCGCCGACCCCGCTGGCGCCGCTCGTGCGTCACGACCGCGTCAACGAGACGCACCAGATCGTCGTGACGGTGTGGGACCTGCGGGCATGGGAGACCCCCGAGGAGCTGCCCAAGGGCCGAGGTCCTCGCCGCTCGAGCGTTGCTGTCGCGCGTGGGAAAGCACGCCGACGCGGTGATCGTCCCCACGCACGCCATGGCCGAGCGCCTCGCAGAGGTCGCGAAGGCCAAGCTGGTGAAGAAAGTCCGTGTGATCAACGGGGCCCCGGCAGCGGGGCTGCGCGTGCCGTCGGATGCGGTGGGGCGGCTCCGCGCCCTCGATCTGCCTCAGACCTTCGTCGCCGCCGCCGGAGGGAGCGCGGCCTCCGACGCCCTCGGCGCGGCTTTCGCGGCCGTGGTCGCGTCCGGCTGGGAGGGCGACGTCGTCGTCCTCGACGTCCCCGAGGGGGAGGAGCCGGCCGTCGCCGGCCTCGCCGCCGCCGCCGGCCTCGCCGAGGCGCGCGTCCACGCCCGCGGCTCCCTCGACCGCTGGGATCGCGCGGCGGTCCTCTCGCACGCCGCGGCCTTCGTCGCCGCGAGCCCCCGGGTCGACTGGCCGTGGCGGGCGGTCGACGCCCTCGCGGTGGGTGTCCCCATCGCCGCCGTCGACACCCCGGTGCTGCACGAAGTGCTCGCCGATGCCGCCGCGTTCGCGACCTCCGACCAGCTCGGTGCCGCCCTCGAGCGTGCCCTGGGCGAGGACGCCGAGCGACTGCGGGTCCTGGCCGGCGACCGCGCCAAGGGCTTCGCGTGGAGAGCGTCGGCCGAGCGGGTGTGGGCGCTGCACGCGGAGCTGTGAGGCCGACGGCGGCTTCTACTATGGATCCATGCAGCGTTCGCGCCTTCGAGGTCTGATCCGGCGCCTACGCGAAGCCCGCGGGACCGGTGCACTCGTGCGCGCCATCGACCGCGTGTGGTGGTTCCGCGTGATCTCGGCCTCGTCGCTGGTCGACACCGAGTATTACGCCGCGCAGCTCGGGTTGAGGCGGGTGCCGGCATCCCTCGCCATCGCCCACTACGTCTCACGGGGGTTCCGCCGGGGCATGAGTCTGAACCCGCTGTTCGACGACGTCGTCGCCGGGTGGGAGCTGCCCGAGGTCACGCGCGTTCCCGCGCTGTATGCGTATCTCGTGAACGAGCGCGAGACCATCTCGATCCACCCCTGGTGGGATGCCGTGGCCTACGGGGCCGAGCACGGCGGGCCGGGACTCGAGACGGCGTGGGCGCGGCGTGACGAGCAGTTGCAGCTCGGTGCGGCCGGTCACGAGTGGACCCTGACCGTCGCCGAGATCCGTCGCCGCGCCATCGCGGCCGCGCACCAGTGGCGTCGAGGGACACGGACACACCAGACGGCCCCGCCCCGCGACATCGCTCTTGTTCGCATCGTCCAGGCGCACGATCGACGCTACGTGCGCAAGCTCGTCCAGGTTGCGCGCCGCGTCGACGAGTGCGATGTCCTCCTTCCCCTGATCGATGTGGATGCCAGTCAGTGGGTGTCGACGGCTCTCCTCGCGGATCTCGTGCCGGGGGTTCGCGTGAGCGGTCATCGTCGGGGAACGAGTTGGCGGTCGGTTGTCGCGGCCGCGGTTCAGAACCTGTCGGCATCCACCGTTGTCGTCCTCGATCCCCGCGCGGAGTTCGCCGACTCGCAGCTCGATGCTCTGATCACGCAGGCGTCCGCGGGAGCGGCCGTCTGCGCGGCCCATCGTGCGGCCGACGGCACGATCGACGCGGTGGGGGCTGCCGACGTCGGCGGTCAGAGACCGTACGCCCTGTTGTCCGGTCTGCCGGGCGACGACCTGACGGGACTGCCCGAAACGGTCGACGTCCCTCTTCTCTCCGGCCGCACGTTCGCGATGCCCTCCGCGGTGCTGCGGCGCGCGATCGACGACGTCGATGACGCAGAGCCCGACGCCCTCTCCGCGATCTCGCGGACGGTGCGGGACGCACTACCCCTCAAAGCACTGCCGGGGGTGTCTCCGGTGCTGGACGAACCCGCGTTCGCCTTCGCCCCGAAGCGGGCGGCGCATCGCCCCGCGCGCCGAGCCGACGAGCGCGATCGCTCGCGAGCGGAGGCCGTGCTCGAGGGAGCAGGGTTCCGCGTCGAGCGCTGGGTCGAGGCGGGGCAAGGCCGCGTCGAGCCGGTCCTCAGCTGGATCAGGCCCCACCCCGACGCGCGTCGTTGGGCGGTCAAGATGTGTGCTCCGGCCGGCAAGCAGGGCGCTGTCTGGGGCGATGCCCACTTCGCACGGGGTCTTGCCAACGCGCTGCGCCGACTCGGCCACACCGTCGTCGTCGACGCCTACGACGCGCGGGCGCGTTCGACGACCGTGGTCGACGACGTCTCGGTCGCGATCCGCGGCCCGTACGAGTTCGAGGCGACGTCGACGGGCGTGAACCTCGAATGGATCATCAGCCACCCCGACTCCCTCACCCGCGATGAAGTGGCGGGATTCGACCGCGTCTTCGCCGCGTCGCACGGCTGGGCTGAGCGGGCGGGGCGTCGATGGGGCCTCGAGATCGAGACGCTGCTGCCGTGCACCGACACCGACGTCTTCCACCCCCGTGGGCTGCCGCGCGACGAGGACATCGTTTTCGTCGGCAAGACTCGCGGGGCGGCCCGCCCGAGCGTGGTCGAGCCCGTGAAGGCAGGGATCCCCGTGCGCGTCTACGGGCCCGACTGGGCGCATTTCGTGCCCGCTTCGTCGATCGCTGCCAAGTCCATTCCTCACGAGCGTCTCGCGGAACGCTACGAAACGGCATCCATCGTCCTGAACGACCAGTGGCCCGACATGCAGCGGGAGGGGTTCATGACCCTGCGCCCGTTCGACGTCGTCGCGGTGGAGGGGCGCCTCGTGTCCGAGCCCGTCGAGGGTCTCGAGGACCTCTTCGAGGGAGCGGTTGTCACGTATCGCGACACCGAGCACCTCGTCGAGATGCTCTCGGGCCCGGCCGACGATCTCTTCCCCGACGCCGATCGGCTCCGGAGGATCGCCGCGCGCGTGCGTGAAGAGCATTCTTTCGATGCACGAGCCGTCGTTCTCGACCGAGCGGCGCGCGAGATCGCCGCTCGCGGCCCGCTGACACGGACGGGACTCGGCCTCACCCCTATGCTCGGATCCATGCCTTCTCGCGTGGGAATCGTCGTCCGCACTCGCAGGCGCCCCGACTTTCTTCGGCGGGCCCTTGCGGACATCTCGGCGCAGACGTTCCGCGACTACCGCGTCGTGGTCGTGAACGACGGGGGAGTCCCCGACGAGGTCGAAGCAATAGTCGCTGCCTCCGACGTACGAGACGCCGTGCAGGTCCGCCACATCGCGGAGGGTGAGGGCGGCCGGTGCATCGCCGCGAACGCCGGCGTGCGCGACGCCGGGACGGATCTCGTCGTGCTCCACGACGACGACGACCGCTGGCATCCGGAATTCCTTTCGCGCACCACGGCGTGGCTCGAGGGTCATCCCGGAGCACCCGCCGTCGCCGTCCCGACCGAGATCGTCTACGAGGAGCGGCGCGGCGGCACCTGGACCGAGGTCGGCCGGGCCCCCTTCTGGGCGGGGATGCAGCGCATCTCGCTCGGCGAGATGATGAGCGTCAACCGGGCGGTCCCGATCTCGGTGCTGTACCGCCGCTCGATCCACGACGAGGTCGGCTGGTACGACGAATCCCTCGACGCCGTCGAGGACTGGGACCTGTACCTCCGCATCCTCCGCACCGGCGAGATCGGTTTCCTCCCCGGCGAGGCGCTGGCCTTCTGGACGCAGAGACCGGATGCCACGGGCCTCGACGCCAACAGCATGTTCGCGCTCACCGAGGCGCACGCCGCCGACGACGCGCGCGTCCGCGACCGCGCGCTCGCGGAGTGGGTAGGCCGCGAAGGGGAGGGGTTGCCGCTGTACATGGCGGCCCTGCAGGCGGAGCTCAAGGCGCACGTCGACATGCGCATCGAAGAGGCCGCGGGGCGGTTGCGTGCGGATATCCGAGAGGACCTGCGCCACGAGATCGACTCCCATCAACCGTTCTGGTCGCGCCTGCGGAGTCTTCGACGACGGGTCGGCCGTCGGTAACGAGCTGATGTCGCGCGGCGTGGGCGGGTGCATGTTCGGGATGCCGCACGCATAATGTTTGCGTGAAGCACGCCATCGACGCCGCCGTTCCGTCCTCCGTCCGGTGCACGCGTGTCGTGCTGCCCGCCCTCCTCGTCGCGGGGGTGCTGATGTTCTCCGGGTGCGCCAGCTCACCCGGATCGACGACGCCGTCGCCCGCTGCTACCGAGGCGACGATGTCTCCCGCCGTAACCCCCTCCGCCTCGCCGTTGCCGAGCGTGACGCCGACGCCCTCCGCGACCTCCGGCGAGACGCAAGCGACCGCGGCGCCTTTCAACGGAGAGATCCTCATCATCACGTCCGAGGTCCGTGACGGGTCGCTGCAGGTGTCGGCCATGGTACCCGGGGTGTCGGAGTCGGGCGGCACCTGCACCCTGACGCTCACCTCCACCGGCGCGAGCGTGCAGACCGCGGCGAATGAGGGCAAGGACGTCACGTACTGCGGCTTGATGTCCATCGCTGTCGCGGACGGGGCGGTCGAACCGGCCTTCCAGGTTTCGTACAGGTCGAGCACCACGTCGGCCGAGTCCGCGGTGACGACGGTCGAGCCGACCTCGTGATTCGCCGCACCCGACGTCGCGGTGTCGCCGCGGTCCTCGCGGCGTGGGCGTGCGGTCTCGCTCTTCTGGTCGCGGCACCCATCGCCCTTCCGGCGACCGTTGCCCCTGCTCCTTCGGCTTCCGCGGCGAACGCTTCGGATTGGAACGCGGGGAACATCATCGACGATGCCGTCTTCTATGACGGCAATGCGATGAGCGCCGGTGAGATCCAGGGGTTCTTGAACGACAAAGTACGCAACTGCCAGTCGGGGTACACCTGTCTCAAGGACTACCGTCAGAACACCGACAACCGCCCGGCGGACAAGTATTGCAACGGATACTCCGGCGCTGCCAACGAAAGCGCCGCGACCATCATCGATAAGGTCGCCCGGTCGTGCGGGATCAGCCAGAAGTCGCTGCTCGTGCTCCTCCAGAAGGAGCAGGGCCTCGTCACCTCTACGGCACCCTCGGCGTGGAACTACTCCGCCGCGACGGGTCAGGGCTGCCCGGACACGGCACCGTGCGACGCTTCGACGCAGGGCTTCTTCTATCAGGTCTACTACGGTGCCCGTCAGTTCGAGGTGTACCGCCTCAACCCCACCTGGTGGGGCTACCAGGCGGGCCGCTGGAACAACATCTTGTTCAACCCGAACGGCGGGTGTGGAACGCAGCGGGTCTACATCGAGAATCAGGCCACGGCCGGTCTCTACATCTACACGCCCTACGTGCCCAACCAAGCAGCGCTCAACAACCTCTACGGCACCGGCGACGGCTGCTCCGCGTACGGAAACCGTAACTTCTGGCGAACGTTCACGGACTGGTTCGGTTCCACCCGTTCCGGCGGCAATCCGTTCGGGTACATCGACCAGGTCGAGGCCTATCCCGGTGGCATACATGTGCGCGGATGGGCGATAGACCCGAACACGACCGGCTCCATTCAGGTTCACGCCTACCTCGGCTCCGTCGGTACGGTTCTGACCGCCGACGTGGATCGGCCCGATGTGAGTGATGCCTACCCGGGGAGTGGCTCTCGGCACGGATTCGACGCGCGTATCCCTGCGCCAGCTGGGGGTAGCGGCGCGGTATGCCTCTACGCGATAAATACCGGACCGGGCTCGAACGTGACGCTCGGCTGCCGAAGCATGCCTTTCTACTCCGGTTCCCCTGTAGGCACCGTCGATTCGGTACAAGTCGCCTCCGGGTCGGTCTCCTTCGCGGGTTGGGCTCTGGATCCCGACACGTCAGACTCGATCGCGATCCACGCGTACGTCGACGGGGTCGGTGTGGCGATCCTCCGGGCCGACCAGGATCGCCCGGATCTCGCTCCTCACTACCCCGTCCACGGCACCGCCCACGGGTACCGGGCGACACTCAAGGTGCCCCTCGACGCGCAGACTCTCTGTCTCTATGCCGTCGATACGGGCCGCGATGCCAATACGACTTTGGGGTGTCGCAGCATCATGATCCCCGCGGCGAAAGATGTCGGGCGTGCGCCGATCGGCTACCTCGATTCGGTCACGGTCGTCGGTTCGACTGCTCGCGTCGCAGGATGGGCCATCGACCCGGACACTGCTCAGCCCATCCCCCTCCACATCTATGTCGCGGGAACCGGCCGTGCCTTCGACGCGAATCGTGATCGCCCGGACGTCGCCACCGCCTACCCCCCCTACGGTGCGGCGCACGGATTCGACGAGGTCGTCGACTTGCCGCCGGGAGACAGCACCGTCTGTGCCTACGCGATCAACACGTCGGGCTCCAATTCGACGATCGGTTGTCGCTCGGTCTCATCGGTCGACCAGGGCCGCGCGCCGATAGGTTATGTCGATTCAGTGACCGTGTCGGGCCCCTCCGCCACTGTTACGGGCTGGGCGATCGACCCCGACACGATCCGTCCGATTTCGGTTCGGATCTCCGTCGATGGGAAGGCCGTCGCGGTCGTGGCACAGGGCAACCGGCCCGATGTCGGTGCGGCTTATCCCGTCTACGGCTCTGCGCACGGGTTCTCGCGGTCGGTGGATCTCCCCATCGGCCCTTCTGAGGTCTGCGTTACCGCGCTCAACACCTCGGGGACCGACACCAACTTGGGGTGTCGCACCGTCACGACCCGCGACGAGGGTCGCGCGCCGATCGGCAGCCTCGACGAGGTGAGTGTGTCAGGGACGACCCTCAAGGTGCGCGGCTGGGCTATCGATCCCGACACCGCTCGTCCGATCGATGTCCATCTGTACATCGGAGACACCAGGGGCGCCGTCCCCGCGGATCTCAACCGCCCGGATGTCGGTGCAGCGTATCCCGCCTACGGTTCCGGCCACGGATTCCAGGTTGAGGGGCCCATCTCCCCAGGGACGACGCAAGTGTGCGTGTATGCCATCAACACCTCTGGGCCGAACCAGCTGCTCGGATGTCAAACCGTTACCGCGGCGCAAGCGAAGGCCGGCTGAACGCGCACGAGCCCCCTGGCGGGTCCTCCTCGCCGAAGCCACAGGGCGCCCTCTATATCGATGGATGGCCCCGCCCACCCCGTCCTGAGTCGGCGGTGCCGCCGCCCATCTGTCGTCAGAAATCTCCCGGCGAGGAGGGAAACCGTCGTCTCACCGAAGAGGCGCCCTCGAATCGGGTACGCCAGAGCGCGTATGCGGCAAGGCTCGATTCGGTGTCGAGAGCAGGCCGGCGTTAGAGGGAGCACGTCGCTGCGACGCCGCGCAGTCAGACGGCGCCGTCGGATGTTCTCCTCCGAGCGGGGGGCTACGTCATTCGCGGCGCAGGTAGTCGCGCAAACTCTCGTCAGCGTCGGTGATCGAGACCCCCGCCGCGCGGCTGGCGGATACGTCCATCACGCTGTTCCTCGGACGCGGCGCAACGGGCGACTGGGCGCCTGCGAAATACTCATCGGTGCTCACGCCACTGACCCGCTCGGGGTCATGTCCCGTCAGTGCGAAGACCTTTCGAGCAATGTCGAACCAGCTTGTGGGCTCTCCGTCACCGGTGACGTTGTATCGGCCGAAGGGAGACCCCGAACGCAAGAGTGTGCGAATGGCGGCTGCGATCTCGGTGGCGAACGTCAAGCGTCCGAACTGGTCGTTCACGACACGAGGGTCGATTCCTCGATCCGCGAGCGACGCCATCGTGCGCACGAAGTTGTTTCCATCGCCGATCACCCAGCTCGTGCGAATGATGTAATGACGGGGCACAGAAGCGACGATCGCGTCGCCCGCGGCTTTCGTCTGACCGTAGACGCCCAGGGGGGACACGGGGTCGTCGGCCGAGTACGCGCCCTCCTTCGTGCCGTCGAACACGTAATCACTCGAGACGTGGATAAGGGTGATGTCATTCTCACGCGCGATGCGGGCCAGGTTCGAGACCGCGGTCACATTGGCCGCCCAGGCCTCCGTGCGTCCCTCGGGGGTCTCGGCGACGTCGACCTTCGTGTACGCGGCGGCGTTGATGATGGCGTCATAGTCGCGCCAGCGGCGCGCGGCATCCAGGTCGTGGGACGTGAGATCGAGATCGTCACGTGCGGCGTATTCGATCCACGCATGCTCACCGAACTCGGCGCGCAGCGCGCGGCCCAGCTGGCCGTTCGCGCCGGTGACGAGGATCTTCTTCGGGGGCATGGGGACCACATCGGCGAGACGGGGGTGCGCCTTGTCTTTCGCGCTGATCTCGACGTCGGAGAGGGGAATGGGCCACTCGATAGCCGATGTCTCGTCGGCGAGATTGAGGAACGTATACGTCGCGTCCGGTGACCAGTGATCGTTCACCAGGTAGGTGTACGCGGTGTCGGCTTCGAGGGTCTGGTAAGAGTTGCCGACTCCGCGAGGAACGAAGATCGCCGTCGACGCGTCGAGCTCGGTCGTGAACACGGCGCCGAAGGTCTCGCCCTCGCGGAGGTCGACCCACGCGCCGAAGATGCGCCCGGTCGCGACCGAGACGTACTTGTCCCAGGGTTCCGCGTGGATGCCACGGGTCGTGCCGACGGCGTCGTTGAACGAGATGTTGTTCTGGACCGGGCCGAAGTCCGGCAGATCGACGCCGGCGGCGATCATCTTCTCGCGCTGCCAGTTCTCCTTGAACCATCCGCGCGCATCCCCGTGCACCGGCAGGTCGAGGACGACGAGACCGGGGATGGGCGTCTCGCGCACGGCGAGGGTCTTACCGAAGGCAATCGACATCGCGGTCACTGCCCCTTGCTGGCGTAGAACGCTTCGACGCCGTCCTTGGCGGGTGCCCACCAGGCTTCGTTGTCGCGGTACCAGTCGATCGTCGCGGCGAGACCTGACTCGAAGTCGCCGTACGTGGGTGTCCAGCCGAGTTCGGTGCGGAGCTTGGTCGAGTCGATCGCGTACCGCATGTCATGGCCAGGTCGGTCGGTGACGAGGTCGTAGGCATCGGACGGCTGACCGGTGATCTGGAGGATGAGCTCGACGACGCTCTTGTTGTCCTTCTCGCCATCCGCGCCGATGAGGTAGGTCTCGCCGATCTCGCCCTTGTCGAGGATGGTGAGCACAGCCGAGGAATGGTCGTCGGCGTGGATCCAGTCGCGGACGTTCTCGCCGGTGCCGTAGAGCTTGGGGCGGATGCCTCGGAGCACATTGGTGATCTGACGGGGGATGAACTTCTCGACGTGCTGGTACGGGCCATAGTTGTTCGAGCAGTTGCTGATGGTCGCGCGGACGCCGAACGAGCGCACCCACGCGCGCACCAGCAGATCGGACCCGGCCTTGGTCGACGAGTACGGCGACGAGGGGTTGTACGGCGTCTGCTCGGTGAAGCGCGCCGGGTCGTCCAGCTCAAGGTCGCCGTACACCTCGTCGGTCGAGATGTGGTGGAAGCGCACGTCATGGCGGCGGGCGGCCTCGAGCAGTGTGAAGGTGCCGATGATGTTGGTGTCCAGGAACGGGCGCGGGTCGTGCAACGAGTTGTCGTTGTGCGACTCGGCGGCGTAGTGGACGACGGCGTCCGCTTCGGCCACGAGCGGGTCGACGACGGCGGCATCGGCGATGTCGCCCACGACGAGGCGAACGCGGTCGGCGGGCAGCCCCTCGAGGGAGGCGCGATTGCCGGCGTATGTCAGCTTGTCGAGCACTGTCACCGTGTGATCCGTGTGCGCGATGACGTGGTGCACGAAGTTGGAACCGATGAAACCGGCGCCACCGGTCACGAGAAGACGACTCATGGACTCAAGATTAGCGGGGCGTGCGCCCACACCCTGAGAGCTCGGATTCGCGGCGGTCACGCAATATAGGCGAAACTTGATCTCATGCGCGGAATCATTCTGGCGGGCGGCACGGGCTCGCGACTTCACCCCATCACTCTGGGCATCTCCAAGCAGCTCGTGCCCGTCTACGACAAGCCGATGATCTACTACCCGCTGTCGACACTGATCCTCGCGGGTATCCGCGACATCCTGATCATCACCACCCCCCAGGACTCGGAGCAGTTCCAGCGTCTCTTGGGAGACGGGTCGCGCTTCGGCATCTCCCTCACCTACCGCGTGCAGCCCTCGCCCGACGGTCTCGCACAGGCCTTCATCCTCGGCGAGGAGCACATCGGGTCGGAGTCCGTGGCACTGGTCCTCGGCGACAACATCTTCTACGGCCAGGGCATGGGCACGCGTTTGCGCCAGTACACCGAGCTCGACGGCGGTGTGGTGTTCGGCTATCGCGTGGCCGACCCGACCGCCTACGGCGTGGTCGAGTTCGACGCCGATGGTCGTGTCGTCTCACTCGAGGAGAAGCCCGCGCACCCGAAGAGCAGCTACGCCGTTCCGGGGCTCTACTTCTACGACAACGACGTGATCCAGATCGCTCGCGACCTGAAGCCCTCTCCGCGCGGCGAGCTGGAGATCACGGACGTCAACCGTACCTATCTCGAGCAGGGACGGCTCCGAGTCGAGCTGCTGCCGCGAGGCACCGCCTGGCTCGACACAGGAACCTTCGACTCCCTCAGCGAGGCGACGGAGTTCATCCGCACCGTCGAGAAGCGTCAGGGGCTCTCCATCGGGTGCCCGGAAGAGGTGGCCTGGCGTATGGGCTTCCTCTCCGACGACGAGCTCCGCGAACGCGCGGAGCCGCTGGTGAAGAGCGGATACGGCCGCTACCTGCTGAGCGCCCTCGAAAATGCCGGCGATCGCTGACCCGGGCGGGTCTGACGGCCGGGACCTCGATGTCTCCCGCGTCAGCCCGAACGAGCGGGCAGTCGTTTACGCGGTCCGGTCCGCCGGTCGGCTGGAGGGCACGTCTCTCCTCGCGCTGCGATCGCTTCGCTCGATCGCTTCGTCGCTCGTCGTCATCCACCCCGGTCCTCTGCCCGTCGCGATGCGCACGGAACTCGAGGCGCTGACCGACGACATCGTCGAGACCGAGGCCGAGGAGTTCTCCTCGGAGTCTTATCGGGCGGGTGTCGACCGCGTACGGCGTCAGGCCGGCATCCGCGAGGTCGTGCTGACCGGTGATTCCTGGTTCGGGCCGACCGGCGACCTCGCTGCCCTGCTCGACACGACGGCGGACACTGAATCGGACTTCTGGGATGTCCTGCCTCCGGCGCCGCCGCGAGAGGCCTTCCCCGGCGAGGGCTTCGAGGCCGTCGTCGACCGGCCGTGGTTCTTCACCGCGATCCGAAAGCGCTTGTTCGAGAGCCAAGCCTGGAACGATTGGTGGGATCAGTCCGCCGCCCCCGGTGATCGAGAACGCACATTCACCCCGTCCTTCGAAGTGGCCGGATTCCGCCACACCCGGGCCTTCGAGACCACACATCTGCACGCTCACGATCCCGGGCTCTTCGCGCCGGAAGACCTGCTCGATATGGGTGTGCCCTTCGTGGACCGGGCGGTCTTCACCAGTTACCCGCCGTTCCTGGATCGTTTCGCGGTCCTCGGTCACGAGATCGCCGGGATGATGGGCCGCAGAGGTTACCCGTTAGACGTGCTGAGATCGAGTTTGGCCAGTTCGGTTCCGCCTAAGGCGCTCAACACGAATCTCGGTCTCCTGTCCGTTCTCTCCGACACCGCTGTCGACCCGAACAGCGGATCATCGATGTCGATCGCGGCCGTCGTGCACGTCAGCGATATGGATGAGATCGATGAGGTTCTCAGGCGGCTGCAGTTCCTTCCCTCCGGTGCCTCCGTGTTCGTGACGACGACCGAAGGCGTCACAGCCGCACGTCTGGAGCGTCTGCTGGAGTCGTGGGCCACCACCAACGGCCACACTTACGAGCTGCGCGTCACTCCCCAAAGCCCCGGCCGGGACATGGCGGACTTCTTCGTGGCCTGCCGCGACGTCATCCAGTCCGACCGCTTCGATCTCGTTGTCAAGCTGCACATGCGCCGGGCTCCCTGGAAGACGATGAACAGGCTGCGTTACTTCCGTCGCTACCAGTTCGACAACCTCCTGAGCAGCCCCGGGTATGTCCGCAACCTTCTCGCGCTCTTCGAGAAAGAACCGCAGCTCGGCGTCGTCTTCCCCCCGATGGTGCATGTGGGGTACGCCACGATGGGCCGCGGATGGGCGATGCTTCAGCCGCACGCGCAGCGGCTGGCTAAGCGCCTCAAGATCACGGTTCCGCTCGACACCGTCTCGCCGCTCGCCCCGTACGGCGGTATGTGGGTGGGACGGCCGGAGGCGTTCAGCGCGCTCACCCAGCACCGGTGGACTTTCGGCGACTACGGCTGGAAGTCGGAGCGCCGCTACGGACATCTTGCCCACCTCCAAGAACGTCTGGTGAGCGCGTCCGCGGGACAGTCCGGCTTCTATTGCCGCACTGTTCTCAATTACACGCACGCGGAGATCAGTCACACCGCTCTTGAATACAAGGTCGATCAGATGTTCTCGACGACCCGCGGGTGGCCCGTCGAGCAGATCGCATTCCTCCACCGTGCCGGGTACACCGGATATGGCGGCACTGTCGCGCTGATCCGCATGTTCATCCGCACCAACCACACCCGCGGGTCGCGGACGCGTTCCGTCCGGCGTATCGCTTGGCGCTGCGAGGCCATCGGGTGCTGTCGTGGTTCGGCCGTGTCGCGTCACGACTGCGCAGAGACCGCGGAGATGACGAACGAGAGGTGGCGTCGTGAAGACGGCAGAGTTGATCGGCGACTGGACCCGCCCGGCCGATTCTTTCCCCGAGGACGGTAAGCGACTGCTTATCTACGTCGTCTTCGACCGCCGAGGCGAGGTGGGCGACTTCGTCGTCTACGCGCTGGAGCACCTCCGTGCGTTCTGCGACGAGATCGTCGTGGTGTCGAACGGCCCGCTCACCGCCCAGGGGCGCGAGCGTCTCGAGGCTGTCGGAGACGTCGTCCTCGAACGCCCCAACGAGGGGTACGACATCTGGGGCTACAAGCACGGCCTGGACGCCGTGGGGGAGCGCGTCGGCGAGTTCGACGAGTTGCTGCTCGTCAACGACACCTGGTTCGGTCCGATCCGGCCGTTCGGTCCGATCTTCGACCGCATGAACGTCCACCCGCTCCACTTCTGGGGGATGACGGACCACCTTCGCGTCGAGCCGCACCCTTTCACCTCGGATGCGGAATATCTGCCTTACCACCTTCAGTCCTACTGGGTAGCCGTACGGCGCCGGATGTTCGAGTCGCCCGAGTGGGAGGCGTACTGGCGCGACCTGCCCGCGATGACGACGTACTCCGATGCCGTCACCAAGCACGAGGGGGTGTTCACCGAGCACTTCACTCAGCAGGGGTTCTCCGGTGAGGTCGCCTTTCCGACCCTGACGGACAAGATCGAGAATCACGCGGTTCTCTACGCGGAACAGCTCATCGATGCGGGTTGTCCGACGTTGAAGCGTCGTCCGTTCTTCCAGTGGCCGGTCTACCTCGACCGAGTCGCCGTCGTCGGAAAGTGGACCCTCGAGGCGGCCGAGCGCAACGGCTACCCCGTCGAGATGATCTTCGACGATCTCGCGCGCAACGTGGAACCGCGCGTGCTGAATGCCGACGCCGCCCTGCTGCGCGTCCTTTCGCCGACCGACGACGGTTACGACCCGTCGCGACCGCTGCGGACGGCGGTCATGGCGCACATCTTCTACGTCGAGATGACGGATGAGATCATCGACCGCCTGCTCTTCCTTCCCGGTCCCGTCGATCTCATCGTGACGACCCCGGATGCCGAGCGTGCCCGAGCCATCGAAGAGGTCATCGACCGTCGACAGCTGCCGGGGCAGACGGAGGTGCGCGTCGTCGCGTCGAACAACGGACGTGACCAGGCAGCGTTCCTCATCGGTTGCAAGGACATTCTGCTCTCGGACCGGTACGAACTGATCGTCAAAATCCACTCGAAGAAGACACCGCAGGACGGCGCGAACGTCGGGCGTCATTTCCGCCGGCATCAGTTCGGGAACCTCCTGGCCGGCCCCCATGAGGCCGCAAACGTCGTCGCGCTGTTCCAGCAGCAACCCGGGCTCGGTCTCGCCTTCCCTCCGACTGTGCACCTCGGACACCCGACAATGGGGCACGGATGGTGGGCCAATCGTCCCGGCGTCGAAGAATTGTGCGCGCAGCTGGGCATACGCGTTCCCCTGGACGAGGTGTCACCCCTCGCGCCGTTCGGCTCGATGTTCTTCGCCCGTCCGGAGGCTCTTCGCCTCCTCGCGGAGCAGGAGTGGACCTACGAGCAGTTCGGCGGCCCTGAAGCCTATATCGACGGGAGCCTGGCGCACGTGCTCGAGCGACTCCCGGTGTACGCGGCGGGAGAGCTCGGATATCACTCGATGACGATCGCGACCCCCGAGTACCTCGCGAAGAGCTACACCGCGTTCGACTACAACCTCGATCAGATGTCGGTGACCATGCCGGAGGACACCCAGCACCAGATCACCTTCCTCCGCAGCGCGGGTTACATCGGGTGGGGCCGGTTCCGCGACTTCGTCGACATGTGGGTGCGCCTGCACCGTCCGGGGGCGGCCGACAAGGTGTCGCGGGTATTCGCCAGAACCGAGCGCGTGCGCGGTCTGCTCTGGCGTGCGCGTCATCGTATTCGCCGTGGGTGAATCCAGACGTCGTGCAGGAACCCACCAGTAGAATCGGACCTCATGGCCAGTCCTTCACCCGCCGCGAACAACGCGCGCTTCACACGCCTCGCGGAGATGCCTATGCGCTCCGTCGGCGTGACCCCCGGCCTGGGGCTCGCCTCCCTGTGGACCACCCTCCGCGACATCTTCGCGCGTCGCGAGATGCTCGACCTTCTCGTCAAGCGTGACGTCAAAGCCCGCTACAAAGACTCCGCGCTGGGGTTCGTCTGGGCGTTGATCCGTCCGTTGATCCTCCTCGGCATCTACTTCGTCGTGCTGGGGCAATTCCTCGGGGCGGCGAAGGGGATTCCCGACTTCGCGATCTTCATCTTCACCGGCTTGACGGCGATGAGCCTCTTCCAAGAGATCGCGGTCGGCGGAACGGGCTCGATTATCGCCAACGGCGGTGTCGTGAAGAAGGTCTACATGCCGCGCGAGATCTTCCCTCTCGCCGCGACGGGTTCGGCGATCTTCAACTTCGCGATCCAGCTCGGCGTGCTCCTGGTCGCGACCATCATCGCTGCCAAACCTCCTCTCCACTGGCAGATCGTCTACGCCGTTCCCTCGCTCGTGCTGATCCTCGTCTACGGGTTGGCGTTCGCCTTCTTCTTCTCTGCGATCAACGTCTACTTGCGCGATGTGCAGTACCTCGTCGAGGTGGTGACGATGCTTCTGATGTGGCTGTCACCCGTGCTCTATGCCTGGCAGATGGCGCGACAGATCATCAATAACCCCGTGCTTCTCGAGGTCTACACCAACAACCCGCTGACACTCGCTGTGCTCGGATTCCAGCGCGCTTTCTGGCTCGCGGGTGACACGCTCGAGCAGCCTGCGCACCTCGTGCTGCGCATGGGGGTAGCGCTGCTCATCGGCCTGGTGCTGCTGGTGCTGAGCCACCGCGTCTTCGTCCGCCTGCAGGGCAACTTCGCCCAGGAACTGTGACCCCCATGGCCTTCGACCTCGCTCCTGCGCCCGCGCGCCCCGAAGTCATCAGACTGACGGACGTCTCGAAGCGCTTCGTCGTGCGAAAAGACACCTCCATCAAGGAGCGGATCGTCACGCTCGGCCGCGCCGGCCGTCGCCACCGCCAGAATTTCTGGGCGCTGAGTGATGTCAGCCTCGACATCCGCGCGGGGAACACCATCGGTCTGATCGGGCACAACGGCTCGGGTAAAAGCACGCTCCTCAAGGTCATCGGCGGCATCATCCAACCGACGTCCGGAGAAGTGCTTCAGCGGGGACGCGTCGCGGCCCTCATCGAGCTCGGGGCGGGGTTCCACCCCGACCTGACCGGCCGCGAGAACGTCTACCTCAACGCCTCGGTGCTGGGCCTCAGCCGGGAGGAGACCCGCGCGAGCTTCGACGACATCCTCGATTTCTCGGGCGTCGGCGACTTCATCGACACCCAGGTCAAGTTCTACAGTTCGGGAATGTTCGTGCGGCTCGCTTTCGCGATCGCCGTCCACACCGACCCCGACATCCTCCTCGTCGACGAGGTGCTGGCTGTCGGTGACGAGCAATTCCAGCGGAAATGCCTCGACAAGATCAAGGAATTCCAGAGCCAGGGGCGCACGATCATCATCGTTTCGCACGCGCTCGACCAGATGGAAGAGCTCTGTGACCGTGTCATCCTCATGGACAAGGGGCGCGTCGCGTTCGACGGTCTCGCGGACGCGGCGGTCGAGCGGTTCCGCGAGCTGCTCGAGGAAGGCTCGGGCAAGGTCGCCGCACGCCCCGACCAGGTTCTGCGCGCGGCCGAGATCGTCTCCGTCGATGTGCGAGGAGCCGACGGCAAGCGCGTCGGTGACCTCAAGACGGGGGAGTCGTTCCGCGTAGCCGTGACCGTACGCGGACTCCGGCAGCTCGACGAATGGGCCCTGGGCTTCAGCATCGACACGGCTTCCGGCGCCCTTGCGCTCGCCTCGAACACGAGCATGCTGGGAGCGACGGTGCCGCCGCTGCACGCGGGTGAGACGGTCACGATCGAGATCGACGTCGACAGTGCGCACTTCAACCCGGGCAGCTACTGGGTCAACGCCAACCTCCACGGCATCAGCGAGTCGACGTCGCACGCGCTCATGCAGGGCGCCGAGTTCACCGTGCACGGACAGTCCGACTCTCTGGGCTCGGTCCCCGCCGAGGTGCGCTTTCGCTGAGCGCGTGACATCGAGCCGGTTCAGCGGCAGACCAGATCGGTGTGCGAAGAGCCGTTGCCATCCCCGTACTCGCGTGGGTGGCGCGAACCCTTCACTCCCGCGCGGCCCAGTAGTCGTCGCCGCGCATGCGCAGGGACAAACGAAGATCGATCGAGGTGTCGACGGCGTCTAGTGGCAGAGCTACGCGGGGTGCCAACGCCCCCCGGCGCCACCCCTCCCACCGCCCGGCGAGCGACACGGCGTCGCGACGCAGCACGAGCCGAGCGCCCGTGACGATCACCTCGACGAGGAGCGCCCGCAGGCCCCACCGCGAGCGCAGGACGCCGTACTTGCGGAGCAGATACCCACGTGCGAAACCCGACAGGCGGCGCTGGCGCACCGACTCCTTGCCGGCACTGGCCCCACCCAGGTGCGTTCCCGAGGGCTCGGGGACGGCGACGCACGACCAGCCGGCCGCTCGCAGGCGGAAGGCCAGGTCGAGTTCCTCGCCGTACATGAAGATGTTCGTGTCGAACAGGCCCACCTCATCGAGGGCTGCGCGACGGTAGACGGCCACGGCGCCGTAGGGTCCGAGCACGGGCGGGTGCTCGGCATCCGCTCGTGAAAGCTCGGCGCCGTGGAAACGGACGAAACCCGCCCCCGTCACGTCGGCCACGACGCCATAGGAGTCGACGGTGCCGTCGGGGGCGAGCAGAAGGGTCGCGGCGCTTCCGATGCGAGACGACGGGTCGTCGGGGAGCGCGCGAAGAGCCGCCGCGACGGCGTCGGGTTCGAGGACGACGTCGCTGTTCACCAGCATGACGAGGCGCCCCTGACCCGCTGCCATTCCGACGTTGCACGTGCGGGCGAACCCGAGGTTCACCTCATTGCGGATAAGGGTCACGTCGGGGAACTCGGCGCTGACCCGATCAGCGGTGTCGTCGGGGGACAGGTCGTCGACCACGATGACGCGCGCCGGGACGCTTTGGGCGAGAGCGGCTCGAATGCACGGTTGCACGAACTCCCACCCACCGTGGACCGGGATGACGAGATCGACCTCGGGAGCAGCAGTCATTCGCGGTCGGCCTTCCGATGGGGGGCGAGCCTCCGGCCTTCGTGCGCATCCGCGAGAGGTACGCCGCGACGCCGACGAGGACGGGACGCCCAGTTTAGCGTCGGACGCTTTCGGCGACGGCGATCGATAGCATGGACAGGTCTTCCCGACGCCCTCGCCATGACTGCATTCGAAACCGCCCCCGCCCCCGGCTACGTCGTCCTCGCGGCGTACCAGCCGCCCGAGGCACTGTTCACTCGTCAGCTCCGCTCGATCCAAGAGCAGACACTCTCCGACTTCCACTGCGTCATCGTCGCCGACGGCGGCGCCGACGATGTGCGGGCTATGGTGCGCCAAGCGATCGGCGACGACGATCGTTTCGACGTGGTGGGCTTCGACGAGCGCGTCGGTTTCTACGCCAACTTCGAGCGCGGGCTCGCCGAAGTTCCCGTCGACGCGCCCTGGGTCGCCCTGAGCGATCAAGACGACGAATGGATGCCGGACAAGCTCGCCGTCCTCGTCTCGGCCCTCGACCGAGCGGCTCTGGTCAGTGGCCAAGCGCGCGTGGTGACTTATCCCGAAGGCGTCGTCGTGGCGGCAACCACTCATCGACGATCTGTGTCCGCTCCAGCCCTTGTCCTCGAGAACCAGTTCTCGGGGGCGCTCTGCGTCTTCCGCGGATCGCTCCTGAAGACCGCATTGCCGTTCCCGCGCTATCCCGGACCCGCTCAGGTACACGACCACTGGCTCGCCGTCTGCGCGGCGGTCACGGGGGGCATCGACGTGGTCGATCGAGTCGTGCAGGACTACGTCCAGCATTCCTCGAACGTGCTCGGTGAGGCGGATGCAGCTCGACTCGGCTGGCGTCAGACGCTGCGGCGTCGGCGCGACGCCCTGCGGGCCGAGACCGGCACGCGCGGTCTTCGCGCGGTCGCGAGGTCGGTGTACGTCGTGAACGCGGGATGGGCGGAGGCGATGGTCGACATGCTGGCCGCGCGCGTTGACGAAGAACGGGCGCAGCGACTCGCGGCCGCGTTCGGGGGGCATCGACGGGCAGGGCGCACGCTGCGGACGGTGGCCGCCGCGGTGCGACGCGGCGAGATCAGCCCGCGCACGGCCGCGGTCTATCTCGTCGGTGGCGCGGCATGGAACCTCACCGGCGGGCGGCGTTCCGAGCGCTGAGCCCCGGCGGGCACCGTCTCAGGTGTGAGCGACGAGCGCTCGTTGGCTGAGGATCTCCTTCGTCGCCGCGATACCGACGATGGTGAGCACGACAACCTCCGACGCGGCCAACCCCCACACCACCGCGGTCGCTCCCACGGTGGCCCCCAGCAGCACCATGACGGGCAGTCCGACGCACGCCGACGAGATGATCGCGGCGAGGACGACGCGGTTCCGATTCGCGGGGACGAGAACGTTGCGGATGAGCGGCGTCGTCAGCGAGATGATGAGGTATGTCACCCCGTAGGCCGGGAACATCGACGGGGGAGGCGCGACCGCCGATCCGAGAAACGCCGCCGTCAGCCAGGGGCCGAGAAGGATCAGCACCAGCAGGCCCACGATCCCCACGACGAAGTGCAGCGCGAGCGCCACGAGGTGCCGCCGCGTGCGGCCCTGCTCCCACGAGGCCTCGAGGACCCATTTCTGCAGGGTGTTGCCGACGATGAGGATCGCGGTCAGACCGACGCGATAAAGCTTGTCGGCCGAGGTGAGTTCGGCGGCTGCCTGTGTCCCCACCAGCCCCTGGGTGATCGGCACGGGGGCGGTCGTGTAGCTGCCCCCCAAGCCGTCCGCGCTCGCGAGAGGAAGGTTCTGTCGGAAGCTCCGGCCGATGCCGGCCAGGTGGAACGGGGGGATGACCCGGCCGAACAGATGCACGTGGAGGGCGGCGAGTCCGACGAGGGTGCCGGCGATCATCAAAAGCGGATACGCCACGATCTGGCCGGTGAGCTGCATCACCAGGGCGCTTCCCGCAGTGAAGATCGCCATCGGGATCGCCTCGTACCACAGCACCATCCGCGCGCGACCCGTGCCCACGGCGTACCACGACATGGTGAGGCCGGTCAGACCCGTCGCCAGTACGACGAGTGCAGCGACTCCGCCGAACGCTCCGCCGACAAGGGCTGCGGCGATCCACGCCGTCACCCCGCCCACGACGGCGAAGACGGCCAGACGCGACCAGAAGCTGTGTGCGTAAACCTCGCGCCGCGCGTCGTCGTGCTCCGCCATGGCGATGCGGGCTCCACCGGCCACATTCCAGCCGTAGCTCGAGATCATCGCGAGGAGGCTTCCCAGCGCCTGGCCGGTGCCGATCGCCGCCCACCCGTCGGCTCCCTGGATACGCGCCGCAATGGGCAGCACCAGCAGCGGCACGACGGCGACGATCATCGGCGCGGTGCCGAAGCCGATCAGACGAGCGAGAAGGACCTTCACCGGCCGCGCTCCGATAGCACCTTGTCGAGCACTCGCGCCGTCGCCTCGGCCGCGGCGTCCCAGGTGAAGCGCGACGCCCACCGCTGGGCCTCGGACCGCGCGGCGTCGTCGGCGGGAGTCCGCAACGCCGCTGTGATCGCGGCGCCGAAGGCGTTGGCATCCGTCGCATCGGCGTAGTGAGCCGCGTCGCCGCCGACCTCCCGCAGGACGGGGACATCGTGGGCGAGGACGGGAACCCGCCGGCGCAGTGCGTCGACGACGGGGAGGCCGAAGCCCTCGGCGAGGGAGGGGCAGACGTAGAGGGCGGCGGCCTGGTAGAGAGCCTCGAGCTGCTCGTCGCTGACCCAGCCGGGCAGGATCACGTCGCGCTCGAGGCCCAGTCGCGTCACGTCACCGGCGAGCGGATCGGGCAAGCGGCTGCCCGCGATGACCGTCACGGGTCGATCGGCGGGGGAGATGGTCGCGAGAGCGGCGAGCAGCCCCGGGAAGTTCTTGTGCGGCATGCGGTTGCCGACGCTCAGCACGAGGGGTCGGCCCGCCGGCAGCGCGAAGGGCGACAGGATGCCGTCGGGCTCGGCGACGGGTCGCGGTTCGGAGCTGCCGTTGTGCACCACCGAGATGAGACCGGCGGGAACGCCGAGAAAGCGCCCGATGCTGTGGGCCGCCGCGTGCGACACCGTGATCACGCGGTCGGCGGTCTGCGCCGAACGACGCATGAGGGTCGACGTCACCGCGCGCTGCGCGCGCTGGGCGAGGCCGCCGGGCACCTCGTCGTAGATCGCGTCGTGCACGGTGACCACGCGCTTGACGCCGCGGAAGACAGGCCCGAAGTTGGCCGGTGCCCACACCAGGTCGGCCCGGCCCCGCCGCGCGAGCAGGTCGGTCGACGTGACCGCGCCGAGGGCCCACGTCGCCGGGTCAGAGCCCACCCACGGCACCGTCTGCACGTGCCCGGGGAAGAAGGCCGACACGCGGTCGGTGCCGGCACGACCGGTCACCGCGGCGAAGCGCGTCTCCGGCAGAAGACCGGCGATACGGGGCAGCAGTTCGCGGACGTAGGTTTCGGTGCCCCCGCGTGAGCCGGTGAACCCGAGGAGGTCGACGAGGATGCGGCGCTCGGCCATCAGCTCTCGATGACGGCTTCGGGGCGCTGCTCGCGCCGGGGCGTGGTCAGCACGCCCGAGAAGAAGCTCATCATCGCGGTCTGGAAGCCGAGGATGATCAACAGCGCGCTGGGGACGGCGATGCGCACGGCCTGGGCGGCGTTCTGCGCCCCGAAGTCGAGGTTCCCCCACAGAGCCACCTGCACGATGCCGATGACGATGCCGAGGAAGAACAGGCCCACACCGATCAGCAGACCGCGCTCGGCCGACCACTTCGCCACGATGCGCCGGTATCTCTCGCTGGTGGGGAGGAACCCCTCCTGCGTGGCATAGAGCTTGGTCAACCAGAAGAACAGCAGGGACTGGAACCCGATCACGCACAGCGCGCTCGCGTAGACCATGGTCGTCACGTCGAAGCCCACGTCGCCGATGCGGACACCACCGAACGACAGCACGCCGACCGCGACGGCGCCGAAGAAGAAGGCCACGAGGCCCGGGTAGACGAAGAGCCAGCGCGGAGCGAACAGCAGGAGGAAGCGCAGGTGACGCCACCCGTCATGCCAGCTGCGCAGGTGCGGCGGGCGCGAGCGACCGTCTTTCTTGAGGGTCGTGGGCACCTCTTCGATGCGGAAGCGGGCGAGCGAGGCGCGCACGACCATCTCGGAGGCGAACTCCATGCCGGTGGTCTGCAGGTCGAGCTCGCGGATACGGGCGCGGTTGAATCCGCGCAGGCCGCAGTGGAAGTCGCGGATGCCGGGCTTGAAGAACAGCTCGCCGATGAACGAGAGCACCGGGTTTCCGAGGTACTTGTGCAGCGGGGGCATGGCGCCCGGCTCGATGCCCCCGCGGAAGCGATTGCCCATGACGAGGTCGGCGCCGGCGCGCAAGCGCTCGACGAAGGGCTCGAGGTTCTCGAAGTCGTAGCTGTCGTCGGCGTCGGCCATGATGATGTACCGGCCGCGGGCCGCCTCGATGCCGTTGATGAGAGCGGCGCCGTATCCGCGACGCGGGGCGTGCGAGACGCGCGCGCCGAGACCCTCGGCGAGGGCCTGCGAGCCGTCGGTGCTGCCGTTGTCGGAGATCAGGACCTCGCCCCGGATGCCGCTGCGCTCGAGGAAGCCCTGCGCCTTGCGGATGCAGACCTCCAGCGTCTCGACCTCGTTGAGGCACGGCATGAGGATCGTCAATTCGACGTCGGACGGTGCGGGAGTGGTCACGGGGTGTCTTCTTTCGTCTTCACCGCGGTCGGTGCGGGCAGCGCGAGGGCTGCGCGGATCCCGTCCACGGTTCGGCGGATGGTGCGTGTGTCGACGGCGGTGTCGTACCAGGCGCGCGAGGTGCGGCGCAGGTCGTCACCGCCGGCGGCGACGTCCCGGATGGCCCGGGCGAGATCGGCGGGGCGGGTGGTGGGGGAGACGACGCCGTTGACGCCGTCGTCGATGAGTTCCGTCGCGGCGTTGCCTTCGTCGGCGACGAGGATCACGGGCGTGCCGTGGGCGTTGGCCTCGACGACGACGAGGCCGTACCCCTCGCGGCGTGAGGGATTGGCCAGGGCGAGCGCGCCGTGCAGGAGTGTGTCGAGTTCGGCATCCGACACGAAGCCCGGAAAGTCGGTCCAGTCCTCGCCGCCGACGCGTCGCACCTCGGCGCGCACCGCCTCGGAGCTGGGCCCGGTGCCCAGCACGACCAGGCGGAGGTCGGGGAGGTTCTCGCGCGCCGCCGCGACGGCGGCGGGGAGCACCTCGACGCGCTTGTCGGGGATGTGGCGGCCGACGTACAGCACGTACGGCGGAGTCACGGCCGACGAGGGGGGAGCCACCTCGGCGGCGCCATCGATGAGCCCGGGGCTGACGAGGGGCGCATGACGCAGCCCCTCACGACGAAGACGCGTGGCCGAGAGCTGGGAGTGGCAGGTGGCCAGCGGGGTGATCGCGATGGCGGCGCGCTGCAGGACCCAGGCGATCGTGCCGGTGACGACGCCCGAGTACTCGATCCACTGACGGCGGTGCCACACCTCGAGGTAGTCCACCACGAGGCGCGTCCCGGAGCCGAGTAGGGCGAGTCGAGCCGCGAACACATTGAAGATGGGCAGGCCGCTGACGATGACGGCCGCGTAACGGCGGCGGCGGCGCAGGAGTGCGCCGAACAGTCCCGCCGCATAGCGCAGCGCGGCGGGGATGCGGCGGACCCCATCGGTGGAGTAGAGCGAGAGACGGCCGGCGACCGGCACGACGCGGAAGTGCTCTTCCCTCGGGGTCGCGGCGTCCCACTGCACGGCGGTCAGGTAGTCGACGTCGAGGCCCGTGCGGCCCAGCTCGTCGGCGAAGGCACGGTACTGTCGCTCGCCGCCGCCCGTGGAGTACGGGAACAGGCAGTCGTAGGCGACCGCCACGGTCGAGGAGCGCGACACGTCAGCACCCCTCGATGCGGAAAAGCCGCGCGGCGGGACCCTGGGAGTCCACGAGCACGAGGTGCGTGCCGGCAGTGAGGTCCTGGATGCCGTTGTATGCCGCCGCGCCCGCCGGATCGATGACGTCCTGGGTGCCGAAGTCGAGCACGTAGTCGATGCCGAGTTCGTCGACCGTGCGGCACACGGCCGGGTCGGAGTCGATGTCGCGGAGGTGTGTGTTGAGGAAGAGCAGTTCGGGGGAGGGGTTGCCGAAGACGTGCTTCTGGGTCACCTGGCGGTCGGCGAAGGCGAGAGCGAGAGAGGCACCCGTCCGGGGGCTCCCGGCGATGAGGGCGTCGGGCGGCGTCTCGTCGTCGAGGCGTTCGAGCAGGGCCTCTTCGTCGGACGACAGGATCAGGGAGCTGTCGGTGTAGGCGTATGCCTCGTGCACCTGGCTGAGCGCGATGCGGACGTTCGGGCCGACGGCCACCGAGAACACGGCGGCGACACCGACGACGACGGCGCCGACGTGGAGCCATCCCGGCACGCGTCGACCGCGAACCCCCGCTCGGACGAGATCGACGATCGCGAGAGCGCCGAGGGTGGCGACGGGGATGGCCACCAGCGGCAGGAGCGCGGCGAGCCGGTTCGAGTCGTTGTACCAGGGGTTGGTGAGCAGCTGACGAAGGGGGCTGTCGATGCGCAGCCCCGAGGCCACGGCGAAGAGCGTCACCGCGACGGCGAAGGGAGCCAGCACCGTCAGCAGGCGCGGGCGACGGGCGACGGCGACGAAACCGGCGATCAGCAGCAGGGATGCGACCACGGTCGGGGTGAACCCGCGGGGCGCGGCGAACAGGCCCTCGCCGAGCGACTGCGACAGCTGCTGCCACGGGGCCCAGCCCGAGTGCTCGGCCCCCGTGCGGAAGACCGCGACGGTGCCCGCCATCGCCACGGCGAAAGCGACGACCGAGATCAACAGCCCGAGAAGAGCTCCGCGGGTGCGGTCGGTGATCGCGCGCACCGCGAAGGTGGTGACCACGACGGCGGCGGCGAAGAACAACAGACTCAGGAACGCGTTGGGGTGGCCGAGGAAGGTCCCGCCGGCCAGCAGGGCGACGAGGAGAGCCGAGCGCACCAGGGCGGGCGCGCCGCGCTCTGGCAGCATCGTCACGATGACCGCGAGGGCCGCGGGGAGCATCGCGTAACCGACGAGGTTGGGGTACAGCACGCCCCAGTTGAAGAACAGGGCGGGGAAAGCCCCGAACCCCGTCGACAGCGCGGCGGAGACGACATAGGCGGTGCGCCGCTGGGCGAAGAATGCTCCGGCGAGAGCCATGACCGAGGCGGGCCAGAGAATCGACACGATCGCCAGGTTCGACCCGTTCACCGCGACGGGGACGCTCGCGCCCGTCAGCTCGGCGCCGAGGGTGGTGAGGGCGTGCCAGGCGTTCGGATAGAAGCCGATGTCGGAGGTCGACCCGATCTGGAACGGCGAAGCGCTGCCGTTCTGCAGGCCGAGGGCGATCGCGTTCAGGTGGACGATGTTGTCGAAGCGCTGCGCGATGTTGTCGGGAGCGCCGAAGGCTCGAGCGAACATGACGGCGCTGACGACGGCCGTCGCGCCCAGCGACAGCAGCGCGACCAGGCCGGTCCGGCGTGCGGCGGGAGCCGCGTCGACCCTGGCGAAGCGGCGCAGGACGAGACCGATGCCGACGACCAGGAGCGTGACCAGGGCGAGGGGGATCAGGTTCCACCGCAGACCCACGAGGGGAGCGACGGATGCCGCGACGGCGGCGATCGTGACCGAGATGGCCGGGGCCAGGAGCAGGCGCTGAGGGCTCCGCCAGCCCCAGCCTGCGACGACCACGGCGGCGCCGGGGATGATCAGGACAGCAGCGACCGCGAGGTACGCCGGAATCGCGCTGATCCAGTCACCCATGCAATTCCGTCTCCGTCCGCGGCCGTTTCGACACGCCATCGTATCGGACGGTCTCTGCGGGGCCGCTGAGCGCGGCCGCGGGGGGCTCGGATGCGCCCCGGGTAGTATCGATCGGACGTCTCCCGCGGGGTCGTGCCCCCACCCTCGACACGAAAGACGCAGCATTTCATGGACCTCCTCATCGTCGGTTCCGGCTTCTTCGGCCTCACCATCGCCGAGCGTGCCGCCGCCGCGGGCCGCAAGGTCACGGTCATCGACCGCCGTCACCACATCGGCGGCAACGCCTACTCGGCGGACGAACCCGAGACGGGTATCGAGGTGCACCAGTACGGTGCTCACCTCTTCCACACCTCCAACCCGACGGTGTGGGAGTACGTCAACCGCTTCACCCAGTTCACGAACTACGTGCACCGCGTGTACACGACCCACAAGAACGTGGTCTTCCCCCTGCCGATCAACCTCGGCACCATCAACCAGTTCTTCCAAGCCGCGTACACGCCCGACCAGGCACGCGCGCTCGTGCACGAGCTCGCCGGGGAGTTCGATGCGAAGGATGCCGCCAACCTCGAGGAACGCGGGATCGCCCTGATCGGTCGGCCCCTGTACGAGGCGTTCATCCGTGATTACACCGCGAAGCAGTGGCAGACCGATCCGAAGGACCTGCCCGCCGAGGTGATCTCGCGCCTGCCCGTTCGCTACACCTACGACAACCGCTACTTCAACGACACGTGGGAGGGTCTGCCCGTCGACGGCTACACCGCGTGGCTGGAGCGCATGGCGGACCACCCGAACATCGACGTCGAGCTCTCGACCGACTACTTCGACGAGTCGCAGCCGCTGAACAAGAAGGCGACCGTCGGCCAGGTGCCCGTGGTCTACACCGGGCCCGTGGACCGCTACTTCGACTACGCCGAAGGCGAGCTGTCGTGGCGCACCCTCGACTTCGAGCAGGAGGTGCTGCCGATCGGCGACTTCCAGGGCACCAGCGTGATGAACTACGCCGACGCCGACGTGCCGTACACGCGCATCCACGAGTTCAAGCACTTCCACCCCGAGCGCGCGGACCGGTACCCGACCGACAAGACGGTCGTCGTGCGCGAGTACTCGCGCTTCGCCACGCGCGCCGACGAGCCGTACTACCCGGTCAACACCGCCGACGACCGCGCGGGCCTGCTGGCCTACCGCGAGCTGACCAAGGGCGAGCGCGACGTGCACTTCGGCGGGCGCCTGGGCACCTACCAGTACCTCGACATGCACATGGCCATCGGTTCCGCCCTGTCGATGTGGAACAACCAGCTCGCGTGATGTCCTCGTGCATCTGACCCTCGGGTCGCCCACCCGCCCTGTGCCCGCACAGCGGGAGACGGAGGGGCGTTGGGCGTACCGTCGCGACATCGACGGGCTGCGCGCCGTCGCCATCCTGCTGGTCGTGTCGTACCACGTGTGGTTCGGCCGGGTCTCGGGTGGCGTCGACGTCTTCCTGATGCTCTCGGCGTTCTTCCTCACCCGCGGGTTCGTGCGCCGGATGGCCGGCCCCGCCCCGGTGCGTCCGATCCGACACCTGCTCGGTGTGTTCCGGCGGTTGCTGCCGGCCGCGGCCGTGACCCTGGTCGGCATCCTGGCGGTGGTCTGGACGCTCTACCCCGAGACCATGCACCGCTCGATCGCCGAGCAGGCGTGGGCCTGCCTCGGCTACGTGCAGAACTGGTTCCTGGCCGCCGACGCGGTGGACTACTACGCGCGCACCGATGTGCCGAGCCCACTGCAGCACTTCTGGTCGATGTCGGTGCAGGGGCAGGCCTTCGTGTTGTGGGTGATCCTGCTCTGGGCGTGCCAGATCGTGGTCCGGCGTCGCGGGTGGTCTCCCGATCGCGTGGTGGGGGTGGTCTTCGGCGCCGTCTTCGCGATCTCGTTCGTCTACTCGGTCGTACGCACCGCGTCGGCGCAGCAGCTCGCCTACTTCGACACCGGGGCGCGACTGTGGGAGTTCGCCGCGGGATCCCTGCTGGTCATCGCGTTGCCCCGTGTGAGGTTCGGCGCGATCGCCCGCACCTTGATCGGGTGGGCGGGCCTCGTCGGACTCCTCGTGCTGGGTGCCGTACTCGACGTCCAGGGCGGTTTTCCCGGGTTCCTGGCGCTGTGGCCGGTGCTGTGCGCTGCGGCCATCGTGGTGTCGGGATCGGGCGAGACCGGGCGGTTCTCGCTCGCGCGGGTGCTGTCGTCGCGCCCGCTCCAGGCCGTGGGGCGCGATGCCTATGCGCTGTATCTCGTGCACTGGCCGATTCTGGTGACCTTTCTCGTCGTGAACGGCCGCACCGAGGTGGGCTTGGTGGGCGGCGCGGGGATCATCGTGCTGTCTGTCGCTCCTGCTCGCGCGACTGTTGACCTGGGCCGTCGACCGTCCCGTGCGTGCCTGGCGGAGGACCGACACCTCCGCTCTGGTACCGGTGGTGGTCCTCACGGTCGCCGTCGCCGTCGTGGCCGTTCCCGTCGGAGCCTGGCAGGCGTCGGCCTGGGTGCAGGAGCGCGCGATCGAGGCTCGGGCGCTGCAGTCCAATCCCGGGGCCGCTGTGCTGCGCGATCCTTCGTTGTCGAAACCTCCGGCCGACGCCCCGCTGCTGCCGCTTCCGACCCTGATCGACGACGAGTGGGTCCACCTGGACCGCGAGTGCTCGGGGGAGTGGGCGAACGACGTCGAGATGCTGCGCGGGACCTGCTCCGAGACCACCGGCACCCCGCGGGCCCGCCACACCATCGCCGTGATCGGCGACTCGCACGCGCAGCAGATCACGAGCGCCCTGCTTCCGGTGGCCGAGGCCAACGGGTGGGGCGTGGTCTTCCTCATCAAGGGGGGCTGCTCGATGGGTCTCGACGAGCCGGGCATGGACGAGCGCTGCGACGGGTGGCGCGAGGCGGCCATCGAGCTCGTCGAACAAGTGCGACCCGATGCGGCGTTGACGGTCGTGACGCGCTCGGATGCCGGAGAGGACGACGAGCGTCTGCGCCCGGGAATCGAACGCTTCCTCGACCGGATGGACGGCGCGGGGGTGCCGGTGCTGGGCGTCCGCGACAACCCGCGTTTCGCCTTCAACATGTACGACTGCGTGGTCGGGTCCGACGATCCGCTCGACTGCGCGGTTCCGCGGTCGGCGTCGCTCGCCGATCGGAATCCCGCCGACGACCTCGACCGCCCGGGTCTGCACCTCGTCGACCTCACGCCGTGGATCTGCCCCGACGACGTCTGCGTCGGCGAGATCGGGAACGTCGCGGTCTATCGCGACGACAACCACCTCAGCCGCCTCTATGCGCGTACGCTCAGTCCGTCCCTGGCCGAGCAGCTTCCGGCCACGATCGGCTGAGCCGCGGACGCACAGGCGTCCCGCGTCGCGTCAGCGCGGACGAGTCAGCCGACGGGCTGCGACTGCTCCAGCGGCGGCATCGGCTTCCACGAGGAGTCGCGCAGGATGCGTCGGCCGTCGCGGAGCCCACGGAACAGGTGGCTCGTGCCGGTCATCTTGCGTTCGACCACGACGAGGCGGATGAGTTCCTTCACGAAGGTGAGCGTCGTCCCGAGCGTGAAGGGCAGGGTGCGGTAGACGCCGAGCGCGCGGTAGTACTTCTGCAGGTAGGCGCGATTGCGCATGATGTAGTACCGGTACGCGTCGCTCGACGCGTTCATGTGCCGGATACCCATGTCCCACTGCTTGATCTCGCGGGTGCGACGCAGCACGAACTCGTTGACGATCACCGAGGGCGTCTGGCGCGAGGCCAGCCAGCCGTACAACTGGTCGTCCCAGTAGATGAAGAAGCGCGGATCGGGCAGGCCGATCTTCGCCACGATGTCGCGGTGGATGAACATGCCCTCGAAGCAGCCTGAGTTCATCGGCTTGAACCCGGAGTCGTCGAAGGCGGCGGGGGCGAAGGGGATCGGGATCGCCATCGACTCGGCGACGCGGTACTGCCAGTAGAACTCGCTGCCGTCGTAGTCGTAGCGACGGCCCTGGATGCTGCGGAAGCGCGGCGTCCAGTGCCCCATGCGAGCGAGCCCGTCGGTGACCACCTCGACGTCGTCGTCCATGAGCCAGATCCATTCGGATCCGAGCTCGTAGGCTGTGCGCATCCCCTCGCTGAATCCGCCCGAGCCGCCGGTGTTCGTCTCGAGACGGCGATAGACCAGCTCGGTGGGCAGGCGGTCGCGGAAAGATTCGACCACCGCGGTGGTGTCGTCGGTCGAGGCGTTGTCGATGACGACGAGGTGACCGGGCGCCGGGTCCATACGTTCGATGCTCTCGAGGAGCCGCGTCAACAGGTGCGTGCGGTTGTAGGTGACGACGACGATGGTGGCGGTCTTCGGGTCGAACGGGGCCGTGCTCACGGACGCTCCTCGAAGGTCGCGCGCCAGTTGGCCTCGGAGACGAGGTCGGGCAGGGCGCTGCGGTACTGACGGGACAGGCGGGGCCATTCGCGCTGGAGGCGGCGGTGCAGCTTCCAGCTGTCGACGAGCATCCGACGGAACAGGGCGCGATCGCGCGTGTAGATGTTCTTGCCGGAGCCGTCTGCGGCGCTCACGAGGGCACTGTCGTAGAGCGGGACGCGCCACCAGTTCGCGTCGCCCTTGCCGAACTCGACCTCGGGCTGCTGAACGTTCTCGGGCTTCGGGGCGTGGAACCAGTGCGACAAGAGGGTGCGCGCGGTGAAGGTGCGCAGGTCCAGACCCGTCGGGCTGTCGAACTCGTGCTTCTTCAGGCGCTTGAACACCTGGCGTCCGCGGCGCGAGCGCAGGGGCACGCCGGAATCCTTGTGCACGACGGTCTCGGGGTGCTTCTTCGCGACCGTGCGGGCGTCGGGCATGGCCGTGGCGAGATTCGCGCGCATGTGGTCAGGGCCGGAGAGCACGTCGCGCAGGGCGCGGTGACGCAGCTCGACCGGGTAGTACTGCATCATCATGAGGTGCTTGAGGTCGACGCGTCGACTGTGCCGGATGAGGGTCCCGCCCTGCGGTGAGCGCGAGTGCAGGAGCGCGGCGACGATGCGGTTGCGGGCGTGGAAGTACGCCTGCCAGTCGATCGAGTCGTCCTTGCCCAGCCACGAGACGTGCCAGAGCGCGACACCGGGCATGGAGACCGTGGGGTAGCCGGCATCCCGGGCCCGGACGCAGAACTCGGCGTCGTCCCACTTGATGAAGGCAGGCAGCGACAGG
Source organism: Microbacterium sp. SORGH_AS_0454 (assembly GCF_031453395.1). Classification (NCBI taxonomy): domain Bacteria; kingdom Bacillati; phylum Actinomycetota; class Actinomycetes; order Micrococcales; family Microbacteriaceae; genus Microbacterium; species Microbacterium sp. SORGH_AS_0454. The sequence continues at coordinate 85,663 of NZ_JAVIYS010000001.1, read as the reverse complement.
CCGATCTCGCGCAGGATGCTGGTGGGGATGAGGCACATCCACCAGCCGTTGTAGTCGGCGTCGAGGCGCATGTGCAGCAGGGGGCTCTGGCGCAGGTTGGCGACGCTGAAGTCGTGGGGGAGGCGCTCCTGGAACAGGGCGCGCCACATGAAGGGGGCGTCGTCGACGACCTCTGCCCAGGCGTGGAGCTTGGGACGGTCGAGCAGGTCGAACATGTGGGCGCCGACGATCGTCGGCACCGAGGCGTAACGACCGAACACCACCGAGCGGCGGATCGACTCCGGCTCGATGCGCACGTCGTCGTCGAGCAGCTGCACGAAATCGCTGCCCTCTCGGGCGAGGGTCTCGACCATGGCGCGGGCGAAGCCGCCGGAGCCGCCGAGGTTGGGCTGGCGCAGCACCTGGAGGGTGTCGCCGAGGCGGTCGGCGACCGCCGGGTAGCCGTCTTGCGCTTCGACCAGGTCGGTGCCCTGGTCGATGATGAACACCCGGTCGACGACGTCGAGCACGTCGGGGGCGTCGGCGAGTGCGTTGAGCGTCTCGACGCAGTAGTCGGGCTTGTTGTAAGTCGTGACCCCGATGCTCGCCTTGCCGGCGCGGACGGGCTCCTGCTCGGTGGTCCAGTCGGCACCCTCGAACATCACGTCCGCGCGATCGGCGGCGACGTCGAACCAGATCCAGCCGCCGTCGCTGTACTGATCCAGCACGAGGTCGAACGAGGTCGCGACGGCGTCGCCGCGCACCTCGCGGGTCTCGATGCGCTGCTTCGTGCCGCCGCCGTTCGAGCGGTACACGAGCACCGTGGCATCCCCCGAGGTGCGCACGGTCAGGCGTACCTGGCGCACGGCCGTCCAGTGCTGCCAGTACGAGGCGGGGAAGGCGTTGAAGTAGGTGCCGAACGAGACGCGTCGGCCCGCGACGATGCGGGCGCGGTGGCGGTCGAGGATGTTGCTGAGCTGGGCGACGTTGGTGACCCGCACCGGCTCCTCGTCGATGGTCGACCACGTCTCGGGGTCGACGTACAACGGGAGGAGGTCGGGGTCGCGGTCGAGCGGCAGCACGGCGTTCTGCAGGGTGTACGTCACGAAGAGATCTTTCGGTCGAGGAGCCGCGGCCGCGGACGGCCAGCGGGCAGTCTACCGGGCCCGGGTCCCGTCACCCTGAGCGTTCGACGCCCCCCGCGCGGCTCAGGGCGTCGGTCGTTGCAGCTCGCCGCGCTCGATCGAGATGCTCTGCTCGCTCGGGCCGACGCCCACGAGCGGGGTCTGCTTGATCTTCGCGCCGAAGAGGATCACGAACATCCAGCCCCACAGCAGCAGGGGGCCGGAGTCGGTGAGCCCCTGCACGACGAGCAGCGCACCGACGAGGGTCGGCAACAGGGTGAGAGGGGAGTGCGGTCGATCGTCCCGCAGATCCCAGCGCGGCCGGTCGACCGCGAAGAACCACGAGCGCCACAGGTACGCGAGGTACACGAGCGCCAGCAGCGCCACCCCCACGGCGCCGAGCTGCAGGTAGGTGTCGAGCCACATTCCGTGCGCCTGGGTGACCGGCTGCCCGCGGTCGACGATCCACCCGCCGAGGAGCGGTTCCGAGGTGACCCACGGTGTGGAGAAACCCCACCCGATGAGCGGATGCCGATCCGCCCGGGCCAGCACGTCGGCCCAGATCCCCTCGCGGCCGATGAGGTCGGCACCGCGGCCCAGCACGCCGAAGATCGTGTCGCGCCCGAACCAGAGCGTCGCGCCGCCGCCGAGGCCGATCGCCGCGTACAGGAGGTACCAGCGCGTGCGTTCGCCGGGGCGGCGCGCGGTGCGCATGACCTGCACCGTGCCGAGCACGAGCGCGACGAAGGCCGCGGCGATGACTCCCGTGATCGACTCCGCGCGTACGAAGAGGAAGCCGGCGACGACGATCCACGCCACCAGCAGTGCGCGACGCGGCGCACCGACGGCCAGTCGCACGCCGAAGACGACGACCGCGACGAGCATCACCGCGGCCAACAGGTCGGCGTCGCCGAAGATGCCCTGGATCCGGCCGCCCGTGAGCAGGGCGCCGCGAGACCAGGGGGCGACCGCGGGCTCGGTCGCAACGACGAACCCCGGCAGCAGCGGACCCCGCACGATCACCGACACCGCGAGCTCGAACAGCACCGAGAGCCCGACGACCCACTTCGCCGCCGACGCGATCGCGCGCACGACGTCTCTCCAGGTGAGCACAGCCCCCACGAACAGCGCGTGGAGAGTCGTGACCCACAACAGAAGCAGTGTCAGCACGGATGCCGCGGGCCAGGCGCTCCACAGCACCGACGCCGTCGACCAGACGAGGTAGCCCGCCGCGATCCACGGCAGACGCCGGACGGCGAGGGGCGGGCGCACGACGACCCAGACGACGACGGACACGACGGCGGTCGCCGCGACGACGACGGCGGTGGCGACCGGGCCCACGGCGTTCACGAGACCCACGCCGCTCAGGGCGAGGACGAGGACGAACACGCACCATGCCCGCAGCAGCAGATGCCCCGTCGTCTCGCGCGCGGGCGCCGACGGCAGCGCCGACACCGGGTGACTCGTGTGCATCGCCATGGTGTGTTCAGGGTAGCGGTCGGCATCCGTCGTCGTCGGGTCCGCGCATTATGCTGACGCCGTGCTGATCGCCATCTCGAACACCCCCCGCGACTACGCCTGGGGCAGCCCGACCCTCATCGCCGACCTCGAGGGCCGCGAGCCCACCGGGGCGCCCGAGGCCGAGGTGTGGTTCGGCGACCACCCGGGTTCACCGGCCGAGGTGCACGACGGCTCGGGTCGCACGCTCGACGAGTGGCTGCCCGCCGCCGCGTCCGAGCGGGGCGTCCCCGAGAAGCTGCCCTACCTGCTGAAGCTGCTCGCGGCCGGTGCGCCGCTGTCGATCCAGGTGCACCCCTCGAAAGAGCAGGCGGCCCGGGGTTTCGCTCGCGAAGAAGAGGCCGGTGTCCCGCGCGACGCGGGCGAGCGCAACTACAAGGACGACAACCACAAGCCCGAGGTGATCGTCGCCCTCAGCGACACCTTCACCGCCCTGGCGGGGCTGCGTGATCTGGAGCGCACGCGTTCGCTCGTGGATGCCCTCGGCGACGCTCCCGCGGTGCGGGCTTTGCGCGCCCACCTCGCGGGTGACGACGCTCTGCGCTCGGCGATCGGCTGGCTGCTCGGGGGAGCCGAGCGAGCCGAGATCGAAGAGATCGTGGATGCCGCGGCCTCTGCCGAGGCGCCCGGGTTCGCCGCCGAACTGGCCCTGACGCGGTCGCTGCACTCCGCCTACCCCGCCGACCCCGGCATCGTGGTCGCCCTGATGATGAATCTCGTCGAGCTGCGACGCGGCGAAGCGATCTTCGTACCGGCCGGCGTGCTGCACGCCTACGTCGCCGGTCTCGGCGTCGAGATCATGGCCGCGAGCGACAACGTGCTGCGCGGGGGGCTGACCCCCAAGCACATCGATGTCGCGGAACTGCTCGGTCTCGTCGACTTCCGTCCGGCCGAGCCTCCGTTGCTCCGTCCGACCGCGTCGGGGGAGGGCGCCGAGATCTTCGCGCCGGGGATCGCCGACTTCGCGCTCGGTCACCTCGAGGCGGGCGGTGCGGGCAGCCTGGAGCTGCGCGGCATCGCGATCGCGCTCGGCGTGGCGGGCGAGACCGTGCTCACCGGAGCCTCGGGAGAGAACATCACCGTGCGTCCCGGCGAGGCCGCGCTCATCACCCCCGACGAGTCTCCTCTCGCGTCGGACGGCGGCGGCGAGGTCTTCGTGGCCATGCCGGGCGCCTGACACCCGCGACACGCCGGGGCTGCCCGTGAAGGTTCATCTCGCCCTTGAGGGTTTACGATCCGCGACTTGACTCAGCGGAATGACACGGGTGTAATTATGACTGCGCGGAATCGCGTCATGGGGGCGTGAGCGAGGCGGAGGACGATATGGCGACATCGCAGTACCGGTCCGGTGTCCCGGAGAACTGGTTCGTCGACCCGGTGGACCTCGGCGTTCCCGGAGTCCGTCGCGACATCGACTCCACCGAAGAGAATACCCTCGCCTGGCAGACCGATGCTCTCTGCTCGCAGACCGACCCCGAGGCCTTCTTCCCCGAAAAGGGCGGTTCGACGCGCGACGCCAAGCGCATCTGCACCTCCTGCGACGTGAAGTCCGAGTGCCTCGAGTACGCGCTCCAGAACGACGAGCGCTTCGGTATCTGGGGTGGCCTCAGCGAGCGCGAGCGTCGCAAGCTCAAGCGGCGCGCCTGACCCCGTCTTCCACGGTCCACTCCCTGAGTGATCCGGCAGCCGACGGCGCGGCGTTCGTGATCGCGGGGGAGCGCACCTAGGCTGATCCGCGTCATGCCCGACCGTGTTCACGCCATCCTCGTCGTGCGTCCCGAAGGACGCACTCCCGCAGCGAACCATCTGGAGCGCACTCTGGCGGCTCTCGTCGCGCAGACCCGCCCCGTCGATGCGCTCACCATCGTCTTGTGCGGCGCCGACGCCGCACTGCGCGATCTCGCCGCATCCTCCGGCGCGGAGGGCGTCATCACGGCCCCGGCCGGCACCTCGTTCGCCGCGGCCACGGCGCTTGCCACGCCCCGCCTGACCGGCGACGCCGTCTGGCTGCTCGCGCAGGACACCGCTCCCGACCCCGACGCGCTCGTACGTCTCGCGGGCGCCCTCGAACTCTCCCCGCCCCTCGTGGTCGCGGCCCCCAAGCTCGTGGCGTGGGACGACCGCGACGCGATCCTCTCGCTGGGCGTGAGCATGAACCGCTATGGCGGCACCGTCGAACTCGCCGCCGGCGAGCTCGACCAGGGACAGCGCGACGGGGATGCCGACGTGCTCGGCGCCGACGTGCGGGGGCTGCTCGTGCGGCGAGACGCCTGGACGGTGCTCGGCGGTCTCGACCCCGCCCTCGGCGGTGCCGACGAGGGACTCGATCTCGGCGTGCGCGCCCGCCTCGCCGGTCATCTCGTCTCGCTCGTGCCCTCCGCCCGCGTCGCCGTCGCCGGAGACGGGGTGGCCGCCATGGCCCGCGGTCGACGTCGCGCTCGCCGCCGCGCCTTCGCGACGCGCACGGCCCAGCTGCACCGCCGACTCGTCTACGCCCCCGCCCCCGCGGTCGCCCTGCACTGGCTCTCGCTGCTGCCGCTCGCCCTGTGGCGCACGATCCTGCACCTGGTGACGAAAGTCCCCTACCGAGTGCTGCCCGAGTGGGGGGCGACGCTGCTCGTCATGGTCCGGCCCGCCGCCGTCGCCCGCGCCCGAGGCCGCATCCGCTCTTCGCGGAAGGTGGGGTGGTCGCGGCTCGCGCCGCTGCGCGTCACGCGCGCCGAGATGCGCCTGCGGTGGGAGAGCGATGTCGCCGACCCCGATGCCCCGGTGCGCTCGGAACTGCGCTTCTTCGTCGGCGGGGGTGCCTGGGCGGTTCTGGGTGCCCTCGCGGTCTCGGCCGCCTTGTTCGCCCCGCTGCTCGCGTGGCCCGTCCTGGGCGGGGGCGCTCTGGCGCCGCTGCGACAGAACGTGGCCCAGCTCTGGCAGGACGCCGCCTGGGGGGCCCGCCCCCTCGGGCTCGATGCCATCGGGCCGGCGGATCCGTTCTCGGCCCTCGTCGCGGTCATCGGCTCGCTCTCACCGGGGGAGCCGTCGCGCGCCTTCGTCGTGCTGTGGGTGCTCGCCCTGCCCCTCGCCGTCCTCGGCGGGTGGTTCGCGGCGACCCGCGTGACGGAGTCGTCGATGCTGCGCATCGTCGCCGGATTCGCCTGGGCCCTGGCCCCGACCTTCCTCGCCGCTCTCGTCGAGGGCCGGCCGGCCGGCGTGCTCGTGCACCTGCTGCTGCCCTGGCTCTTCTACGCCGCGAGCGTCGCCCACCGGTCGTGGGCCCCGGCGGGAGCGGCATCCCTCCTGCTCGTCGCCGTCCTCGCGTCGGCGCCCTCGCTGGCTCCGGCCGTCGTGGTGCTGTGGTCGGCGGCGCTCGTGGTCGTCGCCCTCGTGGCCGGTCGCGGCATCGCTCGGGTCGTCTGGCTGCTCGTCCCCTCGATCGTCGTGTTCGCCCCGCTCGTGTGGACGCAGGTGCGCGCGGGCAACCCCTGGGGCCTGCTCGCCGACCCCGGCATCGCCTACGCGGGGGCCGAGGCCTCCGCCACGCCGCTCGGTCGCGCACTGCTCGCGGCGGGCTTCCCCACCTCCGACCCGGGCGGGTGGGCGAGCCTGACCGGGGGACCGGTGTGGTGGGTCGGCCTGCTCGTCGCGCCCCTCGCGGCCCTGGCCGTTCTCGCGGTCCTCACTCCGCGGTGGATCACAGCATCCGCCCTCATCGTCCTCACCGTGGTGGGGCTCGCCACCGCCTTCGCCGCCGTCGGCATCGCCGTGTCGTTCGATCACTCGGTCGCCGTGCCCCTGTGGCCGGGGGCGGGCTTGAGCCTCGCGTGGATCGGTCTGGTCGGTGCGGCCGTCATCACCCTCGATGCCGGGATCCCCGCTCGCGTGCGCGTCCTCCGGCCGGTCGGTGCCCTGCTCGCGCTCGCGGCCCTCACCGTCTCGGTCGCCCCCGCTCTCACCGCCCAGACGGCCGGAACCGACAGCGGGCGCTCGGTGCTCACGAACGGGCCCGTCTCGACCCTCCCGGCGTTCGTCGCCGCCGAGGGGCGCGGATCGCTCGACATCGGCACGATCGTCCTCGACCCCCGTGCCGACGGTCTGCGTGTGCAGGTCGTGTGGGGCGGCAGCGCCACCCTCTCGGGTCAGAGCACCGTCGAGGCCACGCGCACGACGGTCGACGACCAGGACGTCGAGCTCGCCGCCCTCGCGGCGGATCTCGTGACCCCCTCGGCCGACGACGTCGTCTCGCGCCTCGCGGAGCGCGGCATCTCGTTCGTGCTGCTCGAATCGGCTCCGGCCGGCGAGGACGACGTGATCCGCGGAACGCGACTGGGAGCGGCCACCTCTCTCGACCAGCGCGACCTGCTCGACCCGGTGGGAGCGACCTCGCGCGGCGACCTCTGGCGCGTGAACACCGCCGTCACCCCGCGCCCGCCGCTCGACGAGCACCGCCTCACCCTGCAGCGTCTGGTGGCCTTCGGCTCCCTCGCCGTCGTCCTGATCGCCCTTCTGCTCGCCGTGCCGACCGCAGCGTCCCGACGGGTCGCACGCCGCACGCCCCGCATCGTGGGCCCGAACCCGGGAGGAGCCCGATGAGCGAGCGTCGTCTGCTCCGTGTCGCCGCCACGAGCGCCCGCGTCATCGCCGGTGCGGCCGTGGCCACCGCCGCCGTCATCGGCACGGTCGTGGGAATCGCGGCCCCCTGGCCGCAGTACTCCGCAACGCCGGTGCGTGTGCAGGCCACCCCGACCCCCGGAGACACCCTCCTCGCGTGCGACGGTCCTCTGCTGGCCCTCGGGCGCAGCGCCGACTCCGCGGGCTCCCTGAGCGCGGCGGCCGCCCAGCAGGTCGTCAGCGGCCCCGCCGACGCGGACGCGACCACGACAGCCCTGAACGGGGCGACGGCCGACTCCTCCGGCGACGCCGAGGCCCTGCGTGCCGCGCCTCGCGATCGCCTTCAGACGCCGTTGGCCGCCGCCGGGTCCGCCACGGCCGCCGCGAGCGACCTGATCGGGTTCGCGGCATCCGCCTGCCGACCCCCTCTCGCGGAGTCGTGGCTGGTCGGGGGTGCCTCCACCACGGGGGCGAACGACCTCGTCGTGCTGGCGAACCCCGGCGACGTCCCCGCGACCGTCCAGCTGTCGGTCTACGGGGCGCAGGGCGTGTCGAGCCCGCCGAGCGGTCAGAATCTCGTGGTTCCCGCGGGCGGACGCCGCGTGGTCCCTCTCGCGGGACTCCTCCTCGGGGAGGAGAGTCCGGTCGTGCGCGTCGTCTCGTCGGGTGCACCGGTTCACGCCTCGCTCCAGGCCACGCTGACGCGCCTGCTCCTTCCCGGCGGCGCCGACCAGGTCGCGCCGCTCGCTCAGGCGGACGCGCATCTGGTCATGCCGGGGGTGCAGGTGCTCGCCACCGACGCCAGCCAGGCGGGCACGGTGCTGCGTCTGCTGTCGCCGGGATCCGACGCCACCGCGACGGTGACAGTGGTGCCGAACGACCCCGCGGTCAGCGCACCCGCGCCCACCGACGTCCCCCTCACGTCGGGCCTTCCGACCTCGCTGAACCTGTCGAGGCTCGCCGCCGGTTCCTACACGGTGGACGTGACGGCCACGGCTCCCATCGTGGGCGCCACCTGGTCGACGACCGGCTTCGGCGAGGGAGCGGACTTCGCCTGGTACGTCCCCGCTCCCGAGATCTCGGCCCCCAGCACGATCGCGGTCGCCGCGGGCGTGGGCGCGAATCTGGTGATCGCCGGTGCCTCGAGCGATACGACCGTCACGCTCACCCCCGCAGGCGCAGGCGCGCCCGTCACCACGACCGTCGCCGCCGGAGCCAGCGTGGCCGTGCCGGTCGCCGCGGGCGTCTACCGGCTCGAGGCCGATTCTCCCGTGCGCGCGGCGGTGTCGTACGCCGGGGCGGGAGCGCTGGCCTCGTACCCGCTGTGGCCGGCGGATGCCGCGGCTTCGGCGCTCACGATCCTGCCCTAGCGGTCCCGACGCCGGGGGCGGGTCAGAAGAAGCGGAACCGCTCGGGGCCCAGGTCCCACGGGTCGCGATCGAGGTACTCGGCGGCGGCGCGGAAGACCGCGCCCTCGATCATCATGCGGCGGTGCAGGTCGTCGTCGTGGTGGGGGTGTCCCAGGCGTTCGATGGGCACTCGGTACAGGATGATGCGCTTCTCTTCGCGCAGGACCGTCCATCGAGGGATGCCGTCGGCGGCGGCGGGCGGCATGATCCCGATCTCGAACGAGACTTCGCGCAGATCGGTCCATGCCGAGCGGAGGAACTCCGCGGCCGCACCGACCGCGATGTCGAAGCGCTCGACGCGCGTGTCGATGGGGGGCAGCGGCGGTCGGACGACGGGACTGCGGTTCTCGCGGCCGTGACGACCGTGTCGCGAGGGGCGGGCCACCGGCCGCGCTTCCCGGGATCGACGACGCATCATGGGCCCATCCTACGTTCGAGGCAGCGGCCCGCTCGCGCCCGTGCCGCGGCGCGAGTGCGCTCGAGGCTCCGGTCGCGCCGGGGGCCGGCATCCGGGACCCCGGCGCGGCGTCGGGGCCGTGTCGGAGGGGCTGGCTAGGCTGATCCGCGATGCGCGACAGACTCTGCTCGAAAGTGGGATGCGCCCGCGAGGCGATGAGCACTCTCACCTACGATTACGGCGACCAGATGGCGGCCCTCGGCCCCCTCGGTCCCGCGGGCGACCCTCACGCGCACGACCTCTGCGCGATCCACGCCGACCGGCTGTCGGTTCCCAAGGGCTGGGTGGTCGTGCGGCACGAGACGCTCCGCACCTGAGGCGCGGGGCTCTCGCTCGAGGGAGTCACGCGCGCTCGGTCAGGGCGGCGGCGCGCTCGTTCTCGAGCAGCAGCGCGCGGTACTCGCGGTCCCGTCGCACCGACGACACGGCGCGGACGAGCCCTTCGGCATCCGACGGGGGGATCGGCGAGACGAAGGGGCGCACGGCTTCGGCGAGGGACGCCGCGACCCGGGTGCGAGCGGCGGGCTCGAGGGCGTCGGCGCCGCGCACGAACTGCGCCACGCGGGCGGCGAGGCGGTCGGGAAGCCGTGAGACGTCGGCGATCTCGGCCCAGGACTCCCAGCCCGGCGGCAGGCCCGGCGCGGGGGGAGGGAGGCGGCGGGTACGGGTGCGCTCGCTCGCCGTGCCGGCGAGCAGGTCGCCCAGTCGCTGAGCGCGCGGGGTGAACATCCCGACGACCGCGGCGATCGCGCCGAGGGTGAACCACAGTTCGAGAACACCGGTCAGGGATCGGATGAGGGCCTGACGGAAGCCGGCGGCCCCGCCGTCGGTGCGCACGATCCGGGCTCCCACGGCGAGGCGACCGAGGCTCCGGCCGCGAGAGAGCGTCTCCACCGTGGTGGGGATCACGACGGTCACGAGCACGAGCAGCGAGATCACGCCGATGCGCACGGCGGCCTCCGGAAGGGTTCCCGCCGCGACCATCGTCGTCAGCAGCAGCGCTCCGCCGATCAGCAGTACCGCCCCGATGAGGAAGTCGATGAGCGTTCCGAGCGCCCGCAGGAAGAAGCCGACGGGTTGGACGTCGAGGGCGACGGCCTCTCCGGTGAGCGTCTCGTCCGCACCCGTGTGCACGAGGGCGACCGCGGGCGAGGGGGTCGTCGACGAAGCCATGCGTACAGTTGACCACATGGACCTCGATGCCCTCACGGCCGCCCGGCGCGAGGAGTGGGCGCGGCTCGACGAGCTGGGTCGTCGCAAGCGCCTCAGCGGTCGCGACGTGGACGAGCTGGTGACCCGCTACCGTGCGGCGTCGGCCGACCTGGCCGACATCAAGACCTCCGCCGGACGCACGCCCGAAGGCGACTACGTCTCGATCCTGCTCGCGCGCACGCGCCTGCGCCTCACCGGCGTCCGCGACAACGTGCTGAAGCAGCTGCCGCGCTTCTTCGTCCTGCAGCTTCCGGCGGCGTTGTATCGCGTGCGCTGGAGCACCCTGGCTGTCACCGTCGGCTTCCTCGTGGTCTCGAGCCTCGTCGCCCTGTGGATCTCGAGCGACCCGGCCGCCGTCGCTGGCCCTGGGGGAGAAGAGCCAGCTGCAGAACTACGCCGACGAGCAGTTCGTGAACTACTACCGCGAGAACCCGAATGCGATCTTCGCAGGGTCCGTCTGGACGAACAACGCCTGGATCGCGGCGCAGTGCGTGCTGTTCGGCGTCACCGGACTCTGGCCCCTCGCGGTCATGATGCAGAACGCCGTCGGGGTGGGGACCTCGGCGGCGATCATGTTCTCGTTCGACCGCGGCGACCTGTTCTTCCAGTTCATCCTTCCCCACGGCCTGCTCGAGCTCACCGCGATCTTCGTCGCGGGCGCGGCGGGCCTGCAGATCTTCTGGGCCTGGGTCGCCCCCGGGCGGCGTTCGCGGGCGGCGGCGCTCGCCTCAGCGGGTCGGTCGCTGGCCACCGTCGCCGTGGGGCTCGTCTTCGCCCTGGCCCTGTCCGGTCTCGTCGAGGGGTTCGTCACCCCGCGCGAGTGGCCGTGGCAGATCAAGATCGCGATCGGCGCTCTCGCCCTCGGTGTCTTCCTCTTCTACATGCTCTGGGTCGGTCGACGCGCGGTGCGCGCGGGCGAGACGGGCGACCTCACCGAGTACGAGGCCGGGACCCCCACGCTGACGGCGGGATGACGGCATCCGGATGCCGTGTCGTTCGGCCCGGGAGGTGAGCGTTCCCGATCGTTTCCCGGCGTGTCATTTTTGATTCACTCAAAACTAGGTACGCTGAACGCATGCTCGACAATCGACCGGAAGCCCCCGCGGATGCCCTCATCCGCGGAGCGGGTCTGCGGGTGACGGCGACGCGGGTCGCCGTCCTCGAGGCCCTTCGCGCCCGGCCGCACGCCACCGCCGACGCCGTCTACGACGGCATCGTCGGCACGCTCCCCGGAACGAGCAAGCAATCGGTGTACAACGCGCTCGGCGATTTCGCCGACGCGGGTCTCGCGCGTCGCATCGAACCCGCCGGCCACGCCGGCACGTTCGAGTTGCGCGTGGGCGACAACCACCACCACGTGGTGTGCACCGGGTGCGGCCGGATCGACGACGTGGACTGCGTCGTCGGCGCGGCGCCGTGCTTGCACATGCCGGAGGGCAGCGGCTTTCTCATAGAGACCGCTGAAGTGACGTTCTGGGGCGTGTGCTCCGATTGCCGAGCGAAGTCCGAAGCCGAAAAACCGAGAGGATCCCGATGAGCGACGCTCTGAACGGGTGCCCCGTCTTCCACGATGGAGCCGCCCCCGACGACAACCGACTGCCCGTGGGCGAAGCCCCCGCCGACAGCGAGCCCGCCGGCGCCCTGCCCCACCCCACCCAGGGATCCGCCAACCGCGTGTGGTGGCCCGAGACCCTGAACGTCAAGATCCTCGCGAAGAACAACGCCCTGCGCGACCCGCTGGACGAGGGGTTCGACTACCGCGCCGCCTTCGAGGCGCTCGACCTGAACGCCGTCAAGCAGGATCTCAAAGCGGTCATGACGACCTCGCAGGACTGGTGGCCCGCCGACTTCGGCCACTACGGCCCTCTCATGATCCGCATGGCCTGGCACAGCGCCGGCACCTATCGCGTGACCGACGGTCGCGGCGGCTCGGGCGCGGGCATGCAGCGTTTCGCCCCGCTGAACAGCTGGCCCGACAACGTCAACCTGGACAAGGCCCGCCGGCTGCTCTGGCCCGTGAAGAAGAAGTACGGCCAGTCGATCTCGTGGGCCGACCTGATGATCCTCGCCGGCAACGTCGCGCTCGAGGACATGGGCTTCCCGACCTTCGGCTTCGCCGGTGGCCGCACCGACGTGTGGGAGCCCGACGACGACGTGTACTGGGGCCCCGAGACCACGTGGCTCGGCGACGAGCGTTACACGGGCAACCGCGAGCTCGAGAAGCCCCTGGCCGCGGTCCAGATGGGTCTGATCTACGTCAACCCCGAGGGACCCAACGGCAACCCCGACCCGCAGCTGTCGGCCAACGACATCCGCGAGACGTTCGGGCGCATGGCCATGAACGACGAGGAGACCGTCGCGCTCATCGCCGGTGGTCACACCTTCGGCAAGACGCACGGTGCCGCGAGCGACTCGCACGTGGGCGTGAACCCCGAGGCCGCCGACATCAACGACCAGGGCCTGGGCTGGAAGAACAGCCACGGCACGGGCAAGGGTGACGACACCATCACCAGCGGCCTCGAAGTCACGTGGACGTACCACCCCACCCGCTGGGACAACGAGTTCTTCCACATCCTGTTCGCCTACGAGTGGGAGCTCTTCCAGAGCCCCGCGGGCGCGCACCAGTGGCGTCCGGTCAACGGCGGAGGCGAAGGCCTCGTCCCCGAGGCGCACTCCGACGGTCGCCGCGAGCCCCGCATGCTCACCAGCGACCTGGCGCTTCGCGTCGACCCGGCGTACGAGAAGATCTCACGCCGTTTCGCCGAGGACCCGGCCGCGTTCCAGGACGCCTTCGCCCGCGCGTGGTTCAAGCTGACCCACCGCGACATGGGCCCGCGTGAGCGCTACCTCGGCTCCGAGGTCCCCTCCGAGGTGCTCGTGTGGCAGGACCCCGTGCCCGCCGTCGATCACCCTCTGATCGACGCCGCCGACGCCGCAGCGCTGAAGAAGCAGATCCTCGACAGCGGCCTGTCGGTGCAGCAGCTCGTCACCACGACGTGGGCCGCCGCCTCGACCTTCCGCGGCAGCGACAAGCGCGGCGGCGTGAACGGGGCGCGCATCCGCCTCGAGCCGCAGAAGAGCTGGACGGTCAACAACCCCGAGCAGCTGGCATCCGTGCTCGACGTGCTCGAGAAGATCAAGGGCGCATTCGACGCGCAGGGCGACAAGAAGGTCTCGATCGCCGACCTGCTCGTGCTCGCGGGCAACGCCGGTGTCGAGCAGGCCGCCCTCGCCGGCGGCGTCGAGGTCGAGGTGCCCTTCACCCCGGGCCGCACCGACGCCACGCAGGAGCAGACCGAGATCGAGTCGTTCCGCTGGCTCGAGCCGATCGCCGACGGCTTCCGCAACTACGCCTCTCGCGAGGCGCGGCTTCCCGCGGAGTTCCTGCTGCTGGACAAGGCGAACCTGCTCACGCTGACGGCTCCCGAGATGACCGTGCTCGTCGGCGGCCTCCGCGCGATCGGCGCGAACTGGGACGGCAGCGACTGGGGCGTGTTCACCGACACTCCCGGTGCCCTGACGAACGACGTGTTCGCGAACCTTCTCGACCTCGGCACGACGTGGAAGCCGCTCGACAGCGGCAAGCACGCCTTCGAGGGCACGAAGGACGGATCGGGTGAGAAGGTCGGGATCGGCACGCGCGTCGACCTCGTGTTCTCGTCGAACTCCGAGCTGCGCGCGCTCGCCGAGGTCTACGCCTCGGACGACGCCAAGGAGAAGTTCGTGCGCGACTTCGTCGCCGCGTGGCGCAAGGTCACCGAGCTCGACCGGTTCGACCTGGTCTGAGTTCGGCGAACGCTGCGGCTCGGTAACCCGCGGCAACCGGAAGGCCCGTCCCCTCGCGGGGCGGGCCTTCCGTCGCTCGTTACGTCCTGGGCGGTTCTCTCGTGCCCGCCCGCGTCGCGCGCCGTGTCCCGTGCGCCGTGTCCCACCCCGTGCCGGACCGAGCTGCGACTCACGCACCTTCGGGACGAGCGACGCAGAAGACCCGTGTCCCACTTGGCGCAGGCTCCGGCCCGTCTCCCCGCACAGAGGCGGACACGCGCGGGGGCGGCGCGGCTCAGGCGCGAGACAGGCGGCGCAGACCCTCGTCGATCGACACCGACGGCGCCCAGCGCAGGTCGCGGCGGATCGCGGTCTGATCGAACCAATGCGCGGTGGAGAGCTGCTCGGCGAGGAAACGCGTCATCGGCGGCTCGTCCTGGCCCGGGCGCACGGCCCACACCCGCTCGATCAGCGATCCCGCGGCCTTCGCCACCCCCGCGGGCACGCTGAAGCGCGGCGGGGTGACGCCCGACGCCCGGCAGATCCCGGCGAGCAGGTCGCCGACCGGCCGCGGTTCGCCGTTCGTCAACACGTACGCGCGCCCGCTGACCTCGTCGACGCGGTGCAGGGCGGCCACGATCCCGGATGCCGCGTTGTCGACGAACGTGGAGTCGATGAGAGCCGTCCCGCCGTCCAGCAGGGGCAGGGTGCCCCGACGCGCGCGGGCGACGACGCGCTCGATGAGCTGGGTGTCGCCCGGGCCCCACACGATGTGGGGGCGGATCGCGACCAGAGCGGTGTCGCCGCCGGCGCGGGAGAGCGCCAGCACTTCGGCCTCGGCCTTCGTGCGGGCGTATTCGCCGCGCGCGGCATCCGGATCGGCGGGCTCGGCTCCCACACCCGCGAGGGCGTGGCCGGCGTGCGCGACCGACGGCGACGAGACGTGCACGACGCGCGTCACGCCGGCCGCCTCGGCGGCATCGAGCAGGATGCGGGTGCCCTCGACGTTGACGGCATGGAACTGCGCCGGGTCGCCGGCGAGAGAGACCTTCGCCGCGAGATGAACGATCCCGTCGACCCCCTCGAGGGCGGACGCCACGGCATCCGGATCCGTGACCGACCCGAGCCGGTCATCGGCGCCGTCGACGCCCGACCGGCGACGCTGCAGGGTGCGCACCTCGTGCCCCGCCTCCTGCAGAGAACGCACGACGGCCCGGCCGAGGAAGCCGGACGACCCGGTGGCGAGGACCCTCACGGCGCCGTCGGCTTCTCTCCGGCCAGCACGCGCTCCGCCCAGCGGGCCACGCGCGCGCGGTCGATCTTGGAGTTGTGGCGGATGTCGGTCGGAAGCGTGGGGACCACGAGCACGGCGGCGAGGCGCTGGGCGGTGGCTGCACGCACCTGATCGGTCAGATCGGGGGATGCCAGCCCCGGGCGACGGGCGCCCGCCTCGACCACCGCGACGACGACCTGGCCGCCCACCGGGCCCACGCCGACGGCGGCGGCGCGTTCGACGGCGGGCACCGTCTCGACGTCCTGCTCGATTCCCACGGGAGTGACGGGGCCGTCGGCGGTGGTGATGACGTGGGGCAGTCGCCCCTCGATCCAGAGCCTGCCCTCGGCGTCGAGGTGTCCGACGTCTCCGGTGCGGTGCCAGCGCTCGGGGAGTCCACGCTGCGCTTCGCGGTCGGTGAGGTACAGGCGGAAGTATCCGCGCTTGAGGTGGGGCGCCGAGATGACGACCTCGCCGGTGACCCGCGGCTGCGTCGACGGTGCGCCGGAGGCGCGGCCGTCGGCGTCGATCGCCGAGATGCGCACCTGACCGCTGCCGAGCGGGCGACCGACGCACACGCCGCGGTCGCCTCGCGCCTGTTCGATCTCGGGCAGAGTGACGTCGGCGACGAGCAGGCACTCGGTCATGCCGTAGGGGGTGTGGGCCGTCGCGTTCGGCATGAGCGCCTGCGCGCGGCGGAGAAGATCGACGCCCACGGGGGCTCCGGTCGACAGGAACGTCTCGACACGCTCGAGAGCGGCGCGGTCGTCGGCGGTGAGGGCCGACGCGGTCGCGACGACGTTCGACACCGCCGCGGGAGACAGGAACACGATCCGCGCGTCCGAGGCGTGAACGGCCGCGGCGACGGCGGCCGCCGTCAGGGTGCGCGGAGCCGAGACGTCCATGTCGGGCGTCGCGGAGCGCGTGCCCAGCGCCGGGCCGAGGAGCGCGAAGGGGGCGAAGCCGGTGACGAGACCCGTCTCGGCGGTCACGCCGAAGTGCGCCGCGAGGGTGTCGCGCAGCGCGGTGAGCTGGGCGTGCGTGTAGACGACGCCCTTGGCCGGTCCCGTCGAGCCGGAGGTGAACAGCACCGCAGCCTCGGCCTCGGGGGCGGGGGGAGGGGGAACGGCACGACCGCGCCCGGCCCGAGCGAGGTCGGACAAGCTCGCCTCGACGCCGAGCGCGCGGGAGGTGACCGCCGGAAGAGACGCGGCCGAGATGCGGCGACCGGGCCAGGCGAGCGCGCGTGCGGCCGCGAGCCCCGCGACCTCACCGATCACGACGTCGGGGACCGCCCCGCGTACGGCGCGGGAGAGACCCCGGATGCCGAGACCCCGATCGGCCACGACGACGACGGCGCCGATGCGCAGGCAGGCGTACAGGGCGGCCGTCAGGGTCGGACCCGGCTGCACGAGGAGCGAGACGCGGTCGCCCGCGCGCACCCCGAAGGCGTCGAGCCCCGCGGCGAGCTCGTCGACACGGGCGGACAGGTGGCGCCAGCTCACGCGGAGCGGCTCCCCGTCGCGGGCGGAGGTCATGTCGATGACGGCGGTGCCGTCGTCGTCGCGGCGGGCATCGAGGGCGTCCCACAGGTGACCCGACGCCGCGTCGGGCGAGTCGGAAGGGGCGGGCGCGGGCGCGGCGGCTGCGCGCTTCGCGGCGGCCGAGCGACGCGAACGGGTCGCGGGCGTGACGGCATCCACGACCTTCTCGTCGAGCCAGTCGAGAACGACGTCGGCGTAGGGGCGCTCCTCGGCGATGAGGTGCCCGGCGCCCTCGAAGCGGTGCACGTCGGCGTGCGGGAGACGATCGGTGAGGTCGTCGAGGTGGTCCTCGCCGAAGACCGGGTCCTTGGGGCCCCGCAGCAGCAGGACGGGCACGGCGAGCTCACGCAGCCCCGACGACATGCGGTGCAGGGCCGGAGTGCTCTCGTGCTCGGGGGTCGCGGGGATGTCGGCGACGAAGCCGCCGATCCCTCGGCGGCGCGCGACGGTCGCGTACGGCGCGCGGAACGCGGCCTTCACGGCCGGGTCGAGCTCGGCCAGCGCGAGGGTGGTGTCGAGGAACGCCGTGGTGCCCGTGGTGCCGGCCGCGAGCATGCCTCGAGCCGTGGCGACGCGCAGGGCGAAGGGAAGAGAGGCGCCGTCGGGGTGGTGCACGGCGGTGTTGAGGGCGATGACGGCCGCGAGGCGGTCGCGGTGCTCGACGGCCCAGCCGAGCGAGACGGGCCCGCCCCAGTCATGGCCGATGGTCACGATGGGACCTCGGATGCCGAGGCCCTCGACGAGAGCGTCGAGGTCGGCGATGCGCTGGGCCAGGGTGCGCCGCAGCGAGGAGCGTTCGGAGAAGCCCATCTCGAGCTGGTCGACGGCCACCACGCGCCAGACGGCCGCTCCGGCGTCGGCCCGCGCGAGAGAGGCGTTCACGAGGGCGCGCCAGAGGTACGACCACGTGGGATTGCCGTGCACGGCGACGATCGTGCCGATCGGCTCGAGGCCGCGCTCGACGAGGGCGTCGCCGGTGTCGAGCACGTGCCACAGGCGCGTGGCGCCCGCGTCGGCGAGGACGCCGTCGACGCTCACGAGGCGCGACAGGGCCGGGTCGAGCCCGGGCAGGCCCGCGGGGGGAAGAGTGGCCTGCGGTCCCGTGACGCGCGGGAAGCTCACCAGGCCAGCTCCAGCATTCCGGTGTTCAGGCCGGAGCCCACTCCCATCAGCAGGACGCGATCACCTCGGCGCAGCGTCTTCTGCTCGGCGGCGAGGGTGATCGGGATGGAGGCAGGACCGACATTGCCCAGGCTCGGGTAGGTCACCGGCACGCGGTCGCGGTCGAGCTTGGCGGCGCGGACGATCGCCGAGGTGTGGACCGACGAGACCTGGTGCGTGATGTAGCGATCCATGCCCGTCCAGGAGAACTCGCCCTTCGCCTCTTTCCACGCCGACACGACGAGGTCGAGGCCGCCTTTGAGCAGCGCCTTGGCGTCGGTGAACATGCCGTCGACGCTGCCGACGCAGAGGTCGTAGAACTGGGTCGCGGCGCGCGTGACGCCCCCCACGATGCGGTGACCCTCGGGGTGGTCGCTCGCCCGGCCGAGGACGGCGGCGGCGGCCCCCGAGCCCAGGGTGAGGGAGGCGAACTCCTGCATGAAGGCATCGCGGTCGAGGTCCTCGCGCACGAGGCGGTTGATGGTGTTGACCTGGATCTCGTCGGCATCCTCGCCGTTGACGATCAGGGCGTACTTGACCTGGCCCGACTGGATCATGCCGGCGGCCAGGCTCATGCCGTTGATGAAGCCGAGGCAGGCGTTGGCGACGTCGAAGTTGATCGCGGAGCTCGGCAGGCCCAGACCGTGGTGCAGCCGCACGGCGACCGAGGGTTCGAGATGCTTTCGCGTCACCGACGTGTTGATGATGAGCCCGATCTCGCTCGGGTCGACGCCTGCCTCGGCGAGCGCCTGCTTGCCCGCGGCGATCGTGGCTTCGTCGGAGGACTCGCCCTCGGCCCAGTTGCGGCGCTCGTTGACGCCCGCGACGCGGCGGAGCAGGCCCGGTTTGAGCTTGAGGCGCTGCAGAGCCGGGGCGAGGCGCTCCTCGATGTCGTCGGACGTCGTGACGCGGCTGGGCAAGACGCTCGCCACCGAAACGAGGGCCACATCGTCGAAGTGCGTGGTGGCGTTACCTGGCAAGAGATCTCCCGCATCCTGTGCGTAGACGGCGCAGCCGGGCGCGGAGGGGACGCATCGACGGCTGGAAGGGTACCCCCCAGGATAAGCCGCGAGATATGTCGCAGGCTGCATGAGGGGTGGGTGTGCTAGAGCCGACCGGCCGCTTTGAGGGCGAGGTAGCGGTCGGCCACGAGCGGGGGCAGATCGTCGGCCGACGCCGACACCGCATCGCCTCCCGCGCGCACGATCGCCGCGGCAACTCGCTCGGCGTCGTGCCGGGCGCGTTCGACGGCGGCGGCGGCGTACACGTCGGACGCGTCCCGGTGGACGGGGGTGTCGCCGGGTCCGTCGGTGGCGGTGGCCACCAGAAGGCGCGAGCGGGAGGCGACCGCGGGAAGCGAGGCGAGGAACGCGCGGGCGGCCTCGGGGTCGTCGGCCGCCGTGAGCAGCACGACGAGGGCCGGACGCACCGCGAAGCCGCGCACGTGCGCGAAAGCGGCATCCCAGTCGGTGTCGATCAACTGCGGATCGACGGGCGCCATGGCATCCACCAGGGCGGGCAGGAGCGAGGTGCCGTCGACGCGGGTGACGCGAGCTCGGGGCAGACGGTCGAACATCAGCAGGTGCACGTGGTCGCCCGCGCGCGTCGCCAGCACCGACAGCAGCAACGCCGCCTCCATCGCCGCGTCGAGGCGCACGCCGTCGCCCACGCGAGCGGCGGCCGTGCGCCCGGTGTCGATCACGACGACGACGTGGCGGTCGCGCTCCGGGCGCCAGGTGCGCAGCATCGTCGTCCCCGCGCGGGCGGTGGCGCGCCAGTCGATCGAGCGCACGTCGTCTCCGCGCACGTATTCGCGGAGGCTGTCGAACTCGGTGCCCTGGCCGCGCACCTGCAGGCTCGTGTTGCCGTCGAGCTCGCGGAGCCGGGCCAGGCGCGAGGGGAGGTGCCGCCGCGAGGTGAACGGGGGGAGCACGCGGATCCGACCGGGAGCGTCCACGACGCCCTGGCGCCCGGCCAGTCCCAGCGGGCCCGCCGCGCGAACGACGACGAAGGCGCTGCGCAGTTCGCCGCGGCGGCGGGGGCGCAGGGGGAGGGGCGCGGCGCGCCGCTCGCCGGGCGGGACCACGAGGCGCAGACGTTCCGCGGGCGCTCCGGCCGTGGGTTGCCACGCGTCGCGGACGCGGGCACGGAGCAGACGGGTGCCGAGGTTGCGCACGCGCAGCTCGCCGGACACGGGTTCGTCGCGCAGTGCCCGCTCGGGGTGCGTGCGGGTGATCTCGACCCGTCGAGGGTCGGCGGCGAGCACCGTGTCGACAATCGCCAGCATGAGGCACAGCAGCACCCACCCGCCGGCGACCGCCCACGCCGAGAGCCCCGCGGTGCTCAGGAGCACGAGGGGGACGACGCCGAGCGCGACGAGCAGGGCGAGACGGCCGGTGACGAACATCAGATGGGAACGCGGGTCTGCTGCAGGACGGAGGTGAGGATGGAATCCACCGAGACGCCCTCGATCTCGGCTTCGGGACGGAGGCGAATGCGGTGGCGCCACACCGGGACGAGCATGGTCTGCACATGGTCGGGGGTGATGGCGGGGTAGCCGCTCAGCCAGGCCCACGCCTTGGCCGCGGCCAGCAGGCCCGTGGAGGCGCGCGGGCTGACCCCGACCAGCACCGAGGGACTCTGCCGGGTCGCGCGCGCGAGGTCGACGACGTAGCCGAGCAGGTCGTCGTCTACCGATACCGATGCCGCTGCGCGCTGCGCCGCGAGGATCTGCGGTGCCGTGACGACCGCCGCGACACCGGCGTCGTCGAGGCGACGGGGATCGAAGCCCGAGGCGTGACGACGCAGCACGTCGACCTCGGCGTCGCGACCGGGCAGGTCGACGACGAGCTTCAGGAGGAAGCGGTCGAGCTGCGCCTCGGGCAGCGTGTACGTGCCCTCGTGCTCGATGGGGTTCTGCGTCGCGGCGACGAGGAAGGGATCGGGCAGCGCGCGGCTCTCGCCGTCGGACGACACCTGGCGCTCCTCCATGGCCTCGAGCAGCGCCGCCTGGGTCTTCGGGGGCGTGCGGTTGATCTCGTCGGCCAGGAGCACGTGGGTGAACACGGGACCGGCGCGGAACTCGAAGTTGCCGGCGCGGGCGTCGTAGACGAGGGAGCCGGTGACGTCTCCGGGCATGAGATCGGGGGTGAACTGCACGCGCCGGGTGTCGAGTCCGAGCGCGCGACTGAACGACCTCACCAGCAGCGTCTTGGCGACGCCGGGGACGCCCTCGAGCAGCACATGGCCGCGGGAGAGCAGCGCGATGAGCAGGCCGGTGATCGTGCCGTCCTGGCCGACGACGGCTTTGCCGACCTCGAGGCGCACGCGGTGCATCGCGTCGCGCAGCTGCGCGTGGTCGTCGCTCGGCGCGACGGAGGCCGCGGCTGCGGTGGTCTCGGGGCTGTCGGTCATCGTGTGGTCCCTTCGGTTCGGACGGCGGCGCGCACGCTCTCTTCGAGATCGCGGAGGCGGTCGGCCGCCGCGACGAGTTCGCGGTCGGTGCGTGGGGTGTCGTCGACGAGGATGCCGCGCACGCGCGCGCGGTCCGCGTCCAGTCGCTGTGCGACGGCGTCGGCGATGTCGTGCGGTGAGGTGCGGGCGGTGAGCCCCAGCAGACGCCCCACACGCGAGCGGGCGGCGCGACGGAGCTCGTCGAGGGCGTGTGCGGCGTCTTTCGACGAGGCGTACAGGCGCGCACGGCCCTCGGTGGTCTCGGTGGCGCGGACCGTGACCGGCAGGCGCTCGGCGACGAGCGGCCCGAACCGGCGACCGCGCCAGATCGCGGCGGTGAGAGCCGCGGTCAGAAGAAGCAGCATGGCCGGCGTCACCCACGCGGGGGTGAGATCGCCGAGGGTGGGGGCGGCCGTTCCCTGATCGGCGTCGGAGAGCGAGGGAACGTACCAGACGAGGGTGTCGGTCTGGCCGAGCACGCCGAGGGCGAGAGCGGCGTTGCCGTCGACGGGGAGGGACGAATTGGTGAGAACCGAGAGCCCGTCGAGGGCGGTGACCGTTCGTCCATCGACACCCTCGGACTGCAGGAGTCCGAACTCACCGTCGACGGGGTAGCACCCCTCGACCCCGTCCGCGGGGCGCAGGAGTTCTCCCACGTGAGCCGCTCCGGCGTTCGCGGCCGCGGGGACACCGCACTCGGGGCTCGCGGACAGGTCGGGGGAGAATCCGCCGAGCGAGGAACCGTCGAGGAGCACGTCGAGCGCTCGGGATCGCGGTTCGACGAGGACGACATGGCGCGCGCGGCCGGTGAGATCGCGCAGGGCGTCGTCCGACAGCATCGGCGCGTCGCGCAGGACGAGGGTGGCTTTGCCGCCCGCGAGTGCGCGTTCGGCGGCGGCCCGGTCTCGAGCGATCGTGACCGAGACACCGTGCTGCTCGAGGATGCGCACGACCGCGCGGGTGCCGTCCGAACCGGCCGACTCGGGATCGAGGATCGCTCGCTGCGTGTACCCGCCGTAGACGAGGGTGCCGCCCACCAGCGCGGCGAGCAGGAGGCCCCCGGCGAGAGCGACCCACCCGAGGGCGGACTTCCGGCGGGAGCGCACCGGGGCCGCCGAGGCCGTCTCGGCGCTCATCGGGGAGCCACCGGTACGGCGCGGGCGCGAACGGCGGCGGCGTCGAGATCGGCGACCAGCCGGTAGCGCTCTTCGGTGCCGGGGCGGCGCAGGTACCGGATGTCGTCGAACGTCGTCGTGGCCGGATCGAGCAGCGGGATGAGCGCGGGCAGCGCTGTCGCCGTCTCGCGGGCGAACGCGCGGGCCGTGGCGCCGGGAGGCGGGTCGACGAGCCCGCGTTGGGTGAGGCCGCGTGCGAAGGCGCGGAACCGCAGCACGATCGCGTCGTCCCACGCCCCGCGGTCGGCCGCGGCCGCCGCATCGGTGCGGAGTTCCTCGGCGGATCGGCCGTCGTCGTGGTCGAACAGCGCGCGAGCCGGTTCCGAGGCGCGTGTCGACAGGCGCGGTCGGCCCCAGATCAACAGGGCGACGACGATCAGCGCGACCACGATGATGCCCAGTACGACGAGAGCCGACGGGCCCCACCCGCCGTTCTCGGGGGCGCGCAGCAGATCTTCGAGGAACTTGCCGACGGCCTGGGAGATACGGTCGACCAGGTTCGGCTCGGCGGCCTGATAGGTGGGGTCGCTGAGCTCCTGCTCGGCCAACTCCCGGGCCTGGTCGGGGTCGGGAAGCAGCGGCGCGACCGCTGCCATGGCCGTGAGGATCACGCGTCGCCGTTCGAGCCGGGGGCGGCCCACGTCGTCTGCGCCCGGTCCGGAGCGGGAGGCGCGGGCGGTGCCGCGGGGGACTCCTGCGACACCGCGGGTGCCGTGGGGGCGGGGAACGTGTGCGGGGCGGGGGCGGCGGTGGGCGCGGCATACGGCGGGGTCGCCGATGCAGCCGCGGGGGGCGGGGGGCCGTAGCCCGGAGCGGGCTGCTGCTGGGGGGTCGCGGAGCCCTGCGGCACCGCACCGTACCCTCCCGCCGCGGGGGCGCCGTACCCTGCCGGTGCGCCGTACCCGGCGTTCCCCGGCGGCGGCCCGTAGCCCGCGAACGCTGGGGGAGCTCCGTAGGGCACCGGGGCAGGGCGCTCGACGATGCGGCCGACGCCCACGAGATACGGGTCGCTCAGCTCGGTGGTGCCGGAATCGCGCGCTTCGACGTACGACTGCAGGTCGTGGTCGAGGCCCTCGACGCGCATGCGGGCGTCGACGTAGACGAGCACGGCGGAGGTGGACTGCACCACGAGAGCGATGCACTGCACGAGCAGGATGCCGAACTGCCCGACGACCTGCAGGACGATGACACCGACGACGGCGCCGGCGCCGCTCTCACCGGTGGGGGCGACGATCGACGGCACGAAGCCGGCGAGGAGGCTGAGGGGAAGCGAGATGATCTGAGCGACGACGCCGAAGGCGAAGGAGATGACCACGACGACGCCGAGCGTCGACCAGAAGCGCCCACGGGTCAACTGCCACGACCGTGCGATCGAGCGGAAGACGGGTGCCCGCTCGAGGATGATGACGGAGGGGACGAGGAACAGCTTGGGCGTCAACCAGAGATAGAGCGGGATGAGCGCCAGGAAGAACAGCACGCCGACCAGGGCGCCGACCCAGGTCGCGGCGATGACCAGCAACGCCACGATCCCCGCGAGCACCCCGACGAGGATCACCACCGCGCCGACCGTAAGTGCGCTGTAGCCGACCAGGCGCCAGAACACCGGGCGCACCCGCGCCCAGACGGCCCGGAGGGACGGCTTCTCGGCGACCACCGCGTGCGCGACCTCGGCGACGACGATGCCCTGCACGACGACCCCCAGCACCCCGGAGAGGATGCCGAGCACGAGAGCCGCGACGGCGGTGAGGGCGACCGAGCCCGCGAGGATCGCGTCGTAGTCGTCGCTGCCGTATGCAACGGTGTCGAGCCGGGAGAAGCTGGCGATCGCCACCCCGGCGATCGCCGCCGTCACGATGATGTACGCCACGGCCTGCACCGCGAGGGCGAAGCCCAGCAGCACCTTCGGATTGTGCCGGAGAGCGACGAACGATCGGCCCAGGATCGTGCCGAACCCGAAGGGGTGCAGCGGAACGATCCCCGGGCGTGATGCCGGAGTCCAAGCCGGGTACGCGGTCATGTGGGGCCCCTCCTGGTCACATGGCGGTGACCTCATCGTGTCACACACCCCCGACACGCACGCCTGTCGTGCAGGCAGGTCGACTACTCTCGATGGGACGTGCCCCCACCCGGGGCGTAATGCCCGTCCCCGAGCGGGTTTCGAGACGGAAGACGTACACCCGAATGACTTCACGGATCCTGGTTGTCGATGACGACACCGCGCTGGCCGAGATGATCGGCATCGTGCTGCGCACCGAGGGATTCGACACGGTGTTCTGCGCCGACGGTGCGCAAGCGGTGGACGCCTGGCGCACCGAGCGCCCCGACCTCATCCTGCTCGACCTCATGCTCCCGGGCGTCGACGGCATCGAGATCTGCACGCGCGTTCGCGCCGAGTCCGGCGTGCCGATCATCATGCTCACGGCGCGCACCGACACGGCCGATGTGGTCAAGGGGCTCGAGTCGGGCGCCGACGACTACATCATGAAGCCCTTCAACCCGAAGGAGCTCGTCGCCCGCATCCGCACGCGCCTGCGCCCCGTGCAGGCTCCGGTCGACGAGACGCTGCGCATCGGCGACCTCGTCGTCGACGTCGCCGCGCACGAGGTCCGCCGCGGCGATGCCCCCATCGCCCTGACCCCTCTCGAATTCGAACTCCTCGTCGCCCTCGCCGAGAAGCCCCAGCAGGTCTTCTCCCGAGAGATGCTCCTCGAGCAGGTGTGGGGCTACCACTACAAGGCCGACACCCGCCTGGTGAACGTGCACGTCCAGCGTCTGCGCGCGAAGATCGAAGCCGACCCCGACAACCCGCGCATCGTGACCACCGTGCGCGGCGTGGGCTACCGCGCCGGCGCGGTGGCCTGAGTCCCTCATGACGGGCGCGGTGCGCACCCTCCCGCGGCAGCGGGTACGGGGATGGCGCGATTGGCGCGTGGTGCGTGATCGTCTGGCGACGCTGTGGCGTCGCTCGCTCCGCTTCCGCACGATCGTGCTGACGGTGACGCTCACCGCCGTGACCATCCTCGTCACCTGCGTCGCCATGGCGCTCGTGATCCAGAACGAGTTGTTCACGGCTCGCAAGGATCAGGTGCTGCTCGAGGCCCAGCGCGCCACCGCCGCAGCCCAGGCGACCCTCGACGCCGCCGTCGACTCGACCGATCCGGCCGCGGCGCAGACCCTCATGAACGGCATCGCGACGCGTCTGTCGCAGCAGTCCTCGAGCGATCTCATCGCCCTCTACCGCATCGGACCACCCTCCCCGCTGGCTCCGCAGCCGTTCATCTCCCCGGCTTTCGAGTCCGGCATGGTCACCGACGCCCTGCGCACCCAGGTGCAGTCGAGCCCCGATCTGCAGTGGTGGCAGTCCGTGGCGCTCCCCGCCGACGACGGCCGCGAGGTGCCCGGCATCCTGGTCGGTCATCAACTGCGCTTCCCCGCGGAGGACGGGGTCGACTCGTACGAGCTCTACATGGGGTACGACCTCACGAGCGCCTCGCAGACCCTCGCCTTCGTGCAGGTGCTGCTGTGGGTGGTGGGCCTCGTGCTCGTGCTGCTGATCGGTGCGATCGCGTGGTTCGTCCTGAGATCCGTGACCACGCCGATCGCGGATGCCGCCGAGACCAGCGCCAAGCTCGCGGCGGGCGATCTCGGCGTACGGCTCCCGGTGCGCGGCGAGGACGAGCTCGCCACCCTGAACCGCTCGTTCAACGCGATGGCCGACAGCATCGAGTCGCAGATCAAAGAACTCGCCGACCTCTCGCTCGTGCAGCAGCGCTTCGTCTCCGACGTGTCGCACGAGCTGCGCACACCCCTCACGACGATCAAGCTCGCCGCCGACATGATCAACGACCAGCGCGAGGGGTTCGATCCCGCGACCGGTCGCGCCGCGGAGCTGCTGCACGCGCAGGTGCAGCGATTCGAGGTGCTTCTCACCGACCTGCTCGAGATCAGCCGCTACGACGCCGGCTCCGTCCAGCTCGAGCTCGAGGCGACGAGTCTGGCCCATCTGGCCGAAGACGTCATCCTCTCGATGCAGCAGCTCGCAGAGGGGCACGGCTCCGACGTGCGCCTCGTCGCCCCGGGCGGCTACACGCCGGTCGACATGGATGCCCGACGCGTCCGCCGGATCGTCCGCAACCTTCTCGGCAATGCGATCGAGCACGGCGAGGGGCGCCCGATCGTGGTGTCGGTCGACAGTGATCGGGATGCCGTTGCCCTCGGCGTCCGTGACTTCGGCCTGGGCATGCTGCCCGACGACGTGGAGCGCGTCTTCGACCGCTTCTGGCGCGCCGACCCTTCGCGTGTGCGCACCATCGGCGGTACCGGCCTCGGTCTGTCGATCGCCCTCGGCGACGCCAAGCTGCACGGCGGTACCCTGTCGGTGTGGTCCGAGCCCGGACGCGGCTCGAACTTCGTGCTCACGCTGCCGCGAGCCGGTCAGCCGGTCAGCAGTTCGCCCCTGCCCCTCGTGCCCGACGACGAACAGGGCGGAGCCCTCGAAGCCCTGGGCCTGACGCAGCCCATCTCGACCCGGCCCGGAGTGAGGAAGACGACATGAGACGCGCCCTCGCCCTCGTCAGCCTCGCCCTGGTGCTCGCGCTGACCGCGTGCACGGGTCTGCCGACCTCCGGCTACGTCAATCCCGGGCGCGGCCCGCAGGTCGACGACACCCAGGCCTTCGCCTTCGTCCCCGACGGACCGCAGGACGACGCCTCTCCCGCCGAGATCGTGGAGGGGTTCCTGCGCGCCGGTTCCGGCCCCGCCGACGACTGGGCCACGGCGAAGCTCTTCCTGGCGTCCGGGACGCAGTGGGACCCCCGCGCCCGCGTCACCATCGACCGCCTCGCCGATCGCCGCGCCGTCGCGAACGCCGTCGGCACCGGCGTCACCGTCTCGCTCACCACGGTGGCGGGAGTGGATGCCGACGGCGCCTACGCCCCGGCGGCCTCGGGCACCGCGGAGTCGCTGTCGTTCACCCTCGCGCGCATCGACGACCAGTGGCGCATCACCTCGGCTCCAGACGGGGTCGTGCTGTACGAGGAGGTGTTCCCGACCGTCTACCAGTCGGCATCCATCGCGTACTTCGATCCCACGTGGAGCTTCATCGTGCCCGACGTCCGCTGGTTCCCCCGGGCGCTCGTGGCCAGCCGCGTGGCGACGGCCCTCGTCGACGGTCAGCCCAGCGCATGGCTCGCCGGTGCGGTCAAGACGGCGTTCCCCGACGAGCTCTCCCTCGTGGGCCGCTCGGTGACGTTGTCCTCGAGCGGCGTCGCCCAGGTGCAGTTGCCGCGCACCGCGCTGAGTCTGGATCGCACGACCCTCGACCGGATGCAGACGCAATTGTCCAAGAGTCTGGTCACGGCCGGTATCAGCGAGGTCCAGATGACGGTGGAGGGTACCCCGGTACCCGCCTCCGAGGTCTCGGTGCGCGTCACCCGGGTCGATCCTTCTCCCGCGGTGCTCACCACCGCCGGCGTGTTCGGTGCGCTCGCCGGAGACACGGTCGAAACCCTCGGCGGGCTGTCCGATGCGATCGAGTCGCTCGCCCCGGCCTCGGTCGAGCTCGAGGCCGACCGGAGCCTCGCGGCCGTCCGGACGCAGCAGGGGAGCGTGGCGAGTGCACTGGCCGACGGACGCACGTTCCTGCTGGACGACCGCCCCGGGTTGATCGCCCCCACGATCGACGCCGAGGGTGCGATCTGGAGCGTGCCCAGCTCCGCGCCGACGCAGCTGCGTGCCATCTCCGCCGAGGGCGTTCCGCGCAACGTCGGCAACGCCTGGCCCGACGCCTCCGAGATCAGCGCGATGCAGATCTCGCGCGACGGGACGCGGGTGGCGGCGATCGTCACGGTCTCGGGTACGCGCGAGGTGTGGGTCGCCGGCATCGAGCGCGAGGGCGGCGCGGTCGACCTCGGCGTCCCGCACGTGCTGTCGTTCTCTCAGCAGGGCGCTTTCGAGCTGGCATGGCTCGACGACACCACGGTGGGAGTCCTCGCCGACGTCGACGGCGCCGGTCGCCTGCGCGAGCTCAACGTCGGCGGGCGAGGAACCGAGGCCGCGGCTCCCGACGGCGCCACCACCCTCGCCGCGGGGAGCACGAGCGTGCGCGTGCTCGACAACGCCGGGCGCTTGTACAGCCGGCGCGGAAGCTCGTGGACGCTGGTGGCCACCGACATCCGCGTGCTCGCCGCCCAGCAGGGCACCACCTCCTGAGGCTCCTCCCCACCCGGGGTCTGCGGGGCGTTCTCCCCGAGTGGGGCTTCGGCGCGTGCGCGCGGCGGCGGGCCCCGGGCACCGTGGGCGCATGTCGCTCCACCCTGCGCTCACCCGTTCCTTCCGCGATGCCCTGACGTTCTGGTTGCCCGTCTCCTGCGCGGGCTGCGGCGTCGTCGATTCGGACCTGTGTCGCGCATGCCGTGACGCCCTGAACGCCAGGCGGATCCGGCGCCCCATTCAGCCGGGCCTGTCCGTGACGAGCGTCCTCGTCTTCGAGGGCGTGGCGGCCCGCGTCATCCGCGCGATCAAGGAGGAGGGCCGCACCTCTCTCGCCCGCGAACTCGCCCCGGCGCTCGATGAGCTGCTGCGCCTCTCGGTGCCCGCCGGTGCCGTCCTCACCACCGTCCCGGGCACGCGCGCGGCATTCCGCCGTCGCGGGTTCCGACCGCTCGACGTGCTGATGCGCCGCGCGGGGTGGAGGCACGAGCGGCTGCTGCGGGTGGCCCGTGCCACCGACGACCAGAGGGGTCTCGGACGCCGCGCGCGACGAGAGAACGTCGGGGGAGCGTTCGTGAGCCGACCGATCGCGGGCGGCACGGTCGTGGTCCTCGACGACGTCGTCACCACGGGGGCGACCTTGGCCGAGGCGGCGCGCGCCCTCCGTGCCGCGGGAGCCGACGAGGTCGTCGCCCTGGCTCTGGCGGACACGCCGCGTCGAAGGAGCTTCGAAGGTGAATCCCGGGTGATTGAGACGTGACACGGCGGTGTCGGCCTACTAGCGTGGGGATGACTGAAGGCGACGGATGTTCCGCCCTTAGACCGGGCGGAACCCGGAACAAGGAGGTCACTGATGGACACCAACATCGTCGGAGTGGGAGTCGGTATCACCGACCGTTTTCGCTCGGTCGTCGAAGAGAAGGTCAGCCGCATCGAGCACCTCGCGCCTCGCGCTCAGGCGCTCGAGGTCAAGGTGACTCATCGCTCCTATCGCAACGGTCGTCTGGAGGACGACACGGTCGAGCTCACGCTCGACGGCAAGGGCCCGGTCGTTCGTGCGGAGGCGACCGACACCGACAAGTTCGCGGCCCTCGATCTCGCGGTCGACAAGATCTCCGAACAGGTGCGTCGCGCCAAGGACAAGCGCATCGACGCCCGCAACCACCCCCGCGGTGCGAAGTTCGAGAAGGGCACCGGCGAGCTCTCGGGTATCGACGTCGAGCCCGCCTCCGTCGAGGTGCTGCGCGCCGTCGCGACCGGTTCGATCCCCGTGCAAGAGGCCGGGGCCGAAGAAGAGGACTACTCGCCCGTCGTCATCCGCCAGAAGGAGTTCGGTCCCGAGTGGATGACGGTCGAAGACGCCGTCGACCGCATGGAGCTCGTCGGCCACGACTTCTTCCTCTTCATCGACGCCCGCACCGACCACCCGAGCGTCGTCTACCGACGCAAGGGCTGGGACTACGGTGTGATCGCCCTCGCGACCCAGGCGGCACCCGCCGTCGAGGTCGCATCCTGACCTGAGAACGCCACGAAGCCCCCGGTCCTCGGACCGGGGGCTTCGTCGTGCGGTCGATGCCGCGGGCGCAGACGCCCGCGCTCAGCCGTCGAAGATGTCGCCGAGCAGAGAGCCGATGACGAGACCGCCGAGCATGCCGCCGACCATGTTGCCGCCGCCCATGCCGCCTCCCCGACCGTAACCGCCTCCCCGGCCGTCATTGCCCCAGTCGTTCGGGCGGGACTGCTCGATGTCGCGCTGGGCGATCTGCAGGGCCTCGGATGCCAGTGCCCCGGCGCGTCGTGCGGTGGCGAGCGCCGTCTCACGCTGCTCCTCGGGCACGGGGCCCAGCGGCAGACCCGCGCGCAGCCGCTCGGCCTCGACGAAGCGCGTGCGAGCATCGGCTCCGATCCAGCCCCGATGCCCGGTGATGAGGCCGCGCGCGACGGCGATCTGGCGGTCGGCATCGTCGATGGCGTGCTCCACCTGATCCTGGGAGGGGACGGGGCGGGCCGCGCGCTCGCGGGCGAGGTCGAGATCCGCGTTGGCCTGCCGCAGCGACGACAGAGCCTGGAAAGGGTCGCTGCGGGTTCCCGAGGCGGGGAGGGCCGTGAGCGCCTGCTGAAGCGCGGCCATCGCCTGGGTGACGGCGGGGGTCTGCGCTCCCAGGCGCGCCTCGATGAGGTCGTTGCGCGAGTCGTCGACCACGGCGGCGAGGGTGGACTCGGCGCGGAGGGCCTCGATCTCGAAGGTGTCCACGGCATCCAGGAGCGATTCGGCTCGACGAGCGGCCTCGGTGGCGGCCTCGAGGGCGACGGAGGCCTGCTCGCGCTGGCCCGCCTCGCGTCGACGTTCCGATACGGCGGCGGTGTGCACGGCGAAGTCGAGGAGCTGCTCGATCTCTTCGGGGTTGCCGCCGATCTGCGAGAGGGCCGAGTCGCTGTAGCGCCGCGAGAGCCGGTCGACGACCTCCCGAGCGTTGGGGATGCGCTGCGCCAGCCGCTCACGGTCGGCTCTCACGCGAGCCAGCGTCTCGGGGGCGCGGCGCACGGCGTCGATCTTGGGCTGCAGAACCTGAGTGCGCTCCTCGAGCAGGTCCTCGGCCCATTGCGAGAGCTGGACGATGCGCGCATTGCGCGTACGCAGCTCTTCTTTCGTGTCGGGGATCTCGTCGTGGTTGAGCTGATGCAGCTGGAACGCCTCGGCGAGGTGGGTTCGTACGGAATCGAGAGCCGCCGCGAGGTCTTCCGTCGCCTTGTCGCCGAGCTCGGCGCGGGCGAAGTCGAGCTCGTCCGAGGTCAGGCGGACACGCTCGTCGGCCGCGACGATCGCAAGCTCCGCTCGGCGTGCCAGATCGGCATCCGCCGCGTCCTGTTCTTCGCGCTTCCTCTTGCCCCAGAAACCGGCCATGGCTCGATCCTAGGCGTCGCCCTCCCCGCCGTCGCCGTGTGTTCGCTGCGGGCGCGCTGCCTCGCGATCGGATTGTGGCTCGCTCGCAGGTCACGAACGGGTAACACGGATAGCATGGGCGATGTATGCCTGTTCGCAGGCCGGCGTCCACGCGGGCGCCGCACCCGACAGATGGAGATGCTTCGTGGCCAATCCGCTCGAGAAACTGCTGCGCGCCGGCGAGGGCCGCATCCTGCGCCGACTGCAGGGCGTCGTGAAAGCGACCGGAGCGCTCGAAGAGGACTACGAGCAGCTCACCGACGACGAGCTGCGCAACGAGACGGTCGAGCTGCGCGCCCGCTACGAAGCCGGTGAGACGCTCGACCAGCTCATGCCCGAGGCGTTCGCGGCCGTCCGAGAGGCCGCCAAGCGCACGCTCGGACAACGCCCCTACGATGTGCAGATCATGGGCGGCGCGGCCCTTCACCTGGGCAACATCGCCGAGATGAAGACCGGTGAGGGCAAGACCCTGACCGCCGCTCTTCCGGCCTACCTCAACGCCATCGCGGGCCAGGGCGTCCACGTCATCACGGTCAACGACTTCCTCGCGAGCTATCAGTCCGAGCTCATGGGTCGCGTCTACCGCGCCCTGGGCATGACGACGGGAACGGTCGTCGCAGGTCAGACCCCCGAGGTGCGGCGCGAGCAGTACGAGGCCGACATCAGCTACGGCACGAACAACGAGTTCGGCTTCGACTACCTCCGCGACAACATGGCGTGGCGCAAGGAAGACCTCGTGCAGCGCGGTCACTTCTACGCGATCGTCGACGAGGTCGACTCGATCCTCATCGACGAGGCCCGCACCCCGCTGATCATCTCGGGCCCGGCATCCGGTGAAGCCAACCGCTGGTTCGCCGAGTTCGCCAAGCTCGCCCGAACCCTCGAAGCCGGCGTCGACTACGAGGTCGACGAGAAGAAGCGCACGATCGGCGTGCTCGAACCCGGTATCGAGAAGGTCGAGGACTACCTCGGCATCGACAACCTGTACGAGTCGGCCAACACCCCGCTGATCTCGTTCCTCAACAACTCGATCAAGGCGATCGCGCTGTTCAAGCGCGACACCGACTACGTCGTCATGAACGACGAGGTCATGATCGTCGACGAGCACACCGGTCGCATCCTCGTGGGTCGCCGCTACAACGAGGGCATCCACCAGGCGATCGAGGCCAAGGAGGGCGTCCCGGTCAAGGCCGAGAACCAGACGCTCGCCACCGTCACGCTGCAGAACTACTTCCGCCTCTACGACAAGCTCGCCGGCATGACCGGTACCGCCGAGACCGAGGCGGCCGAGTTCATGTCGACCTACAAGCTCGGCGTGGTGCCGATCCCGACCAACAAGCCGATGATCCGCAAGGATCAGTCCGACCTCGTCTACAAGAACGAGACGGCGAAGTTCGCGCAGGTCGTCGAAGACATCGTCGAGCGCCACGAGAAGGGCCAGCCGGTCCTCGTCGGCACCACGAGCGTCGAGAAGAGCGAGTACCTCTCGCGCCTGCTGGCCAAGAAGGGCGTGCGCCACGAGGTGCTCAACGCCAAGAACCACGCTCGCGAGGCGGAGATCGTCGCGCGCGCGGGTCGTCTGGGCGCCGTCACCGTCGCCACCAACATGGCCGGCCGCGGTACCGACATCATGCTCGGCGGTAACGCCGAGTTCCTCGCCGTGCAGGAGATGAAGGCGAAGAACCTCGATCCCGTCGAGACCCCCGAGGCCTACGAGTCGGAGTGGGACACCGTCTACCAGAGCATGCGCGACACCGTGGCCGAAGAGGCCGCGAAGGTCGTCGAGGCCGGCGGGCTGTACGTGCTGGGTACCGAGCGCCACGAGTCGCGCCGCATCGACAACCAGCTGCGCGGTCGTTCGGGCCGTCAGGGCGACCCCGGTGAGAGCCGCTTCTACCTTTCGCTGACCGACGACCTGATGCGTCTGTTCCAGTCGGGCGCCGCCGAGGCGATCCTCGCGCGCACGAACTTCCCCGATGACGTCGCGATCGAGTCCGGCCTGGTCTCGCGCGCGATCAAGAGCGCGCAGTCGCAGGTCGAGTCGCGCAACGCCGAGATGCGCAAGAACGTCCTGAAGTACGACGACGTGCTGAACCGTCAGCGCGAGGCGATCTACGCCGACCGTCGGCACATGCTGCAGGGCGACGACATCGCCGACCGCGTCCAGCACTTCATCGAGGACGCGATCACCGCCGTCATCGACGACCACACCGGTTCGGGCCACACCGAGTCGTGGGACTTCGACGCCCTGTGGACCGAGCTGAAGACCATGTACCCCGTGAGCGTCACGATCGACGAGGTCGTGGCCGAGGCCGGGGGCAACAAGGGCCGCATCACGCCCGAGGGCCTGAAGCGCGAGATCATCTCCGACGCCCGTATCGCGTATGAGAACCGCGAGAATGCCCTCGGCGAGCAGGCGCTGCGCGAGCTCGAGCGCCGTGTCGTGCTGCAGGTGCTGGACCGTCGCTGGCGCGAGCACCTCTACGAGATGGACTACCTCAAGGACGGCATCGGCCTGCGCGCCATGGCCCAGCGTGACCCGCTCATCGAGTACCAGCGCGAGGGCTACCAGATGTTCCAGTCCATGATGGGGCAGATCAAGGAGGAGTCGGTCGGCTTCCTCTACAACCTCGAGGTCGAGGTCCGAAAGGTCGAGGGCGACGAGGCGCAGGTCGAGGCCAAGGGACTCGCCCCGACGCCCGTCGAGACGCAGCGCCTCGAGTACTCGGCGGCGAACGACGCCGGAGAGGTCGAGGTTCGCAACGACCGCGGTCAGGTTCAGCAGGCGGCGACCAACCGTCTCCGCCAGGCCGAGCAGCAGGCCGAGCCCGCCGCCGAGCAGGCTCCTGCCGCCCGCGGAGCTTTCGGTCAGCGCGTGCCCTCGGGTGACGAGCCGGCCGCGAGCAACCGCGCCGACCGTCGCGCAGCCAAGAAGAAGTAAGCCCAGAACGGATGCCGCGCCCCGAGGTCGGGGGCGCGGCATCCGTCGTTTTCGAGGGCAGCTCTCCGTCGCCTCGCCTGGGGCAGCCTTCGCCCGGCGGGGGCCACGCGGTGTCGATTGGCCGGATGCGGGCGGGGATATCCTGAACCGATGAGCCCGCTGCGCCCCCTCGACCAGTCATCCAAGCTGAAGGACGTCCTGTACGAGATCCGCGGGGAGGCCCTCGTCGAGGCCGACCGTCTGGAGGCCGAGGGTCACGCGATCCTCAAACTCAACACGGGCAACCCGGCGATCTTCGGATTCGAGGCGCCGCACCAGATCGTGCGCGACATGATCGCCTCGGTCCCCAACGCTCACGGCTACAGCGACAGCCGCGGCATCCTGTCGGCTCGGCGTGCGGTCGTCTCGCGCTACGAGCAGGAGCCCGACTTCCCGCACCTCGACCCCGACCACGTGTTCCTCGGCAACGGCGTGTCCGAGCTGATCACGATGACGATGCAGGCCCTGCTCGACGAGGGCGACGAGGTGCTCATCCCCGCCCCCGACTACCCGCTGTGGACGGCGATGACGAGCCTCGGCGGCGGCACCCCCGTTCACTACCTCTGCGACGAGCAGCGCGAGTGGCAGCCCGACCTCGAGGACATCCGCTCCAAGGTCACCCCCCGTACCAAGGCGATCGTCGTGATCAACCCGAACAACCCCACGGGAGCGGTGTACTCGCGCGAGATCCTCGAGGGCATCGCCGACATCGCCCGCGAGCACTCGCTGCTGCTGCTGGCCGACGAGATCTACGACCGCATCCTCTTCGACGACGCGGTGCACATCCCCATGGCCACGGTCGCCCCCGACCTGCTCTGCCTGACCTTCAACGGCCTGTCCAAGACCTACCGGGTGGCGGGATACCGCTCCGGCTGGCTCGCGATCACCGGCCCCAAGAAGCACGCGCAGGGCTTCTTGCACGGGATCAACCTCTTGGCATCCACTCGGCTCTGCCCGAACGTGCCGGCGCAGTTCGCCGTCCAGGCGGCGCTCTCGGGCGTGCAGTCGATCGATGCGCTCATCGCCCCGACGGGGCGTCTTCACGAGCAACGGGATGCCGCGTGGCAGGGCCTCGAGGCGATCCCCGGCGTCTCGTGCGTCATGCCGCGCGGTGCGCTGTATGCGTTCCCGCGCTTCGACCCCGAGGTGTACGAGATCCCCGACGACGGCAAGTTCGTGCGCGACTTCCTGCTCGCCGAGCACGTGCTGCTCGTGCAGGGGTCGGGCTTCAACTGGCCCGCGACCGACCACGTGCGTATCGTGACGCTCCCCGAAGCCCGCGTGATCAGCGACGCGATCGAGCGCCTGGGGAACTTCCTCGCGTCCTGGCGCCCCTGACACACGCTCACGGAGCGAGATCGCACGCGTCACAGCAGGCTGAGAGCCGTGATGCGCCATCGCCGTTCGATGGACTCGAGGCGCAGGGCCACCGCTCGGGTGCGCATGCGGCCCGACACGACGACCGTGGCTTCGATCGCGCCGTCTCGCGGGGAGAACAGGCGCACGCTTCGGATCTCGTGCATGACGCGGTACACCTGCACGCGTCGAGCGCTGCGCGCTCGTGTGGCCAGGCTCGTGCGCGTGAGCAGGGCTCGATAGACCTCCTCCGACATCCACCGGGCCAGCTGCTCCGGGTCTCGGACGCCGGCGACCACCTCGAGGATGCCGCGCACCATGTTGCCGACGAACACCTCGACCGGCGAGGGAGTCTCCGGGGACGGATTCGTCCCGAGGGCGTTCAGGTCGCACGCGTTCTGCGGCGCACATCGTGCGTCCTCGGGTCGCCGGGCTGCTTCGGGCATGGATCCTCAATCTGTCGGTCGTGCGTCCAGCGGGCGGGGATGACGCCGACAGTAGGCGTGGACACGCACACCCGGTGGGGCATTCGCTGTGGCTGTGGATTACTCGCCCGCGGGGTGAGATCGGGGAGGAGCGGGTGATCAGTCGTCGTGGCGGACCGCGCCGCGCCCCCACAGCTCCGGGAAGCTGGCCGCCTGCGACTGCTGCCACAGGGCCGCGCGACGCGTGAGTTCGGCCTGCTCGTCGAGATAATCGTCGACGCTGTCGAGGTCGATGCGCCACCGTGGGGGAGACCCCACCGGAAGACCCCGGAGTCGTCCTTCGCGGATCAGAGACCGCACGTCCGCATGCGTGATCCCGAGCATTTCGGCGACGGCGTCCGGCGCCGCAAATCGTCCTCTGGGTGAGTCCCTTTCCGTCATGCGGTCATTATGTCCACCGTCCTGGGGACGCGGAGAAGTCACCCGCCACCCCGCCAGTCGTTCCGAGGCCGGCAGAATGCCCGCAACGGCAGGGGACTTATCGTCTGTCCGGTAGCCCCCTGACCTGTTTCCGTCGCCTCGAAATTCGCCCGGATCCTCACCCCTCGTCGGGAACGTGCCCGCGACGGCCGACCGAGACGAGGGCTCCCCGTAGGGTGGAGGGGTGTCGACACTCAGTGAACTCGTCTACGCCCAGGGCCGCTCCAGCGAGGCGGACGTCGAGTGGCTGCACCGGCTGGCGGGCGACGGGCAGCTGCTGGCCGACCTGGCGTTCGCCGACATCGTCATCTGGGTCCCCACCCCCGACGACTCCTTCGTCGCTGTCGCCCACACGCGGCCCGGGGGAGCGGCGACGCTGTTCTACCGCGACATCGTCGGCGACCGCGTGCGTCCGCAGTGGCGTACCCAGGTGCGCGAGGCTTTCCAGAGCGGTCGCATCGTCGACTCGGCATCCCCCGACTGGTTCGAAGAGACGCCCACTCGCGTGCGTGCGGTACCGATCGTGCGCGAGCTCTCGCGCGAGGGGTACGCGGTCACGACGGTGGGTGTGCTGACCCGCCACACCAACCTCGGCGAGACACGCACCCCGTCGCGGCAGCAGATCACGTTCAACGACTGCGCGGACGACGTGTTCGGAATGATCGCCTCGGCCGAGTTCCCCGACCTCTCGGCTCCCACCGCTCCGCGACGCGGTGCTCCCCGCGCCTCCGACGGACTCATCCGCCTCGACGTCGACGGCATCACCACTTTCGCGAGCCCCAACGCGCTCTCGGCCTTCAACCGCATGGGCTTCGACGACGAGCTCGAGGGCGAGTCGCTGGCCGAGGTGACCGCCCGGATCCTTCCCGCAAAGCGCCAGGACGTCGACGAGTCGCTCCCCGTCGTGGTGAGCGGCCGCGCTCCCTGGCGAGCCGACATGGAGGCACGCGGTGTGCAGGTGTCACTGCGCACCATTCCGCTTCGCGACCGCGGCACGCGCATCGGCGCGATCGTGCTCAGCCGCGATGTCACCGAGATCCGCCACCAGGAGCAGGAGCTCATCACCAAGGACGCGACGATCCGCGAGATCCACCACCGCGTCAAGAACAACCTGCAGACCGTCGCCTCGCTGCTGCGCATCCAGGCGCGCCGCACGCACTCCGACGAGGCACGCGATGCCCTCACGCAGGCCATGCGCCGTGTCTCGGCGATCGCGGTGGTGCACGACACCCTCTCCGAGGGGCTCGCGCAGAACGTCGATTTCGACGACGTCTTCGCTCGCGTGCTCAAGCTCGTCGCCGAGGTGGCCGCGGCCCCGAACACCCGTGCTCGCACGCGGACCACGGGCAAGTTCGGAACGCTCCCCAGCCAGTTCGCCACGCCCCTCGCCCTGGCCCTCACCGAGCTCGTGACCAACGCCGTCGAGCACGGCCTCGCCGGGCAGGAGGGCGATGTCGAGATCGCGGCCGAGCGCAGCGGCGAAATGCTCGAGGTCAGCGTGCGCGACACCGGCGTCGGCCTGCCCGAGGGGCAGGTGGGCCGGGGGCTCGGCACGCAGATCGTCCGCACGCTCATCCAGGGTGAACTCGGTGGCACGATCGACTGGCACACGTTGATGGGCAGCGGCACCGAGGTCACGATCGAGATCCCGCTGCGCTACATCGGCGGCTCCGCGGCCTGACGCGCCGATCCCTCCACCTCGACAACGCGAAGAAGCCCGCCCCGAGAGGGGCGGGCTTCTTCGCGTAACTATGGTCAGGAGGCGCGGCGGGCGCGAGCAGCGCGGCGCTTGAGCGCGCGGCGCTCGTCTTCGCTCAGACCGCCCCAGACGCCCGAGTCCTGACCGGACTCGAGGGCGTACTGCAGGCAGACCTCGGTGACGGTGCAGCGTGCACAGACCGACTTGGCCTTCTCGATCTGGTCGACCGCGGGGCCGGTGTTGCCGACCGGGAAGAACAGCTCGGGGTCGACGGTCAGGCAGGCTGCTTTGTCGCGCCAATCCATGGGGGTGCTCCTTGTTACAGAAAATTGGTCGATTCGGCACCGGGATTCGGGTCCGGTACCCTGGTGGGAACGCGAGCGATTGCTCGCCCCACTTCGCTGTGGGAGCACACGGCTTGTTCCATGCTCCCATAGCGATTCCGCC
This sequence comes from Microbacterium sp. SORGH_AS_0454, assembly GCF_031453395.1. Lineage (NCBI taxonomy): Bacteria > Bacillati > Actinomycetota > Actinomycetes > Micrococcales > Microbacteriaceae > Microbacterium > Microbacterium sp. SORGH_AS_0454. The sequence continues at coordinate 46,450 of NZ_JAVIYS010000001.1, read as the reverse complement.
TGATCAAGAGGTAACCGGTAGGTTTCCAGATCGTAACGGCGCAGGTGCGCCCGCCGGGGAGGCTTTCCTGATGCCGATTCGTCTTGCGGCCGCAGCTCTCCTGGGGCTCGAGAGTGTCGGCATCCTGGCCCTCGCGGGCTGGCAGACGGTCGCCCTCATCGGCGGAGATACCGACTCGGCGGTCAGCTCGATCGCCCTCATCGTGCTCACCGTGATCGGCGCGGCCATCGTCGGCGCGTTCGGCGTCGCGACCGCTCGCGACGTCTCCGCCGGCCGATCGGGCGGGATCGTGACGCAACTGCTGATCCTGTCGGTGGCCATCGGCGCCGTCACGGGGGAGTGGGCGTCTCCCGGGATCGCCGTGCTGATCGCGGTCCCCGCTGTCGTCGGCCTGGTGCTGCTCGCCCTGGCGGTGCGTGCGGCGGCTCCGCGGCACCGCGACGACGACTGACGCGTCGCCCTCACGAGAAGACCCCGCCTACCGCTGTCGCGGGGCGGGGTCGTGGTCGTCGCAGGTCAGGCTGCGGCCAGCCCCAGGTTCTTGCGCAGACGCGCCACGTGGCCGGTGGCCTTGACGTTGTACATCGCCTCGAGGATCTTGCCCTCCTCGTCGACGACGAACGTGGATCGCAGCACGCCGGTGATCGTCTTACCGTAGTTCTGCTTCTCGCCCCAAGCGCCGTAGGCCTCGTGGACGGCGTGGTCGGCGTCGCTGAGGAGCGGGAACGTCAGCGCGTCGCTGTCGCGGAAGGCGCGCAGCTTCTCGGGCAGGTCGCGCGAGATGCCGAGCACCGTGTAGCCGGCGCCCTGCAGCGAGGCCAGGCTGTCGCGGAAGTCGCAGGCCTGGGTGGTGCACCCCGGGGTCTGGGCCGCGGGGTAGAAGTAGAGGATCACGCGGCGGCCGCGGAAGTCGCCCAGCGAGACGGGGTGTTCGTCCTGGTCGAGGAGGGTGAAGTCGGGGGCGATATCGCCCTTTTCGAGGTTCGTCACCCCTCCAGCCTAGAACGCTCGATGCCCTGGAACGTCGTCAGCAGCCGCTGCAGCGAGTCGAGCCGGGCGGCGGCTCCGGGTCCGAGGCGTCCGGACTCCACCGCCTCGATGATCGCGCAGTCGGGGGCATCGGGGAGGTGGGTGCAGCCGCGCGGGCACTCCTCGGCGACCTCGGCCAGATCCGTGAAGGCGCCGAGCACGTGGGCGGGGTCGACGTGGCCCAGCCCGAAAGATCGCACGCCCGGGGTGTCGATGACCCAGCCCGAGCCGTCGCGGCCGCGGTAGCGCAGCGACACCGCCGACGACGAGGTGTGGCGGCCGCGACCGGTGACGGTGTTGACGTGCCCGATCGCGCGCTCCGAGCCGGTGAGGGCGTTGACCAGGGTCGACTTACCGACGCCCGAGTGCCCAACGAACACGGTCGAGTGGCCGACGAGCGCCTCGCCGATCTCGTCGAGGGGCATCTCGCCCTGGGCGCTGGTGAACACCCGCAGGTCGAGTCCTACGAAGTGCGCGAGGAATTCGGTCGGGTCGGCCAGGTCGGTCTTGGTGACGACGAGCAGGGGGCGGATGCCGGCATCCAACGCCGCGACCAGATAACGGTCGACGAGACGGGCGCGGGGCTCGGGGTCGGCCGCGGCGACCACGACGAGCATCTGATCGGCGTTGGCGACGATCACGCGCTCGACCTGGTCGGTGTCGTCGGCGCTCCGACGCAGGAGAGACGTGCGCTCCTCGAGGCCGATGATGCGCCCGAGAGTGCCCTCGTCGCCCGAGAGGTCGCCGACGACGCGGGCGCGGTCGCCGTTGACGATGGGCTGCTTGCGGAGCTCGCGGGCGCGGGTGGCCAGCACCCGGCGCTCGTCGGGGCCGTCTTCGTCGACGAGCACCGTGTACCGGCCGCGGTCGACTCCGAGCACACGGGCGATCTGTGCGTCGGCGTGGGCGGGGCGTCGCTTGGTGCGGGGCCTGTTCGCCTTCGGGTTGGGACGCACCCGGATGGACGACTCGTCGTACCGGAGGTCGTCCTCGTCGTCGTCGGGATCGTCGAGCCAGCTCACGCGTCAGTCCCCGTTCACGGGCGCGAGTCGTCGAGCATGCTCTGCCACAGGCCCGCGAACTGGGGGAGCGTCTTGGCGGTCGTACCGATGTCGTCGATGCGCACGCCGGGCACGCGAAGCCCGATCAGGGCGCCGGTGGTGGCCAAGCGGTGGTCGTGGTGCGCTTTCCACTCACCGCCGGTCAGCGGCCGCGGGACGATGCGGATGCCGTCTTCGAGCTCGTGCGCCTCGCCGCCGAGCGAGCGCAGGTTGCCGACGAGGGCCGCGATGCGGTCGGTCTCATGGCCGCGGATGTGGCCGATGCCGTGCAGCGTGGTCGGCCCGTCCGCGAAGGCGGCCAGGCCGAAGAGAGTGGGGGCGAGTTCGCCCGCCGCCGACAGGTCGAGTTCGACGCCCAGGATGCCGTCATCGCCGGCGGCCACGGTGAGGGCGCCTCCGCGGCGACTGACGCGGGCTCCCATCTCGGCGAGGATGTCGACGAGGAGGGCACCCGGCTGGGTGCTGTGCAGGGGCCAGCCCGTGACGGTGACGGAGCCGCCCGTGACCATCGCGGCGGCGAGGAACGGGGAGGCGTTGGAGAGGTCGGGTTCGATCGCCACGTCTTTCGCGCGCACGGGTCCCGCGGGCACGACCCACTCGCCGGGCGCGGGACGTTCGACGTGCACGGCACGGTGGGCGAGGGCCTCGACGGTCATGTCGATGTGCGGAATGCTCGGCAGGCGCGAGCCGACGTGGCGGAGGTGGAGTCCGACGTCGAAACGCGCGGCCGCGAGAAGAAGGCCCGAGACGAACTGGCTCGACTGGCTCGCGTCGATCTCGACCTCGCCGCCTCGCACGTGTCCGTGCCCGCGGACCGAGAAGGGGAGCGCCCAGTGGCCGCCGTCGTCGATGTCGACGCCCACGTCGCGCAGGGCGTGGATCATCGCCCCCATGGGGCGGTGCAATGCGCTCTCGTGGGCGGTGACGCGCACGTCGCCCCGGGCGAAGCCGGCCACCGGAGCGATGAACCGCATGACGGTTCCCGCCTGCCCGCAGTCGATCGTGCCGTCGCCCGCGAAAGAGGAGGGGGGCGTCACCAGCAGGTCGGGGCCGAAAGGGGAGCCGGTGTCGATCTCGTCGATCCCGACGCCGAGCACGCGCAGCGCGTCGACCATGCGCGCGGAGTCGTCGGAGTGCAGGGGGCCGTGCAACGTGCCGGGGCCGTCCGCGATGGCGGCGAGGATCAGCTCTCGATTGGTCAACGACTTGGACCCGGGCACGGTGACCGCGGCATTCACGGGTCCGTCGGAGACGGGCGCGTCCCACTCACCGCGGGGACTGGCGGCGGAAGGGGAATACCCGAGGGGAGACATCGGTTCCTAGCCTACTGAAAGGGGAGGACACGTGACCGCACTTCTCGAACGCGACCGCTTGCCGCAGGCCATCCCGGTGGCCGTCGACATGCCCGACGTAGACTGGCGCGCGATGAACGACACCGCAGACGCCGGCCCGCAGGTGGAGCCCCGCGAACAGTTCGAAGAGCAGGCTCTGCCCTTCATGGATCAGCTGTACGCCGCAGCCATCCGCATGACGCGTAATCCGGCCGACGCGGCCGATCTCGTGCAGGAGACCTTCGTGAAGGCCTTCGGCTCGTGGGCCACGTTCACGCAGGGCACGAACCTCAAGGCGTGGCTCTACCGCATCCTGACGAACACGTACATCAACACGTATCGAAAGAAGCAGCGCGAGCCGTACCAGAGTGCGATCGACGACCTCGAGGACTGGCAGCTCGGCGGAGCCGAGTCGACCACCGCGAGCAGCGCCCGTTCGGCCGAGGCCGAAGCGATCGACCACATGCCGGCATCCGTCGTCAAGGACGCGCTGCAGTCGATTCCCGAGGATTTCCGGATGGCGGTGTACCTCGCAGACGTCGAGGGCTTCGCCTACCAGGAGATCGCCGACATCATGAAAACCCCGATCGGTACGGTCATGAGCCGTCTGCACCGCGGCCGGCGGCTGCTGCGCGACCTGCTGTCGGATTACGCCAAGGAGCGCGGCATCCAGGCCGCGACGGGAGAGAAGAAATGAGCGACTGCGGCTGCGACGAGGCGCGACGCGACCTCGAGGAATACCTCCGCAACGAGGTCTGCAAGACCCAGCACACCGATATCCGCGAGCACCTCGAGAACTGTCCCGGATGCCAGGACGAGGCCCTCGTGGCGCGCACGCTGACCGAGGTGGTCGCCCGTGCGTGCAAAGAGACGGCCCCCGACGAACTCCGCGATCAGGTGCTCTCGCGCCTTCGCGCCATCCAGGCGACGCACTGACGGCACCCGCGCCGGCCCGGCGCGTGTCGGAGGTGATCCCTAGGCTGGGGTCATGGCATCCACCGACACCTTGACGCTGCCCCTCGACCAGACCTCCGCCGCCGACCTCGCCGCCTCCGGCTTGGAGTACGCGCGTGTGGACGCCGAGGCAGAGGGGTTCCGTCCCTTCCAGCGCGCGGTGGCCCGGGGCTTCCTGGGCGGGGAGTCGACAGACGACGAGGCCGAGAACGCGCGCACGACCCTGCGGACCCGCCGTCTCACGGCGGTCTACGACCGTCGGGGGGTCGAGCCCGAGGTGCCCGTCGGCACGATCGACTCGTGGGCGTCGGAGCTCACGACGTCGCCCGGGCGCACGACGCCGCTGTGGTCGATCAGCGCCGTCACGGTCGCGGCGACGCATCGCCGGCGGGGTATCGCCCGCGCGATGATCGGCGGCGAGCTGCGCACGGCAGCGGCGGCGGGCTTCGCCATCGCTGGTCTCACCGTCACCGAGGCCACGATCTACGGGCGCTGGGGGTTCTCTCCCGCCGCGTGGGCCTCGGATGTCGAGGTCGACACGGGTCGTGCCCGCTGGATCGGCCCGTCGTCTCCCGGGCGTCTCGACTTCGTCCCGCGTGAGGCGGTGGCGGATCGTCTGAGCGCTGTGCACGAGCGCGTGCGCCTCCAGCGTCCCGGGTCCGTCCCCGGGTGGGACGGCCGGTGGCGTGGTGTGGCCGGTCTCGCGCCGGGCGACAAGTCCGGCGAGAAGGTGCGCGCCGTCTCGTACCGCACCGCCGACGGTGACGAGACGGGGATCCTCGTCTACGTGATCGACGAGCGCGACGACTTCTCCGCACACGATCTCGAGGTACGCGCGATCTTCGCCGTCGACGGCGAGGCCTCGGCCGCCCTGTGGCGGTTCGCGCTCGAGCACGACCTCGTCGGTCGGGTGAAGGCGTGGCTGCAGCCGGCCGTGCCGCCCGTGCAGTGGATGGTCGCCGACCGCCGCGCGGTGACGGCGACGCTCACCGACCATCACTGGTTGCGCATCCTCGACGTTCCCGGGGCGCTGGCGTCGCGCCGGTACGCGGCCGGTCTCGACGTGGTCCTGCGCGTCGCCGACCCGCTCGGCTTCGCCGAGGGCACGTGGAACCTGCGCATCGCGGAGGACGGCGAGGCGGAGGTCGTGCCCGCGAGCGACCGGCCGGTCGACGTCGAGCTCACCGTCGGTGCCCTCAGCTCGCTCCTTCTCGGCGGGGTCCGCTCCACCGAGCTCGCGCTCGCGGGTCTCGTGCACGGCGACGCCGACGTCCTGGCATCCCTCGACCGCGTCTTCGCCCCCGAGGTCACCCCGCTGCTCGACATCTGGTACTGACGGCTTCTCATAGGAATTGGCAATACGATTTCGCCGATGTCCGAATCCGTCGCTCCTCCGGTCGCCGAACGCTCACCGTCGCGCCTGACGGCTCTCGCTGTTGCGCTTCGTCGCTACGTGTCGCACAACCCCGTGGCGATCGTCGTGGCCGTGGTGGTCGTCGCGGCGGCGGCGGCGACGGGATCGCTCTGGGGCGAGGACGCCCTCGTCTGGGGAGCGGGGCCGCTGGCCACCTTCGGAAGCGGCCGGTGGTGGACGCTCGTGACCGCGCTGGTGGTCCCGGACTCCACGATCGACGCCCTCTCGTCGGTGCTGCTCGCCCTGACCGCTCTGGCCTACGTCGAGCGTCTGGTCGGATCACGGCGCACGAGCGTCTTCCTGGTGGCCATCGGATTGAGCGGCCTGGTCGTGGGCATCGGTCTGCACGCGGCGGCCTGGACCATCACCGACCTGCGCCCGGTCGTCGCCGCCGAAGTGCCCGTGCTCGACCCGACCACCGCGATCGCCGGAGCCGTCATGGCGGGGTCGGCCTTCGCGCCGACGCTGTGGCGTCGTCGTCTGCGTCTGGTGGGCTTCGCCCTCCTGGCCCTGTTCGCGCTCTACGCCGGTGACGCCGATTCCTGGTATCGGCTCTCGGCCGCGGTCATCGGACTGATCGTCGGCGCGCTCCTCGCGCGCGGCCGGGAGCGGCGCTCTTGGCACCGCAGCTCGACGCGGGAGACGCGCACCCTTCTCGCTCTGCTGGTGGCGGTCGTGGGCAGCGGACCGATCGTCGCCCTCGTCAGCGGCGGAGGCCGCGGGCCTCTCTCGCTCGTGGTCGACGCGTACACGCAGTACGACGACGAGCTGCTGTCCCAGTGCGGCAAGGTCGCCTCGTCGGTGTGCGACGAGCAGATCGCCCTCCTGATGACCCGGGGAGCAGGCCCTGCCCTTCTCGCGATCGTGCCCCTGGTCCTGCTGCTGGTGGCCGCGTGGGGCCTCCGACAGGGACGACGCTCGGCGTGGATCGTCGCGGAGTTCGTCCTCGTGGCATCCGCGGTCCTCCCCGTCGTCTCTCTTCTCGACGGGCGCCTGCGGATCGACCCCTGGGTCGACGGCAGCGGGGCGGAGTACGTGCTGTGGGCGATCGCGACGATCATGATCCCTCTCGCGCTCGCCGCGGCGCTCGCCGTCGTGCGTACCCGGTTCTCGGTGCGTGCGACCCGTCGCGCGGCGCGGGTCGTCGCAGCCGTGGTCTCGCTCGCCTTCCTCGCCTGCGCGACGACGCTCTTCGTCGTCGAGGCCATCGGTCATCGCGCTTTCGACCGCGACGTGTCGATCTTCGATCTGCTCGGTCTGACGCTGCGCCGTTTCCTCCCTCCCGCCTTCACCCACCCGGGCGGCTCGACGGCGTTCCCGCACAGCGGACCGGCTCTGTTCGCCTACCAGTGGATCGGTGTGCTGTTCTGGGCGATCGTGGTCGCCGCGATCCTGTGGCTCTACCGCCGCTCGCGCCGCCCCGCGACCGTCGACGACGGTCACTACCGCGACCTGTTGCGACGGGGGAGCGACACCCTCGGCTTCCTGGGCACCTGGGCCGGCAACCTCCACTGGTACTCCGATGACCGTGAGTGCGCGGTCGCGTACCGGCTGAGCGGGGATGTGGCCCTGGCCGTCGGCGATCCCCTCGTCCCCGAGGGTCGGCGTGCCGAGGCGTTGCAGGGGTTCACGGACTACTGCGTCGAGCACGGGTGGACGCCGGCGTTCTACAGCGTCCACGGGGACACCCTCGAGGCTCTGGTCGCCCTCGGCTGGAGGCACGTTCCGGTCGGGGTCGAGACGGTGATGGACCTGCCCGGCCTCACTTTCGCCGGCAAGTCCTGGCAGAAGGTGCGCCAGCCTCTCACCCGCGCCGAACGCGAGGGGTACACCGCCGTCTGGTCGCGGTGGCACGAGCTGAGTGTCGGTCAGGCCTCGCAGGTCGTCGCGATCGACGAGGAGTGGGTCGCCGACCGAGCCCTCCCCGAGATGGGGTTCACCCTGGGCTCTCTCGACGAGCTGCGCGACCGCGATGTCCGTCTGCTGCTCGCGGTGGGCCCGGACGAGCGGATCGAGGCGGTCACGAGCTGGATGCCCTCCTGGACGGCGGGCGAGATCACGGGGTGGACGCTCGACTTCATGCGACGGCGTACCGATGGGCCGAACGGCATGATGGAGTTCCTCATCGCCAAGGCCGCGCTGGCGCTGCAGGAAGAGGGCGCGACGGTCCTGAGCCTGTCGGGAGCCCCTCTCGCCGACGACCCCGACGAAGCCGTCGACGGTGACCCGGCCCCCCTGCGCGCGCTGCTTCGCTGGCTCGCCGAGGTGCTCGAACCCGCCTATGGGTTCGCCTCGCTGTTCCGCTTCAAGGGGAAGTTCCGGCCGCGTTACCGGCCCCTGGCGCTGGCGTACCGCGATCCCCTCGAGCTCCCCGCGATCGGCGCCGCGGTGGGGCGTGCGTACCTGCCCGATGCCTCACGCCGAGAGATGGTGGCACTCGCTCGAACCGCCTGGGAGGGCCGTCGGTGAACAAGTTCATTCTTTCGTTCGAGCTGATCGACAGCCCCCTGTTGCTCATCAGCGCCATCGTCGCCGTCCTGGGCCTGGTGGCCGTGGTCGTCTGGCGTCCCCGTCGAGTCATCGGCACCCTCGTGATCGGTGCCGCCGTCGGGGTGGTCATGTTCGTCACGGCGAAGATCCTCGAGGCGATGGACACCTTCCAGGGGCCGCTTCCGGGGGCTGCGATCTGGTGTGCGTCGGGAGCGGTGGCCGCAGTCGCCGTCGGCGTCGTCGGGATCTTCCGTGCTCCGTGGCCGCGTCGTGTCTTCGGCGTCGTCACCGTCATCGCCTCGCTCCTCGCCGGCATCCTGGGGGTGAACACCTCCTACGGAGTCACGCACAATCTCGCCGCGATCCTCGGGGTGCAGGCCCTCGACCCCGCTTCGCTTCCTCCGCAGGACGCGGTGGTGGGAGATCCCGCCACGCTGTACCAGACGTGGGAGCCTCCGGCGGATATGCCCGCCAAGGGGTCGGTCAGTGCCCTCACGGGGAGCACGAAGATCCCCACCGGACAGTACGCCGCGCGCGATGCCTCGCTCTATCTTCCGCCGGCGGCGCAGGTCGCCAACCCCCCGGCTCTCCCGCTGCTGGTGTTCATGATGGGCCAGCCCGGGTCGCCCGACCCGACGGCATTGGCCAAAGCGCTCGACGCCTTCGCCGCGAAGAACAAGGGTCTCGCGCCGATCGCGATCGTGGTCGATCAGCTGACCGCTCCGGACCGCGACCCCACGTGCGTCGACTCCAGCAAGTACGGCGCCGTCGCGACGTACATCAACCAGCTCGTGCCGCAGTGGGCCCAGAACAACCTCAACATCATCAAGGACCACCGCTACTGGGTCATCGGCGGGTTCTCGAACGGCGGTTCGTGCGCGGCGTACTACGGGGCGAAGTACCCCGACACCTGGGGGCAGATGCTCGACGTGATGGGCAACGAGTTCCCCGGGTCGGAGCACGTCGACCAGACCGTGAAAGACGTCTACAACGGGAACGCGGGTGCCTTCCAGGCCAACAAGCCCGCGGTGATCATGGCGGCGGCGGCGCCCGGCTCGTACGCCGGCCATACCGCCATCTTCACGTGGGGGAGCGAAGACAAGACCTACGGGCCGGGACAGCTCGCGAACTCGAAGGCGGCGGCGGCGGCGGGGTTCACCGTCCTGACGCACATCGTCGAGGGGGCCGGACACACCGGTGAAGCGCTGGACGGCAGCCTGGCGTGGGCCATTCCCGCCCTCGCCCCGACGCTGGGGCTGGCTGCGCCGGCATCCTGAGCCCGCGGGCGGGGTCCTGACCCCGCGGTGCGCGACCTCGAGATCCGCGCGCGGTCGATCGCATCGCGTGCCCGTGCCCTCTGGAACGGTCTTCGGCTCACCCCCGACCGGCGGTACGCCCGGGCCGGGGGTGAGACACGAGAGGCCCGACCGACACGGATGTCGATCGGGCCCCGCAGTGTTCGATATCAGCGCGCGAGCGCTTCTTTCATGATGGCGGCGTGCTCGCTCGCGTGCACCTTCGGCGAACCGGTCGCGGTCGACGCCGCAGCCGCGCGCGAGATGCGACGGATCGAGCGGCCACCGAGCTGGTCTGCGACCTCGAGGGCGATGAACGGCCACGCACCCTGGTTCTCGGGCTCGTCCTGAACCCACACCAGCTCGGCGTTCGGATACTGCGCCAGCACGCTGGTCAGTTCCTCGATCGGTGCGGGGTAGTACTGCTCGAGGCGCACGAGGGCGATCTCGGGGTTGGGGTTCTTGTCGAGCTCGGCGCGCAGGTCCCAGTGGATCTTTCCGGCGTGCAGCAGGACGCGCGTGACGGCGCTCTTGTCGACACCGCGGTTGTCGTCGAGCACCGGCTCGAAGCGACCCTCGAGGAAGTCCTCGACGGGGCTCGTCGCGCCGCGCAGACGCAGCATCGCCTTCGGGGTGAAGACCACGAGGGGGCGACGGGGGCGCTGGTAGGCCTGACGGCGCAACAGGTGGAAGTACGACGCGGGCGTCGAGGGGCGGGCGACGATCATGTTGTCCTGCGCGCACATCTGCAGGTAGCGCTCGATGCGAGCCGAGGAGTGGTCGGGTCCCTGACCCTCGTAGCCGTGGGGCAGCAGCAGGACGACGCTCGACTGTTGCGCCCACTTCTGGTCGGCCGACGAGATGAACTCGTCGATGACCGACTGGGCGCCGTTGGCGAAGTCGCCGAACTGCGCCTCCCACAGCACGAGCGCATCGGAGCGCTCGACCGAGTAGCCGTACTCGAACGCCATGGCGGCGTACTCGCTCAGCAGGGAGTCGTAGACCCAGAAGCGGCCCTGGTTCTCGCTGAGGTTCGCAAGCGGCAGCCATTCCTGACCGTTGTCGCGGTCATGCAGCACCGAGTGACGCTGCACGAAGGTGCCGCGGCGCGAGTCCTGACCGGCGAGACGCACCGGGGTGCCTTCCATCAGCACCGAGCCGAAGGCGAGCAGCTCACCGAAGGCCCAGTCGATGTTGCCGTTGCGGCTCATGTCGTGGCGCTTCTCGAGCAGCTGCTGGAGCTTGGTGTGCACCGTGAAGCCGTCGGGCTTGTTCACGAACGCGTCGCCGATGTGCTGGACGACCTCGCGCGAGACGCCGGTGGTCTCGGGCGCGCCGACGGCCGGTTCTTCGGCCGCGTCCATGGTGACGACGGGGTTCGTGCCGGTCTCGGCCTCGTGCGTATCGGCGAAGGCGACCTCGAGGCGGTTCTGGAAGTCCTGCTTCGCCTGCTCGTACTCGTCTTCGGTGATGTCACCGCGACCGACGAGCGACTCGGTGTAGAGACGGCGGACCGAGCGCTTGGCCTCGATGAGGTTCGTCATCAGGGGCTGGGTCATCGAGGGGTCGTCGCCCTCGTTGTGACCGCGGCGGCGATAGCAGACGAGATCGATCACGATGTCGCGGTGGAACTCCTCGCGGTACATGAACGCGAGCTCCGCGGCGCGGACGACGGCCTCGGGGTCGTCGCCGTTCACGTGCAGGATCGGCGCCTGGATGGCCTTCGCGACATCGGTGGCGTACACCGAGGTGCGGGCGTCGGTGGGCGTGGTGGTGAATCCCACCTGGTTGTTGACCACGACGTGGATCGTGCCGCCCGTTCGGTAGCCGCGCAGCTGCGACATCTGTAGGGTCTCGACCACGACGCCCTGACCCGCGAACGCGGCGTCGCCGTGCACGAGGATGGGCAGCCACGAGAACGTGCCGATGGGCTTGCGGTCCTGCTTGGCGCGGACGATGCCCTCGAGCACGCCGTCGACGGTCTCGAGGTGCGAGGGGTTGGCCGCCAGGTACACGGGGAGCTCGTCGCCGGCGTCGCCGACGAAGGTGCCCTCGGTGCCGAGGTGGTACTTCACGTCTCCGGAGCCGCGCTTGCTGCCGATCGCGACGGCGCCCTCGAACTCGCGGAACACGTGGCCGTAGGTCTTGCCGGCGATGTTGGTGAGCACGTTCAGGCGACCGCGGTGGGCCATGCCGATCGCGGCACCGTCGAGGCCGGCCGAGGCCGCACCCTGCAGGATCTGGTCGAGCAGGGGGATGAGAGACTCGCCGCCCTCGAGGCTGAAGCGCTTCTGGCCGACGTACTTGGTCTGCAGGAACGTCTCGAACGCTTCGGCCTGGTTGAGCTTCGACAGGATGCGCAGCTGCTCGTCGTGGCCGGGCTTGGTGTACTTGACCTCGACGTTGCGCTGGAACCACTGGCGCTGGGCCGGGTCCTGGATGTGCATGTACTCGACGCCCATGGTGCGGCAGTAGGAGTCGCGAAGGACGCCCAGGATGTCGCGGAGCTTGGCGACGCGCTTGTTGCCGAGGCCGCCGGTGACGAACTCGCGGTCGAGGTCCCAGAACGTGAGGCCGTGCGATTCGATCTCGAGGTCGGGGTGCGTGCGCTGCACGTACTCGAGCGGGTCGATGTCGGCCATGAGGTGGCCACGCACGCGGAAGGAGTTGATGAGCTCCTGCACGCGGGCGCTCTTGTCGATGCGCTCCGAGATGTCGACGCTGATGTCGGCCGCCCAGTGGATGGGGGCGTAGGGAATGCGCAGGGCGGCGAAGATGTCGTCGTAGAAGCCGCGCTGCCCGATGAGCAGCTCGTGCACCTTCTTCAGGAACTCGCCCGAGCCGGCACCCTGGATGACGCGGTGGTCGTAGGTGCTCGTGAGCGTGATCGTCTTGCCGATCGCCAGCTCGTTCAGCGTCTTCTCGCTCGCACCCATGAACTCGGCGGGGTAGTCGAGTGCGCCGGCGCCGATGATGGCGCCCTGTCCTCGCATGAGGCGCGGGACCGAGTGGACCGTGCCGATGCCGCCGGGGTTGGTGAGGGAGACCGTGGTGCCCTGGAAGTCGGCCGGCGTCAGCTTGTTGTTGCGCGCGCGGCGGACGAGGTCTTCGTACGAGGCGAGGAACTCGCCGAACGTCATCGTGTCGGCGCGCTTGATGCTCGGCACGAGCAGCGCGCGCGAGCCGTCGGGCTTGGGCATGTCGATCGCGATGCCGAGGTTGACGTGCGCGGGAGCGACCACCGAAGGCTTGCCGTCGATCTCGGCGTAGTAGACGTTCTGGCTCGGGAACTCCTTGAGCGCCTGGATCAGCGCCCAGCCGATCAGGTGGGTGAAGCTCACCTTGCCGCCGCGCGTGCGCGACATGTGGTTGTTGATGACGATGCGGTTGTCGATCATCAGCTTCGCCGGGATCGTGCGCACGCTCGTCGCGGTGGGCACCGTGAGCGAGTCATCCATGTTGGATGCCAGGGCCTTCGGCATCCCCTTGAGGACCGTCACGCGGTCTTCTTCGGTGCTCTCGGCGGCTGCGGAGGGAACCGCGCTCGGAGCCTGAGCGGGAATCGGCTGCGGCTTGGCCGGCTTGGCCGTGGTGCGGGCGACGGGCGCCTGTCCGACCACGGGGATGGGAGCCGTCACCGGCTTGGGCTCGGACGCCGTCGACGCCTGCGGCGCGGAGGGCGGGGGAGCGGCGGCGGAAGACCCGTCGACGACCGGGTGGTACGCCTCCAGGATCGGCCACCAGGCCTTGTCTACGGAGTGCTTGTCGACTTTGAACTGTTCGTAGAGTTCGTCTACGAGCCACTCGTTCGCGCCGAACTCGCCCTCGCTCGAAGTACCGACGCCCGTCACCTGGCTCGACACAGTCGATCGCCTGCTTTCCTCGATGAAGATTCCTGTGGATACGCGAACGTCGCCGTGCCGCGTAGGTGCCAGCCTAGCCGAGGAATCTGGACGTCCTTCGGGTCTTTCCCCCGCCCTGATGTGGTGAGGTGGATGCCATGGAGTTCTCCGGCGCGCAGCCCGATGTCGACCTGACGTACTCGGACGTCTTTCTCGTCCCCCGCCATTCCGAGGTGCGCAGCCGCCTCGACGTGGATCTCGCCCCCGCCGACGGCAGCGGCGCCACCATCCCGTTGGTGTCGGCGAACATGAACTCGGTCACGGGTACGCGACTCGCGGCGACCCTGGCGCGTCGCGGCGGCCTCGGCGTCCTGCCCCAGGACATGGCCCTCGACGACCTCGTCGAGGCCGTGTCGTGGGTCAAGGCGCAGCCGACGGCGTGGGACACCCCGCTGATCCTTCCGCCCGAGGCCACCGTCGCCGACGCGCGGCGCATCCTTCCCGCCGTGCCCGGCCGGGGCATCGTCGTGGCCACCGCGGGGGAGGACGGCGTGGTCGCCCTCTCGGACGTGCGCGGCATCGTGCCCGCCGGGCGCCTGGCCACGGCCCTGCCCGACGCGACTCTCGGCGACATCGCGCGCCGCGACGCCGAGCCCGTCGACGCGGCCGACGTGCACGACCCCCGCGAGGTCTTCGCGCGGATCGAGGCCGCGGGCGTCGACATCGTCCCGGTCGTCGACGGCGACCGTCTGGTCGGAACGCTCTCCGCGCGCAGCGCCCTCCGCGCCTCCGTCTACCGACCGGGCGTGGACGCCCGGGGTCGTCTCATCGTGGCCGCGGCGGTCGGGGTGAACGGCGACGTCGCCACTAAGGCGCGCGCTCTGGCCGATGCCGGTGTCGACGTCCTCGTCGTCGACACCGCCCACGGTCACCAGGCGCAGATGCTCCGCGCGCTTGACGCGGTCGCCGCTCTCGACCTCGGCATCCCCATCGCCGCCGGCAACGTGGTGACCGCCGACGGCGTGGCCGACCTCACGGATGCGGGGGCGACCATCCTCAAGGTGGGAGTGGGACCGGGCGCGATGTGCACGACCCGAATGATGACCGCCGTCGGTCGGCCGCAGTTCTCGGCTGTGCTCGAGACCGCCGAGGCGGCACGCAGCGTCGGCGCGCACGTCTGGGCCGACGGTGGGGTGCGCTACCCCCGCGACGTCGCCCTCGCGCTGGCCGCGGGCGCGGCATCCGTCATGGTCGGCTCGTGGTTCGCCGGGACGATCGAGGCTCCCGGAGAGCTCCTCACCGACGCGGGCGGGCGGATCTACAAGGAGTCGTGGGGCATGGCGTCGACGAAGGCCGTGCAGGGGCGCTTCGGCGGTCTCGACCCCTTCGAGCGCGCCCGCAAGGAGCTCTTCGCCGAGGGGATCTCGTCGTCGCGGATCTACCTCGACCCGCAGCGCCCGGGGCTCGAAGACCTGCTCGACATGATCACCTCGGGCGTGCGCTCGTCGTTCACCTACGCCGGAGCGGCCACCGTCGCCGAGTTCCACGAGCGCGCGCGTGTCGGTCTGCAGTCGGCCGCGGGCTACGACGAGGGCAAGGCGCTGCCGGTCAGCTGGTGACCACGCGTTCGAGGCCGGCCGCGGCCTCGAACGTGATCCAGGCGCCCAGCTGGACCGAGAGGTCCAGGTCGTCGCCCTCCGACCGCGCGGGCCGACGCGGGTCCGCCGGAAAGAGGCCGTCACGGCGCCCCTCCCACAGGGCGTCGGCGTTGCGTTGCACGAGACGCCGGGCCGTGTGCGAGAGGGCGTCGCCCTCGGCATCCCCTCGCTCCGCGAGATCCCTCGCGGCCTGGGCCAGATAGCGGGCCAGGATGCCGGCGAACAGTCCGCCGTCGCCCCCTCCGGCACCCGGGAACAGGCCGTCGTCTGCGGAGCACCACCGCTCCACCGCCCGCACGAGCGCCCGGGCGCGTTCCACGTGCGGGCCCGCCTCGTGGGCCGGGTCCGCCAGGGCGGGCTCGCCGAGCACCAGTTCGAGACCGATCACGGCGCCCTGGTTGTACGTCCACAGCTCGGGGCGTGTCACCCCGCGTTCGATACCGTCGCGCACGAGACCGGTGGCGGGATCGTCGAGGACGGATGCCATCCACGCGGCCAGACCGGCCGCCTCGGTCCGTCGTCCGGTGACCGCCAGCACCATGCCGCCCGGGGCGTTGGCCGGGGCGTTGTACAGCTCGCTGTCGACGCTCCAGGCGAGCGCGCCCACGGCCGGGTCCACGGCATCGTCGAGGACGCGCGCGATCCTGCGCAGCGCACGGGGATGCCGTCCGCTGCGGGCGAGGGCCAGGCCCATCCAGGCGATGTCGTCGTAGAAGGGCGTGGTCCAGCGGCCGATCGTGCGCAGCGCCACCCCGCGCCCCACGCGGCGCAGGAGGAGGCGTCGACGCGCGTCGGGCCGGTGGGTCTCGGCGTCGGCGAGGACGTGGAGCAGGTGCGCGTGCCACCAGTAGTGCCACATCCGGGGGTTCTCGCGACCGCCGAGCGAGGCGTGCGCCCACGCGACGGGCCCGTAGCGGTGGAGGTAGCGCTCGAGCACCGAGTGCTCCGCGGAGGCGGCGCGCTGCTGCGCCGGGGTGTCGGCATCCATTCGCCCATCCTCTCCAGTGCGCAGGAAGGTGCACGATACGGATGCCGAGGGGCCGGGGCTGCAATAGAATCGTCCGCACGATGGACGACCCTCCCAGTTGTAGACCCAGGCCCCAACGACCCTCTTCCGCCGAGCGATCGAGCGGGGGTGATGCCTGATGGATTACGTCATGCTGGTTGTGGGGCTCGTGCTCACCGTGGGGACCGGACTCTTCGTCGCGAGCGAGTTCGCCCTCGTCAACCTCGACCGCGCCGACCTCGAATCGCGTCGCGCCGCCGGGGAGACCCGGTTGTCGCTGACCATCGACGCCCTGCGCATCACATCGACGCACCTGTCGAGCGCCCAGCTCGGCATCACGCTGACGACCCTGCTCACCGGTTACACGATTGGAGCCGGCGATCTCGAACCTGCTGCGCCCGGTGTTCCAGTCGTGGGGGCTGCCCGAGGCGCTCACGGTGTCGATCGCCGCGATCATCGGCGTCGGCTTCGCCACGGTGCTCTCGATGATCCTCGGCGAGCTCGTCCCCAAGAACTTCGCGCTGGCGATTCCGCGGCAGACGGGCAAGCTCGTCATGCCCTTCCAGGTCGCGTTCACGGCGGTGTTCAAGCCCGCGATCGTCGTGCTCAACGGCAGCGCCAACGGCGTCTTGCGCGCCATGGGCGTCGAGCCCAAGGAGGAGCTGTCGGGAGCGCGTTCCGCCGAAGAGCTGTCGAGCCTCGTCAAGCGCTCGGCCAGCGCGGGCATGCTCGAGAAGGACACGGCGTCGCTCCTCGACCGCAGTCTCACCTTCGCGCGCCTCAGCGCGGCCGATGTGATGACCCCGCGGCCAAGCGTGCACGCGCTCGCCGCGGGCGACCCCGCCGACGACGTGGTGCAGCTCGCCCGGCGCACCGGCCACAGTCGCTTCCCCGTGTACGGCGAGTCGATGGACGACATCGTCGGCGTCGTGCACCTCAAGGCCGCGATCGGCGTGCCGCGCGAGAAGCGCGGTGAGGTGCCCGTGGCCGCCCTGTCGACCGAGCCGCTGCGCGTCCCCGAGACCGTTCACCTCGACGCCCTCGTCTCGGAGCTGCGCTCGCGGGGCTATCAGATGGCCATCGTCATCGACGAGTACGGCGGAACGGCCGGAGTCGTCACCCTCGAAGACCTCGTGGAGGAGATCGTGGGCGAGGTGCTCGACGAGCACGACCGCTCGCGCGCCGGCGTCGTGCGCTCGGCCGCCTTCGTCACCTTCCCGGGCGACCTGCGCCCCGACGAGGCCCTCGATCGCGCCGGAGTGCGCGTGCCCGAGGGGGAGGTCTACGACACGGTGGGCGGGTACATCATGGCGGCGCTCGAGCGCATCCCCGTCGTCGGCGACACCGTCGACCTCGAGGACGGCCGGCTCACCGTGCAGCGCATGGACGGTCGTCGCGTGGACCGCGTGCAGTTCACCCCGACGCCGGTCGAGCAGGACGTCGACGAACTCGTGCGGGCTGCGAAGGGCGGTGACCAGCGATGAGCGACTGGGCCGGAATCGCCTGGCTGGTGGTCCTGCTGGCCGCCAACGCCTTCTTCGTCGGTGCCGAATTCGCCGTCATCTCGGCACGGCGCTCGCAGATCGAACCGCACGCGGACCGCGGTTCGCGCGCGGCCAAGACCGCGCTGTACGCGATGGAGCACGCGACGCTCATGCTGGCGACCTGTCAGCTGGGCATCACCATCTGCTCCCTGCTGATCCTGAACGTCTCGGAACCCGCGATCCACCACCTGTTGGCCGGCCCCCTGGGCCTGACCGGCATCCCCGAGGCCGCAGTCGACGTCGTCGGCTTCGTCGTCGCGTTGCTGGTGGTGTCGTACCTGCACGTCGTGTTCGGCGAGATGGTGCCGAAGAACCTCGCGTTCTCGCTGCCGGATCGGGCCGTCCTCATGCTCGCGCCCCCTCTCGTGGCCGTCTCGAAGGCGTTCCACCCGATCATCGTGGCGCTCAACTGGACGGCCAACCACGTGCTTCGACTGTTCCGCGTCGAGCCGAAGGACGAGGCCGCCTCGACCTACACGCTCGACGAGGTCGCCACGATCGTGACGCAGTCGCGCCGCGAGGGAGTCCTCGACGACTCGGCCGGGACGGTCACCGCGGTGGTGGAGTTCACCGAGAAGAAGGCGGCCGACATCGCGGTGCCCGTGAGCGCCCTGGTGACGCTGCCCGAGACGACCACGCCGGCCGAGATCGAGCGGGCCGTCGCCCAGCACGGCTACTCGCGCTACGTGATCGTCGACCAGAGCGGACACCCCACCGGCTACGTGCACCTCAAGGACGTCCTGCGGGCGGCGGAGGGATCGGATGCCGATATGGCTCGCCCCATCCCCAGTAAGCGCGTGCACCACATGGTGTCGATGCTCGAGACCACCGACCTCGAGGACGCCCTCGCCCTGATGCGCCGCTCCGGCCGCCACCTCGCACAGGTGCGCGACGACAGCGGCGACGTCAAGGCCGTGCTCTTCCTCGAGGACGTCATCGAGGAGCTCGTCGGCGAGGTGCAGGACGCCACCGAGCGTCGCCGCTTCGTCTGAACACACCGCACCGGATGCCACGGGGCCTGGGCCTCGTGGCATCCGGTGTCTTCGTGTGAGGTCGCGCGGGTGCGAGCGGCCGGTGCGGCGCGAGATCACGTGACCTTGCCCACGGCACCCGTCGTGGCGCGTGCTGTGGGCGAGATCACGTGACCTGGCCCTCGGCACCTGTCGTGGCGCGTGCTGTGCGCGAGATCACGTGATCCGGACCCTGAAGTGGGCGGTGCGGCGCGAGATCACGTGACCTCGATCGGGGCGGTGCTCAGTAGGCGCGGAGGTACTGCGCGGGGGCGGGGGAGTCCGCACCCAGAGCCACGGCGGCGCGCAGTGCGTAGTGCGGGTCGCGGAGCCACTCGCGGCCCGACATGATGGCGTCGGCGCGGCCGTCGGCCAGGATCTGCTCGCCGAAGGTGGGGTCGTCGATCATGCCGACCGCGCTGACGAGCAGGCCCGTCTCGCGTCGGACGGTGTCGGCGTAGTCGACCTGGTACCCGGGCCCGGGGATGATGCGCTGCTCGGGGACGAGGCCGCCGCTGGACACGTCGATGAGATCGGCGCCCGCATCGGCGACGAGGCGCGCGGCCGCCACGGTGTCGGCGACGTCCCAGCCGCCCTCGGCGGCGTCCGTCGCCGAGAAGCGCACGAACACGGCGGCGTCCCCCGCGGCGCCGCGAACGGCCTCGGTCACCCGGACCAGCAGGCGCACGCGGTTCTCGAACGATCCGCCGTACTGGTCGTCGCGGTGGTTCGTGAGGGGCGAGAGGAACTGATGCAGCAGATAGCCGTGGGCGGCGTGGATCTCCACGACCTGGAAGCCGGCGCGAACGGCCCGGCGGGTGGCGTCGGCGAAGTCGGCGACGACCTTCTCGATCCCCGCGGGGTCGAGGGCGACGGGGGCGGCGAAGGTGTCGTAGGCCAGCGCCGAGGGAGCGACGGTGGTCCAGCCGCCGTCGGAGGGAGCGATCGTGCCGCGGCCACCGGTGAGGGGAGAGGTGGTCGAGGCCTTTCGACCCGCGTGGCCGAGCTGCACGCCGGCGACGGCTCCGCGCGATCGGATCGCGGCGACGATGGGGACCCACGCCTCGGCCTGCGCGTCGGTCCAGATGCCGGTGTCCTCGGGCGAGATGCGCCCCTCGGGCGAGACGGCGGTCGCCTCGGCGATCACCATGCCGGCACCGCCCGACGCGAACTGCGCGAGGTGCACGTGGTGCCAGTCGTTCGGCACGCCCTCGACCGCGCTGTACTGGCACATCGGGGAGACCCAGAGGCGGTTGCGCACAGCGGTACCGCGAATGGACAGGGGTGTGAAGAGGGCGCTCATGAGGACCTTTGCGTTCTAGGGTGACGCCATGACGGCGAAGGACTTCAGCGGGGACGATGTCGCCCGCGCACTGCGGAAGCCAACGGCGGAGGACGACAAGTATTCCCGCGGGGTGGTCGGCCTGCGTACCGGCTCTGCCCGTTACCCGGGCGCGGCGGTGCTCGGCGTCGAGGCCGCGTGGCGCACCGGGACGGGAATGGTCCGCTATCTCGGACCCGCGCGCGCCCAGGACTTCGTGCTGCAGCGGCGCCCCGAGACGGTGACGGCCGACGGGCGGGTGCAGGCCTGGGTGATGGGATCGGGAACGGATGCCGCCGAGCGCGATGCCGCCGAGACTGCGGCGCTGCGGGGCATCCTGTCGAAAGAGGTACCCGTCGTCGTCGACGCCGGGGCGCTGGACCTGGTCGCGGGAGCGACGGCCCCCGTGATCGTCACACCCCACGCGCGAGAGCTCGACCGGTTGCGGGACGGTCTCGGGATGCCGGCGGTCGACGCCCGCGACGACGACGCACGAGAGACGGCGGCGCGCGAGACGGCGGAGGCGTTCGGGGGAGTCGTGCTCTCGAAAGGAGCGGTCACGATCGTGGCGGCGGCCGGGGGCTGGACGCGCCGGGTGTCGACGGGGACGCCGTGGCTCGCGACGGCGGGCACCGGCGATGTCCTCGGCGGGGTGCTCGGGGCCGTGCTGGCGGGGTCGGTGGCCGACGGGCGGGACGGCGTGGAGGACCTGGCCGCCGCGGCCGCCGCCGCCGCGTGGCTGCACGGGACGGCCGGGCGGGCGGCATCCCTCGCCCGCGGAGCAGACGGGGGGCCGATCGCGGCGCTCGACGTCGCCGAGGCGCTGCCGGGTGTGGTGGCCGCGGTGCTGAGGGACTCGATCGCGTAACGGTTCGCTGCGTCGGCCCGCGCGACGGCGGGGGTCCGACCGACCTTCGTCCGGGGCCGCGAGTGACGCCCGTTTAGGATGAGGCGGTGTTGAGGCGTGTCGTTCCCCTGTTGATCGCGTTCGTCGCCGTGCACGTCGTGGTGGGGATCCTGGGCTATCAGCAGCCCAACGAACCCATGGGCGACGTGTACCTGGTGTATGAACCCTGGTCGCGTTGCGCCCTCTTCGGGGGCATCGATGTGACCTCGTGCACGCGCAGCGACGCGTGGGCCTGGCCGGGCATCACCGAGAAGTGGATCTACCCGCAGCTCGCGTTCCTGCCGATGACGTTCGCGTGGGTCTTCGCCTGGGCCGTCGGCTACACGCCGGCCTGGGTGATCACCGTGGCGCTGTTCAACCTCGTCGCCTTCGTCGTGCTGGTCGGCAAGGGGCGCTCGACGGGTCGCGTGCTCGCGGCCTGGTTCTGGCTCGCCGCGATCCTGCTGATCGGGCCCGTGGGCCTGTACCGCATCGACGGCATCACGGTGCCCTTCGCGATCCTCGGCAGCATCTGGATGCTGCGGCGCCCGTTCGTGGCATCCCTGCTGCTCTCGATCTCGGTGTGGATGAAGGTCTGGCCCGCCGCGATCCTCGCCGCCGGTCTCATCGTCGTGCGCCGACGGCTGGCGCTGGTGTGGGGAGCCGTCGCGGTGTCGCTCGCGACGATCATCCCCGTGGTGGCCCTGGGCGGGGCGCCCTACGTCTTCGGATTCGTCGGGGACCAGACCTCGCGCGGCATCCAGATGGAGGCCCCCGTCGGCGGCCTGTACATGTTCCTCGCCGCGTTCTACGTGCCCGGCAGCGAGGTGTACTACGACGGAGGCGTGCTCACCTTCCAGGTGACCGGTCCGGGCGCCGAGCCCCTCATCGCCGCGATGACGCCGATCATGCTGCTCACGATGGTCGCCGTCGCGATCGTCGGGGTGACGAAGATGCGCCGAGGGGCGACCTTCCTGTCGCTCTTCCCGCCGTTGACGCTCGCGCTGGTGACCGCGTTCATCGCGCTGAACAAGGTCGGCTCGCCGCAGTACTACGTGTGGCTGTTCGCCCCCGTCGTGCTCGGGCTCATGATCGACCGCCGTCGCTGGTACGCCTTCGCCGGCATGACGCTCGTGATCGCGGCCCTCACGCAGTGGATGTACCCGCTGCTGTACGACGGACTCATGGCGACGCACCCGAACCCCTTCCCGGTGGTCGTGCTCGAGGCGCGCAACCTGCTCGCCCTCGTTCTGCTGGTGTGGGCCGTCGTGCGCGTCGTGCGCGTTCCCACGGGGCGCGTGCGCCCGCCCGCGGGGCTCCGCGAGATCGTGACGGGGCGTCGGCCGATCCCGGCCCGCGTTCCGACCGGGCGCTGACCGCGGTCTCCCCGTTCCGCGCCGCGGGGCGGGGACGTAGTCTCGATCCATGCTCATCGCTTTCTCGGTCGCCCCCTCGGGGGTCGGCACCGCTGCCACGGAGAACCCCGACGGATCGGTCCACGATGCGGTCGCCGCGGCGGTCGCGGTCGTGCGCGCCTCGGGCCTTGCGCACCGCACGACCTCGATGTTCACCGAGGTCGAGGGGGAGTGGGACGAGGTGTTCGCCGTGGTGAAGGCGGCGACGGATGCCGTGATGCCCTACGGCTCGCGCGTCTCGCTGGTGCTCAAGGCCGACATCCGCCCCGGGCACACCGGCGAGCTCGACGGCAAGATCGAGCGCCTCGAGGACGCGCTGGAGCGCCGGGAGGACTGACCCGCGGCTGAGCCGCGCCGTCTCGTGCCGGCGCCGCTCGCTCCGTCTCGCGTGCGGAGACCTCCTCCGCTCCGCGGTCTGTCGAGGAGCGACGGCTCGCGGGGGAGAGAACGCCACCCCGAATCTCGAAACGATTCGACCCGACCCCGCCCCGCCGACTAGCATCGCCTGGTGACCTCTTCGACGACCTCGAGAGGTGCGGCGATGCGGGCGCTCCTTTCTCTCGCCATCGGCAGTTTCGGCATCGGCATGACCGAGTTCGTGGTGATGGGCCTCCTGCCCAACATCGCCCGAGAACTCGTCCCCGGTGCCTGGGCGGCCTCTCCCGACGACGCGATCGCCCAGGCGGGCTGGCTGATCTCGCTGTACGCCCTCGGCGTCGTCGTCGGAGCTCCCACGATCGCCGGATCCGTGGCCCGCTTCCCGCGCCACCGCGTGATGATCGTGCTGGCCGCGGCCCTGGCGTTCTTCACCCTGCTGACCGTGATCGCCCCCACGTTCGAACTCGTCGCGGCATCCCGCTTCCTCGCCGGGCTCCCGCACGGTGCGTACTTCGGCATCGGTGCTCTCGTCGCCGCCGACGCCCTCGGCCCGGGCAACCGCGCCAAGGGCGTGGCCTTCGTGCTCACGGGCTTGACCATCGCCAACGTCGTCGGCGTGCCCCTGGGCACCCTCCTCGGTCAGCAGGTCGGCTGGCGCGCCGCCTTCGCCGTGGTCACCGGTATCTTCCTGCTCGCGACCGTCTGCATCGCCCTGTTCGTGCCGAAGCACCCCGGCTCGCCCGGTCGGCGGTTGCGCGACGAGCTGCGCGTGTTCCGCATCGGTCAGGTCTGGCTCGCCCTCGGCATCGGGGCGATCGGTTTCGGCGGGTCCTTCGCGATGTACAGCTACATCGCACCGATGATCACCGGCGTCGCCGGCCAGCCCGAGTGGACGGTCTCGCTCGTGCTCGTGCTCGTCGGCATCGGCATGACGATCGGCAACATCGTCGGCGGCGCCCTCGCCGACAAGGATCTGCGCTTCTGGCTCTTCACGGGCCTCATCGCCCTGGGCGCGGCATCCGTGGGTCTGGCTCTCACAGCCGGGTGGATCGTGAGTCTCGTGCTGTTCGCGTTCCTCGTGGCGTTCTGCGGCTCGGCGCTCAGCCCCGCCATCCAGACCCGTCTGATGGACGTCGCCGAAGACAATCAGTCGATCGCCGCGGCGCTGAACCACTCGGCGCTGAACATCGGCAACAGCCTCGGAGCGTTCCTCGGCGGCCTCGCGATCGCCGCCGGACTGGGGCTGGTGGCGCCGGCGTGGGTCGGTGCGGTGCTCGCCGCGGGCGGCCTCGTCGTCGCGATCGTGGCGTACCGGGTCGAGGACCGCAGCGGACGCCACCCCGATCACCGGATGCCGGCGGCCGAGGCTGCGCAGACCGCGATCACCGGATCGATCCCGACGCAGCGCTGACGCGGTCGGGCGGTCGCGGCATCCGGGATCGTCAGGTCGCGAGGAGTCGGCGCAGGTGCGCGGCGACCGCGGCGGTCTCGATGAGGAAGCCGTCGTGGCCGAAGTCGCTCGACAGAACGATCGCGCCGTCTCCGTCGAGGGTGTTCGCGATGCCGCGGGCGATGCGGTGCTGCCCGTCGATGGGGAACAGGCGGTCGCTGTCGACGCCCAGGACGAGGGTCGTGGCGGTGACACGGCGCAGCGCGTCTTCGACGCCGTCGCGGTCACGGCCGACGTCGTGCGAGTTCATCGCCTCGACGAGGACGAGGTAGCTGTTGGCGTCGAAGCGGCGCGTGAACTTGTTGCCGTGGAAGTCGAGGTACGACTCCACCGCGAAACGTCCGCCCCGGCCGAGGGGACTCACCCCCGACTGCCACGACCGCTGGAAACGCTGGTTCAGCTCGGTGGGGCTGCGGTAGTTCAGCAGCGCCATGCGCCGGGCGAGGGCGAGACCGCGGTGCGGGCCGTCGCCGTCGCCGGAGTCGTAATATTCGCCGCCGGCGAAGCGCGGGTCGACGCGCACGGCGTCGAGCTGCACGGAGTTCAACGCGATCTGGTCGGCGGTGGTGATGGGCGGCGCGGAGAGGATCGCCGCGCGCTCGACCCGGTCGGGGAAACCGACGGCCCACTCCAGGGCATGCATGCCGCCCATCGATCCGCCCACCACGGCGTGCCAGCGATCGACGCCGAGACGGTCGGCGAGCAGGGCCTGGGCGTTCACCTGATCGCGGATCGTGAGGTACGGGAAGCGCGAGGCCCACTCGTAGCCGTCCGGGGCGATGCTTGCGGGACCGGTGGAGCCCTGGCATCCGCCCAGCATGTTCGGGGCGATCACGAAGTAGCGGTCGGTGTCGATCGCGGCGCCGGGGCCCACGAGATCGCTCCACCATCCGGCCGTGGGGTGACCGGGGCCGGCGGCCCCCCGGACGTGGCTGTCGCCGGTGAGGGCGTGCAGGATCAGGACGGCGTTGTCGCGCGCGGGGGAGAGCTCACCCCAGGTCTCGAAGGCGAGGCGGAACGCGGGGAGGGACTCGCCGCTCTCGGTCTCGAAGACGCCGAAGGCGGCGAAGCGTCGGTCGCCGACGGGGTCGCCGTCGCGCCACGCGCCGGTCGCGGGGGGTCTGCCGAGGAGGGAGCGGGCGTCCGCCTCCGTCACCGGGGCCGAGGGCACCGTGTCTTCGGAGATCTGCCAGTCCATGGCATCCATTCTCCCTAGGCGGGGAGGGTCGGCACGAACTGTTACGACCGGCGCGGCGACGACGAGGGTCTGCGCGATGCCCCGACCACCGGTGGACACCGTTGTCCAGCCCCCGCCGTCGCACGGGTCGGCTCGTCATGATCGCGGCATGGCGAACTTCCTCCTCATCGCGGCCTCGAGCGACATCGGTCAGGCGACGACGACACGACTGCGCGACGCGGGTCACCGTGTCGTGACCACCGCGCGGGACTCCTCGCGGATCGAGCCCGACTTCATCCTGGATGCCACGGACTTCGACGCCGTGGACCGCGTCGTCGGCGAGGCGGGTGAGCTCGACGGGATCGCGGTGTTCGCGGGGTCGATGCTGCTCAAGCCCGCGCACCTGACCTCTCGCGAGCAGTACGACGAGCTCATCGCCGCCTCGCTCACCACGGCCTTCGCGGCGGTGCGCGCGGCGGGGGCGCACATGCGCGGCGGCGGGGCGGTGGTGCTCGTGTCGTCGGCGGCCGCTCTCGCGGGGCTCCCGAACCACGACGGGATCGCGGCGGCCAAGGCCGCGGTGATCGGCCTGACCCTGTCGGCGGCGGCGAGCTACGCCGCGCACGGACTCCGGGTGAACGCCGTCGCGCCGGGACTCGTGCAGACCCGGCTGACCGAGAAGCTCACCTCGAGCGACATGTCGCGCAAGGTCTCGGAGGCGATGCACCCGCTCGGCCGGCTCGGCGAGCCCGACGACGTCGCGCGCGCCGTGGAGTTCCTGCTCGCGCCCGAGAACGCGTGGGTGACGGGGCAGGTGCTCGGGGTCGACGGCGGGTTGGGGAGTCTGCGTCCGCGGCAGAAGGTGTGACGGCCCGGGGTGGATCGGCCCGGGGTGTTCCTGGCTGTCCCGGAGTGCCTCGTCGGTGCCCCGCCGGCACGCGGGAACGCCCCGCCCCGGAGAAACGGGGCGGGGCGTTCGTGCGGGCCGTCAGGCGCGGGCGGCCTCCGAGAGGCGACGCGCCGATGCCAGAGCCTGGTCGAGGTCGGCCTTGAGGTCTGCGATGTTCTCGAGTCCCACCGACAGGCGCACGAGGCCGGGGGTCACCCCCGCGGTGAGCTGCTGCTCGGGGGTCAGCTGCGAGTGTGTGGTCGAGGCCGGGTGAATGACGAGGGAGCGCACATCGCCGATGTTGGCCAGGTGGCTGAACAGGCTCAGCGAGTTGACGAACTCGCGGCCCGCCTCGACACCGCCCTTGAGCTCGAACGACAGCACCGCGCCCACGCCCTTGGGGGCGTAGTTGTTGGCGGCGGCGTACCAGGGGGAGGTGGGAAGGCCGGAGTAGTTCACCGTGGCGACGTCGGGGTGCGACTCGAGCCACTCCGCGATCTCCTGGGCGTTCTGCACGTGGCGCTCGATGCGCAGCGACAGGGTCTCGATGCCCTGGATCAGCTGCCACGCGCTCTGCGGGGCGATGGAGGCGCCGAGGTCGCGCAGCAGCTGGACGCGGGCCTTGATGATGTAGGCGAGACCGTCGCCGACCGCTTGCGTGTACACGGCGCCGTGGTACGAGGGGTCGGGGGTCGTGAGGCCGGGGAAGCGGTCGGAGTGCTCGGACCACGGGAAGGTGCCGCCGTCGACGATCACGCCGCCGATCGTGGTGCCGTGCCCGCCGAGGAACTTCGTCGCCGAGTGCACGATGATGTCGGCGCCGTGCTCGAAGGGGCGGATCAGGTACGGGGTCGCGATCGTGTTGTCGACGATGAGCGGCACACCCGCCTCGTGCGCCGCGTCGGCGACCGAGCGGATGTCGAGGACGTTGATCTTGGGGTTGCCGATGGTCTCGGCGAAGAACAGCTTCGTGTTCGGTCGGACCGCGGCGCGCCACTCCTCGGGGTCGTCCTGGTTCTCGACGAACGTGGTCTCGATGCCGAGCTTGGCGAGGGTGTACTTGAAGAGGTTGTAGGTGCCGCCGTAGATCGAGCTCGACGAGACGATGTGGTCGCCGGCCTGTGCGATGTTGAGCACGGCGAAGGTCTCGGCCGCCTGGCCGCTGGCGACGAGGAGGGCGCCGGTGCCGCCCTCGAGGCCCGCGACGCGCTGCTCGACGACGTCCTGCGTGGGGTTCTGGATGCGCGTGTAGATGTTGCCGAACTCGGCCAGCGCGAAGAGGTTCGCGGCGTGGTCGGCGTTGTCGAACACGTACGAGGTCGTCTGGTAGATCGGGGTGGCGCGAGCCTTCGTGACCGGGTCGGGCTGCGCACCCGTGTGGATCTGCTTGGTCTCGAAACGCCAGTTCTCGGGTACCGACATGACTGCTCCTCAGCTTCGGGAGGCCGGGCGGTCGCCGTGGCCTGCTGCGAGCGTAGGGACAGCCTCGGACGCCGACAAGCGACCCGGACATGGGCCGTAACACCTCTGCCATGCCGGTGTCGGACGGGAGCGATAGCGTGGATGCCATGACGCGACGCGCAGTGGTGACCGGGGCCAGTTCGGGTATCGGAGAGGCGACGGCGAGGCTGCTGCGCTCGCGCGGGTGGGACGTCGTGGGCGTCGCGCGCCGCGCCGAGCGTCTCCGAGCCCTCGAGGCCGAGACGGGGGTCGTCGCGCACGCGGCCGACCTCACCGACGCCGACGACATCGCCGGTCTCTCGACCTGGCTGAGCGAGACCGGGGGCGTCGACGCCCTCGTGCACGTCGCGGGCGGGGCGCGCGGGAGCGACCGGATCGAAGACGGCGACGCCGAGGACTGGCGCTGGATGTTCGAGGCCAACGTGCTCTCGGGACAGCGGCTCGTGGCATCCCTTCTGCCGCTTCTGCGCACGGCTGCGAACGCGACCGGTCACGCCGACGTGCTCTTCGTCACCTCCACCGCCGCGCAGACGGCGTACCCGGGTGGTGGCGGCTACAACGCGGCCAAGGCGGGCGAGGCCATGCTCGTGCACGCGCTGCGCCAGGAGCTCAACGGCGAACCGCTGCGCGTCATCGAGATCGCCCCGGGAATGGTGCACACGGAGGAGTTCACGCTCAACCGCCTGGGGGGAGACCAGGATGCCGCCGACAAGCTGTACGAGGGTGTCGAGGCGCCGCTGACGGCCGGCGATGTCGCCGATGTGATCGCCTATGCGCTCGATGCGCCCGGCCACGTGAATCTCGACCTGGTGACCCTGCGCCCCGTGGCGCAGTCGGCGCAGCACCTGCTGGCGCGGGGGCCGCTGAAGACGCGCTGACCGGCGGTCACACCAACTCGCCGCGCGCGGCGGTGGCGGCGACCTTCGCTCGACCGTGTCCGAGAACGCGACACTCGGGACGAAGGCCAGCAGAACGGCGGCGAGAAGGCCGCTCGCGCTGCAGACGACCCATACGGTGACGTACCCGGTGAAGGGGGCGGCCGTGCCGATCGCGGTGGCCGCACCGCCGGCGAGAACGACGCCGAAGAACGCCGACGACATCGTGCCGCCCATGATCTTCGTCGTGTTGGTCATCGCCGAGGCCATACCGGTGCGTCCGCGCGGAGCAGCGGCGGCCGCGGCGGCCGGCATCGCGGCGATGAGGGCGCCCGCCCCCACCCCGGCGACACCGAGGCTCACCAGCACCTGCCAGGGCTCATCGTGGAGGGGCAGGAGCAGGCCGTACCCGATGCCGACCAGGACTGCCGCACCGATGAGCGAGACGCGGGGGCTGGTGCGGCGCGAGGTGACGGCGAAGAGCACCGCGCCCACGATCAGCGAGAGCAGGTAGGCCCCCACGACGTTCGAGCGCTGCGTCGTATCGAGGCCCAGGCCGTACCCGATCGCGGGATCGGTGCCGAGGTAGGTGACGAGCGGGCCCTGAGCGCCGAGCAGGCTGATGCCGACGAGGAACGCGGTCGCCTGCACCGGCCACATCTCGGGGCTCCGGAGCATGCGGATGTCGATCGCCGGGTCGCGTTGGCGCAGCTCGTACCGGACGAAGAACGCGCCCAGGGCCAGGCCGATCGCGAGCAGTGCGCCGATGACGACCGGGCCCGGGCCCGCGGGGAGGCGGACGAACGAGAGGGCGCCGGTGAGGAACAGCAGCGCACCGGCGAGGATGACGAAGCCGCCCAGATCGAGGTGCCGTGCGCCGCTCGAACGCTCGGACTCCGGGACGCCCAGCCAGATGGCGACGCTGATGAGGGTGACGACGACGGCGGGGATCGCGAGCGCGAGCTGCAGATTGCCGCCGCTCGCGGCGAAGAAGCGGCCGGCGGCGAGGGCGCCGAGGATGCCGCCGAGATGCAGGCCGACGACGATGAGACCCGCGGCGCGGCGCGTCTGCGAGACTCCGCGCTGCTGCCGCCGACCGCGGTCGAAGATCAGCGCGATCTCGAGGGGGAGCCACACCACGTAGAAGCCCTGGAAGGCCCACGCGACGAGGAAGGTCGCGAAGGAGTCGGCGAACACCAGCGCCCAGCTCGCCACCGCGGTGGCGATCGCCGAGAACAGCAGGATGCGCTTGTGCCCGAACATGTCGCCGAGCTTGGCGAGCACGGGGAGGACCAGGGCCGAGAGCAGCAGTTGCGCGGCCTCGAACCAGTTGATGTCGGCGTCGCGTATGCCCAGGTGCGCGACGATCTCGGGGAACAGGGGGATGTAGAAACCCTGCAGGATGCCACTGGCCAGCTCCACGAGAACGAACCAGCCGATGAGACCCGCGGCCGCCCCGAGCGCGGAGGAGCGCACTCGAGCGACCGCGCCGGAGACGCGCGACATGGCGCGAGGGTAACATCGTCGATCGTCTCGTCGATGTCCTCGTCGATACCCGCTGAGGGCTCTCCGTTGCAGCGCGGGGGCCGGTCTGGGACGGTCGGCGGGGCCTTTCCGTATCGGCGTGCTACGTTCACTCGTAAACGTGGAAAAATGAGCGCGCCGACGTGTCGAGAAGGTCGTCTTCGGTCGCTGGTGGTGCGCGACGACCGTTCGCACCGGAGCGCGGCGTGGGGGGCGCGTGAGCGTGCTCGGGCGGTGGCGGTGATCGCCGGCGCCGTCGGTTGCCCCTGCGGATCGAAGCGTGCGCCGCGACAGTCGTCGAGCGCCGGCCGGCGGCGCGGTGCCGAAGCGTCCCGCCCCACGCGCCGTATCTCCTTCGTTGCTGGGCGCGGCCTCGGAGTCGACTGGGAGTTGTGTTAGTTTCTGCTTATAAACGAGCAAAAAGCAGGAGCATCCGTGTTGAGCAGCGTCACTGCCCCCTCCGATTCCGCCACCCCGATGTCGCCCGAGCGTCTCGCGCGGGAGAACCTGCCCCTGGCGAAGTACCTCGCCGTCGAGAAAGCGCGCACCGCCCTGCACGTGGACCTCGACGACCTCCTGTCGGCGGCGTATCTGGGTCTGGCCACCGCGTCCTTGGAGTTCGAACCCGAACGCGGCATCCCGTTCGGCGCCTACGCACGCACCAAGATCACCTGGGCGATCCTCAACGAGATGCGCTCGGCGGATCCCGCGGGCGAACGCGGTCGCGAGAAGATCGAACGCGTGCGCGTGGCCGATGAGCTCGTGCGGGTGCGGACGGGGCGCGCGGCGACCGTGGCAGAGCTGGCTACCGAATCCGGCCTCGATGCCGAGGTCGTGGTGAAGATGCAGATGCTCGACGAGATGGTCCGTACCGGAACGAGCTTCGAGGCGCAGTTCGAGGGTGACGACTCCCGCTCGGCTCCCGATCTCACCGACACCGTGATCCTTCCCGAACACGCGGTCGAGCAGGCGGAGAAGCAGCGGATGCTCGACCGCATCATCGGCGCGCTGCCCGATCAGATGCGCCAGGTCATCCGCGGCGTGTACCTCGACGAGCGCATGGTGAAAGACGTCGCGGCCGACCTCGAAGTGAGTCACGCCTACGTCTCGAAGCTCCGACGAGTCGGTCTGACCCTCATGCGCGAGGCCCTCGACGCCTGGGAGAACGGTACGACGCCCGACCGATCGACGGCCACGAAAGCGGCCTTCTTCGACGGCGTCTTCGGTCCCGTCGCGGTGTCCTCTGCTCGGGCCGCAAGAGAGGCGACGGGGCCGAGCGTGGACCTGAGGGGACTGGCCCTTCCCGCCTGAGGCGCGAATCTCGCCGGACACGGCGGTTACGCGTCGATGGATCCGTCGCGATGGTGGGGGATGCGAGGCCACGGACGGCTCCGCTTCGAATATCCCATCCACGGAGGAACAACATGGGTCTTCAGATCGCAACCAACGTCGGTGCCCTCAACGCGTACCGCAACCTGTCGTCGAACCAGAACGACGTGTCGAAGTCGCTCGAGAAGCTCTCGAGCGGTCTGCGCATCAACCGTGCGGCCGACGACGCCGCCGGCCTCGCCATCTCCGAGGGCCTGCGCTCGCAGGTCAACGGCCTGAACGTGGCCGCGCGTAACGCCCAGGACGGCATCTCGGTCATCCAGACCGCGGAAGGCGGCCTCACGGAGGTCCACTCGATCCTGCAGCGCGTGCGCGACCTCGCGGTGCAGGCGGGTAACGACTCGAACAACGCGGACTCCCGCAAGGCCATCACCTCCGAGGTGACGCAGCTGGTCGACGAGCTCGAGCGCATCGCGGACAGCTCGAACTTCAACGGCATCAAGCTCCTCGACGGCTCCGCAGGAGCCGCCGCGGACGGCAAGCTCAGCTTCCAGATCGGAGCGGACGGTTCGGCGTCCAGCCAGATCTCCGTCGACCTCGGTGTCGCCGACATCAAGACGCTCGCCACGGATCTGCGCACGAGCATCGTCACGACCGACGGCTTCGCAGCCCCGACGGTCGCGGCGACGACCATCACCGCGGTCGACACGGCGATCAAGTCCGTGTCGTCGGCTCGCGCCGAGCTCGGTGCCGTCCAGAACCGCTTCGAGTCGACCATCAACTCGCTGCAGGTTTCGGCCGAGAACCTCTCCGCCGCCAAGAGCCGCATCGTCGACACCGACATGGCGGCCGAGATGGTCAAGTACACGGCCTCGAACATCCTGGCGCAGGCGGGCACCGCGATGCTCGCCCAGGCCAACCAGTCGGGCCAGGGCGTCCTGCAGCTCCTGCGCTGATCCGCAGCGCTGACGCA
Source organism: Microbacterium sp. SORGH_AS_0454 (assembly GCF_031453395.1). Classification (NCBI taxonomy): domain Bacteria; kingdom Bacillati; phylum Actinomycetota; class Actinomycetes; order Micrococcales; family Microbacteriaceae; genus Microbacterium; species Microbacterium sp. SORGH_AS_0454. Next base: position 14,138 of record NZ_JAVIYS010000001.1, on the reverse strand, counting down.
CCGACGACGCCCGGGCGGGAGGTTCCTCCTGCTCGGGCGTCGCCTCACCCGGGATCGCTTCACCGACGGAAGGCGGAGACACGATGAACATCGACGGCTTGGCATCCGGGATGAAGACCGCGGACGTCATCGACGCGCTGATGAACGTCGCCGCGATCCCCAAGACCCTGGTGACCAACAAGATCACCGATCGCAACACCGTCATCGCCAACCTGCAGTCGCTCAACACGACCCTGCAGAGCCTCGCCGAGAAGGCGAAGACCGCGGCATCCGCGACGTCGCTCGCGCGCTTCTCAGCGACGAGCTCCGCCGAGGCCGTGACCGTCACCGCGGGCGACAAGGCCCGCGCCTTCTCGACCGCCGTGGTGGTGGACACCCTCGCCACCGCTCACGCCGTGGTGACCGCGCCCGGGGGAGCCGACGCGTTCGCGGGCCCGTTCACCCTGGTCGCCCGAGACGGGACCGTCACCGAGATCACCCCGGCCGGTGCCGCGCCCAGTGACCTCGTCGCCGCCATCAACGCCTCCGGCACGGGCGTCACCGCCACGGTCGTACCGGGCGGTCGGAGTGCCGACGGCCAGCCCCTGTCGCGGGTGCAGATCACCGCGAACCGGACGGGGGCGGAGGCCGCTTTCACCCCTGCACCGCGGCAGCGCCGCCGACGTCGCCGCGGGAACCGGTGACGATGTCACGACCGAGACGGGCGCGGCGATCGTCGCACGCGGCACGGATGCCGTCATCCGCCTGTTCGCGGGGACCGCCGCCGAACAGAGCGTCACCAGTTCTTCCAACACCTTCGTCGGGATCGGCGAGGGCGTCGACATCACGGTGCGCGCCACGTCGACGCAGCCGGTCACGGTCACCGTCGCCGCCGACGGCAAGGCGCAATCCGACACCGCCGCGGCCTTCATAAAAGACATCGCCGCCCTGCTGACGCGGATCGACAACGGCTCCAAGGCCACGGTCGCCGCCCCGGGTTCGGCCACCACCCTCGGCGTGTTCACCGGCGACAGTACGGTCCGCTCACTCCGCGGCGCCCTCGCCAGCGCCGTCCAGAGCCCGGTCGGCTCCGTCTCGCCGTCGACCATCGGGATCAGCGTCGACAAGTTCGGCGCGCTGTCGTTCGACCAGGAGAAGTTCGCCGCGGCCATGCGAGCCGACCCGGCCGCGACACAAGCGATGTTCTCGGCCGTCGCGGATCGCGTGCAGGCGAGCACGACGCAGTACTCCGACAAGTACGACGGCCTGCTCACCCAGCGCATCACCGGCCAGCAGAGCGAGGTCAGGTCGCTGCAGCAGCAGGTGGAACGCATGGACCTGCGGCTCGACATGCGCCGAGCCACGCTCGAGCGCACCTACTCGGCGATGGAGGTCCGCCTGTCGGGTCTGCAGTCGCAGTCGTCCTGGCTCACCTCGCAGCTGGCCGCCCTCACTCCGCCGTCCCAGTAACCGCGAACAGGAGACAGATCGATGCCCGTCACCACCCTCGCCCGCGCCCAGCAGGAATACCTCGAGCAGCAGGTCTCATCCGCCACCCCCGAGCGTCTCGTCACCATGCTCTACGACCGTCTGCTCGTCGACGTCGAGCGCGCGCGCGCCGCGCAGGAGAGCGGCGACTGGCCCTCGGCGGGCACGTACCTCACGCACGCGCAGGCGATCATCGCGGAACTGAACGGTTCGCTCGACGACGGCTGGGACGGCTCGGACGGGCTGCGGGGGCTCTACACCTACATCACGGGTCGTCTCATCGTGGCCAACGTCGGCCGGGACACGGCGGCCACACAGGAGTGCGCGACCCTGATCGCCCCGCTCCGCGAGGCCTGGCACGCCGCGGCGTCCGCGCTCACCGTCTCGTGAGGAAGCGATGACCGACGACGCGGCGTGGGCCGACCTCCTGGACACATTCGAGCGCGCCCTCGACGGTGGCGACGAGATGGCGCCCGGGTCCTTCGTGCGACCGGCCGGTCCGCCCCCGGAGCACCTCGTCGCCCGGGCGCGGGAGGTGCTCGAGAGGCAGCTCCGCGCGATCGAGGCACTCGGCGTCGCCCGTTCCGAGGTCGCGCGCGAGCTCGCGGCCCTGCGGCGGATCCCGCCCACGCGAGTGAGCCCACCCGTCTACCTCGACGTGCGCGGATAACCGCAGCCCGTCGCCTCGCTCGCGTGCCGCGGGCGTCCCGGGCCGGCATCCGTCCTCGAATCCCCCTCGCGGTTACGCCGGAGCGCACCCGTCGCGATAGTCGGTGCCGAGCAGGGATCGCTCAACGACTGGCCACGGATCGGCTCGCCCCTCGACCGGAGTGCCGCGTGCTCGAATCCGTCACCTCAACAGCCCTGTCCAGCGCTCTCGACGCGTTGTCGCTGCGCCAGCGCGCGATCGCCGAGAACATCTCCAACGTCAACACGCCCGGCTACCACGCCAAACGCGTGTCGTTCGAAGAGGAGCTCGCGAGCGCCGTCGGACGGGGGTCCGGCAGCGTCGAAGCGGTGGTACAGCGCTCGCTCGAGCCCACTCGGCTCAACGGCAACAACGTCAACCTCGACACCGAGACGATGTCGAACATCGACACGGTGCTGCGCTATCAGTTCGCCGCCCAGGCCCTCAGCGGCCAGGCATCGTCCATCACCAAGGCGATCGGTCAGGCTTCCGCATGAGCTTCGACGCGATCGGCGTGGCGGGGGCGGGCTTGACGGCCCACCGCAAGTGGCTGGATGCCATCAGCGACAACATCGCCAACGTCAACACCGCCACCCCCGCGGGGCAGGACATGTTCCGCGAGAAGTACGTCACGGCGGCCGAGGGCACCGTGACCCCCGGCGTGTACGTCACGGGCGTGCGCGAGTCGACCGCGGAGGGGCGTCTCGTCTACGAGCCCGAGCATCCCTACGCCGACGAGAACGGCTACGTGCAGTACCCCAACGTCGACCTCGGTGACCAGATGAGCATGCTGATCCTCGCCCAGCGCGGGTATCAGGCCAACGCCGCCGTCATCGACCGCGCCAAGACGAGCTACGAAGCGGCCCTGCAGATCGGACGAAGCTGATGAGCATTCCCCTCGACCCGATCGCAGCCGCGGGCGTGACGCCCCTCAGCCCGCTGAGCTTCGAGCAGACCGCCTCGGCACCGCAGGCGATCGGCGGCGCCGCGGGCGGACAATCGTTCGCGACGTCGCTCGCCGCCGCCGTCGAGAATCTGCAGCAGCTGCAGTCGACCTCGAACGGCTTGGCCGTGCAGGCCGTCACCGGAGACCTCGACGACATCCACAAGGCCACGCTCGCCTCGACGCGCGCCGGGGTCACGCTCGACCTGATGGTCGCCGTGCGCGATCGCGGGGTCGCCGCGTTCAACGACGTCATGCGGATGCAGGCCTGACGTGCCCCGCGTGCTCGCGTCCTCGATCGAGAGGCTCAAGCGGATCGTCGCCGGTTTCAGCGTCGCTCAACGCACCATCGCCGTGATCGGCGCCGCCCTCGTCGTGATGGGCGTGATCGCGCTCGGAAGCTGGCTCGCGAAACCGCAGATGAGTCCGTTGTTCACCGGCCTGAGCCCGAGCGACGCGTCGGCGGTCGTGGAGCAGCTCAAATCGGCGGGGGTGAGCTACGAGCTCACCGAGGGAGGCGCGACGGTCCTGGTGCCCGACGCGCAGGTCTACCCGCAGCGTCTGGCCGCCGCGGCGGCGGGGCTGCCCACCAACGACACCGGCGGGTACACGCTCCTCGACAAGATGGGCGTGACCGCCAGCGAGTTCCAGCAGTCGGTGACGTACAAGCGCGCCATCGAGGGCGAGCTCGCGGCGACCATCGGGGCGATGTCGGGCGTCACCGCGGCCTCCGTGCAACTGGCCATTCCCGAGCAGAGCGTGTTCGTGGCCGACACGCAGCACCCCACGGCATCCGTCTTCGTCAAGACCCAGGGCGGGGCCAACCTCAGCGACGACCAGATCGCCGCGATCGTGCATCTGACCAGCGCTTCGATCCCCGGGATGACCCCCGAGGACGTCGCGGTGACCGATCAGTCGGGTCGGGTGCTCGCGGCCGTGGGGCAGGGGCTCACCGGTTCCGCGAGCACGCAAGCCTCGGAACACGAGGCGAAGGTCGCCGGGGCGGTGACGAAGATGCTCGAGACCATCGTGGGGCCGGGCAACTCCACCGTCAGCGTCAGCGCCGACGTGGCCAACTCGACCTCCGAGCGCATGGACGAGACCTACACCGCTCCCGAGGGCGGCGTGATGATGAACGAGCAGACCCGCACTCAGACCTCGACCGGCGGTCAAGCGGGGGGAACGGGCGTGCTCGGACCCGACAACATCGCCGTGCCGAACACCGCAGGAGCGGGGTCGTTCGAGTCGGAGGAGTCCACGCGCAACAACGCCGTCAACAAGTCCACCGAGAAGACGACGACGCCGGCCGGAGAGGTCACCCGGCAGACCGTCAGCATCGCCCTCGATCGCGGGTCGGTGCAGGGTGTCACGGCCGAACAGGTGCAGGCGCTGGTGACCAACGCGGCGGGAATCGACGCGGCACGCGGCGATACCGTCACGGTGGAGTTCGTCGACTTCAGCCAGAGCGCCGCCGCCGCCGCCACCGCTGCACTCGATGCCGCGGAGGCCGAGAAGGCCGCGCTGGTGCAGTCGGAGCTCATGCGTGCGGCGATTATCGGCGGCTCGATCGTGCTCGCCGCCCTCATCCTCGTGATCGCCCTGCTGGTCCGGCGCCGCCTGAAACGCCGCACGCTCTACACCGACGACGGACCCATCGAGTACTTCGCGACGATGACCGAGACCGAGGAGCAGAAGCTCAAGACCCTCAAGGGCCTGGCCGAGCCCATCGCGCTGCCCGCGGTGCCGCCGACCAAGATCATCCCCACCCTCCTCGACATCGAAGAGGAGCCGGAGTCGCCGCAGGTGCTCGTCGAGCAGCGACGGCGCGAGGTGGACCAGCTCGCCAAGAGCGATCCGCAGAACGCGGCGAAGGCGCTCGCCCACATGATGGATGAGGCGACGGTATGAGCCTGCTGAACACCCGGGCGACGGATGCCGAGGAGGCCCCCGCCACCGCCGTGACCGAGGTGCTCGCCGTGCCGGCGGCTGCGACGTCGGGTCTGCGCAAGGCCGCGATCGTCATGCTCAACATGGACCGCGAGACCAGCGCCGAGGTGCTGCGTCATCTGGGCGAGGACCGGGCCGAGCTCCTGGCGGGCGAGCTCGCGCAGCTCGGCAGCATCGACACCGCGGCCACCGCCGCGGCTCTCGCCGACTTCCGCCGCATCGCCTCGGGTCGATCGCTCATGAGCCGCGGGGGAGAGCAGTTCGCTACCGGGCTGCTCGAGACGGCGTTCGGGCGCGAGAAGGCCGTGGGCATGGTCGGGCGCGTGATGTCGCAGGGCGTGGTCTCGTTCGACTTCCTCAACGCCGCGGACCCCACACAGCTGGCCACGATCCTCGACGGCGAGATGCCGACCACCGTCGCCGTCGTGCTCGCGAACCTCCGCGCGGACCGCGCCGCCGCGGTCCTCGCCGCGCTGCAGGACCCGCTGCGCACCGACGTCGCGCAGGCGATCGCCGAGCTCGGGGTCGCCTCCCAGGAGGCGATCACCGTGGTCGCGGAGTCCTTGCGTGCGCGGACGGGGGTCTTCGGCATCCGCGAGGCGCACGAGGCGATCGGCGGCGTGCAGCCGTTGGTCGACATCATCAATCGGTCCGACACCGCGCTCGAGAAGGCGCTGCTGGCCGGCCTCGAAGACCGCGATCAGGTGCTCGCCGAGGAGGTTCGCAGCCGCATGCTGACCTTCGCCGACATCTCGCGGCTCGAGGACCGCGACGCTCAGCGCGTGCTGCGGGGGATCGACCTGCGCATCCTCGCTCTCGCGCTGAAGGGCGCCGACGATCAGATCGGCGAGGTGATCCGCCGCAACATGACCGAGCGCAACCGCGAGAACCTCGACGAGGAGACGCGCGCTCTCGGCCCCGTGCGCATGCGGCAGGTGGACGACGCGCGCGCCGAGGTCGTGCGCGTCATCCGCGAGCTCGAAGCCGCCGAGGAGATCACGCTCGCGCGCGAGGACGACGACGAACTGATCGAGTGACCACGGTGCCGACCGCCCTCTCGGAGGCGGCCGGTTACGGCGGGGCGCACCCGTCGCGATAGTCCGGGAAGAGCACGGATCGCTCGTCGACTTGGCCACGGATCGGCTTCGCCACAACCGCAGGGTGACCACCGTGTCCGATTCCGTCTTCACGCCGCTGGTGGTGCCGCGCGTGGGAGATGCGCGACCGGACGCGCGGGAGGTCGTCGACAGAGCACGGGCGCGGGGATACGCCGACGGGTTCGCCGCGGGCCGCCGCGATGCCCGGGCCGAACTCGAGCGCGAGCGGATCGCGGACGAGCGGCGGATCGCCGCGCGCGACGCCGCGGCCGACGCGGCCCACCGGGCAGCCCTCTCGGCTCTCGGCGAGGCGAAGGCCCGGCTCGACGCCGAGATCGGCGCTCTCGTGGCATCCGATGTGCGACGCCTCGAGGAGCTCGCCGTCGAGATGGCCGCAGAGATCCTCCGAACGGAGATGTCGGATGCCGCCCGCTCGGCCGCGCACGCGATGCGGCGGGCCGCGGCCCAGACGCCCCGCGCGGCATGGGTGCGGGTGCACCTGAACGAACGCGACCTGCGCACGCTCCGGGACGCGGCCGCCGCGGAACTCGCGGAGGGCGTGGAGGTCGTGGCGGACGCCGACGTGGATCCCGGCGGCGCGATTGTCCGGATCGCGCACGGCAGCGTGGACACGCGGATCGGTGCGGCCTTCGAGCGGGCGCGCGCAGAACTCGCTCTGGACGACGACGGCGAGGCCGGCTCGTGAGTGTCGCCACCCGTCGCTGGGAGCGCGCACTGAGGGCGACCGGTCCGCGCCGCTCGGGGGTCGTGAAGGCCGTGGTGGGTCTCGGCGTCGAGGCGCTCGGCATCCCCGCCGCCGTCGGCGACCGCGTGCGCATCGAAGCGGCCGGCGCCGTCGAGATCGAGGCCGAGGTCGTCGCGGTCGACGGTGAGGCCGTGCGCTGCATGCCGATGGGCCCGATGACCGGTGTGCGCGTCGGTGCGGCGGTGCACCACTCTGGTGCGGCGCTGACGGTGCCGACCGGTCGCGGCCTGCTGGGGCGCGTCCTCGACGGTCTCGGTCGCCCGATCGATGGTCTCGGCCCGCTCACCGGCGCCCCCGTCGTCGCCCTGGGCAACACCGCGCCCAGCGTCATCGGACGCCAGCGGATCGACCGCCAACTGGGGCTGGGTGTGCGCGCGCTCGACACGATGACCCCCGTCGGCGTGGGCCAGCGACTCGGACTGTTCGCGGGCTCGGGGGTCGGCAAGTCGTCGCTGATGTCGATGATCGCGCGCGGCTCGACCGCCGACGTCACCGTGATCGCGCTGGTGGGCGAGCGCGGTCGCGAGGTGCGGGAGTTCCTCGAGGACGACCTCGGTCCCGAGGGCCTCGCGCGCGCGGTGGTCGTGGTCGCCACCTCGGATCAACCGGCGATGGCGCGCCTGCGGTCGGCCTTCGTCGCGACGCGCATCGCCGAGCAGTTCCGCGACGACGGCCTCGACGTGGTGCTGATGATGGACTCGCTCACGCGCGTGGCGATGGCCCAGCGTGAAATCGGACTGTCTGCGGGGGAACCGCCCGCGACCCGCGGCTACCCGCCCTCCACCTTCTCGGTGTTGGCGGGCCTGCTCGAGCGCGCGGGCACCGGGCCCACCGGGTCGATCACGGGGCTGTACACCGTGCTCGTCGATGGCGACGATCACAACGAGCCGGTCGCCGACGCCGCGCGCGGGATCCTCGACGGGCACGTGGTGCTCGACCGCGGTCTCGCCGTGCGCGGCCACTTCCCGGCGATCGACGTGCTCGGGTCGGTCTCGCGCGTCGTGTCGAAGGTGACCTCGCCCGACCAACGCGAGGCGGCGGTGACCCTACGCCGCGTGCTCGCCGCCCGTCGCCAGGCGAACGACCTCATCGACATCGGCGCGTACAAGGCGGGGGCGAACCCGCTCGTGGATGCCGCCCTCACCCATCAGGGCGCCATCGACGGGTTCCTCACCCAGCGCATGGACGATCTGACCCCGACCGACGACTCCTGGCGGCGGTTGGCCGCCCTGACGACCACCTTCGGAGGACTCTCATGACGTTCCCCCTCTCCGGGCTGCTGCGGGTGCGCGGCGTGCAGGAGCGCGCCGCGGCCGAGTCGCTGTCGCACGCTCGCGCCGAGGCCGTCGCCGCCGAGACGGCGGTCGAGCACGCGGTGTCGAGCCTGAGCGACATCGCCACCGAGATCGACGACCCCGCGACGCTGTTGGCGATGGCCGCGGCCCGATCCTCGGGGCAGGCGGCGCTGGCCGACCTGCGTGCTCTCGCGCAGTTGCGCCAGGATGCCGCGGAGGCCGCGTCTGCCGCCCACGTCGAGGCCCGCCGCGAGCTCAAGGGACTCGAGCGGCTCGAGAGCGCCCATCGCGCGAGCGAGCTCGCGCAGGAACGGCGCGCCGAACAGAGCGCGCTCGACGAGATCGCCGTGGTGCGTGCGGCGCGCGACGCGGGAAGCGCCGCGTGAGCATGCTGCTGCCGACCGCGGGGTCGATGCCCGCCTCGCCCCGGGGTGCGCGCTCGACGGGCGAGGGGTCGGGGCCCGCGGCCACGCGCACGAGCTTCGCGGACGCGCTGGCCCACGCCGCGGTGAGTCGGGATGATCCGGCCGCTCCGGTTCTCGCGGCCGGGCCGGCGACCGCCGCGCGAGACACCCTCGACGCCCCCGCGGACGGCCGCGATGATCGTCCCGCCGAACCGGGGCCGTCTTCGGGGGCGGATGCCGCGGTCGTCGGGCCCGAAGCCCTCACGGGTATCGCGATACCCGCGTCCGCGGCTGTCCGGGCGGACGCCGTTCCGATGGCCGGGAGCGCCGCGTCGCCCACCGCCGCGACCGAGTCGATCGCGACAGCCGCAGCGGGGGAGCCGTTCGCACGGACGCCTGTCCCGGCCGTCGGAGAGCCGGAGGCCGGTCCCCTCGGGGGAGTGCCCCTCGCCGGGATCGCCACCGACGCCGCGAGACCCGCGGGCGACGCTCGCCTCGACACGGCGCCCGTCGCGCTCGTCGCAGGAAGCGGTACCGAGAGCCCGTCCGATCCGACGACGCCCGCAGCGGTCACCGCCGGTACCCGCGTGGACGCCGCCCTGCCGACATCGGCGCGGCCCGGTGCCGCCGTCGCTTCCCCCCGCGAGGCCGCGGCGGCGGTACCGCCGTCGACCGCGATCCTTTCCGAGGAACCTCTCGGGCCCGAGGTTCCGCGGGCCGTGCCGGCATCCACCGGCGCGCCTGTCCGTGCCCTTCCCCCGGCCGCCGCCGCGGGACCGGCGGGCACGCCCGAGCCGGCGCACCCCGGCGGCGTCGTCGTCACCGGGCTCGCCCTCGCCGCCGCGCCGGAGGACGCACCGACCCGACACGAGGCGGCACCGTCGGTGGCGGCGACCGCCGGGTTGACCGGCGTCGCGGCGACCGCGCCCCTGTCGGCATCCGTCCCTCTCGCACCCGCCCCGGAGCGGACCGCTGCGCCGACCGCGACCCCGCGCTCGATCGCCGCTCAGGTCGCACCCGCCATCATGCACATCGCCCAGCGCCCGGCGGGCGCCCACCAGATCACGCTGACCGTCACCCCCGAAGAGATGGGACCGGTGACCGTGCGCGCCCACCTCGGCGCCGGGGGCGAGGTGCGCATCGACCTGGCGGGAGCCACCGAGGCGGGCCGTGAGGCGTTGCGCGTCATCGTCGCCGACCTCCGCCGCGATCTGGCCGCGGTCATGCCGCACGCCCATCTCAGCCTCGGGTCGTCCCTCACCGCCGACGCCGGAACGGGCGAGCGCGGCGCTCCCGGGGAGAACGGGGCCGACTCGTCCGACCCCGGTCGCGTTCAACGCCCTGACGACACCGCCCCGTCGGCATCCGCCCGTCCCCCCGCCCGTCTCCTGCCCGCGCTCTCGCCCGCCGTCACCGGTCGCGGGCTCGACATTCTCGTCTGAGAGGACCGCCATGCCCGTCACCGCCGTCACCGGCTCGCCCGCCCCGATCCCCGCGAACACGACCACCGCGACGACGACCGCCGTCGCGGCGAAGAAGGGGCTCGACAGCGAGGTGTTCATGAGACTGCTCGTCACGCAGCTGACGAACCAGGACCCGTCCACCCCGATGGACACCAACCAGATGATTTCGCAGACCACGCAGCTGGCCATGATGGAGCAGCTCACGGCGATGAGCCGCACCTCCACCGAGGCGTTCGCCCTGGACATGCGCCAGGCCGCCTCGACGCTCATCGGGCAGCAGGCCGGCTACCTCGACGCGAAGGGTCTCGCCGTCACGGGGACCGTGACCAAGGTGAGCTTCGACGGCGCCATCCCGCAGGTCACCATCGGCGACGCGACGGTCGCGCTCGATGAGATCACCTCCCTCGCCACCGCCGCTTCCCGCACGTCCGCCTGACCACCCACACGAAAGAGACCTCCATGCTCCGTTCCCTCTCGTCCGGCATCTCCGGACTCCGTGCGCATCAGACCATGCTCGACACCACCGGCAACAACATCGCCAACGTCAACACCGCAGGATTCAAGGGCTCCTCGGTGCTCTTCCAGGACACGCTGTCGCAGGCGGTCGGCGGTGCCGCGATCCCCGGCGCCGGCGCCGGCGGTCGCAACCCCGCTCAGGTCGGACTCGGCGTCCAGGTCGCGGGCATCCGCACGAACTTCAGCCAGGGCGCCGCGCAGACCACCGGCCGCGGCGGCGACCTGATGATCCAGGGTGACGGCTTCTTCGCGGTGCGTTCGGGCGGGGAGACCCTCTACACGCGCGCGGGAGGCTTCGGCTTCGACGGAGCCGGAAACATGGTCACCGCCGACGGAGCGTTCGTGCAGGGATGGATCGCCCAGAACGGTGTCCTGGGCACCGGCCAAGCGGTCGGGAACATCTCCCTGCCCCAGGGGGTGGTCTCGCCGGCGCGCGCGACCACGGCGGCGACCGTGACGGGCAACCTGCCTTCGTCCGCCGCCGTCGGTGACCAGCTCGTCCGCGACATCGACGTGCACGACGCCCAGGGCACGACCACCGCCCTCAGCCTCACCTTCACCCGGACCGCGACGGGGTGGGACGTCACCGAACCCGTGAGCGGCGCGACCGGCGCCCTGGCGTTCACCGACGGCCGCCAGAGCGCGGGACTCACCCTCGATGCCGGCGGCGTCGCGGTCGACCTCACCGCGGTCACCGGCTTCGCCGACCTGAGCACGGTCGCGATCACCTCGCAGGACGGGGCCGCGGCCGGCACCCTGCAGTCCTACTCGATCACCGGAGACGGCTCGATCGTGGGCACGTTCTCGAACGGCCGTACCGAGACCCTGGCGAAGGTCGCGATGGTCACCTTCGCCAACGCCGAAGGCCTCGAGAAGGTCGGCGGGACGGCCTATCGCGCCTCCGTCAACAGCGGCGGTGCGCAGGTCGGCGAGGCCGGTCAAGCCGGTTTCGGCAAGCTCGTCTCGGGTTCGCTCGAGATGAGCAACGTCGACCTCTCGCAGGAGTTCACCAACCTCATCGTCGCGCAGCGCGGCTTCCAGGCGAGCGCACGCATCATCACCACGAGCGACGAGGTGCTGCAGGAGCTCACCAACCTCAAGCGCTGACCCGGCGCCCCTCGATGGCGCGGCCCACCCGAGTTACCCGCGGTGGGCCGCGTCGCGATAGTCGGGGGCGTCCCCTCACCCATCGACCGGAGATCTCCCGATGATCACGCTCACCCGTCTCGACCACACGCGATTCGCGGTGAACCCCGATCTGATCGAACGGGTGCACGAGTCTCCCGACACCACGTTGCACATGGTCGACGGCCGCGTCTACAACGTCGAAGAGAGCCTCGACGAGCTCATCGAGCGCATCGTCGCTTACCGCGCGCGCGTGCTCGCCGCGGCATCCGCTCTCTCGGCCCCGTCGGAGCGCTGACATGGACATCGCTTTCGTCGTCGGCGTCGTCGTGGCCTTCGGGGCCCTGTACGCCATGATCACGATGGAGGGCGCCCACCTGAGCGCGCTCCTGCTGCCCGCCCCGATGATCCTCGTGCTCGGCTCGACCATCGGCGTCGGCATCGCCAGCCACACGCTGCGCGACGCGATCGCAGCCTTCGGCTCGCTGGGTCGGATGGCGCGCGGTCCGCGATCCACCCCGGCCGCCGTCATCCCGATCCTCGTCTCCTACGCCGAGAAGGCGCGGACCGAGGGCCTGCTGCGCCTCGAGGACGAGCTCGACTCCGCCCCCGACGACTACACCCGCCGCGCCGTGCAGGCGGTGGCCGACGGCGTCGACGCCGAAGAGCTGCGAACGCTGATGGACGACGAGATCGTCGCCGAGGCCGCGCGCAACCGCGTGGCCGCGCGGTTCTTCTCCGCCCTCGGCGGCTACGCACCCACGATCGGCATCGTCGGGACCGTCGTCTCGCTCACGCACGTGCTCGAGAACCTCGACAAGCCCGACGAGCTCGGCCACATGATCGCGGCCGCCTTCGTCGCCACCCTCTGGGGCCTGTTGTCGGCCAATTTCATCTGGAACCCCATCGCGGGGCGGCTGAATCGCATGGCCGCCGTCGAGCAGGAGCGCATGACGCTCGTGTGCGAGGGGATCCTCGCCATCCAGGCCGGCAGCGCGCCGCGCCTGGTCGAGGAGCGTTTGCTGGCGCTGACCACCTACAAACCGAAGAAGAAGAAAGAGCCCCGGCCGGATAAGGTCGCAGCGACCGGGGATGCCGAGTGAGCAGCAGGCGCCCCGCGCGCGGACGCGGCCACGACGAGGGCGAGCACGACGAGCCCGATGAGCGCTGGGCGGTGTCCTACTCCGACATGGTGACGGTTCTGATGTGCCTGTTCATCGTGCTGTACGCCGTGTCGATCGTCGACGAGACCAAGTACGAACAGCTCAAGAACGGTCTCGCCGAGGCGTTCGGGCAATCCCAGACGCCGGGCGGCGGCGACTTCACCGAGGGGCTCGTGATCCCGCCCGAGCTGCTGGCGGAGGAGGGCGTCGAGGACGTCGCGGTGCGCGCGGCTCGCGAGCGCGACAACCTCGAGCAGATGAAGCAGCAGATCACCTCCGCGCTGGCAGCGCAGGGCCTGGCCGAGACCGTGGACTTCGTCATCGACGAGCGCGGTCTGAAGGTGGGCCTGGTCGGCGCCGAGACGTTCTTCACCGACAACCGCACCGACCTCTCGGCGAAGGCGGATGCCGTCCTCGACGCGGTCGGCGACGTGCTGGCCGCCGCGGGCAACCCCCTCAGTATCGAGGGGCACGCCGACCATCGCGCGGCGGTCGCCCCCTACGAGAGCAACTGGGAGCTCAGCAGCGGACGCGCCACCAAGGTCGCACGGTTCCTCGTCGAGCACGAGGGCATCACCGGGTCCCGTGTGCAGGCGGTCGGTTACTCCGATCAACGCCCCCTCGTCGAGGGCGACACCGCGGAAGATCTGGCGGCGAACCGCCGCGTGGACATCGTCGTGCAATCCACCGAGGAGGAGAAGGTACGTGCTCTCATCCCCGGACTCGTCCAGACCGCTCCGCAGGGCTGACCCCTCGTGACCACCACTCCCAAGGAGACCGCCATGGCGACCACCGCCGTCCGCGACGACCCCCTGCGCCGCTATCCCGCCTATGACTTCAGCCGCCCCGTCCAGCTGGGTCGGGAGCACCGGCGCCGGTTGGAGGCGGCTTTCGAGGCATTCGCGCGACAGTGGGCATCGCAATTGACCGGCAAGGTCCGCATGCGCACCCACCTGACGCTCGAGGGCGTGGAGTCGATGTCGTACCAGGAGTACGCCGACACCCTCCCGGCGACGACCGCGATGGTCACCGGTGCGACCGCGGGGCGCGACGAGCCGGGAGTGGTGCAGTTCGATCTCGGCGTGGCGCTGACGTGGGTCGTGCAGATGCTCGGCGGCAAGAGCAGCGCGCCGATCGAGCCGCGCACCCTGACCCCCATCGAGTCGGCGCTGATCCGGCAGCTGATGGACCGTACCTTCGAACTGTTGACGACGAGCCTGGGCATGCTGCTCCCGGCCGAGCTCACCTACGCGGGCCTGCACGA